>JANJTC010000002.1 GCA_024711325.1 Bacteriovoracaceae bacterium | reverse complement strand
AATAAAATTTGATCCCCACGCCCATGAGTGGTCTCCCGCGATGTATGTGGGAGTGGCCTCAAAGGTTCTTGATTTTGACGAAGTTTTTGGAATGCGAAAGTTAAAGACCCAGATCAAGTTAGACGAGAAAGAAACCTGCTTTATGAACCGAATTTACCCATTTTCAAGACAAGTTATTGCTGCATAAATGAGAAAGTCCCGACAAGCGGGACTTTCTTTTAACTTTTTTTATCCTCAGTTACCTGCGAACAATTAAATCTTTTCAGTTTCTGCAAAAAAGTTAAGTGGCTGTCTTACATCTACTACCCCACCACCTTTTGGCTTAGGAAAATCAATCAGACTAAGCACTTGCCCCATACAACCGACACCTTTCTTGGAGAAACGGGCGTCTTTAACTTTAATATCATATTTTGAAACCTTACCTACCGCCGAAATTGTGAAGTTTAAATCAATCACCCCTTTAATTTTATCAGAATGACCTATCAACTCCTGCTGGTAACAATGACGAAATTGCGGGATATATTCTCTTAGGATCTTCCGTAAGAGTTCAGGATCCATTGATCCTAGGACTACAGTTTTAGGCTCTAAGTAAGATGAGTCGAAACCTGATTTAGAGGCAAGTCCTCTAGAACCATAAGAACCGGAACCAGACCCTTTTTTATCTGATCCATTAAACTTGGAGACTCCAATATCAGCACCTGCGACCAAATCTCCATTGTCAGAGGTTCCAGTATTAAACTTAGCGTCTTTCACAGCGCTCTTAGAATTACTACCTTCAGTATTAATTTTTGGTGCATCTCCTACGAGTGAATTGAAGGCAACTGAGCTTTTGAATTCATAGGCCTTAACAGGTGCAGTCTCGACAGGTTTGGCTGCGGCCGCGGCTGGAGCGGCCGCTTTGGCCACAACTTTTTTGTTTTGCGAAGCCGCTGCAAATTCCACCTTCTGATTTGGCTGTTCAGTTTCCTTATGGCCGGTATTTTCAACCTTACTGGTCAACTCTTCAGCTTTTAGATCCGATTTTTCCTGGGCCTCAGTAGGTTTTTCCACTTTCTCAGGTAATTTATAGATAACTGCTATTTCTTCTGTAATGTCTTCATTCTTAGGAATGGTCACAAAGAGAAGCAGTAGCAATGGGAAAAAGATGGAAGCAAAAACTTTTGAGCCCTGTTTAAAAAATTCGCGATCACGATAAAAGGCAGGGATACCTCTCCATGACGTACCATGATCCACTAACCGGAAAGAGACCTGTTCTGCTCCATGAGTTAAAAACAATGGTTCATTAAGATCGATTTTGTCCCATGAAGTGGAGGGAGTAACTTGCTCATTTGCGTAAAACTTCAACTGACCATTATTAATAGAGAATATTTTAACTTTATTAAGAGTGTGAAAGAGGATTTCATTTTTATTCTTTTTATTAGAATTTAAATAATAATCTCCATTTTTAAGATCTAAGTATGTCACATCCATCATAAGGCCATTAACATATCCAATGACTTCTAAACGCTTATCTTTTGTTATGTGAGCTATTTCAAGAGGAACTTCCGTTTCATCCAGGTGAACATACTCACCACGCAGGTGAATTTCAGGAATAGCTGAAAGCGGCTCAAATCCAGAATCATCAAATTTAATATCGCAGTATTCACCATCAATAAAAACCAGGCCTTCTCGCGGAGGTAGTTCGACAAAGGCTGGACTGACAACTGCAGAGATCTCTTCATCAGGATTAAATACTGGAACACCTTCTTCAAGTGATTCAATGGTAAAACTTAAAGTCCCAATAGTCAGTGTATCACCCGGAAAGGCAGTGGCCTCATCTACCCTCTTACCATTAAGGAATATCCCACTTTCAGAATAAAGATCTTTTACCAAAAAACCTTCGCCTTTTACACAAAGAAAGGCATGCATAGAAGACACTGACTTATCATTGATCCTAAAATCACACTTATCAGATGAACCAATAAGTATTTTCTTTTTATCAATGGTAAAAACTTCTTCTAGTCTTTGGTCGAGACATCTTAAGCTAAACTGTCCCTGAACTGTAGCTGTTTTCATATCTATTCCTCTTTCATTCTTTGAAGGAGTATCTTTTCAATTTTTTGTGAAATAACAGTTAATTCCGAAACATCTGAGCGATCACGTTGATTCATGACTTCTTTCGCGCCTTTAAGATTTCCGGTTTTAATTAAGTACAGAGCATATGTAGCTGCGATGTCTTCTCTTCTAAAATGTTCTTCCGGGATCATCTTAAAATACTCAGAGGCCCGGGCCAGGTCACCTTTATACAAATAAGCATTCGCCAATGAGAAATAGACATCAATATCTTTATGTCCTCTAAAAGCGCTCTCACTTAAGACTGAGATTGCCTTATCATAGAGACCAAACTGGAGATAAAGTTGTGACATATTATAGCGCGGAACTTTAAATTTCGGAGCGAGCGCCATAGACTGCTGAAGAAAACCTTTACCTTTTTCCCACTGTTCATAACGAAAATGGATTAGACCCAGATTATTTAAAGCAATTGATTTTATAGTTTGTAGTTTTGCCTCATCCAGTGCCATCCTGTAAAAGAACTCGGCCTTAGTCCAGGACTCCTGGATAAAATAACAGTTACCAATATGGAGCCAATAATAAGGAGTTTGACCTTTAGTTAAATAGTCTTTCTTGTACATTTCTAAAGTATCTTTTGCCTTCCCCTGATAGCAATTAACGACTGTATTCTCTGGGTTCGCACTCTTCTTTAAACGACCTTCTCCCCAGCGTAGATATGATTCATCAGCAAGGGAATCCCATGTCACGTCATCAATTTTGCGATCAATACGCGAAGATGAGCATGACATTAAAACCAACAATGTAAAAAGCAATGAAATAGTTTTCATAATTAATCCTTACTCTTATCCATGGTAAGTCCGGTAAAAAATGAAAATACCGGATTTTCCACTTCTTCCACTGAAGCTATCGAACGAGATCCCCATGCCAGAGTTTCTTTCTCTTTTAATGCTTTCTCTAAATTTTTATCATACTGTCTGGAAGCTGTGATGAACTGGGAAGACAGACCTTTCATAGCGGCCTGAAACTCCTTCATTGTCTGTGCCTCCATACCTTGTGGGCGAAGTCCCTGGATTGTTTGCCCGATGTGTAAATAGACTTCTGAAAACGAACGAGTGGTCAAAATGGCAAGATCGACTTGATTCGACTGAGTGAGTGAATGATAGCGATCTTTAAAGTTTTTTAACTTTAATAGATACAGTTCCAATGCCTTGTTGAAAGCTTCGCCATCAAACTTAGGTTTATTCCAGACAACAGCGTCCATTAAGTCATCTATATCTTTTTGTGCGGATTTATGAAGGTTAATTTCACTTAGCCATGAGATAGTTTCAGGATGATTTAAATCTTTGAAAGCAGTACGGATATTTTGTTTTAAATTCAAATCATTTTTTTCCCAATACCATTTTTGCAGAGTATAGCGATACTGATTAATATACGGCTCTACCGGATGACGTTTTAAAAAGAGACGAAGGGCAAAGAAATCCCCTTTCTTCTCATGGTACTGATAAATCTGAGACAAAGCTGCATCTTTGGCATCAGTACTTTTAAGGCAGTTACTATAGGTTGAGACAATTTTCTCGGCATCAGCAGGAAGCCCTTCAACTAATGCCGTCATCACAGCAACTTCATATAGTCGATTTTGAGTAGCATCTTTTAGGGAGCAGAACTTTTTAAGAAGGAACTCGGAAATTTTATAAGAGGTAACAAAGTCCTGAAGTCTATAAGTACGCTCGGCCATCTTAACTTGTTCTTCCCGGCGTTCCAGTTTTTCTGCTTCAGTCATGCGAGCATAGGCCAGGGCCTGCCAATGATAACTTTTTACTGTTTCACCAAGTTCCAAATAGGCCATTGAAGCAAAGAGAGCGGCCTGATATTTCACTTTATCAGGGTATAGCTTATGGACATATAAGCTTTCAAAACCTTTAGCGGCTGCTAAGCGCTCCCCTTTTTTGGCCAGGTCCTGATACTGAAGAAACAGTATATTACCCAGGATGATTTCAGTTTTTTCAATGGTGTCTTTCGAGAAAGAAAGAAAACCAGTTTTAAACTCAGCTACCCAATGAGTTAGCTTTTCAGTATTTTTCTTCTCAATAAACTGATCCAGAATCTTAGTCATGAAAGTCTGTTGTTCTTTCAGATGTTGAGGATAGGCCTTATTATATGAACGGATGACAGCAGAAGCTTTTACATCATCAAAGGCTTCACGATAAATCTCAAAGAGCTTAGGATAGATTTGCTCAGACTTTTCATCTCGGGGCCAAAGTCCTATATGCTCAGAATAAGCGAAAATCAGATATTTTTTATTATCATTTTTATCCAATACTTCCTGACCAGTCAGTGCCAGAAGTGAGTTTAAAGACTTACGTGCAAGTTCATCATGTTTTACTTTTTTGGCCTCAGTAACAGCTTCCACATAACTAGGAGCTGCACTCGTAAACTGAGAAACTGAAAAATACGTCTCGGCGCGGAAGTAGAAATATTCCACTTTGCGTTTTGAGTCCAGAGTGATGAGGTGCTTAAAATAACTTAGAACAAGCTGTAATTCTTCAGTGCTATACTGACTGTCGTCTTTTTTAACATCTTTTGCCAGTTTAACTTGAAGATAACCAGCAAGCGATCGCATTTTTTCAATTGCATCATCTTTTAGATCAATCTTAAATTTGGTCTTTTTCTTGTCCTTCTCTATTTCTTGATGTGCTTTTTTATAATAGGCCACCATCATGCGAGACGTTTTCTCGTGATCTACAAATCGGTTATAATGGCGGTAAAAATCGAGGTAAGTATGTAAGAGCTCTTCCTGGTGTTCAAAAAGATCATTCTTATCAATGACTTTTTGGGCAGAATCCAAAATCTCTTTAGTTTCACGCTCGTGACCTTTATCTGAGGCTTTTAGTGCCATCGGCAATAAATAAGGCAGCGGATTTTTTTCATTATCAAGATAAAATTCCAGACCTTCGAGTGGTCTTCCGGCATACACATAAAATGAGCCGATATTCTCCAATACCTGGTCCTTAATGTTAACGTAGATAGGATTCTTACTTTCAAAATATGATTTTTTAATCGTATCAATCGCTTTATCGAATTCGCGATTTTTCAAATAACACCATGACAAGTTAAATAAATGCTTTGTCATCCAGTCATCTTCTGTCTTTTTGATGACTCTTTGATAATAAGTGATCGCTTCCGGAAATCGCTTCTCATTATAATAATAATCTGCCAACGCCGTTTCAGCGTGATGGCGAAGAGAATTATGCGGATCTTTGATCAGGGATATAACATCTAAAAGATATCTTTCAGTAATGTTATCATGTCCATAATCACGTGAGTTAAGTGCCAAGGCATACTTAACTTCGGCCTTTCTGGAATTGACGGGATTCTGTTTGAGGATGTTTAATCCAAAAGACTTGGTCAAGTTATAGTAATCGCGTGTTTCTTTAAAATGAAGTTCTTTGCCTTTACCGCTCCCGGCCTTCTTTGATTTCGCCATGAATTCACGGTTATTTTTATCATGAATAAGCTTAAGTCGCTCTGAATGTAGCTCGAGCATCCGATACTTAATATCCACACCTTTACGTTTGGCACCTTCAAGAATTTTCATTTCTTGACCAACCAGTCCCATTAGCTTATGCCAGCGGTCCTGTTTAGGTGCTTTTGTCTGGGCCATACTCAGACCTGAATAAAGAAGTGCTACCAGTAGTATCTTCATCCTAATAGTTCCCTTTCACAATGAACTTAAATTGTGAGTAACCTGCAAGTGCTGAGTCATGCATAACTCTTTGAACGACGGCGTAGTCCATTTCCTTGTCAAAAATGAGGTTGACGAGTTCAGTGTTCGTTTGTTGATTAGCGGCCTTCTTGGCGTTATCAGCTTCTATGCCGGCCCTGGCCTTTTTTAAAGCTTCAGTTAAAATCGGCATATCTCCCGATGCCGGTAGACGTCCTATTTCCTTATTATTTAAAAAAACTTTAGCTTCCTTATTAATCTGAATCACTGGCGCATATCGAGTCATTGCTCGTGCATCAGAATCCGCCATTTCCAGATTTTTCTGAAGATCCAATTTCAAATCCGAGGCGTTATAGCTCTTAAGTAAAAACACCAGGAGAATCGTTAAGATATCGAGGAGTGAAGTAATATCGACATCAACTGGTTCCCTGTTTTTATGTCTTTGAAATTTTCTTTTCATCTTATTTCACTCCGTTATTATCAAATACAATTTGTTCAAACAGCTTATCCTTGCTGTCTTTTGAACTCTGAGTGCTGTCAATGACCGTAACCAGGTATTGAAATGAGATCTTCGGGTCAGCTTTTAAGATCATCGTGTTTTCTTTAGGGTGCTGACGTTTAAGTTCAACGAGATATTCCTTCATCTCTTTCTTTTGCTCAGATGCAAAAGTCCGTGAACGCGTAGAACGAAGACCTGTCTTGACAATAATCTGATCTTTAGTCACTTCCAATGTGAGATTCAGAGGATCCTTCTCCTGTTTCTCTTCCTTAGCTTCTTTAGTCATAGGGACCGACGAACCAATTTCATATACATCCACGAATTGGGCAGACATTAATAAGAAGAAAATAAAAATGAACACGGCATCCAGAATAGGAACCAGGTTTATTTTCTCAGGCTTTTTAATCTTATGTCCCACTTTCATAAAAATTCCTTCTCTTAAGCTGCTTTATCCATTGAGGCAGGACCTTTCTTAGTCGCAAGAAGATCCAGGAGTTTCACCGAATTCTCTTCAATTTCTTGAATCATTTTTTCACCACGTGACATAAGAATGGAATGAATCACCATGAGTGAAATAGCTGACATAAGTCCAAGCGCTGTGGTATTCATCGCTACCGCAATACCTTCAGCAAGTAACTGAGCTTTCTGTGATGCTTCTGCCTGAGCAACCGCTGCAAATGATTGAATCAAACCTTGAATGGTACCTAGTAGGCCAAGTAGAGTTGAAAGGTTTGCAGCGAGTGCCAGAAAAGATAAACGTTTTTCAATTTTAGGAACAACTTCCAGGATACTGGCCTCAAGAGCATCTTGAATCTGCTCTTTAGACTGATTGGCCCGTTTAAGTCCATTTTTCATGATGAAAGGAAGAAGTGCTTTAGATTCAGAACATGTCTGGATGGCATCCTGGACCTGATTACCTATGACATTTTTCTTGATATTGCCCATCAGGCTAGTCCCATCAATATCAAACTTAAAGTAAGCCTTAAGCCGTTCTACAGCAATGGCAATTCCAATGCACCAGACGATGGCAATGATCCACATGAAGATTCCACCTTCAGTCATGAACTTTGCGGCCCACTGGATAATGTTTTCTTGAACAACAGGATTCGTAACGACTTCTTCCATAAGCGTCCCCCTTAAAGTGACTCAATGCCTGAGATGATTTCTGATATTAAAATGCTGTTAGCAATTCCTAAAAACAGGATGTGTCTATGTGTGGTAGATGAATGGTTCATTAGTATCCGGAACAGACTCTGGGAGTCTTCTTTCTCTTGATTCTAGACATCAACAAACGTGCAACTTGAGATAACGTCCAACAGAAGAATCAAAGAAAAATTTATAGCAACGGTGGTGATTCTACTCTTCTCAAAATCAATCACAACCATGTTTTAACAAATAATCAAAAAATGCCCGAGTTCAAAATGCTTATCAAGGCAATGCCTTAAATTATGGTAGTCACTCTTATAGAGTGACCACTTTTCAAGGCATTTAGCGGAGGCTTAAGTCTTTAAAAGCATTAGCGTAGAGACTCAACATCCTTCTTAATAAACCCATCAAAGTCTTTACGGGAGAAAAGATCCAATTCAAATCTTTTCCTTTCCCGCTCTCTCACGGAGATATCCCCCGGAGCTATCAATTGACCCTTAACTTCAAGATTACCAAGGTCAAACTTTTCATATTTTTTATACTGATAAATAACTTTTTGTTCGTCTCCCCATGCATCCGACATCATGTAGATACTGAGTACACAAATTAAAATTCTCATTCTATTCCCCTTCTTCTTCCGTGACTTGGCGGATAGTTTGGCAATTTGATTTCAGCCCCAATGAATAGTCTCCTAGCTCATCGGCCCAAAAGGCGCCCTGGAATGTCCAGAAGTACTCAAACTTGGAACGCTGTACATTGGAATAGTCACCACGACTACGATCTGCAATCAACTTCTTGTTGGCATATACGAGATCTTTTTTTCGAGAAATGATTTCAAGGTTAAGCTTAAATAATTCCGAGGAGAGGAAAGGTACCCCTTCCAGGAACTGGAAAATATCCGTTTTCGCATTATAGTTAATCTTATTGATCATATTCTCCTTCACTTCAGCTAAGTGAGGAAGAAGCATCTGTTTAATCACTGGTTTTTCATTCGCAGCAATTCTTCTCATTTCCTGATTAATTTTGAAGATGGCATTAAAGTCCAGGCTAAAGCGAGTTTGTTTCTTCATCCTGGTCAATATATGACGTACGAACTCTTCATGTTTTTTTAATTCATCACCAGGCCTAAACATCAGATTATAAAAATAGTTCTGAGAATTACGATTCTTTTTTAAAACCGTATCCAACGCCTGAAAACGAGGGCGATACACTTTATAGAACTGATTAATAATGGTTAAACTATCTTCATAAAGACATAGCCTGAAGTATGACAAGGCGGCCAAATACTCAGCTTCAGGAAAAAAGTATGTATCAAGAAGTGGTGACTTATAAGTTGTTAGAAGGCCTAGTGCTCGGTTAAAGTCGCCTAACTGATAGTAGACCCAAGCTTTCTCAAGCAACAAGTAGGGCCATTTATAAGACTTCTTAGGAATCTTATTGTAGGCCTCCAAAGAAGCTTGATAATCTTCCACTTTGAAAAGATGTCGGGCCTGGTTAACCAGACAAATTTCATTAACCATGCGGTAATAACGTTTAATCTTTTCACTTGCAGCAGAACTTTCACTTTTCTCTGCCGATTTCTGACAGGCCTCATATGATTCAAGTCGTTTTTTGACATTCCCCTGTTGATCATACACCTGAGCTTCTAATAACTTTCCTTCCGGATAATAACGATGATCAGGGTGGATTTTAGAGAATAGCTCTAAGGCCAGCTTATATTTTTTAGAGTGCAATGCCTGCCTAGCGAGAATGAATCGAGTAGAAGAAGTAGGATACTTTTGAAGCAACGAGGGTTCATAATCTTCCAAGAGTTCTATTCCGGTGAAGTACAGAAGATCCTCTAATCGCTTCAAGTCATCATTGATGATAGTACGGAAATAGGTTTCCTTAAAAAATTCATTTAAGGCAGAGTAATAATACTTCTTACTTTCAAGCTTCTCTGAAAGAGTCGTTTTCTTCTCTTCACCAAAGGCCTGCAATGTCAGAAGCAAAGGAATAATCAAAAGTAACAGCTTCATAGATGGTCCTTAAAAAGAAAATCCAACACTGAAAATAATATCCGTATTCGTTCTAAACCTGTCCGACTTGGGAGCCTTTGGACCTGGGGCCATATAGTATGTATTCATATACTCTAGACCCAAATGAACATTTTCTTTTAAATGTAATTTCACTTTTGTTTTGAGGACTCCCCCGTTGTAAGTTTCCTTTTCATACTTATTGGCAACATTACCAATACGAACTGTTTTAAGGTTACTTTCTGCATTTACTTTTGAAATACCTGCACCAAAAGACCAATCAAAATAGAAGATCTTGTTAAAAGTATTAATCTTACCGTAAAAAGGTGACCAGATCACATTGGCACCATAACTTGAATTCAATCTACGAATGAAAGGTTCAGCTTCATTAATAAGTCGAACGTTCCTGAAATCGTCATTATTGGAATTGGAGTATTGGTTATAAAATAACTCTATTCCCCACTCTTCATGAACATAAAATCCGGCCCGTGCTCCAAAGCCTTGAGTGTCCTGGAACTTAGAAGTAAAGTTTGAGATATAACCCAGATCAAAATAAAAGGAATGTTCTTTCTTATAAAGTTTATTTTGAAGGACGTAAACTTTCTTGTCAGGATCCAGCCAGAGGAAGTCGTATAACGACTCCTCTCCGGCATGGGTTCTTTTTGTAAGCATCATCATGAGAACAAGAGCAATGATAGAAATTTTTAACATACGTCCCTCTTAACTATTACTGTTTCACATAGGTAACTGTAATTTCTGCACCAACTGGAGGCAGAGAAGCTGTATCAAACTTGATGGATCGCGAAGCGACATCAAAAGTATAATTAGTCGTCTCAACTCCATTTACAAATACCTTCAAGGTTCCATCCACCGGAGCATTCGCAAGAGCAAAAGAATCCAGAAGATTGATGATGGAATTTCCCATTTCACTTAGTGAATTGTGAAAATCATCTCGGATGTCTGCGACAATACCTGCAGTGTTTTTTGAAGCATCGGCATATCTTTTATAACCAGTAGACACTCCGTAACCTTGATTATTTGACAATCCAACATCTACGATTGAGTAAACCTTGATTAATCCGTCTTCACTCTTGAAGGACTTGAGATAATCAGTATAAGAATCAACTGCTTTAGACGACTGATCTTCTTCGTCTGACAACACCACAACTGCGAGGTATGCATCTGATCTAAGAAAAGAAGCAGCATATTTCTCCATAAAACCTTCTGAAGCTTCTAAACCTTTTTCATAACCAGATCCAGAGGTGCCAACCTTAACCATATTTCTGAAATCATCCATAAACTTAGCAGGATCACTTTGTGCTGCCGCTGAGTTTAGTTTGATGTCACTGTTGTAAACCATACGACCTTTTTTATAACTAGAACTTGTATCCGTAGTCGTGATGGCCATTTTAAAATCTACATCTTTGGTAATAAAGTCTTCAATGAATGCACTGAAGTTTGCACCTAGAGCATCTTGCTCATCTGACATTGATCCGGAGTTATCGATGATCCAAACGATATCCAGCTTTTTAATTTGATTGCTTGCCTGTCGGAAAGTTTCTCTTTTACATCGTGGATCAGTTCCAATGGTAGGATTCGATTCATCGATCCCATCAGCATCGTTTCCATGTCCCTGATTACAATCGCCATAACCACCGGTTGATGAACCATCAGTTCCACCAGTTGATGAACCATCAGTTCCACCAGTCGATGAACCATCAGTTCCACCAGTCGATGAACCATCAGTTCCACCAGTCGATGAACCATCAGTTCCACCGGTTGATGAACCATCAGTTCCACCGGTCGATGAACCATCAGTTCCACCAGTCGATGAACCATCAGTTCCACCGGTCGATGAACCATCAGTTCCACCGGTCGATGAACCATCAGTTCCACCGGTCGATGATCCATCAGTACCACCAGTTGAATCTCCTCCAGTGGCAGATCCATCTGTTCCGCCTGAAGTAGAGGATCCGGTGGTACCTCCAGATGTACCACCATCGACTCCACTATCCACTCCACCTTGAGTGCCCCCATCCGTTCCAGAATTATCGCCGCCATGGCCGCCACTATCTACCGATCCTGTGGTAGTGGGATCCTGGAAAGGATTATCTAAAAATTCTTTTTCGTAGAAATCATCTTTGTTACAAGATGCTAAACCTAGACAAAACGTGATTGAAAACACCAAATTTGTGATTGATGAAACTCTGGTCTTCATGACTAGACTCCTAAAGGAGCGAAAGGCGTCAAAAGTGTTCTTCTGCTTACAGATAAAAACGAGTTTTTCTACAGCAGACTTTTTGACCTTGCGGTTCTTCTCGATTTTGGTCTCTACATACGTGCAACTTGAATTAACGTCCAACGACAAAATCGAAAATAAAAGAATGTTTGAACTAAGCCAATACTACTCCAGGCAAATTTTATAGCAATGTGCTTTTATCGAAAAATCAGCAAAGTGCTAAGTTTATGAAGATTTAGAAAGGGAGTGCCAAATTTTATCGCTAGTAAGGAACGGAGGTGTCTAAGTTTATAGGCTAAAAACCCTGAAGAAGTTTTAACTTCTTAGATTTGTGGGTTTTTTTGAGTTCAAAACGAATGCTATCAATATCATTCCCCACCACTAATTCACATAAATGATGAGAAGTAGAACTAAAAGGATATCTATTGAAAAATTTCATTTTCTTTAGATGTTTAAAATGAGCGCCAGTAATAGCAGGGCAACCTAAAATAATTGAGCCTGCATAAACATCAACCTTAGGTTTCATGCTGAAGACAAACTTTTTGGATGTACTGAGTGAAAGATAGGTGTTTCCCTCTTGTTCAAAACCAGTCAATTCCCAATGGCCCACAGGAACTGAACGTTTAGATATCCCTCTCTCGATAATTACCGACAGATTTTTTCCATTATCAACATTCTTCAAATGTAACGTGATTTGATCGTGAGATAATAGTGACCAGACAGCACCTACTTCTACTCTGGATTTAACCTGGGAAGCTTCCTCTGGAAGCTTAATGTTTTCACGCTGAGTAGAACAAGCATTAAAAATCAGGAGGATAAGGACAAGCGGGAGGGTTTTCATAGGTCTATTATGGCCTATACTTATAAAAATGGTCAATCACACCAATTTCATAAAATAAGACATTTCATCATCAACTGAGTATACTCTCCACCATGGAAACTCTATCGGCCTTTTCACTTACCCAAGAAGATTGGCATAAACTTCTATTGTCAGAAGGTGAATCCCCACATCTACTGCCTTTTTGGTTAGACGGTTTGTATAAAGATAAAAAGATCTGGAATAAACATGTTTCACCAAAACTCATAGAGCGCCTAAAAGGTAAGTTTGATTTCTCACTTCCGGAAATATCTGATGTTCAGGAGTCTCTGGATGGCACAGTTAAATTTTTAATGCGTTTTAAAGATCAAATGAAAGTTGAAACTGTTCTGATCCCCTTCCATAAGCGTTTTACGGTTTGTCTTTCCACTCAAGTTGGTTGTGGAATGAATTGCAGCTTTTGTTACACCGGAACTCAAGGGCTCAAAAGAAATCTAACGAGTGGAGAAATTACCGGTCAATACATGGCGGCGAATAATTGGTTAAAGCAAAAAAATGCCAAGTCAATAAATCCCAATATTGTTTTTATGGGTCAAGGTGAACCCTTACATAACTTAACCGAAGTATCCAGGGCGATCAAAGTTTTGAATGACCCTCAACTTCTGGGTTTGGGCCAACGTCAAATGACTCTCTCAACAGTAGGGTATTTGCCGGGAATTAAAGCGTTGAAAAATTTCCCTCAAATTAATCTGGCACTCTCCCTCCATTCACCATTTGAAGATGAACGAAAATTACTTATCCCGGTCAATGAAAGGTTTCCTTTGTCTGAAGTCATGAAGGAACTTGATGTTCTGACAAATCAGAAAAAAAGAATTATTACTTACGAATATTTATTAATAAAAAACCTGAACATGAGTGATAGGCATGTTGAAGGTCTTAACGATTTACTTGAAAAGCGTAAGGCCATTATTAATCTCATTCCTTTTAATCCTTTTCCAGGATCTCCTTGGGAAAGACCTGATGAAGATGAAATAAAGGCTTTTAAAGAAAGATTAGTTGCTAAAAGATTAAGGGTACTGGTGAGAACCACAAAAGGTTCCGATATACTTGCGGCCTGCGGGCAACTCAAAGTAAATAAGCTAGCGAGGAAGAATGGAACACATTGAAAATGATTATGATACCCGCTTCAGTGGTATTGGCAGGCTTTTTGGTAGAAAAGGTCTGGAAAAAATTAAGCAGTCAAATATTCTGATTATCGGAATTGGTGGTGTCGGATCATGGGTGGCAGAATCCCTCGCTCGTACCGGCATTGGCTCCATGACTCTGGTAGATTTGGATGACGTTTGCGTGACAAATATTAATCGCCAGGTGCTGGCCACTAGCACCAGTGTTGGCCAGTTTAAAGTTGATGTGATGAAAAGGCGTGTTCATGACATTCAACCACTGTGTGAAGTAGAAACCAAACAATGTTTTTTCAATCCTAAAAACCTTGAGAATATTTTTGATCGAAACTATGACTTCGTGATTGACGCTTGTGATGATTTCACCAATAAGTGTCACCTGATTGACCACTGTCGGAAAAATAAGATACCCCTTGTTGTGATGGGCGGAGCTGGAGGGAAAATAGATCCCCTCCAAATCAGAGTCTCAGATATGTCCGTTTCGGCCAATGACCGACTGCTTGCCCGTCTACGTAAAAAGCTTCGTCAGGACTTTTCCTTTCCTCTTGATAACGAAGGTGATTTTGGAGTCTGGGCGGTGTGGTCCCATGAAAGAGCAGTTTATCCCACGGCCGATGGTTGCCTCACCTACAAACCTGCTGGTTTAGCAAAAAACATGGACTGCGAAGAAGGTTTTGGTTCAGCGAGCTTTGTCACTGGCGCGTTTGCATTTGCTGCCACATCACTCATTCTCCGCGAGCTCACAAAGGAGTTTCATGCAGTTCTTTAAAGATCTCAAAGATTTTTTAGTGAACACGGCCAATGACGAACGTATCCCTTCAAGAGATAAAAAAGTTCTTCTGGTCATGATTGGCCTACTTATCTCGCCCTTTGACTTAATCCCCGACTGGATTCCTGTCATTGGACTTTTAGACGATCTTATTATTCTTTCTTTTATTCTGGATTATTTCTTCTCAGTCCTGGATTCCAATATTCTCCTTTCCCACTTCCCATGGAACATGAAGGCCTTTGCTCGACTGCGAACAATTTCACGTGCCCTTCAGTTTCTTGTCCCTAAATTTCTAAAGAATAAAATCTGGCAATACGTGGGTGACCCGTATTAACTTGCGGTTCGGCGCAGAAAAAGCCAAAGACTCTAATCTTTGTAGGCCGGCATGATTTTTTTAACTTCGTTTTGAATCGTTTTAAACTGAGCACTATCCAGGTCGACTTTTTGAACTTCTTCAATCTTATTTTCTGATACCGATGCAGGGCCTCTGGCAGCAAATGCCGTGGCCTTTTCATTAATCATTGACCATTGATCTGGACTGATGGTTTTGAGTTTGATCTTTGCTTTCTCGGCTTCTACAGCAGAAATGACATTTTCTTTTACCATTTGATTGAGCATACTCTCAACTTCAAGAGCTGAAACTTGTGCATAAGAAGTGACTGAAAATACCATGCTCAAAACAATGATCCATTTCATGGCGTTCTCTCCAGGGAAGGGTTACCACTAGAGTATCGGCGAGTAACAAGGATCTCTTGATTAAAAATTCTTGATGATATAAATCCAATATCTTATAACAGCCTCAAGCCAGTTCAGAGAGGCAGTCCTTGTGGTGAGTGGCAAGAATTTGGGTCACTGATAGCTTATGATCTGGTAATTCCGGGTTTCTTTAGGAGTCTCAACTTCAAATTCATCACCGGTCTTTAAACCCAACAAAGCGTCCCCTATGGGTGAGAAAACAGAAACCACCATGACCGCTTCATCTTTAACCTTAATAATGGTTCCACCGGCAGTCGGTATCAAGAAGTAAGTACGTTTCTGGTTGTTATGCTGAAGCACGACCAAGGCACCGATGCTGATTTCACCAAGCTTCCTGGAAGCTTCCACATCCACTTCTTCTAAAATTTGAATTTCAAGTTTTAGCTCTTCCACTCGTTTAGATTCGGCACTGGCCAGATAGGAAGCTTCAAGTGCACGGGTATCGTACTTACTTTCGGCCTTAAATTCCTGATCAGTTGCAAAATCTCGGTTAGATTTAGCAGAAGCTTCAAGGCCCGCTAATTCAACGCGGGCCCGGGAAATGAGTTCATCTAATATGAGCTTTTTCAATTAAGCTCCACAGCACTTTTTAAATTTTTTGCCTGAATTACATGAACAAGGATCGTTCCTTCCAATTTTTGGCTCCAAACGCTTTAGTGGCTGAGCTCCATGAATCTGACCTTCTTTAAATTTCCAATCGCCATCTCTTTTTTGGAAAAGAGAAGTTTCATGGTGACGAAGTTCTGTGCCAGAAGCCTTATCTTTATAGTGAGCAACGAATTCAACGACTCCAGTGTTGTCGTTAGGCTCCCCTTTTTGGGTCTTCTTGATTTCAAGTCCCAACCACTCAGAACTCTCGGCCCATTTTAGAGCTTCTTCTTTATTAAAAACTTCGTTTTCCACAGTGATCTGAGTCTCATCAATGTAATTGATGTTCTTCACCACGTAGGCGACGTAGCGTGAACGCATAAGCGCTTCAACCGTTGGGGCCTTTTTCTTACCCTTAATAAAAGGTTCACAGCATTCTTCATACTGAAGTTTAATTTGGTCCATGGACCGACAAGGACAAAGTGACATATGTACTCCTAGGAATTCACCTATTATCAAGGTAAGATCAGAAAGATTCAATCAAATGTTGGTGCTGCATGAAGCAAATTGAGAAGCTTTCGCTTCCGATAGACATATATATCCCTCAAATCCTCAAGGCCGTGCAGGACTACTCAACTGTAATGGTCAAGGCATCACCCGGAAGTGGCAAAACCACCCGTCTCCCCTGGGCACTGGCCTCTCATTTATCAAAAAAAGTGGTGGTCCTAGAGCCCAGAAGACTTGCGGCCAAGCTAGCGGCAACGAGAATTTCAGAGGAAGAAAATCTGATTTTAGGCCAGGAAGTGGGTTACCATTTTCGTTTTGAAAAAAATGCCACTCAAAATTCTCGCTTGATTTTTTATACGGAAGGGACGTTCCTTAAAAAATTTCTGACAGATCCTGAGCTCAACGATGTGGATGTGGTTATTTTGGATGAATTCCATGAACGCCACCTGGAAACTGACCTTGCCCTGGCCCTTTTGCGAGATCTTCAAAAAAGAAGACCTGCCTTAAAAATTATACTCATGTCAGCAACCCTGGATTTAAAATTGATAGAGGCATTGCCTGAATCAAAATCCATTGAAATAGAAGCTATAATTTATCCGATTGACGTCACTTATTTACCTAATCAACCCAGTATCCTCAGTCAATCACTGGAACAGAAAGTAAAAAGAGCGATTGAAAGTATTCAACATGAAGGGGATATTCTGGTTTTCCTGCCTGGAATGCGGGAAATGCTTAAAGTCAAAGAAGTGCTTGCTCACTATAATGTTTTTCTTCTCCATGCGGAATTAACCCGCGAAGAACAGGACCTCGCAATCAAACCGGCCTCAAAGCAAAAAATTATCCTGGCGACGAATATTGCTGAAAGTTCCATTACTATTCCCGGTATTCGGGTGGTGATTGATTCTGGTATTCAAAGAGAGGCCCATTACTCTGCCTGGAATGGTTTAAAATTTATTGAAGACAGGCCTGTGACAAAGTCGTCGGCAATTCAAAGAGCAGGTCGGGCCGGAAGAACCGGACCGGGACTTTGTCTCAGACTTTATAGTCAGCAGGATTTTAATGAAAGGCCCGATCACACTATTCCGGAGATCATTCGGGCCGACCTGACTGATATATATCTTCTGGTTAAAGGTAGCGGTCACAATCCTCACTGGTTTCATCCACCACCAGCTGAGAAATGGGACAAGGCCCGGCTCTTACTGGAAAGAATGGGGGCCTTGGAGAAAGATGGCCTGATAACCTCCATTGGTAAAAAGATGCTGGAATGGCCTCTGGACTCAAGACTTGCCCGAATTCTCATTGCCGGAGAAAATTTACCCCTTAAAAGTAAGCAGCAACTTCTTAAAACGGTTTGTGAAGATATTGAGGATGACCGCACCGGCAGTCTCAAGAGGCGCTTGAATTTCTATTTAAAAACTGAAGGAACGGATAATTTTTCCTGGGAGAGCTGTCTTCTAAAAGGTTTTGTTGATCAGGTGGCCCGTTTCCGGGAAAAGCAGCGGGACTTCATTCACTATTCAGGAAAGACCTTAAAAATCCACCCTTCTCTTAATCATTTGCATGAAGATTTTTATATCATTCTGGATATCACTCAGCGGCAAGAGGCCATCAAGGTTTTTCCGGTGGAAGAAGAATGGATCTGGGAACTAGAACCTTTTCCTCTCACAGAAGACGATGAGATTTTGATTGATGAAAGAATCTCAATTAAACGTAAAACCCGTCTGGGAAGTATTGTTCTGGAAGAGGATGTGCTTAAACCGAATTGGGTAGAGCTGGGAAATGAGTTGAAGAAGAAAATATCTCTTCAATCACAAACATTCATGAAACAGAAAATCTCTCTTTGGAAAGAGACCCCTGAATACGGTCGTCTGCATTTTTGGTCCCGCCAAAAAGGCCATGACTTAGAAACTCTTATTGAGGAATTGTCTCCGAAAGACTATTTCAATCACACTGGACTGATGGAATGGCATCAATTATCACACTATCTTCAAAGACTGGTGGAAGAAAAACTGGATGTGACGGATTTGGATAGACAGCTACCTACTCATATTAATCTTGGGGGAAAAAGAGAGCTCAAGGTTCATTACCCGTTTGGCATGGGGCCATATCTTGAGGCACCTATTCAGGATTTCTATGGCATCAATGAAACCCCTACCCTCATGCAAGGAAAGATTCCATTAACATTAAAGCTTTTAGGACCGCATAAGAGACCTATTCAAGTCACAAAAGATTTAAAAAATTTCTGGCAGAAAACTTATCAGGAAATGAAAAAAGAGTATCAAAGGGATTATCCTCGTCACCACTGGCCGGAGCGGCCTTGGGAGGCCAAACCAATTCTACTTAAATCCCAGTTACCTAGGCCCCAATGAATTTAAAACGCGGGATGCTCTTCCCCTCGATAGTAACATATTCAAGGAACATCTCACGTGGTCTGACCCAAATTTTACCTTCTGGGTTTTCATATAGACACTCGTAGACGACCATCCACTCCAAAGTCTCGGAATGCCGGGCAAGGTCCCGAACGATATATTTGTTACCCTTGTAGTGCTGGTATAATCCGCCAATAATTAAGTCATTCATAATAATAGAGTTATCAGAGTTCGGAACATTTGTGCAAGTTTCAAAAAATCAGTAAGATGTACTCATGGAAAAATCAAAAACAAAACTACTTTTTCTCCACGGTGCCTTGGGCACTGCTGCAGATATGGAACCACTAATGAGCATCTTAAGAGAACGAGGACATGAGACTCTTTCTTTTAGCTTTTCGGGCCATGGCAAAGGCTCTGCTGAACCATCCGAATTTCGGATTGATCTTTTTGCAAGGGACCTCGAGGAATATCTAAAAAAAAATCAGTTAAATAACATTGTCGTTTTCGGTTATTCCATGGGTGGTTACGTGGCCCTGTACCATAAGGCCAATTACGAAGACTCACCCATCAAGATGATATTCACTTACGGCACCAAATTTAATTGGACAGAGAATGCCGTCTTAAAAGAGTTGCCACTGCTCAATCCAGATCACGTACAGTCGAATGTCCCTAACTTTGCCTCAATTTTAGAAAATAAGCATGGTGAGAGATGGAAACAGCTTCTTCGCTCTACCGCACATATGATGCAAAATCTAGAACGTCTGGATGGACTTACCCGTGAAGATATGGCGGAAATTGATATACCGGTTACTTTAATTCTGGGCGACCAGGATAGAATGGTGACTTCCGAAGAGACTCACCTTACGAGCAGTTGGCTTCGCCACGCTCAGGTCAAAACCATCTCCCACTCTAAACATGAACTTGAAAGAACAAATTTACGGGAGATGGCCGACGTTATAGAAGGTCAGTTAGTTTAAAGGAGTCCTTCTTCTTTCATCGCCTTGATAACGGCCGGTCTTTGACCAATCCGTTTGATATAAGCTTCAAGGTTAGGCCAATTCCCAATGTCTACGCCGACAAACTTCCCCCATACCAGGCAGTTAAAGAGGTAGGCATCAGCAATGGTAAACTCAGTTCCCATAAGATAATCCAGAACTCCTAGTTTCTCTGAGACAAAAGTCAACTTCGCTTTTAAAACTTCATGGGTAAAATTTTTAAGTTCAGCTTTTCCCTCTCCATTTTTCATCATTCTTTCTAATGAGAACAATGGAGTGAAATTCTTATGAATCTCAGTGGCAATAAAATTCATCCACTCCAAACAACGAATCCGTCCAATGGTGCCCAATTTCGGCAAGAGATTTGATTCCAAGGCTTCATCGGCCAGGAATTGGCAAATGATAGCACTTTCTGTCAAAACTTCTCCATTATCCATAATCAAGGCCGGGATTGATCCCTTGGGGTTAATTTTCCAGAAATCGCCCGTAGCACATTTTTTGGTTTGTAAATCAACTGCTTCAATTTCATAAACCATATTAAGTTCAGACATTACAATGTGGGGGGCCAAGGCACTTGCGCCTGCTTTATAAAAAAGTTTCATTTATAGCTCCTCTGCTAAGTCCCTAAATGATGCACCAAAATTACACTTAAGGATATCTTTAGGTGGAGCTTGCCACAAGTTAAGCTAAATATAGGCCACAAAAATCATTGGAGAATCGGAGAGAAAGTGGCCAAACTCATTGCAGTAATCGATGACGAACTAGAAATGGAATACCTTTATTACCTGTTATTAGAAAAACAAATTAAACGAGGTTTGATCCATCTAAAGTTCTTTTCAGATTCTCTTAAATTTGCAGAATGGTTTGAACACAACAGTCCAGATTTAATTCTGAGTGACATTAATATGCCGCAAATGGACGGACAAGCTATCATGCAAATGGTTAAAGACTCAGGCCGTCGTATCCCGACTTACTTTGTGAGCGGCTATGATGAAGCAGAGTTCAAAAAAATTATGCAGGAACTCGGTGTGTATCGATTTCTTTCCAAACCACTTAACTTTAATAATGTATTGGGACTAATTGAACTTGATTTAGGCATTCTTGCAGCAAACCTATAGTCGAACCTTACTTTTTCAGTAGAATAAACACTGAAAAAGGGCACCACAAGATGAGGGATTACTCCTGGATTTCTGAAATAGCGCTCGAGTCTAAAAATTACTCATCCTCTTTGGGTGCCTATTTTGCTAAGGCGCTCACTAAAGTCAACTTTGATCCAGTTTCAGATTATGAAATGAAACGTGCCTGGGCAGTTCTCGCCCGGGACATGGTTCACTATGGTTTTGATCCTGACTACGACTTTCCTCCGGATATCGAGGCCACCATTGACGCTCTTCAGACAATGGGTATCGATAAATACAATCAGGACATGGTTGATGAGAACAAACTCACACCAGTCATGACAGAATTTTTTGACAAGATTTTTACAACGATTGGACAACATCCCCAAATTTTTGAATTAGTAGATCAGGCCGACCTGGTAGAGGACATCGTTGGAACTATCGCGAGTAGATTTCTACCTTTGTTCAAGTTATTCCCGGTATTCTCGACTGAAGCTTTGAATATCGTCCCATATCTGAAAGAACCCCTCTTTACTGCCCTCTATGAACTACCCGAGGTTGAACATCATAAACTCACCCGACTGACAGAACGGATAATGCAACAGTTCTATATCTTTGAAGTCAGGCCAAAATTACTAGAGGTTCTGGGGCAAAATGTTAAAGGTAAAAATCTTCTTTTACCTTTAATTGATGAGGCCGTTAAACATCTTCCGCCTGATAGGTGCATGACCTCGCTGATTAGTATTCTTTGCACTCCTAGAGAGGAACTCTCACAAGGAAGAATTATTTCCATTGTCCTGCAAGAGCTCGGTGGTATGTATGTCAAGATGGCCCAAGTCCTGGCGGAACTTGCCCCACCTTCCCTTGCAAAAGAACTCAGGCATCAGCAGGATAAACTTGGTGGGATATTTGGAAGCCAGTACAAGTCCTGGAAGTATGTTCAGGAAGTTTTCCATCGTCCTTCATGGCAGCGTCTTAAAAATTATATTCATATACCGGAAGAAGTTCAAAATGCGTTTGCAGGAGCTTCCGTAGGGGCCGTCTATGAATTCGAATTAACCGAATTAGGTAAAAGAAAACTGCATACGGATAAAACCGTTCTGATTAAAATCCAACGGCCGGATTTAACTGATCTCTTTGAGGCCCAGAAACAAACCCTCCTCTCGATTCTAAACCATCTTGATCTATCCTTACCTGAGACTGAGCTTAATCCTCATGAGCAATTGGAAGTAAGAGGGCTGATTACCGCTTTAAAGCGCACTATTATTAATTATGCTTCACAAAGCATTGGTGAACTGGACTTCCGGGTTGAAAAGAAGAATGCCGACAAGATCAGGGAAGCTCTCAAAGGCATGTTTGATTTACAGATCCCTCAATACTACCATGTAGAACCAGACGTTGCCATGATGGAAAAGATTGAAGGTGAAAAAATCACCTCTGTCGTTCACTCGAGATATCTCGAACGCATCAGTATCGCGGATATAGTGAGTGATGCTTATCTTTATCTTATGTTCCAAAAAGGTATCATCTGGGCCGACCCTCATGCCGGTAACATCTTATATGATCCCGATAAATTACAGGTAAAACTAATTGACCTCAATCCCTGTTTTAATTGGGACAATAAAACGATTAAGACTTTTATTGGCTTTTTATACCGCTTGATTTTAAGTGATCAAAAAGGAGTCTTTGAAAGTCTCAAGGGTCTGGTGGAAAATCCAGAGGATTTAAAAAATGAAAGAACCGAAGGCCTTATAAAAGAATTTATCGCCAGTGGAAATCAAGGGGCCTTTATTCATTATCTCTCAGACTTCGTAAGACTTCTGGGCGAGGCCAATATAAATCTTAGGATCGAAGTACAGGCCGCGATGAGAGGAATCACCCAGGTCTATCTGACTTCATCGGCGATTTCTTCCCGTCACAACTTTGGCCAGATTTTCCAAAAACAATTTGGTTGGAAGATGCTAATCAGGCATATCCTCTCGATTGGCCCGTTTAAAGTCGCTAAGGCCATATTACCCATCGCCTTTGATCTGGTGAAAAACACTCCGGAACAGGAGGTTGGACCCACTTTGGATGAAAGAGATCTAACGGCGATTGAAGAGGCCCTGGTTCTTTTATCTAATGAGAATGTCTGCAACATTGAACTCATTCGTTCCTCTCCTGAAGAAAACACCCGGTTAACCTTAGCAACTGATGGCTCAAGCCTGATTAAAAGTACTAATCTCCGTTTGGAAATCCAGACAGAAACCAAACCTGCCTCTGTTCGTTATATTCTGGAAGTTCCCAGTAAAGACTGGCTAAAAGACCGTCAGGAGTATGTCAAACTTCAGGGGATGGGTCTGGCCCTTTGTCTGGTGGAGTGCTTGGAGCAGCTTCGTCGTCACTCCCTCGAAGACTACTGGTTTGTAGTTGAAAGTTGGAGTTCCCATTCTTCCAAGAGATCATGGAAAGAAAGCAGTTTAATCGGTGACGTTCGCCTTGCTGCCAGAAATTTATTTGCCCGTCGTTATGAGAACATCTGGATTTCTGATTTTATGACAGTTTCTCGCTGGAATCGATTTCTCTGGAAACTTCTGATCCGGTTTGAAGAACGCTTTGAAAAGAGAGAGACTGGTTACTTTTATTTTTTAAGTAAAAAAATGGGCGCCGAGATGGTAGGCCAGTACACTTTTGGCACCCTCCACCGAATCAAGATCATAACCTACCGCTTGATTATTTCAGGGCTTAAGACCCTGATTCGCAGGTCACGCTTTGAAATGAATCTGCTGCCTTTAACCACAGATGAACTTATCCACCGTATGCTCCATGGTTTACTCCGTCGGGGTCGGATTGGAAAATTGACAGACCAATAACGAAAAGAGAAAACAAGAAATGTTCAAATTTTTAATTTTCTTCTTATTTACCTACTCTCTTGCCTTCGCAGGACCTCGACAAGAGGCCCGGGAGCTTCTGGATAGAGTTTCCCATGAAGTTTCCCACATCAAACGCCTGGAGATTCTTTCTGGATTCTTTTTAGGTTTTCCCTACGGCAAAAATGGGCCCTTAGGCGAAGGCCCAGGCGGTAAGTATGATCAAGACCCACTCTACAGATTTGATACCTTTGACTGCACAACCTATATTGAAACTATCTTGGCATTGGCAGTCGGCAGAAATGTAGATGAGTTTGAAGTGCATCTAAATAAAATCCGTTATGAAGAAGGAGAAATTGATTATTTAAAAAGAAATCATTTCACTGATCTCCAATGGATTCCATACAACATTCAAAATGGTTATTTAGTTGAAATCAATCATGAGATTGTAGGCCCTGATGACATCAAACTTGCCCAAGCTATCATTAATTTTCCAGGGTGGTTAAGATCGATTAAAATCGAGCAGATTATTGCACCGATGGCCACACACGAGGAGCGCGTCTGGCTCCTCCAGGAACTGCATGCTGAAGCTCCTAACTATACTTCAAAGCTTGCCCAGGTTTCTTATATCTCTATCAAGACTCTGGTTTTGAGGCCGGCACTTTTAGATAAGATTCCAGATGGCTCAATTGTGAATTTTGTAAGACCTAATTGGGACTTAACTGAAGTGGCGGGAACTCATCAAAATATATCTCATCAGGGATTTCTATTCAGGAAGGGTAAGCAACTTTATCTACGGCATGCCAGCACAACCGGCAAAGTGGAAGAGCTTCCTTTCATTGATTACTTACGAAAGTTCCAAAATCATGGAACTCTCAAAGGAATCCATTTGATGAAATTAAATCTCTAGACGACTTCTATAATAAGATGATGAACGTTGAAATTCTTCTGAACCAGATCTCGGTAATCGGCCGAAAGCTGATTATCATTTCGCTTGATGATAATCTCACACCCCACCTGGCCTGGTGCCAGTTTCCAAAGATGCATATCCAGAACCTTTGAACCATCAAGTTCTAATTCTTTAATCAGATTATCACGATCAATAGAATCTTCATGAGCATCCAGAAGATCCATACCGCTTTGACGAATAAGCCCTAATGACCACTTAAGCACTACCACACCGCCAAGAATTCCGACAGCAGGATCCAGCCAACTCCATCCCTGCCATTTCCCTAAAAGAAGGGCGAATATGGCCAGCACAGAGGTCAAAGCGTCAGTCAGGATGTGAATGTAAGCACTCTCATGATTGTGATCATGAGAATGAGAATGAGAATGAGCTGGGGTCTTGTGCTGATGACTACAATGTTCACCGTGGTCATGGGAGTGACCGTGATCATGATGATCTTCCTGATGTAGAATTTTGGCACAAATTAAATTAACCACCAAACCAATGGTGGCAACGATTAAAGCTTCATTGTAATGAATGGCACGGGCCTCATAAAAATGATGAATCGATTCGTAGATCATTGAGACAGCGATGAGGATCAAAAACAGGGAGCTGGTATATCCACCAAGAGAGAGAATTTTCCCCCCACCGAAAGTAAAAGAGGCCCGGAATTTAGGATGACGATAAAGGTAATAAACCACTAATGATAAAAAAAGGGCCAAAGTATGAGAGGCCATATGCCAGCCATCTGCTAAGAGGGCCATGGAACCCGACCAGTATCCAACAAGAATTTCCACGAACATAGTAAGCAAAGTGATAATGGTCACCCATTTAGTTTTCTGTTCGTTGGCCAGGAAAACACCTGTGTCTTTTTGTTCGATACTACAATATTGCATAAAACTCCTGATGGATCATTTTAGCTTTTTGAAGGAAAAAAGTCCAAAAGTCCGGCACTAGCGCCGCCAATTATTAGAATAATCGCTATTAATGTTGTGGTCTGCATGACTTGATCAGTAAAAAATAATAAACCCAAGGTAGAAATAACCGGAGTAAGATACGCCAAGGCCCCCATGATTCGAGGATCTCCCTTACTCAGGGCCAGATCCCATGAATAAAAGGCCAGTCCAAAAGGTCCGATTCCCATCACCAGGATTTTCCATAAATCTTGCTCCTGAAGCACCACCCGAGGTTCCAACAACCAGTGAGTCCCAAGACACAAGAGGCCTGAAATGAGACAGAATCCTGCCACTGCCCAGACTGAAGTTTCGGTCATTTTCTTTTTTCCAATTGAATAAATGGGCCAGGTTAAAGCGGCGGCCAAAGCAAGCAAATAACCTATCAAATTTTCGGCCTTTAATTCCCCCTCTTTTCCTAAAACCAGAACAACGCTACCAATGACAGCAAGGGCCGCTCCCAGCACATGATAAATTTTAAGTTTCGTTTCGGGAAAAAAAACAGGGGTTAGAAGCACCATAATCACTGGCCATAAATAATTAATCAGATTGGCCTCGATGGCCGGAGCATATCTAAAAGAATAAAAAAGAAAAAAATGATAACCAAAATAACCAAAAACACCCCAAACAAGGACTTTCAAGGAAGGAAACATCTGACGAGGTTTCAACCAACCTGGAAGGGAGCCAATGAGAAAAACAAGGCCCAAAACGTAAAATGGTGGCAAATGGATTAGTAAATTACCCAAGGTCGCTAGACTTCCCCAACAAAAAATTGTCACGAGTCCCAAGAACAGTGATTGGCCTCTTTGATTCATATTAAACTCTAGCTTGTCCACCTAAAACAGGCTAGCATTTATCATGCACAAAATATCCAGACTTATTGAATATCCTGCTCTTCTGGAGGAACTTTATGAATTATCACGAGCTCAGATTATATGCGCCGATTCTTAGCCTTTATCATTCTTGCTACAGTTAAAATTATTTCTTGGTCATTTTACCGTGCCCGCTATCAGTGGCTGACTCCAGTTCCGGATTTCAAATGGAAAAATGTGCGCTTGATAGTTTTTCTGAACCACACTTCTCTCTTTGAACCACTCTTCCTTCAGATTGTGCCATTCTCTTTTCTTTGGCATCTTACGGGCCATTTTAGTGTGCCGGGGGCCGACATCACCCTTAACCGGCCAATTGTGGGAAGATTCTGGAAACTTATGGTCCCGAATATTACTTCCGTTACCAGAAAGAAAGATGCTTCGTGGGAGCAGTATCTGGAATCCATAAAATCCGACAAGATCGTTATGATCGCACCGGAAGGACGCATGAAAAGACCCAATGGTCTGGATAAGTATGGAAGACCAATGACTGTTCGTGGTGGTATTGCTGATATTATTGAAACCCTCGATAGTGGCGCCATGCTTTTATGTTTTTCCGGTGGACTCCACCATGTCCAGGCCCCAGGACAGCATTTCCCTCGACCTTTTAAGACCATTGAAATGAATTTCAGTTATCATGATATTAAGGAATATAAATTGCAGTTTCAGGGTAACTCCAGAAGTCGAATATTAAGCATCGTTCATGATCTGCAAACGCGACTCGAACGAGATTGCCCAAAACCGAGAAAATAATGAAGACCACTTACATTTCAAAGCAACCTAATTCGCAGGGTCTGATAGATTGGACCACTGATGAAAACAAGACTTGGAAATCTCTTATTACCCGTCAAAGTGAAATCGTTAGGACCCGCGCTTGCCCCGAGTTTCTGGAAGGATTGAGTCGAATAGGCTTTTCACAGGATCATGTTCCTCAGCACAGTGAAATTAATAAACGGCTGAAAGATTTTTCTGGTTGGGAAGTAGAAGTGGTCCCGGCCCTCATTCCCGCCAAAGAGTTCTTTACCCTGCTGGCGAATAAAAAGTTTCCAGCAGCAAGCTTTATCCGTATCCCCCAAGAGTTGGATTACATTCAGGAGCCAGATATTTTTCATGAGTTTTATGGCCATGTTCCCCTCCTGACTTTTAATGAATATGCCAACTTCATGGAGGAGTTTGGCAAAATTGCTCTCTCCATTAGTCCCAAAGATCGACGTCGAATTTTTCGTATTTTCTGGTTTACCGTTGAATTTGGACTGCTGAAAACACCCAATGGCATCAAGGCCTACGGGGGTGGTATGCTCTCTTCCATCCATGAAACCGTTTATTCAGTTGAAAGTCCGCTCCCTCAACGAGTTGACTTTGATCCTCTGAGTGCTTTGAGGACTCCTTACCGAATTGATATCCCTCAACCTCTTTACTATGTTCTGGAGAATTTTACTGATCTTTACAAAATCCTTGATACGGACTTAGTGGGCCTCTTGGAGGAATCTAAGGAATTAGGTGATTTCAGGCCCTTATTTGAGCCTGCCGGTGAAGAACTTTAGTCAAAGCCTGTAATCTTAACAGGATTAAGAGACTTCAATTGTACTAAATCCATGTGCAGTTTAAATTCATCCTTATGGAAGCATTAGCAAAGTTCATATTCCTCTTTTTGATCGGGACAACCATCCTGAACTTTGTCATTGCCATTGCTGCTCGAGTTAAGACTGCTCAAAAAGAATTCAATGAACTCATATTGTATTGGATCACGCTCTTTGCCACTTACTTGGCCGCAGCGGCCTTAAGTCAGACACCTACAGAAATTGCTCTGGCCTATTACTTTCAGTTCCTTCCAACTTTCATGCTGGCAAAAATCCTCATGGACTCGCGGGGTCTGAGATTCAACCTCATGTTCTATGGTGCAATCCAAGTCATTGCCTCCTTAGTATCCACTTATCTTCTTTTGAGCACTGAGGTTGGGTTTACCATTGCTCTTTTACCAATAACTTTCTCCTCTTCTCTTCCTTGCTGGCCTCCTATGTGGAATATCTTTATCACTCATAGAAATGAGGCCAATTGGATTGAGAAAGGTATGGGAATCATGTTTCTCACCGGAGTGATCAATCACTTCAATTATGCCCTATTCCGACTGGATCCAACAACCGCATGGTGGGGATGGTCCATTTCCATTGCTCAATACCAATGTATGTCTATTTTCCTTCCGCTTCTGATTAGCCATCGAAGAGAAAAGAAAGAAAGAAAAAATATCGAACTTGCTCTGGAGAAACTATCCGGACAGAACACTCACTACAATGTGGAAATAGATGAACTATATCGAACATTAGAGCTGCAAATCAGCCAGAAAGAAGAGCTGACTCAGAAATTACAAAAAATCAACGTGAAACTCGAAGATGAAAGAGAGATGAATGAGATACTGATTAAGACTGTGTCTCATGATCTGGCCAATCCACTAACGGTGATCAACGCATATATTGACATGCTCCAGATGGGACGAATCCCTCAAGAAGATAAGGATATGATCTGGAATCGTATCAAGATGAATACTAAGTCTGCACTGGATATGATCGCTCGTATTAGGAATGCCATTGTGACCAGAAACCAGGCAAATATCGTGGCCATACATGACGTCTCAATTGATCGTTCTATTAATTATCTTTTGACACAATTTGAGACGAGACTAAAAGAAAAGAATATTCATGTAAATTATGATTGCTCAGTGCCACTGGATACTTTTGTGGCAGCAGAAGAGAACACTCTCACAGAACATGTTTTTGCAAATATCCTGTCTAATGCGATTAAATTTTCATATGAAAATTCAGAAATAAAAATCAAAGTCTATGAATACCAAAACATGGTTAAGGTTGAATTCAAAGATTCAGGAATGGGAATTAATCAGGATCGTCTTGAAAAACGGCTGCTTCATTCGACAGAAGGAACCCAAGGAGAAACTGGTTCCGGCTTTGGCATGATGGTGATGGGCTACTTCTTGCGGCACTTTGGTGCCACTCATACCGTTTACTCTGAAGGTCTGGGACATGGAACAACAGTTACTGTCTGCCTTAAGAAATCTAATGTTAGAACACCTAAGTTCATCCCTCAAAATCAAAGCGCCAACATCTTTAGCTAGTTTGCATTTTAATATTTATAACTTTTCTTAAGACTTTGATCTAAAGTTTTATGCTTCCACCAACTTATAAAATTTGCATTTTTTTTTCATCGAAATAATTTCAGTAGACCTTATTCTTCTTTTGTTTAAAAACCGAAGGAGGTCTTATGGAAAGTTGGGTCAAAGACTGTAGATACATATTAATGCCTGCCCGACATCCCGTTAAAGGTTACGAAGCAGAATACAAGGCCGCTTATGATGTGTGGAGAAGGGCCTGGGGGAAATACCGTGAAGAGACGGGAATTAACGGTCCACTCCATTCAGATGGTTTTGTCCTACCAGATGAAATGGGAGTTCTCTTTCATGGATCAAACTGCATAGGCTTCAGTAGCTTTACCTATGGCGACCTAAAAGCAGGCCCTATGCCTGATATGTCATGGTTTGGTTCATGGGACCAAAAGTCTTATCATAAACTTAGTACCATTTCACCTGATGCCATTATTTGCTCTCAGTTTACGGTTAATCCTGATTTTGCTGGCAAGGGACAGATGGTGAGATGGAAGGATATTATTTCTCTTTATACTCTGATCCGCTTTGAACATACCCAAATGGGAGTGATGGCCGGATGCTTAAATCTCATACGTGGTATGCAAAATGCCAGCGGTGAAGATGCAGGCGCAATTGTCCTCAATAAAGAACACAGCTTCAATTACGGCGGTAAAGAATTACCCGCTCAGCTCGTGGCGTACAATAAAGAAAACATCAAATCAATGATTGAAAGAAAACAGCTCAGAGGTCTGTGTGTAGACCTATGGGGCCAGCTTGTTCATATAAGTGAGTATCCAGTAGAAGATAATATTATTGAAATTAAGAAAGCGGCCTAAAAAAAGGATTATTATGACTATCAAAGAAGAATTCATGCTCGGGATGGAACATTTTAAAATGAATCATCCAGCTTCCCTTTTTCGTGATGCGGGCGTTTACCAGGAATGGCTGGCCCAAACATATTTCTTTGTCAGACATTCAACTGCTCTTTTAGGTTTTTCACTCCCTCACCTTAAGAACGATGACCTACGTCATCATTTTGAAAAGCACCTAGGTGAAGAAACTCGTCATGATCTTGTCGCCTTGAAAGACTTGCAAAAGATGGGACGAAACATCAGTGAGTTCAGTGAGTCCACAGCGACTCAGGCCTTTTATCAAAGCCAGTATTATCGTATTCAATTTGAAGGTGGGACTGCCCTTTTAGGTTATATCCTATTTCTGGAAGGCATTGCAGTTCACTGGGGAAAGGATGTCTTTGAAGTCGTTAAAGAGCGTCATAAGGGGATTCATTTTGCCCGAGTACACGTGGATGAAGATCCGGAACATCTTGAAGGAGCTCTCAAGACCATTCAATCTCTAAGTAAAATTGAACAAGAAGTGATTATGAGAAACTTTCACTTCTCAAAACAAATGTATGAATCGATCGTTGCAACCGTTTGCCACAATAACTCAATGCTCAAAGTAGCCTAATTAAATCTTTAAAAACCTTACAGGGAAGGACTTACGCTCCTTCCCTTTGGTATAAGAATCCTCCTTTAAATATCTAGGAGGATCATTTTGAAGACACTTCTTGTACTCGCCCTGGCCTTAGCAAGCACTGCTACTTGGGCCTTTCCTGTTGCTCCGTTCAATGCTCTTGAACAATCGAACCTAAAATCTTTCCAATCTCTTGAAGCTCTTGGCTATGACTTTGAAGGGATTGTTAAACTTTCTAACTGTTCAGGCTCACTTGTGGCCTTTAATGGTCAACCACTTTCTAGTAAAGCGATCGTTATGACTAACGGTCACTGTATTAGCGCTCCGGGCGGTTTCCTTAAGCCAGGAGAAGTTTGGTCTAACCGTTCTGTTTCTAGAAGTATGAAAGTTTATGATAGAAATATGAAGCTTCATACAATCAAAGCGACTCAAATACTTTACGCTACGATGACGAATACAGACGTTGCTTTTTATGAATTGAATGAATCATTTAATGAGATCTTAAAGCGAACAAATGTTCGTCCTTTTCTTTTAGATTCAGTTCGTCCTCTTACAGGGATTTCAATCGACATCATCTCGGGTTACTGGGATCGCGGTTATTCTTGTGAAATCGACGGTTTTGTTTTTGCCATGAGAGAGGATGCCTGGACATTTAAAGATTCAATTCGCTACACCGAAGGTTGTGACACCATTGGTGGAACTTCTGGTTCTCCGATTATTGCCCGCGGTGAAAGACGTGTTGTTGCTATCAATAACACTTCAAATGAAAGTGGCAGACGTTGCACCATGAATAATCCATGTGAAGTGGATGAACAAGGTGAAGTAACAGTGAGAAAAGGTGTACGTTATGGTCAGCAGACTTATAACACTTACACTTGCTTAACGCCGGATTTCCGTATTGAGCCTAACCGTAATGGTTGTACTCTTCCTCGTTAAATTTGTTAATTTCCAAGGGTTGATCATTAATGATCAACCCTTTTGGCCTTAAAGTAATTGTTCCAGAGGATATGTTTTCAATATGAAGGGAACATTTTTTAACAAACCACTTGAATGGAACATAGAAACCGTTGGTGAAAACTGGCAGCAAGGTGATACGCTTAAAGGTACCCTACTGGTCAAAAACCACGGCACAGAGATTATCTCCTTGGAAAATTCAGGAGTCGGTCTGGCCCATGCAGACATTAAAAAGGTTCACTCCCGCTCGGAAGGAGCAATTAAACCCGAAGTAATCTCTGCCTTTTCTCAAACAGAGTTAATTTCCGGGGCAACTGCGACCATGGACTTCTCATTTCCTATCAGTTCCAATGGGCCTGTTACCGATAAAAAATCCAGCTATTATCTATCATTTGGAAAAAACTTCATAGAAGGCCAGCTTCAGGTAAATATAGGACCGAAAGTGCTCTTTACGAGGATCATTGGACTGTTAGATACCTTCTACCGTTTTAAGGTAAAGGAAATTAAAGGCAGCAAGAAAGGAGTAGAGTTTAAATTACTTCCTCCAACCTCCCGAGAAATGGCCAACATTGAAAGCTTGTTACTGACTTTCTCAATGCAAGAAGAGCAACTGGAGTTGAATTTCAACTTTCAGGTCAAGCGTCTTGATACCTCATCAGTCACGACTCGGATAAATAAAGAAACTTTAAGTATTTCAAAGGTGCTATTACCTAAGGAATATTCTCTGGGTAAAGACATGATCAACCAGGATCAATTACTTAAAACCATTGAAAACGTTCTGTCGGAAGTTAAGCTCAAAAGCGTCTATTAATCTTAAGTTAACACTTTTCATCAGTTTACCGATAAGTCGGGCATGAAGTTTAAGAATGGCCCTGTCTTTAAATGGTATTTTCCATTATACCGATGGGTGGCGGCCATTCGTCTGCAGCAGAACGATATAGACCCGAGGGCCATTCACACCACTTTGGTAGTAGTCTTAACTACTGCCATTTTGATGTGGGGTTATGCCCTCCTGGCCTATTTTACCATCGACTCGGCCATCCCCGGTCTTATAGGATTTGGCTGTGCGCTTATTCATCTTTTAAGCCCACTTCTCTTCCGCTATTCCAACAATGCTTATCTGGTAGGGAATGTCCTCTTGGGCGCGGGTATGATTCATCAAGGGACCTTCACCTATTATACGGGTGGGTTCATGAGCAATATTCTTATCTGGTATGGGATTTTACCACTCTTTGGTGGAATTATCGGAGGTCGCCGAGGGGCCATAACCTGGTTTTGTTTTACTATATGTACATCCCTGTCGTTTTTTATTCTGCATTTATATGACTACCAATTCCCTGATCTCATATCTCCCTTAGGGAAAGTATGGAGTCACGTCATGCTGGTGTTTGGCTGGATTTTTTTGAGTTCCACCGTCGTAATTGTTTATACGGGATTACGGGAACATACTGAAAAAATTCTTCATCAACAAGGCCAGAAGATTGATGATCTTTTCCGCGTCCTCTTTCATGACCTGGCCAATCCGCTAGGGCGCATTTCCATAGGTCTTTCAATTGCCCAAAGAAATTTTCCTAAAGAAGAACCCAACCGAGGACTTGAAATAGCCAGGCTTGCATCTGATTCCATGCTTGAAATTACCCAGAATATCCGCAAGATGTATGCAGTCAGTAAAGGCAAGGCGAATGTCGATTTGGTCAAGTTGCCACTCAATTCATCAATTGATTACATCATAAAGATCTATGCGGCAGAGTTAGAAAAAAAGAAGATCAAGTTTAAATACGACTTTGAAAAGAATGTAGGTATTAATGTACTTGCCGAACCTGTCAGTTTTAACAATCAGGTTCTAGGTAATATCATTTCAAATGCCATCAAGTTTTCACCGGAGAATAGCACCATTACAATTACTGCAGAACTGACTCCTCAAAAACTGGTTAAGATAGAAATCAGTGATCAAGGAATAGGTATCCCTCCCGAACTTATCAATCAACTCTTTGATTTGAATAAAAAAACAACCCGCCAGGGGACCCACGGAGAAACCGGAACAGGTTTTGGCATGCATATTTTAAAATCTTTTATAGAGATGTACGGTGGTCAGGTAGAAATTGAATCGGACAAAGGAACAACCGTCAGACTTTTTTTAAAAAGTTATTAAAAGGCCCCTTTCGGGGCCTGTATTCTTAATGAGTCACTGGTGAATATATTTGATTAAGCCCTGCAAGTGGAACTTTACCATTCATAAATTTAGGATCCCGTGCCTTCATCCATAACATATCTGGACGTGACTCAGTAATCCACTCTCCGCCGATAATTTCTCCTGCCTTATTGAGTTCCAGAATGTATTCATAATTGCGGGAAGCAAATGTTTGAGCTGGAGTTCCTGTAACCGGTTCTTTGGAAATAAATCCCAGATAGCCTTCAGCTGCATATTTAGGATTATATAAAACAAGCTCTTCTGCATAAGTCATCACAGTCTTTAGCTGCACTTTCCTATCAATCCCATTTTTAACATCTCCAGGAGTGAGGGCAACTTCACCAACCATAGTAGATTCATAACCAGTTACCGGCTGATTCCAGATATCATTATAACGATCAACCTCAGCAACAAACCCTTGAGAGTTCACGCCAATCATGCTTCCTAAAATAATATGAAAAGCTCCAGCATTGACATCTTCACAGGCCGGTTTCGAAGCTTCCCGTGCTGAAGGAGGAAGCGGATGTGTGTCAGCATCAGGGATGGCCTCACCTTCAACTTTTCCTTTTGCCTTACAACGATCACCCACTCTTACATACAGCCCTTTTGAGTTATGTGTATCATGCATAGCTATCAAGGCCTTAACATCTGAGGAGCCAAAAGGAACATTGATGCCATCTTTATTTGTAACAACTGTTTTATTTGGTTCAGCGTAATTATTAGCGGCCGTGGCCCACCCATCACAGATGCCTTCCCACCATAAGTCAGTGGGAGAGTACATACTTAGGACTTTACGGGTGAGGGTATAATTGTAATCACCCTGAGAGATGTCGTATAATTCAGCTGGGGAGAGGACATCGAGCTCGGCCTGAGTCATTTTAAGTAACTCTTCTTTTGTATGAAGCTTGTATTTAAAGGGCTCTGGATTGGGGTGATTCCAACGGAAAGCAATCCCACCTTTTCTTGAAGGCCAGAAAGACTCAGACCAGCCGAAACGATCATCTTGGAGCTTAGCTGCCATAGGCAGATCTGCCAGAGTCTTGGTCATCATCTTATTTTTTGCGATTGGATTAAAGTAGTTCGGATTATTGCTGCGATTCCATTTAGCAGCGAGAGCTGTATTCCCGATTAGCGCCATAGACGCTATAATAACGAGCTTATTCATCTGTCTTCCTTTGTTAATCTTAATCGCCCGCTTATATCGACAGGCCTCTTTAAAGGCAAGGAAGCCGGAAATAATTACAGGTAGATAGAGAATGAATTAAGGTAGGAATATGGAAATCAGAACACTTACAGATACATCTTGGGACACTATTTACTTTTCTTACGGGGAAGCCTTTGAAAACTATGTTATCCCGATGAATTTTAATAAAGACAGCACTTTAAAACGCTGGGAGATATCCTCCATTGACCTGGACTTATCCTATGGTGTCTTTGATCAGGAAAAGTTGGTAGCGTTTGTTCTCCATATCCCAAGTGAGGAAGAACTTTATAATTTACTCGTTGGTGTGATTCCGTCCCACCGAGGGCAACATCTCATTGAGAAAATTTATGAGAAGCTTGAAAAAGAGCTTCCACATAAAAAATCCAGTCTGGAGGTTATCCGGGAAAACGCTAAGGCAGTAAGACTCTACGAGAAGCTAGGCTTTAAAATTAAAAGGGAACTCTTATCCTTCAAGGGAGTCTTACAGATTCCGGAAACTGAATCTCCAGGGGACTATGTCATAGATCCTTTGAACTATTCGCAAGAAATGAGTCGACTTAAATTAAGTTCTCCTGCTTTTGAAAACTCAAAGGCATGTCTCATACAGCATCCTGAGTTTCATGAATCTCACTTCTTAATAAAAGATGAACGTATGCTCGCCTATATCATCTTCACCCCACAGCTAAACGCCATCAGAGAAATTGGCTCTCTGATTCCTATAGAAAAATACCTCGATCCTTTACTCACAAAGATGAGATTAAACGGTGAAGATCTGAGAATTATGAATATTGACGCTGAATCCGAAGAACTTCATGGTTATCTTCAGAAAAGAGGTCTTGAACAATTTGTCACTCAACTGGAAATGACAAAATTCAGAAAGTAGCCCTTAATTCATTTTTTTTTACAGATACTTCGGTATCTAACATAACCTGGATTACATTCCCACGTTTTGCCATCTTCTAAAAGATGAGCATGAGAAGGGACATTGATCTTGATGCACTTTGAGCGTTTTTGAATGTAACCTGGTTTACAGATCCAGCCTGGATTGGAATTTGATGGCAGCGAGTGGGACGGAAGTTTAATGCAATTTCCTTCAAAATAATTAAAACCTTCCTTACATTTTTTCTGTTCAACTACTTCAATACGATTAGGATAATCGGTAATAATGCCATCGACTTCCAGTGATTTTATTCTCCTCATGTCCTCTACGGAATTAACTGTCCAGGGAATAACTTTCACTCCCATTTCATGAAAAGCATCTACATGATTTTTTTTAAGATCCTGATAAAAAGGTGAGAAGATATTAGGTTTAAAACCTAACCTTTCTATATCTTTTTCTGGTAAAATCTTATCTTCAGAAAGGGCAACTAGCCTGATCTCAGGATACTTCTTATGAATATATCGCAGAACCCGCCAGTCAAAACTTTGAATCGTAAAACGGGATTCAGGTAATTTCGATTTAATCGCTTTAACTACAATATCCGAAAATGTAGGAACATCAGGTTGAAAACCATCTCTCTCTTCTTCAGGCGATGATTTTATTTCTATGTTGTATCCAACTTCTTTCCGATTCAACTGCTTCAAAGTTGCTTCAGTTACATCCAGAAGAGTTTCGAGCTTAGGTTTACCTACCGTAACATTTTGCTGCTCGGGAAAACGATCATAAGGAATTGAACCACAATCAAATTTAATGATTTGATCCAAGGTCAGTTTATAAATATTGAATTCTCGGCCTTTGATTCTCTTACCTTCGGGATCCAGACAAATCTCTTTATTCATCCAGGGTTCATGACTAACAATGACATTCTGATCTTTAGATAAAACGACATCTAACTCTAAAGTAGTGACTGGATACTTAAGCGCCTCAAGCATCGAACCAACGGTATTTTCGGGATAAAGCCCTCTGGCCCCACGATGGCCTTGCCAATCAAAAGAATATGAAAGACAGGACCAAGATAAAAGGAGGAAGAGAATGATGCGCGCCATTATAGCCCCTGTGAAGAATTGAAATCTCAAGGGTTAATGCTGCCACGGCCATGTTAAAAAACAGAACCGCGCTGCTTCATTAATCTAAACCAAGAAATTGGTCATAAGAACACTCTTCATCCCTTACTCCCCGCTCCTCAATCGCAATAACTCTATTGGCGACAGTTTGAATAAACTCATGGTCATGAGAAGTGAAGAGGATAGTACCCTTAAAATCGATCATACCTTCATTCACAGCGGTAATGGTTTCAAGATCCAGGTGATTAGTTGGATTATCCAATACAAGAACGTTTGATCCAGACAGCATCATCTTGGAGAGCATGCAGCGAACTTTCTCACCACCTGAGAGGACATTACATTTCTTAAGGGCCTCTTCACCAGAGAACAACATCCTCCCCAGGAATCCGCGAAGAAAAGTCTCCGTCTGATCCTTAGAATATTGTCTGAGCCAATTAATGAGGTCCAGAGAAGAATCTTTAAAAAATGCTGAATTGTCATTAGGCAGATAAGAACGGGAAGTCGTAATCCCCCACTCATATTTCCCCGAATCTGGCTCCATTTCACCCATGAGTACTTTGAATAAAGCACTGGTAACGACTTCAGACTTGGCGAGAAAAACAACTTTCTGACCTTTCTTGATGGTAAAGGAAACATTGTTGAGAATCTTCTCCCCTTCAATCGAAACGGTTAGATTATCCACTCGCAAAAGATTATCCCCTGCTTCACGATCAGCTTTAAAGCCGACATAAGGATATTTACGACTAGATGGTTGAATATCTTCCAGAGTCAGCTTATCCAGCATCTTTTTACGGGAGGTCGCCTGACTTGACTTTGAGGCGTTGGCAGAAAAGCGCTGAATGAATTCCTTTAACTCCTTCATCTTATCTTCAACTTTCTTGTTTTGGTCAGACATCATTCTCTGGGCCAACTGTGAAGACTTGTACCAAAAATCATAGTTACCGACATAAAGTTTGATTTTAGAAAAATCAATATCACAAATATGAGTGCACACCTTGTTCAAGAAGTGACGGTCATGGGAGACTACTAAAACTGTCGTGTCTTGTTGGTCCATGATGAAATTTTCAAGCCATTGAATGGCCTTGATATCTAGATCATTGGTAGGTTCATCCAGAAGTAGAATTTCAGGCTTACCAAACAAGGCCTGGGCCAATAGAACCTTAACTTTCTCACCACCAGTTAGCTCTTTCATTTTCTTCTGATGAAGGTCATCCTTAATTCCAAGACCGGCCAGAAGGCTGGCAGCATTCGCCTCGGCTTCCCATCCATTCATCTCAGCAAACAACCCCTCTAATTCAGCAGTGCGTTCCCCGTCCTTATCAGTAAAATCCTCTTTGGCATAAAGAGCTTCTTTTTCTTTCATGATTTCAACTAATTTTGAATGGCCGAGAATCACCGTAGTCAGAACTTCTTCCTCTTCAAAAGCAAAGTGGTTCTGTTTTAAAACCGCCATTCTTTCCCCGGGAGAAATCTCAATTCTTCCGGCCGTAGGTGAAATTTCCCCACTTAAAATCTTAAGGAAAGTAGATTTGCCGGCACCATTGGCACCTATAATCCCGTAACAGTTACCGGGCATAAATTTAAGATTGACATCATCAAAGAGAGTGCGTCCGCCAAATTGAAGACGGATATCATGTGCAGCTAGCATAAAATACCTCTGGAAATTTTTCCACAAGGTATCACAAATGACGGGGATGATCTATTCCATTATTCTTCGGGTGGGGCTTCCATAAAGTACTCATAATGGTCTCTTACGGCCTCGTAGTGGGCACCCAGAATGTTTTTGAGCTTTTCCTGATGCTTATACTCAAGCTGAGAAATCATTTGATCAATTTCACGACCTGCCTCAAAGGAGGATTTTAGCTGCTTTTCATTCAGTAAACTATCCAGTTCGGACTGATAACTCTCCTGTTCTGAGATGTAGGCATTGTGCATAGATTCCCCTTCGCGGGGCTCAAGGCGGGATAACATTTCTTTCAACTCGTTATTCCAACCCTCTTCAAGCTCTGTCCATTGAACTTCCTGTACATGCTCCAGATCTTCAGTCACATTTTCATCTTCCTGAGTGCTACTCACTTCAGGTTCACTTTCTTCCTCGACATCAGAAGCTGAACTGGACTCAGCTGTGACAGGGGCCGGTGCTTTCTCCACCTTTTCCACGGTCAAAATTCGCTCTTCGGCCCGTTCAGGCGCACCCATTTTTAGTTTTACCGAGTCAATTTGGGGGGATTTAGACTTTTCACCAGCTGAAAAATAATAGAACGAGCTGACAAAAAGAATAGTTAACAGAAGTATTCTCATACTAAAAGTATAAATACTCTTGATTGAGATTCAAGCAGGGGTCAATAGCTGCCGGTATTATCCGGGTAAAAACATCAACTTTTAGAGTTTATTTTCTAAAAGCGCCCATTCATCAAACAAAACTTCCAGCTTACCTTCTTCCCGCTCCAGATCTTTCTGAAGCTTTTCCATTTTAAGCGTTTTTTCTTTATCCATTTGCGAGTAATCAATTCCACTGAGTTCACTTTTAATGGATTCAATTTTCTTTTCTATTTTTTCAATTTCTTTAGGTAGTTCCTGGTAGCGGTTTTTTTCCTTATTACTCATCTTTGAAGAAGCATCGGCAACGGGAGTGGTTAATGTCTGGGAAGCTGCTGGCGTTTTTTTCTTAAGCTCCTCCTCCAGATGAATCGCCTCAAGGAATAGCTCGGCCTGAGCAAAGCCCGCCTCAAAGAATTCCAGATTCCCATCGTGGAGAACCCAACATTTATCAGTCACATTATTTATAAAAGAACGATCGTGCCCCACAATGATGAGTGCCCCTTCGTAATTTCTTAACTCTTCTTCCAGTATTCCGATCGTTTCAAGATCCAGATCGTTGGTAGGTTCATCAAATATCCAGATATCTCTGGCGTGTTTCATGAACTGGGCCAATTGCAGACGATTTTTCTCTCCACCAGAGAATGTATGAATAGGTCGTTTTATTTCATCAGAGCTAAACAGGAAGTTCTCCAGATAACTTGCTACATGTCTCTTATCTCCAGTGTTGGAAATTACATAATCAATGCCTTCACCAATCATTTTCCAAGGAGTCTCATTGTCATCCAGGGCTTCACGTTTTTGAGAGAAATAACCCACATCCAGACCTACGGCCCGATTGACCTTGCCGCTGGTTTGTTCCAGTTCTCCCAATAAGATTTTTAGTAAAGAGGATTTACCCACTCCATTTCTTCCCATAAGGGCAATCTTATCACCTTTGGCGATGGCAAAATTAAGCCCATTAAAGAGAGTTCGTTCACCAAATTTAAGCGTAAGATCTTCTGCCGAAAGAAGGATTTTAGTTTTCCTGCCGGATGATTGAAGATTTAAATTAACGGATTTGTGTGCCTGAGATTTCAGATCTTGAATGGTTTTATTAAGGGAGCCGTAATCCTCAATTCGTTTCTTACTCTTGGTTCTTCGGGCCTGCACACCCCTGCGAATCCAGGCCGTTTCACGTCTTTGGGAGTTAGTAAGTTTGTCCAATTCTTTTTCTCTTCTTTTTTGATCCTCGATGAGAAATTCCAGGTAAGCTTCATAAGTTCCACTGAAGGAGCGAAGTTTACCTCGTTGAATATGGATAATTCTATCCACCACATTATTCAGAAGACTCCTGTCGTGGGAGATAATCATAAAAGTTTTACGAGAACCTTGAAGTTCATCCTCAAAATCCTGAATCGTTTCTAGATCCAGATGGTTGGTAGGCTCATCCCATAAGATTAATTCCTGGGGGGCCGATAATCCTAAAGAAAGGGCAACTTTTCTTTGTTCTCCCCCGGAGAGCGAGTCCATACTTCTTTCAAGGTTTTCAACCCCAAAAAATTTAAGGTAACTGATAAACTGAGCGTGGATTTTATCTTCACCTAGCTTGGTTAACTCTTCATAGATATGTGACTGCTCATTGATGAGCTTATCAAAGTTGCCTTCACCTGAGCCAAGTTGCTCATTGATGACATCCAATCTTCGTTTAAGAGCACCCATTTCGGGATGAAACTCAAAGAAGTAGTTTTCAATTGTCCAATCAGAGAGATTAGTCAATTCCTGAGGAACATAGAAAAAAGTAAAGTCCTTACTCTTGTCATAGATGAAAGGAGGAACCGTGGTATCGGGAGTCACTAAACCAGCAATAACTTTAAAGAGAGAGGATTTTCCATGCCCATTTAAACCCAGTACACCAATTTTATCCCCCTGATTGAGAGTAAAAGTGACATCCTTAAAGATTTCTTTATGGGGATAATGGAGATTTAAATTTTGCAATGTGAGTAGTGTTGACATGGAGGCATTCTACTCAAGAATCCACTTAAGTTCACTGTAAAAATGTTTTAATTTGGGATAGTATTTTCACATGAAAAATCTCCTGTTTAACCCCCTCACGATTAAAGATATCACTTTCCGTAACCGAGTTTTCGTCTCTCCCATGTGCCAGTACTCGGCGATTGAGGGCGTCCCCAATGATTGGCATTTAGTGCACTTAGGCTCCCGGGCAGTGGGTGGTGCCGGTCTGGTGATGGCCGAAGCGACTGCGGTCAATCCTACCGGCCGGATTTCACACGCAGATTTGGGTTTGTGGAATGACCAGCAAATGAAAGAATTCAAACGAATCACTCAATTCATTAAATCTCAGGGTGCTGTTCCTGCCATACAACTGGCCCATGCTGGAAGAAAGTCATCTACGGATGTGAACTGGAAGGGTGGAAATATTCTGACAAAAGACCAAGGGGGCTGGGATGTTGTCGCTCCAAGCGCTATTGCCTACTCAAACCGTTACCTAACCCCCAAGGCCCTCAATCACGAGGAAATAATTTCACTGATTCAAGATTTTGCTCAGGCCACTAAACGTTCCCTGAGCGCGGGCTTTGAAGTGTTGGAAATTCACATGGCCCACGGCTATTTATTGCACGAATTTCTCTCCCCTTTATCCAACCAACGAACCGATGATTATGGTGGGAATTTAGAGAATAGGATGAGATTTCCGCTGGAAGTCATGCAGGCAGTTCGCAAGGCCTGGCCAATGCACCTCCCACTATTTGTCCGAATCTCTGCCACTGACTGGAGTCCGGGTGGCTGGGACATAGAAGAAAGTGTTGTACTCACGCAAAAACTAAAAGAAATCGGCGTAGACTTGATAGATGTCTCCAGTGGCGGAAACGTCCCAACACAAAATATTCCAGTAGGTCCTCACTATCAAGTTCCCTTTGCACAAGAAATAAAACAAAGGGCCAATATTTTAACTGGTGCAGTTGGACTTATCACTGATCCCCATAAAGCGAATGAAATTCTTGAAAAAAATGAAGCTGATGTGGTTTTTCTGGCCAGAGAACTTTTAAGAGATCCCTACTGGCCACTTCACGCTGCCAAGACCTTAGGCGAGGTCCCTCCTGTTCCCAACCAATACTTAAGGGCCTTTTAACCAAATAGCTCTTTTAAAGTATCGAACATCTTAGCTTTGGACAGATAGTTCTTAATGAAATTCTTATTTTCCGGTTTGTACCAGAAAAAGAAAGTACGTTGTTTGGTTTTTTCATCAAGGTCGATGGCAGTATTTACTTTCTTCAAGGTATAGGGATGGTAACCAGAATAATAAATTTCTGTGGCAACTGTCATAGGTGTCGGAGTGAAATCCTGAATCTGCTCCAGCTTATACCCAAGGGCCTTGGTTTTGGCCGCAAGTTTTGCCATATCTTCAGGTGTGCAACCGGGGTGGGAAGAAATAAAATATGGAATGATTTCCTGCTTGATTCCTTTCTTTCTAGAAACTTCTTCAAAACGAGTCTTAAATTTATAGAAGAATTCAAAACTCGGCTTTCGCATAAGCTTTAAAACATCATCTTCTGTATGTTCCGGGGCCACTTTAAGACGTCCAGATACGTGATGGGTAATTAATTGCTCCACATAGGTTTCATCTTCTTTAGGATGAGAACTTCTTGGATCAAACATTAAATCATAACGGAGTCCTGAACTAATAAAAGCTTTTTTAATACCCTTATGGGCAGCTATCTCTTTATAAAGTTCAGTCATCTTATTAGGGTTGGTATCAAGATTTTTACAAATTTGAGGAAAGACACAAGAGGGGGCCGCACATCTGTCACAAACGACTTGATCAATACCTTTCATCTGATACATGTTGGCCGAAGGCCCGCCAATGTCAGAAATATACCCCTTAAAATCCGCCATCTGGGCCACATGGTCTACTTCTTTCATAATAGATTGCTTAGAACGACTCGCAATCATTTTCCCCTGATGTGCAGAAATGGTGCAAAAACTGCATCCACCAAAACAGCCTCTATGAGTATTAATCGAGAACTTAATCATATCAAAAGCAGATATTGGACCACGCTCTTTATACTTAGGATGAGGCAGGCGGGTATAAGGCAGATCAAAAGAAGCATCGATTTCTTTTTCAGTCATTGTCGGATAAGGCGGATTTATGACCAGAATCTTCTCATCCACTCTCTGGGTCAGCCTTTTAGCAAACTGCTTATTACTCTCCACTTCAACGTGCATGAAATTCTTTGAATAGGCCTTTTTATCCAGCATACACTCTTCATGGGAGGTTAGTTCAAAAGTTTCCCACTGTTTATTTTTTGGAAGCTCTTGAGTGCTGTCCTGAAGAAATGCCGTCTGAGGAATGGTTTTAAGTGAAGAAAAAGGAGTTCCTCGGGTGAGATACTTGATCACATCTCGTATCGGCTGCTCCCCCATTCCATAGACCAACAGATCGGCCCCCGAAGTCGTTAGAATATTTGGCATCAAACGGTCTTCCCAAAAATCATAATGAGTGACTCTACGAAGGGAAGCTTCTATACCTCCTAAAATAACCGGAACATCAGGAAAAAGTTTTTTAAGAATTTGAGTGTATACAATAGAGGCGTAATCCGGACGAAAATCTGTTCCGCCACCAGGAGTATAAGCATCTTTTGAACGTAGCCTTTTACCAGCTGTATATTTGTTAACCATCGAGTCCATGTTTCCCGCGGTCACTCCGAAAAAGTATTTCGGTTTTCCAAACTTTTTGAAGTCCCTCAGATCGTCCCGCCAATTAGGTTGAGCTATAATGGCCACTTTCAATCCGAGAGATTCAAAAATTCTTCCCATAACCGAGGCGCCAAAGGCCGGATGATCAACATAGGCATCACCGGTAATTAATATGACGTCGAGTTCATCCCAGCCGCGTTTTTTTGCTTCTTTAACAGTAGTTGGCAGCCAGGCCGTAATCGGCAAATCATTTGGGTTCATTTTTTCCATAAGGAGGGAATCTACAGTTTCGGATGAGGGATGACAAATACCGTGAAGAGATTACAGACCGGTTTTTTTAGGCAAGCTTTAAGAGATGACCTTCAAGTGCCGAAAGAATGTCCTGAAGCCCGGGATAACGGTTCTTTTGAACAAATTTTTGCAAAGTAATGAAGGCGGGAGTCTTTTCATCAGACAAAATGGCCATAGCAATATCCTGTGAGATAACCAGAATTTTCGCTAAAGGCAAGAGCTGTCGGGATTTATCAGCGGGAAAACCAATGCCTGACAGACTGCCGTGGTGCTGACGAATGATGAGGGCGGCTTCTTTAGGAGCATTTCGATAAGTACTAATCAGCTCGGATGCCCTTAAGGCATGAAAGTTAATTTCATTCTGTTCTTCGAGTCCAAGAGTCTGGCTACCATCATCAGATTTTCGATGAAATATATGATTTGGATTCTTCAAGGTCATGTCGCAAAAAAAAGATGAAAAGATTAGTTTCCTAACCTGCTCTTCTGCCTGTGGCAGGCCCATATTGAAAATGAGCTGCGCCCCGAGGTAATTAGTCAGGATGATAAAACGGTACTGGAATGCCAGATTCTTTTGACGTTTAAGTTCCAGAAGATAACGGCCAAATTCGGCCGGTGCTTTATGTACATCCTGGCACATTTTATCAATTGTGGTTTCACAAACTTCAATCACCCGACCGGAAAGACCCAGACCATGGATAATTTGCTGAGTGGTTTGAAACACTTGATTTTGAGCAAAGAGTTCATCTTCCACCGAGGAGTAATCATTATCTATTTTATTGATCATGTTATTTATGAGCATCATAGAAAAATCCCGCCCAAACTTCTTCTCACAGTGCAGATCCGTTATACCTTTAGATTCAAGGTTATTAACCAACTCACCTTCAATTTGTTCAAAGGCCGGTATTCGCTTGATGTAACGATTTTCGGAGATTTTAATGAAGAGATCAAAAGGCAGCGTTGTAAAATGAACCAAGGTACATAATGGCACAGACGTCCATCCTACTATGGGGAGTTCATCAGGAACGAAGAAAGATTTAAGCTCTTTAAAAAGGTCGGCTATTTCAAGTCGGGAGAAGATGTGAATATTGCCGGAAGACAAACTCTTATCACCCAGTACCATGATTTTTTTAACCCGGTTTGAAAAAGAGAAAATAAACTCTTTCACTTCTACCAACAAAGATAGGTCTTCCGGCTGATCAATGATCAAAACATCAATGCACTTGAAGATGGCCAACATACTTTTTAGCTCATCTAACGAGCTGTGAATGACGGGTTTAAGCCCTGTATTTTCCTTGCATTCAACCTCTAAAAGAGCAATAAAATTAGGATTTTGCGTATAAGCAAAGATTTGCATATTCATGAAGTCTAGTTCGGAGCAAAATCGCCTAAAGTTTAGCTAAAGTTTGAACTTCTAAATCATTAACATAACTGACTAAAGTCACTTTTGAAGATAATGATGGTCCAACAGAAAATTCTCTGGAATGCGGCCCTTAATCTCCTTATAGAATTCCATGATCGTGTGGATGTCTTTTTGGAAATCTCGGGGGTAAATAACAGGCCCTACTCCGAGAATTTTTTTAGAAAAATCAGCATATCCTAAAACGATGGGAACATTCGCTTTTTGAGCAATATAAAAGAATCCAGTTTTCCAATGGGAATTGGGGCTTCTGGTTCCTTCAGGGGATATCATCAGGACTAAATCTTTGTAGTCCTTAAATAACCGCGCCATCAAGTCTGTGGTGCTTGCATTACCCACTGCCTTTAACTTCTCACGGTCAATTCCAACCGCACCTGCCGGTTTCATCATGAGATTCATGGGAAACTTCATCCAGTCACTTTTAATAACGAATTTTGCGTTCCGCTTTAGCAACTGGGCCAGGGCCATGGCAGGTATAAAGTCATGATTAGATGTATGAGGCGCTCCTAATAAGATGAAGGAGCGAAGCTCATCTGGCAGATCAATCTTAAATGTCCAGCCTGTGGTCTTCAAATAAAGAGTACAAAGTTTTTTTAACATGCTGGCATTCTTTTGTTTGTAATGAGTAAAATTTTTTCCTGGCGAGATAGTTTTTTTACAGAACATTCAAATTTGGAGGCCTGGGAACGATTGGGAAATTTTTTAGTGAAAACCATGGCAACTGGCGCACCAGAACGAAAAAACTTCGCTCCTTTTTTTTTATTTCCTGAGTGCTCCTGAAAGCGCCGTTCTACATCAGTAGTAATACCAGTGTAGTAATGGCCTTTTTCATTCTGGATGATATAGACAAACCAGGGAGTCACTTTCATGCTATAATCATAACAAGTATGGATAAGATTAATATACCTTTTTCCGAATTCAGTTTTTCCTACGCCCGTAGCAGCGGGGCCGGAGGGCAGCATATTAACAAGGTGAATTCTAAAGTTATTATGTACTGGAAGATAGATGAGACCACATGTTGTCCGGCATCAGTCCTTGAACGCTTCCGTGCGAAATATGCCCAATTTATAATCGATACTGGTGAAGTTCAGATCGTTAGCCAGAAAAGCCGTTCACAAAAAGCAAACATTGATGATTGTATCGAGAAGCTTCACATCATGCTAAATGATGTGCAGAAGCCACCCAAAATCCGCAAGGCCACCAGGCCTAAGCGGAGTGCAGTATTAAACCGCCTTCAAACCAAGAAGAAAGATTCCGACAAGAAACGTTTAAGGCGAAAAGATTACTAGTAAACCAATCCGCAATCCGGACATTCCTGTGATGTGGGCGCAAACTTAGTGCCACAGGCCTGGCAAGTAACTTCACTGGCCGTGGGATCAAAAACCGCTGAAAGATGCTCAAAGTTTGGTTCATGCCCCTTAACATGTTTCAGATAATCAGATTGAAAATGTCTCTGAAGAAGCTCCTGATCACTCTCTTTACCCCAGACCTCAACAGTTACTTTACATCCCGTGGTGCAAGTCTGAGGGTTACTTTTTAAATTTAATTCAACTCCCTGGCTTTTTAGCTGGTATTGATGATTTTTCGCTTCCTGAAGTTCCATGACTCCTAAAAACAATTCTTCCATACTAATCCTCAAACTTTTCAGACAGATAAGACAGGTAGTCCTTTACATCCAGTTCACCAATCAGATCTTTGGCAGTAACAGATCGCCCTTTCGAGTGGATGTTTTCTTTTAGATACTGACTAATTCTGTTTAATTTCCCTTTTTCAATGTCTTTTTTAAAACCCGGAAGCTCATTTTTCATCTGGTGGTAGAGACTACCAGAGATAAGATTCCCTAAAGTATAGGTGGGAAAATAGCCAAAGGCCCCGCCGGCCCAATGAGAGTCTTGAAGGGGCCCTACCGAATAGTTTTTAGGGGTTAGTCCCAGATACTCTTTATATTTTTCATTCCAAACCTCAGGAAGATCCTCACTATTCATTCCCTGGTTAAAAATCATCTCTTCAATTTCATAACGAATGATAATGTGAAGATTATAATAAAGTTCAGAGGATTCAACTCGAATCAGTCCTGGCACAGATTTATTGAACACATGATAAAGCTCTTCAGCTGAAACACCTTTCATGGCCTTGGGAAAAAGATCTTTCATCTTTGGATGAACAAATTTACAAAATTCTCTTGAACGCCCAATAGCATTTTCCCAGAACCTGGATTGGGATTCATGAACTGAAAGCGAAATAGCTTCCTGAAAAGGTGTCCCCTCCCATTCTCTTGGAAGGTTATGCTCATAAAGAGCATGTCCCACTTCATGCATAGTACTTGAAAGCGAATCCAGATTATCTGTGACGTATCTGGTAGTAATTCTTTGATCCAACGGTGAAATATTAATGCTGAAAGGATGAGTAGAAATATCCAGGCGAGAATGCTCTGGTGGAAGACCGCACAATGCTGCGGCATAGGCACTCAGTTTTTTCTGGGCCTTGATCTCAAAGGGTCCCTTCAGATCTTTGACTTTAACAAAGGTTTTATCTTTTTTTACTTTTTTGGTTAGCTCAAGCAATCCGGTTTTCAAGTCTCCAAATAATTTATTTATTTGATCTGAGGAATATTCTTTATCATGAAGCTTAATCAGAGCGTCGTAAGGTTTTTTTGCCTTATAGAAGCCAGTTTCTTTTCTTTTTAAATCAATTAATTTCTGAAGATGAGGTCGAAAGCTCTTCCAGTCATTATCTTTACGAGCACTGGCCCAGGCGTGAGTGGCCATTGTTTGAGCATGGGAGAGATCCTTCACGTGTTGCTCAGGAAGGGCATCATAAAGATCAAAATCCCAGCGAAGTTCCTTGGCAAGTTTTTTTTCCAGTGGCCTTAATTTTTTAGATTCAAGCTCCTTAATGAGATTTTTATATTCTTTAGCAGTAATGTGAGAGTGAATTTTACCCTGGATATAAGAAAGCCTGGCGGCCCGGTCTTCAATCGCACCCGAGGGCATCATGGTTTCCATATCCCAATGCAAAAGCGACTGAATACTTTTTAAGTAAGAATACTCTTGAAGATAATTTTTTATTTTTTTAACAGTCATCGGATTCCCTCATATTTTTCCTGGTCAAAGCCAAATGCCAGGACCTTCCCGTTTTTTTCAAGTATTGGACGCTTTATCATGGAGGTATTTTTTATTATAAATCCTACTTTTGCTTTTTCAGACAACGCTTCAAACTCAGCTTTGAATTTTTTGTAAGTAACTCCCTTGGTGTTAACAGGAAGGCCTCCAAAAGATTTGCTCCATCGTTCAATATCTTCACTTGAGGGACTGGCCTTCTTAAAGTCTATAAATTCATAGGTAAGTTTATGCTCATCCATAAAAGTGCGTGCTTTTTTTACTGTATCACAATTTGGTATACCAAAAATTTTATACATATGAGTTCCTGGTTAAGAATGAGTAAGGAGATTAAGAATAGCGGGCGACAGTTTTCAGGATGGTATCAAGTTCAACTGGCTTACTTAAGAAGGCAGTAATGCTGAAGTTCTTCATCTTCTCTTTGGCATTGGCCTCGGCCGACATGACAACGGTTGGAATATGGGCCCAGGAAGGGTTTTTTAACTGCTCTGTCCGAAAGGAGTATCCATCCATCACAGGCATCATCAAATCAATTAAAATGAGATCAGGATTTCCTTCCTGCTGAAGATACTTCAATCCTTCCAGTCCATTTATGGCCGATGCTACTTTATAGCCTTCACTTTCCAGAAGTTCCACTAGGAGCTCCCGGATAGATGTATCATCTTCAACTACTAGAATTCGCTTGGCCATTTTTGAGGGGAATTTCCCATACCTTTAAAAAAGTCAATAACAGTTGTTCCATAGAACAATTGAGTAACCCATGGAATTATTGCATAAATTTTGATTGATGTTGAGAATTAAATCGAAGAAAAGCAGCTTTGACGCACCTCAAACCTTAAGATTTATTTGCGGTTCTTATGCTAACTCCCTGTAAGCAACCTTGCTCTATAATTTTCAAGAATAAATTTATAATTAGGCTCCTCACTATTTCGATTCCTCCATTCAAGATAGTCGGCCCGTTTGGCCAAAGAGCGTACACTTTGACCTGAAGGTGAAATGAGGGTGATCTTTTCTATTTCAGTTGATTCGGGAAAAAGTTTATTAAACCACTGTTCAACTTTTTTAGAAGTAAAGAGTACTTTTTTAATATGATTATTTCTGATGGACTCCAGGAGTTCTTCATTCCATTCAATGTCATATAATTCCGAGTCAGAGGCCCCTCCTGATTTTCTTCGGCATGATTTAATGACATCTCCCATAGCAATACCTTGTGACTCCAATAGGGCCACAATGTCTTTGCGATTTTTAACCGGTTGATTAAAGACATCGCCCAGAAGCCTCCACAGCAAGTTCTTTTCTCCTCCAAAGAAGAAATCAATCTCGTGCTCTTTTATCTCGCAACGCCTTTTTGGATCAGAAAATTTACCTATGGGAAAGGAGCCAATAATCATCATCAGTGGATGTGCTGGTAGAAATGTTCCATAGGGATGTTTTTCCCGTCTACTCATACTATCAACATGACATAGCTGGTTTAAACTTTCACCCTCAAAAGATCTTTCCAAGAAGTGGTATAATGCTGAGTTTTATAGTCCGCGATCGTCCTCCATTCATTGTGAATCCCACATGCAGCACTTTTAATGGTGTGCTCGCCATATTTCTTATTAATCAGGTCCATGATTTGATTTAGCTTTTCATTATCATTTGGATCAGGAGTAAAAAGATCCAGCTGATTCTGATTTCTGGGTACAATATGATTGAGCAAGACGCCTGCTTTTTTATAAGCGAAGCCGGGCCGATAAATTTCATCCAGGATTTTATGGGCAGCATTAATAAGCTTTAAGGTATCAGATGTCCCGCTAGGGAAAGTGACCCGTGCCTCTCCAAAGTACTGAGGCACTTCCTGAAAAGAATTGGTGTGAATAAAGGCCTGCATGCTGTAACACACACTATTTTGTCTGCGCAGCTTTAAAGAAGCATGAGTGGCAAAGTGGGCCAGCGCTTCTTTAAGCTGACTTTTATCGAAGACATTTGTGCCAAAGCTTCGGGAGGTTCCGGTATTTTTTTTATCCTCGGCCTCCTCCATTGCCAGACAACTGACACCGCGAAGTTCCTCCTGAATCTGTCTACCGGTTTTAGTTAACAGCTTTTGAATAAGAGCTTCATCCTGATACATCTTAAATTCATAAGCGGTTTTAATTCCAAGCATATTGAGCTTAATGGCCGATCTTGAACCAATCCCCCAAATATCTTTCACAGGAAAATTTTTAAGGACACGATCAATCTCCTCAGGAGTTATCATGACCCAAACACCTTTATTCTTCTTGGCCAACTTGTTTGCTATTTTAGAGAGTACTTTCGTAGTAGAAATGCCAACTCCTACTGGAATTCCTGTACTACTTAACACTTCTCTTCGAATCTTTTGCCCATACTCAATAAAATCATAATCATTAAACCCATCAAACAGGAGGAAAGCTTCATCTACAGAATAAATTTCCATGTCCGGTGAGAAGCCGCGAAGAACATCCATCACTCGCTTCGACATATTGTCATAGAGAGTGTAATTGGAAGAAAAAACTGCGACATTATGTTTTTTAATGCGGTCTTTGAGTTGAAAGAATGGTTCACACATCTGGCCAAAGCCTACTGCCTTGGCCTCTTTAGTAAAAGCAATGGCACAGCCATCATTATTAGAAAGGACAATCACAGGACGATTTCGAACTTCTGGCCGGAATACCCTCTCGCAAGAACAGTAAAAGGAATTACAGTCCACCAAACAGAAGTACTTCATTATTTGTACTCACGTAAAAGAGTAGTGATCACCCCCCACACGAAGTCCCCACTCTCCGGATCCTGACCTTCAAGCATCTTCCAGGAGAATTTTCGTATAGTGAATTCGTTGCTCAAAACCAATAAGACAAGCTGGCCCTCATGGGGTTTAAGGGAGCGGTCAATAAGGAGTTTATCGCCTTTACTAATCCCCAGCGCCTTGGATTCTCCTGCGGCTTCGATGATAAAAAGAGATGGTTTATTAGTAAGGTACCTTTCATCCAAAGAAAGTGGCCTTTGGGCGAATTCAGCACAAGGAGATTGAAAACCAGTCATTTCGTAAGAAGAGTTCATGACTGAATAATACGTAACTTTTCCGTAATATTCAAGACCGGTCATTTATTCCCAAAGGAATTCAATTAGTTATAGGCAAGTCCCTGTAAGCATACGATTTCTTACTTCCAACTCGGCTTGGATATCAATTTTAGATTGAATAACAACAGTCAACTGTAGATCTGAAGCCTTAAAGACTAAAGGGACAGGTCCTTCTTCAACCTCCATATGAAAGGCAGTCTTCACGCGTGAATTATTTAAAAAGTAAGTGCCGTTTATACAACGAAGGGCAACTCTGGTTTGGTTAAAACGACAATCCAACTTCTGGGGACTATCCGAGATCCCATAAACCTGACAATCCTTGGCCCATGTTTGATGAGAAAATAAGATGACGAATAAGAGGACCAGCATTTTCATGATTGTTTACCAATTAAACTAAAAAATTCAGAACGAAGTTTTGAATCCTCTTTGAATTTTCCATCTAGTGCTGATGTCATCATTGAAGCATTGGCCTTCTTTGCTCCCCGACAAGTCAGGCAGCCGTGAGAGCCTTCAATGACAACCATAACTCCTGCTGGCTTTAACTCTTCACGGATGGCATCCATGATGGCGTAACACATACGCTCCTGAAGCTGGGGTCTTTGAGCATGCATGTCCACAATGTGAGCAAGCTTGGAGAGACCTACAACACGAGAATCAAGACCATGGGTTGTATCAGGAAGATAACCAACATGTGCTTTGCCGATAAAAGGAAAAAAGTGGTGACTGCATAAAGAGGTGTAATCAATATCTTTAAGAATAATCACTTCATTGTAATTCTCGGCCGGGAAAGTGGTTGAGAAGATCTCTTTTTGATTGGTGCCTAGACCTGAACAAATTTCCAATAATGCCCGTGCCATGCGGTTAGGACTACCAATGAGATTCTTGTCTTGAAGATCTAGATCCGGAAATGCCATTTTAAGACCTTTAAGAACATTTGCATAACCATCGGCCATTACTTCCCTGGCAGAATTTAATTCCAGGGCGCGTTTTTTATAGAGAAGAAGTTCATGATCCAGCAGTTTTTCGGCATCATCAGTAGATGCCAGTTTACGGGCCAGATCCTTATTAAAAGAAGATTCAAACGACATGGGTAACCCCTTAAGTATGAGATGAGGTGACCTTACACCATTTTGGGCCCTTTTTGAACCTTCATGTCTATTCTTAATCATAATTACATGAATCTCTCTTTGTTTTCGATAACTGAAATATGTCCATTGCTCTCAAGAGTGGCCTGTTTAACATCACTTACCTTCAGAACACCCTGCTCCCGGATGGCCTCATGGAGCTCCTGCCAAGTGATTTCCTCCTCTTTAAGGGCCTTCTCATTAACTTTTCCTTTCCAGATCAACACCTTGGCGTCACCATCAAAGAGTTTTTCCATTCGGCGGGAACGATAAGTAATTTTATTCATCAAAATGTTTAAAACAAAAAAAGTCGAAATAACGATCATGCCCCCAAAGATACTTTTCTCATCACCAATTAAAGAGTTCTGAATAGCTTCACTCATAAATAACAGAACAATAAAATCAAAGGCCGCCAGCTCCCCCATATGCTTCTTTCCCCAAAGACGCATTAAAATAAAAACAAAGACAAAAATACAGGTGGCGCGAACTACTAACTCATACCAGGGTGTTTCAAGCGTCCACATGGGCACCTCCTTTGCATCCTCTATGGTAACATCTGGCCCGGAGAGCAAAAAATGAGTTTAACACTGACAATTCAAGGATGGTTTTATCTGCTGACCGGATTGTGGCCGCTCATCAGCATTAAAACTTTTGAAATGGTAACTGGTCCCAAACAAGATAAATGGCTGGTAAAAACTGTTGGTCTTATGATTGCCTGTTCCGGAATCATTTTTATATTAATGGCCGATTCCAAGGCCGCTCTCACTTTGGCCATACTCAATGCGATCACTCTGGCGGGAGTGGATATCTATTATGTCTGGAGAAAAGTTATATCAAGAATCTACTTATGGGATGCTCTGGTAGAATTGGCCTTTGTGCTAATTTATCTATGGTTTATTTAAAAAAAGACCGACTCAAATCACTGCTGAACCTTTGATAGATCGCCGGTCCTGTCTGTGATGGGAAACCGAGTGACAGTCTCCTGGTCGGTCTTAAAAAGAAGGCCATCTTTCGATAGCCTTCTCTATGTGTTCGGTTTGTAATGAAACAATATTACCGTGTCCTTTTTGTTATTAAAAATTTACTCCTGTAAATCTTTGCTAACTTTTTTTGGACCAGGTGATCCGAACATTTACCATTTTAACAGCTTGGTGATAGGCAGTGAAGCTCATCCTTCTAAAAGTTAAATGAAGAAAGAAGAGTTAACTTCTTTACTATATAATATGGTGCCCTCTGCATAGTTCGTATGACCTGTTAACATTAATTGCATGAGTATCATCGAAGTCGGAATATCCGGATGGACTTACAAAGGTTGGCGGGGAACATTTTATCCTCCCAAGTTGGCCCATAAGCGCGAACTTGAATACGCCAGCAGGGAATTACCAACCATTGAAATCAATGGCACATTTTATTCATTACAACGTCCAACGAGTTATGCGGACTGGTACGATAAAACACCACCTGGTTTCATTTTTAGTGTTAAGGCCAATCGTTATATCTCGCATATAAAAAAACTCAATGACGTAGAAATCCCGATGGCAAATTTTATGGCAAGTGGTCCCCTACGTTTAAAAGAAAAATTAGGGCCTCTCCTCTGGCAGTTTCCACCTAGTATGCCATTTGATCCTGATAAGTTTGAAAAATTTTTAGCGCTTTTACCGCACGATTTTGTCAATGCAGCTAAGCTTGGTAGGAAAGCAACCTTGGCAAAAGATCGTCTTTACTTACAGGTGAACCATAATTACAAAATCAGGCACGCAGTTGAAGTAAGGCATATGAGTTTTTTAAATCCGTGGTTTGTAGAACTTCTTCGTAAATACAATGTGGCAATAGTATTTGCTGATACTGCAGGCAGGTGGCCTTATCTGGAAGATGTAACCGCCGATTTCATCTACCTGCGACTGCATGGGGATTCAGAGTTGTATGTGAGCGGTTATGACGATTCTACTCTCGATTTTTGGTCAGAAAGAATAAGGGCATGGAAGAAGGGCCTTGAACCGAAAAACAGATTAACCATTACAAATGACCGTCCCTGCAAAATGGAAAGAGATGTTTATGTCTACTTTGATAATGATGCCAAAGTCAGGGCCCCAATCGATGCCAAAAAATTGATGAAGAGATTACATATCCGATTCTAAAGGAGGACTTATGTGGTTTATTAAAATTCTATTATTATTTTTCATCTTCACTTCGGTGGCCTCCTCCATGAAGCTTCAAATTGACATTGAATCACATGATATTGCTATTAATGAAGATGGTACCGAAGAGGAAGAAGAAGAGAACGAAGAACTAGCAGCTTAAATGTCCCTTAAAAATTTCCAGGAGCACACTGAAGAACCACCAGCCCCTCTCCGCGCCACATATCCACCACTTTTTGCCGATCATCGACAACAAATAGCACGTTAAATTTGTTTTTTATATGTTGCTCATAAATTTCAAGTTTTATTTCATTATCAGGCCGATAATCATGAGCATGTCTCATGAAAAGATGATGGAAAGTCACATGATACTTTTCAAGCCAGCTAATGGTTTCATGTTTCAATTCATCCGTTCTTCCGGAAACGATAATAATGTCATGATCCGAAGCAAAACGATTTATTAATTCCCGGCACCAACCATGTATCTCATCAGTTTCCAGTGTCTTATTGAAACTCTTCCAATCCTTCTTTTTCCCCTGAAGGTGCTTCAAGCGAACGCGGATATCGGCCAGAGTGCCATCGAGGTCGATGATAAGTGCTTTTCTCTTCATAATCTCAGACTACGAAATTTTCTTAAAAAAAGAAATCCTAATCCTCCTGCAACAGCACTCACTTTCAGCCAACTTTTCCTCTCTGCAGCTTCTGTCATAAGACTTGATTGCATAACGTGCCCTTCATAGTGTCCATCTGTTTTCCCCTCCACATGAGGTGGGGTGAATAAATTTCCAGGATCTTTTGAAGGCCTCTCTGAAGAACTTTCCTTTCTTTGATTATTTTCCATATAACCCTTTGACATAATAAAGTCTTGAATTCTGGGGAAGAAACGATCCATGATGGGAAATAAAAATGAAGAAGATCCAACTCCTATTTCTCTGGTCGGTTTCATGGCACACTTTAAAATGGCCTCTGCGACAACATCGGCCGCATACACTGGAGGAGTGTGCATAGGCTGCCCAATATGTGATGCCGCATGCTCAGGATAAGGAGTATCAATAGCGGAAGGCATAATTAATGTTACCTGAATGGGCATCTTCTCTGCCATTAATTCCCGCCTTAAGGCATCAGTGTAACCTTTGACAGCGTGCTTAGAAGCCGAATATAGCCCTTGAATGGGAAGGGCAACATTGGAAAGTACACTACCTATATTCATGATCACTCCACCACTGTCCTTCATTAGCGATACAGCAACTTTACAACCGTTAACCACTCCCCAAAAGTTGGTATCAAATAACCTTTTTGCTTCCTCAATTGAAGTGTCCATCAGTTTAGAGTAAATAGATATTCCAGCGTTATTTACGAATGTATCGATGCGTCCAAAAGTCGCAATACATTTATCCGCAGCACTTTGAACCTGATCAATCTCTGCAACGTCAACAACAGCAAATGCAGTGTCATAACCTTTATGTCGCATTTCATCCTGAATTTTCTGCAGTTCATCCTCATTTCTCGCCACCATAAAAACTTTTGCCCCCTGCTCGACAGCTCGATGAACAGTGGCAAGTCCAATTCCGCTGGTAGCTCCTGTTATAAACACAACCTGTTCGTGTAAAGGCTTAAGCTTAATGGCCATGAGGAACCTCCTATTGAAAAGTTATTCTCTTGATCCTAAATGGAGAAGAAAACAAAAATTGAAATTGAGTCAAGTTTTACGCAACTACACTTTTTACTCTGTATCAATGCGATCTAACTTCTAAGAAGAGGAGAACTCTATGCTTGAACCTAAAGTAAGAAAGTCGGATGAAGAATGGAAGATTGAAAGGGAAGTATTTCGACATCGATTTAACCAATCTTTTAAAGATCCCTATTTTAATAAATATCAAGAAAAAATTTCTGAGCTTGAAGAGATAGCATGGAGAATTTATGTAGAAGGCCGGAAATCACCCATCAAGGCAAAAGCGGAAAATGATTTTAAGGATCCCAGTTTTGAAGTTAGCATCGACTGGTTAAATGCCCGCAAAGCAGTAATGGAAGCACAAAATATTCATGATGATAAAACTTTACCATCCAAAGTACTTCTAATTTGTGCTTCTGATAGGAATGATCATACTTGTCCGGGTGAGATATCGAAATCTTATCGTCTTACAAAAATCGCGGAAGAAACTCTGAAATCAAAAGGTCTGGAGGTTCACGTCCTGAATTTATCAAAGATCATTTCGGAATATGGCAAGATGATTTTTCCTTGCAAAGGTTGCGTATCAACGGCAATGCCTTTATGTCACTGGCCATGTTCTTGCTATCCTAATCACGCTTTAGGCCAAGTTAATGACTGGATGAACGACATATATCCCTTATGGGTTAAGGCCCATGGAATCATGATTATTACACCTGTTTACTGGCATCAGGCGCCTAGTGTACTCAAGCTAATGATTGACCGTTTAGTCTGTGCTGACGGGGGAAATCCTGATCCTACTACCACTCAGGGAAAGGATCCTCAACTTGCAAAAGAAATAGAACTACGAGGCTGGGACTATCCCCGACATCTTCAAGGCCGGGTTTTCTCAGTCATTGTTCATGGAGACACCCAAGGTGTAGATGATCTTAAAAACTCTTTAACGGCCTGGTTAAGTGAGATGATGCTCATTCCGGCCAGTATCTATAGTCAGATTGGAAGATATATTGGTTACTATGGCACATACGCCGAATCCCATGAAGAACTGGATAAGGATAAGGCAATCATGAATGAAGTTCGAAATGCTTCCGAGTCCCTAAATTTAGCGATCCAAGCGGAAAGAGAAAAAAAATTAATTTCCCAGTTACCCCTCCTAAAAGATCCAAGGCCAAAATGAAACTTATAGAATCCTTAGGCTGGTTATTAGGTTATCCACTAGGACTTTTCACCGGGTCCGTGAGCTTTCTGCGTGGGGCGAGAATGTTTCACCCTAGTGGAGTTATTGTCGCAGCAGATGTTCACAGCTTAACCAGTGAAATGCAATTTCCTAACAAAGCACTGGTTCGATTTTCCAGCGCCTGGTGGAAAAATAAAGAATGGATGGATGTATTAGGAGTCAGTATTCGTTTTGGAGCAAATGGAAAGAGCGTCCTGGCCCAACCAGAGGAGCAGGATCTATTGTTTGCCAGTTTCGAGAGACCTTGGCAGATCGCGCTAGGACCTTTCATCACTGATTTTCATGATTTTTTTTACAACGATTACTTTAGTGTTTCCCCATTTTTATTCAAAAAAGCGTTAGTTGAATTTAAGTTAACTCCTTCATTTTACCATACAGTAACAGGTACCCGCAAAGAGAGGCTACTTCAGGATATAGTAGATAATGCCGAGCTCAGACTTTGGATGAGAAAAATACCTGAGCAGGAATGGTTTGCCATTGCCGTGATTAAGCTCTCCGAAGAACTTCTTTTGAACCAGGAAGAATTGAAATTTAATCCTTTCCAAAATGGTTTAAACATTTATCCACGTGGTTTCATCCAACATCTCAGAATAGGAAGTTATCGTTTAAGTCAGTTAGGAAGATCTTATCGCCATCATATTGCCCGGGTCCTTGAATTACAAGGCCGGGAGAGAAAGAATGAAGCAAGTGATAACAAGGAGGAAACTATGCAAGTTTCAGAAATCATGCATAAAGGTGTTACCAGTGTAAATTTAAATGACTCTGTCAGAAGAGTCGCGGAACTAATGAGACAAGAAGATGTTGGAGCTGTTCCAATTATGGAGAATAACAAACCAATCGGCATCGTAACAGATCGGGATATTGTTGTAAGCTGCGTGGCCGAAGGTTATTCACTTGATAAACCAATCTCTCATGCGATGAATGAGGATGTTATCTGTGTTAAGGAAAATCAAGATGTGGAAGACGCCTCCCGTCTCATGAAAGATAATCAAGTATCTCGTGTGCTAGTAGTAGATTCTTCTGAAAGACCTATTGGTATGGTGAGTTTACAAGATCTCGCCAAAGCTCAGGACCAACGTAAGCAAGGTGAAGTGCTGAATCAAATCAAACAGTAGGAAGGTTGTTATGAGAGGCAAGGCCAGTATTTTACTAAAAAATAACTTGGTTCGATTGAATTCTGGGACTCGAAGAATAGTAAAAAACCTCAAACCAAAATGGTTAACTCAGAAGATGGTAAGGGTTTATTTAAAGAGTCCCCCTAAAATTCAATTTGCTCTCGCTAAATTTGGAATAAAGCACGTTCTTATAAAGCAAAAAGAAGAAATCGAAGAACCCATTCGTCACTAATCTTCACTTTTTTTTATTTTTTTATCAGGGAGTTTTAGTAGACTAAAACTCCCTGATATCTTAAATCCTTCCTTCTAGAAAATTAAAATCACATTCAGCAACTGACACTCTCCTACTGTTATACTTAGCATACATTTACAGATCACTCAGTCATAACTTCAGTTTTACTAAAACTACCCCTTGCAAGGGGTTGATGATGCAATTTCTTTATGGTTATTATGTGATCACATCTTAAGAATGTCTCAAGGATTAACCCGAAAGTTAATCTGACAAAAACAAACTAAGGAAGGTTATTAATGACTCGTACTTTTTCAATTTTATTCTTGTTCTTATTCCTAGCTTCATGTGGAAAAGGTGGAGGCGGCGGAAGCAGCTCTGGATCAATGGCCGAAATCTCTGATACTGATGTTTCAGGAATAGCACCTGTCCAGGCCCAGACTTTTGACATCAATGCTGAATTAACGGGTTTTGATCGTGATCAGGAAGAAAAAATCTATGCAGCTTTTGATTTGATCAAAAAAGTTGTTGCTTCAGATGAATTCAAAAAAAGAGTTCTATCAAAAACCTATAAGGGTAAAAAGCAATACGTAGATAATGGTGGTTACACTAATGCACAAATCTATAAAAAGCTCCTTGAAGGTTCTGAGAAGCTAACTCCTGGTAAGAATAATACGATGGATCTTCAACTAGAGACGTACTATGTCAGTGAACGGGTTATCGGATACACCATGCCGAGTATTCGTAAGATCTTTATGAACAGAAAGTATCTAAATACTTTCGCTCCTAATGAAGTTGCCATGAACCTAACTCATGAATGGCTTCATAAACTTGGTTTTAAGCATTCTGCAAAAATGAATGCAGCAAGACCTCATTCAGTTCCATACGCGATTGGCTACATCATGCGTGAGCTTGCTAAAAAACATGGCTAATAATTTAGAAGTTCATCAGCAGGAAGCTGGTGAACTTTTTTCCCATCTAGCGGGGAATTTTAATTCGTGAAAGTGTGTCGATGAATACCAAGGAAGGTAATGACATGAACGGGTCTTTTTCATTTCTAATAATTTTAATCACTGCTATCTCCTGCAATTCGATTCAAATAACTCAGAAGTCTCAAGCGCCTATGCCACAACGACAAACTCAGCCCATAGAACTTGATAGGAGTACTGCCTCCATCGTTGATGCAGAAATTCCGACAGAGGCGGTAACCTGGAATGCAGACCTTTATCTGGTTAACTTCACTCCTCCACAAGAAGATAAAGTGAAAAAAGCTGTAACCATAATTAAAAAAGTCATTGCCTCGAAAGAATTCAGGGAAAAAGTACTGAATTATTCATATAATGGCGTCACAGAGTTCGTTGACAATGGTGGACTAAGTAATGAAGAGATTTACAATAAGATTCTGGAAGGCGCTGAACAAATGGGGAATCGGACAAAGAACAACACAATGGATGTGGAACTAGAACTCTATCATCAGACAACTAAAACTATCGGCTACACTTATCCAAATACTGTACGTATATGGATGAATAAGAAGTACTTCAATCGATATACGCCTATAAAAGTAGCGGATAACCTTATGCATGAATGGATGCATAAGTTAGGTTTCACTCATGCGACAACCTGGTCAGCCGATAGGGACCATACAGTACCTTATGCAATCGGTTACTTGATTGAAGACCTTGCCGCAAATTACCAATAACAAAATTTAATACTGCACACTTGCTCAGTATCTTTAGAGAAATTATATTTCTCACTCCTTCCCATAGTGACAAAATCATTTCGTGTGTACAAGGAGGTCACGATGCAAGTTTCAGAAGTCATGCACAAAGGTGTCAATACAGTTCAAATTCATGACTCAATCAAAAAGGTCGCGGCCTTGATGAAAAGAGAAGATATTGGTTCTGTACCAGTATACAAAAATGAAAGACCGGTTGGATTTGTTACTGATAGAGATATCGTCATAAGCTGTGTAGCAAGCGGGCACCCGGTAGATGATCCTATTTCTCATGCAATGAACCGGAATATTTTATTTGTTCACGAAAATGATGATTTAACTCTGGCCTCAAAACTCATGAAAGAGAATCAAGTCTCAAGGTTACTTGTAGTAGATGAAGGTGAGCGCCCTGTCGGCATGCTTACTCTTCAGGACATAACCAGAAATTCACCAAATAATAGTTTAACGATTGAGGTACTGACTGAAATCAAGAGATAAAACTTGGAGGTTTTATGAAAAGATTCATCACGTTTTCTCTATTTTCGATGCTAATCCTACCGGCCATGGCCGGGACGACAAGAACGACGACTACCAGGTCCTATGAATCAACAAGTTCATCACCAGCAATGGGAACCGACATGGAGATGAATTCAGAGCTTGATTCAGATGCTGATATGATTGAAGCTCAGGAAGAATATGAAGGTTTTGATGAACAGGATCGTATGGAAGAGCAAGAACGAATGCAAGATACATCTACGATGGAAACGGAAGATAGAATGGATTATCATGATAGAACTCGAACTGAAAGGGCAAGAAAGGCAATCAATACAGGAAGTGACGCTTCGGATGATCAATAATGAGATAAGGCGGGAATGAAACACTTCCCGCCTTTTTAATATGTAACTGGCCAGGTGATGAGTAATCTCTTGGCGAGATACAGACGCACATCATGAACGGCCGGTCCGACAATCTTGATGATTTCTCTTAAATCTTCTGCCTTTAAATTTAGTTCTTCACACCAATAACTTATGTCCATTGACTCCAGTATTTCACTCTTGTGATTTTCAGGCTTAGGTTCCGATCTTAATTCATTACTCATCTCCCCTCCCTTATATAGACTACTTTTTAGCTTTATGGAGATACTGAAGTAAATTAAAGCTGAACTAAATTCAGAAGAATTTAAATGTAGGTTGCGCCATAGGGATGCCAAAATTTAAGAAGCAAGGAGGCAATTATGAAAATGATGCCAATGCTGAGTGTAATCGCACTTTTAATGACTTTTGAACTATCGGCCAACGGAGGTGCTAAGAGCACAGATATGGAACGAGGTGCTGCAGCTGTTGATGAAATGTATACTGATGAATTAAAAACCAAAAAAGCCGCCCCAAAGCGAACTGATAAGACCAGACAGAAAATGATGGAAAATCCCAGGAATTTAAGTTTCCCCGGTAGTTTCGGTGAAGTGAATTCCAAAGAGGATCAACAAGAGCGGCAGGAAGAGAGCTTAAAAAGATTAAATGAATTTAAAAATGATCCCTATTGGGATAATGGCAATGGCGCGACTACAAATCGTAAAATTAATAATCGCGATCCCCGGGATTAGCTTAGATAACTTTGACCTGTTGACCTTGATATTCAACAATTTGCCCTGAACGGATTTTGCAACGTTTACGAAGCTCAATTTGTCCATCGACCTTAACTTTTCCTTCAGCAATAATATGCTTAGCTTCAGCTCCAGAATCACTCATGTCAGTAATTTTCATCAAATCACACAGAGGAATAAACTCTGAACCTTCTAAATTAAATTCTTTCATTGTTGTCCTTTTAAATCAGTAACCAGCTCATTAATTTTATAATGAGAATCTTCTACACCAAAATAACCCCATCCGCCATGGCCAGGAAGTATCCATTCAAATTTTTCTTGTGCCAATTTTTCAAGGGATTTCACCTGCTCGACCCAGGAATACCAACAGTAGGATTTTGAAGCCCTCAATTGCCCTAAATCCGGATTGACGAAAAGATGATCTCCAGTAAAAAGGAACTTCCCTTTATAAATGAGATTCATATGTCCTTTAGTATGACCTGGAGTCATGATGATTTTCAGATCCGAGGCCAAGAAGACAGTTTCTGACCCTTTTAGCTGGATTTCACAATCCTGAGTATCTGAATCGACTTCATCACTATGAATGATTCTTTCACAGTTAAAAAACGAACGAAATTTTTTATGGTCTGCGACATCATCTTGATGAGTTAAAAACATATATCTAACCCCACCTAAGGCCTTGATCTTTTGGGCCAGCTGAGAATTAAAACGTGGAGAATCTACCAGCACATTGCCGCTCGAGCGCACAATTAAGTATGAAGAAGCTCCGAAAGAAAGAGGAGATGTATAACCGCAATAAAAAACACCTTCACTTATTTCAAAGGGAAGCCCGCTGTCCAGACTGTTAAACTCCTGAGGCGCCACAGAAACTCCAATGGAGCTTGTAGGACAAGAGAGGATGGCCCTTTTGGCCAGTAACCATTCCTTCGGGCCATGAGGTTGGACTTTAACGACAGATTTCCCATCATCTAATTCTTGAAATATTTCTGGTGCCAAATGGAAACAAGTAGCGCAATCAATACAGGTAGTATCAACAAATAATGTGCCCTGAACATTTTGCGGATGCGCTTTCAGAATATTGGCCATAGAGAAATTATACTGGAGCGGCCTTGAAATTAAAAGCAGCTCCAGTAGAAAGATTAAAAAGCTTCCCAGTAAGCGTGGTCAATTTCTCTTTTAAAGAATTGTGTCTTCTCAGCACCTGTTCGGTCACGTCTTTCAATATCCCGTGGTTGCCAGAAATACATGGATACCGGTATCAAGTAACAATCCTCAGTTTCCTGGTTATTTCGATAATCATAGTATTTATAAACGACAGGACATTTTCTGCCAGAGTGAACGAAGTTTCTAGTCCAGGTAGAAACATATCGAGGTCCACCTGTGTACCGTCGATCCAAAACTCTTTCAACAACGGAACTTCCCTGTTTAACCAGCGCCATCGGTGAAACATGAAACCACCATTTATAGCGATAGTTTCTAATATAACGACGGGTAAAGAAAAGAAAAAGCTTGTTGGATTTTAAACCTGTATTTTGAAATTCTTCATAAGCCCAGACATGGGCCCGATTATAACATTGAGAATCGTTCTGATAATCCCTTCGCATCCGACGGAAAATAGAGGAAACGGAGGAATAACTGGCCACGACAGTAGGTTCATAAGACATTCGTTTAATATTGGGTTCCTTTGCAGGAGGACCTTGAACCGCTTCGATTGTTTCGGCATTAAGGTAATTGTTCTTATTATCAACTTCCACTTCCAGCATGTCTTGCAACCTGAGACTTTCTTTAAAACTATCCAATAATTCTACTTCATTAAATCTAACGAAAACGACTCGTCCATTTTCCATGAGTATGAGATGAGATTGGGACGACCTTTTGGCCAGATCAATTGAATGAATTCGGGATTTAAAACTATCAGCGTGGGCACTAAACCCAAGAGTGAAAAGGATTAAAAGAAATACAATTTTCATAGACCCTCCTTGGTCTTGGACTAATAAAAAATATAAGGATTTTTAAGAACAGAAGAAAGGTGCACTTCTCTATTAAAAACAGCTTTGATTGGGTTTAACCCCAATCAAAGAGTTGGAGTTACTTTAGCGGGAGATGGTTAACTTAATCGGCATTTTGACTCCTGAGACTTTTTTAGAAAGATCACGAGAGACATCTTTATAAGTGCGTTTGATAACAGATTTAATTTCTTTAACATTCTTTTTTAGTGCTCTCTTAGCTGCATACTTTTTTAAAGAAAACATAATGCCCTCCTATGGTTATTTTCAAGGCCCTATATTAGCCACGAGATTTGGAGCTGGCCCTTGAAAAATAAAATCACTCGGCCAGCCTTTGGGTGAACTTTAGTTACTACTTTGATGAAGTAGCGCTTCAATTTATACATAGCGAGGAAGTAATGAAATTAATAATCCTTATTCTAAGCTTAGTTTTTGCACAAACTGTGCCCTCTTTGGCCCTAGGTGACAAAAGCCTGCTACCATCGAGTCCTGACGCGATGACTGGTACAGTCAGGGCCTTAAATCAAGTACGGCCTGAAGGAATAGAAGAAGATTTAAAAGAGGAAAAGGTAGAAGAAGAACAAGAAATACTGGGAACCCAGGATGTTCAGGAGAGGCAGTATCAGGTAGACCAAAGACGGGAAAAGAGACAGGAAGAAGTTGAACGATATCGCTTCGATGAACCAGAACATAAATAGAGGTAACCGTTACATCCGGTTACCTCTTGATTCTTATTTTTTTCTTTTTACGCTTTTGATAACAATGGCATCCATCGGTACGTTTGCATGTGGTCCAATCGTACCGGTTTTTACCAGTTTCATTCTCTGTATGACATGCATGCCTGAAATAACTTTTCCAAATACAGCGTAACCGTATCCTGCTGCCGTGGTATTCTGATGATCAAGATAAGCATTGTCATTCACGTTGATGAAAAACTGGGCCGTTGCAGAATGAGGATTCCCGGTTCGGGCCATCGCAATGGTTCCTGTGACATTTTTCAAACCATTGGCCGCTTCATTCTTTATTGGGGCCTTTGTCTTTTTTTCATTCATTTTTTCATCAAAGCCACCACCTTGTACCATAAAATTATTGATCACCCGGTGGAAGATAGTCCCAGCATAAAAATTGCTATCTACATAGCTTAGAAAATTTTTAACAGTGTTCGGGGCCTTCACTTCATCTAATTCAACTTCAAAAGAACCCGTTGTTGTATCAAAAATAACTACCGGATTTTTAGCAAGAACAGAAAAGGATAAACAGAGTGCAAGCACGGAAATAAATAGCTTCATAAGACCTCATATATTCGTTTTTATACAATCATAAATGAAAATTTAAAGTTTTACTAGAGGATCGGGGCCATCAAGTTGGCACCTCTGGATATAAGTGCCTGGGAGAGAGGAATATGGTCAAAAAGGGCCAGAGTCAATTCTTCCGATTCCAAATAATCCGTCTCAAGCATCCGGGCCACGTCTTTGGCAAAATTTTTATCTACTGCAATTGCAGAGACTTCAAAATTGATAAACATAGACCTGCAATCAAAGTTGACTGATCCAACGACTCCAAAATCATCGTCGATCACCATAACTTTTTGATGTAAAAAACCACGGGTATACTTAAAAACTCTCACTCCATGCTTTAATAAAACCTTTTGATATATTTCAGAAGCAAATAAGATTGTTCTTGAGTCTGAATAGGAAGGGACCAGGATTCTAACATCCACACCTCTTAAACTTGCCAGAAGTATGGCGTCCATCAGACTCTCCGGTGGCACGTAATAGGGATTAGCAATCCATAAACGGTTTTCCGCTGCATTAATGAGGGCCACAAAGCTCAAGAGACATGAATGTTTATCATCAGCAGGTCCTGTATTTAGGACCATCACATTTACATCTTTGTCACTTTGGACAATTTCCCAATCAGCATTGAGTTCATTTTCTTGAATACAATACCAGTCTTTTGCTGTGCCTAATTGTGCTGCCATAACTGATGGACCTTCAAGCCTGACATTCGTATCCCTCCAGAAGCCGTACTTTTTAGATAATCCCCGATATTCGTCACCGATATTGAGTCCCCCCAAAAAGGCCACCTTCCCATCGACAATCAGTATTTTCCGATGGTTTCTAAAGTTAATCTGAAATTTTCCACGGGTAGTTGATTCATTAAATGTTCCCACTTGTATACCGGCAATTTTCATCTTTTTTAAAAGGCCTCTTGGGATTTTAACTCCGATGGCATCGTTCATTAAAGTGATTCTTACTCCTTCTTGTGCCTTTTTAATCAAAAGGTCTATAAACATTTTTCCAGTTGAATCTCCTCTTACGATATAAAATTGGAAGATTATATAGTTTCGGGCATTTTCTATTGCCTCAAGCATTTCGGGAAATGCTTCCTTCGCATTGATTAATAGCTTAATTTTATTCTTTCGGGTAAACCCAGGCTGATTATCGCTTGCCACGGTTTGCGTGATCATTTTGATTTCATCTGCACTTGAATACATTGAAGAGTCGATAGTTTTCAAGTGATCAAATCTTTTTTGAACCTTTGAATCAAGGATTCTTCTTTTGATATTGTAGCCTTCAAATTTATTGCGGCCAAAAAGAATATATAGTGGAACACTTAGAAACGGGAAACTTAAAAGAGACATCACCCAGGCCGTAGCCCCTTGAGGAGTTCTCGATCTTAACAGAGCCATTCCGGAACAAATGACTCCTAATAGATAGCTTAAAGAAATAAGGATTTCAGTTATTGTCAATCATCACTTCCATTTAAGATGAAAAGCCGTCATTGAATCTGGATAAAGTTCATTAATCCAGTTATAAACATCTGCTCCCAATCTGACAGAAAGAAGTATAAGTACCACACCTGCACTTCCCATAATAAATCGCATACGCCGGGCGTCCTGGAAGAAAGGCATAAGTGCACTGGCGCCGATAGATAATCCAAGAAACCATAGTAGAGAGAAGAAGGCCGCTCCTAGACCAAGAGTAAGGCGGCTTTCAAGTCCAGGAAATTTTGAAGAATAACCGCCTATCAAGACGATTCCATCAAGATAGGCATGAGGATTTACAATACTAAAGGTTACGGCGCTTAAGATTGCCGTTTTAAAAGTGAATTTCAATGCATCATCAGCACGAACCATAAAGTTTTGCTCATTAAATCTAATTTTTTCAAAACCATATAGAATAAGAAAACCGACTCCCACAATTCCCACAATCACTTTAATTTCCGGAAACTGATTAAAAATTGTCGCTGCTCCTGCAACTCCCATCATAATCAGAGTTAGATCACACAAGAAGCAAACGAAACTTACAGCAATATGATGCCGCTTGCGTAAACCTGATTCTAAGATAAAAATATTTTGAGGACCTAACGCAAAAATCAGACTTGCCTGTAAAAGCATTCCTTCAAGAAAAACATTGCCCATAAATCCTCCAATGATTAATGAGTTCCAGATCCAAATCAAATAAAAGCTCTTACTGCCTGATTAAAACACCACAAGCTATTGGCAGAGATTGTTCTTTGGTAAGATAGCTAATAGACTTTACAGATTCAGGTATATTTGAATTTGGCTTCACTCCATGAATCATAACGACTCGGCCTCCAAGCATAAGATCCTTACCTTCTGGCAGTTTTACAATTGAGTCATGTAAATCGGGATCTGGAGATCTTAGACCTGCTAATATCCTGCTAAGGGTGGAACTCCTGCGATAGATATACGAGCCAGCAGCGTTGGCTATTGGACCATACTCGATACCATCCATTTGTTCTGAAATGTCTGAATCAAGGGGAATTAAAATCATGCCCGTTTGAGTCATCGCTTCCATTAAATCGATGACATTATCTTTATTTGTATCGGCCTTGGTATCAGGGCAACGCGAAGAAACAAAGATATTCTGTAGATGTTTGACGCCCTCAGGAGCTCCTTGGACTGAACTTTTAACAACAACGTTATCCCCTTCAATATGGACTTCTATCGTCCCTGAAGTTTCTCCGCTAATCTCCGAATTGATTGGCCTTAAAATTGCCTTATAAGTTCCCTGATCATCTTGTTGTTCTTCCTCAACGTGAGGTGAAACGCTTACCACTGGCACAGCAGTATTGGATGAACTATTATCGCTTTTACCGCAGGAGACCAGACTTAATAAACTTCCACTTAATAATATTATGGTAATAAAAGTAATCTTTTTTTGAACAACCATGACTCACTCCTTAACATAAGATAGAACTACAATCTTCCACGTTGAGCAAAAGCCGGGCCAAATGATAAGTCATTGATTAGTTTTCTCATGGCGTTCTATATTCAAATAAATGGGGTATTTTTTCTAACTTGATTGAGGCAGATTAAGACTTGTCGTAACAGATCATTAAGTGATTTAAATTTATGTAGAAAAGAGGAGAATAACATGAATAAAAATGATTCTTATTGTCATTCCATTCTTATTGTCGAAGATGATGATGACATAAGAAATGCTCTTGCGGATCTTCTGGAAGATGAAGGCTATCACACTGAAGCGGCTATTAATGGTAAAGATGCACTTGAAAAATTAGAAGAGATTCCAAAACCATGTCTGGTACTTCTCGATATGATGATGCCTATTATGAATGGAAGGCAATTCTTAGATGAAGTCATGAAAGATGCCTACCTGGCCCCTATCCCGATATTAATCGTTTCAGCAGTGGCCGATAAAACAAACACTGAAGGTTCGGTTGGTTTTTTAAAAAAACCTATCGATATTGATGTTGTTCTTAATGTAGTCGCTCAATACTGCCATTAAGTATCCTCCAGCATTTAAGGTTGTTTTTCACCTATACTGCGAATTCTGTCGGCCAGTCTTGGAGGCATCATATTTATAATCAGATCAGCAGTATTTTTCATAAAACCCTCTTCCAATACCTTAGGTTTTAACTGCTCAAAAGCATCACACATAGATTCAGCTTCATCCTTAGTGAATGCTGCTCTGGCCTCAGCAAAGATTTCTGATTCTTCATCTTCGATATGATGAAGAAGAGCATTTCTCAGCTTTTCTGCGGTCGCTTTCCAGTTGAGATTCATTTTATCCATCACCTGCAGTGAACGCAGCAATGACTCTGCTTCCAGATGCTCCTGAAATCCATGATAAACAACCTTTCTATCAGCATTTACAGCACGCAAGGAATTGTAAAAAATAGATTCTTCTGCCCGTGCATGAGGAATTAAAAGGTCTCTAATCTGCTCAATTAAAATAAAACGATAATCATCGTCTTCTCGAATAGTAACCAATTCATCCAGAAGGCTTTTAATCTCATCATGATCATTTTTTAATGCTTGATAGATATCCATAAATTTCTCCTTTGTCCTTTCTGTATAACTTGCAATTCCCAGACCAAGCATTAACTGATCCCTTTGCTTCTATTAAGTTTACTTTGTCTTAACTATACCCTCTCATAAAGTCGTGATGAAGTAACAGATGTCAGGAGGAAAAGCATGAAGAATATTAAAACCCTTACGCTTGTTGGTGGAATAAGTAGGGACTCACTCAATAAAAAACTTTTTAATTCCATTCAAGAGCTCTCCTTGAAGGACTTTCAATTTGAAAGTTTTGATATATCGAGACTGCCTTTTTTTTCCCAGGATCTTGAAATGGATCCACCGGATTCAGTCACAAGCTTTAAAGAAAAAATCAGAGAAGCTGACGCTTTATTACTCATTACTCCGGAATACAATCGATCATTTCCAGGAGTGTTAAAGAATGCAATTGATTGGGGCTCTCGACCATATGGGCACAACTTATGGGAGAAAAAACCAGCTGCAATAATTGGGGCATCACCCGGCAACATTGGTACTTTTGGGGCCCAGCACCACTTAAGGCAGGTCCTCGCTTATTTGAATATGTACGTTCTCGGACAGCCAGAATTTTACTTCAATGCCACAGATGCTTTTGACATTGAAGGCAAGCTCATTAATTCGAAGACAAAGGTTTTATTATTTCAATTCTTTGAAAAATTTTACGAACACATCTCTACAATTAATAATTCTAACCATAACATTAAGGAATACATCTCTCATGGTTTGGAGGACTCTCCATTTACATGAACCTCGACACACCATCTCTTCCCAAAACCAAGTGCAAGGCCTTAGACTTCTCTGATTAAAGGAGAACTCTATGAAATATTTTCTGTTCTTTTCTCTAATGCTATTAATAGTCGCAAATCCTGCGTTTTCACAAAACGACGAAGTAGAACTGGCAGATCAAGAAATGATGCAGGATCCGTCAAATGAACTACCAATGCATTATGATGAACAACCGACTTATTCGCCGGGGGAAATTGAAAGGCAAGAAGATATGCAATACCCTGAAGGTGAAGAGAGAGACTGGAGTATTGGTAGCGAGGATTACCCAATTGAAGAATATCAGGAGTGATCAATCGCGGATTGATTCACCTCCATAAATTTCAGCACAAGCAAGTGGCAGCAGTGGATCCGTAGTCGAACCATAAATTATTACAACTCTCCTATTCAGTGCCAAATCTTCATTCAAGTTCAACTTCAAAAGGTGATCATTGGGGTCTTCATCTTTAGCGCGTAAATCTTCCATAAACCACTTTAGGTTTGCCGCTCGGGAATAATAGTAAGCTCCATCGCCATCAGACTCAGGGAACCAACTAAGTCCGGATTTCTGACTTCGTAGTTTACCATCCAGGGGAACAAGAATGCCGCCTGAACCTAATATGGCTTCAAAAAAATCAATTTTACCATCCTTATTAGTATCATCTCTTTGAGTAGGGCAATGAATCCCCGTATGTATATATTGCTGAATGCGAATTTTTTTAGGTCCCTTAAAAATAACTATTCTGGCATAAAATTGAAAATCCCTTATCCATAGCACAACATGCCCTTTAACCTTTCCTGTAAGAGAAGGGTTAAGAGATTTGAAAAAAGTTCTATGTGCTTCCTCCTCCTCGTCTCTTAAAACTGAATCCCGAGGACTATAGTCCGGGAATTTTTGTTTTCCACAGGAAAAGTTAAGCAAGAGAAAATAGATGCAAAATATAAATCGCACCATGGGTTTAAGGAAGCAAGTCAGTTGCCAAAAATAAAGGGTTGTAATGAGATCCCTTACAAATTGGCCGAGGCAAAAATGGACGTTACTTTCTTAAGGTTCGCATCGTGATTGAGTACCGTTCATGCTTGACTGGTGGGATATGATGTTGCCATTGCCATCGTGCTTCTCCTTTAAGGATATAAGCAGAACGTTGTTCTAAAACCAGTTCAAAACGTAATGTTTCATGAGATCTTACGCGCCGGAATTTCATTACACAATCACTCCCCAGAGAAATTCCAATGAGTGATTCAAATTGTGCGGAATCTTTATGCCAGCCGATAGGTGCACCTACAGGATAATGAGAAATAAGAATTTCTTTTAAGTCATCGGCCTCTACATTTAAGGCCTGCGCTGATTTAATCATAAGTGACCTCAAGTAATCGGGAGCTTCTGATGTTGGAGTCAAAATCCGACTCTCATAAGAATAATCCATGCCAAAATGTGCCACCCTTCTTTTTGCCTCTATCCCAAACATTTTGACTTTTTGCCAGTTGATCTCTTTTAAATGATTAATGAGCTTATGCTCCTCTTCAATGGAAATAAAATGGTTTAAATAACCTAAACCCTTGGGGACAATTTCTGCTCGTAAAAGATCAGGTTGAAAGACCATATCTAGTTCAATCCTGTAATATTATTCATCAATCCCTTATCGCCTAACGGAACGTCGCCTTCAATATCACGAATTCTTAATTCATTAAAAACATCTTCGACTCCAACTAAATGCTCCACTGTGGCCTCAGCATCTTTTTTTTGAACTCTGGAAGTAACGAATCCCTTCAAAGTCACATTGCCTTCATTAACAAAAACTTCTATCTCTGAGGCATCTACTTCTGTGCTTCGATAAAGAGCTTCGCTGACATCGTCTTTGATCATGCCATCGGAACGTCGATAGCCTTTTGGTCCACGTCCCCGAAAATCAGGTGATCTGTGATTAGTTGAGGTTCTTTCCTCTCGCACTTTGACTCTTTCTTTGCCACGATGTGAATGGTCGCCCAAATTGTAATGTCGAACAGATAACACCTCATCTTGATCATAAGGTATAGTACTTTCACGGGAGAATTCAGATTCTCCAGTGACAGAGTATTTATCATCATTATTGAAGTTCTCAAGCGTATCTTTATCTTTAGAGTAGTTGGTTCCCATTTTAAGTCCTTTGTTTTTCTCCCCTTATGAAATTTGCAAGTCTGATACCAGTAGAAAAAAGCTTCACTACCAAACTCGACTATACTCAAGTTTATATTTAGTTATTTTTTAGGATAAACATTGCTTCCATTAACAAGAAGCTTAACCAAGGAGCAGTTATGAAAACTATTTTTACATTTATTGCCAGTATCATGTTATTTGGAATTATTGGCTGTGATAGGACTCAAGAAAGAGGAGAAATTGAAAATCAGGATGAAGTTGGAATTGAACGCCAGGAAGAATATGAAGGTGAGCAGATAAATGAAGTTGATCGTGATGTATTAGGTGATGATGAAGTTGAGCTCAATGATTAGAAAACTGCTACTTCCATGCTACTTCTATAAGAGGCGGCCTTATAGGGAATGAATAAAATAGGCCGCCTCTAACAGAGACACTTTCTGATAATCCGGTTGAATAGTTTCTGGGCCGTCACCCTCACCAATTAAAATAGTCCGACAGCCCGCATTTTTCCCAGCTTCAATGTCACTGTACCTGTCTCCTAAGATATAAGACTCTGGAAGTTCGATGTTCCATTCCCTGGCCGCTTCCAAAAGCATTCCAGGATTGGGCTTCCGACAAAAACATTGGTCAAATTCTGTATGAAAGCAAACTTTCACTTCGTCGACCGCTAAGCTCTCTTTTAAATGCTGATTAATCATCTCCACAGCATCTTTGGTAACCCAACCTCTTGCAACATCGGGTTGATTTGTAACAACAATTAATAAATAATTATTATCCTTGAGAAGTTGCAATCCCTCGTAGACCCCGGGAATGAGAGAAAATTCTTCAAGAGTATAAGGGGCCCTGGGTTTACCCATCTTAAAGACCGTATGATTAAGGACCCCATCTCTGTCTAAAAAAACCGCTTTATTCAATGCATATCCTCTGAAGAATTTTTGATGGTTAACATATTCTGTACATCTCTGACACCAGAGATGTTTTCAATTTCAATCTCTGCCATACGCTTAGACTCACGATTTTCAATTGTTCCATTTAAATAAACACATCCATCTTTTACAGAAACCTCTATCTCTGAAGCATCTACATCACGGCTTCGTTCAAGAGCGATACAAACATCTTCATAAATAGATTCATCGGCCCTTTTATATCCTCTAGGCCCTTTACCCCTCTGACTTATGTCATGATCCATTTGTGCTCCACCATGGTTTCTTGATCCATGGTTGTTATCTCTATAGTAATACTGATTCCAACCTTGTCGGTGATTCCAATTATAAACCCGTCCATTTTCGAAAGGGCTATTGTCCCATCTGTCATTCAAATCATCAACATTCCTTCTTCCGCGGTTCTCATCCCACGGACCACCCAAAGTGTTACTTGTTTTTGAACTTACCCCATTAAACCCTGGTCTTTCTTGGGATCTATCGTACTCAAACCTTGAATTCCTGAATTTATCTTGCTTAATACCTGTTCTATCTCCATCATTCACTCTTCGCCCCATACAAACTCCTTAGTTAATTCCAAGATCTTTTTTGGTGGCAGACTCTGGTCCAACTGAAATCTTTTCTTTATGAATAATAGTTAATTCATTCCGGACATCCTGAACGCCCGGTAAATCTTCAACCACTAACTCGGCGAGTTTTTTAATACGACGCTCACTCACCTTTCCAGATAAGTAAACTACTCCACTTTCGACTTTAACCCCGATATTCGAGGCGTCAATTTTTGGATGACTCATTAAAGTTTCGCAAACCTCTTCATAAATTCTGTCGTCAGACCTCTTATAATCCTTTGGGCCAAATCCTGTGAAATCAATTTGCTCACGATATTCTCTTTGATTGAGCCAGGCCTCATCATCTGTCTTTCCACTAACTCCTGGATGGTGCCAGGAAGCTTGAGGCCGCTGAGAAATTTCTGATTTCCCTTGATGAGGAGATCTTTCAAAATCATTTTCGCCAATTTCAAAAGGACTATCGGAGTAGTCAGGTCCAGAGAATCTGGAATAATCATCATTATCATACTTCTCGACAAGTTTTAAATTTCTTCTTTTCTGATGCAATTTATCTTCCTTGTTCATATTTCCCCCCTGGTTAAGATAAATCTTTACTGACGTTACCTAAACTTGGGATCCAGCCTTCAATTTTTTTTTGTATCGTCAATTGGTTTTGAATATCATCGATGCCGGAAATATCTTCAACCAGCTCCTCTGCCAGGCGTTTATCTTTCCGCCCATGAACTTTACCCTTCAAATAGAGGCAACGATCTTTCACCTCTATTTCAATGTCACTGGCATCAAGATCATGATCTCTGGTTAATATTTCAGAAGCTTCTTCTTTTATGCTTTGATCAGATCTTTGGTATCCTCTTGGTCCTTTACCGAAATGATTTTCATGTGAAGAGGTAGACCGGATATCATCCGACCAGCGGTTTGATCCGCCGTGCTCGTAAGGATGTCTCATTCCATATTCATCCTCATATGTAGGATCATAGTCATTTCTAAATTGATCATCTTGAAATGAATCATGCCGAACACGCTCCTCACCAAAACGATTCCGGCCTCTCAAACGCCCTATATCTCTTCCGGAGAAGCGTTTTTGCTGATCCCTATCCCTTCCATAATATTGATCATCAAAACGAAAATTTGAATTTGTAAAAGATCCGTCAGTTTCAAACTCATCTTCCCATCTGTTTTTCCTATCAGGAGAATCAGACTCCCTAAAGCGGATAAAGTCGCGTTGATCCCTACCAAATTGATTTCGGTTCATGGCCCCCTCCTTGAAGAGTTAATACGATTTCTTGTTTGCAAAGAACCTGCCGCCCTTATCTTCAAAAGACAAAGGGATCAGATTAGCTAACTACATGAAAGGGGCAATAATCTACAGCTGATGCCAAGAATTAGACGCAAAATGCTCAATATCTGGCCCATTCAAAAAAAACTGAAAAGCCAAATCATGGTAAACACATCAAGAAAGTGAAAACTCAAATACTGTCATATAATCATTTCTCCAGAACGAAATAATTTGGATAAGGAGGCACGTTTATGACAGAGTTATCCATTCACCTTGAAGTTCATCACCTGGAACGTAGAAAGCAGAATTTCAGTCCGGGTAATTAAAATAGTTAGATTCAACAGACATTGAAGATTATTGGCCACCTTTAAAGGTGGCCTTTTTATTTTTTGCAGACAATTCTCATCAACTTCAACGAATAGCACGGTTAGATATGTGACATGACTCATGAATGACATTCATGTTTAGTTATCTTGTGGATGGAATTCATAAGAATTCTAATTTAAAGGGGGCTAAAAATGAAAACATTATTGATGACCATGATTCTTTTATTATCAACCAGCGCATTCAGTGTAGAGAATACCAGCAAGTCAAAAAATGCTATGGATGCCAATCAACCTACCCAATTAGATGATCTTATTCGAGGTGAGATGGCGGCTGTAAAAAGTTATGACACCATATTAAAGAAGGTAAAAGATCCAAAAGAGTTGGAAAAACTTAAGGCCATTCGACAGGATCATGTAACCGCAGTGGAGAAACTTAAAACTTTTGCGAGTAAGGATGTCAAAGAGGACACAGACAGTGCTGGACCATGGGGAACTTTTGCAAAGGCCTACACTGGTGGAGCGAAGTTGTTTGGAGATGAAACCGCTTTGAAAGCTCTAAAACAAGGTGAGGAGCATGGGATTAATGAATATCAGGAAGCCTTAGAAGATGAAAATATAAAACCAGAACTTAAACAAACAATCAGAACCCAATTTCTTCCTAAGCAAAAAGAGCACATCAATACTTTAAAAACGTTTATGTAACGGATATCTCAGGACCACTTTTGACGAGTGGTCCTGTCTCACCTGCTTTAACCTACTCTTTTGTTAATAGCTTCCAAAAGCTCCTCTTGATCAAACGGTTTAAGGAAACATGTTTCACCTTCTACGTAACCTTGTCCCGTCATAAACAGAACGGGAATCTTATTGATCTCGTCCAGCTGTAACTGTTCTCGGCGAAATTCAAGACCGTTTTTTACGGGCATGATCAAATCAACTAAGATAATATCTGGTAATTCTTGCTGGTGGATTAAATTATTTAGACCGACTTCACCATCTTTGGCAGTTGTCACACAAAAACCCTGATCTACCAAAATTTCACTGACTGCCAGCCGAAAATCCTGATCGTCATCAATGATCATTATTTTTTTTCTTCGCCTAGGAAAAAGAGTTGCTTCCAGATCGCTAAAAGATGGATTTTTCCAGCTTTCATTATTGCATTCATGACTCTCTAACATAAGCCCTCCTGGTTATAGCCTCGATATTTATCCAGACACCAAAGGGAGTACAGAAAAAATACAATTAAGTCATGAAATAAAGCAGCTAAAGCTCAGTGGATCAAGCACTTCAGTGCATAATCTAAAAACAATCTTTAATGCTTTGTTTTAATGAAATTTTAATTTTATTTAGAATAATTCATGTTCAATGACTGTGGTTTTATTTTTAATCTCATTCAAGTTATAACTCCTACTGGGACAAGCTATATGGAAAAACAAGAGCAGGAATCAAGACCATCATTTCCACCTCAACATCAGAAAAAGCAGCCAGGAGATGAGCACAAGATGACTCCAGAACCAGATTTTCTACCTTTTTACCGGGGAGTAAATAAATTCAAAGATCAAGTTGTTCTTATATCAGGTGGAGACAGCGGTATCGGTCGTGCGATATCACTGGCATTTGCCAATGAAGGCGCCAATATCGCGATCATCTACAAGAATGAAGATACTGACGCCCGAAAGACTTTCCAAATGGTAGAATCATTCGGCGCCAAGTGTTTATTGATACCGGGAGACATCAGCAATAAATCTTTCTGTGAGGAAGCTGTAGAGAAAACTCTTCAAACATTTAAACGCCTGGATATACTTATTAATAATGCAGCAGAACAACATGTCGAAGAAGATTTCGAAAAAATCTCTGAAGAACAATTGAATCAGACTTTCAGAGTAAATATTTATTCTCAATTTTTTCTTACACAAGCAGCATTGAAGCATATCCCCTCTAAAACCGGTTCAATTATTAACAATGCATCTGTTAATGCATATAAAGGTAATCCCAAGTTAATGGACTACACTGCAACCAAAGGTGCTATCGTTGCATTGACTCGTTCTCTTGCCCAAAACTTAATTGAAAAAGAGATACGTGTGAATGCTGTTGCTCCTGGTCCCATATGGACGCCTCTTATTCCTGCCTCTTTTGATGCCGATAAGGTAAAAGAATTTGGAAAGCAGTCCCCAATGAAACGTGCCGGGCAACCAAACGAAGTTGCCGGAGCTTTCACGTGGCTTGCTAGTAAGGAAGCTTCCTATATAACAGGTCAAGTCATCCATCCTAATGGTGGTTATATTGTAAACAGCTGAACTAATGTATTTTCCCCCGCTGAGCGTGATAACCCCATAATGCCATTTGGCCAGGCTTTAGATGACAAGCCCGCTTTAATTCAGACAGTATTGATCATCTTTAAAGCACGGGAGGTTTTATGCGGCTTCTTCTCGTTATGGCATTTATTCTTTTCATGACGCCTGCTGGGGCGGACACTCAAATTGAAACTCAAATTCATGATATCGACATGGGCCAGGCAAATGAGGAACCTTTAATATTCTTTTCAACAGGTCAGGTCGTTACGTTTCCAACAGGCGATAAAAAGAATTTTTCTTTACTACAGGAAGCGATTCAAAAGAAACATTGGTTCCGAATTACTATTAATGACGAAAGAGAAATCATCAATATTACAAAGATTGGGCCACCTATCGAATTACTCCCGCCAATAAAGAATCTGATAAGGACAGGTCCATTCGCACCTTCTATTTTAAAAAATATGGATCAAGCTAGTGCTTTTTTTAATGAGGCCAGGAATAATGCCCGTCAAGAATCACAATGCTATAATCGAGCTCATGTTTGGTCTTACGAATGGAGGATAAAGAACAATCTTTACTCATCAAAGGCATGGTTATTCTTTACTAGAAGATTCATTCGTAAATATAAATTCGAATGGTGGTTTCATGTAGCTCCAATGATTCATGTAATAACTGATGGTGAAGTAAAAGAAAGAATTATGGACATAAAATATGCCAAGGGACCAACTAAACTTAAAGACTGGACTGATATTTTCCTAAGAGATAATGCTGACTGTCCAGTGGTTGAAAAATACTCGGACCAGGCCAATTTCCCAGAATCTGGATCCTGCTTCGTAATGAAATCCAGTATGTACTACTATCAGCCGGTTGATCTTGAAAAAAAAGAGATGACCGGCGAAGAAAAATCAAGATGGTTAAGATCTGAAGTTGAGCATGCATACCTCGATGCATTCGAATACAATCTTTAAGGAGAAAGGATGAAATATCTTTTTTTACTCTTTTTAATTTACGGTTGTTCAGAGAGCGGAGGTGGAGGTACCAGCAATAAGATCCCTCCCGCTGTCACAACCAAGGATCCCCTTGCAACCGAAATGTATGGTACATATCAGGCCCTCCTCGCCCCAATCAATAAGACTGTCTCCGGACACATCAATGGTGCCTTGACTCTGGCAAGAGACAAAAATGAATTCATTGCAGATGTACGATTTTCGGGAGGCCCAGCCTCGATTCTTCACACTCAGAACGTGCATATTGGTAATAAATGTCCCTCGGAAACAGATGATCTCAATCAAGATGGATACATTGATGCTGAGGAAGGAAATAAAGTCTATAAAGGAATAGTCATTCCACTGGATGATGATATTAGTTCCTGGAGAATGGGTGGTGGAATATATCCAGCTGCAGATGAATTTGGATATTACTACTATTCAAAGGCGACCGATTTTAACCTGCTCATGGAGGATCTTAACGAAGAAGATATAAATCCTGATGATGATTTTATAAAGCTTCCAGCGGACAAAACTTTTAATGTTACCCAAATGGTTGTTATAATCTCGGGTGTCTCTGAAAGTGTCATACTGCCTGATAGTGTTAGTGGGCGTGGTCGTATGACAAAACATCAGGCCTTACCTATCGCTTGTGGTGTTATTCGCAAATTAACAACAACTCCTGGAGTCATTGATAATGATCATACTGGTATCCCGCTACCTGAAGGAGAAACCATTGGTGGATCCAGTGGCGGCGATGATGGAGCTGATTTCAACTCAGATCCCTCAACTGGAAGCATGGGCAATTATGGAGAAGATGAAGTGGAGGGAGATGATAATTTAGGGAGCATATAATAATGCTCCCTAAACGTAATTACCAATTATAAGTAGATAGTTTAACTTCGGCCGGAACTTTTAACTGATTATTAATCTCTTCACGAATGGAACTCAAAGAGTTGCACTTATCTTTATTGTTTTCCCAAATAAGGCGTACGCTCCCATACATTTTAGTCCCATCACTTTTAATTCCAGATAGACGTAAGCTTAAGTTACAAGAACTAAAACGATTCGTAAGTTTAGTTGTTTTTATTTTCATCCCCTTACTGGAGATTTTAATTAAATTCGTGCTTTGATCTAATTTAAAATCTACTTTCATCGACTCTTCTTCACTCGGTCCGCCAGCACAAGTTGTGCCCCAGAAATTACAGAATTGAGTTCGACCTTCAGCTGAAATTGAGGTGATTTTCACATCAGAAGGAGTAACTTTCAATTCCCCCTTAAATGCCGGCACTTGAAAAGTGACACTGTCAGCGAGTGCAATTGAACTAAAAATCAACATGGTAAAAGCCATAAATTTTTTCATAATTATCCTTATAAGTTATTTGGGGGCCAGAGCCCCAACCATTGCCACACCAATAAAAACCAAAGTCATACCTATCCCTTGCCACTGATTAAAAGGTTCTTTATCAATCAAAACGCCAATTATAGTGCCCCAGACAAAAGTCAGGGCATAGACAGGGAAAGTCACGGAGATTCTGCCTCCTAATCTGAATGCAATCATGAACAGTGCCATTACCAGGCAAAAACAAAACATGCCCCCTAGAAAAGGAATATTCTTATAAAGCGGAATCTCCTTCAGATCCTTTGCTCCAAGCTTATAGAACCATTGTCCGATAGCACCCAATAATGAAGCGATAAGATTAAGTATAATGGGCCAAAATTGACTTCTCATTATGATCTCAACTGTAAAACTTCATTTTGAATAAAAGTCGTAAGTTCCATTACAGGTCTACTGCGAATAGATTCATCAATACTTGATTTTCCAATACGAATTTCACATTCAGTTGGGATTAACAGTCCATCCCCTTTTGGCATGGCCTTCCCCATACCAATCATGAAAACAGGAACTAATTTAACATGTGGATTCCTCTGAAGAAGTACAGCAGCACCACATTTAAAATCAACAATCTGTTCAGGCAATCCTCTGGTCCCTTCCGGGAAGAGAATGAGTGATTTGCCATCTTTAATGTGCATATCCAATTCGTCCAATGGCTTAAGGACTGCACCACCTTCTCCTTTCCTACGGACAAATACGGTATTTAAAAAAAACTCGCATAAAGTTGCCATAACTTTATTTCGGGCGAAGTAATCTGCCGCTGCAGCTGGATGAACATCTTTAAGACGATTCACAGGCAAAGAACATAGCAATGAAACAGTATCCAGATGAGAGTTATGATTTGATACAAGGATAAACTGACCTTCCGGAAAATCGGAGGCTTTTGGAAATTTAACTCCTATGATCAGAGATAAAAATGGCCTCAAAATCAATCGGTAAAGAACAAAGCGTGCTGGCAGTCTCATAGGTAACTCCAATATCTAATTAGATGAAAACAAACTAAAGAATTGAATGCTAAAGAGTCGATTCGGTCCATTACGCCACCATGACCAGGAATGCTTGATCCCATGTCTTTGATTCCCAAATCCCTTTTAATGGCGGAAATAGTTACGTCTCCCATAAAACCTGTAAAGGCCAGGAAGCCACCCAAGATGCCAGCTTTAATAGGGTCAACCGGTAAAAGAAAAGACAAAAAGTATCCAAGGAAAGTAGTACAGATAAATCCGCCAATGAACCCTTCCACTGTTTTATTTGGGCTGACGCTAGGGATAATTTTGTGTTTGCCGAATAATTTTCCCCAAGTGAACTGAAAAATATCGTTTAATTCGGTAATTAAAACTAACCATAAAATCATGCCACCATTGCCGGCTTCATAACCAGGTAGCTCAGGTAATGCCAACATGTAGGCCATATGAGAAAGTGAAAAAATTGTCAGAATTGATGACCAATGAATAATTCCAAGAGAAGCAGTGATGCCTTTAACATCACCCTGCGCGACACTTCTCATACTAAGTCCTAGAAACATGATAATCGGGATAAAAATAATGAACATCCCATACCACTCAATATAGGCAACTGCGAATTGGAAGGGAATTGCCAGATAACAAAGGAGAAGTGTTCTTCTATCAGACAACCTTAAATTCAATCTGCTGGTAAGTTCACGGAAAGCAACAAAGGATAAAAAGGCCAAAGCGATTGTGGCAAAAAATCTAGAGAAAAAAATAGTAACGGAAAAACCCACGAGGATCATCCACCACGATAAAGTTCTTTCAATTAACTCATTAATAAGCTTCGTTGGACCTTTTAGGCTTCTGGCAAAATAAAAAATGAGAGTCACAATAATTAGTAACGCAAAGATCCCTCCCAGAACTAATTGTACTGGCGGAGTGAGAAATTCAGCGAAAGAAAGAATGTCTTGTATCATTTATTCTCCAGATCATTTGAGATTTTGCGTAATCGTCGAAAGCAGGTAAATATTTGCCCTACAAGCATAATCACCAACGAATAGTAAATAATGTATCCAGTGGGATAAATGGCCTCAGCAATAAATGCGATAGTAAGAATTGCCATCCTCTGAGGTTTCGCCATAGGACCAATATAATAATGAGGTGATTTAAGTGAAGCTCCCAAAACACGTAAATAAGCTGTCATGACCGCCATGGCACCATTGGCCCAGGCCAGTTCCAGTGCAAACGGATGTCCCGTTGAAAAATATCCTGCACCTAAAATAATGGCGACATCTGCAAAACGATCTGGAACATCATTCCACAAATCTCCGGTTTTGGATTTCTTTCCATATTCTACTGCAACCATTCCATCCATGAGGTTACATATGAGCCGCATTTGGATGAAAAGGGCAGCAAGGATTGGTTTGTTAAAGATGGCACTCGTTAAAGAGAGTACGGCGAAAGCCATGCTTAAAAATGAAATCATATTTGGAGATAGCCCTGCCTCTGCCATAAATTTAGCTAGAGTTCTGGCCCACGCCGTTTGACGTGACTTTAGTGGTCTGCGAGCAGTTTGATTATTCATGCCCTGATTATAGGCAGAGTTTTGAAAGGTAGGTGGTTACCCTTACTTTTTTTCCAGCACTGTATAAATAATTAGCATTTCTCTCTCAAAATCATCTCTGGTTCAATAAAATGAAGACCAGCACTGGAATTAAGCCCACAAATGATGCTTTTAATTGCCACTTTTTCAGCGCTAACTGGTCGCATGCTGGATGTGACTAGTATCTTAGGCATCAATTCAATAAGTTTAACCGAAATGACTTCACTTATTCGATTCTTGCTCCTCATCCCTTTTAAAGGTCCAGGCCTTAGGATCGAAATTGATTTAAAATTTAATATTTTAACGGCCTCTTCAAGCTCTCCCTTCATTTTAAGATAGAAAAAAGCCGATTTAGCATCTGCGTTCACACTTGAGATGAGTACATACCTCATTACACCATTCTTTGCAGCTGCCTGTGCCACTTGGAGTTGATAATCGTAATCAACGTGATATTGTGCCGCCTTAGAGCCAGCGGCCTTTAGAGTTGTTCCAAGTGCAGAAAAGAGGACCTCCCCTCTTATTTCACCATGCCACTTATCAATTCTTTCAAAATCAACCACTCTCTCTATTAATTTAGGATGAAGTATTCCAGATGAGCGGCGTACAAAAATCAAAACTTGTTCAATATCCTCCATATCTAGAAGTCTTAGTAATATGTGATTTCCAACCAGACCTGTGGCCCCAATAATAATTGCTTTCATACGCAATACTCTACCTAAATCCCACCTAGAACAAAAGACACTGTGTGTGTCCAAACTTTAGACGGTCCTGGAAGAAAATTCACGGCCTCTGGGAGCGATTATCAAAATCCAACATAATGTACCTATGAAAAAAACAACTATTGCCCTTACCCTCAGTACCCTTATCACTCTATCCCAGGCCGCCCAGGCATTGGAGTTGATTGTAGTGAATAACTACGAAGTCGCTTCTTCTCCTGATATATGGAAAAAGGCAAAAACCGATCAGGTTCCAAGTGCTCTCCTATCAAATGAAAATGTTTCAAGACCGACTTCCGCATATGGAAGTCTTTTTCCGAAAACTTTCATGCAGGAATCACTATTCGCGGTCTGTTACCAGGACTGTAAGCAAAATGATGTTTTTCGAATACGTGATGGAGAAATTCATGACCGTGATCTTGCTAAGTGGGATGTCGTTGAACAATCAAATGTTTACTTTTGGTTAAACAGTTATTTTACCTTCCTCGAATCAAAACTTAATTATAGGCCAAGTAAATTCTTAAAGGTTATGACGAACCGAGAACTTAGAGATGAAACTGCCGGTAAAATTATGAAGAATAACGCTTTCTTCAATCCCGGCGACATCTCTCTTAGCTTTCTTCCCGCCAGCAAAAACCTATTATTCAAACTCATGGGAGGAAAAATTAACAGAAGTGGTTTTGATCCTTCTGTTATTGTCCATGAAGCCTCACACTATCTCTTCCATCATCTGTTCCCGAATTCAGTAAATGCTGAAATAGGAGGCTTGAATGAAGGATTTGCCGATTACATGGCAAATATTTTCCTGAACAATTCTAAAGTAGGATTGGTCATGCTTCACGGACAGGTGTTAAGAGATTCCAATCAAGAAGTCGATAAATCAGGTCGTTTAAAGACCTATGCAGCGAATATGGAAGTTCACGATTTAGGTGAGCGCATTTCCCTTGCTCTGTGGAAGACAAGAGAGTTAAGTGAAAATAAAAGTGAATTAGACAGGCTGGTGATTGATGCTATCATCGACATGCGAAGTAATCCTTATAGCAGTGTCCATGATTTTAAGCAAAAAATGTTGCAACGAATCCCGTCCGTTGTAGCTGAACGTCACATGAGATCAGTTAAAACAATCTGGGAAACTATTTTCGCTGGAGAGGTCAACACCATCAAGGATCTCAACTTCCTCAATTCAGAAGATAAGGCGAAAGATATTATTGGATTCAAGACGAAACAAATCATTCCTGAGGACATGGCGGCCCAATATGGAGTCAATCCAATTGAAGAAAACAATTATGTCATTCGTCATCAGGTAGAAATTGCTAAGAATCAAAGAGCTTCGTTGATTGGTACAGAGAATAAGGATGGCCTCGTTTCCTACTGGGTAGTTCATGATACGGAAAGAAACAATATACTGGGAATTTACAATCAACAGAAACAACTCATAACTGATGAAGATGAATTGACTAAAGTAAAGAGCATCGCTGATGAAAGTAAAAATTTAGATGCTACGGTGAAAGACTTTATGGACAAAGTTAAGGCCTTCACTGAACTTTCAAATGGGAAAGGTGAATTCAGCCTCGTCTATAAAGTGAAAGGTATCGAGAGTTCTGAATATGCAGCAAGATTCAATGGTAACATTCTTGCCGGCCAGAAAATTGATGTAAAAATTAAAAGAAAGGCAATATTAGGTCGACTTTTCGGTCTACCCGAAATTGTAGGTATCACTCTTTATACTGCCCCTGTTAAACTTTCAGGAGTTCCTGAAGTCAATGGCCAAAGAGTTATCGGTTATAAACTTAGTATGAAGACTGGTACCGCAGTCGAAGTAATCCTGGATAAAATCGCTCTTTAAATCGTTCTTTCGACCGCTTCAGAAAGTTTCAGACTTTTTGAAGCGGTTTATTTACATTCGCCCAATTCTGCCACTCACGCGCCAAACTTCCTTAAAGCATCATACAAACTTCAGAAGACTTACCTATGGCCCTGAACTTGCTTTCTAATGATCCGTCGTTTTGTGCTCTGGCACAGTCATTAAAAAAGGAGTTCTTGATGAAAATGAAATACAAACTAGAAAAGCTCACCCCCTTGGTTCTGGGCACTTGCTTATTAACCCTTGCTGCTTGTGGAAGTGATGATGACGACGACGGTGGAGGGGCACCCGCTCCTCAACAAGAAGAGCGTCAGGCAGGAAATTTCAGGGCCATTCTCAGCCCTGTCAATGCCAATGTATCAGGCCTTATAAGTGGGAATGCTGACATAACACTTGAGGGAGATACTTTTGAAGTTAGGACTAATTTAAATAGTGCCCCTAATGCCCCACATTCACAACACATACATATAGGAACTGCTTGCCCTGAACCAACAGCTGACACCAACGGTGATGGATTTGTAGATGCCCGCGAAGCAGAAGCGGCAACTGGTAAAATCATTATACCACTGGATAATGATCTCAGGGCGCAGACTGCGGGTGGGGATTTTCCAAGTGGAGCAACTTACAGTTATTCAGAATCAACTTCTTTTCTCGCGATGCTAGCTGACTTGAAATTACCCGATGATGATGCAACTGATTCAATGATTAAACTTGGATTAAGCGATGAATTGGATCTTGAAGGTAAGGTTGTTGAGATTCATGGTGTGCCTTCTTCAGTTACACTTCCAGCGACAGTTCAGTCAATTGACGGCAAGGATCCTCATGAAACACTGCCAATCGCATGTGGTGTAATCACTCGCGTACAAACAGAAGAAACCGGTACCACAACCGGTGACACTAGCGCAGCTGCGACAACAGGAACTACAACTGGTGAAACTGGAACAGCGTCCGCGACGACTACGGATGATGCTTCAACAACTGGTCTTTCCGGGATATAACGATATGAGGGACGGTCATCATCCGTCCCTCATATCACACTCCAAGAATGATATTAGATTCTTTCCTATGCTCCACATGACTTTCAAATTTTTCTAAAAGTCCCATTTTCAAAAATCGTTTCAGTACCAGGAAACTTCTAGTGTCTTTTTCATGAACTAATCCCCATTGTGCTTGCTCTATCAATAAACTGGCAGAAAAAGTTTTGGAAAGAGAAAGGGCCAATACCCTGGCACTTGTGTTGAGTTCTTCTTCATCTAATGTGGTCATCAATCGCTTGGCCAAACTCTCAGAAGCTGAAAGAATCTCTTCTTTCATTTTTATCAACTCAGGATGCCTAATTGTCTCCATCCTCCGAGCAATATCCTCCATGAAAGCTTCCCCGGCCTTATCTTTTTTAATTGCACGTAAAGCATCAAGTGAGAGAACATTAGTTGTCCCTTCCCAAATTGAGAGAACCTGGGCATTTCTCAGAAGCTGTGGGAGTCCTGTGTCCTCCAAATAGCCTGCGCCACCAAATGATTCAATAACCTCTGAAGCAATAGCAACACCTTCCTTAGCAGTGAACAATTTCGCTAGTGGTATAAGTAAACGAAGTGTTCCTGATTCGATTGAATCGGCCTTACCAGTTTCTTCTTTACCTAAAAGTAGGGCTGCATGAAATGTCAGGATAAAAGATGCCTCAAATCGGACCTGCATTTCGGCCAGGGTTTCAGCATGCAACCCATGACTTAGGATTGTCTTTCCAAAAGCTATTCGTTTTTTCGAGTAATCAAGGGCCAGAGAGATTCCCCTTTGCATGTACCCAACTGCACAGCAAGCATTGTAGAGCCTGGTAATATTGAAAAGGTTGGAGATATGTTTAACCCCTTTTCCTCTTTCACCAACTAATGTGGCAGGAGTTCCATTCAATGTGATTTCAGCAGTAGGAAGGGCCTTGGTTCCCATTTTATCTTTCAAACGATTAATTTGAATATTTTGCAAATCACCTTGTTCGTCCCTTAACTCTAAGTAGAAGAGACTTAATTTTTCATCACCTTCAATCCTTGCCAGAGTCATGGCCATCTGTGAGGTCGTGGCCGAAGTAAACCACTTCTCACCATAAAGTCGATAATGATCGCCCTCTATTTTAGCAGTTGTCTCTGAGCCGCTAACATCAGAACCTCCACTTTTTTCAGTCATCCATTGCCCTGAGGTCCAGAAAATTTGTGGGTCTCTGGAAGTTAAAAACCGGAAAGCTCTCGTTTTCATCTCATCAGTGCCAAAGAGTTCAATTACTCTAGCGGCACCATCAGTCATGGCCAAAGGGCAGGAGTAAATAGCAGAAGATGGGTGGTAAAGGTAAAGTTTAGCAAACTGATAGACTCGGGAAAACTCCTCCAGTTTTCTTTCATAACCGGAGGCCACGATCCCCTCTTCAGCAGCTATTTCATGTAATCGCTTCCAGGCATGAGACACTTGGATATGATCAACTCTTTTTCCCCAGGCATCATAAGGAACATGTACAGGTTGGCAATTCTCCGCATCCTGGGCCAAAGGCTCAAGTTCAGTAAGGATTCGCTCCCCAAAACGGATAAGATCTTGCTCCACATTTGAATAAAATTTGTCAGGAATCATCCTCAAGAGATAGGATTTCAATAACTTATCATTCAAAAAAGGATGTTCCAATTTGGGTGGGACCTGAAGAAAGTTCATATGATTAACCTCACTGTTATTTTCTATTATCTGGGCAAACCCTTAATATCTCTAGTTCGAAATAGATGATTAAAATTAATTTTTTACTCCATCTACCTTAAGAAACCTTCAGCTTGTGCCGATAAAAGATCGAGGAAAAAAACATGAAAATAAAGCGTTATTTAATCTGTCTTGTGGTCACCTATACAACCAATGTCATGGCCATGCCTTTTACCTGGATATTTTCAGAAATCAATCCTGATACAACATGTAGCAAAGTAATAGAAGCGGCCGAAAAACCAAATTCCTCACCCAATGATTGTGGTCAATTTTTTCCTGTCACTCACGTACATAGAAAAAAATTTGAAGAGACATGTAGAAAAATAATGTGGGAACACATCCAGAAAAAAAGCCCTGACTCTCTTGAAAATTGTAAAACTCAAATTTCAATGATTCAGGAGATAAAACAAAGTGAGGATGACAAAGCACTAGAGCAAATTATCACCACCACTAGCGCTCCGATCTTACCTGTGGCCATACCTAACCTTGTTTCTTCTGCCATGGTAGAATGTAATGATCCCAAAGAAGATTATGCTTGCACCATTTATGATGCGGACCTTCAGCAATCATTGAGTGTTTTCCAGCAGGTTGCTGGGCAGCTCCCCTTGAATAATTTTTCCGTTGATACTTTTGAAAACCCTAAATATTCACCATCTTCCTGTAAATGCCTGGAAAAAAAATTGGCGGCCGACTACGAGTCTCAACATAAAAATTTATCCCACCGGGTTCTCAGTCTTGAGATAGATAAAGAGAAGAAAAAACTAAATGACATAATATTCAACGCTGCTGGAAAAAAGTTTATAAATGATTTTTCTTCAAACATGGAAGATGTTCGGTATTACTTAACAAACAATGTAAAAGCACTTCACCAGGATCCCAAGCGCGCTACTGCCTTACAATGTACAAATGTGAATGACTATAAAGAGGCCATGAAATCGGAATGCGCTTTAAATGACATTGATCCGGCAAAAAGAGATCGGAGAATTGAAAGCTTTATGGGAGTCTTCGGAGACTTCATAGATAAACCAACATTGGAAGGAAAATTTAAAAGTTTAGAAGAAGATATTCTCAATACGACTACAGAAGTATCTAAAACCAGAAGGTCATACGATATTCTTCGGTTGGGCATTGTAAAAAGTAATCCACAGGTGAAGTTTATTGATGAGATCACGGACTTCATCCTGGAAGATCCGGAATTGGCCCGTGAACTTAATCTTAAAATTTCATTCGGCGAGCAACCAGGTCACGCCATTTATGAACTCATCCGGGATGAAAAATCCCCTGCCACACAAAGACTCATAAAAAAAGTCACTGATAAAAATCTGGGGTTAAATATCTTTGCTAAGAACCGGACTTTTTACAATAACCTAAATATTGCATCAAAAACAGGTATTGAAACGGACTTTGCAGATATGGTTCGGGATGCTTATAAGATTGCAGTGGAGCAATATCCTGGATTTAAGGCAATATTCAAAGATCCGGATCTATTTCGCAAAATAACCGATATGAAAGGATCGCGTTCGTTAATTGAAAAGCTTGAAGGAAACCCTTCACTCTTAGGGAACTACTACGAAAATAACTGTGAAAAAATAAAAGAACAATTTGTTCAGTCAGTCTGTGCGCCGGAAAATGGCCTGATCCAGAAAATCAGTCCGGACGATTTAAACAAATACCTCACTTTCACCAAGAAAGATGTGGATTCAACCTTAAAAGACACAATCCTTTGTCGAATGATAAATAGCCGGGCCAAAGGCGATCAGTTCATTAAATTAATTGATCCAAATACCAATATTAACCTTTCAGACTATCTGGATCGTAAATCAAAGCCTGACCAAAAGCGAACCAGCGGTTACGCCAATTTTATTAAGTCTATCGACAATGGGAACTCAGCTGTTACAAAATATATCGAACGGATTAGTAGCATTGGTGAGAAAGAAAGAATCTCATCACCTGAGATTGCATCCCTGGCCAATATTCCGAAAGCAGCGATTACGCCATCCTCGGCCCTTGGCAAGCAATCTACTGTTTTGTCTGACAAGAATGAAGAAAACATTTTAAGTAAGTCACAATCGTCCAATGTAAATGCAATGGCGGCCAATACTTACATCACCCCTTCAGCTTCCTTGTCATCACCTTCTCCGATTAAAAAGACGACGAAAAACAATAAGGCCTTATTAAGAGATTTTTTAGCGGATGAGAGCAATAAGGCCGAAGTTGAAAAACTACTATCAAATACCAGCGATGAGGATTTAAAAGAACTATTAAGATTAAAAGATGAAATAGCCAAAGACAAAGAAAGAATGAATGAACTCGTTCGGGAAACAGAAAGAATGAAAGTAAAGAACCTCGAACAAAACCTGGAAAGTCTTGAAAAAGAGATCAATACTCCTGTAAAGGTGGCCTCTCAATCTGCTGATAATAGCTATGAAGCACCAGTTTTTCAGGGCGGAAGTTTGTCAGGTTCGATGGTTTCAAAAACTGGAACAATGGACAACCGTGATGCTTCACATTTTTCAGAATCTTCTTCAGGTCAGGCCACCACTTCCAAAGGTAGTAGTTCCTCTGCTGCTCAGATAACGAGAAGTCCAGCATCCCGTGCTGATCTCGGTGCAGTCAAGGAAACTTCCCGCGGTGCAATTATAATTGAATCGAAGATGGTTCGTGTTAATGACAAAGAGTTCGGACAAGAAGATTTAAGCAAGGAAGTCATTTCATATGTAACTCAAACAGATCTGGACGTACAAACTTTGAAGCGCTTAAAAGAAACAGGTGTGGTGCTTAAGTTTAAAGTCTTAAAAGATGGCGTCGAGATTCAGCAAGAAATGAAAGTTCAGTACTCCTCATTGACAGCTGAGGCCAAGTCGATTTTGGACAAGAAAATTGCCAATCAGGAGAAGTCTCAAGAGTATCAACGCGTAAAACGCGCCCATTCCTTTGCGGCCTTAAAATTGATCCTGGGACTTAAAACCCAGGAACAGATTAATTAAGGACAGCAAACTTTTACCTGATGCTTTATTTATGCTAGCATCCTGTATGGACAAAAAATGTTGCCACTCACCTTTGAGCGAAGCGGCCGCCAAAGATATTTTAACTGAGAATGGTCTTAACCGCACTAAGGGTAAGATTAAAATCCTTCAGGAAATATCCCGGTCTCACAAACCTCTTTCGGTAGCGGAAATTCACTCACTGATGAAAGAAAGCTGTGATGTTTCAACCATTTTTCGAACACTGACACAATTTAAGGAAAAGCATTTAATTCAGGAAGTTAATCTGGACGAAGGCTTCTTTCGCTATGAAATGAATCATGCCTCAGAAGATCAACGCAACCCTCATCATCATCACCATGTCCGTTGTCGGAATTGCGGCGATATTAAAAATATAGAACACTGTGATCTGGCGCCCTTTGAAAAGGCCATCGCCAGGCTTGGCTTTAAAGACATGGAGCATCGCCTGGAATTCTCCGGCATATGCTCCAAATGTCGTTAATCTTTAAAACTGAAACTGGGCCCCAACAATTAAATTTCTGCCAGGAAGAGGTGCTATTTCTTTTAAGGTTGAAACGTGACTTCTTGCTTCGACATCAAAAATATTTCTCACTCTGGCAAACAAATCCAAAGAAGAGATATTACCCACCATATGATAAGTGTAACCAATATTAGTTAACGTATAATCCTCTGTACTCGATTCAAAATCCGCAGTTTTTGTCTGTTGGGCGACATACTGAGCTTCGATGTCCCCTGTCCAACTGTCACTGGCATATTCAAGGCCCACTGAGATTCTTGGAGGAGAAAGTCTTGGAAGATCTTTCCCAGAATCAGTATCTTTCCCTCGAACAAGATCAAATTTATTTAAAAAATAAAGCGCCCCACGTGATAACTTTCCAATTTCTAATCGGTTATCCAGATCAATGCCATAAAAAAGAGCATCCACTTGCTGATAATCATACACAGCAAAACCTTCACCTGGAGAAACCCCTCCAGTGGGGTTTAGAGAAATATAGTCCTTGAACACTTGAGTATAAATACTACCCGTGAATTCATTTTTATCGGAAACATTTTTATAGGTCACTTCAAAGGCAGTCGCCTTTTCTTTAATTAATGTCGAATCCCCTTGTTCAAAAGTGCTGGTGGCAAGGTGATCGCCGTTAGCATAAAGCTCCTGAAAGTTAGGGGCCCTTTCAGAATAAGAAAGGCTTGTTTCAAGGGTATTTTTCTTAGAAAAGTCATAACAATGCCCAATGGAAGCATTCATCCCCAGATAACTTTTCTCATCTGAAGCTCCAAAGTTATCTGATGATTTTTTTTCAATCTCTGAATTTTCAAGACGACCTCCAAAGCGCAGAGCATGCTTGCCAAGTGAAAGCTGTTGAAAAGTAAAGAGTGCGATTTTAGTGTTTTGTGATTTTGGTAAAAAGGCTTCCTCACCTTTGGCACTAAATTTAAAAATTTGGGATTGAACCCCTGTCACACCATTGAGATCTCCCGACTTATTGAGACCTTCAACTCTTGTTTCATTACCATTATTTTTAAAGGTTGTGCCGGTCTGGCCACCTTCGATTTCACGATGAAAATAATCACTTTGGGCCGACTTCAATTTAATTTTTCTAAATAAACCATTTTCAGGACGATATTCTCCATGAAACTCAAATCGATTTTGAGTCATATCAATGGAGACTTCTTCATCAGCGACAGAGCCATAAAGAGTATTATAATGGTTAAAAGAAACTCCGTAATAACCACGATCAAGAATTCGCGAAACAGCTACGGCCACATTGTCTTGTTTATTAAAACTATTTGGCAGCTTATCCTTGGCCTCATCAGCTAATGGATCGGCCTTTCTGACTTTTGAGCTACGGGCATAACCAGGTATGCGTTGCTCACCTAAATTTCTGGTAGAACCATCGATATGAAACATCCACTTATTTTTTCCGTAGTTCAAGTGAAGGGCGGAACTCATTCCATTATTAACGGTCTCACCTTGAGTTAAAAATTTCGTAAAAAAACCCTCTTCATATGAATAATGAATACGATTTGTCACAAGATTCACTACTCCGCCAACGGCAGAAGATCCATATAGAAGACTCATCGGTCCTCTAACTATATCCATTTGGTCTATTGTTAATGTATCAACCGGTATAGCATGATCCAAACTCTGGGTTGAAGCATCTAACGTTCCAAGACTGTTTTGCAGAACCCGAATTCTGTCTCCATCCAGGCCTCTTATTACCGGACGACCTGAATTAGGTCCAAAGCTGGTACTTTGAACACCTGCCTCTGAACTAAGAGTGTCACCAATACTGGTCTGACGTCTTTTTGTTAATTCACGACCTTTTAGTTTTTTTACACTCGGAACGAAATCAACTAGTCCTTGAGTCTCTTCGTGTTCGATGACTTCAATGTCTTCAAGTTTCTCTTCATGTGCATGAATAGTTGAACTTAATAATAGTGCTGCAATTAATAGTGCTTTCATGATGTCCTTATTTTGCAAGTCAGTTGCAATTATTCTAACTTTTTTTTATACCTTGTAAAGACAAGAACTTGAAAATGCTTTGCACAATATTTTTTCGAATACTACAATGAGTTTATGAAAAAATATAACTGGGACTTTCTTAAAAAAGGTGACGTTGTCGATGTCATCGCTCCTGCTTCAAACTCTCCATATCACCGCCTGGAAGATGGAATCCGCTGGATGGAAAGAATGGGACTCGTTCCCAACGTGCCTGAAGATATTATCAAAACGGATGTATTTTTTGCGGCCCCCTTGGAGGTTCAACTCCGGCATCTTACGGAAGCGCTCTCTTCAGATTCCAAGGCCATTTGGTGCCTTAGGGGTGGTTACGGCAGTATGAGGCTTATCCCTTATCTCCTTAAAATGAAGCCTCCTAAAAAACCAAAGCTATTCATTGGTTTTAGTGACATCACGGCCCTCCACATTTTTTTTAACCAGCATTGGAAGTGGCCTACTTTACATGGCCGGACTATCAGTCAAATGCATCCAGATCTGGCAAATTCACCTGACCGGAAATTTTTAAAAGATGTCATCTTTGGGAATACTGATCACAAAACCTTCAAAAGATTAAGACCTCTCAATGCGCCGGCCAAGATAGAAAATACAATTGAAGGAACGATTACGGGAGGTAACCTAAGAATCGTGCAATCATCTCTAGGAACTTCGTGGGAAATTAATCCTAAAGGCAAGATTCTCTTTATAGAAGATGTGGCCGAAAGGGGTTACAGCGTGGATAGGATGCTGGAACAAATGTACCAGGCAAAACTCATCAATAAGGGATTAAAGGCCATAGTCTTCGGTGACTTTACTGAGGGTTTTGAGAAAGATGGAAATGATCTAACCCATGTGGCCTTAAAAAGATTTGCAGACCGAGTTCCCTATCCTGTTTTTTCAGGTCTAAAGGCCGGACACGATCCTGTCACTCACTACCCAATTCCATTTAATACCAATTGCCAACTTAAAACCGGCAAGACTGGAGAACTGACTTGTCACTATGGTGGAGTAGAATAAGGAATTTATTTAAAACGTTTTCTGGAAGCAATCGATTTAAGAAATGACCAATCAAGCTCAACCGGAATGTTTTTCTCCGAACGCAGAGTTACTTCTTTCTTTGGAGTTTCTTTTTCCTCGCGCTCAAAGTCTCTTCCTCCAATAACGAAGGTCATGCCTGAATAATATTCATTCATGTCAAATGTATGTGGATTCTTGAAAAGTTCTTTCATTACGATTCTCCAATCTAAGCTTTCATCGCCAAGATAAAGGGAGAATAGAAATTTAGCAAAGGTAAAATCCGACAGTATGTAATTCTTTAGGTTATCTATATTTATGCTCACCAAGAAATTTATGAGGCCTGATTTTAAGCTCGAAACGATCTGTAGCAATTGACTGGATAAATAATGCCGCTTCTCGGGGAGAATCAGTGAAATAAAGGGTCTGAGTGTCCGCGGGATTGATGGTTTTGGCCTCAACTAGCCGCTCCTCTATTAAGACCCTTAAAGGCTCCCAAAACTCTTTCCCCACTAATACAACAGGAAAATTCTTAATCTTTTTCGTTTGAATTAAGGTTAAAATGCCAAATAATTCGTCCAAAGTTCCAAATCCACCAGGCAGCGCCACAAAACCATAAGAATACTTAGCAAGCATGAACTTTCTGACCATGAAGTATTTAAACTCCATCCAGACATCCAGGTAAGGATTAGGCTTTTGTTCATGGGGAAGCGTAATGTTGCATCCTAAAGAGCATCCACCTAAGGATTTTGCACCTTTATTGGCAGCTTCCATAATACCAGGACCGCCGCCGGTCATGACTGCAAACCCCTTTAAAGCAAGCTCCCTGCCTACTTCATGACCGAGTTTGTAAAATTCGTGATTTGATTCAAAGCGGGCCGAGCCAAAGACAGTTACGCAAGGACCAACAAAATGGAAGGTTCTAAGGCCTTTGATAATTTCGAAAAAAACATTGAAAGCGTGATGAATTTCGAATGAGCGTGATTTGGGCCCTTCCAAAAAAACCCTTTCTTCCTGGTCTCTTGAACGGGTTCCCCAGTCACTCTGGTTTGAAGCAGAAATATCTTCTTTCATTTAGTTAAACCTTAAAATAATTTACCGTTCACAAGGAGTGAAGTACACTCTCATAATCCTAACATTTTAGGTGTTTACCTTCGATGGAAATTTATGAAAAAAAGTATTGCCCTGATAGCACATGATAACTTCAAAAAAAATCTGGTTAGCTGGGTCAAACTTCATTCTCAAACACTCTCCCATTTTAATCTTTTTGCTACTGGCACCACAGGTAAAAGAATAGAAGATGAAGTGGGATTATCCCTCACTAAATTCAAAAGTGGCCCTCTGGGAGGAGACCAACAAATTGGGGCAGGCATAGCCGAAGGCAGAATTGATGCTGTCATTTTTTTCTGGGACCCACTGGCCCCTCATCCTCATGATGTTGACGTCAAAGCTCTGCTTCGCATAGCTGTCGTCTACGACATTCCAATGGCGTGCAATGAACAGACAGCAAATTACATCATTAAGGGTCTGGCCACCAACTAGTTCGATAAGCCTATTTCTATAAAAAAAGGGCCCATGTTACTTTCAAATGGGATGACAATGACAGGACCTTTAGTCTGGGCAGACAATGAATGATTTTTTCCGGTTACAACTGAAGGAATAGCACTTCTGATTCCATAGCCTAACTCATTAAGCGAAATTTTTGCTTGTCCAAAAATAATATTGATGATCTCCCCGGCACCATCACAAACATCTTTATCCAGTGCTTGAACCTCTTCACCAATCATTTGTGAGATAATTTTAAGAAACGATTTTTCAGGGAAACTGATGACGACTGATCCGGTAAAAGTATCGCTAACAATTCCAATGATGCCTGAAATATCCCCTACAAATTGCTCTGTAGGCTTTTTCAAATAAGTCTTGCCATGGGTAGCATCAGTACCGGCCTGAACTTTGAGTACATTCAAGGCAGCCGATATAAAAGGATTAATAAACTCCATGTTCAACTTTCTTTTGACTAAAAGACCGAATTCTTTCAATGCGGAATTTGCATCTTTGGCAACCTTGAATATTTTATCTATTCCTTCTGCGTGCATTAAAGAAAGTACTGCTTGATTAACATGAATAAGTTTTAATTCCTTATCCATCTTTTTAAGTCTTTGTTGAAGATTAATTAAAATTCTAACCCAGTCTTTGGGAAAAGTGACTATTTGCTCACAGTCTATCAGGACATGATTCGCATGTTCAGCAATGGAATCGATTTCTTCAGAAAATTTCTTGCAGTTATAGTAATCAAGGATGGTATCCAGTTTCACAACAGTGTAACCTTCATGGTGTTCAATTTGATAATTTTTTTCTGCCATCTCTTTTCTCCTGATGGGATTTTAATCCTCCCGAAAAGGGTAAAGTATGAGAATAATCATACTTTTTTCAAATATTCGAATTCGTTCAAGGATAAAGGGGGACAAAATTCTCCCAACATTTCTCTTTTCCAGATATTACCCGTCGAATGAAATTCTTCTTTTGAAGTGAACTGATAATGATAGAACTTTGCCCTTACCCAAACCGGTGGCGATTCTTTAAATGGAACAGTTCGAAAAAGTTTCAAGAGAGCAGTATCGTTCATCAGCAGTTTAAGCATGAGACGAATAAAGTAGAGTCGATGGCCCCGAAGATAAATGTTTTTTCCACTTACCAGGACAGTAAAAGGTAAAAACCATATCATCCAGTCCAATCTTAAATGATAAGGGGCCACGATGGGTGGAGTTCTATCAAGTTCGCCCGGTTTGCCCTTAAATCCATATTCCCTCCAGGCAGCTTCATCAAACTGGTCTAGAGAAGCACTTCCCTCGATGACAATCTCGTATCTTTCTTTGGTCACACTTCCAAATGCACCATAGGCCCCCACCAAATGCCAACGGTTCCAGCAATAATTCATGAATTGTCGGGGAGAAAATAAATTCAAACATGGCCTATAACTTAAAATTACTGCCAGAATGAACGCAACATACTGGGCCAACTCAAACCATAGAGGTCTGGGAGCGAAAGTTATTTCGGGTGGATTGATATTAGAGAAGGCAAGAAAACCTAAAACAATTGTAAGCCAGTTTAACCAGGAATAGTTTCCACTTATGACCAAAATGAGTTGGTGAAGTATTAGAAAAAAACCTGAAATTCCGGCCAACGGTTGCGGCAGAAAAAGACCTATAGGCACCACCAACTGGCAGAAGTGGCTAAAGACAACACCCATTCTATGAAAAATTTTTGGCCGTAGATGAAAAAATCGGCTCAGAGGATTAGGTAGTGGCTGAGTTTCATGATGATAATATAAACAGGTAAGATTTCTCCAACAAGGATCTCCCCTCATTTTGATGAGTCCCGCTCCCATCTCTGTTCTAAATAGCATCCAGCGAAGAATGAGAATCGGTAACCACGATGGTGTGACCCAAGAGGGTCCCATGAAAGCAGCGAAAAAGCCTGCCTCTAAAAGCATGGTTTCCCAACCGAAGCCATAGAAATCCTGCCCCACATTTACAATAGATAAATATAAAACATACAGCGTAAGCCATGAGGCCATATGCAAACTAATAGGTCCCAGGCCTATTAGTCCTGAAGCCATCAATAGGGAAATGCCCATACCGATCAGACATATCGTTTTTAGGAGCTGATCTGAATATTTCCAGTGAAAAAGACTTGGTGAATCTTTAAACGAGGTCACTTTTAAATAATCCGGTGTGGGCAGAAGGCCTTTCTCGCCCAAGAGCGCTGGAAATTGATTATAAGCACTCAAAAATGCCACTAAATAGATAAGTCCCAGAGAACGTTCAAAAAACAAGCGTGCCAAAAAATAATGAGGGGTCGAGAGAAAATCACTCATAGGCCATGATGATTAATAACCACTGAATTTTCAATGAATGCCGCAAAACAAGGGGTTACCAGACTTCATTGACCAGTGGCCTGCCACTGCCTAATTTACTGGCAAAACTGCCATAGGTAATCAAGACCTTATCTCTCAATTATTGGCATCTGCCTTGCTCCATACCTGAGTATGAAAACACTATTTATAATTCTCGTATTGATGACAACTCAGGCCTTTGGAAACTCACGAAGTCTCGCCAGTATCCGGGCCGAGCATGCCCGTGAACTTATGGGAAATAGCTATAATAAAAGCATTGTATCCCGATTGGAAGATAAGCACGATTTGGTTAAAAACATCTTTCGAATCGTAAAGGATCGTCTACCCAAGGGCCATAAATTTCAGGCAACAAGCATCGCTAAGGCCATTATCAATGAATCTAAAAAGAATTCCCTCGATCCCTATTTTGTGATGGCAGTTATTTCAGGTGAATCAAGTTTTAATCCAGTGGCAGTTGGCCCAGTAGGTGAAATTGGAATGATGCAAATAAGGCCCAGTACTGGAAAATGGATGTCACAGATCGTGAAATCAAAATGGCATGGTGATAAAACACTAAGAGATCCCGTAGCAAACATTAAACTAGGCGTGGCCTACCTTTCTTGGCTTAGAAATAAATTTGAAGGTCATGGCCAACTGTATCTGGCCGCTTACAATATGGGTCCTAAAGCGGTTAGAAACGCAGTCTCCAGAGATGTTTATCCTAAAGATTATCCCATTCATGTTATGAAACGATACATTTCTTTTTATAAAGAGATTGGAAGAAGAACTAGTACGTTATAATATCCAGCTATGAAACTTACCCAAACAGTGAAAAAAGGCGGCTGTGCTGCCAAGGTCCCGGCCATCCTTCTGAAAGAAATTCTAAACGGATTGAAATTTCCTCCCAAAATTCCAGGCGTGGAAATTGATGGTTCGCATTTCGACGATGCAGCGATCTTCAAAATAAGTGACGAAGTGGCACTGGTTCAAACCCTGGATTTTTTCACTCCTATTGTGGACTCACCAAAAAATTTTGGAGCAATCGCTGCTGCCAATGCATTAAGTGATGTTTATGCCATGGGAGGAAAACCTAAAACCTGCATGGCAATTCTCGCGGCTCCCCTGGCCACGATGGAACCTTCAATCATTCAGGAAGTGTTACAAGGGGCCTGTGATGTCATTGCTCTGTCTGGTTCATCCTTGGTTGGTGGACACTCAATTGATGACGATACTTTAAAATTTGGCCTCTCTGTCACGGGGATTGTCCATCCTCAAAAAACCTGGACAAATCAGGGCGGAAAAATTGGCGACCAGCTCATTCTAACCAAACCTTTAGGCACCGGGACTATCTGCGCCGGAATCAAACGCCAGGAAATCACCGAAGAAGAAGCCTTGGAAGCGATAAACTCCATGAAACGCCTGAACAACATTATCGATCATCTCTCAAGCGATGACGTACTACACATCCATGGAGCAACAGATGTGACAGGTTTTGGACTCATGGGCCATGCCTATCAACTGGCCCTGGCTTCAAACGTCAGCCTCAAAATCCAAGTTAATGATCTTCCTGTTTTTAGTAACAGTTATGAATGCCTTGGAAAAGGATTCTTAACTAAGGCCCACAGAAGTAATGATGAATATACCCAAGGGAAAGTTCATTTTTCTGAAACAATAAGTGAAATCCAAAAATTATTGACCTTTGATCCACAGACCAGCGGTGGACTTCTTTTGTCTGTTGGAATAGAAGCAGCAGAAAAGATAAAAGATACCTTAAAAGAAGTTTTTCCAGGGACTGCCATCATTGGTTCAGTTACCCAGAAAAATGATTATAACGTTTATGTGGAATGACCCTGAACTGATAAAACTCTTTATAGATAAAACACCTCTTATCGATGTCAGAGCACCTATTGAATTTCAAGATGGCGCCATCCCCCATTCCATTAATCTTCCCCTCATGAATGATGAAGAACGAAGACAAGTTGGCCTTTGTTACAAACAATCCGGCCAAGGAGCGGCCATAGAGCTTGGGCACCAATTAGTGTGTGGAGAAATAAAAGAGGCCAGAGTAAAAAGCTGGAGGAATTATATTCAGCAATATCCAGAGGCAGAAGTTTTTTGTTTCAGAGGTGGACTGCGCTCTCAAATATCATGTCAGTGGCTTAAGGAAACAGGCATCTCTAAAAGGCCAATTCCTGGAGGTTATAAACGCTTAAGGCATTTTTTTCTTTCTATATTAAATGATGCTCCTTTGCCGATGATGATTAGGCTGGGCGGATTAACCGGAAGTGGAAAAACGCTCCTACTGGAAAAAATTCCTTATCACCTGGATCTGGAGAATCTTGCGAATCATAGGGGTTCTGCTTTTGGACCCAGAGGGAGTCAACCATCCCAAATTACCTTTGAGAATAAATTAGCGTTAGAGCTACTCAAGTTGACTGGAAAAAAAATCTTGGTTGAAGATGAAAGTGCCACCATCGGACAATTAACCGTACCGCAAAGACTTTTTGCCGCCTTACGGGAATCTCCCATGATTATCCTGGAAACAGGCCACGAAGAAAGATTACAAAACATCTTTAATGAATACGTCAAACCCTCCTCCCGGGATTTTTTCCTGTCAGGCCTCGGCAAGATTCAAAAAAGATTAGGTGGAGTGAAGTTCAAACTTTTATCAGATGAAATTAGCAAAGCATTTGAATCCCCAATGGAGTTAGCTTTCCATGAGGCCTGGATTTCAATCCTTTTAAAGGAGTATTACGATCCTCTTTATCAAAAAGGTATCCGCTATAATCAAGAAAAAATTCTTTTCCAAGGGAATCAGGCAGAAGTACTTAGCTATTTAGCTCATATGTAACTCCGGCATGCGCTTTGCACTTAAACAAAGAGGACGGAGGTTATTATGAAAAAAATATTTCTTTTACTCGTAGTTTTTAGTTTTGTCACAGAAGAATCCATTTCCCAATCTGGTGTGTTAGGTGGCAGTTCAACGAGTACAACCGATTCCTCAAATAATCCTGGGGGAGTGGGATTTGGGGGGGCCTTGGGAGGTACAACTGCGCCTTCAACAACTCCTTCAAATACACCGACTACGTCTAGTCCCGGCGCCATCGTACCCGGAAATGACTCCAGCATTGGTAGAGGAAATGATTTTGGCACAATTCAACAGCAAGAAGAGCGATCCAATTTTCTCGGAGGTAGTGGTGATGGATCACTTAATGAAGAAGAAATACCTTCAAGTACTATTCCTAATACAAATCTTCCAGCAGTTCCGCCAACACAACCTTCTACAACTCCCCTTCAACCAAATACTGACACTGGAGTGGGCACAGGATCACCTTAATGATCCTGTTGTTCCCGGCATATTTGGTTAGCTTTTAATTCTTTTTCCTTTTCATCATTCTTACCGGAATGACAAACTTTGTTAATGATATCTTCCTCAGCTTTAACAACTTCCTTAGTCACTTCCACTGATTTAAGTTTCGTGGGTAGACGATCTCCTTCACGCATAATTTGTAGAGAAACTTCCTGACTATTTTCATTAAACAATCTGATTAACTCATAGACTTTCTCAATTCTCTTTCCATTCGCCTTGAGAATAATGTCCCCCAACTCTAAAGTCGTTTTATTAGGCGAATTATCCAGAACTTTTTCAACTTGAACCGCCCCTTTGACATCTTTCACTAAATGTTTCATTTCACTGGAAGATAACTCTTTGAGATGAATTTGCGGCCTGAAAATTCGCTTACTGCAAGTGTAATAAATCTCTATATAAGGATAACTCAATGTCTCATTCCAGCTATTGGTGGAAACAGTACTATAATCAACTCCTACGCCAAAAGATGAGTAGCGACTATAATAAGGATACATACCTCCGTAAAATGATGGCCCCCATGCGCCACCAGAACTACGGGTTATTTCTTTTTCAATTGTTTTATCAAAAACATCAATAATATTGGCATGGAGATGATCAGCACTACGACAATTTTCAATTGCTCTAAATTCAGCAAAAAGACGGGCCCGATCTTTTTTGGTATAAGTGTTCCCTTTGAAACTCGAAACTTTAAGTTCTTCAAATACTTTATCCCTATATCCCTGTTTCTTTTTTTCTTTTTGATAAGGAGTGGGTTTAGTGCTGGAGCAACTTACAATAAATATGAGTATGAAGAAACGGGAGAACATATGTGCCTCCTGAAATAAAATGGCCATCCGAGGATGGCCATTTTCATCCAGAGTATTGCTACGAAGTGTTTTTCAAATGATGCTTTTTCAACTTCTCTTGTCAAACACCGCTGGACTTGTACATAGAATACCCTCACCACTCCATTCGGAGAATGAGATTTCCCCAAATTTACTCTCAAGAAGACTGACTAAATTGCAGCTTCAGAATCACATTCCATCATCGTTAGATAGAATGTGCAGTTGGTATATAGTAAGGAGGGAAAAGATGAAAACATACTTCACAATTTTTCTTGGTCTTATGATCACTGGTACGGCATTGGGCGAGGTCTGGAAAAAGCCCCACTATCAACCCGATGAGAACCATTTGAAAGAAGAGATTCAAAAAGAAGAAGATAATCTTCAGCGATCCAAGAACAATGCCAGACAAGGATTTCGCCAAAACCAGGAAGAAGTATCAGCTCCTCGGGATTATACTTCCGGAAAAGATTCACAAACTCCGGCCAGGGTCAGAAGACCAAAGGTCAAATAGATTGCTTTGGTAGTGCCACTTTATATATTTTGAACGTCATTCCATCAACCGGACTTCCCGCCGGGGCATCTTGCAGCAAAGAGTCGGTAAAGATTAAATTATTCTCATTATCGATAGTAAAAGTGTCGGGCCACTTAATTCTCTCATCTTGAATAAGAATCTTCATGTCCCCATCCGGAGTACGATAAGAGACTGCATTCCTTTCAAGGTCGGCCATATAGAGATTCCCTTCTTTATCGAATATCATCCCATCCGGGGCCGGAGTAACACCCAGATTTTCTACTTTTTTGACCAGCTTAGTTTCATCTTTCCTTCCCGTCGTTAATTCTGATGTTGGCACTCTATATAGAGTGTATCCAGTCAGCGCGTGATAATAAAGCTTATCATCCACTGGAGAGATTGCAATTCCATCAGAATGTATTTGAGGTTTTTCACCATTTGCCAGCTTAAACTCTTCCTTCTCAACGGTCAGAGTGACATTTTCAGATTTTGTAGAAGGATGCTTATCTAAAAGTCTTTTTGCATCACCTGTTTTCATATCGAGGACAACCAGTCCACCCAGACCAGAATCAGTGATATAGACCTGATTTGATTCCTCATCAATTCTGAGATCATTTAAATAGGATTTCTTAGGTGCCACTGTTTCATCAAACTCCCAGCTACGTTTTAACTTATTCGTTGTTAGATCGAATTCAAATAGTTTTGCCTGTCCGACGACTTCTTTCATTTCCGGAGAACTTGGGTCGAGCACAAAGAGTGAATTTCCATGGGCAAATACCGACTGAACACAAGTAAACTTATTCTTTTCGGGTTTACCTTTCCAGTTATTCCATGCTTCATCCGGATAGGGCCTGTAAGTTCCATCCTTTAGAATTTCGACTACCGAAAATGGCAAGTTGTCTCTCCATCTTGGAAAATTTGCAAATAATCTTCCATCTTTAGTAATGGTGACCCCTGTGACCTGTGCTTCTTTGAACTGAGCGACCTCAACTAAGTCAGGTTGTTTTTCTGTTGGAAGGATTCCAATTGTTTTTTTATCTACGACGATGTCATCTTGTTTTTTTTTGACTGATGAACAGGCCCCAAGCAAAAGACTTAGAGAAATGAGTATTAAAAGATTTATCATGAGACCCCCTTCAAGGAAGTCCCAGTTTAGTGGAGATATGATCTCCTTAAAAGTCACCTATTGTTAAGGTTGATGCAGCCAGCGTTTAAAATAAAGAATGGGATGATGCCAATCAAAATGCCTCGCTGAATACTTTCTATAACTATCAACTTTAGGGGGTTCGGTCTCGGAGTAATGTTTTAGTTTATCCAGTCGGATCACCTGATCTGTATTCTTATCCACATGACTCACTGATAAGAACATTCCAATGGGGAACAGTATCCAAAAACTAAGCCCTATTATTGTGAGAACCATTTCCAGTGTGCTGCCCATAAACATCCTCCTGATGTAAAAATCTTAACATTGCTGGAAATAACTGAATCTAAATTAGGGCCGGGGTTTTCAAAAACTGATCTTATAGGTCATCAAAAGTTAAGAAAGGAAAAAGTTTAATAACAAAAAGCGCAGCCATTAGATTAATGGCTGAAGAAAACAAGGAGTCTTTATGAAAAAAATTTTATTTCTACTTTCGGTGCTTACTCTATTAAGTTACGGATGTAATCGAAACGAAGATGCAGGAACGGATGCAGGAATGCAACAGGAAGAAACTCGTGACCTGGGAACGGCCCCTGAAGCAGTTGATTCGCCTGAGGCCAGTCCAACCTCTGATACAATGGACTCTGATATTCAGGAACCTGAGATGCAGGAAGAAGAAATGCGGGATGATTACCAAACAGAAGAAGACCTTAATGCTGTACCAGCAGATGAGCAAAGTGGATCTCAGCAATAAAACAAAATTAAGCCGGGAAGATAACTTCCCGGTTTTTTTAAAACCAGGCCCGGTCTCTATTATCTGAATAGGCCGTTACAACTTCCAGATCATCTTCAAAATTACAATTATAAATATACTTATGTTTTTCCATGAAAAATTTCTGACCCGTCTTAAATAACTCTACTGAGTGACCGTAACACAGAGGTAAGGCCCGAGAATTACCTTTAGAGTCGTAAATAAGATCTGTATGAGCACGGGGAATACTTTCTTCTTTAAACTTACAAATGTAACAACAGTTTTTCATGCTTGGGTATCGGTGAATTCTAGGCCATTCTTAATCTTTAAAGGAAAAATTAAGATATAATGTATTTCCAGTAACTTACGCCTATCCAAGGCCAATCCCGCTATCCATTCTCAGTACAATGGCGTGTAAGTTTTTCACTTGCGGCCTTCTTGCTCCAAAATTTAGATATTATCGCCATGCTCAATCAAAAAAACATCGGAGTATGTGATGAAGAAGATCAAATCATCGGTTCTTGCTGTGGCCGCCCTATCTGTCCTGACTTCTGCCTGTGTGGATGTAAAATCTGAAAAGAAAACAAATCGAGTCACAAATGACCCCCAGACCAATAAAATCATTGGCGATGACAAGATCGAACTCCAAGTAATTTCTGAATCGGCCTTCAAGATGGCCGCTATCAATAAATCAATGCTTTCTATTTCAAATTCAAAGGTGATGAGTGTTCTCAGTAAATTGCCTCAAGGTAATGGTCCTGCTGAAACCGTCAATAAATCGAAAGCAGAATTAAAGAATCAAGAAGAGTCACTATTGATCGGTTTTCCCATCGGTCTGGTTGGTGAACAAAATGTTTTTGGTGGAGTCATCACAAAAGTTTCTGATCAAATTAATGAAAGCTTAGGAACCCTTAAATTAACGGACTTAACTCCGATACATGTTCGCACTTTAATCAATACATTACCGGACGGAACTCCGGTTATGACACTGGTTGGTTGTTTTTCAAATTGTTCTGAAAGCTCTGACCAGTCTGCGCTACTAAACTTCCCAATCGTTGGTTATAACCAGGAATCAGGAATGCTGGTGGTTGATATGTCCGCCATTGGTAAAGAATTGGACTTAATCTCGATGCTGGACCCACAAGGTCAGTACACTCAGCTAAAGGCAGTATCAAGTGATACAACTTCAGTTGATTACGATATGAAGACCCTAATCTTTGATATCAAAACCAAGATGATACCAGTAACTGCATCTCCTACTGATCCAGCAGCGCCGATTACTGAGTTTACTGTTCGTTGGTATTTAAAACTTAATTCTGATGCAAACCCGGCATTTGAATCACGTTCTGCTACCGAAGGTGTAGGTTTCTTTCAGACAGATCGTGGTGCTAAAAGCAAGATCACACGTTTCTCAACCACTGAAGCTTCTCCGGGAATGGCCCCTGTTAAGTACTACATCAAAAATGTCCCTGAAGAATTTAAGAATGTTTTTGCTCGCGCCCTAGACTCATGGAACGTGGAATTTAAAAAGACCATTGGCCATAACTTAATCAGTTACGAGTTTGTAGATGCGAGTGATGAACGCGCTGATTTATTAGTACCGGGAGATATCCGATTTAATATCATTGAATGGGATCTAATTAATAAGGCCGGTTATGGAGGTTTAGGTCCATCAATTGCAAATCAGCACACTGGTCAGACGATGTCTGCTAACGTTCTGGTTCAGGGACCAACTATTGTTAAACTTTATAAAGAATGGTTTGGCGTATCAGAAAAGGCACGAGAGTTAAAAGAACTTGGCCAAGTTGCCAAAGCAAACTCATTAATTAAATCTTTCAATGCTAAGATTTCAAATGAACTAAGTAAGCGCACTAGTACACAGTATAAGTTAAAGCTTGGTAAGCATCTGGACATGAATATCCATGCGCAGAAAGCTGAGCTCATGGATCCAATCGCTAAGGGTGAATTTGAAATCATTCCGGCCAACATGACGTATGAAACTTACATGGACGGATACATGCTGGAGATCGTTGCTCACGAAGTTGGACACAATTTGGGTCTTCGCCATAATTTTAAAGGCAACTTGGGTGCGTATGAAAACGGAGAAGAAGGTTCAGTTTCACGATCAGTCATGGAATATCTAGGTCGTCCATATCGTCATCTGAATACTATCGGGCCATATGATCGAATGGCAATCGCTTACGGTTATACTGGTTCAGCACCTAAGCACCTTGACTGGTTCTGTACAGATGAAGATCAGGCATATGATGCTCAAGCGATGGCAGTAAAATCTCCGGAATGTTCAAAATCGGATGCAACCAGTGATCCATTCTCATTCTGGGAAGGTCGAATTGACCGTGTTCTTGATCTGGTTCTTGAAAGAAAATCAGCGGCTGCTCCGGTCTGGACTGTTAAAGAAGTAAAAACTCAGATTGAAGATGCCGTTTCAGGATTATCTGCATACGCCTTAAGTGCAGAAAAAACTGCTGACTCATGGACCAACTTCTTTGGAAAAAATGATCGTCCAGAAGATAAGTCTGAAATTAAGGACTACGTTCTTTACAGAATTAAGAAAAAACTTTGTAACCCTAAACTGCAGGACGTGATTGCTGGTAAAGAATCTGCTGAAGCGCAAAAGTTAGCTGAAAGCAACTTGGTTGAGCTATCAAAGACAATCGCTACGAAAACGGACACACTGGGTCTTTATACTGCTGAGCAGTTGGACTGCAAAATCTAAGTCAACTTTTATGATTCTAAATACGATCTAAGGGCTTACACATAACCCACTTCTTCGGAGGTGGGTTTTTATTTTAAGTTATGCAAGTTCGCCATATTCTTAATAACAGATTGATGCCTCTGGATCCTTCTGACAAAAATAGGCCTTGATTGCCGCATTTTCCTCTTCCAACTTCTTATTCTTTTCCTTAAGTGAGACAATTTCTCTCGTGTTTTCCTGTGTCAGCCCAAAGAGTTCCTTAATTGCTTCAATGATGGGGGCAACGAGGTGATCATAAGCGACAGATTTTAAACCAGTCTTGAAGTCAGTTTTAACTACTTCAGGAAATACCTTCTCTACATCTTGTGCAATCACCCCCACTTGGTGTTTGCCGGTATATTTCTTCTTATCAATGTAGTCATATTCCACCCCTTGAATCAGAAGAATTTTCTCCAAAGCTTTCGTAAGCGGATTAATATTCTCTTTGAGTCTTTTATCTGAAGATGCGGTACAACCGGTCGAATCACAAACCTGAGTTCCATCAAAACGCAATACATATGTTGCTCCAATATTAACATCTCCTTCAACATCAAGCTTATGCCCCGGGGTGGATGTTCCAATCCCAACATTGCCTGTAGATAAAGTCACTCCTGTTCCGTCAACATTATTTGCATAAATTAGATTTCCTATATTTAACATTAAACTTGATGCTGACGTCGGCAGGTCAATGTCATAACCTAAGACGATATTATTTGCTCCAGTAGTGAGAGCATCTCCTGCCTTATATCCCAAAAGTATATTATTCGATCCTGATGTCCTTAAATTTTTTCCACTTTCAAAGCCGAGAGTTGTTACATTTTCAAAGTTAGAAGAATTGGAAGCACCAATTCCTGCACCGGTTCCAATAACCGTATTGCTATTTCCAGTCTTGTTAAATGTGATTGCATTTTGCCCAACAGCAACGTTCGATGAACCTGTATCATTTAAAAGAAGCGCCTGTTCTCCAACCGCAGTATTATAGTTACCAGAAGAATTATACTCGAGAGCAAACACTCCCACAGCAGTATTTCTTTGCCCATTAATATTATTCTCTAAGGCGTAAACCCCTATTGCTGTATTATTTGATCCACTCTCATTCCACATTAATGTATATGAACCCAATCCCGTATTTTGATAACCACCTAAATTGGCTTGCAAAGAATCACTTCCTAGCGCTGTATTTTGAAAACCTGTTGTATTGGACATAAGAGCATTACGGCCAAAGGCGACGTTCCAGTCATCATCTCCCCCCCCTCTTCCAAGCATGAGTCCATTTATTAATACGTCCCCTCCAGAAACTTCAAGTTTACGGGTAGGTGCTGTAACTCCAATTCCCACATTACCAGCCGAATAGTAAATATCAGATACAGTAGTTGTCCACTGGGAAGCTCCAGAAACAGAATCAACATAGTCCTTAGTGGCAGCATCGGTTCCTGCCATTGGTGTGTCAAGGCCAGTGATCTTGTTATTACCCATTTGGAAATCACCAGTCATGGCGGCAGTTCCATCAAGGAGAACGTAATTGCTGGACGGGGTCCAGGAAGTACCGTTAAAACTAAGGACTTGTCCCGAGGTAGCACCCATATGATGGAGCTTGTTCGCAGTCACCTGTCCATCTAGTAATTCAAAACTTATGGGATAAGAAGCGGAAGCCTCGGCACTCGATACGATCAAATTTAAAGTTTGACCAATTAAAAAGTTCAAAGCGCTCTGGGCGTTCAGAACAAGTTTGTTAGAATTTTGAGTTTCAATGTGAAAGGAATGATTAGAGCTACCTTCTACTTTTGCAATAGTCACAGACTCAAGGTTTTGTCCAAATACAATCAATTGGTTATTTTCAACTTTGACTTGAGTTATAATTGGATACTTCTCTCTGACTCTGATCTTTACGCTGTTAATAGTTAAATTAGCATCCTGGCAAGAAGAAAGGATAAATAGACTATAAACAAGAGGAAAAATTAATAATGTTTTCACTACTTTATTATCGACTTGATAACTTTGAAAGTTTAGCGATATAGAATTTCTTAAGAATTCCTTAGCAGATGAGAAAAATTTGCTCTTTTTAGGCTGATCAATCCTGCTCTGATTAATTCTATAAGGCCACCTTTAGGGTGGCCTTTTTTTTTGTTTAAAATGGCCTCGGACTTTTCAGCATGATAAATTCGGCCATGGACTCACTACTAGCGGCCAGGCTCCAAATGGCCTTCTCCCTTGGTTTTCATATCATTTTTGCTGTTATAGGCATGGTAATGCCCGTCTTAATGAGTGCTAGTTATTGGCACTATTTAAAGAAAAAAAATTCCGATGCACTTGAACTCACCAAGCTTTGGATGAAAGGTGTTGCTATCTTCTTTGCCGTTGGTGCCGTCTCTGGGACTCTCTTAAGCTTTGAACTGGGACTTCTCTGGCCTGAATTCATGAAACATGCGGGCCCAATTGTTGGGATGCCTTTCTCATGGGAAGGAACAGCTTTTTTCCTTGAGGCGATAGCACTCGGTATATTCCTCTATGGCTTCGAACGTATTTCACCCTGGAAGCACTGGTTTGCTTCTTTTATGGTCGGAGTTGCAGGTGTGACTTCAGGGATTTTTGTCATGGCAGTTAATTCCTGGATGAATGCTCCTAAGGGATTTGATTATGAGAATGGAGTTTTTAAAAACATCGATCCATTCGCTGCCATGTTTAATGATGCCTGGTTCTCTCAATCACACCACATGACACTTGCTGCATTCACAAGTGTTTCTGCCGGAGTCTTAGGCATTCACTCCTTTTTGTACTTACTTGGGCGAAGGAAAAATTTAAACTTGCTCGCCATAAAAATCGCTGCTCCATTTTTTATTATTTCCGCTTTATTACAACCTTTGAGTGGAGATCTTGCTGCCAAAGATGTGGCCAAACGTCAGCCCATCAAATTTGCTGCAATGGAATCGTTGTTTGAAACAACTCGCTCCGCCCCTCTAGTGCTTGGCGGATTACCGGATGTTGAGAATGAAAGAGTTGATTATGCAATCCATGTTCCTAAGATTTTAAGTTATCTTGCTCACGGTGATCTGAATTCTGAGGTCAAAGGTTTAAAAGATTTTCCAAAAGAACACTGGCCTCCAGTGGCCATCGTCCATGTGGCCTTTCAGATAATGATTTTCTGTGGCAGCTTACTCGCCTTAGCTGCAGTATGGGCACTTCTCACCATTATCCGCAAAAAATCTTTGGCATCGAATCCGTGGTTATTGAAATTCTTTGTACTGGTGTCCCCATTAGGAATAGTGGCCATAGAAGCAGGCTGGACAGTCACTGAAGTCGGCCGTCAGCCATGGATTATTTATGGGTTCATGAAAACCAAAGATGCCCTTACTAATGCCCCTGCCTTGCAATTAACTTTTTATACCTACTTGTTTCTCTATCTTTTTTTAATGGCCGTTGTATGCTGGCTCTTTTATCGCCTCATTCTGGTACATTTTCTTAAAAAGGATGGGCCATGACTGAGTTCATTGTCTTTATTCTTGCAGTTGCCCTTTTCCTTTATGCTTTGTTAGCAGGCGCTGACTTTGGGGCAGGAATTATCGAAATATTACCGGGTAAAATTCCGACTAAAGATAAGACAGTTCTGATTGGTAAGGCCATGGGGCCGGTGTGGGAATCCAACCATATCTGGTTAATTCTTGCGCTGGTCATCTCATTTAATGCTTTTCCCGGGATATTCTGGTTTATATCTGAGTGGTTTCATTTCCCTTTTGGCGCACTTGCCTTTGGCATCATCTTTCGGGGAGCTAGCTTTACTTTTCTTCACTATGACCCAATCAAAGATGGGTCACAAAAGATCTACCACTGGATTTTTGGACTATCCTCTGTTTGGTGTACTTTTTGGCTGGGGTTAATTGTAGGTTCTTTAATGCTAGGTAATTTCTCATTAAGCGATACTGGTATTTTTGAACGCTATTTCAAACACTGGTTAAATCCTGTTGCTATCTCAATGGGATGTTTTGTCACGATGCTTATGATGTTTAATGCAGCTCTTTTCTTAACAGCAGAGGCGAAAATTCATCGACCACTCTGGAGAAGTTTAACGATTAAGATATTTATTGTATTAATCTTAAGTGGATTGCTAACACATGGGATTTTCCTCGCCTATGCGATTGATCGCTGGAAGTTCTTTTTCATGAATCCTGTAAGTATTGTGCTCATCGTATTTTCCTTCCTCCTATTAATGCCGCAAATATATACCATAGATCGATCCATGAGAAATTCATCTCGTATTATTGCAGGCCTGCAGCTTATTTGTATTATGGGAGCAGGTTTCTACCCTTTATATCCAAATTTTATTCTAGCTCAGGATGCTACATCTATCAGTTTTCTTGACGCGAGTGCAGAACCGGCAGTGCTCAAGGCATTAATTTATGCTCTTATCGTTGGTTTATTGTTGATTATACCAGGGTATTTTTTCTTAATGAAAATATTCAAATCTAATGTAGATGAGTAGTTATTAGAGTCGGCAATCTTTCGTTATCTTAAACTCATCAACCTCATCCAGACGAGGAAGATTCAAACCTTTTGCCTGTGCATATTTTAAAAAGAGTTCAAGGCCTTTAACTGAAGGCTCCTGAATATCATGTTGAAGTATCACACCTCCGCCCAAAGGGTTTTGAATATATACCGGATTCTTCACATAGGAGTTCCCCTCCTTTTTAAAGTCTATGTACACGCCCCCTTCATTCCATGCCACAATATTCTGGGCAACTTCAGCAGGTGTCATTCCAGGAACCCAGTCACTTGTATCTACATCCCAAAAAACCATATGAATGCAGTTCTCCCCCATAAGCTCATGGGATACTTCTTTTAGAGCATTGATATGATGATAGTCATCCCTGGTTCCGTAACTTCCATAAGGGAATCGATAGTAGTGCTTGGTAAACTCATGTCCTGCAAGCTTGTACCAATGGGCCAGTACCTTAAAAGATTGATTAGTCTGGCGCTTCCATTCTTCCTTAGTCAGATCACCCGAACGGTCATGACTTGGGCCATGAGAGGCCACAATGTGTCCTTCATCCAACATGCGCTTCAGGATAGGGAATGTTCTTTGATCCAAGAGCTTAGTTAATACGAAGAAAGTCGCCTTAACATCGTATTGTTTTAGAATATCCAAAATCTTAGGGGTTTTAACGAGATCCGGTCCATCATCAAAAGTAAGGGAAAAAGTACCACTCTTATACAAGGATAAAGAGCGATAAGGCTTCATTCCACGATCGGCACTGGTGTAGTCTCTATCTTCTGGATATTGATCCCAAGATAGAAAAGATGCATATGAATTAACAGAAACAAAAAGAAGAATGAGTAGAATTTTCATTACCAAATCCTACTCGTACAAATCCCTTAAGTTAAGATTCAAAGCGTCGTCAATGTATTTTTCGGCCAATATCTGTAGGTAGTATCCCCTCATTCCTTTTAACTATGATTTCCGATTCAATATTCCCCACACCATGAACCAACTTGGTGACGGCCACAGCATAGTCTCTTTCATATTGGCTTCTGACAGTGCCACTAAGAGTAACATTCAATTGATCAACTGTTACACTAATGTCTCTGGCATCAATCCGTTGACTATTATGCAATAATTCCTTAACTACTTTTTCAATTTCTTGATCATTGGGTAGATAATTTTCAGCATTCATATCGAATGGGGAATGCTCGTTTGAAGAATTCATAAGCACCTCTTTTGTAGAGGTCATTGTCTAAAAGAAACGAAGTTTTTGAAAGGCAAAGGAAGTCATAATTTCTCTAATGCCAATAATGCCGAATACCCTCGAATGATTTGCTTTGAAATACATTCGATTTACCGGGATGTTTTCCAGGTCAAACAAACGTAATTGCTCATCAACCCAATTCAGTAAAAGCCGTTTCACATGTCTCGTTCCAGTGATTCCATTATAGAGGTAGTTGAGCTTAACAACCCCACCGGATAACACAGAAAAATTTTCAACTTCCAATCTGACAGCTGAGTATCCATCCCGTTCAACAATGACTACCCCTTCAGCAATGACCCTCTCTGCCGGTACTGATACATCTTCAAAAATACTCCCATCAGGTCTGGTAGTAATATAGCGAATAGAATCTATCTTTCTTTGGTCATCCGTTTCGACGTAGAAATCCATGACATCTTTATCGAACTCTGAGGTTATTTCGGCCAACTTGAATACCTCCGCGTGAGCGCAAACAGTCATGACCAAGAACAAGAACATAAAAGAAAATTTCAAGTTTAATCCCCCCATCTTTTAAATATTTTAGCGTTGAACGTTCTGCAAAGAAAAATTGCAATGCATTATAGGCCACAGCATTTATTGAGATGAGACATGAATATTTACTACCACTTCTATCAATGGTGCATGAGTTCCTCAGCGAACAAGTCGGAATTTGCGCTCCCTCGTCTCAAAACTCAAGAGAGAGCTTTAGTAGACAAAAAAAGGATAATTTCATCATCATGATGGAGTTTGTTCGTTACGTAGAAAAACAATGGAGGGTTCTATGCGCGTTTTCGGACTTTTATTCTGTCTCATGAGCTTACCAGTCTTGGCCATGACAGAACTTACGACTCAAATTCATGATATTGACTTTGGTACAAATTCAAAAGATGAAGTTCTGGTTCTCCTTACCAGTGGTCATGTCGCTAAGGTCCTTCCAGAAAACAAGGTGATGCTCTCAAAGTTTGCATTAGAAAAAACTAAGGGCAAGTGGTTCAAAGTTTCAATGGATGAGAATAGATTCATATCAGGACTAGAACCTACAACACCCTTTCTCCCCGCTATTTTAAGAACTCATTCGGATCAGAAAGTACGATCTGAATATGTTCCTACTACGATAGCAAATATGGATCTTGCAAAAAAATATTTCCGTGAGGCCCGATATAATCCAAAAGACTCTCAATGTTTTAATCGTGCCATGGTTTGGTCTTATGAATGGTGGCGGGAGCACAGCTTAAAGTCCAACAAGCTGCTTATCTACTTTACCAGAAACTACATCCGTCGCTATAACTTCGAATGGTGGTTTCATATTGCTCCATATGTTCATATTATGGAGAATGGGAAAGTGGTTGAAAGAGTGATGGATGTAAAATACTCCAGAGGTCCCAGTGAATTTACTCGATGGACGAATCTCTTCATGCGAAACGATGCTCCTTGCCAGGTGATTACTAAATACTCTGACTACGCTGATCATCCATATTCCGGTGAGTGTTATATCCAAAGAACAAACATGTACACTTATCAGCCTGCTGATCTTCAGATGAATGAGGCCTGGGGCTACACCAAAGATAAATTCAATATGGATGAAGTACGTGGGGCTTATTTAGAAGCTTACGATGAACGTCTATAATCAGGAGACATATGAAAAAAGGTATCAAGATCATTTCGACCCTTGCAGTACTTTCTTTGGCAGCTTCCTGTGGAGATTCCGAAAAAAAGAAATCAGGTAGCAGCGGATCTGTGGAGCAAGATGTCCAGGAAGAACAAGAAGTCATTCCTGTTGATGGTTCAAATATAGAAGGTTTGTATAAAGCAAAATTTATTACCATTAATTCCAATGTAAATGGAACGATTCCAGGGTCAGCAACATTCTTCAGAAAAGAGGATAAATGGTTTGCTTATCTTCGTCTCTTTGCAGGAATGCCAAAGGCATGGCACATGCAAAATGTTTACGAGGGTACACGTTGTCCTAGTGCCAATGATGACTTAAATCTGGATGGTTTTATTGATATCATTGAAGCTCAGGCAGTGTTAGGGAAGATCCTCATTCCTTTGGATGCTGATATCAGTTCACAGAATTCTGGACGTAATTTTTATCCGCTAGCAGATCTGTCAGGAAGTTATCACTATGAGAGGGTAACAAGCTTCCAGCGTTTCTTTAAAGATTTAAAAAGTGAGGATAAAAATCCTGAAGATCAAATCATGAAACTAGCACCGGATGAAGGCCTAAAACTTGTCGGCAGAGCAGTCATGATTCAGGGGGTAACCGAAGATGTAGAGTTGCCAGAGACTGTTCAAACTCTGGAGAGACGAAGACCCTTTCAAACTCTTCCAATTGCCTGTGGTATTTATGAAAAAGTGGAAGTACTTCCGGGAGATCCGTATGTTGATGAAATACCAGGTCCAGTAGCAGATGTTATTGAAGGTCAGGATCAACCTGCTCCGCCCGAAGATACCCAGGAAGATGATCCGACTGGAGAATCAGGTGGATCAAGTGGTGGTACAAATGATTCAGACGATGGTGATGGGCCGGTTTCAGATGGCGAGGGCAGAACATCAGGAGGCACTTCAGGAGGCTCAACCGGCGGATCGACAACCGGAGATGACGAACCTCAGACGACTAGTGGTTCAACTTCAGATGGGACCTCAACTAGTAGTGATTCAACTACCGGTGGGGCGTCTAGCGGAAGCGACTCTGACAGTGGAAGTAACTCATCCACTTCCTCTGAGACCAGCAGCTCCGACTCAAGCTCAACGACTACAACAGTTACAAGCAGTGATTCCTCAAGTTCCAGCACTACCGGGACCACAACAGGTGGATTCTTAGAAAACAGCTCAGGTCTCTAAACCGCATTAGGCAAGGCTTCTTGGGCCTTGCCTTTTTTAGAATTTAGCAACGAGAGCGGTTGTCGTGGTGTAGTCGTAATTTTTAAATCCCGCGAAGGCCGGACGGTTGTCATACATCCCCATATAGGCCACTTTCAATGAGAAAATTGAATTGAGGATAGAGGTAATAGATGCTTCTCCATTGATAAGATAATCATCATTTTCGGAGAAGTTGGGAATAATTTCTAACCAGAATTTATATTGAACAGTTTCGGAGATCTTATGATTGAGTTCGTTATAAAAACGGGCCTTATTATCATAAGTATTTTGAAGTGGCTCATAACGGTCTTCAATACTGTATCGATACCCAAGTTCGGTAAAGAGATTCTTCAAGTCCGTCTTGATAATATAATATCTAATGCCGAGATCGGAGTTATAGCGGGCCTTTATTCCGGTAAAACGGTTTCCCTCTATGATTTCTCCGGCAGTCAAAGAGAAATGCGGAGAAATGGCCCTTTCATATTTTCCATTAACATCCCAATTTCTTGCCGAGACGCCATTATTGGTTTCGCCATAAATATAATGTCCGCCAAATTTAAGTTGATTGGCCTCCCATGTATAAAGATTGGTCGTTTTTAAATTGTTCGTTTCTACTTCAGAGTTGCCTCCCGTTTGTACAAGTGAGACCTCTGATTCATGTGTAAATTGCGCCCAGACATTTATCGAGAAGAGAGTCAGGATAAACAATAATAAATTCATTAAACCTCCAATATTCAAGCTGCTAATATCATGAAGGAATTTTATTCATCAAGTCCAAAACTTGACATTAGCTTAAGTAACACCATCTTAAGTTTAAATACGAGGGCTTAAATGCATCTAAAACTTAATAAAACATTTCTTTCCAAGCGGCCTTCCGTATCCAGCTTTTTCATCGCAGTATTAAGCCTTGCAACTCTTCTGCTTTTTTTTGGTCTTGATCAGCGGGATTTATCAGCAAGTGGTGAGCTTGTTTTTGAACAGAAAGAATACTGGAGGGCCTTCACAACCACTCTTTTGCACGCCGATCTCAACCATCTTGCCCACAATGCTTTTTTTTTCACTGGTCTTGCAGCTCTTTTACATAATTATTTTGGTTATTGGATTTTTCCTGTTTTGAGTTTCTTCATCGGGGGATTAATTAACCTGTTGGCCTTATCGTTCTATCCACCAGAAGTTCATCTTGTAGGGGTATCAGGTGTCATCTACTTTATGGCAACATTCTGGCTGACTCTTTATATTTTAATAGAAAAACGCCAAACGCTTTTTATACGTCTCATCCATGCCATCGCGGTGTCGCTGATTTTTCTTTTTCCACAAGTCTTCCAACCTGAAGTCAGTTATCTGGCCCATGGTCTGGGTGCTGTTATGGGAATACCAACTGGCATCATCTACTATGTTATAAATAGACCTAGAATTAAGGCCTGTGAAGAATGGATTGAAATAAAAATCGGCCAAAAAGAACTGGAGATGGAAGAAATTATTCTTTCAGATCCCAGCTTTTCCCATCTGAAGCAACCTGAAGAAGACGAGCTTTCTGGGCCCTCTTCGGACTCCTCTCGATGCCAACAGCATTAAGCCCAATAGAATTGGCCACGGCCAAAACACTCCCTTCTCCACAAAAAGGATTAATGAGTGTTCGGGTCTGAGTTTGCTTCAAAACAAAAGTTGAGGCCACAAGCGATGCCTCCAGCCCCATACCCCTCATCCAGGTTTTTTCACCCAGATCAGGAACAACATCTGCCGTCGATTTTGACAGATCAGGAGTCACATTTTTTGAAAAGCACAGCATATGGGAATAGGCCGGTCGTCCAAAAGTAATTGTTCCCGCAGGAAATCGACAGAATATCTTGTGCCATAGAAGTTTATGATTGAGTTTTTCGGCTACTTTTTGAATCAAGTAAGCCTTATCTATCCAGACATTTTCATACTTAATATCCGATTGAAAAAAGATAGAGACACCATCGGGGGAAGTTTTGGATAATATAAGCTCAGCTGTTGACTGAAACCATTCTTTCCACTCATCCAGGGAGTAACCGGGGAATTCTGAAATATCCGGCAAGGATCCTAGAAAAGAATAATCATCAGACATCTTGAATTCATTTAACCAGGAAATAGCATCCTGACAAAAAACTTCTCTTGTAACTTTTAACTCATCCATGAAACGATTATATGCTATCCTTTTGTCATGTGTCAGCTACTTGGAATGAACTGTAACGTACCGACCGATATCTGTTTCTCCTTCACTGGCTTTCAGGCCCGTGGCGGGCTCACTGATCACCACACTGATGGCTGGGGAATCACTTTTTTTGAAGGTAAAGGTGTCCGCCAATTCCTGGACCCTAATGCTTCGGCCCATTCAGCAGTTGCGGATTTTGTCAGAACTTATCCCATAAAATCGAAGAATGTTATCGCTCACATCAGGAAGGCCACACAAGGTGAGACGAAGCTAGAAAATACTCATCCTTTTGTCAGGGAACTCTGGGGACAATACTGGTCATTTGCCCACAATGGAGATCTTAAAAACTTGTCCATTGATCTTAATGGAAGATTTTTACCGGTTGGGCATACAGACTCCGAACAGGCCTTCTGTTTCATTCTTCAAGAATTGGATCAAGCATTTTCAGAAGTGCCATCTACTCTAGAAGCACTTGGTAATAAACTGCATGAGCTGACCATGCAACTTGCCAGCTATGGTGTTTTTAATTTCTTACTATCTAATGGCGAATTCATGTTGGCCCACTGCTCAACTAAACTGGCAAGCATTGTAAGAAAGGCCCCTTTCTCAACGGCCCATCTGAAAGATCAGGATGTCAAAGTCGATTTCAGTGCTGTTACTTCTGCCATCGATCGCGTGGCCGTGATTGCAACTAATCCATTGACTGAAAATGAAAGATGGAAGGTTCATGAACCAGGAACTCTTTTATTGTTCCACGAAGGAGCAATTATTCAGGAATTTAAAACTATCGCTGGTGTTCCCACTATTTAATTAAGAATATCTTTAGCTCCTTTTTTTTGCCATTGAATATCGTTTGAATTATTTTTCCGGACGAACTTAATCCCGGAGATGATATGAGAACTTTTTTAATTCTAATGATCCTGACTTGCTTACAACAGGCCTATGCTCAAGAAGTGACTGCATTTGAGAAAGGGGATCTTCATTTCTCAGAGGCCAAAAGTGAACTTATAAGTGTTCAGGAAATCTGTCCTGATCAACCAGATCGCATCACTTGCCGCGCTTTTGGCTCCATCGCAAAAGTCAGAGTGACTCTTAACGCTTGTTTAGATCGTTTCGGAGGACATTTTTCACGGTTTGAAATTATCGATGGCCGGGGAGTACTTTATTTCGGAGCAATTAATATATTTAATCAATCTTCAACCACAGCACGTTGTGTAAGGGCCCCAACAGAAATGATTACGCTTAACCTGCCTTTTGAAGGAAGTGTAGAACTTGTTCCTTTAAATTTCAAAGGAATGACTCTTACCGTAAACGAATGAACTAAATTAAACCGGCATTACCAGAATATTTATCGACTCCAGCTCAAGCATTCTTAATGTTTCTGATCCTAAGAGGAGCTTATTTAATTTCTTGCCACGGTTTCTTTTCATCATAGCGAGGCTTACCTTATCTTCTTCAATCAATTGGGCCAGTTGATGGGCTATTTGAAGATCATGGGTGGCCTCAACCCGTACAATGACCTTCTCTCCATCCCTTGTAAAATATTTTATATCATCCATGAGATTTTCTTTAAAATCATTCATGCTCTCGTCTTGATTAAAAAATTCCGGACGGTCATGCCAAAGAGATATAAATTCAACTTCTTTATAATTAAGTGTCCTATAAAAATCCAGTGTCGAAGTAATCATCCAATTAGAAGACCCTCTTTCATCAATGAGGCCTGCAATTTTATTAAATTCGATCGGTTTTTTTATTACTAAAGTAGGAATTGAGACGGATGAAACCAGCTTTCTGGCCACGTTTCCTATGAGATGATGAAATAAAGTCGTCTTACTACTATGGCCTATGATCAAAAGATCAAATTTTTCATCACTTTCCATAATGGTCTGGCAGATTTGATCAACAATAACACCTTGTCTGAGGAAGAGTTTGGCATTTGCCCCTGTTCTTTTAAGCTGGACCTTCATCTTCTCAGTCAAATCATCAGCTATTGAACCAATAAAAGTCTGGTAAAAGGTTTCCTGCCGGGCCTTATCTGAAGCCCATTCCAGGTGTAAACCAATGTCTGAAACATATAAAACGTTCAGTTCGCCATTAACTCTTTGCCTGATGGCCTCAGCACTTTTTAGTACTTCGTCAGAATGATCACTAAGATCCGTGCATACCAGAATTTTCTTGATGGGAAATAACATTTAACTGACCCCTGCTATTTTTTGAAAGTTTTCATCAAACTTAATCTTTAACTCATTGGCATTCTTAAAATATTCTTCTTCACTGGCCCATAACTTGTGCGGTTTTAAGAGACGTCCATCGATATTGTCCAGCCCATCTGGAACAGATAAAGAAAAAACCGGGTCCTGAGTGAAGCTAGTATCTTCTCGCAATCCTCTTTGAACACTTCTGATGCAGGCCCTGGTAAAAGAGAGATCATACCTTTTACCAATCCCATAATGGCCACCATACCATCCGGTATTCACTAACCAGACTTTAATTTGGTGTTTACGAAGAATATCTTTTAAAAGATTTCCATAATCGGCGGGTTTTCTGAGCATAAAGGGCGCTCCAAAACAATGAGAGAAGGTAGCACTGACTCCCTTCATTCCCATTTCGGTTCCGGCAACCTTAGCTGTATAGCCCAATAGAAAGTAATACATGGCCTGTTCATGACTAAGTTGGGCGATGGCAGGTAAAACTCCCATCGCATCTGCGGAAAGGAAAAAGAAGTTCGAAGGAATCTCCCCACGACCATCATTAATGATCGTCTCTAAAAAATTAAGCGGATAAGTGGCACGCCCATTTTCAGTGATTCCCTGATCATTGAAATCTGGCTCACGAGTCTCGGTCCCTAAAACCACATTTTCCATCAAACTTCCAAAACGATTAACTGCATTGAAGATCTGTGGTTCCTCGGAAGATTTTAACCTGAAGGTTTTGGCATAACAGCCGCCTTCAAAATTAAAGATACCACGTTCTGAAATCCCATGCTCATCGTCACCGATGACATTCATTCCGACATCAGTTGAAAGCGTCGTTTTTCCAGTTCCAGATAGTCCAAAGAAGACAGAAACCTTTCCTTTTGAATCAGCGCATGCACCTGAATGCATCGGAAGAACCCCATAATCAGGCAAGATAGTATTCATAACGGAAAAAATTGCTTTTTTTATTTCACCACAATAGCTGGTGCCTGCAATCAGAATCTCTTTTGTTTTAAAATTTATCGCAATGACAGTAGAAGAATGAAGACCCAACTTCTTCGCGTCAAATTCCAAATCAGGATCATGAAAGATGGTATAGGTCCCTAAAGGATTATTCTCTTTTTTTTGGCGCATGATTTGACGACAAAACAAAGCATGGGGAGCAGATGTAGTAATAAGATTCACTCCGAGAGAATAGACGGGGTCGGCACCCGCACTGGCCTCAATGACATAGGTTTCAGGTTTAAGTAGGTGAAGCCTTTTTAATAGTTCTACTTTCAAGTCATTAAATTTATCATCATCCAGAGATCTTATTTTGCCATCCCAATCAATTGTGTGAAGAGAAGCTTCATTTTTTACCACATATTTATCGTCAGCAGCTCGTCCGGTAAACTTTCCGGATTTAATAACAAGCGCTCCATCCTTGGTGAGCATGCCTGAATGTTTTTGAATTGTTTTCTCAATTAAAAATGAAACAGCAGGATTAACTCTTATTTGAATTTCACCTGAAAGAATTCCATTCCACCATTCCCACATTTAATCCCCCAGTCATAGATGACTCACTAAAGTTATAATCATTAGCTCAAAGATTTAATATGAGAAGGAGCATGGCAAAAGGTGATGGAAATCACTATGACTTAAAGGGACTTTAACGCAAGTTTCAATAGTCTCTCTTTGTAAGCGTCAAAATGTTCACGATAGTCTCCGAGATCTTTAACGATGGTATGGGCATGAAACTTTGATGGTTCGACAAATTCATCATGCATGGGCTTAACCTGTTTTAAGAATTGGGCCTTTACACCCTCAGGTGTTCTTCCCCGCTCATTGACGTCCCTTTCAAGACGTCTCTCAAAACGAAGTGATTCTGGAGTATCAAAAAAAATCATCTCATCAAATTGTTCCCGAAGATAATCCGGATGAAATATTAAAATGCCGTCAACAATCACGATCTTCGTAGGTTCGATATAAAGTTGTTCCTCACCTCGAGAATGAGTTTTAAAGTCATAAATGGGTATTTGGGTGGCCTGACCAGACTTAAGCTCACTCAGGCATTTGGCGAGAAGTTTCAAATCCAGACTTTCCGGGTGATCAAAATTAACTGATCCACCGTCATGGTCAAATCGATGCGATTGATCAATATAAAAATTATCCTGGTAAACAATCGTAGAATGTTCGCCTAATGCATTTTGAAGTTCTTTCGCAAAATAAGTTTTGCCGGAGCCTGAGCCCCCGGCAACACCTAAAATGAAACTTTTATTTGGTCTGGTAAAGCCTGTCACCGGCATCTCCTAATCCTGGAACAAGATAGCCGTTCTCAGTCATTTCCTTCTCGACATTCAGAGCATAAATCTTAACATCTGGATGAAAATGTTCGAGACGATTGAGGGCATGATCAGATACCAGGACTGAGAGGACTTTAATCGGTCCAACATGATAGCTTTTAAGGCGATCAATGGCGGCAATCATAGTATCGGCAGTCGCAATCAGAGGGTCACAAAGGAGAATCTGACGGCCTTTTACGTCTTGAGGCAGCTTGAAATAATATTCCACGGTATTTTGGATAAATTTATCCCGATAAATGCCAATATACCCGGCCGAAGCGATCGGGATCATGGAAAGGACACCATCGAGCATCCCATTACCGGCGCGTAAAATAGCTACTGCCACTGGAGGGTTAATAATTCGGTCAACTTTTGTTGGCGCCATAGGAGTTTCTACTCTTACGGCATCCAACTCAGTCCAATCCTTCATCGATTCATAGGCAAGCATTTTAGAAATTTCGGCCATGATGTTTCTAAAGTCGGCCGAGTTCGTATTTTTATCACGAAGGTGCCCCAGTTTATGAAGAAGCAGCGGGTGTTTAAGTTCAATCAAATTTTTATACATATATGTCCCCTAAAAAACGGTTCCATCACTTTTAATATTAAGCGGAGGCATACCCCCTGCCCGGTACATTGCAGCCATTTTTCTTCCGGCCCACCAGGTTCCCCCTTCGAGAACCTTGGCCAGTGGGAAATCTATCGGTGATTTACCAAGTCGCTTTTGGACCTCGCCACCGATAACATCCAGGAGAAAAACTGTCAGAGCACGCCATTCAATAATTAGATCACTTTCAGGTCCCCAAGTGCTTTCACTATCTTTTTGGTTTTTGAAAGTGAGCATACCTGAATCAAGCAGAAGGCCACCGTTTCGGTATTCAGGTAGTCCGGTTAAACCTTCAACTCCTGTTACCTGGATGCCTGCTTCGAGAAGTGGTTCAACCAGAGAATAAGTCATCCATTGAGAGAGTTTATGAAATGCAATTAGACCATACTTAGAATGTTTCCAGGCATCGCCTAAATTCACGCCATCCAGAGACTCCCGGCCAGGCCAGATAGGCCCCAGACCATCTAAGACAGCTCGCAGAAGTGCAGTGGCGGGAATAGTGGTTCCATGCTTCTCTATCAAATAATCAATCAGATTTCCAGGACGACCATCTTTAAAAAACTTTTTATTCTCCAAAGCGCTGCCAAGATTTTTTAAAAGACTTGTTCTTCCTTCAATTCCAACTAATGGATTATTAGGAGTTACTTGAAAGAATTCTTCAATCAGAGCAGGAGTAACTTTTTTAAGTCCTTCCGCGGTACTTTGCAAACTTTTTCCGTCATTTGAAAAAGCGCCGGACATAAAGAGATGGAAGCTTGCCACTCCCAATCCTTCTGAGCGTGTGTATTCACGGGAAGTTTCTTTTTCAAAAAATTTCCAACCAGGTCCAGCTCCCGCATCAAGTAAAACCGAAGGAATGACTAAATCCCATTTCACTCTTGCCTGCTCCAATGGGTCCAGATCTCTTATTTTAGCTTTAAGCCATAGAGAGCGGTCTACATTACCAGGACGAAAATGACCCCATCGTGAATGAAAGGGAATATTCATATCAGGGTAGTTTTCCCGTATCGTTTGCATGACAAAATCAACCGTAGGCCCTAATTTTTCTTCATGATAGTGAAAATGAGTATTTCCACTTCTAGTTTCACTAAATATTTTTTTTGCTCCATCTCTCACACAAACCGGAGAGAAGATATAATCCAGATCGCTCATGTTATTTCTCTACCTTTTACTTTTTTGAGATCCTCAGCTGTTTTAGGTGCTTCGGTATTAAAATAGCCGGCCGCTTTTTTGGCCTCCATTTCAACTTGCGCATCCAGAGGAATCAGGCCATCCGGGATCGAAATCCGATTCACCACTTCAATTCCAGAATCCACAATCGCGTTGTACTTCATGTTGGACATGGAATGAAGGTTATGAATTTTTTGAATTCCGAATAAATGAAGAACATCAGGCATAAATTCCTGGAAGCGGGCATCTTCAACTCCTGCCACGCATTCTGTGCGCTTAAAATAAGTTGCAGCAGAATCTCCACCCTCCTGACGTTTACGGGCATTGTAGACAAGGAATTTTGTGACTTCACCTAAAGCACGGCCTTCCTTACGATAGTAGGCGATAATCCCTACTCCACCTCTTTGAGCTGTTTCAGCAGCATGTTCAATCCCGTACATAAGATAAGGTCTGCAAGTACAGATATCTGAGCCGAATACATCAGAACCATTACATTCATCATGCACTCTGCAAGAGAGTTCAATATTTGGATTAGAAAGATCTTTAGGATCACCAAAAATATAAACCGTGGTTGATCCAATAGGCGGTAACCAAACTTTTAAGTCAGGACGAGTAATCAGTTCCGGATACATGCCTCCCGATTCCTGAAAAAGAATTCGACGAAGAACTCCTTCTTCTACCTTTAAACGTTTGGCCATACCGGGAAGAAACCAAACAGGTTCAATTGCCACTTTAGTGACTTTGATATCCATGTTCTCTTTAATGATTTTCCCATCGGGTTTGAGCCTTCCGGCCCGAATAGCATCGTGAATTTCAGGAATTTGTAAGTGGGCCTGAGTAACGGCTATGCTGGGACGAATGTCATATCCATTTGCATAGAGTTCTTTGAAATGGTTTTGAGGATCCAGTCCCCAAGGATCAAGCGAAACAATTTTAGTGTCATCAAACCATGAAGGAAAAGGTCCAAGTGGAATTGGTGAGTGAGTATTATTCAGATCAGGCCGATGAGCAGGTGGATATTGTCCACTGGCAATTGAGAGGGCCCGATAAACAGTGTAAGAGCCTGAATGGGTTCCTATAGCGTTACGGGCCTTAGGGTTAGTCTGTGAGGCAACAACAGCTCCACGCTTAATTGGGTCTTTATTCCCCCAATCAAGAATCAAAGACTCCGGATACTTTAAGTTTGAATGTGTAGCGAGAACAACGTGTTCTTTACGCTCATCTAGCTTCGTAGTCATATTGCTCCTTACGACATCCAATTGTTGTCGTTTTGTTTTTCCCATTTAGTGGTGACTTTTTTAATATCAGACCAGAAATTCAAGCTGTGCTCACCGGTTATATCACCTGAACCAAATTTTGAAGCGGCCACTCCTCCAAAAGAAAACGGCTCACGTGGAACGGGAACACCCACATTAACTCCCACCATGCCGGCTTTGGCCTCACGAATCACTCTTTCGGCCAGGGCGCCAGAATTTGTAAACACAGAGCAGGCATTTCCGTACTCACTACTGTTTTGAATGGTCATGGCCTCTGAAATATCCTTACAACGGATCACTGAAAGAATCGGGCCGAAGAGTTCAACTGTCTGAGCTTCTGAGCCGGCCTTAACCTGATCTAAAATAGTAGGTCCAATCCAATGACCATTTTCCATTCCAGCAGGAGCTTTGGCCTTTCTACCATCCAAAAGAACTTTGGCACCTTGTTTTTCAGCTTTATCAATCGCCTCAACTAAAAAATCCCGTTGTGAGCGGGTGATAATCGCTCCCATGTCTTTACCAAGCTCCAGTGATGAGGCCCGTTTCATAATCTTCTCTACGTGTTGATCCACATCACCTACTGCCAGTAGTACAGAAGCTGCCATACAACGTTGTCCAGCACAACCCGTGAAAGAGTCCGATATACCTACACCTGCAATTTCAGGAGTAGCATCAGGCAAGAGGACCAGGTGGTTTTTAGCGCCACCGAGACATAAGGCCCGCTTACCTAAGGCCGTGGCCTTGGTATAAACAAGCTTGGCAATTTTAGTCGATCCTACAAATCCTACCGCCTTAACTTCAGGTGCTTCGATAATGGCATCAACTGTTTGCGGTCCACCGTGAAGAACTGTGAAAAGTCCATCAGGCAGGCCCGCTTCTTTCAAGGCATTGGCAATATAGATGGAAGTCAGAGGCGTTTTTTCTGATGGCTTCCAGATATAAGCATTGCCTAGTCCTAAAGCGATAGGAATGGTCCACATAGGAACCATGGCAGGAAAATTAAAAGGGGTGATATTAGCGACTACTCCCAAGGGGGCACGACGGTACTCACAACTCACTCCTCGGGAAACTTCCAGACGTCCACCCACATCAATATTTTGAAGAGAGAGAGCGTACTCAAGCACTTCAATGCCTTTCATTAAACCGGCCTTACCTTCATTAAAGGTCTTACCGGATTCAGAAGCTTTAATGTGTGAAATTTCATCCAGATCACGCATAAGAATATTTCTAAAATTAAACAACACCCGGGCCCGTTCTTTTAATGGAGTTTTTCCCCATTCCACTTGGGCCTGATTGGCAATACGGATGGCATCTTTGATCTGATTTAAAGAAGGAACGGAAACCTCACCAATTTTTTTTCCGTGATAAGGAGAAATAATATCTTGAGTGGCCGACTCTCCCTTGATCCATTGGCCATTAATAAAATTGGAGCAAGCAATGACATGCTCGGGCAATCGAATAGACATATTGTTTTCCTCGTGAAAAATCCAAAATTTAACGCTATTACATTGTTCAGAAATTGCCTACAGATCCTAGCTAAATTGTGACTGACTAAAGTTATCAGACTTAAACAATCCAATGCGTGGCAATACTTGAATCACTGGACAAAGGTCGAGCAACTTCTCCATGATAGCTTTTGTTTGACTGCCGACTGGAGGTTTTATGCAAGTTTTCGGAGTTCTTCTCTTACTTGTCCTGGCCTTGTCCTGTGGAAAAACCGGATCTAATGCCGGACTTCCAAAAGTTAATCAAGAGCAGCAGAGAAAAATTATTCCTCTGGATGGCTCTAACATTGCAGGCCTGTACATGGCCAAATTCATCACTCTCAATCCGCACGTCAATGGAACCTTGGCCGGGTCAGCAACCATTCAAAGGCAAGACGATAAACTTTTTGCCTATGTGCGCTTATTTGGCGGAGCGCCTCGAGCATGGCACCAACAAAACATTTATGAAGGAACCCGATGTCCAGATTTGAACGACGATTTAAATGGGGATGGTTATCTGGATATTTCAGAGACAGAAAAGGCCCTGGGTAAGATTTTAATTCCTCTTGATGCAAATCTAGGTACTCAGAAGGCCGGCCGAAACATCTATCCCATGGCAGATGAATCAGGAGGATATTTCTACGAGCGAGTCACCAGCTTTAAACGACTTTTTAGCGATTTAAAAAGTGATGATAAAAATCTATCAGACAATGTAATGAAACTCCTTCCAGAGGAAGGTCTGGATCTTGAAGAGAAGGTTGTTATTGTCCAGGGAGCTCCTGAGGGAGAATTTCCAGAAAGCGTGGCCAGTACCCATAGAAGGCCTACTCACCAGACTCTGCCTATTGCCTGCGGAACTTTTTCCAAAGTCACTAAAATTCCCGGTGAGGTTTACGAAGAAGGAAATATTCCAGGGCCAATTGGTGAAGTTGAAGAACCAGAATTCCCGGAATCTATCCCCCATGATGATTCATGGGAAGCACCTACTCCACGAGAAGAAGCCCCTGAAGAAGAGCCTTGGTATGACCGGGTTTTTGATTGGTGGAGATCCCGCTGGGAAAGCGCCCGTGGCAATCGCCTGCAGGAATGGGGAGAAGGCTAGGCGACAACTTTCATCAAGGCATCTATCGCCTTTTCAAACATTTTAGCGTGTCCATATTTGTTATGGATACGCTTAATGATTTCATTTCGTTTTTCGTAATCATAAGAAGCGTCATGCAAATTCTCAGTGAATTGCTGGCTAATAATAAAAATGGCCGACAGTTGGTTAAAACGGTTGGAGGTAATACCCATTGGAAACCCCTTACCATCAGGAGTCTCATGATGCTGTTCAATGATGGTGATCGTTTCTATTGGAATCAAAAGCCGATTCTTTTTTAAACTCTCCGCAATCTCGGCAGGATGACGTAAAAGATGTTCCGGCAAATCCCCGCCATTTTTCTGCCAATCTCTTAGTACTTTAAAATCATCTTTAGTCAGAGTCATGTCACACATCATTGAGGCCAGCGCCCCCTTCTCTTTGACTTGATCGGACTTCCAGGGAAATTTATCTATCACCAAAGACATTATATAGTTGGTCAATATTGAGAGAAGAAACTCTTCTGAGCAGTTTTTCTTAAAATCTTTTATGAAAGCAAAGATAGATGGTGACTCACCCAACAGGGTCATGGCCCTGCTATTAATGGTCTTAAGCAGTTTCACCGTTTCAGCTTCCACTCCCAATTGATTGATGATCCCTTTAACCGTTTCCATTGCAGCACTCACCGCTTCAACTCTTTGCTCCTGAATGGTCTTAGGATCATAAAAACTGGCAGAGGACATTGATTGGGTGACTTGCTCCAACACTTTTTTGCAATCGGCTTCCTTGATGTAGACTTCTGTCACATCCTTTTGCTGAAGCTTTCTTAGAATTCCTACAAAATGATCTTGTGAATAGTTAAGTTTCAAAAATTTTCCATTCACCGGAAGATGAACTTCAATGCCTGCAAACTTCTCTGCAAACTTTATGAGATGAATGATCTCCATCTTTACCAATAATCCGGAATCAGCTGTATCCATTAGGGGTCCTGAAAGTTAATTAAGCTATTTTAAAGTAATAAAGGGTTATCGGTTAACTCTCTGAAATATTGTAAGGTTATTTTAAGATATCGGCCTGAATGACTCGGGAAAGCTGAACTCTGCCAACCTTTACAGTCTCTTCCGCTGCACAAGCGTAACTCGTCACAAATGACGGATATAACGACCTTTAATATAACCGTTCTACCAAAGGAGTACTTATGAAGGTGACAGAAATTAAGAGTGAACTGGAAAAGGTTTCTAAGGTTATTCCTGAACTAAGAAAGGATCTCAATGAGGCATACGCCTCTGGCCCTGGAAAGAAGAGCCGGATTAAGCTTTTATGGAAAGAGTATGAAAGCAGATACAACGATATCAAAAACAGTAAGCTATATAAAACTCTTCAATAGCAAAAGACCTGGTTATCATTCCTGATAACCAGGTCTTCAAAGTTCATTATATTTTTTTGAATTCCCTTTGGACTTTTCCACCGGGTACTTTTCACCATTCTTCTGCATTTTATTCCTGACAACCTGTTCAAGATCAATCCCGGTCTTATTGATAATCCTCATCAGGTAAACAAAAACGTCTGCCACTTCATCATTAATTTTTGCCATAACCTGGGGATTTTCACTTATCCGGTTGGAATTTTCCTCCGACATCCACTGAAAGATTTCAAGTAGCTCAGCACTTTCTACTGCCAAGGCCATGCTTAGGTTTTTCACTGAATGAAACTGATCCCAATCCCGTTCGCTAACAAATTGGCAGATATCTTGGTCGAGCTTTAAAAGGTCAATGTTTTTCATAGTCTTCATTATGGCCAAATGGAAACGTCACGCCTACTCTAGAATTACATGCATCCTAAAAATCGTCATCATGATCGGTATCAGTTAAAACAACTGTCCCTGACCTCGCCTGGTTTGTTACCATTTATTACAGTTAATAAATATGGTGATGAAACAATTGATTTCGCGAATCCTCTGGCAGTAAAGTCCCTTAATCAGGCCCTGCTTAAATTTTTCTATGATATTAATTATTGGGATATTCCGGATCACAACCTTTGTCCTCCTATACCAGGCCGGGCAGATTATATCCACTCAGCTGCCGATCTCTTTGAACAAAAAGAGCATTTAAAAGTTTTAGATATCGGAACTGGGGCCAATTGTATTTATCCCCTGTTAGGTTATAAAGAATATCATTGGAAGTTTGTAGGGACTGATATCGATAAACAATCACTGGCCAATGCCAATAATATCGTCCGTAAAAATGAGCTGACTTCCTTTATAGAACTACGTCATCAACCTGACGCTAAATCGACTTTAAGAAATATCATCTTGCCCAATGAATTTTTTGATTTAGTCATTTGCAACCCTCCTTTCCATGAATCCTTGGAAGAGGCAGTTTCTGGCAGTAAACGTAAATGGAAAAACCTGGGAAAATCCTCCCCTAAAACTGTGCTTAACTTCGGTGGCAAAGGAGCTGAATTGTGGTGTCCGGGTGGGGAAAGGGCCTTTATTCTTAGCCTGATTCAGGAAAGTTCCGAGTATTGCAATCAAGTTAACTGGTTTACTTGTTTAGTCTCTAAAGAGAAAAGTCTTTTCACTCTTCAAAAGGCACTGTCAAAGTTACATCCGGCCCAAGTCAAAATCATTGAAATGTCACAAGGACAGAAGAAAAGCCGTCTAATCGCCTGGAAATTTGATCATCCGACGAAGTAACTTGGCAAAAACTGCCAAGATTTGCTAACCACACAAAAATTCAAAATTATGAGATAATGATGCCGTGGATGACTAACAAATCTTACCACAGGAGTTTTTATGAAATTTTTGCTGCTTGCCTTACTTTCTTTATCTGTGATTTCTTGTGCATCAAGAACACCTTCGTCTTCAACTGATGTTGAAAACCAAGAAGTGGAAAGAGGAATTAACGCTGAATACTACGGTAGCCCTAGTCTTAACTAAAAGGCTACCGCGGTAGTTTTATTCCTGAAGTGCTTCTCTTACCAATGATCTCAGTTGTTCATACCCAAAGCTCTCCAGTGGTTTCCCATTTACAAAAAAGCTTGGAGTTCCCCGCACACCCAGGGCCTCGACATCCCTTAACTCCTGCTCAATCATCTTATCGATAGCAGGATCTTTCATATCCTCTTGTATTTTAGCAATATCAACTCCAGCTTCTGGTAAGTATTTCCAAACCAGTTGAGGTTGTGGATTATGGTGACTGCCCCAATAAGGCTGATAACGAAATAATACTTCTAAAGCTTCCCAGTACCTGTTTTGTTTCCTGGCAGCTTCAAGAACTTTAATGATGAACTTTGAGTTGCCATGAAAAGGAGCATACCGGACAACTAATTGCACTTTTCCAGCATTCTCTTCAAGGATCGATTTTACATAAGGATAAAATTCCCGGCAGCTTTCACACTCAGGATCGAGAAATTCAACCAGATAGACCTGAGCATCTTTTGCTCCCAAGCGTGGGGCATAATCCGGCACGAATTTTGAGAAATCCTCTTTGGCAATAAAGCCTAACCTCTGAGCTTCCTGCTTCTGGTAAATTCTCATCCCAGCAAAAAAGATTCCAATAAGCAAGAGAACTGTCCCAGCAATTAAGCCGATTTTATTTTTCACGTTTAATCATCCTGAAGCAAATGGTTAGTAAAATAAGTATTAAGGTAAAAGCGGTAAGCGACATGACAGGGATAGTGATAAATCCAAACCATTGAACCTGAATAGTGGTACAGGAAACACCACTCACACAAGGAGCGGCACTGGCAGGAAGAACTTTATAGTATAGGAGATTATGATAAATAGCGGTCAACCATCCCAGTCCTACGACAGGGGCCGCAAACTTGATGACACTCCTATCAAAGGGAAAAAGCCCCATCAGAAAGATCACCACCAAAGGGTACATAAAAATTCTCTGATACCAGCAAAGAACACAAGGAGGAAATCGCATGACTTCACTAAAGAAGAGGCTTCCGGCAGTTGCAAACGAGGCCAGCAGCCAGCAAATAAAGATTAAAAACCATTTTTTATCATTCATCCCATGATTTTAGGGCCCCAGTTTTGAGAATTCAAGGTAAGTATGATACAAAACGGCCTTATGCAGTCAAAAAGGCCATCATTTTATCAATTCACTTTAAAAGAACTTCAGGATTTATTCGCTGCTCACTCACTGCCGCCCTCAGGCCCGGCACTTCTGTTTAACTGGCATTATAAGAAAAGAATGAGTGAAGCCTGTGAAACTGCTCTTGCAAAAATCAGTCGTGCCTTTATTTTAGACCATCTGGATTTTCAATTACCGGAAATAGATACTATTCAAGAGTCCCCCGATAAAACAGTGAAATTTCTCATAAGGCTTCATGATCAGCTTAAAGTTGAATGCGTTCTTATCCCCTTTAATCAAAAATATACTATTTGCCTTTCATCTCAAGTTGGTTGCGCCATGAATTGCAGTTTCTGCTTTACTGGCACTCAAGGATTAAAGCGCCACCTCACGACAGAGGAAATCACGGGCCAGTTCTTAGTGGCGCAAAAGTGGCTGACTAAAAATCGTCCCCAGGATGACAAAATTTTGAATATTGTTTTCATGGGACAAGGTGAACCGCTTCATAATTTCGATGCCGTTAAAAAGGCCTGTGAAATTTTTCTCTCAAAAAATGGCCTGTGTCTGGCGCCACATAAAATTACAATTTCTACAGCAGGATACTTGCCAGGTCTTGAGCGCTGGAAGAATGAAATGCCCAAGGTCAACATCGCGGTCTCACTTCATTCAACGATTAAAGAAAAAAGGGATAAACTTATTCCAATTAATAAGCGCTATCCTATTGAAGATGTCGTGGCATTTGCCGAGACCATCCCTGAAGGGCGCACGCGCTTTGTGACTTATGAGTACCTGCTGATCAAAGGCTTTAATGACTCTCCTGAAGATGCTCATGCCACTGGTAAATTTCTGAAAGATAAAAATGCCTATGTGAGTCTTATCCCCTTTAATCCTTTTCCAGGAACTCAATACCAAAGGCCCCATATTCAGGAGGTTGAAAGCTTCAAATCCATCATGGATAGCTACAAGGTGCCAACTCTTATCAGAAAGACCAAGGGGGATGAGATCCTTGCGGCATGTGGTCAATTAAATACAAAATAACTGATCAATATCACCTCCACTTTCATCTTAAATCAGATACCTTGCACTTCGAGAATGTTTTAATAAACACAATCAAGGAGCAATTATGTCAAAACCTATTCCTCACATTGAAAAGTACATGACTACTAATCCCAAGTTTGTCGAAAAGGATCAATCTCTTTACGAGGCCGGCACCTACATGCAAAAAGAAGGATTCCGCCACCTGCCGGTTCTTTATCAGGGAAAGATCGAAGGAGTCTTATCGATGACTGATGTTACTTTGGTGACAGCGATGAAGGATACCGACATCTCAAAGATGAAAGTCTATGATGCTTTTACTCCTAACCCAAGAATCGTAAGACCGGATACGCTGGTAGATGAAGTGTGCCGAATTATGGCCGCTGATAAAATTGGTTCAGTGGTCGTTGAAGACAATGGCCACTTAGTGGGTATTTTCACCTGGATTGATGCTCTTCATGCCATGGATGAACTTCTTCATACCAGAATGAAATAAAAAAAAACTGAGGACTTAAAACTCCTCAGTTTTCTTTCTCTTTTTATTGATGAGTTTATAAACTTCTACGAAAGTCACAGGAATTAAGCTGATTCCAATTAAGATTCCATTCTCGGTTAAGGTCACGGCCCTCACCTTAAATAGACTCTGAAATAATCCTGAATACTGCAAACTAGCCTGTAAAATGACAGGTGCTAATACTGCCCCTAGATGGATGGGGTTAAATGAGAGCTCAAAAAAAGTTTTTGTTTCACTTCGGCAGGAGAATGATCGGAACAAACACAAGTACACCATGAAATTAAACATGTAGCTTCTGGAGGTCAGGAGATCGTAATGCTGAATACTGTAATCATAAATGATCAGACCCAGGATCGTGCTTAAGATCCCAACAAAAAAAAGCTCCAGGTAAAAAGGACGATCAAAGAAACTGGAAGGAGAAGGTCGAGTGCTGGTTTTTAGATAATCTTTCCCCACTGGTTCAGCGGCCAGAGCAAGAGAAGGTAATCCATCTGTTACCAGATTGATCCATAGTAAGTTCAAGGGATGCAGTGGCACTGGTAACCCAATCAATACCGCTCCAACCATGATCAAAAGTTCTGCCAGATTGGTTGATAAAAGATATTGAATTGTTCGCTTAATGTTTCCGTAAAGGGCACGCCCCTCTTCAACTGCAGAAACAATCGTGGAGAAATTATCATCCGTCAGAATCATGGAAGAGGCCTGTCTGGCCACTTCCGTACCGGCTTTCCCCATGGCAACGCCAATAGCTGCCGATTTCAGGGCCGGAGCATCGTTAACCCCATCCCCAGTCATGGAGACCACATGTCCATTGGATTCGAGGGCCTTAATAATTTGTAATTTGTGTTCAGGACTGACCCTTGCATAAACGGCAGTTTTTTCGGCCCGTATCTTCAATTCATCCTGACTCATTTTTTCAAGATCTGCCCCTGAAAGGACTTCATCAAATATACCTTCTTCGGTAATCCCAAGTTCATGAGCAATTGCACTGGCCGTTAGAGGGTGATCTCCGGTAATCATGACAACTTTAATCCCCGCGGCCTTACAGCTTTTTATAGCAGGAATTGTTTCCTCTTTAGGTGGATCGGCTATGGCCACAAGTCCTTTGAAGGTGAGTTCTCTCTCAATCAAACCGGGATTTTGTTTTTCCTTTGAGCTTAGGTCATCTATTTTTTTATAGGCCAGAGCAAGTATTCTATGGCCTTTCATAGAAAGGGTATTGATTCTTTCGCTAATTCTGCTTCTTTCTTCGTCAGTCAGCAGACAAAGCGGGAGAAGTGTTTCTGGAGCACCTTTGGTAAGAATTAAAAATTCATTATGAGACTTAATGGCCACACTCATGCGTTTGCGGTCACTCTCAAAGCTCCACTCATGAATTCGATTTGATCCGGCCTTGACAGCGTCAAGAGTACCTGCTTCATCGGCCAGGTACAATAGCGCTATCTCAGTGGGATCCCCTGAACCTCCATGATCAAGACTGGCATTATTGCATTTGACTAAAATTTGATAAAAGATTTCATCTTGTTGATTATCTAGCGTGTAAGTTTCTCTCACTCGCATTTTACCGGTGGTTAGAGTTCCCGTTTTATCTGTACAAATAACATCCGTAGATCCTAAAGTTTCAACGGCCGGCATTTTTCTGACAATGGCATTACGCTTACTCATTCTTCGAACTGCCAGGGCCAGGGCCAGAGTCACAACAGTTGGTAGACCTTCCGGAATAGTGGCCACTGCCAAACTAATGGCATTCATGAAAATTTCACTCCAGGCAGTGCCCTTTGAGAACCCAATCAAACCTACTATAACAATAACCCCTGCTCCCATAAGAATCAGAAGATTACTGAGTTTGCCCATTCTTTCCTGCAGCGGTGTCTCTTTCACCTTTGCTTGACCAAGAAGTCCTGCAATATGCCCGATTTGAGTATTCATACCGGTAGCAGTCACAATCATTTCCCCCGATCCCTTGCTGATAGCAGTGCTGGCAAAAAGCATATTACTGCGTTCGGCGAGAGGAGCTTCCGAAGCAATACGAACCTGATTCTTTTCAACCGGCATGGACTCACCGGTCAAAATGGCTTCATCTGCGGCCAATTGAAAACCTTGAATGATTCTTCCATCAGCAACTACATAATCACCTGCTTCAAGTACGATAAGATCACCAGGCACCACATCCTGAGAATCGATGATTTTAACCATACCATCGCGTTTGACCCGGGCCTTGGGAACCGACAGACTTTTAAGAGCTTCAATCGATTCCTCGGCCCGAGCTTCCTGTCCAAAACCTATGAGGGCATTGAGAATCACAATGGCCAGGATGGCCAAAGCATCAATGCTATCGCCAAGGAATGCCGAAACGATGGTAGCAACTAGTAGCGTATAAACCATCGGACTCTTGAACTGCTTTAATAGCAACGTAAGCTTACTTATTTTTTTTTCTGATTTAAGATTATTTTTTCCAAACTTCTGTGAAGCTAAAAGTAACTGCTCCTGAGTTAACCCCAACTGAGAAGCAGTTCCATAAGCTGACAAAACATCTGGGGCCTCTTGGGCCCAAGGTTGGGAGTTCATCTATTGGTGTTTTTTTATGATAATTATATCGGCATCTAAGTGTTTCATGACATATTGAGCAAAAGAACTTTCAAAAAAATCTCGCTTCTTACGTGTGGCCACAATCACAGCATCGGCCTTTATTTCCTCTGCATAAGAGCAGAAAGTTTCTTTCACGTTTTCCCCAAATAGACAGCGGACATGGGCACGATTTTCTAGATCAGCTGGAAGGATCTCAGAACGAACTTGCATCAATTTATTAATGATGGATGTTTCAATTGCCTTCCTGTCCTCAACCACGGGATAAACCAAGGGAAATTCGCCTAGGCCAACTGCATAATTGATCGTATTAAAGACCGATACCAAATGGACTTCACTGTTTTTTAAGAATTCCATTTCTTTAACTTCAAGTAACATTTCCGCCATATTTTCAATGAGGGGAACCGCGACAATAACTTTTTTAGCGAATTTCATACAGGGTCTCCTTGATTCCATTTTAATGAAGAATCCTGATTAAATCTAACTTAACTTTGTTCAAGTTATTATTAAAAAATACAGCGTCATAACTGATAAAAGTCATATTTCAGACGACTCTTTATGAACTAAACTAATCCCATGAAAACCTTTATCGCCTGCTTTTTCTTTCTTTTTTCTCTCTCAACCTTTAGTGAAACTGAAACGGAACGCGTAAAAATCCTTGTCAGAATAGAACAACAAAATGGCGAACTCCGAATTTTCCGATCAACCAATGGGGATGTCATTCCGGGGGCATTTGCTAACAAAAATTTGGTAGATGAACTAAAAAAGCTGGAAGAAGGTGATGAAGTTTTGATGGAAGGTCACATAAATTATCGACCAACGTTCTCAATGGAAAGGACATCATTTAAGCCATATTTTATGATTGAATCTATCCGCCCGGTTTCGTTAAAACGCTTAGGGCAGATAAACTTTAAACTACCTGAAAGCTCCTTGCAGCTTGATCAAGTGCCCGGAGAGTTCAGACCTCTAACCCTGCCCGTTTCCACTGAGGTGGCCTCTGCGCTTACGATGACAACCACTTTATTATTGATGGACTCTTTAACATCTGGTTCAGGAGATCCATCAGGGAGACAAGACCTGAGAAGGGGCTTGATCATATCTGCAGGTACTATGGCGACTGTATTATTCATCTATGAGCAAATGAAAGGTAAATAAACTTATGAGAAATAAAAAGATCAGTCTGCTTCTATTGGCCGGAATAACATTACCTCTATTCGCGGCCACCATATTGCCTATGAATCGGGCCTTCCTGGCCGTCACTGATCTCCTTCCCTTCATTCATGATCAGCCCAGCTTCATGGATAAAAAAAATGAAGCCGTTATCAAGCAAAAACTAAAAGAACTTAATACGGCAATGAAAAGTGCCAAGCATGAAACGATGCTGCAGCATGATCTTTTTGCTCCTTCCTACTCATTAATCACAGAGAATGTGAATGAAGTAGTTAATGCCTTTAATGCTGGAAAAAAAAGCTATGCTCATTGGACACTTGGAGAATTAACTTCCCTTTGCCTTGATTGTCACACTCGTCTTCCAGAATCCCACTCCTCAAGCTTTCAAAATGGAGAATTAAGAGTAGACGAAACTAAACTTAAAGATCCCTTCACTCTGGGGATGGCGCACTTAATTGTTCGTCGGTATGTCGACGCCAAAAATAGTTTCACCCGTGACATTCAGGATAAATTAATAAAAAAAGACTTCAATGAACTAAAGGCCCCTTTCCAACAGATCCTTCTGATTGAAACCAAAATTTTAAAAGATCCTGCATCTATGGAACTGATCATTGATAGTTATATGAAAAAAGAGTTGATGCCTCAATCAATGAAAACCATTTTGTCTCAATGGAAGGAGCGCCTTACTTATTGGAAGAACGCTCCCATCTTGCAAAAAGGTTTGCAGTCTGAAAATGATTTAAAACAATTCTTTAAAACCCGCTTAATTCCGCTTAAACAAATCAATGTTTTTGAAGAAGGACACAAAGTGGACTTGCTTTTAACTTCGGGCATCCTTTCCAACTATTTCTTCTTTAATCAGGACACTTCACATGCAGCCGAGATCAGTTATTGGATGGGATGGCTAGAAAAGAGGCTAAAAAGAGAAGATTTTTTCGGAGCTGGAGATTACTTCTTAAAACAATGCATTAGGAAATATCCGAAGCACCCTATCGCAAAAGAGTGCCTAAAAGAGTATAAAGAAAGCATAGAATTTGACTTTTCTGGCTCAAGTGGCACCAATATCCCCACTGAAGTAGAAGAAGAAATTGATGAACTTGATAGATTATTGGGTCCTAAGACTAAGCCTTTAAAACAGTAACAAGGTATTTCATAAGATTATTAAAAACATGACTTAGATCACGTTTTTCCGGCATTTTTATGTTATCCTAGGAAAAAAACTAGGATCTATTTAATGCAAAAGCCTTTCAAATCTGTAGATTGCGAACACTGTGAATCCCGAGACAAAGGGATATTTTGTGACTTGGCCGATGGTGATCTTGCCAGTGTCAGTCACCATAAAGTGATGAATCATTACAAGAAGGGTCAAACGATCTTTTTTCAGGGAAATCCACCCTTTGGTCTTTACTGTATCAACAGTGGTAAGATCAAAGTTTCTAAAATAGGCAATGATGGTAAAGAATCTATTATTCGTATAGCTGGTGCTGGAGATGTACTTGGGCATCGAAGCCTTTTTAGTAAAGAAAATTATTCAGCTTCTGCTACCGTCATTGAAGATTCTGCCATTTGTTTTCTCGATAAAAATTATATCTATTCTGCACTTAAAGAAAATCCAAGTATTGCTCTTAATCTCATCCATAAACTCAGTCGAGATATGGGTGCAGCTGAAAATCGTAATGCATCTATGTCACAGAAAAATGCCCGGGAAAGGCTGGCAGAGTTATTCCTAACTTTCAAAAAGAACTATGGAGTTGAGGAAAATGGACGCTGTCGTCTGGAAATAAAACTTAACCGTGATGAAATCGCTTCCTTAGTAGGAACGGCCAACGAAACCATAATCCGCCTTATTTCAGAATTTAGAGAAGAAGGCATTCTAGAGCAGGATGGTAAGGTCATTTATATTGTAGATGAAGAAAAACTTTTGGAATTTGCTAATCTGGATTATTAAAACTCATTAAAAAAGATGATCTAGAACATATTCCTTTGCCAGGTCTTGCATTAGATTTTACGGATGAAGGAAAAACTAAATATTCTTAATTCAGAAGAAGTCGAGAGCTTAAAAGAAGATTACGAAGTTCTTACCTTCCCTAACGACTTCGATCTGGTTTATGAAAACCAGATCCCAAGCACGGGTGTGGCCCTCATTAAAGGCCAGATCGAACTTATTAAAAAGTCGCGCCCTACCCAGTTGATTGAAGATAACTGCCTTATGGGTATTAAGCAGCTCCTCGAGGAGCAACCGGTTCGTTTAGGCTGCCGAATCAAGAGTAACTCTCAAATAGTACTCTTAGGGAAATCTGAAATCTTCTCCTTGCTTAAAAATAAAGATTCTAAGCTGTTTAATGTCTTAAAAAGCCTTAAACTAGAGAAATGAGAAATAAGCATCACCATGATTTCCGGATAGTAAAATCCAGTGGACGACCAGAAAGTTTTTCTAAAAAAAAACTCATACAATCCATAAAAAGAACCAGTCTCCCTAAACGTCAATGCGAGAACATCGCAAATGAAGTGACTCATGACATTGGCGAAGGGGTTAAAACCAGTGATATTTATCGTAAAACACTCCGTCTGGTACGCCAGACTTCCTCTCTGGCCGGCGCCCAATACTCCCTTAAGCGGGCCATCTTCGAATTAGGTCCGACAGGCCATCATTTTGAAACATTTGTCGCCAGGTATTTTGAAGAGTTGTGCTTCAAAACAAAAACCTGTCAAACTTATAAAGGGAAATGGGTTTCTCACGAAATCGATGTCGTCGCTTTAAGTAGAGGAGAAAAATATTTTGTTGAATGCAAGTTTCATAATCGCATAGGTATAAAAAATGACATTAAAACTGCCCTCTACGTCAAGGCCCGCTGGGATGATTTGAAGGCCGGTCCCGTGGGCCATGACCTGACAGGATTTTATCTGGCAAGCAACACAGCTTTCAGTCTGGATGCGATTAAATATGCTGCAGGTACAGGACTTAGGCTATTAGGCATTAATGCCCCTTCAGAGATGTCTTTTTTGGATCATATTAAACAGCTAAATCTGTATCCCATTACCAGTCTCAAATCGCTTGATCGGACGACTAAAAGAATCCTGATAGAAGAAGGAATCATTCTGGTGAAGGACTTAAACCGCAAAGTCGATATGCTTTATAAGCTTGGCTTTTCTTCAAATGATATTAACCAAATTCAAGGTGAATTGAATATTCTAAGCAAGGGAATCCTATGAAAATTACATTCTGGGGTGCTACTGATGAAGTGACTGGTTCAATGACCTTTCTTGATTTTGAACAAACAAGAATCATGGTTGATTCGGGTCTTGCTCAGGGAACGGATGAAGTTGAAAGAATTAATCTGCTTCAGTTACCATTCGAAGCCTCCACTATTCATGCTGTTTTCATTACCCATGCCCATTTGGACCATTCCGGCTATTTACCAAGGCTCGTTAAGAAAGGTTTTAGAGGTCAAATTTTCTGTACTCCTGCCACCGCTAAGCTGATGAGAATTATTCTCACGGATAGTGCTTCCCTGATGGAGGAGAATTTTTATTCAAGTAAGGATGTCGTTACGACTTTGCAACTGGTTAAGACGGTTGAGTGGGAAGAAAAAATAAACATCAATGATTCAACTTTTCATTTTCAACCGGCAGGCCACATACTAGGGGCTTCTTCTTTAATCATTAAGCATGCAAACAAGAGAATTGTTTTCTCCGGTGATCTAGGTAGACATGATGACCCGCTTTTTCCTACTCCCCTTGATTGTCCGGAAGCCGACTTGATAATCATGGAGTCAACTTACGGAGGTAAGTGCAGACAGGGAAACCTTGATAAAGAATTAGCAAGTTTCCTGATAAAAATTTCCCGGGAAGAACGGGTAGGAATAATTGCAAGTTTTGCAGTTGCCCGAGCTCAAATGTTACTCACTCTCATACATGATTTCTTTCAAAGGCATCCGGAAGAGAAAGTTAAAGTGTACATTGATAGTCCAATGATGAAAGAGGCCAATCAGGTTTATAAGCAATACGCTCATCTCACAACGAGACCCCATGACTTGTATAATGCCTTAGATGAAATCGAACCGATTGATTATCTCAGGCAATGGGACAGCATTAAAAAGAATAAAGGTCCCTTAATTATTATAAGTTCCAGTGGCATGCTCACTGGGGGTCGCATCTTCCGCCATCTCCAGAATTGGCAGCACGACGCAGGGGCGGTTCTTTTCCTCCCTGGCTACCAAGGTGTAGGGACTCCTGGCAGAGCGATGATAGAAGGCAACAGGACTCTCAAAAACCAGGACAAAGACAGTGCCACATGGTCAGGCGAAGTCCTGACATCCGAGGCCTTCTCCTCGCATGCGGATCAATCCGAACTCATACAATGGCTCACAGGTAAAAACCAGACGGCCCGAGTATTTTTACTTCACGGTGAAACAGCTTCCAAGCTCGCCCTTAAAGAGAAGCTTCAGGAGAAACAATTTTCAGTTGAAATACCAGAACGGGGAAAAACCCTGGAAGTTTAATCAGGAATATACCTGAATAATTCCAACTATTGACTCCTGTGGGTATTGAGAATGATGATATAGAAATATGCGCATTCTAATTTCTGGTTTTGAGCCTTTTGGGGGCAGGGAAATCAACCCGACCGCCCTTCTAATAGAAGCTCTGGAAAATAATAAAATACCCTACCCCGCCTCACTCATTGTGGACCAGGTTTTACTGCCCGTTACTTTCGAGTCCGCATTTGATGACCTTCAAGAAAAGATTGAAACTTTTAATCCTGACGTGGTGATGTGTTTCGGGATGGCAAAAAGAGATTCAATTGAGATCGAAACTGTGGCGATTAATCACATTAATGCCACGATTGCAGATAATTCTGGTGTCATGCCTCAAAACCAACTTATTACACCAGATGGTCCACCCTGCTACCTATCGACTTTACCAATTCAAGGTCTTGAGACAACTCTGAAGGAAGCAGGTCTACCTGTTAAGCTTTCAAATGATGCGGGAGCTTTTGTTTGTAATTATTTATTTTACCGATTGATGGAGACTAATCAGGAATCATTCCGACTGTGTGGCTTCATCCATGTCCCTCTTCTTGAAGAACAAGCAGGCCCGGATGAATTTGGCCTTCCCTTACAGCATCTATATCGGACAATGACTCTCATCCTGAATTATCTCGAATATTAGGCGGCCTTATTTTTTAACTTATCATAGGCCTTATTTATTTCTTTGGTGTTTTTTTCAGCGAGCTTCTTAAAGTCCGCTCCCATAGATGCCACTCGGTCTGGATGGTTTTGTTTGATCAGTTCAAAATATCTTTTTTTAAGTTCGGCTTTTGATATCACTTCATTCGGCCTTAGACTAAAGATTTGCTCAGGAGTCTGTCCATTGGGCGGATTTGATCTTTTAGGTTCTTCTTCTTTCTTTTCCGATCTCTTCTGCTCCGTTCTCTGCTGTTCAGTTTTCCTCTGCTCCGTTTTACGTTCTTCCTTCTTTGCCCCTTCTTTTGGCTTTTCTCCATTTATCAGTTTCATCGTTTTCTGAAATTCTCTGTAATCATCTACGGTATAGGCCCTCTTGTCTTGACCAAGAAGTGATTTATTTTCATCTTCCAGCTTCTTTTTTTGAGTATCCATACTTTTCCTGAAAAAAAGAAAAGGTAATCTAATGAAAACAAAATAGCCTCCTACCAAAAAAATAAAATAAGGTAGAAGTTTAGTGAATGCTGTAGTGAGAGTTGTTACGTAATAATTAGCAGAGTCCATAAGGCACCTATCGGCTAAAAATCCTCACATGATTAGCTGACAATTTTCTAAACAGTTGCACTTAATATGTGTCTAAAATCTTAACAGTTCCGGACCGCTTGAAGCACTCTGTTGAATTATTCTTCTGGAAGCTGCAAAATACGTCCATGAGTAAGATTATAAAGGCCCAGGTAATAAACGGCCGCTATGCCGGAGGTCTGGTTCGAATTACTAATATTAGTGTAGATGATTCAGGTCGAAAGAATGCTGCCTGTTTTTTAGATAATGGTAATCGGGCCAATATACTGGTCAGTGACTTGAAAATTATTGAAGAGGCATCACAAGAGGCCCCCCTCATTCCTAAGGCCAAAACTGTATCCATGCCCTTTATCAGCGGATCAAGCTCAAGTCGGACACTGACTCATACAAAAAACATGAACCGGACGAGAATAGAAAACAAAACTTCCCGGCCAGTATCTTCTAAGGTTCAAATGAGAAATTGTGAATCCTGCGGTGTTGAATATAATTCCGAAGAAAGAAGAGGTTTACCGGGAAAAGTCACACATTGTGAAAGTTGTGCCACTGAGACTCAAAACAAAATGGAAGGAAAGATGATTTTCAGTCATAAAACCGGGGCCACCATTGAGATCACAAAGGATGGAGAGCTCAAACATGAAGCTGAAACTTTTGATCCTAAGGGGAAATCCTAAAAGACTTAAGAAAAATTAAGTGTTTAAAAAAAATCTTAAGTCCCATAAGAATAATATTTCTATTACACTGTTTTAATGATCAATACATTTAAAGATTTTGTGCAAAAATCTGCCTTTAGAAAATCGTGGATTCATCATCATGACGGACATCGGATAGAAATTATAAACTGGTGGTCATTATTGGGAATGAATGGGGAAAGCTTTCATCTCAATAATCAAGTCGTTGGCCAAAATTTTTATTGGTTCATGTCAGTCAAAACCCAATTCGTTTTTCCAATTGAAGATGTGGGTGAGTGCAAAGTGATTATTGGAACTAAATGGTATGGAACAGCGGGATGCCATATTTACATCAATGATGAGCTCGTTGGTGGAGATATTGATCATGAATTGACACCCTAACTAATCAGGTCGTGAAGCAAAAACTTGAAATCATCCACTCCACCATTAAATCTTGTCGATTTATTCTTATAAAGCTTCCAAACTTTTTCAAACTCATTGTCATCGGCCAGCATGCGAGCAGTAAGAGTCGTTAATTGTGATTCAGAAAGTTTAAATTCTTCCTTAACCATTTTTATAAATAAATTAAAATGTCCCATATCCATCCCTATTCATTACCAGATGCTTGAATGACTCGCAATGTTCCAATTATCCTAAATAAAAAGGATGCTCATTATGATTGATTTATATTATTGGACTACGCCGAACGGACATAAAATCACCATTTTCTTAGAAGAGTCCGGTCTTCCCTATGAAATTCATCCTATTAACATAGGCAAAGGGGAACAATTTAATCCTGAGTTCCTTAAGATTGCCCCTAATAACCGCATTCCGGCCATTGTAGATAGAACTCCCGCTGATGAGCAGGGACCCCTTTCTCTCTTCGAATCTGGGGCAATTTTATGGTATTTGGCAGAAAAGGTCGGAAAGTTTGTTCCAAAAGATCCACGAGGTAAGGCCCAAGTATCACAATGGCTCTTTTGGCAAATGGGAGGTCTCGGACCTATGGCAGGACAAAATCATCACTTTAATAACTATGCACCTGAAAAGATTCCTTACGCCATGGAGAGATACATTAAAGAAACTAACCGACTTTATGGGGTTTTAAATAAACAATTAGAGGGTAGAGATTGGGTGACCGAAGATTACTCTATCGCTGATATGGCAATCTTTCCCTGGATCGTACCTTATGAAAAACAAGGACAAAATTTAAATGATTTCCCTAATATTAAAAAATGGTTTGAAAAGATGTCTCAAAGAACTGCCATTGTAAAGGCCTATACTTTGGCAGATACCATTAATAAAGAGACTACTCTATCTGAGGAAGCTAAAAAGATACTCTTTGGACAAAAGTCATGAAGTTTATCCTACTCTCATTTTTTATCTCTCTGCCAACCTTAGCGGGTTTTAATGGTCGCTATTCCGGCAAGGGCCTGGCCGTTTTTCATAGTGGTAATCGTTATGAATGCTCGGAAATATTTCTGAGACTGAAAACCAACGCAACAGAGTTCCAGTTGAAAGATGGCGGCTACAATTGTGGTTTTTTGAAAGCTTCTTTTGAAGCATTCAAGCTTACTATTAGAAATGGGAAGCTTTATCATAAGGAGCAAGAGCTGGGGTCGATTACACAAAATGAAATCAAATATTCAGTCTATGATCCAGAAGATGGCTCGACTTATTTTTTAACCCTCAAGCAGAATAACACCCATGAAATTTTTTATGATGAACGCTGGTATGATGGCCAGAAATGGGCCCTGACACTCAAAGGAAATCTCCTTCCATTAAGTGAGTAACTAAAGTATCAAAGCTTTAGATTACTTTAAGTGGTTCATCCTCTTCTGCAGGACTATCTTTACCCATCGCTCCAAAAGGATGAGGTATCAAATGAAACATTTTCTCTTAATCGCATTTTCTCTATTATTGCTTAACTTTAAAGTACAAGCGGCCCCGACTGAGGGATCCACTCTAAAAATAGAAGGCACTTGCTCTGGTACTTTAAAAGATGGATCAACCGTTAATCTTACCTATTATTCAAATTTTGATGGAATAAAAGATGTCAGTCAAAGTGCAGTCACCTTTACTGGGGCACTAGAAGGTCTCTTCACTGGAACCAGGCAGTTTAAACAGGGAAAAGATATATATACCTTTCCTGGCGCAAAACTTATTTTTCTGGATTCAACTGGTAACACATCCGGAACGCTTCAATACTCTCAGGAAGAGATTCAACAGTCAGTAGATATACAATGTGAAATTAGAGATTATGAATATGCTGAAGCTTATTGATGAACAAAGTTAACTGAGGAGAAATCTCCTCAGTTAACTCATGAACTTGTTATTTTTTCTCAATATCCTTAAGACTAACCTTGGCCACTCCAAATCTTTTTAAAAGCACTCCAGATGTATCCAGTAAATTTAGACCAGCTTTCTGAACCAGGACATCTCCATTATTGAAGATCGCTTCGATTTTCACAGTAGTTCCAGATTCTAAATCTCCAACCTGCTTTCTTAGGGTCACTCTTTCATTTTTTCTAAAACCTTCCGACGCCTTTACTTCAGCAATGACGATTTCAGTATCAACGTTATAACTGCCAAGTAGATGACGGTCGACTCCAATATTCGCTGAGATTCGACCAGTCTGGCAGCCTATCCGGGCGACACCATTTTCGAACAGATAATAGACCTGGCATGGTTTGAGTTCTTTATCCCATTTAACCAAGATCATTTCCCCTGCCTTTACCCCATTTATTTGTTTATCAGTCTCTTTACTCAAAAGACTCAAAGAAACCGTTTTTTTCTTACTTTCCTGATAGTCATAATAAACACCGGTACCTTCGGCTTCATTTTTCTTAATGAGATCGATCATCTCACCAGTTTGGATATTCATATAATTATAGTGGCGTTGAAATAATTGCGCCGAAGCTGATTGAGTAAAAAATGAAAACACAAAGACAATAGCGAGGAATGATTTCATAGGGACTCCTGGTTTTTGATATTATCTCTTAAGACCAGGTTGAAATGTAACGGTCAGGACAAAATTACAAGAGTGTTAAACCTTTAGACACTAGTTCTCTATGATAAAGAGCCCATATTTGAAGCAGCCTTTTCTATAGCCGGCAAGTATCCTAAGGACACTCAAAGCAAAACGTCTCTCCCGGTTTTTACTATTAAAGAAGTATTTAAGTCCCCGAAAATTAAGAAGTTTTAAAAGTTGTCTGGAACTAATAAGCCAGGTTCTCCAGACCCTACTTCCCAGATCGATATGTTCTTTAAAGGTGAGTCCACTCTCTTTAATATAATATAAGACTTCTTTTTTACTCAAAAGCGAAGGCAATCTTCCTTCTTTGCAAATAGGACTCAATATGAGTTCTCTCTCCAATAAAGAAGGATCCTCATCACAAAGCCAGGCCGTCATAACGAATTTCCCTCCTGGACGAAGGGTCCTTTTTATCTCTTCGAAAAACCGTTTTTTATCTTTGATATGGGAAAAACATTCAATGGAGTAAGCTCCATCAAAAGTGGCATTGGCAAATTTATTTTCAAGCCAATCTCCTAAAACATAATTCACAGCAAGTTGGTCAGAGTGAAGACGAGCAAAATGGAATTGCTTTTGAGACAAGGTAATACCAGTTACTCTTCCCGCACCCTGCAATAAGGCAAGCTTGGCCGTTCCACCATAGCCACAGCCAATATCCATCAAATGCTTGCAACTGATATCACCTAGATGAGAGATTACTTTACGAGAGAGATTAATCACTGCTTCTTCTTTGCTATCAAAGGGAGATTCCCAAAGGCCATGATGAAGATGAATCCCCCAAAGTTCCCGGTAAAAATCATCCAGCTCATCGTAGTGGTGTGAAACTTCATCAATTGTGGTTTCAGTGCTTTGAATCATTCTTACCTTCCTCAATTGATGAAGATTAAGTCGGAGCTTCTTCCTGTACAAGACATTCAGTGTCTAGAGATTTGACAGGACTTCCATTTTTTTCACATTGACCTTCGCAAACGATAAAAGGCCAATAAACTCTCACCATGAAATACATCAATCCAAGAACAACTTTTTTATTATTTGCTCTTACTAGCTACAGTGCAATGGCCACAACAGTTATTCCTCCGAACCATTGTGCACCTCAGGTCCAATCCAAGCGCTACATTGATAGTGACTTTAGTTCTAAATATCCACGTTCAGTTATATTTGAGTGTCTCTATGATTGTAATGTGAATGGAAAAATTGAAGTTGTGCCTTCGATCAGAGATGTACGAGTTCATAATATGGATGAAGACGCTAAACTCACGGGTTGCCAGGGCGTTCAGGTCAAAAAAGTGACCTGGGGATATGATTTTGATAAAATTGTTCCCTTTTATGCTTATGCAACTGATATGAAGGACATGAAGCGGTTTGCTTTTGAATTCATTGATCAGAAGAACAAGACAGAAGAAGAATTGCTTACAATTTTAAAGGGTACTCTTCAGACCGTATCTTCTGCTTACCGTGTAACAGGAGTTTCTAATTTCGTTAATGCGGCCATCACCCTAGAGAAGATAACTGCTGAACTTCCGACCAAGACCAAAACTTTAGATAAATACATTTCGGAAATTGTGCACTCGCATGGAAAAATCCCTCCTGTTTTTGAAACCCAGGGATTAATCCTTGCCAACATCAATGCGCATGCTGCCTGGAGAATTCCAAGCCATTTATTCGTGAGATAAGAATTGTTCTGAGATTCCGGTACCCACTTCTTTGCCATTAAGAATCACTCTCCAGTGAATTGGTACAGAATGAGAAAGCATGGCACTGACGCCACAATACTTAGTATGGGCGAGTCTTGCTGCCTCAACCACCATATCTTCATTTATTTCACCATCAATTCTCAAGAGAAGCTCAATCTCATCAAACACAATCGGATAATCACCAGTGCTCTGTTGAATTTTAGTTTCAATAGCAAACTTATAGATACTTTGCCGGTATTTCTTTAAAAGTCCCACCACATCCATACCAATACACCCGGCGAGAGAAGCAGCAAGAAGTTCTTTGGGATTAGTTCCCTTATCGTTTCCTAAGGGAGGCTGTGAATCCATAGTTATAACGTGCTTTCCAATCTTGGATTTAAAAATCATGCCTTCTTTCCAAACTGTTTTGAACTCCATAAGAACTCCTTTATTTCGTCCTCGTCGGATTGACCAAGTATCCTCCCTCTCTCAGTATCAATCCAACTTAATATTTTCCAAGGGGGTAATATGATCAGGAACCTTAAAGGAATTGTGAAGGCCAATGAAGAATTTAATCACGTAATAAATGTTATGATGAAGTCGAAGGTTTTCTCTGATGAGCATAAGGCCTTCGTTATCTTAAAGGCCTGTCTTAAAACTTTAAGGGATCGGATTGGTAAAAGTGAAGCAATTCATTTGGGCTCTCAACTTTCACCAATCTTACGCGGTTATTATTACGAAGGTTGGGAGTTAAATAATACTATTTCTCGTGCAAAAAGCACGGATGATTTTTTAAATGACGTTCGTCGACATTTTAGAGGACACGATGAGATAGACTTGAATAAAGCGGTGCCAATCACTTTAGGCATTATCCTTGATATGATTGATCAGGGTGAAGCACGTCAAGTCCTTCAGAATCTGCCAACTGAAATCCAGGAGATGTGTCTTGAGTAAGTAAGTTCGAATTGAACTACTGCGCGAGTGTACTTTGTATTAATCACTGTTAGCATGGAATTGAATGGAAGCTGAAAAAGATAAAAAATTCGTATTCAGTTATTATCATATCTTTCTAGGTCTAATGACTATCCTCATTCTTAGGAGCTGTCTGGAAGGAGCTTCAATAGACAGGATGCCATACAGCGAATTTAAATACCACCTTGAAAAGGGCGACATTAAAAGTGTCTCCATACGAGGTGAGCTTGCATCAGGTGAATTTAAAAATCCTATTGAAGGTAAATCCAGTTTCCAAACGACCATTGTACCTCCTGATATTTCTGAAGAATTAGATAAACATAATGTGATCTATGAAAGTCATGGACAGTCATCCTTCCTGAGTAATTTCATTCTATTTCTTCTCCCGACGATTTTATTCATTGGTTTCTGGTATTTCATTTTGAGACGCGGACTTAAAGGTCTAAATTCTGGAGGCGGATCTTTCATGTCGATTGGAAAGAGCAAAGCAAAAATTTATGTAGAAACTGATACCAAGACAACTTTCAAAGATGTGGCAGGCGCTGATGAAGCTTTAGAGGAATTAAAAGAAGTCATTGATTTCCTAAAAAATACTGACAATGTAAAATCCTTGGGTGGTAAAATGCCAAAAGGTATTCTTCTGGTAGGTTCTCCAGGTACTGGTAAAACATTGATTGCCAAGGCCATTGCTGGTGAGGCCAATGTGCCCTTTTTTTCTACCAGTGGTGCTGAATTCGTAGAAATGTTTGTTGGTGTTGGTGCTGCTAGGGTAAGAGATCTATTTGAACAGGCCAAGAAGACTGCCCCATGTATTATCTTTATTGATGAATTAGATGCTATGGGTAAAACCAGACACTCTAACATGATTTCCGGCAATGATGAAAAAGAGCAAACCCTAAACCAGCTTTTAGTGGAAATGGATGGTTTTGATACTCAGGGAGGAATCATTATTCTGGCGGCCACGAACCGACCAGAGATGATAGATCCGGCCCTCTTACGTGCCGGACGATTCGACCGTCAGGTAGTCGTCGATAAGCCAGACCGAAAAGGCAGGAAAGATATTCTGGCCATCCATACAAAGAATGTAAAACTCGGACCTAATGTAGATCTGGACGCTATTGCAAGTCTTACTCCTGGCTTTACTGGCGCCGACATTGCTAATCTGGTTAATGAAGCGGCCATCATTGCGATGAGAGATAAAGCAGAATTTGTGCTTATCGACCATTTCACTCGGGCCATGGAAAGAATTGTGGCCGGTATTGAGAAAAAAAGTAAAATTCTTAACCCAAAAGAGAAAGAAATTGTTTCTTATCATGAGATGGGTCATGCCCTGGTGGGTTACTCTATGAACAAAGATGATAAAATTCACAAGGTTTCAATCATCCCTCATGGAATAGGCTCTATGGGCTACACTATTCAAAGACCAACTGAAGACCGTTACCTGATGACCAAAGAAGATTTAGAAAATAAAATGGCCGTTCTGATGGCCGGCCGTGCGGCAGAAATGCTCATCTTTGGAAAACTCAGCACTGGTGCGGCCGATGATATGGTTAAAGTCACTAACATTGCACGTGAGATGGTCATGCGTTTTGGGATGACTCAAGAATTAGGCTTTGTTTCTTATGAAGATCAAGGCTCACCTTTTCTGGAAGCTAAGGATGGTTTTTCACGTGCTCCTATTTCGGATAATACCGCCAAAGAAATTGATCAATCTGTGAAAGAAATAGTCATGGGTTCGTATGATCGGGCCTATTCTTTTCTGAATAATCATCGAGACTTATTAGAATCTGCCGCCAAACAACTCATGACTAAAGAAACCTTGAATGAAGAGCAGCTGATGCATATTTTTCGTGAACTCGATAATGAAGATATCCCAAGATCTAGTGAATTAGATGAATCATTTATCCATTAGAAACTAAGCTGCGCTTTTCTGATTCCTCGATGCTCAGCTCATTACGCACGCTCCATACACCCGGTAAGTCTTTGATAACCCTCTCAGCTTCTCTCCACTCTAGTAAGGACTTCACGCTTCCAAAGAGACAAATAATTCCATTTAATACAATGATCTTAATTTTAGAAGCATCGATTAACGGATTGTGATAAAGGGCCTCAGTTGCTTCTTCCATTAAACTAGTATCGGATCTTTTACCCAGAGCTTCTTCGTCATCTTTCTCAAAAGGGGAATCATGACGGGTATAGCTCCAGCTGGAATAAGGGAAAGGACTTTCTTCGCCAGCGGTGTGAGGCATATTTCGTCGAATATAATTTATCCAACTGTCTTCATCCTTATCTTCTTCATCATATAAATCAGCGTCGCTGGTGTACCAGGGAATATAAAGCTTATGGCGTTTTTTCTTCTTCTTTTCAGTGCTCACAATAAGATTCTCCTAAGTCCTGGGTCGAAGGTCCATATGTTGGCCTTTTATTTGGCTAAAATTTGGGCAAAATCAATAATAATTCCTAAAGCTTACGGCCTTAATGAGTCTTCCTTGGACACCGTGAAAAGATTTCAACATCTGACGCAGAGGACCCCTCGTTTCGTTACAATTAAGTATTAAAAAATGTGAAGGAAATTTTATGATCAAGGTCTTAAGTCTACTCTCAACAGTTTTTCTTATTAGCTGTGGTTCTCCTCAAGAGAAGACTGAAAAATTGAATATCAAAGAGGCCCAAGATAAGAATGTCTCTGTTTTACTTGTCGGAGCGAGCATAACGGAATCTTTTAAACAGGAGCTCCATGCGGCAGGCGTAACCTCTGAAGGTAACACTATTATTCGTTTAACTGGTCAAGCCTCGGATCTAAATCGATTAAATATTCCTGTGAAAGAAAACTTTGATTACGAACTGGATTCGGTTATTGAAATTCAAAAACCACAATTTGGAGACATTGATAAAGACGCTCTTTACTTAGCGAAGAAAGATTTTGGCATCCTTGATTTTTGGAAAAAATATCCGGAAGCCGATGGACGAGGCGTGATCGTTGGTGTGATTGATGACGGCATTTCACCTCATCAAATTGGGTTCTCCAGAACAACAACTGGTGCACGCAAGTTTCTTTCCAAGGCCACACAATCTACTTTTAGTACCTATCCCCTTCAAGTTTCAGAAAGTGGTTACACTGCTTTGATTAAGGAAGGCTCCGGTTTCTCAGGTAAAATGGATTTAAATCAGGATGGAACCATTGGTTCATTCAAGGCATCTATATCTGAAGACGGTCAACTAGTGTGTCTTGATCTGGATGTAAATGATGCTTTCTCTGATGATGAATGCAAAGGGACTTTCAAACGAACTGGCGATTATTTTATTCTGCCAAATAAGAAAACATTGGTTACGATGGCAGAAGTAAATCTGGAGAAAAAACAAATCCAAATATTCCAACCTGAAACAGGTGATGATTCGCACGGTGAAGGAGTTGCCAGTGTCATGGCATCCTATCAACAAGGAAACCTTGCTGGTTTTAACGGAGTCGCTCCTGGGGCACAGATAGCCGACTATGACCTATCTGAGAATACAGATAAACCCAATGAAAATGAATATACGCTTGGGACTTTTCTTCTGGCGTTTGACTGGCTGGCAAGTGAAGGGGCAGAAGTGGCCAACGTCAGCTACTCCCTATTCTTCACAAATGCTAAAACACAGAGCTTTATGGCAAAGGCCCTGGCCACAATTATTGAAAAACACAATATCGTTGTCTCTTTTTCAGCAGGAAATAACGGTCCTGGATTAGGTTCGCTAAACCGACGGCTCATCTATCCTTCTTCTGCAATGGTAGCTGGTGCCTATGTCTCAAAAGAACTTGATGAGAGAGTTTGGGGAACTACTGGTATTCCTGATGATGGACGAGTTGTTTATTATTCAAGCAGAGGTCCAGGAGTCAGCGGTGTTGGTCCAATGATGATTTCCCCTCTCTCAAGCTTAACCCACTCTTCTCCAGACTCCGGTTATCGGGCATTCAATGGTACCAGTTCAGCTTCTCCTGCCCTGGCAGGAGCAGCTGCAGTTTTAATTTCGGCCATTAAACTGGAAAACTTAAAGGTTCATGCTGCGACAGTGGTTCAGGCATTAAGACTTTCATCTCGACAGATACAAAATGAACCATTTGTTTCTCAAGGTTACGGGCTTCCCCAAATAGAGAAAGCTCTACATCTTTACCATGAACTCATTCAAGGGAAAAAATTCTCTCACGTGATTCATACCGTGAACCGAGGCGGACTTGACGGAACTAGCGCTCAAGGAATCATCCTTAAAAGCTCTGAAGCTCAGAATATAGAAAGCTATCGTATTAGCATGAAGGGTCATACATCCGAAATTGCGCCAGTGGATACCACTACGAACCTACTGGTTCCAATAGATCTGGAATACAGCAAAGGTATTAAAGGGCCTGAAGAACTATGGATAAGTAGCTCTTCCAGCAGATTTTCCGTTGATATCGATGTTGAAGAATTTTTGGGTAAGAAAATAGAAGCCTTTGGAGAAATAAGAGTCATATCAAAAATAGATAAGTCACTTATGGCAGTTATACCGGTTACTGCAATCAATGATCTCAGGGCGAAAAATTTTATCCGAAAGACCTTAAAAGTATCTTCCCAAGAAGGAGCACGTCTACATCTGAATATACCAGAGGGCATCAAAGGCTTAAAAGTCAGAGCTCGTTTAATTGAAGGAGAAGGACGTTTTCTTAATGTTTCAGTCTACGATCCCGACTATATTCGCTTTTTGAATTTTGGCATGCCACAAGAGTTTATTATTCCTGCCCGTAAAGCTGGACATCATCAACTGACTTTATCCATGATTCAGGGAACTGGCCGTGAGGCCGCAGTAGAATTTGAAATAGAAGAAGTTCAAATCAACCTCTTAACAGAAGTCGCACTCAGTGGTGGCAAGATTGAACTCTTCAATGAGGGTAACGCAATCCTTCAAGGTGATATTATCCTGACTCCAATTGATACCATTATCAAAACGGTTGTATTCAATAATAAAACAATTCCGGAAGAAACAATGGTGCTTCCAAAAGGGTCATACCAGTTAGATCTGAAGGCAACTACAAAGTATGATCTGTCATACATGAATACAAGTTGCAGTATCATGGAAAAAAAGGATGACGTTTTTGTTCCAACTGAAACTACAAGCTTTCATAATAATACTGATGAAAATGTGACCTTGAAATTTCGTTGTGTCCCTTTTGATTACGGAATTGAAATTAAAGAAGACCTCTATTGGAAGATGATCATCACTTCATTCAAATCGGAAACAAGCATCAGAATGGATATTTTTGGTAATTCGATGAAGGCCCTTAAACTTCCTCAGTTGGAAAGTGGCCTCTATAAAGTCGAATTCGGACATGGTCTATCAGACAATCAAATATTTTTAGGAAATATAGAAATTCATTAAAGCAAAGGCCCCTCGGGGCCCTTGCTTTAAATTATTTTTTATAAGGCATTTCGCCCAGATAATCTTTTTTGCCTATTTCAACACCGTTGCTTCTCAGGATAGCGTAGGCCATCGATATATGAAAATAAAGATTTGGTATGGCATGCTGTAGTGTGAATTCACTCCCTGTTAAGTATTTTCCTTCCCAGCGCGGCTGAGTAATATGCCTAGTTTCGGCCCCTTCAAAATCACCTTCTTTAAATGATTCCAAATAAGTAATTGTTTGGTGGATTCGATTCTTCAACTCCGGCAATGTTTTTTCTGAGTCGTCGTTCACGGGGGCTTCTTTACCAGATAAACGTGATGTACAGAGTTTGGCCGTATCGCAAGCAATCTGAATCTGACGTATGAGACTGAACATATTAGGAGTAAGATGAGTGTTCAGGAGAACATTCATTTCGAATTTTTTCTCTTTAGAATGTGCCTCTGCCTTATCCAGAATATGCCCTAAATTGTGAAGCATTTTTATGAATTGAGGCACGGTAATATGATAAAGCATGTCGACTCCTGGTTATATTTGTTTTGTTGCATTTTTGAGCTTAATGTCAGAACATTTTACCATGAAAAACTTATTCTTAATCTTTTTATTAGTTAGTTGCTCTACTGTTCCCAAAAAACCTAATCAGACCATTGTTTTGATTCAAGGTATTCATGTGGACGGCGGAGTATGGACAGAGCTTAAAAAATCATTCAATGAATCTGGTTTTAATATTATCGATTTAAATCGCATTGGCCGAGATTCTGAAGATCCCGCCTCTCTTAGTAAGATTGCCGGCATGAGTTGTCAGCAGATACCTCAAAAGTCCATTATTGTTGCTCATAGTTATGGTGGAGCGATAGCAAATCAAATGACAGGATTATGTCCCGAGAAAATCAGTCGTATCATTTATGTCAGTGCCGTTGTCCCACTCAAAAATGAAAAACCTTTTGATCTCATGAATAAAACGGATCAACGAAATTACTCGCGCGTGGTGACATTTGGAAAGTTCAAGATCGTTCCCAAAGATGCTCTGACCTATTTCAAAGGTACTGATCCCCTCATTAAAAATGACCAGAAACTTCCCGATCTTCATAGTGAGTGGATCAGCCTGATCTCCGAAGATGTGAATTATGATGAAAACCTATTCCAGGGAATTCCGAAGAGTTATATCTATACTAAAAACGATCCTGTTTTAAGTTTGACCACTCAATTTCAATATACTTCCAGGACGAAGATAAAAGATGTTACAGGTATTGCTACCGGACATTACCCGATGGTTTCGAATCCTAAGAAATTAAGCGAAATTATCTTAAAAACTGTTAACAAAAACTAAATCTTTTTTAGTAAAAACTTTAACTTTTCCAGATGATCATCAAAATCCTTTGGAGATAGACCGGCCTTTTGAAACAAGGCGGTTGCATCATATGGGCCTTTAATCATTGCCTGATAAACTGTTTGCACTTTAAGCGACTGGTCCAAGAGTGTTCTATCCATTGCTCCACTGTTTCCACTATGCCTGATGCGCTCTATTTCTTTGTAAACATCACGGACCAAAAAATCAATTGGGTCAACAGGTGCACCACTTAGGGGTTCAACCGCTTTAGGTCTGCCTCCAGATATAAGAGAATCTATATCTCTAAACCTGTTTAGATTTTCTAAATAAGCTGCTTTAAACTGCAACTCCTGTACACCACCCTGATCGATCAAAACCTCACTAAAATGAGAAAGTAGTTGTTTTAAATAATTGACCTGAAAAGGATTACTTTCTAAATAGGGAAGATTTTCAATGGCAAGCGAACTACGGCAAGCCTGGAAAAATCTCCGTTGTTTATCAGACGATGACGGATCGGGATAAAAATCATCAAAACTTAGTTCACTTAAAATTGGTTGAACGTAAACTGGCGCGATCGAATCTAACATCTTTTCAAGGGCCAGTATTTCATCCTCACTAAAGACATCACCGATCATAGCATCAAATTCAATCTGGTGGGCCTCAACGACTTGTTCAAGCTCCGCAACTGACAATGGAAAATAGAAATAGTGAGATCTAGACATGTAGAGATTTTAGCATAATCATTGAATGATGATAACGGCAAAATCTTTAACTAAGACTTTTGGTAACTTTACAGCTGTAGACCATATTGACCTTAACGTCCATCAAGGCGAATGCTTTGGATTATTAGGCCCTAATGGTGCTGGAAAATCCACTTTCATAAGCATGACGTATGGTACTGTCCAGCGTAGTGGTGGTGAACTTCTGGTTTTTGGCCATGATCCTAAAACACATTCCCGGGATATCAAAAAACGTTTAGGTGTTGTCACTCAAGATAATGCTTTAGATGAGAGTCTTACAGTCCTGGAGAACATGTTAATTTATTCTTCTTTCATTGGAATCCCACGGCATGTAAGAAAGAAAAGAGTGCTGGATCTTTTGGATTACATGAACCTAACCCATAAAAAAGATACTAAAATTATCACCTTATCCGGTGGAATGAAAAGAAGACTTGTTTTTGTCCGTGCCCTTTTAGGTCAACCAGAGTTACTCATCCTGGATGAACCAACCACTGGCCTTGATCCTGCTATCCGCCATCTACTCTGGGGAAAGGTCAAGGAACTGCACCAACAAGGAACTTCGATAGTTCTTACAACTCACTACATGCATGAAGCAGAAGTTCTTTGTGATCGTTTAGTTATTATGAATAATGGCAGAATTTCGGCAGAAGGATCACCAAGAAATATGATTCATCAGCATACTCCAGGTTATATCGGAATTTTTGCATTGGAAGATCGGGAGAAGATTCATAACCTCTCATCACAGATAAATTCCTTTAATGCCCACGAGGATTCTTCAGGGATTTATCTACGAGCTGCGACTCTAGAGGAATTGACCTCTTTACATTCTCAGCATGGCCTGAATCCACTACAAATACGACCATCAAATCTCGAAGATGTTTTTTTGAAATTAACTGGTCAGGAGTTATCTGACGATGCTTGAATCATTTAAACTTTGCTTTCAGATAACTCTTAGAAACTGGACCGTTTACAAAAAAGACTTGATCTCAAATATCTCTCCAACAGTGGCAGATCCAGCGCTCATAATGGTCTCACTGGGCCTTGGATTGGGTGCCTATGTTACAAATGTAGAAGGTATGAGCTATATGCAATATCTGGCACCTGGTCTAACGGTGGCCACTGCCCTTTTTACGTCATTTTTTGAAAGTAGCTACGGCTTTTTCGTTCGTATGACTTATGAAAATGTCTTCAAGGCCATGTTAACAACACCGATCGGGGTGGGTGAAGTTGTTTTTGGAGAGATGTTATGGGTGGGGCTTAAAGGTGCCATCATGTCTTTATGTGTAGGGATCGTACTTTCAATCTTCGGATTAATGGCGAATCCCTGGTTAATTCCCTTTTTAGCAATCGTTGGCTTTCTAGTGGCCTTGCCTTGCGGTGCCATGGGATTACTTGCCACGGCTTTGGTTAACAACATTAATCAATTCCAAACCGTCTACTCTTTCATCATTGCACCTTTATATTTTCTTTCAGGAATTTTCTTTCCAATTGAGCAAATGCCTAATGCCTTGAGATTTCTGGCAGAATTTTTCCCACTCATTCACGGTGTTCGTCTGGCCCAGGCCATTTTTTGGAATCGTGAAGTTCTTTCAACCTTTGTCTTGCATGGAGGTATACTTGTTCTTCAGAGTCTTTTCTTCTGCGCCATAGGTTTCTGGAAAATCAGAAAAAAACTCATCACTTAAAGCGTGGCAATGCAACCGTAAAAGTTGAGCCTTGGTTAGGGATACTTTCAACTCTGATCTCACCGCCATGGGCAGTTATGATTTCTCTAGAGATATAAAGACCTAGACCCAGACCACTTATGTTAGAGCTTGAGATGGCCCTTTCAAAGCGATTGAAAATTTTAGAGAGCTGCTCATTTGGTATTCCCATACCATGATCCTGAACTTTAAATAATAGAATACCATCCCTCTCTTCCAGTCGTACCTTAATTGGCCTGTTCATTCCATATTTCATGGCATTTGTCACAAGATTGGTCATTACTTGCTCAAGTCTAAACTTATCACCAATAATATGAGGTGAAGAAACCTTGCTTTTAAAATCCAATTGAATCCCCTGAACTTCCAGTTGCGGTTTTAAACCCTCTATCACTGAAAGAGCGACTTCTGCCAGATCCAACTCTTCTTTATTCAAATCCAATCGATGTGATGAAAAACGTGCGGTTTCAAGCATGTCACTTACTAGTTTACTCATCCGGTCTAACTGTGAATTTGCCAGTTGAACCCTTTTACGTATTTGATCATGATCAAATACCCGGTGATCTTTTTTATCAACCAGCTTCTGTGCCAGCTGGAACTGTAATTTCATAGAAGTAATAGGCGTTTTTAACTCATGGGAAGCTATACTTAAAAATTCATCTCTAGCGGCCACTGCTTCCATCGTTTTCTTATGAAGTTTTGCATTATCTATGGCAATAGCGGCCTGAGAAGCTATACCTTCGATGAGAATTTGTTCCCGGGGTCCAAAAATAGATTTTTCAGGATGCCCATAAAATAGGCCACCAATAAATTCACCTGTCCTGGAAATGATAGGAACTGCGAGGAAACTCTTAACTGGTAATTGTAGTTTTCCATAACGATTATCTTGGGTAATGTCATCACTTCTAATTGTTCCTTTGTCTGTAAAGGCAAAATCAAAGATGGGTGAATATTGTAGTTCTTCAAAAGTCTCCTTGCCCGCTCCTGACCATGTAGACAAAGAAAATCTAGAGCGGGATTCCTCCTGGGTATGGTAAAAAAAAGCTCCTAAGGAAGCCTTGGATAATTTCAGACCCGCATCCGTTATGGATTTTACTAATTTATCCAGATCTAATTCGGCAGAAAGAACTTTGCCGATTTGATTAAGTATTTCATAGTTCTTGGCCCTGTCTCTTTCGGCGATTGAATACTTCTGGTGTTTCCAGATAAACCAAAATATTAAGGATGAGAGGAATAGACCCAATATGAGCAAGAGCAGAGGTGCAAGGTCAACTTTACTTCCAAAATTTGGCAAAGAGTAAGTTTTAACCAACCACTTTTTACTGGCAACTTCAATTTCGTACTGATGAGTGAATAAAGATTTTTTAAGTATAGATTCATCATGTGAATTATAAATCAAGTTTTTCTTAACTTCTGAGTCAATAAAAACTTCAATGCCAATTTCTGCTTTCTTGTAGGGAGTGAGTATGTCCATGAACAAGTCCTTGGAGCGAAAAGGACTATAAATAAAACCTCGCAACTTATTCCTTCTCTCTTTTAACGTTTCTGGTAAAGCTACATCTGCATAGAGGGGAACATATATAAGAAACCCATGCTGTATATCCTCCTCAGTTTCCTGAACCAAAGTAACTCTAGTAGTAATGATAGGCCTTCCAGTATCCCTTGCCTTATCCATAGCTTCTCGTCGAGTGTCATCCGTAGACATATCAAAACCAAAAGCTTTTTGATTCCTCCAGTTAAAAGGTTCCAGATAAATAATGGAGTGATATTCAGGGCGATCAAAGTCAGGCCAAATCTTGTATTTCGGGAACCCCTCTTCTCGTATCGCCCTGATATGGGAAGCCAACTCTTTTTTCAGAACCCTTTTGGTAAAGCCTATCCCCTGTATCCCCGGGTATTCTTTCAAGAGATTCAGATTCTTGATGTAGTGATAGAATTCTTTTCGATCAACTTCTTTAGTTACATAAAACATACTCTTGGTTTGAACCAAAGCATTTATATATGTCTGCATTCTTGAAATTATGCTTTGTTTAACCTGGATAGATAAACTGTTGAAGGCCAGCGCCTCTCTTTCATTGATACTTTTTGTGGTAAGAAAAAATGCAAGTAAAGTAATAGTGAACGCACAAAAAGCGGCAAATAAAGGAAGAGATAATTTGGCAATGTCTCGTTTCATTACATTTTATCCTCAATTGAAATAATACACATTGGAAGCCCCTTTGGTCTATGACTTGCAACTCTCCTGAAGTGAGATCCTCAACCAGGGAGAAAAATATGGCAACTGCAACATGGGATCAACGGGGAAGAAACGCTAGGTCTCCTAAAGATATTCCGGCCAAAGGTTGGAAAGATACAATGGTAAGAGTTAAAAAAGAGATTAAAGATGATCGAATCTCTCTGGTCTCAGCAGCTATGGCCTATTATGCTCTATTCTCACTAGTCCCAGCACTGACATCAGTCGTCCTAATATATGCCTGGGTAAGTGACCCCAGCGATATCACGCAACACATTTCAAAAATCTCCCAGTTTATCCCAAGTGAACTACAGGAAATCTTAAAGACTCAATTAAGTACACTCGCAAGTACAGCATCTTCTTCCCTGGGAATAGGGGCCATTTTCTCACTGCTTCTTTCACTTTGGGCAGCATCTAAAATGAGCAAGGCCGTCATTCAGGCGATGAATATTATTTATGATGAGGAAGATGGTCGGGGGTTTTTTAAGTTAAATGGCTTAGCATTATCTCTTACCCTGCTAGGTGCAGTCTTAAGCATCATCGCAATTGGTGTCATTATCGGTATTCCCGCTGTTACTAGTCTCTTCAATTTTCCTCAAGCCATAGAGACAGCAGTCAGTATAGGGAGCTGGGTAATTCTACTGGCACTTTTCTCTTTCTTTTTATCCATCATTTATCGTTTTGGTCCTAATCGTAACAAGGCCAAGTGGAAATGGGTATCCTGGGGTGCTGTCATTGCGGCCGTTTTATGGGCGGTAACTTCCTTGCTCTTTTCCTGGTATGCTAAAGAATTTGGGAATTTCAATAAAACTTATGGTTCATTAGGCGCCGTCATTGTCTTAATGACATGGTTCTACCTTTCAAGTTTTGTCATCCTTCTGGGAGGAGAAATTAATGCTGAACTGGAACATCAAACAAGCGTAGATTCTACTAAAGGTAAGCCCAAACCCATGGGAAAAAGAAACGCCGAAATGGCGGACACTTTAGGAGATACTTACGATAAGAAAAATATGGCCTAGATTATCATGCTCGTACAAATCTTAAATACTTGTATGACCAAACGAGAATGGCGAGAGTTAAAACAAAAGAAGAATACCCTAAGTGTCGAAGATATCCTTCAGGCATAAGAAAAGCAGTGACACGAGTGGCAGTTGCTAATACAACTAATGAACTGACAATATAGAGGCCTCGCCAATTTTCAAGCTCTTCATCCTTTGGGCCATGAGATTGGATTACTCTCGTAGCTATAAGTAGTGAAAGGAGGACAATTCCACTTAAAAAAAGCGAATGACTGGCGTGGATCAAACCATCCTGCCAAAGTGATTTCAATAAAAAACTTAACAGAATAAACCAACCGCACAGCCATAAGTTCCAGGTTAAGGCCGATTTCTTTTTTGGTAATAACAGTAACTTCCAGTAAAGGATTCCAACAATTCCGACGACAACAGAACGAATGATACTTCCCAAAAAGTCATTCAAGAAATAACTCAATACAAAACTTAAAATAATTAAATAAAAATACCAGGGAATTGTGCGAAAAAGTGATTCCGGACCTTCATCAGGCCCTTTTTGAGAATTTACAATTTCAACATGCCCCAAGATACCAGGGATCAAGCGACTTCCAACTCCAAGTATAATGGCGACAATCGAGCCTTCATAATGAAGATGTTTAAAAGCCTCAACTTCAAAAAAGATCCCTCCAATTGCAGAGATTAGCCATAATAACAGACCTACAAAAATAAAAATGAACGTATAAGGAGGATTCGCTTTTCTTTTTGAAATCCTTCTCATTAGGAAGGCTATTAAATTAAAGGCCTGCAATGAAGAAATGACAAAAACCATTCTTTCTTGTTCTCTAGCAGCGAAATAAATTCCCAAGATAGTTAAAAGAAAGAAGAAAATAATTTCCCATTTTTCTGCTGTCTGGGTTTTTGAAAATCTTGGAACGGCAGTCATAAGAAAACCGCCCATAAAAGAAGCTACAAACCCATTGAGCATGAGATAACGATGGACTAAAACCGGATAATCACCGGGATTCCAGATTTGGGGCAACCATAAGAGAATACCGTAAAGTAAACAGAGAATACCTAACGGAAAAAAGATGCGATATGGTTCCGTCTCACAACGATTTGAAAAAATTGTTATCATAATTTATTTTCATACAATCAAAAAAGGCCCCTTAGGGCCCTTTAGATAAACAATTTCGAGAGAAATTAGCTTAAATGCTTACCAAGTAGACCAGTAAGTTCAAACATCGTAACTTCTTCTTTTCCAAAAACTTTACTTAGCTTTGAATCAGCAAGAATGTTTCTCTTGTTAGCTGGATTTTGAAGGTTATTGGCCTTGATATAATCCCACATAAGTTTAACAGCTTCAGTTCTTGCAACTGGATTGGCACCAATTACATCTGCCAGTTCAGCAGACGGTGTAAGAGCTTTCATAAAAGCAGCATTTGGTTTACGAGCTGGTTTTGTAGCTTTAGCAGTGTTCATGTTTTCCATATATCCTCCATGTGTGTACTTAGTAGTGTTAAAAATAATTTACACTAAATCAACATCTTTAATTATACGTGTCACTTTGTTGACAGTTTTAGCGTTTTGACTATCTTTCCCTTTCAATAAGTCCTCTTTTTATTTAGACTTATCAAATGAAAAATCCGAATAAATCCCGAATTCTGCTTGTTGAAAATATCCATCCAATCGCTAAAGAGTTTTTAGAAAATGATGGCTATCAAGTGGATCTATTAACTCATTCACCTTCAGAAGAAGAACTTATAGAACTTCTCCCTCAGTATTGTGCGCTCGGGATACGTTCAAAAACTGAAATAACTCCAAAAATTTTAGAACACTCGCAACATCTTTTCACCATTGGTTGCTTTTGTATTGGCACCAATCAAGTTGATCTCCTTCGTGCACGTCATAAAGGAGTCGCAGTATTTAATGCCCCTCATTCTAACACGCGAAGTGTAGCAGAACTCGTTATTGCAGAAATGATTTCCCTTTCCCGTCAATTAGGTGACCGCAATACGAAGGCCCATCAGGGCGAGTGGGTCAAGTCAGCTGAGGGTTCAAAGGAAGTCCGTGGTAAAGTTCTGGGAATTGTAGGTTATGGCCATATTGGAAGCCAGGTAAGCGTGCTGGCAGAAAGTATGGGTCTTAAAGTGGTTTTTTATGACACCAAGAAAATGCTTCCATTGGGAAATGCCCGCTCCGTACCTTCTTTGGATGAATTATTGAAGATATCAGACTTTGTTACTCTTCATGTTCCAGAAATTCCTGAAACCATGAATATGATAGGTCAGCGAGAACTATCTATTATGAAGATAGGCAGTTATTTAATAAATGCTAGTCGGGGTACAGTGGTAGTCATCGAAGATTTGGCTGCCGCGATTGAATCCAAGCATATTGCGGGCTGTGCTGTTGACGTCTTTCCGGTAGAACCTTCTTCAAATAAAGAAAAATTTGTCTCTCCCCTACAAGGTTTACCTAACGTCATCCTCACTCCTCATATTGGTGGGAGCACCGAAGAAGCACAAAAAGCAATTGGAATTGAAGTGGCGGAAAGTTTTCATCGTTTTTTAAAGATAGGTTCTTCTTCCGGTGCCGTCAATTTTCCAAATGTTGATTTACCTGTTAAAAAAGGAACCTCACGAATTCTTAATGTGCACCGAAATGAACCTGGGGTTCTCGGCGAAATCAATACGATCATATCCAATGCCGGTGCTAATATCGAAGGTCAGTATCTATCAACAGATGATGAAATCGGTTATCTCGTTATGGATGTCCATTCTACTCATGCTGAGCAGTTGGCAAACGAAATTGAAAAACTTAAACGCTCAATAAGAACCCGGGTGGTGTTTTAATCTTCCCTGTCTAATGAAAGGGAGTAACGGCAGGTATTATTGGTTAATTCATCAGTGATTGAATAAACACCAGTAAAATGCCGGTTTACATCCTCAGTCGTGAATTTACCTATAAGATGGAGTCTCTTACAGTTATCTCCTGGGAAAGTAGTTCCCGGCAAAGGTCTACAACTTCGGCCAAGAACATCAATGGAAGTGGTTTCAGGATTAGATGGTATACGACTTATGTTGTGAACAGGAACCGAAACCACTTCATTCACCTCTCCTAAGTATAAAGTTATATCCCCCATCGTATTTAGTTCCAGCCTGATAGCATCTGCGAAAAGTAAATTGCATTGATTCCTTCTATCAACTTCTTCTGTGGTGAGACCTTGATAGACGCCGCAATGACCGGTAAGTTCACCAAAGCCTTCACGGCAAAGGGCCTCTTCCTGCCTCTGTGTCACCCTCTGTGAAACTTCTACAAATTGAGAGTTTGTTTCAGTGTTTGTCAGTGGATTACCTTGTTGATCGCGGGTGATTATGCTCACGGGGATAGTCGTGCCTGATAAAGCTGCTCCCGCTTGAGAACTTAGAAGGGTTAGAGAGGTAACTCCTTTTTTATTTTCCGGTAATGTGATCATAAAAGTTCTTCCAGTGTTACTTTTTATTCCGCTTACTTTTCCCTTTTTAGTAAAGTAATCATCTCGATAAGTCCCTTTCAGGAAATTATTCTCCTCTTCCCAATTCAGAGTAAATGCAACAACCCGCTTTTCAGAAGAATCTAGCTTAAAGGAGCCTTTTAACTGAAATTCTTTTGCAAAAGCTAAGGAGCTCAATAATAAAAAAAGGACTGTAAGGATATAGAACTTAAGTCTCATAGTTTTATGATGAGACTGATGAGACTTAAGTTCAAATGGCATCTGAAGAATTGCTTGTTAATTGTGTTTTAATAAGCAATGGCAAATTGTCAGGCAGGAATTTGATCTAAAATGCTAGGGGATAAAGGGTGAGTGCTGCTAACGACTTTTCCATCTCCCATCTCAATAATCATGTCGCATTGACTAACACTTTGAAGCTTATGCGCAATGATAAGAACTGTAATGCCTGGACATTCATTCATTAAAACATCCCTGATTAACGCATCTGTTTTTCCATCAACACTCGCGGTCGCTTCATCTACAATAATTACTTGGGCATTACGAACTAAAGCACGGGCCAGGCAAATCAGTTGTCTTTGTCCCCTACTGAAATTTGAACCGCCTTCAGAAACTTTTGTATCAAGACCGTTGGACAAGAAGTTCAAATGAACTTTTTTAAGAAGGTCATTTAACTTTTCATCTTGATGCTCGTTCAAAGGATCAAGATTGTCCCGAATTGTCCCACTGAAGAGAATTGGATTTTGAGGAATCGTGCCGATTGTCTGTCTTAATGTATCAAGTGGAAGATCATTGATATTAATCTTATCAATCAAAATTTCACCAGCACTACATTCTATAAATCGATGAAGCAGGCTAAAAAGAGTTGATTTCCCTGCACCTGTTCTTCCTATAACTCCCGCTTTGGCACCGGCAGGAACTTCAAATGAAGCTCCTTTAAGAACATTAGGTAAGTGAGGAGCATAACTTGCAAAGACATTATTAAAGCTAATTTTACCTTGAAACTGATCAGGAACAATTGAAGTATCTCCTGCCGAGATTTCTTTAGGTAGTGAGGCAAGGGATTCGAGTCGTTCAACCGACGTCATTTGTGCCTCTGCTTCTCCGAAGGCCCTGACAGTCCAATTTAAACTATCCCAAAAGCGGAAAGCATAAACCAGAGTCATTCCTGCCAGACCTTCAGACATATTGCCTGCACGACCCATTAAAATAACACCAATCGCAGCTGCAAGTGATAAAAGTGAGCTCACAAGTGGAATACGGATAGAGAACCATCGATTGATGAGAACAACACCATAAAATGCTTTCTGATAATCATAAAGGGCATTAGAAAAACGCTTTTGAAAGAAGGCTTCAGCTTTATAACTACGGATCACTGCTGCACCATCAAGAACTTCTTTTATGGAAGACATTCTAGGTGAGCGAGCTACGGCCATCAACCGTTTAGCCTCTCGCATACAAGATCGATATGTCTTCTGTAGAAACGAATAAAGCACGACTACAGGCAAGACAATCACGCCCATAAGAGGAAGTGCTGTTAAGAGAACAAAGACTGCACCAATAGAATTCAAAAGGGCCATAAACGCTTCTTCTAAAGACCATGATAAATCTTTTTCGACTGCATCCAGATCACGAGAAAACCGATTAAGGATCCTTCCAGTCGGATTAGCATCAAAATAGCGAAGGACAGTGGATAAGACCCCATTAAGTGCATTTCTATGGAGGGCCTGAGAAGCATCTACAGCTTTCCGTGCCCAGTAAAAGTGCTGTAAAGCACAAACGATAAGAGTCAGGACACCAATTGCAGCATAAACCAGTAAGTAATGATGGTTATCAACTCCCTTCGTCTCATTAAGAGACTGGGTCCAGCGCGATAGCCATTTGTTTTGAAGAATCGGTAATAGCATGGCGCTGAGAGATGTTAAAAGTAGAAGACCTATAGTAAAGGGCAACTGCTTCTTGGAAAAGTTGGCCATGGCCCGAAAATAATCCCAATAAAGTTTGAGAGCGATTTCACCGGTCTTTTGCTCTTCTACTTCTACAACATTAAAGTTACCTAATTGCTTTGGAGCGCTTTCCTGGATTTTTTCAGATCCAATTATTTCTTTCCCTTTATTTTCAACGCTGGCAACTTGTTCAAAATAAAAACGCTGAAATTCCTGGTTATGTAACAGAAGATCACTAAAGCTTCCTTGAGCAATAATCGAGCCACCGTCCATATAAATAATATGATCAAAGTTTTTAAGATGGGCCAGGCGATGGGTGGTAACGATACGCGTTTGACCCTTCCACATACCAAAGACTAACCGATCAACAATCTCTTTTTCAGTACCAGCATCGAGAGCTGAAAAAGGATCATCCATAATCACTAGTTTAGGTGAATGAATCGCCGCCCGGGCCAGATTTACTCTCTGCTTTTGACCACCAGATAAATTACCTCCGCCTTCAGTTATTTCGGTCTGAAGTCCATTTGGTAAAAGATTTAGGTCATGATCAAGACAAGAAGCGTGAAGGGCCTGTTTCAAGAAATACTCATCGATTGCTTCCGAGCCAAGAACGATATTCTGCTCCAAAGAGGCATGAAAGAGAAAAGGATCCTGGGGAACATAAGCAGTAGGACATTTCTCTTTCAGAACCGTTCCTTTCTCGGGTTGAATTTCTCCTAAAATAGTTTTCAATAAAGTGGTCTTCCCTGAACCAACAGGGCCGATAATAGCAACACTTTCACCTTTCTTCAGAACAAGATTGAATTCTTTCAAAGCATTTTTCTGTGACTCATATGAAACAGTTAGATCCTTAAGTTCCACACCACTCACTATCATCTCATTAGCAGAATGATCAGAAACCTCAGAATCATTCAGTAACGAAGCTATTCGATTCCCAGCAACTAATGAAGAACTTACGTCTCCCAGAATTTTTGGAAGTTGCCTAAAACATGGTTCAAGATAGCCAAAAAGTGTCAGACAGGTAAAAGCAGTTGCTGCCGTCAAAGTCTGACCTTGTAGAACAAAAACACCAAAAGCAATTAGAGACACAAGTAAACTGGCAAATAGATAACTCCCAGTGGAAAAGGCTTTATAATTGGCCATCTTTTTCCAGGATTTATTTTCCTCATGTCGAATTTTCCCGACTTCTTCCCGAACTACTTTCTCCCAGACAAACGACTTAATAACTTTAATTCCTTCTAAGAATTGAGACATCCGTCCAATTCTTTCATCCCTGTTCTTCATTATCTGTCCCTGTATGGCAGAGAATCGATGAGAGAACCAACGAGATAAAGGCATGAGTAGTGTCATGATTACAAGAGGAGCAATCGCAGCTGTTCCGAGATAATAAAATAATAGGGATCCAGTTGCAATCATGGTTAAAACGATCTGCACCACTTCACCTATTGCCCATAAAGAAGCTCCCGCTAATTCTGCATCGGCGCTGGCCCGGTTAATCACCTGTCCTTTCTTATTATCGGCAGCTGTTGAACCCAGGATAGAGCGGCAAATTCGCTGGTTAATTCCATTTATAGCAGATTGAGTTGAAGTTACGGCGTGATAGACATAATGTTGTCCTAAAATGGCGGAGATTAATTGGACAGCACATAGAATAAGCGCTGTTCCTATTCCACTCCAAAGTGAAATATTTCCAGAAGACGCAAGTCCCACCGTTTTGATTAACTCATGAATAAGAACTGGGGATGACATTTTTAGTATCAACATGAACAGAATCATGATGGCCAACCGATTTGCTTGAGGCTTCAGTATTCGTACAACTTGTCGAATAAAGTCTTTACCACCTTTCCTGCCGTTTAATTGGTCAAAACCTTTGTCATAAGTTTCAGGGTTCCAAAGCTCAGGTAATTCAGGAAAATCGTTCAGGACAAGAGGCTTCTTTTGGCCTTGTCGAATAATGGGAGAGACTTGAGAAAAGAGGATTTTTTTTAACATAAAGTGAACCTTTAAAACGATTTGTAATCTTTTTTTAAAGTAAATTTTCTATCGTTTGAAACTATAGAATCACTTAAGGTTTAATGTTAAAAGTTAATTTTCGAATAGCAAAAAAAGAATATGCAGAGTTAAAATTCTCAGGTTTTAACTCTACAAACTTATGAGATGTGAAATAGTTTATTGAAATGAATATTCTGAGTAAGACTTCTCTTCACGAAGGACTGAACCAAGTTTGTTATTAATTTCAGATTTTATTCTGGAGCGCTGATCGTTCTCTTGATAAACCATTCTTGCAAGTTGAATAAATTCCTGACCAAAGTTTTTCCTTTTTTCGCAAAGACGAATACTGTCCTCAATTCTCCATAGGCTTTCGTTAATTGACTTAAGTTGGCCATACAAGTCTTCTATATCCTCCCTACGAATTTGAGCATCACGTACAACGGTCAAACTCTGCAATTCTCTTTTGATATTTCTAAGCTTCTCTTCTTCTTTAATTCTGAGTGATTTTATTTCAAGAATAGAGATTTTATCCAGTAATTCCCCTACTGAGACTTCAATGGTGACAATCATAGAGATCCTCCTTAATTGATTGCTAAAAGTTCTTTAGATGCTTGTAGGACCTTTTCTGGCGCTATCGAAGCTATTAGTGATTTATTGTGGCCACATGCTGTTTCCAGGCAATTACACTTACATTCGGGACATTGAACCTCCCATGAAACTAAAATTCTCTTGTCTTTTGAAGTTGTGGGACCATAGTTTAATAAATTTACAAACCAAAAGAGTCCAACAACTTTTTTTTGTAAAGCTGTAGCCAGATGAAGAGTTCCTGTATCATTTGATATAACCAATTCAGACAAAGAAATAATACCGGTGATTTCATCCAAACCGGGCGAGATGAGGTTCACTGGGTGTCTTAATTCGCTCGCTAATTCTTTTTCTTCTGGTCCAATATTAAAAAGAATGGTGTATCCGGCCAAGTTTAACTTTTCTGCAATTTTCAAAAAGTTTGATGCCGGCCATCTTCTTTTTGGGTCTTTAGCACCTGGATTGATCAGAACAAATGGGCCAATTCCTCTCTTCAAATGTTTCTCCAAATAAAGCCGGGCCCATTTTACTTCTTCATTGGAGACTGTAATCTTTGGTGCAATACTTTCCAATTCAACGCCTGCTAGTTGTACAATCTCCAGCTGTCTCAAAATTTCATGCTGGAATTGAGAATACTGAACAGTGCTATCTAAAGGTGGAGCATCTTGAGTTCTCGCTCCTATGGAATAGCGGGATCCAATCTGATTGATGAAAAGATTGGAGTATCTTCCGCCGCCATGGAGCTGAATTAAAAGATCAAAGTGTTCTTTTTGCATGTTATTGAGAAACTGCAATTTCTCATCATCTTCTTCCAGCATACTTTCATTGAACTGTATGCATTCGGGTATAGAAATAATCCTATCAATGACCGTTTTTCTATTTTTGAGAAACTCCTGATGATTCTTTCTTCCCAAAAGTATGAGCTCAGCTTGAGGATAGGTATGCTTTAATGCTTCAATCGCAGGAAGAGTGAGGATAAAATCCCCAAGGGCATTTGCTCTGAGAACACCAATTTTCTTCACTTCTTTCTTATTTAACATGCTCATTTTTTATTTTTATATCAAAGTTAATTTTTTCAAGGGGATCTAAATGACCGCATAAGTTATTTTCGTTAGCGTAAGCAAGATCATAATGGCCGGCATTGGTAGGCTCAACCATTGAGACGTAATGATTTCTAAAACCACCATAGCTTTGGAAAAGCCATAAATGAGGAAGAATATTAATAGGGAAATTCAAGGTTAACTTACTATTTGTACGTGGATTATAGATAGAGCAATTCCCCCCATCCAGTTCACTCAATATGGTAAACTCACGCGAATAACCATCATTCGGTAGCGCTTTATAAATAGCGGAATCATTCTTGCCAAGAAGACGACTAAATTCCATGGCAACCGGAGCCATTTTAGCGTTTGGCATCTGAAATTCGTCCCCAGGTTCAATACTTAATGCAGGATGAAGTTTAAAGATAAACGGTAATCTTTTTGAGGCACGAGATTCAATTTCATAATGTATGTTAAGCTCAGAACTATTCGTATCTAAGGTGAATGTTTTAGTGACTGACATAGGATAGGTTTCACAATTTAATGTGAAACAAATTTCTTGTTCGTTAGATCGTATCAATTCCCAGGATCTCCGCCACAATTCACCATGATCAACAAGCCTGAAACTTTCAACCTCCGTAGGAGCATCATTGGGAAAAACCTCTTCAAATCCGCCTGTCCAATGATCGTCAAAACCAGCTTCTAAATTTAAAGTATCAATTCCAGTTTGAATTTTATTGTCAGATGGCTTCCAGACCCAATCTTTGCCTGTGGCCTTATCGAGGAACTGAATAACCTTAGCTCCGCGACAATTATCAATTTGAATCAGTAGCTTGCTATTTTCCAAAATAAACATATTGCTTCCTTTTTTTAATAGGCAGGCACAGTTAAGTTCAATGGATGAATGGCCTTAAAATCAAAACAAGGGGCATCCTCATTGTTTAATAATTCACAGGCCTTTTCAAAAATCGTTTCAGGTTTTATCATATTGAGACAAGCATTATTGCCTTCAGGACAAATGCTTTTATAACAAAACTTGCAGGAGACATCATGATAGAGTACATGATGAGGAATCAGCCATGGGGTGTGTTGAGGATTAGTAAGGGCATAAAGAACAATAACGGGAGTTCCAAGTGCCGCGGCCATATGAACTGGACCTGAATTATTAGAAATAAGTAATTGAGATTTCCCTATTAAGGCGATCATTTCTTTTAATGAAAGTACTCCCCCCAGATTAACACTGGAATTTTTCATCAAACTTTGAACTTGTGATATAAGATCTCTCTCAGCTTCAGTCCCAGTAAAGAGAATCCTTCTGCCTGTTCTTTCAGTCAGAAGGTCGGCCAGTTCTGCAAACCCTTCTGCGTGATAACGACGGGATTCGGCGGTAGACCCTGGATGAATGATAATCCAATCTTTATCTTTCAAATTAATCTGAAGCTTCATTAACTTATCTTCCAGACTTTCCAGTGCATCCATATCCATCATTAATGTCAGTGGCAGGTTTTCGCCTGAAGCTCCCAGGTGTTGGACTAAATCCAAATGCCGTCTGACCTCATGCTTAACCGTTAAATGAGGTTCCACCTCTTTCACCCAATGTGTGAGTAAAGAATACGGATTCTCCCTACAGACAGCTGCCCTGAGTGGTATACCAGCATAATAACTTAACAAGGCAGAAGGTAGAGGGTTCTGGCTATAGACTGAGAAAATGACAACTCCATCAAAGTTATGGCCTTTAATTGTTTGAATCATCTCCAGATCCGGGACTGGATCGTTTTTTATCCCACCGGCCTTTAACCAGGGAGCTTGGTAAGAAATGACTTTCTCAAAAAGCGGTATACTTTCAGCAATCTTAGTTCCCTCCAGTGAAGCGAGCAGTGTTATTTTCCTTCCAGATACTGCTTTCTTTAAGGCCTTAATAGCAGGGGTTGTCATGATCAGATCACCCATGGCATCAAGACGAATACAAAGGATATTCTTTGCTTCTGACCAAGAGTTCATATTTTGATACTCCGGTTACTTAAAATCAGAAGAGCCGCTTCCTCTAGATTATTTACAATGTAATCAGGAACTCGAAATTCACCGGGAAGCCATTCTGTTTCATTTCCCACATCTAAAAAAATGGTTCGGCACCCTGCCCGTTTTCCTGCCTCAACATCATCTAAGATATCGCCTATCATCCAGGAAGCATTTAAATTAATATAGTGAATCTGGGCCGCCGTTTCCAACATTAGAGAACCCGGTTTTCTGCAGTCACATTCAAAGGTATAAGAGGAGATGTTCCCTTCAGGATGATGAGGACAATAATGGAAATCTTTTAATTCTGCTCCGAATTCAGAGAACATTTCACGAATTCTTTTTTTTACAGGGGCCAAATCTTCTTCCTCAAACATTCCCAGAGCAATTCCTGCCTGATTAGAAACCACATGAAATTGATAAAATTCTTTGAGTAATGCGAGGGCCCGATCTGTACCGGGAGTGAAAGAAATTTTATTAGGATCAATATTATAAGGAATGTTTTCGACTAAAGTCCCATCCTTATCAAAAAAGATTGCCCCCTTGTGAAATTCTGTTCCTATGGCCATGAAGTCTCCTTCATAGGAAGAACCATAACTTCAGGTATCACTGACTCCTCAGGCATTTGCAGAATTTGCGCAATGACCTTGGCAACATTCTCAGGCGGCTGCAAAGTTGAAAGATCAATATCAGGAAAACGATCCGTTAAAAAAGGAGTCCTCATTCCTCCACAAATGACTGCAGTGACCTTAACTCCCATTTGTCTGCCTTCAACATGTAAAGCATGGGTGAAACCTAATAGACCCCACTTACTGGCGTGATAAGCAGAAGCATTGGCCCAACTGCGTTTTGCGGCAGTGGATACAATATTAATGATGTTGCCTTTTTTATTTTCCATTATTTTCAAGGCTTCTTTTGAAAGGACAAAAGGGCCTGTTAAATTTGTCGCCATAATCTTATTCCATTTATCAATTGGCATTTCGGTGATTGATGTTGTGAGATCAACTCCTGCATTATTAATCAATACATCCAGACTTCCGTACTGATTAACAATTTCCTGAAGTTTCTCAGGTATTTTTTCAAAGTCTGTTACATCCAGTTCAACCGCCATGGCCTTGCCGCCTTTGCTTTCAATTGCGCCGGCAATCTGTCGGGCACGTTCAAGATGAATATCTGCAACGATTGTTTTGATGCCTGAACTTGCCAGAGTATGGCAAATAGCTGCGCCTAAACCACTACCGCCGCCAGTCACTAAGGCGACCTTATTAGACATTTGATTGTCTGTTGCCATCGAGAACCTCCTCGTTTTTCAGTTTAATAAAGAAATTATTTTCAACCAGTTCAGGCAAATGAATTCTATTTTGAACAGGATAAAGATGAGAATGAAGGATTGTTTCTATCTGACGGGCCATTAATTCCCAGGTAAAAAGCTGATTTGCACGATGAATAGAATTTTCACCAAATTTCACTCTCAACTCTTCATCACTCATGATTTTTAATAGCGCTTGTTTTAATTCTATTGGATCATTCGGGGGTACCAACAAACCTGTTTCACCATGTTTGACAGTAAATTTGATGCCACCAACCGAAGAACCGATTACTGGAGTTCCACAGGCCATGGACTCAATAGGAGTGATTCCAAAAGGCTCATACCAGGGAGTTGTAACGAAAACATCAGCAGCGCTGTAATAGGTTTTAAGCATGCTTCTGCCCTTGCTGCCGGTAAAAGTCACTATTTTCTCAACCCCTTCATCTGTGGCAACTTTCATCAACCGACCAATTTCCGGAGTGAGTACTGGATCCGGTGTCTCCGTTTCTCCTCCTACTATTAACAAACGACCGGGCTTCTTGGCATGCTTAACATATTGAGCGAAGCCCTTAATCACATTGTCGGCCCCTTTTCTTGGAACCATGCGGCCCAGATGAAGAATGATTTCTTCATCTGCATTCAATCCCAACAACTTACGTGCATATTTTTTTGGAATGGGATGCATTTCTTCCGCATCAAATCCACAAGGCACGATATGGATGACGGATCTTGAGGCCCGATAGTGAGTCAATAGATCATGATAATCTTGCGGACATTCAGCAATAATTCCATCAGCTTCCTTCACAATACGCTCTTCAATTTGAAAACGCTCATCAGGAAAACCGTCTGTCTTCCCTTGATGAATTCTTCTTACCCTCCCCAGAGCATGAAAAGTAATCATGAAAGGAATCTTCAAAGCTCTTTTTATGTCTGTAGCAACCAGACCAGACATCCAAAAATTACTGTGAATGATGTCAAAAGGTTTTGATCTTCCTTTGAAATATTGAAGAGTGAACTGAGTAAACTCTTTCATATAGGGTAAAAGTTTTTCTTTTGGGATAGGAAATGCCGGCCCTGCCGGTACATTAATAAGCCGAAAACCTTCAGCAACATCTTGAACAATCGGAATATCTGGATCATCTCTTCTGGTAAAGACTTCAATAGTATGGCCCAAACGACACAGATGGCTTGCCAGTTGGGCTACATAGACATTTTGTCCACCGGCATCTTTTCCTCCGAGAGAACTTATGGGAGAAGCATGTTCACTTATTATTGCAATGTCCATGTAAGCTCCTTCAATAAAACTATTGAATAACAACTTGGTTCAATGTCTTGTTCCAGTCATCAATAAAGCGGTTGATAGAAAAGCGCTCGAGAGCTTTTTTCCTTGCTCCTTCCCCCCATTTTTTTGCCAATCGTTGATCTTTCATAAGCTCTTTACCAGCTTCTACCAACTCACCCGGTCTGGTTGAGATGAATCCTGAAACATCATTTTCAATAATGGTTGCAAGCTCTGTCGTCGCCAATCCGATGACCGGAAGTCCAATCATCATCGCTTCACAGATAGACAATCCAAGACTGGTATATCTGATTGGATTAAAGAAAAAACGATATCTGGAACTAAAGGCCGGAAGCTCAGCATGTGACACCTCACCTATTCCCCCGGCCTCTTTCCACCCCATTCCCACTAAATCTAAAGCAAGTGTGGCACGAGCTTCTTGATATATATCCAGACCTAATCTTCTTCCCCGCTTATGAATATTGTTAACCACAACAATACCTTTCTCAAAATCGCCTTGGTACCTCACATGCTCGGGAATCATCACTCCATGATCAATCACTGTTGTTGATGACCTTCTGCAGTCCCACATCAGGCGGTTAAAGTCGGTTACATGCACGACAGTGGTATTTGGATCATCGACACAGTGAAAAGTATTGGTAGGATTGTCTCGAGGAGGGTCATGTTCCAGAAAGAGCTTAGGCAGACGTTTTTGTTCTTCGCTCAGTATTTCATGCTGGTGAATTAAATAATTTTCTGCATGTTGAAACAAGATGCAGTCAAACTGCTCGTTTTTTACATCTTCAACCGGAATCTCATGCAGATTAGATGGCCAGGAATAACTTGGAGTAATTCCGTAATAGCCAACTTCTGCTATTTCCTTTTTTGGCAGATAAATGTCATGAGGAATTTGTGAAAGATAATAGAGATAACTGCCATGAACGTGCCAGGTAAAAATTTTAAGCCGCTTCATGCCGCCTCCATTTGATCAATTTTACTGATCACACCAAAAATATCCGGTTTGAGTAACCATTGATGAAGCTTCTTATCAACAGGTGCCCAACGGTCGGGGTCCGTTTCGGTAAAAATCACAAGGCTTTTCTTTTTAAGGGCGGCCGCAAGATGAGAGACACCAGTGTCATTACAAATCACACCACGGCCATTCTTTATTAAACTGGCAAGTGGTCCCAAGGGTAGATTCAGACTGGCAGTATCAATTGCATCATGCTTCATTTCTTTACGTATTTTCCGCACCAACTCAGACTCATGGTATGAACCTGTGAAAACAACTTTAAATCCTCTTTCAATCAGGTAATCAGCAATTTTAGCAAAGCTAGAAGAAGGCCAGCGTTTACTTTCAGTAGAGGCACCTGGATGAAGACAGTAATAGGCATTCCTGGCAAGTGTAACTCCCATTATCATAAGCTCGTTTTCTAGCTGTTCCTCATCCATGACCTTGAGAGGGAATTCCAGCTGATCTCCCAGATTCTTAATTTTTAATTTTTCAAGTAGCAAAAGACATCGATGTACTTCTGACTTCTGCTCTGGATAACTTGTAAAGAATTCAGGATAAGGACAAAATCCACCTTGACGATAAAAGCCAGCAATTTTCTTGGCATTAAATAAGCTCACTAGCGAATTACTGATTTCTCCACTGCCATGTGCCTGAAGAACCAGATCGAAATGCCGACTCTGAAGAGATGCTATAAACTGAACGACTTCTTGAGGATTCACTTTTTGTTCGGGCATTCCAGGAAATCCCGGGAAGGTAATAAACTCATCAATATAGTGATCAAAGCGTTCAAACAGGCTTTTCATAGCAGAATGAGAAACCAGGCTTATAACAGCGTTAGGATATGCGTTTCTCAAGGCCCTGAGCGTAGGTATAAAGCACAACATATCACCCAGTTTCAAGGCACGGAATACTAGAACGGTTTTTATCGACGATTTAAGAAACATAGGCATTAAATCCCCACGTTAAAACTAGACTCGTGGGAGGAATGCAACGGGAGGGCCAAATTTATATAGAGGAATTTTTAAGAAATGATTTTAATATGTGGCAACTATCCCCAGGAAAAGCAACATTTCATGCTGCAAGATCTTTAATCTTCTCTTCTTTAAACATGCCGTGTGATTTTTTTATAACATGAATGACTTTGGCCATTCTCATGCTTTGGGCCAATGTATTAAAATTAAATTTCACACCGTAACCAGTTTGGTTTTGAACAGTGTGCTTGTGAATAATTTCAACAGGCAAAATGATAGTCTGCCCAAGAAAATTAAACTCCATTTGTAACTGGTCACCGGCCTTCATGTATTTCGAATCTAAAAGGAAGGCACCAGTTTGAGAGATATTGATAATCTCAGTAGGAAAAGCAAAGTTATTGCTATGAAGTTTGCAATGGATCCTTACGTTGTAACGAGTTTTAGGCTCCCACCAACGAACTCTACGATCAAAGAATGGCTCTCGAACCTTAGGCGATAGAAAATAGGCAAAAACCGCAACCGATAAAATGGCGACTACGTAGTTATACATGAATGGGGAATCGCTGTTATAAGGCCAGGTGTACTTCTCATAGGTGAATATATTGTAGTTAATATAGGCCAGCACTCCCATAAAGGCGAAGTAAGTCCATTTTCTTAACCTTAAAATCAACATTCCTGCGACAGGGAAAATTAACCAAAAATCTACAACTTCCATAAAAGAATTTCTAGCTTGCAAGTTGGTAAAAATCACCATGAAATCAAAATGAGTAATGGCCTTAAAATAGAGTACTTTTATGGCAGGTTCAATCAGACAGAGGATTGAAAGGACTGTGAAGATTAATGGCTTGTTTTTCATGCCACCTATCTTAGCACTTATAAAAAACTTCTCAATGGCCTTGATATGCGAGAAGTATATGATTTCATTCAGTGCCAAAATGATTTTGCAGCACTTGAAAGTGACTTGCCAAGTGAATGAGGCAGATATTTTAAAACCATTTCTCTGGACATCCAGAACGTTGCAGATCAATATGTGAGAAAATTCTAAAGTTTCTAAAAGTGAACCAATTATGAGTAATGTTTGTAAATCATGCAGAAAGCCTAAGGCCAATTATCTCTGCGGTCTTTGTCAGGATCCTGTGTGCAAATCTTGTGGTCATTTTGTGGGCGAAGAGAGCTTCTCATACCTGAAAGTTATTCCTAAAGATCTGACCCATCCAACATATTGTACCAATTGTTTTGACGATAAAGTCAGTGGGCCTTTAGAGGAATATAATCAGACACTCGAGAGGGCGCGGGAAATAATCATCTTTACTAAAGAGCAATCAAAACAAACCAGCTATTTAAAAAGAAAAGAAGATCCCTATTTTGTTGAAGATTGCGCTGATGAACAGGAAGCTATTATGAAAATGGCCTTCTATGCGGCCCAGGCCAATTTCAACGCTATTATTGATATCAAACTTAATTCTAAAAAAATCATCGTAGGATCTCATAAGAAATCCATTTGGTCCGGGACTTCTATCCCAATTAATATTGATCCGGATAAAATCAGAAGTTCTAACTAAGAAGTTTTAAGGCTGCCTGCCCGGACATATTCGCCTGAGCAAGAACGGCCGTACCAGCAGAACTCACAATAGAATTCTTCGCCTGCTTTGCCGTCTCATCAGCATAATCCACATCACGAATCCGACTGTTGGTCGAACTCATATTCTCAGAATAAACCATCAAGTTGTTTGAACTACTGGTAAGCCGATTTTGCAAGGAGCCTAGTACAGATCTTTGACCGGAAACTTTATTTAAGGCCGAATCAATCTTGGCCAAGCTCTCCTGGGCACCACGCTTTGAATTGATCATGGCAGAAGTGACTCCTAACGAGTCCACTCCGGAATTCAGACCACTGGTATTGTAACTAATCTGATCCTCTGAATTATTTGAGCCAACTCCCACTTGAAAATCAAGTTTGGGGCCCTGACCGTTGAGAAGTTTTCGACCATTAAACTCGGTTGTTTGCGAGATACGGTCCAGCTCACTCTTTAATTGCTGATACTCCATGCTGGTTTTCGAACGATCGGCATCACCCAAAGTGTCAGATGCTGCCTGAATCGCAAGTTCCCTCATGCGGGTTAAAATGCTGGAAGTTTCATTAAGTCCACCCTCAGCGGTCTGAACCAGGGATATACCATCGTTAGCGTTTCTATTGGCCTGATGAGAGGATCTAATTTCTGCCTTAAGCTTCTCGGATATTGCTAAACCGGCCGCATCGTCGGCCGCTTTAGTAATCCTCTGACCACTACTTAATTTGGCATAACTCTCCTCCATCTCTCGAGAGACCTTATTCAAAGGAGTTTGCGCCATGAGGGAGCTTATATTGGTATTAATACGAAAGCTCATACGCTCTTATCGGATATAACTGGAAATCCTTAAAAGATGAGAATTTCCCGACTTAAACAGGCGTATTTTGTTTTTTCCCCTTAACACAACAGCTTTGTTAAGATTTCTCCATGAAACTTTTAACTAAGATCAGGTCCTGTAATCTATGCCGAGAAGAACTTCCCCTCAACCCGAAACCCATCCTCCAATTTTCTAGATCATCCAAGATCATGCTGATTGGACAGGCCCCTGGTATACTTGCGCATGAAACTAATAGACCCTGGAATGATGCCAGCGGAATAAGATTAAGAACTTGGCTCCAGATTTCAAAACAGGATTTTTATCAAGCGAGCAACTTTGCCATCGTTCCAATGGGATTTTGCTATCCCGGCAGGGGAAAAAGTGGAGATAATCCTCCCCGACCTGAATGCCAGGTGCGATGGATGGACACCATTCTCTGTCACTTAAAGGAGGTCAGATTAAAAATTTTAGTTGGCTCCTACGCTACGGAATATTTTTTGGGGCCAGGCAAATTAAGTGAGAAGATAAAGGAGCATGCGACAATTGATTCCCCTTTCGTGGTACTTCCTCATCCATCACCTCGAAACAATATCTGGTTGGCCAAAAATAAATGGTTTGAACAAGATCACTTAAATTTAATACGGCTTAAAATCTCAAGGACTGGACTATTTTTCCTTAATCCAGATAAAACCTCGAAATTCATCTAACTTAAAGCCTGTCGCCCGGTCATTGGGATAAACTTTGTTCAATTCCATTTTTACTGATTTATTTAGATTTTCCCCATGGCAAGTCAGACATTGTGCCTGGATATAAAGAGGCTCCAAATAAACCCGATTTCCATTTTCTAGTTTATGGATAATAAAATCTTTTTTGACATCACCTTTAAACTTACCTTGAAACTCTTTGAGATAGGATTTGGCCCAATGCATGGCCAGATTCTTTTCATTTCTAATTTTATGAGAAGTTCGACCAAATTCAAACTTATTCATCCTCTCATTAGCGGCCGCTTTTGCTATCGGCCCAACATTCGTATGACAAAATGGAATGGCCTTTACTGCCCCTTCTGATGCAATTTTTTGAGATAAGTTTTTCATTAAGGATGATTTAAGATCAGTTGCTAGCTTTTTTGCCTCGACTTCAAAGTTTTGAGCTTTGGCATCAAACATCATTACAAAACAAATCATAATCATAATCATAAACAGAGATTTCATATTCAGGCTTCCGGTTGAATGAAATTAACAGGACCAGTCTTAATTATTTGATCATTTAGCAGGATTCGAAAACTTATCCTGCATGTTTTTGAAATCATATAATTGACTCCACAATATTTAGTAAGTGAAGAATCCACCGCTTTAATTACTTTCTCACGGTCAAGTTCACCTTTTAAAAGGAAAATCAATACAGCAGATTCAAAATGAATTGGATGGACAGTCGTTTTCTCCGCTTCAATTTCCATCTTGAACTCAGCGATGTTCTGACGCATTTTCTTTAAGATAGCAACGACATCCATTGCAGTACAACCCATCATTGCATTAAGGACTAATTCCTTAGGATTAGGACCTGAGTCATCTCCACCGTGCTCCTTGGCCGCATCCATCACAGATATCAGGCCATGGTTATCACTGGTAAACTTCATATTCCCGTTCCAGACTAATTTTGCATTCATCGATTTCCTTAAGTGCAAAATATCTTTTGCATTGACTGAACAAGTTTAATTAAATTCTTATCCGCGATACTATAATATGAGAACTGACTTTCTTTTCTGACTTTTAATAATTTTTCTCTCTGCATTCTATTCAAAAATTGAGACAACTGAGACTGTGAAATCTCGCACAGTTCCTGAATTTCTCCTACGTTCTTTTCCCCTTCGGCCAGATAGCACATAATCATCAGACGCTGAGGATGTGCTATCGCTTTCATTATAGTAGAGACCTCTACGCACTTATCTTTCATCTTTTCTGGATTCATAAATATCTCCCCATATATTCATATTCTCAGTCTTATGGGTTAATTCTGCAAATCGTTTTTTCCCAATCATCCAGTAGTAAAACAAAGGTACTGCAAAACGACTTAATAAAGTGGCAGCAATTTCACCAAAAATTAAACTCACGGCCAGTCCTTGAAAGATTGGATCAAAAAGCATCACTGCGCTACCAACTACCACAGCAGCTGCCGTTAAAAGCATGGGTCTGAATCGTAGAACACCCGCACTTATCACGGCCTGTTTAAGTTCCATTCCATTCTGGATTTGATGTTCAATAAAATCTACCAGGATGATGGAATTACGGACAATGACACCTGCTCCTGCAATAAACCCAATCATGGAAGTAGCAGTAAAATAGGCACCGGTCAGATAATGGCCTGGCACGATTCCAATCAAGGAGATAGGTATAGGCGCCATGATCACTAGTGGTACTAAGAAACTTCTAAACCATCCTACAACCAGAATATAGATCAGGATCATCACCGCAGCAAAAGCTGCACCAAGATCACGAAAAACTTCGTATGTGATGAACCATTCACCATCCCATTTTACCGTAATCTCATTTGTATCCCACGGAACTTCCGCAGTTTGGGTTTTAAATGGAATCTTCGGTTCTAATTTCAAAATTCCATATACGGGAGCTTCTTCCTCTCCGGCCAGTTCAGATAAAACATATTCAACCGGCCGAAGATTCTTTCTATGCAGAACCTCAGTTTTAGTTTGAAATGTATTACTCAGGACATTATCTGCTTTCACAATACCTGCTTCAAAACTTGGAAGATTTTGACCTTGAAAAGGGTTCTTACCTGATCTGGTAACCTGATCCAAAGATAGATCGATAGCAACCTCTTCTGGGCTCGAAAAATCATTTAAAGTAGCGACCTTGGTTTCGTTAAAAATCAGTTGCCCTAAATTCCATATCTGGGCCGATTTAGTACCGTAGAGGCCAGCTTTGGTATAATCGTAAGGAAAGATAAGCCGTGGTCGAATTTCTTTCCAAGTCCAATCAAGATCAACTACACTAGGCTCAGTTTCAAATAACTCCTTAACAAGGTGTCCAGCCTTTCTTCTTTCTTCTAAATTCTTTCCATAAATTTCTGCAACCATCGTTGCCATCACTGGAGGACCAGGAGGGATTTCCAGAACCTTGGTGGAAGCTGAGCGAGAATCTGCAAAGGCCTTAATCGATGGTCGTAAATCGTTAATAATATCATGTCCGGTTTTTTCCCTATCATGCTTATCAGAAAGAACAACATGCAAGTCACTCATATACTCAGATTTTCTTAAGAAAGTATGCTTAACCATGCCTGAGAAGGAAAACGGTGCAGCTTCCCCTGAGAAAATCTGAACTTTCTTTACATCAGCATGTTTAAGAATGATGCTTGCCAGTTCCTTAGACCATTCGTTGGAAAGCTTAAGGGGTGTTGTTACAGGATAATCGACAGTAATTTGGAATTCACTTTTATTGTCAAAAGGGAGCATTTTAACTTTGACAGCTTTAGTTGCGAACATAGATGTTGCCGCCAGGAAAAGTACTGTCACTCCTAAAGTGAAACCAAGGGCCCATATTTTTTTTGAAAGTAAGTGATCAGTTAGCCAAATATATATTTTGTCCAGCTTCGAAGGGCCATCCTGAATATCTTGATGTTCATCTTCTACAGGATGTTCATGTTTTAACAACAAGACTGATGCCCAAGGGGTCACAATAAAAGCGACAAAGAGAGATAGAATCATGGCAAGACTGGCACCCACTGGAATGGGTTTCATATAAGGGCCCATAAGACCTCTCACAAACGCCATTGGCAAGATGGCACCGATGACCGTGAAGGTAGCAAGAATGGTAGGGTTTCCTACTTCACTCACCGCCCTTAAAGTTGCCTGCAGAATACTGAGATTCTTATATGTCTTTAAATATCTCTCAATATTTTCCACTACGACAATGGCATCATCTACCAGGATACCGATGGAAAAGATTAAGGCAAAGAGGGTTACTCGATTGAGTGTGTAGCCCATGAAATAATATATTGCCAGTGTCAGCGCCAGGGTAACTGGTATGGCGATGGCCACAACCAAAGCTGCCCTCCATCCCATGGCAAGAGCAATCAGGAGTGCTACAGACACAGTTGCGATAATTAGATGTTCAATCAGTTCATTCGATTTTTCACCCGCAGTTGCTCCATAATCTCGAATAACAGTTAATTCCACATCTTGTGGGAGATCTTTTTTGAAAGTATTAACCCTATTGAGTAATGTTTCGGCGAGGGTCACAACGTTAGTGCCCTTACGTTTTGAAAAACTAATTGTAACTGCCTTCTCTCCATTAATTCTTTTATCTTTATCAAACAGTGTTGAAATCCGGGTACGTTCTTCGGGTCCATCAAGTACTTTTGCGACATCTTTTACTTTAACTATTTTTCCGGCACGTCCACCGATTGCTAGCTGCTGGATATCTGTTACCGTTGATAATTTTCCGCCCACTTCGACATCAAAAACCTGGGATTCAGACCAGTTTTTGCCTGCCGGTAGAAGAGCATGATTCATTTTAAGTGCCTGGAATAAATCATCCATTGTAACAGAGTATTGGCCCAGTTTTTTTGCATCCGCTACAACACGGATACTGCGCTTAAGACCTCCCAGCATTTCAACTTTCCCTAAGTCTGGTGTACTTGAGAGTTCGCGAGCTAAAGGTGCAATGAGTTTCCTTAATTCGAAATCATTCTTTGATGGGGATGTGAATGTAATCGCCATGAAAGGGACATCATCAATACTATAAGATTTAACTTCTGGTTTCATGACATTAGAAGGAAGCTCATTGGTCATAGTCATGAGTTTATGATGAACTTTAACTAAAGATGGCTCAATTGGTTCGTTAACTTTAAAACGTACGGTGATCAGGACGCCGTGTGGTTGACTGGCAGAATAAATGTACTCAACTCCATCCAACCCCCACAGTCCCCTTTCAACAGGCTCCGTAATATTCCTTTCTATCTCCCTGGCCTCCATGCCAGGAGCAGGAATCATGACATCTATCATGGGAACCGTGATTTGAGGTTCTTCTTCCTTCGGAGTAAGGTAAACCGAGGCCAACCCTAGGAGTAAACTCACAAAGATGATTACAGGAGTAAGCTTGGAACTGACAAAGGTCTCGGCCAATCGTCCTGCAAATCCTTTATGTACTATTGGCAACTTCATATCATCCTCATTAATTATTTATTTGATAAATTCTAGAGTACACTTCAAGGTACTGATTTTCGGCCTTGTTTTTGTTCTCAATCAGATCCACTCTTCGATTAATGACTTCAGAAAGCTGCAAGGCAGAAAGCATGCCTGAACGAAATAATCTCGTAGCATTTTGAGTTTGCTCCTCCAACAATCGATCTGAATCTCTTAAAAGAACCAAATTCTTCTCCAGAGTGATCTTTGAATCCATGAGCTGATCAAGCATAATTTTTTCATCCTGCTTGTAGGCCTCAATTTTTGCTTTTCCTGCCATGGCCTTGGCATTGGCCTCCCCTAAACGTCCATAAGAATCACTGTTAAACAAATCCCACATAAGATAAATTCCATAGGTCTGGGAATTTTCAGAATCTCTATTCCCATCATAAAGACTATTCTGAGCAAAAAGACCTACCCGAGGAAGGAAACGTGCTTTCTCCATATCTTTTTGGTCATCTAAAGTATCAACTTTAAACTTCTGGGCCAGAATATTAGATGAGTAAGCTGAACTCGATGTTTGGGTAAAATTTGAACTTAAAAAATCCTTCAGATTCACCTTCATATCCGGGGCCCAGTTCTCATCAGTTTGAGTTTTTTTTGCAATCCATTTCTTCGCATTCATGGACTTTAGTTCATACTCAGTCAACAATCCTTCAATACGATTACTTACGCCCTTAAGACCTAGAAGCCCTGAATATCCCACAGGATTACTTTGCGACCCAACCTGATAATTGGCGATTATTGACTCTAATTTCTTTTTCAAGTTATTTAAAAGCACTCCGTTTTTCGAGTACAACAAGGCCGCTCCAAACTGGCGTCCTAGCTCTGAGTACTCCTCGGTTTTTTTGGCCTTCATTTCCATCGCAGATGCTTTTACCAACGATTCAAACATAGAGGTTTGAGATGACTTCATTCCTCCCTCATATAAAGGAAGATCAACACCTAAAGAAGCTGCCAAAAAATTTTTTCTACCAGGACGATTTAGATCTGAAGGTATAAAGTCGGCCTGCTCAATCGAGCGTTGACCTAAATGATTGAAAAAAACTTGAGTGGGGTCATTAGTACTGAACCATTGTCCAGTGACATAGACCCTCGGAAGCCAATGTCTTCTCGATCTCTCTAAAGAAAGCTCACTTGCCACTTTCTCTTGTCCAATAGATTTCTGCTGAAGAGACTTATGAAAAAATTCCTGCCATAATTCCTCAAAAGACTTATTCACTGTCTGCGAAAATGCGGACAGGGAATAGAATGTTAATGTCAGACTCAAAAAGATCTTCATATTAATACCTTTAGCCGCAACAGCCCTTATTACTTGATGTGTAGCTGATAGATTTTTTATTGTTCCACGGCATTTTCTGCAATAAAAACACCATAGGACAAAATCCTGTATAACCTGCGAGCGCTAATCCGAAACCTACAAAAAGACTTAAATAGATAAATTCAGGTGCTATAAAATATGATCCAACAAAGGCAAGAAATATCATGGTAGAAGCAACTATCTGAACTTGACGCATTACTGGAAAAACTGACCCTTTACCATTAATAGGTAATCCTTCATTTCTCCATTTAATAATGCCCCCCTCATAACAAGAAAACTGATGTTGACTAAGATCATGTTTTTTTAATTCATTCAATGCCATTTTAGCTCTTGAACCAGTACGGCACATGATGGTGATTTCACTATCTTTAATATTTTTTAATAGTCCTGGGGCCAATGAGTCAAACTGAGATAAAGGACAACAAATAGACTCAGGGATATGTTCTGCCTCATACTCTTCTCTTTCTCTGACATCTAAAATAACCATAGGAAGCTCCTTATTCATAAATAACTTGTCACTAGACCAATATTACAATACCATTATATGACAATTTAATAATATATCAAGGAGAAAAATGTGAATATATTAAATAACTATTGGCCAATTGGACTACTAAGTCTCTGGTTAATATACAAATGGTGGAATTCTAAAAAGATCCTTGCAATGCTACCTAAACTTAAGGAAGAGGGAGCTGTCATTATTGATGTAAGAACAAAAGATGAATTTTCTTCAGGAAATGCTCCTGGAAGCATTAATATACCTATACAGGAATTAAATGGACGATTACAGGAAATACCTAAAGATAGGCCTGTCGTATTTTGTTGTGCCAGCGGCACACGCAGTGGAATGGCCAGAATGCTATTGAAGAAAAACGGCCATGCCAAAGTATATAATATCGGAACATGGACTAAACTTTTGACACAATTATAGGAGGATAGAATGAAATTTTTCTTAGTACTGGCAGCTGTCTTGTTTTCTTTTCAAGTCGTTATGGCAAATGAATCACATCATCATCACCATGAAGAAAAAAAAGCACTTAGTTTAAATCATGGAAAGAAATGGGAGGTCGATGCAGTGATGAAAAAGAACATGGATGCCATCCATGATAAATTCAAAGTTGTCCATAATCTGGTTAAAACAAAAAAAGCAACAGATAAAGACTACAGTAGTCTGGCATCAGTAATCTCTTATTCGGCCCAGGATATTGCCAGCAATTGTAAAATGGGGCCAAAAGCTGATGAAACATTTCACGTCATTCTTAATGATCTTTTTGCAATTTCAGATGATTTAAATAAAAGTGGTAAAGCAGATTCTGCTTTAAAAAAGCTGCATCACGCTTTATCTACTTATTCAAAATATTTCTCACATTCCTTTAAAGATTAGAAGCGACCCTACTTGATTAAACATAATGAAGTAGGGTCTTTCATACCCTATTCTTTGATACGGTCCCTGTATTTTTGAATTCCTCTATATTTTCCAGGGTTGTTTTAGCTATGTTCCCCAAAGCTTCATGTGTTAAAAATGCCTGATGGGAGGAGATCAGAACATTTGGAAAAGTCAGAAGACGGGCAAGGACATCATCCGGTATGCCCGTTCCTGACAGGTCTTTGAAAAAGAACTCTTCCTCTTCTTCATAAACATCCAGGGCAACTCCACCGATTTTTTGCTTTTTGAGACCCCTAATCAAGGCTTTAGTGTCAATCAGCCCTCCCCGACTGGTATTCAGTATGTAAACATTGTCTTTCATCAGACTAATGTTTTCATCATTTATCATATAATGAGTTTCTGGAGTCAGTGGAATATGGAGGGAAATGACATCGGATGCTCTCAACAACTCAGGGAGTTCAACATAAGTAAATTCCTTTGAAGGAAATTTATCATAGGCCAGGACTTTACACCCAAGGGCCTCAACACTTTTAGCAAACAACAAACCTATTCTTCCCGTACCAATAACACCAATCGTTTTACCATGGAGATCAAACCCAACCAAACCATCAAGGGAAAAATTCAAATCTCTGACCCGATTATAAGACTTATGAATTTTCCTGTTTAAACTTAATAAAAGGCCGAGGGCAAACTCCGATATGGCATGAGGTGAATAACCTGGCACCCGTGCCACTTGTATACCTAATTCTGTGGCGACTTTAAGATCGACATGATTAAAACCCGCTGAACGCAGAGCTATCATTTTAATACCCATGTCATTCAGCACCCGAAGGCACTGAGCATCTAATTTATCATTTATAAATGCGCAGACGACATCTGACCCCTTGGCAAAAAGAGCTGAAGTAGAATTCAGCTTTGTTTCCAAGAACTGAAGTTCTAATCCGAAACTTGTATTTTCTTTCTCGAAAGCAGTGCGCTCAAAACTATGAGTGTCGAAAAAACAGACCTTCATTTTACTTCCTTCAAATATATTTGGGGACGATACTTTTGAATTGCTTTTTTCGAACCTAAAACCATACCTTTCTCAGTTAAAGTGGCACAGGAAGCTGCCAAACCAGATTGCAGCAGATCTTTAATTGATGTATTTCGATTCTGTACAAGTGAAGCTGCTATCGCTCCAACCATAGAATCACCTGCTCCCACCGAGGATAGCACTTTAACTTTTGGAATACGCCCATACCAGGCCTCATCCTTTGTGACAAGTATTGCTCCACCCTCTACGGAAGAGACACAAACTAGCGGTACTGAAGTATTTAACTTTCTAACTAACGGAAGGATTGATTTTATTGTTTTTACATTTCGTCCGACCAACTCCTGGAATTCCACCAAATTCGGCTTAATGAATAAAGGTCTTGAAGAAACAACTTGAGCTAGAATTTTACCGGGCATATCAACCATACATGATATCCCTTTCTTATTAATCAGACGAACTAAATGGGAAACATCACTTGCTTCAATACCAGGAGGCAAGCTGCCACCAATTATAACCAGATCGTTTTTTTTAAAACCAGACACTAATTTTATGAGGAATTTTAATTCATTGCTTTTTATTCTTGGACCGGGAAAACTCAATCTGGTCTGACGGTGAGTACGGGAATTGGTAACAGTAAGATTCATCCTGGTATTTCCTGAAATAGAAATAAAACGATGAGGTACATGTTCTTCATTTAAAAGTTGTTTAACTTCATCACCATTGGCACCACCCAGAAACCCGGTAGCAGATACAGGAGCTCCTAGTCTATGGGCAATGATAGCAGCATTGATACCATTTCCCCCCGGAGTCTGGATTTCATCATAGACATAGCTTTTCTCATCAGGAACGAGCTTATCTACGGTGCCACTAATGTCTAATGCAGGATTCAAAGTTATGGTGTGTATCATTTCTATACACTATATCAACTAAATGAAAAATGGCAGTCCCTATCCGGAGAGAAAAGGAACTACCACAAAACTTTAATGCAAATAGCCTTAATGTAAAAAACTATATCAATATTTAACCTCCACATCCTCCACAACATGAGCCATTCTCATGTGGGTCTTTTTTATCATCATTTTTTTCCGATTTTTTTTCATCGGCCTTGATCTTTTGCTCCGAATTTAACTTTTCATTCTCTTCGACTTTCTTTTGATCTTTAGTTTCCATTTTTTTTCCTTTTATTAATTATCCCAACTTAGAAGTCTTTGCTCGCCTTCAAGTTTCTGGATATCAGTTATGTCTTGCGACATTTCAATAACACCTTTATAGATGCCATCCTTATTCCTTAAGGCAAAGTATCTGATATGTATGACTCGACCTTTAAAACGAATCCAAAATTCAGCGTCATCTTTCGTACCTTTTTTGAACTCTTCTAAAATTCTAAGGACTGTTCCAACACTTTTGGGAGGATGACAAAAACGAACTTCTCGACCGATAATTCCGGCACTTCTTGGGAAGACCCGGTCTTCACCCCGGTTATAGAATAAAACGCGGTCATTTTCATCCACATAGGTTAAATCCACAGGCATGAACTTCAGGAGTAAATTGATCTGCTCCTGATTAAGATAACCTTCTTCTAAGTGAAGTGCGCCCATTGGATTGTTTTGTTTCGGAGATTTGGCCTCAGCTACTAAGGTCTGTATTTTTTCAAAGGGAGAAGGCCTTTCTTTTAACATCCAACCAATTTCTTCATCTCCCTCTTTCATTTCATGCCAGTCTTCTTCAGAGAGAAGTTCAAGAGAGTACGGGAACAGCCGCATCTCTTCCACCATCGCAAGCCTTTGCATTTCACCAATAATGATTCTGATATCCTGATCAATACCCTCTAGCTGATTAGATTCAATCTTTTTACGAACTGCTCGAAGAAGATCTCTATTAGCATCATGAAATGACCACATCCCCTGACTTGGCCCAGTCCAGCCGTATTTTTCAAGATAAGGAAAAAGTTGGTTCTCTTTTCTAGCGTATCGCTTTTCAACTTCACATAATTGATTGAACAAATTAAAAAACTTCTGAAAATCGGACTCTACGCTAGTTCCATCCAATTCTCTGAGAATGTTTTGTAAATAGAAGTTCTCATCAAAATAAACTTTAACAGGATGGCCTTCAGGCAGTACATTTACGTATTCAGGATAACGTTTTTCAATAGTCTCAAAATTTTTCATAATTTAAATTACACCCTTGAATTAAAACATGAATGACATAGGTCATACTAAAGCTAAATATAGGTCATGCTTTTTTCCTCAACACTTGATTTAAATCCATCAAGACAACAATTATAAGGAAATAACCTGATCCAGAACATTTTTCTATTCCTCAAAGTATTTCAGAATAAGAGGATGAAAATACAAATCCAAATGATAGAGACAATTGATTTAGACACTTTAAAGTCCCATTTCGAAACTATCACTTTCAGTTCGGAATTTGATTTAGTCTATGAAAAGCAAATCCCCAACATTGGCATCATATTAGTCGATGGAGAGATCAATCTTCTCAATAAAAGAAATCACATCGAACTTACATCCCCTGGCTCAATTATTGGTCTTCAAAATCTGCTGAACAACATACCTTTCAAGTTCAAATGCAGAGTCAAAAAAAATTCACAACTCATTCTTTTACCAAAGTCGGAGATCATTAAAATTCTCGATGAAAAATCATCTGAACTTTATAAAATCATCTTTCCAACTGATGATAAGAAACTTGCAGGATAAAAGTTCTTCCGCCTTCCTTAAGAGCAATCACGGTGCCAAGATAATGGATTAGTAGTTTCAGTCACTTACTAAGAACTGATGTATCAATGACATCATTTATGAGATGTTAAAATAATATCCTGATGTAACATCAACATCCAGTGACGGACTAAAGTAAGTTATAAATGACTGTAAAATGAAGAGCGGCCCCGACTATAACTAAAATATGAAAGAGCTCGTGATAACCGAATATATGGGGGAAAAAATCTGGTTTCTTAAAAGCATAGGCCAGAGCACCTAGGACGTAAATGACACCTCCACTGATGATGAGACCGAGATTAACAGGACCTAAATTTGCTGCCATTTCAGGCAAGAAAGGCACCACCATTAAACCAGCAATAATGTACAGTAAGGCATTTAACCATTTAGGTGTTTGAGTAAAAACAGTTGATAGAAGCATCCCGGCCACGGCCACTACCCAGCCGATAATAAGTAGATTTCTTCCAGATGTTGCCGGAAGGGTTAGAAGACATATTGGAGTCATGGTTCCGGCAATTAAAAAGTAAATGGCGGCATGATCAAGCCTTCTCATAACCATTCTAAAGCGAGGACCCCAGTTGATACGATGATATAGAGCACTAATGCCAAGAAGGCTTACCAAGCTTAATGAGTAAATCAGAATTGCCCAAAAAGCAGATGTCTCAAAACTTTTAATGACCAAAAGCGTACAAGCTCCAAGGGCCATAAAAAATGCGGCCTGATGAAAGTGCCCTCTTAGAAATGGTTTTATCGATTTTGTCATGGCACTCTTCCTGCATTTAAGTTTCATTATAATAATTCATCATAACTTACAAAACCGTGATTTAGGTCATAGTTTTAGATACTGAACTTTCTTATGATGAGTTCATTACCAAAGGAATACCTGATGAAAAAATATGAGTCTTTAAACTTTATTGATTTTGAATCCTTACTTACTTCAGAACAAAAAGAGATCAGAGACTCTGTTCGAAAATTTGTGGATGATGAAGTCTTACCACTCATGCAGAACTCTTTTAGACAGGAAACTTTTCCAAAAGAATTGATTAAACGCTTTGCAGATTTGGGACTTTTAGGTGCAAACCTCAAGGGATATGAATGCTCAGGTATTGATACCGTTTCCTACGGATTAGTAATGCAGGAAATAGAACGTGCCGACTCAGGCATCCGTTCATTTGTCTCCGTGCAAGGAGCTCTGTGCATGTATCCAATTTATGCTTACGGCAATGAAGAACAAAAACAAAAATTTCTTCCTGCTATGGCCAGGGGTGAAGTCATCGGATGTTTCGGCCTGACTGAACCTGATTTTGGTTCTAATCCAGGTGGCATGATAACCACTGCAACAGAAACTTCCGATGGTTATGTTCTTAACGGAAATAAAATGTGGATTACAAATGGGTCAATTGCTGATGTCGCTATCGTATGGGCAAAACTCAATGGAGTGATAAGAGGATTTTTGGTTGAAAAAGGCACGCCTGGATTTAGCACTAGTTTAATGAAAGGGAAATTTTCTCTTCGAGCTTCCATTACCTCTGAGCTCCATTTTGAAAACTGCAAGATTCCTAAGAAAAATATACTCCCAGGAGTTGAAGGTCTTAAAGGTCCTCTGGGCTGTTTATCCCAGGCCCGTTTTGGTATTGCATGGGGAGCAATAGGTGCTGCCAATGCTTGTTATCATGAAGCTTTAAACTATGTGATGAACAGGCCTATGTTCGATAAACCACTGGCAGGTTATCAATTAATACAAGCGAAATTGGCAAAAATGGTTCAGGAAATTTCCAAGGCCCAACTCCTCTCTTGGCATTTAAGTCAGGTCAAGGAGAGAGGACAACTTAAGCCTGCACAAATCAGTTTAGTGAAAATGAATAATGTAAGAATGGCACTCGACGTGGCCCGAGAGGCACGTGACATGTTAGGGGCCAATGGAATCATTGATGAATATCCAGTGATTCGTCACTTGTTGAATCTGGAAACAGTAAATACGTATGAAGGAACTGAAGATATTCATCGTTTAATCATTGGACGTGAGGTTACAGGCATAGCTGCCTTTAACTAATACTATGTTTGACCGCGCCAAAATCATTGATACAAGCTTCAGACGATTTCTTTCTGAAAAGGCATCATTTAATGATTTTTCAGATGCTTTTGGATATGACCCATTAACTATAATCGATATCTTCGAATCACAGCTTATTTCCCGATTAATGGACATCAAGGCCCGAAAGCTTCGGGCCCAGGGTAAAAGTTTTTACACCATAGGCTCGAGCGGCCATGAAGGCATGGCAGTGGTGGGAGAAATCTCACGTCTGACTGACATGGCATTCTTGCATTATCGTGATGCCGCTTTTCAAATTCAAAGAAGTAAAAAACATCACGGACATACTCCATTACATGACCTGCTGCTTTCATTTTGTGCCTCCAGTGAAGACCCTATCAGTGGTGGTAGACACAAAGTTTTAGGACATAAAGAGCTCTTTATACCTCCTCAGACGTCAACCATAGCGTCCCATCTGCCCAAGGCGATTGGTGCTGCACTATCAATTAATAAGAATAAAAAACTGGGTTTAAAAGGAAATCTTCCTGAAGATGCAGTAATCCTTTGTACCTTTGGTGATGCCTCCTTAAATCACGCTTCGGCACAGACGGCACTCAACTGTGCGGACTGGATTAGTTATCAGAACCTTCCTCTGCCCTTAGTATTTATTTGCGAAGACAATGGAATAGGTATTTCAGTCAGAACCCCGGCCGATTGGGTAAAGAATTCAAGGATTAACTCACCGGCCATTAAATATTTTGAATGCGACGGTTTGGACATCATCGAAAGCTTAAAAGTCGTAAAAGAAGCATTTGAATATTCCCGACAAACCAGGCGACCTTCTTTTCTCAGAATGAAGACCGTGAGACTTATGGGACATGCCGGGAGTGACATTGAAAATGTTTATAGAAGTAATAAGGAAATAGAAATATCTGAACTTGAAGACCCACTTTTAAAAACCACCAAAACAATAATTGGTAATCAAATTCTATCACATGAAGAGATTCTAAACATATATCAGGATCTTGAAAGAAGGATTGATCGCATTGCCAATGAAGTAATTCTTAAACCCCGTTTGACAGATCCAGAAACGATTGTTTCTTCTGTTATTCCAGTAAAAGAAATTCGTCCCCTCCCCTCTCTTCCTTCCGAGGAATTAAGAAAGAAGATCTTTGGCAGTGAATGGGATCAAATGAAAGTGGGCCAACCACTAACAAAAATGATCAATTGGGGTCTTAACGATATCCTTTTACAGTATAATGAAGCCGTCTTGTTTGGTGAGGATGTAGCAAGAAAAGGTGGAGTGTATAATATTACGGCCAATCTTGAATCTCGTTTTGGTAAGAACAAAGTTTTCAATTCTCTTTTGGATGAAACTAGCATTTTAGGAACGGCCATCGGACTTGCGCATAACGGGCTTCTTCCTATTCCTGAAATTCAGTTCCTGGCCTACTTCCATAATGCCGAAGATCAGTTGCGGGGAGAAGCTGCAACTTTAAGCTACTTCTCCAATGGGCAATACACCAACGGCATGGTGATAAGAATCGCGGGTCTTGGCTACCAAAAAGGCTTTGGGGGTCATTTTCACAATGATAATTCTCTGAGCATTTTCCGGGATATACCGGGAATAATTGTGGCATGTCCCTCTAATGGCCGAGATGCCGTTTTAATGATGAGGACTTGTGTCGAGGAAGCTTACCGATATGGTCGCATTTGTGTATTTATAGAACCAATAGCTTTGTATCCAATTCGTGACCTTAATGTACCTGGAGATGGACTGTGGAACACAGAATATCCAAGAGACCTTAAAGAAAAAATCCCCTTAGGGACTTTTCATATTGAAGCTGGCGATAAAGAACTTTGTTTATTAACTTACGGTAACGGATATTACCTAAGTCGACAGGCACGAGAGATATTATCCAGCAAGGGAATTGTACCTACTGTGATTGATCTCAGATGGCTCGCCCCGCTGGATGAAAAAAGCCTTTCTGAGGCCCTCTCTCAATATATTAATGTATTAATTGTTGATGAATGCAGGAAGACCGGTTCCTTAAGTGAAGGTTTAATCACTTTGATGATGGAGAACTGCTCACCTCTTCCGAAGATAAAAAGAATCTGCTCACTTGATACATTTATCCCATTAGCTGATGCGGCCAATCTGGTTTTAGTTCAAGCTCAGGATATCGTAGACGCCTCTTTAAGCTTGTTAGGTAGAAAAATATGAGTAAAAAAACTGCCGTGGTCATTTGCCCTGGGCGAGGCACATATAACAAAACTGAATTGGGCTACCTCCACCAACTTCATAGCGATAAAAAAAAATTTATTGATACAATTGATAGATACCGCAGTAAACAGGATCAACCTTCAATATGGGATCTTGATGGAAGAAGTGAATACTCCACTAAAGAACACATTCCTGGAGAAAATTCTGCGGCCCTCATCTATGCCTGCTCCTATTCAGATTACCTTGATATTGATCAAAACCAGATTGAAATTCTGGCCGTAACCGGAAACAGTATGGGTTGGTACCTGGCCTGTGTCTGCGCCGGTGCTCTCTCTCCGGATAACGGAACACATGTCATTAATACCATGGGCTCTCAAATGCGAGATCACATCATTGGAGGCCAGATAATTTATCCGGAAGTAGATGAGAATTGGATCTATTCAGACGAAATCTCAAAGTTAATAGATGAAAAAATGGCAAAAATAAACTCTGAGGATGAAGAAGTTTTCAATTCAATTTTCTTAGGTGGCCTCAGAATTATTGGAGGAACCGATAAGGGGTTACGCCAACTTCTAAAAGAGCTGCCGCCACGTGAAGGAAGATATCCTTTTAAACTCATGGGAAACGCTGCCTTTCATACACCTCTGCTAACTGAAACATCACTCAAAGCTAAACAGACATTAAAAGCTGATCTATTCCAGACGCCACGTATTCCTCTAATTGATGGAAGAGGAAAAATCTGGATGCCCTATTCAACAAATGTTGAATCACTCTGGGACTATACCTTGGGTCATCAAGTGGATCAGACCTATAATTTTACCAAAGCTATTGAGGTCTCTGTAAAAGAATTTGCCCCTGACTATCTTATTATCACGGGTCCAGGCATGACACTGGGTGGGGCCGTGGCCCAGAGCTTGATCAATCAAAAGCTCAAGCCGATTAGTTGCAAAGAAGATTTTAAACAACTTCAAGGCCGCTCCCCTTATATCATATCGATGGCCGAGCCAGAGCAACGTAAACTGGTCCTTTAAAAAACTTCTACCTTACAGTTTTCAGTTTCATATAAAACAAGGCGGGAAACGACAACGCCGGTACCTTCAAGCAATTCAGGGATAATTTCTTTAAATAGGAAACCTGCCATGTTTTCAGCAGTTGGATTAAAAGGGCATACAAACCAGGGCTTATTCTTTTGGATGAGAGGCTCCAGGGCCAGAAGCTCAATATCATTTTTATAAGCAAGAAAGGTATGATCCCAATTCATTTGAATCCAGGTATCCACTTTTTCTTTTAGAATTGAAAAATCAATAATTCGGCCCAGATTATCCAGCTTATCTGCCGAAGCATGAACCCACAAAACATAGTTATGTCCATGAAGATTAGAACATTTCGATTCGTGCCCATAGACTCGATGGCCGGCACAGAAATGTATTTTACGTACGGCTTCGGTTTTCATGGTGAAATTCCAGGCTCTTGGTTTTTATTCTGTTTAAAAAGTCACTTAAATAATCCAAACCATTACCACATGGCAAATGTGACCAGCGGTTTAACAAAACAATTCTTAATAACTGCAATGCATCTGTATCTACATCAAGTTCAGAAAATATTTTAGATTTATCAGAGTCCGTTATTTTATCTACTTTCAACTTTGTCTTTGAAATAAAATAACTAAAGTCTTGAATGTGTTCAGTTGGATGTGGAAAATAATTCTGAAGCAGTTTCAAATTAAAGTCATTAATTGCAGTGAGACTTTTCATACTTTTAGGTTTTACATAAAAACACAAAAGATTGGACTGCGGTGGGCTGACAGGAATTATTTCCATTTCTTCTGAGAATTCGCTGGCCTCGGTATTTGATCTGATTAAGAGGCCATAAAAGTCTTTTGTCTTTGAGATTAAGTCCTGCAAAAGTCCGCCATATCCATCTGAATTAAGCGGAATCATTTTATTGGAAAAATAAACTGAAGTGGCACTGGCACCAGATTTAGAACCTTCCAGGATATATTTCCCCAAAGGGAAATCCTCATCATTTGCTTCCTGTGATGTCAGGCAATAGTCAGCTTCCTCGGCGATGAATTCCTTCGTGAATCCATGCTTAGTTAAAAATAGTCCCGCACCGTAGGGTGTATGGCCTAATTTATGGGGATCAACAGTAATTGAATCTGTATCCTTCACACAAGCAAATATCTCCTGCAGCCTGCGATTATTGACTCCAGCATCCTGAGCGAATTCAGCATAGTCTGGCCCGGGTACAAACATCGCCTTAAAATAACCACCATAAGCGGCATCAATATGTACAGGTGAATAAATGCTCTCTTCTTTTTCTTTAAGAATATTCAGTATTTCATCCAAAGGATCAAAACTACCGAATTCAGTTGATCCTAAAACGCATACTGTTTGAATAATCGGCTTTTTCTCTTTATGACAGTGATTTAGAACTTTTTTAAATTCCGAAGAAGACATGGCGAGATTACTGTCAATTTTTACCTGCAGACAATTGACCTTTCCCATTCCAAATAAATGTGAGGCCTTAGACCATGAATAGTGCGCAGTGGCCGGAACAATGAGAACTGGCTGACCTATACTGGTCTTAAATATTGATTGTAACTGATGCCAATATTCCCTATCACCTAAATTGGCGGGAGAATTTTGCTGAATGGATTTTTCCAGGTCTAGATCTAGATTTTTAAATTCTTTCAAGAGAGAAGGAATCTCACTTAATTTAAAGTTCAGAAGTTTCCAAAGGTCTTCAGGTAAAAATGAAGGCCATGGAAGATTCTTTTGCTTCAGAATCATTCCCAGGGTTGCGGGAATAAAGCGGGCAGCTTTGTGGTAAAAGACGGATTCAAAATTGGCCACTGTTCCACCACTGGTGATGTGACCGAAGGATTCCTTGTCATTATATTCAAACAAACGGGCAAACTGTTTCCCTACTTCTAGCTCATATCTTAAGGTAACGGGGGAAGCCTCACCGGAGACATTATTGGCATTATAAAGTAATCCTGCATAATATCCTAAAAGACCAGGCAAAGAGACATCTGCGGTCATATGGGCCAGATAACGGGGAGAAAAAAATGGAATATCCATTTTCAATTCGGCCAATAATTGAACCAGAGATTGGATGAAATTTTCCTGGTAATCCTGACCTACTGGAGAGGTAAAATTACGGTAAGGAATAACTGGAGGATCTTTGGGATGAAAATTTCTTCGCCAAAAAATCATGTCGTTGTTGATCAACTCGATCATTTCTTGAAAAAATTTTCGCTGCTCGCCTTTAGGACCTAAAAAAAATAGATTCTGAAGGTTCTCTAATTCCGCTTTTTTCATTTTAATTCTTTGAAATCGCTTTTTGCATTGGCCTGCGGTGACACCATTTCTACCAGAGCATTTAAAGCATCGGTAGTGGTAAAGATGCCGTAAAGGGAGTCATCCATTCCCAGAACAATGGCCGAGCCTTTCTTTTCTTTGGATAATCGATAGGCCACTTCACCTAAGCTATCATTTACATAAACTGACAAGATAGATGTACTCATGACATCCTTAACTCTTAGCTGTTGGCTCCAAGGTTTTCCAAAATTGGCCAGCAAGTCACGTTCGGAAACAATACCAACGACACTGCGGTCTTCTAGCACTGGCAAGTGACGAATATCGTTTTCCTGCATCAGTTTAAGGGCCTCATTTAGTCCAATATTTAAATCTACAGTAATAGGTGAAAGACTAGTAAATTCTTCAACAGAAACGTCCATGGTAACCTCCATTTTGATAGAAGATTACCATAGGGCCGTTATGAAAAGTGTGATCCAGGTCATGTTTCAAAAATAATCAAATTAGCACTTAATTCCACTGTTTTTCCGATCATAATAGTACCAGTTCAAGGCAAGACAAATGAGATAATAAATCGTGAATCCATAAAGGGCGTATTCAGGAGTTTTATTAGCAATTTGCTCCCCAAACATTTTAGGAATAATGAAAGAACCGTAAGCACCTATCGCCCCAGTCCACCCTAAAATTGCTGGAGCAATCTCTTTATCAAAGATGTACGGGATACTACGAAAGGTTGATCCATTTCCTAGGCCAGACCCCAAAAAGAGGAGCATAAAACAGAAAAAGAATGGCCACCAAAAAATATCAGGAGATGTCGCCTGTCGGGCCTGTATGACAAAGTAGGCAGCACCTAATGCTCCTACAACCTGGATTAAAGTTGACCAGGCCGTAACCTTTGAACCGCTATTAACTTTATCTGAAAGCCATCCACCAATTGGACGAATAAGGGCCCCAAGGAATGGACCTAACCAGGCCCAGGCCATTGGATTTGGGGCCAACGGGTTTTTTGAACCATCTGGAAGATAACCAAAAACATCCTGAATCAGTTTGGGAAATGAAGCTGCATAACCAATGAAAGATCCGAATGTCATGACGTAAATTATAGTCATGATCCAGTTATGCTTATTCTTTAAAATGAGAAATTGTTTATTCAATCGATCTTTAATCGCAGTAGGAGCAGAAATCTTCATCAAGAACAGAGTCACTAACACAATCACTGGAAGGATCAAAAATACATTTAATTTAAGACCAACCAGCATCCAGGCACCCAAAAGAGAAGTAACGAGACCAATACCAACCATGAGTCCGATATTGAGAAAGGCTCTGCTATTAGTTGTTAATCCTGGTGAAATACTTTTTAAATTATGCATTCCAAACCAGATGGCAGTAATTGACATAAAAATAAGAGGCGCCCAAAACAAACCAGCGTTTTGAACATAAATCTCCTGGCCTTCACCTGTCATATGTCCAGCGCCAGACAATGGACCGAATAACTGAAAGCCCATGACTACTGGTAAGATGAACTGCATCCCACTAACTCCAAGATTACCTAGACCTGCATTAAGTCCTAAGGCAGTTCCTTGCATTTTCTTAGGAAAGAATGTTGTGATATTGGCCATGGATGAAGAAAAATTTCCTCCGCCAAAACCTGATACCACTGCCAACAATGCGAAAACGATATAAGGAGTTTCACGGGACATTAATGCCACACCGGTTCCAACTGCCGATATCAGTAGGCATGAGGTCGTGAAAAAATTCACATTACGCCCACCACCGATGGGTATCAAAAAAGAATTGGGAATACGAAGAGTCGCCCCAGCTAATCCCGCAATTGCAGGTAAAGAATAGAGTAGGCCTTTAACTTTATCGGGATCACTCTCCCCCAAGGTAAAACCTAAATCCTGCATTTTCACAATGATGATTGACCACATCATCCATGTCGCGAAGGCCAGAAAAAGTGATGGGATCGATATCCACAAATTTCGATTGGCAATTTTGCTGCCTGTTTCGGCCCAAAACTTGTCATCATCAACTTTCCACTCTTTAATCGTGCTCATGATTTCCTCTTTTGCTCATCAGATTCAGAGTTAAGTTCGGTTCCAGCATTTTTAAATTCACGAATTGCCTGTCCAATGCCCTTACCTAATTGTGGTAATTTTTTTGGGCCAAAAAAAAGGACAACAATCAAGACGACAATTGCGATTTCCCCTACACCTAATCCGAACATATGATCTCCTTTAATAATTTAGATATTACAGGAGGATTTCATGAGAAAACCTAATACAAATCAGGATTGAAAAATAAAAAAAAGGCCCTCAATTAATGAGGGCCTCTTCTAAGGAATTTAATGGTTTAGTTGATTAAGAACAGCCGGTGGTTGTTCCGCAGGAATCACATTTTAAACAGGAACCGTTTCTAACCATGGTAAAACTCTGACATTCAGGACAAGGGTCACCTTCGTAACCTTTAACTTTTGCCATCTGACGTTTTCTGGCAACTTCAGTCATTTTATAATCGGCTTCAGGGGTAAAGACTTTTTGCGTTTGAACTGACGTTTGCCCATCAGCATACTGAACTTGTTGCTTTTCCATGATGGCAAGAAGGGGTTCTTCAGTTGCTTCATCCTCATCTTGAATAGATCCTGGTTTTAAGTCACTAGGTTTAACATGAACCAGATCATGACGACCTAAATAGCGACATGCCAAATCCCGGAAGATGTAATCAATTACAGAAGTGGCCATTTTAATATTATCATGACCGGTAACTACCCCATTTGGCTCGAAACGTGTGAAGGTAAAGGCATCAACGAACTCTTCCAAAGGAACTCCATACTGAAGCCCCAATGAAATGGCAATTGAGAAGCAGTTCATAAGCGAGCGATAAGCGGCCCCTTCCTTATGCATATCAATGAAAATTTCACCCAGGGATCCATCATTGTACTGACCGGTCCGTAAATAGACTTTATGACCGGCAATATTGGCCTTTTGAGTATAACCGATTCGACGATTAGGCAGACTCTTCCTCGAAGAGACTTCTTTATAAACAATCTTCTCGACGATTTTTTCTGCCATCATCATGATCTTCTCATTTTGAGGAGTATCAGAATCCATCAAGGCAAGATCTTCAAAGGCCGCAGCATTCAGAGGTTGAGAAAGTTTTGATCCATCTCTGTATATCGCATTGGCCTTAACCATCAGTTGCCATGAAAGAATATAAGCGTCGGCAATATCTTTTACTGAGCAATCATTTGGCATGTTAATTGTTTTTGAAATAGCACCCGAAAGATATGGCTGCGCAGCTGCCATCATTCGAATATGTCCTGAAGCTGAAATGATTCGTGTGCCATAACGTCCGCATTTGTTAGCACAATCAAATACTGGAAGATGCTCCTCTTTCAACAAAGGTGCTCCTTCTAAAGTCATAGTCCCACAGACGAAATCAGTAGCTTGACGGATTTCTTCATCACTAAAGCCAATCGCCTTAAGCACATTAAGCTCAGGGTGATTAATCTGTTCCTCAGACAATTTTAAAGTGCTGGCCAGGAATTCGTCTCCCAGGATGTAACGAGTGAAGGCAAATGTGATGTCAAAGGCGGTTGCTAAATGGGCTTCAATCAATGAAATTTTCTCATCACTGAAACCTTTTTGACGTAATTGCTCATGTGTCAGAGTAGGTGACCCCACAAGCGTTCCCCTACCCACTGCATGATTAATAATGTCTTCTATTTCTTTTTCTTTATACCCAAGACTTCTTAAAGCTCTTGGAACAGATTGGTTAATAATTTTGAAATACCCACCACCGGCAAGCTTTTTAAATTTAACCAAAGAAAAATCTGGTTCAATTCCGGTAGTGTCACAATCCATTACTAAACCAATGGTTCCGGTAGGAGCAAGTACTGTGGTCTGTGCATTTCTAAAACCGTGCTTTTCACCAAGAGCTAAAGCATCATCCCAGGCAGCTTTGGCCGCATCAACCAGGAAGCTATCAACGTACTTCGGATTCAGTCCTTGAGGAGTGACAGTCAGCCCCTCATATTCAGAAGCTGTCGATGCATAAACAGCACGTCGATGGTTACGAATAACTTTGAGCATATGTTCTTTGTTATTTTCATAACCTTTAAATGGGCCATGCTCTTTTGCCATCAAAGCCGAAACTTTATAGGCGGTTCCACCCATGACTGCTGCCAGGGCCCCAGCGACATTTCGACCTTTTTCAGAATCATAAGGAATTCCCATGATCATCAAAAGTGCTCCAATGTTGGCGTAACCAAGCCCCAGTGTTCTATACTTAAAAGATCTTTCTGCAATTTCTTTTGACGGAAATTGTGCCATGAGAACAGAAATCTCCAGCACCATGGTCCACAATTCACAAGCATGAATATATTTATCAACATCAAACATATTCGTAACAGGATCAATGAACGTGACAAGATTTAATGAAGCTAAATTACAGGCTGTATCATCCAGGAACATATATTCAGAACAAGGATTAGAAGCATTGATACGTCCATCTTCCGGACACGTATGCCACTCGTTAATTGTGTCATCGAATTGAACACCTGGATCAGCACACTGCCAGGCGGCTTCATTAATCTTATTCCAAAGATCACGGGCCTTTAGTTTTTTGACCACTTTTTTGTCACTGCGGGCGATTAGATCCCAATCGGAATCTTGCTCAAGACTCTTAAAGAAACTATTTGGAATACGTATGGAGTTATTTGAATTTTGACCGGAGACTGTATTATAAGCTTCAGAATTCCAATCTGTATCGTAAACCTCAAATTCAATAGACTCGAATCCTTGTCTTGCCAAATCGATGGTACGGGAAACATAGTTCATAGGAACCATATCCCTATTTGCTTCCTTCAGTGCTGTCTTTAGAGCATGATTTGCTTTAGGAGTGAATTTTTCCTCTCCGGCAAGAGCGGAATTGACAATCGCCTTAAAGATATTATCAATATGCTTTTTACAAATTTTTGATCCTGTGACCAAAGAAGCAACTTTCCTCTCTTCTTTTACTTTCCATGTAACAAACTCTTCAATGTCAGGATGATCAAGATCCAGACAAATCATTTTTGCGGCCCTACGTGTAGTTCCACCGGACTTGATGGCACCAGCCGCACGATCGCCAATTTTTAAAAATGACATTAGCCCCGATGAATATCCACCGCCGGAAAGTCTCTCGCCATCTCCACGAATATTTGAAAAGTTTGTTCCAGTTCCTGATCCATATTTAAACAATCGGGCCTCACGGCTCCAAAGGTCCATAATCCCACCCTCATTAACCAGGTCATCTTTGATGGACTGGATAAAACAAGCATGGGGTTGAGGTCGCTCATAGGCAGAAGTCGATTTCATTAACTTTTCTGTTTTAGGATCTACATAGTAATGACCTTGAGGATTTCCTGAAAGCCCATAAGAGGTGAACAAACCAGTATTAAACCACTGTGGAGAATTTGGTGCGGCCATCTGGTGTGACAAGGTGTAGGCAATCTCGTCCCTAAATGCTTCAGCATCTTCTTTGGTGTTGAAATAGTTATAACGACTCCCCCATGAAGTCCAACAATCAGCGAGACGATTAAACACCTGACGTGCATCGGTTTCACTGCCTAGTAACGGCTGGCCATTCTCATCATGCAAAACTTTTCCTGCATCATCCAACTGTGGAACACCTTGCTTTCGAAAATACTTTTGCGCAAGAATGTCTGCTGCCACTTGTGACCAGGCCTCTGGAACAGTTACTTCCATCGCCATTTTCTTAGAGCCATCGACGTTTCTGACTTCACTTATTTTTTTTACGTATGTTTGATCTGCGTAGGGACCTTTACCTTTCTTGGTAAAAACTCTTTTGATCTTCACTGATACCCTCCCGGAATGTTTTGCTTAGATTTTATGATTGAGTGATTAAGAAATTACGTCAATACAATATCTAGTAAAAAATGGCGTCACTTCTTTGACAATACCCCATATATTGTACTTATCATAAATTTCCCTGAGTAATATCAGGTTTTATTCAGCTTCACTATGAGACAGTGCTGTGATGTTAGGAACACTAAATCTAGATCAGCATGTTTATATTTATGGAGCAGGTTTTGCCGGCCTCTCTCTGGCCTACCGACTAAAAAAGTTGGGTACTCCTTTCACGCTTTATGAAAAAGAGAAAGTGGGCGGTAAAATATCTACGAAATTAACTGAATATGGTCCTGTGGAAAGTGCTGCCAGTACTCTCTACATGAATGCTAAAGCTGAAAACTTCATTCAAGAGCTTGGATTACCCTATCTGGATGCCCAGAAAAAATTAAAACGTTGGATTTATAAAGAAGGTGGACTGATTTCTCCGTTTTCATTGTCTTTATTAGCAAAAATTCTCTTTAAAATGAGTAAAGACTTACCTCCAGTAACGGAAAGCTCTTCAGTCGAAGATATCTTCTTACCTCTATTAGGGAGAAAATATGTCGAAGAACTACTTTCACCTGCTCTGCAAGGCATCTATGGGGCCCAGGCCCATGAATTACATTTTTTGAGTCTTTTTCCATTTTCCCAAGAACGTAAATTTTCCAACTACTATTCTTTCATCAAATTTTTCAAATCAGAGATAAAAAAAGAAGCGGCCAAAAAAATCAAAGGCTCAATTAGTTTTAAGGGTGGGATGCAGACTTTAATTGATCGCTTGCATGAGGAGGTTAAGGATCGCATTCAACCTTTACCGGACAGTTTTATTCTAAAACCTAACACCGCCATATGCACCAATGCTTCTGACGCCGCCCAATTAGTAGAAGCATTTGAACCTGATATTGCCAGATTACTTAAAGGAATTGAGTACAGACCCATGACGACTATGTCTTTTTTTATGAAAGAAGAAATACCGGAACTTAATAAAAGTTTTGGAATGCTCATTCCTCAAAAGTATGGAGGGCCAATCCTTGGAATCATTCATCAGTCAGAAGTATTCCCTTCAAACTATTCAGCTCATTGCTATTCTGTTGTTTGCAAAGGAATAGTTACAGAAGAAGAAATATTTAAGGAAATTAACCAGAAATTTCCGCATTTAAAAATCTCTCTCATACTGGAACATTCCTTAAAAGCATGGAAAACCGGACTACCGCTTTACGATGAAAAAAGATTTAGGGCCATCAATCAGATCAAAAAAGTTTTGTCACAAAAACCTGGAATAGTTTTCTTTGGCAATTATACTGATGGTATAAGCTTGCGATCAATGATCGAGCAAACATCCTTACTAAAGTAGAATATGATAAAAATTCACCATCTATTCAAGGGAAGACCATCACCACTTCCCCAAAATGCCTCCATCATCTCGTCTATCAACAGGACTGCCACCCAGGAGTTGAATATTTTTGTTGATCATATCGAAGGTGATGATGTTTTTAATAAGCTTCATCACGGCGGGCCTAGGCGAGTTATACATTATTATCCACAAGAGCATTATGAGTACTGGAGAAATCAATTTCCAGAGGCGCCATTTTTAGCTGGTTCAATGGGTGAAAACGTCAGCGCCTTAGGCCTTACTGAGCAAAATGTGTGTATCGGTGATGTCTACCAGATTGGAGAAGTTCTCTGCTCTGTGACTGAACCTCGGAAACCTTGTGCTACAATTAACCAACATTTTCAAATAAACTCACTTGCGAGATTAGTACAAGAAACCACCAGAACAGGTTGGTTTTTTAAGATTATCAAGCCTGGAAAAATTCGAGTTGGGGATGAGATTTTACTGAAGGATAGACCCTATCCTGAACTTAACCTTGAAAGTTGCGTACTGGCCCTTCTGGTGAACTTAGATAGACGGGTCTTAGAATCAATGGTTCAAAACGAGGCCCTCTCCGATAATTGGAGAAGGCCTGCGCGGGAATTCTTAAATACAGGTCTGCGTCCTGATGATCGTAAGCGTCTGGGAGAGATGTAAATTTAACCAGGTCTTCCATCAGCTCGTGGTGACATGAGGATCACGAAATAGAATAAAATAAAAATTAGAAAACTTAAGGCCCAGAAGATACCAGAGAGTAAAATTCCTTCCCCATAATATTCGGGCAGAAAGCCCGACGCTACCCGAATGATTCCAGATATTGTGACAAAGATATATGAGAGCACAAAACCTCGGGCAAGTTTAAGAGGCCGACCGGTGTGTCCGAGAGAAACCCTGGACATCATCCCAATGATGAAAGTACTCATGGCCCCGGCAGTGAAAGCATGAATTGCTACTGAGCGGGGTAATAAGGCCAGGATATCGCTTAGAAAAATTAACAGAAAGCCGACAACAATCCACAAATAACCGACATGGAGAATCCAGAGAATAGGAAATCTCATCGTCTTCCAGGGCTTCCAACCTAGCAAACGGACTAAACTGAAGGCAGCGGCAAAAAGGGCCACCCAACCGGCATATCCTACATCTTTTTCAACAAAATCCAGAAAGACATAACTACAAACGCTGATGAGAACTGCTTTTTCAATCACATCAATTTTACTTATCTTGAGTCCAGCAATGGCATTCGCCGTAAAAAATGGAACGACTCTTCCTCCAATGATTACCAGGATCAGCAGAATAAGATTTACTCCTAGATAGATCCCTTTATTTGCGTAATTGAATTCAATGACCTCAAGTGAGGCAAGATGAATAATAAGGTTTCCTATAGCAAGCAGGGCAAATACAAACAGGAACTGAATATTTCTCCACTGCCCGGACTTAATAAGCGGGGAAGCAAGAGCATAAATTAAGCCTGGGATAAAAAGCATATCGACCAAAAGATAAATAACAGGTGGAATGGCAGGTTCAAAAAGTGAAAGAGCAAAGACTAATCGACCCGCAAGCCAGAAGGAAAACAGAATAATCAGTTTATTTCCTGAAATACCCTTGGTTCCAGTCCAATTGGCACCCGCAGTAAGGATGAAACCGGCCACTATCGCCATAGAAAAACCATAGATCATTTCATGAGCATGCCAGATAATGGGATCAAAAAAACTTGTCGGAAGCTCACCTTCAAAAAAAGACAGGGCCCAAAAAGTAATCAGCAATACACCCGATAATGACCCCATCAAAAAGAAAGGTCGAAAGGCCAGGCCCCAAACTGGATGTTTGTTCATTTTTCGCCTTCTTTATTTTCCAGATATTTCTGATCCAGATAGTCTAAGGCTTCACGCATAAGTTTCATCGGTGACTCGGAAACATAGTCCTGATCGATCATGGCATGACAAGTTTTTCTTAAATCATATAAAAGCTTATCCATAGTGGCCTTATAGTTCAATTTTTGATCATTCATACATTCTCCATGTTTAAAATATGTTGAGTTCCCCCTCTAAGAGAGTAAACTTCCAGACCTTGAGATCTGAGGAAATGACAGGCCTTGAGAGATCTAAGTCCCCGCGCACAGACTGTAAGATATTTTTGATTATTCGCTAGCTCAAAATCATCAATCTTTTCTAAGGGGATCTGTAAAACGGTATATTCTTCTTTGAGCTTCTTAATAAAGCTGCACTGGTCCGATTCTTCAAGCGAACGAACATCTACAATAACAAATTCATCGAGCTTAAGCGGTAAATCAACCTGTAATATTTCCTTAGGTCTATGCTCCTGCTTCACACAACAAACGCAGTCTTTAAGTTGCTGAAAGCGGCGTACATCAAATTCTCTGGACATGAGGTCCACGAATAAGGTTTCCCCATTATTGATGTGCTCTTTACCAATAATGAGCTTCAATGCTTCCATTGCCTGCATACTTCCTATGACACCCAACAATGGCCCCATCACACCTGCTTCAGCACATGTAGCAGTACATCCATCCAGGGGTTCCAGTGGCCACAGACAGCGTAAGCATGGACCTAGTCGTTGACGAAAATCGAATAGCTGAAGCTGACCTTCAAACTGATATACCGACGCCTGAATTAATACTTTAGCGTTTTTAAAACAAGTGTCGTGAATAAGAAATTTAGTATGAAAATTATCAGTACAATCCAAAATGACATCAAATTGTGAAATAACTTCATTAGCATTTATCTCATCGAGCCTGACTGGATAAATTCGAAATTCACAAAATGGTGCAAGCCTCTTTAGTTTCTCCGCTGCAGCTTCTACTTTTTTACGGCCAACATCATTAATCTCAAACAGTATCTGCCTTTGAAGATTAGAAGCACTCACAATATCAAAGTCCAGGATTCCTATTTCCCCGGCCCCCGAAGAAGCGAGATACTGCAAAGCTGGACAACCTAACCCTCCTGCTCCAATGACCAGGATGCGTGAGGTGCGAATTTTTTCAAAGGCTTCTTCACCAATTAAGGTGATCTGCCTTTGATAGAGATCACTTAACGTGATGGAAGTGGTCATGATGAGGAATTCCTTTGGCCGCACAAGCAAGGCATTTCACCCAATCGGTTTGCCCGTCCACATAATATTCTTTTTTCCAGATGGGTACCCGGGTTTTTACCTGGTCAATGATATACTCGGAAGCACGATAGGCCGCTTCCCGGTGTTTGGCATAAACAACTATCCAGATGGCAATGTCACGAATATAAAGAACTCCTGTACGGTGTACGCAATAAGCACTCTCTATCGCAAATTTAGACTTCGCTTCCTGAATAATCTTCATGCCTTCAGCTTCTGCCATTTCTGGAAAAGCTTCATATTCAAGTTTTTCGACCTTCCTGCCATGATTGTCATTCCTGACTCGGCCTTCAAATGTGACGATTCCACCAACTTGATCAAGGGTTGTATCAAACAGATCATGGACCTTAATCGCCGTCTCGGTCATTTGAAACATAACTAGCCTCCCGCTACTGGCGGAATGAAAACAACCACATCGTTTTCATTGATAGGAATATTTGGTTCAACATACTCATTATTCACTGAATACTTAATTTCGTTTGCGGCAAGTGGGAAAGCATACTTCTGTGATAAATCAAGATAGAGGTCTCTCAGATCCATACCTGATCTAATGGTCATCTCCTCCTGAGATATGCCTGCCTTTTCACGCAGACTTGCAAAATAGCGAACTTTTATTTTCATAGCGACAGTCCTCCCATCGTTTTTAATATCTTATTCCTTTCATCTGGAGTGTTGGCATTTTCCAGAAATCCCTGAGTCTCAAGCCGGAGTTTTTTAATAGATGAATTAAAAAGGACTTTTTGCGGACATTGGACTCCCTCTCCCAGGAAATGGAGCATTCTTGAATACATTCCCGGCTCATAGATCGCAAATAAAGGCTCAAACTGTTTTCTTTCTTCATTATAAAAAGCCGTGGCCTGTTTTAAAGCGTCGCGCTCAGAAATTAAATCAGCAATCGTGCCAGCGGTAACAAAAGGTAAATCACAAGCAATGATGAGCCAGGCCTTGTTAGGATATCTGGACATGGCCGATAAAATTCCACCTAATGGACCAAAGTCAATAAAACGGTCAGTAATAACAGGAAGCTCTTCAAGACCTTCTCGGGTTAACTGATCATCACGGCAAGAGATAAAACTTTTAATATTCAGAGTTTCAAGTGTCTCATGAAGATACTTGGCCTGGGGAATACCGTGATAGTTTAAAAGGGCCTTATCTTCTCCCATTCTAGAACTTCTACCACCAGCAAGGATCAGACCTTGCAGGAGAGTTTCTTCTTTTGAATCCTTCATTTTCTCCAGGATAAAGGAAATGAGGCACTTCACATCATCCCGGTGAAACGCCGGGAGATTATCAATTTTCCTGATGGGTTCCCTAAGCGATATAGTACCTATCACCCCGGTAATCTTGCCGGCCTGGAATTCTTTTTCTGCCATCCCTTCATCATCCAGAAATAAAAATTTTGGATGATCAGAATATTTATGACCTTCTACGAAAACAACATCACAATCTTTGAAAAATTCTTTTTCAAGGGTAAAACTCTCCCCTCTTACTTGTAAGGCATAGTGTTCTGGATCATTAATAAAAACGACCTGAGCACCCGCCAGATACTGACGGTAAGTATCCTTACCTTCATGGTCCAGACTGAAGTGATGAGCATCGTGCTTAATAAAACCAATTCTATAATCCGACATCTCAGTGATAATTTTTTCAATTAAGGTGGTTTTCCCTGAACCGGAGAAGCCGGCAAACCCCAAGATCCTTGGATGAAAGTCTTTTTTAAGTTTCATAATCTACTCTTTTAAATAATCTTTCTTCCCGCCGGTTTTTTTCAATAAGCGGATATTTTCAACAGTAATTTCAGGGCTCATGGCCTTACACATGTCGTGAACGGTTAAAGCTGCCACGTGAACACCAGTTAAGGCCTCCATTTCAACCCCTGTTTTCCCGGTGCAGGTAACCTGACAGTGGATTTCCAAACGTTCATCATCTATTGGCTTAATTTCCACATTTATTTTTTCAAGTATCAGGGGATGACAAAAAGGGATGAGCTCATGGGCCTTCTTAACCGCCATCGTTCCAGCAATGATAGCGGTGGTAAAGACCGGGCCCTTCTTGGACTGAATGTCACCGGATTTTAACTCCTGCATGATTGCTTTTCCAATCCAAACTGTACCTGCAGCAATAGCTTCTCTTCTGGTAATTGTTTTATCTGATACATCCACCATCTGAGGACGATTATCCTGACTGATATGAGTAAGCATCCCTAGCCTCCAATCTGATACATAGGTTGAGTGACCTTTTCTATCCGGTCATTAGGTTTCCATTTGATGACCTGGGAAACCACTGCTGGATATTGATCAAAGGCAAGGCCTCGAAGGTTTAGTTTATTTTCCTGCATAAGACATGAACGAAGGGCACCTTTTGTGTCCAGGCGAAGACGCGAGCAACTTCCGCAAAAGGGCATGGATTCTGAAGCAATGAATCCGATCTGTACTCCATTATCAAGCTGGTATTTAAAGGCAGTCGAATCCGCTTCCACGCTGACTTGTTTCATCTTATATTGTTTTCGAAGTTGGTGAATCACATATGCTGCTGGGAGGAACGTATCTTCATAAGTGTCTACAGCTACGCCGATCTTCATCAATTCCAAAAATCTGATCTCAACGTTGCGGCTGCGGGCATACTCCAGGAATTGATCCATTTCCCCTACATTTTGTTTCATTAATACTGTGTTGATTTTCACTTTAAATCCCATCTCAACGGCAGTGTCGATGGCATCAGTGACTTGTTTGAGACCATCAAAACGCGCCAGTGAGGTGAAAGTTTCCCTATTCAGGGAATCCAAACTCACATTTATGCTCGTGAGCCTTGTTTTCTTTAGTCCAGGAAGTACCCGCTTCAAAAGAAGGCCATTAGTAGTAATTCCTAAACGCCGTAATGGAAGCTCCGAGAGACGTTCTGCGATCTCCACTAACTCCGAACGAAGGGTTGGTTCTCCTCCGGTAAGTCGAACTTCTTCCATGCCCAACTTCGTTAAGTTAGAAACAATCATTCCTATTTCATCTGCGGTCAGTAGGTCATGGATTTTTGCGAATGTTGCCGAAGCCGGCATACAATAAGTGCATCGAAAATTGCACGCATCGAGGAGTGAAACCCGAAGCTTTCGCATCGTTCTTCCGTATTGATCAGTCATCAATTTATTCATTATTTTTTTCCCAGAGATAAATGTCGCCTAAGAAGTTTTTATCAAAAGGACCATCTTCAGGTCTTAACTCTATAAAGCCGTCGGAATCCCTCAATTGATAAAAATCACCTGAACCATTGCCTGATAAAGGTGTCGCGATTAATTTACCTTCGCTATTTTTCATTTTGATCTGACAGTAATAAGTCAGACCTTTATTAAATTTAACTTCTTCAGATAAATAAGCCTTGTGAACTGATCGTTGATTACCAGGATACGATCCTTCTAGAAACGGAATTATAAATTTTCGTAAATTTACCAAACAGGAGACAGGATTTCCCGGCAATCCAAAGACGAAAACATTTGACTCCGTTTTACCAAACCATAATGGCTTGCCCGGACGCTGAGCGACCTTATGAAATATCTCCTGAACCTGACACTCCTTAAGGAGCTTAGGGACAAAATCGAATTTACCGGCAGAAACTCCTCCAGTAAGTAGAAGTACGTCCTTCGTCTGAAGAAGTTCCAGCATCAGTCTTTTCATAGCAGCTTCATCATCTCCCACCTTATGAAGAGAGACTTTGGAGAAATTAAATGATGCCAATTGCTGCTTTAAGCTGATTCCATTTGACCATCGGATCTGGTGCGGTTCAGGAATATCTCCAATATCAACCAGCTCATCACCAGTGCTTAAAATTGCGACGCTTGGGCAATCGAAGACTTTAACTTTTGATTTCCCGACAGATGCCAGGATTGCTGTTGTGGTAGATTTAATTTTGGTTCCGATAGTGAGAACCTTGTCTCCCTTACGATAATCACTGCCTTGAGGGTGAAAGTTAGAGGAGAGTTTTCCCAAATCGCAACAGACTTCCGCCTCATCCTGCAAAATTTTTAAATCCTCATAACGAATGACAAAATCAGCATTAAGCGGAAGAACAGCACCTGTCATGATTTCAAAACAAACATTCCCCTCGGGTAGGGTTGCTTTCGCACTTCCGGCAGAAATGGTTCCGAGTATCCGAAACTTCTTGGAAGAAAGAAGCTGCTCTTTTTTGACAGCAATGCCATCCATCGCGACCCGGTGAAAAGGCGGCTGATCGATATCGGCCAGAACATCTTCGGCCAAGATATGAGCTAGAGAATCTTCTAATGGAATCGTTACAACTCTAGGTTGTAGTTGATAAGACAAGACAGTTGTCTGTGCCTGAAGTGAACTAATCATTTTTCCCCTTCAAAGTGGAAGAACAATCCCGTTTCCAGGAATGCCGTAATCGTCTCAGACTCATGTCCCGCCATGGGGATTTAGAGTTTAGAGATAAGGAAACCTATTAAAAATATAGAGGACTGGGCCTAAAGTAAATATGACTCAAATCATGAATCAGTAATAATATCTAGATTCGTGTCAAAAAGTTCTGTTCGAAGGACTTTTTTGATGAAATCCATTGTCGTAGTTAATGACATACCGCATGTTCCGCAACTACCGTGAAAAATCAAAACAACCAGATTTTCCATTACATGGATGCATTCAACATCACCCCCATCTCTTTGGAGCAAAGGACGTACATGGGCCGAGAGAACATCGCTAACTATTTCAACTTTGAGTTCAGTCTCCAAAAGAACAAACTCACCCAACTTTTCACGGTTAAATAATAGCGTCGAATGTGGACGGTATTCTTCGATGCTGGGAGATTTTTTATCATTATCAAGTGAATCTTTCGTCGAATAGGCCACTTTCTTAGAAATGCAGCTTTTAAGAGCATGAATAAGCTCATAGTAACGGAGAAGCTGAATACCATCATCTGGAAATGATGGTTCAGAATTTCTGGATCTGAGATAGGCCTCAATTTCTTTCAAACGTAAAAGAGGTAGTGAGTGAGAATCCCGCTTGTGGGCCAATTCTATCAAAGCGTCCAGAAAGGCCAATGGCGCCCCCTGGACGTTAGTAAAAAACTTGGCCTCACCTATGACTTGGGATTGACCCTCAGTCGCAAGCTGGCCATATACAGTTATTTCCCCGTTAGAATTTGGAAAATGAAAATGACACATGAAGTGATCTTTTTTCTTCAAGTAATCATCACACTCATGTTCACTGCCAATAAACTTAGGCGCCAGCGCCCGATCTTTAACTTTCTGTGAACAAGTATCCAATTCCATAAAATCCTCTATTGTTCCAGTGCCAAACCTTCTTCAAGGAAAGGAGAATTTGTGGCCACGAGCGAAGACTGACTAAGTCTTTTGAAGAAAATAAAAAGAAACAACCCAGTGTAGCCTAAGCCGATAAAGAGCTCAATCCAGGTAATGGTAGGATCCATCACTCCATGGTGCTCCATTACTTTTGGAGCAATCATGACATAGAGATTTAGCCATTGACCAAGAAGAATAATAAGACAGGTTCTTTGCAATACTGTTTTACTTCTTTTAGTCCAGCGAGGGAGAAGTACCAGGAAAGGTATCACCCAGTTTAAAACAATATTGATCCAGAATAACCAGGACCATCCAAAATGCTCCCGTAGGACATAATACTCACCTTCTTCCGGAATATTCGCATACCAAATTAATAAGTATTGAGAAAACCAGATGTAGGCCCAGAAAGTGGTGAAACCCAGAAGGAGTTTACCTAAATCATGATAGTGATTTAGGTTCATATTTTTCAGGTATCCATGATGCTGAAGATGAATCAGCACCAAAATCAAGGTGGCCAGGCCGGAAACGACTAGTCCGGAGAATGTAAAGACACCAAAGATCGTACTATACCAGTGCGGTTCAAGAGACATGATCCAATCAAAACTTGCCATACTGTAAGTGAGGGCAAAAATAATCATGAAGGCAGCAGATAAACCACTTAATGATTCTTGTATGCGTTCTGCTCGTTCCGGAAAATTTTCTTGTTCTCTGAACTTTCTAACCAGCACAAATGACATCAAGGACCAAAGACCAATGCAAATAACCATACGGATAGAAAAGAATGGAAGGTTAAGATAAGAAGCCTTCTCCATGAGTATTTTATCATTCATCACGACATCGGCATGAGTCCACTCATAAAGAGAATGAGACCCAAGTAAGATTACCAACATGGACAAACCAAGATAGGGAACAGTTCCCGCCATGGCCTCAAGGACTTTTCGGTAAGGGGCCACGAAGGCAGCTCCGACAATATTGGTTACGGCCAGCATGAAAAAACCGAACAAACCAATAGATAGAACCATAAAATTGGCAGTAAGAATATTTATCCACACCTTAATGGGCAGAAAATAAAAAGCACCTGCAATTCCCACTATCCCAAAACACATCAGTAAGATAAAAATTTTATTCAGTTTGCAGTTGTCTTTATAGATCGTCATAAAACCTTCTTATTTTTGAAATTTCTTCACATACTGAGCTAGATACCAACGGTCCTGTATGGTTAACTGCGAACCGTGGGCCGGCATAGCGCCAAACCCTGCAGTGATGACATGATAAATCCTTGCCTTGTTAAAACTTCTGACTCTTGAAGATTTAAATGAAGGTGGTGCAGGAAATTTTTTAGAGGTGATGGGCCCATCCCCCTCACCTGTTTCACCATGACATGAAACACAGAAACCTTTGTAGAGGTATTCCCCTCGGGCCAAAGTCGCCGCTGTTTCTACAAAAGGATCCTGTAACTCTTCGGCCGCTTTCAGAGCATCAGCTTCAGAATTACTATAAGGATGAGGCATTTTTCCTCTGGCGATACTGCCTTTAACCGGCATCATCATAGTCTTACCATCAGGAGTCAGACTATTCTCTGAAAAAGCTTCATAGGCCGGAGAATGGACCATATCATTGATGATAGTGTATCCCCTGACGTCAGAGCTTTTTGAACAAGATTGGATAAATGGTATGAGTAGAACTAAAATTACAATTTTCATATTCATGCCTCTTTTATGCTCACTTCGGATGCACCGAATGCACCAAGTGTTTTAGAAATACTCTGAACATCAAAAGAAGCGTCTTTAACTGCCAAGGCTATAACAAACCTGTCTTGAGTAGCTCCTGCATGCATAATACCACCACCAAATATTGGAATAAGCTTACTTCTCATTAAAAAAGCAAAGACTGTTATAAAAGCACCGAAGAGAACGGTGATTTCAAAGGCAATCGGAATGAAGGCAGCAAAAGAATTAAAGGGTTTCCCCCCGACGTTAATGGGCCAGTCAATAACTGAAACCCAATATTGAAAAAGTAAAGCGAGTGCCAAACCTGCAGTACCAGCAATAAGAGTCACGACAGGTAATCTGGTTGGTCTTATTTCTAAATACTGATCCAGCCCATGGACAGGAAATGGAGTATAGATGTCATGAATATCTATTTTTATTTTTTTTAGTTCTTTAGCTGCGCGAATCATGTCGTGCTCGTCATGAAAAACGCCAAGAAGGTATTTCTTATTCATGGTGGTCCTTGTGTTTAGCATAGTTCAGAACAGTTTTAACTTCTGCGATGGCAATGGCCGGTAAAAACCTCACGAAGAGGAAGAATAAAGTGAAGAACAATCCAAAGCTTCCGATAAAAGTGCAAATTTCAACCCATGTCGGAGAGAACATGGCCCAACTAGAGGGAAGGAAATCACGGTGAAGCGAAGTGGTAATAATCACAAAGCGCTCAAACCACATGCCAATGTTCACGAAGATAGAAATAATGAAAACAATCACCAGGTTATTTCTTACACTCTTAAGCCAGAATAATTGAGGAATAAAAACGTTACAAATGACCATGGTCCAGTAAGCCCAGGCATAAGGTCCAAAAGCACGGTTTAAAAAGACAAATCGTTCATACTGATTCCCACTATACCAGGCAATAAAGAATTCTGTTCCATAAGCGAGACCTACTAACATTCCTGTACAAAGGAGAACCTTACACATGGCCTCAATATGAGAGGGAGTAATATAGTGTTCAAAGTTCATCACTTTTCGAAGAATAATAAGTAGTGTGAGAACCATGGCAAAACCAGAGAACACAGCTCCTGCTACGAAATATGGCGGAAAGATAGTTGCGTGCCAGCCCGGTATAATCGAGGTGGCAAAGTCCATACTAACAATTGTGTGTACAGATACAACCAGCGGTGTTGCAAGACCTGCTAAGATTAAGCAAAGCATTTCATAACGGTGCCATGTACGGTGCGAGCCACTCCATCCTAAACTTACAATAGTTAGAATACGTTTTTTAAGAGGAGTTTTAGCGCGATCCCGCATATTTGCCAGGTCAGGAATAAGACCGATATACCAGAAAACAGCTGAAACACTAAAATAGGTACTGATTGCAAATACGTCCCACAGAAGTGGAGATCTGAAATTGAGCCAGAGGCTACGGGTGTTAGGATACGGAAAAACCCAATGGGCCAGCCATGGTCTACCCATGTGAATAATTGGATAAATTCCTGCGCACATTACAGCAATGATCGTCATTGCTTCGGCCGCACGGTTAATAGAAGTTCGCCATTTTTGTCTAAATAGTAACAGGATGGCAGAAATTAGTGTTCCCGCGTGACCAATACCAACCCAGAAAACAAAGTTGGTAATATCCCAGGACCATCCAATTGTTTTATTCAGACCCCAGGTACCAATGCCTGTTGAAACTTGATAACCCACAACAATAATTCCCATCAGGAGCAATGAAGCAGAGATTGAAATACATATTTTCCATAAATTGCCGGGCGGCTTCTCTATGACGGATAAAACATCATCCGAAACTTCTGTATAAGTCCTGTCTTTACTCACCAATGGTTTTCTTAATTTACTTACGACTTCACTCATATTTTTATCCTATTTGTTCCTAACCTTAGTGAGATAACCCACTCTCGGGGCCACTCCCAACTCTTCCAGAACCCGGTAGTATCTTGGGTCTTTAAGCTTCAGTGAGATTTCAGACTCCGGATCATTGATATCACCAAAGACGATGGCGTCGGCCGGACAGCTTTGCTGGCATGCTAATTTAATTTCTCCGTCTTTGAGTGGACGGCCTTCTTTCTTGGCCTGAAGTTTCCCTTCCTGTATTCTTTGAATACACATGGAACATTTTTCCATCACACCACGAGTTCTGACGGCAATGTCCGGATTAAGAACCATATTTTCCAGTTTGTCGTCATGAGCGTAATCAAACCAGTTAAATCGTCGGACTTTATAAGGACAATTGTTGGCGCAATAACGAGTCCCCACACAACGGTTATATACTTGTTGATTGAGACCGTCAGAGCTTTGAACCGTTGCGAGTACAGGGCAAACCGTTTCACAAGGAGCATTATCGCAATGAGCACATAACATTGGTTGATGAACCACTTCAGGATTTTCATCTTCACCCTTGTAGTATCGATCAAGCCTCATCCAGTGCATTTCACGTCTGTTATAAACTTCTTCTTTCCCTACGACAGGAACATTATTTTCAGCGTTACAGCTAATGACACAACCAGAGCAACCGGTACACTTGTTCAGATCAATCATCATGGCCCATTGATGGCCATCTTTCTTATGATCTCCCCACATTGAAACAAGCTTAACTCCACCTGGATTTCCTGCAGACGGATCAACGATATATTTCCCAAGTGTTGTTTCTCTCACAATGTCCCGGCCTTCCATTGAATGGTGAGTCTGGGTTAAAGCGAGTTTATATTTAGTTCCAGTATTCTCAATCGAATCAACAGTGATTCCTGATTGAAAAGAATCCCGCACAAAGGTGGTGAATGGAAATGCATTTACACCCACTCCTTTTCCTGCCTTTCCGCTAACGGTATGCCCATAACCTAAGGCCAATCCAACAACAGCATCATGAACACCTGGTTGCACCAATGCTGGCACCGTGATCTCATGACCCTGGGCCTTAAGAAGAATTAAGTCACCAGTGGTAATATTCTTAGCTTTTGCCAGCTTTGGAGACAGCATCAAGTAATTATCCCAGGTCGTTTTTGTTATGGGATCGGGCATCTCCTGTAACCATGGATTATTGGCGAATTTGCCTTTTCTCATGGCAATTTTCTCATAAACTTTTAATTTAAGAGTTCCATCACCAGCTTTGTTATTCTGGAGCTGTCCTGAAAAACTGAATGACGGAGTAAGAGCTGCGCTCGATTGCGAAACATAAATGCCATCATGAATGGCCTTATTCCAAAACGTTCCAAACAATCCAGTATAATTAAATTGTTTTAGAAGCTTGTTTTGCCAAAGGTTCTTTATGTATTCTTCGTAGTTAGTCTTATTACCGGCCCAGACAAGAAGACTTTCTTGTGCGGCACGATTATTGAATAGGGATTCGATCACTGGTTGAGAGAAAGCAAATTTCCCCTTGCCGATTTCAAAATCATCCCATTTTTCAAGATAATGACGGTCTGGAGCAACATAATTTGAATGTTCTGTCGTTTCATCTGGGGCCGTAGCAAGCGAGATTTTTGTCCCGATTTTCTTTAAGGCACTTTCAAGTTTTGATTGATTAAAATAATCATAATGAGGATTCACGTCATAAAAGATGACATTGGCGTACCGGCCATTCTCAGCATCCGACAGGAATTTAACAAAATCAGCATCATTTTCATGGCGTGTAAATTCACGGTTAGAAAGAGAAATCGTTTTATTAATATTCCCCAACAGAAAGTTAATGGCATTAACTTTAACCTGATCAGAAACATCAACAGAACCTGAGATGACAACGGACTCACCCTGGGCCTTCAGTAATTCTGAAGCAACAGTTTGAACCTTCGGATTTTTGTCAAAAGTTATTGCCGTAATTGGCAATAAGTTCGTTGCTGTGGCCTTCTGAATGTAAAACAGAAGATTATTAATGAACGTACTTTCATCATCATGGGAGATAACAATCCGCGAGTCAGCATTTGATCCAGTCAAAGTCATCAAACTTTCTACTTGAATATGACGGATTAGATTTTTATCGAGGAATAAATCCTTTCGTTTGGAGTACTGCTTGGTCAGATTAACCGGGTCCAGACCTGTAGCAAGGAAATCAGAGGAAATCCCAACGATCACTTTCGCTTTTTCAAGATTATAATTAAAAATATCTTCTTTACCAAAAGTCTCTGCATTGGCACGAACAAGTGCAGAATCACCAAATGGGTTGTAGATGATAACATCGACGTTCCCAAGGCTATTTTTGAAATCGCTGACGACGTTGGCCAAAGATGGTCCATAAATGGCACTTAAGATTAAAGCAGTTCGTTTGCCATCAGAGACTGATTTCAATAAAGAGGCCCTGATATCCTCATCAATCGTTGCAAAGGTTGTGTATTGCCCATTTTTCTTAGGCGCCTTGAAACGTGAAGAGTCGTAAAGGGAAAGTACACTTGCCTGACAAACAGGACAGGTTCCACCTTTAGATACAGGAGACAAAGGATTACCTTCAATTTTAATTGGTCGACCTTCTCTCGTTTTCACCAAGAGTGAACAATGAGAAGGACACAAACTACTGGTAGTGGCATACCAGTTTGCAACGCCTGGAGTGACTTGATCACTCTTATGCAGATAAGGAATTGCTTTTTGAGCTGATATTTTCTTGCAGGATGTGGCCATCGGGAGCACAGAAAGGCTGAATCCCATGATCTTTAAAAAGTCACGGCGACTTTTTTTAGTAAGACCTATTTGATAAGTCCCTTCTGAAAATTCTTCCTTAAGGTTTATCTCATCGTATTCTTTATCTTCAACGTCTTGCCAGTAATTCTCAAGAGTCATTTCATTTTTTTTATTGTCCATACTTTCCTCAATAATGGCATTTAGCACAGTCACCGCCGGACAAGGATTTGTGATCCTGTGGCGGAGCTATTTCTTTTGTTCGATGACAATCAATACACCATCCCATCGAAAGATTTCCTGTCTGCTTCATGACGTCCAAAGTTTGAACTTGACCATGACAATCCTGACAAGAAACTTTCCCCACGTTAACATGCTGACTGTGGTTAAAATAAGCGAAGTCAGGAAGATGATGTACTTTCTGCCACTCGATACTTTTTCCACTGTCCAGTGCTTTAACAACTTTTTGAATTTCCGGTGAATCTTTCTTCACATGAGTATGGCAATTCATACAAAGGCCGACAGGAGGAATACCAGCATGACGGCCTTGTTCAGCAGAATAGTGACAATAGACACAAGCTATTTTGTTATCACCAGCGTGGGTTTTATGAGAAAACTTCACAGGCTGTGCTGGAGCGTAATTTTCCGTAAAATCAAGTGAACGACTAAAGGTAATTAATTCGGTCGCTCCAAAGCCTATTCCAACAAGTAATAATAAGGAAAAGATAATTTTCATGGCCTACTCACCTTTCAATTTTCGAGATTTGGATGGATCCCAGTTCCATCGAACAATCTGCCATGGTCGGTTTACATATTGAAATGGAACCACCAAAAAGTGAACAAAGCGGGTAAACGGAATAAGCATGATAAAGACAAAAGCATTAAGAATATGAATCTTAACCACCCAAGGCATGCTCGCAATAAAACCAATATTTGGTTTAAGCAAGAAAAGAGATCTCAGATAAGGCACCATCGATGAAGCGAACCAATTAGATCCCCAACGATACCCAACAGCAATCATTATCCCACTTATAACCTGAACTAGTAATACAACCAGAACAACATAATCACTGGTTGTGGTAACAGCTTGTATCCTCTTATTATTTAGTCTTCTATAAATTAAGAGAACCAAACCCACCAGGGCGAGTAGTGCCATAGCGAGACCTGTAACTTCTAACAATACCAGCCTGGCAGGGACGCTATTAAATGCCAGAATTTGTTGTGGGATCAGGAATGCCACGAAATGTCCTAAGAGAACGACAAGAATACCGATGTGCCAAGGGACTGATCCCCAGAACAAATTCTTCCCTTCTAAGAACTGAGAGGATAAAGATGAGAACTTAAATTTTTGATAACGGTAACGGACAATGGTCACAATAACAGAGACTATGACGGCCACATACGGGAAAATTGAAAAGAGTAATTGGTCACTCATAACGTGCCTCTAATATCTTAGGGTTTAATGTGTAAGAAGAAGCGAACATTTCATTCATCGCCCTCAAAGGAAGAGAAAACGGATTTGAATCTTTTTTCTCATCAAAGTTTTTAAGCATCTTATCCATTGCTGGCATCAAGATTTTTTCAATGAAATCTTTTTTGAATGGATCTTCAGGCATTCTTTCCAGAAGCAAAAGGACATTAGGGAGATAATCTCCTAATTCAGAGCTTACTAATGGAGTTTGATATTCCTTATGCAACTCTGACATTCTGACCAAAAACTCGCCCCGCTTATAATCTTCACCAAAAAGCGTATAACCGATTTCCAACGGGCATACGGCCTGAATATCAAAAGTATTAGTATAGGCTTCTTCCAGACTTTCTAGCGTCTCATTGCTTAAAAAATGTGTATAGGGCCTGATAAGATCAGCATACTTTGAATCCACTAGATTTAACTTGGCTTCAAGCTCCTGCGCATTCTCCCGGGTAAAAGCGGCGGGATAACAAAGAGCAGATGCAAAAAGAGAATAAATATTTTCTTTCATTAAATCCTCTCCGGTTTTTGACTTGTGCCAAACCCTGTTTCACCTTTAGCTTCCAGAACCATCTTAGTCATTTCAATGGCCATCTCACGATGTGATGGCGGAATGACAAATCGTTCTTCAAAAGTACACATTGAGGTTAGTTTAAAGATTGCGTTCGCAGTTTTCTCATCCAGACCAACTTCACTCAGTGCCTTTTGGACCCAAGCTTTACTTTGATCTCCTACTGACTCCTCACGACGGAAAATTCTTACCGCCATAAGCTTTTTCAAGACATCTCTGACTTTCCCTTCATCTCCGCAACCAAAAAGGCTTGCTAGATACTGAATAGGAAGTCGGCTCTTCTCAATAGAGGTAAAGTAAGTATGGTTGCTGTTGTCATAACCATTCTCTGAAATATTCCCCATGATAGGCAAAAGAGGCGGAACATAAAATAACATCGGGAGGGTTCGATATTCAGCATGAAGTGGAAGTGCAACCTTCCATTCCTTAACCCATTTGTAGACTGGTGATTTCTGAGCAGCTTCAATCATAGAATCAGCAAGACCTGACTCTTTGGCCGCCTTAATAACTTCTGGGTCAAACGGATTCAATATAGCGTTTATCTGCCCATCAATTAACTGACCCTCTTCCATATGGGCGACTTTTTCAATCTGATCCTGATCATAAAGAAGTACACCAAGGTACCGGATTCTTCCCACGCAGGAATGCATACAAGCAGGAACTTCTCCAACCTCTAAGCGAGGGAAACAGAGAATACATTTTTCAGATTTACCAGTTTCCCAGTTATAGAAAGTCTTTTTATAAGGGCATGCACTGACACACATTCTCCAACCACGACAAGCATCCTGATTGATCAGAACAATTCCGTCTTCTCCCCTCTTATAAATGGCCCCAGAAGGACAAGAGGCAAGACAAGATGGATTTAAACAGTGATTACAGATACGAGGAAGGTACATCATTACCATTCGCTGTAAATTAAAGAGACCTTCTTTTTCTTCGGCGGTCATTCTATCCAGGTTCGGATCGTTCTTTGCGAACTCTTCTGAACCTGAAAGGTCATCATCCCAGTTAGGTCCGCCTTTAATGTCAATGTACTCTCCTGTCACCATAGAAACTGGACGTGCAGTCGGTTGCGTATCCTGCTCAGGAGAATTAATCAGGTCTTCATACTTATAAGTCCAAGGCTCATAATAATCATCCATTACTGGAAGATTAGGATTATGGAAAATATTTTTAAAGGCCTGAAGCTTAGATGAACCTTTCAGCTCAATCTTACTTCCCTTCTTTATCCATCCACCATTGTAGTCTTTTTGATCTTCCCATCTAAAGGGATAACCGGTACCAGGTTTAGTTTCGACGTTATTCCACCACATGTACTCAGCGCCTTTTCTGTCAGTCCACAGATTTTTACAGGCCACTGAGCAGGTATGACACCCGATACATTTATCCAGGTGAAAAACCATCGATATTTGCGATCTAACTTTCATATATTCTCCTACCAATCAACTTTGTCCATCTTACGGACTAAAATGTGTGTATCCCGGTTTACGCCGGTCGGACCCCAATAATTGAAGTGGTAACTGAACTGTCCATATCCACCCATCATGAGATTGGGTTTCAGATGCACCCTAGTTAGGGAGTTGTTCATTCCCGCTCGCTTGTTCCCCCGCATTTGTGTCCTAGGAACTGAATAAGTTCTTTCGGTGGCATGGTAGACAATACACATGCCTTGCGGAATTCGGATCGATACGTTGGCCCGGGTACAAACCACACCGTTGTCGTTATAAACTTCAACCCAGTCATTATCTCTGACTCCAATTTTTTCCGCGTCTTTTGGATTCATCCAGAAAGGTTCCGCACCTCTGGATAAAGTCAACATACGAAGGGTATCACCGTAAGTGGAGTGAATATGCCACTTACCATGAGGAGTGAGATAATTGAGTTTAATACTGTTTGGTTCAGCTTTAGTTTTTCTGAGATCTCCGTAAGCATCCGGTTTTGGCGATGGTTTATAAGTAGGAAGATGTTCATCAAAAGCAATATAGCCTTCGTGATCAAGATACAAACTCTGCCGTCCAGTTAAAGTTCTCCAAGGAACCATTCGCTCGATATTATAAGAGAAGGCAGTATAAGTTCTTCCTTCTTCAATGATACCTGACCAGATAGGCGAAGAGTGATAACGCTTGGGCGCTGCTTGTAAGTCTGAAAACTGCATTCTTACTGAACGATTTTTTTCTGCCAAATCCGCAAGCGGAAGACCTACTTTTACTTCCATGTTTTTATAAGCACGGTAAGCTAGTTCTCCGTTAGTTTCAGATGCCAGGTGAAGGATAGCATTACATACTTCAACATCTTCTTTGAGAGATGGATAAGTAACTCCATCGGCCTCAAAAGTTGGGTGAGTTTTAAGCATGCCCTCATAGAAATCGGCAACTTCATACTTCACACCGTGGGCACCTACTCCATCTTTAGCAACATTCGGCCCGAGTGAGCAGAACTTTTTATAAAGTTTGGTATAGTCACGTTCCACGGGAACGATCTTGTACATGGTTTTACCAGGGATGGCCTCGCACTCGCCTTTAGTCCAGTCCTTGATGTCCTTCTGAGTAATTTCATCTGCAGAGTCGTGAGACAAAGGTAAGGTCACCACATCCATAAATGGGTGTGGGAAATGTTTCTCTGATAATTCTGAAACCTTCTCGGCAATATTTCTGAAAATCGCCCAGTCAGTTTTTGATTCCCACACAGGAGCAATCGCCGGTGATAACGGATGGATGAACGTGTGCATATCAGTTGAATTCAAATCTGTTTTTTCATACCATGATGCAGTTGGAAGAACGATATCAGAATAAAGCGCCGAAGTGTCCATTCTGAAATTGATGTCAACAACAAGGTCCATTTTCCCAGTCGGAGCTTCTTCATACCATTTAACTTCTTTAACCAGATCTTTAGCGATTTCTTCACCATCGATATTGGTATGAGTACCCAGGTAATGATTTAAAAAGAATTCATGCCCTTTAGAACTTGTTCCAATTGCATTACCTCTCCAAATAAACCAGTGACGTGGGAATGATTCCTCTGCATCAATGTCTTCAATGGCATGGGTTAATTTTTTAGTTTTAACCATCTCCAGAACGTAGTTTTTAATTTCTTCGTTGGTTTTTGCACCTTTCTTCTGGGCTTCTTCACAAATTTTCAAAGTACTTTCTTTGTACTGAGGATAGAATGGGAGCCAGCCTGATTTTACGGCCTGTACGTTAAGGTCGGCTGTGTGACCACGAGACATTTTATGTCTGCCAAGGTTAACGTTACAATTTTCATAATTACTGTCATATCTCCATTGGTCAGAATGCATGTAATGCCAAGACGGCGCGTTCTGCAGACGGCTTGGCGCTTGCCAGTCTTTGGCAAAGGCAATAGAGGCCCAAGGAGCTGCCGGCGCTAGTTTTTCCTGTCCTACGTAGTGATTAAGACCTCCGCCGTTCTTACCAACGCAACCTGTAAAGATTAGCGCATTGATAGCCGCACGGTAGATAAGATTGTTATGATACCAGTGATCGATACCTGCTCCGATGATCACACAGCACTTACCTTGAGTTTTTTCTGCAGTTAAGCACCATTCTCTGGCAAACTTGATTACAGTTGCCTTATCAATCCCAGTGAATTTTTCCTGCCAGGCCGGAGTATATGATTGGTTTTCATCATCATAACTCTTCGGATAGTCTCCACTAAGACTTCGATTAACACCAAACTGGGCCATCATCATGTCATAGACGGTAGCAACCAGAATTTCGCCTTTCTTGGTTTTAAGTTTTTTAACAGGAACGCCACGTTTGAAAGAAAGCTCATTCCCGAAATCATGAACATCTACATTCACAACTTCATCGTTATTATCAATTAAAGTCAGTGCGGGCTTAATTTCGCTGCCATCCTTGCCATCTTTTAATAGCAAGTTCCACTGACCTTTTTTCTGCTGCCATCTTTGTCCCATGGCACCCATAGGCATTTTAGGAGAATTGGTGGCCTCATCCCACATCAGGAATTTCCAATCACCATTTTCTTCATCACCATATTGGTCTAGATCACCAGCTCGAACAAAACGACCAGCAAAGTATTCGCCATTTTTATTTTCAATTTCAATTAAGAATGGATTGTCTGTGTACTGTTTCTGATATTCAAGGAAGTAGGGAGTCTTATGCTCATGATGAAATTCTTTTAAGATGACGTGATTTACTGACATCCAGAAAGCACCATCCTGGCCTTGATGGACAGGAACCCATTCATCGGCCATCTTAGAGACCTGACTAAAGTCCGGCGAAAATACCGTAACCTTAGTTCCATTCATCCGTGCCTCTGGTATGAAGTGAGCGTCTGGCGTTCTCGTCATATTGAGGTTGGCACCCATGATTGCGACAAATTTAGAATGAAACCAATCGGCCGATTCTGCCACATCAGTCTGCTCACCCCAGATTTCAGGTGAAGCAGGTGGAAGATCGCAGTACCAGTCGTAGAAGGATAAGTTCACTCCTCCGAATAATTGAAGGAATCTACCGCCGGCCGCATAGGAGATCATGGACATGGCAGGAATGGGTGAAAATCCAACGACTCTATCAGGCCCATACTTTTTCGCCGTTCTGACAGAAGAAGCCGCTACAATTTCTAGTGCTTCATCCCAGCTGGCACGCCGAAAACCACCCTTACCTCGCGCTCTTTGATAACGACTGCGAAGGTCTGGATTATTTTGAATATAATCAAAAGCTTCAACCGGATCGGTAAACTTCTTCTTGGCCTCGCGCCAGATATCTACCAATGCACCACGGACATAAGGATATTTAATTCGGATAGGACTATAAAGATACCAGGAAAACGAAATTCCCCTCTGACATCCCCTTGGCTCATAAGGAGGAACATCCTTACTAAACTTTGGATAATCAAGGGCCTGTAATTCCCAGGTTACAATTCCATTTTTAACGAAAACATTCCAGGAACAAGATCCTGTACAGTTCACTCCATGAGTGGAACGCACAATCTTATCATGCTGAAAACGATTTCGATAAAAGTGCTCCCATTCTCTTGTTTGAGGGGAAACCAGTTCATCAATCCAATTACTCATATACTTTTTTCTCCTAATTCATTTTTCAGTAAGGCTTCTGGGTTTTCTTTCTTCTCTTACGGAAGATAGCATCGGCCCCCAGTAGACCTGTTAAGGCACCAAGCATTCCCAGCAGAACAAATTTATTTTTAGGGTCACCGCTATGGTCACCGTTACTAACTGTTTGCTGATATTTGAGATTTTCCTTAAGAAGAAATGACCTAAGGTAATAGTTTTCCTGCTCAGTAAGAGGAGATGCGGTATAAATCTCGGCCATTGTCGGGAAAGATATTTTAGAAAGAACTTTATTTAGCCCTTTATCCTGGTAATTGACATAACTAGTAGTAACAAGATCAGGACCGAGAGTACCTCCACCAAAACTTGTAAGATCAGGGCCGCCACTATGACAGGAAAGACAAGATGGCCCACCATTTTTAAACTTTGTGGCCCCGATAAATAAATCATGTCCCATGGAAACATCAAAAGGGTTCGCTTCAGTTGCCGGTCGGAAGGCGGCGGCAGTGCCCCCTTTACCGGTTTTTATGAACTCAAGCAATGCCTTAATCTCAGCATCAGACAGTTCCTGTGCCGGCATCTTTTTATATTTAAACTTGGCAAATAACTCATTTGCTACTGGATCGCCGGAATTAATGACTTTTTCAGAATCACGGATGAATTCAATCAACCATTTTTCAGAACGTTTTTCTGTAACCCCTTTAAGATCAGGACCAACTTCATCCCCACCGCCAATACTGTGACAACTGAGACATTTATTCTCAAAATAGACAGGGGCTTCAAAGGCAAAAACGGTCAATGGAGTAAACAGCAGCACAAAAAGCGCAGCAGAGAGCGACGTGAGTACTTTCATCATAAGTTCTTTCCTCAACAAACAATCAATAATTAAAAAATATATTGAATCTTAATTGAAGACTAAGAACATAGACATGAGATGGATCACATAATTAAATTTTTCTAATCATGTTTTAAATACAATTTTTGGCAAAAAGTAGACTGCCCACAATGTTCCGGCCACAAGGAATGTTAAAGCAGCATAGGCCAGATGCCGTTCATAACCACCTTCAACAAAGACGGCGCTCATCCTGGTTAAGGCAGCAAGAATAATTAGTGCAATAGGAATTTTTATAAACCAGTTCCTAAACTCTAGGGAGAGGTCATAGTTTCCATGAGAAAGAATTACCCTTGAAGCAACCATCAAAGTAAGAAGGCCAAACCCACTGATATAAAGGAGATGGAGTGATTCAAGACGGTAATCTGAAAAATACCACAACCCAAATGTACCCATTACAATAGAGAAGGCCGAAACTCTTACACCTATGGCCACTGATGAATTAAATCCTGAAAAACGATGGCCTCGCCAATAACGAAAGAAAACCATGAGCAAAATCATGAATCTAAAAAAACTTCCGACACTCTCTTTCCAATAGGCTTCAATAAAACAAGAACCAGCTAGACTTATACCTATTAACCACATTTCCCCCGCTCCATAAGAGTTTGAACAACCTAAGCGGAGGATCATAGGAATGAGTTTTGATCCTACACCTACGCACAAACCGAGGATCATATTCAGATAGAAGAGTTTTCCCCCAATTTCAGGCTGGCCAAAAATCAAAAAGATCGCTCCAACCAATCCAGATAAGAGACTCATTATCACCATAGGAAAAACATCAGGTATCATATGAGGACATGAAATAATTCTTGATACACAAAATCGAAACAGAACAAGGAGTCCAGCTACCAGACTTAAAAAGAAATAAGTCTCCATTGATTCGAACAACCCAAATATCACAGCGGCTAGCATAGGTAGTAGCTGGAAAATAAATTCCTTCGCACTTGATCCAGGAGAAGCACTCATTCTTGGAATCGCTGTCATTAAAAAGCCGATCACAAAGCACAAGAGAAAGATACCTATCATATAATGGGCATGCATCTTACCTAAGTAATACTCGTTTGAGTAGAAACCAAACACAACCCAAACTGCCAGGCCTGCAAAGAGTCCAAGGGTTCCTAATAAGAAAAATAATCTATAAGGGTTTTTTATAAGTGAATTCATGGATGCATAGTAGTGAAGTTCTCTCCGACATAACATGACCTCGGTCATGTTTTTAAAGCGGTGTTAAACGGCTGATTTCAAACATCGGGTCTTCTGATTCAAATCAGCTTAGTTAATTGAAATGAATGCTAAAAAATGAGTATCTATTAATTTCAGAGGACAATTATGCAATCTAATGACAAAGCGACAGGAATAAATCTCCTAAACTTCAGCTCGAGACAGATGCGTGCCTTTCATATGACCTGGTTCGCATTTTTTCTATGCTTTTTTGCTTGGTTTGGAATAGCACCCCTTATGCCTATTGTAAGGGAAGAACTCAATCTGACTAAAGAGCAGGTCGGAAACACGATCATAGCCTCTGTTGCGATAACTATTATCGTCCGACTCTTTATCGGCTGGCTTTGTGATAAAATCGGACCACGCTTATCTTATACACTTCTCCTGACTATTGGATCCTTACCAGTTATGGGAATTGGCTACGCTTATAACTATGAAACTTTCTTGCTGTTTCGATTGGCAATTGGAGCTATTGGCGCATCCTTTGTAATCACTCAGTATCACACATCCGTGATGTTTGCCCCCAATTGTGTTGGAACTGCCAATGCAACTGTCGCGGGATGGGGTAATCTTGGCGGTGGTGTTACCCAGATGATTATGCCTTTGATCTTTGCGGGTTTCGTCACTCTGGGACTAACTTCCGGTGAGGCATGGCGTCTGTCTATGGTGGTTGCTGGTATTCTGTGTTTTGTCACAGGTATTGCCTACTTCTTTTTAACGACTGATATGCCAGCGGGAAACTTCAAAGAGCTTAGAGAAAAAGGGATCATCGTTGAACATTCTAAAAATAAAGGCAGCTTCATGGAAGCCGCCAGAGATATCCGCGTCTGGATTCTTTTTTTGGTCTATGCTGCCTGCTTCGGTATTGAAATAACTATTAATAATATTGCAGCTCTCTATTTCACGGATTATTTCGGATTAGGTTTAAAAACTGCCGGTCTAGTAGCTGGTACATTTGGCCTGATGAATATTTTTGCCCGAAGTCTCGGTGGAATCGTTGGAGATCGTATTGGACAAAGAGATGGTCTAAAGGGAAGAGTAAAATGGCTGTTTATCGCAATCTTGTGTGAAGGTATTGCCCTGATTCTCTTCTCACGAATGAACAATCTTCCCTTAGCAATTGGATCCATGATCATTTTCAGTTTATTCGTTCAAATGTCAGAAGGAGCTACTTATTCAGTTGTTCCCTTCATTAATAAAAATGCACTCGGCTCTGTAACTGGTATTGTGGCGGCCGGAGGAAATATTGGAGCGGTTGCGGCGAGCTTTCTTTTTAGAAATGGCGACATCTCCTGGCCAACTTCACTGCTAATCATAGGCTGTATTATTTTTTCCTGCTCCTTTTTAGTTTTCCTGGTCCGTTTCTCTGAGGCAGACGAAAAACTTGCCAGTGAAGAATTGGAGAAGGCACTTAAGGAACGTAATAAAGATGTATCAATACGGCTGCCAGCAGAACCTGGCTTTTCATTAGCTGGACTGATTTATCAGGTACGCCCTATTGATGCTCTAAGAATTTTCTTGGGTGGGGCACTCGCCATTAAAGGAGTCTATTTTATTCTTAATATGCAGGCTATTGAAACTATGGTGGGTTCAATTGGCCACTCTCAGAATATCATCTCCTGGTATGTCATCATGGCCCATGTTATTGGCGGAGCTTGTCTTCTTTTTGGAATGGGTACACGACTGGCGATTGCACTTAACATACCTATCCTTTTAGGAGCGATTTTTTTCATTCATCTTGGAGAAGGTCTTTTTGAACAACAAGGACTTCAATTCAGTATTTTCGTGTTAGTCGCTCTCTTCCTGTGCCTTTGGGAAGGAGGTGGAAAGCTTTCTGTTGACTATCTTGTTAAGAAAAGTTCTTACCCTGATAAGAGCGGAAAGATTGCAGGAATAAAATAAACTCAGAAGTGAGTTGAGATAAAGATTGTGGCCAGGGCTCTGAGATTAAATAATCACGGTGATAATCCGAAAAGAGTCTCTGGATCACAATCTTTGGATCAAGATGTGAAATGATCTCCATAAGCATTCTAAAGTATTCTTCTTTTTCGATTACATGGAATGGATTCTTTTCAAAGTCGGCCCCCATGATAGTTCCCTTAATGATCTGAAGCTGATGAATTTTTATAAAGTCTAATGGGTACTTTTTAATCCTTTGGCAAGTTTTCTGCAGATCAGCTTCAGTCTCCCATGGAAAACCCAATATCAAGTGGGTGCATAACTTAATTCCTCGTCCATATGTCATATCCAGAGCATACTCAAAATCTCTTACAGAGTGCCCACGGTTGACTCTTCTCAATGTTTCATCACTCAAGGACTCTACACCGTATTCAACAGTAACCTCGTAGTCTTTGGCGAGATCTTCCAATAAAGCAATTTTCTCCTTATCAATACAATCAGGCCTGGTGCCAATGGCAATACCTATTACTCCATCGATCTTAAGGGCCTCCAGGTACATCCTTTCCAGTTCCTTTACATCCTTATAGGTATTTGAATAGCTCTGAAAATAGACAATGAATTTCTTTAATTCTGGAAATCTTCTACGATAGAGTTCAACTCCATTATTCACCTGAGCTTGGATGGAAAGCTCCTTCACACCCATGGAGAAGCTATCATTATTACAAAACGTACATCCACCATAACCTTTGGAACCATCCCGATTGGGACAGGTAAAACCACCATCAATTGGGATCTTCTGAACTCTTTGGCCATAAGTGTTTTTTATATAACGGGAATATAGATTAAGAGGATTAGTCATTGCCTTGCATGTCTTCAACGATAGTAGAAACTTTCTGAAAGATATCTTCTACCGTTTCCGGCGTAACGTCCTCGGAAGAATTTTTTATAAAACCGTGATCTGTTAGAATAAGATGGACGGTAGGTTCGATGTTATGCCGCTTAAGACACTGGGCCACACATTGTAAGGGACAACCATCAAGGGCGAGGATTTTTTCTGCGGTTGTGGCCACTTTAACCAATGACTTAACGTCACCGCCAACTCCGGCAATGCAGGACATCTTGGCAATGCCTGAACGATCAAGTTTTACTGCTACTGAATTTGCCAGTTGAGCGACATTAGAACATCCAGAACAAGAATAAACGGTGACTTCTTTAGACTTCACTAAATTCCCCTTCAGAATCAGTATGGTAGCACCAAATATAAATCCATAACCTGACACAGGTCAGTTTATTCGCATCTAGTTTTCGGCATAATGGCAGCATGAAAAACCTAAATGACCTAATTACCAAGTATAATCGCCCCGGACCTCGCTATACCAGTTATCCTCCAGTACCTTATTGGCAAAACGCACCTGACGAAACAACTTGGATAAGTCACCTTAAATCCAAATATGATCCCCAAACCGGGGTTGATCTCTACGTACATGTCCCATACTGTGAGAGTCTTTGTTACTATTGTGGTTGCAGCCGGATCATTACCAAAAATCATGACGTGGAAGATGTCTATCTGGAAGTCGTCCTTAAAGAATGGGAACTTTATAAGAAAAAACTAGGTTTTACACCCTTCGTAAATTCACTCCATTTTGGAGGAGGAACACCTACCTTCCTTTCGCCAGCAAACCTGGATCGCCTCATTAAAACCCTTTTAGAAAATAAACTTGAAACATTTATCGGTTCAATTGAGATTGATCCCAGGACATGTCAAACCGCTCATTTAAAAATACTGGCAGAAAATGGAATAAAAAGAGTTTCTTTAGGGATACAGGATTTTGATCCTCTGGTTCAGAAAACAATTAACCGTGAACAATCACCTATGATGGTGGAAGTCCTGACCGATAAAATTCGTGAGCATGGAATTTCATCTATTAATTTTGATCTTATATACGGTTTGCCTAAACAGACCACTGCTTCTATTGCCAGCACAATTGAAATCGTCATTAAAATGAGACCTGACCTGATAGCTTTTTATAGTTATGCTCATCTGCCGGATAGAATAAAAAATCAGAGACTGATATCGGAAAAAGATTTACCTTCTCCCGAGCAGAAACGGGAACTATATGAACTAGGAAAGAAGCTTCTCCTGGAAAACGGTTATATTGATGTTGGAATGGATCACTTTGCCCTTCCTTCAAGCTATCTTTATCAGGCAAAGATTAAAAACAACCTGCATCGTAATTTTATGGGTTATGTGGACAAGAAATCTCAAATCCTGATTGGCCTAGGACCAACTTCTATATCGGACTCTTCACTCAGTTTTCTTCAAAACATTAAAGATGTAAAAGAGTATCAAAACAAAATTGAGTCCGGTCATTTACCTATTGCGAAGGGACATACACATAGTGACCGGGACTTATTGATCCAGGAAATTATACTTGAACTCATGTGTAGAAATCAGGCAACTCTTGGGAACAAGAACATACCACATTGGTCACTCATTCAAGAGGAATTACTGGCATTCAAGGAAGATGGTATTGTGGAAGAAATCGGAGATGAACTCACACTCACAGAGACAGGAAAAATCTTTGTCCGAAACGTCGCCATGTGCTTTGATTTTCACCTCAGAGAACAGACATCAACAACTAAATTTAGCCAAACTATTTAAGAGGCCCTCATGAAAGATGAAAATATTAATCTGCAACAGATAGACCCGGTAAAAAAACAAGCAGAAGTATCTGCCATCGACCGGGGTTCCCAGTATTCACCATTAAGTCCCCCTGATGCCCTGACTCCTCCATCAAATGTGAAGGTACTTTATGATAATCTTCATCCTTACCTAAAGTTGCTGGTAGACGATCATAATAGGCTCAAGATTGAAATGGATAAGTTTCAACTGGTACTGTTGGATTTAAGTGCCAGCCGTGATGTTCTGGGAAAAAATGCACAAGCGGTTAAGAGCTTTTTTGATATTTTCATGACTGAATTCATTCAGCATAATCAACAAGAAGAAAAAATTCTTTTTCCAATACTCGCTAAACGTTTTTTAGAGGTTGGAGAACATAGCAAGGCCGCAAGACCTATTACTCCCATAGACATTCTGAAAAATGAACATATAGAGGCCATGCAAGTTGGCGCTGAAGCAAGATGCACCTGGGCCTTGATCCATCAAATTATTGATCCCTCATCACAAACAATCCTTTTAGGAAATTTTCTAAGAAAGTCTCATACGTTGCTTGAGATGATGCGACTTCATATTTTCCGTGAAGATGACATCGTGTTTTCACTGGCCCAGAAGCATTTAACTCCGGGCCAGTTAGATGAAATGTTAGAATCTAGCAAGTAGCTGTAGGTAAGACCAATTAGTGTCAGTAGTTTTACTGGCATTCTGGTCTTTCAAATATTTTCCGGGCATAACCCATGAGTATCCATAACTCAATTGAAGAGTCTTGGTGAAATCATAGGATGCGATCAAATCCAATTCCTGTGCAACATCCTGAGACGATCCTTGATTGCCCAGGGTATTGCCTGCGAAATTATAGGCACCTCTCTTGGAATCATGTTTTTGAAAGATGTGATAGTCAGCGAAGAAAGTTACTTTTTCAATTGGTGAAGTTGACAGATGGGCAACATATCCCTTCAAATTACGTCTAGAAAATTGATCAGCAAACCCTACCCATTTATGAGAAGTTGGAAATAATTGATCATAATCACGGGAAGAATCAAAGTACTCCATGGCCACACGAGTGTTGTAATAAGGGAGTGTCCAGCCTAGTTCAACATCGTACTGATATTCACTTTCTTTTATGGAACTTTCACCGGCCAATCGTACCTGCTCGAAGGTTCCTTCAGCGCGATAGTCAAAGGCACTCTCCCCAATTTTTGATTTAAACCGAAGACCGTAAGCACTGGTATCCCTGAAGTTACCAGCATTTTGATTGTCCTTTCTAAGCAAGTACATATCCGCACTTTTCACATATGATCCGAAATTTCCCATCAAATACGCACCATGGAAATCAGCATCCTGGCCGCGAAGATCATTGGTGGCAGAATTATTTTCCTGAAGCTTCATAGTGAAAGCATCAAGGGTTAGATTTTCAGCAAATTGATATCTGGCCCTGACCCCATCAAAACTACGACCGATTCTGTGCCATGGCACTGAACCCAATACCAGATGATCTCCATAGGCCAGTTCTTGTCGGCCAGCAAAAACATAAAAGCGCTCATCCTTGGTAGGTTTGATAGCAAAATAAGCTTCATGCATATCTAACCTGGAGTCATACAAACTTCCTGATGTCGAACTCCTCGTGTTGGAGGTCCCAGTGGGAGCAAACTCATCTTGACCTGAGATTTTAGAAAACTGAGGTGCCAAATAAACGTGGCCAAAATTTTCGGCAAAATCGCCTTTGACTGAGACATTGATTCTGGTCTGAGTAGCTTCGGTCTTATCCTTAAGCTTTGAATCATAATCGGCGTCTTTCTTGGATTCATGACGGACAAACCCCCACCCACTGACTTTGAAGTTCTTAAGGGGGGCCTCTTCTGCAAATGCAGAAAATGTAAATAGAAGAGAAACTATAGGCAACATACTTTTCATAACCATCCTCGGTTGAATTAGTTATTTAAGAAAATAACATTCTGATTCAATAATAATAATGATTCTAATCAAGGTAATATGTGATTAATGGAGGTAAAATTACTGATAATGAGTTTAAAAAATCTACTGCTAGTATTAATCCTTCTAACGTTTATATTGATTAATTTAGGAGGACATGTTCACAATACAGGATCCAGTCTGGCCTGTCCTGACTGGCCTTTATGTCATAATCAAATCATGCCGGAAATGAAAGGCGGAGTTCTCATTGAGCATAGTCATCGCTTGTTGGGTTCACTGGTTGGATTCTTAACTCTACTGACTGTTATCTTTGTTAAAAAAGGCAGCAAGGTTTCCTCAGTTGCCTATGCGGCCCTTTTCATGGTTCTGCTCCAGGGTCTACTGGGTGGACTTACCGTAATCTATAAGTTGCCACCACTCGTTTCGACTGCTCACCTTGCTTTATCCATGATTTTCTTTTGTACTCTCATTTATTTTCATCACTTGCTTACCAGTGATAAAAAAATGGAAGTCCCTCTTGGATATAAAAAAGTTTTCAGGACCACTCTCGCTCTACTTTATTTCCAGATCCTACTGGGGGCCTTTATCAGGCATATGGGACTAGGGACAATTTGTGGTTTAGGTTATTCTCATTCAATTCTCTGCAAGGATCTACTTTTCCCGGAATCCCTATCTCAAAGCATCCATATGCTCCATCGCTTGCTGGGGCCAACTATTGGACTAAGCATTATTTTTTCAAATATCCTTATTGTTAAGCTTCATAAACAGAAGTTTTTCATTCTGCCTTCCTTAAGTTGTTTAATCATCATGGTGCAAATCGCATTAGGAATCATGACGGTAGGCACCGCTTTACGACCAGTCATCACCATGCTTCATCTTGGAGGAGCGGCCCTTTCGCTTGGAGTGTTCTGGAAAATTAATCTTAAAACCTGAGAATTGTCATTCGCTAAAACCTGATCTGTGTTATCCTTTTTGCCATATTCACCTTTTAAAAGTGATGAGATCTCATTAGGATTTCTTGATGCAAAAAGAAGTAAAAAAATCACTCCTTAATTCAATCATCGTAACTTTACTACTGGGCCTTTCCATTTGGCTGGGTTCAAGAAATTTACGGCATTTTGATGCTGCTTTGGTGGGTTATACCTTTGCTACGCTCTTTGCGGCATTTGCTATTACTTACCGCTACACCATGTGGCTACAAAGACCGCCCACCGAGCTGTACTGGCAGCGGGGCTGGCAGTTAATGTTTACCCCAAAATATTTTCCATCCAATGTTAAATTTCTCATTGGACGCATCATAACAATTATTGGTGGTAACAGTTTTATCTGGAAGCGTAGTAAGGAAAGAGGACTCGCTCACTGGCTCATTATGTGGGGTTGTATCCTGGCAGCCGCCATTACCTTCCCTTTAGTTTTCGGATGGCTTTATTTTATTGTCCCTGATGGGGATCTGACTTCTTATAAGATCGTTGCTTTTGGTTTCCCTACACTTGCCTTTAAGATTGAAACGACCCTGGGACATTTGATTTTCCATGGGCTTGTAGTGGCCTCATTTCTCGTCATCCTGGGAGTAATGCTGGCATTTAGACGAAGAATGCGTGACAAAGATGCAGCAGTTCTTCAAAGTTTCAGTGAAGACATCATGCCTTTATTCCTCTTGTTTTCTATAAGTATCACGGGTCTTTTCCTCACGGTCAGTTATACCTGGCTCAAAGGATACGGTTATAGTTTTTTAAGCATCTTCCACGCCATCACTGTTATTTTTACGCTCATCAGCCTTCCCTTTGGAAAATTCTTCCATATTTTTATGCGACCAGCACAGTTTGGAGTCGCAATCTACAAAAAGATAGGAAAAGAAAAGATGGCCAAGTGTGACCGCTGCGAAATTGAGTACGCCTCAGAAATGCATGTAAATGATTTGATTAAAGTTCAAAAAAAACTAGGTTATGCCTATGAGCTCAATGACGGTACCGGGCACTATCAAAGAATTTGTCCCCGCTGCCGACGACTCCTGCTGGGCCTTTCTCAAGGTAAACTCTGGCATATGAAACCAGTAAAGGATTAATGTGGAAAACGCTTATTTTAAAAAGTTTGGTCCTCACACTTCTTATCAGCTGGATGATCAGGAAAGAAGTGATCGAGGTCTTGAGCCTGACAAACTTGTAAAAACTCATTGTTGTTTTTGTGGACAGCAATGTGGCATGCAACTCAAAGTGCGAGAAAATAAAATCATTGGAATCGAGCCATGGGAAGAATTTCCATTCAATCGGGGTATGCTTTGTCCTAAGGGAGTGAAACGCTATTTGCAGAATTCTCATCCAGATCGACTCTTACATGCCTACGCAAAAGATCCTTCATCACCTGAGGGGTTCAGGGCAATGGACTATGATGAAGCTGTTAAAAAAGTTGCTCAGGAAATTAATAAAATACAAGCACAGCACGGTTATGATGCCTTTGCCGTTTTAACCGGTGCCAGTCTTACGACTGAAAAAACTTATTTGATGGGTAAGTTTGCACGCCTTTGTCTAAAGACGGCCAATATCGATTATAATGGACGCCTTTGTATGGTAAGTGCCGGAGCCGCTTGTAAAAAAGCTTTCGGTATTGATCGGTCGGCCAATGCCTGGGATGACATTACAAAATCTGATGTTATTTGGATCGCAGGTTCAAACGTTGCAGAATGTTCACCCATCACTACTGAGTACATTTGGGCCGCCCGTGAAAAGGGTGCCAAGATTATAGTGGTCGATCCACGGATTACTCCTATCGCCCGCACATGTGACCTTTACCTTCCGGTTAAACCTGGTCGTGACATTGTTCTTTTCCATGGCGTGCTTAATATTATGATTCAGAACAACTGGATTGATCAGAAGTTTATCAATGAGCACACGGTTGGATTTGAAGATCTTAAAGAACATGTCTCACAATGGACACTTGACAAAACGGCCAAAGAAACCGGAATTGATGAAAAAAGTATCATGAAAGCAGCAGAACTTTGGGGACAAGCTTCTAAAAGTTTCATGCTTCATGCCCGAGGAATTGAACACCACAGTCATGGTGTAGAAAACTGTCTGGGTGCCATCAATCTCGTACTGGCCTCAGGAAGAATTGGCAGAGAGGGCTGTGGCTACGGAATGATTACAGGTCAGGCCAATGGCCAGGGAGGAAGGGAGCATGGTCAGAAATGTGATCAGCTTCCTGGAAACCGTGACATTGAAAATCCAGAACACCGGGAATACATCGCAAAAGTTTGGGGAGTGGATGAAAAAGACATTCCAAGAAAAGGTGTAGATGCCTATGAGATTTTCCGTAAAGTTGATAGAGGCGAGATAAAGGGTCTATTATCCATCTGCTTCAATCCTCTGGTATCTTTACCCGACAACAATTTCATCCGTAAAATGTTGGAGAAACTTGATTTCTTTGTCGCTATAGATTTTTTTATGAGTGAAACCGCTCAATATGCGGACATTGTTCTTCCAGGTTCACTTCAGGAGGAAGACGAGGGAACAGTCACTCAGGTAGAAGGGCGGGTCATCAAAATTAATAAAGTCGTCGATGCGCCTGGAGACGCCAGGGCCGATTGGAAGATTATTCAGGATATTGCCCGCGAAGTGGGCCGAAATCATGGTCTAAAATTTGAAGGACCAAGAGAGATTTTCGAAGAGTTAAGAGTTGCAAGTAAAGGCGGCATCAGTGACTACTACGGCATCACTTGGGAAAAGATAGAAAAACAAATGGGCGTCTTCTGGCCTTGCCCAACGGAAGATCACCCTGGAACTCCCCGTCTTTTTGAACCCGGTTCATGGAATCCTATCGCGAAGGGAGCTGGACCTTTTTATTTTGCCGACGGCAAGGCCCGCTTCCATGCCGCAAAGTATTCACCACCGAAAGAAGAAACAGACAAAGAGTATCCCATCATTCTGACAACCGGCCGGGTAGTCAGCCAATTCCTTTCAGGAAATCAAACCAGGAGGATTGGACCACTAAATGATCAATGTCCTGAACCATTTGTTGAAATTCATCCCAAGCTTGCCCAGCACTTTGGTATTCAGAATGGTGATATGGTCACCGTAGAAAGCCGTAGAGGTAAAGCAGACTTTAAGGCCATGGTCGTGAAAACCATTCGTCCCGACACTGTGTTCATTCCTTACCACTGGGAAGGCAGAAAAAGTGCAAACCAGCTGACCAATTCGGCCCAGGACCCCATATCCAAGATACCTGAATATAAGGCCTGCGCTGTTAAGATTTATAAAAGTACGAGAGAGGTTGTTCAATGAGTGTATCCCCTGAGATGGCCTTTTTTGTAGATGCCAACCGCTGTATCGGTTGTCAATCATGTGTGCAAGCATGCGCTGAATGTGACACTCACAAAGGTCACTCCATGATTCACCTTGAAACAATTCAACGGGAAGATTCCCCTCAAACTGTGCCAGTAGTTTGCATGCATTGTGATTCCCCTACCTGTGCCGAAGTTTGTCCGGCCGATGCTATTAAGCGGACAAGTGATGGTGTTGTTCAATCCGCAAAAAAACCCAGATGTATTGCCTGCAATAACTGCGTCCTCTCCTGTCCTTTTGGAGTTCCTAAAATGGAGACAAAGTTTGAGCTGATGATGAAATGTGACATGTGCTATGACAGGACATCAGAAGGGAAAAAGCCCATGTGCGCTACAGTCTGCCCTAGTCAGGCCCTGACCTTTGGCCCTAAAGATGAAATCATCAAACAAAGACAAAGTTCTACTCCAGTAAATGAATTTAAATTTGGTAATCAACATATAAAAACAAAAGTTTTCATGATGGTTCCAAAAAATACCAAAGAACAATACATTGATGTCACAGCTTCCATGAATGATTCAAGCATTAGTCAAAATATGGAAGATCATCTTGCTGATGTTAGTCTGGATTTTCTGGGGGAGTAGATGGATAAGATCAAAAAAGTTCAACCATTAAGCGAAAGTACAAAATGGCGAGAAGACTTCCCCGTGGATGAAGTCAAAGAACATTTTATTGAAAGAAGAGAATTCACAAAATTTCTTCTTCTGATAAGTGGATCGTTCGTGGTGGGTCAGCTCTATATTGGTCTGCAAAACTTTTTTCGTAAGTCAGCAGCTCAATTACCGATAAAAAAGATTGCCTCCATTGATAGTATTCAGGTCAATAATTTTATTACCTTCACTTATCCGGACAAGGGAGATACTTGCCTTTTGATTCGATTAAGTGAAACAAAATTTGTGGCCTATTCAAATAAATGCACACATCTCATGTGTCCGGTAATTCCAAAGATGGAGGAAAAACAACTCTATTGCCCATGCCATGCAGGTTACTTTGATATGAATAACGGGTCCCCTTTGGCCGGTCCTCCACCTCGGGCACTGGCCAGGGTAAAACTTAAATTTCACAACGGTGATATATATGCCGAAGGAATGGCCATATGAAAGGACCACACTACGACAAGAATGCAGCAACCATTCTGACTGGAGTTCTGGCGATTGTCCTCGTTCTGGTGATTTTACAATTATGGCTTTTGATGGCCTCGATGAATGCCTATCTTGCCAATGACCTGACTTTTGTCTGGCCTGCGGCCGGTGCCAGCCTATTATGCTTTCTCCTGATCCTGGGTTTAATAATTTATATCAAATGAAGGATTTTTTCTGACTTAGGTCAGATTCCTGCATTCTGATTGATGCTATCACTTTAGGATGAGCGTTTCTTATTGGAATGACCAATCCGAAGGTCAAAAACTATATTTCGACATTGCAATCATTGGCGGGGGGATCACCGGTCTCTCCTGTGCCTATTGGTTACACAAAGAAGATCCTTCTTTGAAAATTGCCCTGATTGAAAAATATGAATTGGGTTCAGGTGCAACGGGAAGAAATGCCGGCTTTATCACCTGTGGATCTGTTGAACACTTTAATCGACTCGTTGGAAAACATGGCGCTTCTGAGGCTTTGGAAATTTGGCACTTTTCTGAAAAGAATCTGGATCTGCTTAAGCAGGAAATCATTCAGGATCATTCAGAGCAATTACTATTTGAGCAGAAAGGAAGCTTTTCCCTGGCCAGTACGGAAAGTGAACTGAAGGAATTAAAGGACTCTGCCAATCTGATGAGATCCTTATCAATCAATATCGAAGAACTTGATGAGCAGGACGTTGAAAAACGTCTGGGGGCCCGAGGTTTCTCAGGAGGCATAAAGTATTGTGATGATGCCTCTATACACCCCATTGCGCTTTTAAATGCCATTCGAAATAAGCTTGATAAAAATATTTCTTTTTTTACCAGCAATGAAGTTCATCACATTGAAACTAAAGGTGAGAATAAATTAGTTCACACTAATAAAAATAAAATAGAAGCCTCACTCGTAATACTGGCGACCAATGGATACTCATCCCTGCTCCACCCATTTTTCGAAACGAAAGTTTTCCCTACCCGAGCACAAATTTTATCAACTTCACCCGTTCCAAAATTTATGGAAGGTCCCTGTTATGCCAATTTTGTTCTGGATTATTTCAGACAACTGCCCACAGGAGAAATGATCATCGGCGGTTTTAGGCAACTTCAAAAAGATGTCGAGAAGGGTTATTCAGACGAAATAACTGACACGATTCAAAAAGCATTGGAGCAGTTTCTCCGAGATCATATACCCAATGTAAGTCAGGCCAAGATTACCCATCGTTGGTCAGGAATTATGGGTTTTAGTGTGGATGGTCAGCCAATGGTTGGAGCAGTGCCTGGAGATTCTCAGATGTTCTTTTGCTGTGGTTTTACCGGCCATGGATTGGGGCTGGCCTTTCACTCGGCCAAAGTCCTGGTAGATGGTATCTATGGACGTTGTATTCCAAATTTTATTTCTGCTAAAAGGTTCATTTAAACTAATGGGCCGGGTCAAGTTATTTGGCCTCGACATGATATATTATTTAACCAACAGGAAGCTGTATGCAAATCACTAATTTCAATGACCTTCTAATTGCAGCAAAACAAGAACCAATACCTCAACGATTCCTATTCCTGTTTGCTAAAGCGACTTCACTTAAGAATGGAGTAAAATCCCATCATAATAGCGGCACCATTGCTCCTGTTATGTGTGTTGATAAAACGGTCGATGAATTAACGACTCTTTCAGCATTAGTAAAGGAAGCAGATTCGATCAGCGATAAGTGGGACTTTGTATTCATTGGGTGCTTAGGTGCCCATATTGATGTGGAAGCGCATCTGACCAAAATGAGTAATGATGTTGCTAACGGGAATGATCTTTCTCGTTATATCATTCTAGATAGGCAAGAGAGACCGATCATTATTGCTTAACGGAGAAGATATGCAGATAAAGAAAATCATGTCTCATAGGCTCCAGACAATTGGGCCTGATGCTACCATGCAATCTGCCAGTGAGTTGATGAAAAAACTCTCGATAAGACACTTACCGGTAGTGGATCTCAAAGGCGAATTTATTGGCATATTGAGTGACAGAGACGTTCATCGCGCCATGACCGTCATCAATAGCAGCATCGGCAAAGAGACTCACATCCAATCTCATAAAAGAGTCGCTGACTTCATGGCCTCACCCGTTCATGCCGTCCATGAAGATGAAAGCATTGAGAAAATAGTAAGAGATATGCTGGAACTAAAAGTCTCGTGTTTTCTGGTCAAAAATGATGACAAGATTACTGGAATCGTCACCAGTGACGACTTCCTCCTCTATCTTCTTGAAATCTTGGGTGAATCAAAGAATCCCTTAAGTCTTAAAAGAATTTTAAGACTTAAGTAAAAAGCTGACCTGGATCAGCATCTGCTTCCTCGCTTTATGCTATATTGAAGCATAAAAATTGAGGTTCACTATGGATAAATCCCGTATCATTGATTGCGAAAAATGTACCAATAAAGAAAAGAGCGTCTTTTGTGGTCTAGAAGATGCTCCACTCTCGAGCATCAGTCATAACAAGGTTATGAATAACTACAAGAAGGGTCACACCATCTTTTTCCAGGGCAATCCTCCTTTCGGTCTATTCTGCATCAATGAAGGAAAAGTAAAAATTGCCAAGATTGGTAACGATGGTAAAGAATCAATTATCAGAATTGCTGGTCCAGGTGATGTTCTAGGTCATAGAAGTTTATTCAGCAGAGAAAATTACACGGCCACTGCCACCGTAATTGAGGATGCATCTGTTTGTTTTATCGATAAAAAATTCATCTATAAAGTACTTCACGACGAGCCATCTCTTGCCATTAACATGATTCAAAAACTCAGTCGCGAAATGGGGATTGCAGAGGCACGAAGTACCTCCATGGTTCAAAAGAATGTGTGTGAAAGGCTCGCTGAATTGCTTCTCTCTCTTATGAAAGCTTATGGAGTTCAGGAAGAAGGTAGATGGCGCCTTAACATCAAACTTACCAGAGAAGAAATTGCATCTATTATTGGAACGGCCAATGAAACAGTCATACGCTTTATTTCAGATTTTAAACATGAAGGTTTAATTGAGCAGGAAGGTAAAACTCTTTATATCCTGGATGAGAAGCGACTTCTTCAATTCGCAAACTTAAACTATTAACTCTTGTAATGAAGAAAAGTTTAAATAAACTTCAGCCAGAAGATCTTTCCTTTTTTCAATCCAGAGAAGATCTTCTGACTATCCCTACTGACATGGACTTTTTGTACGAAAAGCAAATACCCCACGCCGTTCTGGCCTTGCTTCAAGGGGAAATACAATTAACGAAAAAATCCAAACCTAAAGAAAGTATTCCTTCAGGCCATATTTTGGGAATTCATCACATACTAAATGATTTGCCAGTGAGCATGGGTTGCAAAATACTCAAAGGCTCCAAGATCGTTCTCATTGGGAAATTTGAACTTCTGGAAGCCTTTCGTTTTACTGATTCAAAACTTTATCAATTAATTAAAAAGTTTCTTTAACTGTTTCATTCTTCCTTGAAATAAAAACCGAAATAATCACGCAGAGTGCGGCAAAGCAGCTGAGATAAAATCCATTTCCCGGAACAGCATAAGTTGTAAACTGCCCAATGATTCCCTCTCCTAGTATGACTGGAGTAAAGGGAGTAAGCCTTACTGGGGCGGCAGGATTTAAATCATGACCGAATTTATAAAGCCAAAGCTGAAAAATTGTGACGAATGCCAACGGAAAACCCAGGATGGCCAATGAGAGTATATGGAGCACTTTCTTCCGTGGAAACAAACCATGAGCAAGAGATAAAACTGACAAACCCATCAGGACAAAAGGGGCCATGGCCTTTTCATTTTTTGCAGCATCTTCCAGTTTTTGCATTCCAATATAGTGATTAATGATATCAATTTCGGCAACGTCTCCCTTAGCTCCTGTCATAAAAATATCCAACTCCAAACCCATAGGGTACTGAGGGGCCTTGAATTTAAAATTCCACATGGGCTGGGTGTATACGAAGATATAACAGACAACACTAATGGCAGCTAGGATGAATGTTTTTGAAAATAACCGATTCATATTAAATCCTTCTTTTTAAAGATAAAGTAACCCAAGGCCATAAGTCCAAGGCCAGCAAATGAAGGCCATAAGATGGCCCATGCAAGAAGATTGCTCAGGCCAATTTTTTCGATGATGGTATAGGCAATGGGACCCAGAACAGTTAATTCCGGATCAAAAAGCCCGATGGCCGCCATTCGGAAAGACTGTAGAGGATTTAAAAAAGCTGCTCCAAGAATAATTTCTGCTAAGACCCTCTGCTTGAGTAAAAGCCCTAAAAGAAGGGCATCGATCATGGCCTCAAAGGCAAGCCATAATATAAATCCAAGACCAAGGGCCATCTCCTGGGTCTTTGAAAGAACAGAGAGAAGGAATGCAATCCCAGTGAAGAATAACAAATTGGCCCCGATAAAGCCTGTATATAAAAATATCACCTGCCATGGAACGGGATACCCTTTGATCATTGTCACAATCCCAGCAGCAATCATTCCTAAGGCAAGTGGCAAGAACAGTGATAAAAAGCGACCAAGACCTCTTCCCCAATAGAATGAAGACAACTTCACAGGAACTGATAAGTTATATTCCCAAACTCCTGCTTCCCGGTCTCCCACTAAAGTCCTCACCGTGGTCATCATCGTAAAGATAGGTAATACGATGATACTTATTTGAATCAATGTTAAAAGAAGTCGACCCAGACCGGTAAATCCCAAGGCCCTGGATTCGGCAAGACCAAAATAAAAGAAAATGGATATCATGGTGGCAACAGTTAAAACATAAAGCTGGTACCATTTTGCCCGGAAGGTCTCCTTCATTTCAAGCATTGCTAATAATATTGCGTGTCTCATTCTATTCCTTAAACTTTTCCTGAATTTCAGAGAAACTGATTTCTCCACCTTCAGTGACGGCACCATATCCAGAATTCATGGGAGTCCTTAAACCAGATTGGTACTTTACTTGTTCTGCGAGAACCCACTTCTCATCACCATGCGGATGAACATAAAGAGTGCCCTTATCCTCATCATGCTTGTGTTGTAAGGCACAGTTTAAATCATCATAAAAATGAATATCGCCATTTGATAGGACTCTTTGTACGGCATACCGTTTTTCACTTAAGACCATTCTACATCTGGCACAGCCTTCACGTCCCCATAATGGTTCTTGGGGCCTTAGTTCTCCTGATTCCTGACAAGCGGTAAGAATTAATAAAAATAGCATCAAAACTAGTTTCTTCATTTATTTCTCCTAAGAGTGACACTCTCAATTATTCCAGACCAGCGTGTAAGCGTGGCATGAAATCTAAAGCTGTCAGCGGATGGAATAATCCCCTCCCATTTCAACCCGTCATTATCCTGAGGATTAAAAGACCATTCCTGCAAGACTCCTTTTACAGAATCAGGCAGGCGCTTTAACTCTAGTACACAAATTTGTTCACCGGTTAAGGCATCTGATTCCCCACTTTCCACAATGTCATCAATCGTAATAACTCCAGCATCAAGCTCGATCACCCTTGAAACAATTCCCGCAAGCTCATCCACCCGGTGAGAAGTTAGGAGCATGGTAGTCTCAACAGGTAATTCCGAAAGTAGCTTAAAAAAGACAGCTCGGGCCTGTGGATCCAAATTGGCCGAAGGCTCGTCCATAATGAGGAGTAAAGGTTTTCGTGCCAATGCACATGCGATAAGTAACTTCTGCTTCATTCCCCCCGAGAGACTCTTAAAGGGAATCGAACTGCATTTTGAAATGTCCAAACCAAGTCGACGAGCGACAGGGTCTATATCGGAAGCAGGAAATCCACACAACTCCGAAGTAAGCTTTATAATTTCACCTACAGTATTTTTTAAAGCAGGTGGGGTCTGAGGCACAAAAGCGATTTTCCTCAAGGCCTCTTCACGCTCACTCTTGATGTTTGATTCAAAAATATCAATGTTCCCATCAAAATGGTACAGACCCAGCAGACATCTGATTAATGTGGTTTTACCACAACCATTTTGTCCTACTAAGGCCACTCTCTCACGGGGATTGATTTCCAGATTAAGATTCCTAAGAACCGGCACTGCTTTAAAAGTTTTAACGACATTTTGTACTTTAATCATAATTAATTCTTTAAAATGCTAGGGTTTTTATCGGTTAGAACGATAATCGGTTCACCGAGATTTGCCACCTCTTCAATGATTCCCACCAGAGTAAAAAGTGGAGTGCCATAAAAGAGTGATGATTTAGGATTCGATTTTCTGAGTGAATCACCATAAATTCTTATCACGAAGGGAGTATCACCAACGTTATTTCGATCTTCATCGAATCCAACATACTTATCCCAGGTATTCTTATCCCATTCACTCTGGCTCCCTCTTCTATGCTCAGTATCCACATCCTGAAGGTTACCTACGAATGTATTCTTTTTGAATTCGCCCCCAACTAAATCATTGCTCAAAACAACACCCTTACCGTTAAAGGCAAATTTGTTCCCATAAAACCAGCTTCTGCTGCCGGCGTTGAAAGGAGAATTATCCACTAACACACCTACGGCGGAATAATTAATGGTGTTATTTTGAGCGATGATATTGGAAGTTTCTTTTAGCCCTATTCCCATCCCTGTCGCACCCTGGGCCCTTTCGATGTAATTATTGCTGATGATAAAGTCAGTTCCATACATCAGAAAAATACCAACTTGGTTTCGTTTAAACACGTTATCCTGAATTTTTAACCCCTTGCTGTACATGCTATGGATACTGTATCTGGAATCACTTCCTTTATTCCCTTTAAAATCAATTTTTTGAGAATACCAGGACACCACATCCCGGGAATGACTCCAGGTATTGTTTAAAACTTTCGAATTTGTAACCGACCATAGGCGAATTGCATCCCCTCTTAGTCCTATTTCGAGATTTTTGGAAGAGATTACATTATCCTGAATGAGGTTATTATCCCCGCTATAGACATCGATACCAAAAAGGCAGTCTTCAATCGTATTACCCAGAAGTTTAATATTGTTGACTGATCTTAAACCAATCCCTGAATCGGCCTGAGTATAAGAGAGACCGGATCCCTTAATGGTCATCCCTTTAATAGTGACTCCATTGGCCTCAATAACAATGACACTACCTATTTCATCGCCGGTAATAACGGCACCCGGAACTCCCTCGATTATTACACCTGGAGTTTTAATATGAATAGGTCCGTGATGAAGACCCTTGGCAAGCTTAAGAGTTGAATTGGGGAGGAGTTTATCGATTTCTTTTTGTAAAGGTCCGGTCTTAACTTCCTGGTGCCAGCCTTCGCTTGGTCGATCAGGTTTCATGCTGTCATCACAGGCCCCCGAGAGGGCCCATGATGACAAGATGATAATAATTAAGAACCGGAACTGTTTCATACATACTTCTATTTTTTACTCTTAAACTGATCAAGATATTCAATGATCAGGTCGATATCTTCAGGCGGAACCTCAAGATTAGGCATTTCCAGCGCATATTTTGCAACTAGAGGAGCAATCGTAGGATCAGTGTAGTAGTTCTCAGGATTGGCCACAAACTTCTTGATCCAATCTTTTGAACGACGGACTGTTACGTTAGTCAAATCAGGAGCTGTCTCTGCTTCTCCATGAATGTGACATCCGATACATCCATACTCTTCAAATTTAACTGCTCCTGGATGTAATTTCTCTGTAGCTGCCACTTTACTAACTTCTGGAAGTTTAAAGAGGGCCGCTACATATTCTGACTCAAGGGCCCGGGCTTCCTGACGTCGATTCTCAAACTGCTGGTCAAATTTAACGTTCAACTGCCCAAAATCCTGAGCTCCAAAAGGAGAAGAGATATCCTCAGCACTATAAGAGTAACTGCCTTTTTGTGAAGCGACAAACCTTAAGCTGGATGTTTTTCCCGGAGTGAAAACCCCAAGTACACCCATTCCATTTACAGTAAACTTAATCAGCTTGCCTTCCTCTTGCTCAATGTTTGTTAAGTGGAAAATAACTTCATCCCCTTGAGTAACATCAACATTCATAGGCACTACACCATCGCGTGAAAGTGTACCAAAAACTTCAACTTTTTTACCGTTACGTACGACCTTTTCCTTACCCTTAAAAGTTGCCACAGGTGAAAGCTTCATCTGTACCGGATCAGTACCTACTGGATAGGTCGTGATGGGATTAAGCTTCTTATTGTCTATACAGACAGTGTAGTGAGGCTCACCCAATGGAAGAGGAAGATCATAAATGACCCGCATCTTAGGTTTAGAAGTATCAATTAACTGGTGATTCTGAGGCAACAAAGGACCTACTGGATCAAACCTGTCGATTGCAAGTTTGTTAAGTGCAATTAAATATTTACCTGCTGGCTCAACTGAATCCCCTTGCATGGAAACAAGGTGACCAATGTTATAGTTAACAGAAACCTTATCCAGGACTTTCTTGTTGATATAGTCCCATTTCACGACTTGTGAATCCAGATACAATGAAGTGTACACTACACCCGGCTCAGAGCCGTACTGGGTATGAAGAGGTCCCAGACCAACCTGGACCTGACCATGCAAAGATTTCTGAAGATCAAGGATAGGTATCCCGTACTCATCATGTCCGGCAAAATCCTTCTCCTCAACTAACTTTTTAATTTTACGGAAGTCATACACTGAAGCATGTGTATCCAGTTTCCCGGCAACAATGATGAAACGTCCATCTGGAGAAACATCATTCCCGTGAGGAGACTTAGGTTCCGGAATCAAAAAGAGAACTCCTTCCTTAGCGGCAACATCCATCGGAATAACCGCGTGGTTGTTAACCATTTTGAATTTGCCCTTCTTGAACAACTCCTCTGCTTTTTGCCAATGAACAACATGCATGAAGTCAGTATCACGAGCAGAACAACCTGCTTCAAATGGAGGCTGTTTCCCATCAGGACCTGTACCGATATAGCGTTCAGAACAAAAAGAGTTGGTAAAGCTATAACCGTAACTTTCCCCCTTACCAGCATCACTTAAGTCCTGCGAGTAAGGAGGAGCAATAACGGTGAAAGATTTCTTAGAATCAATTTTACCCTTCTCATTATCAAACTTGTGGAACGTAATTCCTCCACGATAGTGCTTATTATAATTATCTTGATTCAGAGGAACATACTTGCGATCAGTAGGAGCAGCATACTGAGCACCTTCAACGATATATTCAGTATTAGGAGTAGCGAAGGCTCCACCGTGGGCCGACATAAAAATCGGGTTATGGATGACTTGCTTCGTTTCAAAATCCTTAAGATCGATAACAAAAATCCGTGGATTGGCCTTATCATTCAAAAAGGCATAACGACCATCATACTTACCATTGGTCTCTGAGAAGGCCGGGTGGTGGGTGTCGGCCCAGGATAATTCCTGAGAGTCAACCATCCGTCCTTTTCTAACCATGGCCCTGGTCTGAAGATCATGCATATACCCTGATGCCGGGTCATGAGCAGCAGTAGGTACATACTTATAAATCCTCATTGAAGGAACACCGTAAAGGATAGCCGAAGCCGCCTGGCCACCTGAGTTCACACACACAAACTCATCTTCTTTTCCAGCTGGAGTGAAGGTTTGAGCAGCTGCTAAAACATCATCAGGCTTGAGCTTTCTCTCCTTAGCGATATCCATAATTTTTTGAGTTAAATTACTGTCAGCATAAGCTGATCCCACTAAACCGACTAAGGCCATGAATGTGAGATATCTATTTTTCATGTTATTCACCTTTTATGTAGTTGAAGAAACTCTTCATTTTTGGATTATTACGTAATTTTTGTAAACTATCAGACTGACTGATGTTCTTGTCGCTCATTGGTTTAACCAGTAAGTAACCTTGCATTTCTAAGTGAAGTGCAGAACAAAATTCTGTGCAATAGAATGGGAAGACACCTGAGCGATCGGCCACAAAAGTAACAGTGGCGGTTTTACCCGGTTCCCAACTTCCGTGGACGTTGTATGAATCGATGGTGAAACCATGAGTCTGATCTCTTGACTGCTCATTACTGGTAATGTGGATACTTACTGTGTCACCTTGCTCAACTTCAATGTAATCAGGAGTAATGTGACTTCGGATAACTGTTGCGTAAACATGAACACGCTTTCCATCACGCACAATCTTCTCTTGACCTGATGGTGTCTTATAAGAAGAAATCAAACCTGTTCTCGGATCAGTCCCAATCTTATAGCGGAAGATCGGTTTATTGATCGTTGTCGCCATCACAACACCGCCCAGACGGGTTGATTGTGGTATTGAAGCATCATAGATACCGCTGATTTTGTCTTCACGAATATCAAGCAAGTGAGCAGACAATCCTGTTTGAGGTCCGATTCTGGTAAATCTTCCATAGGGCGAGTGGTTAACTACAACCGCATAGCGCTCCTGAGTTTTGTTAGTATCGGCCTCTGGGATAATGATACTTCCAGCAGGAAAATCCAAAGCATGACTTGATTTTACAGATTTATCAGAAAGACCGATTCGTACGACTTTATTAGGATTATGGACAGTCACATAAAGATTTTTTTCAGTGAAAGCAGCAGCAACTGAAGCTCCTCCAACATCGATATTGGCCAGAGAAACCGTGCCAGCGGACAATGCTTTTAAATCCAAAAGATGCAAATTAGAACTGGTTTTGTTCGAGATTGCTGCAAATTTGCCATTACCGGAGATTGTGACCTTGTAGGCCCCTGCCGGTAGCTCGTGACGGGCCAAAACTTTTGATGCCAAAGCAGTTTTCTCATCCATGGTAAAGTGACCACTAACTTTGAAAGCTTTAGTTGAAATCAGGCCTTCAGCTGTTTTCCAATTAACAACGTTAAGATAAGGTGTTGCGCCCTGAGAAATTGAAAGCATTAAACCATCACTTTCACCCTTACCCATTGCTGGTGAAGATTGTTTTCCACTCGGCAACAACACTGTGAATGAAGTCGATGGATCGATAAAAAAGTGCTTATGACCTTCTCTTTCTTTTTCAATGAAGCGCCAGAAACTCGCACCAGCGATGGCGCGGCTTTCGTTACCTGCACCAACAAAATTTTCAGGATTAGCAGTTGTTTGAGCTACGTATTCAGAATTAGCGCTGACTGAGATATCAGCATTGCTGTTTCTTAAATAAGGATGAGTGACAATTTGTTTTGTTTCATATTCCGCAAGATCAACAATACCAACTCGTCCATTTGACCCATCGGCAACAAACAGAGCTCTGCCGTCATGTGTCCCATTTGTCAGGGAGAGAGCGGGAGTTCCCATATCACCAAAGCTGTATTCGATTTCTTCACGAGCACTGCCTTTAATAATAGCTTTACTTTCATCATCGAAAGCAAACCCCTGCCATGGTTCAGCAGAAAAGACGGCAACGTACTTGAGAATCTTCATTGATGGCATTCCTACAACGGCCAGACGACCTGAAACACCAGTCCCAAAGAAGGCAAGGTATTCGTCCAGAGCACCACTTGGATTATAGGTTTTAACTGCTGACACAAGGTCTTCAGGTTTAAGGCCTCGGGCCTTAGCAACTTCCGACAATTCACCGTTTACGAACTGGTCCGAAAGTTCTGCGCTTTGTTCATCGCCCGTCTTTTTGGTACAGGCAGAGAACAGAAGCATGAGACATAAAGCAACAAGAATTGGTTTCATATTCTTTCCTCTTAAGGGTTGTTTAAATATATATATGAAATATATAGACGAACCTGAGGATAAAACATGACGAGGATCAGATTTAAAGAAAGTATTTCTCAAGATTATATGGGATCTAAATAGTAGGTTTTTCTCTGACAATAGAAGTCTGCTAAGTTACTATTTTAAAGAGGATTTATGCTGATACTTGTCCCATCTTTTTTTGTGATAGCTCTACTTTATTCCACCGTGGGTTTTGGAGGAGGATCTTCTTATATTGCCGTGTTAGCTGTTTCCAATATTCCCTACCAATTAATCCCAAAGATTGCTCTGGTTTGTAATCTTCTGGTGGTCTCTGGAGGATGTTATCATTACTGGAAGAATGGTCATATCTCAAAAAAACTCATTTTACCCTTTGTTCTAAGTTCCATTCCCATGTCCTTCGTGGGAGGGCTCTTTCCAATCAAGGAACAGACTTTTTATCTACTCCTTACCGTCAGTCTGATTATTAGTGGAATAAGAATACTTTTTCTACCAGACCGGAATATCACTGAAATCAAAAGCCCATCTATCAAGCTTTCATTAATCGTTGGTGCTGCCTTAGGACTCCTTTCAGGCATGGTAGGAATTGGAGGCGGCATTTTCTTATCACCCATACTTATCAACATGGGATGGGCCAGATCGAAAGATGCCGCAGCTGTCGCTAGCTTTTTTATACTAGTGAATTCCGCTGCTGGTCTGGGAGGACAATTAACTAAAGATTTCAGGACCGAGGAACTGTATTCCTATCTACCTCTCTTTATAATAGTAATTATCGCAGGCCAAATTGGTTCACGTATCGGAACTCATTCAAAGATCTCCTATTCCCTTATACAGAAGGGAACAGGAGTCTTAATTCTTGCTATCAGTATTAGGCTATTATTTAAGGCCTTCATACACTGATATTACTTCTTTGATCTAAAATTCCATTTCCAGATGGTAAAGACTGCTGGGTACACCAGAAGCTCCAGAGCAAATGAACTAATAATTCCACCAAACATGGGTGCTGCAATCCTTTTCATGACATCAGCACCTGCTTGAGAAGTACTTGCAAGCATGATCGGTAAAAGCGCAATAAATGTTGTCCCGACTGTCATGACCTTAGGTCTGACTCGTTTGACTGCTCCCTCATGCACAGCTAATTTCAAATCATCAAAGGAATTCATCTTTCCGTCTTTGACGGCTTTCTCGTAAGCAATATCCAGATACAGCAGCATAAAAATTCCCGTCTCGGCATCAACTCCAAGAAGTGCCAGAAGACCAACCCAAACCGCGATACTCATATTGTAATCAAGAATATATAAAATCCAAAAAGCACCGATGGCCGAAAATGGCACTGCCAGAAGGACGATACTGGTTTTAATCCAAGACTTGGTATTGAGATAAATGAGAAATATAATGATAAATAAAGTAAGTGGTATGATGACTTTTAGTTTCTCTTTAACTCTTTCCATGTTTTCATACTGGCCACTCCAGGAAAGATCAATTCCAGGCGGAAGCGAGTATTCTTCTTCCACCAACTTCTTGGCAGCTTTAACATAGCTACCAATGTCCCGATCCGCCACGTCGACATAGACAAAACTTGAGAGTAACCCGTTCTCATTTCTAATCATAGATGGGCCCTGAACCATTTCAATTGTGGCCACCTGACCCATTGGTATCTGATTACCTGCCGGAGTACTGATCAATACTCTCTTGAGTGCATCAACGTTAGATCTAAAGTCGGCAAAATATCTCACATTCACCGTATAACGTTCTCTGCCCTCCACTGTTTTAGTTACCGGCTCTCCTCCAACTGCCGTCATCAGCGCCATCTGGGCCTGATCTATGGAAAGACCATAACGGGCCAGCTTTTCGCGATGAAAGTTGAAGTCAAGAAAATACCCACCTGAAACTCTCTCGGCAAATGCACTTCGAGTCCCTTCAACTTTCGAAACAACTTTTTCCAATTCGATGGCAACTTTTTCAACTTCTTTTAAATTTGATCCGAGTACTTTTATACCTACAGGTGTTCGAATGCCGGTTGAAAGCATATCAATCCGGGTTCTAATAGGCATGGTCCAGGCATTAGTCGTTCCGGGAAATTTAGTGGCCTTATCCATTTCAGAGATTAATTCTTCCCAACTTAAAGTATCAGACCAGATAAATGTAAAAGGCCACTGCAAGAATTCCGGTAGGTCAGAATACCATCTTTCCTTTTTTCTCCATTGATCCTGCGACTTAAGAATAATGGTGGTTTCAACCATGGAAAAAGGCGCTGAATCAGTAGAAGTTTCGGCCCTGCCGGCCTTACCAAAAACTCTTTCAACTTCAGGAAAGGACTTTAAAATTTTATCCTGTCTTTGCAATAAATCCTGAGCAGAACTTGCCGACATTCCAGGCATGGTCGTAGGCATGTATAAAATTGTTCCTTCATTCAATGGAGGCATGAACTCAGAACCTAATTTCAAATAGACTGGAATCGTGGCCACCAATGCAATAAAAGCAAATAGAAGAGTTTTATAGCGATGTTCGATAACCCAATCCACAATCGGACCGTAAAGTTTGAATAAAACTTTACTGATGGGGTGTTCTTCTTCTGAATATGTCTTCCCGACCAGCACGGCATTCCGGACATTACTTAGCCAACGTGGTTTATAGTGCTTAACCGAAAAGTGAGTCAACGTCACTCGTAAGGCGGGATCTAAAGTTATGGCCAGGATAGCGGCGATGATCATCGAAAGATTCTTAGTATAGGCCAAAGGCTTAAATAGTTTTCCTTCCTGATCTTCCAAAGCAAAGATCGGTAAAAAAGAAACTGCAATGACCAGTAAGGAATAAAAGCTCGCCGGTCCAACTTCCTTGATGGCGGTAATCACCACTTCTTTGGGATCTCCTTGTCTGCCATTTTTTTCCCATTCTTCAATGTGCTTGTGGGAGTTTTCAACCACCACAATAGCGGCATCAACCATGGCACCGATAGCAATAGCAATCCCTCCCAGACTCATGATATTTGAAGATAGATCGAAGTAGTACATAGGGATGAAACTCATGAGTACTGCCAGTGGCAGGGTCATGATAGGAATGAGAGCACTCGGAATATGAAGTAAGAAGACTAGAATCACAATACAAACAATCAGCATTTCAAGAAAAAGTTCATGCTTTAAAGTCGCGATCGCACGTTCAATTAAGTCTGATCGGTCGTAAGTTATAACCAGCTCAACTCCCTTTGGAAGGTTCGGAGTGATGGTTCGAATCTTTTCTTTAACTCCTTCAATGACCTTCGTGGCATTTTCACCATATCTCATGACGATAATTCCACCAACAGCATCGCCTTCACCATCCAGGTCAGTAACTCCCCTTCTGATTTCAGGTCCAACTGTTACCTGGGCCACATTCTTAATAAATATGGGAGTCCCGTTTTCATAACCAATAACCACGTTTTCGATGTCTTTTAAACCCTTGATGTACCCTTTCCCACGGATCATGTACTCTGCTCCGGAGATTTCAAGCATCCTGGCACCGACATCGTTGTTACTTTCTTTAATTGCGCTGGCAACTTTATCGATAGGGATTTTATAGGCAAGCAGAGCATTGGGATTGATCTTAACCTGATACTGCTTTTGATATCCGCCCACAGAAGCAACTTCGGCAACTCCCGGAACAGTTTGCAACAAGTATCTTAAAAACCAATCCTGATAAGAGCGAAGATCGGCCAGAGAATTATTTCCGGTCTTATCAACCAAAGCATACTGAAAGACCCAACCTACACCTGTAGCATCCGGGCCCATTTCTGTTTGTACTCCGTCAGGAAGTTGGGGCTGAATTTTGGATAAATACTCGAGAGTACGGGATCTGGCCCAATAGGGATCGACACCATCTTCAAAAATGACGTAAACATAAGAATAACCAAAATCAGAGAAACCACGAATGTCTTTTACTTTTGGCGCGCCCAAAAGGGCGGTAATAATAGGATAAGTAACCTGGTCTTCAATAATATCGGGCGAGCGGTCCCATTTGGAGTAAATGATAACCTGTGTATCAGAGAGATCAGGAATAGCATCAATAGGAATATTTTTAAAGCTAAACCATCCCCCCATTCCAAGGATGAAAGTCAGGAGTAAAACAATAAATCTGTTTCTCGCGGAGAAATCAATAATTTTTTCAATCATGGCCTGTCCATACAGTGATTCATCTGTTCATGCCAAAATTGCCCATCGGGACAAGTTGGTGTTTTTTTATCCGACTCCTGAATGCCGGATCCTTGCAGTCTCGACTCAGAATCAATCAGGAAATTAGCACTGGTTACAATTTTTTCTCCAGCTGAAACTCCCGACTCAATTGCGATTTGATCACCTGCTCTTTCTTTAATCGTAATCAGTCTGGGTTCAAACTGATTGTCCTTGTTAACAACATAAACCCAGGCCTCTTTGCCGGTATCTAAAATGGCATTAAAAGGCACAGTTATCTGCTCTCCTAAAGGAGAGAGAATACTTACGTCCAGATAGGATTCCGGCCGTAAGTTTGCTTTGGTATCAGGTATGAGAATTCTGACTTTCGCTGTCCTGGTATCCTTATTAATGACCCTATCCACAGAAACAACCTGCCCTTTGAGCTTTTTATTTCCCAGTGAACTTCCAGAAACAGTAGCTTCATGGCCAGGATGAATCCAGGCCAGATCCATCTCAAAAACCTCAGCATAAACCCACAATTTTTCACCTGATTTTGGAATGAGTAGTGCAGATCCTGCCACTCCACTTCTGCCCAGTCTGCGAATATGGTCGTCAGATAAACCCAACACTTTTAAACGAAGCTTGGCGGATTCTACCATTCGATTTGCCGAGTGCTTTACCTCATCTACAGTGGAATCCTTAACTCGCTCTTTTTGATTAATCGCCTCAATGTATTCAGCTTGAGCAGTGTAGAGTTCTGGATCAAAAGCAATTTTTCCAGACGCTTCAATGACTTTAAATAAAGGCTTTTTCTCAACAATCCCGGTTTTTACCCCGATCAATTGTTGACGACCAGAAGAAAGGTTTACCTTGGCATGCCCCTCAGGAAGAGTAGTTTTCGTTTTATCCACATCTTTTGAATCTTCCGGAACGTCGTTCATCTTCACCAAGTCCATATGGCAAATGGGACATTTCCCCGGAGAATCCTTTCTGATTTGAGGATGCATGGGACATATCCAAACCTCTTCCTGATGATTATGTCCGGTATCAGCATCATCATTTTTATTACAAGAGGAAATGGCAAAAAAAAGTATAACTGATAGAAATAAACTAAGGTGCTTCAAATGTCCTCCTCAGAAAAAGGAAGTTTGCTGACACTTATGCCCGCGACCCTTTCCAATCCTGTTACTGCATCTATGAATTTTGAAAAATTTTGATAATACTCAATTCGAGTCGAATAGAGGGTTCTTTCTGCATCCAGTAGTTCCTGGAAACCAACTTTGCCGGTGCTATAGGCCGATCGGGATGAATTCAAAGTACTCGTCGCTTGCGGGATGAGTGCCGTTTCATATATCTGAAGAAGTTTAGAATAAGTGATAACTTTGCTTTTTAAAATCCTGACCGATGATTCAATATTTCGTTTAACTGACTCGAGTTTTCTTTTGGCAGCAAATTCTTTCAAGGTAGCTGCGCTAACTTCACTTCTTTCTTTTTTCAAAAACCAAAGAGGAACAGTCATCTCTATTCCAAAAGCTTCTGCCGTTGAAATAGCATTATTTCCATATGCCTTTTTATAAGTCAGCATAAAGTCCGGGAGGTAACCCATTTGGGCCAGATCTTTTTCCAGCCCCGCCTCCTTCACAGAATACTCCTCACTTCTTATAAGATTTGAAGCTTGTATATTAAGTTCTTCAAAATCAGAAACCAGTTTGACGTCATCTTTTAAATTGAAGTCCTTTTCCGGTAACTTAATTTCACTTTCAATTGGACGATTTAAAATGGCATTAAGAGTGTAACCTGCTTCTGCATATTCCTGGGCCATGAGAAGTAATTCATTTTCGATTTTGGTTTGTTCAACATGGGCCTTCATCTCATCCTGCTGAGGTACTACTCCGGTAGAACGTCGATTTTCCGCAATCCTGGCAATTTCTCTTAGAGTTTCTTTTTGGGCCTTTAATAAGGAGAATATTCTTCTAAAAGTATAATACCGAAAATATACTGAAAGAGCTTCCGATCTGAGTTCCAATCGTTTGTCCTCATATACTTCCTGATTTTTTTTAAATCTTGTTTTCTGGATGTCTCCTTTTGAGAAGTACTTTGTGGGGAACATAATCTCTTGAGAGATAGACCATGTCTTCATTGGTCCATCTTTCATTTGCATCGTATTCATGTCGCTTTCTTTCATAAGGCCTAGACGTGGGCCTGAAAGAGAATATTGAGATGAGATAGCAGCCTTCTCAGATTCAACGATGGCCTTGGATGAGGCCAGATCGGGATTATTATTGTAAACCGTCTCTAGGACTAATTTAGGGGTAAGTTCGATGGCCAGAGCACTTATGGGATAAACCATCAAAAGAAGACATGTGTACTTCAAAAACATTTAAAACTCCTGTCGGGTTCACAGACGCTAATAAAGTATGGTTTGTGACAGAATAAATTTATTTCAAAAAAACGGGGGCAAAGCCGCCGCCGGGAGTCCTGAAATTAGTGGTTTGTCCACTATAGAGGCGAGATGCCATGAGTTGAATTTTACCTTGATAGACATAGGCACGAATATCGACTTTAAGCTCTGAATCTTTTTCGCCATTTTTAATTAGAATTTTACTGGGAGGTGCGAAGGTCTGAGCAACATAATCACCTTTTATAATTTCATTCCAGACTCTAATTGTGAGTTTATCGCCCCGATAAGCTGCCTTACTTCCATAGCCTGTGGCCGTTTTAAAAAAGAGTGATCGACGATTCTCCCATAGATCTTTGGTGCGATCAATTGTCACTTCTAATGTTTTTGGTATGCCTTTAAGCAGTGTCTCACGATCTTCATCCCTGGCACCTAGTTCAGTTAACGCTTGGTTACTAGATAAAGTTTCAAGATTGCGTTTGTTGGCAAAAAAAGCATGTCCTCTAGGATGAGGAGTCACGACCACTGAATTTGCTCTATAGGCCTGCCGGAGGGGGACGTGTTTAGGCTGCTCAAAATAGAAGTCAGTCAGGCGGTTATAGACCATGTCAATGACAGTTTCATTATGCCAAAGCTTTCCGTCGCGGTGTATGACCTGAGATGAATCAATGATTAAGGCCATCACTCCAAAGCTTTCAAACAGCTTCTTAAAAAGCTCAAACTCTGGATACAGATACTGACTCAGTGGATCATCATCGATGATGGCCACCGTTTTAAGTCTCTGATCTCCTCGCTGAAGCTTCCATTCTTCAAGGAACATTTCAAATAAATTTTTCTCCAAGCCCTGTAACTCAGTGGGTGTTCTTACATTCCCCTCAGTTCCGGTAAGCTGAAAAACCCGGGCCAGTTTTAGATTCAACAAAGCACCGCCAGCATTACTGTTAATTTCAATGAGCTTAGGTCCCTCTTCACATAAATGGAAATCATAGCCCATGAAAACGCTTTGGGGGCCAAAGTCCAGATGAGCGATGGCAGGAACTTCAGATAAAATCTTCCGTTGATACCCTTTTAATCGGGCCACATTCTCAACAGCTGAAATTATTTTTTGTATCTGTAAAAACTGATCCTCTGTAATATAGACGGCCGAAGCAGAAAATAAATTCGGCCTCTGATGAATCAGTTCGTCGTATGTGATTAATTCTCTTTCCATGTATCCCCATCCTTTTAAAAGGTTACACCTTGCCCATAGAAAAGTCAGGGGGAGACTGTTTTTAATAATTAGATTGAATTAAGCGCAATATCAATCATCTGGGTAAAAGTACGTTCTCTCTCTTCAGCTGTACTTCCCTCTGAAGTAAGAAAGCTATCACTTACCGTGAGGACACTTAGAGCACGGCATTTCTTACGAGCAGCAATGGTATAAAGGGCGGAAGTTTCCATTTCCACACCTAAAACACCATACTTCGCCCAAAGTTTCCACTCCTCCGGATCTTCATTATAAAAGACATCAGAGGACAGGATACTTCCCACATGAACATTCGACATTTTGGATTTGGCGTATTGATAGGCCTTCAGTAATAATTCAAAATCGGCAGTTGGAGCAAAGTCCATCCCCTTAAAAGTTTTCTGATTAAAACTAGATTCAGAGCATGAGCTCATTGCAAGAATAACATCACGAAGCTTAATATTTTCCTGAAAGGACCCACAAGATCCGACTCTAATCAAAGTCTTAACTCCAAAATGATCAATCAGCTCATTTACGTAGATGGAATGTGACGGTAATCCCATACCTGTGCCTTGAACTGATATTCGCTTGTCCTGATAAAAGCCAGTATATCCAAACATCCCTCGGACTTCTGAATAGCATTTAGCATCTTGCAGGATATTTTCAGCTATAAACTTTGCCCGGAGTGGATCTCCAGGAAGCAGAACGGTTTCGGCCACATCTTCTCTAATTCCACCTATATGGATGCTCATTGGGACTCCTTGCTATTGGCCCAGTAGTATTCAACTTCCTCTATCAGGTTTGGAAGTTTATTAATTAGTTTCTCGTCAATGCGAAATATCTTTTCAATCATCATCGCTCGCATCTCCTGAACCATTTTTTCCTGGTGTGGATGATGCTGGATCGTTAAAAGCAAATCACCTTTTTTTACTCTTTGTCCTAACTTCACGTGATTTAAAAATCCGACAGCATGATCAACTTTATCAGCAGGTAAATGACGTCCCCCACCCATGTCACATAAACTGAGTCCAAGTTGAACGACATCAATTGAAGTTACAAATCCATCCCTTTTTGCCAGAACTTGGGTTTTCATTTCAGCTTGTGGTAACAAAGAATAGTCTTCCGTGATACCGGAATTTCCTCCCTGAGCTTCAATCATCTCCTGGAATTTTTTTAGGGCCTGCCCATTATTGATCTGCTCGGAAGCAAGTAAGCGCGCCTCATTCATTGTGAGTGTAATCCTGGCCAGATAAACCATTCCTGCGGCCAGCTCCACTGACAGTTCAGTCACGTCGGCAGGGCCTCTGCCCTTTAAGGTTTCTATGCTCTCGATGACTTCATTACTATTTCCAATTGCCTTGCCTAAAGGCTGAGACATGTCTGTCAGCATAATAAGAATATTCTTCTGGAAGCTGAGAGCGGTATCCCGAAGACATTTTGCGAGTATCTGTGCCTCTTGCTTAGTCTTCATGAAAGCGCCCTGACCAAATTTTATATCTATGACTAATCCGCTGGTATCTTCCGCCAACTTTTTACTCATGATTGAAGCTGTGATAAGAGGAATTGAGGCAACGGTTGCTGACAAATCTCGAAGCTTATAAATAATTTTATCAGCGGGTACAAGCTCCTGTGACTGACCAATAATGGCAATACCGACTTGATTCACAGCACTTAAAAATTCCTGAATGGATAGCTCAGTTCTAAAACCTGGTATGGACTCCATTTTATCAATAGTTCCACCCGTATGACCTAAACCACGCCCAGATATCATGGGAATCTTCACACCGCAGGCCGCAGCGATGGGCCCAAGGATAAGTGATGTTTTATCACCTACTCCTCCTGTCGAGTGCTTATCAATGACTGTAGAATCATTAAAACTTAGAATCGATCCTGAATAGAGCATGGCCTCAGTTAAAGCTGAAGTCTCTTCCTTATCACAGCCATTAATATAAATGGCCATTAACAGGGCAGTAATCTGAAAATCAGCAACTTGACCGTTAATAATTCCACTAACAAACCATTTAATTTCATCTGGCGTAAGTAGCTTTCCATCGCGTTTTTTGGCGATTATTTCTTGTGCAGTATAGACTTCTCTCATAGTAACGGAAATTTACGCTTAAAACCCAGTTCAGGATATGACATGGATCATGTACCGGAAGAAGTCGACATGTCAGTATCTTTCCATGACAGATAAAACACCTGTAACAAGAACGTCAGCATATAGTTGCGTGAAATCAAAGCACATAGTGATGCCTCAACATGCTAACCCCAATGGGTTGATGTTTGGAGGTATTCTTCTTGCCTGGATAGATATGGCAGCAGCAATGGTAGCGGAAAAACACTCTGGAATGGATGTTGCCACTATACATGTTGAAGCTGTGCACTTTTCTTCTCCCATTCTCATCGGACAACATGTCAGTATTGAGGCCAGGCTGGTTAAAACGGGAAACACTTCCATGAAAATAGAAGTTCAAGTCTCAACAGAGGATGCCAAATCAGGAACGGTAACTGAAGCGACCAAAGCAATCCTTACTTTTGTGGCCGTGGATCACGAGATGAAACCGCGGACGGTGCCAAAGCTTTGCGACGAATGAAATAATGCCAGATTGATCCAAACACCAAAAAGAATGAGCCCAGATACTTCCAGGGTCTTCCTGGATCGAAATTCACACTCAAAACGCTTCCAAAAGTTTCACCTGTTTTAAAATACGATGCTTGATAGAAAGTGAAATCGTCTACCTTGAGTGGATTGTTCATAAATACATGATGCTGACTACTTCCTTTATTTCCTTGAAATAAAGTGACAAAACTTTCATAACTGGCAGGATTCTTAGTACCAGGATCAGTCTCCATTTTAAAATTATTAAGTATCAGCTCGTAAGGTAAAGTGATCTTTTTTTTCCCTAATTCAAATACGACTTTTTCTCCTCGTCGGTCCAATTCATACGGCTCCGTTGATTTTACCCAGATCGTTTTTCCATCAACTTCAATTTCCATGACCTTCAAGTCACCTGATACTATTTTCCCATTTTCTTGTGTTGGGACTGAATAAAATGGAACCATGGCAGGATAAGCGTCCGCCCGATGCTCAATTAAGCGAAGTTTTAGACCCATCCATGGCAAAGACACGGGGTCTTGCGAATGAAATGATTCTCCCTTCCATGTATTAGTCAACTTATCAAAATAAGAAAGACTCTTTCCGAAAAGAAAGATGTGAACACCTTTTTCAAATAGTTTTTTACTAAAAATTCTAAATGGCGAAGAATGGTCAATCTTTAATTCTTCATCCACAGGAAGGGGTGACATATCCGGAAAAAAAGAAATATTTCTCTGATTAAAACTTACCTCTGCCAGAACTTTACCAGTCACAGTACTTTTTTTAATCTGTTTCAAATCAGGACTCAGGCATTCTCCAGTCTCACTATTCCATACGATGAGACCGTGTGAGGTTTTCACTCCAAAACAAGTGGCGAGTGCTTCAGGTAAATAGTGGACATTCATAGGCCCTAACTGAAGATTTGAACTGAAAGAGGAATTTGGGTGATGACTTAGAATAATAAATTCCCCAAAATTTTCCGTATAAATCTGGTATCGCGATGAAGCGGTCTCTGGCTCCCCTTTCGATAACGGAATCCAGGTAAGCCTCTCTTCAGCAAAAGGCAGGAAACGCTTGATTCGTATTCCGTCATGGTCCACATGAAATTTTTGCTCTCCCGCCACGTAAGGTAAACTCAGTTTCAATTCCTTGTTTTTTGAAGGCAAAGTGATTTGAAGTTCATCTTCATTGACCTGAATTTCTCTGGAAGCAAGATTGGGCAAAAGAACCAGCGACCCGTCAATACCTGAATAATAAGTTATAAAAGAACCAAGAAAAATAATGATAAGGCCTGAATGGATGACGTAAAATCCATAAAGATTTTTTCTGATCGGTAATCGAATTAAAGTGGCAAATAAGATGGAAAGAAACATCAGGAACTGAAGACCAAAAAACCACCACGCCTTATAAACCAAACGACCTGCATACTCAGTTCCATGGAAGGATTCCATAAAAGTACCATATGCCAGTGCCAGCGAAAAAAGGGCTATAATCAGGACGGCAAATTTTAAGTTACCAAAGAAATATTCAATTTTTTTGTAAGTCTTTAAAAGTGAATTCATATGGCGAGAATAGACCTTTTCCCGTGAAAAAAAATGACCTGCATCAGTTTTCAGTACTTGATCTAAAACATGTGCCTGATAGCTCTTTTCTGCCTGTATGATAAATAATGCCTATTAATCTAAAAAAATTAGAACTTCTTGAAATTGATCTTTTAAGAAAACACTTTGAAGAGTTCTGTTTTCCTTTTGCCTGTGACTTCAGTTACGAACGTCAAGTACCTCTGACAGGACTATTACTACTTAGTGGGGAGATTTGTTTTTTCAAGAATAAAAAGCTCATTGGTTCAGTACAACCGGGTTTTCTTCTGGGTGTCCACCATCTCATAAACCTCGTACCAAATCGGTTCAGATGGCATGTTAAAAAAAATTCGAATTTACTCATCATCCCTAAATCAGAGTTACTAATTGCTTTGGATGATCATAAGTCGCAAGTATTTCCCCTTTTAAAAAAATTAGCAGGATGATTTTAGAGATCATCCTGCTGCTTTATTAACCAAGCGCTCTTGGGAATAAAATATTATTTTCCAGATGGATATGCTCCATAATCTCTTCTTCAAGTTTCTCTAGTCCTGAATACAACGCCCGCCATGTTCCGCAGGCACCTTCCGGAGGAGTGAAGTCTGAAGTCAGGCGGTGGGCCTCTTCCAGTTGCTGTCCATGAGACTCATGTTCTGCATTCATTACTTTAATTGGCATGAAAGCATTATGACCGGCCCCGTTTTGGATCATTGGGAAAAGGACATTTTCTTCCTTCATCATGTGCATCAACATTTCTTTATGCATGTCATTTAAAAGAGCGAAGAGTCCAACTGGACAATTGGCGTGGTCACCATGAACTTGCTCAACTTTTTGGGCAAGTGCCAGAAGCTCAGGAAAACGTCTTCGTAGGTCATTATGGTATCTATCAACAATATAGGCGGTCATTTCATCTAGTGGCATCTCTTCATAAGTTGGGCCGCTTTTTTTTGCCAGACCTTCAAGTTGCTTGACCATAGAGTTCAGGTCTATTTTTCTTTTTTCACAGGCCTCACGCAGGGTTTGTTTACCTCCACAGCAGAAGTCTAAGCGATTTTTTCTAAAAATTTCAGTGGCCATTGGTAAGGTAATGGCAAGTTCGGACAGTTGTTGATCAGCAATTTGCATAGGAACTCCTTGTTCTTTTTCTATTTACTTCGCAAGGACTGTGCCACATAAATTTTCATATAAATTCAACGACTTACGATTTTATAGATATTAAATAAATATCACTTCCTTGATATGATTTTCATATCAAGCTATGTATAATACATCACATGAATGATATCCAAAATCTAATCCAAATCGCCGTCAACCTTAATGCCACTCTGTCTTCCAAGGATCGTTATCATGAACTGCTTAGAATTTTCAGGGAGACCGTCCCTTACGACGCCTCTGTTTTGATGGTTCTGGAAAACGATCACTTGGTACCCTTGGCAAGTTTTGGCCTTACTTCCGAGGCGACTGAGAAAGTTTATCCTTTAAAGGAACACCCTCGCCTCGACATTATTGCTCACGCTAAATCACCCGTTCGATTTCCTCTTGATTGTGATTTACCAGATCCTTTTGATGGCATGGTTGATGAAGATCCTAAGGCCTTAGAACATGTTCATGCCTGCATGGGATGTCCTTTAATCGTAGAGAACAAAACAATAGGAATTCTCACCGCTGATTCTTTGCGCCCTCATGCTTTTGATCAAATCAGTGATGATTTTTTAAGAGCAGTTGCTGCCCTCTCGGGGGCCACTCTCCGAACTTCCCGTCTGCTGGACACTCTTGAAGAAGCCGCCCGAGTGCAAGGAATGCTGGCCCAGGATTTGATGGAACAAGTGTCTACCCGTGGTGGTGGTGAATTAATAGGAACAGGAACTCAAATTACCCGTCTTAAAGAAAATATTAAATTGGTGGCAAAATCAGATCTGGCCGTACTGGTTATGGGAGAGACAGGAACTGGTAAGGAATTAGTGGCCCGGGGAATCCATGCTTACTCCCGACGAAGTGACAGACCACTCATCTATGTCAACTGTGCCGCCTTACCTGAGAGCATTGCTGAAAGCGAACTTTTCGGACATCGTAAAGGTTCCTTCACTGGAGCGATTCAGGACAGGATGGGAAAGTTTGAAGTCGCAAATCATGGCACGCTTTTCTTGGACGAAATTGGTGAGCTTCCCTTATCCATTCAGGCCAAATTACTCCGGGCGATTCAAGAAGGAGAAATCCAACGTGTGGGAGATGACCGTCCCCGCAAAGTAGATGTGAGAGTCATCGCCGCTACCAATCGTAACCTTGAAGATGAAATCAAGAAAGGAAGCTTCAGATCGGATTTGTATCACCGGTTGAATGTTTATCCCTTAACAACACCTCCCCTTCGGGAACATCTGCATGACATTCCCCTGTTGACTGGATTTTTCTGTGATACTTATCAAAGAAGATTAGGTTCTAAACCATTTCGTCTTAGCGAAGCTTCCATCAACAAACTTACCCGCTATGACTGGCCGGGAAACGTCAGAGAGCTCAAGAACATTATTTCTCGTGCGACTTTGCATGCTTCCCAGGAAAGTTCAGTCATGAGTAAGTCTGTAATATTAATTGAACCTAAACATCTTTTTCTGCCTTCAATTGAGGAGACCAGGGCCATTGATGAGCAAATCATAAAAAAACCCCTCATGGAGCAATATCCTACTCTCCAAGAAGCTCTTACCTTTTATAAAAAAGAATTAATTTTAGATGCGGTTAAGCGGCATGATGGGAACTGGGCAAGAGCAGCTCAAGAGTTAGGACTTCACAGGAGTAATCTTTATCATCTTCGGGATCAATTGGGTTTGAAATATACTAAGTGATGAATTGAACTTTTGAACAATTTTATCTACTATACCCATATGAAAACGAAATTTTTTATCTTCACTCTGCTCATTTTGATATCATCGCTAGCTTTCTCTTCTGATGACAAAGTCTCTGAAATGGAACAGGAAATCCTACGACAACTGGAACAAATCAAAAGCATGGGAAAGAAGTGGGACGTCAAGCTTGAAGAGGCACAACTACAAACTGAACAAGCCAAAAAAGATCAAGCTTCCCTGTAGCTCATTTTTATTTTTTATCAATTTTTAATTGAGAGAAAACATCAATCACGCCGGGAACACTTTCTATCAGGTCTTCGGCAGCTCTTTGCATTCCTTTAGTCTCGATTCTCCCTTTCAATGATACACATCCCTCTTCAACCGTTACTTCCATTTGGGAGGCATCAATATCATGACTACGTTCAAGGGCAAGGCAGACCTCTTCCCGGATCTTTTCATCAGAGCGTTTCCAACCTTTAGGCCCACGTCCTTTAAAGTTCTTCTCAGGATATAGATCCGGTCTTAAATCAGAACGGGCAAGGTTATCCATGGGTTCTATATTTTGGTTCCAGGATGTCCCTAATTGACTCCGACCTAAATCTTCGTCACGAGAAGAATCAAAGTATCGCCTCCTCCAGGAATCACCTTCTCCATGATTGGGAAAATAATCATTAGTTTCAATATCAAAATCGTCCTCAAATGGTATACCCGTAACACTGCCTGGATGTTGATCGCGGTCCATACTTCTCATACGATTATTATCATATTGATCACTGAAGCCGCCAAAACCATAGTTCATTCTTTTTGGTTGTTTCACGAATATCTCCTTGTTAAAAACAAATGGCCATCATGAGACGGCCATTTGTTATCACTCCCGGCGCTTATCAGAAATTCTGCATAAGAAACCTTGAGGACTAAGACCATTTTAAAAGAGCTCCATAAAGAAGAGAACTTCTTTAACATTGAAGTTTTCTAAAGCGTTTTAAAACTAACTTTGTTCATTACATCTCTAACCCCATTGATTTTATCTACACATTTTTCGGCTTCCCTTTTCATCCAGCGATCGCTAACAGAACCTGTCAGAAATACCACGCCGTCATGAACCTCCACTTCTATATCCCGGGCATCAACCTCAGGACTTCTATATAAAGCTTCACAGACAGCTTCCTTTATCCAGTCATCACTTCTTTGCCAGCCTTTTGGACCTTTTCCTGCATTAGAGCTGATTGATTGACTGAACAATGGATTACGTTTTGTGTATCTTTCTATCTTTCCGACGGCAGTTCCCGGATAAGGGGATTCAAATTCATCATTGTGATTCATAGTCTCCTCCTAAGGATTATTTTTCGGTATCACAATTGGATCCCGATTTTGAAAGAATCTTACCTGATGATCCTCGAGGATATCTCTTTGATCACCAGAAATGGGACTAATCGGGTTTATATTGAAGGAACAGTGTCTCGGAGGATCAGAAGGAGAAGTTCTATTGAGGCTACTTATTACAGGCAATACTCCAACCTCCGTACATCCACCACCAGGTATACAGGTATTAACATTATCTACCGTTACCAACCATTGACCTTCACGACATACAAATATGCGAGTTGTCCCATCATCGCCTGTGACTTCAGTGGTTTCCCCACCCTGACATCGGACACCACCTATGAGTAAATTATTTGAGATACGGGTACTAAAAGCTGTTTCATCTGGACATACTGGTGGTGTTGGAGTGGGTACGGGAACTGGTGGTGGCACCTCTTCCGAATCTGCCACTCTAACCAGAACTCCACAAGCAATAGGTAATGTTCGATGAGCAGGAGCTCCTCCTTGTGAGGTCACTGTTGCAGGTAATGGGAAAAAGCGACTCACACCATGAACCATCACAGCTCTTCCGGCCAAGTTTAAATTATCACTGGGATCAAGTTTGACTAAATCATCTCCGGGAACGGGATCAGGTGCCCGAAGATCGGCCAGCATTCTCGCTAAAGAGGTTTCTTCATCATAAAAATAATTACCAAAATGATTGGAAACAGGATAAACGCCATCAGCGGCCTGAGAACTAAGATCACTATCCAATGGGATTAATATTTTTCCTGTGGAAGCTTGAGCTTCTACATAATCAATGAATCCATCCTGATTAATATCATTAAGCGGTGTAGGACAACTGCCCCCGACATGAACATGCTGCCAATGAATAATTCGTCTCGGTGTCTTTTCCCCATCAACATCGATTTTAACTTCATCACCTCTAATCCGGATCAGCGCCTCCCCTTTAGAACTTCCTGCAGCAGTGAGGTTCAATGGAGTAAGAATGGCCTGATAAGTTCCTGGATCATCCTGTTGCTCTTCACTTTGAGGAGGCACAGTTGTAACGCTATCACCATCATCATCATCATTACTGCCGCAGGCCACGAAGAAATTCAATAAAGAGAATAGAATAAACAAAGGGGTCAGCTTTCTAGATATTAAAACATTCATAGTTAGTCTCCTGGTTAAGTCCAGCTCACTCCTTAACATGGCAAGTGAAGTGCCGGCCGGAAGCCGCAGAACGACGACATACCCCTCATGTTGCAGGTCAATTTTCCCCCTGCGGACTGCTTCCTTAATCATTCATAAGGGAGTCCTTAAGTAGACAAAAAAAGATTCTAATTTCAAGATGGGTTGTCTTTGTACTCAACTAACCTCGGGGAACAAATGAAAGAATTTATTAAATTAACTCTCCCACTTGCAACTTTATGCCTCTTCAACTCCTGTGCAAAATCACTGGATGAGGCAGCTTCTTCTTCAACTCCTGTGCAGGAAGAAGTTTCAAATCAAAATGAAACAATCAACAGTGATGGCTCTAACATCAAAGGCTTTTATGCGGCGGATCTCTATCCGATTAATTACAATCTCCACTTTAAGAAAGTTGGTCTGGCCGGAGTTGAACGAGAGGAAGATCGCTTTTCCACATATGTAAAACTCCAATATGGTCATAAGGGTATTGAGCACAGACAAGCGATTTATACCGGAAGGAGATGTCCAAACATAAATGATGATTTAAACAAAGATGCCTATATTGATATTCGGGAAGCAATGACGGCCATAGGCAAGATCACGATTCCTCTGGATGGAAATATTGATTCTCAAATGGAAGGTCAGAATGAGAATCCCGTGGGAGATATAAACACTGGCAGATACTTTTATGAAAGAACAGCAAGCTTTGACAGGATGTTTAGCGACTTAAAAAGTGTAGATCAAGATCCTGAAGATCTCATTATTAAAATTGGGCAGGAGGAAGGGATCACTTTCCCTGGAAGAATTGTGCTTATTCAAGGGGCCAACAATAAAAAGGAACTGCCAAAAACAGTTGCCACAATGGATGGACTATCCCCTTACGAATCCATACCAGTTGCCTGTGGAGTTCTCTGGAAAGTTGAGGCCAGACCCACTGATTTAATACCTGAGTAACAGCACTTAACTTATGGCCCTGGATCGGATAGAATAGATCCATGAAAACACCGTCCAGATTTCCCAGGGCCCTCTATCACAGCCATAATCCAGAAGATATAGGTCTCAGACTTAAAGAATCGAGATCAAAGACTTATACCAAAGACTTCGTTTATGGAGCCATCGACGGTACTGTCACAACTTTTGCAATTGTTGCCGGAGTAATCGGGGCCCAGCTCTCTAATCAAACAATTCTCATCTTGGGGGCAGCAAATATACTAGCTGATGGGTTTTCCATGGCGGCCAGTAATTATTTGGGAACCAAAACTGAAATAGACGAAATGAATTTATTAATAGATTTTGAGACTGATCAGATAAAAACAGATCCTGAGGGAGAACGAGAAGAAATCAGGCAAATTTATATGGCCAAAGGATTCAGTGACGAAGCACTGGACCAGGCCGTTGCCAATATCACTGAAGACAAGGAACTTTGGCTTCAAACCATGCTACAAGAGGAATACGGAATATCAGGTGTGTTACCTTCGGCCTTCAAGGCCGCCGTGACCACATTCCTCGCTTTCATGATTTTTGGAATGGTTCCTCTTGCTCCTTACATTATTTCAAATGATCCTTCTTTCTTACTTACTTCCATTTTAACCGGCATTGCCTTCTTTGCCGTGGGTTGTATGAAAAGCCGATGGTCAATAGAGTCTGCCTGGCTCTCCGGGCTTAAAACACTGATCATTGGTGCCAGCGCTGCTGCTCTGGCTTATTTTGCCGGAAGTTTTCTCAAGGGTATCATTGATTAAGTTATTCATCCTTCTTGGGCGCTTTAGGATCCTGATAAATACCTTCGGATAGAATATTGATCGTGACTTCATCTCCGACTGCAGGTCCGATTTCAACCATATCATTATATTTGATATTAAAATCTTTACGATTAATCTTTCCTGAGGCCCGAACTGCAGAGCGAATGTTATTCCACGAATCTTTCACCGAACCTGTGTACTTACCATTCAATGTCACTTCTTTCGTTACATCCTTAATCGTAAGATCTCCCGTAACTTTAAAATTGTCCAAACTCCCGGTAAATTTTTTACTTTTGAAAGCCATATTTGGATATTTAGAAACATCAAAGAAATCAGCACTTTTCAAGTGCTCATCGCGTTTGAGGACAGCTGTATCCAAAGAACTCACTGGGATAGTCACATCAATTTTGCAATCAGACATCTTTTCAGAGAGTACATAACTTCCTTTGACGTCATTGAAACGTCCTTGGACTTGAGAAACTACAAAATGGTCAATCAAGAAAGAAACCCGGGTATGAGCAGAATCTATAATATATTTACCAGGTTTGAGTTTTAACCCGGCCCCATGACTGCTGGCCATTAATAAGAGAGTAAGAAAAAGTGAAGAGATACTAGCTTTCATGATTAGCTCCTTTAAATACGGCAAAGACAAGATAGCAGAAACATATGCCCCAATACAAAGGATCAATCAGGACAGGAAAGAGAGCGTTATCGCATGTCTTTTATATAATCAAAAAGGCTTTTAGGAGCAATCCCTGTCAGTTCCCGAACGAAGTGATTTGTTTTTTCCTGATAACCCTTTGCAACTGCTTCTTCGTAAGTCGAAATAAGATCTATGACAAAAGAGGGAAATTGCTGAGATGCCAGATTATTCCGCAGATCTGAGCTACTCACTCTCTTATGCTCAACTAGGTGGCCCACGCATTCAGATAAGTATCGGGAGATTTCTGAATAGGAATAGGCTTTCTCTCCTGTCACATCAATAGTCACATTTTTAAATTTATCCGAAATCATTATGTATGCATCAATGCGAGCACAATCATCACGGGAGATAAAGGCCACTTTACCATCGGCTGTTGAAGTTTCAATCTTCCCTGCTTGGATGGCCGGAACTAGGGAGGGAAGAAGATTTTCTACATACCAATTATGTCGGAGTATCGTATAGTCGAGACCAGAAGCTTTTATTGCCTCTTCTGTCCCATAATGGTCAGGAGAAAAGAATATGGGAGAAGCTTCAGCCCCGGTTAGGGAGGTATAAACAATATGCTTTACGCCGGCCGCTTTGGCAGCTTGAATAGCATTCAGATGCTGTTTTAATCTAAGGCCTGGAACGGCCAATGAATCAGTACTGATAATAAGAAGTTTATCAACATTGAGGAACCCCTTTTCTAGAGTATCAATTTGATCAAAATCAATTTCCCGTAACTCAACACCTGATTTTTCGAAGACTTTAAGTTTTTCCGGATGTCTGGAACCTGCAATGAGTTTACCTTGAAAATTCTGAGTAAGAATTTCCATAACTTTAGAACCTAGCTGACCTGCGGCGCCTGTAATCATTAAATTTTTATCTTTCATAAATACTCCTATCCAAAAATCATGGAACGCATTGAGAGGGAGCCTAATTGCATCCCCTCGTGAAGAAATTTAACTTGTTCTTTTTCATCTGAGGCCCCAAAGGCATATAAAAGAGGAAGATAATGCTCAAGTGAAGGATGGGCCAGAGACCACAAAGATTTGTACTTTGCCTCTTTCCCCAAAAGTACTGATGTGTTTCTTTCTATCAGCGCTTTTTTAATCAGTTCATCAAACTCCAACGCCCAATCCAGAGGTATCGCATCTTCATCCCATACAACTCTTCTAAGATTGTGAGTGATATTTCCACTACCTAGTATGAGGACACCTTGATCTCGAAGTGGTTTAAGTTCGGAGGCAAGACTCAAATGATCTTCAAAGTTCATATTTTGGTTCAGACTTAACTGAAGCACTGGAATATCTGCCTGAGGATACATATATTTTAAAAGAGTCCATGTTCCGTGATCCAGACCCCAGCTCGTATCAGCTTCCACCTGATGTAATCGCGCTAGATCAATAACCTGATCAGCAATTTCCAAAGACCCTTTTGCAGGGTATTGGATTTTATATAGCGCTTCTGGAAAACCTCCAAAGTCATGAATGGTTTTCGGATGTTCCAATTTAAGAATTTTAGTTCCCCTGGTTTCCCAATGCGCTGAGATACTTAATATTGCGGAAGGTTTGGGTAAATTCATTGGTAAGGTGGTTAAAAACTTTGTAAAATTGTTACTTTCGAGGGCATTCATGGGAGTGCCATGGCCAGCAAATAAAGTCGGCATTCGTACAAAATTCTTATTTTTCCTCTCTGAATTATAAATGACGGTACTCATAACTCCTCCCACCAGACTTCCTATAAAAATACGTCTATTCATAAATATGAGTATCCCACATAGGCATTGATGCTAAAAGTAGACAAAATCAGATATCAGTGTTCCAATATTGGCAACAATCTATCTGGATCTTGAATGACTAACACTATTGACCTCAATAAATTAAGAATCTTTCGGGAAGTAGTTCTGGCCGGTAGTTTTTCTAAGGCTGCCCTTAACCTGAAACAACCAAAATCCAGAATCAGTCGAGTCATCTCTTCCTTAGAAAAAGAGCTTGGCCTGCAACTGATTTATCGAACCACCCGTCAATTTCATCTCACTCAAGCAGGTACTGAACTCTTTAATCGCATCTCGCCGCTTATGCTGGAACTTAAAAAATCAATTGAACAAGTTGCCTCAGAGAGTGATGAAACTTCCGGGCTGATTAAAGTCACCGTTCCCGATGACATTGGGACAGAACTTTTGGGTCAACTTTGTCATGAATTCATGGAAATCTATCCAAAAATTCAGATTGGTGTTCATGCGAGTAACGATATTGTTGATCTGGTAAAAAACTCCGTTGATATCTCTATTCGTATAGGAAGGATTAAAGACAGTACTATGATCCAAAAAAAAATTGGCCACATAGAAATGATCTTTGTCATGAGTCCGCTCCTCTTCCAAAAATATCAACCCCGAAGACTGAAAGATCTGGAAAAAATTCCTTTCCTGGCCTTTGAAGCATTTGATTTAAAAACTCACTTTGTTAAAATCACCAATGGGAAGGAGAAACTAAAGTTTAAGTTTATTCCCCGCTTTGGCAGTAACAATTTCTTTGTTTTAAGATCTATGGTCTTAAGAGGAACAGGCGTCGCTCTTTTACCCGTATTTATGGTCAAAAGGTTTTTAGAAAGTGGTGAATTAGTACAAGTAACTAAAGACTGGAAGGTTGAAGGTCTTCCTATACAGATTCTCATCCCACAGCAAAAAGAAATTCCTCCAAAAATCAGAAAATTCATTGATTATATTGCCCCCAGACTTGAAAAGTATTTTTGATGATGTTTTTGCTAACTCGAATTTGTCATGTTCTAATTAAAAAATGAAGTATCTCTTTACACTCTTGATCTTTATTCTAATATCACCCAAGCTCATTGCCAGAACAGATATTTTGCCTGAGATTTTTTATTCAGATAATCAAAGTCATCAAGAGTTGTGTCGTTCACCTCAGGCAATGAAAAGCACCTTCTGGCAAGAACTCATGTCATCTCACATTGATGAACTGCTGGAACAAGCAGCCCTGGATGGGATTGAACATGATGTTTTTAAGAATCAATTAGTCACACTTAGTTATTTGGGACTCAGTCGGATTTCAAAAGAAGAGATCCTGGCCATGAGTTATGTTTATGCTAATGCTTCTCATCATCTAGGCCGGCTGGTTCGTTTTCATTATTGGCAACGATTTCATGATCTTCCCTTAAGTCGGGAGGATCAAACTTTAATCTCAGGTATGATTCTTGGAGCGTCAATTCGAATACTTCCTCTCATGGTCTCTGGTATTTTGATGTCACATAGTTTTGAACTTTATAAAAATCTTTCCTGGAGCATGGCGGCCGCCACTCTATGTGGAAAAACTTTTGTACAAGATCTTTTGAAAGATCAGGTCCCTGAGGAAGAACAAATCGAAGCAGTAAAACATTTAAAGACCGCATTCAATGCTTTCACACAGGAAGATTTCATCACCAATTTTGTGTCCTTCGAACAAACCTATCTGCAAACCACGATGTATGCAGTTCCAGAAATTAAACTTATAACAGGTATGGGTATTCTGGATAAGATGCGTTTCATTCCCTTCAATGGTCAAAAAAATCTTTCTTTTTATAAATGGTGCCGACAAAAAAAATGTCAAAAGACCTCATTAGACTTAAAAAAACGAATTCTTTTTGATCAAACTGTCATCTTAAATGAGCTTAAGCTAACAGGAAACAATCCCGTGCTCTTTGAGCAACGGTTAAAGAAGACTCAACTTCACCAGGTTTCCGAATTTATTTTAAATGATTTATTTCCAAACCGGTTGAATGATCAATCTGGGAGCATCAGCTTTCAACGCTAAATCAATTTCGCGGATAATTTCTTTTAAATCGAACCCCAGGAATAACGTTCCTTCATTAATTTCAACCAACAGGAAAAGTTCTTTGGCCCTGAGGAAATGATCCAAGGCACTTGCCCTTTGATTAATTTTTAACTTTACCCCTGCAGCTCCCAGCTTAATCATGGCCTTAAGAAAATTAGCGACGCTCCCTTGACGAGCGTGGGCATTCCATAAGGCCTCAAAATAAACATGACTCTCCCAATAATATTCATAGTTGAAGAGATCCAGGGCATATCTTAAAAAATCTGATTCTTCGGGATGATTGATATCAAGAGGTAGTGCCTTAGGGTCAACTTGCCCCTCCATGTGTCCCCCCTCTTTTTTAGGATGAGGGTTAACTCCCGGAATGAAGACATACTCAGGTAGTATCCAGGATGGAATGAGACGATCAGGTTCTTTCATCATTACCTGTCTTTAAATTTAGCATCAGTGAGATTATGGTGCACATATCCGGAGATATTCTCTGGTCGGGTGAAAGTTTTAGTATTATCTCCTGAATCAAATAAGTCGGCCCACCAGTTAACGCCTTTTTTGGAGCCTAAGAACTCATAAAATTTATTAGGCGAACCATTCATACCTTTTTTTACCACGTCACTTACAATATCTCTCTGAATCATGTGAGTAAACACACCATGATTTTCACGGGAACCTTCCTTAAAAAAACGATCAATGAACGGGCCGGTTCGAATGGCAGTTCGGAATGAATCATTCCGGGTGGCCACATCCTTTGAATCAATTGCCTTTCCACCATAACTTAAAAACTTATCGGAACTCTTCATGACTGTGGTAAATCCATTATCCCCGCTGGCCTTAAAGCGCTTAACCAGGGTAACGGCAATAGCATGTTCAGAGACTACACCTTTTTCTAAAAGTTTTAAATCCTCCGGACGACCTTTCTGCGCCATCCATTCTGCGCTCTCTTGGAATAATTTTTTAAAGTAACTTTCTAAAACGACCTTATCTCCTAAAGCATTATAAACTCCAGTGACAGTTTTCTGAATATCAGGGTCCAGTTGATCAGCTCTTTTCATCATTTCATAACCGCCGACTGGTCGAAATTCTCCTGAGAGTTCAAAAGGTATATCTCTCGCATGTTGAATTTTCTTACCATCCGTAAACTTAATCTGATCTAAAGTCTTCTGAAGTTTAGGAAACTTTGCCCAAACACTCTTTGTTGCTGTACTGACAAATACAGATTTTAAATTCGGAAATTGTTTAACTGCCTTGGGGCCATATTTAATTAAGGCCACAACTCCCGCCGGCGGAAGGAAAATATCCCCCATGATCTTACACATATACTTGGATTTAGCTTCAAAGTTAAGGCATCCAAATTCTTTATATTCTTGGGAAACCATATCCGAAATTTTATTCATAAGCATACTTGCAATGGCACCTCCCATGGAAAGGAGCGCCTTGGTTTCTTTCATCGGAGGACTGCTCTTAGTAAGTGCCTTTTGATATTCGGTATGGAGATAGAGCTTGGCCATGCCCATATACTCCGAAGCCTGTTCTATGGCCTCACCCCGTTTTTCTCCATCCCATGCCAATTGCATAATGTCCCAAAGAAACACGAGTGTTTCTTTGACTGAATCAAAAGCACCTTTAGAGCAACCTTTTATAAACTCCCAAGCGTCAAGCTGACTGTTTTTCTCCAAAGCTTCACACTTTAACAGATCGCTTCGAGGGACATCTTTACAAAGTTCATTCTGAGTCACAATTTTACACATATCAGTTAACGAACTGGTTAAAGGCTGTATGCCCTGACTGATACAAATCTCCTGATAGGAATGTAGAGTCGGCTGTAGAGTAAAATCATCGGCCCAAACACGACTATTCAATAAAAAAACAGAAATGAGCAGAAGGCCTATGACTTGTTTCATTTAATAATGACTTCCGGTTTGATAAAACTAAAGAACTGCTTTGAAAATTCTTCTCCATTTTTTAGAGAAGCTGGTCTGGTGTGAAGGATTTGAATTGTTTTATCCGGATGGAAGAGATGAACTTCTTTGAAAACGATTTCCTGACCTGAAGAATCCTGATAGTGACCCTTAACATTTAATTCATGCCACTGTGAATTTTTGGTCCACTCATAATGATCTGCTCTCCATTTAGAAATTCCAACGAAGGAGAGCATTTTCCTTTTTTTTGTTTCAAAGGATTGGAAGAAATTTTTTTGACCTGCGGCGGACCAATCGATTGATTTTTTTCCTGCAATCTCCTGCCAGGACCCTGTAACATCTGAATTGGATCTGAGCATCCAGACTTTAACACCATCAATGTTGCTAGTGAGGCTCCACTCGTTATTGAAGCCGTCAGCATAACAAAGACTGTAACTGAAAAGACTTAAGTTGAAATAGAGGAAAAATCTCAAAACCATTAATAACCTCAAAGTTCTTAGGAACTTATCGGTTCATTGTGGTTTAAATTTAGTGATATCGGTCAGCTTATTACTTAATCTCCTGACCCAATCCATGTTGTTCTGGCGCTTTAGAGTAGATCTTCCGCGCTTCGGGTAACCACTTGGTCAGGTTCTGTTTACGAGTAACATCTGAGGGATGGGTTGAGATAAATTCTGGCGGGGCCTTCCCGCCACTGGCCGCCCCCATCCTTTCCCAAAGCTTGATCGCCTCTGCAGGGTCATAGCCGGCACGGGCCATATACTCTTGCCCAAAATGATCAGCCTCAGTTTCATTTCCTCGAGAAAATTTTCGATCAAAGAACGCGATGGCAAAACCAGCTGCTGCCCCTCCAAGCCCTGTAAGGAGTCGACATGATTCAGATTTACATAAAAGCTGTCCACCAATTGAAGTTGTGGCCCCAATCACTAGTCCCGCTAAGTTCCCTTTTATGGCCCGGGCATAACTTTGTTTACCATGCTTTTTAGTTGCGTGAGCAACCTCGTGACCCAGGACGGCCGCCAATGCGGCTTCGGTTTTAAGCACAGGCATGATTCCAGTATAGACGGCCATTTTCCCTCCTGGCATACACCAGGCATTCACTTCTGGACTTTCAATGAGCATCCATTCCCAATCAAAGTTTTTGCCAGATGCTTTGGCTATGCGAGGAGCTACCCGATTCAACATAGCTGTCCATTCAGCGTTCTGGGAAATCTTTGCCTGAGTTTTAACTTCATTGTAGGCCTTCAAGGCCATAGCATTGATATCGGACTCATCAGGATTTAGGCTGGAGCAACTTTGGAAAAAAAATATGAAGCAGAAGACGAAGCTAAGAAAAAAAGATTTCCTCATCATGAACCTCCAGAGCTAATCTGGAATATCATATTTTAAGAAGGAGCAGATGGCCTATCGCTGCGCTTTTTGTGCTATGAATTCACCCGAAAAAAGACAGGCCCGGCCTTCAGAGGTTTCAATATACGCAGTCAAAATAATTCTTGCAATGCCACGTCTTTGCAAAATACCCAAGAATTTTGCATAGTCCTCTTCTTGAGGTGCGACGCATATGGCTCGTAGATCTTCTTTAACAGGTAAAAGGTAATTGGTTTTACTTTCTTTAATGAGTACATGACATTGAATTCCACTCATTTGTAAACGATGAAACAAATAAGCGTAACCGGAAAGAATAAGCAGGGTTCCAAGGCTTCCCCCAAAAGCAGTATCCATATGGTTACTATTAGGGGCCAATGGGGCGGTAACTTCGACTCCTGAGAGATCCGCCTGCTTGATCTCAACACTCATGGCCTTTGATAAAGGGATCTGACTGTAAAGATAATCTCTCAGGTTTTCGTTCATTAGGAAATTAAACGATACATCACAATAAAATGAAGTATGGCCCCAATGACTGTGAAGAAATGGAAAAGTTCATGATGACCAAAGATATCGGGGAAAAAGTTTGGGCGTTTAAAAGTATAAAAAATACCGCCAATGAAATAAATAATACAACCTAACCAGATAAGGATCATATTAGTAAAACCTAAACCTTGATTAAACTCTGAAATGTAGGGCATAAAAAGTGCTGCAACTCCCGTATACAATAAACCAGATAACCATTTAGGGGCCTTGACCCAAAAAATACTTTTCACGATTCCAAAAGTCACGGCGACATAAACAATTTTTAAAAGTTGAATCCCAGTTGCTTCAGGTAATGCAAGCAAACATAAAGGTGTGAAGCATCCGGCAATTAAAAGGTAAATGGCAGAATGATCTATGCGTCTCATAATGGCACGTTTTCTGACACTCCAATTGGGACGGTGATAAACGGCACTGATTCCAAATAACATTACAAGACATGTTGAATAGACAAGACTTGCAATAAAAGACATGGAAGTGGTCGCTTTAGCAACCAACATTGCACAAGCACCTAAGGCCAGAAAGAATGATTCTTGGTGGATATGACCGCGAAGTAATGGTTTTTTCATATTCTTTATTTAATAAATTCTTGGTCAAATTGGCCAACTCTTTTTGCCCCGATAGCTCTAAAAAGACAGCAAAATGCCTAACCGATACTCAGTCCGCTTAATATTGTAACGATCGAGACTTTCAGCAAAACCTTCAAAGCGCTGTAAATAAATAGAGGGATTAAAATCTGAGGATTCAAAATCATAGGTTAGCCCTAAGAGGTACCCCCCTTTATCAAAATCATAAAGTTTACTTCCAGCAAATACCTTGGCCTCCAAATCTATATGTTTATTCTCCATTAGAATGATGTCCGATACAAAAAAACCAAGTGAATAGTAACCTAAATGATTAATGATATCCTGATTGGTCTCATCTTCATTGTAGACTTGATAGGCCATGACTTGAATGGCGATATAATTGCGCTCAATCTTTGCACCAAAATTCGAACGTAGAAACACCCTATCCAGGGACCTCGACTCCAAACTCTCCTTCCCGTTTGAGGAATGAATGTAACCTATATCAAGGTTCATAAAACTATCACCCCATCCTTCAAAGAGCCGATAGAAGACTTCGGGATTGTAATTAACGTCAGCAAATGGTTTGGATTCGTCATAAATATTCCAGAACATGAGCTGAGTATAAGCAAAATAGACGTTCCAGGATCTTGCCAGCCGATACTTAAAACTAAATTGAAGCTTTAAATCATCATTACCCCCAGCAACATACATGGCATTGTGATAAGAAAATTTCCCCAGAGTATCTATGCCAAAAATATTTTCGGCGGTTTTTTCTACGTTTCGGCCAAATGAAGAGAAAGAAATAACAAGTAAGAAGAAGTAAAAGGGCAATTTTAAATTATGCATATTGGTCAATCTTAGAAAGAATGGTTAATTTAGGTTAAATGCTGCAAATGAACATTATTTTCCGTTATTTTCTGGTAAGTTAATTTAACTGTCTATAGGAGGTTCAAATGAAATTGATACTCATGGTTTTAATGACTTTTTTCAGCTTAACTTTGTTCGCAACTACTCCCGAGGAAGCCTATTCTCTCGCCCAGGAAGGCAAGGCAGTTCTTGTTGATGTGCGAGAAGCACATGAGGTAGAGCAAGGGATGATAAAAAACGCTAAATGGTTCCCAATGTCAAAAATTACCACTGATGGCGATTGGAAAAAAGACTTTGTAGCTATGGTTGAGGGTAAAGAGATATTCCTATATTGCCGCACTGGAAACCGATCTGGTAAAGTTCAAAAAATCTTAAAAGAAAATGGGCTGCAATCAGAAAATCTGGGTGGCTACGAAACTTTAAAAGATCAACTGCCGACGAAACAGTAGTTAAAAAAGAGTCTAATGTATCCACAATGGTTTTTACTCAGCGGAATTTTGCTTTCTTTTGCCGTTTCCCAGAATGAAAACATTCAATTAAGAGCAAAAACATGGTCCACCCGCTTGCTTCAAATAAGTGTTGTATTATTAGGCTCATCCTTAAACTTTAATCACGTCATTAAACAAGGTGCTGAGGGCGTTGTCATAACTTTCCTTAGCATCATTGGCATTTTTTTACTGGGATATCTTGCTGGAAGAATCTTAAATCTAGATAAGAAGTTAAATCTTTTAATCACTATGGGGACTGCCATTTGTGGAGGAAGCGCCATTGGTGCCCTTGCCCCCATCATCGCCGCAGACACCATGACCATTACCATTTCATTTGCCATTGTATTTTTTCTTAATGCAATTGCAGTCTTTGTTTTTCCCTTACTGGGAAACTTATTCCAACTTTCCCAGGACCAGTTCGGCCTTTGGGCCGCATTGGCCATCCACGATACTAGTTCTGTCGTTGCAGCATCAACAATTTACGGACAGCATGCATTAGAGACAGCAACAACCATTAAGCTTACCCGCGCTTTATGGATCATCCCTATCACGTTTAGTTTTGGATTTTACCAAAATCAAACGACTAAAAAGAAGTTAAATTTGCCATGGTTTATCTTTGCATTCCTGGCCTTTTCCCTCGCTTTCACCTTCATCCCTCCTATCGCTTTCTTAAAAGATACTTTGCTGAGTATTTCAAAAGCAGGATTCTCCTTAACGCTTTTTTTTATAGGACTAACCTTCAATATGGCGAGGTTTAAAGAAGTTGGTATAAAACCATTCCTCTTTGGATTTGGACTCTGGATCATTGTCAGCATAACGTCTTTGATGTTCATCATATAATAGTTAAATACTCAGCTTGCTCTACGTTCTATAATTATTGAAAACTTCAGCTTTGATTTCCTCCAAAACAGTTTAAATTTCCTAAATGGAGGCGATCTATGAAAAATATTTTCTTACTCATAATATTCTTTTCGCTCATCAGTTTGGCCAATGCTGAAAGGATCACCGATAAAATACATTCATTGTCACCAGGTATGAAGGGGCAGGATCATTTATTATATTTAATTAGCGGACGTGTCATTAGAGTTTCACAAACTGAATTCTCGACAGAAGATTTTGAAACAGGCCAAATGATTGAAGCAGAAGTGGATAAAAAAAACCGGCTTGAGTCAATCAGCTCCCTTCCCGATGAAACGTTACCCGAAGAATCATTACCAAACACAGAAACGGAGTTAGAGCAAGATGCAACCGTGCTAAGTAGTTACGCTGAGGCCAATTCTATTTTTAAAGGAATGAATAGAAGCTATAAAAGAAATACTGAATGCACTGATCGCGCTCATGTATGGTCCTTTGAGGAATGGAAAAAGCACGGGCTTATTTCCAGAAAAGTTTTCATGTTCTTTACCAATACTTATATCAGAAGATATAACTATCATTGGTGGTTTCATGTTTCTCCTTACACATTGGTAGGAGAACAGGAATATATTATGGACCGAAGATTCACTAGTGCTCCAAGGACCCGAAAAAGCTGGTCAGATATTTTCATCTACTCCAAAAGAAGCTGTCCTGTGACCACCTACGCTCACTATCGTAGAAACAAAAATGGTCCCGAACATTGCTTTCATGTTAAAAGCTCAATGTATAATCGCCTCCCTTATCACGTGCGAATGCAAGAAGATTACGGGAGGGTTCAGACACGGTTTAACACCAGTGAAGTTAATTTCTCTTATCGTGCCTTCAACAGACGAGGAAGATAATACTTAGTGGGAAGGTCTCCGATGAGAATATCCATGATGGCGATGGAACACTTTTTTCAAGTTTCCCGGAAGTTTGCCATTTTTCATCAGCGTTGTAACTATCCCCAGTATCGCAAAAATTCCCCAAAGGACAAGGATGGTAAAAAGAATGGGAAATCCTAAATCAGCAGTAGTCATACGAAGCTCCTGGCATTGATTATTTTACAGGAATTTAAAAGTTCAAAACAACGAGAAAAATGGAAAAAAAGACAGTAAAAAAGTTATTTATTTATTTAAGTTTCTTATTCTTAATACCTCTTTTTGATGGTCTCTACATATACTATTTTTTTAAAACTTCCACTCAGGCCACAATTAAGAATCTGGATGTGCATTATAACAGTAGTCTTCTTAGTAAGCGTTTAAAAGTCATGAACAACAGTACTGACTCAAACTGGAAGAGTTATTTACTGACAGGAGCAGAATATAATTTACGGGAGTTTAAAGAGAGTAATAATCATTTTGCTGAAACGTTAGAAAAACTAAAGCGATCGCCTTTGTATGATCAGAAACTCGATATGCTGAATAGGATTGTTATCCTATCCTCAAGAAAAACTGAGGTAATGAATCTTGCAATTAAAAGTCCACCGCAAACCAAAACAGAATTCGCTCAATTGCTTAGAAACAAAATAAGGCCTACTAACAGAGAACTTCAGGCAGTCATTTCAAATTTAATTGAGGCAGAAGCCTTTCATTACAAGCTCGCAAGGAACAAGATAGACAGCACCAGACAAAAACTTCTTCAACATATAATCTTATCTACAATTCTTCCCTTATTGGTTGGAATTATCCTCTTCTTTCTGGTTCACTCTCTACTGATTCAAAGTAAAAAAAATCATGAAGCAGTTATTAAGGCAGTCAAATCCCGCGATGATGTACTGGCGGTCGTTTCGCATGACTTAAAAAATCCCCTTTCAACAATCATCTTAAGCCTTGAACTACTAAAAAGAAAAATTGAAAAAGATCATCTTAAGGATGAGAGGATCTTGAAAACGATAACTTCAATTGAACGTGCTTCACAAGTCATGAATGACCTGATTCTTAACCTTCTCGATCAATCTAAGATTGAAGCGGGTAAACTGATTCTGGATCTAAAAGAAGAAGATTTATTAGAAATCATAAAGGAGGTTGAGTTAATTCTGATACCGATTGCCAAGGAGAAATCGATTACGATTCAGAATAAACTACCTCCCGGACCAGTGAATATTTACTGTGATAAAAAAAGGCTCATGCAGGTTTTCTCAAACCTTATTGGAAACGCCATCAAGTTCTTAGATAGTGGTGATAAAATAGAAATTGAGGTCCGTCTGGAAGAAACAAGAGTAACGATTTCTGTTAAGGATACAGGTCCTGGTATTTCTCCTGAAGCCCTGCCTCATTTATTTGAGCGTTACTGGCAGGTTAAAGAAACTGCCAAAATGGGAACAGGACTCGGACTGGCAATTGTAAAAGGCTTCGTAGAAGCTCATGGCGGTAAGATTTGGGTAGAAAGTCAGCTCCAATCAGGCAGTACTTTCACTTTTACACTTCCACTTACCAGCACGGGATAAGTTCCCTTTATGCATTGGTCAATTCTGACTCAGCGTTTTTATTTCTTATTAATTTATTCAGAGGGGCCTTTGATTCAATCTGGTTTAGATTAATGAGGAAATATTGGAGGACACATGAGAAAAGTTCTTACTTTCTTAATTTGTATCATGATAACAAGTGCTGCCTTTGCTGAGCGCTTTATTGATACTATTCATTCTGTTTCTAAAGATCAGGAAGATCAGGAGCGACTTGTCTATCTTACAAATGGGCGAATCTTCTTTTTTAATTCTCAATACTTTTCTCCTGACGATTTTATGACTGGTGACCGAGTTGAAGTTGAAGTAGATAAAAACAATCGACTTCTTTCTGTTAAATCTCTTCCAAAAACATTTGCCAAAGAAGAAGGATTTGATGCTTTTGACAACATCTCAGAGGACGCAACCATACTTCCCGACTATTCAGAAGCAAGTAGAATTTTTAATGGCATGAATCGCAACTACTATAATAGAACAGAGTGCACAGATCGCGCCCATGTCTGGAGTTATGAAGAGTGGAAAAAACATAAGCTGATTTCACGGAAAGTTTTCATGTTTTTCACCAGTACTTACATCCGCAAATATAATTATAAATGGTGGTTTCATGTTTCACCTTATGCCTTGGTAAAAGAGAATGAAATAGTCACAGAATACGTCATGGACCGCAGATTTATCAACACACCCTTAACCATGAAGGCGTGGTCGGATGTTTTCATTCAATCCAAGAAAAGTTGCCCCGTATCGACTTATGCGCATTATCGGGCAAATAATTACGGGCCGGAACATTGTTTTCATGTGAAAAGTCACATGTACAACCGCTTACCCCTTCATGTTGAAAACGAGGAGAATACCGGCCAGAGTAGATCTCAGTTTAATAGCTCAGAGGTAAACTACTCTTACCGGGCATTTTCCCGACGATTTTAGCGTAGTTAAAACCTCGGTTTTATTATGAATTTGAAAATGAAAGTTCATTTATTCCGTTTAAGACCGATATGGGAGGACACAACAGGAAAAAATATGGATCTTTCACTCTTTCATACTATTGACCCACAGGAGTTGCCAAAACTTCTATGTAAGGCAGTAGTTTTTGGAGGAGAAATTGAACAACCGACGCTAAGTTCGAACCGGGTCTCTCCCATAAAAACCATCTCGATTGATTCTATGAATATGATCAAAATAGAGTTATATGAAGATTTCTCAGCAGAAGAAGAACGGCACATAAAAATTAAACTCAACTATCGTAAACTCTTTTTCCACTTAACACCTAAGCAATACCTGGTTGAGGGAAGTACTCTCATAACGTCTTTTCCTAAGAACGCTCGAGCTTTGGCCTTAAGAGAGGGTGAACGCTATATGATGCCCCTCGAGAGTCACATCAAGAGTTCCATATACAGGACTGAAAAGCGGGGTGGAAATTGTAGTTTAGAAGCGGGTCTATTTGACTTCTCGCCCAAGGGGTTAGGTTTGATGCTTCAGAACGTTGAAGAAGGTGCTCTTCAAAAGCATGATCATATTTGGATTAAAAGCATTAATAACATAAAATTTGAAAATCCTATTTTTGGTAAGGTTGTTTATCTATTGGATCAGGCAAAAAGTTTAAGGGTCGGTGTTTCTTTGGATGATGAAATACCCGATGAGATATTCAGACAGTTGCAAATGATGAGTCATCTGGTTTTAACGGCCTAGCTTTTTCTTCTTTTAGCTTGAAATTAAATGAAGAACCTTCCTGGAATTTATAAATCTCCCCTTTAAATCCCAGCTTGCCCTCTAACTCCCAACTGCGATCGATAGAAATTCTTAGATTCTCATGATCTACTTTTACCGTCAGCCAGTGACCATGGTAACGAAGAACAAGCTCAATACCTTTAAGTTCCAAAGGAAGTTGTGGATTAAACCATAAAACCCCCTGATTCATTTCCATGCCTGTAAAACAGCGTTGTACAATGTCCACTGTTCCAGACATTGCCCCCAAGTGTATTCCTTCACTAGTGGTACCACCTTGAATATCCACTATATCACTTCTTAAAGCTTCTTGAAAAACGCTCCAGGAGTTTTTCCGATCGGATCGGGCCAAAACCCAGGCATGCACGATTCGACTTAATGAAGAGCCACTGGAAGAATGATTCAAATAATACTGAATATTTTTTGAAACGAATTCAGGTCTGAAGTCATATCCCATCCATTTAAGACCATCAATCAGCTCCTCCTGTCCAAAGAGATAAAAGAGCATTAACACATCACCTTGCTTGTTTATTTTATATCGATTAACCGAGTCCCCTTCAGCTTCTAGAATGCGATCTAACCTTTGAAGATCGACATACATGGCACGATACTTGTCCCAATTAAAATCTTGCAGGTTCTCGTACCCCTCAAACTGGGAGATCAATTCATTATTTATAAAAGGTATAAAGATGTTTCGACTGACGTGTTCCCAGGTCACTAAATCACCTTCGGTAACATTGACTCGATCCAGTAGTTCAAGTCTACGAGTAACTGCCAGTGCCTCAAGGATTTCTAATGCCCTCCTGATGGACCAGGAGGCCATATAATTTGTATATGCATTATTATTGAGCCCTAAACATTCAACTTCAGGATACTTCGTGTGAAATTCATCTGGTCCCACCACTCCACGTATTTCATAGCGTTCTTTTATTGGATTAAACTGGGCCAAATCAACCCAGAATTGGGCGATTTCCAGTATTATTTCTGCTCCATATAAGGAGATAAATTCCCTGTCATTGGTCACCTGAAAATATTTATGAATATTATAAACGATGGCGCCATTAATATGCCGTTGCCTGTGAGTATGATCTGGTATCCAGTTCCCAGATTCAGGGTTTAAATGAAGTACCTGGCTCTCTTCACGTCCATCACTGCCACTTTGCCAGGGAAACATAGCTCCAGAAAGACCTTCCTCGCAAGCTAGCCTTCGGGCCTCGTCCAGACGACGATATCGGTACATGAGAAGAGATCGTGCCAATTCAGGCATCCGATAATAGATAAAAGGAAAAATAAATGTTTCATCCCAGAATATATGGCCACGATAGGCCTCTCCATGCAGCCCTCGTGAAGGTACGCTTACATCCCGGCCAATTGAATTATGCGATACAGTTTGAAGTAAGTGGAAGATATGTAATCTAAGAATTTTGTTCTCTTCTTTCATTTCTTTCAAAGAAATATTGAACCGATCCCATAAAAATTTCCACTGATCCAGATGCTCATGTAGCAGTTGCTTAAAAGTTCTGCAGCCGGAACTTAATTTCTTTGCGGCCAGTAAAGGATGGCTGATGGCAAAATCATTGGAAGTGAAAATCGTCACAATTTTTTCAATACAAAGGGTGTGCTGTTTTCGACATTTAAACTTTAGTAACTGCCCCACTCTTTCTTTTTCTTGAAAATTTCTTCTTTCTAAAGGCAAAAAATCATTTTTTTCATAAGCACGGGTTCGGGCAACGATGGCCATCGTAATTTGTGATTGAAGTGTTCTCGCCAGAATGTAAGTGGAGTCCTCTGTAACGATTCCTGAATCGAGGATTTCAAGATGTTTTCCATTTAATTGTCGATAACGTGCGACTCCGTGATTCATGACTGAACCATCAATCATGGATTTGACTTCCATTTCGCCTTCCCAGTTTAACGAAGTCACGCTCCAACTGATACCAGCGATGTGAGGATTGGCCATGCTTACAAAACGTTTTGTAATAAGTTCCGTTTCAAGTCCCTGAGTTCTGAAAAGAACCGATCTTTTTAAAAATCCTCGTTCCATATCAAGTTGCTGATGAAATTTAAGAATTTCAACTTTATCCATTGAGAACCAGTCCCCTCCATTGAGTCTTATTGATAATGAAGTCCAATCAGGCCAGTTAACCAAATCTTCATTCTCAATGATTTTGCCTTGAATTAAAGTCTCAGCACGATTAAAGCCTCCACCGAGATAGGTCCCTGCATAACGATCTGGGGCGATTGAAGTCTCTTCCCTTGCTCCACGAGTGGCGAAATAACCATTACCTAAAGTACAAAGAGTCTCTCTTAGCTTCTCTTCTTGTGGATTCCACTCATGGTACTCCCAGTCCCAATCAGACATGCTAATTCTCCTTCTTCTTATGCTCATAGATGGTTTCCAGGAATTTTTTTACTTTTTGTGGCCCTTTCAAATGATATCGGGCCAAGGTAGGCCGAGCTTCAATACTGGCAAGTATAGGAACTCCACAGTCTCTCATTTCACGAAAGGCATCTTCATCTGTATTTCCATCCCCAAGATACAATGGAGGAGTATCTTTCATCTTCAAATTGAGTACCTGATAGAGCTTCAATAGCGCTTTACCTTTATCCCAATTGAGATGAGGTTGAATTTCGATGACCTTTTCCCCCAATTGAAAACGGAGTTCCTGATGATTAAGACAATATTCCTGAATTTCTTTTTTTAGTTCTGCAATAACTGAGTCTGATCCTATCTTCCGATAATGAAAGGCCAGACCAAATTTTTTCCTTTCAATGATAAGACCTTCCATTGCTGAAAGCCTCAATGTGAGTAAATGTTGGGCCTTATCAAAAACAGGAATTAGAGCGAGAGCTTCAGGCAACTCGTAGTGATATTCTTTTGGTCCTGTAATCTCAAAACCGTGGCAAGCTGCATAGTAGATGTCTGTTAAGGGCAGCAGCTTTTTAATCACTTCGGTGTCCCTACCGGTAATTATACAGACTGGGAAAAATTCCGAACATCGTTGTACGATTTCTTTAATTCCTTCAAGCGGCCGTGCCTTTTCTGGTTCTGCCACAATGGGGGACAAGGTTCCATCAAAATCAAGAAATAAGAAATAATTCTTTTTTTCGCTTTCAGGGAAAATATCCTTAAATACGGTAAAGACATCAGGTAATGTTAACATTTCTTGAGCTTCTTTAATCTCCCATAGGGAGGAGAGGACCTGATCTGCCCCCTCCGCTTTAAGCTTTTCCATTGCTTGTTTATCTTTGTCTAATTTAATTGCATATACTTTTTTAAAATCCCCATCCTTACCTGCTTTAACCCCAGCTAAGGAATCCTCAACAATGGCACACTCATTCTGCCGTTTATTAAGTTTCTGAGCAGCTTCAATAAAATAATCAGGTCTGGGTTTTCCCTGGAGGTGCTTGCTCTCTGCAATTTGTGGATCAATGATCACTTTAAAATAATCATCGATTCCTGCCATCTTAAGGATTAAACGACAATTGCGGCTGGATGAAACCACTGCCATGGGTACGTTATGTTCTCTTAATTTTTGAATAAAACTAACACTCTCTGGAACTGTGTGAGGACCTTCCATTTCAAGGAGCTTTTGGTAGAAAATATTTTTCTTCTCGCCTAGCTCCCTTATGAGATTTTCCTCATAAGGGATATTTCGGGATCTAAAAAAACTCTTGATGCCTTCTAATCGGGGCTTACCATCCAAGAAACGTTGATAATCATTTTTATCATCATAATCATGAAGATCTTCATTCTCAGTATGAGGGCCCTGTCTGCGCTTCCCTAAAAACTCCAGGAACAACTTATTCCAAGCTCGGGCATGTAAATTGTGAGTTTGGGTTAAGACTCCATCAAGATCGAATATATAGGCCTTAATATTTTCTTTTTTTTCTACGAGTTGAGTCATGTATTCACCTCAATAGTTTGTTTTAACATAATGGCATGGCCAATGACTCAAGTGACCTTTATAGGAACTCAATTTTGCGGCCAAGTATAATTGGCCTAAGATAGTAAGAAGCAGATCACTGGAGGCAATCATGGACAACGCATTAGATAAACAACAGGCAATCGGACCGCAAAATTGGGAGAGACCTGATGATGTCATTCAGGAGGAAGCTCGTGAGATTATCTGGCGTGATCAGACTTGTGACCCTACCACCATCGAAGTATTGGTAAAAGATGGTATACTTACCTTACAAGGTTCTGTTGCCACAGATAAAATGAAACAGAATGCTGAAGAAAAACTCAAAAATCTCATAGGCCTTAAAGGCATTCGAAATCAACTGGTAGTAAAACTACCCCCATCCTAATTAAACTAAAAGTTCCTTTGACCCATGTTTGAATTAGTTTTCTCTCGATCAACATTCCCTGGCCCATTATAGGATGAGCCGGAAAAATCTGAAACGCCTTGAGAGTCCTTCATGGATTGATGAGTCTGATCAATGGATTCTTCCCTCACCTTCTGAGAAAAGTTTTCCTGAAGATAATTATTTTTTAAATTCTCTCGTTTCAAATTTTGTCTTTTGACCTTCTGGTCTTCTATTTCTTGCTTTAAGAACTTATAAATAGCTACCAATTTTTTTACTAAACTTACTTTCATCTTTCCCCCTAGTGGCGCTCAGGTGGTGTTTTATCCGGATAAGTTTTGGTTTTACTTTTATCCAGATCCACTTCGGTGTTATTGCCTGGTCGTGCGGGATTAATTTCGGTATCAGGTCTACTTGGTTGAACACTTTGTCCCTCGTTCGGTGGGGTAGGATTTTCTTTAATTGGCTGATCTGGTTGGTTATTCATAAATAGCTCCTTTGAAAGTTTTATCTTACCCTGTTCAATAAAGTTTTAGTCTCAATTCACACGCAAGATTAATTGAGAGCATCACTATCTCTGCAGCTAGCCTTGGTTAAAAATCATTGCTGTTTAAAATAACGGAAGATCTTAATCAACAAGGAGCAACTATGAAAAAAATTTTCTTAACTTGCATGGCCCTGGTTATTTCAGGTGGTCTTACGGCCCAAACTAACGTTTCCCAAAAACCTAAAAGCGATGCAGAGATAACCAATGCTATAATGACAGTCAACACGCAGGAAATGACGATGGCAAAAGTCGCCAAAAAAAATGCCGAGAATCCAGAAGTTAAAAAGTTTGCCGACATGATGTTCAAGGAACATGCAAAAAATAATGATAAAGCTTCAAATCTGGCCAAAGCGGAAAACATAAAACTAAAAGAGACTAAATCATCCATGGACTTAAAATTCACCAGTGAAGATAAGGTTGAAAAACTAAAAACACTCAAGGGTAAAGAATTTGATAAGGAATATATGCAAACTCAGGTTGATATGCATAAAAAAGTCCTGGAGAAATTAGACAATACTCTAATACCGAACGCTAAAAGTGAAGATCTCAAGGCCATGCTTGAGACCACCAGAACTAATATTGAAGGGCATTTAAAGCATGCTCAAAAAGTTCAGTCATCATTGTTATAGCTCATATTTAGCAAGGCCGCTTAAAAGGTGGCCTTGCTAACTCTGACGACTACCTCTGAAAAATGACATCAATTTAGCTATAATTCCTGACGATTTATTTTCAGGCGCTGAAACAGCAGTAGCCTCGGGCACGACTTGAGAAACTTTCTGAATTTGAACTTTCTCTTTTTCACGCTGAGGATGGGGAGTTCGAGTCCTTTCCTGTGAATGGCCTTTTTGAGGCCGATTTCCACGACCTCTTTCAGCAGATGATCTTTCAGGACGATCATCTGGCTTAGGTGCTGGAACTCCTCTGAGCTTCTCGATGTCTTTAATGGCCCTGTCATCCTTTCCGGGAACCGCAAATGTACTGGCCTTACCAGTCAGACCACGACGGCCAGTCCTCCCAATTCGGTGGATATAATCAGCCGCTTCCCTTGGGACATCATAGTTCACAACATGGGCCACATCATCAACATCAATGCCTCGTCCCATAACATCAGTGGCAATAATGACGCGATATTTCCCGGCCTTAAACTCGGCCACAGCAAGTTCACGGGCATCTTGAGGTAAATCAGAATGGATATAGGTCACACTTTCAAAACCTGCATTCTGAAGGGAGCGCCAGACTTGATAAGCACGCTCCTTTGCCTTCACAAAGACAAACATAGTACCTTTCTCATGTCTTAAAATTCGGATGAGATTTCCTAATTTCTGATCCTCAGAGATCCAAAAAAGACGCTGGTCAATTTTTGGAGCAGACTCTGCTGTTCGTTTAATAATGATCTCTTTCGGGTTTCTTAGGGCCTTGCGAGCAAGTTTTTCAACAGTCGGAGAGAAAGTGGCAGAGAACATTAAAGTCTGCCTTTCTTTAGGGATTTGTTCGGTAATGGTATCTATTTGCTTAGCAAATCCCATTTCCAGCATTCTGTCAGCTTCATCAAAAATAAGGCACTGAATAAAGTCTAACCAGACATTACCTCGTTCAAGGTGATCACATAGTCTTCCGGGGGTTGCCACTATGATATGAGGCGATGAGGACAGAGCTTCTTTTTCAACGGGAATAGAGGCCCCACCGATACAGACTGCCACTTTCATACCGTAAGCTGAAGCAAAAGCTTCAAAAACAGCTCCGGTTTGCTGCGCAATCTCTCTCGTAGGAGAAAGGGCAAGAATGTATGTCCCATTTTTCCCTTTAAAGCGTTCAACTGCGGGTATGACAAAACTGGCCGTTTTGCCACTTCCAGTCTGGGATGATGCCAGGACGTCCTGACCTTCGAGAACAACTGGTATAGTTTGAGCTTGAACTGCTGTGGGCGTTTTAAAACCTGCCTGTTCAATCAACTCTAACATTTCAGGAGAAAGGCCCATTTCGGACCAAGAAGCTAAATTTTGATTTTCCATGGCCCCTATCCTATCACACATAAATTCGCTATATGAATCAAAAAAGGATAAATCGTTCTATCGCAGAACTAAAACATTAGTAGGCGAATGCTTCAATTGGTGCTGAGCAAATGAGCTGTCAAAGAAGTTTTTAAGACCGTGTCTTCCTCTTGTTGCAACCACAACTAAATCAGCTTTTTGCTCCTGAACATAATCACAAAAAGCAGCTTTTTCATTCGAATCAAACAAGCATTCATAGACTATGTTGGAGTGTCCGGGGAAAATCTCGCTGGCAAGTTTTTTAAGCTTGTCGGTTACGGTATCCACTATTTTTGGCCGCTCTTCCTCTAAAGGATAGGTCAGTACGGTTAAATCCATTCCACGAGCATAAAGAATAACTGGCATAACATGAATCAAATGAATTTCTGTATCATGAGAAAAATTTAAATCCTTCAACTGGAACAGCGGGCGTTGAGTTTCTTCTTCCATACTTACAGCAATTATAACCTTATTTACTTTCATAAAATTTCCCTTTGTTGGAGCAAATCCATTTTACATAGAATCAACCGGTCATGACAAGTTAAGCTCAATCCTCGCTTAACATTCTGCAGGTATTGTGATAGACTCGATGCTTAATTTATACGGAGCTAATTATGAGTCTTTCTGACACCCTTTTAAGTCGTGCCCATTCTAAATGCGAGCTTTGCTCAAAGACAAATAACTTATCATTGTACGAAATTCCACCCGTTAAGAAACTCGATGAGAATACAGCGCTTATTGTGTGTGAAACTTGTTTAAATCAAATTGAACATCCGGAAAACATCGATACAAATCACTGGCGCTGTCTTAATGAAAGTATGTGGAGTGAATTTCAACCAGTGCAAATAATGGCCTATCGAATGCTTCATCAACTAAAGGGAGAAATCTGGGCACAGGAATTGTTAGAACAGCTCTATCTTGATGAATCAATTTTAGGCTGGGCCAATGAGGGGTTACCGGCAGAAGAAGAATTGAATACTGATGCCCCTACTCTTGATAGCAATGGAACGAAACTTCAGGAAGGTGATTCAGTAACCTTAATTAAAGACCTTGAAGTTAAAGGCGGAGGATTCACTGCCAAAAGAGGCACTCTCGTTAAAAACATTAGCTTAACAAATAATCCAAAGCACGTTGAAGGTCGCGTGAATGGAATACAAATTGTTCTGGTCTCAGCTTTCCTAAAAAAAGCCTGATGACAGACTCTTTTGCACAAGGCCTTGATATTTTCTATCAAGGTCGCTAAAAGTAACTATAACTATTAATTAATTGGAGGTGAATGTTTTGCTGGCAACAAACATTACGTATAAAAAATTATCCCGTTCCGAACTTTGCAATCCCGCTTATCAAGATCAACTCGTCAAATTTCTCTACCACTCTCTTGAACAGTACAGAGACCCAGAAGAAGACATTCGCGCTTGCCTTGACTATATTATCCATCCCGATAAAGGAGGATATGTCTTTGTAGCATTAGATGAAAAACAAGTCATAAAAGGCGTAGTATTCCTCACTCGAACGAATATGCAATCGTTTGTTCCTGATTATCTGCTGGTTTACATAGCCACGGACAAGAATGAACGGGGCAAAGGCATTGGTCTTCAACTTATTACGTTGGTGAAAGACTCGGTCAAGGCCCCCATTGCACTCCATGTAGAATATGATAACCCCGCAAAAAAGCTCTATGAACGGATCGGGTTCTCGAGTAAATATGCAGAAATGCGCTGGTATCCGTAATGGCAAAGCTCTACCTCTATCGAGATAAGCTACGCCATAACTTTCAGTTTCTACAAAAAAAATTCAAGGCCCATAATATTGAGTGGGCCGTAGTGACTAAACTTTTATGCGGTAATAAGGAATATCTTAAAGAAGTATTAGACTTGCATCCTAAACAGGTTTGTGATTCTCGTATTCATAACCTCAAAGTCATCAAGGATATCAATCCAGATATTGAAACGGTTTATATTAAGCCGCCAGCACAATCTGTAATTAAGAATCTCGTTAAGTATGCAGATATCAGCTTCAATACAGAATACGAGACGATAAAAAGGATTTCCGAAGAAGCTTTATCTCAGAACAAAATTCACAAAATCATTGTCATGATTGAACTAGGTGATCTAAGAGAAGGTATTCTCGGAGATGATTTGGTCGAATTTTACTCTAAGATCTTCAATCTCAACGGGATTGAAGTTATTGGTCTTGGGGCCAATCTCAATTGTCTTCATGGTGTAATGCCATCAGTAGATAAGCTTCTCCAACTCTGCATGTATAAAACAATTCTTGAACTAAAATTCAAGAAAAAACTGACCTATGTTTCAGGGGGAACTACAGTTACCTTGCCTCTCCTCCTTACGTCTAAAGATTTTCCCCTGGAGGTCAATCATTTCAGAGTTGGAGAAGCCCTTTTCTTCGGGGCCGACCTATTCACGGAAAAAACGATAAAGGGAATGTACCCATTTACCTTTGAACTAGAAGCACAGGTGATAGAAGTTTCTGAGAAGCCCGCCGAGCCTTTCGGTGAAATGAAGGCCAACCCTATGGGGATCAAATACAAAAAACAATCGAATACCAGGAAAAAGATATGCCATAGGGCGATACTGGATATAGGTATCCTTGATGTTCAAACTCAATTCCTGATCCCAAAAAACAAAAAAATTAAATTTATCGGCGCCAGTTCGGACATGATTGTGGTGGATATTACCGATTCAAAACATAAATATCCCATCGGCTCGACTATGAAGTTTCAATTAAAATACATGGGCGCCTTAAGTCTACTCAATTCGCGCTATATTGATAAAGAGGTTCTCTAGTGGGATTAATCGACATCGTCATACTTGCTATTTATTTTATTATTCTTCTCTGTGTTGGTTTTTATTTTTCCGGCCGTCATACAGATCATGATGATTATTTCTTAGGTGGAAGGAACATCAAACCCTGGCACGTGGGACTATCGGTAGTTGCGACAGATGTTGGTGGAGGTTTCTCAATTGGACTGGGAGGGTTAGGTTTTTCAATGGGACTCTCAGGTTCGTGGATGCTATTTACCGGACTTTGCGGTGCCTGGCTCTCTGCTGTTTTTCTCATCCCTAAGATTAAAAAACTCGAAGAGATGAAAAGGTTTTCTACTTTCAATGATATTATTTCTCATTTTTATGGCGGAAAAGTTGCCTTGCTCGCCACCTTCATCTCAATCATAGGTTATGTTGGATTTACTTCCTCTCAGTTTCTGGCCGGTGCAAAACTCACATCGGCCGCTTTCCCTGAAATTAGTTTCTATCAGGCACTATGGCTGATGGGTACTATCGCTATCATTTATACCGCCTTTGGAGGTTTAAAAGCAGTCATATATACCGACACTATCCAATGGATCGTTCTTATGTGCGGGTTGATTTTTGTAGGAATTCCTTTGGGATATTTCTATGTTGGGGGTTGGGAAGTTATCAGTACAACGCTACCGGCAAGTTTTTTTAGCCTGAGTGAGATTACATTTAATCAATTCATTCAATGGACTTTTACCATTATTCCGGTTTGGTTCATTGGATTGACCTTATATCAAAGGATCTACGCTTGTGCTGATGAAAAAGCTGCTAAGAAGGCCTGGTTTATGGCCGGACTTTTAGAGTGGCCGATTATGGCACTTATGGGCACCGTTTTAGGTCTTCTTGCCCGTGTGGCCTATGATACAGGTCTTTTCACTTCAATTGGTCATCCGGCAGGGAGTGGGCTCGATGTAGAAATGGCCTTACCACTTCTCTTGAAACAGAGTTTACTTCCCGGTTTTCTGGGACTGGTTCTTGCTGCTTATTTCTCGGCCATCCTCTCAACTGCAGATAGCTGTCTCATGGCCGCTTCCGGCAGTATCATGTCTGATCTATATTTGAGATTCACAAAAAAACAAAAACCTAATTTGGTGCGAGTTTCTCAAATAGCGACATTTGTTATTGGTCTATTTTCGCTGGTACTCGCCACTCGCTTCACCAATGTCCTGAATCTTATGCTGCTCTCTTACGGAGTCATGGTCTCAGGTCTATTTATTCCTGTAATAGGCGCCTTGGTTTTTAAAAAACTCTCCCCTGCTCAGGGTTTCATCAGCATTATTCTCGGTGGGGGCGTTACTCTTTATGGTGAAATCAGCGGCACTCTGGAAGTACCTATCATATGGGGATTAAGTGCATCTTTATTCGGTTTTTTCCTGGGGAAAATTACTGAAAAAACCAACAACGAGGCCTAGCAGCACCACGCCAGCCAGCAAGTAACGTATCCAGACGACATTGGGCCTGTGGATAGCCATAATTAGTCCGATTCACCTGAGAAGAATCGCAGCTCTCGAGTTTCGGCATAGGCTGTCTGGTCACTTCTGCATAAATCCGGGTTAAGTTAAGAGCAGCTTCCAAAAAACTGGCTTCATCCAGATCAAATGATCTGGCACAATTTCCTGTTGAATAATAATCGGCCTGTCCCTCTGTGGACGACCAACCATTGCGTGATTTAAGAGGAGGTCCACCCAACAGATGTCCTATCTCATGACAAAGCAATAGAGTAAAAGTATCTGAAGTCATGAAAGGATGCCCAAGCATTCCTCCCCAGACTGAAACAACAATATCTCTTTCATTTTTAATTATCTCAGCATTCACCCGAGGATTATGGGGCTCAAGTTTTATAATAAAATCCTGCTCCTTTGGCAGTTCTCTTACGATGATAGATTCAAATTTAGAAGCTGCCTCCTCAATCCCCTTCATATTAATATTGAGGTTTGCTGCAAATGACTTTTTATTCGTAAGATCGGAGTCAGGAAGACATGCTCCCTGAACTCCGTATGACATAAACAACAAGATTAAAAAAATGACATTCATCTACGATCACCCAAATGGATAATACTGTTAAACGATTTCCCATCCATAGTTCTGATATAAATCAAAGGATCTTGAGACTTTAAATCTCCAAAATTCAATTTTACAGGATACGAGACCGGAATCATTTTCATTGGACAAAAGTTAGAGACTTGTTTCATGACAGGAAGAACCGAAAGAGTATCCTTACCGTTACTGAGGACATCAATTCGATCCAATTCGATACACGGGCTATAGCGCCAGCCATGGAGAACATAGTCGCTGGGGCCTTTCTTTTCAATATTATCAATGGCAGCATAGAGATGATCATCGACTGAATTAGAATCGGCTTCAGTTACAACCAACTTATCTTTCAACACTCCATTCACAGTAATCTGATAATCTCCGCCCTGAAGATTCCCAACAGAAACAACTTCTTTAAATGGAACGATAATATCAGGGCAAGAAATCATCTTCTCTGAATTAAGAGCACTGACTTCTACATTAATCTGATCATCAATGACATCAACCACAACTGTATTTCTAGAATAACAAGGATTAGGAAAATTCCCGGTAACGACAACTTCAACAGTGTCATTGCTATCGAAGCCTTGTGGCACATATAAGTGTTTCACTGGTGCAGGACCTATGCTTGGGGCCGCAAATGCAATTTGAGAAAGAAGCATTGAAAACAGGACAGTGTACTTATTCATAAATAACCTCCAGGTTAATGCCCAGAATTTATAATAAGCAGTTAGAGCTGGAACTGAGGCTTCTTAGTTAAGAGTATGATCATTGTCATATTGTCGCAAGGCGGGATAATTCACTAATTTTTAAATTCCAAGGATTCAAAATACAGGGCCAGGTTTTTTATTTGAAGCTCAGTGAGTGTATGAACTGCTTTGTGCATAAGTTGAACGTGCTCTGACCCCCCTCTTTTTCCCTTCAAAAATAGATCTAACTGAGTTGTGATGTAATCAGCTGGCTGCCCTCTAAGATCGGGGAAGTATGGTTTACGAGTTAAGCCACTTTCATCTGGTCCATGACACCCTATACATGAGGCCACATGCTGCTCAGGAATACCCATTTTTGCCAGCCGTGATCCTTCTTCTATTGCGGACTGATCTACGCTTTGCTTAACGAGCGGTCGTCTTTTTTGCTTACTGTAATGCAAGGCCAGCTCTTTAAGCATCTCAGATTCCAAATTATAAGTAACAATTTTCATCGTCCCGCTATGACGTTCACCTTTAGCATAGGCCTTAAGAGAGTTCTCCAGATATTCAGCATTCTGCCCTGACAGAAGAGGAAATGCACCGGTTTGCCGGCCATTTCCATCAAGACCATGGCAATGACTACAACTTCTTAGAACATCATGTTCAATTTTTTCTGAACCAGGAGCATGTACAAGTTTCTGATAACTTTTCCAATCGAGCTTAGGAAATTGCAAAAGAAAAGCTACCATTGACCAGACTTCATCGTCCCTTTGCAGAGATGGCCATGCCGGCATCCCAGTAAATTTAACTCCATGTTTTACTATACGAAATAATTCTTCCGGCTTCCATTCTTTGATAACCGGTGGCAAATGAGGAATTTTAGGCGTGGTATGGAGACCGATGATGTTTGTTTTTTCCACGCCTCCATGACATTGCTTACAGCCTATTTCATAATGTCCTGCTCCCCTTTGAATCATCCTTTGATCTTCAAGATGAGGCGATTCTTTAGTCAAAGTATAAGTAGAAACCGAACGCTTCATAGAAAATTCCAGAATCCAGGCGGTGATAGGCCAATGGCCAGAACTGGCACTTATAGGAATCAAACCGGAAATCATTACCACCGCACCGAGAGTTCCCAAACTTATAAGAAATAAGATAATAGGCCTAAGCCAATTCTTCATATTTTTTTTCCTTAAGTAGTTTCAGTGTGAGCCAAAGTCCGCCGGTTAAATATGATATGCCTCCCACAATCAGCATGATCACTCCACCAATATGCTGATCATTGAGGTCATGGTGAATATAGAGTGGTCGGGATGAAAGACTCAGTAACGCCCCTAGAAACGTCATATGCATTGAGGTCAACAGTAGCCCGATCACACCTGCGGCCTTGTTTCCAAATGAAGAAAGCCAGACCCAAACTCCTGCCAATAAAAACATCCCTTGCTCCAGTAAAAGTCCCCAGAAAGTATGACGAGCAAAAAGATGAAGTTTTGGCGCATGCCAGGCCCAAACAATAATGAGTTCCCCTACTGCCGCAGGAATAGGTGCAAACAGAAGAGGAAAATTTCCGGTAGGATCATACTTACTATCAACTATACCGAAGGCCAGTAAAGGGGCGGCCACGGCCACAACCAACATATGCATGATCATATGGCCATAAAAAGCGGACTTCGCTAGTTGGGCCAATGGGCCTGCCCATGCTAATAGTAAAAAGAAAAATCCGAAGCCCAGACTGAAGTTCCGTGTCATTCACAGCTCCTGAAAACATAAACCGCATAAGCATTGTAAGTAATGGCAAGAAAACTGAGGCCGGAAATTAATAGCTGAGTCAGTCCTAAGAAACGTTCTCTTCCTTCCAGGGAATCTTTATGATGAGCGTGAGTATCGCTACTTCTATGCTTGCGATAACCATAAAAAACTTGCATTGAAACGACAGCTAAAGCGATGACAGTATAAATGGCCGTTAAATGTCTTACCTTGAGAAGGTCTGTGCCCGGAAATTTAGCACACCAAATTGCCGCCGTAATATAAACAGCTGTAAAATGCAATGACCATACCACTGGCGAGAGGGCCAATAACCATAATGAATGTCTTGTTATCATCTCACCTTCCTATTGCCGGAAAACCGGAAATAACCAGTGCAGTGATTATTCCCGTTACGGCCATGAAGCATGCATAGAGAGAAACGTTCGTTATGTCAGCATCATAGAGCGCTGTCATTCTTCCTGCCATTCTCCTTGCAAGACAATACACTTGCATTAGCGATCCAAGGACAGCATGTAATGCCGTCCAAATAACGAGTACCCAGACAATGGCCTGATAAACATGTACGGTTGGATCCATCTTATGAACCCATGGTCCTGCCAGAAAAGCGATCCCTCCCGCTAACGACATTAAGCTTGCAGTCAGTAAAGATGAATAAAAGCGTTTGGTTTTATTTTCCCGGTTCCACTTCCAGGATAACTTAGTCAGTATCCATGAGAATAAGAGCAGGCCAGCTCCTGTCACTGGCCAGAGAAACTCCGGCCCGGCAATTTTTTGGGGAGGAAAGTTTTCTTGAACAGTCCAATAGAAGAAATATCCAAATATTAATGAAATGAAGGCGGTCATGTCTGCCAGCATGGTTATAAACATGGCCCACCATCCAGCGGCCAGCGGTCCGGATTTATAAATAGGAAGGCTCACTCCCATGCCTACGTTTTTCTCATTTTTTTCAGGGATCCAGGCCGTTCCAGTCCACAACCAGTAAACAATAAATATAACCGCGAGAATCCCGGAGATAATAGTGGGAATCCACCAGTGATAAGTGGCAAAAATAAAAAACCCTCCGGAGAATAATGCTGCCAGATGGGTAACAAAAGTCGGACCGGGAACTCTCATGCACTGGATGGGATGAGCATCAAGTGTGCTGGTGATCAATGTTTCCCGCATCTCTTCCTCTGCATCAGGCAGATAGAAATTTCCGTGATCAATATCTTTTATAAAATTTGGCTGGTCCCAAAGTGGATAACGAGTCTTAATAAGAGGGATAGAACGAACACCCCACATACGGTCAGGAATCTTCATCGCCCATTCCATCGTGCCAGCTCCCCAAGGATTTCTTTCTGAATAGGGCTGCTTGGACTTGGGCCTTAAAATATCCCAAAGTAAAACCAGAAAACCTGCTCCCAAAATAAAGGCCCCGATAGTTGAGATGAGATTTAATCCCCCTATTCCCATTTCCGCTGGATAGGTATACACACGCCGGGGCATTCCTAAGAGGCCACTGGCGTGCATTGGAAAAAAGGTGACATTAAAACCAATAATCACGAGCCAAAAACAAAGCCTACCAAGACGTTCTGAAAGTTTTTTGCCACTAACAATTGGAGCATAATAATAAATGCCGGCCAGAATCGGAAAGACACTTCCACCAATCAATACATAATGAAGGTGTCCTACTACAAAGAAAGTGTCATGCGCCTGAAAATCAAAAGGAGCTATCGCCACCATCACTCCCGTTAATCCGCCAATGACAAAAGTCGCCATGCCACCCAGTGCAAATAACATAGGAACTGATTTTATAAAATGCCCAGTCAGAAGTGTCGCGAGAAAACAAAAAAGTTGGACACCTGTTGGAATGGCAACCGCTTGAGAGGCAGCAGAAAAAATACCGAGTGAAACACCAGGAAGTCCTGTCGTAAACATATGGTGAACCCATAATCCAAAGCTTAAAAAGCCTGTCCCTACAGCAGACAAAACGACCCAACTATGGCCCACTAGATGGACCCGTGAAAAAGTAGGAATAATCGTGGCCAGAAGGGCGATGGATGGTAGGAAGATGATGTAGACTTCCGGGTGACCGAAGATCCAGAACAAATGCTGCCATAAGAGTGGATTGCCTCCTCGCCTTTCATCAAAAAAAGGCCAGTCAAAAGCACGCTCCATCTCAAGTAAAATATCACCTGCAATAAGGGGGGGGAAAGCAAATAAGATCATGATGGCAACAACCAAAATATACCAGGCATAAATAGGCATAAGGTTAATTCTCATACCAGGTGGTCGGCATTTTAAAATGCCGACTATAAGTTCAACGGCCGCGGCAATTGATGCAATTTCAATGAAAGTTAAACCTAAAAGCCAGATATCCGCTCCCACGCCAGGTTGATAATTTGACGTGAGTGGAGGATACATAAACCATCCTCCTTTAGGTGCTGCCCCAAAAAAAAGTGAACCACAGACAAAAATCCCACCCAGAAGAAAACACCAATAGCCATAGGCAGACAAGCGAGGAAACGGAAGATCCCTTGCCCCCAGCATCTGAGGTAATAAGAGGATGGAAATGGCCTCAAAAATGGGAATAGCAAAAAGGAACATCATCACGGTTCCATGCATGGTGAAGATTTGATTATACTGATCGGCCGTCAAAAAATCATTATCAGGAACTGCTAATTGAATTCGTATTAATAGCGCTAAAACACCTGCAAAGAAAAAAAATCCAAGAGACGTAAGTGTATACCACATACCTACTTCTGAATTGTTGACCTCAGACCAATACCTCCAACCTTCTGGTACTTTCCAGGCCTTAAGAAGCCTTCTCTCCTGTCCTTCTCGAATTTCATCGATCTCATCTTCTTTCATTTCAATCCTTCAAGCCATTTTGCTAAGGCCTTTCGCTCTTCTATGGGAAGGCTTTTAAAGGAAGGCATTTTGGCTTCGGGTTTAATCAGATCAACCTCATCAATCCAGCGATGAATTTGATTTGCATCGTTATTTAGAATGCCAGAACCGATTCTTCTACGGCTTCCAACATGAGTAAGATCAGGTCCAATTTTGCCCAGAGAACTAATTCCTCTTACGGTATGACAGGAAATACAACCATTTGAAACAAAGGCCGTTTCACCAGGAGAACCAGTTTTCTTCACGGAACGTTCTTGCTTTTTTAACCATTCATCAAAAACGTTTCTTTCGACAACTTTCACATCCAGTCGCATCAGGGCATGTGAAGTGCCGCAAAATTCTGCACAAGATCCCAGATAATGTCCGGTTTTAGTTGGAGTGAAACTTAGATGATTCGTCTGGCCGGGAATCATGTCAATCTTGCCGGCCAAGGACGGAACCCAGAATGAATGAATGACATCTTCACTCGATAGAAGAAACTGCACTGGCTCATTCACCGGCAACCAGATTTCATTGGCGACTTCAATTTCTTGATCATTAGCAAGTGGATATTTGACCCTCCACCACCATTGCAGTCCGCTGACTTTTACTACAACGCTTCCTTTGGGGGCCATCTTTACAAGATCAGGCAAGGGAGCAAGGCTAAAATAGATCGAAATGGTTATGATGATTACAGGAAAGATCACCCCACCACCAATGACAAACAGCCTCGTTTTTTTTAAATCATGAGGCCCAGGTTTAACTAAAATGGCATAAAGCTCTAAGGCCACAAATAGCAACCATATCGCTAAGCCTGCTCCACATAACCACCAAAACATACCCGAGATTGTTCGGGCAGCACTCCCCGCCGGCCCAAGAGCTGAATAGGGTCCCTGGCAGGAAATAAGCAGAAACAAAAACAGAAATTCCGCTTTAAGTTGCTTCATTATTTTATCCACCCGCAAAAGTTCTATTACGAGTGGATGGTTTTGGGTCCTCTATTCTTTCTCAATTTTTATTCCGAGGTGCTCAAAAAGAATTATCTAAGCGATCTTTTATTTCAATGTAGCTCACAACATCTTCAACACCGTCTATTCCTTCAACCAGGGACTTAATGGTGGCGCGTGTTTGTTCACTCTCCACTGAGCCAGTTAAAAAAACAAAACAATCTTTCACTTTGATTTCCAGGTCAGATGAATCGATCTCAACGTGTTTATCTAATTGCTCCAGAATATAACGCTTTAAGTTCCGGTCAGAAACCGAGCTATTCCCTGCAGGTGCGTCATACTGACGACTGTGTTTTTGATTAAGAGAATCATCTAAAGGCCCTTGATAACCAGGACTCATATCCACCTCCTGTTAGTTCATTTTCAGCAGGAACAGTGCCAAATTAAAAAATTAAGGGCATATGCCGTGACAAATCAAACTGAACTATAGAAGAATAAATCGGTTCACTAATTGTAATGTAAAGAAACAAGTTCATGAAAGTACTGTTTGTTGTAACTGCTGGCCTCTTATTCTGCTTGCTCTCCGGGGCCTGGGCACAAACAACCATCAGACCAGAAATCCTTGTTCTGCATTCTTATTCGCACGGATATGCCTGGACGGCCTCAGAGATGAAAGGCATTCAGGAAACATTTGAGAGAAAATATCCTGACCTTGAAGTAGCTGTTGAGTACATGGATTGGAAAAATTATCCAGAAGCTGAAAACCTTCAAGTTTTCCTCACTCTTCTGCGCTATAAGTATCAAAAGAGATCATTTGATATTGTCATTACAACCGATAACGTGGCCTTCGATTTTGCCCGAAATTATCGGGAAGAACTTTTTCCAAAATCCTACCTGGTTTTTGCCGGAGTTAATAACTTTCAAGATTCAATGGTGGACGACCAAGCACGAATTTCAGGTGTAGTGGAAGCAGTCGATTATGTTCGCACAATTGATTCCATGTTAGAGCTGCATCCAGAAACCAAACGGATCGCTGTGGTTCTTGATTCAACAGAAATAAGTATGGAGCTTCTAAAAGAACTCCAAGCTTTATTCCCACGCTGGAAAGAAAAAGTGCAATTTAAAGTTTTGCATAATCTTCCAATAGAAGAGGTCCAAAAAGAAGTTTCTCTCTTGGGAGAGGGAGACCTCCTACTTAATACGAATTTCATTATTGATGGTGAAGGCAAAAAATTTAGTCAACGGCAAGCCATTAGGTTCATCAACAAATACTCAAGAGTTCCGGCCTATGGCCTGTGGGAAATTCAACTTGGATTTGGTATTGTGGGAGGATGGCTTCTGGATGGGCGCATACAAGGGCAAGTGGCCGCAGAGCTCGCTATCAGGGCATTAAATGGGGAAAATCCCCCAATCGTTAAGGTCAGTCCATCACGCTTTGTTTTGGACTACAATCAGTTAAGTCGCTTTAATATCCCAACAGAGAGGATCCCTCATCAGGCTGAGCTGATCAACTATCCAGAAAGCATCTTTACCAAATATCGTTCGGAAATTATATCTACACTGATTATTGTCTTAGTTCTGATTGTTTTGAATATTGCTTTGATTATTAATATTCGGAAAAGACACCGAGCTGAGATCGAAAGAGACAATCTATTAATCGAAGAGAAAAAAGCACGCCAAGCGGCCGAAGAAGCGGTAAGGGCACGTGAAACCTTTATTGCACTTGCGGCTCATGAATTAAGAACCCCCCTGACGGTTTTAATATTGCAACTTCAAATTATGCTCCGCGCGGCTCGAGGTCAGACAAAAAAACCATCTACCCAAGAAGAGACAATTAAATCCTTCCTTAGCGCTGATTCCCAGGCCAAAAGACTACAGTCTTTAATTGAAGATTTACTCTATATTGCCCATGAGAATAAAGTGAGTGTTCAATTAGAGTTACAAAACACGGATCTAATCGAAATCGTAAAAAATGTAAGTCAAGGCCTGGGCAGCATGATTCAAAGTAGTGGTTCAAAATTAGAGCTGCATCTGGAAGACAAGTGTCAAGGTCTTTGGGACAGCAAGAAACTGGAAAAGCTTATCACTAATCTCTTAACAAATGCCCTTAAGTTCGGTGCACACCGGCCGATTGAGCTATCAGTGAGCTGTGTGGAGAATGGAGCGAACTTGATAATAAAAGATCAAGGGATTGGTATTTTTAGTAAAGATCAGGAACGTATATTTGAGAAATTCGGAAGGGCCGTTTCAGAATACAACTTCGGCGGCTTTGGTCTTGGCCTGTATATTTCCCAACTCATTGTAGAAGCTCATCACGGAAGTATCAAAGTTGAAAGTGAACCTGGGCGGGGTTCGGTCTTTAGTGTATTTCTTCCTTACACTCCTCCCCCTCAAATTGAATCGTAGAATAAAGAACGTTCTCTTGCCTGAGAAACTTTTCGATCTCCTTTCGGATAGAATCAAGCTGCCCCATGGTAGTCTCCAGCGAGACTCGTACATGAAGAGTCAAATAAAATTTCGATTCATCAATGGACCATCCACGAACCAGATGAACGTCCTGAACGCAATCATAGCTTAGTATTTTTTCTTTAATTCGATTCTTTTCGAGCCCGAGCGGAAACTTCTGAAGCAGAATGGACCCGATACTAATGAAGTTCTTGTAAACGCCTCTTATAACTATCAACGAAATTAAAATTGAAAGAATTGAGTCAAGAATATACCAAGGTTTAAACATCAGTACGATACTTACAACTAACACTGCGACCCAGCCTAAAATATCTTCCAGGAGATGGAGCGTGATCATCTTGCTATTGAGACTACCACTTTTCTTTAATTTAAATGCGGCAAGTCCATTAACTCCTATACCCAATAAAGCAAAAAATATCATTCCTGAGGCCATAATCGGCTCTGGTTTATACATCCGCTGAACGGCTTCATAGATGACGTAAGTCGTTCCACCCAATAAAACCAGGCCATTGATCAAGGCGGCCAAGACTGAGAATCTTCGATAACCAAAGGTAAAAATTTCGTCTTCTTCCTTATGACTCATTTTTTCAGCGAAATATGAAAAAAGAAGTGTCAGGCTATCCCCTAGATCATGGATGGCATCAGACTTAATGGCCGTACTATTTGTGTAATGACCACCAATAAACTCAATAACAGCAAATCCTGCATTTAAAAAGAAAGCAGATAGGATGGCAGAATCACTTTGTGATTTAACTTCGTGAGCATGGTGATGATGATGAGCACCCATAAATGATTCTACTTATCTCCAGTCTTCCAACTGGCAAACTTTTCCAGAAGACCAGCAACGCTCTTCAAGGCAAAATTGTCTTTCAACTTTAACACTTGCCCCTTCGAAGATTAGACTCAAAGTCACCATACCATTATTCTCTGTAAAGGCCGGTTGGGAAGCAGAAAAGTAGCTATCTCTTGCGATAAAACTCATGGACGGATCAATCAAAAACGTAATGAGCTTAGGCATCAAAAGTTCTACTAATACCTTGCCACCTGGTCGGTGATAGAAATCTATGGAGCATTCCTGGCCAATGTCATTAATTCCTGTGTGATCATAAAGAGGGATATAGCTTTTAAGAGCACTAACTGCATTGGCCTGTGCAAATGAAGAAATTAACAGGGACAAAAGGACGAATGGGATCTTACTCATAGAATATTATCCTTTCCCGGCCTCAAGTACGTTTTTAAATCTTAAATCTTTAATCTCAATATAGATTTGATTTGTTCTTTGAGAATTGATGCGCCAACTCTCTCTATCTTCGGGTGTGAGCCCTTTTTTACGGGCAGCGAAGGCCTTATGCTCTTTCTTCAAATCCGAAAGTTCTTTTTTAAGAGCTTCCATTTTCTTTTTATCTTCAGGGCCTAGAAACTGACCGTCTTCCATACTTATCCTTTTGGCCTACTATCTCAGTAATTCCGTTTATTGGGAAGCTTAACTCATTGATCCGCTAGCTTCGCATACACAGGAGACACTTAATAAAAGTGATTGTTTCGACTCCTACTCCAGCCAGAAATACATCATATATGCTTTATGACAAATATCATGCTTTAAGAGAGCTTCAATCAGATATTTAGCATATTCCAGTGGATATATTCAACTCACTTAAATCCAGGGAGGATTAAATGAAACATTTAACAATGGTTTTCGCAGTGCTTGCTTTTTCTACTTTAGTTCACGCCAGTGAACCAAAAGTGATCATTTCACCGGTCAATCACCTGTTTGTACCTAGTGGCTTTGATAATAATGATAACGTGGAAGTAATTGTAACCGGCCAGTTCCCGAGTCCTTGTTACATCACTAATAAGGTCGATGTTGTCCATAAAAATGACAAAATTCTCATTACTGTAACAGCTCTCCAAAGAGAAGATGCAAAGTCGGATCTATGTGAGCCGATGATCATTCCATTTAAAGAAGAAATTACTGTAGGTAACTTGCAGGGGGGAGATTATGAAATAATCGTTAACGAGAAATCCCCGTATGAACAAAAAGAAAAACTTAATGTGGCAGTTTCAAGTTCAACCAGCGTAGACGATCATCTTTACCCTATCGTTGAATACATAGAACTTGGCTTTACTGGTGGACTAAGTGGGGATGCTGTATTGCACGCTAAAGTTCCCAGTGACTGTCTGGTTTTTGATCGAGTCGACTATCTCTCGAACAAAAAAGACACTATCTCTATATTACCTATCATGAAAAAAGTTTCATCCGTTTGTAATGAAGGAAATGAAAAAATTCAAATCCCAGTAAAATTTAAACTACGTTCTCTATCAAATAAAAATGTATTGATATATGTAAGATCTATTGAAGGCAAATCTGCTAATACCATCATCAATCAGTAATTCATCCGGCCGGACTAGTTCCGGCCAGTCCATTTTAAATCCTTATGACTACAATCATAAAACATCCTTTCTCCAATCAGATTTTTATTATTTCTCTTTGAGTAAAATGAATCCAATCAAGTTCATAAAATAATTTATCAATTGATAAAAGGGGAATTTATGAAAACAAAGATTGCTGTATTGGTTGTAGGGAGTTCTCTTCTCGTATCATCTGTATCTGCCATGAGTTCAGATATGATGGTTCGAATGAGAGCAATTAATGTGATGCCGGACGAATCAGGAACTCCGACAATTATTGGAGGTGATGTAAATCTTAACAATGCTTCAGTTCCTGAAATTGATTTCTCTTACTTCTTCAATGATAATTTTGCTTTAGAGCTTATTCTCGCTACAACGACTCACAAAGCATCAGCGAACAATACTTTGCTCAATAATCTTGACCTGGGTGATGTATCCTTGCTGCCTCCTACTTTAACAGCTCAGTACCATCATCAATTCGGGAAATTCAGGCCATATGTTGGAGCAGGTCTTAATTATACAATCTTTTATGGAGCGGATTCAGGAGTTGCAAAAAGCGTGACTTATGAAAACAATCTGGGTTATGCCTTTCAGGCGGGCGGAGATTATCAAATTGGTGACAATCTTTTTCTTAATCTGGACATAAAGAAACTATACTTATCAACTGATGTTCATGTCTCAACTTACGCCAATGGAAGCGTTGACGCAGAAGTTGATATTGATCCGCTCATCGTTGGTCTTGGCATCGGCTTTAAATTCTAATGCTAAATTTTGTTAAGTGGGGAACATATCCCCACTTAATTAAACAAATCAAAGAGCTTCTCTTCCCATAAAAAGTCGACTGTAAATTTTAGCGAATAATAACCCGTTGATCATTAAACACAGGGCAATCAAAGCTGTGATGAGAGAAGAATGCTTAAGAAGTTCTTCTAACAGCATATCTTCTCCAATAAAGGCCGTCGTTACCGGCATACCGGAGAGAACCATAAAACAGATCATGAACACATTGGCGGCCAATGCATGCTTCGTTCCCAGGGCATGAAAGTTTCTCAAGTCATGATTTCTGAACTGCCTACAAATTATAAGTGCCAAAATCAGAAATGGAGTCACAGGTAAGAAATAAGCTTCAATCGAATGTAATAGTTGTTTATTCAAAAGATAAACTGAGACCATGCAGCCAATAAGTGAAAGACTGAAGTCCCTCATGGCACTAAATGGCTTATGATGAAAGAAAATAGACTTCAAAGCGAAATATACTGACATTAAAGCAAATAATACTGAAAAGACTTGATCACCATCCACTCCTTCAACCCGTGACATGGAGAGAACTGACAGCGCTGCCAAAAAAGTCATAATTGCTGGATGAGAAATGACACGCCTTAATTTCCAGTAAATTGTTTTCCAGGGAATAAAGCTAAAACCACGCCAGGATATATCCATGGAGAAATCTGTCATTCCCAGGACGTAAAAGGTGTTCTTCAATCTTGTGGGAAGTTTATCCAATAAGATTTTACGGGTTTTAATCCGCTGAAAAACCACCTTATTATTCAGACTGGAGGAACTGGCAACCACAGAGGGAGAAACCAGTAATTGGAAGCATCGGTATAGAGCATGACAAAAAAGATGAATCAGAACTAAATTGGTGAATCCCAGACTTAATTCGATAAACATCAACCCTATCTGTGAGGTGCTGGCAAATGCTATTTGCCCTTTAATGTTGGTTTGAATTCGGCCTTGGACTGAGGAAAAAAACAAGGTAAGTAAACCTATCACTCCGATTAAAACAGTACCCATCTGACTATGAGACCATAGCGGTTGCATACGGATGAGTAAAAAGACACCAGCGTGAATAGAAAGTGCGCCGTAAAAGATGGCACTTGAGGGAGTCGGTCCTTCCATCGCCCGGGAAGGCCAGTTGTGAAAAGGAAATTGGGCTGATTTCCCTAAAGAAGCAAAGATGATAAAAAAAGTTAAAAGAGTCAAAGAAGTTTGATTTGTCGCTGATAAAATCTGCCCTGACATCTCCTGAAGAGCAGAGAAACGGGTGGCCTCATGCCAAAGGATATGGCCCATTACGGCCCCCATTAAAAGCCCCAGATCACAAACTCGGTAGATATTATAAATTCTCCAGGCATTGGAAACTGAACGGGTTTGCGATCTGTAAAAAGCAATGAGAAGAAAAGAGCTAAAGCCCACAATCTCCCATCCCGCAAAAAACAAATCCATATGCCCTGCCAGCGAAAGCACTTCCATACCAAAGATAAAAAAGAGGATGGTACTAAAAAAACGCTGATAACCTTTTTCTAAATGGAGGTAACCATGAGAATACTTCACAACTAATAATCCCAGAATATGGGTCAATCCCAACATGACGAAAGTCCCTATGTCCAACCAAGCAGTAAAAGGGAAATTGTGCCCGGAAACTTTGATCACTGCCAAATTAAGTTCCAATGGAAATGGACCATGGAATGAATTCAAAAAGAGATAAATACTTACGAATGAAGGAATCACAAGACTAAGTGTCGTTAATCTCGTAATAATTTTTTCAGAATGCTTAATCGGGATTGCAAGCAACATGGAGGAAAGCAAAGGTAAAAGATAGAAGAGAAACAGCGCTTTCATACAAGCTCCTGGAAATTTTCTTTGATCAACATCTGTCCATTCTCAAAAAGAAACATCTTTTTACTGAATGGATCATAACAAGCGTAGTGAACCCAACTATTATAGACAATTTGCCTTACCAGTGGATTATTCTGAATGGCCGCCAAGGCAATCTCAGGTTTTTGTTCAATCAATAAGAATAATCGAAGAGGCTGATGTTGATCAATCATTTGAAAAGGTAAACCAAAAAGTAGATCGCTCTCAGTTCCATGACTGACTCCAAAATTTCCCACAATATTTTGCGGTAATTTTGACCCAGCACCAAATCGCAAATTATCGACTCGTGAAAAATAGTAGTCTAGATTAATTCCTGAACAAACCGGGATGACGGCACCTAAGGTTGTTGCTAACAATTTCCCATCCGGATCCACTGAAGGGTCATAGGATTGAAGGAATGCAGGTTGATCCGGAATTAAACCCTTTGTTATATCCCTACGTCCAACAATGGCAAAGGCAACTCCTGTATGTCCTAGCTCAGGTCTAGTTTCAAATAATGAATAAGAACGCCTAAGAACTTCTTTCTGAGCTTGCTTACTTACCGGTCGATAAGTGACAAGTTTGAAGGACTTACTTCTTTCCCTCGCATTTTTATAAAGGGCTACTGAAAGATATTTTTTGAATCTTTCATAGGAAGATTTTAGTACAGGAGGTATGGTATGAGACTCATAGAGTTCAACCACTTCACGGGTTGTATCGTGAAAACCTGCTATGAAGTAAGTAATTGTCGGGATGGAAAGTCCATAGTTCGCTTTGAGCAATTCTCTGACTTCAACATTGTTTGCCATTTCGACAAAGGCCCTGGCATTGGCGGCACCAGAGCGACCGGAGCAGGCCCCACAACCATAAGTCGCAAAATAGGGATTATTAACACTATTAGATCCATGGCCAATAATAAAGATCAAAGGGGAAAAATGATGAACAAATCCTATTAAGACAAGTTGCTGATAAACTAAATCTACCATCTGATTAATTGTATACCCTTCAGGAAGTTTAGAATCTCCTATCATCATTGATTCATCATTAAATAGTTTTAGCTTATTCTGACTTTTGATCTCAATGACATTATCCAACGATTTGAATCCCAAGGGGAAAAAGAGGTTAGCAGTTAGCTTTATAGTGGAAGAAAGAGCATTCAGGTGCGAAAAGACCCATTCTTTGAAAAAATTGCCAGATGGTTGAGTGCTCTTGAATTTCAATAGGCGGGGCAGTTTTTTATTCACCTTTTCTATAGGAACATCTCTCAAATAAACCTCGACAGTGGCCGGTGCTGGACACTGTTTTTTGGGGAAAGCATCTTCCGGTTGTTGATATAGACAATTAATGCCATAGTGTCCGGCAGTACCAAAAGTTTCAATTCGGTCTGAAGTCTCTTCTAAAAACCGTCGTAACGAGCTTTCCCTGTCGTCCATGCAGAATACTGCTTGATAGTCTAAGGATGCTTCATTTTCATCTTGCTTCTCTATGATAGTCTTCAAATACTTATCATAAATGGCTTCTTCTAAGGATTCCTGACAGGCCTGAAAAGCCAGAAAGTTTTTCTCTGCCTCGGGTGTTAACGATAGAGTCTCCAGTGTTTTCGGAAAAACAGGATATCCAGTGATTGGGGATTCTTGTTCAATCCAGGCCCGTTCAAGAATCAGCTTAATGGCAAGAAAATCCAACAGATTTATTTTTCTGGGAAAAGGTAACAGCTGAGGAGACTGTTGGATGTTATAAATCAATCCGGCCCATCCTCGTAAAGTCATGATGGATTCACGAATATATGTTTTTTGAAGATCTTCATCAGGGCAAAGGAATTTCAGATGGGCTTCAATCGTTTCTTCCGGCGTCGATAAAAAGAAGTCACTCAGAACAAGTTTTCTGAAAGGAGCAGGTACGATGTAGCTGGAAAAAATGAGATTTTTCAGGCAATCGTAAAAGCTTCTTTCACTAGATTCAGGCATTTGCCAATGGCCTATTCCCTGATCCAAAAACATTGAAAGCCATTTAATTAACATGCCATCTGCTAATTGAATAATATTGATCCCTAAATACTCGTTCCAGCAGTCATGCAGTTTTCCAGTCCTGGAATCATGATGAATAAACTCAAATTTTCCCTCTAGGATAAGTTTCATTGCCTGTTCTGAATCTTCCTTCAGAACCCTTTCTAACTTATCCCGCAAAAGTACCAGGGGAAGTTCACCGGATTTAATCTTTCTCCTATAATGTTCAAGCTCTGGAAAAGGGTGTGCTTCAAATTTTGCGCTTACTTCCGTTAATGCATTCCAAAAAGGTAGATGCTGATAAGGAAGCAGCAAATTAAGATGGATAAACTCTTTAATTGGTCTAATAATAGGTAGATCCCGGGCGACTTCACTTAAAAAGTCCATATCTATTAACATTGCAATCTCCTAAATAAACACGACAATCAGATTCTTTTTCTTGGCCTCTTCTTGATAATCAAGAAGCAGCTCGCGGACATCTACATGGATCCTTACCAGATTCATACCATGAAAATAGATCGCTTTTCCTTCTTCCAGTTCGTTTAAAATTTTAGCTATTTTCGCTTTATGTAGGAAAGAGACATTCTTCAAAAATTTAAAATGCACTTTGTCTTCCTCATGATCCACTTCCAAACAATTAATGGCAGGTTTTCTTAATTCAAAAAAGATGGCCAGAGCCAGTCCGGCGAAAATACCTTTTAAAAGATCCGTAGCAAGGATTGCACCTATGGTGACACAGAAGATGAGAAGTTGTGGCCAACCTCTTTTCAACATCTCAATATAAAAGACAGGTTTAGTTAATTTATAACCAACCAATAATAGTACACAGGCCAAAGTGGCCAGCGGGATAAGATTTAAAAAGTTGGGAATGAAAAGAACACAGAGTAGAATCCAACAACCATGAAAAATAGCTGAATACTTTGTCTTGGCACCGGATGCCACGTTTGCGGAAGTTCTTACGATGACCGCCGTTAATGGTAACCCTCCAAGGATTCCTGAAAGAGTATTACCTATTCCCTGGGCTAACAACTCAGTATTTTTATTAGTCTTTCGTTTAAGTGAATCAATTCTATCCGCTGCATCGATACATAAAAGAGTTTCTAAAGAAGCAACAATCGCGATGGTTAAAGCAATCTCCAGAACATTTCCATTAAAGCTGGAAAAATTAGGCACCAGCAGTTTGTCAAAAATTTGATCTGGTAATTGGACTAAACCTTTTGGTCCGACTAGTTGAAAGAAAGAGTTTACAAAAATTGAGATCAAAACTGCAACTAAGGGACCTGGCACTAGTTTGACAAGTTTATTCCCTGATTCTGCCAGCTTATCCCAACTTAACATTATCCCTAATGATATAACCGAAATGAGAACAATTTCCTTTTGGATACCACTGAAGGAATAAGAACCTGGAGCAAGTCCTAAAGCATTGGGTAATTGTTTTATAATCAGTATGAGCCCGATGGCAGCAAGCATTCCTTTTATTACGGCCGTTGGAAAATAATCGCCAATAGTTCCACCCCTCATCAATCCAAAAAGGATTTGAAAAACTCCTGCTAGAAGAACAGCAATCCCAAAGTGCTCAAATCCACCTAGTTGGGTTATACCATTTGCGACTATAACCGTCAGACCAGCGGCCGGGCCTGAAACACTTATTTGGGAATTACTAAAAAGACCAACAACAACACCGCCCAAAATTCCGGCCACAAGACCAGAGGCCATTGGAGCGCCGGAAGCAAGCGCAATGCCTAGACATAAAGGCAGGGCCACTAAGAAAACAACTATTGAAGATTTTAGATCATATTGTAAATCGGGTTTCGTCATAGGTACTCCTATGGAAATGTTTCCACTAATAAAGTGTGCTTAGAATAAAGAATGAATTACACAGTTCGTGAAGATGTGGGAGGCGGTATATCTAACAGGTGAAGTGGCATTATTCTTTGGATATAAAAAGAATTATAGCTAAGAAGAATTAATGCAGATTTATTGGCATGAATGAGTATTGATGAAAGAAAAAAAGCAGTAAAAAAACTCTCGTCAAGAGAATCATCAATGGAATATACAGTATCTGTTTCAGGAGTCTCTTCCAGCGTGTATACGCCACTCTCCGAAAGAGAAAAACTATTTTTCTGATAAGAGAGATTGAAACTAGTCAGAATGCATAATAAAGCGACAAAGGACATAACAGTCCCCGTTATCTCCTTACAGAATGGATTCTTCCTAATGGCAAAAGACATGGCCGTATTCCAATGTTATGGAACACATCATAACAAACTTTCATTGATTTTCATCAGTAATTATAAGATTTCTTAAATTAAAAAAGCTTCATCTTATAAAGTTCGCCTTGGGAATACGAATTGTAAAAGACGCGCTTTATTAGCAGAGTTCTTAACAAAGGTTTAGTGCTCCCCAGTTAAGTGTAAGTCCTGAACTTCGCCCCTTAACTTGAGATCTACTATGATGAATGTTCTCAATCAAGTACTTAATCTTAAGAAAGCTTTAAGCGTTAAGTCTCTCCTTCCTTTAATACTATTAGTAGCGAGGAAAGAAATGATGGATCAACCTAAAGCCAAAATCCTTATTGTTGATGATCAAATAGATCTAACGATGTTAATTAAAGAAGAACTTGAAGAGAAAAATTATCAAGTCGTCACCGCTACCAATGGACAGGAAGCTCTGGATATCATCGCCCGTGAAGGTATTCCCCAACTCATTCTACTGGATATGAATATGCCTATTATGAATGGTTGGGCCTTCTCCCAAAAGTTCACTGACATTTATGGCCGGGCGTGCCCTATTGTGATCATGACGGCAGCAGATGATTCTCCAACCAGAGCGATGGAAATTGGAGCAGATTCATATTTAGGAAAACCTTTTGAATTCGAAACATTGAATAAAACCGTAGAAAGCATGCTACCCGATTAGAGGTACTCAATGGATAAATTAAAGAATGATTACAATATGGGCCTTATCGGTAATTGTAACTATTCTGCCTTAATCAACAGCGAAGCAAGTATCGTTTGGATGTGCTGGCCTCACTTTGATGATAATTCCATCTTTGGTGCATTATTGGATGAGAATGAAGGAGGAGAATTTTCCATCATTCCTAAAGGTGAATCTAACCATTTTGAACAAACCTATATAGAGAATACAAATGTCCTGCAGACAGATGTCACCTGCGGTGACTGCATGTTTCGTATCACGGATTTTGCACCAAGATTTGAGCAGCATGATCGTTTTAATAAGCCTCTCATGCTAATGAGAAAGATTGAACCACTGAGAGGGACTCCTCAAATTAAAGTAATTTGCTCTCCGAGAGGAGATTATGGTAAACGCAAACCAACCGTGCACTTCGGAAGTAATCATGTTCATTACAGCGGTATCGGTGAGCCCATAAGATTAACCAGTAATATTCCACTCACCTATATTGAAAAAGAAAAATTCTTCGTACTCGATGAAGTAAAGTACTTGGTACTAACCTGGGGTATGTCCTTTGATGATCCAATTAAAACCACTGTAGAATCCTACCTCTATCGGACCATTACTTACTGGCAACGATGGGCCAGTCAATGTTCCATCAGTCGGCTTTATCAAAAACCTGTACTGCGGTCTGCCCTGGCGCTGAAGCTCCATCAATATGAAGACACCGGCGCCATCATTGCATCAACCACCGCTAGTTTACCAGAATCACCAGGTTCCGGTCGAACATGGGATTACCGCTACTGTTGGCTAAGAGATACCTACTACACTCTCAATGCCCTCAATCGCATGAGCCGTTTTGATGAAATGAAAAAATTTGCTCAATATATTATCAATATTGCAGAAGAGGAAGTCGGTCGGTTCTCTCCTGTCTATACAATCTCTGGCGACCCGGTCCCACCTGAAATCATCGTGGACCTTAAAGGTTACAGAGGCAACGGACCGGTGAGAATCGGCAATCTGGCTTCCCGACAAATTCAAAACGATATTTATGGACAAGTTTTATTGGCGCAATTTCCTCTGTATGTTGATGAGAGATTCCCCGGTCATCTGGCACCTTCTTCTTATAATCTTGTCCGTAAAACTTTAGGATATATAGATAAGAGAATGAATGAACCTGATGCAACTCTCTGGGAATACCGGAACATGCAGGAAAAACATTGTTACACCTATCTCTTTCACTGGGCGGGAAGTAAGGCGGCCGCCAAGATAGCAGAAAAATTAGGTGATAAGGATCTCTACTACACGGCCATGGCGCTGTCCTCGCGTTCACGTAATTATATTGAGAGCTGTTATGATCCTAAATTAGGAACCTATCTTCCCTCCCAGGGAAATCATTATGCCGATGCTAGCATGCTTCATTTGATTACCTTGGGTTTCCTGGCCCCTAGGAGCCAGCGAGCAAAAAAACATCTTGAGTTTATTGAAAAGGCCCTCCTGACTCCAGGAGGTAGCATGTACCGGTATGATCGTCCTGATGATTTTGGACGTCCTGAAGTGACTTTTGCCGTTTGTACTTTTTGGTATGTGGAGGCGCTGGCCTGTGCAGGATACATTGATGAAGCTTTTAGAATTTTTGAAAAGATGCTGGATTACTCAAACCATTTAGGTCTATTTAGTGAAGATATTCATGAGGCCACCAAAAGTCCCTGGGGTAACTTTCCACAGACTTATACGCATGTGGGTCTGATCAATGCTGCTTTTAAACTGTCTCAAACCTTTGATTACCCTGAGTTTTTCTAAACGATAGATAATCTCTATCGGATCATCGAAATCAAATATTGGATGAAAAACGCCAGATGCACGAAGATGCATGAGTGAACATTTTCCAATAAATCTTAAGGAGGATCGAATGAACACATTGATCAATACTAAAGTTCCCGCTTTTAAGGCCCAAGCTTATCACAACTCCGATTTCAAAACAGTTACCAACAAAGATCTGGAAGGGAAATGGGCCATTTTCTTTTTTTATCCTGCCGACTTTACATTCGTCTGTCCTACTGAATTGGTAGACATGGCAGAGAAATACGAAGAGTTTAAAAAGATGGGAGTTGAAATTTATTCAGTCAGTACTGATACTCACTTTTCCCACAAGGCCTGGCATGACACTTCTGAGTCAATCAAAAAGATTAACTACCCAATGCTGGCAGATCCAACAGGTGCTCTTTCACGCGCCCTGGGTGTTTACATTGAAGAAGAAGGTTTAGCTTATCGCGGAACATTCCTGGTAGATCCGGATGGTTTAATCAAACTTTCAGAAGTGCAGGATAATGGAATAGGTCGTAATGCTGAAGAACTGATGAGAAAAGTTAAGGCAGCACAGTTTATCCGTAATCACCCAAATGAAGTTTGTCCTGCCAAATGGAAACCGGGAGCAGAAACTCTTAAACCTGGCTTGGATCTCGTAGGTAAAATCTAAGTAGCTTTCTAGTGAGGTAATTATGTTAGACAATAATATTTTAGAACAACTTAAAAGTGTTTATAAAGCTCTTGAGAATGAAGTCACTTTGGTACTTACCAAGTCCAATCACGAGAAACAAGGTGAACTCGTGGAACTGGTAAGGGGTATTGCTTCCACTTCGGAAAAGATCAAGCTTTATGAGTCGGATATTCATTCACCGATTCCGAATCTTTCTCTTGAATATAAAGGGAAGGCCACAGGTATCACTTTTTCGGGAGTTCCTGGCGGACATGAATTTACCTCACTTATTCTTGCTATCTTGAATGCAGACGGAAAAGGCAAACTGCCAGATGAATCAATCCTGGGTCGTATTAAACGACTCAAGGGTTCGATTGAACTTAAAACTTATATTTCTTTGAGCTGTGAAAATTGTCCTGAAGTCGTTCAGGCCCTAAACATCATGGCCCTTCATCATCCTGACTTCAAACACACAATGATTGACGGTGGACTAGTTCAGGATGAAGTCCAGGAACTAGGCATCCAGGGGGTTCCTAGTGTGGTAAGTGGAGCTAAGCTTATCAGTTCAGGAAAGATCGGACTCGTTGATCTTATTTCAAAACTTGAAAAAGAATTCGGAATAGATGAAACGACCCAATCCCAACCCACAAACCTTGATCTTGGACAGTTTGATGTGGTGGTGGTTGGAGCTGGCCCCGGAGGCGCTTCGGCCGCCATCTACTCTGCCAGGAAAGGTTTAAAGACGGCCATCATTGCAGAAAAAATTGGTGGTCAGGTTCAGGATACCAAAGGTATCGAAAACCTCATTTCAGTTAAATATACCGAGGGTCCCCAACTGGCCGCCCAATTGGCTGCGCATTTAAGTGATTATCCCATTAAGTTTTTAGAGCACCGCCGGGTTAAGTCGGTCGGAAGTGGTGAGCTTAAAAAGATTGAGCTTGAAAGTGGAGAATACCTCGAAACTAAATCCTTGATTGTTGCAACCGGTGCCAAATGGAGAGAAATGGGAATTCCAGGAGAAAAAGAATATCTCGGTCGCGGAGTTGCCTTTTGTCCCCATTGTGACGGTCCTTATTTTAAAGGGAAAGATATCGCTGTAATTGGAGGAGGAAATTCAGGTGTAGAAGCTGCCATTGACCTGGCCGGAATAGTTAAATCAGTAACAGTATTTGAATTCATGCCAACTCTTAAGGCCGATAAAGTTCTGGTTGATAAATTAGAATCCCTACCCAATGTTACCGTTGTAAAAAATGCCCGCACTAACCGGGTCATCGGGGATAATGGCAAAGTAGTGGCATTGGAATACGAAGACCGAACCACCGGTGAACTAAGGAACCTGGACCTAGAAGGAATTTTCGTCCAAATCGGTCTGGTACCTAATTCGGCCTTCATTAAAGACGTGGTAGAAACCAATAAGTTGGGAGAAATCGTCATCGATGGAAAATGCCGAACCAATGTGGCCGGAATTTATGCTGCGGGTGATGTTACAACCGTTCCTTATAAGCAAATAATCATAGCAATGGGAGAAGGTGCCAAGGCCGGGCTGGCCGCCTTTGAAGATATTATGCTTAAGTAAAAGTTCCCTGGTGGTGAAAATGGTCTAATTTTGCTAGACTGTGAAAAAATGGAATGGAGAAACCAGTGAAAAGCTTAAAAGAACAACTGCTTCAGGCCGGCCTTAAACCTACTCAAACGCCCAAGGCCCCAAATGAAAGAGAGCAGATTAAAAAGAAACAAGTAACTGAAGCAATTATTCATCAGGAACAACGTAACTTCTGCGAAGAATGCCAGCAGGTGCGCCCTGACGTTGAGCTCTATTATCATCATAATCCAACCACTGAAGCAGAATGGATTTGCGTTAAGTGCGCAGATCAGCTGAAAATTGCCGACAGTTGTCGCCAGACTGCCCAAAGTGACACATCTATCAAAAAGATGTTTCGCAGAGAGCATGGTGCAACCAGAAGTCCTTCCGATATTAAAGTTCAAAAGAGTGATAAACCTCGTGGTCCAGTTAACGGTAATCGTTAACTGGTCTTCGACTCAATCCTTAAAAAGCCGGACTTAACTTTCTAAATTCATCAGTGATATAGACAATGCTCTTTGAAGATCAACTTGAGGAGTATTTTATGAAAAAACTGATTCTCGCCTTTTTGGTCCTAAGTGTATCTATCGTTCACGCGGCAGAAGTGACTATTCTGGAAGCCGAGGTTCCCAGACTTCAGTCTTTCAATACGATGGTGGACTCCCGGTTTCAAATGAATCAAAGCACAGGTGAAGGATTTGTCCGAGTCACTGTCACTGAAAATCGTCCACATTGGGGTGGAGGTCACTACGATCAGTGGGGTCGTCATTTTCCTCATCGGACGGAAATGCCTGTGGTCGTTTTTCAGGACACTGTAAAAGTTGATGGTCTCATGCTCATGAATGATGAAGTCATTTATCATGGAGCTGAGGGTGATGTGGTTTGCGGGAAAATGGGTTTAAGCCGTATTTTCAAAAGACCTACTATCTACTTAAATGGAAACTGTAAGCTTACCGGACGTCTTTCTGGTCGGTCACACCAGAAGAAAGTCATTGTTACTCTTAAAACCAAATAGAAAAACAGGCCACCTCAGGGTGGCCTTTTAAATGACATGGAAAAAGACGTCATTTCTACCCAGTCCCTGAATAAAACTTATGCTTCAGGGTTTAGGGCACTCGATAATATCCATCTTAATATCTACAGGGGCGAGATCTTCGCGCTATTGGGTCCAAATGGGGCGGGAAAAACCACCTTAATCAATATCATCTGTGGAATCGTTAATGCGACATCAGGCAGTGTGAAGGCCTTCGGTTATGATATAAAAAAAGAATACCGTTCTGCCCGCTCTTTAATTGGCTTAGTTCCCCAGGAACTTACAACAGATATGTTTGAAAAAGTCTGGGATACCGTTAAGTTCAGTCGCAATCTTTTTGGAAAACCAAATGATGATGCACTGATTGAAAAAATTCTCAAAGATCTCTCACTCTGGGATAAACGGAACAGTCGAATCATGACTCTCTCTGGTGGCATGAAACGCAGAGTAATGATGGCCAAGGCCCTCTCTCATCAACCAGATATTCTTTTTCTGGATGAACCCTCTGCCGGAGTGGACGTAGAGCTTAGAAGAGATATGTGGAATATGGTACGGCATTTACGGAAAACCGGAGTGACTATTATCCTTACCACCCATTACATAGAAGAAGCCCAGGAAATGGCAGATCGAATCGGTGTAATCAATAAAGGGAAACTCATTTTAGTAGAAGAAAAAAACGAACTCATGAAAAAGCTTGGAAAACGCCAGCTCATACTGACTCTGAAAAAACCCCTACATGTTGATTTGGAAGACACACCCTTAAACATCTCTGCTGACCGTCTGGAATTAACTTATTCCTTTGATTCCAATGCCGAGGAAACTGGGATTGCTCCTTTATTAAAAAGATTAAATGATCAAGGAATTGAATTGAAGGATCTCAGGACCAAAGAAAGTTCTCTGGAAGAAATTTTCGTTAAGCTTGTGGGAAGAAACTCATGAATATCTATAGCGTTCGTGCACTTTATTTTTATGAAATGGCCCGGTTTTTCAGAACACTTTTTCAAAGTATTGCCTCTCCGGTTATTTCAACCTCTCTGTATTTTATTGTATTTGGCTCGGCAGTGGCTTCACGGATGGGTGAAATTGAGGGCATCTCTTACGGCGCCTTCATTGTTCCCGGTCTGGTCATGCTCTCCATTTTGACTGAAAGTATTTCAAATGCATCATTTGGCATTTATATGCCACGTTTTTCCGGGACTATTTATGAAATACTTTCCGCTCCCATATCGGCCTTTGAAACCGTGCTGGGTTATGTTGGTGCTGCCGCTACCAAGTCTGTTCTTTTGGGAGCAGTCATCCTTTTAACGGCAAGACTTTTTGTAGACTATCACATTGAGCACCCCATTTGGATGATATCCTTTCTCGTCCTGACTTCGGTGACTTTCTCACTACTGGGTTTCATCATCGGCGTTTGGGCCGATGGTTTTGAAAAACTTCAGGTGGTTCCACTATTAATCATTACACCGCTGACTTTTCTTGGTGGAAGTTTTTATTCTATTCACATGCTTCCCCCTTTCTGGAGGAAAGTGACTCTTTTCAATCCAGTTGTTTATTTAGTCAGTGGATTTCGCTGGAGTTTTTACGGCGTCTCAGATGTGGGAGTGGAGCAAAGTCTGGCCATGACCGCACTTTTCCTCTTTATTTGCCTGATTGTAGTCTGGATGATTTTTAAGACAGGCCATAAAATTAAGGCCTAATCATTCATTGCATCCACCAAAGGGTAAAAGTCCCTATTCTCTCTGCCAATTCTTTCTCCCAATACTTTAAATAATTCTTTGGTTTCATGAATAAATTCATCCGGATTGTTTTTAATGATTTTAACTGAATGGTACTTATCTAAATATCTTTCGAGGACACCTTGAATCCCACTCATCTCATCCATAAATTTTCTTGCAGTTGTACTAATTGTTGAGTTAGTGCTGGCAAGAAGCGAAGGATAAAGGGCCCTATCCTCAAAGGCCAGATGAATTCTGACGGCACCGGCAAGTATTGTTAAAAGCTTTCGAATAGCTGCTGGGTTTGACTGCACTTCTCCGACTGAGAGATACTTTTGAATGTTACCCACAACGTTTAATAATTCATCATGGTGTTTACGATATCGATCTGTTTTCATAAAAACTCCTTGTATATTTCTTATCGGAAGCTATTGATATATCTTAAATATAGCAATTATATTAAAATCACTATTTATTGAAACCACAAACTGGCCGAAGAGAAAAACATGAAAAACATTAGCTTAAAAAATAAATTCACCATTTTATTCCTTTCAATGTTCCTTCTTACTCTTAGTTTTTTAGGAGCTTTGTACTATTATAATTATCCGACGGGCAATCCTTATATCTATGCCTACCTTGCTCTGGGACTTGGGAGTTATTGCCTGATTGGTGTGGTCACCTTTAAAACTGTCTTGAAGGTACTTAATCATCTGGAAGAAATAGAGAATAATATTAAAAAAAATGCCTCGCATTTTAAAAACTGCTCTAACGATTCTGTCTATGAAACCAAGATGAGCAAATTCAACTTGATGGATACGACCATAACGACTATTGAGCAAATGAAGACTTCCATTGATAAAAATTCTGAGACATCGGAAAGAATGACAGAGGCGGTAGAAGTGAGTCACTACACCGCCAATAAAGGAAAAGAAGTCGTCCTGGATATGTTAGAGGCAGTTAATCAGATTTACATGAGTAATGAGAAGATGGTCCACGCCATTGAGAACAGTAATCATCGCATATCTGAAGTGGTTCAAGTCATCTCGGAAATTGATACCAAAACAAAAGTCATTAACGATATTGTTTTTCAAACTAAGTTATTATCTTTTAATGCGTCCGTTGAGGCGGCCCGCGCAGGAGAGCATGGCAAAGGTTTTTCCGTTGTTGCTGAGGAAATTGGGAAACTAGCGGCCATGAGCGGAAGCTCGGCCTTGGAAATTTCAGTCATGCTGGCAGAAAATATAGAGAAAGTTAACATGATCGTTAAAGAAACGAATGAAAGTATTAAAGAGCTGGTTAGCGCAGGAAAGGAAAAGGTCGAAATTGGTAAAATCACGGCGACAGAATCAGATATTGTTTTGGATGAAGTCGTAAGAAATATTTCCAAAGCAACTCATTGGATTAATGAAATTATGAACTCTAATCTTGAACAGGAAAAAAAGATCCTAGAGATTGGTCAGAATATGACAGAGCTTAGAAGTGAGAGTCAATTGGATATAAATTCCATCGAAAAGTCACAAAAAGAATCGGCCGATATTGTAGGTCAGGCGAGAGATTTCTTCCTGACCACTGATGAATTGTTGAAAACATTCAATCGTAAGGTCAGCTGATTCAGTTCAAATTTTAAACTGATTAATGAGCTTATCCAACTCATTGGCCAGGCGACTAAAATCAGAACTAACCTCACCTATTCTGTGTGCTGCAACAGTCGTTTTATTTGATAGATTCATGATGGACTGAATATTATCTTCGACCTCACGGGTTGCTTCACTTTGTTCTTTGGTACTACCGGCGATGTTGATCATGACATCTTTTAGCTTAGACATCTCAAAGGCAACATTCTTAAATGCTTCATAAGAAGTGTTGACTTCATTTCGACCTTCGGTGGCAAGCGTCTTGGTTTCTCTTATAACGATGACAGCTTCGTGCATGAGTTTTTTTAATTGGTCGGTACATTCTCCAATTTCAAGATTGGATTCTTTAGTCTGCTGGGCAAGTTCGCCTATTTCATTGGCAACCACTGAGAAGCCAAGTCCTGCCTGACCTGCTCTTCCTGCCTCAACTGAGGCATTGAATGAAAGTAAGCGGGTTTTCATTGTGATATCATCCACGACTTTTACTGACTCAGCGATTCTCTGGGTTTCAATTTCCAGTTTCTCTGCAATCGCCGAGACTTGTTCAATCTGGAGGTAAAGGTTATTGATCTTTTGTTGAGCGGAGAAGGCCTTATTAGCACCATCTGCGACCTCTCCTTCTACGTTATTAGTAAAGCTTTGCGACTTATGAGTACTATCGGCCACGTTCTGAGAAGATGCGCTCATCTTGCGAATGGTCTGACCAACACTATTTATCTCTTCTTTTTGTTGAATAATATCTGAAACGGTTAATGAGGTGATGTTGGAAATCTCTTCAGTTCCCATGACAATTTCTGAAGTAGAATTCTTTACTTGAAATAGGCTCTCCCTGATCGTCTTTAACATCTCATCGAACGCATTGGCCATTTTGGCAATTTCATCCTTAGAATTATTTCGACGAAGGGTTTTTGTTAGATCCATATTCTGGGAAATGAGCTCAATATCCTGCTGAATAAGCTTCACTCTTCTCACTGCAATTATCCTTAAAACACCCAGGACAATTAAGAGGGCCACAATGAATAAAGCTATCATTATTTTGCCCACGTATATGCTATTTTCTTTCACTTCCTGATCAAGTCGATTTAATGAATATGTAATTCTGGTTGCTCCCAGGACTGTTCCTTCCGGCACTTCATGGCACTCTAAACAATTGGTGCCTCGATAATTTGAACTTGCAAGCACTGGCAGTAAAACTGTCAAAGTTCTTTTTCCTTTGAAGCTCTGAATGATCTTTATCTCTTCTCCTTTGAGTCCTCTTTCATCGAGCTCATCCCTGGTGCTTTCATAACTAAAGCCATCTCCATACATATCCTTAACTTTATCGCCACGTACTATTTTAATGTCTTCAATGTCTTTATTTTCCAAAAGCTTATTTCGTAAAATTTCACGATTCTCCATCGTGCCGGTAATCATCATGGCGTTCACACTGTCAAAATACTGTGAAGCTGTTTGGAATGCTTGCTCTTCGATGAAGCGCTCTACAAAAGTTTGTTGATTAGAATAGTTAAGTAAAATAACCAGTCCAGACATCAGCCCAAAAATAAGGATTAAAGGGAGTAAAATTTTTGTTTGAATTTTCAAATAAACTCTTCCGGCCAAGAAAATAATTGCATTATTATGGGGCCCAAAAGTCCAGTTCAACATGACTTGCGTCATATATTTTAACATTTCTCATCAACCATGCCCCAGATGAATACACACTGTGCCTGTCCTTTATCTTGATACCTAGGGTAGTTAATTGAGTCATGGGAGGTTTCATGGAACCACAATTATTTGCCCTTGGTAGTTCCAAGCACTGGGGGAAGAACGTTGCAGAACATTTACATATTCCCTTATCTCTTCATGAAGAGCGGGAGTTTGAAGATGGCGAGCATAAAATAAGACCCTTGGAAAATGTAAGAGGTCGGGACGTCTTTGTTTTGAATTCTCTTTATAGCGACTCTTCCATGAGTGTTAATGATAAATTATGCCGCTTACTATTTTTTATAAGTGCTTTAAAGGATGCCTCTGCAGCAAAAGTGAGTGTAGTGACTCCTTACTTTGCCTATGCTCGTAAAGACAGGAAGACCAAACCCAGGGATCCGGTAACGATGAAATATATGGCAAGGCTTCTAGAGTGTGCAGGTGCCGATCAAATAATTGCACTGGATATACATAACCTTTCGGCTTTCCAGAATGCATTTCGGATTCCAACCGAACATATGGAAGCGAAGGTTTTGTTTGCGCCTTATTTTACTCAAATGGCCAATGCTCAGGAAATCATTGTTATTTCTCCTGATGCAGGAGGTATGAAGAGAGCGGAAAGTTTTCGCGAAACACTAAGTGAACTTTGTAAAAGACCAATTGGAATTGCTTTTCTGGAGAAACGGCGAAGTGAAGGAGTCGTTGAAGGAAATGAAGTTATAATCGGAGAAGTGAAAGGTAAAGTGGCCATTATTTTTGATGATATTATCAGTTCCGGGAAGACCATAAAGCTGGCCGTAGAGGCGCTGGACCGGGCCGGGGCCGAAAAGATTTTTGCCTGCGCCACACATGGTCTTTTTGTGGGTTCGGCTTCCGAGATTCTTAGTCACCCTAAACTTGAAAAAATCCTTATCACAGACAGCATTCCTCCATTTCGCTTGAAGAATGAATTACCCAAAGAGAAGGTTTTGCTTTTTGATACGTCTGTTCTTTTTGCCAAAGCTATCAAAAGGGCGCAGGCGGGTGACTCTCTGGTTGATTTAATTAAGACCTATCCCTACATCACTCAAGAATCTTTTTTGCAAAGTTAAGATAGAGGGCAGCTTTTTTCTTAAACTTATCCTTATTGAGTACGCGCTCGTCATCTAAATGCCACAATGATATCTTGGCCCTGAGAGAGGAACGAAAACTTCGATAAAACCCAATGACCCTTTCATCTATTTGATCATGAGTTGTTTCCCGATAAATATGCATGAAACATTCCCCTATTTCAGGATATCCTAGAAAACTGCATTCAATTGTAAGATAAGATAGCTCATCCACAGGATCTAAAGTCCTTAACTCTTGATTAAACTCCAGTCGGTCCACAATGATGGGCGGTGAATTTAGACAAATATGTTCTGGTCTTAAGTCACCATGTCCCTCTATGATCCTTCCTTCTAAAACCCTCTTGTAGAACGCTTCAGACCCATATAAAAGGCATTCCAGCTGGGCCTTATGGATTTTATCTATTTCATCTAGATCTAAACCATAACGCTTCTGTGACAAGGCCTGATAATTTTCCCTAACGTATCGTTCTAATCTTGAACAATATGCTTCACCAGAAATGTTTACCGATTCTGCTTTTAAATAAAATTGACTAATAAATTGGGCCGCTTCCCGGATCTGGGACCAATTCAAGTCATTCCGAAGCATCTTTTGTTCCAGAGTTTGATCTTGTGGAAAGCGCTTCATCAGAACCAACCAATCCACAATCCGGCCATCCCCTACAGGACCTCCAACTTGCAGCTTTTGCTCTTTAGTTAATATAAGAGGAATCGTTTTAAGATAAATCCCAGGGGCAAGATCCTGGTTTAAGCTAATTTCTTTTTCAGCATTGAGACGTCTTGCCTCGAGACTACATAATTTCAAATAGTGGAGGTCGACTGGTTTTTTAAGCTTGTATGCATGCTCGTCAGTCAAAAAGACCCAGGACATGTGCGTTTGAATTGACTTAATTTCAGAAGTTTTTTCGGGATAGGAATCGGCCCTTTGAAGGAAAGCTACTTTCCGGTTTAATTCCTGCCATTGATCAGTCTCCCTTGAGCATTGCAATGACTTCATGATCGCTCACCTGAGGAAATGATTGATAAAACTCTCCAATACTGAACATCATTTCCGGAAGATTTAAAACCACTAACTCTTCCACCAGAGGTCTTATTTGTTCAGCAGCATCAATTGAGGAAACAGGGGTGGCCAGAATTATCTTCTCGGGTGATTGGGAGCGGACCTCCTGAATAGCACAGATGGTAGTTGCCCCGGTAGCGATGCCGTCATCCACAATAATGACGACGCGATCTTTATAATTTAGATCATCCAGACCATATAATTCTTGTCGGGCCTTCAGTACTTTAAGTTGTTTTTGAGCAGCTGCTTCGATGTAAGCTTCAGTGCCATAAGTCTTCGCATGTGAAAGTGACTGAATTTTTCCCGATAGTCCAACACAACCAATGGCAAATTCTGGATTGCCAGGTGCTGGGATTTTGTGAACCAATACTGTTGAAAGTTCTCCTCTAAGGCCGTCCGCAATTATTTTGGCCATTGGCATGGCCCCTCTGGGTATGCCCGCTACCAACGGATTTGTCCCTTTATAGGTCATCAACTTATCTAATAATTCCTCGGCGGCAGTCTCTCGATTTTTAAAATTCATCTTAACTGGCCTTAAAAGTTAAACAATTTATATCATCTCCTGAAAAACCAACATTAATATTCCTGGCCATGCATTCAAAGTCCTCATTGTGAATGCAATCGTTCACTTTACAGGCCCCTACTCCTGCCTGTCGGTTTTGCTCTTTACAATGTTCATCCAGACTAAAAAAAGTATCACAACCCGGATGACTACCATCCCCAATGGTGATCGCCTTTGCGTGGCAACTACTATTTAAGTTGTAAGTACATTCATGAACGGCACATTGAGAAACCAGAGGCATTTCAATATTTAAAGAATCCATAAAAACTCCTTTAGAAAGAAGATCGGAATCAACTAACAATCATAAACAAGGAGAAAGAATCAAAAAATAAGTAAATAAATAATTTCAACTTTAGCTGACAAATTGAGAAGGTATCGCTCCATACCCCTGAGATCATACTGGTAAATTAACTTTATTCACTTGATGTCAGGTTTTGTGAAGTTCTTTTACCTGACAAAAAGGCTTCACCAGAGCAACATAACAGAACAATCATTTATTCGAGGAGTCCAAGTGGAAATGAGAAAGCTCTCAGAGCTTAAAGCAACTAATCCCTATTTACGTTTAGGAACTGATGTCACTGAACTTGAAAAATCCATTCAAACCTTAGGGCTCATTGCTCCTTTGGTAATATCCCCTGATAACGTCATTCTGGCCGGTGCTCGCCGCTACCAAGCACTTTTAAATCTTGGTTACACAGAAGCCCCGGTAATGGTGATCGACCGGAATCCTTTGGAAAAAGAATTAGTATCCATTGATGAGAATCTGGTCCGTAAAGATCTGTCAAAATTAGAAATTGAATCCCACCTTCGACGGGCAAAAGAGATTTATCAGAAACTAAATCCAGAGTCAGATATAGTAAAAGAAGCTCCAGAGAGTGAAGTTAAAAAAGTTGTTTTACCTGCTGAAAAATTCCTCAATATGGTTTCTGAAAAAACCGGTCTTTCTCCTAAACAAATCCATGAGGCCATTAATCGGGATGAAATGGCATCAGGGGTAGTGAAAGAGGCCCGCTTAAAAGGCGAGCTCTCGCTTAGTCAAACCAATGAAATCGTCAAACTGAATAAGGAAGACCAGAAAAAAGTCATCTCCCACTTGAAAGATCTACCGGTTCGGGAAATTAAAAAATTTGTAAAGATTGCGAAAACTCAAGGGGTGGATGAGGCCATCACTGCCACTCCTAATCTTCCTCATCAAAAAGAGTTTCAGGAAATTGATATGGGTTTAAAAAAACTCATTAAAAAATTTAAACAACTGCAAATTGAAGGAATCGAAATTTCGAGTTTTCCAGAGGAGACCCAGGAACTTTTTGGTGAACTGGTGAAATTTTCTGATGAAGATAATTTCCCTTCACATCACAGAGACCAAGAGCTTGAAATGGATTCCTTACAATAAAATTTAATGGGAAGTCGCCAAGGAATTGAGGCAATAAAACCTCAATTCCAAGTCGTATAAAAATTGTGATGTTCCTAAACCTGTGATTTAAAACAAAAAATAAAGATACCTCAAAAGCTTAAAAATTAAGCATACACTCCTCTTACGAACATTTTTTCTCGATTTTGTTGTTGGACGTTTATTCATGCAGCACGTTTATGGAAGAACGAAATCGAGAGAAGCCGCAAGGTCTGGACCTAAAGTTAAGGACTAACTTTTAACAGCACCTTACGCTCTACGGAGCATTTATGAAATTCAGTAGTTTAAACAACGGACAAGTGGGTCTTATTCTCGCTCTATCCTTTTCCGTTCTGGTCTCGTCTTGTAATCAAGATGAGTTCTTCCCAACGGAGGAGATGATTGAGGGGGCCGATGCTTATTGTGCTGAGGCCAAGGATCTAAATTCGTGTCAGCAGCTGGTGGATATTTGTCAGCCAGCTTATGAACCCGAAGCTCTGGAAGGAGAAGAACCTGTCTTTTCTCAGTGTGTGGCCAATCCGGACCTTTGGGTCAATCCACCAGCTGATAACGGAGAAGTGATTGTTGATGACGGGACTGATGGATCAGGTGGTTCAACTGATCCGGTGGATGAAACAGGTGACCCAACCGTTCCTGTTGATGAATCAGTTCCAGCGCCTACGCTTGAAGAAGCTTACGCCGCTAAGTGCAGCAACCTGGACGCGCAGTACTTGTGGACTAAAAAATTTGTGAAAAAAGGAAAAGTAATTAACAAGGTATCAAAAGTGAAGATCTGCCATATGGCCAATGCCTCTTCACATACCATTGTGGTTGCTTGCCCCGCTCTAAAAGCACACATTAATCATGATGACTACTTAGGCGCTTGTTCACTTTAAAAACGAATCCTCGGGGCCCGTAAGGGCCCCTTCTTTATTAGAGATTAAAACTGGACTTATAAAAGGCAATTGATTCTTGAATGACTTTAATCGCTTCGAGCTCGCCATCAATTGATAGGATTTCAACACTCTTTTTTTCAAGTTCTTTGTAACTTTCAAAAAAACGTCGGATTTCATTTATTTTATGAGCCGCAATTTCTTTAATTGAATTGATATGATGATACTCAGGATCATCGATGTGAACGGAAATGACCTTGTCATCACCTTTGCCCTGGTCAAGCATCCGCATCACCCCAATGGGACGAACTCGCATTATAGAAAGCGGTGCCACAGGTAATTGCCCAATAACCAGAACATCCAATGGATCCCCATCATCACAATATGTTTGGGAGAATAGCCCATAATTACAGGGATAATGGACTGAACTATAGAGGATACGGTCAACTTTAAGTAGACCACTTTTTTTATCAATCTCGTATTTGATTTTTGATCCTGCAGGAATTTCTATAATACAATTGAGTTCATTCTTTCCATTAAATTCCAGATCCACATCGTGCCAGGGATTCATAATAACCTCTCAAAAGTTAGTGTCTATAAACTGATCTTTTGGCCATAAACAGCCTTGCCCCAAAGCAAGTCAAAAATGCCACTACGCCAACCTGCCATCCAAATAATTCCGCTCCCATCATGGCAGACGCAAAAGGCGTCCCGGTGACGGCCCCAAATAAACTTACCATACCAAGAGAAGAACTTAGACCAAAGTTTCTTAAACCAAAAAGGCCCGCCATTCCATTAGAAAGTGTCGCGCCCATAAATAGTAGCGGTGTGACTTCCCCACCTTTAAAACCAACCGATAGAGTCATGACAGTAAGTAAACACTTCATGATAAAATCAAAGTGACTCATCTCAGAAAGAAAAGACCTGGCGATGGTGTCAGTGCCAATACCGATATATTGGTAGCTATCTGTAAAAAAAACTAAACTACTAATCAATAGACCACCCATAAACAGCTTTTGCACAAGCTCGGGAAACAGTGTGGAAATGAGTTTTGTATAACCTTTAAGCCCCCAATAAAAGATATTGGCCCCGATTCCAGAAGAAAAAATAACGATGACTCCATAAAACAGTAGCTCTTTATTGAAATCAAAAGAAACCTGAAAGTGCTGATGAGATGGTCCTAGAATATTCTGAATAATCAGTGCGCTAAAAGCCGAGATGACAGCACAAAAAATTAATTCCAGTTTCTTCCAATGTTTAAAAGCATTAAGCTCAAAAGCGAAAATAATGGCCGTCAAGGGTGTTCCAAAGATGGAAGAAAAACCAGCAGCGATTCCGCCATAAATGAGAAAAGGGCGCATCCGTGAAAATGATTTATTAAATTTAGGGAGATAATGAGCAGCACTCGCCCCCATAATTACTCCCACCCCTTCTCGCCCTGCCGAACCTCCAAAAAGATGGGTTCCGAGAGAGGACAATAAAATAAAGGGGGCCATCCATGTAGAGACCTTCGCTTGATCGTTTTCTATTTCCTCCAGGATGTAAGGAACACCCTGGTTAATGTGATGAGGTATTTTTTTTAAGATTAAAGCGAATATTAAACCAAAGACCGGCAATCCCCAGATCAGATAAGGATGCTCTGATCTAAAAGTGCTTGCATAAGCTAAAAGGTGAAGGAACAGAGATGAAAAAATAGCAGAGACCAAACCTATAAACATGGCCATTGCGGATATTTTGAAAATTTTAGGCATAGGTCTCCTACGAATAGTAGGAATCATCAGCGGTCGTTTTAGCGACACTTACGGCGGTTATAAGGTGGGAATCCATCACCTGTTTCTATTATAAAATCTGGCAGGACGATTAAATCCTGCCGACTATTTATTCCTCATCATCAACAATAACTTCTTCAACGAGAAGATCTTTGGCGCTAGTACGATCAGTTAATCTTCCGACCATTGTATCGAGGGAGCGCAAAAGTTTGTCAGAAGCACCTTCAATTGCTTGATGAATGGTATCAGCGTTATGACTGACAACAACTGGCTGGTGGTTAGCAATGCGAGCTTCTAATAAGCAACGCTTATCATTGGAAGATGTCTTGCCGCCGTTTTCATCTGATAAGTGAACTTCAATACGAGTAATAGCATTTTTAAATCTTTCAAAGTGCTCGGATAAGCTGCTATCAATGTAGCTATTTAGTTCTGAGCTTCCTTCAATATTGTGGTCCGTATTTACCTGAATGTTCATTTCAATCCCCTAAAATATGTATTTATAGAATCTACGATAATATCCTAACCGATTTACCTGCCATTTTGCTCCTTTAATAAAAAAAAACTCTAATATTTATCATGTTTCCGTATCTTTTTTAACTTACAATGGATTTATGAGTTTTTTAGTGGTTTTTAATGGTCAATTCTCTCCCCTGGTTCACCCTACATCCTCCGCTGCCAGGACCGGAATCCCTCCAGTTAATTCGCTCAGTAAACTTAATGAAGTCGATGAATTTAAAGAAGTGCTGGAGGAAGTCAAACAAGATGAGGGATTAAAGAAATCTTATCAAAAACTGGAGGTCTACAAACAGGCCACCAAGACTTTTGAAGAGCAACGTAAACGCCACCACGCCAAAGATATCATGACCTATCCAGTTATAGTCATCTCCCATAATTCTTCGGTTTTTGAAGCACAGGCACTACTCAATAAGTATAGGTTTCGTCATTTGCCAGTGATTGATGATAAGGGAATGATTGTTGGGATGATATCAGATCGAGAACTGGCCGGAAAAGTTGAAAACAAATCCTGTAATGACATTATGACCAATAAAATTATTGTGTGTGAAGAGCACGCAACCGTGAATGAAATAGCTATTATTCTTCTAAAAGAAAGAATAAACGCTCTTCCCATTATTAACCATAAACGGGAACTGACCGGGATTATTACCCTGAGTAATATCTTACAATATGTGATCGCATCAACGGCCTTCCTGGGGAAGGCCTAAAAAATATACCGAATAATAATGCCTAAAGCTGTACATGTCCCTAATACAGTAAACAGGCCTTGCTTAAATTTAAATTGAAGCAGTAAGGCCACCAAACAAATCCCAGTCGCAAAGAAATCAATGGTAGTTAAAACCGGGTACTCAAAATCCAATGGACCAAAGTTCACTTCTTGTGATTTAAAAAAAAGTGCTTTAAGCACAAACCAGACAGATAAATTAAAAATCACCCCTACCACAGAAGCTGTAATTGCCTGGAGAGCATCCGTAAAAACTTTCTGCCCTCGAATAAATTCGACATAAGGCGCGAAGGTAAATATCCATAAGAAACAAGGCGCAAAGGTCATCCAGGTCGTCAGCACTGAGCCAATAAATGCTGCCAAGAATGGTGAACTTACGTCGGGAAATCGGTAGGCCCCCATAAAACCGACAAATTGTACTGTTTGAATCAGTGGACCGGGTGTGGTTTCGGCCATGGCAAGACCATCCAGCATTTCTGATCCTTGTAGCCAGCTGTAAACTTCCACTGTCTTTTGGGCCACATAACTTAAGGCCGCATAAGCGCCACCAAAAGTGACCATCGACATTTTACTGAAGAATAAGTTCAGGGCATGAAAAGTTGAATCCTCTCCAAAGATCATGAGAGTAAGGATAATGGGAGCAATCCAAACGAGAATCCATACAAAAAGAGTTTTAAGAGTCTGAGAGAAGGCCGGTCTTGGTAGAGACCCCAGGTCACTGATTAATTCATGATGAGCAAATACTTTTCCATAGATCACACCCAGGAGTCCGGATAAAACAACCACAATGGGAAAAGAAATATTGAAGAAAAATAATGAGATGAATGCAAAGATTGCCATGCCCCAATAGAAGCTATTTTTTAAAGACTTTTTCGAAATTCGGTATAAGGCCGAGGTGACAATCGCAATAATGGCTGGCTTCATTCCATAAAACAAACCCTGAATGAAAGGAACATCATTATAAATGACATAGAGATAAGACAAGGCAAGGATAGAAAGAAACCCCGGAAGGATAAAGAGCCCTCCAGCAATCAGGCCTCCTCTCCACTTATTCATCAACCACCCCATATAAGTGGCCAATTGCTGAGCTTCTGGACCCGGAAGAAGCATGCAAAAATTTAGGGCATGCAGAAAGCGCTCTTCTGAGATTAATTTCTTATCTTCAACAACCAACTTGTGAATAACAGCTATTTGACCTGCCGGACCACCAAAACTATGAGCGGCCACATGAGACCAAATCTTCCATTGCTCTTTGGTGGAAATCACCACTAGCTCCTTATTTTGCATATTTCTATTGCTAAAACAGAATAAACCATCTCATCTTTATTGGCATTATTTAAGTCCTATCAAATAGAGAGCTTCCGTCTTGGCGATTTGATAATCTCTTTTTACTTCAGCAAATTTAGTCTTTGCTTCAATCCAACGTTGATTTGCCTGGAGTACATCCGGGGAGTTTTTTATTCCTTTAGAATATTCGCTCATAATACCCTCACGGTATTCTGACATAAGCTTAACACTCTCCTCCGCGCCATGAATGAGTTTATGGGCAAGTTCTAATTTTCTGGTGGCATTCCCTGTCTCATTTTCTAGCATCAAAGATTGTTTTCGTAAGAGATGCTCTCGTGATCTTGCCTGGGCCGCACTGGCCGCAGATTGAGCAATACCTTCGCCTCCATCAAATAGAGGAAGAGTAAACTTAAAACCAAATGTCACATCATTTCGTTGCCCAATATCACTGTACTCCCTTTCTTTCTGGGTAAAACGAAGGGCGTAACCATAAATATCCAGTTTGGGTGCCCACCATCTGGAAGCCGTTTTATTTTCAATACGAGCAATTTCAGAATGAAGAGCTGCTTTTTGTAAAAGATTAGAATTTGAGAAATCTGTTGTAGATTCAAAAAGTGGCCCATGTTCAGGATGAATGTTTTTGGAGACAACATGGATAGCTTCATCTGGATGAAGACCAAGCAAGACAGAGAGCAATCTTGAAACAACTCCCTGTTCATACTTTAGCGTTTCATATTCTTGCTCTAATGCAAGTTTTTGTTGTTTAAAATCGATAAGATCAGTTTTTGTTGAAAGACCTGCATTAATTCTTTTCCGGGCCCCCGAGAAGTTCTTCTCATTCATTCTTAAAGCTTCTTCCAGAATAAGCTGGATCTCCTTTAAAAACGCATATTGAGCTAATGCCTGCCTTCCTTCAGATAATACTTTTGCTTTAGTAATAGTTGCATCAACTTGTGACAGACGGGCCTCTTTATTTCTTCGTTCATTTTCCAGGGCGTCTCGTCCGGAATTAAATACATTTACTTCCGCCTCAATACCGCCAAAAGGCTGATTTAATGAATGGTAAGGACCGGTCGTGAATCTCTCTCTTCCATAGGACAAATTTATCTTGGGAAGAAAGGATCTTGAAAGCGAACCTTTCAATTTTTCAGTGCTTGTTAATCGATCCATCAAACTCTTTATTTCAGGAGTTGATTCAATCTGGGCCTTTAAATAATCCTCATCCACCTGAATGGACGCTGAAGCAACAAAGGAAAAAATAAACGTTAAAATCAAGAGACCCATAGTTCCACCTAGTCTAAATTTGAGAAGCCAACAAAGAGGTCTTGCTTGCCTTTCTTAAGAAAAAAATCAATGTTAAAAGGTTTATACTCAATCTTAGGTAGTTCACCGGTAAAATGATTGCCATTTTTCTTGAGCTTAAACTCACCCACGTAAGTAAATTTTCCCTTCTTTTTAACTTCCAGTTTAGCGAGCACTTCAGGAGAGAAATCCTTCAAATCCATTACATTCATCTTTTCATCAAAGATGTACATACTTAATTTCCCGGAGGCTGCCCTGACAAGTTCGGCCTTATAGAGGAACTTTGCCTTATTCCCCTTACCGGCTTCCGTTTTTTCCACAATTGGTGACATGATTCCACCGAACTTTCCGCCTTCTTCAACCTCACCATGCCCGCCTTCATGGGCCGATAAAGAAAAAGATAAAATCATGAGAAAACATAAACTTAATACTTTCATTAAAACTCCTCAGTTTTAAGTCGTTGATATTTTTTAATGGCCTTTTGAGAAGCCTTTTCTCCAAAGAGCCAGAATAAAACGGGTGTAACAATAAGATCAAGAAGGGTAGAAGTTAGAAGTCCTCCTACGATGACTACAGCAACAGGATGAAGAATTTCTTTTCCTGGTTCTCCTTTAGCAAATAACAATGGAGTAAGTGCAAGGACAGCTGTTAAGGCCGTCATCAAAACAGGAACAAGTCTTTCCAGGGTCCCTCTAATGATCATGCTCTTCCCAAAATTCTCTTTTTCCTCAATCATGAGATGAAGATAATGAGAAATCATCATAATCCCATTCCGAGAGGCAATTCCACATAGGGTGACAAACGCAATTAAGGAAGCCAGCGAGAATGATCTTGAAGTGAGATATATAGCGGCCACACTACCAATCAGGGCCAGCGGAATATTCAGCATAATCTGAATTGCCAAGACAGTTGAGTTAAAGTGGAAAAAAAGTACCAGAAAGACCAAGGTAAAAGATAACAGACCTAACCAGATCATTTGCTGAGAAGATCTGAGTTGCCCTTCAAATTGACCGCCCACTTCCATATGGTAGCCTTCCGGCCAGTCGATTTCATCAATCGTGTTTTTGATTCTTGCCACCAGTTCATTTAAGTCAGCGCCCTCTGAGTTGGCAGAAACAACTAGTCGACGTTGAAGTCCTTCCCGATTGATCATATTGGGTCCATTGCCTTTATAGACATTGGCCAAATCCTTCACTTTGACGTGGTCTCCGGTAGGCAGAAGCTTTAAACTGATATTTTCAATTGCTTCGGGATTAGACCGGGATTCTTCATCCAGCCTTAAAAGCACTCCATGAATCTGCTGGCCCTCCACCATTTGTCCAACATCATGTCCATTGAGAAGTGCTTCCAGATCCTGGGCCATGGTACCAGCACTCATACGAGCGCGCTTCACTTCTTCTTTATCAATAAATATTTTAAGCTGAGGAATTTGAACTAATGGTTCAACTTGTAAATCCTTAAGTCCCGGGATGTCTTTAATCCGCTGAAAAATCTCGCCACCGATCCTTCGTAATTCTACGATATCAGGGCCAAATACCTTTAAAGCGATTTGAGATCTTACGCCAGAGAGCATATGATCCAGCCGATGAGAAATAGGTTGACCTAAATTAACATAAACTTCCGGCCAGGTTTCTTTGATCTTATTCCTGATATGAGCGAAAATTTCCTCTTTACTCCGTTCACTCTTTCTCAGGTCAACATCAATTTCATTCCAGTTTACACCTTCGGCATGTTCATCCATTTCTGCGCGCCCTACTCTTCGAGTAGTTGATTTCACTTCAGGAATAGTGAGTAATGCTTTTTCAACTTCCATTCCTTTTTTATTGGAAGTCTCTAGTGATATCCCTGGATTTGCCTGAAGACCAAGCGTCACAGAACCTTCGTTGAAGGTAGGTAAAAAGTCACGTCCCATATAAGGTATGGAGAAAAGAGTTAAAGCAAATACTATTGAAACGATAACGAGAACAGCTTTTGAGTTTGCCAAAGATTTTTCTATAATCTTACTGGCATTTTTTTTCAGGAATTTGACAAAAAAGCCATCGCTTTCAGATTTAAGTAGGTTGGTCTTTCTTCCCAGAAGATAGTAACAAAGGACTGGAGTGACAGTGAGAGAGACAAAAAGTGAAGCCAGAATAGAGATGATATAGGCCTCTCCCATTGGGGAGAAGAGCTTTCCTTCCAAACCACTCAAGGCAAATAGAGGAATAAAAACCAGGACAATGATAAAAGTTGAAAATACAATTGAGTTTCTTATCTCTTTTGAGGCTTCATAGATCACTTTAAGAACAGGTCTTGGCCTTTCTAATAATCGGTTCTCGTTCAATCTCCGGTAGACATTTTCAACATCCACGATTGCATCATCCACGAGTTCACCGATTGCAACTGCTAACCCTCCCAGGGTCATGGTGTTAACTCCAATGCCGAAATAATTAAAGATAATTGCCGTAATCACCAAAGATAATGGAATGGCAGTCAATGTGATAAAAGTAGTCCTCCAGTTAAGAAGAAACAGCATAAGAACAATCGCCACCATGATTGTACCGTCGCGCAAGGCTTCGCCCACATTCCCGACAGCATTTTCTATGAAATGCGATTGTTTGAATAAATCAGATTTTAGTTCCACACCTTCAGGCAGGGAGAGCGCAACTTTTTTCAGCTCACTTTCAACTGTTGCAGTTAAAGAGACGGTCTCTGCAGTCGGTTGCTTTTGAATAGTCATCACCACCGCTGGCTCGCCATTGATAGAACCGTTACCTCTTTTAAAATAAGCACCCAATTTAACTTCAGCAATTTCCTTAACACTGACGGGATTTCCCAAATGAGTTCCAACATATGATTCTTCAATATGTTCGATAGTCTCTATTCTCCCTAAAGTTCGGATGAGGTATTCTTTTTCTCCGATATCTATAAAACCGCCTGAAGTGTTCAGACCGATTTCGGACAGAGAGTGTTTTAAATCCTCAACCGTCAAACCCTTGGATTGCATCTTTTCTGCAGAAACTAAGATCTGATATTGCTTAAGATCCCCTCCAATTGTAACAATTTGACTGACTCCCGGTATGGCCAGTAGTCGGGGTTTTACCGTCCATTCTGCCAATGTTCTTAACTCCATTGGACTTACTTCACCAGATGGAGAAGTTAAGGCCACAAACATGATTTCACCCATTATGGATGAACTAGGAGTCATAATAGGCGAAATATTAGGAGGTAGTTTTTCTTTAGCTAGCTCAAGCCTCTCAGCAACAATCTGTCGATTTTTAAAAACATCTGTGCCCCAATCAAACTCAGCGTGCACAATAGAAATCCCAGCGCCACTGGATGAACGAAGTCTCAAAAGACCTGGCAGCCCGTTTAATACATACTCGATGGGTAATGTTACTTGAACTTCAGTTTCTTCCGGAGCGAATCCTCGTGCCTCAGTCATAACGGTAACTACCGGGCGGTTAAGATCAGGAAAGACATCAACTGGAAGATGCATCGCTTGCCATGTTCCAATAATCAGTAAGATCAAGGCGGCCGTAAGCACAGCAAGCCTTTGGCGCAAGGCCAGCTTAATAATAGAATTCAGCACTTTATTAGTCCTTTCAATTTATATTAAATGCGGAAAAAGAAAGTCTTTAGGCTATGGGCGGGCGATAGAGAATTTGAGGGACCGATCGCGTAGATTGAACCGTAGAAACGAATTGAACAACAAACGACGGAGTAATGTTCATCATACTAAAAATGGGCACTGAAAGAGCAGCAAAATGGCACTGACTACAGGTATGAGAACAATGATTAGCAGGGGCATCATCATTCTTCTCAGTAGGGCCTGAAGTATGCTCTTCAGAGATATGACTACTCATGTCGTCTTCACAAAAACAACCTGTCTCAGCTACTGAGGCAGAAATAAAAGAAGTGAGCATAAGAATCATTAATAGAAGTAACTTCACGCTCTCATTCTAGGAGGAAAAAGAGCGAAAATCAATTTCAATTCTTTACTGAATTGTCTAAAGCAGCTTTTTCCAGTTTAATCACGTAAGATTGAATCGCTAACTCGCTTAAAAATCTTTGATGCGGCTTATGCAAAGACGACAATTTAATCTTCCATACTTCTACGTTTTGAGCTTCTGTTTGAGAGCTGATAACATCTATTTTGTGTCCCCAATCTCTTACAATCTCTCCAATGATGATAGTGCCTTTACCGTCTAATGAATCCACATGAATAAAATAATCAGTCCAAACACTTGCATGGAGATTTCTCTTATCCATGAAAGAATGGACCCAAAGAAGTACATAAATCATGAAGGTTATACTTAAACCGAACGTAAAAAAACCTAGTCCAAAAACCAAACCGACCGCGGCCGTTGCCCAGATTCCTGCCGCAGTAGTTAAACCACTTATAATACGGCCGGAACGAAAAACGGCCCCTGCTCCTAAAAAACCTACCCCGCTCACAATTTGTGCTGGTATCCGGGCACCATCAATAAATATATGCTGATTCATCACCAATCGGGCCGTAAGAGTAAAAACACAGGAGCCTAATGCCACCATGGCAAATGTTCGAAGACCTGCCGCCTTTTGGGCTTTTTCGCGTTCCTTACCTACAACAGTTCCTGCAAAGATTGCTCCTAAACAGCATAAGAAGTAAGAATAAATGGGAGGCATGTAATCAAAAAGGTTAAAAAGAAAAATGTCATTCAATAATTCAGTACTCATCTAAATAGAGTAAGGTGTTTGAACTGATTATGACAAGGAATCACAGGCTTTTTTTCGGAAGTTTTAAAATGAAAGTGGTATTTTCTGATTCTGGCACAAGTTCGATACTGCCATGGTGACGATCCATGATGGATTTAGAAATAGATAAACCAAGACCAGTACCTTTCCCTACTTCTTTAGTGGTAAAAAATGGATTGAAAATTTTAGTAATAATGCTTTTATCGATTTTTTTACCAGTATTCTCAATACAAATAAAATCATTTTGAGCATCGCCTGAGAACCTGACTTCAATCCAAGGGTCCTCTGTTCCCTCTGTGGCATCATAGGCGTTATTGAGGAGATTCAACAAGACCTGGGAAAGTTGGATTCTGTCACAGTAGATAGTAATATTCTGATTGGGATTATTAATTTTTAATCTTAAATCAACGTAATTATTCTTGAACCTCTCACTACATAAAGCAAAAACGTCCTGAATCAGCTCAATAAAAGGAACCTCTTCTTTACGAAACTCCATTGATTCTCTGGAAATGGTTCTCATCACTGTAATAATCTTTGAGATCCTGGCAACAGTTACTTCAATGGTTTCAACAGATGTGACTATGGCCGGAACGGTGATATTATTTCGTTTCAATAATTTACTGAGCATATTGGCAGCGACATTAATAATGGCCAGTGGGTTGTTGATTTCATGGGCCACACCTGCGGCCATTTCACCTAGTGATGCCAATTTTGAGGATTGAAGAATCTTTGCCTCTTGCTCTTTAATCAATTTTTCTTGCAAGTACTTTTCAGTATTGTCTTGAATGTAGAGCACATATTGATCCTTATTTCGACAGGAGACAGAACAGGTATAATAATATTCCATTTCATCGTTTGCATTTAAAAAATCAAAGAAAACGACTTCAAGATTCTGGGATAACAGCTCTACTTGTTGTTTTACAATGTTAAAAAAATCCTCTCCAATGATCTCTTCGAGGTGGCAGCCTTCATGAGCATTGAAGCGTTTTTCTAAAAAAGTCGTAAATGCCCGATCGACTCTATAATTATGATTAAAAAAGAAAATCGCACCAGGTAGTGCCTGAATAATACTGGAAAGCTTATTTTTCTCATTTTCAAGCTCAGTCGTTAATTTTTCTAATTCAAGAGTTCGCTCTTTCACCAATGAGGCCAGGTGCACATTCTTCTCAAATAAAGCAAAAGGACTTCGGGTACCGACATCTCTTTCCACACGGTCCATGAGGGCCTTATTGACCTTCAGCAGGCGTTCAATTTCTTTTTCCAGGAGTTCCTTAGTCTTGATTTCTTTTTGTGCCAAAGGCCACTCCCGTTAGTGTTTGATTGATGTGAACTCCTCCGAGCTGCTCACCAAAAGTATGAAAACCTACCATCTGATTCTTTTTATATAAATTGATGATTCTTTCTTTATCTTCCGGAGGAAGTTGCATAATTTCCAGACGTCTTAAAACGCATTCAAATCCGAGACAAAACTTATCACCTTTTAAAACTTTTTCCAGTTGGTCAAACAACTCAGTACTACTTTCATAAATTGAACGAAGTGACCCTAAACGTAAGACCAGACCATTATCAATAGCACAATAAAAAGTCAGGCTTAAATCCGGATTCATCTTTTGAATGCTTCGGACGTAATAGTCTTCCCCTATTTTCAACATCACTGGATAATTTGAAAAGACTTGCGGGTTAAGATCAGAAACCTTGAGGCCTAATTTTTCTGCATAAAACCTGGCAGCAGGGATACCTTCAATCTCTTCAACCGTTCTTGTCTGAGGTGTTGCGGAGGTGATGACGAATTTATCTTCTGTTTCCCTAAAATGTTGAACTTTAAATATTTCAAAAGGTAATGTTGTGGTCACAATGGCAAGAGTGGCCGCATTCTCACGGAGCTCTCCATTAGCATAGACCAGAGTTGATTCAAACTTCAATTGATCACTGGCCGATCCTCCAATTACAGGCAAACCTTTTAGTGCGCCATCAATTAATGAAACAAACTCTTCTTCTTTAACCGAAAGCCCATCAATTAAGAGAATACCGAAAGTTTTTCCCTCTTTTAAAAGTGTGCGATGTTTTAATTGAATATTCTGAAACTGCTGCTTTATATCAAGGATGATATTCTCGTCTCGGTCTTTAAGATTGGTAATAGTGATTAAATCCACTTCAAACTCATCTCCCTGAAGGGACATACCCACGAGTCCATGGTCAGTAAAACCAACTTCAGAGATTTCCCCAGCAGTTGAACAACCAATTGTTTGAGGACCAAAGTAATGGTGAAAAGCTTCCGAAAGTTTATTCTTGTCGTAGTTGCGGGAACAAAAAATCATGTTCAGCTTGGCTTCTTTTGCATTAATTTTTATCGCGAGTTCCTCGCAGGCCTTAACTTCATCGTTGTCGCTGACATATCCAGTTATAATTGATTTCATACAGTAACCTAATTGTTAACAGTGATTTTACATTTTACGGGTTTTTTAGGAAGAACAGAAGAAAGTTAGACAAAGCGACTTGGCCAAGAGCTCAATCTATTCAAGGACTTACGTAAAACTCTGAAGGAAAATTAAGGTAAAAGAGGCCTTGCCGGATACTCGTTTGGAACCGACAAGACCAATAAGTAACTTAGTGACCCATGTTTCGACATGAATCCGCACATCGCCGGCACATATCAGCGCATTTCTGCATCATTGAATCATTTGGATCAACCCCACTGCACGATTCTGCACAGGCGTCACAAACTTTAGCGCAGAGTTGGCAATGCTCATACGCAAATTCCCCTTTAAGCTGCATCAGCGTTGCACTCATATTACACATTTCCGCACACTCCATCATAAGTGTCATATGCTTTTGTTCAACATGTTTTCCTCCTTGAGAGAGGCAATGAGGAATGCAGGAAATACATTCTTGATAACAAGCAATACAATCACGAATACATTGCTCCATACTATTGCCACTTTGTAATTTTCCGCCAGATTGTGTACTAGTTTCCATTTGAACCTCCTTGGTGTCACTGCATGGAAAAGTCTTGAATTTCTTTCGGTAATTGTTGTTTAACTTGTCTGGCCTCTCCCTGATCGATTGAATCAAAAATTATCCTCATTGCCAGAGGGACTGTTTTCTCAAGATTAAGATAATCATGTCCTCCTAAGTGGAAACGGACATCACTGAGGAAGTCAAACACGTCTTTTGCCTGACTAACCGGTGCCTGCATTTTAGAGAAATCGTAGCCTTCAAAATAAAATCCCCGCAAAAGAGCAGGTAATTGGCCGGCAAGATGCATCGATTCGCCAGGAGTGACTCTATCCCTAATGGCCTTTAAAGTGGCCTTAAGTAATACAAAAGCATCATTGTTATTATTAAATTCTCCAGAGGCCATTAATGGCTTTAAGAACTCTGCTGTACTTGCCATCGATTTTTGAATGGCCTTAATATCTTCAAACATAATTCACCTTCTATTTAAATCGTTGGTTATCACTCAGGACAATCTCGTTCCTAATTCATCTTCAGGCCGGGAGATGTTTCTTTCAATTTTTGGTTCACGCTTGAAAGTAAGCATGTTCTGAACATCTTTTACCCCTTTCAAATTTTCCACTGTGTCTTCTGCCATACGTTTTGTCATACGGTCGTCAACTTCACCCTTTAAATAAACACAGGCATCCTTAACTTCCACTTCTATATTTGAAGCATCGACATCATAGCTATCAAAGAGTGCCTGACAGACATCTTCCTTGATCCTTTCATCTGAGCGGCGAAAGCCTTTCGGGCCTTTGCCGTAGTGCACTCCTCTTACATGGGCCCTGGCGGCCTTATCTGCATCCTTCTCAAGTTCACGATCAACGAAAGGTCTATTGCCCCGACCTTGTCCCTGGCGTTCCATATCTCTTTTCCATAAAGTGTAATCATCGTTAGGAGCGTAACGGCCGCTCACTCCTAGATTCCTTTCAAGATTCAATCGGTTTGAGTTGTCTCTATGTCTTCTGGGCATACAAATCTCCTTGATATAAAGCGACTTGGACCATAGGTGGCACTGATAATAAGTCGACTTTGGAAGATTTAAACGGGTCCTTCGAATGGAGTCACGGCTTTTAGCATTGATGGTATTACTGATTGGATTACTTTATTTGTTTTATGAAGACTCTTTGCTCTCTCACTAAATATACACATGGTATAACGATCAGAATAAAAAACATCAGAAGGATAAGCCCACCAAACATAGGGGCCGATAATCGTTTCATAACATCTGCCCCCAATCCAACTGCGAGCATTACTGGAAGTAAACCTATAAAGTCAGTCACAAGATCCATGACAATGGAGCGCAAACTTTTCAGGGCGCCTTCAGATGTGGCCATAAAACAATCATCGAGGTTATTTAATTCACCTTTTGATTTTCTCAAGGCCCAAGCTTCATCTAAAAAGACAACCATCACCATAGTATCCTGTATGGCCACTCCCATTAGCGCAATGATTCCCACCCAAATAGCAACACTCATGTTATATCCGAGCACCCAAATGAAAAGGATACTACCCACTGCAGCTAGTGGCAAAGAGAGCATGGTTATAAGCGTCCGGGATACGGATCGCATTGCCATATAGAGAAATCCAAAAATGAGTAGAATGGTTAGAGGCATTACCAACTTCATCTTATCTTGCATTCTTTCCAGATATTCATATTGGCCGGTCCAGGAAATGAAGTATCCAGGCGGTAGTTTTAAGTCTCTCTCAACGATTTTTTTAGCATCCTTTACATATCCACCAGGATCTCGTCCCTCTAAATCAATATAGACATATCCGGCAATTGACCCATTTTCATCCAAGATCATGGGAGGTCCCATGCGGATGATGATTTTCCCTAATTGACTCAAAGGTACCTGGACTCCCAAGGGTGAAGTGACGAGTACCCTACCTAAATTTTCAACATTATCCCTAAGTTCTCGCGGATATCTAACATTGATAGTGTATCGTTCACGGCCTTCAACGGTTTGTGAAATATCCATTCCTCCAATAGCCGTTTCTAGAATCAATTGAGTATCGCTCACATTAAGTCCAAATCTCTGAAGAGATTTATGATCAGGTTCAAAATCAACGTAGTGGCCTCCTCCAATTCTTTCAGCATAAACACTACGAGTGCCCTCAACTTTAGCAAGGGATTTTTCAAGCTGCTTTCCAATTTCCTCAATGACTTCTAAATCTTTTCCAAAAATTTTTATTCCTATAGGGGTCCTAATACCAGTTGAAAGCATGTCCGTTCTACCTCTGATAGGTTTGGTCCAGGCCCGATTTAGGCCGGGTACGGCCACAGCTTCATCCAATTGAGCGATTAATTTTTCTTGGTCCAATCCTTCGCGCCATTGATGACGAGGCTTTAAACGAATATTAAATTCAAACATTGATAAGGGTGCAGGATCCGTTGCAGTCTCATATCTTCCGGCCTTGCCAAAAACTGTCTCAACTTCAGGGATTTTTTTTATCGCTTCACCCTGTCGAGTAAGGATGTCGGAAGCGGTAGTAATAGAAATACCAGGAACAGTAATCGGCATATATAATAAATCCCCTTCCCATAAAGAAGGCATAAACTCAGAGCCAAGACGAGTGAAGGCAATTCCTGCCAGAAACACCAATCCCAGGGCCATGGCGAGAACTTTCCTGGCATGCTTAAGTGCCCACTTGATCATTGGCCGGTACCAATTCATTATCCTTTGGTGGATAGGATTTTCTTCTTCTTTTCTAATTTTACCACGTGCCAGACTGGCAATAAGGGGCGGAACTAAAGTTATCGTAGTTAATGCTGTGGCCAGCATGACAAAGTTTTTTGAAAATGCCAGAGGATGAAATAACTTACCTTCCTGTGCTTCCATCGTAAAAATAGGTAAAAAAGAAACGGCAATAACCAATAATGCACTAAAAAGACCAGGCCCCAATTCTTTACATGATTCAACAGCAATTGCCTTATAGTCTATTTTACCTGTACTCTCGGAAATTTTCTTATGAGCATTTTCAACAAGTATGATCCCCCCATCAACGATATCCCCAATAGCGAGAATGAAACCTCCTAATGACATGATGTTAAGACTTATACCAAGATAGTATAAAGGAATGATTGAAATCAGAATGGAAACAACCATGGAAATGATGACAACGAAGGTGCTTCTTACATGAAGAAGAAAGACATACATCACCAGGCAAACAAGGATAACCTCTTCGATTAGATTGTTTCGCAAGGTACTTATCGCTTCTTGAATTAGATTTGATCTGTCATAAACAATTTTCAACTCAAGACCAGGAGGAAATCCTCCTTTGACTTCTTCAATTTTTTTCTTTACTCCGGCAATAACGGTAGAAACATCTTCGCCCTGCCTCATGACGATGACACCGCCAACCGTATCACCTTTACCATCTAAGTCAGATACTCCCCGACGAATATTCGGTCCCAAGGAGACTCGTGCAATATCTGCAATACGTATAGGAGTTCCATTTGGGCCTAAACCTAAAGAAATTTCTTCAATCTGAGCAGGATGTTTAACATATCCCAACCCTCGTATGTAATGCTCCTTTTCTGATACTTCTATCGTTCTACCACCGACATCTTTATTATTCATTTTAATGGCATTAATCACTGTAGGTAGGGAAACTTTAAGTGACGTCATCTTATTAGGGTCAACTTCTACTTGATATTGTTTTTCATACCCCCCAACACTCGCCACTTCTGCCACCCCTGGAACAGAGGTCAACCAGTAGCGAAGATACCAGTCTTGAAAGGTCTTGATGTGTGAAAGATCGTGCTGGCCGGTAGGATCAACCAAAGCATACTGAAAAATCCAGCCAACCCCTGAAGCGTCAGGACCGATGCTAGGGTTTACGCCCTCTGGAAACTGACCTGAAAGTTTTGAAAGATATTCAACAACTCTCGAACGTGCCCAATATAAATCAGTTCCATCTTCAAAGATGACATAGACAAAAGACATTCCGAACATGGATTGACCACGAACAACTTTTACTTTGGGGGCCGATAACATGGAAGTAACAAGAGGATAGGTAATTTGATCCTCTATGAGGTCAGGACTTCTTCCCATCCATTCTGTAAAGATAATAACCTGTGTTTCTGAAAGATCTGGGATAGCATCAATTTTAATGTTCTTTAAGCAGTAAACTCCCCAAAGTCCAAGCAACAAAAAAGAGATATAAACAATCTTCGAATTGTGGACGCTCCACTGAATGATTCTACTTATCATCAATGACCGCCATGAGCAGGAGAAACAGAAGAACCTTTTTGAGTTGCGGCCCTGATTTTACTTTCGGCATCAATGAAGAAATGGGCGCTAGTGACGACTTCCTCCCCTGCTTTAAGTCCTGAAAGGATAATAAATTCCTCTTCAACTCTTGGACCTATTTTTACTTCCCGGGGTTCAAACCGGGCATCTCCAGACTTTACGAAAACTATTTTCCTCGTTCCCGTATCAATAACAGCATCATCGGCCACAACGATAGATTCACCTAGTTCTTTTTTTATACTGACATTGACATACATGCCAGGCTTTAGATTTTGATTCTTATTATCGACTTCGATTCTTCCTTTGGCTGTTCTGGTTTCTAATTCGATATTTGGAGAGATGTAACTAATTTTACCATTAAGCTTTGCCGTAGGGTCATATGGTAAACTGACTTCTACATTATCTCCCAGCTTAATAATTGCCACATCAAATTCATAAAGGGTAATCACAATCCATACGGATGATAAGTCAGCTATTTGGTAGAGCTCCATTCCAGGGGTGATGTACATACCCTGTATGGCCGTTTTACTGATTACAAAACCAGTAAGCGGTGATTCAAACGTGATTGTTCGGGATGATTTGCCATTCTTTTTAAGCTTATCAATTTCTTTGATTGGTACTCCCCACAGACGTAATCGATCAAGTGCCGCCTGGGCAAGTTCCTGCCCAACCCCTTTCTGTTTTCTGGCCGCCAGGTATTCCTCCTGAGTTGTAACCAGTTCTGGAGCGTAAAGATCAAAAAGAGGCCCACCTTTTTTAACTTCTTTTCCCACATAATCTGCATGGATGTCTTCTATCCAGCCATTTACTTTCGTATGGATATGGGCCTCTTTTCTTTCATCAGCAACGATGGATCCGACTGTCCTGATAGTGTGAGCGACAGTCTTCTTTACGGTCTTTGAAGTCTTTAGACCAATTCTCGATTGCTGCTGAGGTGGTACATCAATTGCCACTCTTGGTTCCTCTTTTTTGACAACCTCGGAGTGAATATGTTGACCGAAGGCAGCCTCAATTAAAAAGAAACAGAAAAAAATTAACAGGCCTTGCATTACATTCCTCTCATTCCATCAGGCGCAGGACCAGATGCATCTATTGGGTTTTTATTTCCAGCAGGACCGCTCATTCCTTGACCCATATTAATAGTCGCCGGACTATCCATTCCGGAATCACTCATCTGTCCCATACTTGAACCAAAAAGAGTGGGACGCGCAGGTGCAAACTTTTGAACAGGAGGATTTGAAAGTAGATTGTTCAATCGAGTTTTAGCTATCAACACATCCATTCTAGCGCCTAATAATTCTAGCTCCTGACTTCTCTGCGAACGAAGGGCCACAAGGAGCTGACCGAGATCCATCGTTTTTGCTGTATAAGAAGTTCGGGCGTTCTTAACAGCTATTTCAGTTAAAGGAATAACATCATTTTGATAGAGAGCTACAACTTCTAAGGAGGATTGCAGCTGAAGCTTAGCGTCTGTTAATTCGGTTTTTAGCCTATTCATGAGGCTTCTTTGTCCGGCCAGATTAGAAAGTCTTTCATTCTCTGCAGCAGCAACTAACTCTGACTGTTTCCTCCAAAAAAAGATAGGAACAGTAATACCAACCATGACTCCCCAATTGGATGGTTCCATCATTCCGGCCTCTTTCGTTCTGGGTTCCATCGCCATGCCTTGAATAACAAAGTCCGGAGCGAAGGATAATTTAACAAGCTTTAACTCAGAAGCTGCAGCCTTAGTTTGAAATTTCCAGGATTTAACCTCTGGCTGGTTTTCAATATCTTCCTTCATACTGCTTGAAATGAATTGGTCGAGCTTATCTTGATCTAGATTAAGCTTGATTTCTGTATCAGGTGGTAGATTTCGTAATTCATTTAACAGGGAATAGAGGGAAGTTTGCGTACGCTTAAGGCGTAGTGTTTCAATATTTAAAATTGAGAGTTCAAGCTTTGCCAGTAACCATTCGTGATGGCTGGAATCACCTGTTCGATAACGGGCCTTGGCGCTTGCTGTGGTCTCTTCAATAATTTTACGAATTCTTTCATTGAGTTCAATGGCCTTTAAGTTATAAACGGCCTTAAGAAAAGACTGCGTGGCCATAACTTGCATTTGTCGACTTAATGTCTCAGTATCTGCCTCGGCAATATGGGCAGTCTCTTCAGCTATACTTCCTTTTGCCTTGAGTTTTCCTGGAAAGGGAAACGACTGGCTTACTTGATAACGCCATATCTTACCCTTACCTCCCTCAAAAGGTATTTCATCAAGACCAGCAGCTATAAATGGATCATCCAGTGTCTTTGCTGGTGAAATCCTATGCTTTAAAGCAAGGGCCCTTAATATTGAGGCCTGAATCACGGGATTGGAAGCTTTGACCTCATGAAGATAATCCGCAAGTTCAAGAGTGCCCGCAAATTGATTTTTAGAAATCAAAAGAATCAGAAAGAAAAGAATGTTCTTGTAATTGTTTTGGCCTAACATGTTGAGCTTTATATCCAGAACACATAGAGAAAGACATGCTGCACGTCATGTTTTGCTGTTATATTTAGATAAAATTAGAGTATCAACCACTAGAAAGAAATCCCCAAGGAAGTAACGAGTAAACCATCCCAACGATTCAAAGATCCCCTACCTTCCGGAAAGATTCCATCTTTAGAATAAAAGCCTCTTACCTCACTTCTCCAGCTAGTGTCTTTAGACAAGTTCCTGTCATAATTTACTGAAGCACTTACAACTTGAAATCCATGGCTTGAGTCAGTAAGGATATTTGATTGATGTCGGTCAAGATAATATTCAATTCTATACCCCATGTCAGAAAGTGCATTTAACTTCTGGCCTATGATAAGACTTGTTGCATACCAGCTATTGATGCCATTATTTTCTAATTGAGACTGGGTTCCTACATCAAAGGAGCTCTGCAGGGTCCAGATGCTATTCAATTTTTTCTGGTATACAAAATTATGATATGTCCGAAACCGGCTTTTTGGAGTTGTGACTTTTTCATCTCCCAAAAAATTATTATAGGTAAAAGAGGAGTTCTGATACTTCATACCGATTGCCTTACTGGTATTATTCTCCTGAATGGTTTGCCATCCGTTTAAGATATGAAGTTGAAAAACTTCTTGATCATTTTTTTGATATTCAAAACGAACACCCGAAGCATAATAAGGAACATTGTCGGCGTTCAGAGACCTGGTATAGTTAATATTTTTCTTTGAAATAAAAGATTCAATTCCAATGTGAGAAAAAAATATTCCGGCATCTAGCCAGAGTTTTTCATTTAGCTTTACTCCAGCGTAGGCCTCTTGAATTGTTTGTAAGCTTTTATTGCTTTCTGCTGCATAGTTTCTGTCCACGGACGAACCATACTGTAAGGCCAGTCGTCCTCGTCTCTCCGGTTCCTTCAAAGAGACTTCAATGAAAGCGAGGTTGAGATTAAACTCATTGTGTTTTGCTGGTTGAGTTTGAAAGTTCGCCCTCTCACGACTTGAGGGATTATTTGAATCCAAGGCATAGTTTGTATCAACAAAAGAACCTAGGATGAGAGAAGATGAAGATTCTGCCGGGAGTAAAAACAGTAGTGAGATTCCAATGAGTAGTTTCTTCATTCCTTTTTACAATCGGCTACCAAATGGATAAGTCTCAGGAATTTTCTTACGATCAAAACTATAACCAAGTGGCGACAGTGCCTTTGTTTCATCCAGAAAGACTAAAGCATCATAACGTTCTGCGATTGAACTTGGAACATAGTTCCCACGCTCATGCTCAGGATAGTACACAACTCCAATTGCACGGTGACCGCGGTAATCCAATAAGGCAGATCCTTTTTCAACATTATTGAATGTAATGTAATAATTTTCGTGTCCCACCATTGGAATACAATTATGGAGGTGAGCTTCAATACTGCCAGGTTTCCCCACAGGAACTTCCATGACTTCAATTATTCCGTCCCAGGCATGGGAAGCTATAACTGAACCGGTATAGGTCGTGAATCCAACGAGGCCCACCTTTTCCCTTCCAAATTTTTCTCGTGCAAGTCCGCCAAGATTTACTTCTCCCCTTAAGGCCATGTCAGTTGCCCGGTAATCTCCTATGTGGGTATTGTGGGCCCAGACGATACCTTTTGAAGAAGGACCGTAATGTTTCAAAAGGGTCTCCAAAGTTTCCAGCATATGTTTATCCCGGATATTCCAGGAATTTTCATTGCCGTTTAAAACGACTGCTCGGTAGTATCTTTCAGCATTTTGTATGATGCGTGCATTTTGGGCCATATCAAAATATTCATCAGCAGAATCAAGACCATTAACTAGTATTTCTTCTAGCGCCATCCTCACTTCTCTTTCACATCCCTGAGGGAACTTTAACAAGGAACTTGCATAGGCCCTCTCATCATGCCGAAACGGATCAAAACAGGAGTAATATTCTTGTGCCTTACGGGCAATTGCAGGATCAGCTTTTTTTAAACAGTGAATGATCTCATCAATCGATTCATAAAGTGAATAAACATCAAGACCATGAAATCCAATTTTTCTGGATAAGCTGGCATTCCATTCTTCTAACCAGTCCATTAATTTAACCATTTCTTGATTTCCCCACATCCAAGTCGGCCATCGGGAAAAGTTACCTAGAGTTTCAAAAGAACTTTTAGCAGAAGGATCCTGAATATGTTTATTGACGGCTTCACAGGCGGGCCAATCTCCCTCGACTGCAACGAAACTAAAGCCATGGTTTTGAATAAGCTCAGCAGTGATTAAACTTCTCCATTCATAAAACTCTCTGGTTCCATGAGTGGATTCACCTAGCATCACCACCTGTTTATCTTTAAGTGACTTGATAAGTGGACTAAAATCATCCATATCTACAAAAGGAACGCTTCGTTTCACAATTTCATTATTAAGGCTTGAATTATCCATATCATCCTCTCTTACAGGAGGAAGCATAGGGCCCTATACATTGATTGAGTATGGGGAGGAACATAATTAAGGAAGGATTAATTTTAAGAGTTATTCTGCGCGTCTGATGCTCTTTGTCTCTGAAAATATAAACCACCTAATACGGCTGTTACGGAAACTAGAGTGCTGGCGATGGTAATAAGTATAAATGGAAGAGAAAATTTGTAATCAATGACGTGGATGGCCACAATAAACACCAATCCTAAAAATCCCAGTTTAAGACCGTTTCCTTTTGAAGCTTTCACTACGACTAACTTAAATAAAGAATAGAACAAGGGAATAAATATTGCAGCATTCAAGTAAGAAGTTTGCAAAGGATGTAAATCATCAAATTCCCCTAAGATAGGAGATACCGCATATAAGGGCAGAAGATAGATTTTGAGCACAACCGAGGAGTCTGAAAGAAAAGAATCTAATTCATTTTCAACCACTTTCCTTTTCTTATCTTTTAAGAAAGGAAGATAGCACAATAAAAATACGGCATAGAAATCATTGAGGACAATTACCCAAAAAAAATTTGAATCAAAGATGGAAGATATCGCAAGGTAAATGCCGCTGACTAATATGTGTGCCCAAAATCCATGATTTAAAAATCTCATCTCTTTAGTATAAATTAAAACTTCAATGATCCAAACGTTCTTTTGAAGCTATTTTATGCAATTCTTATATCGTCTAATAATCTCTAAGAGCGTCTCGATTTGCTTATCCTCAACATAAAAAGCATTAGTGATTGCTTGAATATCAGCGGCGTAGGTATCAGGTCCATTGAGTTCAGCTGAAAAGTAGATAATGGGAATCAAAGAATTTTCTTTTCGAATCATCTTTCCGAATTCAATACCATTGGGGTGAGGCATATGGATATCAGAGATGATAAGATCAAAAGTTATAGTTTGGAACATTTTGAAAGCTGAATAGCTATTGAGGGCCTTAGACATTTGATAACCATTTTCAGTTAAGACTGTATCTAGCAGCTCTAACATCCACATGTCGTCATCTAAGACAAGTATATTCATAGATATTTATTTGGATTATTTTCGGATTTTTTTATGATAGGGCACTTTTTCGCCTTATTATCTTCACATTCATTGATGAACTTCTTGAGGCTTTTTTCGATCCCTTTGAACTTTTCAATCTTTGATTTAACGCTATCTAATTTTTCCACGGCCTTCATTTTAACCTTTTCACAATTGCCAGTAGCTTCACATCTTAAAATGAGCAATTCTTTAATTTCTTCCAGATGAAAGCTGAGTTCCTGAGCGTATTTTATAAAATGGAGAATCTTTAAAGATTCATCGTCATAGAGGCGAGTTTTGTTGGAGTCTTTGCGCGATTTAGGTAAAAGTAACTTAATTCTTTCGTAATAACGAATCGTCTGTATGCTTACCTGAGCTCTTTCCGCAAGCGTCCCTATTTGATACAATTCTTCTTTCATGCAAAAAGTATACAACCTATACTGTGGTATAGATGCAACTGTTTAATTAAAATTATTTACCTGCAACAGCGATCTTCAGAATGCATTAAGTCTAACTTAAAAAAAGTCAGAGTATTCAAATCTAACTTTATTTCGGCCAAAAAATTCACGTGACAGCTGATTAGCTTTTCCTTAAGGCATAAAATAACAGGCATGAAAATACTAGTGATCTTGATAAGCTTTTCACTACCCGCCTTGGCGCAAATAAAAGATTGTGGAACGGATTATGCCTGTTTCTACAATCAAAAGGCCCGCTTGATCGAGCAGGATCGTAAAAAACAACGTGAAGCATTGGAAGAATACCGAAATCAGCAACTTCAACTCCAACGTCTGCAATTAGAGGAGATTCAAGAACAAAATTTCATGCTGGAAGAGCAACTTCAGGAACTCAATGCTCGACAGGAAAAATTTGAAGAACAGCAAAAAGAATTATTAAATGAATTTAAAGAAAATACACAGGTTAAACGTCCAAAAGTAAAAGAAGGCAACGAAAGGAAGGAATGAGGAAATATTTATCGGGCTTTATCTTAACTTTTACTTTTTTAATGGTCATCTCTTACTTCTATGCCTGGTCAAGATTAGCTCAAGACTTCCTTTCCAGTTTCCTTCTGGCCATCCCCTTTATTTTGGTTTGGCTTATTCCCGTCCGGTTCTGGAGCACTGACCGTAGCTCATACGGCAAGCTCGATCATGCTTTGCACATCTCTGGATATGTGAGCATGGGACTGGTGAATTTTTTAATCATGTCACTAATATTAACTGATCTTACCTTATTTATTTCCAGGCTTAATTTCATAGAAAAATATCATACAACAATTGTCTTGGGCCTCACTTTTCTATCATTAGCGTTAGGCTTGATCCGTGCTCACTTTGGTCCAGCTGTTAAGGAAATCGAGCTTGATTTGAAAGAATTACCCCAAGCGCTGGGTGGTCTTAAAATAGTTCAGATTACAGACCTACACGTAGGACCTACGCTTAAAAGAAACTATGTTGAAAAAGTTGTTGAAAAGACCTTGAAACTCAATCCGGACCTCATCGTTTTGACCGGTGATATTGTAGATGGGAAAGTACCCCATTTGAAAAATGATGTAGAACCTCTTAGAAGACTTGCCAGTACTGGTAAAGCTTATTTTGTCATGGGAAATCATGACTATTATTCTGGAGCTGATGAGTGGATCACCTATTTTCAGAAGATGGGAATGAAGGTTCTTCTAAACAGCCATGACCTGATTTCCTTTCAGGGAATGAAGCTACTCTTGGCAGGGGTTACGGATCCAGCTGCCACTCTTGCCAGACATCCGGCGCCCAATCCCAAGGAAGCGATGGTCAGTCACTATCAAGGGAAAAGTGGAGATGCCGGATTCAAAATTCTACTGGCCCATAATCCTAAACTGGCGGCACTTGGATCAGAAGCTGGGTTTAATCTTATGCTTTCTGGTCACACTCACGCCGGCCAGTTCTTTCCATGGACTCTGATCGTAAAGAATGTTCATAGACCTCATTACTGGGGATTATCCAAGGAAGGAAACATGCATGTCTATGTGAGTGCAGGCACTGGTACTTGGGGACCACCCATACGACTTGGAACCCGTACTGAATTGACCTTAATAAAACTTTAGAAGGGTAAAAATTACAAATGATGAGTATCCCTTTTTTGTGAATGATAATAAGGGCCATGAAAAATAAAACAACCCTTCTTGCCCTAACGCTAGTATCGAGCCTATTTCTTAATTTTGCGGCATCTGCCACATCATTCCAGAATAAAATTTTAAAGATAGAAGGCAAAAGCTCTTTATATGGGCATTACCAAGGAGAACTAGAAGTAAGGAATGTTAATAAAAAGCTTCTTGCCACCAAAGTATTCACATATAAAGACTATCAGTTCGAAAATTTAATCGTCCAAGAAGTATGGACGGGTGAAGCCACTGAATCTGATAATCAATTGATTATTACCTATAAGATAAAGCAAGCAGACATTTTTAAGTCGGCCGAAGGCCATACCAGAACCCCTGAAATGTTTCAAAATAATATACTCGTTGAGCAAAGAATTAATAACCAACAGCAAAATAGTTTTTTACGTGGACCAGAGAGACTACAGGAAAGAATCATTGGAGAGAGTCAAATAAAGGAACGGCCTCTATGGGAGAATCAAAGATCAAGCACCATCTCCTATGGCAAGGAAAGTTCACTTCTCATTAAGGTTACTGCCGGACTGATAGATATGAAGGTTTTTAAATGGTACCACTCGGCACCGGAGATTAAGGCCTATGAGCATCGGAAAGAATTTAAATCAAAAAACCAATATTTTATTTTTGATCCAACCGATTATGATTTTTATCAAAAAAACCCCAATATCCTGCGAGTGGTGAATAAAGTTCCTGACTCCATTTCTCTCATTGAGGACATTCAAAGAAGAAATGCTTATGCACCTTCTCTTTCAGACAAGATGAAGCACTTTGAGCATCAAATGAAGAACTATCATATAAATGAACTTGGGCAGTATTCAACGGCACAATTTGATAAAGATGGTCGTTTCGTTGGTTATATCATGGTAGGTGATGGGACTTTATGGACTGGCATGTACCTGGCCTCACAAGCGATGCGCTATCAGGTCACGAAGGAAGAGGAAGCTTTAGAGAATGTGAAAAAATCATTAAAAGGTTTAATCCTTTTAATGGACATTACCGGAGACCCAAAGGTCTTTGCCCGCAATGCGGCCTATGATGATGGTACTATCCCTTTAGGTGATGACTATCGTTTAGGGGCAGGAATACATCAAGATAAAATCTGGCGGGTCAAAGGCAACAATGACATGTTTAAAGGTTTAATTCATGGATTTATCTGGAGTTATATTGTTCTGCCAGATTCAGAGACTGAATTAAGGAATGAGTTACTCAAGCACATGAAACGTATCTCGAAATTGTCAGTAGCAGAAGAAAAACTTAATAAAATTCCGGCCTATGGTCTTCGGGCCCTTGCTACAAAATCTAAAGAAGATAGAAAAATTTTCGTTAAAAACTTCAAACTCACAAACATGGGAAGGAAGCTCATCAATATTGAAGGAAGTACCTATCTGGGTGGGATTGCTGACTGGAGTGGGATTAATTTAACCATGGTTAGTACCATCACAAATATTTTGATTGCCAAAAATTTAAAGGAAAAAGATATTTACCAGGAAGCAATGAGAAGTCTCGTTCTTCAGTGGAAAGATATGGCCGATGCCAGAAGAGACCTCTTAACGATGGCGGCCTATCAATTTGCCTTAAAAGAAGGATTTGATCTTGATGATGCTGATGAAATTAATGATGGCCTTTCAAAAAAAGACCTTAAGAAACTCTGGAAAAAAACCTTAAACCAATCAATCTGGAGTTTGCGGGAAATACCTATTCACAGATCAAGATATGATATCAGCTATGATTATTCTCTGAAACCCGATTGGAGTCTTTCCTGGTGGCCAAAACTTCCATGGAAATCAGTTAAAGAAAAACAGGCGATCGAATACCATATGCAGGGAGCTTACGCTTATCCCTTTTTTGAAAGTAAGGGCATTGGGAGCAATTTCGTCTGGAAAGATCTGCCTTTTAACTACAAAGGTGGTAGCGAAAAATTCCGTAAAGACCCTGGCTCGGATTTTTTATATACTTATTGGGTGGCAAGACTCGCGGGTCTGGTTCAATAAAATTCCATTTTTAATTTCTATCATTCCTAAGCTACAAACCTTGTAAGAGTGTGGATTTGAAATACATTTCAAAATCCGCTGTAATATTCAGTATTTCCTTCCTTCACATAGGTAAATCTTCTCCCTCTTCAGAACAAAAATGCTCTGTGGGAGGATCACAAGCGTTCAAAGAAGAATTTTTTACCAAGGAAGGTACATGAAAAGAATGCTTGCGATTTTTCTGCTGATGTCGCTCATGTCAGTGGCATGTAACAAGGATGGAACGCCAACAGACGATCCAACTCAAACAACCGATGGAACGACAGTTGATGGCTCGGAAGATACAACAGATCCAACAGACTCAACTGATCCGGATTCCGACACTGATCCTGATCCGGTGACTGAAGTACCGGCCCCCATTTCAACTTTGCCTGCACAGGCCCTAAGTTTCTCAACAAATGTGTACTTGTATAGTCCAACAACTTATCAGGAAGATAAATACGATGAGGCCGTGGCCTTAGTTAAAAAAGTGGTGGGAACTGAAGCTTTCAGAAAGGCCGTGTTAAACCACACTTATAGCGGTTCAAAACAATACGCCAACAATAACGGTTTAACCAATGCACAGATCTACCAATCAATTCTGGATGCTGCAGAGAAACTTACTCCAACTAAGAACAACAGGATGGATGTAGGAGTTAAATTTTACTACACAAACAACAGTGTCGTTGGCTACACCAATGGCTCCATTACTTATATCAATGTGAATACCAAGTTTTTTAATGGATATGATATCAATGAAGTTGCCGGAAATCTGTTTCACGAATGGCTTCACAAGTTGGGTTATGGGCATGATTCTACCGCCACTACCAGAAGACCATACTCAGTTCCGTATGCTGTAGGTTACATGATCAGAAATCTGGGTAAAAACTTTCTCTAACTAAAAGGAAACATAATGAAAAATATAATTCTAATGACAGGACTACTTTTTAGCTTTCAGGCCTTCGCAGATATTGAATACGTGGAGGACAACCAAAGCAAGCCAACTGAGACTGAGATCAGTAAGAACCGTACCTGCTTTCAGGAACTCGAAAGACAAGGTTGTGGGGACCCCGGTGAAGATCCTCAACAGTTTCGCTCTTGCATGAGCAATGTTTACTCAACTTTATCTACCGATTGCAAAGCTTTAATGACTAAGCTTTACCGATAAGAAAAAAATTTAGAGAAGGCCCTACGGGGCCTTTTCTTATGCTAAAATCAAAAGATGACTAGCGCCCTCATCAATTTATTGAACCAGACCAGACAAAATATACCAGTCTGCACTCCTCCGCTTTGGGCACAAACCGGCCATCTTCAAACCATCCTTGGGCATCTGATCCCCTCTGAGAAGATTTCAGAACCAGGCATTACTTTAAATGTGACTCTGGAAAAAGAAACTGAACGCATTCATTCTACCTATCTTGAAGGTAGGACCAAAACCGTAGTTTATCTGTTTCACGGGCTCGGTGGCTCAGCGGAAGGCTCCTACATGCAGCGAACCGCTTTAAGAGCGAGGAGCTTAGGCCATCATGTCTTTATAAATAATCATAGAGGCTGTGGCCAGGGTGCAGGTCTTGCCGTTGAACCCTACCATTCAGGACGGGCGGAAGATCTCGCTAAGGTCATTGAACATGGTCGTGCCATGATGCCGGAACATAAGCACATTGCCATTGGTTTTAGCCTGAGTGCCAATGCACTTCTTCTTCTGGCGGCAAAACCTCAGCTCAATCAACCGGATTATGCCATTGCCGTTAACGGACCTATTAATTTGGACCGGGCCTCAATCTTTCTCCAGAAAGGGTTGAATAAAATTTATGATCAAAGATTCACGCAAGAACTAAAGACCTATATGAAGACTAACCGACCTCAAGACATCGGTGACTTTTCGCTGGTAAAAGACTTGCGGGACTTTGATGAACGGTACACTGCTCCACTGGGCGGTTTTAAAAATCGTGAGGATTATTATCAGACTTGTTCGGCCAAACAATATCTTCCAATAATCAACATACCGACTGTTATTATTACAGCAGAGGATGATCCTTTTGTGAGTATCCAGGACTATCAAGAGGCAACTTATTCACCATCAACAATCGTTCATATTGAAAAGCATGGTGGGCATATGGGTTACTTGACGAAAAATGGTCTGGGTTGCAAGCGCTGGTTAGATTTAGCTCTCAAGGCCTATCTGAAGGTCTTTACCGAGAGCAACTAATCAATATCCACAATAATTTTCTGGCCAGCAAAAATAACATTTTTCCTTAGAGCATTTATTTTTTGCAAGACAGGTACTGGTTGATTGAATTTCCGTGCAATCTTACTCAAGTGATCACCGGGTCTCACGGTATAAACACCACGTTTCGTATTTGGGAGAATGATTTTTTGTCCCACATAAATCCGCTTTGAGCGCAAATTGTTTTCCTTTACAATTTTGCTCTGGCTTATACCAAATAAATTGGCAAGACTTGAAAGATTATCTCCCCTTCGAACTTTGTAAGTTATCGGCCGGTAATTGGCCACTTTCTTAATTTTAGCTGCCTTACCGGAAACAACGATCCTCTGACCAACTCTTAGTTTTGACCGCCAGGAATTGAGATTATTAAGTCTTGCCAGATTTCCAGCGGAAGTACTATATTTTCGGGCCAGTTGCAGTAGCGTCTCCCCTCTTCTTACCCGGTGATATGTACTCTTCGCAGTTCTTCGTATGACATCTCTTCGAGAATGACGAAAGTCTGGAGCATTCAACAAAGAACCCAGACCTCTGGGTATTCTGATCTGGTAAGTGCCACTATAGAATCTGGGAGTCTTGCCCTTCTTGAGTTCAGGATTTAATTTTTTTAGCAAGGCCAGCTTGATTTTTAGCTGATGGGATATTTTTCTTAAGGATAGATTCTTCCTGATTGGCCTTAGTTCAGTCTCATCAAAGATCCGAATATCTTTCTTGGGAAGGTTAAAACCATACTTCTCAGCATTACTAAAGATATGCATCGCCGCCAGAACTTTCGGCACGTAATTGATGGTTTCCGAAGGAAGAAACTTTCTTCGGGAAAGCTCATAAAAATCTCTGGTTTTATATTTCATGATCCTTCTGAGAATCCCAAACTCTCCGGCATTATATCCAGAAAGGGCAAGCTCCCAGCTGGAGAAGACGTTGTGGAGATCTTTTAAATATCTGGCAGCAGCATGAGTGGCCTTAAAAAGATCCCTTCGTTCATCAATGTCACGGGATATTTTTAGGCCATAGCGCTTACCTGTACCAGTGATAAACTGCCAGGGACCTACCGCCGATGCATGAGATTTTGCTCCCAGATAATAACCGGATTCAATCAGACCGACAAAATAGAGTTCTTTTGGGAGACCATAACTTTCGAAAATTTCTTCAATGTGATGTCGATACTCTTCACCATTATTGATGAAGCGTTGGAATCGGGCCCTATCTTTTTCGGTGAAGTAATTAACCCAGAACTGCATTCTTCTGGAATTTCGTTTTTTAAGAAATGGTATCTTTTCATTGGGGAGTTCAATTTTTGGAGGCTCAGCAAGCTCTTCATCAATTTCTTTAGAGCCAACAGTCGTTTCAATTTCCTTATCGTCGGCTTTGGCCTCAACTAACTCATGGGAATCTTCATCAACTGGTTCACTCTCAAAAACTTCTTGTTGTTCTAATTTCTCAGTCCTCTCAATCACTGCGTGCAATTTTTCTTTTGGTTGAACATGAGCGCACCCGGAAACTGAAACGAATGCAATGAGAATGAAAATAGAACCTTTCATCATCCTGTGAAGTCCTCTGCTAAAAATATGTAGTTGTGAATTTACTTTAACATAGTGAAAATTGATGACAACCCTGTGGCCCCAATTGTGGAAAAGAAATGACTCTAATATTTGTAATTATAGTCCCTTAGCGAACAAAATTGTTTTTCAAATATCCTCTCGCATGTTCATCTGTGATGTCGCTTTCATAACACAAAGGACTTCTACCCCCTGGTTTCGAATATGCGCTATGGACTCCACACATTCTGCCATTCACCATCGTATTGTATGGGCACGGGCAATTACCGCTGTAAGAATTTATTGAATCTTCAATCATCTGGAGTTTTATCTGCTTTAGATTATTCTCGGGTCGATAGATTCTTTTAGTAATCTCGTCACAAGTTGGCCCCTCTGAGTAAACACGTCCATTTGCTGGCGAAACGAAGGCGTGACCCTCCTTTCCCGCTATTGGAATACAGCTGTTATAAAAAAGAAATTGATAACCATAATAATTTTGAAGATCAACCACCAACATGGTGACTCCATTGAAGTCGATAAAATAGTCCCCAGTACTTCCTCCACTTTTCTCGATAAGAACCATGGGACCATTAGGCCCAACTCGGATCTGAAAAGCGATATCATTCCCAACTCGGTACCAACAGGACAATTGGTGAGGTTCCAGCGAAACACAAGTTCTTCCTTGAGTAACGACGTCTTCTGTACTCAGTGACCTTTCTTGGGCTTGAGCAAAGCTGAATAAAACCAACAGAATCAGTAGAACATGTCTGCTATATTTCATAGGGAAAGATTCTCTCTCACCATGCCTTAGGTAAACATAATCATTTCTTAAAGACACTTATCTGTATTGGGTTTTTAGTTTAATTATAATGTGCAAGATGCTTCGATTAGATAAACAAGGAGTGCGGCATGAAAACCTTAATATCTGTCGTCGCATTTTTTCTTTTGACCGCTTGTCAGCCTAAAGAGACTTCAGTTCAAAAATACGAAACAAAATATCCCACTTTTGAAGAACAAGAACAGGCCGAGAAGATGCTCGAAAATCTTGGATATGATAAAGACGACGAAGGCAAAGTCATTGAGGCCATTCACACAAACAACACTGCTCTACTTCAATTTTATCTGGACAGTGGATTTCATGGATTCATTATAGACCCATTGGTGGAGGCTGCTTCCATTGGTAATTTAGATATACTTCAGTATTTAGTGGAAGAGAGAGGTTTATCCGTAAATGGTTCAGATGAGTTAGGTCGAACTCCTCTAACTGCAGCAATCCAGGCCGGCCATAAAGAAATTATCTCTTACTTAATGGAAAAAGGAGCAGAAGTCGATTGGGCAGATGAAGAAGGCAGAACTCCTCTTATCTTTGCTACCGCTCGAGGTGATAATGATACCGTGAAAAGGCTCTTGGAAAAAGGAGTGGACGTTAATCGCCGTGATTACATTGGTAATACAGCTCTAGTCGTTGCGGCGGTCAAAGGTCATAGTCATATTTTTAAAATGCTTTTAGAAAAGGGCGCCGATCCCCACGCAAAGAATAACTTCAATGCAAATTTGGTTCATGCCGCTGTCGTGGGAGGGAATGCACAGATCCTAAGAGATCTCATGAACCGAAAAGTTGATGTAAATCTTCGAGACAAAACGAGTAACACTCCTCTTGCGATGGCGGTCTATCGGTTTAGCATTCCCTTCGTGGACATCTTATTACAAAATGGTGCCGCCACTTACAAACTTGATCAAGATGGTGATTCTCCACTGATGCTTGCGATGAGAGGTGCTTTTGAAGCCCAAGACAAACGTGACCAGCTAGCAAAATTGTTAGGGGGCTCCGAGCAAGAAGACTTACCTATTCGAATTGATAAAGATCTCAACACCAGTTCACTTTTAGTTATGAAACTTCTCAATGCCGGGGCCAATCCGAACTTGGCCGGTAGAGATAAAACGACACCTTTGATGCTAGCGGCGATGCTCGTTAATGGAACAATAATAGATGAACTCATTAAAGCAGAAGCAGAAATGAATGCCCAGGATACTAAAGGTTGGACGGCCTTGCATTATGCTGCCGAAGGAGGAAATACCTGGAATATAGATTCCCTCATTGCTGCTGGCGCCAATCCACATATCAAAAACAATGCAGGCCAAACTCCCTTGAAAATTGCTCAAAAATGGGGTCTCACGGATGCCGCCAAAACCTTATCCAAAGCAATGAATTCCCCTCGCCCCGTTCAAGAAGCCCAAGAAGAAAAATAAGGTTCCAACACACTTTTACGTAAGCAGCGCACAAGAATTACTTCTGGCAATGACTAGGCCTAATCATAAACTCTCCAAGTGAGATGCCCTTGTCATTCTCATATCGATAGATGAGGTTGGACTTAAACTTTTGAAGGATTACGCGTTCTCTAGATTGGGAACAAACGGTTTTTAAAACCTGCGCATGAACTTTGGGCTTCGCCTCGGTGAACTCTTTCAGAGTCGCTTTAAGTTGAAAGTGATAATAAAAGTTATTGTTCTCTACGCGAGTGGAGATGAGTTTCGTAACGGGATCATAAACTTCAGGAAGAGTCTTGTTGATTTTAAGAGAATAGGCCTGAATCTCAGAATTTGTTGATTGAGCAAAAGAATGAAGGGTCATGAGAAATAATAAAATCTTCATCGCAATGGCCCTTAGTTAATTCTTTTAGTAAACGCACTGCTTACGTAAAAGTGTGTTGGAACTTTTTTACTCCTCGGAGGGGAAGTATCGTTGTTTTTGACCGATGAGGTGGCCCGGGGAAATGCCGGTGCCTAGTTGATCAAGAGAAAAAACATCCTCAGGAAGATTAAGCGACTGGCGCACTCTTTCCATGGTTTGAGGAGCAAATGGATGAAGCATGATCATGAGGTTCTTTAAGATATAGAAGCAGCTGTAAAGCCCATCCTCGCGTCCCTGAAGGTCGGCCCTATCATCATGTGGTTTGTATTGAACAAAGAAGCTATTAATGAGTCTGGCGTAATTCTCAATTTGTCCAAGAAGGGTTAAGTACTCGGCCTTCTCCATACTCTTAAGATAAAGCTGAACGATCTTCATCGTTTCTTTCTCCGCTTTCTCCAGTAACTTCCCTTCGGGAACTTTGCCTTCAAATCTCGTATGAACGGCCGAAATGGGTTTCTCAATCGCCGCATTCATGGGGCCTGCCAAAAACTTATTTCTCTCCTTGAAGGTTTCGAAATCAAAGTTTGACTGCTTATCCGGAAGTCCTAAAGTTGAAAGAAAGTATCTCACCTGATCCGGATCAAAGCCCATCTCTTCAGTCAACTGATCGGCGGAATAAAAATTACCACGTGACTTACTCATCTTTTCACCGTTTACCATCAAATGGAAAACGCTGAAGACATCAGTGAGCTGATAATCACCCGCACCTGGTTGTTTATGAATATTGTCTTGTGAACCAAACCACATCGCCCCTTGCATGAGCACGTAGAAGTAAACGTTATCCTGTCCCAGGAATTGATAGATCCGGCCCTCAGGGTCTTTCCAAAATTTCTCGTAGTCACTGGGATCACGTCCCTGTTTTATCAAAGCGGCTTTGGTAAATGAAATGGGAGCGATCAGTGAATCCGGCCACACATAAAGAGTTTTGCCGGCCATATCAGGATCAAGTTCTGTCGGAAGAGGGATCCCCCAAGAGACGTCACGAGTGATGGAACGATGGGCCCAGCCATCTAAGAGCGTCGTTGGTATGCCTTTGTCTTCAAAGAGTTTAATACCAGCGTTTAAATCTGCTTTGTTTTCGAACTGTACAACTACTTTTTTCCCAGGAGCGTACCGGCTCTTATGCTTAGGTAGAGTGGCGCGCATTTCTTTGAACTCAGGCTCATGAGTATTATCAAATTGAAAAGCTGGCTGAACGGTTTCAAAAACTTCGTTAAAGACACCTTTTCGCCATTTGTTCTGTTTGGATTTAATCCATTCAGTTAACTCATCCGAGACTTTCCACATATCCAGGTACCAATGAACAGTGTCTTTTAACACAGGAGTGGCGTCTGAGAGAGATGATTTAGGATTGATCAATTGACTAGGATCATATTGAATTCCGCAAACTTCACACTCATCACTATAAGCAGTTTCATTACTACAAGCTGGATTTGGACATTTCCCTGTTACATTCCGGTCTTGCAAAAAAAGATTAAGCTTTGGATCAAACCACTGCTTAGTGGTCTTCTTCTCTAGCATGCCATTCTTATGGAGCTTACGGATAAAATCCTGAGAAATCTCTTCATGAATAGGATAACAGTCCGGTCGGGAAGTTCCTGAAAAAATATCGTAGGAAACTCCGTAGCGCTCAGTTGTTTGCTTTTGTTTAACGTGAATCATGTCGATGAACTCGCGCACCGGCATATTATTTTTCAAGGCCGCCACTTGCGAGGTAGAACCGTGATCATCATTGCCACTTACGAATAAAACATTTTCTTTTCCAATCATCATGCGCATGTAGCGCGCAAGAATATCCGGTGGAACAATGGCACCGGCCAGGTGACCTAGATGCAAAGGACCGTTAGCGTATGGCATTCCACCAGTAATGACTGCCCTCTTAGGACGATTCAAACGTTCAAGGACTTCTTTAACATTAGCAGGTGGTGTAAATGGTTTATTCATAGAGGGTATTGTAATCAATTGGGGGCAGAGAGACCAACATATTTCCTTCTTTCGCAGAGCAGGAATGGACACACACCCCGTCTATTAAATCAGGCCCACCTAAGATAACGTCTACTTCAATCTTAGGAGGACATCATGAACAAGAATGCTTTAATTGTCGTCACTAGCAATGATCAATTAGGAAATTCTGGACAAAAAACCGGATGGTTTCTCTCGGAAGTAAGTCACGTTTACTGGCCACTCATGAATGACGGCTTCTCAGTTGATTTCGCCAGTCCTCAAGGCGGTGACGCTCCCATGGAAAAAGATAGTCTTAAACTCGATGATCCCGAGAACAAAAGCTTTGTCGAAAAATTCAATATTCAAAATTCTCTCCCGACCCTTCCGATAAAAAGTATTGATCCGGCCAGATATCAGGTCATCTACTTTGCCGGAGGTCATGGAACTATGTGGGACTTTCCTGATAATGCTGAAATTGAGCGAGTCACCTCTTCCATTTATGAGAAGGGTGGAATTGTCTCGGCCGTATGTCATGGACCATCAGCTCTGACCAGCGTGAAACTTTCGGATGGGAAGTATCTGGTTGATGGGAAACAGATCAATTCTTTTACCGATAATGAAGAACGGGAAGTAGGAAAAGATAAGATTGTTCCCTTTCTTTTGGAGTCCAGACTTCGTGAGAGAGGGGGTAATTTTTTGGCCGGTAAAAATTGGGCCAATCAAGTAGTCATTTCAGATCGTCTTGTTACCGGACAGAATCCTCAATCAGCTTCGTCACTTGGAAAGGCCATTGTTCAGTTATTTAACCGCTTAGAAGGATCGGCTACGACAATTTCGCGGGGACGAGAAGGGATTGAACAGCGACCTACATAAAGGAAACAAAACTCACTACCAGCAGATTCATCACCACCAATAAAGCAATGATGAATCTGCTGTTTCGAACTTTTTTTTCCAAGTGCTCAATCTGTGAACTGTGCGCTTGTTTTATTTCAAGAATCTGATCCATTAAAGGATTGAGTGCACCAGAGAGATTCTGAACCTTCTCCTGGTAGGAAAAAGAATTTTGATTTAATCGATCAAGCTGACTTTGAAATGAAGTTATGCATTTTTCATTTTCATTTACTCGACAACTAAGAAGAGAAATATCCCGGGCCGATTCCTGAAAATATTCGCTCAACGTTCTCTGATTGGTTTTCATATCCTGAATATCACGCGGTAGATGAAAGATTTGTTTTAAGAAGCCTTTCTTGGGAATAGGCGTCTCATCTTTTATGATTACCGATTGGTCCATATAAGCTGGCATGGTGGAATATTGAGGATTCATTTCAAAAATTGATTGTTCATTCATAATGCATAATAGGATACACATTATTTCTTAAAAACATGAAAGGTTTTTGGAACATTTGCTGGGGACCTATTATCTTTGAAAAACAGCGAATGCCAAAACAGGGATGCTATCAATCCAAGAGCACTGAAAAACCAGAAGACACCTGATAGAAAGGAGGGCCATCTCTTCATGAGTAACTTATCGGTATTCAATAGCTCAAAAATTTAACTAAACGAAAATTACTCTAATATATTCAAGGTCTTGACTGGATTAAAAAATTTTAATACAACTAAATCAATGAAATCTTTATTCCCTATTATCGCCATACTCATGGTCATAATAAATTTATCCATCCCCTCAACTTTTCAGGACATGAGTGCCTTCAGTTCCGGCGCAAGTATCTCATTAAATGATTTTGTTGAATCTGATGAATACAATCACGATGAAGAAAAAGAAGAAAAAAAAGTTGAGCTTGAAGAGGTTGAAAAAGAGATCGTATTAACGGCCTCAACTTCGAATTTTTCGTCAAAGGCCAAAAGCAATAATATTCATCATTCCTTAAAGTTTTTCCTCTCTTCATACATTTTCTCCATCTTTATTCCTCCCTCACAGCTTTTCTAGTTATTTTCAGCAATTAATTAAAAAATGAAGATTAAAAAAATGTCGGAGATAAAAAGCTCATGAAAAAACAATCCGTAACTCTTTTACTGATATTAATAACCATTTTAAGCTTGGTTAGTTGTGCCTCAAACCATGTGAAAGAAAATGACCCCATCATCGAAGTCGAAACCAGAGCATTCAGGTAACTAAATAGGTTCCAGCACACTTTTACGTAAGCAGTGCATAAGCAAAAGTGTGCCTGGAACTCTTCATACTTTATAAACCGTAAGTTTCACTCATTTTCAGATCCCAAAAGTCACAATCTCGATCAAGAGTGATTGTGGCCAACTGATCAGGGGAAAGAGAGACGTCATAGACAACGAAGTCACCTTCTTCAGATACATTTTGAATACTGGCCACGGAAGATATTTCCAGAGCAGTACCTAATGCAGATTGATCACAATTCAAAATAGGATCCGCAAAGGCCGAGAAGGACAAGGCCAGAGATAGAATAACGAGCATTTTTTTCATATGAACTCCCAAGATATTAGAATTTAGGAGTGGATTTTTACACTAAGTCAGAAGACTGAACTAGCGAATTGAAAAAAATTACGCGCTGTTTACGTAAAAGTGTATTGGAACCTTGCTACACTAGCCAGAATACGGTTTCGGTTAGATCGATGGACTTAAGTTTTGGGTGATCTTTAGTGTATTTGGTTTCTGTTTCTGATTGGAGCTTTTGAACATCCAAGGGTCCTAAGATCCGTTTGATTTCCTCTTCAGTCACTGAAAAAGGTGGCCCCTCGATGGTATCCTTTGGATATTCAAACGAGATAAGTAAGATCCCAAAACTATCTTTTCTATGTTTCACGATCTCTGCGGCATATCTCCGGCGCATCTCTTCTGGCAGAGCAACCAAGGCCGCACGGTCATAGATGCCGGAAACCTCATGCCACACATGTTCGGGAAGTTTAAAAAAATCCCCACACCACAGAGTGACTTTATCAGACTCAAAAACAGTAAAGTCCTCCACTGCCTTCTCAGTAAAGGAAATTTCATTCTCTTTAAAAAAATCACGGCAAGCGATAATACTCAACTCCACCCCTATCACCAAGTGACCTTGAGAGGCGAGATAAAGCATGTCCAGACTTTTCCCGCACAGAGGAACCAGAATCTTTCCCGCGGAGAATCGTTGTGAATATTTTTCCAGAGCAGGATGAAACTTCGCTTGGTGAAAACGAGTATCACCTTGCTGCCATTTTTTAATCCAAAAGTCAGAATCCATAAATCACATCCAAATCATGAGTTAGTTATGCAGTATTTCAGCATTCATTATGGCAACTGTCATTTATTAAAAACTAACGAGATAACTAACCAGCGCTATACCAATGAAGGCCAAGATAAAGGAAAGGATCCTTCCCATTGGTAAGGCCTCTTCTGAAATAGGCTTTAAATTCTTTAAAAGTTTAATATTTTTTGAGTACTGAAAGCTTGCGCCTAGGTTAACCAAAACACCAAGCACTACAAGAGCGAGTCCAATCCATAAAGAAATTTCCGGAGTTCGCATTTCGGGGCGAATACTGAATCTGGCCACAATAAAACCAAAACCCATTAAGGTCAGTCCCGTTCTCATCCAGGAGAGCATCGTTCTTTCTAGTGAGAGCTGAACACGGGGATCATTTACTTCCATTATGCTTGACCATTGAGAATCACAAGTACCGAAGGTCCCAAGGGAAATACCCTTGTGACCTCCAAACTTAAATTTCTAATCAATTTTCCCTAACACTCCACAAACCACCGGCAATGAGAGATGAGCCGCTTCTGATTTATAAGTAGCAAGACTTGATGGAAATGAATTCTGTGCAGTCGTCCCGTGAACCAGGATAACCCTGCCTTCAAAACCAATACCTTTTCCTTGTGCCAGCTTAATTACATTATCCGAAGGATCTTCATCCGCTTTCCAAAGGTCAGAATTTATACTTGAAAGCGAAGCTGACTTTTTATAGGTCATGCCCGTTCCTCTCGGATACAATTCTGCACCTGCTGATTGCGAACTTAAATCAGCGTCGAGGGGCATAAGAGCTGGGCCTACAACTTTTTGAGCTTCTTGATAATCAATGAAGGTGTCACCATTGGTATCGTCGACCAAAGTTGGACATCTAGTTCCCATATGCAAAGTCTGCCTATGAGTCACAGGTTGATCATCATCCATGTTGGTGGCCACCTGAAGCTCGTCACCCGTTAAAGTAAATGTGGCTGAACCGTATGGAATAAAGCCATTGGCATGAAAATTTACTGGTCGAAGAACTGTATAATAAGTTCCGGGAGAGGCCTCGACCATCTCCTGAGAAGTATTCTGAGCGATTCCACTTCCCCCTCCGCTACTGCCACCGCCATCTTTTCCACAAGCAACAAGGCCAAGGAGTACTAGCAACAAAAAGATCTTATTAGATTTCATTTAAATACTCCCTTTAAAGAAAGCTCTTGAACGTGATGCATTTACTTCTGAATTGTACCAACCTGTTCTTGGTCTACCATTTTCACGGGCCCCGATATCTCCCGGAATGTAATAATACATTGGCTCGGCCTTGGTATAACAATCCTGAGTTTGGTCAGCGCCTGCATCGTAATCAACAAATCGGAAGTCAGTCACGCACTCGCGTTTACTGAAGACGAGTAAGTTTTTCCACTCAGTGAAAGTCACAGGGCGATCAAGGAATTGATGATCCATGACTATTTTTTGCCCAGAAACAGTGGTGTACATTGGTGCCACATGGAACCACCACTTGTAACGATGACGCTTGATATAGGTATCAGTGAGGAAAAGAAAAGCTTTCTGAGACTTGGTACCACTTCGCTCAAATTCATCCCATGCCCACACATGAGCACGATCCGAACATTCTGACTTCCTTCGCATATAGGGATTCATGTTTTTAAAAATGGTATTAATCTGATCATCGGAAACCAAGCTAGGCTCGAAATCCGCTTCCTCCTGAATGAGCATTTTACTCGATTCATGAGCGTGGGACATTTTGAATTTTTCTTCGAAATTTATGAGTTTATGTCGCTCATGTTGTTCAATAAATTTAACGGCCCCTGAATTAAACTTGATTAAATGAGGCTCACCTTCTTTTCCCCTGACGATAGAGTGTATACCATCTTCAGTTGTCTCAGCTCCTGCTCCATAACTGAAGACAAGAAATGCAATGAGCATAAAACTCTTCATGAATGACTCCCTAAGTTTATTGTCAAACTTTAACTAGCGACTCCAACTTCTGAGTTTATAGCTTAGAACTACTCATCCTCTCAAGATACCAAAGTGGCACTCACACATAGTTTTTCATTGAGCTCTTAACTAGTTGAAAAAAAGATTACTGGCTTAAGATTTTTGGTTGTAACGCTATTAGTGATAATTGCCTCTGGGCAGCGTTCTTTTATGTATTCCGGTCCAAATCCGTCGAACCATATTGAGTAGGACGATAATCTGATTCTAACGATTCATCGGCATGACTAATAGTCCTGTTATCAATTCTTAATTCATTCTGAACATCGACAACACCTGAAACATTTTCCACACAGTCTTCAGCACGTTTTTTCGTTTCTCGACTCTGAACTGTACCTCTCAGAAATACACGTCCACTTTCTACGCTAAGATCAATTTCTCTGGCATCAATATGTGGGTCTCGATAAAGGGCTTCACAGGCCTCATCTTTAATTCTTTCATCTGAACGCTTCCATCCCTTTGGCCCTTTACCAAAATGATTTCGATTGCCGTAACCAAATACTCTATTTTCATCATGTCTCGGCATATTCCTCCTTCTTCATTCAAAATCTTGCAGCTAAAACATATAGTTTTCACCCAACACTGCTCCATCTAGAGAGACGAATCCTGTTTCTTAAGGGTTTATTTTGGATAGCTTAGTGAACAATTAAAGTTATTAAGAAAAATTAAGCACATAAAACATCAATAAAGTCCGATATGAGATAATCGTCATCTTATAAAGGAAACAAATGAAGAAGCTTCTTTTTTTTACTCTATTTTCTATAACGAGTGTATTTGCTCAAGATAGCTTAGACTCGATAAGAGAAGAAATTAAGGCCAAGTATGGACTTGATAGTTTTGTAACGCGAGCATTCCTAAAGAACCTTGATCAGCAACTTGAGCTTTATAAAAACATTGAAGATAAAGAAAAATATGTCTCCTCTTACAGAAAATATGGTCAAGGTCGACAATGCCTCATTTTCTTATTAAATGAGAATGACCTTCCTCAGTTCAGAGAACTCGTTATGAGGATTGAGAAACTGCCCGATCTGAAAGATCTTCATAAAAAAGATTTTAAAATGCTCATGAATCGTGAAGTCCGAACGCAAGTAAAGGATGTTTACGCAACACCCATAGAAGAGGCCCATCAATTCTGTGAGGATAAATTGCCGGCAGATTTAGTCGCAAAGATGATTTCTGAAAAAAAAGCCGCTAAAAAGAATAATGAAGAAGAACAGAAACGTTATGAACAGGATTACAAGCTATCTACCTATGAAGAAGTCCATCCTGAAATAAGAAAGATCTTATTGAACCTGCAAAATGAGATGTCATTAAAGTCTAAAGATTTAACTCCATTACAAGTCGATCAAAAGGTCCAAATGACCTATGTAAGGTATATTGCTTCAATCATTAACACCAAGGCCCAATTGAAGGTAATTCCGGAGATGGAAAAGAAATGCCCAGGAAAGACAGAGGCGTTATGGAAGAATTGTGTGGGTAAAAAATATTATGATAATCCACTTCAACAAAAAATGACGCCAGGGCTGGTACGTCTCCTTTGTCTCAATGATCACAAAGCAAGTATTGTTCCAAACTGTATTGATGAAAAACAACTGTTAGTCGGTCGTGATACCAGACCGTGATCCTCCGAAAGGTACAGTGTACCTTTCGGAGAATAAAGAGGTTTATTTTAAAGCAGAGTGAATGATTTTAACTGGGTTACCTTCTGGATGGGTTACATTGTCATGACCTGTGATAAATGAGTAATCATATTCCAGAGTAATTCTCACGGAACCATTTCTAAAGACTGAATTGGCCTTACCAATCCTGGTAGCTCCTCTCTTAAGATCAATGGGAGCATGACGAGTAATGTATTCAATTGTCTCATCATACTCGTTGCTTAAAATATCCAGCGAATTCAAACCAATCCTATAGTCACCAAAACTCCAATTTTTAAGCTTAATGAATTTGGCAGAATCTGTAATAGAGAAATATTGATCAAACTTGCATGACGTATTTTTCATGATTTGAGTTGTGGCCTCTTGAGAATTGAGTTCCCGGAATCTTCCAAGATCCTCAACATTTTGATTGATCTTTCCGGCATATCTCTCAAGAGTTTCTTGTCTGATATCAGCATCACAGGCATCACACTGCTCAGCACTCATATACTTTCCAACATTAACTTCAAGCTCTTCGAGTTTTTTGTCCATTCGAATAACTTCATTTTGATTGGCATTCGTAAAAACGTTGGTCATTTCTTTAGTGTTTCTTATTAGATCTTTGCTACATACTGCAGTAACTTCAATTGGGTTTTTTGTCGATAGCTCAATGGCCCTCTCGGCGAGCTGCTGCTTAATCGCCTCAATTCTGTCAGCATCCCTTTGATTCGCTTCAAGAGTCTTTTTATAGTTGGCCCTTCCTGCTTCAAGTTTCTGAAGTGGATTAAATTGTGCAAAGGATTGAGCTGATGCCATTAAGGCAATGGTTACGAGGATAGTTTTCATAGTGGCCTCTTTTGAATGTCTTTAATTAAGAAGAATATAAGCTAGATTTATTCCAAGAGAGGTTTCTGTGTAAAAATTACCGAATAGTCCAGTTACGAACAATTTTTTCCAGATTTCCTCTGAACTGCTCCATGACTGTTTTTCGCCATTTAGGTGAGCGGGGATAAAACATTTCCCTAAAAGTTTCCTTGTCCTGACCGGCATTGACCATCCGGTAGAGCGAATCCAGAGAACCTAGAGGCTTATGACTATCAATCGTTCCAAATTCAAAGACGATTCCAGCAAATTTTGCTTTGCCATAAAAGAGCTTCGCCATGAAGACGGTAAACCCTCCGGTCACTGCGTAGAAATCTTTCTTCTGCCCGTAATCAATAGAATGCTCTCGGAAGACATCATTCATGTACTGCTGATCGATAAAAGGTGAACGATCACCCAAGAGATGAAGTTTTCCGCGCTTTCCATAACCAGTATGAAGATCTACCAGAAGAACCTTTCCATACCCCTCGCCAATTTTTGCCACTTCATTCCGGATTAAGGAAACCTGCGGTTCAAAACTCTTGCCGCCGAAAAAAATGCCATTAGGAAATTGGTACTGACCTTTTAGTATCGCTTTTCTTAAACTATCCATTCCGTACTTCAGGATATAGAAGATGGCCGTCCTATAAAAAGAAAACTTCGAGTAAGGTTTTTTAGGATTAAGAAAAGGATAAAGTTCAGCATATCCAGGATTCTCAAGATGAAACAATTCCTCTGAGACATCAAAATTCCGATTAAGATCGACGTTACTCTCCGTTACTCTTTTTTCATACTTAAAGCCGAAGGGATTAATTCCATGGATGATGAGAATTCCTGTCTTTTCATCCTTAAGATTAAAGAAATCGTTCGCGATGAAATATCTTTGCAGGGCACTTCCAGCGAATCCCTCAATCCCGTGGATCCCGGAAGTTAAGATCAGGAGCCTCTCTTTATTTCCCGATACCGGGGGGAAATAAAGAGTTTCAAATGACAAATCCGATTCAAATTGACCTGGCACTTTATGGGAATGAATTTCTCCGCCTGAAGCGTTCGCCAGATCAAGGAAGGCCTGGCGGGAGTCTTCATAGGTTTCTTTGTACCATTCCATCGGCGTGTTCCTTACGGCCTAAAAGCTAAAATACCCACCGCAAAGCACTTTCTCTTTCAAATCTTCACTCTGAACGCACTTTTGCATGATGAAGTTTTTTACCTCTTGGTAAGACCATTCAGGATACTGGGCCCATATAAGTGCCGCCACTCCTGTAATCTGGGGAGCCGCAAATGAGGTGCCTTTCTGGTAGCCGTAACGGGCCGTACTCACCGTCGTAAGAATACTCTCACCTGGTGCTAACACGTGAACTGTCTTCTTTCCAAAATTTGAAAAGTCACTGAGACTTTTGTGAAAACTAATGGAGCCTACTGAGATAATGTTATCGAGTTCGAAGCTTGCTGGATAAAATGGTTTTGTATCATTGTCATTTTTCTCATTTCCGGAAGCTGCGATAAACAAGACTCCTAACTTCCGGCATCTCTCCATCACTTCTTTTAATAGCGGGCTATCGTTATATCCACCCCAACTTAGATTAATAATCCTGGCCCCTCTGGCCACAGCATAGTCAATGGACTTAATGGCAATGTCCGTGGTTCCCCCACCACTTCCTCCGATAAATTTGACCGGAACAATTTTAACCTTCCAGTTCAGACCAGCAATACCAATTGAATTGTTGGATTTGGCACCGATGACACCCGCGATACCGTTGCCGTGATTGTAGGGATCAGAAAGTACAGTATTGTTGTCCACTGCATTCCAGCCGTAATAGTCATCGATGTATCCATTTTGATCATCATCGATTCCGTTATTATTAATCTCTTTTGAGTTCACAAAAAGGGAAGAATCAAAATCTTCATGTTCAACATTTACGCCAGAGTCAATGATTGCAACAGTTACTGCCGCGCTACCGACTCTTCCCGCTTCCCACCACTTATAAATGTTTTGCGTCTCCAGGGCCCATTGATCAGAACTTTCAGGATCATTGGTAGTAGCGAGTTGCCAGATTTGATTGGATTCATGAGTAACTTTTAATTCTTCACTACATTTGACATAAAAGATGTCTCCCCCTAAATGCGGGTTTAAGACCTCCATTTGACAGTCAGAATCAAGCTCTTGCCCTATACCGGAGTCGAATTTCACCAGTCCAGAACTGGCCCCAAGTACACTATGAGATAAAACTAATGACAATAGAATGAATAACTTCAAAACGTCCTCGCTTGAATGAGATGCAATAAAAAGATCACCATTAAAGTATGATGAAAAAAAATATGCCTGACAATTTAAAGATATTCAGATGAGAATAACGCTAGATACAACTGTGGAGAAGTTTTGGGTTAGATTCCTGCAAAAACAGAAACCCAACCCTTTAAACTTTATTTAACTGACCAAGTCTCGCCTGAGTAAAGAAGCTCTTTGAAGTTTCCATCGCCTTTTTTGGCCTTAACAGTTTTGAGCTGCTCTTCCATCATGAACTCGTAAGTCTCAAGCTCTTTTTGGTAAAGCACTCCCAGTACCATTGGGAAATGAGGAGGCTGACTCGCATCTACCAGCATATAGGCCAGGGCCTCATTGTGTTTGTCGTGCACCAAAAGATCAGACTCCTGATACTTATCGCCAAGCTCAACCACTTCAAGTTTTAGGCCATTGAGTCGAATGCCCTTATTTTTTTCCTTACCAAAGATCATCGGTTTTCCATGTTCCACCATCAGCGTGGTGTCGGCACGGGTCGCGCGGTTGGCGTAGTGGTCATGGGCCTTATCATTGAAGATCACACAGTTCTGATACACCTCAATGAAGGAAGTGCCTCGATGTAAATCAGCGGCAGTCATCACTTCAGTCATGCCTTTCGGGTCACTATCCAGCGCTTTGGCGAGAAAAGTGCAACCGGAGCCCAGTGCTAAAATTCCGGGACGGAAAGTCCGGTCCAGAGAGCCGTATGGTGAAGACTTAGTGACCTTCCCCTGCTCAGAGGTTGGAGAATACTGCCCTTTAGTGAGTCCGTAGATCTGGTTATTAAAGAGAAGCACATTCATATTAATGTTTCTTCTCATGGCGTGAATGAAGTGGTTACCACCAATCGAGAGCCCATCTCCATCCCCTGTGATAACCCATACCGAGAGATTCGGATTTGAGAGTTTCACACCGCTGGCAATTGATGGTGCCCGGCCGTGAATGGTGTGGAAACCATAGGTATCCATGTAATAAGGCAAACGAGAAGAACACCCGATCCCTGAGACACACACGATGTCTTCTTTCTTTTTTCCGGTGTTCACTATCGCCTGTTGGAGGCTTGCTAAGATGACGTAGTCACCGCAACCAGGACACCATTTTACTTCCTGATCGCTGCACAAATCTTTTCTGGTATAACATGCTTCTGACATAATTTATTCCTTGATGAGTTCCTGATTAAATACTTCCACGAGTTCGCTGATTTTAAACGGCAGACCCTGGACCTTGTTATATCCTTTGGCCTTAACGCCAAACTTCGCATTGATCACAGTCTTAAGCTGTCCTAAGTTGAGCTCAGGGATGATGATCTTGTTGAAGTTTTTAAGAATAGTTTCTACGTTCTTAGGCATTGGATTGAGGTACTTAAGATGCATGTGAGAGATCTTCTTGCCTTCGGCCTGAAGCTTTTTTACGGCCATATAACAAGATCCGTAAGTTCCTCCCCACGAAACCACCAATAGATCGCCCGAGTCTGCTCCTTCAAGAGTCTGGAGCGGAATATTTTCGGCCACCAGATCAACTTTCTTCTGACGTAGGTGACACATGAGTTCGTGGTTCCGGGGATCTGTGCTCACACAGCCAGTCTTGATATCTTTCTCAAGACCACCCATACGGAATTCTAGTCCTGGCATTCCTGGTACTACCCAAGGACGCGCCAGAGTTTTTTCATCGCGGTTCATGTAATGGAAAGTTGCCTTGTCGATTTTCTCTAAATCAATCATCCGGTGCTGAATCGGACCGAACTGAGTAGACACATCCGGAATCTTCCATGGCTCGGCACCATTGGCAATGTATCCGTCAGTTAAAAGGATTACCGGGATCATGTGCTGAAGAGCAATTCTGGCCGCTTCATAAGCAGAAGCAAAACAATCATTCGGTCGAGAAGCTGCGATGACAACCAACGGAGCTTCACCGTTTCTGCCCCAAATTGCCTGAAAGAGATCGGACTGCTCAGTCTTAGTCGGTAGCCCCGTAGAAGGTCCCCCTCGCTGCACATTCACGATCACAAGCGGAAGTTCATAACTGATCGCTAAACCAATGGCCTCAGTCTTAAGTGCCATACCAGGACCTGACGAAGTGGTCACTGCCAGAGATCCAGCACAAGCGGCACCAATGGCCGAACAGATACCAGCAATCTCATCTTCGGCCTGAAAGGTCTTCACGCCAAACTCTTTATGCTTAGCGAGTTCGTGGAGAATATCTGTCGCTGGCGTAATAGGATAACTTCCCAGGAAGAGTGGCAACTTTGCCATTTCAGCGGCACGAATAAGACCCCAGGCAGTAGCGGTGTTCCCATCAATCTGGCGGTAGTCCCCAGTAGGAATCTTCGCCACAGGCACAGTATAAGTAGAAATGACGGTTTCAGTATTTTCGGCGAAACATTCGCCTGCTTTAAGGGCCGCAATGTTGGCCTTGATGATATCAGGCTTGTTCTTAAACTTCTGCTCGATCCACTTGATGGTAGTGTCATTTGAACGACTATAAAAATAATAAGTCATACCTAGAGCGTAGAAGTTTTTGCAGCGATCTTTCGTCTTGGAATCAACGGCGACTTCTTTCAAGGCCTCAATTGTCTGACTCGTAATAGGCGCTTGAATCACACGATAGTTTTGAAGGCTTCCGTCCTCAAGGGGACTAACTGCATACTTAGCCTTCTCGAGATTTTTCTCAGTGAAGGCATCAATGTTAACCACAATGTATCCAGAAGGTTTCACAGCGTGAAGATTTGCCTTAAGAGCAGCTGGATTCATCGCCACCAGCATATCAACCTCATCACCGGGAGTGAAAATTTCCGTGGCCCCAATGTGCACCTGGAAACCAGAAACACCGGCAATCGTTCCGGAAGGAGCTCGAATCTCTGAAGGATAATCAGGGAACGTAGCAATATCATTTCCCATCACTGCGGAAGTATTTGAAAACTGAGTACCGGTCAATTGCATTCCGTCACCGGAATCTCCGGCAAAACGAATGACTACACTATCAATAGAATTTGAGCTGGTCATGCGACCTCCTTAAAAAGATATGCGTGGATTATCTGATAAGAATAACGGCGAGACACTGATCTAGGTCATGTTCAGATCTGAGATTTCGAATAAAATACAATTAATAATTAACTGCATCTTTGAGGTAGCACGTGTCTAATTTAAAACACCCTAAAACAGTTCCCGGTGCCTGGTACACAACTCATCCCGATGATCCTAATGGCGAAGGTTGTATTGCCTGCGCTATCTGTTACACAGACGCTCCTCAGCTATTTAAAGACGACGAAGATGGTAATGCTTACCTTTATCGTCAACCTGAAAATGCCGAGGAAATTCGTCAATGTGAAGACATGGCCGACTCCTGCTCAGTAGGTTCTATTAAAAAAGAGAGTTAATCCTATGAAGTCCGTGGAACAACTGACGACCTTAGAAAACACTCTGGCCACTTTAACCATCGAACACAAGAAAATTCTCTCAGAACTTAGTGTTCTCGAAGAGTTGATTCAAGGTGAATCAAATTTTCAGGCGACGGTAGTTCCGGCCTTCAAGAACTTAAAGAATTTTTTATTGCCCGATCATCACAAAAGAGAAGACTCCATCCTCTATGAATGGATGCTCAATCAAAACACAACGGTTGATCATGACATTATCGACCGCATACGCGATGAGCACCACAAACTGGAAGTGCTGATGGAGAATATCAACCAACAGGTTGAAAAGATCTCTCAAGCTTCAGCTGCAAAAGATATCAGGATGCTGGGACATGATCTTATAGATTTCGTTGAACTGTATCGGGAACATGTAGAACTTGAAGAGAAATTTATTTTTATGATCGCAAAAGGGCTGCTTTCAGTCAGAAGAAGAGTTTAATATTTAAATACAAAAATCTTAGTCTGTTTATCCGTATGATAAGTGAGAAAAACAAAGTGCTCACTTATCAGATCCGGATGGGTGACTTTTCCAGTCCTTACCGCCTCGGTAATGGTCTGCGCCTCGCTTTCATTCGAACAATAGATCAGATACTTCCTGTCTTTATCAACCGGAACCGGAAAGAGATAAATCCTCCCCTCGATCTTTCCCTGTCTTAGTTCGCGCATTTAAGATAATCCAGTCCACCTCGAATCGCCGCGACCTGGGCCTCGATACAAATGGCATCAGTCACCTTGGGACTGTCGGGGTAGACTTCTGTCGTAGTGGTGTACTTAGCGTTTGAAAAACCAGCACACAGTGAGAGTTTTTTAAGGGGATAATTAATGACTCCCTCTTGCTCCAGAGGTACACCGATGATTCTTCCCTCAGGATCTGGAGGAGCGATATGAGTGACCTTTTTTACAGAATCAATAATCGCCTTTTGAAATTCAGGACAAGGATTCTCAGAATCCCCTACTCCATAAAAGCCATCAGGGATTTCAGTTAATTCTTCATCTTTACCGTCTCTTTGATTCTTAGCTAAGCGAAAGACCGTGTTGTCCGTATCGGTCGTTTCATGCAGATCGAAGTGCGCATGGATATCATTTACATACGGATCGAGTGCCTTCAAAAACAAGGAACATTCTTCAGCAGGACTATTGGAAACAAAGGAGCGGTTCGGATCAATTGCCTTAGGGTTCCAACGATTAATCGTTTCATAGCCCCAGGGACTGATACAAGGAGCGCAGATGAAGTTGAATCGATCAGTATATTTCCGGGCCTCATTTTCCATAAAGGCCAGTGCCCCATGCACACCGCTGGTTTCATAGCCATGAACCCCACCGGTGATGAGGATGGTTTTCTTGGCCTTATCAAAGTGATGGGACTGGATGAGAAAGACTGGATAGATTTCAGGGTTATAAGACAGGGCGCCGTATTGAACGACATCAAATGAAGCTTTGAGTTTTTCAATCTTTGGAAGAACTTCAGTTTTATAGGAACGTTTAATGGTTTGCTGTTTAAACCAGTTATCTTTTTCTAATTGTCCCCATGGAGAATTTGTCATGTTGTCCTGCCTGAATGATATCAAGTCATTATCTTTAAAGTGATCACATACGTAAAGCACATCACAACGGTGCTGACACTCAAGGACAGGGCAAAGCTCCACCCCTTGTCTAAAAGAATGGGAAGGACAATGAATAAGACGAGGGAGGGTATCACTAAAAACAGGATGTCCCAGGACATTGCACTGATTTCTTTATTGGTCCTACCTTCATATTTCATAAAGAGAAAAACCAAAAGAGAAGTTAGTGGTAAGGACTTCAGCAGAGCTCCACCGATAGGCGACTTCTCGGATAGCTTAGTGACCGTTGCAATGATGATAGCTGAAATTAGAACTTTGACCGTGAAATACATTTTCTATTCTCCAATGATTGATGCTCTTTCTTTTTTTCTAAATCGTGTTTCTCATATCTATATCCATCCGCATTATCTGGACATTAGCATTTTTTGGAAAAGAATCAAAAAATTAACATAATCCTTAAGTGAATGACATGCATCATATGATATTCTCAGGGAAACAAAGTACAGTCTAGATAAGGATGAAAATATGAAAAAAATGAACAAAATACTGGTAGCAACTGATTTCTCTAAACATTCAGACCATGCCGTTCTGCTGGCAAATGAAATTCAAAATAAACAAGGTGGCACAGTCACTTTGGTCCATATTTCTGATGTCTCACCAGTCTGGGATTGGCCTGCAACAGACATGCAGGCAAGAAATCTACTCGGACAGTTCCAAAAAGAGATTCAAGAGTCTCTTGATAAATTGATGAATGATCAAATGCTTCGTTGTAAGGTCAAATTTGAAACCATCATTAAATTTGGAAATTCTCAAAAAGAATTAATGGCCCAAATCGATGCCCTCAAGGCAGATCTTCTCGTCATGGGGCACAGAGGGCAGACAGGCCTTTTTGGAATTGGAAGCTTTGCTGAGAAAATGATTGCCACTTCTCCCATCCCTGTAATGATTGCCAAGAATAGCAAGGCCATAAAAAAGATGAGCTGTCTGGTTGATCCTTCTCGAGTTTCACAAGAGGCCATCGCTTTTACCAAAGATCTTGCGAGTTCTTTTAATGCTAAATCTCAATTTCTGACTTTGATCCCTGACTTATCTTCCGAATCATTGATGAATGCACCCTTTGTCATGCCGACTTATAAGTTCAGTGAGCAGGAAAGAATGCAAATCACCGAGAACGCCACAGCTTTCATCTTAAAAGAGTCAGAAGGTCTATCAGAAGCTGATATTCAGGTGGAAATCTCAAGTCTTCCAACGGCCAAAGCTCTTGGTAAGGCCTTGATTGAATATAAAGCTGACCTGGCCATCGTCTCTAAACACAATCGTGGAGCGATTGAAAAATTCTTCGTGGGCTCAACCAGCAAAGGAATTCTTCAAGAATTTGATGGAAACATTCTTGTGCTTCCCGAATAAAGTTAGAGGTTCAGGTTTTTCCAGGTAGTTTCAGCAAATTCCTTGGCCGACTCACTCAGTTTATTAAATTCGATTTGTTTTTCGCGCTCTTTTTTGGCCGATCGTTCACTCTCTCCGATCACCATCTTGGTGTCATGAGAAATAAAATCAAACTCTCTGGGAAAAGGTGTGGTCTTCTTGTTTAAGGTTTCCTTATAGAGTTCAGAGACGTAGCGCTTAACACATCCTTGATCAGTTAAAATTTCAAACTCTTCTTTAACAAAGTCTACGTGCTGGACTTTACCTACTTCTCCAGTATGTGTCGCTATCAGGGCATTGTTTTTTGGAAGACGAGATCGTTTCTCCTTATAAAAGTGATCATTGTCTTCCAGGCAGCAATAGGCCTCAGAGCAAGGTCTTTTGGGGCCTACGACAGAATTGATAAACATGCACAGATCAGGCCCACAAGGTCCTATCTTTCCACTTTGGACATGATCAGTCAGTTGCCGGAGTTCGATCTTATTTTTTAATTCACGTGCCAGATCCTTTAAGAGATCACGGAAATCAACCCGTTCAGGAGCCGTGTAATGAAAGAGAATCTTATAACCTTGAGAGATGAACTCTACATCCTGAAGCTTCATGGGTAGCTCATGCTGCTCAACCAGACGATTAAAAACCTCTCTCGCCTTTCGCTGGTGTTGATAGGCCTCTTTGTACTTTATTACATCTTCATCACTTGCCAGGCGTTTGATGGTAAAGAGCACTCCCATTTCTTCAGAGTAAGGGGTCTCATAGATTTGCGAATTAACAAAACCAATCGTCATCCCACGTTCCGACATGGCAACCACCTTCTGGCCGTGCTCAAAAGAGCGCTGATCAGCAAGGAAAATTCCCGGTAGCATTTGACCCGGGAAGCGAACTCGAACTAAACGGACAATATCACCAACATTCATTTTTTAACTCCAAAACAGCAAGCATTGCCACCACTAGCAATACAAGACTGCTGCTCAATTTTCTGGCCTGTAAGAGATGAAAGAAGACTCAGGTCAAAGCCACATATCTCAGGACAACTATCGGCCAGTTGATAGAAAACACAATTTGAAACTTCAAGCTTGGATAGCTCTGATTTATCTTTTGAGGCCACCACTTCCGCATCATAACCTAAGTCAGTCAGAATCGAAGCAACTTCAGTTAGCCTCTCCTTACCACTGAGTTTTTTAAGCTCCGGCAGGTACTGGGCCGAAACCTGGGTTCCTATTTTATTTAAAAACTTAATCAGGCCCTTCTCGTCTTTTTCATCTCTGATGGCCTCAAGTAGAATCTGAGCAAACCAGGAATATTTCCGAGGGAAGTGCTCTCGACCTTTCGTTGACAGTACATAACTTTGAGTGGGACGCCCGGCCGTTTTATGCAGGATTCCTGATTCAATCAGATTGTTCTTTTCCAAGGCCGAGAGATGCTGTTTCACTGCGTTTCGGGAAATCTCCAGAAGTTCAGTGAGATCAGAAATTGTCAGCCCGTTTCTATGCTTATTAAGTAGCCGTAACAGCTGTTGTTGAGTTTTACCGAGAAGCTCTATCATTCTATTGTTCCTTGACCTTAATGAAGTTATAACATATTTTTATGTTAAAAGGTAGGATAAACTATGGCCCCAGTAAATGGACTTTCCAAGGTTAAAAATATAATTGCAGTAGGTTCCGGTAAAGGTGGCGTTGGAAAATCCACTGTCGCAACCAACCTCGGCTTTGCCCTCAATAAACTGGGTCATAAGGTGGGTCTCATGGACGCCGACATCTATGGACCCAGTCAGCCGGGACTCCTAGGAACTCATACTCGCCCAACCGGACATGATGGTCTGATCGTTCCCATAAATAAATCAGGAATAAAATATATCTCCATGGGAATCATGACGGCTTCCGACGCTCCAGTCATCATGAGGGCCCCCATGGCCGTTAAGGCGATCACTCAATTCCTAACCGGTGTGATGTGGGAGGACCTCGATTACCTCATCATCGACTTACCACCTGGTACCGGAGATATCCAACTGAGTATCGGACAGCAAACCAATCTGGCAGGTGTCATCATCGTCACCACTCCTCAAAAGCTTGCGGCCCAGATTGCCAAGAAGGGCCTACAGATGTTTGAAACCCTCAATGCACCCATCTTAGGTGTAGTGGAAAACATGAGCGGCTTCACCTGTGGTCATTGCAGCGAAGTGACGGCCCCTTTCAAGAAAGGCGGCGGAAAATTACTGGCCGAAGAAATGAAGGTTCCTTTTTTGGGAGAGCTGCCACTAGATCCAAATATCATGATGTCCAGTGACGAGGGAGTGAACATTCAGGAAGATGCCCCTGACAGCAACAGTGCTGAGATTTTCCTGAAACTAGCAAAGAACGTAGTGAATAATCTGGAAGAGGCCCAGATCAAGTCTCGAAAGATTGAGGCCGAAAAGATTGAGCACGACGGAACGATGATCCGCATTCACTGGAAGGACGGCACTCAATCAGATGTCGATGCTTACACCTTGAGAACTCAGTGTCCTTGCGCCATGTGTGTGGATGAGAACTCCGGCAAACGAATCATCAGACCACAGGACGTACCTCTTACCATTAAGGCCGAAGACATAAGGCCCGTGGGTCGCTATGGACTCATGGTCCGCTTCTCCGATGGCCATGATAAGGGCATCTACCGCCTGAGTAGTCTTAAGGAAATGACCAATCAGTCCTCAGAAAAAACATTTGATCTGTAGGTAGACCTATGGAAAGTGAAATTCAAATCAAAGGCACCCTATCGAGCACAAATGATGTGTTCTTCTTTACTGCCTCCATTCCCTTTTTAGACACCATGAAGGCCGAGTGCCGCTCTAAAATCGAAGCGACCAATTCCCCCTTGTTTGAAGCACTCTTTAATTTCCCCTGGGTGGCCGAAGCCGCAGTCGAAGGCAGGGCCTTAATCGTGAAGAAAAACGACACCCACCCATGGGAGAATTATGCGCCTCAAGTGGCCCAGCTTATCCGTCAACTTCACCGAGACAAAATTCCGTTTTTTAGGGACGCCTTTATCCAGGCCCTGAAAGAAAAAAAAGTCATTGAAGATAAGAACAAACCCGTTCCCTACAAAATCAATGAGGCCAACATCAATTCCCCACTGGGCAAGAGAATTCAGAAGATCCTTTCTGAGGATATTTCTCGATCTCTGGCGGCCCATGGTGGGTATGTGAGCTTGGTGGACTTAGCCGAGGGTAAAGTCCATCTCTACTTTGGTGGAGGATGCCAGGGCTGCTCCCAGGCCTCGGTCACAGTAAAGGAAGGGATTGAAAAACTCCTGTTGAAGGAATTTCCGGAAATCACTTCGGTGGTGGATGTGACTAATCACTCATTGGGGACTAATCCCTATTATAGGTAAAAAGAGAATCTTTAAATTCCGACATTGAATCACCAAGATCATGTATATTTTTAAGTAATCTCTCCAAGTCTTCTAGATTAAGACCCTGTGAACTTTTCAACTGCCGCATAATCAAAGGCCCTAAATAGTTTATTGCAAGATCGACTCTCTGATTTAATTTATTAAAGTATTCTAACTGAATTTTACTGTCCTCAGTCCTTTCGAGAAGAAATCTAAACGTAGGATAATAAATAATAATATGATCAATAAAGAGCCTAACGCTATCATAGTTTTGACCCGAGACAGGTAATAGCACTCCTGAATGACTTGCCCTAATTAATGCAATCTTACCGAAGTGATCTCCAGATATCACCCTCTCCAGATAATCATCGACTACTGTCAATGCTGCATCCAAAGCTCTGTTCTGGGATTCTAGTCGGATTAATTTTCTACTTTCCCGCAAAGCACGAATTGTAATAATGAGAGTAACAACGGTTCCTATACTTGCGGTAAGTGAGATCGCTCCATAAACAAGAGAACTTGGATTAATTATATTTGTTAATATCTGGGGAACACTCATTCCGATTCTCTTTTTTTAAATTATAAATAGCGATAACTAAACATCCAAGAACGTAGGCCCAGAAAAGATTAAACACCCATTTGAGCTTTAGTAAAAGGAGCATGAAATCTGGTCGTTTTATAATTCCCCCACTACCATTAGTAATCCAGAACAAGGAATCAAGCCAATTAACGAATACACTTCCAGCGGAAGCAAATTTAGTTCCTGCCATTACTAAAATACCCATCGGGAAAACTAAAGGCTCAGGGAAATCACGAAAGATAAACAATGAGACAAAAAGAAAAAACTTTAATAAAAATAGTCCTAGAAATATAGGGAAGGTAATGATCAGTTTTGCCTTTGTAGGCCTAAAAAGTTCTTTAATTTTATTTAATATCATCCAGACATTATCCATCGTGAATGTATCATTCGGAACTAATTTAAGAAAAATTAAGTAAGCCCCTTCTCTGTTTCAGACGAAAATCATTGCATGCATAAATCAAAAATCATGGTTAATGGGGCCCAACGCACTCTTGGTATAAAGCTTAGTCCTTTCAGAGGAAAGCATAAGGTATTCCTTGATGGACAGCCTTTGGGCGAATTCTTAAATAACAAAGAAGCAAAAGCAGGCAAAGAATTTAAAATTGATTTTAATAACTTTATTAAGATCAAATATGCCGTTAGCTTCCTTACACCAGAACTTTGTATCACTCATAATGGGCAGGAACTGGAATCAAGTGCCAGTCATCCAAAATTTAAAAAGAATAATGCTTTTGGACTCATCATCTTCCTGGCGGCCTTAAATGTCCTCATGGGATTTGCAGGAATGTCTAACCAGGTTCCTTTATTCTCTCAGGCAGGATACGGTATTTATAACGTGTTCATGGGAGCATTCTACTGTGTGGCCTTAGGTCTATTTAAAAGCTTTAATCCCTTTCTCGGAATTGTTCTCGCGCTCATTCTCTATAGCATCGACTCAATTATTGTTCTGATTAATATTCCAGGGAACCCGGGAATTTCTGGGGCCATCATCATGCGGATAATGTTTTTTGGTTTGTTGATCAAAGGCTTGATGGCGAGTTATCCGGAGTTTAAGCTCTCCTTAAGTGCTAAGGGCAACTAATTGGCGAATTAGTCTTGATATATTCACTCATGACCGGCCAGTAGTAGAGCCCCGTGAACTTCAGGCCCCGAAGATAATGCCGATATCCAGGCAGTGATCCCTTAATCGCAACTGCCATTTCCGCTGGAAAGGCGATCCTGTAAGTGGCCTTAGGATCAATCACCTCATTTTCGGCAAAATATCCGAATCCGGAAAAATCTACGCTATATCCTCGCCGGGTGGCCCAGGCCATAAGGATTCTGAGCCGCCAGCCGGACATGAAGATGGTAGCAATCTCCCAGCCCTGATCGCCGTATTTCCGAATGTGAGGCATGTTGTCTACGATGTCTCCGAATGTTACTGGGCCAGGCGCTTTTCCAATGCCTAAAAATCCAGAGACGTTTATTCCCACTGAAGCGCCTGAAGCTTTTCGAATAGCACTGGCAATGTATCGTCCCCAGCAGCTCTTACCCCAGCCAGGCATCCCATTTCTGTAACCACGAATAGGTGTATGAGTGTGCCCAATGACCTCATCCCATGGTGTAGAAAAAAGATTATTTCTTCTCTGTGCCGATGCTGCAATAAAGGCTTCCATTTCCGGATCGGGAGCTATGGGAGAGGCAATTTCATGAAGCTGATATTCCACCACCTTCATCTGACCGTTGTCACTTATATCGAGCAGAAGGCTTCCAACACCAAGCCCATGGGCCCAGGCCTGAACAATTGGAACACGCTTACCAAGCTTATTATTTACCCATTCAACCTGACTTAATTTTGTATGTGAGTGTCCACCTACAATAAGATCAATCGAGCTAGAATTCCTGGCCAATTCTTTATCCTGCCATAGACCTATATGCGTGAGGGCGATGACAAGCTCTTTGCCCGCGTCCTTGGCAGCTTTTGCTTCCTTCTCACCTACCGTTACCGGAGATGTAATTTCACCCGGTCTTATGGAGTATTCGAAGAAATTATCTGAGGTCGTAAGACCAATCACTCTGATCTTAATACCGGCCTTCTCAAGATCAACATGAGAAGTGAGAACTTCATCCAGCTCCATCTCTGGAGTGGTCACGATGTTGGCCGCTACAAACTTGGTGTAAACATTTGCTCTTTTAATCTGTTCACTAAGAACCTTCCCTCCAAGGATGTGATCATGGTTACCGATCGTAGTAACTTCAGTTCCAAGAAGGGCCAGAGCTCTGATAGAATCTGCACCATTATCAGAGAGATAAAATGAAGTTCCATCTCCCCAGTCTCCCCCATCAAGTTGAAGAACCTCGATCCCTTTGTCGTTAGCAGCTTGCCGAAGCTCTTTGATCTTTGTCATGGCCCGGGCATAGCCGCCAGTATTGTTTAAATAGCTTGGAAAATGTGAATGTAAATCATTGGTATGGATAATCTGCAAGAGACGGGCCTCTGCAGAAAAAGAAAGAATAACGAACAGAAGAATTAAAATATTTTTCATGCGTCACCATCCTTGGCTACGTTTATCGCTAGAAGGATGATCTAAGACAAGAAAGTTTTAATTAATAAAAAAAACTTGAGATATGCTTAAGACGAAAAGTTCATTTGGCACTGCTTCTATTTTGAGTCCTCAAAAATGGCCAGACCAATTCCATAACTTCGCTGATTCTTATTCATTTCAAAAACGATCTCGTAACTAAATTTTTTAAAACCAAGCTCATTGGCCCATGTTTGAAATTCTTTTTGGGAAAATCCAAAATGTTCCACGCCCATGCCTTTATTATCAGGATGGAAAGTCCCATCCTCCTCATCAAGATCGATAATAAAGATTTTTCCATTCGGTGCCAGGTACTTTTTAAAAAGCTTCAGAACTTTCTTAGGATCTTTTAAATGATGAAAGGCCATACTGCTCATGATGACGTCATAAGATTCGTCGATTTCAGACATTGACTCATCTTCTACATTGCCCGCCAATGATTTAACATGGTCCTGGTGCTGAAATCGTCGATTAAATTTTTCCAACATCCCCACAGACGTATCGATACCGGTGAGAGAACTTGAAGAATCCAGAAAATGTTCCGTCAGAAGTCCTGTCCCGCATCCAAAGTCCAAAAGGTTATTAATTTTGTGATCAATGAGATGCTTTTTAATCGCTGCTGCAAATACTGATGTGCGATGAATTGTTTCTTCAGAATCCCAAGTTTCAGCAGCAGAGTTAAAATGTTCCGTAGGTTTAGTCATGAATGAAATCTTACTGGAAATTTAATACTTTGTTACCTAAATATATTATTCTTGTTACACTTTACGCATGATCACACTCCACCATCTCAATAACTCCCGCTCCCAACGCATCCTCTGGCTTTTAGAGGAGCTTAACTTACCCTACGAGATTAAGCGCTATGAGCGGAACAAAGAGACGATGCTTGCTCCCCCAGAGCTCAAAGCCGTCCATCCCCTCGGCAAATCTCCCATCATCACTGACGGAGATATAACCATCGCGGAATCTGGCGCCATCATCGAGTACCTCGTTGAAAAATATGGAAAAGGTAATTTGCGGCCAGCACCAGGAACACCAGAGGCCCGACAATACACTTACTGGCTGCATTTTGCAGAAGGCTCGGCCATGACACCTCTGCTCCTTGCTCTCATTTTCCACAGAATCGAAACCTCACCCATGCCTTTCTTTGTGAAACCCATCATCAAAGGAGTAGCATCGAAGGTAAGAAATCTTTTTATCAATCCCAACCTACAAAATAATTTTGGGTTTATTGAAAGCGAGCTTTCCAAATCAGAGTGGTTTGCAGGAAAGGACTTCACTGCCGCGGACATTCAAATGAGTTTCCCTATGGAGGCCGGTGGAAAGAGTAAGCTTCTAGGCCCAAATTCAAAGGTCTACCTGGAAAAGATTCACGCTCGACCAGCCTATAAACGGGCGCTGGAGATGGGTGGCGAGTTGAACTTTTGAAATTCAGATTTAATCTCGTTTAACCGCTTAGCGGCCACCTCTCTTTCGCCGGCAGGCATTCGACCCACCCTACTTTCAAGAAGTTCAATTATTTCTAGACTCTTACTCACTAGAGTAATGGAAAATTTGTCTTTAACCTGAGACTCAACCATGAAAAGGAGAAGAATCTCAGTAGGTCCACTCGGTGTCAGCCAATGGATGGGACTAAAATCAAAGAGGCCCGCCTTTGTCTTTTCTGATTCAACCAGTAATTCATGCAATCGTTTCAGTAGCAAAAAACCATTTTCCATTTTTTTATTTTTATCTTCGGCAATTTTACTTGCCGCGATTGCAGTAAGAAGAACAAGCTCTGTGGAATTAAGCTTTGAGCTATGTTTCCGCTTATAATCATCCAGAAAAGGAGTTTCTTTCTTCACTTCATTTTTATAATTTATGAGATTGATTGAATCATGAGCTACATCGTTAATAAAATAGTGAGTAGGAATCGAAGTCCAATATGAAAGGCGAGGACTTAGAACTTGAACGGCAATAAATGGAATAATTATGAACGATGCATATTGATAACTATAAAAAAACTTCGGCGGAGCTGATTCTTCCCAAGAATCTTTGAGGCAAAGAAAGATGGTTAGAGCAATAAACATAGGAGGCACTAATCCCAAAAACAATAAAAACAACATTGATACATTATGCCGAGGATAAATATCTTTAAAGCGCCCCCGATATTTTTTTAAATCAAAAAAGGTACCAGCTACTATTATGTTGATCAAGATGAGAAATAAAAATGAATAAGAGGCCGGGGTTTCTAGTTTCAACACATAGATAAAAAATAAGAACAAACCAACAATGAAAGACTGGGCCAGAAGTGAACGGCGTAAATGTTTTCTGAAAGTAAACTTACTAATTGGAAAAGGCTCTTTTTCTTTGAAGAATTTCATAAGAACCTTGTCGTCATTTTACCCGGCCATATTTACTTAAGAATTCTTCTTCATTCCCCCTGCGATCACATAATCTCAAGCTCTTACTCCCCTCCCAATCATTGACTTCCCCGCATCCCCTTAGCTAAGCTCAACTTCATGAAAAACCTCATCCTAACCTTCTTTGTCCTCTCACTTTACACTCAGATAAGTGCCCACACCATTAACTACTATCCTGGGGGTCCCCTTGAAATCATCAAGATCGGTCACCCAACTTTGTCCATGGTGGCCCAGGAAATACCTTTGGAAGAGATTAAAACCGAGAGCATTCAAAAACTCATTACTGATATGATTGACACCATGAAGAAGGCCGGAGGCGTGGGTCTTGCGGCCCCCCAGGTTAATGTCAGTAAAAGGCTCTTTGTGATGAAGCCGAATGTGCTAAAAAAAGCTGAGGCCGTCATCAACCCCGTGGTGGATTACCATGAAGAGGCCGGCACCAAGCTCTCAACAGAGGGCTGTCTCTCCATTCCTGGAAAGAAATTTAAGGTCAACCGCTACAATAAAATCAACGTCGCCTATTACAATCAGCGAGGTGAGTATGTCACTGAGCTTGCTGAAGGCTTTCGAGCTGTTGTCTTTCAGCACGAGTTTGATCATTTGAACGGGATCTTGATTGCTGACTTCTTCATGGAAGAGTTTTTTAGCTCAGAAGATGTCCCGAGGATGTAAAGACTGATTAGTACTTCCATTTATTCGATAGTTTCACCAGTGAAAGCATTACCGGAACTTCGATCAACACTCCGACAACAGTTACCAGAGCGGCACCTGAATTTAGTCCAAACAATGCAATGGCCACAGCTACAGCAAGTTCAAAGAAATTACTTGCTCCAATCATGGAAGCTGGTGAACAGATGCAGTGTGGAAGCTTCATTCCTTTTCCAATCCACCAAGCAAGAAAGAAAATCAAATAGGTCTGAATAGTAAGAGGAATAGCAATCAATAAGATATTAAACGGTGAGGCAATGATCTTCTCACCCTGGAAGGCAAAAAGAAGAACTAAAGTGGTAAGTAAAGCTACGATTGAAACAGGCTTGAGCTTTGGCAAGAATACGGTCGTGAACCATTTCTCACCTTTGGCCTTAATCAGAACTCTGTTTGAAATGAATCCTGCGGCAAGCGGGATCACGACAAAAATGATGACAGAAGAAAATAGAGCGTCGAAAGGTATTTCTATGTTTGAAACACCTAGAAGAAATTTTACGATAGGGATAAAGGCCACTAGAAGAACCAGATCATTGATCGCAACCTGTACCAGAGTGTAACCAGGATCCCCGTCAGTCAGGTATGACCAGACGAAAACCATCGCTGTACAAGGTGCTGCTCCCAGAAGAATGGCACCAGCGATGTATTCCTGGGCCAGATCTGGCGTAAGATATGCGGCATAGAGTTTATCAAAGAAAATCCAGGCAAAGAAGGCCATGGTAAAAGGCTTAATTAGCCAGTTGATGATAAGTGTAAGTGCAAGCCCTTTAGGATTTGAACCGACTTTGGTGATGGAGCTAAAATCAATCTGAACCATCATGGGATAAATCATCAGCCACACTAAAATGGCCACGGGAACGTTGACGGTCGAAATGTTGAGATCACTCAACACTTTGATTGAGTCGCCAGTGAACTGTCCAATAGCAATTCCCACGATAATACACAGACCAACCCAAACAGTTAAATAACGCTCAAAGAATCCCATTTTATTTCTCCAAAGTCTTTTTCATGTCTTTTACAAAAGTTTCTATTTCATCTCTTACCCGACGATAGATGGTCAGAATTTCTTCCTCGTCCGTCATCTCTTTTGTCATGGCCGGAGGGTCCTGAAATCCAACGTGAACAATCTTGCCACCCGGAAAGTAAGGGCAGTTTTCATGAGCGTGATCACAAACAGTGACCACATAATCAAAAGTCACTTGGGGAAGCTCTTCTACAGTCTTTGAGTAATGGGAAGAAATATCAACCCCTGCCTCTTTCATAACCTTCATGGCCCGTTCATTCATGCCGTGTTTTTTTGTACCAGCAGAATAAACATTAAACTCATGCCCCCAGTATTTCCTGGCCCAGCCTTCGGCCATCTGTGAGCGACAAGAGTTTCCCGTGCAAAGGAACATGATATTTTTCTTTTCCATTATAATCTCCGGTTTGGCTTAGGCCTTAGCAGTCACAGTTAAGTCCGATGGCAAAGCATTCCTGGACTTTATATTGTTTATAATTGTCATGTTTTGAATCACAAGCACAGGAGAGTTTCACTAAACTAACCCGCATTTTCTGGAGATCAGCGATCTTCTGGTCAATCTCTGCGATCTTATCAATCGTTTTCTTTTTCACGGTCCCACAAGTCACTCGAGGCTTGGTATTTAATTCCAGAAGTTCCTTCACCTCTGCCAGCGAAAAACCAAGCTCCTGGGCCTTTTTAATGAAAATGATTCTTTGGGCATCTTCTTCGTTATAAGTCCGGACTGATCCGGAGGCTTCCGGCTCCCGGAGGAGTTCCTTTCTCTGATAGAAGCGAACTGTTTCGACACCGACTCCGGCCATTTCGGCCAATTTACCAATTGTTATCTTTTCCATGCACATATACTAACATCCGTACCGTAGTACGGAGTCAATATATTTGTTGGAATACAAAGAAAAAAAGTTTAACTATCGAACCAGTAGTACCGGTTTTCTTACGATACTGATGACTTTAGAAGTTAAGCTCCCCATAACCATATCCCTTAGCCAGCTATGACTAAAGGCCCCCATGGCCAAAAGACTTATATCATTTTTAGAAATATAATCATTTAGGCCCTCACCCACTTCACCTTGAAGGAAAGCGGTTTTGGTTGAGATCGTGACTTCTTCCAACACACTTCTTGCTTCTTCGAGATCACTCTTAATCTTATCGTTTTCTGCTCCTACATAAACGACATGTACTTCCAAGGCACGAAAGCAAAAGTTTTTAGCAATGAAGTCTAAGGCCTTCTTCGCTCCGTCACTTCCATCAAAAGCCAGGCACAATGACTTCGGCTCCTGATAGTCTTCGCTCACAATCAGAATTGGTTTCTCTACCGCCCTAACTATCGACTCTACCTTATGACCTACGACAGTTTGATCCTGACGATCTTGATGCTTTTCACCGTATTTGCCGATGACTGCAATTGAAATCTTATCTTTAAGATCCAGGACATTCTCAATGACCTTACCTTTACGAAGGCATTGATCAATGGTTGCAACACCATTCTTCTGAGCTCTTTCTTTCCCAGCTTCTAAGATCAGCTTTCCCCTCTTCTGGAAAAGCTTATTTTGTTCATGTTCAATTTTAACAAATTCTTCCAGCAAATCTTCTCTGGCCCCTAGACCAATACTGCCTGAAAGATCAGAATCGTTTTCATGGTAAAGAGTATCAAGCCCATGAAAAAGTTTAAGCGTTGTATTTGCCTTTTTTGACAGCCAGGAACCGTAATCAATGACAGCTTCGCTTGGTTTAAAACCATTGATACAACATAAAACGTACTTATTTTCCATTAGTGACCTCCCATAATACGGTCGATTTCGGCAGGATTATCATAGACTCCAAAACGATCAATAATAGTTTGGCTGGCACTATTGAGACCTTTAATTTCAACCTCTGTTCCCTCTCTTCTGAACTTGATAACTACCTTATCTAAAGAGGCCACAGCGGAAATATCCCAGAAGTGGGCCTTTTCCAGATCAATGACAACTTTATCTACTGCTTCCTTGAAATTAAACTGGGAGATGAAGCGCTCAGAGGAGTTGAAAAAGACTTGGCCATGGACACGATAAATTATTGTGTTCTGATCTTCTTTGGATTCTTTTTCGACATACATAAAATGGCTAATCTTATTCGCAAAGAACAGAGCCGCCATTAATACGCCGACAAAAACGCCGTAAGCAAGATTATGGGTGTAAACAACCACAATCACAGTCGCCACCATCACTGCATTTGTGGAGAGAGGGTGTTTCTTAAGATTTGATATGGATTTCCAGCTAAAGGTGCCAATAGAGACCATAGTCATCACGGACACGAGAGCGGCCATTGGAATAAGTGAAATCCAACGACTTAAAAAAACCACCATGATCAAGAGAAAAATACCGGCAAGCAAGGTCGAGAGTCTGCCTCTTCCACCTGACTTAACATTAATAACTGACTGTCCAATCATCGCACAACCGGCCATCCCTCCAAAGAATCCAGCGACGATGTTTGCAATACCTTGACCTTTACACTCTCTGTTTTTATCAGACTCAGTATCCGTCAGGTCATCAATGATTGTGGCCGTCATCAGTGATTCAAGAAGCCCAACCATGACCAATCCAGCAGAGTAAGGAAAAATAATTAACAGGGTTTCAAAATTAAACGGAATATTTGGTATCGAAAAGATGGGAAGTGAATCAGGAAGCTTGCCCATATCTCCCACTGTCCTAATATCTAGTCCTAAGTAAATCGACACTAGAGTGAGACCTACTATGCACACCAAAGGAGAAGGAATTATTTTTCCGATTTTAGGGATCAGAGGAAAAAGATAAATGATTCCTAGGCCCGCTGCGGTCATGGCGTAAACATGCCATGTCACATTGGTCAGCTCTGGCAACTGGGCCATGAAGATGAGGATTGCTAGAGCATTCACAAACCCTGTTATGACAGACTGAGAGACAAAGCTCATGAGACTACCCAGTTTCAGATAACCTGCCCCAATCTGTAAAATACCAGTCAGTACTGTGGCGGCCAATAAATATTCTAAACCATAGTTTTTAACCAGGGTCGCCATGAGCAAGGCCATAGCTCCTGTGGCAGCAGAAATCATTCCAGGTCTTCCACCTACAATTGATATAGTGACAGCAATAGCAAAAGACGCATAGAGCCCTATCTTAGGATCAAGACCTGCAATAATAGAAAAAGCAATCGCTTCAGGAATAAGAGCAAGCGCCACAACTAAACCAGCGAGGACATCCCCACGAACATTGCCGAACCAATCGGCCTTCTTGGACAAAAAAAGCATAGGACTCCAAATGAAAGAATGTAACAAAAATTGTTATGATAAAAAGAGGATAGAAATTAAGGCGATAGAATAAAACAAAACATCATATCAAAGATCATACAAAATTGATCTAAAGTCTATGGTTTTCAGTGCAACGAGAAGTAAAAGTAGTATACTCGACCCCTATAAGCCTTTCCGAATATAATCAGAGGAAATATGAGAAAAAATTTCAAACTAACCGATCCCAAAAAAGCTCCTGCCCGCCAGGTAGAATATGTAAAACACGAGATCAGCAAATACCTTGCTCGCGAGAGAAGAAAAACTCCACAAAAAGGGGCCGACTATTGGGATTTTGATTGCCAGCTAGGGATCGATAAAGAAAGTGCCGATGTCATTCACGTCGCTGAAATCAATAAAGGTATCGATAGAATAGTGGACCAAGGTTCAGAGAATTTTTATATCGAGATTCTTGCCAAGCCTGGTTACAGAGCTAAAAAGCCTGAGAAGAATGAAATGAATTAATGTTTTTTAAGTAATGTTAGAAAATCGTCAAAGGCCCAATCCGCTCTTTCATTCTTGCACCACTTTTTTATACTCGTTAGATTTACATCCTGATTCTTAGCAACCAAAACAGCCTGGTCTAAACCTTCAGGTGCTTTGAAATGGATATAAGATGCCAGACGGTCCTTTACACAATCAGTGGGAGAAAGGATTTTGATGACTGTTCCTTTGACCTCAACCTCATCTGGAACGATTGTATTGTCTTCACCGATACCGAGCGGTGGCCCCCCTGGAAATTCCACAAAGAGATGCTTACAATCTGGATGAATGTAATGACGTCCATGCTTTTTAAAACCAATTTCACTCATCGATTCTTCAAGCTTGGTCACGAACATGCTGGCCTTAACAAAATCTAAGTCACCTGAATGATAAGCACCTTTGGAATAAATAGAGACAACCGCTCCACCCACCAGAATCGTGTCTATTCCACGTTTTTTTAAATGAACAGCGACGTACTCCCAAAGTTCTTTCTCTGTGCAAGTTTTTAGATTAATCGTCAAGAGTTTATCCCTTCTTAATTACCGGTTTTCCAGGTCTGCGTGGTCTTCTTCGAGTTCCAAAGATCTGCTCCTTATCTTCCAAGGACAACCCATCGTAATAGACCTTAATTAAATCAATAAAAGGTTTAACAGCGGGAGATTTTTTGTTGAAAAAATAGACACGGGATTTACCGACTAGTTTCGAAACTAAAATGCCTGCATCTTCGAAACGCTGGAATTGCTTTTGCACTCCACTCAAAGATAACTGATAGTCTTTGGCGACGGCAGAAGGGTAAATTTCACCGTAATGAACTAAATGTAACATGATTTTCATGGCAGTATCACTGCCGAGGATTTTATCCAGCATAGTTAGATTGTAATAGAGAACTTATTCCGGAGTCAACCTCTATTAGAGGTTATATCACCTCTATTAGAGGTGGATAAATAATAAACTGTTTAATTCCAAAAACTTATCAGTCAAGCTTCATCACACCGACCTATCCAAGCAATGAAGGAAATCGTCATCTGCAAACGAGAATTTTGACTAAATTTATCAACGTGAGAGTTAGATTTTTTTTTAAATCTTTAGCATAAAAGCAGATCCGCCCCTATAATCCAGCAATGATTATATTTATTATTTGTATTTTAGTTCTCATCCTTGCCTATAAATTCTATAGCCCATTTGTTGAAAAGCAGGCCGGCATTAATCCTCATGCTCAAACGCCGGCCGTACGCTTTGAAGACGGAGTGGATTATGTGAAGGTCTCACCAATTAATGCCTTCTTGATTCAATTTCTAAATATCGCAGGAGTGGGGCCAATCTTTGGGCCTATCCTAGGTGCGCTTTATGGGCCAATCGCCTTACTCTGGATCATCCTTGGAAACATCATTGGTGGAGCTGTTCATGACTATTTCTCAGGTGTCATGAGTATTAAAGAAGATGGTAAAAGCTTACCTGAGATCGCAGGCCACTATTATAATAAATATTTCAAAGGTGTAATGCTTCTATTTACGGCGGTATTATTATTCTTCGTGGGTGTGGTCTTTATCATGAGCCCTGCAGGACTGATGAGTAATCTCGAGGTCTTCAAAGGTACATTTTTCTCAAGTAATGAGTTTTGGGTTCTTGTTATTCTCGGTTACTACTTACTTGCTACTCTACTTCCGATTGATAAGATTATCACCAAGCTCTATCCTGCTTTCGGACTTTTAATGGTTGTGATGACCCTTTCCGTAATGGTTGCCTTATTTATTTCTGCACCAAGATTACCTGCCATTACAGATATCTTCGCCTACTTCGATCACTCAAATCATTTGGCGTTAGAGCTTTTAAATAGAGGGCCTGATTCTCCTCCAGTTTGGCCTCTACTATTTGTGACAATAACTTGTGGGGCCATTAGTGGTTTCCATTCTACTCAGGCACCTATCATTGCCAGATGTCTTACAAATGAAAAATATGTTCGTCCTGTTTATTACGGGGCAATGCTCTCCGAAGGTGTGGTCGCTGCAGTTTGGGCACTAGCCGGAATTGCTGCTTTCCCAGGCGGCTATGTTGAACTTAAAGCTCTACTCGATCAAGGTGGCCCAGGACTTGTCGTCAATCAAATTTCTACAACTTATCTCGGTCCCATTGGCGGAATTATGGCCATCCTTGCGGTTGCTATATTCCCTATCACTTCGGGAGATACGGCCTTCAGATCCCTTCGTTTAACAATTGTTGATGCTTTTAAAATCCCTCAAAGTATTAAGAATCGCCTTCTAGTATCCATTCCCATCTTGCTCATTGCTTACTTCATGACCAAGATCGATTTCTCACTCATCTGGCGCTATTTCGCATTCTCTAACATGCTTCTTTCTACAAGTGTGTTGTGGTTAGCGACGAAATACCTCTTCGACAGAAAAGCATTTCACTGGATCGTGAGCTTACCGGCCATTGCGGGTACTTCTGTTACTGTCGCGTATATAGCGACATCAGGAATTGGACTAGGGCTGCCTCAGTCGGCGAATGATCCGATTGGGATTGGGTGTGCGGTTGTTTGTTTGGTTTTGTTGGTTATTTGGCATAGGAAGAAATACTGAGTTTTAGCAGCTGAAATGGAAAACAAGCTACTAATGGCTTTTTGAGATCCGGCTTGATGTGCGCGCATTTGAAGGAACCAGTTTATGAAGCTTCAGATAAATAACACATACTAATGCTACTATAATCCATAAGAGGTAGCTAACCTGCTGTTGTCGATAGTACGTGGCTAATGCTGACAAAAAACATGTAGCACTTAATAATAAGTAATCGAGCTTATTTGACATAAGCTCATGCTTCAATACAGTCGAGCATTTATTGCAGGTAGTTCTGCCCCAAAAGACCTTGGACCACTTGATATTTGAGCTACAAATTGGACACATCATCATCTTTCTACTTGTACATAGTTTTTGAGTGCACTTACTAATCTTCTTTTAGGCTATCCATGTATTCAGGTATCAACTTAGAAGCTGTAGGTCGATAGTGATCGTAAATGATAGGAATATTTGCAGGTTCTCTGTTCGGCCAAGACTTATAGAACTTGAAGGTCACTGCTGCTGTTACTGCCACGAAAAGAATAAAGCTAAAACGACTGTTAAAAATGATGTGCAGTGTTTTTATATAAAACCTATAAAATGAGCGTCTAACCTCTCTCTTCATAAAGATCTTATCGGCAAAAATTCTTCTTTTTTAAAGACATCACGCGGCTTCATTCCGCTTTAGCAACGTATTAGTAGTTTCATAGACTTGGCATTCATGTCGCTAAAATTAATAAGAAAAGATAAGATGCTTTTTTCTTTTTCGTGAAATCTAATATTCTCTTTCCCCGGAATCATTCCTTATCCCACCAGAGGGTTCGAGAAAATGGTGAAGATCTATGGCTTGACCAGCAGCTCTTCCAATATTGAAACCTAGAATAAGGCCTAAAATGTTAGGATCATCTTTACGAAGGTATTATAAATCTCACTGCATTTATTAAAAATCAGGACTCATCTAAGAAATTGTTTTTAGTCGCTTACATAATATCATCATGCACTTCAATTAAATATTCTAAATGGTTTGGGTGATACTTGCAGAACTAGGAAGGCAATAAATGTCCTTACAACAACCTTGGTTGTTATTAAGAATTCTTAAGGAACAACAATTTGTAAATCTTTGGCCAAGAATTAAAACAAGATACCGATACAAAGTCTATACAATCGTCTTTAGTTTAAAAAGGAACTTATCATGATACGAGTCCCACTGAAAAATAAGAAAACTATTTCTCTAGAATTAAAGAAATTTCAAATTCATATCCAAAACCTCGTTGCAAAGGGGAAAATTGCAACAGAAGAGGATGCACGAATTCTCATTAATGACATTCTTTCTGATGTCCTAGGCTATGATAAATACAATGATCTTAAAACTGAATTTAAGGATAAGAACGGACGCTTAGATTATGTTGTAAAGCTATCGGAAGGACCTAATGCCAAAAAGAAAGAAAAGCACGATTTTATAATTGAGGCTAAATCTACTGCACTGGATTTGAAAGAAGATCACGTAAACCAAACGTTAAGCTACTGCTTAAGCATGTCTGTCGATTATTTCATACTTACAAACGTGAAGGAATGGAGGCTTTATCGAGTTATTAACACTAAAAATAAAACATCCGCAGATCTAATCTGGGACGTAAATCTATTAAATGGCGTTGATATAGATACTATGTCCGAAGAAATGTACGTTTTCTCAAAGTTCGCCTACATCGAAAACACATGGGATCAAGTTTCAGACCTATCTAAGGCCACAGATGCGGGTGAAATTATGGCTATTATATGTTCGGACAAATTTACAAGAATGATTTGTAGGCAACTGAAAGAAATTCACGATGTTAAAATTTCAGAGGACAAGATTCTGGAAGTACTTTCTACGGAAATCTTTAAGGACTATACAAAGATTAATAAGAATCTCCTAAAGAAACTCAACAATGTTACAAAAGTATCAGAGAAAGCGAAAGAAGAAGGGAGTAAAACAGAAACAACTTCTAGTACGGCAGAATCTACTGACATAGGACCAACGAGCCGCAGCGCGGCTTAGCTTGTATACTCCCAGAAAGAATATTCTTAGTTAATGCCTGTAATGAACGAAGAAGTGTTCCTGATATTTAAATTAACAGACCCACCATTTCATATGAATAAGCTTCTACGTTTAATTATTGGTTTTACTCTAATAATACCATTAACATTTACATTCATTTTTCTATGCAATAAAAGCAGCTTTAGTGTAGCGAATCCTGAGAGATCACCATACCTCCAAGATACCTTGGGAGAATTGTTTCCTGTCATTTGTAAAAAGCCTTCATTATCCTCTGACAAATTACATGCCAGCTCACGTGGGTGTTATTACAACTATGACCCAAATTTAGGCTATGGAGCAGTTAGAAGGGATCGTCCTGATCAATCTATTCTACAATTACAGGTCGGCTTTCATTCATATAAAGATGGGAATTTAAATTTGAGATATCATATTCTGTACAATATAAATCAAATTCCTAACAGAGTCCCTGATGAATACGGAATTATTACATTTGATTTATCTTTAACGACAAAATCTCATCAAGAAATGATGTATAAACTAAATCCTTACATAGCTTCAAATAATTATCTTTTAAAAAGAGTTGAATCCGTACCAACATTAGTAGGAGTAGGATCTAATAAAGTGGTGGCCTACCCCTCTATTCTTTCAATACTAGCGATAGAAGTATTCAACATTGAAGCGACAGGTTCAAGCACATCGAGAGGTGAGGAATTCCCTTATTTTACAGTTAGGGACAATAATAATGTCTTCTTGAGATTCAAAAATTATTTTGAAGAAGGAGAAATTCAATCTTATCAATTTGGACGTTTCCTCGCATTTAGCATTTCAAATTTCACAGGTTTCGGTATTTCGGATTTTTATCCAAATACGAGTTGGATGAAGGTTCTTTGTGCTCTGGAAACACTAATTGGAATGATTCTATTTGGTATTTATTCAGCATTTGTTTTTGAATGGATTCTCGAGAAGAAAAAGCTCGTCACCAAAATGGATTCATAACTTGGCTTATCACCCACATATATGCGATATACCCCATCTGGCTTGCAAAATTGACTTGCTCGGGACCTCTTAATAATGTTTTGGTGGAGGTGGTGTAATTCTGATAAGTTACTTAAACTAAAGGTCATTTGTAGTTTAAAAACTACAAACAACTACATCATCTAGAGGTTAAATCCTGACGAGAGGACGACTCCTCACTTGTGCAACACTCTTCAAGTACATTCATACTGTTTTTGAAGTCAGATAAATAATCGATCCCTGATATTGAATCTAGCAGGAATTCATCTGATCTCTTGCCCTCTCTCATCTTTATATCAAACGTTCTCAATGCTTGAAAAAAAATGTCGTTATTCTCAATATACTTCCGAGAGCATACCGGAGAAAACATTATTCCCCTGGCTTCTGAAAAGTAATAATCGGAGGTATTTTTAATCTCGTTTAAGTACTTCTCCTCTTTGTTCTCAAAATATCTCTTCGTATGTGCTTTGGAGGCATCAATTGATTTACTAATTTTGGATATCGTAGGCATCATTTGCTGCCTACAACCTATTACGTCTGATCTGTTTTCTCTTTTTTCTACAGTATCTGCCACTTCATAGATGGCAAATATTCCAACAATGGTTACGACGATTGTAATAAATGAGAAGAAAAGCTGTGCTTTCTTTTCACAACAATCTGGCAGACAACATGGTTTCCTCTTATGTGACTCCGAACAGCAAGTATTCGTCTTATTTTCTTCCATTATTTTTACTCTTGCACCCATTTAGGCATTGATAAATTATTGATCGAAGCTCCCTCTTGCGTTTCTCGTTAAAGTCTTTGCAGTTATAATTTTCGACTTCACTTGCGAAGCGATCAATATCAAGCCTCGATTGATCTAAAACAAATCCTGCTTCTCCCGACTGAGTATTGTAAGGGTTTGGAGAGCACCTCTTTATGATTTGCTCAACGTAACTTGTAGAATAGTTCGTACAGCATTCATTGCAGTTTGCTTGCTTTTTACAAATATTAACAATCTCTGACTCTGCGGAGTAAGTAGGGCCAGCAATTAATAATATGAGAAGAGCATGACTATACTTCATTTGTTATTTATCCTTAACGTTTACATTCTCTAACAAGAACCACTTTGCTCTCTAATTAACTACATGGTCCAACAACTCCAATAGTTTTTCTCTCTTAAGGAACTCAAACCTGCCCGCCTACGCCTTTGAATTTTTCAACGAAAGCAGCAATTTTCTGAAAAACACTTTGCTTCTTAGATAAGTACTGTGGGTTCAAGGGGCTCATTTTAGGCAAAATTGCATTGAGCTCAGTACCATTGTCGCTTGCGAATTCCCGCTTGAGTGATGCAGTAATATACCGTTTGGCTGCTTCTAGATTTAGGTTTTCGGTACTAATCAGCTCTTGCGCTTCACGCTGCTGTTCCGCTTGGGCAAAAGTAAAAAATGCGTCCATCACGCTAGCCTTATCACCGATTTGATCCAAGTCGGTTTGATTGATGAAATCAACCAACAAACTCTCCTTAGCGCGGTTACCAAGACTGGCACGAATTACCCTTCGAACATCTTCAACCAGCGTTGCCTTGTCCTTAACCTTTTTGCTGTTTTCAAAAATCAACTCTAGAATGTAATCCAGATTGATTTCTTGGGACTTCAATAAATCAACTTCAAAGACGACATCACTCCAATCAATGGAGGATTTTTCTTTTTCGTCTGAAGAACTTTCTCGGCGTAACCAATCGCGAATGTCGTTGTAGGTTGACCGATAATCCTGAATCTTCCTCTCGGTAGGGACTTTGATCGTTTGTAGTGCAGCTAGATCATCATCACTTAAATAATGCCTTGTCTTGAATGCTGCAACAGCCACAGGGTCGTTCATATCTATACCATGCAAAGCCTTTAAGCTGGCAAATTCATCATAGTTCTGGAGTACGTTTTCAACACGCAAATATTCGCCAAACAACTTCACAAATGCCTTCTTGTCGGACTCTTTTTCAATGCAAGAAGGATCAGGAAATCGTTGTTCAAGCTCCTTAACAACTTCGACAAAGCCACGTCGTGCTTCCCCGGTCACTACATCTGTGAATCCTTCCATGTATTCCTTGTAGCTTTTCTCTAACACCACGTTCTTAGTGTTTTTATCACCAAACAAGGTGATTGCTTCGATGGTCGCCTGTTCTAAGTCACGGAAGGTAATGATATTGCCGAAGGTCTTGGTGGCATCAAAAATACGGTTTGTGCGTGAATATGCTTGCATCAACCCGTGGTAGCGCAGGTTTTTATCAACAAATAATGTGTTTAATGTGGGAGCATCAAAACCGGTCAAGAACATACCAACCACAATTAACAGATCTATCTCATTGGCCTTCACTTGCTTGGCAAGATCGCGGTAATAGTTCTGGAAGCCGTTGCTATCTACACTGAAGTTTGTTTTAAAAATTGCATTATAGTCAGCAATCGCCGCATTCAAAAATTCCTTAGCGCTGCTATTCAGAGCCGTGACGTCGAAGCTTTCATCGAGAATATCCCCAACAGCATCCTGCTCTTCATTGGCTGTAAACGAGAAAATAGTGGCAACTTTTAAAGGTTTATCGCTGGCTTTTTGCAACTCCTTAAATGATTCGTAGTACAACTTGGCGGCATCAACACTGCTTACTGCAAACATGGCATTGAAGCCTTTACTCCGAGGCTTAAGACGATGAGTTTTCTGTCGAAAATTGTTCAGGATGTATTGAGTGATTTCGCGTATACGCTCAGGGTGCAATAAAGCCTGTTTGTTTTCAGCCACGCTAAGCTTTTTCAAATCCTGCTCGGATTCAATAGCCTTAAAATGTGGGCGCACATCGTTGTAGTCCACCTTAAACTTGAGCACCTTCTCGTCACGAATAGCATCTGTAATGACATAAGAATGCAATTCGCGACCAAATACGCTGGCAGTTGTTTCGGCTCCTAGGGCATTCTGTGCAAAAATCGGTGTGCCAGTAAAGCCGAATTGATAAAATCGCTTAAATTTCTTTTTTAAGTTTTTTTGTGCTTCCCCAAATTGACTACGATGGCATTCATCAAAAATGAACACAGCTTGCTTGTTATAGATGGGCAGATCTCCCTCGTTCTTCATTAAGTTGTTCAGTTTTTGGATGGTTGTAACAATGATCTTATTGTCATCATTTTCCAGATTGCGCTTAAGACCGGCCGTACTTTCCGAGCCATTAACACTATCGGGGGAAAAACGTTGGTATTCTTTCATGGTCTGGTAATCCAAATCTTTGCGGTCTACCACAAAAAAAACTTTATCGATAAATTCGAGTTCAGTCGCCAAACGTGCTGCTTTAAAACTTGTTAAGGTTTTACCCGAACCAGTAGTATGCCAAATAAAACCTCCGCTTTCCGGCTGACTCCAGATTTTAGATGTAAACGAACTTTTTATTTTTCTAAGAATGCGTTCTGTTGCGGCAATTTGGTAGGGACGCATCACCAAAAGCGTGTCACTGCTATCAAAAACAGAGTAACGCAATAAAACTTTCAGTAGCGTGTTTTTCTGAAAGAAAGTAGCAGTAAAGTCTTTCAAGTCCTTTATCAAGCTGTTATCACCCTTCGCCCAGTTCATGGTAAAGTCGAAACTATTTTTGTTTCGCTTAGTAGTGTTCGCAAAGTAGCGAGTATCAGTGCCATTGGAGATCACAAACAACTGTAAATATTTATATATGGAATTTTCACTATTGAAGCTTTCTTTACTGTAACGATGCACCTGATTAAAAGCTTCTCGAATCGCTACGCCTCGTTTTTTCAACTCAACTTGCACCAATGGCAAACCATTCACCAAAACCGTCACATCATAGCGATTAGTATGCTTGTCGGTTTGCTCAAATTGCTTTATGACTTGCACCTTATTTCGTGTAATGTTCTTTTTATCCACCAAATAGATATTCTGGACCTGCCCATTATCGAAAACAAAGTCATGTATGTAATCATCATGAATTTTACGCGTTTTTTCAATAATCCCGTCGCTTGGTTTGAGCAGCCAGGTACCGGCGAAGCGTAGCCATTCGCTATTTGAGAATTGGACGTTATTAAGTGATTGAAGTTGAACACGAATATTTGTCAGCATGGCTTCAGGAGTGTTCAAGTTCGGTAGAAATTCATAGCCCTGATTTTGCAAATCTTGAATGAACTCTCGCTCAAGTTCGTATTCGCTCTGGTAACTTTCAGGTGCTTTTAAATCTTTGATGTATTTATCCAAAATGATAAACCCACTAGATTCGACAATTGGCTTAGTACTATCAACCATTTTGCTGCTCCTGTTGCCAGTAACCATACTGATTCAAGTTCCGTAGTAGAAGGCCAACCATCTCTCTTTCTGGAGGGGTAGGTTCGGCAATTTCTTCGTTAGATAAGGTGTTATGAGGATAATGATTCATAATTCTACTAGCGTAAGCTTTCTTATCTCCTGGCAACAACTCAGACCAAGCCTGATAACCCAGGAAATTTGCAGTTTTTTCATACAGATTACGTAAAAGCGCAAAATGATATCGCTGTACACTATTCTCAACTACTGCTTGCTCAATAAGCTTTTTTATATGCAGATGATACGAAAAGCTTTTGTTTGAATCACCTTTCTTTTCTTCAAGCTCAAAAGTGCCATCATCAAGGCGACTCAGAATATATCCACCTTTGCTTTGAGTCTCGTTGTAGAGCACGTTGTAGAATAGCGGGTTATGCGTTGAGACGATAAACTTTACATCAGAACTACTCGATTTAATCAATTGTCCTAAATTCACTGCCAACTGAATTAAGTGATTCTCGTCTAAAGAACTGACCGGATCATCAATGAATACATATTTCAGTTTATCAAACTGATTAGTTTCTCGCTCAGTAGGTTCCGGAACATTGAGGATGCCAATTACCTGTTCAAGCAAAGTGAAAAATATACTCCAGATAAAATTACTTTCTTCACCTTTAGATATTTTCAAATTGCCCGAGTGCTCATCATCCCCACGCTCCATTGAGAATGTGACTTCCGAAAAAGCCTTGATAGTGATTTCTTTATTGTCAGTTCCACTAATTTTATATTCTTCGTTAAACCGTGGCGTGAGCTTGTTATTGGTATAGCGCTGAAAGGTTGCGATGACATTTAGATCTTGACCTTGATCTTTCAAAACCCAGTCCGTAAAGGAATTGGGCTGAATTTTTAATTTGGGATCGGCATCAAGCTCTAAATCATTATCCCAGTAAAACAAGTCCTCAGTGAAGGCATTGTAATACAGAATTCTGTTGCGAGGCTGCCCAGTCTGAGCAGCCTCTTCATCTTCTTCAATATCGTTATTCTTAGGTGCAATCAGCTGCTTGAACTCCCGTGAAAGACGAGTCTTACCATTGCCATTAAAGGCATAGATCAGCTGCAACTTTTTATTAGACTCTGCCAACTGCTGGGCAATTTCTATCAACGCTTTACTCATATTATGCGCCTTCCTCTTTCTGCTTCGAAAAGCTGAATAGCAGGTCACGATAATATTCATATTGCATTTGGCGAAGAGCAATTTCTCTAGGCAAGCCTTCGCTACTGGAGTTTATCATGGTGTCGAACTTGTCCAGAATATCTACGATTTGGGCTTGTACTGCTAGTGATCTTTCAATGTCATTTGGATAAGGAACTGGGATCGACATTTTCGCAAATCCTCTAATCAGCAATGTATGAACCTTTGTACTGGCCACATACTTTGCCTTTTCGACAACAAATGAACTTGTTTGCATACAATAGGAAACAAATTTAGGATTCATTGAATGTCTAAAAGCATAGCTATGATCGTGAATAGCTACCTTTTCATCTCCGAGCCATGCCACTGCCTTGCCAACATCCTCAATAGTTTCTCCAACGTCCGTTAATACGACATCTCCTGGTTCTGCATACCGTAATGAAGAAGCCATTTCCTTTCTGACTTGCGAGATCGCATTTGTCGCATAGACCCCGTACCTCGTATATATCTCCCCATAATGAATAACACTTATGCCATCCTCCACATAATCCGCCTTCGTGAATCGCTTTCCGCGAATAAATTCACCAAGTTCATCCAATGTTTTCCATTGAACTTCAACATCCTTAAAACTTAACAACTGGTCACGATAGAAAATATATTGTTTTTTCCGGCCTGCAAGTTCGGCAGTAAGTTCGTCATTTAAAGATGTAAATGCATCCAAAATACGGACTACTTCTGCTTGAATTTCGAGAGATTTTTTTGGGTTTTCTGGACAAGGGATAGGGATTTGTATCTCTAAAATTTCACTCGTTCGCAAAGCCGGTATACCTGCACCATGCTGCTTACTTGTTAGTCTTTCCTGATTAAGTTTTAGAAAATGATAGACATATCTATTCTCAACTACCTCAGAATTTGGCAATACAACATAGCAGTGTGCATTGGCGTAAAATTTAGAAGTAACAAAATTAACATAACCAGCTGATGCACCACCTTGGCTTACAATTATTTTATCTTCATTGTAATTATAAATGTCGGTATAACCAGAAGGTGCTGTTCCTCCGTTGTATGCGGGGTAAAGCCCATTTTTAGAAAGATGTTCCTTATTGAGCTGCTTGCCTTTTTCCAAGCTTATAACATGCCCTAGATTTTTCCACTCGACTTCTGCCCCATTCAGTAAATGATCAATAAAGCTTACCGAGCTCATGGCTCAAGCCCTTGGCCATCGACCTTTGCAACAAACGTATTAATCTGAGCACGTAACTCATCAATCCGCGATACGCTGATTTTTAGTTCAGCATTCAGTTGCACTATATCTACAGTTTCCTGATTGCTTTTAGGGTTGACATAACTGCTAACCGACAAGTTGTATTCGTTCGCGGCGATAACATCTAAGTTAACAGATTTGGCAAAGTGTTTCACACTTGCCTTACTGTCGAACACCTCCATAATTTGGTCGATGTGTTTATTTAGCAGTACGTTGTTATTAGCTTCTTTTTTAAATAAATTACTGGCATTTATGAACTGTGTCGTTGTGTCCGTCTTGTGTTTAGAAAGCACCAGAATATCCACCGTAATAGAAGTGCCATAAAACAAATTTGGCGCTAATGAAATCACAGTCTCTACATAGTTGTTATCCACCAAATATTGCCGAATTTTCTGTTCGGCTCCGCTACGGTAAAAAATACCAGGGAAGCACACAATGGCAGCACGCCCTTTGCTGGAGAGATAGTTGAGAGCGTGCAGAACAAAAGCAAAGTCTGCTTTGGACTTAGGTGCCAAAACGCCAGCTGGAGCAAAGCGCTCGTCGTTGATCAGGGTTGGATCGTCGGAGCCTATCCACTTCACTGAATACGGCGGATTGGAGACGATAGCATCGAAAGGTTTGTCCTTACCAAAATGTGGTTCAATGAGAGTGTTGCCTAGCTGGATATTGAACTTGTCATAGTTAATATTGTGTAAAAACATGTTCATCCGCGCCAAGTTGTAAGTTGTGTGGTTGATCTCTTGGCCAAAAAATCCCTCTTCAATTATGTGAGCATCAAAGTGTTTCTTTGCTTGCAATAAGAGTGAGCCAGAGCCGCATGCTGGGTCGTAAATCTTGTTGACGCTGGTTTGCTTATGCATGGCCAACATAGCAATCAAACGGGATACATTCTGAGGGGTAAAAAACTCACCACCCGATTTACCCGCATTGGCGGCATAGTTGGAAATGAGGAATTCATAGGCATCGCCAAAAAGGTCGATATGGCTGGCATCAAAGTCTCCAAAATCTAGCTCATCGACACCCTTAAGTACGGCAGCCAGACGTGCATTTTTGTCCTTAACTGTATTGCCTAGGCGGTTGCTGGTGGTGTCGAAGTCAGCAAATAAGCCTTTAATGTCGTGCTCGGATGGGTAGCCATTTGCAGATGATTCAATTGTAGCGAAGATGGTAGCTAGGTCCGTGTTCAAGCTTTCATTGGTGCTGGCGTTTACAACGACCTTAGCAAACAATTGACTTGGATAGATGAAATAGCCTTTGGTCTTAATGGCGTCATCTTTGACTTCGGGGGTTATAGAACCGTCGGACAGATCGCCGTAATCGATGTTCTCGTCGCCACCTTCGATATAATTTGCAAAGTTTTCGCTGATGAAGCGGTAAAACAGTGCTCCCAGCACATACTGCTTGAAATCCCAGCCATCGACGGCACCTCGTACATCGTTGGCAATTTGCCAGATTTGGCGCTGCAGAGCTGCGCGTTGTTGAGTGCTAGTCATCTTACTTCCTGTTCTTCAAATTTTTCTAGTAATCTCAAGATTTTAGCTTGAGTCGAGGTGGGTATGTCAATCTTAGTCACGCCGCATCCATTCATAATAAAAATGAACTGAAAATCTTGCGATTCTCAATATCCACAAAATTCAATTTTGAGGCGCTGAGCTCACCTTACCCGTGCCTTTGAAATGCTACCCAAATCGGATAGCAAACTTTTGTTTGCCTCATTTGCCCTTGTGAGAAAAGCTTAATCTGATCTTAAATAAGAACAGCTTCAAAAATGATAAAGAGGTTCCAAGCCAACTTCACATTGCATGTACAAGTTTTTCATTCACTCCTTCAAAGAGTGTCGAACCACCTATACTGTCTCGCGACAAAGAGGATTCCTGGAACGATATCTAGTAATAAGCCTGTCAGGAAAATGTCACAACCACTATATATAGATTTTTTGCTTTCCATCTGCCCCTACGCGTCCTACGCTTAATAGCAAATCTAATTTAGCCCAGGATGGTGAATGAAAGATTACTCTCAAATCATGAATCGAAGTGCAGCCGCAGCCATTCCAGGCACGGGTGCCAAATTTAATCGTTTCTTGGCAAATATTGAACTCACAACCGCACAAAAGAAAGATGCCTCAGAAAGGCTTCTCGCAATTCGTTTAAAGATGGCTTCAGCCTTTCCGGGATCCAGATGTTTTGTTGTCGGAAGCTATGGAAAAAATACTGCCATAAAACCACCATCAGATTTGGATATCATGCTCGTCTTACCTCAGACGATGTATGAAAAATATACTTTTTGGAAGTACCTACTTTCTTCACGTAACGCTCAGTCCGAATTTCTTCAAGAGGTGAAGAGGACGATAGACACTCACTTCCCTGTAACTGAACTAAAAGCTGATCGTCAGGTAATCGTTGTGAAATACGCAAGCTCATTCTCTGTTGAGATTGTTCCCTGTTTTGAAATTCCTGGCACAGAGAAATTTAGAATTGCAGATACCAAGTCTTCCGGTAACTGGGTTGAGACCAATCCTTATAAAGAGGCTGAATCCTTAACAGCATCAAACAAAAACTGTGATGGTAACACTGTCCCATTGATCAAAATGCTTAAAAGCTGGAAACGGAACAATGCCGTCCCTCTGAAATCTTTTTACCTCGAAATACTGGCACAAGAGTTCATGTCTGCATATGAAGATAAGGCATGCCAACCATCTCGTTACGACTTACTTCTTAAAGAATTTTACAGGTGGCTTTACAACAAAAGCATCACGCTATTCGGGCCATACATTACCGATCCTTCTACAGATGAATTAATTAATATCGGAAGTGAGTGGCACAATAAAGCTGAACGAGCCTTAGATTGGTGCTTAGAGGCGATGAGCCGGGAGTCAAAAGGGCAATCCAAAGAAGCTACAGAAGAATGGCAGAAAATTTTTGGAAAGGAATTTATAGGTTAATCATGAGTAGAGAATCCCTTGCAACACGAAGTGCCCAAACAGGTTATCATCTATTGTTTGGTGCCAAGAGACACTTCGCCACTTACGAAATTGTTGAAACTGTTCCGGCTTATTTCGGGATTGCCACTACGGGGCTAGGTATAGTTCTATTGGCCTATCAATTTCCTAACTGGGAAAAACCCTTCTCGGTAATCTCAATAATACTTGGTTTCGCTATCTGGCATCTTAATTCTTATCATGACAAGAAGAAGTACGAAGACACTGGTAAGGAACTAACAAAGCTCTATTACGACACGAGAGTCATCTACGACAAAGCAAAATCTAACGAGGACATCGACTTAAATAAGTTAGAAGAAGAGTTGAAAATTATTAACGAGAAACTAAATGCCCAATCCACATACCAACAAGTCTGGGGAAGCGGTGTCTTTGCTCATTACAAAGTATTCTGGGAATGCACTCCTGATTGGTTTGTTAATGAACTTGAGCTCACATTCTGGAAAGACAAAGTGCCGGCATCCACGAAAGCATTAATGCTTTTAATAATTTTAGTCATCGGAGCTATTGTTCTTTGTAACTTGGGGGTATTTAACTCCCTCTTAGCATGTGCGGGGATATAGATATGCAGTCTGAGAAAGAATTCGAAAAATTTCTGGAAAATTTGAAAATCAAAAACTCTGACGACATCAATACAAGTATTGAAGGGGTTACAAAAAAGTGCAATCATGCTTTTAGAGAACTTGAAAGTGAAACAGACAATCGCTTAAATGTGGGCTCAATTGGAAGAGAGACCGGCATCAATGGTACCAGTGACATTGATATCATTTATGACCTTCCATCAGAGATGTATGATAGATTCAATGCATACGAGACAAAGGGCCAGTCCGCTTTGTTACAAGAAGTCAAAGTAACGCTTCTTGAGAAGTACCCTAACAGTGACATTTCAGCCGATGGTCAAGTTGTTGTCTTTGAACATTCAGATTATAAAATTGAATTAGTTCCAGGCTTTAAACTTTCAGACGGTTCCTATAGGTATCCAGACACTAATGACGGCGGGTCATGGAAGATTACAAAACCCAAAGAAGAAATCGATGAGATCACTAAGCTAGATGCCGATTCAGGTGGAATATTAAAAAAACTCTGCCAAATGGTGCGTTCATGGAAGAATCGTAATGGCGTTCCAATGGGAGGCCTGTTAATAGATACACTTTGCTACAACTTCCTCAAAGAGAAGAAAGAATTTCATTCGATCGGATACGGAAAGTTTGGAAATATGTCTGAAGCCTTTTTTATCTATCTTGCCGAGCTAAACGATGAGCAAGAATACTGGTTCGTGCCTGGAAGTAATCAAAAAGTTTATTCCTCTGGAAAATTTAACGGGAAAGCAAAGAAGGCTAAAAAGAATTGCAAAAGTGCTTTAGATAACGAAGGCCTAGAACAGGCCCGAAAGTTCTGGAAACGTGTATTCGGAAGAGCCTTCCCTGTAAAAGTAAAAATTGATAATGAAAAAGCCACCTTCAGGGATACTGAGGAATTTATTGAAGATGAATTCCCAGTAAATATCCGTTCTGAGATTAGACTCGATTGCAAGGTGACCCAAGATGGTTTTAGACCAGATTTTCTATCCAACATTCCATTTTTGAAATCAAGATTCGATTTGGAATTTGTACTCGCAGCTCACAATCTTAAAGGTAACTATGACTTGTACTGGAAAGTGAAGAATATCGGCTCAGAAGCAGAGAAACGTGACCTCATTAGAGGCCAAATCTTCTCTGACAAAGGGTTTAGAAACAGACATGAAACGAGTGACTTCAATGGAGAGCATTACGTGGAATGCTATGCAGTCCAAAACAATGTTGTAGTTGCAAGAGACATGATCGAAGTTAATATAGCTCGTTAATATTTGAGTTAGGTTCTTTATGAATTGTTACTATTCAGAACTCGATACATGGTCGCTTTTGAGATATTGAATTTCTGACATAACTCCGAAACTCCTATTTCATTCGTGTTATATAGGCGCTTCAGTAATGAAACATCGTCAGAGCCTATTACTGAGGGCCTGACACCTACTCTTCCCCTTGCTTTTGCAGCTTCAAGCCCAGACTTCGTTCGTTCTCTAATAAGCTCTAGTTCAAAGTCAGCCAGAGCTCCAAAAATATGAAAAATCAATTTCCCACCAGCCGATGTTGTATCCAATTTATCATGAAGGCTACACAGACTTACAAGTAAAATTAGATTTGAGAGACTTCTCGCTAAACAAGAATTTGCAGAAGATTGGTATCAAAATGAGGTCAAAAATCGTAAGTCACCTCAGACTTAGCGAAACTATATCGGAGATCTGAAAACTATATCTACCCTATCGTGGCTGACTTTAAGCTTAAAGACAATATTATCCGTCACGCTCGAGCCATCGAAAACAAGATGCTTTACACCCAAGAACTGTGAATAAAGTAATGATGGTCTTTAAGACAGTCCTTAACGATGCGGTCAGATTAAATAATCTTTTGAAAAACCCTGTCAAAGGATATCCGGAACTTAAGGAACCGCCTAGGGATCTCACCTATTGGTCAAAAGAAGAAATCAAAACCTTCTTTGAATATGTAAAGAATGATCCCTTTTATGATCTTTATGTAGTGACCTTGAATACCGGCATGAGATTAGGTGAAATACTAGGTCTCATGTGTGACAAAGTGCACTTCGTGAATGGTCAAATTGCGGTTTCACGCAGTTTAGGTCGAAGAGGTCTTAAACACACCACAAAGACTCACAAAAGCCGTTTCATCCCAATGAATGCCAAGGTAAGGACCATTCTCGAAAAACGCTTTAAAGAGCGTTTAAACGATCAGTTTGTCTTCACTGAAGCGAATGGAGATCACCTGGACTACAACCATGTGACAGAAAGACATTTTATGGTGGCCCAAGGTGAAGCGGGCCTTTCAAAGATTATTTGTTTTCATTATCTCAGGCATACGTTTGCAAGTCACTTTATGATGAATGGAGGAAACCTCTATACCCTTCAAAAGCTATTGGGGCATTCTGATATTCAGACGACGATGATTTATGCGCATTTGGATGCAGACTTTTTAAGATATTTTATAGATTTAATCAGGTTTGAGTAAGGGGATCCACCCTTACTCAAACCTAAATCTTAAGTTTAGTTGAAATTTAAATCTCCGATAAACAGACATAACAATTTAAATTTGAGGTCGTATGTTAACAGAAGGTGAATCAGAAGTTGTAGCTGCCTTTGCAAAATGCCTTTACGATGACTTTAAAGGCCAGATATTTGATTTGAAAGAGAGGTTATTTGCATCCAAAAATATTGAGAAATATTTAATGACCCAACTCGAAAATACGAGTTATATGAATAATATATTATTTGGTTCTAATAGAGTGAGCTTCTCGCAATTTTATCAAAAACATAAAATATTAGTAAATAGTAAAGAGATTGAAGATTTTGAAGTTACTAACTTATTCTCTACTCATAAACATCTGACATTGATAGGCGATGCAGGAATGGGGAAATCGACTTTCATTCAATACCTATTCCGAGATTCAATCGTTAAAAAATTTAAGGTTCCAGTAACGCTTGAATTAAGAAATTTAAAAGGTACTGAGTCTATAGTTGAATTAATCTTCGAAAAACTCAATTCAAGCGACAATGTAATTCCAAAATCCTTTATAGAAAAAAGTCTCAAAGAAGGAACGTTTATTATTTTCTTTGATGGGTATGATGAAATTTCCAATGATAACACTCCTATTATTACAAAATTCATAGAAGAGACAAGAAACAGGTATAAGTTAAACCCTATTCTGCTTACAAGCAGGCCCAATGCATTCGCAGAAATTTTGCTAAACTTTAAAGCCTGCCAGCTGTGTTCGATGGATAAAGAAGAAGTATACATTTTTATTGAAAAACTGAAACCATACTTCGAAGAAGAGTTTCTTATAAATCTGAAAAAAACTATAACCAATAATACTTATAAACACTTTACAGAATATTTATCCAATCCACTTTTACTAAGTCTTTTTATTTTATGTTTTAAACACAACTCTTCTGAAATCCCGACCCAACTTTCAGCATTTTATGGTCAGGTTGTAGAAGCTCTCTTTATACGACATGATACTGTTTCAAAGAACTCATTCAAACGGCCTTTAGAATCTGGTTTATCAAGGGATGAAATTAAGAATATTTTGAATTTTTTCTGTTTAAGAGCAACATACAAAAACACATTCGAGTTCTCGGAAAATGAAGTAGAAAAGATATGCTTAGAAATTAAGACCGTTTTAAAATTAAAATTTGAAACAGACCATGTAAAAATGGATTTCCTGAAATCTCTCGCACTTTGGGTATCTGAATCTGGAAAATTTAAATTCTTCCATCGTTCAATTCAGGAATACTTTTTCGCTAAAGCAATTTCAAACTTAAGCGTTCAAAAGAAAAAACAATATTATTCAAGTTTACTTGAAAGTTACACTGTTGTGCGAAGAATGTCCGGGAGGAACAGTTTATCAAGTCTGCGAGTGAAGTTACTTAACGAGCTAGATAACAACTCCTTCAATAACTTTTTTAGTATTCCTTATTTAAAAAAAATAAAGTCCAAACTGGGAACACCTAAATCAAAAACTGTACAAGCTTTTTTTTTAGAAGTTTCAAAACATAAAAAATTTGAGTTGACCCATTTTGGAGGTGAATATATTGTTATGTTTCACATAGCATCCATGAATTCAGAATATCTTCTTTCTCAACATATGAATCAACTTTTTCCAAATATTCAGTCCAAACAATCAGCTATTAATAGGCATTTTAGTAATCAGTTAGTGAAATATGCTACTGCTCACAATAAAAAGATGAAATTTGACTTATCTATCAGTACGGACTTTGAAATTTTTCTTGATATATTAGACTTAAAAATTATCCAAAACTTAGTTGAAGAATTCTCAAATGTCGTAAGTCAAGAATTAGAGTTGTTGAAAGAAAAGATGAAGCAAAATTCATATGATGACATATTTGATAGTATGATCTGAATAGGCTTGCCACATTCCTGCCACACGTCCTTTCGAGCGTGTGAAAAACCTGAATGATTTCGATTAGTTTGGGGGCCCACCGTAATTTTGGTGGAGGTGGTTTAGACCTTTGCAACCTACTGAAATAAAACAAGTATTTTTGGCTCGTACACCAAGAGTACATTTTTGTGAAATCTTCAAACCCTTTCTCAATTACCTCATCTTTGATAATTAAAAACAAAGGAATCCTCACTCATATGCAATTTGCTTTAGTGGATAATATTAGGCGCGAAGCTTCCCCTGGTCTAAAGGGGATTTGCGATAATTGTGGTTCAACAATGATCTCAAAGTGCGGGGACAGAATTGTTCATCACTGGGCTCATCATAGAATACGAAATTGCGACCCCTGGTGGGAAAACGAGACTGAATGGCATCGGAAATGGAAAGAATTGTTTCCTGAAAGATGTAGAGAAGTCCTTCACGTAGCAGAAAATGGTGAAATTCACAGGGCAGATGTCAAAACTGAGAATGGTATATACATTGAATTTCAACACTCCTCTATGAACGATGAAGAAAGACTCTCGCGAGAAAAGTTCTATAAAAACTTGGTCTGGATTGTAGATGGGTTACCTTTCATTAATAACTTTCACATCTTCCATGGACTTCCCTGTTCAAGATCTGAAGTAGCCAAAGACCTAGTATGGTATAAAAGCAAAAAAGGGATGAGAGGGACGGAGTCTGGAATGTTCTGGAGAATTTCTGAAAACCCAGATCTGACTTCAAAAATGGTTCTTCTAGATACTAAAACTGATAGAAAATCACTCTTAGAGTCATCTTACAAGGGGGATCACCAATATGACTGGGTTAGACCTCGTCAGACTTGGCTGGAAGCCACTTGTCCTGTTTATATTGATTTTGGAGAGGAATATTTAGTGAAGCTTGAAAACTACCCCATGGCCAATAGTTCTAAAATAAACACCATTAAGATTATACCTAAAAAGCGTTTCCTTGAGGACATAACATCTAAACGCTTTATTCATGAGATCGGCGATTTTTAGTATCTGAGTTAAGGTTAATCCTCGTCATTATCTAGGACATCCTTCTCTTCATGATAATAAAATGTCCAAGCATTCTTAAATGCTAATATTGCGTCCCTGGAAGCTCTTAGGCTTTCTAAGTAACTTATCCCCTTCTGATAATCAGACTTTTTTGATGTAAGGTTTGGGAACTTTTTATCTCTACTGATCTCTTTAGCTAAATCGCCAATTGGTCTATCTACATCTATAAAATGCTTTATCCATTTCTTAAAAGTCATGTGCTTACTACCTCAATATATTATGTCTAAAATTGTTCCTCAGGTTTAATGGACATGAATAAGTCTAAACTTCTACTTGATATTTATCGGGCATTTCATTCCATTCGCGGTTTTCAAGTAAACGTCCAGCCTTCTTCTTATTTACGCCGCCCCACTGCTTGAAGAAGAATGGTACTTCTCTTTCTCGGCAAAGATCTCTAATTTTAATGACCCAGGACTTCTCCATTGGTCTTGCGCCTGGCCCGGATTCTCCACCAACAATCACCCAATCAATTCCTTTTAGTCTCATCCTGTTTATTGGTCCAATAAGAGGCTCTACAGAAAGAAACTTGATATGAGCAGGAGTTTCTAAAAGGTCATTTATTCTATAGGTGTAATCTTGGTTTTCAACACTGACGCCCATCCAAATGTTAGGTGTCCAAGTCAAATGATGAGCGATCTCGGCTAGTCTTTCTGATCTTTTAGTAAGAACTTGGAAGTGATGTTGAGGGCAATCATTCATCACTTTAAAAACTCTTTGGATGAATTCTAATGGTACATCCTTATGAAACATGTCAGACATGGAATTGACAAACACAAGCTTTGGAGATTTCCAACTATATGGGAGATCAACTACATCGTCCTGTAGAGTTAATTCAAATCCATTTCTATATCTTTCTACACCCATGGCTTTTAGTCTTTTAGCCATTCGATCTGCATAACAATTTTTACATCCGGGGCTTATCTTAGAACAGCCTGTAACAGGATTCCAAGTAACTTCAGTCCACTCTATTTTAGTTGCCATAAAATTCGTACATCACTTTTTTATCAGGATTAAAAGCTAAATAGAGGCCAGGTTTCTTCTTTGAGTCAACGACACCTGCAGAATCCTTGATAATTAATTTATTATTTTCCTTCATTGAATAAAGAAGGTTCTTAACGTGTTTAGGAAGAATTTTTTTTGAAAGTATAAACTCGTATAAGTCGCTATTTGTGACAGTTTTACCTTTCATTTCTTGGAATAATTTTTCAGTTAAACCTAGGTCATCATCTAGCTGACTGACTTGTGATTGCCCAAAAAGGTCTCTTTGGCCTTGATCTCCATCTACAACCTTAAGGGTTAAAACATTATCTGAAATTGAGTATATCCGATTTGCTTTAAACTCATCTTCTTTTAGGTCTTTATAGCAAGCTTCCAAGAAAACTTCTTGTCCTTTAGGACTTTTTGTTAAGAAGATCAAAGCATACCTATTTTGCTTTTCTTGGATAAATAATGAAGTGCTTCTAAAGTTGTTTACCGAATATGCATCCTCAAGTGCCTTTAAGAACTCATTCTCTGTGACTTCCCTTTGGAAAATTTCATGCTTTTCTCCAAGATTTTCTTTTAGATATGAAACTAATCCGTGTTCATCATTCCAGGTCTTTTCTCTTACAGCTTTTAGAAATCTATAAATATTTGAAAAGGGAATAAAGATTAAAACTTCGGAGCGTCCTGTTTCCAAAAAGCTACTGAACAGGCTCTTCTTAGTAGATTTATAATTGAACGGATCATAAAAAAGAAATTTAAACTCTAATGGATCTTTACTGTTTTTTATCTCTTGCTCCAATAATGTCTGAGCGTCCGAGTTTACATATGACACTGTTAAATTTTTTACAGTTGATCCCTTAAACTTCTCCTCAATATGATTACGTACTGAGCTAGTGTTGTTTTGATCAATATCATTCAGAATCAACTCAAAATTCTTCTGATGAACAGATGCCTTGCCAAGAAGGCAATCGAATAACCTTATTGCACTCCCTTCTTCTCCGTTAGAGCTAAACCCTTTACCACAAAAGACATCAAGGACTTTAATTTTAGTCCATTTGCTTCTGAAAGATATTATATCAATCAAGGTTGGGATGTACCTTTGAAGAATAGTTAACTTAACTTTTGAATGTGGTTGAATATTTCCCTCTGTATTCATTAAAAGACCACCAAATCCAATTGTCGTGAATTTTCAAATTTATTAATGTCGGCCATATAGCTTCCTAAAGCACCAGTTTCTACATGGCTTGATAGTTCTTTATAAAAGCCATGAAGCCTTTGATTTAAAGCCATACTGTGTTCTACAGCATGCTCATATGCTCTAATCAATCTTACTTTCATTTCTGGAGTCGGCTCAAATGCCATTCCTGCAATATAACGGAATCCTTTTTTTAGAATATATTGTTCACTTGAATACATTGGACACGTCACATCTAATACTTTTCGATGAAAATGATCAAAATAAGTTGGAGTGCAAACGATTTTTTTCGATCTTAAATTATAGCTAATTGAATCAAGCCCGAAAAATGTTGTATAGGGAAGGTTGTTTAAGTCTACGTTCAGACCATTTACATTTTTAAATGCCCATGTGTCTTTAAGTTTCCAGACATCAATATCCCAGCTTCCTAATTTAATTCTTAAACCACCTAATTTGTTTCTAGTAATTGGATAATTTTGAAATACAAAAAAGAGTTCGTCTAAAGAATCTGTATTAACAACGATATCAATATCGCCACGAAACCCCTTAGGGCTACCTAACAAAAAATCCCTGATCATCCCGCCAAAGATTGCACTTTCTCCAAACTCATTTACAACATTCAAAAAGACCTTAAGCTCGTCTCGTTTTGAACTTGTATAATTCAGATAGTCTTTTAAGGACTTTTGCAGTTGATTCAATTCGTATGCCCCTTCAAGTACGCCTGCAATTCGCCTTCAAGATTAACCGCAAATGTATCTGTCATTCCAGATACCATATCAGTCAAAAGTCTAAGCTTATAATACTCTTTATTCTCAGGGTCAGTTGAAACTGCATTCTCATACACTCTTAAGTAATTCTTAGAGATATGGCTTATCACAAAATTCTCCGACGCTTGTCGTTTTTTCCATTCTTTCGCCACATCTTTATCAATTGCTGAGATTCCGATCCAAAGCATATCCATAAGCGAATGAACGACTGTGCGACCATGCAACTCTTGAGCTAGAACGGTATGATGTCTATAAGCATGCTCTTTCGCAAAAGCAGTTAATTGCTCTTTAAGGATACTCGTTCCTGACAAGTCAAATAAATCGAACTTCTCTTTTTTGGATATACCTTCAAATTTTTCAATGAATTTACTGCCAACAGCACCTGCCATGACATATATCAAATGAGCTCTCATACGTTCCATTAAAACGATGCTAAGCTCTTTCGAATGTAAACCTTTCTCGGTATACTCAACTGTTTTCTTCTTCGCAAATTCAACTACCGAATTCACAACAGGATCTGACTTTGATTTCTCTAAGAATGCTACGAGATCATGGAATGAAACGATCTGTTTCTTCACTGCGTCTTCTACATCCATCGTAGAATAAGCAATATCGTCAGAAGCCTCCATTAAGCAGTTAAGAGGGTGCTTAGTTCCAATCTCTAGACCTGTTTTTTCTAAAACTTCCGTTGCGATGTCTTTTTCAGAAAAGAAATAACCATACTTCTTCTTATCACCTTCTGAAGAGAACGGATATTTAAGGAATGTGGCCAATGTGGCGTAAGTAAGATCAAGACCGTAAACATCATTAATTAGCTGAAGCTTAGTTATTAAACGAAATCCTTGAGCATTTCCTTCGAAGTTTAAAAAATCACCTGATTTTTCAGGTGCAATATTTTTAAGAACTTTGTCATTTTTCTTAAACCAGCTGCGAATAGCTTCTTCACCTTGGTGGCCAAAAGGAGGGTTTCCAAAGTCATGCATTAATGCTGATGCTCTTAGAATAGGTGGTATTTCTCTAATTAACTCAGCTCTTCCTACCAGCTTCTGAACATTGGGCTCAGTTGAAACTCTTACTCCAAAGTTCCATGCAATATTAGCAACCTCTAAAGAGTGAGTTAGTCTTGTGCGAATGCTGTCATTTTTTTCAAGCGGAAAAACTTGTGTCTTATCAGCTAATCTTCTTAGTGGGGTTGAAAATGAAATGCGATCCTGATCTTTTTCAAATTCCGTTCTATTATCTTCATACTGAGATTTTTCACCCGATTCTTGCTTAGGTTTTCGACGACTCGAATTTAAATATTTTTCCCATGTGGTAGCGGTGGTCATATTGGCCCTCTAAATGCTCGAATTATTTAATAATATTCGTAGCATCCTCGTGCCATAAATTCGACTTAATCTGTCTGATAAAATATCACTTTTTCTTTTTTGAAAAATCTATTCGCTTAAAGGCATCTTTTAAAAGACGACACCCTGCACACATCCTCAAAAAAGTAAATAATCTTACTTTTTACTCATTGCCGCAAAGTCGTGATATACCTGCCCCACTTCTTTAATACCACCTAACCCCAAATCCTGTTTGTTATACAAAGTACGGATAACATAAACATAACCATCGTCACCTTTTTCCACCAAAAAAGTGAGAACATCTGTTTCACCTGAAAGCTCGTCTTTCATAATCTTGTCCAAGCGATATCTATCAACTCCTTCTAATTTCCCCCATCGACAAGTTACCCCTGGTGATTTTTTGCAAATCTGTTTTGAATAAACATCCACAAACTTGAATTTAAATTTTATTTTGTGACCATCAAAACTCCTGCTTTAGAGTTCATGAAAGCCCCATCTGGATCAGCTAATACCTGAAATGAAAAAGTTAGAACAATGAGAAAAAATATAACCTTCATAATGCCTCCCTTTATTTTTTTGTAAATTTCTCAACCGAGCTTGCTGTATCAACAGCCGTATAAATTTCCTTCTTTAAGTGAGGACTCGAAATTGCAAGAACAACAAGTATGAAAAAAGTCAGCATTCTCCCCTCACTTGATTCTATTAATAATTACCTGATACTTTCTTCCACTATCTTCAAATTCAATACTGCTAATGATTCTTTTTGAAGATTCTCCAAGCAGTAACTCATCTAAGCTGTATCCCAAATAATCTGCAATTCTTTTTATATGCTCTAAGTTCTTCATTGATGGTACTCGACCTTCATGAACCCAATCCTGCAAAAGCGATCTAGGAATTTCTAACTTCCTAGATATTTCTGAAAGATTTTTGTCTTTGAAAGATTCCCTCAATAACTGATGAAAGCCTTTTAACATGATCTCGCTATCGGTAACTGCTTCTGTCATGCTTACTTATTTCCGATGTATCGTAATTCTTTTGCGACTTAGTGACCAAAAAACATCTGAATTATGGACTCGTCTATTTCTTTAATACTACCTAGGAGAAATCTCCTCAAAAAGGGCTAGGTTTTATGTCCACCCCGATATTCTTTAATAATCTTGGCTACACTGGACTTGGATACACCTTCGATAGAATTTGCAATTCCTCGTATCGACATGCCTTCCAGATGTAGTTTAATAACTTGCTCTTTTGCGGACTCAGGCAAAGCAGGCCTACCACATCTCCAATCAGTCCCATTTTGTGAAGCTAGTCTTTTCTTTACTGCTAAGGATGTTTTAATACGCTCACTGATCAATTGAGCTTCCAATTGCCCAACAGCTCCCAACATCGTTAAGGCCATCTGTCCCATGGGAGTCGTAAAATCAATATTTTCTCTGATACTGATAAGTGAAACACCGTAATGGTTTAATTCATCAATAAGATTCAATAAATGTTTAGTGGAGCGTCCAAGTCTATCGATCGAGTGAATTATTAGAACTGAGAACTTTCCGTGACGTGCATCTTTAATGAGCTTATCAAGGCCGGGTCTTTTTTCTTTTCGCCCTGAAATACCCTGATCGACATAGCATTCAGTTAGAATAAAGCCCCTATTACGAGCAAGCTCACGAATCCCATGAAGCTGATGTTCAACATCTTGGTTTAGGAGCGTACTAACTCGGCCATAGGCTACGGCTTTGATACCCTTCATACAACATATTATACCAAAACTATCAAGTATTGCAAGCAAATTGCAAGCACCTTGCTTTAACAATGCAAGCATAAGATAATACAATCCATGGCAAAGAAATCTAAAACCTCCTCTGACTACCCACAGCTATATGTAAGGATTGACGAGTCATCCAAGAAAGTAATCGATGATCTCGTTGAAACAATTCTCAAAGTCTTAAATGACAATAGAGAAATTGGTGATCCAGTCCCTAAAAGAAACGAAGTCATTATCAAATCACTACACAAAGGCCTTACTCAATATTTGAAAGAGATTAAATAGCTTTTAAAATGTCGACGGAACAGAGCACATATTTTTAGTCTAAGACTGTCGTTGCTCCATCCAGATCACTAGCGTCCAAACGGATATACCTTTGGGTAGTTTTCAAATCACTATGTCCAACCATGGCTTGAACCTTAACGATTGGAATTCCTTTGTTTAAAAGATGAGTAATAAATGATGCTCTCAAAGAATGATAATTTGTTTCCTTAATACCTAGAACATTTTGATAGCCTTTCAAAATTTTGGCTCCGTATCCATGAAGCCACATTCTTACTCTTGGTAAAATCAAATCGTCTTGTACTTTATCCTGTATCAGTTCTGACAGAAGCTCCCGAAGCCTTGGTGACATGGGAATTTTTCTGGAAGTACCATTTTTGGGGGGCACAGGTCCACGCTTTTTTCTACACCACGAACGAGAGATGGTGACAAGATTTCTTTCAAAATTTATGTCCTTTACACGTAACTCCAAAGCTTCACTATATCTTAATCCTAGATAGTATGTGACAAAAAAAATGCTATGCCAGTTTTCATCCGCTTCCCTTACATATTTCAAAAGGCAAGAAATTTCCTTAGCAGTCATTGCTTGCAAAACTTTTGCTTGATCGTATTGTGACTTATCATTCTGGATTCGTACAAGTTTGCAGGGATTAAAATTTATTTTTCTTAAACCCATCTGATATTCAAAGACACACCTAATAAATTTCAACACGTCTTTTTTATAAGAAACCGAAAAACTAGGATTGTTTACTATTGTATCAACCTCTTTATATGTTATGTCCCCAATCGCTCTTTTCTTCCACGACGAAGTTAACCATTTTAAACAAACCTCTCGATTATAGAAGGTTTTGAAGCCAAGGACTTCTTTAGCATATGAAAAGTATTCTTCTAAACACGTTTCCCATAACTGAGGCCTCACTGACTCTTGCTCTTCCTTTAATCTTTTAAGTTCCTTCTCAAATTCTTTATTCCAAAAATTAGCCTCTTGTTTACTAGAGCATAATCTTTTTCTTTCACGTCTTTCATTATTCACATTCTTCGTTACTCGAACTAGAAACTTTCCATTACCAAGAGGCTTAATCGACATACTAATACCCTAAAACCTTTTCAAGATCAGACTTCACAAATCTTAGCCGCCCTTTCGTACTATCACCCAGTTTTCTCGGAAGAATTTTCCCTTGATGAACCATGTTGTAGAGTGACTGAATTTTAATATTAAGAAAGCGAGCAGCTTGCTTTGATGTCATAAGATAATTAGAAGGTAAATCAAATACTGTTTTTTTGGTGTCCATAAATCACTCCTATTTTGTGGACGCATCTTCGCGATCAAAGTCGAATTGGTTCTCTGAATTTAAAATTGGATTGTTGTCCACACCAGTCATAAAACTTCTTTCGTATTTAGAGATGTAATACTTCAGCATTGAAGGATCACCCTTAAACGCCTTCTTCAACCCAATTGTATTAAGCTTAATAAGCGCCTTAGACCTTCCTCTTCGCAGTGCTGCTTTTGCTTCTTCCTCATCATCAATTCTCCTCATTAGAGTTGAGGTACTAATCCCAAAGTAATGTGCCATTGCCTTTAAAGGCACCATCCGGGCACCTAAACTTTCCAGCTCTACCAAGTCCTGGTCAGTAAAATAAAACTTATCAGACCTTTGTTTTCTGAAATACTCATGGTCTGAGCTAGGTAGGTTTTTAAAAACATCATCATTTGATTCCGACATACTATTCTCCTATTTTAATAAAACTTCTCAAAAGGGAATCCTTTGAGATAGATATTCATAAGTTCTGAATTCATTAATTGAGTGACATTAAGCTGAGATGTGGCTATCCGAAATAGTGGTTCTACTTCTTCTGAATATCGGCCATTCTTTTTGTATCTCTTAAGGACGTGTGCAAGACAATCCCTTTGGCTATCAACAAAAATTCTGGCTATCTGTTTTTCAAATCTATTGAAACTCTTTGCGAAAGACTTTACGACATCAAGATTCCATTCATACAACTGAAATTCTTTTTCCCAGTTATAGTTAAGTAGCTCTCTTGCCTGACAGAGATGACTAATAGGGATTCCACTTCTTTTCGTAGCTTCAAATCGAATATAATCTTCATTCTGAAAATTTGTCTCATAGGCCTTTACGTAGTTAGATTTTGATCCTCCTAGAGTCAGACTTCTTTTAACTGATAAATCAATTGATACTTTTCTAACTCTCTCCTTATATAGTGACGCTTTCGCATGATGAAATTTCATTTTTTTATGAAAAACACCATCATATCGACCTAAGTAACCAGTTCTAAAAACGTCATCGGCAAATTCACCATCTATATATTGTGAAATAAAATTTTAAAGTTTCGTCAGTGGACCAGTTCTCGTCTGATGAAAAGTAATAGACCCTAGATTTTTGTCTTTATAAGAGTCGATCTGAAAGTAAAAATAAAAATCATCCTGATCGACATACGCTTGCTTTCTAAACTCATTTGAATAGTAAAAATTGGCATCCTTATACTGCCTTGGATGAAAATATGTTTCCTCTCCTCCATTAGAAACAAATAGATCAAACTTCCTCTCGATGTCGTATTCTGTAGGTTTAATCAACAGCTTTAACGTATCCATAAACATTCCTCAGGCTCGCTGTTGCTTAACTTCGTTGTAATTAACATCAGCAACAGATAAAAACTGAGGTGATCATATGGGCGCGAATGTGGGGTGCTCTACTTTGTATTTTTTGTGCAGACGACGGGAAATGATTTTTCCTTGAAATTACAACAGTTTACTTTTCTTAAACTTTGTTTTTTTGTTCTTACCGACTATTTGATAAAGGCTTTCCCTACGATAGCTTTTGTGATTTGAATTGAGTTGAATATCTGAAAAAAGAGATGGAACGACTTTTCCATATTTAGGTTTACTCAGTCTTGGAGCTTCTAGAAAATAAAGAATGATATCGCCAACAGTTTCTTCAACGATTTTTTCCGTGCAATCTAAGTCGTCCTTAACAGCATCTTGAATATCTTCTTTTGCTATTTCTAGGATTAACTGAAGGCTATTGAAATCAATAAAGCCATCTCGTACTACAAGGTCTGCGATCGTCCCTATGAGCTTATTTCTTATTGGTTTCAATTCACGAAGACCAGATGGATTGCGATTTAAATTTCGCCCCTTCTTCTTATATTTTGAAATTTGAAAGTAGCGCTGAGAAATAACATAAGCTTTAAAGCTATATAAACTCTTTGAAACAAAACTCATATTTACGAGGAACTCATCCCTCGTATTTTGATTCCCTAAGCTCTCTTTTCCGTAAAGATTGGTGAATACCGCTAACAAAAGTTCATTGGGGAACTTAATTGGGAAAAAGTAGTCCAAACCTTGATATGTTTCAGACTTATCATCAAGGTCGATGTCATTCGCAAAAATATCGTTCTCTGTAAAAAAATTCTCTCTATTCAAACCTACACCCTTAAGCCAGCACACCGGCCAGTACACATTAAGTCCACTTGACCATGAATAAATTCAAGTAACTCAAATGAAATTGAATTAGTCTGTTGTAAGCATTAAATCACAGAATCTAAAAGGTATTTAAGGAAAAAAGTAAATTTAAGGAGAACTTGGTAACCCCCATAAAGGGGATTACCGAATCTTGGTGGAGGTGGTGGGATGAGAAGAGGCCATTTTTACTAGAAAATTACAAACGAAAACAGACCTCTTAAAACTAATCTAACTAACAGATATCAAAGAACTTTTTATTAACAACCGCTTGTTGTCTATTGCTGGTTACTTTTATTTAAAATGGGCTATTTTTGGATGGCTTGCCACATTTTTGCCACATTTAGGCTTATCTATTACGTACGACAAGGGCCTCGACAAACATCTTCTTTTTACTAGCATTTTTCTCATAAAGATCTGGAAAGGCTGATCCCGTTGATGGAATCTGCTTATCAGCTATATATTGAAGAAGCTTTGATTTGACATTTTCTGTAACAAACAAATGATGAGGTTCCAACCAGCCGCTCAGCGTATCACCAGCAAAGGGGTTTGTACCATAATCAATAATATGAACTCTCTCTTGAACTTTTTTTGATAAGAATGCTGGCCCTTCTTTATTGTTTAAATCGAGCAAACTATCAAATGATAAAAATTGTACATCCTTTCCAAGGTCAGTTTCAATTTTTCTCTTCCTTTCAGGACTTCCTTCATATTCACTTCTTCTGCCATGAATTAGAATATATCTAAAATCTATTTCATTACCAATCATATGCTGTAATAAGCTTGAAAGATTATTCTTAAAGGTTTCATGTGCACCTGGAGAAGACAATTTTGTCTTCCAGTTTAGTATTTGATCTTTCGAACTGATAAAATCAGAATGAAATTCATTTGATCCTTTTTTAAAAATCTTGCTTGAAGGTTTTTCAATTTCAACGAGAACTGCTCGCCAAGAGCCAGATGTTTTCGTTAGATACATAAAATCAGTTTCATAAGACTCTTGGACGGGATACTTCGTAAACACCATGTTAAAGTGCACCCCATGATGATGAAGAAAACTAAGAGGGATAAACTCTCGGTTACTCTCTAAAAAATTCTGAAATTCAGATTCTTGTTTCTGTGCTTCTATCATACTTCGCAATAGATCTACTGGGCTCATTTCTTCCACCTCTTTTATTTCAGTTTTTGTTTTTTCTTTTTCAATTCGAGTATACCTTCCATACTAATATCAACTTTATCCGGATCAAAGTTGGAGTCATTGATAGAATTTTCTACAATAGATGCTAGTGCTTCTTTTATACATCTCATTTTCGAAACGATTAAAAGCCAAGCAATTTTAGAATCCTCTGGAATCGGCCCATCTTCCTTATTCCAGCTTGCTTTTATTTCATCATCAGTGATATCTGGAAGACTTTCACACCATGAGATAAGACCTTGAACATCAGAAGACTCATCAGTGATCTTTTTAAAAGCATTATAATCTTTAGGCCGCAAGCTATTGCGAAAGATGTGCTCTTGGTCTGGGTGTATAAATAAGCCTACAGGAGGGCTAAAACCAAATTTTTTAATAAAATCTGCTGGCTTAAATAACATCGGAAAGTTCGAATAATATAACCACAGAACTCCCTCCAATACACAATCAATTGTCCTCCAAAATGAATCAAGACCGATTGCAGAGTGTCCAGACCTAGAATTATCCAAAAGATGCTTAGGAGAGTACCTAGGATGATACGGATGTGAAGAGTTATTAGATAAAGCCCTATAATGCATATCAAGTCTCTCAAATATTGCTTCTCTCATTTCTATTTCACCAATAGATTTTTTTAAGATCTTATTCCAGCGAGGGATGTAACCATTTTTTAGAAATTCATTAAGGGGTGAATATGATGAACTTTTTGATCTAATATTATTATGGTAATTCTGTAACACATTGAACTCTAAAAATGATCGCAGTGAATTCTGCGAAGAATTGTAAAACCCATTTAATCCTACACAAATAGACTCTCGTAGCAAAAAAAGGCTTTCATAATAAAAGTATAGGCCTTGAAATAAATTATTTCTTGTTGCATCAAGATGGATAGGCACATCGAAGATATCCTGCATTTCTATAAAAGCCCATAATCTCCATTTGAAACTCATCCATTCATTACTTTCTTCATTGATTGTCTCAAGTGCCTCAACGGCAAGCTTAGCCACATCTGACAACTCTTCCTTTCCTAGTAAAGTTGTGAGGAGAGGGGGGGTAGTGACGTAATCAGAATGGACCAAAACGAAACTATGAGTTTCTTTTCCATTAGCTCCTTTCTCTAATAGCTTGTCGTAGAATGGATGAGCCTTCATCCTAAGACCACTGGATATGGTTCTTTGTTAAATCTTTATAGTTAACATCATTATGGATCTTGCTCAATAGGTTTGGCCTTGCAATGAGGAAATCCAAGATTTCGCGAATCCTCTCTGATCGAGCATTAGATTTGAAGATATTTAAAATTTCTATCATGTTTTTTTGACAGTACTTATTTTCTAACCATGAAGAGACTTCATTACTATGCATTGCTATGACTCCCCAGATGATATTCTCATCGCCAAGCATGCTAAAGAAGTTATCATACAGGGGTTTTCCAGCAGGCGAGACGCCCGAATTGTAACTGACCCCCTTCCCTACTCTACAAACCATAATGTTTTTTATTATTTTGAACACTCTTTCTTTAGGAATATCCGATTCTGTCTTAATAAAACTCAATAACTTCCTCATATGTGATGGTTCATGATGAAAATTGTCCCATGCATATCTTGCATCAAGGAGATCATCTGCATGAGTATCAAGGGAAATGATTCTAGATTCTAATGACCTATACTGATTCCCATCACAAAACTCTAAAAACTCAGCACCAAACTTAAACTTCCCCTCCTGTAAATTATTTTTATATCCATCTAATTTAATACCAATCTTATATTTGACTTCATCTCTAGCCTTCGACCATATCCGAGGAGCACAGATCGAAATATTTTTTCTGACAATATTGCTAGTCTCTGAGGATACATAAATACCAAAAATACTATTAATTAAGTTATCTGTATTCTGTAATGATAATTCTCGCAATGGTTTTTCCATTCCCATCATGACATCTTCACTAATAACTTCTGTCGACTTCTTTAAATTTTCAACGAATGATTTGATTCTAATTGCAGACTCAGACGGCTTATCAAGCAGCACATCTTGAACACACACTTGAAGCCAACCTAAAAGTTCAAATCCATTGATACGGCTTTCTGTTGGATGAGAGGCTCCGATATCATTTCTCATCGTAAGAATATGATGAAGTTTGGTATTTGTTACATCTGATATTAATTCCAGTTTCCTGCAGGTATTAATTAAAGCATTGTCCTTTAATCCCTTTAAATCCTCTTCTGTTTTATAAAACTCCCTCCTTTCTCCTCCGACGGCTGCATCAAAAAACATATCTAACCCATAAATAAGTGCTTTTTGTCTCAGATTAAGAACAACCTCATTCCAAATATAGTTAAGAGAAGCATCAAACAAGCCAACTGCCGCAGCGACCGTGAATTTCGATAGATATCTCGCATCCTGCTTTATTGCAGGATCAAGATTGGAAATAAAGCTTGGGAGATTAGATCCAATTACTTTTCTCTCAGCAATTTCTGCAATTATGTTTTCACTCGGTAACCCAAGCTGGGTTAAATAGTTATTAAGCTCATTTGACTGAGTTATATTTAAATCTACTCCACCTAGGACGATGTCCTTTTTCATAATCACTCCTTCTCTTCTTTCTTTATTACAAATCGGAAATTAAACGTGAGATAATAACTTAAGTTTTCTTAACTATTATCCGACAGTATAAGGCACTTAATTATAATTAAATGGTTATTGAGAAATTACTAAGACAAGACTTCCATTCAAAATATAAGCTTCACTGCGAGGCTAAGCTATTCAATGACTTTCAATCTTTCATATTTCATTTAGTAGGAGTTGTTAATAAATGGTCACGAGAAAATTCGGAACTAAACCAACAATTAGAGCCCGAAATTGCCTATTCAGTTTTTTCCAGATTTCCAATAAGTCTTCCTTACGTTTTTAGCCTTAAAAGTGAAGAGCTGTTAAATCAAATCTCCGCAGAATTCCAATTGTCTAATCCAGAAAAAGAGAAATTACGGAGCTTAATTTTTAATTTTGGAATTAAAAGTGTCATCGAAAACGATTTCGGCCATAAATTCATCCGGTTTGCGTTTGAATTAATGGAAAACCGCCTTAAAGAAATTAAGGAGTTTGAAAATGCTCAAAAAGAGTCATTAGCGAAACTCTCCAAAGGCACAACTGCCCCTATTCATGAATTAGAACCATTAATTTTGAATTTTATTAATTCCCAATTTCAGAATTATCCCGAATTTAAATATCTAAAAAATGTCGAGGAATTAATTAATCGTAAAAAAGAATTTTTCCCAGAGATATTCACCACAGGAAAGCCTAAGACAATTGCATTTAATGAATTTATTTATGCTCTTTATTTATTAATTTCAGAAAGAAATTCAAATTATATGCCTTTTATTAAATATGTCGTGGATGAATTAAATCAAATAAATCCGAATTATTTTGAAAGGAACAATATTTCGGTTGAGGCCTTACGGAAAAAAGTCAAAGATCAAATTAAACTAAATTCTAAGTAGCCTAGATAACAAAAGAATACACTATACATTAATCCCATAAGCCTTTCCCCCATTAAAGTACAACTCCTCAACACTTCCCCACATTCCTAAATTGCTTCTATCCAATAACGGATAATAAAGGAGCATCCATGACATTACCTGAGAAAGCATTACTCACCTTCCAAGAAACCTGTGAGTTTCTTCAAATTAAGGCCTCACGACTAAGAACAGCTATTTTTAGAAAAGAAATTCCATTTATTAAAATAGGACGCCTTTTGAGATTTGATCCAAAGGATTTAAAAGAATGGATTGAGCGTCTAAAACAGAATAATGGGAATTAATTATGGGAAGAAAACGTAAAAAGTTTGCGTCTATTTCCCATAGAGTGACTTTGACTTCTAATTTAACTCCTATTTCTAAAACAATTTATATTGCTCTTAGAAGTTTTAATCCAAGTTATGTGAGCTATTCAAAATTAATGTCTATTACTGGAATTGGAAGTCGCACCACAGTTAGCCAAGGAATTAAGCAATTAAAGAATTATGGAGCACTCGAAGCTGTCAGGGACTCTCAACGGAAGGCCAAGGTTTATCGTTTTCCCTTTGAATCGGTACTCCCTGAATACCGACTAGTCCATAAAATGGACTCCGAGAAGACGCAAGAATTAGTCAAAATATCTCAAAAAACAAACACTAAGGAGATTGAAATTCATGTTTTAAAAGAACAAAAAAATGATTCTAAAAAATTTGATGTGAAACAAAAGATCATCGTGAAAAAAGATGAATAGCTCTTTCACTGAATCGTTATGTCTGTTATAAGCCAAGCCTTCTTTGACAACTTCATAATAGTGCCAGCAATAGGCAGCAGGCCCAGCCAATGGAGCTTGTATGTCTAAGATGAGAGCAAAAGCTAAGTACAGAGTTGATGTGAGAATGCCTGATGGTCGCCGTATTTCTAAAAGCTTTGAAAGGAAATATGACGCTGACAAATTTAAAACGGAAATGAAATTAGAGAAAATCCGTTTTGATTCATCAGGCCTAACTTTCAACAACCTAATTACTTTTAAAGATTTTTCTGATGACTGGTTTCAGAATGAAGTGAAGAATCGTAAATCATTTCAGACTCAAAGGAATTATTCGACTGATCTTAAAAACTATATCTGCCCTCAAATAGGAAAGATTCGTTTAAAAGACATCACTATCAGACACGCCCGAATGATCGAGAATAGTATGCTCGAACTTGGGAAGCACCCAAGAACTGTGAATAAAGTGATGATGGTTTTTAAGACGGTTCTTAATGATGCTGTGAGGTCGAATAACCTTTTGAAAAATCCAATTAAAGGTTATCCGGAACTCCCTGAGCCACCTCGTCCCCTTACCTATTGGTCTAAAGAAGATATTAAAGTCTTTCTTGATTACGTAAAAGACGATCCCTTCTTTGATCTTTATGTCGTGACCTTAAACACGGGAATGAGGCTTGGAGAGATTCTGGGACTAATGTGGGATAAAGTGGACTTTGAGAACAATCAGATCATCGTTTCAAGAACCATGGGAAGAAGTGGCCTTAAGCATACGACTAAGACGAATAAAGCGCGCTATATTCCCATGAATGAGAGAGTCCGTACTATCCTTAAAAGACGCTTTAAAAATCGTCTGAATGGTGAGGATTTCGTGATGACTGGAATTGATGGGAAACGGATAGACTACAATCATCTGACTTTGAGGAACTTTGTAGTCGCTCAAAAGAAAGCAGGTCTTTCAAAGATAATCCGCTTCCATGATCTGAGACACACCTTTGCAAGTCACTTTATGATGAATGGAGGAAACCTTTATACGCTTCAAAAGCTTCTAGGTCATTCCGACATCCAAACCACGATGATTTATGCTCATTTGGACGCTGAATTTCTGAAGCAATCAATCAGTCTTATCAATTTTTAATCAGTGGGCCTTCCTAGGCCCACTTTTTATCTAGGTCCGTAGTAGTTGAAGAACTCTCTTTGAAGATCGACCATCTTCTCAGGAGAAAGTGTACTGGCCCCTCCTCCATAGGAAGGTGGAAAAAGATGATACCCGAAGTTACTGTGCATAAAAGACTTAGCAGCGCTGACTTTGCCATCTGTACCGTATTGGAGTTCATCATTATGGGCCTTATTGAACACACAGTGCCCCATTAGGTGATAGAAAGCAGCTTTCTTCATCGTGCTGCCAGCAGCATAAGGACCGATCCAGTCAGGTCTATAAAGGGTGATCTTTGGAGTGAAGCCAGATTTATCACAATATCCCCTGGCCGGGCTTTCCAGAGGCCCAGAGTCACTATCTGTATATTCAATAATGACGTTATCTATCGCCGTTCCTTTTAGATAAACGATGATGTATTCGTTCATTTCAGCAAATAAATCTAGAACCTCTGGAACCGTCTGTACCCGCTTAGTTCCAGTGGTTAAAGATGAGGAGGGGTTAGAGTTTGAAGGGCCTGATGAATTGGAACTGCCCCCACCACATCCAGCAAAAATAAAAAGAAATAGTAAGGCTATTTTCATTATCAAATCCTTTTAACTACTCCTCAGATCGGGATTAAGACACAAAAGTTGAATTTTTAGGCTTGAAAACAAGCATCTCTTAATGCCGTATCTTGCTGTAATCACGACGAGGCAAGTTCGCTAAAACGAATAGTTCGTGATGCCGAACCACTTAATAATACACAAAATTTAAAATTATTCTGTGAAAAATGAAAAAGAACAAATCTTAAGTGAGCTGGGCCAGCGTATCTCAATCGAGAGGAAGAAAAGAGGAATCACTCTTGAAAAACTTGCCTATGAAATGAGTATTAGCAAAGGTAATCTTTCAGATATAGAGAGTGGTAAAAGAAATCCAACATTCACAACTCTTAAGGCTATTGCTGAAGGACTTGATATCTCTATTTCAGCTTTACTCAAAGGGTTTTAAAAATTGCCGAGATTTATATATGAGCATGCTTGATAATTTAACCGTAGTTAAAGATTCAACAGTCGAAACTTTAAAAACTAGATTAGGTGACCCTATTTTAGGAAGCTATATCATTTCTTTTTTAATTTTAAATTGGGAAGCTGCTCTATACCTTTTTTCAGATAAGGATGTTTCTGAAAAGATAACTTCTATAAAAGAAATTCTATATCCGACTTTAACAAATTTTGACGAATCTAAAATTGGTTGGATACTTTCCATAATTTTCCACCCATTTATTCTCCCTGCTTTATTTACTGCATTTTATTTACTTTTATTTCCTTTAATTTTCAGAAAAGCACATCAATTAATTTTGAAATACAAAGTTTCGTCTGAGAATGATCGTTTCAAAGCTGAAGAAATGTTATCTCCCATTCATAAGAAGATTAACGAATTGCAAATTCAACTTGAAAGAGAGACTCAAAGAAACAAAGACCTTAGCGATTTAAGAATTAATATGGATGAAAATATCCAGCACTTGAAAGAAGAAAATCAAAAGTTAAGAACAGAGAACACAACTCTTATTAGCGAAAGAGTGCAAAAAGAATCAATTGTAGATGATTTAACTGTAGAAAATGAAAATTTAAAAGATCGACTTCACGATCTCGAAATCATAATAGAACAACACAATGAACCTGATTATTCTGAAAGTGTAGAATCAGCTATACAGACATTAGAAATACGTAACTTAGTTTCAAAGTTTAAAGAAGTCGCTAGCGACATTACAAATTCATATCTAGTTGTAGCGAGTGGCAGAGCTGGAGATTTTATTGACACAATCCCAATTTTTGACTCACTCGGTATCATTAATAGAGTTGCAGAAGGTGATAGGGATTATTGGAAACTTACTGAAAAAGGTCGTAAAGTCCTAGCTCGTATATAGGTAAAAGTTAAACAAAGCAAATATTAGGAAGCTGAATGGAATTTACTCCCAAGAAGATTTTTGATTTTTTAAATACGCGCGGGATAACTACACTTTATCATGCCAACACTGTTTCTACGGCATCTTCATTTTTAATGGCAAATAAAATAATCTCGCGTGGAGAATGTGAAAAACTCGATCTATTACAAACAAGTCAATATACAGACAATAAAGATAAAAGACTTTGTCTTTGGAATGATATTTTCCTTGATACTACAGACATCCATCAAAGAGGGAAAAGAGCCAATCATTATGGCCCAGTCCTCTTTGAATTTGATATTGATATATTGAATTCTTTAGAAACAGGTTCTATTTGTATCACCAGAACAAATCCATCTAAATGGACAAAATTATCAGGTGAATGGTTTTCATCCTTGGATGAACTTGAATCTGACTTTGATGAACACACATTTGAACAGATGATTGTCTTGAGACATTTAGGCTCAACCTCTTTAACACCTTATCTAAAAAGAATTGTTCTTGATGATCCTCGAGTCATCTATACAGATTACAAGACAGATTTTTACAGCTCAGCATTTGGATCTTTGAAATTAGCAATGGCTATCGGAAAAATTGATATCACCATTGAAAAAAGAAAATGTCCTTATGGTTGTAGATGTATGACAAGTTATGGTGTTGCTCATACCAAAGACGACCATTTCATTCCAACCTTCGAATAGATTACCACATTTCTGCCACACGCTCTCGCGTGCAGCAAAAAAACCTGAATGATTTCGATTAGTTTGGGGGCCCACCGTAATTTTGGTGGAGGTGGTGGGAATCGAACCCACGTCCTAAGAACCTTCCAATAGAGAGTACCACGTGCGTCTCTGGTAAGTTAGTACCAATACTATTTTTGGTCTTTACTGAACCAACAAACAGTCGTGGCTTTTAAAGAGTAACCACACCTGAGCTCTTCGCGGTTTAGTTTACGGACGTTCCGCCAACGTCTTTACCAGCTTTTTGTTATCGGTGCTGGCCCCTCAGGTACCAATTAGTTAAAAACTAATTAAGCAGCCATTGCATAATCGTTGCCGATTAAAATGTGATCGATTTTTAAGAGGCCTTCGATCAACCTCTGCACGCACTCAATCCTTCTAGTTCCCAGTCGAAACCTGGGCACCCCCGGATAAGTGATAGGAATATACCACAGAGGAAATGGGCCGTCATTGAGGAACGTAATTGACAGGATTGGAATGTTAGAAAATACTTAATAAGTCAGTCTTGAAACTCTGCTACTTTATAAACATCTCCATAGGATGCATCCTTTAAACCGAGCTAAGGAGGCCATATGGAAAGATGTGATAAATGCGGAAATGCCTATGACAAAGCGTTTAAGGTGATCATGAATGACAAAACCTACACTTTTGATTGTTTTGAATGCGCAATTGGTCTTCTCTCACCTGTTTGCGAAACTTGTGGAACTCAGATCATTGGCCATGGACTGGAGTCAGGTGAGGACTTTTTCTGTTGCGCAGGCTGCGCCCGCCAGAAAGGAATCACCGAGCTGAGAGACCACGTTCCTATGCCATAAAATAAGGATTTTTTTGAAAAAGTTGCTTCTAGGTGTTCTCTTGTCTCTTCCGCTAACTGCTATGGCCGCGATTGAAGATAATTCATTCTTGATTGAAGAAGCCTTCAACCAGGAATGGGGTATTGTTCAGTTTATCCAGAAGTACCAAACTTCGGAAAATGCCCAAGGCTATGAATACGTATTCGAAAATGAGATTCCAATTACTGATAAAACTCATCAATTCTCGTACGCTTTGACTTTTGCCCGTCAGGACGAAGAAGGTCATGGCGCCCTTAATGACGCCGTCTTGAACTATCGTTGGCAGGCCCTGAATAAAGAAGGCGTTCTGGTCACAGAAAGATTCGGTCTGGTCCTTCCTACTGGTCGCGTGGATAACAACGCTGGAAATGGCGTTTACGGGTTTGAGTTCATGAAGTCGGCTTCGATTCAACTCTCCGATGATTTCATCAATCACTGGAACTTTGGCTTCAGTGTTCTGCCTCACGCTAAAACGGCCGACATTGATAAGAGAAGAACTTTGACTGGTTTCACGGCCGGAACAAGTTTGATCTATCTATGGAAAGATAACTTTAACTTTATGCTTGAAACACTTCTTGAGTCTGGTCAAAGTACAAACCCGGATGGTTCAAAGTCAGCTGATACAGCTTTGACTATTAACCCAGGCTTTAGATTTGCGGTTGATATGGACTGGAAAGAAACTCAGATTGTTCCAGGGATCAGTTTCCCGACAGAACTATTAAATGGTCCTACTGAGCACGGTGTACTCGTGTATCTCTCAATAGAACCAAATTTTTTAAAGTAAGTTAGATTTAAATATCTTCAAAACGGGAGTCATCACTTCTAGGCGCTTCAAATTCCAACCCCGAAACTTTTTTAGTAGGTGCAGGGGTTGATTTTTTAGGCTCAACAGCTGGTGATGACTTCTTCATATGAACCACGTTATCTACTGCCACAGCTTTCTTCTTCTCTTCTCTTCTTTGTGGTTGAACAGAACTCACACTCTGCCCCCCGGTTAAGCGAGTTAACTCTGCCACCAGAGAGTTCAAGCGCTCGGCCTGAAGGTTAAGTCCATTGGCGGCCTTAGAGGAATCATGAGCAATGCCAGAGTTGGACTGAGTCACCTGATCAAGCTCACTCATCGCTTTATTGACTTCCACCACTCCCGTTGACTGTTCCTGAGAAGCGGTTGAGATTTCTCTAACCATTTCATTCACGGAAGACACATTCGCGAGGATCTCATCCAAAGCTTCTTTACACTGTTTGGCGGTCTCAGTTCCGAAGTTCACTTTCTCACGAGACTTACGGATAAGATTATCCATCAGCCCCTTAGTGCCATCCACGATATCTGTTACATGTTTAATCGAAGAATTTAACATCGAAGTAATCTCGGTCGCGGCATTACCTGACATGGAAGCGAGATTTCCGACTTCTTCTGCCACCACTGAGAAGCCTTTCCCATGCTCCCCGGCCCTGGCAGCTTCCACGGAAGCGTTAAAAGACAGAAGTTTGGTCTGGAAAACGATGTCGTTAATGACCTGGGTTTTCTGACCAATGTTCTGAATGACTTTTACGATATCCGAGATCTGTTCGTTTGATTTTTGCATTTGAAGAATGATCTCATCATTACCTTCAGCAATGGAGTTAATCGACTCCATCATGATCTCAGTTTTCTCTTTACCTTTCTGGGCGATGACGGTCGACTCTTCAGACATTCTCGCTGAAGAGGCCGCACTGTCAGCGTTTCGGGTAATCATGGCCGAAATTTCATCGAGCGAGGCGACAGTTTCCTGTAAGCTTGCGGCCTGCTCAGTTGAGGCCTCAGATAATCTACCCGCCACAGTTGCCATATTCTTAGAAGTATCCACAATCTGAGTGGCTTCATCTTTAAGACCACTAGTGATAGTGGCCAGATTGGTTGTGAGTCCTGAGATAAATTTATAAGCAAGGAATGAAACGATCACTGAAATAAGTAATCCAGCAATCACCATATAAAGAGTGAGCTTCGTTAGATCGGCCGCATACTTCTGGCCTTGCTCGGACTGCTTAGTCGCCTCAGCTTCAATCATCTCACCTAAAGTCTCAAGCCTTACCTCGAGCTCTTCAAATGACTTCATAAAAGCTGGCATCAGTAAGTTTGCTCCATCCTTATCACCTGACATGGCCGTCGTGACAACTTTAAGTCCAGACTCCTGAAAGTTCACAATCGCCGGATGACTTTTTTTAATTTCATCATTTAATTTTTGATCGAGTCCAAGCTTTTCAATGTTAGCGATATAAAGAGAAATGTTTTCACTGAACTCTTTGTATTCCTCTTCCACCGAAGCCTTCTCATCAGTGCTGGCAAGAAGTGAGCGGTACACCACGGCTCTGACCCCATCATGCATCATATCTACCAAGGTCATATTTCTCACCGCTGGCAGTGACTGCATGGAAACTGTCGTGAGGGACTTACCCAGGTGATCAAGAGCGTACATACTCACGCCACCGATAGCGATCAGCACACCCATTAAAATAAGTGAAAGAAAAAACGTCTTGGTTTTGATGCTTAGATTTTTGAACATAAAATTTCCTTTTATAGATCATCTTTTCGGAAACATTTGATGATTATTAAAGGAAATCTTAAGAATTATTCAGATAAACTAACTTCTACGAAAAAATCCCCAGCAGTACTGGAAAACGGAATGATGACCGTAGGCCCTTTAGACATGGCCGACAAGGAATGTCCCTTACCTGAAATCACTTGCGGCAGGGCAATCTTGATCCCATAGCCCCGTTCATTCAAAGTCACTTTCGCCATACCAAAGATCATATTGGTGATCTCTCCCGCCCCATCTAAAATGTCTTTAGTAAGTTCGGTGTAATCTTCCCCAAGCATTCCGCTCATGACCTTGAGAAAAGTTTGTTCTGGAAAACTGATCACTACGGATCCATTGAAGGTATCCGAAACAATTCCAATCACTCCTGAGACGTCACCTTTTAGGGCATCATCATTTTTTTTCAAATAAATTTTGCCCGGTGTGGCCTCCACACTGGCCTGAATTTTTAGAACTTTTAAAGTGGCAGCGAGGAAGGGATTTACAAAATTAATATCGATCATGGATTTCCTTTGATTATGGGAAATCCTATCGGTTGCCTGAATCTTTAATCTTAAGAAAACTTGAATAGAGTTTTAAGAAGCTTTTAATTCCCACTAGTTCACCCCAGGGGAACCTCCATGATTAAAACTTCTGCCTGTGTCAGGGCCTTAAGTTCCAGGCAAGAGAGATCATCTATCCCTACTCCGTCCCGGGCGTGGAGTTTCATACCATTCAGACTAATTTCACCAGTTAAGACAAAAAGATAGGCCCCATTACCTGAGAGCTTTGCTTGATAAGTGAGTTCAACCCCTTCTTCCATATCCGCTAGAGAGAAGAAAGCATCCTGATTGATCACCACGGAACTTTCCCGCCCATCCGGTGAGACCACTAAGGAGAATTGATTCCTCCGACTCTCCGGAGTAAAGGACTTCTGCTCATAACGAGGCTTCACATTTTTAACTTTGGGATGAACCCAGATTTGTAACAGCTCTGAGAGTTCTGAATCAGACGCATTAAATTCAGAATGACGAATGCCTGTTCCCGCCGACATGATCTGCACTTCACCTTTTCTGATGACACTGGAATTACCTTCGGAATCCTTGTGGGCCAGGGCCCCGGCCGTAGGAATGGTGATGATCTCCATGTCCCGATGAGGATGAGTCCCAAAACCCATGCCGGGGGCGATGATGTCATCATTGATGACCCGAAGAGTGCCAAAGCCCATGCGTTCCGGGTCGAAGTAATCGGCAAAACTAAAGGTGTGATGGCTTTTTAACCAACCGTGATCGGCCTTACCGCGAGAATGAGAGGGATGAATATGCATAGAGATCTCCTGAGATTTAAGATCATTATGCCAAAGTCCTAGTTAAAAATAAATTATATATATTTAATCAACTTGATAAGTTTTACTTAACTCTAGGACGAGCAAGAAACTTCATAATGTTTATGCTCTGCTGGAGTGGGAGCGGCGTAAGCCTCAAATTCCGGATGCTCATCAAAGGGCCGGTAAAGCACCTTAAGCCAGTTAATGAGTTTTTCATTCTGACCCTGCTCCACCTGTGTGATGATTTCCTGAGCGATATAATTTTTTAACACATACTTGGGATTACTCTTTTTCATTTCCCTTTGGCGCATTTCATCTGAAAGGGTTTCACTCTCTAATCGCTCATCATATTTTTTAAGCCAGGTGATGAGTTCCTGACGATGACCGTAATAATCCCAAACGGCCTTAAAACTCTCAAGCTTTCCTTTTTCATAATAAGCGAGCTGGCGGAAAAAGAAAGTGTAATCCATCTGAAGTTGCGCCAGGGTTTGAAGGCCATCGATGAGCAGTTGATAATCGGCTTCCTGCTCGGTTTTTAGTCCCAACTTTTGCCGGGAAAGCTTTAAGTACTCGGCTTCAAAAAATCCCGGGTATTCATTTAAAATTTCCTGCAGTTTTTCTTTTGGCACTTCCTTCATAAAACACACCATCAAACGCTCAAGATTCCACATGCCAATACTTGGCTGCTGATTATAAGCGTAGCGCCCGCGATGATCGGAATGATTGCAGACGTAATTTAAGACGGTGTCTTCCATAAAACCATAAGGGCCATAATCAATGGTAAGCCCCAAGAGTGACATATTATCAGTGTTCATCACGCCATGACAAAAACCCACATTCTGCCAATGAGCTATCAAACTGGCCGTGCGCTTAACCACTTCCCGCAGCATCTCTTCCAGCGTGTGATCTGGGAAAAAAGTTTTTTGAGCGTATTGAATTAACGCTTTTAATTCTTCATCTTTTTCATAATGAAAACACATTTCAAAATGGCCGAAACGAAGATTAGTGGGAAAAACCCGCGCCACCAACGCACTCTTCTCCACACTCTCCCGATAAACCGGATCTTCTCCAGTTAAAAGCGCCAGAACCCGCGTAGTGGGAATACCTAATCCATGCATGGCCTCAGAACAAAGATATTCCCTGACCGATGAACGAATGACCGCTTTACCATCTCCCATCCGGGAAAAGGGAGTCAGACCTGAACCTTTGGTTTGAATTTCTTGCCGCCCTTTGGGAGTAAGAAGTTCTCCTAGCGAGATGGCCCGCCCATCACCTAATTGCCCAGCCCACACGCCAAACTGATGACCGGCATAGCGACTTGAGAGGCGCTGTTCACCGGGCAGAGAACTCTGGCCATTTAACCACTGGCAAAGTTCCTCCTGTGATAAATCAATGCCTAACTCATTTTTAAGTTCCGAGATATGCACAAGCTTGGGAGACTTAATGGGAGTGGGTTTTACTTCCTCATATAAATAAGGCGGTAGGGTTCTGAAAGTATTATCAAAGTTCATCATGCCACTACTATAGCTTCTCTCTATCAGGCCATCAACACTAGTGATTGGAACCAAATCGCCTGACATACGATAATGCTTTAAGAGGAGATTGATATGAGCATATTACTTTTATCGACTATAGGTGGCGTGATCTCAGCAGTAAGTACCAGCGCCGGTGCTGGTCTGGCCCCACTCTTTAACCGCTTTGAGCGTTTAAGAAAATACCACATGAGTATGGATTTTGCTTTAGGGGTAATGCTCTCAGCAGTTGCCTTCTCATTAGTAGGACCTGAAATCATGAAAGGTCAGAACCATCTTCTGGTCATCAGTGGTCTTGTCTTGGGTGCACTTTTTATTTATCTGACTCACAAGATGATTGCTTTTTTTAACCGGAATCAAAAATTTAATAACTATAAAATTCTCTTGATTGCCGCTTTGATTTTTCACAATTTACCGGAAGGTATGGGGGCCGGGGCATCGCTAGCGGGAATGAGTTTAAGTGAGGCGATCCCTCTTCAGGTAGCACTCTCGGTACAAAACATCGTGGAAGGCCTTCTCCTGACTCTGCTTTTACGGGGACTGGGATTAAATTTGAAACTGGCAGTTTTTGGTGGGGTTTTATCCGGTTTAATCGAAATGAGCGGAGCGGTGATGGCAGGATTTCTCATGCAAAACACGCTGCTGCTTCTGCCATTTCTCCTCTCGCTGGCCGGTGGCTCTATGATGATGTCAGTAGGTCTGGAAGTGCAAGAGAGTATCAGTCTGGGAAAAAAAATTGAGCGCTCCCAGTTTGTCAGTGGTCTTCTGGTGATTCCTTTAACTAACCTTCTGCTGGGATAAGCTCAAGGTACGGATTCGGGAGGATCACCGGCAAAGTGGAGCGAGGAATCGTCACATAAAAAGTTGAGCCATGATTGACTTCACTTTCCACCCAGATCCTCCCACCATGGGCCGCCACAATCTGCTGAGAAATAAATAATCCCAATCCCAGTCCACTGACTTCCCGGGAAAGAAGTCCCCTTTCATAGCGCTGGAAAATCTTTAAATGATCCGACTTGGGAATCCCCAGACCCTGATCGGTGACTTTAAATTCCACCTGATCACCCTGGCCGGTTAAAGATAAGGTAATGGGTCGCCCTTGTCCGTAACGAATAGCATTCATGATGATATTGGTTATCACCTGCTCCATTCTTAACAGATCCCAGACACCCGTGACGTTTTCCATCGAGACAATAATTGGTTCTCCCGAGCCTGAGGCCATGAACTGCTCTTTAGTGCGGGCAATGATCTCTTTGATCAGGGAACTTAATTCAAAGGTCTCTTTTTTAAGAGCAAGTTTCCCGGTTCTGATGCGGGAGATGTCCATCATGTCATCCACCAGACGGGTCAGTCGATCAATCTGCCGGGAATTTTTATCCAGCAAGCTCTCAAATTTCTTGATAGGAAAATTCTCCGGACCATCTTTAATAAAGGCCCTCTGGTAGAGTTGGTTTTGCAGCTTCAGGGAAGTCAGTGGGGTTTTTAACTCGTGGGAAGCTATCGCCATGAATTCATCTCTGATCGATAGAGCATGCAGAAGATTGGCTTCGGTTAGACGAAGTTTCTGCTCGATGTCTTTTTGTTCCGTGATATCAATATTAATACCGATCATTTTCGAGGCTTCGCCCTCGCGGATCATGCGACCTCGGGCCAGGATCCATTTAAGTTTTCGGGACTTCGTCAGGATTCTAAACTGATAGTTAAAGTCCACCCCTTCACTTTTAATCCGGCAATTCTCCTGGACGACATATTCCAGATCTTCCGGATGAATCAATTTTTTCCAATCCTCAAAGTTTTTAAACTCAGAGGATGTCACTTCATAGATTGAACACAACTGGGCACTGACAAAAAGTGACTGAGTTTTCAAATCCCACTCAAAAGCACCAATTTGACCTGCTTCCTGAGCAAAGGCCAGACGATCCTGATTTTCCTTCAAAAGTTTCTGGGTTCGAACCTGTTCAGATAAATCGTGCAGCGAAACGCCCACGGCAAAAATCTCATTCGTGGTGGGATGCCTTACAGGATAATAACTAATCATGCCACAAATAGTCTCAGTGGCATTCTTAGGCGAAGGCATCGAGAAAGGCACGTTCATCACTGAGTCTTCAGTTTTAAGAACAGTCATGACCATCTCTTCAACTTGCTGGGCCGAGCGAGGTAAGATATCCCGCACGGAGCGACCTAAATGGAAGCGACTTGGAATTCCGTTAATTTGGGCCAGGGCCTCATTAATCCTTAGAAATTTAAAATCCCGGTCAATGAGAGCAAAGCCCGCCGGGGATTTATTCAAGGCCTGATCAAGAATGGCGAGAGCTTCTTCAGCAACTTGTTTGTGTTTTAAATTAAGAGATAATTCTCTTTCTTTGGTTTCCACCCGTGCATCGGCTTCTACCACAGTTGACATGAAGTATCCGACTACCGCCATGCCACCGATAAAAAATTGGATCCATAATAAATCAATATCAGGCGAAGTGGAGAAGACGCCCCATAAAACCGTTGAGCGCCAGATGGCAATCGGTCCCACAATCATGGCCGCAAGACTCACTCCCCGGTAACTAAATCGTAGGGCCGCCCATGTGATGAATGGAATCAGGATGAACTTCCTGAAACTCTCCCCTTCAAAGGCCCAGTAACTTGCAATGATGAGTCCAGTGTAAAGAATTAAGGCCTCATGAATATTGTCCTTTCTGGAAGACCTGTGGAAAAAACTCAGAGTAAAGGGTGTGAGAATGAGAATCCCCAATCCATTGCCCATGAACCATTCCAACCATAATATCGGAACCCGCGACAACTCGACCACTCCACCTAAATAGAGGAAGGCCACACTTATGACATTGCCGACAAAGGGGGAGAACACTACGGCGAAGAAGAGAAAGACGGTAATATCGCAAGGCCTCTTAAACGAAAATTTTCCTTTATTAATAATCTGCAAAAATACGGTGGCCATAATTGGCTCAAACAAAAGGGCGATGACTGAACCTAAGGAAGTTAAAAGCGGCCAGGAGGCATGATAAGAAACCATGACTGAGCCCAGGATAATTCCCGGGATAACGTGCCTGAAGCCAAAGACCAGGGCCATCCCGAGGGCCAGACCACTCGGTGGCCAGATGGGAGTTGAGCTAGAATTAAAACTTTTAAACAATAGCCCAATATTTGATGCCACCACATAGGATAGGGCAAGCCACAGGTTCAGAGAGACCTTTTTCTGCCAGGTAAGGGTGTGAGAAGCATCAGGTGAAAACATGAAAATCAAATAACAAACTTTGCTATTTGGGTCAAAGCGTTAAGAAAACTTTAAGATTAGCAAAAGGTCACGGCCCCAAGCTTAGACTGAACCGAGTAAGGACTTCACACCTTCGGCATTCATCGCCCCGGCCTGTCTTTTAACTTCTCTGCCATCCTTGAAAACAATGGTGCAAGGAATGCCTTTGATGCCAAGGCTTCCCGATAAGGCGGCCTCCGTTTCGGTATTCACTTTTAAGAATACGGCCTGGTCATTACCAATAGAGGCCTTCTCAAATTCAGGGCCATACATTTGGCAAGGGCCACACCAGGATGCCCAAAAGTCGACGATCACCGGTTTGTCACTGGCCTTTAACACTTTTTGAAAGTCACCACTTGTGATTTCACTCACCAATCCATGGAAAGTTATTTGGGAATGGCATTTTCCGCAGACCGCTTCTTTAGCACGAGCAATCTGAATGCGGTTAACAGCATGACAATTTTTACAAGCAGCATAGGTATGACTCATAATGTTTTCCTGGGTAAATATGTCCTCCTCTTATCAGATACATTTTAAAAAATATCGTCAAGTGCTGAATACCTATTCTGATTGAATGGCCTCGACTTTGCTTATCCTCAGTAAGTCACTTTTGAACCAGGAGGTCATATGAATCACAAAACGTTAGCGCCTGTATTATTAACAGCGAGTATTCTGCTTTTGACTGCTTGCAGTCATTATAAGGGCAAAGAGAATAAGAAGCAGGAAGCTGAAAGCACCGCTGCTCAAGTGATGCCCGTCACTCAAGAAGGGCTCACAAGCATGACTGAGTCTTGGCCTGAGACATCTAAGGCGGCCGTGAATGCCATGAATGCAAAGTATGGTTTACCTGCAGCTGTTTCAGATGAAATGGTTATCTGGAATAATACTGCGCCTTTTAAGCGGACTATCGTTTACAAGGAAGAAACGAATCATCTCTTTCCTATGCAACATGCGGATGTTCTCCAACAAACCGTCAATTACCGGGTTCCCCTGGATAAGGTTTCACACCTTTCAAAATTTGATGGTTCGTTAATTGTTGATAGAACCCGTGGTGAGTTATCGGCACGGAATGAAAAAGAAGAGATGAACATTCTGGCCCTAAACCTTGCCGATAAGATCGTTCGCGGTGAGATGACTGTCGAGAAAGCTCGTCGTGAATACAGTCAGCAGGCCGAAGCTTTTGCATCCGGTACTTCGAGCCCCTTGATTAGCAGTCTGAATTTTACTTCAGAAGGCAATACCTCGGATCCGGATACCATGATGCAGTCACAGACTGAAAGACAACCGGCCGTGCGGAAAACTTTCGAGGCCGAAGAAGTTCAGCAGGTGATTGAAGAGCAAGAAGAGTAAGATACGTATCCGGGCCATAACCATCCTGTGGCCCGGATTTTTTTAGAAGCTAATTCCCGTCAGTGGACACACAAATTCTTCCAGATTTTTTTTATACAGGTCTTGAAACTCACTCTCGGGAAGTTCAGCAATTCTGGCAAAGGGTGATTTTTTTATTTCTGCCACCACATCAAAAGCAATATCCGCTTCCAGTGAATCAAGGCCACGAGGCAGGGCCCCCACTAGCCCACTAAAGGCCCGGGCATAGCCACTGGCCTGATTCTGCCTTTTATAACCATCAAAGAGATGTCCGACAATCTCTCCCTTCTCCGCAAGAGTTAAGTCTTTTGCCTCACCCAGAGTTCTTCCCCATCCATCCATAAAAGGACCTACTGGAATCAGAAAACGATAAGAGCGTCTAAGACTTCGGGCCTGCCGCATGGACATGTGACGGTGATTTTCCACCGAGAGGAATTTTTTATTCACCTGGCCCGCATAGGCAAGGATAGGTGAATACTGAGAATTAAGCTCATGACCTAGTTTATAAATCCGCATTCTAAAAGGATCATCCTGAGGCATGCCCCACTGATCAATTACCCGGTCAAGGTCCCCAAAATTATGGGCCATAAGAGCAGTTGAGCGCAGGAAATTTATATGATCCCGCTTTTCACGAAGCTCGATCAGGAGTTTTTCTTCCTTATCAATCTCGGCCAGGATCACATCGGCCACTTCTTGGGCCAGCTCTTTTTTCTTGTGTTTCACCAGAGCATTATAGGCACCGATAGCAACCGAGAGCCAGGTGCCCTCATGGGTACTCATGACCTGGCCGTTATCCGGATTATAGGATTTACGATTGGTGACCTGCTCATAATTCCAGGCCCAGGAATCAATCGTGATCCTTGCCATTTTTTCAATGTGCCCAGGGATGTCTTTATGCTTCCATAAACCTTCACGGATTTGATTATCCACATTGGTGGGAACAAAAGTTCCGGCAGTGGCCCAGTGGGCGGCCATGCAGATGTGAAAGTATTCAGTGAGATTAATATGTTTTAGAGCATTGAGATTTTTCTTATAGAAAACAAGTTTCGCCAAATAGGCACGATCCTTGCCTTCCAGATTGATTTCACCTTTAAAAAGAAAAGGAGCAGTATTCTCCACGTCTTTTAAAAGTAAGTTAGGAGCAATGCCACTTAGCTCTAATTCCGATCTTAAAACTTTTTTTGCCATTTAAGATTCTTTCCTGAATTCAGCTTCAATCGCATCATCCTTATCAATCACCCGGTTATCTTTTCTAAAATTTTCTTCCGGAGCGTGATACGTTCGGAAAACAAAACGCTGGCGGTTACTGATTCCTGCCTTCTCCATGGTCTCTCCACCTAACGCCACAATCCAGCTGATGATGACTAGAATCGGATTGGTATGAAAATAGGCCACGGTCGCAAGACTTGCTACAAGAATTCGAGGGCAAAAAATAAATCCCAGCCACCATAAAAAACCGCCAGTGGCGACAGATGAAAAAAGAAGAGTGAGTCTTGGGAAAATAGTGATAAAAATGAGAAAAAAGATTCCATGTTTTTCAAAAAAATTAACGGAACCGAACTGAGTTTGCATCGCATCCATCATGATGGAAGTAGCAACCAGCAAGATAAAAAAAATAGCAGCACCTTTAAACAATAGGGTCTTCATAAAATTCTCGTTTTAAAGCATCTTTTATGAAGGCCATTCTACTATTCAAAGATCAATCTGTCTCTCTTTCTGGCAAGACGGCTGACTGTATTAATCAGGCCTACATGACTGTAAGTCTGCGGAAAGTTCCCCCACTGGCCTCCATCATGAGAACTGAGATCTTCACTCAAGAGTCCTACATGATTGGCATGAACGATAATATTGGCGAGACTCTCTTCGGCTTCATCTAAAAAGCCCAGGCACACCAGGGATTCAATATACCAGTAAGTACAGATAAGGAATGTGGCATGGGTATCACCAAAGTCGTCATGGGCGCGGTAACGATAAATCATTCCTTCCGGAGTCAGGAGTTCTTTTTGCAGACGTTGAAAATGACGTTGTGTGCGCTCATCATCAGGATGAAGGTAATTTAAGATGATTAATAAAAAGGCGCTGGCATCAAAACTTTCCTGAGTCTGATCTGACATGTAACATTCGTATTCAGGATTATAGCATTTTTCAATGTTCAATTCTGAGAGTTTAAGGATACGTGTGGCCTGTTCATGAAGTTCTTCATCCTGGTAGTGCTCGGCCATTTTAAGACTGGCCTTGGCCCCTGCCCAATGGAAGACATAGGTCTCCAGATGTTTTTGTTTTTTACCACGAAACTCCCAGATACCTGCATCTGGCTCATCCATCCGGACTTCAATTTCATTTAAAAGATTTTTAATTGGATCCAGTGAGAGCATCTGCTCCCGATGGATAATACGTTCATCCATATACAGCGGCAAAAGGGTCAGGATGACCTGGCCGAAAGAGTCGTATTGCTTCTGATAATAGGCCGCATTCCCTATTCGTACGGGAGTTTCTCCCGCGTATCCTTTAAGAGGAATCTCCCTTTCCGGAATCTCCGCCTCTCCATTAATTTTATACACCGGCTGCAGGTTCTTGATGTCATACAAAATATTGTTGATAAAATGCAGAAACTTTTCGGCCTCTTCAAAGTGACCTAGGCTATTCATCGCTCCCAAGCTGAAATAAGAATCCCTGAGCCAACAGTATCGGTAATCCCAATTGCGGGTACTCCCTGGATACTCTGGTAAGGAAGTTGTGCCTGAAGCGATGATGGCACCGGTATCTTCAAATTGATGAAGCTTAATGGTAATGGCAGAACGGATCATTTCTTTCTGAAAGATACCTGGAATAAAAGTATCCTTTACCCAGCCTCGCCAGTAACGGACGGTCTTATAATAAAACTCTTCAAAAGTTTCTTTTAGTGATGCTTCGAATGGATCTCCTCCCGAGAGCACCATGTAAATATCTTCAGTCAGTCCAAAAACTCTTTCTTCTTTAATGTAAGATTTAGCAGCATTAGTGGTGAGTCTTAATGGATAGTGAAGACCTTTATAGTTAATGTGATTAGATCCCACACTAATTTCCGGCACTGATTCTCCATAGTGTCCGCGAGGATCACAGATGATCTTGATACGGGGCTGACCTTTCAGGCGTTTGATCTTCCGAAAAAATTGTAATGGTTTATGGTATCGATCATGTATGGCAAAGCGAGGAGCGAAATCAATCACTTCAAAATCTCCATCTTCACAATAAAAGGATGTGATGATGACATCGGTGTTCTCAATATAACGCTGCTTCGTATGAAAGAGAGAGTCTGGAACGACTTTAAAGGAGCCACCTTTTTCATCATCCAGAAGCGAGCCAAAAACAAAACTTGAATCCATGTAAGGCCAGCACATCCAACTGACATCACTCTGATCATTCACATAAGCTAGATAGTGGCAGTTTCCAGTAATGGCGAGATTATAGCGATGTGCCTTATTCATAGTGAAATTTTAGACTATATTGCATTCGACTTCAATGCTTGAGAGGATTTTAAAATGCCACGATGCCTTCTTGTCAGTAATCGATTACCACTTGCATATAACTCCAAAGTGAAAATGTTCTCACCTAGTTCTGGTGGTTTAGTTTCTGCCATTAAAGGTCTTGATCCCACAAAGGTTGGATTTGATTTTGAATGGATGGGAATTTTGACTGATGACATTAACCGGGAAAATATTGAGCAATTAAAAAAAAAGCCAGTGGGCAACTTGCCATGTCATCCCATCATCGTTCAAAAAAGTGTTTATGATAATTATTACAATCTTTATTGTAACAACGTGCTCTGGCCACTTTTTCACTATGAAAGGAATATGGTAAGGCACTCCCAAGAAGGTTGGCACTCATATGTTGAAGTGAATCAAATTGTTGCCAATGCTATTTTAGATGAGGCCAAAGATGATGACATTGTCTGGGTTCACGACTTTCAACTTTTACTGGTCCCAGGTTTAGTTAAAGAAAGACGGCCTGAATTAAGAGTTGGATTTTTTCTTCACATCCCATTTCCAAGTTCCGAGATTTTCCGTGAGCTTCCTCAAAGAAAAGAAATTCTATTGTCGCTATTAAGGTGTGATCAAATCGGCTTTCATGATTTGTCCTATCTGAATCACTTTAGAAGTTCCATTCAAAGAGTACTGGGAGAAGTTGCACCCAATAATAACATGTGGGGAGTTTATCCTATTTCAATTGATACGGAACACTTCAAACAACTGGCGGCCGCTTCTGAAACTCATGAATACATTAACAAATATCAAAAGAGTAAGAAGAGTGTTAAATGGATACTGGGAGTTGACCGCTTAGACTACATTAAGGGTCTTTTACTTAAGCTTCAGGCCTTCAGGGCCTTCTTGAAAAGATATCCAGAAGAAAGAGAGAAAGTTCAGCTGGTGCAAATCGTGATTCCCTCTCGCACTGAAGTCTCACAGTACAAAAGTTTAAAAAAAGAAATCGAACAACTGGTCTCCAGTATCAATGGCGAATTTGGCTCCCCCACCTGGATGCCCATTCAGTACATCTATCACTCGGTTTCCGAACCTGAACTCTCGGCCCTCTATCAATTAAGTGAAGTGCTCTTTATCAGCTCCCGAAGGGATGGCATGAATCTGGTTTCCCTTGAATATGTCATGTCTCAAAACGATGATTATCCGGGTGTGGTTTTACTCAGTGAATTTGCCGGGGCCCACTCCACATTAAGTTATGCCATGTCCATCAATCCCTGGAATATAACCGATACCATCATGCGCATGAAGGATGCCCTTCATCATCCGGAAATAAAACGCCGCAAAGAAATGATTGCCATGAAGGATTTCCTCACAAAGTACACCTCCTCTGACTGGGCGAAGATTATTCTGCGCGACCTGGTGACTGATACCAAGAAAAACGAAACCACGCTGTCACTGCCGGACGATGGTAAATTTAACTGGATGCTGGATTTAAAGGGGAAAAAGATATTATTTTTCTGCGATCTGGATGGAACACTCGCCCCTATCTCTCCCCATCCTAAGGATGTTAAGTTACCGGGAAATACCATCGATCTCTTGCAGATGATTTCGGAGAGAAAAAATTGTGAGTTTGTGGTGGTAAGTGGACGAGATAAAGAATTTTTAGAAGAACAATTTATTGATAATGACTTTAATTTTCCTCTGGCAGCATGCCATGGGGCCTACTCTTTTTCTCCGGTTGATAATCGCTGGCACAATCTCATTCCCCATGATTCAACCAAGTGGAAAGGTCTGGTGATGGAAATTCTTGATCTCTACACCCTCAGGACTCCCGAGAGTTTTATTGAAGATAAGGGCCATGCTGTCACCTGGCATTACCGAAATTCACCGAGAGAATTTGCCGACTTCCTGGCCAATAAATTATTCTTCGAACTCGAAGAGGCCCTGACTGGTCAACCGGTCCAGGTGAATTGGGGAAAAAAAGTCATTGAAGTTAAATCTATTCACGCTAACAAAGGTTATTTTGTTCAGAGCTGGATTCAAGGCCTGTCAAAAAAACCTGACGTGGTAGTGGCCATCGGTGATGATACGACTGATGAAGACATGTTCAGTGTTCTGCAAGATAGAAAAGATATCACTCCTTTTTGCATTAAAGTGGGTAAAGAAAAAACTCACGCCCATTATTTTATTCGCGAGCAAAAAAGTGTGAACTTGTTCCTGGAAAGTTTCCTTGAGAGTGTAGGTCACTAAAATGCGCGACCTATTACCAAATCCGTATCTATTGGGTCTGGGGGTAGGTTTACTCTCTTATATTCTCATTTGGGGGTTAAAGACCCTGCTCTCCATGCGGCTGGGGAAATTTACCGGTCTGGCCAAGAATAGCTGGGATGAAGTGGTCGTTTTCCTCGCAGAAAAAACCACTCAACCATTCATGTTTCTGTCTGCTGTTTACATCGGATTCAGATTCATTAAGCACACTAAGATTGTCAATTTGTACGCTGACCGGATTTATTTTGTGGTCTTCATGTGGCAAGTGGCCATCTGGTCATACCATCTGCTGGATAAATGGATCTCTTCACAAATTAAACGTAAGACTCTGAGAAACCCCAGTGCCGCCAGTTCCATTAGTCTTATTCAACTACTGGCGCGATTCATCCTTTTCTCCATTCTCTTTCTCTTTACCTTAAGTAATCTGGGTATCCAAATTACCACGATCATCGCTGGTCTGGGGGTGGGAGGTATTGCGGTTGCCCTGGCGCTGCAAAAAATCCTAGGCGACTTATTTGCCTCACTTTCCATAGTCCTGGATAAGCCCTTTGTTGTAGGGGACTTTATCATCGTCGACCAGTACTTAGGTGAGGTCGAAAAGATTGGTCTCAAGACCACTCGTATCCGCTCACTCTCAGGTGAGCAGATCATCATTTCCAACTCTGATCTTCTGGCAACTCGTATCAGAAACTTCAAGCGGATGCATGAGCGCAGGATTCCCCTGCTGCTCTATCTCCCCCTCGACCTTAGTACGGATAAACTTCGAACGGCAGTCAGTTTGATTACCGCGATCATTCGGACTAAAAGTATGGTGCGTTTTGAGCGCTGTCACTTCATGGAGATCAGTAACTATACCAAGATTGAAACGATCTACTGGGTCTTAAGTGATGATTACAACATCTACATGGATATTCATCAGGATATCTTGATTGATATTAAAGAGGCTTTTCATGCAGAAAAAATCAGTTTTGCCTATCCTACTCAAAGCATCCAGGTGGCACCTACAGAAATCCTCATGACCAATGCGTTTAAAGAAGGTCCGGCAGAAAAGAGATCAGACAATGTAAGCAGTATAAATTGAAAAGAATTCTTCATGCTTGCCTTCGTACTTAAGCTCTAGCCACGGATGAAAGTCACTGATGATCTGTTTAGTGAATTTACCTCTAACCACGACCTTAACCGGACGCTTATGAGCAATCTTTTCTATTTGTCTCAGGGTATGGTCGATGTGTTCCACCTGGCCGTAGTCATAGATAAAATAAACATCCGCCATGGGTAATTCAAAATCTTGGGCAAAAAGATCCTGCTGCAGAAGCTGGCTGCGTGAAAATCCCAGTTCCCGGTATAACCGATTTCCTTCATCTACCCGGGCCTTCACATACTCATACCCTGTGAATGAATTTTTGATGTAGAGCCCACCAATGACAATTCCCATTCTCCCGTAGGCCGCTCCTAAATCGATTATATGCTGATAGGGTTTAATCTTTAAGAGCTGAAGGATTCTAAAACATTCAGAGTAAGGGGTTTGCAGTGTCTGTAATTCAAGCCCAATCCAGGTTTGTACACCCTGATGCAGGATCGGTCCCCATGTTTCATGAGTCCCCTCTGGCTCAAATCCCTGAGCTTCGGCTACTAGCATTTCTTCAATGTACTTAACTCTAAGACCCAGGATCTTATCCACCAATTGGGCATGCTGCCGTCGGATAATATCGTTGGCCTTCGGGGCCTGATAAAATTCCGGATAATAGGCCAGTCGTTTTCGATCTGATAAGGGCAATTGAGAATGCTCAAGACTTTGAAAGTCTAAAAGAGATCTTAATTCCGTCCTGGGAAAAAACTCTAATTGCAGCACAGATGATTACTTTATTTTTTCGGGACTATAACCAATTTCTTTTAATAAAAAGATGACCCGGTCGTCAGTTAGGTTTTCAACTGCCACAGTTTTATCTTTTAAATTTACATCCACTTTCACTTTAGGATCACCTTTAGCAAGCTCGGTCTTGATCGCCTTCTCACAGTGGCCACAAGTCATGTCGGAAACTTTAAAAACGCCCATATTAACCTCTAATGGTATTGAGATTGTTTTTCAACGGACTCCAAAAACTGCTTGAGCCTTTGAACTCCTACAATCAATGCTTCTTCAGCGCTATATTGATTATAAACGATATCTACATGCTTAAAAATTTTATGTGATTCTTTGTGGATGATATCAACTTCAGCGTGGAAGTTTTCTTTGACCTGATTGATGCTTATCCTACCTAAAAGGTAGGGATTATTTTCTAATTCAATGTATTTTTCTACAGGAAATTCAGTCATGGCCCTCATATGTCATCGCTAAACAACCGAAAAGTCAAAAGTTAAGAAAAAAAATTGGCCAGGATCAAGAAGACTGCTGGGTCAGTCCTGTTAAGATGTCCCCCATTAATGACCCCCCAAGGGAGTTGAGACATGCATGCATTACAACAAATGTTCCCGAGCCTCACTCTTTTTTCAGATTTAGATTGGGATGCCGTGACCAAGGAATACGAAGGTCAATATATCGATCTGTCTTTTCCGGAATACCTTCAACAAAAAACCCTGGAAGGGGATTGTCCTCCCTATTTATTTGAACTGGCCTTTTATGAGCTGGCCTTATTTGATGCTAAAACTTCAGATGAACCCTTTCCCCATATTCCGGGAATCTATTTAAATCCCACGGCCCTCTTTCTGAGCCTGGAATTTGATGTGCAGAAAATGTTGAAAGAGGCCCATGAAGGAAAAGTGGAAATCATTGAGTATCCTCATGTGCTTTGTTTATACCGTGATTCACAGGACCGAATTCAAAGTTTAGAAATGACGGATGAAGAACTGGATCTCCTGCAGCATCTGGAAGACGGCCCACAAACTGATCGCTCTTTTATTGAGGATAAGAATCAGGGAAATTTTAAAAAGTTTACTCAAAGCGGTCTGATTCTGGATCTTCTGGAAGCTTAAGAACGTTTTTTGACTTTGACGATTTCAAACCACTCCATGCCGATGTTTTCATCATTAATCCGCCATCCAAATTCAGTGGCTTCCCCTACTGGATATAAACTTCCAAATGCTTCAAAATCAAAGGCAGGATCGATAGAAATCTTTTGCTGAGTGGCCCCTAGTATAAAAGTTCCACCCACCTCCAGCTTCTCCCATAAATTTTTCCGAATGGAATGTTCCCCAAAAATAATCATCTGATCCGGTAAACCCTGTGGTGCCGGTATGCCAGAATCTTTTGGCACATATTCTTTAAGATACTTGGCGACTTTAATCTCATCTTCCCGATGGATAATAGATTTACCTGTAAATAAAAAAGCACCGACTGTGCCCAAGGGTCCGAGATTTTGGGTTAAAGTGGTGGACTTGGGTTCTAATAAAGACAATAAAAAGGCTATTTGGGCATTTAAAATCAGATATGGGGATAATCCGAGTGGATCAGTTGCCTCCATGAGAGAGCTCATACTGAAGCGAGGACCCATGTAATAACAGTCTTTTGACCAGAAACTCTGGATGATGTCCAAGTCCTTCAAATCTATTTGGGCCAGAGGGTTCTTCACCAGCACTTGCATACTAAGCTCCTGATAAAAATAACCGATCAGATGGAAGTAGGAGTCCATATGATGAAAGTAATTTTTGTCTTCGTTTGTATTATATCCCTTTCTTTGACTACGGCCTATGCAAAAAGCCTGGAACTCAAAAGAAATACCCGCTCAATCTTTATTGAAGAGAAAACCAACTGGAAATTAGGCAAAGATCTATTTGGCATGCCTTTTATTTATTTCTCACCAGAGGCCAACGGACAAAGGTCCAATATTTCTTTTACCGACACCGGTGCCGATCTGGAGTTGGATGTTAAGTCACTGGCCACCTCTCAGAAATCCTATCAATCCAGCAGGAAAGAATGGGCCAAAACGGTCAACGCTGATGTGATTTCATTTTTTCCTTATGAAGTAAAAGTCAATCAACATGGCCATAAGGTGCATAAGATTGGACTACGCTATGCCCACGAAGGTAAGACTTATCAGGAGCAGTCCTACTATATTGAATGCCGTGGAAAGATCCTTTTTTCTAAGTCGTTAAGACTCAGTAAAAATGAAGCCCATGAAAAAGACTTCTCCGATCTGATCAATGGCCTTGATTGTGGAGGCGTTTAAATGAAGTCACTACTCGCCTTCAAACTGGCCTTCCTCCTCCTGGCCTCATCGCTCACATCCTGGGGTCCTATCTCAATTAGTTTTGCCAAGACTTCAACCTGCGAGGATGGAGAATGCATTGAAAAGCTGGTTGAAAGACTGGAAGATGTGGGAGCGCTTTATCAGAAATCCTGTTTGCCGGCGGCGGTGGAAAAAGGACTGACAGAAGAGTGTTGGAAATTTCTGACCGAAATCAATCATCTGGAAACTGAACTAAGTAAACACCAGAACCTTCTTCAAGAACGACTGGGATGTGAAAGCGGTGATTGCAAACTTCCTCAAGCTGAGCTCTCTCTTAATTCTCAAGTCAAAGAGCTGAACCAGGCCGAAGAAACTCTTAGTTGTACGGAACCAAAAAAATTGGCCATCAAAAAACAATGCCCATCTGACATGGGCTGTGTCCTGATATCATCTGCCATGGGTGTAGGTGGATATCTGGCCGAACTCATGGTTCCGGAGAATGCCAAACCCAAGGGTTGTCACTTAGGTGATGATAGTTGTGCCACTCAACTTGCCACCGGTTTTTTAAAGGCCGCTATCTCTTTTTTTGAAGGGGCCTGGGATCTTTTAAAAATGGCGGGAAATGCCGCCAGTAAAAAAATGACCGAATTCTGGGACTGGGTCAAAGGCGGCGAAGACCACGCTGCGACTTCTCAACTTGCCTTGGCCCAGGCTTCAGAAAACTCCGGAGTTTTTGATAGTCTGGTAAATGACTTCCCAGGGACCATGAAAAAAATCTGGGAAGCCCTGATGGGGTCAGTTAAAGAGTGGATGAAAAACGATCTCTTCTGCCAAAAATGGGCAGGGGTCCCTCGTTTTAGTAAGTGTGAAAAACCAACAGAGACCTTTGATTGCATGTCCTGCAAAACCTGGGCAAATGGTCTATGTGCTGCCACCGGTACCTTAGTTGCAGAAGTGGTTCCCGCCTTTTTAACCGGAGGACTTGTCACGGCCGTAAAACACGGGGCCAATGGCGCAGTTAAAATTTCTAAACTGTTTAAGATTTCAGATAAAGGAATAGCGGCGATTAAAAATTCCCGTGCCGCTAAATTAGCAACAGAATCATCCGCTAAGATTGATAATGTGCTTAAAATTTCCACGGGAGTGAAAGCTTCCAAGGCAGCAGTCGAGGCAGCACTAAAAACAATTAATAAATACCTGGCCTCACCTTTGAGAAAAGTGCTCAAAGCCTCTTACGCTACATTTGCCAATGCCTTTAAAAAGGGCGGAGCTTATCTGGTTGACTCTCCCGCCGGAAAAGTCATCCACTTTTCAGGTAAGGCCTTAAAGACGACTGGAAAAATAGTTATATATCCGATTGAAAATCCTCTTACCACTATGGCCTATAAGGCCGGTGGCCGAAGCTTTGATAAAGTTTTAAAGCTTGGTGCTCCACAACTGGCCGTGACCACAACGGTTACCCAGGCAGTAACCAGTCAGCAAAAAAATATGGACACGCTGCTGGCACGAATTGAAGAAGCGAAAGTAAAAAAGGCCAAGCACAAAGATCTTCTCAAACTTGAAGAAGAGCTTCTGGCCAAAGTTGAACCAAAGAGACGCGAACTATTAAAGGATCTGCTGGCCAATGAGAAAACTGAATTCTCAGATATCATCAGACATCTTTATCCGGAACTTCAGTATGGAGATCTCGCCAAAAAATTAACTCCCGAGAAGATCTTACAAGCGGAGAAAGAGCTGTATCTGGAAATTGCCGCATTACCTGATGGTCCTCTCAAAGATGCGATCACTAAAAAGTTTGGGGCCCATGTCATTCAGGGTGAGGCCCGGGCCAAAGTGGTAGGAAACTCCTCGCCTACCTACAAACAGATTATTGATAATGCCAAACTTCCTTCAGATGAGCGTTTTGCCGAGGCCATGAAACTTCTCAAACGCGAAAACATTTCAGCGGAAGAGAAAATCAAAATGGCCCGTTCACTGGAAGAGGCCCACCTGGCCGGTCCGGACAACGGGGTTTTTGAATACAGCTGGCGAGAGCTCAGGGAAAAATATAAAATTCTGACTGATGGTGGCTTTACTAAAGATGAAGCCGACATCCTCATCCGCGCAGGTCTGGCCGGAAGACCACCAGTGCGTGAACTCATCCAACCCGGTGACACCCTCTTTAGTGGATTTGCTGAAGATGTGGTCGATGGCAATTATCTTGCGAAACGGGAAAAGCTGGCAAAACTCATTGATCAAAAGTACACCAAGAAAAACACTAATTTCATCACTCGCGCCATCTATGGAGCAGAAGATAAAAAAGAGGCCATCATTATCGCTGATAATGTGGACTCCCTCTACTTCGTTGATTACCAGCACACGATTCCAGAACTTGATACCTTCATTCAGGGTGAAAAAACCGTTAATAAATCGGCCATGGCCAATAGGTATGATGCTGATGCCTTTAAAAACTTCAAGAGCGCCCGAACTTATCTCTTGAGTGAAAAACCACCGATGAATAAGAACACTCTGCTGGAAGTCCATCGCAAGATGATGAAAGGCGGAATTGAAAAAGTTCCTGAAAAAGACTTAGGAAAAATTCGCGATGGCCACTGGTATGGGAATGTACCATCTCACAGTCCAATCAATGCTTCCGTTCTGGAAGAGATCCAGAAAAATCCGTATCTAACCTGGATTGAAAAAGGCAAGACCGCAGATGGGAAGGCCTATGGTCAGATCATGTATCCGAATGTGGATGATGTCCGTAAGGAAGGGCTCGATCTCATCCGGAAAAATCATCCTGCACTGGTCATTGAAGTAGAAAACTACCAGTCAGTCAGTAACCGATTACTCAAACTGCAAAATGATTACCACGGCAGGGATTCCATCTGGAAGGCCGGACCTGAGGGAGAGAAGTACCGGGATGAGATGACTAAGCTCAATGCCGAGTATGCCAATCTTTCCCGCAACAAAATGCAGGTCACCAAGAAATTGGTTGATGCCATGGTGGACGATCTGATGGATTGGTTTACTCGTGAGAGAACCCTCATCGGAGAAATTAATTCTCCTGAAAAACTCGATGAGTTTGTTAACCTCGTGGCAAAATTCCAACGAGATCTGGTTTCCATTCATCCTTTAGCTAACGGCAATGGCCGAAGCACCCGAGAGTTCGCCCTCTCTTACGCATTGATGCGAGAGGGTTTCCCCCCTCCTCGAATCATTGAACCTGACTCAGACATTTATAAGAGTCAGGAAGAATGGCGAAAAATCATCAAACATGGAATCCTTGCCAGTGATTTCCTGGTGGATGACTTAACTGAGCGCTTAAGATTCGGTCTGCCAATTGAAAATTCGGTTGATCTCATCACTCCTTATACCCGTCCACCGGTTAAGGTGGCACTCAAAGGTGAGAAAAAAGTTCCTCAGATGGACGGAGTCGAATACATTGACCCTCGCCTTTATCGTGAAATCATTAAACGCGAAATTAAGGCCGATCCATCACTTAAAGTTTCTCTGGCAAGTGATCCGGTTAAGAGTTGGGATATCATTCATAAACGAGTGGATGAGGTCTTTGCAAAAAACAATATCTATTACAAACATCCTAAGAAAGGTATCGAACGGGTTGAGATCGGCTATGTCGATGAAGACTTCAAGCAACTCTACGGTAAATCCAGTTATCATGATCCGGAGCTCTTTAACTTCAAAATGAAGTCATGGTATTCAGATGATATTACCTGGCGGGGTCTGGCCTCCAAGCATGAGGTCAAGAGCGAAGAAGAGATTATCTCTATGTTCAAAGAACTCAATACCCATATGGCCTCAAATGCCGTGGTAGGAAAAGTCCGGGGCAAGGCTTCTCCGGAAGATATCCGTAAAGCGGCCCTGGAGGATTTTGAAAAATATAACGACAATGTTTTCAATGATGGACTGGTACAAATGGCCCGGGATCATTCGGAAACAGGCCCGATGTATGGAATCAGTTACGGCTACTCTACTTCTAAAAACCGGGATGTCGGTAAGGCCTTCGCCATGGGGGCCATGGTGGTTGGAGAATATGGGGCCCATAAGGCACCTGAGCTTCAGGCCCTCTTAAAGTCGCGGGTATTAGTTGGAGCAAGAAAGGCCAATAAAGACGTGGATCTCACCCGCCTAAAACAGGTTCGGGATGAATTCTCCTATAAATATGGTCGTCAACAGGAAGTCATGGGTGTCGGGGCCAGTGACCCTGATTCCATCTCGATTATTCAAACCATTGATGCGGAAGGCGGAGTAGAGTTAACTTACCTCCGGAATAAAAACAAACCTAATGAGATTTGGGTGATCAAAGGTGACATTGATCCCCATGAAATTCCTGGACCTGGGCAAATTCAGCGAACCATCGAACTCAAACGCTAAGACAAAAGTCAAACAACCTAATAAGGGTCCTGTAAAAGGACCCTTTTTTTTGAGACACTATTCTCATGTCATCATTATGTTGGATCCGAAGAGATTTGAGGCTGCATGACCACGTGGCCTTATCCCATGCACTGGAAACCGGTGAGACAACTTTAGTTTTTGTCTTTGATCCACTTATCTTAAATAAGCTCTCAGACAAGCATGATCGCAGAGTGAGCTTTATCTATCAGTCCTTGCAGGAGATGGAAAAAATCCTGCATAAGCACGGTTCTTCCCTTTTAATCAGATATGGGAGACCAGAAGAAGAAATCCCGAAACTCGCCTCGGAATTAAAAGTGAAAAGTGTCTTCTGTAATCGTGATTATGAACCTTATGCCAAAGCTCGTGACTTAAAAGTTGCCAAGAAACTCTCCCACATGGGAATAAACTTCGAGCAATTCAAAGATTCAGTCATGTTTGAAAAACAGGAAGTTCTGACCAATAGTTTTGGTATCTACAAAGTATTTACGCCTTATAAAAATAAGTGGCTGGAGACTTTTGAAAAGACAGAACGGATTGTTCCCAATTACGATTGTTCACTTGAAAATCTCCGGCAGTTTCAGAACAAAAAAAATATTCTCGACTTTGATTGGTATAAAATCATCGGTTTTTTTAATTCACCTCCTCTTCTAACTGGAGGATCTCCAGCGGGCCTTGGCCGCTTAAAAAATTTTAATTTGACTATTGATGAGTATGCTGAAAATCGAAACTTCCCCTCTCTTTCGGGAACTTCTCTCCTTTCAGTGTATCTGCGCTTTGGAAATATTTCCGTCAGGAATATGGTCCAGCTGGCCCTTGATCACTCTTCCGAAGGTTCCAGAACCTGGTTATCAGAAATTATCTGGAGAGATTTTTATCAGATGATTCTGGATAGCTATCCGCATGTCGAGAAAGGGGCCTTCAAACCTGAATATGATCAGATTAAGTTTTTGGGATCTGAGAAAGAGTTTAACGCCTGGAAGTCAGGACAAACAGGTTTTCCTCTGATTGATGCGGCCATGCGCTGCTTAAATGAGACGGGAATGATGCACAATCGCCTCAGAATGGTAGTGGCCTCCTTTTTATGTAAGACACTTTTAATTGATTGGCGCAAAGGCGAAAAATACTTTGCTCAGAAACTATTGGACTTTGATCTGGCCAGTAACAACGGGGGATGGCAGTGGTCAGCAAGTTCCGGCTGTGATTCCCAGCCTTATTTTCGCATCTTCAATCCTTATGCCCAAAGTGAAAAGTTCGATCCTGAAGGCCTGTTCATTCATCAATGGGTGCCGGAGTTAAAACATTTAAAGGGTAAGGCCCTCCATCGTCCCGATCCCCTCCTCGCTCCGGATTATCCTCGACCCATTGTGAGTTATGAGCTGAGCCGAAGTCGCTGCTTACGAATGTATGATGTGATAAAAATCAGCAAATAAAACGCCTCTGACACCCATAGTCAGAAACTACCGGAAAAATAGTCATTTCTCGACTGACAACTCGTGCAAATCTGGTAGAGTAAAAGACAATTATTTCTGCGACTTAAATCCGCTTTATTTTTCAATTCGAAAGGGAGTTCTTTTGTATGATGACATCAGCTGTTAATCATTACTTTGGCTCTTCCATTGGTAGAAAACACCTCGTTGCGATTACTGGCCTGCTTCTTTGTGGGTTCCTGGTAAGTCACCTCTTGGGAAATCTTCTGCTTCTGGTAGGACCTGATGCTTTCAACCTCTACAGCTACAAGCTGTTCGCATTGGGGGGTCTTCTTTATGTAATCGAGGCAGGTCTTGCGCTGGTTTTTCTAGTTCATATGTACCTGGCCGTCAGATTAAATATAGAAAACATGCGCTCTCGCGGTAAGTACGCCATGAAAAAGCGTACAGGTCGTGGAACAACCTTGATGTCGGCAACAATGCCCTACACTGGTTTGGTGCTCCTGGTTTTTTTAATTCTTCACCTGATGAATTTAAAATTCGGAACAGTCTACACAACTGTGGTTGATGGCACTGAAATGCGTGATATTTACAAAACAACGATGGAATATTTTGCAAACCCTGTCAGCGTTGGCTGGTATGTGTTTGCCATGTTCTGTGCGGCCTTCCACACTGCCCACGGTTTCTCATCGGCTTTCCAGTCTTTGGGTCTGAATCACGGTAAGTACTTTGGTAAAATTAAAATCATCGGCTATCTATACGCCATCGTGGTCGGAGGCGGTTTTGCTTTCGTATCAGTTTGGGCCTATATGAAGGGAGTGTAATATGACTCTTAATCTTGACTCAAAAATTCCAAGCGGTCCCCTGACTGAAAAATGGGCAAAACATAAATTTGAAATGAAGCGGGTTAACCCTGCCAATAAAAGAAAGTTCACCGTAATCGTTGTCGGTACCGGACTTGCTGGTGGCTCGGCCGCTGCTACTCTGGCCGAACTCGGCTACAACGTGCTTTCATTTTGCATTCAGGATTCCCCTCGTCGCGCTCACTCGATTGCCGCTCAAGGTGGTATCAACGCCGCTAAGAACTATCCTAATGATGGTGACTCGGTTAAAAACCTTTTCTATGACACCATCAAAGGTGGCGATTACCGTGCTCGTGAAGCTAACGTTTACCGTCTGGCCGAGGTCTCTAATAACATCATCGATCAGATGGTGGCCCAAGGAGTTCCTTTTGCTCGTGAATACGGCGGTTATTTAGATAACCGTTCATTCGGTGGTGCTCAGGTAAGTCGAACTTTCTATGCCCGCGGTCAAACCGGTCAACAGCTTCTATTGGGTGCTTATTCAGGCATGATGAAGATGGTGGCCAAGGGTAAGATCAAACAATACAACCGTCGTGAAATGATGGACCTTGTGACCATCAATGGAAAAGCTCGCGGTATCATCGTTCGTAACCTTTTAACAGGTGAACTAGAGCGCTACGCTGCTGATGCTGTTCTTCTTTGTACTGGTGGTTACGGAAACGTTTTCTATCTTTCAACCAACGCTCAGGTCTCTAACGGCTCTGCCGCCTGGAGATGTTATAAGCGCGGAGCTGCGTTCGCGAATCCTTGCTTCACTCAAATTCACCCGACATGTATTCCGGTTCACGGTGACTATCAGTCTAAGCTAACCCTTATGTCTGAATCTCTTCGTAACGATGGCCGGGTTTGGGTTCCGAAAAAAGAAGGCGATACTCGTAAGCCAGCTGATATCCCTGATGAAGACAGAGATTACTACCTCGAGCGCGTTTACCCATCTTTCGGTAACCTTGCTCCAAGAGACGTATCAAGCCGTCAGGCAAAATTCCGTTGTGATGAAGGTAAAGGCGTTGGTTCAACCAAGATGGCCGTTTATCTGGATTTCCGTGATGCCATTAAACGTGATGGTCGTGATACCATCGCAGGTAAATACGGAAACCTTTTTGAAATGTATGAAAGAATCACAGGTGATGATCCTTATAAAACACCAATGATGATTTACCCTGCTGTTCACTACACTATGGGTGGTTTATGGGTGGACTATAACCTTCAATCAACCATTCCAGGTCTTCACGTTTTAGGAGAAGCAAACTTCTCAGATCACGGGGCCAATCGTCTGGGTGCCTCTGCTCTTATGCAGGGTCTGGCCGATGGATATTTTGTTATCCCATACACACTTAGTAACTACCTTGCTTCAACTCCCCTTGAAAAAGTAACGACTGAAGACAATGCTTTCAAAGATGCTGAACAGGCAGTGATGCTTCAGACTTCAAAAATTCTGGGCATTAACGGTAAGAGAACAGTTTCAGATTTCCATAAAGAACTTGGCCACATCATGTGGGAAAACGTGGGAATGAGCCGTAATGAAGCAGGTCTTAAGAATGCTATCGACGGCATCAGAAAACTTCGTGAAGAATTCTGGCATGACGTAAACGTTCCGGGTGACACAGGAAACTTTAACCTCGAACTTCACAAGGCCACTCGTGTTGCTGATTACCTAGAACTCGGAGAACTCATGGCACTGGATGCTCTTGAGCGTAGAGAGTCTTGTGGTGGTCACTTCCGTGAAGAATTCCAGACCCCGGACAACGAAGCTAAACGTGACGATGAAAACTTTACTCATGCCGCTGTATGGGAATATACCGGTCAGAACTCAAGTCCTATCCGTCATCAGGAAGAACTGAAGTTTGAGAATGTTCAACTCGCTACTCGTTCGTACAAATAAGGAGCCCTATTTATGGCATCTACAGAAAATATGACGCTAAACCTTAAAATCTGGCGCCAAAAAAATGCAACAACTGAAGGTAAACTCGTTGATTACCGCGTGGAGAACGTTTCTCCCGATATGTCTTTCCTCGAAATGATTGATGTGCTTAACGATCAATTAGTTCGTAAGGGTGAAGATCCTATCGCCTTTGACCATGACTGCCGCGAGGGTATTTGCGGTATGTGTTCTATGGCCATCGACGGAAAAGCTCATGGTGGTTTCAAGAACACGACAACTTGTCAGGTTCACATGAGACATTACAAAAATGGCGACAATATCGTGGTTGAACCCTTCCGTGCCTCAGCTTTCCCGGTCATTAAAGACTTAACCGTCGACCGTTCGGCCATGGATAAAGTAATGGCAGCAGGTGGTTATGTTACTGCCAACACTGGTAATGCTCCTGATGGTAATGCCATGCTTATTCCAAAGCCCATCGCTGATGAGGCCATGGATGCAGCGGCCTGTATCGGTTGTGGTGCTTGCGTAGCTTCTTGTCCAAATGGTTCAGGAATGCTTTTCATGTCATCAAAAATTTCACAACTGGCCCTGTTACCACAAGGTCAGCCGGAATCTCCACGCCGTGCCTTGAACATGGTTTACACTCACGACTCCCTTGGCTTTGGTAACTGCTCAACACATGCTGAATGTGAAGCCACTTGTCCGAAGGGAATTTCTATCGAGCACATTGCTCGAGCGAACCGTGAATACATGAAAGCTGCTTTTACGTATCACGAGAAAAAACGATCCGAAGGTGGAGCTTAATTGAAAAACTCTAAGGCCCCATCCGGGGCCTTTTTTTTACCCATTTTTATTCTGATGTTGGCCATGTGCTCGATTCAGTTTGGAGCTTCTCAGGCCAAGCACCTTTTTCCTATTCTGGGAGTCGGGGGAACATCCACTCTGCGACTGCTCTTTGCGGGCATCATAATGACGGCCGTCTTCAGGCCCTGGAAAATTAAATTCACCCACGGTGTTTTAAAAAGCCTGCTTTTTTATGGACTCTCACTAGGTCTGATGAATTACAGTTTTTATTTTGCTCTTGAAAGAATCCCACTTGGCATTGCAGTCGCACTGGAATTTACTGGCCCTCTGGCCGTTGCCATCTGGTCTTCACATAAAAAAGTTGATTACCTGTGGGCCCTCTTGGCGGCCGTAGGAATTATTCTGCTCTTGCCGCTAGAAATTACTGACCATGCTCTGGATCCTCTGGGGATCCTGTTTGCCTTGATTGCAGGCCTTTGTTGGGCCTTGTATATCATCTTTGGTAAAAAGGCCGGCGACACCCTCTCAGGCGGAGTGGCATCAAGCATGGGAATGCTGGTCGCTGCTGCAGCAGTACTCCCCTTTGGCATCATGGCCGATGGTTCTAAATTATTTAATCTCTCCGCCCTGCCTCTGGCACTTATGGTGGCCTTCTTTGGAAGTGCTCTGCCTTATACTCTGGAGATGTTTGCTTTAAAGAAAATGCCAACCAAGACCTTTGGTGTCCTGATGAGCATGGAACCGGCCATTGCCTCTCTCATGGGGCTTATTTTTCTTGCTGAACGATTAACAACTTTTCAGTGGCTTGCCATTGTTTGTGTCATTATCTCTTCGCTGGGCAGCTCACTGACTCAACGAAATAAGTGACTCGTGTCATTCCATTGTAAAAAAAGAATGTAAAGATCAACCTCTTTTCGGGGGTGCGCATGAAATGGATCACTCTTTTTACCTTTCTCTACTCTTCAACACTCTTGGCAACCAACCATGAAAGACTCATGAGTTTAAAGACTGTCACCCGATTTGTTTTTGGCTCCTGTAACGACCAGACTCAAGTTCAGCCACTGTGGAATGAGATGCTTAAGGCCCGTCCCGATTTTTTTATGTGGTCCGGTGATAATGTTTATGCCGATCGTGAACCCGGTAAAGATTTAAAAATTGCATTGGATAAACAAAATGCCATCCCTGACTATCTTAACTTCAAAAAACAAGTGCCCATTATGGGTATGTGGGATGATCACGATTACGGGGGCAATAATACTAACGGTTATTTTAAAGACAAGGTCCGAAATCAAAAACTCTTTTTGGATTTTCTGGAAGAACCAATGGGCTCACAGAGGAGAAAACAAGAAGGAGTCTATACCAGTTACACTTTTGGTAAGATCAAGTTTATTCTTCTGGATAACCGCTACTTCATGGATCTTGATCCAAAAGCACCCATGTTGGGTGAAACCCAGTGGCAGTGGCTGGAGACACAATTAAAAAACTCCCGGGCAAGTGTTCACTTCATCATGTCAGGATTATCCATACTTTCACCTCTTCATCCCCTCTCAGATGGTGCCTGGCCTAATTATCCAACTGAACGGGACCGCCTGCTGGAATTAGTTGAGAGACTCAACACCAAGGGTGTGGTGTTTCTGACAGGCGATATGCATTTTTCAACTATTTTTAGAAGGTTTGGACATCTGGAGTTTCTTTCTAGTGGAATGACCCATCGGGTACCCCGCATATTCTGGGGGTACCTGGGACGAAGATATGAAACTTCTTTTTTTGGAATTGCTTATGGTCTGGTGGATATCGAGTGGGATCAGGAGACTCCCGTGCTTTCTATGGCCATCCGCAATCGCTTCGGACAAGAATTCCATAGAAGAACTTTTCGTCTTAAATTCAATCGCTGGGTCCTACAAAATCAATTAGATTTTAACCTGATGACAGAGAACGCGAGCGGCGACTTCATTGACGGAGTCGATTAAGTTACCCTCAAACTTTGCTTCAGTGGTGCAAGATTCCAGCACTACCTGATAACCCAAGGCCATTCCATCGAAACGAATTTGACGGCCGAAGTTTCCACATTTTACGCGGGATTTATCAAGAGGGATTTCCAATTCTTTATTTATGATCAAGCTCTCATCATTTATTCGGATGGATTTAATTCCTTCCATTTTTTCTCCCTTAAACTCGCAATTCAAATCCTGGGCAAAAAGATGGTTTTGAAAGCTAACGAAGAAAACTAAAAATAAAGATGCTTTAAGCAGCTTGTTCATCCCTTCCTCCTTCATGTGGCGTGGAATATATTTAAGGAGTAACATGCTGAAAACAATTAAGTAATGAGTGCATTTTGGCACTATGTATTTTTTTTATTTGGAATCCTTTTGACACCAAAAATGGCGTTTTTAGAGTGAAATCTTTAACTTCGTCTTACAACCTGAAGTTGTCCTTTGACCTCAAAGGCCTTAAAATATGGCATGTTTATTTACGACAATACTTCACTTGCTTTCATTAAAAAGACGGAAGCTTTTCTAAGAGAAATTCTTGAAAAGGCCGGCATCACAATTCGTAAAAGCCGTTTCGAATTTAACCGCTACTTATATCCCATTAATGTGGTGGTGTTCGAAGGAAAAGAATGGGGACATTTTAATGCTCCCTATTTACAAATCGGACTCAATCGCAAACTGATCTATCTGGCCAAAGATAGTGTTATCCGGGACATCCTCAAGCATGAACTGGCCCACTATTTAACTCATCTGATTTATCAGGATGTCCGTCCTCATGGCCCGGAATTTAAAGAAGTCTGTGAACGTTTTGGTTTTCCTGAAGATGTCTCCCGGGCGACCATGAATCTGGATGAAAGTAATTTATCCAAAGAAGGTGATCTGGTATCAGAACGCATTCTGGAAAAAGTTAAAAAACTTTTTATGCTTGCTCAAAGTTCAAACTCTCATGAAGCGGAACTTGCAACACTTAAGGCCAATGAGCTTCTTTTGCGCCATAACCTGGACTATATAAGTAATAAAGAAGAGCCCATCTATCTGGAGCGGGTTCTGTTAAGAAAAAGAAAAGATACTAAGATCACGGCCATTTATGCCATCTTAAAACATTTCATTGTAAGACCCGTCATTAGCCAGGGAAAAAATTCCTGCTGTCTGGAAGTTTCTGGTTCTTTAACCAATGTTAAGCTTGCGGTCTATGTGGCCAATTTTCTGGATCAAGAACTTGACCACCTGTGGGAATTGGCGAAAAAAGAACATGGTCTCTCGGGTCTTCAGGCGAAGAATTCTTTTTTCCTGGGAGTCTCTGATGGATTTCAGGAAAAAATGTCTGAGGCCAAAAAAAATTACAGTGAAGCAGATAAAAAAGCTTTGGTGGTGGTTCAAAAGAAACTCGATTTTGACACACAAATCATTTACCGAAAGCTCGGCAATACCCGCTCTAATAATCAAACTGACTACAATGCTAGTCAGCTGGGTCATGCAAAAGGACTCTCTCTTACCATCCGTAATGCTGTTGAGGGCAAAGGGAAGAATCTTTACCTCACGGAATGAAGAGCGTAAGCTTAAGCTTATGAAAAACTTCATTGAGCTATTTAAATCTATTAATAAATACGATCTTGATAATGGCCTGGATTTTGTCATTCATTCTCCCGGGCTTATTACCTACAAGATGACGGTTCAGGATCAGCACCTGAGCTCTCCTAACACCGCCCATGGAGCGGCGATAGCAGGGCTTATGGACTGCACTTTGGGTTTATCCGCTCTCTCCGAGGCCATCACTCGTGATAATTTGACTTCTACCGTTGAATTCAAAATCAATTACATCCGACCCGCAAAGCTGGGCGAAATCCTGGTGGGCACTGGTAAAGTGATCCATAAAGGTAAAAGTCTCATTATAAGTTCAGCAGAGATTCGTATCGAAGGCTCAGGTGAACTGGTGGCCATGGGACAAGGAACATTTAACACTTATCCGTTTTCTAAAAAGGACTTTCTTCATGACTTTACATCCGCTGGCTAAAAAATCTCTGGCCCTGGGTTCGGCCCTATTGGCGTTGGGAGTTTTGATTGGAGCTTTCGGAGCTCATGGATTAAAAAATCTGGTTGAACCTGAAAAACTCGTGACCTTTGAAACAGGTGTTCGGTATCACTTCTACCACGCTTTTGGGATTTTGATCTTAGGTGTTCTTCAACAACTCTTTCAGAATGTGCGCCTTAATCTTTCCCTTTATTCATTCTTTGTAGGAATTCTGCTTTTTAGTTTCAACTGCTATCTTTATGTCATTACCGGCATTAAAACTTTTGCCATGATCGTGCCAGTTGGTGGTCTGTTGTTTGTTCTGGGGTGGATTGTGTTGTCTGTGAAAATGCTAAAGCTCAGGTAAACCGAATCCACAGTGCTGTTTAAGATACAGATCAAATTCTTGATCCGTAGAAAATTTAAACTCAATGGGCGTTACATCCAATGGCTCCCAAAAATCACTCTTAGGACGGCGGCAGCGCTGGCCAGTTTGACCATGAATAATTAAAACATCGGCCGAGCCTTTTAGCCCGTAATCCATATCAATCTTAGTATTTTCAAATTGACCCAACTGAGGTGATTGCCCTCTGGCATTGGCCCTGAGAATCACTCCCTGACCGCGATACTTAAGATCAGCATACTGACGTTTATGACGGTCACGGCTGACATCAACAGGGCCTTCCGTGAAAACCCCATCAACGATTTCTTTCGAGTCTTTTTGAAAAATCATTTTCTCCCCATTTGGTAAAGTCACATTGATAGTGCCTGAGAGCTGCTCAACAATAGGGAGGCGTTTTCTGGGGAAGAACATAAAAACAGAATGCATGGTATGAGAGACAGTATCATTGGGAGAATCATCAATTTCTAAGGCCATATTTTGTCTGGCCTGCTCCAGGTAATCAAAATGAAATCCCCTCTGGGAATAACGATTACGGGTAGCATCGACTATGGGGTTGTCACCCATATTCTCAAAAGAGAAGCCTTCAGTTGCAGTTTCTGGAAAAGCGCTTCCACGACTAACTGAGATCTCATCCACACTACGAGACTGAGAATATTCATGATTAAGTGGAAAGACACTATCCTTAAGGGGTGCTTGAGTTGTTTTAAGAACAATCTCCTTAGAGAGAACTTTTTCCTGCCAGTCAACTCGCATACGGATATTTTTACTTTTCACGCGGGGTAATATTTCGGCCTTATACACGCCTTGCTTTAAGACGAAGGGTTTGGCCTCAATGTCTTCACTGGTGGAAAGTGTCAGGTCACTGGGGTCAACATCCGTGAGTAAATTCCCCTCTTCATCAAAAAGTTTCACTACCAGCACGGTGGAATCAAGACCACTGGCAAAGATCAAATCAACTTTCACTTCACCTTCAATTCGGTCGACGCTGATATCTTCACGAGTAAGACTCGCAAGATAGCGCTTTGAAGACGAGTATTTGTACTTCAAAGGGGTTTGAGAACAACTTAATAAAAGGAGTAACACTAAAAAGCGCATGGACCGCTTATCGGTTGAATAATGGGGAAAATGAATAATTGATTAAACTAATTTTGCTTCCGGGCCATAAACCCACTTATGCTGCTGGCCGATCACTCGAAATGGTAATCCAAAGTTCTCGTTTAGCTGCACAACTTGCTGAAATCTATTCATCGGAAAGGCCTCACCCGGCTCAAAGCAAGGGGTCAGGCACCAGGGAGTAGTTAAATTAATCGAACCTTTGATGAAATGATAAACGTCATAAACAGCTTCGAAGTCTTTCTTGTCGGCCACTACTGCCTTAATCTGAGCTTTGTGGCCGTATTCCTGAATAAATCTTAAAAGCAGATCTTTTGAAGTTCGAACTTGGGTAGAGGGAGTCTTGAAGTCATAAGAAATAAAATCAACCTGATCGAAAACTTCTTTCACAATCCGGGTTCCAGCGGCTTCAATGTTTAAATAATAGTTTCTCGCCTTAAGCTCTTTAATCAAAGCGACTAAAGACGGTATATGAGAAGGATGAAGAGGATCTCCACCAGTGATTGATACACGCTTGATGATATTTTGCGACAGTGTCTCAACTTGTTCCATTACTTCGTCCAAAGACTTGGTGAATGCAGGATCAAATTCCCAGGTTTCCTTGGAATCACAATTTACGCACCCAATATGACACCCTTGAAAACGCACAAAGATCTGAGGGATTCCAATATGGATTCCTTCACCTTCAGTGGCCCGATAGACAGAGTTAATTAAGAGTGTGGTCATGGGCGGGGAGTATAACATGCCTCATGGGGTGTGAAAACCATGAGTTTCCACGACTTAAGTGAAGAGTAAAATTTACAAAAACTCCCAGTATTCCTACTATTAAGTCAGGGATTTTCCTAGAATAGCCCAATAGGATCAATTTATGAAATTAAACGCTTTTCTACCGTACGCTCTTTTTTTAACTCTTTTAGTAGGTTGTGGCGAAGATGTGAGCTCTAACCGAAAAATGGGGAATCCCATAGTTGACCGGCCAACTATCGAGACCGGCGGCGATGTGGTTTTGAGCTCTCAGCTCCACCGAGAAAGAGGGGCCCCAGTTCTCACTTCGGCCCAGGAAATTTCCCGTATTTCTTCCAATAATTTACCGGTGGTCTCCTACCGGACAATTCCGTTGATGGAAAAAGATGATGAGGGTTCCAACCGGAACGTAACGACTAGAAATGATCTGGGAAGACCGACTGTCACTTGTGGCCTTGCCACTACCTTGAGTGGAATTGATTCACGTATCAATGATTGTTTTCAAAAAAATGCTGATAAATCCCTGTGGGAAGGTTTCCGTTTTGGGTCGGCCGGTGAAGGCATCTGGAAACTAGTTTCCAGGACAGATGCGGGTCTTGAGATTTGGCTGGATAATCGAACTGGTCTGGTGTGGTCTGATTTGGTTAGCACTAATGAGAATGTAAAAACTTTTAACTGGTGCAAGGCTTCCGGTAATGATGATCTTCCGACTTCGCCCGCAACCATTAATTGCAGTGAACTCATGGATCAAACCCGAGTTTGCCAGGATTTATTTATTGAAGGCCTGGGAGCAAATGTGAGCTGGCGACTTCCAACCCGAAATGACTTTCTTCAAGCAGATATTAACGGTTCTCGTTTTGTTTTAAAAAGTGAGAATAGTTCCGGTTTGTGGACGGCCACCATGAGAGCGGCCGCAACTGGCAGAACTGAGGCCTGGGTCTACAATTCAACTGACGGAACCTTGTCAGCAGGAAATCTTACGAGTGAGCGTCAGGTAAGATGTGTGGGAGCGGCCATTCGTTAATGAATATCGATGAGACCTATCAAAAAATTCTAAAAGAGATAGATCAGGGGCATCGAGGTCTTGTGAGATTTTCAGAAGACGATCTGGAAGAGCTCAATCATCTCTTACCAATCTTGACCCGGGAGAAGAACTGGGAAAAGCTTGAAGCCCTTTTCTGTATCATTGAACACTCTTCATCTCTCTATTTAAAATTTGAAAAGAACTTACTCGAAGTCCTCCACTCACCTATTCCCGATGCTCTATTGGTTTTTGGTCTGAACTGTGCCCGAAAACATATCGTCGAGGCCAGATTCCAACGTGGTCAGCGCCTGGACTACGAGTTTCTTGAACTATTAAAAAAGCTTCTGTTTCATTCCAATCCGGAAGTGGTTGAGTGGACTCTTCGGTTGATTGAGTCCTGTGGAAATCAAGGTATATATTTTTTGAGGGAATTTGATAAAATCAAACCACCCCCTTGGAAATGGTTTAATCCCCATCAAAGGGCCGTGAGAGAAATCATCACATTGCTTGAAAGACGATGGAGTCCTTTTGAAAAACCCCGTTCTTGATCCTAATAAAGCTTTGGAAATCATCCGTGAGATTGAAAACATGGCGGGGCAGCCAAATTTTGATCTCATCCAGCGCGAAGACATTCAGGTAAAAATTCGAGTTAATGAAGACGTAGGTCCCGCAAAATTTCGTCCCGACCCTTTGATTCCCGGCGGATATATTGCAAATTCCTTAACAGTTCGGGCCATGCGTCCAGATATCTTTGTTCTGGGCGAATCTCTTGAAGATTTTTCTGCGCCCTATGAATGTGCCTGTGGTGAAGACCTTGATGTTCAGTTCTGGAAGTTCTGCCCTTTTTGCGCAAGGGAAATTAAGGCCTAGCTTTTGACTACCTAAGAAAAAAAGTCCACAATTAAGACATGCTAATTGTTCAAAAATTTCATTCGATTCATGAAATTGATACGGAATTTATTCCGAACATCGAAATGCTTCTACAGGAAGATGTGGCAAGTTTTGCGACCTTGGTGCAGCGGCATGATTCAGCACCAACTGGTAATGTTTTTACTTATTTTCTTTTTTTTGGGCCCACCCAAAACGCTCCGATTGGCTTTGCCCAACTCTGTTTAAAACCGATTCCTGCCCGTGATCTTCTGCCCTGGCATAAGCGTCTCGCCTTCTGGGATAAATCGCAAGAGCATTGGAAGCAAGTGACTTGGGAAGTGGGAGATGGCAGTTCAGGACTATGTGTTTTTGACCCACGTTTTTCCCGCTCAGGCCGGGAGAAAATTCAAGAACTCATCCGGGAATATGAAAACCGCCCTGAAGTGATGGCCGAAGAGCTTTACTGTATTAAAGGTTTGCAGGATTTTACTTTATCAGTGAACCCCGAAACGAAATGGTCCAAAGAAATGTATGTTCTTGAGCCACTTTCCAAGGCCTTTAAAAACTATCAGGATTATCTCGGAAGCCTGGATACTGAAGTGAGGAAGGCCATCAAAGAGAGCTGGAAGGAACTTCACCAGAAAGGCCAGATAGAATTGGGTGACTATCCTTCTCCCCTGGATACCCCGAAAACTCTACCTATTCCTCAGGAACAAATTGAGATCTGGGCCAAGTGGGGGGCCCAGGTTTTAACATTTGAAAAAGACCTCCAGGTGCTCGGTTGTCTATTGGTACTTAAAGGTAAAAATGGAAATATCTTTTTTGAGCCGTTTCCTTTTGAACCAGAAGGTGAAGTCCTGGTCGACGATGAACTTTATACTCAATATGCCTTGTTAAAATTTTTTGAAATGCCCGATGCACGGAAGTGCCATCTAATGAAATTTGGTTCCAAACTGGTTTTCGAAGAGAAAGAAGATCTTAAATTTTTTCAAACTCAAGGCTTTCAATTAAAAACAGTCGTCAGGCATTTTCAATCCCGTCTCAAAGAATTGACCAGGCCGCTCCTATGACAGAAAATGAATGGATATTCAGGGTCGTCGATTCATTTTATCTGAAGGCCAAAACCGATATTCTGATAGGCTATCATTTTCGGGTTATCAAGGATTTTGATGAGCACATTCCGAGGATTGCAACTTTCTGGGAACTGCAACTTTTAGGAAAATCCAGCAGGCCCATTCATGAACCTTTTGACGTAATGAGACTGCATCTGGCGATGGGAATTAAGCGTGGTGAACTGGGTCGCTGGCTGGTCTTGTTCAGAAAATCGCTGTGTCACGAAACTCTCCTGCATCCTGAAATGGAACAACTGCAAGAGGCCTGGGAAGAGAGGCTGACTTTTTTTGAGGGCGTTTTTTTAAGGTTTCTTGGCCTTTAACTCTTCTACCACAAACTTTTCTAAAACTGGTTCTCCCGTGACGTCATCCAATAACCAATTATAAAAATAATAACCTCTAAACTTTTTTGCCCCATAAACAGCATTTGCCTGAGAGTCATATTCTACAGCAATGAGTTCGAGGTTTTTAACTTTCACGATATGGGCGGACAAGCAGCCTTCAGAATAGTCGCTGCACTTGGCCCCTTCATTCATACTTTTTGGCAGGACCACAGTAACAGTTGAATCGGCCTTCTGGGCACGGGCCAGTAAGGCTTCTTTGCTATACTTGACCTCTTTTGTGCAAGATGCGCTTAGTATCGACAAAAGCGTAACAAATAGAGGAAATAAAGAAGTTTTCATAAGTAGAGTTTAAACGAATCTCGTTCAAGGACAAGTATGTTTCAATTACCAGAACACCTTTCACTCAAATTCACCTCATCACAGGGGCCGTCTCATCAATTATTATCCCCCAATGACGGAAAACTGCTTACCACCGTTCAACAAGCAACCTTGGATGATATAACTGCACTTTTAGAATCCACTCCCGCCGCTCAAGATGAGATGGAAAAGCTTAAGCCCTATGAGCGAGCTAACATTTTAAAAACTGTCGCAGGGTCACTCAGAGAACAAATTGAATTCCTTGCCTGGGTGATTGCCAGTGAAGGTGGCAAGCCTTTAAAAGATGCCCGAGCGGAAGCACAGCGAGCGGTTGCAACCATTGAGCTGTGTGCAGAAGAAACCTTGAGGCTAGAAGGTGAAATTATTCCCATGGAAAGAACAGCTGCCGGTAAGGATCATCTGGCCTTTACCATCAAGTCTCCCATTGGAGCAGTCCTGGCCATCTCAGCTTTTAATCATCCTCTGAATCTCATTGCTCATCAGGTAGGGTGCGCTCTGGCCTCAGGAAATTGTGTTCTGTTAAAACCTGCCTCTTCAACTCCTATTTCGGCCCATCTGTTATGGGAAGCATTCAAAAAAGCTGGACTTCCTAATAACGCTTTTCGTGTAGTAAATGCAGAAGTTGAACTCGTCGAAAAGCTAGTCGCCTCCCCTCAGTTTAGTTTTATAAGCTTTATTGGTTCAGCCAAAGTGGGATGGGAAATGCGCAAAAAGATCGCTCCTGGAACCAGATTATCTTTGGAGCATGGTGGACAGGCACCGGCCATGATTAGAGAGGATGCAGATTTAGAAGCTGCTGCCAGCGCATTGATCAAAGGGGCCTTTTATCACGCGGGTCAGGTTTGCATCTCTACCCAGAGAATTTTTGTTCACGAAAAAGTATTTGAAATTTTTTTAAATCTCTTTTCCGAGAAAGCGCGCTCATTGAGAGTCGGTCCCGCCACTCAGGAAGAGACTGACATTGGTCCTCTCATCCGCCCAAGTGAAGTCATTCGTCTTCAGAAGTGGATCGAAGAGGCCATCTCCCATAAGGCCAAACTCATTATGGGCAATACCGTATCAGGCAATGCTCAACAGTATCTTTCTCAGACAATCCTCACCCATGTACCAAGAGACTGCGCTTTAATGACAGCAGAAGCGTTTGGTCCAGTTGTTTGCATCAATCCTTACAATGATGAAGAGGAAACTCTTAAATATTTAAATACCAACCGTTATGTCTTTGAAGCCGCTCTCTTCACTAAAGATATTTCCCATGCTCTTAGACTCGCAACCGGGATGAAAACGATGACTTTTGTGATTAACAATCATACTGCCTTCCGGGTTGATCAGATGCCTTTTGGTGGTCACAAAGAATCTGGCCTAGGGATGGGTGGAGTTAAATACGCCATGAAAGAGATGACCATGACCAAACAAATCATCATTAAATACTAAATTAATATAAACTGCCTGGGCAGTTTATATTAATAAGCGGTTTCTTTAAGGGCCTTCTCCAGAGTGGGATATTGAAAGCGAAATTTCATTTCTTTAAATTTCACCGGAAGCACTTTCTGACCTTCAAGTAAAACGGCCGACATCTCTCCGAAGAGAAATTTCAAAGCGACGGCCGGAACAGTTGCAAAGGTTGGACGTTTTAAGGCCTTGCCTAAGCATTTTGTAAATTCCTCATTCGTTACCGGATAAGGAGCAGTTCCATTATAGGGGCCTTGCATTTCAGGATTTTTAAGGGCCTCAATGTACATCGTGGCCAGATCATTCAAGTGGATCCAACTCATATACTGCTGACCGCTTCCAAGTTTTCCACCTAAACCCAGCTTAAAAGGAGGCAGCATCTTTTTAAGGGCCCCTCCACCTCGTCCAAGCACAACTCCGGTTCTGATGGTCACAACCCTTACACCGAGTTCTAGTGCCCGAGACGCTTCTCTTTCCCAGTCTTTACAAACGTTGGCCAGAAAATCATCTGCCAGTGACGAAGCTTCAGTAATCTCTTCATTTGCACGTTCACCATAAATACCAACGGCCGAAGTGGAGACTAAGACTTTTGGTCTATCTTTTAAACCTTCCATCGCTTCAACTAAACTGGCCGTGCCAGTAATTCTTGATTCGTAAATTTTCTTTTTTTGTTCTTCATCCCATCTCTTATCAGCGATGCCTTCACCCATGAGATTAATGACACCATCAACGCCTTCAAAGGCTTCCAGAGGAGGAAGTAAGCTTGTATCCTGCCACTGAAAATAATTACATTGACTACCCATCTTTAAGGCCGCTTTGGCAACATTCCGAGTCAGAACGTTGACTTGGGCTCCATTTGCCAAAAGCTGTTTCACAACTTCTTTCCCAACAAATCCAGTAGCGCCTGTTACCAAAACTTTCATCAGATTCACCCTTTTATCAATGCTCTGCTTTCAGAATATTATAATTTTGAAGAGATTAACTAAGCAAGACTGACCGGGTCTGTCTGCCGTTTTGAAATCATTCAACTCTAAGGCATAATTATCTCATGAAAAAAAGAACTGGTCTAATAATGACAGGTGGTGGTGCAAGAGCAGCTTTTCAAGTGGGAGTTGCCAGAGCACTCTATGAAATACTGGGAAATAAAAAAAATCTTTTTGATGTCATCACCGGTAACTCTGCCGGCGCGATCAATGCCACTTATCTTGCGGCCAATTCAGAAAATTGGGATGTGGCCACCCATAACCTCTCTGAACTATGGATGAGGGTAAAGCCACAAAATATTTATGATCTACGCACCCGAACTATCTCAGATCTGGGTCTTAAATGGGTCTCAGGAACTGTCTTGGGAGGGCTTACGCCTAAGGGGAGTTCCATCAACCATCTTTTAGACACAAGTCCACTTGAGAACCTGGCCAATCGGGAAATTGATTTTGCTCACATTCAGGAAAATATTATTCGGGGGAATTTACATGGCCTTGCGCTTTCCACCACAAATTATAATTCCGGCAGTAATGTGGTTTTTTATCAGGGAGAAGAGTCGATAAAAGACTGGACTCGTTCGGATCGATTTTCTTATAGAACAGAGTTGGGTGTAGAACACATGATGGCATCTGCGGCCATCCCCTTTTTCTTTCCACCAATTAAAATTGGAGAAAGTCATTACGGTGATGGTTGTATTCGTCAAACCACTCCTCTTTCACCTGCGATTCATTTGGGGGCCCAAAAACTGGTGGCCATTGGTGTCCGCCATTCTCATGATCACGAGAAGATGAGACACATGGCCTTCTCCCCATTTGAGAACCCAACCATGGGGCAAATTGCCGGGGTCATGCTCAATGCTATTTTCATGGATTCTCTTGAATCAGACGTTGAAAGATTAAGAAGGATCAATGAACTGATTGCCGAAGGAGCTCATCCAGAATTAAAGGCCATCCCCATCCTGATGATAAGACCATCCAAGGATTTGGGTAAAATGACTGCCAAGCTCAACGAAGAACTGCCAGCGATACTTCGCTACCTTTTAAAAGGTATAGGTGTTTCAGATACTGAAGGTCTCGACCTGTTAAGTTATCTGGCCTTTGATGTATCCTATACCAAGCCCTTAATAGAGCTTGGTTATGAGGATACTTTTAGAATGAAAAAGGAGATCTTAAAATTTTTTAGTGACGACGCTTGATACCGCGATTGCGTTTCACAGGTGCCTTAGGAGCATTTCTGATTTCTTTATCAGTCTTCTGAACCCGGGCCGCACCACGAAGATTTTTCTTCTGCCCGCGGAAAGTGGCCGGTTTTTTCTCAACCACTTTCTTCACCACTTTACTTTCGGCCTTCATCTTTTCTTCTGGAATGACATCAAGATTCAAGTGCTTCTGATTCATGATGGCCTCATTGATCTGAGCGATCATCTTGGCATCATGATGGGCAACTAAATTATAAACGATCCCCTTCTTTCCACCTCGGGCCACTCGACCGCAGCGGTGTAGATAGTAGATGCCAGTTTTGGGTAGACCGTAGTTAAGAACCCAAACCAAATCCTGAATATCAATTCCCCGGGCCGCCACATCAGTGGCGATCAGGACCTGGACTTTTTTATCAACAAAGGCGCGAATGGCACTATCACGTTCTTTCTTTTCAAGGTCACCATGCAGAAGTTTTGTTTTAAGCTTCGGCATTTTCTCTGAAATATACTTGTGAAGATCTTCGGCCTGATTTCTTTGATTGGTAAAAATAATTCCCCGCCCCTGGGCCTGTTTATCCAGGAACATTTTGACCACCATGTCTTTTTCAGCAGGTGTGACTTTGACGTTATATGTTTCAATCCGTGACTGGGGAGCATGAGAAGCATCTGAAGCAATTTTAGTGAAATTTACTTCAGGAAATTTTTCCAGAATATAATTTTCAACTTCTTCCGGAAGAGTGGCCGTAATGAATCCCATCTGAGTGTGGTTCATGTCAAAGTACTCAATCATAAAATCGAGATCACGCTTAAAGCCCATATCAAAGAGCTGATCGGCTTCATCAAAAATTACATATTGTAGCTGATTTAAATTCAATTCTTTTTTCTGAATAGCAGATTTAATGCGAGAAGGTGTGGCAATCAAGATTTCATAAGAACCACTTGCAACGGACTTCATCTTAGCGTGAGTATCACCTCCGGTAATATCCCGGACGCGCAAACGTAAGTGGTGAGAGATTCCTTTAAAGACCCCGTAAATCTGAGAGGCCAGCTCCCGGGTTGGGGCAACGATGATGGCATAAGGAGCACCATTTAAAGTATTTTTTGTCCCTTGATCCTCTTTTTGCTTAATTCGGCTGGCAATCGGAAGTGCATAAGACAGGGTCTTACCGGATCCGGTTTCAGACAAAACAATCAAAGATTTCCGATCAAGAATCTCGGGAATCACTCTTTTTTGGATCAGCGTCGCAGTTTTTAGACCATGCTCTTTAAAATAGGCCTCAAGACCCGGGTGAAAATCGACATTCAAAAATGACATGGGAATCCTCGTTTAAAAAACAACATTTTGGGTGGTGTATCACGAGGGTCAACCTTTGTCAGGAGAAGAGGTAAAAAATTCTAAATTCCGCAGAACGCCTAAACCCTTTAGAATAGAGGCTTATACATCCTCACCGGGAAAGGAAATCAATGAAAAAGCTGTTATTTGCCCTCATTACCATCGGCATTGGCCTCTACTCTCATGACTCTTCAGCGCAAATTTTCAAATTAAATGTGACTGATTATGGGACATCCAACACAACTATTCGGGGTTTTATCGATGCCGAAATTTTGAAAGTTCAAAATGACATCAACAAAGATTTACCTGGTGCTCAGCCTAAAAGATTGATGGAGGGGATGGCCGATTCTTCGATCATGGCCGGTAAAGGGATTGGTTCAGACTACGCTTCTAATATGGAAGTATTTTTAATTGGTGCAGGTGTAGGTGTCGGAGCTGATCTGGAAGAAGACAAAAATACGGATTCTGATATTTCCGGCGTTGGCGTAGCTCCAGGCCTTGTTGTTGGTACAAATCTGGGCTTCCTGGATACGACCAAAATTCTAGGCATGGATACCAACCGTCTCAATGTTTATCTTAATTTTATGAGCTATGGCCATGATCAATCATTCGGAGATAACGGTAGTGAATCAGATGCTGAACTCGATATGACTGCCATGGGTGTTCACTTCCGTTATGACTGGATTAAAGGTAGCGGAAATAAATTTCTGGGCTGGGGTGGTGTAAAACTTCATTTTGGTTATGAGTACAATAAAACCGAAATTACTTTTAATACAACCATTAACGAAACAGTCAATACAACAACCTCTACCAATGAAACCATTAACGGTACGATCACTGGTTCGCCAAAGGCCACCATCCTGGTTAATACCCACTCGTTTCCATTGGAAATCTCGACCGATGTTCAATTGCTTTATGTCTTGAGTCTCTATGGAGGTTTGGGAGCAGATCTAAACTTCGGTGAGGCCAAGGGTGACGGTTCTTTAAATGCTGGTGAATCTCCAGTGACGTGTTCTGGTGGTGTAGCATGTGGTACTACCGTAACTGCCCAAGTAAAACCTGAGGCCAACATCGACGCCACTGGAAAAGTTAATCCGCTTTCTTTCCGTGGATTTGCCGGTTTGCAAGTTAATCTTCCTTACGTCAGAGTCTTCGGTCAGGTTGATAAATCTCTCGGTGATGACCTGATTGGCGCTACTGCCGGTGTCCGTTTCGTTTACTAAATTTTCTCCATAACTTCGGTTGGCGAAAGCCTCCATACTGCCAAAGGCCCGATTTTCGGGCCTTTGCTTTTTTCAGGGCCCTCAAATAATGAAACTTTTCCCGCTGGGAAGAAAACTGGGCATGAGGATAAAGTGTGGTGCAGCCACGTTCAATGAGTTTTAGGCTTAAGCCTTTTAAATCACCCAGAATCCGCCCATAGATATCTTCTTTTTCGATCATCAGCTCCTGGGATGATCCAACTGGAACGATTTTTTTGAGGCAATTTCCGGAATAGGCCCCGGCATCCCCCACTCCATTGATAAAAGGCTGACCTTTTTCCGGGGAATCGATCCGGGAGAGCCGCACCCTCATCTGGTAGCTGCCATGACTCACTAAAATAGTATCTCCATCATAAACTTTCAGGACCTTGACCGGCAGCTTTAAGGGATAGAGGTCTGTAAGATCTACTCTCACCAGAAATAGACTCAACAAAGGCATAAGAATTTGATAGGGTCGCCGCATATTATCTCCTTTACTGGAAATGCCGGGGTCCAGGCCTCTGGAAAACAACTTGCCCAAAGGAAAGTTCATCTATGAATGTTCGTTCAGAAGTTAACAATCACTTTAAATTTACTCTTCAGCATGTGGACAAACACAGTGGCGCCAGGGCCGGGATAATTGAAACTCCCCATGGGCCAATTGAAACTCCAGTTTTCATGCCCGTAGGAACTCATGGAGCGATCAAGGCCCTTCAGCCCAAAGAGCTCATCGATATGTCGATCCAGATTTTACTCTCGAACACTTATCATCTGCATCTGACTCCCGGCTCGGAGCTCATCGCTAAGGCCGGTGGCCTTCATAAATTTATGGGATGGGATCGCCCGATCCTTACCGACTCAGGCGGCTTTCAGGTTTTTTCACTCCAGAAAAATTCCATTACTGAAGAAGGGGCCAACTTTAAAGGAGCAAAAGGCGAAAACGTTCTTTTGACTCCCGAGATTTCAATTCAAGTTCAGCAAAATCTTGGCTCTGATATCATGATGGCGTTTGATGAATGTATTCCTTATCCCGCTACTGAAAAGTATGTGGAAAATTCTATTGCTCGTACTCACCGCTGGCTCGATCGTTGTATTGATGCCTGGAAAAATCCGCAGCAGGCATTATTCGGGATCGTTCAGGGTGGAGTTTACGATAAGTACCGTGAAATTTGCGTGGAAGAAGTGACCAAGCGAAATCTTCCGGGTTATGCAATCGGCGGAGTATCAGTGGGTGAAGGCCCTGAACACATGGAAAAAGTGGTCAAGTTTACGGCCCCTTTAATGCCAAAAGATAAACCTCGTTATGTCATGGGTGTGGGAATGCCGGAAGATCTTCTTATGATCTGGGAACACGGAATCGACATGAGTGACTGTATTATTCCTACGAAGTTTGCCCGAGGAGGAACCCTCTTCACCAACCGTGGAAAAATTCGCATAGAACATAAAAACTATCGACGGGATTTCTTCCCGATAGAGCCCAATCTAAAAGATTATGTGAATACGAATTTCACCCGGGCCTATATTAAGCATCTCTTTGATTCCAATGAAATTCTGGGACAGATTCTCGCCACCGCTCATAATATTTCATTTTATAAGTCGATGGCCACAAGAGCTCGGGAAGCGATCTTAGAAGACCGCTTCCTTGAATTTAAAAAGCAATTTTTGGAAGGTTATAAGAGGGACTAAAGTACTCTCTCATAGTCACTTCCTGCAGGTCACTTCGGTTTTTCTCCAGGCGGGAGCTTAATTCTTGTGATGAGATTTTAAGCTTCCGCACGATTGGATCCCTCAGGACTTCTCTGATAACTTCATTTTCCAGATCGATCCAGGCCTCTACTAAGCATGCCTGTCTTTTCTTTTTAAAGATAAAGCTTCCTATAAGTGGAATTTTACCACTCCTCTCGATACAGACCAGTGCCTGTTTGCCGCCAGCGCGAAGCATTTTCTCTTCCAGTCCGACTGAAACTTTCTCCACCAACTGACTTTTTGATTTTTCCAGCCACTTACTGACCTCTTCACTCTCTGAAATATTCACGCATGTATGTGTTGCAAGGTAATTTCCGAACAGATCTTCTTTTGTGTTAAAAAGGAGCTTCATATCAATTTGTTTTAAAGCTTCTTTCCGGCAATCCTGTTCCAATTGATTTGCATCAATCAGGTTACTGGCCCACTCATAATCAGAAAGTACTCTTTTACGGAGCTGCCCTTTATCCGATGACATGTAATCCATAGCAAGGCCCACTTCTTTCTCTCTTTCAACTTCATAAATTTCTTGAAGCATTTTCACCAGACGCGGTTGGACTTCGCGGGTTAAGATCAATTCTTCTTTGGCATTAACAAGCTTACTTCCATTAACTGAAAAGTTCCTGACAGTATTTTGCACTGAACCCGGGATATCAGCGTTCAGGCAGTTATAAAAAGAACTAATCATATGTCCTGTTCCCACATCAAAGAGTCCTATTCTGGGAGCGGACTGGTTGTGATGGGAGCGGCCGGCACAGTTATCCCAGGTGTATTGCGCTTCTTCTCGGATCGCATCCATGTTTGAAGTTACAAAGATCTGGTAAGACTTGATGGTCTCTTCTTTAATTGCTCCAAAAGGATGGTAAGAGACATACAGATCCGCCATCTCCTGAGTTTGCTCCGGAGGCAGTTTGAGCGATTCAGCTTTCTGGTAAGCATTCCGCTGAACTTCACTGTTAAAACAACTTTCTTCATCGGCTTCTTCAAAACAATTCACATAGGCATTCTTGGCTATCTTTTTATCAGACAACTGATTTCTGAATTCCTGAATGCGCGCCAGATAATTTTTATCATTTTGAAGTTCAATTAAAAATTTATCGAATGCTTTAACCAGATAGGACTTAATTTTCCCGTCCCATTTAACCTTACCACTGGAGTCTTCAAGGGCGAGGCATCCTTCTGGTTCATAGAGGGAGATCTTGGCCTTGAGCATTTGAGAAATCTCAACGGCACTGTTTCCGATACAGTTCAACATTCCGGGCATTATAGGAGCACTAAAATCGGTCGTTTTAAAATAAACAGATTTTGGAGCAGTTTTCATCGAATTACAATCGGTCACAGCATTCAAAATAGCTTTACCGGTCTCCAGTGAATACTTATCTAACCAATGCCTGATAAGTGAATCTTTTTCAAAAGAACGGGACTGGTAATAATTTTGTGAGACCCAGTTAAAATGAGGTTCGGTGATTTTACTGCGGGTTAAATCACCATCAACTCGGAACATAGCAAGTGATTCAGCAAAGTTCTCCTGAGGAGAAGTTCCCGCATAGTTTGTGACAATCTTAATACCCGGTGTTTTTCCCCATTCTCTGACAGTGCTCCCACCATTGACATATTCATTGGTCATTGAAAAACCAGCGACCTCTGCATAATCGAGTTCATGTGAACGATAAAATACTTTAGAACCTTTACCACCTTCAAAATCTACATGGTGATTAAGCTCATGGGTAACTGCCTGGTAAAGATAACCCTGATCTTGATTACGACCTATCCACAAACAACCATCAGTCAGCTTAATCCAACCACGACTGTAGGCCAGCCCACAGGAGCCTTTATACTTCTCACCTTCAAAATCTTCTCCACGTGGAATCCTCTGAACTTCTCTTAGATTTTTTAATGTCGTCTGAGGTGACTTGAGCATCAAAGTCAGTCGCCAGAGAGCGTATAATTCCTGATCATTGTAGAGGTATTTATCCAGTGAAAGAAATTTTCCATTATACCTGCCGGGACTGGCCGTTTCGCCGTCCACAATTGGAATGAGGTTATCCGCTGAAAGCATGTGACCAAATTTCAAATACCAAAGGTAATGCACATATCCTGCAATATTATCTTCTTTTCCATAAATCCGATTATAGATACAAGGAACACTTTTACAGCCAAAGTAATCAATGCTGTCATCCCGAAGATCACCGATCTTCTCCCCGAACTCTTTTAAAAAGTTTGCCTGAGGCACAGGTAATTGATCTAAATCAAGATGCCTCCAGCGACCTTGCACCCTTGAGGCCTTTTCATATTTTCGTTCGATTTCCCTTATTTCTGCCTTTAAAGTATCAACTGAAAAAATTGCACTTAAACACTGCCCTTGATTGGCACTGGCAAGGGCCCTGTCCAGAACAACTTCTTTATCACTGTGCTTATCCCAAGTGGAAATTAAAGACTCCTGCACAGGAGCTTTAGTACAACTGACTCCAATCAAAAGAAGGGAGAGAATAGTAAAATTATTTTTTTTCATGTTCAACCACTCTTGAGATGTAACCACTACCTTCGGTGTAAATCACAGACAAACCTTCTGCAGGGCATTTCAACTCATACTGAGACAGCTCATGACCCTTACCTTCCGATATTTTATTGGTAACCGTATCGCACTCGTTAAATTTATGTTTCCAAAAGAGCAGAGTTTTCTCATTTCCTTTAGGATCTCTAAAACCGTTAGTGACAACATCATTGGTTACTTGAAATTTTTGATTATCTTCATAGATTAAAACTTTACTGTCCTCGAGAGGGATCGCTCTCTCCTCAATGGGCTCACCCATCTCGGCCTTCAAGGCAGATACGGTGGTTTTTCCATAATCAAAGGAATGTTGCTTGATCCCACAAGAGGCAAGCACAAGAAATAAGACTAATAAAAATGGCTTCATGGTTGTTTCTCCATGGCCACCTATCGGCGACATTAGGCAACAACTTTAGTCAAACGATCTTTAGATTTGCATCACTTATCGATGAGTTGGCGCACTTCTCCGTCTTTTCACGCTCTTCTCTATCTTAATTTGAAATGAAGAAAGCGCAGGCCGCGTAGGCAACTGGTCATAAAAATTATAAATGAGGGTCACGTTTGGGAACACTTGGAGGTTCAATGAAAAAGATACTTTTCTTCGGCCTGATTTTAACCAGTTCATTGGCCCAGGCCGAGATTTTCAAAAGTCGAATTCATTCGATTGAAGACGGCCTGATCAAATTTGATAATGGCCGCGTTGCCTTTCTTGATTTAAAAAGCTTTGATTTATCCCCAGATGACTACATTCAAGCACAAATTAATGAACAATCGACACTTCTCTCAATCGAGAAACTTCCAACACAGGCAAGAGCGAATTTAAAGCAACTTTCTCTCCAACCAGAAGAAGTGACTCCACCCCTGTTTGAACCAACAATTGTTCAAGGCATGGATGAGGCCTGGAATATATTTAATCGATCAAACCCTTACTACAAAAGAGTCTCCGAGTGTACTGACCGGGCACATGTTTGGGCCTTTGATGAATTCAAGAAATCTGGAACAAAATCAAAGAAAGCTTTTGTCTTTTTAACGGCCTCTTATATAAACAGTGTCCGTTTTAAGTGGTGGTTCCATGTGGCCCCGCTTTATACAGTCAATGACAATGGAACGATAAAGGAACTGGTGATGGATTTCCGCTATTCACCCGGACCGCAAACAGTGAAGGAATGGACTGATCAATTCGTCTACACCAAACGCCCATGCAAGGTGACAACGAAGTTCTCTGAATACGATGTGAATCCTCAAACTGAAAGCTGCTATCTGATCTATGAAAGTATGCACTACAAAATCCCCGGAGAAATTCACGAACAGGAATTAAGTGGCCGCTACAAAACATCAACAAGTGAATCAGAAATAAAAGCAGCTTTTCGATACGGCTTTCAAAAATAAAAGAAGAGTACACTATGAAAAACACCATATCTTTAATTCTCCTTTCAACATCATTACTTATCAGTTGCGGTAAAGACGAAAAAAGCAGTAAAAGTAATTCGGGCGTTATCCGGACTCCGGCCTTAGAGGAACAAGCGGCCGAAGGCTCTTATCGGGCAATTCTGAGACCTTTTAACAATCACCTGTCAGGCTTTCTACCAACCGGGGTTGCTGAGATAAAAATTTCTGGTGACAGCGTTCAGGTCAAAACGCTTTTAGACGATGATGCTCGGGTAGTTCATATACAAAGCATTCACCAAGGAACTGCATGCCCTTCCATCCTAAATGATACAAATCAAGATGGGCTGATCGATATCGCGGAAGCTCAGGTGGTTTCTGGAAAAGTTTTTATTTCATTGGATGGGAATATTAATTCAGAAGAAGAAGGTGCTGGACTCTATCCATTCGGAGGCGACTTTACTTATATAGAGAATGCTTCTTTATCCAAATTTGAAAGTGATGTTAAGGCCCGAACCGGTCAGGGTCTCAATTTATCCGGAAGAGTTGTTCTCATCCATGGAGTAAATGGTGCAACCCAATTGCCAGATTCAGTCGCGACCATAGGGACCTTGAACAGACAAGCTTCGATCCCTATTGCTTGCGGCATTTTAAAACGTGAATTATAAAAATGGCCCTCTAAGGGCCATTTTTATCCAAGGCTTTCTATCGCCAAAGAAATAATTTGGGTGAGTTTTTTCAGATTATCATAAGTCACATTATGAAACAGAGCTATTCTGAATTGATTCCGGTCTAGTTTTCGATAACCATCAATATCTACTGCAACGTTCTGCTGACGCAAAATCCGGGTTAAATCCCCTAGGTTGTACTTAGGATCAACATCCACGGTAATGACAGCTTGCGAGCGAAATTCAGGATTTTTAATGTAGGGAGATAAATAAGGCTTCTCTTCTGCCCATCCATACATTAACTCAGCTTTTCTTTTAGCTTCAAGTATAACCTTCTCTTCTCCCAACTTATTCATCAGTTTTATCTGTTCATTCAAGAGAAAAATATTGGCAATTGAAGGAGTGTTATAAGTCTGATTATTGCGGCCATTCTCAATGGCATGAGAGAACTTCAGGGACTCAGGAATGAATCGAGATTTATCTTTTTGGATGTGCTCTGCGCGGGCCACGGCCTTGGGTGACATAATGGCAATATATAATCCACCATCTGAGGCAAAGACCTTTTGAGGTGAGAAATAATAAATATCAATATTTTTAAAATCGACTTTAATTTGTCCGGCGCCGGAAGTGGCATCGACGGCCATTAAAGTCTGGGGATTATTCAGTTGCGGGATATTTGAAAGCTGAACGCCGGTTGAGGTTTCATTTAGGGTGCAACAAATGAGATCATGCTCTCCTGCTTCCACCGGATTAATTCCTTCTCCAAAAGGAACCTTAATCGCTTTGGCCTGGATCCATGGGATGTTATAATGAGCACGGTACCACTTATCAGAAAACTCCCCACAAACAAAATGCAAAGAAGACTTTTGAACCAACCCAAGGCCAATCATATCCCAAAAAAAAGTCGCTCCGCCATTTCCGAGAATCACTTCATAGTCGTCAGGTAATTTGAAATAAGTTCTCAGACCATTCTGAACTTCTTTAACTAAATTTCTCACCGGCATCTTACGATGACTGGTTCCCAGAAGGTTTGGACCCGTTTTGGCCAGGGCCTCTAGCGCCTCTACCGGAATTAAAGAAGGTCCTACCCCAAAGCGGGGATCAGAAGGTATAAGGTTTTTAGGAACGATGAAGTTATCAAACATAAACACTCCGTAAATAATTACCGCTCTTATCATAGCGATCCGCCAAGAAATTTGATAGCGTTTATGGATGAATAAGATTTTAAGTTGTTGGATTTTACTTGGCTGCATCTGTGCACCTGCCTTCGGTCAGGACTTAACTGAAATTGTCTTCAATTTAGGGGCCCATACGGAGTTTTACGATAATGTGCAAAGCGACTCCTCTGGCGGCACTCGAAAATTCGACACTGCTCCAACGATTGGAGGCGGCCTCGTTTTGCCACTTAACAGCAATTGGAATTTCCTGCCTGAAATCAATTGGGTTCTTCCGCAGGAAGCTGGTAGTTCCGAGATCATTAAAAATATTTTTATGCTAAGGGCTGACTTCGGATATAACCTTTTGGATTGGCTGCGCTTACGGATGGGTACTTCTCTTATATGGCTTAATCAGCATGGGAAAGGTGGCTCGGTTCAAATGAACAATGGAAATGATACTTCTACTTTTTATTATCCAGATGAAAATCGTTCCAGCCTCAATAACACCCTTGATTTCGGCGCCGAGGCAATGTGGCAAGACTGGTCCTTAAGACTACAATCTTATATCTATTCCGTATTTTTGGCCGATAAGCGCCAGACTTCTTACACCCTCTTTATTTCTTATTACTGGGATCGCAAATGATGAAATTCCTACTCCTGGCCATCCTCTTCATTTCACAGGCACAGGCCTACTCGCTCAACAACAATTTCGGAGCAGCCTTTAAGGATAATAAGGTCAAAGTTTTGATTGATTCCGGTACCGTATGTCCAACCAATCAATTAACAGTAAATGATTTGGAAAGCATGATTGGACCAGCGGTAGATAATTTCTGGAATACCATTCCCACCTCCGCTCTCACATTGGACCCTGCTGGTTTTTCACAGCATATTTCAACCATCAATCAGGGAAGACTCTGTTCTCCGACGGATGATGACTGTATAGATGAAGGCACAACTGCAGGAGGAGTGGATCCTTTAAAAGGTCTTATTCCGCCCGTAAGCGATATCATCATCGCTTGTAATAATAATCCATTAAATTTCGGTGGCGCCAATGTCCTGGCGGTAACTATTCCTAATCGTTTTTCTGGAAAGAAAATTGCGGGAGCAGTAATCCTGATCAATGACTCAAGTAATGTATTTGGCTCCCTATCTCGTGCCGATAAAATTGGTGTTTTATCCCATGAAATTGGCCATGCTTTAGGCTTGGGTCACTCCGAAGACGAAGCTGCTTTAATGTATTATCGAACAGTGAATCAACGCTCACACCTTGGGCAAGACGATATAGATGGGATTAGTTATCTTTATCCAGTGCATGTAGATGCTTTTGGGTTAAGTAATGGCCTGCTTGGAAGTTGTGGCACCATTGATACGAATAAGGATGGACCAGGTAATCCACCATTTATGCAAATGGGGATTACGCTGGGTCTTTTGATTTTATTATTTGAACTTTTTCAATTAGCGAAGCGGACGAAGGCTCGTTCCACGACGTGAACATTCAGCTTCATATTCTTCCAACATGACCTTCTCTTCAGAGTTAAGCAGATTCATGTCGATTAACGCCGGATCAAATCCGATGTAAACGAATGGTACAAAGTGAAGCATATTCGGGTAAGTCGGGTGCTTCTGTACCCATGCAATATTTTCTAAGCGTACTCCACCGAAACCTGGAACATAAATTCCTGGCTCAATTGAGACAACCTGTCCGGCCTTCATTGGTAGATTTGAAATGGTTGAAAGTCTCACTCCAGGCTCATGCACGTGCACACCCACACCATGCCCAGTTCCGTGGCCATAATCATAGCCTTTCTTCCTCATAGCATTTCGAGCTAGACCATCAAGTACATTGCCCTTAGTCCCCTCTGGAAAAACCGCGGTCTGAACAGCAAGGGTCCCCTTCAGCACTAAGGTATACATCTCAATCATCTTAGGATCGGCCTTTTTGGAAGAGTCTCCAAGGAATGTGCGGGTTGTATCAGTGGCCCACCCTCCATCAAAATATCCACCAGAATCCAAAAGAATCATATCCGTGTCTTTAATCACCACTTCATCAGAGGGACTGCCATAATGAACGATAGAGCCATTTGCTCCAACTCCAGCGATGGTATTGAAGCTTTGATCATAAGCTCCCTGCTCCTGGTATTTTTTAGTCGTCTCATTATAAAGATCAAGCTCAGTAATGGGTTTACCGGCCTTAATGGAATCCTTGACCCATTTAATGGTATTGAAGATGGCCTTATCAGCTTTTCTGAATGAGGCGTCCATTTGCTTGATTTCAACAGGCTCTTTAATGGATTGATAATCATAAAGACCACCAGCTTTTTCTTTCAGACGATCAGTTCCAAAGATTTTAACCAGCATCCCAAAGTCTGCACTATTTAACATTCCAGGATCAAACCAAACTTCATTCAAATGAAGAGCGTTCTGAAGGCGATCAAGTTCTTTAGCAAGAGTGTTATAAGGAAGAGAAATAAATTCAAGACCAGTTTCTTTTTTGGCCTTATCCGAAATTGGAGTTTCTGGTGTGACAAAAACGTAAACTTTTTCTTTCGTCACAAGTGCTTTGGCATAAAAGCTCGAAAGATAAGGCAAATGATAACCACGGCAATTAGTAATCCAGGCAATCGAATCCAGGGCAGTAAGATACATCGCCTGCTTTTCATTTTCAAAGATAGAGCGGGTTTTTTCGAGAGTGTCCCGACCTCGCCATTCTCTAGGAACAAGCTGAACTTCCTTTAAGGCAGGAAGGCCCTCAAAAGAAATATGCTGGGCAAGCTCGCCACCTTCAAGGCCGATCGTCTCATTAGCTGACTGTGCCAAACGCTTTAAATAACCAAGGGCAGTACGATCTGCTTCATAACCCAGTTTTTTAATCCCAAGTTTCTTCACATCTTGAACCAGCTCAGTGGTTGTAGATGAATCGCTGCCGATTTTCATCACTTCAACTTCATTAGTATCAACTTCTAAATCGGCCTGCTCATGGTAACGTCCATCAACATAAAGTCTGACCCTGCCATTCACCGGCACCAGTACTTCGGCCATTGAGCCAGTAAAACCAGTAATGTAGAAGCGATGATTATCTTCCAGAGGCACATATTCATTCAGAAATGGGTCAAAACTGGAAATATACATTCCGTCCAGGCCACGCTCCGTCATAAGTTTTTTAAGCTTCTGAATGTTAGATTTGATAGTTTGATTTGAAAGAGTGAAAGATTTTTTCATACAATAACCTCGTCCAATAAAAATACTCTCCTCTCTAATACTTGTGAAGGCTTTTATGAAAATTCAACATCCTGTTTATTATGGCGACTACCTGCAACTGCCTAAAATTCTGAATGCCCAGGCCACTGAAAGTGCAAAATATGGACTACCGGCCCATGATGAAACTCTTTTTATTATCATTCATCAAACTTATGAGCTTTGGTTTAAGCAGATTCTGCATGAACTGGATTCCGTCCGTGAAATCATGCAAAAGCCTTTTGTGCCTTCAACTGATTTATCCGTCATCAATGCCAGAATTGAGCGTGTCACAACCATTCAGCAAATCCTGATTGATCAGATTCAAGTCATGGAGACAATGACCACTCTGGACTTTATGGAATTCAGGGATTTTCTGGTTCCTGCTTCAGGCTTTCAGAGTCTGCAGTTTCGCTTAGTAGAGGCCACTTTGGGAATCAAGGCCCACCATCGAATGGAAGTTGAAAAACAATTTTTCACTTCTCGCTTAAATTCAGATGACCGTAAAAAACTTGAAGAGACTGAAAATAAAATAAGCATCTTTGAACTACTTGAAGCCTGGCTTGAAAGAATGCCTTTTAGTCATTTCGAAGATTTTGATTTCTGGGGAGAATATTCAGAAGCCGTTGATAAAATGCTTAAGCAAGACCGTGACATCATCTCTAAAAATCCTGGTCTGGATGAGAAGATGAAAAACATGGAACTTAAAAATCTGGATTTAACTCACGAAACCTTCAGCACCCTGCTTGATTCAAAACGCTATGAGGAATGGAAAGGTCAGGGCAAAGTCCGGCTTTCACAAAAGGCCATGCTCTCAGCAGTCTTCATCTACCTCTATCGGGATTACCCAGCACTTCAGATGCCTTTTCGGATTTTAAATTCATTGGTGGAAGTCGATGAGAAGTTCACAACCTGGCGTTATCGTCATGCCATTATGGTTCAAAGAATTCTTGGTACTAAAATTGGTACTGGTGGTTCTTCTGGTCATGAATATTTGAAATCAACCACGGAAAGAAACCGAGCATTCATTGATTTTTTCAACCTTGCGACTTTTCTCATTCCAAAAAATATGACACCCAAACTTCCCAAGGTATTGAAGGATCAGTTGGACATTGTTTATGATTCACTTAGATCTTAAATCCCACTATTCGCGTTTTTTAAAAGGCCATGTGAATAAACTTCACTTCGCCGCTCACTCTCATCATTTCTGGCCCGATGTGACTCGAGAGGCCCATATGGAATACTGGGATGACTGTGCCAAATCCAGCGATGAGAAGTGGGATAAAATTTTTAGTGAAGTATTGCCAAAGACTCAAGAGCACATTGCCCGCATTCTTAATTTGAAACATAAAAACCAAATTTCGTTTGCTCCCAATACCCATGAACTGACCGCCCGACTGCTTTCACTCTTTGTGGGTAAACCTCACTTGTCGGTGCTCACCACCAGTAGTGAATTTCATTCATGGAGAAGACAGATCCTTCGCTTAAAAGAACTCCCAGAGGTCCAATTAGAAGTGGCCTCCACAGAAAACTTTTTAACTAATCGAAGAGAATTAATTGAGCATTTAAAAAACTCTCTCAAGAAATCACCGGATATTTTTTTTATCAGTCAGGTCTTTTTTGATTCCGGTCTGGCGCTCACCGATGATGAACTATTCGAGCTGTGTGAAGCTAAATCAGCTTCCACCATTATGGTGGTGGATGGTTATCATGGATTTGCGGCCCTACCGACTGACCTGTCGAAACTTGAAGGACGTATTTTCTATCTGGCAGGTGGCTACAAATACGCTCAGGCCGGCGAAGGTGTGGGCTTCATGGTGGTTCCTCATGGTAAATGGCGACCGGCCTATACTGGCTGGTTTGCAGAATATGCCCAATTGGCCAAACCAGCAGGGGCCGAAGTCGGTTACGCGGAAGATGGGATGGCATTTATGGGGGCCACTCAGGACGCTTCAGGGTTTTATCGCTTTAATGCAGCTTGGGACTTATTTGATAATTCGGGTCTGACTGTTTCCAAAATTCATCAATATATTCAAGGACTTCAGAGCACCTTCCTCACGGCTTTTCCGGAAAGTTTTGCCTTTGAGAAGGGGCTCAATCCGCTATTTAAAGATCTTCTTTGGCATGGGCATTTTTTAACCTTCGAGGCCCTCTCGGAAGAAGCGGCCCAGAATATTCAAAATGAACTTAAAAGCCTCGGAATTCTCATAGACCGTAGAGGAAAAAGACTTAGATTTGGTTTTGGGCTTTATCAGGACAATAATGACGTCCTCAACCTGTGTGAACGCCTTAAAACATTGGCAGTAAAAACTAAGTAAAATAAGTCTAAATTTTTCTAAGGTTTTTTATTTAATCAGCCGATAGTTCCCTTCAGATACAATAACATTGATTGTGACTGCTGGGGATGTATGAGGGTTAAATTAGGTTCAATTGTGATGGTTTTAATGATGTTTTTCATTGCAAAAATATCGTTTGAAACGGCCATGGCAGAAAAGATGCCAGATCAAGTTGATGAAAGATCCCCTGCTTCCATTGACCAGAGTTATAACAATCACATGAGTCGACGCTAAAAGACCTCTCTTGCCCACTGCTTGAATTTTTCCCCTCGATCCACATAATTCTTAAATTGATCAAAAGACGGAAACGCTGGAGAGAAGACTAAATTGCCTTTCAGTTTTTGTTTCAGCACTGATTGGAAAACGCTTTTAAGTTCATAGGCCTTTTCGACCTCAAAATCTTGACCAAGCTCACTCGCGAGTTTTTCGGTTACATCCCCAATAGAAAAGATTTTGGTTATCTTTCCTTTATAGGGAAGTAAGTCCGGTAGAAGCTTATCGTTTTCGTTACGAAGCTTGCCTCCCAGAATTAAATAAAGCGGTTCAGAAGATTCTTTAAAAGCATTGATAGCGGTAACCGTGGCAAGACTGTTGGTAGATTTAGCATCGTTGTACAGAGTAATTCCATCCTTTGTCAGGACATATTCCAGACGATGGGCGACTCCAGGAAACTCATTAATAAACTCCTGGAAAAGTTCAGGCAGATTAGGAATATTAAGAAGCTCCAGAACCTTCCAGGCCGCATAGAAGTTGGCCTCATTGTGTTCACCTTTCACCTTGGCAGATGAAAAATCAAATTGCTTCCTAAACTCTTCCGGCAAAGAACCTTTTGTAAAAAAAGTTCTGTGAGAAGGATGATTTTGTATCTCATCCAGATAAGGATTCTCAGTTCCTAAAATTAAATGATCAGACGCATCCATATTAAGAAGCATTCGGAATTTTGCTTTCGCATATTCAGAAATTTCATCATAACGTTCCGAATGATTGGGGAAAATATTTAGGATCAGACCGATATGTGGATGGAAATCTTTAATCGTCTCCAGCTGAAAACTTGAAATTTCTATAACTGCGAAATCAACTTTTTCTTCGGACAAGGCCAGCTCACAATAAGGAACTCCAATATTCCCTCCACAAAAAACTTTTTTTCCCGCCTTCACTAAGGCCTCAGTAATCATGGTGGTGGTGGTGGTTTTACCATTGGTACCGGTGATGGCAATAACCGGAATATCCTTTGTCATGCGATAGGCATATTCTATTTCAGATAGAATCGGAACACCCTTCTCCACTGCTCTTTTCAGGGCAGGATGAGTCACCGGAATTCCAGGAGAAATAATAATTTCATCCATCTTATGAAAATGCTGGGCAAAGTCCTCTTCTGAAAAGCAGGAACAGGTACTACAGAATGCACTTAAGTCTTCTGCCTCAAACCAGCTGTTCACCGGGCCACGATTGACGACGTAGAAGTCTTGTTTGTATTTTCTAGCAAGCTTCAGCGCGGCCTTCCCGGATTTTCCCATACCAAAAATAGCGACTTTATTTATCTTATTCATAAGCTGTGATACCTTCCGATGAGATGAATCATCGTGAACGCCTTCTCCAAATCAGAGATTTTCTAAAACCATATCAAGAAATATGGCAAAACGAAATCATGCTGATGTATCCGGCACCTTTAAAGGGTCATTCCCTGGAATGGATAGAAGACCTTCGTCGTTTTCAGAATAAGCCAGATGTTATCCGCCTGGAAAAGAAAGATGTTTTTGATTACATCCAAACCCCATCCCTGATCGAATTTTATAAAAAGCTCGAAGAACTCGGCGGGCTTCCTCAAGTAAGATCTTATCCTCTCATGCCGGAGAATTCCTTTACCTGGCTTTATATCATTCCCAAAAAGCAGCATGAAATCAAGCAGCTTGCTCCTCATCTCAATCACCTTTACCACCAGCATAGGATAGATCAGGTGTTGGACATCGGTGGTGGCATAGGTCTTTTGGCCCAAACCCTGAACAATCAGTATCAATTAAAAGTAACTTCCGTTGATATGAATCCGGTATTGCAAGATACGGGCATTAAACGTCATGAAAAAAATGCCAAGGATCCCCAGAATAAAGTTCAGTATAAGAATATTAAAGTTGAGGCCGGTGGAGAATTTTCAAGCCTTCTGGAAGCAAAAGTGATGCCGGTTGGTCTCCATACTTGTGGTCGTCTCGCCCTGGATATTATTAAGGTGAGTGCTTTTAAAAAAGTCCCCGCACTGGTTAACTTCGGATGCTGTTATCATACCTTAGACCAAACAGCAGAGCTCCAGAACCTCTCAGACTTCTCCCAAAGCAATGATCCCATCTGGATGAGTAAGTATGCTTTGACCTTGTCTTGCCGTGCACACCGAAAGATGAGTGAAAATGATTATGATTTAAAGATGAAGGTAAAATTTTATCGTTATGCGATTCATATTCTACTGCACGACCACTATGGGATTAAAGAAATTGTAAATCTGGGGAACTCGAACCCCAAACTTTATAATGAATCCTTCGGGGATTATGCCTTAGAGCAATTTAAACGGATTAATCTATCCCCGAAACATACCGTTCATGAATTAAACACTTTCTTCGGCCAACCAGAATTAAAATTATTAATTGAGCAAATGCTGGCGGCCGGGCTGATTCGAAATGCTTTTGGACGGGTACTAGAACTCTATCTACTTTTAGACCGGGCAATTTATCTGGAAGAACAAGGTTATCAGGTTCAAGTTGAAGAGTTCTTCGATGAAGAACTCTCCCCTCGAAATATTGGAATTACGGCAGTTTTAGTTTAAGTGGAAAACTTCTCTCATCTCTTGATTTAGAAGCTTCATCTTGTGATCAATATCCGGATGATTCTGATCATTTGAATCCAAGAGATAATTCTCAGGTCCCATAGGCTTAATCATAAGCTTGGTTTGCCAGATATTATCGTGTGCAATATTGATGTCCTGACGATACTGGTACAGGTCCAGAGTTTCTTTCTTAATGAAATCCTGAATCGAATTGAAGTAATGATCGTTATATATCTTCTTACCATTCTCAAGACGGGTATAACCACGGACAACGTAATCAATGTAAACCACATCACATTCAAACACCTCAAACATATAGTTCAAAGCATTCAGAGGAATGATGTCTCCACAAGTTGCAACATCCAGATCCAGGCGGAAAGTACAAATGCCTTCCGGGTCTGAAGCATCCGGATAGGTATGAGTGGTAATATGAGATTTATCCAGATGCATTTTAACTGAAGCTGAAGCATGAGCAGTGGTAGCAGTCTCTTCCCATTTCCCGCCCTTGATGTCTGACATCAAAGTCATGGTAGAGGCCCCTACTGGTTCATAATCCTGAACAGTTTCTGACAGGATATTGGCCTCAATGATTCTGCAAACATTACGAGCGATTTCACTTATATTTTTAGCGCAATACTTAGTGTGAATGTAATTGATGTAGTCTTGCTTCTGCTTTTCATTCATCGCGATACAGAAGTCGTAAAAATTAAACGACAAAATCTTCGTTAAATTATTAAACCCAGAGAGTTTAATAGTTTCCTGTATTTTGTTCATGACTGGCCCTCACAAAAAAATTAGAGCCTTTTATAGGGAATCCCGGGGATTCTGACAAGGAAAAAGGGCCCAAAGCGTTAACTCGGGCCCCGATTAGCTGATTCTTTTAGATTAAGTTGAGAGATTTTACAGCATCTCTCTCACTACGAAGTTCATCAATCGTAAGTTTAAACTTCTCTTGACCAAATTCATTGTGTTCAATGCCTTCAACCACTTTAACTTTTCCGCCTTCCACACGACATGGGTATGAACTGATAAGTCCTTTATCCACGCCATATTCGCCATTAGAGGCCAGACACATAGAAAATGTTTCCATCGCCGGTGTTTCAGTAACAAGATTCCGGATCCCATCCACAACGGCATTAGCAGCAGAAGCAGCTGAAGATGCTCCACGGGCCTTAATAATGGCGGCCCCACGTTGCTGAACAGTCTTAATGAAGTCACCTTTTAACCATTCAAGATCAGAGATGACGTCAGTTACGTGTTTACCATTGATCGTAGCATTGTAAAAATCAGGATACTGAGTAGCTGAGTGGTTACCCCAGATCGTCATATTCTTAACCGCGACAACGTCAACTCCGGCCTTCTGGGCCAATTGAGTTTTTGCACGATTTTCATCAAGCATAGTCATAGCGAAGAAGCGGTCAGAAGGAATGCCTTTGGCATTGTTCATGGCAATCAGTGCATTGGTGTTGCAAGGATTACCTACAACAAAAACTCTCACATCAGAAGCTGCACTCTTCTCAACGGCTTTTGCCTGAGCAGTGAAAATACCACCGTTAATTTTAAGAAGATCAGCACGCTCCATTCCTTCTTTACGTGGAACAGATCCCACGCAAACAACCCAGTTTGCATCTTTAAAAGCAGTATTTAAGTCGGAAGTTAGAACGATATTTTTCAAGAGAGGAAAAGCACAATCTTCAAGCTCCATTGCAACCCCCTTGAGGGCAGGAAGGGCCTGTTCGAGCTCAAGCAATTGAAGCTCAACTTCTGTTTCCGAACCAAACATCTGTCCAGATGCGATTCTAAATAATAAAGCATATCCGATTTGTCCGGCAGCACCTGTGACTGCAACTTTGACTCTTTTTCTGGCCACAAAAACCTCCTCACACGTGAGTTTAAAATAATGGGCTTATTATAAGGGAATTGGACCTGATTCTCACCTTTTATTCGTCTCGCCTAGACAAAATCTTATTGTGAAGCATAGTATTAAGACTAAAAAAGTTTTCATCTCGAGGTAAGCTGTGCAGGATTCACAGAATAGATCAAATAATCAGGCAGGTGGTGGTAGCGGTGGCGGTGGAAATCGTCGCAGACGTTACCGTGGCGGCAATAGAGGCGGCAATCAGGGGTCTGGACAGGCCCCCCAAGAAGGTCAGCAACGCTCAGAAGGTGGAGCTAACCGAAATGCCTCCGGTCCAAGGTCTTCCACCGGCGAAAACCGGAATCGCCCACAAGGAAGCTCTTCCCGTCCACGACGGCAAAGTGGACGAGTTTTAACCACTAATCAAGTACTCGTGAAGTACGATAATCTCCTTGAACAGCATCTTATTACTCGAAGAAAGTATTATGAATACTTCAATCGGGTTGATGAGCGTCAGCTTTATAAGCTCGAAAAGAACTTTTTCGATAGTATTGAGCATTTACGCCGTTTTGAGGCCAATCTCGAGCCATGGCAAAGGGAAGCTCTTGAAAAGCGCAAAACGGAGCGATACAAGCACGATTTGACCTACTCTTTAAATCGAGGCTTGAATCCAGAAGATAGGCCTGAGATCGAAGTTCAGCCTCACGAGATTGAAGATCCTCATTTCAAAGAATCTCAAAAAGAGGCTTTTGAAGAATACAAAGAGGACACCGAAGAATCTGTTGGAACCTTTGAAGACTACTTAAAACTAAAAGGTCAGGCATAGCCTGACCTTTCTCTTGCTTTAAAATCAAATAAGAAATTAATTTCCGTCAGTGCCTGTAGCAAGGAACTGAGCCGGCATAGCGGCTGGTTGAACTTCTGCTTTCTCTTTCTTCGTAGGTTTAATATTGAAGAGATAATTATTAAGAGTTTCTTCTTGGTCTTTCAAAATGGCAGTTTTGAGTTCGTCGGCAGTTATGTCTAAGACCTCAGATACTTTACGAAGCATTTTGAGAGGGATGTTACATAGAGCACGTTCAACGTTGGAAATAAACTGACCGTTTTTATAACCTAGGAGATGAGAAAGTTCTGACTGAGAATAACCCTTTGGATGATTCATTCTTTTCGTACGAATAAGCTGAGCAATGTTCTTAAAGCAACGCATGTGTTCTCCGTCTAGGTTGTGGCGAGATTCAAAATAATATTCATTTTTCTTAGAATGTCATTCACCAATCATAAAAAAATTATTATCTATCTTATCGGACCTTTTAATTGAAACTAACCGGGAAAATTTTTTATGAAGCTGATTTCGTGGAACGTCAATGGCATACGCTCTGTGTATAATAAGGGATTTCTTGAATGGTTCACTAGGGAATCACCAGATATCGTATGCCTACAAGAGACGAAAGCGGATTTCGAACAATTCCCTCTGGAAATTCGAGAAATGAAAGAGCATGAGATTTCTCATAGTTCTGCCGAAAAGAAAGGTTACTCTGGAGTAGCAACTTTTTCTCGGTCGAAAATCCTTGACACTAAAAAAATTGAAAAACATTGCTTTGATTCTGAGGGAAGAGTTCTCATTCATGAATTAAATGATTTTTTTCTCTTGAATTGTTATTTCCCAAATGGGCAGCGTGACCATAACCGAGTTCCATTTAAACTCGAATTTTGTGACGATATCTTAAACAAGATGAACGAACTAAAAAAAATAAAACCAGTCATTATCACCGGTGACTTCAATACTGCTCACACTGAAATAGATCTGGCCAATCCAAAAACAAACCATAAGACGACAGGTTTCCTTCCTCATGAGAGAGCATGGATGGATAAGTTTATTCAGGCGGGATATGTCGATATCTATCGACACTTAAATCCAGAAAAAGTCGGGGCCTATACCTGGTGGAGTAATCGCCCCGGAGTAAGAGATAGAAACATTGGTTGGCGGATTGATTACTTTTTCATAACACCTGACCTACTTCCCAAAGTCAAAAGCGCTACCATCCAACCTGAAGTTAAAGGCTCCGATCATTGTCCGATTGTACTTGAATTAGACCTCTAATAATTTTTTAACTGTTTGTACCAGCTCTTGAAATTTAACTGGCTTGTAGATGATTAAGTCAAAGCCTAATTTAAGAGCTGGCTCATCAAGATTGCCAGTCACTAAGATTATTTTGCCTGTAAAAGCTGTTTCTTTTTTTATGAGTTGAAATAATTCATAACCACTACCGGTAGGCATTTTAGCATCCGAGATGATCAGGTCATATTTGTTTTTCAGAACCAGTTCCACGGCCTGATTGAAATTTGAACAAGTCTCTATAGGTAGATTTTCATCCTCAAAGAAACTGGCCGCCAGGTCCAGAAGGTCTATTTCATCGTCTATGTAGAGAATACGTGCTTTATTCATATACCTCATTTAGAGAAACTAATTATGTCCTTAGTTTTCTCTTCTCCATAGGAGTTTGAAGGCTATTAATAACATCCAGTACTTAGGCTCAGAATCTTGGTATCTTCAAGCTTTACTAATAGAAACTCCGCCAAAAATTAGAGGCTCACTAATTAACGGCCTGGCCATTAAAGTACACATCTGAAAGTAAGCCTTCATATTTCTCACGCTTTTTATTTAAAGGTTGAATGATGCTTTCAAGTGCAGATTCAGCGTCTATAGGGAACTTATTTTTAGGCAAAGGAACCACAATAAAGCTCGCCTCTTTGCCTTTGTTCAAATTACCAGAGTTTTTATTCTGCCCAAGTATTTCAGCTCCGGCCAAAGTCGATCGATAAAGAGCTTTAACATAGGTGGCACTCTTATGACCTTTCTTCTGGTGTTGATCCACAAAGCTTCTCATGACATCAAACATGGAAAGAAAAGGTCCACCCCCAATATCCGATCCTAAGGCCCATCTCACTTTAGATTTCTCAATTTTTTTGAAATCAAAAAGTCCTGATCCCAAGCCTTTTTCTTTCAAGGGGGCATTGGAGGTGGGACAATGGATCACTGAGGTTTTAGACTTACTGAGAATCCCCAACTCTTTAGTTGATAAATGAATTCCATGACCCATAAGTGAGCGCTCACCTAACATGCCGGTTTTCTCATAAATTTCAGTGTAGCTTTTAACTTTTTCAAAGCCTGGAAGCTTTTTATAAATTGAAAGAACGAAATCAATTTCCTGAGGTGTTTCTGAAAGATGCGTTTGTTTAAAGCATTTAGCTCTATCGGCCATTCTGCTTCCTTCCTTCATAACTTCAGGAGTTGTCGTAATGGCAAAGCGTGGAGTGAAACAGTGTTTCTTTCCATGTTTTTGAATTAAGCGCTTTGTCAGCTTGAGTGATTCCTCTTCTGATTGAGTCAACTCTTCAGGAGAATTCATATTCATCAAGACATTACCAATAACAAAATGTCCTTTTGCTCTTTTCATAGCGGCATCCACAGCATGCTCATGAATAGAGCTATAGCAAGCCCCGCCTAAAGTTCCATGTTTAATTAACTTTTTGAAAAAAATCTCTGCCCTCATCTGTGCATACTTCTTATCTTTAAATTTCATCTCAGTTGGAAAGGTGTACTTTTCCAGCCATCCCAAGAGAGAATCCTTCGGCATTTCTCTCACATCATCTTGCACCCAGTGAAAGTGCATGTCATAAAAGCCTGGCATAATAAGCGAATGCCCCAAATCATGAGTATTCTTAATTGTCATGTAAGAACCGTATTTTTTTACACCCTTTTCTAAAGGAAGGAGATCTTTGATTCTTGCTTTTTTAGCTGTTCCTTCAATAACGAGAAGACCATGAGCGTAGAAATCACACTTTTTATCGTCTTGAGGGTTTAAAATCGTACCGATGAAGAATTTAAGTTTTTGCAATGCCACAGATTGTTCCTTTTAACTTGTCCCCGCTTGTTTTTTTTCCTAACCTTAGAGGACTTATGAGACAGAGAATTTTACTCCTAATTATGGTTTTTGTCTTGGGTGTTTTACCGATTAACGTCAAAGCTAATCCGTTTAAAATAACCGAGATAAGTGTTTTGTCCGTAAATTCGGCCATCACTCCTGCCACTTATGATTACCTCAAGCAGAGTTATAAGAAAATTCCAGAGTCTTCCCTGATCGTTATCCGTTTAAACACTCCGGGTGGTCTGGTTTCAACAACAAAAGACATCATTACTCTGATTGCCAGTGAAAAAAGACCATTGGCCGTCTGGATTACGCCTGAAGGTGCTTCGGCTTCCAGTGCCGGAGCGATAATTGCCTCAAGTGCTCACTTTATTTTCATGTCTCCAGGAACCAATATGGGGGCCGCAACTCCCGTGGGGCTGGGTGAAGACATAAAAGAGGGTGACGGCAGGAAGAAGGCCATGAATGATCTGACTGCTTTAGTTAGATCATTAAGCGAATCACGCGGAAGGCCTGCTGCCCCATTTGAAAAGATGATTACGAGTGCCGAATCTTTTACGGATAAGGAAGCCGAAAAACTAGGAATTATCGATGGTGTCATATCAAGTGAAAGAGAAATCATTGATTTAGTTGCCAACAAGGCCATTAACCTTGACGGGCAGACACGAAATCTTAAAACAACTGAAGTGGAATTTAAGTATTATGAACCTACTACCGGTCAGAAAATCCTTGAAGTCCTGGCAAACCCCACAACAGCTTATATACTTTTTTTAATTGGTGTCGCACTCATATATTTTGAATTCCAAGCACCCGGTGGCTTTATATCCGGTTCTATTGGGCTTTGCTTTTTAATTCTGGCCGGGATTTCTTTTCAGGTACTACCACTTGATTGGGGTTCAATGGGATTGATCATTGCAGGGATCTTTCTTCTGATTCTGGAAGTCTTTGTTGTTAGCTACGGAATACTTTCCATCGCCGGCCTGATAGCTTTCATCATGGGATCCCTTTTTCTTTTTCATGGAGAAAGTGGATACATCAGTATTGATTATCCCGTTATTCTCTCAACCCTCCTGGGAGTTGCAACAGCGATTGCTCTGATTATTTGGTATCTCTGGGAAGATAGTAAGAAACAAAAGCATCACCAAGATTTTTTTCTGCCTCATGGGGCCAAAGGCTCTGTTCTTACAAAGCTCAATCCTTTTGAATATCAGGTAAAAGTAAGAGGAGAAATCTGGAGGGCCACTTCTGAGGAAGAATTAAATCTCAATGATCCTGTTACTGTCACATCCGTTGATCCCAACACGTTACACATTAAGATAAAAAAAGAATCTTAAATCTCTTAAGGAGTAAGTATGTCTCTCACGTTTTTGCCTTTTATTATTTTTGCGGGGTTAATTCTCTTCAGTACTTTTAAAATCCTTAATGAATATGAAAGAGGCGTTATTTTCCGTCTTGGTAAATTTTCAGGAGTTCGCGGTCCGGGATTAATCATCCTTATTCCAGGTCTTGAGAAAATGAGCAAGATTGATTTGCGTCTGGTCACTATGGATGTTCCAGCACAAGACATCATTTCAAAAGACAACGTAACACTAAAAGTAAATGCAGTTGTTTATTTTAAAGTGAGTAATCCTGAACATGCAGTGATTGCTGTAGAAAACTACTACCACGCAACCGCGCAAATTGCGCAGACTACTCTTCGTTCAGTTGTTGGACAATATGAGCTGGACGAGATTCTCGCTCATCGTGATCAAATCAATTCTAAACTTCAGGGCATTCTTGATGAAGTGACGGAACCTTGGGGAATTAAGGTTACTAACGTTGAAGTTAAGGCCATCGATCTTCCGGTTGAAATGCAAAGAGCAATGGCCAAGCAAGCTGAAGCTGAACGTGAAAAGAGAGCAAAAGTTATTTCTGCCCAGGGTGAGTTTGAAGCTTCAAAAAAATTAGCCGAGGCTGCTCAGGTTTTAGGAGAACAAAAAGACGCTATTACACTTCGATTCCTTGAAACTATGAGAGAAATTGCTGGGTCCAATAATAGTTCAACAACTTTCTTCCCTATTCCTGTTGATTTTCTCAGTAAACTTTTAAATAAGTAGAAGATGACGGAAGCAGAAGCCTTAATTAAGTTTCACGATTTGATGGCCCACCCTGAAGGCGGATTCTTTAAAGAGACATACCGGTCCCTTGAAGTAATCCAGACGCCTCGGGGTGAGCGATCAGTCTCCACTGCGATTTATTATTTATTGAAGGAAGGTCAAAGTTCAAAGCTACATCGCATTCAGTCTGATGAAGTTTGGCATTTCTATCAGGGAGATCCTCTGATCGTTTTCGAAAGAGAAGAAGACGGAACAATTAAAAAAACTGTATTGGGTCATGATTTTAAACAGGGGCACAAAGTTCAGTATACAGTGCCGGCCGGCCGTTGGTTCGGGGCCTATTTACCCCAGGGAAGTGAATACGCCTTTGTCGGTTGTACGGTTGCACCGGGATTTGATTTTCAGGACTTTGAATTATTCAACTAAGCTACCATCTGTCAGGGCCAATCTGCCGGACATTCTTATCAATCTTGGACTCTTCTTTCACTATCGGAACTTTTTCGACCTCAACTGAAGCAGGACCCCGTCGGATATCAGTTTTAAACTTTTCATCATCCTGCTTAATATCTTTTTCTACATCTTGGATGAGGGCCTCATTAAAATTAATCTTCGTCGTTTTGGCCCATCCTAATGGAGACATCAGCAGTAAGCATAAAAAGATTTTCATAAAAAGTTCTCCCTTAGTCCCCTTATCGGACTCTCAGGGAAGAAACTTTAACTACTCGTTTTTACTTTTCTTTCAGCTTCGAAGGCTTAGTAGGACGTTTTTCCGGAGTTGTACTATAGTCCAATGGACCTTCCTCCTGGGCTTCTTTCAACTCAACTGGTTCACCAGGGTCAAACGTACCTTCCCGTTCTTCAGGAACTATTTTTTTTCCAAAAAGTGTTGTATCCCTAAGTAATTCTCGATCACTTTCGGGAGTCGGATTAGGTGATGGATTGACTTCATCAGTTGTCACTCCAGAACTATTAATAATTCCAGTTTCCGATGTCACAGGACTGGCCTCGGTTGTTCTGGATTGAGTCGTTGTGGTAGTTGTTTTCTTACTAACGTTCTTGGCCTTATGGGATTTAGAAGTAAAAGTGCCCGGCGGAGTTGTCCCATCGTTAACCTCATAAGAAGTTTTTGGAGTTTGGGCAACTAGCCCCAAAGAGAATAGTAGCGGGGTCATCAATAAAAATTTCATAAGCTCCTCCTTATTCGAAGACGCTCTTGGGAAGATATTTTTCGTTTTAATCCCAGATAGATACCTGCAGCAAGACCAGCAATAATTAAGAATGTCATAAACCCTCCTTAGAGTGGTTATAGTTAATTATAACTGAAATGATTATGAGGGCGGCAGAGCGCAAGAGTTGGACAAATTAACGAAGAAAATCAGGAAAAAAAAGGGAGCCTAAGCTCCCTTTTTTTTTATCGCGTAACCTTACGTAAGGTTTGAACTAATTCTTTTTTACGAATACGAATACTCTTAGGTGTTACTTCGACCCATTCATCATCATCAATCCAGTCAAGTGCCCAATCAAGAGTACGGTTAGGAATTGGCGGAAGAATGACGTTTTCATCTTTACCAGCAGTTCGTACAGAAGAAAGATGTTTTTCACGACATACGTTTACGTTCAAGTCATTTGGACGAGTGTGCTCACCCACTACCTGACCTTCATATGTTTGCTCTGTTGGAAGAACAAACTGTCTGCCTGAAGAAAGAAGATTGAATAGAGCGTAAGGGGTAATTTTACCAGCTCGGTCAGAAATCAAAGCCCCGTTCTGTCGAGCGAGCATTTTACCAACGTGTGGTTCATAACCCACGAAGTAAGAAGACATCAGTCCTTGACCCTTAGTATCTGTCAAGAAAGTTGAGCGGTAACCAATTAGACCACGAGACGGTATATGGAATTCCATACGAGTACGGCCTTCACCAAATGGTGCCATGGCCTCAAGACGACCTTTACGCGACGCCATTTTTTCAGTGATTGTTCCGGTAGATTCATCAGGAACGTCCAATACCAATCTTTCAAACGGCTCCATTAACTGGCCATCGATTTCTTTGGTAATAACCTGGGGACGAGCAATCATAAGCTCAAATCCCGCACGGCGAATTTCTTCGAACACCACAGCAACCTGTAACTCTCCACGAGCTTTCAAGATGAAAACCTTAGGATCGTTAGTTGGCTCATATTTAAGTGATACGTTCTTACGAATAGCATCGACTAAGAATTCTTCTAATTTTCTACTCGTCAAGTATTCACCTTCACGACCAGACATTGGAGAAGTAGAAACTGAAACCTGAACAGAAACTGTCGGTGGTTCAACTTCAATACGCGGAAGAGCTTCTGGTTTTTCAGGAGCCGCTAGCGTATCTCCGATATCACCATTCTCAAGACCTGAAACAATAACAATTTCTCCTGCCTCTGCAGAATCAACTGTCGCCATTCCAAGACCATCAAAGATCTGAAGTGAAGTAACTTTGAATGTTTTAACTTTGCCATCTCTTGGAATATGGGCAAGCTGCTTGCCGTTGTAAACAACTCCGCGCTCAATTCGACCAACCATCAAAGCACCAAGGTAGTTTGAATATGAAAGGTTAGTAACAAGTAACTGAGAAGGACCAGTTTTATCGAATTTCGGAGATGGGTAATAATCACTGACCAAGAAATCAAGCATAGGCTCCAGATTTCCTTCTCTTCTGTTTTTATCATCAGATGCATATCCGTTTCTTCCAGAACCATAAAGGAATGGAATATCCAGATCGATATCTAAACCTGATTGAGCAGCGATCTCTAATAGAAGATCTTCCACTTCAGATTTTACTTCATCAATTCGCTCATCAGCACGGTCAACTTTATTGATAAAAACAGCAACACGAATACCGCGTTCAATAGCTTTACCAAGAACAAATCGAGTTTGAGGAAGAGGACCTTCTGAGGCATCCACTAAAAGAAGAATACCATCAACCATCATCAATGAACGTTCTACTTCTCCACCGAAATCGGCGTGTCCAGGAGTATCGAGAAGGTTAATTTTTGTACCTTTCCAACGAATGGCACAGTTTTTTGCTTTAATAGTGATTCCGCGTTCACGTTCCAGCTCTCCAGAATCCATTACTCGTTCTGCCACAGTTTCGTGAGCAGAAAAAGTTCCTGAACCTTTTAAGAGTTGGTCAACAAGAGTTGTTTTACCGTGATCGACGTGCGCTACAATAGCGATGTTCTTTAAATTCATGCTTTAAATACCTTTTTTTGGAATTTGGGTACTCTAAAGGAAAAATTTTTATTTGACGAGTTAAACTTGGCCCAAAAGACCCTCATGGGAAATTATACTTAGAGCGCATTTCACTCCATCAACAGCAGCAGAAGTTATTCCACCAGCATAGCCGGCCCCCTCTCCACATGGATAAAGACCTTGGTGAGAAGCTGAAAGAAGGGTTGTTTTGTCTCTCAGAATCGTTAAGGGTGCGGAAGTTCGTGTTTCTGGGGCAATGAGCAGTCCCTGTTCATAGATAAAACCCGGTAGATCCCGATCAAATTCCTTAAGGCCATTTTTAAGATGTTGAACGACAAAATCTGGAAAGATTTGTCTTATATCGGCCTTAAAAATTCCAGAAGGAGAAGATGATGTTGGTAATAGCCTATCATTTAACTTACCTTCAATGAACTCTTTGATCGTCATGGCAGGTAACTCTCTACCCGTGGCATGCTTTTTCGATAGGGCATAAGCCTTTTGCTCAATCTCATGCTGAAAATTAAGTCCTGCCATTAAACTTTTATCCGCCAGATCCCGTTCCGCTTTTACAGAGACCACCAAAGCGGCGTTAGACCATGGGGAATTCCGGGCGTAATTGCTCATTCCGTTAACCACGATGCCGTCTTTTTCAGTTCCAGAAGACAGGACATATCCACCGGGACACATACAAAAACTGTAAACTCCCCTGTCACTCCACTTATCGTGCCAACTTAAGCGGTATCTGGCCGATCCCATTTCAGGAGCTTCACAAAAAGAACCGTGTTGAAGGGTATCAATATAACGTCTGGGATGTTCTACCCTTACACCAATAGCAAAATCTTTGGGTTTCATGGCCACATTGATTTTTTCCAGATGATGATAGAGATCCTGTGCGGAGTGACCAGTTGCCAAAACCACATGATCAGAATAAAGACTTTCACCTGTTGAAAGTTTTACCCCTATGACTTTATTACCTTCAGTCAGAAGTTCTGTGACCTTGGTATTGCAGCGAACTTCTGTTCCCTGCTTTCTAAGCCAATCAGAAATTTGGTTAATGATCGTTCTGATTTTATTAGAGCCAAGATGTGGATTTGATACATAGGCAGTATCGGGAGGAGCACCGAAGTCTACAAATTTATCCATTACATATTGAACCAGGTTAGACTTAATTCTGGTAATAAGTTTTCCATCAGAGAATAAACCTGCACCACCCTCACCATAACAAACATTGGTTTCAGGATCGAGTTCGCCGTATCTCCAGAATTTTGCAATATGGAGCATGCGCTTTGAGGCCTCATCGCCTCTTTCTAAAACAATACTTGGAATTCCATACTCAGCTAATCGTACCGCACAAAATAGTCCACCAGGGCCTGCGCCAATGATGATAGGTTTCTTGGCCAATGCTTTTAATTTAGGAAAAGTCTCAGGCTCAGGATACTTATCGTCTGCCGAAACCAGCGCATCCAAAATATAATGATAGATCGGCTTCTTTCCGCGAGGAGCGCCTCTGGCATCCAAACTCTTAGATATAGTTCTGTATTCCCGAATTTCGGGATAAGTCTTTTTTACATATTTCTCAAGTTCCACATCAAAGGGAAGCTGAAATTGATACTTCTTGGCCATGATGTCCGACTTTTACATCATGCAACATCGAAAATCAAAGTTTTTCGATGTTAATCCTCAATCGGGTCTTTTATATTGAGCCTAAGTGACGAGGTGAATATGAAGATCGGATTTCTCATTATTGGTAGTGAAGTTTTGGATGGAAAAATTACAGATGCAAATACTAAGCTTTTGGCGGATTTTCTAAAGACTCACCATCTTGAAATTAATGAGGCATTTGTGGCCAGAGATAGCGCCAAGGCAATCTCAGAAGCCCTGCAAACCCTTTGGGCACAAAATGACATTGTCATCACTTCTGGTGGACTTGGACCGACCAAGGATGACATCACAAAAGAAACCCTCGCAGCTTTTTTAGACCGAGCTTTAATTTATTCAAGGCCCTCTCACCATATCGCTGAAGAAAACTATAAACGTTTTGAGCGGCCTTTTCCAGGCAAGGACCATGGCTATTGCTATCTACCCGAAGGTTTTTTCCCTTTAAGTAACAGAACCGGGTTTGCTCCAGGTTTTTATACTGATGATGGAAAAAAACTTCTCTTCTCCGCCCCCGGTGTTCCCAGAGAATTCAAAAGCATGCTGGAAGATCATTTCATTGGGCTTATCGCTGAGAGAATGGATAAAACCTACATCCGGGATAATGTCATTATTCGCACCAAAGGAATTCCAGAAGAAAAAATTTTTGCAGAAGTTGTCCCGGGGTTATGGGAACAGCTTGAAGAAATTGGAGAAGTTAGTTCACTACCCATTATAATGGGTGTTGATATTGGAGTGAAACTTAAGGCGAAAAATCTTGATGAGATGGCCTCAAAAGTAGCGGCCATTCATCACATTATTGACTCTTCTGCCTTAAGACCCAATGTCTGGCACTACGGTCCTGAATCGCTGGAAGAAAAAATTGTCGTTCTGGCCAATCAAAAGAAAATTAAATTCGGTTTTGCGGAATCGGCCACTGGTGGGCTTTGCTCTCATCGAATAACCAGTATATCAGGAAGCAGCCAATGTTTTATGGGATCAGTCATTTGTTATGATGAGAAAGTTAAAGAACATATTTTAGGCGTTAGTGCGAAAACACTAAAAGAATGTACGGCCGTAAGTCTGGTGTGTGCCAATGAAATGGCTACAGGTCTCAGAGAAAAGTTTAGCTTGGATATTGCAATATCAATTACTGGTTTTGCTGGTCCCGGTGGTGGGAATGATAAATATCCTGTGGGATCAGTCTGCATTGGAAGGGCCTTGAAAAATGCTCCTGCTCATGCTCACGATTTTCACTTTAAAGGTAATCGGGAACTTTTGAAGCAGCGTTTTGCTCAAGCGGCCCTTCACGCTCTTCTGGAAGAAGTGGAACATTTTTCCTAATTCTGACTCTGATTATCGGCATTCTGCTTTTATGTTTAGGCTTTTACTAAAGTCATTCCAGCTATTTAAGGCGTCCCCTCACCACATCCTCCGAATGAGCGGTAAAATATGCTTCAACCGCAAAGTTCATTAAAATTCTGTCACGAAAAATCCGATAGTTAAGGTAGAGAGGGATGACACGGATGTTGAACTCGAAACAACCTATGCTTTTTTTAAAACTAACTCACGCGCTTATTATTTCGGCGCTCTTCTTATTATATTCATGCATGCCTACCGCAACTGCTCCTGCAGTCAAAGAAGGTTCAACTACCAATAATCCGGATACTCAAACCCCGACTTATCAAGAGCCAACTTTTCCTTTATCCGGGATATTTATTCAAGAAGGCACCGTACAAACCAAAACCAATATCACTCTTCCTGTAGATTTTGATGATTCATTCCTATTAAGAGGAAAAGAGCTCTCTCTTTATTTGAGAACAGTTCCGAATACAACAAAGTTTTGTCTGGTCGGTAGATATAACTACGAAGCTGGCTCTGACAAGTTCCTGGTCATGTCTGCCAAGGCAAAATCATTCACTGACTTAATAAACAAAACGACAGAATTCTATCTTCAGGTTGAACCTTCTAACGATTCTGCCAATCAGAATGATTGTCTGACCTACAATTTATCCAATACTCTTTACGCCAATCCAACGACACCTACTTCGACTGTCAGTTTAAATTTTAGCTTCAACCAACTTTGCACCAATTGTACAACATCCGTCACCAGTAGTGGTCTCAAGCTTTACTTTGTGAATGGCGAGGAAGCTTCTACTCTGAATGTCAGTTCTATCATAATGACTTTATCTGGAAGTACTGGCTCAAGTACAAATGGTTGTAGTGAATCAACCGTCTGTAAGGCCAGAGGATTTGATTGTTGTCTTCAATCTCAATGTGTAAATGATGGTGCCATGAAACCAGGTGCCATAAGCTTGCCGGGCTTTCTATCAGCTCAGGAAGATGTAAGGCTAAACCCTAATCGATATGTCATTTATCCTCAGTATTATTTTGTATGTGAAACACGGCCGGAAACAGAGGGACCGATTTCCGGTACCCCTACAACTGACCCTACTTATGAAGCGGCCATCCGCCTGATGGAGTTAAGTCAACTGTATAACTGTATCAATAAAGTGGATGGTGAATTTTCTCACTGTACATTGAAGTTCATGGAAGCTTCGAAAAGTATTCCGGGAGTTTTCTCAGGAGCTCCCAGCTATTTTGACGATATTAATTTTTCAACTCTAAATCCGACTCTTGGAACTGGCGACTATGCTAATAATATCGTTAAAATCCTTTATGCAGGTCAGACTCTGTATGAGCAAAATAAAACACCGCTGACTGGTGGTTCATTTGTAGCGACATCCGCCAATGATAATTTGAGCTCAACTCAAGGTGTAACCATCACGGCCCCCTTGCCTGCCAATGCTCAGGATGACAATCTCTACATTACTTATAAAGTGGATGGCACTTGTGAGAAGGTAGGATCAACTCTGGCAAAATGTACTAAGACCTACATTCATGCCTCTTCTGATACCACTTCATCCATGTGGCATAATGGTTCTAAGACATACTTATTACCAACTTATGCTGATGTATCAAGTGAGGCCAGTCTCATTGTTAAGGTTAGCGGGATTGTTGTTCCGGAAGATTCGTACACATGGACCAAGGCCACATCCCCAAATCGTATTGTTTTCAACAATAGCTATGCCATTTATCAAAACCAAACAGTAGAAATCACTTATTTCGTGACTTCGAATGCTGTCAACTTGATTAAATTAAGAAGTTCGGTTCAGGATAAGGTAAATAGTATTTGCAGCTGCTCTTCAAGTCTTAAATGTAATTTGAAGCCTGTCATGGATACTAACAATACATCTGTGGTTAATTATGAGTGTACTTATCCCACGGCTGCGAGTACGGAGCCACCAGTTAACCAGACAGTTTATGTTTCAAATAAAAACATCGCTCACCGCTATTTTGATACCAATGGAGTAAGTTACGATGAAGATTATAGCTCCGCCCTTCCGCAGGAATTAACCGCTTTCAGTTACCAGAATAGTAATATTTTAAAGCCTAATAATGTAGACAATTATGTCGGCTTTAATGAGATCTATGGTTCTTTCAATACTTCCGGAACATATGTCGCTAAACCCGCCAAGATGGTAAGAGTAAAAAAAGACAAGCTCTACGACATCCTCGTGAGTTCGGGAGTATTTTCAAGCTGCATCACTTGCGGCTCAGATTACTATTCTTCTTTGCAAAAGATTTTTCCGCAAAATTTTTCAGGTCAGGCAGGTGGTTATTCTCCTGATAATTATGAATCACGTCGTGAAAACAATGCCAGCCTTTATCGCGCTGACGACCTCCTTTATGGACGTGCTTGTTTTGTACCGGCAACCATGATCCCCTGGACTCACGTAACTTCCGGTAACCCGCGAGATCAACGACGGGCCAGATTAACTGCCCAGCATTTTCTCTTTGCCAATGGCTACAACAGAGATTGGTACGGCTTTGACTATGGTTCTCTAATTGGATCGTTTGATGGAGTCAGCTGGTTTTCAATTGGTAATCAGAGAAGAATTAAAGCGACCACTGGGAAACTTTACCTTGCCGTAAATACCTACCTTGGAGATCTAAGCGTAGATAGTAACTTTAATGTCACTGTTTCAGAGACTTCCGTTTATTCATCAGATATTCCTGATCATGATACGGAAACAGATGGGGCCCAATGCCAGCAGTCCCATTTTTGTTCAAACGATAACGATTGCTTCAGACAACTAGGTTATGATTATTCTTGTCAGAACGTAGCCTCTCTTACCACTAGCTGGCCTCAATTTGATGCGAATGCCTCAGAAATTTTAGGCTCATCAGTTCGCTCACTAGTATCCCTGGTTGGAGGATCCAACAGTCAGGCCAAACGCTGTGTTTATCGTGGTCGTGGGGCCCCTTGCCTACCTAATCTGGATGAAGCTTTAACTAAAGTAAATTTCAATGGCTCCAGTCAAGTCGGTACCCTCACCTGCTCTCCTAATAATTCTTGTCAACCTCTCTCAACGCAAAATAGATTTAATGACCGTATTTCCAGATTTGCCAATACGCCTTCGGCACAGAATATTGCAGAAGCATCGGCGACGAAATCAGATATTGTAGGCCATGGCGCCAGAATTATTCTTAGACCCTACGATTATTATGGAACTAAATCGATGCCTTCGGGTGCACTAGGGGCGATGAATGCAAATAAGGTTGAGGCACTTTGTGTCCCTGGGAAATATATTGCCGCTTCAACAGATAACTATGATCTAAATCAAAAGATCCCTTCTAATCGCATTGATTCCGCAGATAAACTGTTTGGAGTCGGGCCGACCATCTCAAGCATGATCTCTCCCCGCACTTTAAATGCCTGTCCGGCAACCGATGCAGCAGGAAACAGTATGCAGTTGTTTGATCTCCCACTTGGAGATCCAACACTTAATATGTTTACCATTAGTCAGAACTTATCATCTAACTTACTTGATCTCACTCCACTTCGAAATCTGAATATTTTCAGTTCCACTAACGGCTCTCAAATTACCACTGTTGGTTATCAACGAAATACCTGTTTAAGAGCTCCTGGTGCTTCATGTTTCTCAGATATGGAGTGCGCTCCATCACCACATGTGGCCTCAAAGGCACGCTCAGCAAATCTAGCCACTGTTCTCAATTTAGCCGAGGCCAAATATTGGGAAGAAGACCTGGTTTGTGGAAACCCTGACTTTAAAGTCCTGGATGGTGGATTTAAAAATCCGAGTTTCGATATTAAGAAGAATAAGTGTTGTCGAGAAATCGGTAAAATTCTGACCGTGTATACGCAAACCGATTCCTCCGCCTACCAATGGTGTGATAGCGGGAAAAACGTTAAAGTTGCAGGAGTTAACACATCTTTGGCCACTACCAGCAGATACTCACGCGTTCATACGGGTTACGACAAAATGACCTGTGATACTAACCTCATGAGTTCAACAAAATCCTTCGCACTTTCAATTGCTGCACCTGACTCCTATGAAAGGATGAGACAAATTCTTGGGCAATACAAGACTCTGGATACAATTAACCAACGAACTTGTTGCACCCAAAACTGGGTTCGTAGTTTCGCTACTGAAAATGGTGGTGGTCACACGTTCGCAAAAACTAAAATGCAAACTATAGATAAGGCCATATTCAAACACCTGAGTTGGGGACCGGAGAACAATAGTGTCATTGGTGTGGTAGATGAACCCTTTGAATGTGATCCTGAAAATTATACGAATGCATCTTGTGAAATTAAAAATCTAACACCTACCGAAGAAGAGCTCTACCTGACTTGGGCCGGATCTCTTGAATTAATTGGTATTCCTCAGGTGGCCATTAAAACCAATGATGAAGTCTTTAAACTCGTAAATGATAATCAGGAAGCTTATGCGGGTAAAGCACCTTTGACTGATACTGATGGTAGACAGATATTATTACCAGTAAGTAACGCTACTGCTGACTTTTCTTTGGCGGCCAATCAGAGATACTATTCAGCGGCCAACTATACGCAGATGAATATGCCTAATAATACGCTTAAAAAAGTCTTTTCCGAAAATGAGTTCAACTGTTGTATTCCATCTGGTCAACAGGTGCCTCAAATGACAACCGCATCACAATGTTGTACGGGCTTTAAGGCCACCAATGATGGAATTCATCGATGCTGTTTACCGGATTTTACGAATGTAACTGTTTACATGAACCGTTATGTTTCTTCTGAAGGACGAGGACTCCCGGATTCTTCATACGATCAGGCGACCGGATATATTAAAGATCCTGGTCAAGTGAAACTGCTAGCAGCTCAGAAAAATCTCTGCTGTTCCGGTAAAGCGATGACAGGAGTTGCTATCAGTAAACTTTCAATACCTCTGACTGGCGGAACATATAAACCAGCTTCGGCGAATACAACCACAAATCGATTCAACTACCGCACCGATGAAGTTGATAACAATGAAGGCTCTATTGGATCAATCTTCGACGCCGGAGTTCGCTGGAATAATCACGTCTATTGTGTTCCAGAGAATTTTGGCGATGATAATTAAGCTTAGTAGAGGGCATAGGCCATGAGTATGGCAATGAACCATCTATAAAAAGCGAAATACTTCAACTCGATTTTAGCAATGAGTTTCATAAAGAAATGAATTGTCGCCCAGCCTACAAAAAATGAAGCCCCTACTCCGGTCAAAAGAATCAATAATGAGGAATCATTCTGGGTTTTCATTAGATCAGGAATTTCTTTGAAGATGCCTGCAATAATAATGGGAAGAGAAAGTAAGAATGAGTATGCCCCTGCTTCTCTTCTGCGCATTCCAAGGAGTAGGGCCATCGTTAAGGTGATGCCGGAACGGCTGACACCAGGAAAGATGGCAAATGCTTGTGCCAGGCCAATTAAAAAAGCTAGCTTCCAATTGAACCTCAAGGCCATGGGAGAATTTAGAAGATTCTGATTTTTACTATTTTTCCAGTCAGAAAACCAAAGGAGCCCACCAAAGGCCGAAAGATTAAACATAATTATCCACGGATTCCTGGCAAATTTTGCAATTGGTATGAGCAGTAATATAAAAAAGACACTGGTAAAAGTAGACAGTATAAAGTTTCTTACAAACCATTGATCCTCACTGCCTGTCTTAAAATTAGCAAGGGAAGGAGTGAAAGTTTTAGCATAACGAAATATATCTTTACGGAAGTAAGTAATCACTGCCAGTGCTGTTCCAAAATGCATCATCAGATCAAAGACGACACCAGGATCATCAATTTTCATCACATATGGTAAAAGCGCTAAATGACCACTGCTACTAATAGGCAAGAACTCAGACAAACCCTGAATGATACCATAAATGATAGCCTCAACAAAACTCATATCAAATTCCTATATGGTGGCAGTATTCTGAATACCAAAATATTCGGTATTATTATTTTCCAGAGCATCAAGTAAATCATTAAAATTTTCCAGGAGTTTTTCTTTAGGCCCCTCTTCTTCAGTCTCTGAAGTATTATTTGCTCCAGGCAAGGCTTCAATTAACTTCAAAATAAGCTTGGATTTAGTTTTCCAAAGATCAAGTTCAACCGGATCAGCTTTATTTAAAACGGCCGCAGATGTTTCGAAATAGTAAGCATATAAAGCCTGGGCTTTTTGTTCCGAAAGAAGCTTGGTCTTAAAATCCTCTCTGGAAAAAAGATCAAAGACATCCAAAGGGCTCATTACTTCTTTTTGTGAAAATTCAAATTCAGGCAACCAGTTAGTTTTATGTAAATTAAACTTATAAAACTTGGAGGCAACTAACTCCGAATTCTCTCGCTTACCATAAGAGATTTTCAAGATTCGTCCCTCCCCTTTTATAAGCGGGATAATCAAGTCAAATGGCTTCTGCTTTTTGAATCCGATTTTCATGAAGTAAGCATTTCCAATTTTCAGGAAATTAATCTGATCGAAATCTTTATATTCAATTAAGCTCAAGAAAGAAGACTTATAGTTTACTAATCCTCGGATAAGAAAAGTTTCGCTTTGCATGACCTCAAACGCATTATCAAGGCTTAGGGAAAAAGCGGTTTTAGTGAATTCTATGAATTCATTGGCAAAGGCCGTATTAGAAGCAACATCATTAGTTGTCTTGAAAGCAGGATTATTTTCCAAGGACTCATACACAAAGTTATATATCTGAGGATACTTTTCATACAATGGGACATTCCCTCTCATTCCAATCCCCAGAAGCTGCCGAAAATCAAATGTTTTTAAAATCTCAACTTCAATCTGTCTCTGTAAGTCTCTTTGATAAAAAATGAGACTACTCTTCACATTCAATTTACTTCTAACTCCCTGAAACCTGAAATTAGGAATAATTGAAAGCTCATTAGCATCATAAGCTATTTTCACATTCAATGCCTTACTGGCGTCCGTCACTGGCCGGGCAGACTCTGCCTCTGTCGCTGAAACCGGAGCATTGATTTTTACTCTTTGTTCAATTCGGTCATTAATACCTATTGGCTCCGGAGGCTCAAGTCCTTCAAGTAGTGGAGAAACGATAGCAAACCCCAAGAGCATAGGGAGAAACAGTATTGTCCCAATGATGGCATTAAATTTGGAAACAACATAAATGTTAGTGAAAGTTATAACTTCTTTAAAGGTTCTGCGGGAGATAACCGCAGGTATATCAAAAATAATGAATGGCCAGGTAAAGATACCAACAATAACACGCATGACCCCACCAACTCTTGCCCAAAGAGGAGATTTGCTGGCCCTGATCCCTAATATAAACTCTGAAAGACTCACACCTAATATGAGTGTTGAAAATATCCGCATAAGGATAAACATTAAAAGCAAGGGACCAACATGGAAGGTACTGGATAAAAAAACATAGATGTCTTTGAGCATGGAAGCCACAAAGTTATTTTCCTGCTCAATTTGCTCCATGAGAGCTGACCAATCAAGATTTAAAACATCACCTATGAATGCAGGAAAAAAATCCAGAAAACTTCGAAATTCATCAAAAGGTAAAAAAATGACTAATAAAGAATAGGAAAGCAATAAATCACAAACTACCGCCACCAGACGAATAAGACTATTAGCGGAGTATTGATTTGATATAGGGGCCAAGTACTGGCGCTTGACTTTTTTAGGGGGAGGCATCTGCTCGTCTGACTCCTCATCAACATCCTCACCAACTTCCTCTTCTTCTTCAGGAATCTCTTCTTCAGGAATCTCGGGCAGCTCCTCATCTTCTTCTTCCGGAAGATCAGGAATCTCCTCAACAGGGGCAGCTGATATGCCAACTTTGAGTCTTAACTCCAAATCTCCGACATTCACAACATCACTTTCTTCTAAAATAATGTATTTACCGGGCGGGATTTTTTTTCCATTAACCATGGTCCCTGTCAGGCTGCCATGATCGATCACTGATACAACTTCCTGCTGAAGGATAAAACTGGCATGACGAGGAGAGACCGAGGGATCTGCTATGATGATGTTACCAATTTCACTTCCAATCGAGAGCTGATGTTTCAAGGCATAGACAGGTGTATCTTCCATATTGCTCAATTCGAGCTCAAAGACCTTGCTATACTGAAGCTTCTCGACCTCTATAGGGTCCTTAATGCCATCATTATTGGGCACTGATTTACGTTTAAACAGCTTTCCAAGCACTCTGCTTATCCTCTTAAAAACCTATGGAATTACACTAGTTTAGTTTCACTTTTTTCAAGGAGATTGCCAAGAAATTAGAGGTCTTAACCCTTTTAGTAGGTAGGCCCCTTGCTAACCATTACAATAAAGGAAGACTAGATCTGTAACCTACTAGGAATCACTAACTTTTTTCCGCTGAAATGCCGAAAAAACAAGAAGATACAGATTATTCAAGGGAAATGTTATGAAACAAAGAAAACTGGCCCCATTTCTAGCTGTCGTTATCAGTTTGGAATTAATGGTCACACCTGCCCTAACTTTTGCTGAGGAAAAGAAAACTTCCACCGCACAAGTCATCAATGGAACCGCAGAGGCCATTGGTACGGGGATTCAGGTGATGGGTCAGATCTGGGGAGCTGCCAATAATGCAAACCAGGCCAATAGTCTTAACAGTCAAACTACTTTTGATATGCAGAAACTGCAGGATCAGCAAACTCCACAGCCTGATAAATATTTTAATCCTCAAAAACTCTCTAAGATTCCGGGCCTTGCCAATTATCTGGCACTCAATAACATCAATCCGCAAATGCTTGACTGTAAAACCCTTCCCACAACTCTTCATGATGCAAGACCTGAGGTTTGTCGCTTAGGTGTTACAAATGATAGCGGTGCTCCACCACAGGCCCAGCTTACTCAAATGTTCACTTATTACAACCAGTACTTCCAAGTCAGTAAGATGTACAAAAACTTCAGTGCTGATAGTAACTCTGAAGGCCAGGCCTTTGGTGTGGGTTGTATGAAGAATGCCATGCAGATCCTGAATGGATTTTTTAAATACCGCATGGATGAGCTGGATAAGTTAACAACCAATCTTGAGGCCATGAATAATCAATTCCGTGAAGCTTCACGGGCCGATCTGGATGCCATTGAAGAAGCCGTTGCTGTCCTGGATGGTGGTTCCGACATGGCCGATAAAGTAAGAAGTAAAAACCCGGATCTTTTTGATTTCGCAAAAAGGTTTGATAACCCCGCTTGTAAATCTATGCAGACGGGCGACGCCTTTAATGAAACTGGATCCAGTGGTGGGCTTAACCAGATTAAAAAGAATCTAAAAGAATCTTTAACGGCAAAAGTTGGGAAATTTTCGGGCGAGTCTTATGCTCAATCACATTCAGCGGTAGTTGAAGATATCAACAAGCTGGCCGATAAAGTTTCCAAACAATTTGAACTTAGTTATTCAGGCATTGCTAATAACCCGGCGGCCTATGGTGGTTTTTTAAGTAATCTGAAGAACCTTGTGAGTTCACCGAATAATCTTAATAGTGCACTAAGCCCGGATTTATTCTCAGAAGTTCAAACAAAGTTCAATGAGAGTTTCCTCAAAATCAATGAAGAAAGATCTACCGTTGAATCAGAGTTAAAAGCTTACGACGCAAGCGCGGCTATTGGTCTGCTGGGAAATCTTAACAACAGTAGTTTTGAAGCTGAGGTTTCAACTATCGAAAACCGAATTAAGAATACATGTTTAAGCAGCACTCTTGGAGACACAGATACCCTGTTAAGTAAAATTTACGATCCATCTGCTTCGGGTCATGCGAATCTGAATGCTTCTAACTTCTTAAAAGATAAACTAAAACAGATCATTGAGAATGGTGACACCAGCATTGAGAAAAAACTGAGTGAGTTAAAGTCGCTTGAGTCGCAAACAAATTCCCGTTACTACATGAAGATGGAGAACTCTTATGAAGTCCAGGAGCTGGACGCTAATGGCAACCTGACCACAAGAGTAATCGGGGCTTCTTCTAACCGTACACCAAGTGTCTTTTTCTCTGACATTATCAAAAACTGTAACGCCCAATTTAAGGCCAACAACCTGAACAATAAACTTTCAGGAGCTGCTGCGATTAAGAAACTTCGTCAGCTTAATCAGGATTATAAGAAGCTTGCCAAAAATCAGGCGTCTGACATGAAGAGTGAGCTTCGTAAGAAACTCATTGAATGTAGTAGCCCGGAAGAGGCCAACAACTCTGTTGCAGGTTCATGTACTCCGGATCGTTTCAATACATCTTCAGCAGGTTTTTGTGCCAATGCTGCTCTTTCATGTTCTAAAAATATGCAGGCCTGTTCTCAGCAAGCCGATAACTACGTTAAAGAAGTTAAAGCTCAAAAGACCGCCCGTGTGAATAATTACAAGGCCCTCGTTCAAAAGAATAAACAGGACATAGTTAAGATTTTTGACTCTGCTCTTGCCCAGTACATGCGTGATGGTGAAGCGATGCGTGGATTATTTGGTGCAGGTTTCTCATCCCCAACTGGTATTCAACGTGAAGTTCCTGAAGGTCAACGTTACCTGGGAGAATTTATCGCAGCTACCGGAAACTCGCCAGATGGACGCCTCCTACTGGAAGATCCTGATAAGTATGTTGAGATGTTCAAAGGAAATATCGCTCTGTTAAAAGAGAGTGTCAAAAAACAACAAGATCAAATTCTTGGTGGAGAATCGGTCAGTGGTAATGGCCAGGGACTTCTTGCTGACCATATCAAAAAGACTGAAAGAAACTACCGTGATGTTTATCGTGAAGCTGAGCAGATTGCCGAGAATTGTCGTCGTAATCACGATGATTCAGTCCGAGCTGCTGAAGCGGCCAGAGCGAAACAAGCAGAAGAACATCAAAAGAAAATGTCGGAGTTGGGTGAAAAACTCCCTAAATTCTGTGAAAAATTTAAAAGTGCAATGGGAACAGATCCACGACCAGCTTGTCGGTCTATGAAAGATGACTTTTTTAATGCCGCTTACTCAGCAGCTCAACAAGCACGACAAAGTGAGGACTATGAAGCCATTTCACAGTTTGAAGAAGTTTGTAGTGGATTTAATAATTCTTCTGAATCAGGGTCCTCTGAAAGTGTTCAAAGGTTAGATCCAGACGCTATGTGTGCCAAGCTTCCGAAGACAAATCGATATTGCGTTGCTTATGATGAGGAATTCAAAAAAACAAGCTGTCAAAAGTCGACAACCCAAATTAACGGATCAACAGTTACTTCCGGTGGTTGTGAAGATTTGATAAAATCAATCACCCTTGCATATAACAACGCATTTCCTACTTCTTCGACTCCTGGAAACTCATCGGAGCTGGCATCTGCCGCAACCTCTGCCCCAAGTTTCTGTGAAGCCGCGGACAATTCAAACAACAGGTCTAACATAGGTAAGGCGTTGATGAATTTCGGAAATACAATATCAGCTGATCTAAACAATGCCGCCAGAGGCTATTAATCCGAGTTAATTGATCGGTTGAGATCCTTAGATTTCAGCCGATAAGGTTCATATGAGAGTGGTACGTCAGCGGATGATAAAACCTTTCAAAAATAAGTTTCCAGTGGGGAACTTATTCTTAATTCTTCCCCTATTGGGAATTCTTTCTGCATGTAATCCAACTGAAATCACCGGCAGTGGTGTCCGAAGTAATGTCATCAGCAATGATGGATCTTTTGATGGCAAGGCCTATGTTTATAAGGATAGTCCTGCTATCTTTGCTGGGAAAAATTATGGGCCTTCCAATCCTGATATGGGATCTTTTCTGGATAGAAATGCTGAGCTCATAACAGATAATACCAATCTAACCGGCGACTGTTCCATCGATCTATTTTTCTATGGCAATCACAAAGTGAGTCTGGAAGGTTGCTTGCGAGTTCTAAGCGACACCGATTCTACTCAGGTCATTCCACGACTTGAAAATCGCACTTTCATTTTTAATCCAGGGACTCCGGAATTCTATCAAACCAACACTCTTTATCATTTATCCCTAGGTACAAACACGTTCCTAAATAAACTTTCTTATGCTTATAACGAAATTCATGCCCTTCCTCTTTCGATACCAAAATCTATTCCAAGTTATCTTCGTAATTCAAAGCTGTTCTGGTTTAAGGCCATGTCGAGCATTGATTCAAAATTATTTAAATATGATTACCTGACAGCTTTTGCAAATTGTACTGCTGAAGAAGGTGCGGCCTATTACTCGCCAGCAGGGCCAGAATTATGTTTTGGTTTTCAATCGGAATATCCAGGCTTTCAATTTGTTCAAGATCCTTCAGTCGTTTACCATGAATTGGGCCATGCTTTAGTTTCAGTTATGTTGAACATGAGAAATGGAACTTCTGCTTCAGATTATCATCTTTACCGTTCAGGCATGGGGTTTCTTGGATATGATGAAGCTAAATCCATTAATGAAGGTATTGCGGATTATTATAGTTTCGTAATTAATAAACGCACACATGTAGGAGAATGGGCCCTTGGCAAAACATTTAAGCAGTCTCGTGCTTTGGATGAAAGTGATCCCCTTCACATTAGTGGAATAGAAGAAACTCCTGAAGGCCGTTTATCTTATCCTCAATACCTGCTGTATGATCCGAATAAACCGGATCGCATTTTGGAAGACGAGCATTATGCAGGTCAAATAGTGACCCATTATCTGGTCGCCTTAACTAAAACGCTTAAAAATGAATGTAACCTCACTTCAGAAAAAGATGGCGGACATGATAAAGTCACCTCTTACATGATGCTTCTTCTGGCCGAATCTTTGAGTGAGCTAGGAGATTTAAAGGCAAAAGGCGTTGACGATTTTGGTGCCCCTTTTGCATCAAACATTTTCTTTAACAACCTGGATGATAAAAACTCATGGTTATGGTCACAAACAGTCAATCCTATTACCTACCGAAAGTTTTTCCAGGTCTTCGCCAAGAATATCTATAAATACATCACAGGCAACCTATGCCCTGGTTTTGAGAAGAATGAGTCAGAAAAGCTTCTGGATGACTACGGCCTGTTATTGTTCAAAACTTATAACAATAACGGAAATTCAACTAAAGACCGCTCACTTGATTTCAACGATGCCGTTTATTTTATACCTACTCAAGGCTTAACTCCGGTATCCGAAGATAACAGAAGAAAATCTGTCCTCGTCTCGAAACAACTCATTGAGCTTGCTCAAAAAACAACCACCCATAATGAAAGGGTTGGTTTTTACATTATCGATAATCGAAGTGATATCGATTTCTTTCTAAAACAATTACTTTTCAAAGGATTCACTGTTCCTCTTTCAACTGGCGTGGCAAGTGTTGATTATAACAATAACAACATTCTTATTTCTCCAGGAGAGGTCGTTGCAGTCATTCCTAACCTTCTCAATAATTCAAACAGCACCATGGCAGGAGTCCAACTCCTGGCCAATGATTGGGATCATGTTGATGTTGTCGATGAGGCCACAGGTAACTTTAAACCATGTGTAATTGACTCTATGACGACAGTTGATCAGGGAGCGGAATCAGGACGCACTTGTACCAGTACTGATACAGAATATCAGCGCTTGATAAAAAATCCATTAACCGGCAAGTACCCTACGAATGCTGCTGCTCCGGTCTGCCTGGTTCAGCTCGAAGAAGGCACTAGTTCTCGGTGGGTGTCTCAGAATGAATTCAGGAAGAAACAAGGTCTGTCATTGTTAGATAAAGACTGCTTGGGCTACACCTCTACCGGTTCTTCTGATACCGACTTTACATTTAATCCGCATGAGTGTTTGGTGAGATTCTTACCAAGTGCTAATGAAGCTTTCTTTTCAAGAATTGATTCTCAGAAGACTTTTTATGAATCAGTCGTTAAAGTTTCGGATCAAGGTGAGTTTAATTACGGAAATTTATTAGTCATGGAAGTAAATAAGTGGATTCCACCGGGAACAAAATTTCGTTGTCGGATGCGTGCCCGTTTCAGCAACTGCTCAGACTGTTACACAGATGGAACAAATGCCAATGATGATTTTTTAGACTATGAATATAATGGCAGTAAACCTTATAAAGTCATTAATTTTGATTTCGATGTAAATGAGTAAACGTTACTACTACTTTATTTTGGTTCTCGTTATCGCCGTAGGAACATATTACTTCCGAAGCCAGAATTCTGTTCCTCCGGCAGATGCTCCCCTGAGTGACAAACAAATCCCTCGTCTAAATACAGAATCTATCGAAGAAGATACCTCCGATATTCCTACCTCCATTAACCCTTTGGAGAAATCAGAAAACGCTCAGGCGGTAAATGTTGTTTCACCCGAGTGGCAAGCTAAACTGGAAAATACTCTACGCACACAAGGGGGAGATTCAGTTAAAGATATCGAAATTAAAAAAGTCGATTCCCGAGTCTGGACGCAAGATGGAGTGTCTCTCAATGTCGAATCAGTCATTGTTACGATCAAAAATCACTTGAACCAAACTACGACTTTTCGGCTTTTAGTGGACGCGCAAAATGGAAAAATTCTCAACAATTGGGATCAACCTATTATTGAGTATGCTGATCCGACACGACAACCGAGGATTAAAGTCGATCCACGTTATCATAATGATTAGTTCAATCTTACGAATATCATAAGTTGATTCCATCCCATTCTCACGATTAAGCTCAACTCATTCCATGGAGGTAAGCTTGAATACACATCCAATCAACTCTTCTACTATTGTCATTACCGGGGCCTCCAGTGGCATCGGGAAAGCTGCTGCACTCCTGTTTGCCCGTGAGGGCGCCAATGTAGTGCTAGCAGCAAGGAGCGACACCATACTACAGGAAATTGCCAGTGAGTGTGAAAGCATGGGCGGTCAGGCCATCGCGGTGGAAACGGATGTTACGAGCAAGAAATCTATCCAGCATCTTTTTGATACTGCAATTTCATTTTTTGGGAAAATTGATGTTTGGATTAACAATGCTGGAGTTGGTGCTATTGGGGAATTTACTGAAACACCTTTAGAAGCTCATGAGCAGGTCATTAAAACAAATCTCCTGGGTCCACTATATGGTGCTTATGTAGTCATGCCTTATTTTAAGGCCAGAGGAAAAGGTACAATTATTAATACCAATTCCACTGGTGCGTTCGTCGGCAACCCCTACACGGTTTCCTATAGTGCCAGTAAGTTTGGTTTAAGAGGTCTGTCCGAAGCTTTGCGGTATGAATTTAAAAAGTTTCCTGAAATACACGTCTGCGATATCTATGCCAGTTTCGTAGATAGTCCCGCTCATTCTCATGCCGCCAATTTTATAGGAAAAGAGATTAGACCCGCTAGGCCCTTGGTAGATCCTGAACAAATGGCCCAGGCCATGATTAAATTAACCAAGACCCCTAGAGCTTCCATTCATCTAGGCGCTCAAGACAGACTAGGTAGATTAGGTCACGCCCTACTTCCGGAATTTACCGGGAAGATAATGGAAAAGATAATGCGAACTTATTTTAAAAAGGCCAGAAGCATTCCTAAATCAGAAGGAAACCTCTACCGCCCTGACTATGAGGAAACTCATATCCATGGCGGCTTCTCTTAAAGGGCCGCTTTCTCTTTTAATTTAAGATTTAATTCTTCAATCACTTTAGGATCAATCTTTGGCACTAACCCCTGAGGATCTACTTGAAGCTTGAAATCATGAGAGAAGAAATTCTTCATCTCATTCAAATCCCCCTGATAAATTTTCTTAACCAGTTCACTTTCAGCATTTAAGCCGAAGTAAGAAAGAATGGATTTTGATAATTGCGGCAAATAAGGCGCAAAGAAAGTTCCAATGATTAAAACGTAGGCGGTTGAGATGGCAATTGTTTCAGCAGCTCTCTCCTGATCTGTTTTGAATTCTGTCCAAGGGGCCCGTTCAGTGATAAATTGATTTACCTTCGCTCCCAGTCCCATGATGTGTTCCTGACCTTTCTTGATTTGGTAGGAATCAAGCAGCTCATGATATTCCTTAATGAATTCATTTACGCCCTTCACATGGTCAGAAAAGAAAGCATCAAATTTCTGGGCCTGCATGCCTTCCGGCCAGTTTTTAGCGGAAAATTTCATGGCACGATTGATGAAGTTACCAATGTTATTGGCAAGCTCCGAATTAATCTTGAGCTCCATTCCTTTCCAGGTAAAGCTAGAGTCAGAAGTTTCTGGAATTAAAGATGTCAGGTAAAAGCGAAGAGCATCCGAGCCAAATTGAGTGATGGCCTCATCGGCATCCACATACCATCCCTTAGATTTAGAAAACTGCTTCCCTTCCAGGTTTACATACTGATTAGCAGGAAGATCTGAAACTGGATTCACAAATCCAGTTCCTAAACACATCACTGGGAAGATGATGGAATGGAAAATGATATTATCTTTTCCAATGAAATTTACAATTTTTACATCCTTGGATCCCCACCAGTCTTTGATGTGGTCTTCATTCGATCCGCTCTCCTTAAGAAACTGAGCGGTGTTAGAGACATAACCAATGGGTGCATCAAACCAAACATAAATCTTCTTGCCCTTGGCCTCTGAAAGAGGAACATCAATCCCCCAATCCAGATCGCGGGTGATGGCCCGATCAACCAGATTGTCCTTGGTCAGAGATTCAACAAAGGGAACTAAGTTTTTTCTCCAAAAAGGTTTTCTGGTCTCAAACCACTTCTGATGCTTTTCATGCATTTTAGACAGCATCAAATACCACTGGAAAGAATCCACGGCCTCAACATGCTTGGAACCACAAAATTTACAAACAGGATTTATGAGTTTAAGTGGGTCAATCCAGGTTCCACAATTTGGACATTCATCTCCTCTGGCCTCAGGATAATGACATTCGTAACATTCGCCTTCGACAAATCTGTCAGGCAGCATATTTTTACAATCCTGGCACTGGAGCTGCTTTTCCGATTTCTTTTCAATCAACCCTTTTCCCAAAAGATCGTGAAACCATTTTAGCGTTTCTTCTTTGTGATAAGGGGCCGAGGTTTGTCCAAAAAAATCAAATTTAATATCGTATTTTTCAAACAAGTCTCTATGAGTTTTGTGCCACTCATTCACATATTCCTGATAGCTTTTCTTCGCCTTTTGAGCGTTTTGCATGATGGCCACCCCGTGCTCATCAGAACCAGAGATATGAATGGCCTTTTCGCCTTTGAGCTTTTTATGACGGGTAAAGATATCCGCCGGTAAATAAACTCCGGCGATATGCCCAAAATGAATAGGCCCATTAGCATAAGGAAGAGCGGATGTGATCAAATACTTCATATAACCTCAAATAAAGGTATTTACAGATGGTTAAGTCTACAAAGTAAGGTCTTTTTTGTCTTTTGATTTTGACACTTTAACCCTCCTTTTTTATTCTGCGCCCACATGATTTCCCTCAATGGTTTAAACCCTGAACAACGCAAAGCTGCCGAAACGGTGGAAGGCCCTGTCTTAATCCTCGCAGGCGCCGGATCCGGAAAAACACGCACAGTGACTTATCGCATAGCTCATATGCTGGATAATCTTCGTATTCCGGGTAAACAAATTCTTGCCGTGAGCTTTACAAATAAGGCCGCCACCGAAATGAAGGAAAGAGTTTCTCATCTGGTAGATTCCAGAATGCGAAAAGGCATTACTCTATCCACTTTCCATTCTTTGGGGATACGTATCCTGCGCGAAGATATTCATCATCTTGGTTACAACAACCTGTTCACTATTTACGATCAGGCCGATCAGATGAGTATTGTGCGCGAAGGACTAAAGAGTTACCGCTCCAACAAGTCTTATGACCGCAGTATCATTATGTCTAAAATTGGCCTTCTAAAGAACCAGGGTGTTTCGGCCGACGAGTTTCCCAAAAGTAAATACTACGATCCCGAAAATAACTACGATGGTGCAACCGAATACGTTTACCACTACTACCAGGAAAAACTGCAATTTTATAATGCTTTGGATTTTGATGATATTCTTTTCTTAGTGGTTAAACTTTTTAATCAATTTCCTGAGGTCGCTAAAAAATATTCCGAACGCTTCAAATACATCATGATTGATGAGTATCAGGATACCAACAGTCTCCAGTTCTCCCTGATTCAGGCCCTGACTTCAACCCATCAGAATATTTGTGTTGTAGGAGATGATGATCAGGCCATCTATGGCTTCCGAGGCGCAGATATTTCAAATATCCTAAACTTTGAAAAACAATACAGCGATACTGTAGTTATCAAGCTCGAAGAAAATTACCGTTCAACTTTTCCTATCCTGGATCTCGCCAATCAGGTGATTAAAGAAAGTACTCAGAGAAAAGAAAAGACAATGAGAACGGCCCAGATGGAAGGTACTCTGCCTCAACTATGGGCAGCTGGGGACTCTGACCATGAAGCCGCGATTGTGGTAGAAGAGATCATTAAACTTCAATCCCATGAAGTTGCTCTCTCAGAAATAGCAATTCTCTACCGTTCCAATACTCAGGTTCCCCCCTTTGAAGATCAACTTAGAATTGGACAAGTTCCTTATAAGATTATTGGCGGTCAAAAGTTCTACGAGAAAAAAGAAATCAAAGACATCATTGCTTACTTGACCCTGATTCAAAACCCTCGGGACGAGCTGGCCCTAAGACGTATCCTTAACGTTCCCAATCGAGGCATTGGTTCAGTGACTCTTAATAAGAATCTCGAGAAGGCACTGGAACAAAAACGACATTTATTCCAGGTAATATGTGATGAAGAGGAACATGAAGGTATAAAATCTTTTGTTCAAATCATTCGTAAATTCCAAAGAGTCTTTAATGAGCAATCACTACTTCCATCGATCACGCAATTAGTAGATGAACTCAATTATTACGATTTTATTGAGAAGAGCTATGACCAACCCAAACTGGCCGTTCGCAAGAAAGATGATGTGAAAAACTTCATTCTGGCCGCTGATCGCTTTCAGGATCGCTACCAGGAAGATGCAACTCTAAAAAACTTTGTCGAACGACTCCTCCTTGCGGACGCTCATGATTCTCAGGGCCCTGGCGATGGCTTTAAAAAAAATGAAGTCACACTCATGACTCTCCACGCCTCCAAAGGTCTGGAGTTTGATCACATCTTCTTAATTGGCATGGAAGAAGAAATTCTCCCCCATAAAAAAACTATTATTGATAATTCTGATATTAATGAAGAGCGCCGGCTTTGTTACGTTGGTATTACACGGGCCCGCAAAAAGCTCATCATGACCTATGCCAAAGAAAGAAAGATGTACGGCAAAATGATTCCACGATTTAAATCCCGCTTCGTCATAGAGCTTCCTCATTTATATAAAGAACTGGATCGTACAAACTTTGGTGATATGTCAGAAGATGAAGTAACCGACTTTAAAAAGAATTTCTTCGGAAGTCTTATGGATAGCTTAAAATGAAACTTTTAGACCTTATGACTTTGTTACACAACTGGATCTCTGATAAAGACTTCATTTGGTGGCCATTTTCTTTTCTTCGACCTGAGCCCAAGGATCCAATTACTTTCAAAATGACTTTGCTAATGACTGCTTGTTTTGGAAGTCTGGCCTTTTTAATGTTTACGATTCTCGCTATCGCCAATAATGCTTTTACTGCTGAATATGCTGTTTCAATTCTGTTTTCTTGTTTTGGCGGTTTTTTCATTTGGTTCAACTTAATCACTAAACCACTCTGGAACCGCCGCTCCCGCGAGCTTCAAAAATAAAAAAAGGCCATCCCTGGCCTAAATATCCATCCTTGGAAGACCCCTTCCTGACGGTCAATCTTATTTTTTAGATGATGTTTCTTCTGGAAGTATATTACCTGAAGTAAAACCTGTAATGGTGTAACCTCGTGGCATATAGAATCCCAGAGTTAGAAATGAAATGAGAATGTCCTGCGGATTCTTATGCTCATAGATAATGAGTTTTGACATGCCATCATGTCCGGCCTGCCTGACTTCTTCATCAATATAGACTTCATGTTGATCAGGTTCAATTCCCCAGAAATAAAAATCTCTGTGCCCAATAATTGAAACTTCATTACGATGTTCAGGATTTCCTTCGAAGGTAACAGGAATCGTATTATTCGATCTGAAGTGGATGGTTGTACAACCAGTAATAGAGGCAAGAACAGTAAGAACTAAGAGAATTTTCATATCCTCTAATTCTTAAGGCGTTAGCTTGTCTTGTCAAAAATTATTTTTAGTAATGATTAAAACTTGGCTTCTTTTTTTCAAGCATTCCGTCCAAAGCTTTAAAGTGGTCCGATGAACGTTGGGTAATTCCCTGATAGGCCGCCATCAATTCCAAATGGGAGTTAAGATCATTTTGATAGGCATGTACAACTGCTTTCTTAGTCATTTGCAAGGCAATTGGTGGAAGTGAAGCCATCTGATCGGCCAGTTCCTGAGTTTTATTTTTTAATTCTTCTGGTAGGACCACTTGATTAACGAGGCCAATCCGCAAGGCTTCATCCGCTAAAATATTTTTGCAGGTTAAAAACATTTCCATCGCTTTCCCGAAACCAACAAGTCTGGTTAGAAAAAAGGCTCCCCCATCTCCTGGAACTAAACCTACTTTTGCGAAAGTTTCAGCAAAGAATGCATCACTTGAGGCTATTCTTAGGTCACACATGGCCGCTAAATCACAGCCCGCCCCAACGGCAGCTCCATTCACCATGGCAATAATGGGTGTCTTCAACTGAGCAATCGTCATGGGAATTTGCTGAATTCCGGCCTGATAAGCTTCTCGCAACTGATTGGATTCACCGGAAAACATACCGGTTTTTCCTTTCATGGCCTTGATATCCCCACCAGCGCAAAAATTCTTTCCTGCACCCGTGATAACAATCACCCGGATTTCATTATCTATATCAGCGTATTTTAATACTTCAACCAATCCGGAAACCATAGAGCTTGAATAAGCATTACTGGCCTCTGGACGATCTAGGGTAATCCATAAGGTTTGATGTTTCTTTTCAACTATTAAATCAGTGAATGCTTTAAGATAAAAGTTCATACCTTACCTGTATTTAAATAAGCTTTTAAAAACTTCGATTCAGTCTGACGTCCTAATTTTCCCAGTATAAAGTTTGAAGCCGTTGCTAGTTTAGCAATATCAATACCAGTATCAAGCCCTTGTGAGTTGAGTAAGTACCAGACATCCTCTGTGGCCACATTTCCAGTCGCCCCTCTTGCATAAGGACAACCACCAAGCCCTCCGGCAGAAGAATCAAATGTCGTAATACCTTCTTCCAAAGAAGCATAAATATTTGTCAGTGCCATGCCTCGAGTGTCATGAAAGTGCATAGCAAGTTTTCCAACGGGGAACTCACTTTTTAATGTCCGCAGATAACTTCGAACTTGCATTGGTATCGCCACCCCAATAGTGTCCCCGACAGAAACTTCATATACACCAAGCTCAAAGAGCCGTTTGGTAACATTAATTAGCTTTTTCACATCCATAGTGCCCTCATACGGACAACCAAATGCTGTCGAGATATACCCTCGAACCATGATCTTATCTTCTTTCGCCGCATCCGCGACTTCCTTCATCCTTTCAAAACTTTCATCAACGGTTGCATTGATATTCTTTTTAGTAAAAGAATCGGAAGTTGCCGTAAAAAGTGCAATTTCTTTTACGCCTAATTTTTTGGCCGTTTCATAACCCTTAAGGTTAGGCACTAAACACGGAAAACTGATGCCCTTATCAAACAATTCACTCTTTACCCTGCCAAACAGTTCTACTGCATCGGCCATCTGTGGAATAGCAGGGGCCTTGACAAAACTCGTGACTTCAATTGATTTAAGACCACTTTCCGTTAAGGCCGAGATGAAATGAAACTTATCTTCGGTAGAAAGAATACTTTTCTCATTTTGAAGTCCATCTCTGGGCCCCACTTCCACAATTCTAATCATGATGAAACCTCTGCCAGCGTCACGCCACCCTGAACAAGTTCTCCCAGTTTGTAATGAATTTTTGTTACAACCCCGTCTTTATCTGAACGAATAGAGTGCTCCATCTTCATGGCCTCAAGGATAAGAACGGCTTCGCCTTTTTTAACTTCACTGCCAACTTCTTTTAACACTTTAAATATTTTTCCTGGCATCGGTGAAGTCAGACCTCCAGCATGGGCCCCCGCCTTTTTCATTTTTTTAGGGGCCATGGCCCCGATAGCTTCCCGACCATTGGCCATAATCATGGATTCTCCATCTCTTGATGGAGTACCAACGGCAGCCCTAAAGCGACCACCATTATCCAGAATCAGTTCCTGTCCATCTCTGGCAATCAGCATGTAATAATGGGTCTTACCATTTAAGGTAAAGCTGACGGAATCACCAGTATGCTTATAGTCCTGAACTTTTACTTCCTGACCGTTAATTGTAAAAATCTTTTCCATAATTAGTTCCTGAATCCTGTTAACTCAGTCCAGGGATTTCTTAGAACTGCTGCTGTCCCTGAAGTCGTTCTCTTTTTATCGCTAAAACTCAAGGCCCCTATTAAATCGGCAAGATCCTGAAAATCAAGCTCACGAGGAAGTAAATCGGCCTTATAATCAGGGATAAAATGCGTATGAGTATGTCCAGCTACAAACTCTTTATGAGAGAGGATGCGCTTAAGATAATCTCTATTCGTTTTCACACCTAAAAAGAGAACCTCATCCAGACTATGAATCGTTTTAGAAATAGTAGTGGTGCGATTTTCTCCCCATACGACCAATTTGGCCAACATGGGATCATAGTTCACGCCAACTTCGGTTCCATCCAAAAATCCGCAGTCCAGTCGTACGTCCCGTAAAGTGGGAGTACCGATCCGATCAATTCTACCAATTGATGGCATAAAATCATTATCCGGATCCTCTGCATAGATACGGCACTCAATCGCCTGACCAGTTTGTTTAATGTCGGCCTGCTTCACCGGAAGCTTATCCCCTTGCGCCACCATGATCTGGTATTTAACTAAATCATGTCCGGTCACCATTTCAGTTACCGGATGCTCAACTTGAAGCCTGGTGTTCATTTCCAGAAAATAGAAATGCCCATCCGGGGCCAGAATGAATTCAACCGTTCCAGCTCCCCGATAATTAATTCCGGAAGAAATCTGAACTGCGGTTTCACAAATTTTAAGGCGCAGCTCCTGACTTAAGTTCGGAGCTGGAGTTTCCTCAACGATCTTCTGGTAACGTCTCTGAATAGAACATTCTCTTTCAAAAAAATGAAGATGATTACCATGAGTGTCCGACATTAACTGAACTTCAATATGCCGGGGATTAACTACATACTTTTCAACCAGAACTTTATCGTTTGAGAATGCTTTGAGCGCCTCAGACTTGGCGCCACTAATGGCATCAATGAGTTCTGATTCGTGGTGGACAATTCTCATCCCTTTACCACCACCGCCGGCAGAGGCCTTAATGAGAACAGGAAAACCAATCTCTTTTGCCTTTTGGGCAAGAGTCGCTACTTCCTGATCATTCCCATGATAGCCAGGAATCATTGGAACATTAATCTTTTGAAGAGCATTCTTTGACCCAATCTTATCACCCATGAGAGTGATCGATTCGGCAGTAGGACCAATAAATATGATCCCCGCTTTCTCAACCATCGCCGAGAATTCGGCATTCTCAGACAAAAATCCGTATCCCGGATGGATTGCATCCGCGCCAGTTTTTTTGGCAATATCAATGAGTTTATTTTTATTCAGATAAGTATCGGCAAGGGTTCCAGTGCCTAACGAGTAAGATTCATCAGCATAAAGAGCATGAGGAAGATTTCTATCATCTTCAGCAAATACTGTAACAATCTTAATTCCCATCTCTTTAGCTGTTTTTAAAACTCGAAGAGCAATTTCACCGCGATTTGCGACAAGGATCTTTTTTATTTTCATGTTTTCATCCAGGCAGGTTTATCTTTTTGAAGAAGTGCACGCATGCCTTCCTGACCTTCGGCGCTGACTCTTCTTTCAGTGATCATCTGACAGGTAAAATCCTCAGATGCTTTTAAATTCTTCATTACACCACGAATGAGCTTTTTAGCTTCTTTCGCGGCCTCAGGTCCAGCGGCCAAAAATTTTTTCTTCACTTCTTCGATTTTCGTATCTAAATCCGGAGCAATGACAATCTCATTTACCAGCCCCATTCTTTTAGCTTCTTCAGAACCAAATCTTTCTCCCGAAAGCATCCAGGCGCGAGCATTGGCTTCTCCAATCTTCGAGATACAGTATGGAGAAATTACTGCAGGGATTAAACCTAATCTGACTTCAGTAAATCCCATCAGAGCATTATCAACTGCGACAACATAATCACAAACACTAACCAGACCCACTCCTCCGCCCAGAGCATGACCATTAATTCTTCCAATCACAGGAACATCACACTCATTAATGGCAGAAAACATCCTTGCCAGTCTTTTTGAATCCTGAAAGTTTTCTTCTTTTGTGTAATCTTTCATGGCCTTCATCCAGTTAAGATCAGCTCCTGCGCAGAAACTATTTCCTTTACCAGTTAAAATAACCAAACGTTCATCTTTAAAAGATTCAAACAAAGAGATCATTTCTTCTATTAATTCAGCGTTAAAAGCATTGTGAAGATCCGGTCGATTTAACCAAACTTCTTTAACGCCTTTTTCTTTTTCGATGACTTCAAGAAATTTCATAATTACATCCTAAAGACGCCCCAGTTTGGATCTGGGAATTCTTCGTTATGGGTAACACTTAAACAAAGACCTAAAATATCCCGAGTCTGAGCCGGATCAATAACTCCATCATCCCACAGTCTGGCAGATGAATAATAAGGAGATCCTTCTCTTTCATACTTATCCAGAATCGGCTGCTTGAAAGCTGCCAATTCATTTTCATTCATTTGATTTTTACCAGCGGCCTTTAGTCCATCCTGTTTTACGGTTGCCAGAACATTGGCCGCTTGCTCTCCACCCATGACTGAGATGCGCGAGTTAGGCCACATAAAGAGAAATCTTGGACTGAAGGCCCTGCCACACATACCGTAATTACCGGCACCGAAAGACCCACCAATCACAACAGTAAATTTAGGAACTTTAACTGTTGATACGGCCGTTACGAATTTGGCCCCATGCTTGGCAATCCCTTCATTTTCGTATTGTTTGCCCACCATAAAGCCCGTGATGTTTTGAAGAAAGATAAGAGGCACTTTCCTTTGTCCACAAAGTTCAACGAAGTGAGCAGCTTTTTGCGAGGACTCAGAAAAAAGTATTCCGTTATTAGCAACGATTCCCACCAGGTAACCATGAATTTTGGCAAAGCCAGTAACTAAAGTTGTTCCATATTTTTCTTTGAATTCCTGAAATTCAGAACCATCAACTAAACGGGCAATGATATCTCTTACATCAAAAGGCTTTCTGGTATCATGGGGAATGACCCCATAAATTTCTTCTGATTTATACAAAGGCTCTTTAATCTCATCTTTAATGAATTTACCCGGATGCTTTGGTCGATAGTTCAGAGTGGCCACGATATTTCTCGCCATCTCCAGGCCTTCTTCTTCAGTCTCTGCAAAATGATCGGCCACTCCAGATTTAGAGGTATGAACTTCCGCTCCCCCTAATTCTTCTGCCGTTACTTCTTCACCGGTAGCGGCCTTAACTAAAGGAGGCCCTCCTAAAAAAATAGTCCCATTGCCTTTTACTATCACAGTCTCATCACTCATAGCTGGAACGTATGCTCCACCGGCCGTACATGAACCACAAACAATGGCGATCTGAGGAATACCTTGAGATGACATCTGGGCCTGATTATAAAAAATTCGACCAAAATGTTCTTTGTCAGGAAAGACTTCATCTTGCTTAGGAAGGAAGGCCCCGCCTGAATCTACGAGATAGATACATGGAAGTTTATTCTCCAATGCGATCTCTTGCGCTCTTAAATGTTTTTTTACGGTTAATGGAAAATAGGTTCCACCTTTAACCGTAGCATCGTTGGCCACAAAGAGGCATTCAACTCCATGAACCAGACCAATCCCTGTAACCATTCCGGCCCCAGGAACATCTTCATCATAAACAGCATCTGCTGCTAAAGTGGATAGTTCAAGAAAAGGAGAGCCAGGATCAAGAATCTTTTCGATCCGTTCTCTTGGTAATAATTTTTTCCGTGCCTTATGTTTTTTAATGGCATCTTCACCGCCACCCTCACGGATTTTTTCAATTTTCTTTTTTAGTTCGTTTGCGAGTCCGCGATTAAATTCAGCATTAACCTGAAACTCTTTTGAATTGATGTCGATGTGTGAGGCCAAAGGCTGCATGAAAACCCCATTTATGTGAATAAAAATAACAATTTAGTCTATCTTGAAGGGGTGTATGTGACAATGATTTGGGCTTAGCGCTAAAGAGATAAATTGTTGTTGATGAGACCATTCATAAAGTACTGAAGATAGGCCTTTAATAGTAAATTCCGGGCCGCTACTGGTTTGCCCATTTCCCCTGTTTCCCAATCATACAAAAATTCTTGCTCCAGCGTTTGAACACTGTTCCTAGTGGCCATGTAATGAGTACTACCATCCGCAAAATTTAAAGCTACTCCCTCATCCTGACCAAAAATACTGACGCTAGTAGCAGGCAATTCACCACTTAATTCTACGTAATCTAAAATGCTTCGAGGAATATCCGAATGTTGTGTTACTTTCGATGATTCACCTACGGCAACTCCCGGACCTAATACAATGAGAGGCACGCGATAGCGACCAACCATATTCATAAATTTCACCGATTCTAATTTCTGCGTATGGTCCGAAGTAATGATGAATAATGTATTCTTAAACCAAGGTTCATTTTTTATTTTATCGAAAAATCTTCTCAACGCAAAATCTACATAACCAATACTCTCATGAATCTCTAAACTTCCCTTGGAAAACTTACCTTTAAATTCATCAGGGATGCCGTAAGGTTGATGAGAACTGAGTGTAAAAACTCCGGCCATAAAAGGTTCCGGCATTTTAGATATTTCATCCGCAACATACTGGAGATAAGGAAGATCATAAATTCCCCAAGTCCCGTCGTAATCCTTCTTGCCGTAATCTTCCCGGGAAAAATAACGATGAAAGCCATTGGCCAAAGTATAAGATTCAAACCCCATGGTTCCACGCGAACCTGCATGAAAAAAATAATTTGTATAACCAGCATTCTTTAAAATGTTTGGCACACAATTGAACTTATTGCCCTGAAAAATAGACTTACTGATTGGCTCCTCTAAAAGTGAAGGCAATCCACAGAGGAGTGAAGGAAGGGCCTCAATGGAACGCCTGCCATTAGCAAGATGTCTGGTAAAGCTTAATGCTTTTAATTCGAGCTCTTTTAAAAAGGGAGTAAAACCTTTCTCTACATACTCCGAAGAAAAGCTCTCGAGAATAATCAAAACGATATTGGCCTTAGATATTCCCTTGATCCCATCACGAAGATCTCGTTTATTAAGAATGACATTCTTAGCTTCATCATCTGAAGCAAAATAAGTCACAGGCTTCATTGGTTTGTTTTTTAAAGTCCGAAGAAAATGATAAGGGGTATTAAGAACCAGATGACCCAGTTCATTTTTCCCTTGGATAAAAGCAGACTGAACATTAATCGATTTATGCTGCAGCCCACCTCTTATACCTATAAAGGCCAGACCCAATAACAGGACGCCATTTACATAAGATAACCATGTATGTTTTTTTTGTTTTAGAACAAAATACTTTTTATCAAAGAAATAAAAACCAACACCAAAAAGTATTCCCACAATTGGCAAATACCAGTAATGAAGAAAGATCTGAGGCAGTTGTCTCAGAATATCTTCTGAGATAACAAAAAAATCAAAACTAAGTCTTTTTCCTAAGAACAGAAATAGTTCATAGTCATCCAAGGCCACAATAAAGGCGGCTGAATTTAAAATTATAAACAGGGTACGTTCGAAGGTTAAAAATTTATGATTAAAAGTTGAGAAGAAACTCAGTAATAAAGGAATAGCGTTCACTAGCAGGATAGCAGCAATATCAAACCGCACTCCCAATAAGAAACTTTCGAAAATCTCTTCCTGAGTGAAATGCTTATAAATGCTCAGATGATAAAAATAGAACCCTACCCTTAGCAGAGAATACGGAATCAAAAGAAATGATAAGCGCTTTAATAAGCGTATTTGATGCGATGTCAGCAAGTCATAAGCCTAAAAAAAAAGCCCTCTTTCGAGGGCTTTTTTATAAAAATGGAGGGTGCATCTTGCTATTCTGACACCAAGTGACCCTGGCACTACCTTCGCCGCAAGTGAGCTTGACTTCCAGGTTCGAGATGTTACTGGGTATTTCCTC
>JANJTC010000007.1 GCA_024711325.1 Bacteriovoracaceae bacterium | reverse complement strand
CGATTGATTTACAATAACTTGAACTTAATCAAGCTACCGTCAGCCTATATCCGAAGATACTAAATCTTACGGCTGACTAGGCAATAGAACGGTGTTTCTTTCTCATCTCATCTTGACACCCGTTAAGGCATCAAAACTTTTAATCATATTCAAATTTCAAAGAGCGAAAACTTCTACCAGAGAATGAACTCTGCTTTTAACTACTTAATTCGTTGTTGAAGTGTTTTGGGATAATAAATATCTTCGGTTACTCCGTCAAGGGATTTTAGATTATTATTTAAAAAAAAATTTATTCTAAAATCCCTCCTAAACAATGTCTTTTTAAGACCTTAAAGGAAATCCCGCTTTTTCCAATACTTGCACCACTTTTTGCTCAAGATCTTTTATTGTTTCAGCGGATAAAGTTTTTTCGGAATCTTCAAAAACAGTGCGAATTGATACGGCTTTTTCTATTTCATTCATCATAAAAATATCCACAATCGACTTCGATTTAAATTCTTTTTGCTTCAAAGAATTTAAAGCAGTTATTACTGAAGCAGCAGGGAGTTCTTTTTTCATGACAACTGTAAAATCACAAGATGAAGAAGGGAAACGAGAGATTGTTTGATATTTAGTTTTATCTTTCATCTCTCTCGACTCTAGATCAGTAATATCTATCACTGCCAAGGACAAGAAACCTTTCATCTTAAAGTTCTTAAGGACAAGCGGATGAACTGTATTTATCACACCTGTGTATTTCCCCATAATTTGAATGTTCAAGTATTCATGTGGATGAATCCCATTCCAAAGTGCAGGCATAATAGGATTTTGAAATTTTTCATTAAGAGAAGCAAAGTTAAAACTGATATTGAGAGTAGAAAGAAGTTTTTCTACCAAGTTTTCCAGTTCCAAGAAACGAGTTTTCTCTTTCGAATACATTCCAATCAAAACCTGGCTTCTTTCTTTATCAAACTCAAGGTAGCTTCTACCGATTTCAAAGAAACTAAAGGCATCATAATGCTTGTGATTCTGAGCTGCCATTTCAAGAGCTGAAGGAACAAGTGAAGGTCGCATACGATCCTGCTCGACAGAAAGAGCATTTACAAGCACCAGATGATCATTCTTGACCGGCCATAAAGATTTTTGAAGTAATTCCAGACCAGTTAAAGGATAGGTCATTACTTGAAGGGCCTTGCCCTGCTGGACTAGAAAGTCTTGGACCTTACGGTGAAATTGCTTGGCAGATGAGAGCCTAATTGGCTTAACCGGCAATAGTGGTGAAACGGGAGTAATATTGTCATACCCGATCATACGACCAATTTCTTCTATCAAGTCGGCCTTGCAGCTAATATCCTTCGTCGTTCTGTAAGAAGGGACCGTCACATTAAAGATCTCTTGTTTTTCGTCGACTTTGAAATCAAGGCGCTCAAAGATATCCTTGATTGTGGCCTTAGGAATTTCCATGCCAAGGTTACTGATTATTTGTGAGTGCGAGATGGAAAATGTCTGAGACTTCGCAAGTTTGTCGTCCAAGATATACTTCTCAGGCATGCCTAAGACAGATGCTCCAGGACACTGCTCAGAGATGAGCTCCACTAAGCGCAGTAGAGTTCGATAACAAAGATTACTATCCAGAGTTTTCTCATAACGTTGAGATGAATCTGTCCGGAGTCCGAGACGAACGGAAGTTTTACGAACTTCGGGCGCATCCCAATTGGCAACTTCCAGAAAAAGTTTTGTTGAATCAGGAGTAACTCCACTCTCTAATCCTCCCATAAGTCCGGCAAGAACAAGAGGCCTCTCGCTGTCAAAGATGACAGTGTCAGTAGGAAGAAGGGTGCGTGTTTGCTCATCCAAGGTTTGAAATTTTAATTCTTCCCCTGCCCGACGAATGCTGACTTTGTTGCCAATGATTTTGGAACGATCGAATACATGATTAGGGATACCGAGTTCCACCATGACATAGTTACTGATATCAACGATCAGATTAATAGGTCGAAGGCCAACCGCTTCCAGACGAGTTTTCATCCAGGCAGGTGTTTCCCCCATCTTAGGAATATCCAGTGAGAGTCCATAATAGGCCAGACAAGATGAGTCCTGAGCGACTTCAATTTTAACCGGTGACATCGCCTTATTAAATTGGGTTTCGATTTCCTTTTCCCAACCAGAGGTGAAACGGTTTTTCAGCTCTATTTTATGAGCTGCTGCAAATTCGCGAGCGAGCCCTAAATATCCCCAAAGATCAGGTCTGTGAGTTAGAGATTTATTATCAACGTCCAGGATAACGTCAGTTTCAAGATTTAAGTATTCTGGAAGAGATGTTCCAGGAGTCGCATCATCGTTTAATTCCATAAGACCTGACTTCCCTTCTCCCAGGCCTAATTCTGTTTCTGAGCAAAGCATTCCGTCAGAAAGAATTCCGCGAATTTTTTTTGGTTCAAGAGTCATACCATTGGGAAGAGTCGTTCCAATGGGGGCGTAAGGAACTTTAAGTCCTGGCCTTACATTGGGAGCTCCACAAACAACTTCCTTCAGTTTGCCTTGACCGTAGTCAAAAGTGACAAGATTCAATTTATCTGAATCCGGATGTGGTTTTAGCGATTTTATTTCAACGCAGAGAATGGGCTTTAAGGCCTCACCTTTAACAATGACATCCTCAACTTCTGCAGTCGCAAGAGTGAAAAGGGATCCCAGTTCTTTGGGAGGCATGTCCGGGATTTCTACAAAGTCTTTAATCCAATTAAGAGAGATAAGCATATTAGTTCCTAAAATGATTTAAATTGAGAGTTAAAACGAAGATCACCGGAATGAAGATGACGGATATCATCAATACCGTATCTCATCATCACGAGACGATCCAGACCCAGACCAAAAGCAAATCCGTTATGGGTTTCAGGATCAATTCCGCCGGCCTTGAGAACATTCGGATGAACCATTCCGCATGGAAGGAGTTCAACCCATCCTACATGCTTACAAACCGAACAGCCTTTACCGTTACAGATGAGGCATTTGATATCCAGCTCAAAACCAGGTTCCACAAACGGAAAAAAGCCTGGACGCAGGCGAACTTCAACTTCTCGTTTGAAAATTTCAGTGAGGAGGGTCTTCATAAAATAAATAAGATTTCCAACCGAGACATTCTCTCCCACCATCATGCCTTCAAGCTGATGGAAGACCATTTCATGAGAGGCATCCGTACGTTCACAACGGAATACTTTACCGGGACCTACAAATCGAAATGGCGGCTTACGTTCTTTCATACCGCGTATCTGAATGGTTGAGGTATGTGTTCGCAAAAGATGTTTTTTGTCTGCAAACCAGAATGTATCCTGCATATCACGTGCCGGATGAGTCGCTGGAATATTGAGTGCCTCAAAGTTGTGATACTCATCTTCAATATGAGGTCCATCTAACACTTCAAATCCCATTGAAATGAAGATGTCTTCAATTTCCTGTTGAATAATAGTGACCGGGTGAAAACCTGCTCCTTGCAACCCTTTCTCTAGAACACTATCAGTCAAAGAGATATCAATCTTATTCTTCTCAAGATTTTGATTAATTTCATGTACTTCAAGTTCCTGCATTTTTTGCACAACGAGCGCTTCAATAGAATTTTTAAGCTCATTGGCCCGGGCACCTAAAGTGCGTTTCTCCTCAGGAGTCGCATCTTTGAGGTTTTTCATCACATCGGCCAAGGGACCTTGTTTTCCGATGTATTTTGATTTGAGGTTTAACAGGTCTGCTATTTTATGAATTTCTTTTAATTCATTAGTAAAATCATTCAGCAGTGACTCTAGCACTTGCATGGTTATCCTTTGGTAAGTTTCGGAAAAAAGGGTATCAGTGAGGTTATTAATTGAAAAGAAGGAGTAAGTCGACCGCATGCATTATCATTTAACTGATTGTAAGAGGAAGGAGCGTCCCCACTCCAAGAAATCTTTTTTTTGAGAGTCTAAGAAGTCGGGATAGGTCCAAGGCAAAGACTGGAAAGACCCTTGGTGAAAATAGTACGTAAGGTCAGCAAATATATTCTCTCCTAAGTACACTCGGTGAGAATAATTTTTGGTGGTAGCAAGTATAAAATTTTCAAGGGCCAAAAAACCAATATCCACATTCACCCGGCGTAAATGATTTTCGGACCAGTTTTTCTCCCACTCCATGGACTGAAGCTTAACTTTTAAAAGCGAGTCACGAGCAAAAGAGGTGGCCGTTAAAAAGAAAATACGAGAAAGATTTTGACCCATTTCTTTTGAATAATATTGATTCAGTGGATTGTATTCAGGAATGAATGAAAAGCTTTTCCCAAAATGCTGCTCCCAAAAATTAGTCAGTTCTTCCGTTGTATGTAGATCTCTTCGAAAAAGAAAACTCCCAAACAATAGGCCCGGTGAAGCAACACTGGTTGTAAGCATTACTTCAAAATATTGGTGAGATTTGTAAAATAGTCTCTTAATTCTTGCTTAGAACAAAGAGCAGTTCCTCTTTTTTTCACAACTACGCCTGCAGCACAGTTGCCTATCCAGGCCGCTTCCTCCAAAGAAGCTCCTGCAATTAAAGCTGAACTGATAGCTGCAATCGCCGTATCTCCGGCACCAGAGACATCGAAGACTTCATTTGCCGCTGTTGGAATAATCTTAAGCTCACCACTGTTTTTGGTGTCGAGCATTGCCATACCGTCAGCGCCAAGAGTGATAATGATCTTCTCCAGCTCCAGCTTCTCGATCAGTATTTTCGCAATTGTCTCAAGTTTTCTTTCTTTAAAATATCCCAAGGCCTCCACCATCATGTGAGACTCAAGGCGGTTAGGTTTTAACAAAGTGGCCCCTCTATACCAAAGAGGCGGAGTAGAACGAGAAGGATCAACTGCAACCAGAAGATTTTGCTCTTTATAGTCTTTAATGATTTTTTGGCATAAAGCTTCCCTAAAGAGACCTTTGCCGTAGTCTTCTATAATCACACCAGCATGAGAACCGGAAAATTCCTGAATGCGATTACCTATACGCCGGCTAATTTCATCTGATATTGTTTCCTTCGTCTCATAATCTACCCGGCAAATTTGCTGGGTGGCCGTAGTCACCCTTTCCTTATAAGTTGTGTGGCGGGAGGGATCTCTGATCAATCCCCAAATTTTCAAACCTCTTTCCTCAAGCAGATGCTCAACCAGGCTGGCCCGAGAATCATCACCAATGACTCCACAAAGAGTAGAATTCACTTCAAGGCTTTTTAGGTTGTCTGAAACGTTAGCGGCAAGACCCAGTTTATTCCATTCTTTCTCAACTTCCAGGACGGGAACGGGAGCTTCCGGGGATATTCTTCTGACTTCGCCAAAAGTATACTTATCGACTCCTAAATCACCAACAACCAGTATTGGTTTTAGATTTTCGAATTGCGAAACAATATTTTCAAATTTTTCAGGTGTTAGAATCATTGTTTAACCTTTCTTACATTCCAAAGAGCAACTATCTCCTCAACGATTTGAGGAATTGTTTTGCCGGTTGAGTCCAGTTCAACCCCATCTTCCGCTTTTTTAAGGGGAGCAATCGTCCGATTCATGTCCTCGAAATCTCTCTCCTTAATATCTTTAAGAATCATGTCATAATTAACATCGGCCTGACCACGCTCTTTCAATTCTTCAAATCGTCGGGTCGCTCTTTCTTCTGGAGAAGCTGTCAGAAATATTTTCAGGACAGCATTAGGAAAGATAACAGTTCCGATATCTCTTCCATCCAGAATCGCTGGACGGTCTTTAACAATGGTCCGTTGCCAGTCTTTGAGAAAATCTCTAATCACTTTGTGCTTCGAGACCTGTGAGGCAAGCCTTGAGACATGATGTTCACGAATGACATCTGTCAAATTTAAATTATCTAAAAGAATCAAAACGCCGGGCTCCGGAGCAAACTGAAATCGATGCTCGTGGAAAAATTTTTCTATCAACTTATTTTCAGAAGCATCAAGCTCATTCTTAGTAAAATCTATACCTGTGTGTTGAAGAGCATAGGCCGCAGCACGAAACATCGCACCTGTATCAATATAGATAAGATTTAATTTTTGAGCGATCATTTTAGCGACGGTTGACTTACCGCTACCTGAAGGCCCATCTAGAGCAATTACTTGGTCTTTTTTCATAGGGCTAAATATTAAGGATTTAAAGGGACTAAGGCAATCAGAAGTCTTTTAAAAAACTGAATTCGCTCGCCAGATTCAAACGACTAAAAAAATCAGGTCTCGAAGTTTTGAGCATCAATGGATTAATCATCTCATATAACTCATCCTTAGGGTCGTTCAGGTGAACAACACTAGACCAGGCAGGATAGGAGCCTGGTGCCATTGCCATCGCGTGATCTTCCATAATTAATGAGAAGGCCAGTAACTCTTTTAAAGAAGAAGCCTTTAATTGATCCTGGAAGAGCTTAAAGATATCCCTCTCACGTTCAGGATCATAATGGGAATATCTTCCCCTTGATTCCTTGAATTCCTGAATCTTGATCGTAATTTTTCGTCGCTCTGCTACAGTTAGGAAATACTCTGAATTTAGTTGGGCCAGAGCTTCTCTAAATTGAGCAAGTTCAGATCCTCGGGATGAAGGTGACATTTGAAGTTTGACTCAGGGTTTTAGTTATGTGGTAATAATTTTTTAGAACCTTATTAAGATAATGATTCTTTTTACCTACAGGCATATTGTTCTTTAAGCGATTCTTTGTCCAGTAGGGACCCATATTATAAGCGACTGTTGCGTAATAATGGTTGTTGTTAAATGCTTCGAGTAAGCCTTTCAGATAGTAAATTCCGACTTCCAGATTTCTCAGCTTCGACACCAGAGATGAATATCCCAGCGTGTAAAAAGACTGTCCGTAATGATAGCGAAGATAGTCCTCTCCCCGATCTGACTCCAGAAAGATTCCTTTTTGTTTCATCTCAGAAAGTGTGCCCATATAGGTGGGAGGCATAAGTTGCATTAAACCTTTTGCTCCCTTTTTTGAGGTTGCTTCATGCTTAAAATGACTCTCTGTCCACATCACAGAAAGGACCCAAAAGGGATCCAGTTGATGTTTTTCACAAAGAATTAAAACAGGCCGTATGACCTTCTTAACTTTCTTTTGGAGTTTTTCCGGGAATAACTGCACGATTTGAGCTTCAGCTTCATCGTATGAATTATTGGTGAAGAAATTAATATCCCCAATAAAGAAGCCAAGGCTGTCACTTCTGAAACGGTAAGATTTTTGACGCTTGAATCCAAAACTGAATGTTTCAGGGTATAAGGCACGTAAGGTGAATGAACCAAACAGCACCAGGGAAAGAAGAGGAATTTTGTAAGTGGAGAAGAAAGAGTTAAAGAATGACTTCTTTGACTTTTCCTCCGCCGAGACGCCTAGAGTCTTAAGGACACTAGTTTCTCCGGTCGTTTGTTCCATACTCCCTCGCTTATATCTAACCCAATCTTAAAAAGCAAATTACCTTGACCAAGCTTAGATAACTCATTGAAGATTAATATCAACGATTTTACCATCCTCACAGCCCTTACCAAATTTCGAGGTTTTATGAATGAAAATAAATTAGGTTTTGAGAAATCTCTTTACCTCAAACAACATGCTGAAAATCCTATCCACTGGCAAGCATATGGCGAGCAACCCCTTAATAAAGCGAAAGAGCTAAACAGGCCCATATTTCTGTCTATTGGGTACTCTTCATGCCATTGGTGTCATGTTATGGCCCATGAATCTTTTGAGAATGTGGAAACTGCTTCATATTTGAATGACAATTTTATTTCCATTAAAGTTGATCGAGAAGAATATCCGGATTTAGATCACTACTATCAAAGTGCGTGCTCAATCATGACAGGACGAGGTGGATGGCCACTCACAGTCTTTTTGACTCCTGATGGAAAGCCTTTTTTCGCCGGAACATACTTTCCTAACGTCGCCAAACAGGGCATGCCTTCATTTATGGATGTCATAAAACAAATCAATGAAGCCTGGAAAACGACCCCTTCTCAATTAATAGAAAGTGCCAATAAATTAGTGGAAGAAATAAAAAAACCAATCTCTTTAGAGAAGAAAATAGAGTTCCAGGGACATTTTCCTGCACCTTCAGCGATTATTAATGCTCTAAAAAATTATGCTGATGTTAAAAACGGCGGTTATGGACAAGCTCCCAAGTTTCCCCACTTCGCTTTTTACGAATGGGCCTGTGAACAAATTCTAGAAGGGATGATTCCTAAAGAACAAGGTCAACATATTGTAGAAACAGTTGAACGCATGCTGATGGGTGGTTTATATGATCACGCTAAAGGCGGCATTCATAGATATTCAGTTGATGATAAATTCCTGGTGCCTCATTTTGAAAAGATGCTCTATGATCAGGCAGGACTTCTTAAAGTCTTATCTAAGTTAGGTCAGTTTTATCCTTCTCCCCTTATTTTTGACAGCATCCTTCAGACCTTGGACTATTTGAAAACTGAGATGATTGCAGAAGAGAATTATTTTTTTAGCGCTCAGGACGCTGATTCAGAAGGAACTGAAGGTCTTTACTTCACATATTCAAAAGAAGAATTTGAAGCAAGTTTTGAAGAAGCCCCGCCTGAACAAAAAATCAAACTCGATCAATATCTCAAAATGTTTAACATTACCGAAAAAGGTAATTTTGAGCATGGACTGAATGTTCTCTCACTTAATCCAGAATTAAAGGCCCAATACTACACTCAAGAAGGTTGGCAAGAAGTCAGAGAAATAAGAAGAAGACTTCTTGAACAAAGAAAGCTCCGCATGCCACCGGCGACTGATCGTAAAGGTTTGTCTGCCTGGAACTACTTGCTACTTTCAGCTCTTGCGGATGTTGTTCAATATTGCCCTGTTGATGCTATTCAGGCCCAGGCGTTCTCGATTATAAAAGAGACAGTTGAAAGCTGCTTACAACAGTTTATTAAGTCTGAAGCGAATGGCAAACATGTCTTGAAGCATACGAACACGCTGGAAGGACAGGCCCTGTATCTGGAAGATTACGTTAACTTCTGTGATGCTCAGTTAAGATTATATGAAATTACTGGTAATGAAGTCTTCAAGAACAACGCACTAGAATCCCTTGATTTCACTATTCAAAACTTTGTGAAAGACGGAATTGTTTATGTCACTTCTTTTAATTCATCAACTCCGGGAGTTGAAAATTTAACTGCCCCTCTATTTGATCAGTCGTACCGATCATCCACGATGACACTGGTTCATCTTCTCTCTCGATGTAGTGTCTTCAGATCGGATTTTTCGCCAGAGGAAGTCTTCAAAGATAAATACGAGGAACTTTCCCAATTTGTTCTCACAAATCCGTTAGGGCATGGAGAGGGCTTACGTGCCTTGAGTTATCCTCTGACAATTTTCAGAAAAGTTGAAGTACCTGTTGAATGGTTGGAAAGACCTGAGTTCCTCGAGATTAGGAATCATTTTTTCTCTCGTTTTGTGATGGATTATCATTCTAGAAAAGATGATTCTTATCAGATTTGTACCAAGAATAGCTGTGAAGCATCCGGTAAGGGAATTGAGCACTTTCAAGAGATTTTTAAAATGAAGGAACAGTCTGATGCTTGAAGGAATTAAAATTCTAGATTTTACTCATCGTCTTCCAGGTCCACTGGCCGGAAAGATTCTTTGTGACATGGGTGCAGAAGTGATCAAGGTTGAGGACATTAAGCATAAGGACCCTTTTCTTTCCGGCATGTTTTCAGAATTTGATCAGAGTTTTGAGAATTGGTATGAAGAGCTGAACAAAAATAAACAAGTGATTCGATTGGATTTTAAGTCGCCAACAATTAAGCAGGAAGTAAAAAAACTTTTGGAGAATTGTCAGGGCCTTCTTTTATCACTCTCCCCTAAACTTAAGGCCAGTTTAGGCTTAACGGATGAGCACTTAAATCACCTTCCACTGGCAGTAGTTGAATTGGAGGCATCCTCAACTCACAATAAGGCCATGCACGATTTAAACGCGCTTGCCATAAGCGGCTTTCTTTCATTGCACGTGGCACATGAAGACGCACCGATTATTGCTCCTCCCTTTATGCCTGTGGCAGGTATTGCTTTTGGTCAGCAAGTGGCGACACAACTTCTTGCAAATATTATCCAATCCACTCGCACGAAGGGATTTGTTAAATCAGTAAGTTATCTACACGATACAGCAGAGGCCATCCTTCATCCTTTTTGGTCTACAACTTTACGCAATCAAAAAAAGACAAAATTTCTGCATAATGGGGCCTATCCGTGCTACTCTCTCTACCGCACTTTAGACGCTCAGTATGTGGCAGTCGCAGCAGTTGAAGATAAATTTTGGACAGACCTTAAAGAAACCTTTGCCATTGATTTACCTCTGGAAAGAAGATTTGAGACCAGTGATAACGCTTTTAACGCAGTCGCTTCTGTATTTGCCAAACTTACTGCTGACGAGATAGAAATGAGAGCTAAAAATAAAGAACTTTGTTTATCAATAGTCAGAAAGATAAGCTGACGTAAAATTGGAGATTCTATGAAACGTGTTATTGGCTTTCATTATACCCTTACGGACAAGTCTGGAACGACACTAGACTCTTCAGTTGGTGATGAACCCCTCTACTTCCTTGAAGGCGCTCAGCAAATTATCCCTGGGCTAGAAAAAGTAATCGCTTTAATGAATGTTGGCGATAAAAGAAAGATTGAAGTTAAAGCTGAAGATGCTTACGGCGATATCAATCCAGAGCTTGTGGTAAAAGTTAAAAAAACTCAATTTCCACCAGATGCTGATCTTCAAGTTGGCGATCAGTTCCAGGTAAATAACGATGCTCACTCTCCTGTGTTCACAATTATGCAAGTTGATACTGATGAAGTGACTGTTGATGGAAATCATCCAATGGCAGGAAAAGACTTATTCTTTGATGTGGAAATCATTGGTGTAAGAGATGCTACTGCTGAAGAAGTGACTCACGGCCATGCTCACGGTGCTCACGGCCAAGGTCATCACTAAAATCTAATTAAGAATTAAGATCCCTTCTGTCTCATTTATGAGGCGGAAGGGTTCATCTTTAATCAATAAAAATCCATCCAGATCTACATATTCAACCAATCCGCCAAATAGCATTCCGTAAGAAATTCCAACCGAAGTTTCAATCATACAGCCGATCATGGCCTTCATGTGATGCTGATGAGCTTGATTTAAAAGTTCGCGGGCCTTAATGAGGGAACCGGTTTTCATCAATTTGATATTTAGAGCGTGGAATTGTTCGGAAAGTTCTGAGAAATCACCAACATCTTCAATAGATTCGTCGGCCAGTAATACATGAGAAGTTTTTTTCTTAAGCTCTTTGTACTCATTAACCATTGAGGATGGAAAAGGTTGTTCAATGAGTTCGATGTTCATACCTTTAAGAGACTCTTCAAACTTTAAAAACTGATCCAGATCTTTCCAACCTTCATTTGCATCCACTCGTAGTTTAACTGAAGTATGCTTTTTAATTTCTTTAAGCATTTCCTCACCGCTTTCGGCATCCACTTTTATTTTAAGAGAATGAAAACGTCCCAGGGGGGCCAGATAGTCTTTGATCTCACCAATGGGAGTGATGGGCATAGAAAAAGATGTAGCAACTTTCACCGGTTTAGGTAGTCCCAGATATTGAGAAAGGGAAAGACCCTTTTTATTTGCGATATCACTTAAAAAAGCTGATTCAAGACCAAAACGCAATGAATGAAAAAGATCATTGGTATTTAAAAAACCTGTTAACGTCAGATCAGAATCGATTAAGTTAAGGTCAACACTATTTAAGAAAGTAGCGAATTGCTTTTCAATACCTTCAACCGTTTCTCCATATCTAATATTTGGAGCAACTTCCGAAAGGAAATGTCCTCTGGGTGTTTCCAGATGAACGATAAAATTTTCTTTAAATGTTGTTTGATTACGGGAAAGCTTCCAATTTACTTTCAAATCCAGATGACGTTTTTCAAGCCAGAGCTTCATAGCTCTCCCACGACATGGAAGAGATTAGATTTTTCATAATCAGCTGGCGCATTTCCCCACTTACCATCAGGAGGATTTCCACGGAAATGTTGAATCCAGAGTTCCCGGTTTTTATCGTATTTCATTCTCTTAATGGGAAGCTTAATGCTTAAGAATCCCTCAAGAAGTTTGGTGATCATTTCTGAGCAGTACAACTTCTCATTTCCATCATCACTGAAGTTATCCCAGAGAAACTCACTATCAAACTTAAGACCTTCAAATTTAACTGTAAAATCATGAACAAGTTGTTCTTTGTTATCCTGGATATACTGAACAATTTTATCATTTTTAAAACGTCTGACTGAAAGCTTGTGAGCTTTCTTAGTACGCCCATTAAACTCTTGCAGAGTAGTCACTCTGACAACACCTAAAGATTCAATGACTTTTACAGTTGGTTCAGTTTCTATGACTAAGGCCATATGTGAATAAATGGAATTTTCCTGTTCTTCAATAAGCTTACAAGTCCAGCAGTTCAAAGGCTGAAGAAGGATGTCTCCTACTTTCAGGTCCAAGGCCCGGGCGGAAAAAGGAAGAATGAGAACGAATGCTAAAGCGAGTTTCATCATATATGCCAACTTTTAAAGTCAACATTCTAGCCTTGCTGTTTTGATAAGCCTATCCCATTTTATAGACTCAACCCATTGATTTCACGGTGATCATGAAACCGTAATGCCTCAAGATTTTGAAGGGAAAACTCTTCGCTATAGGGGCCGGGGCCTGGGTCCGTTTATAATAATTTAAATAGTTTAAATGCCAACGAGGGTCCTATGAGAAAGTTATTTAGCCTCCTAAACCTCCTTCTGTGTTTTGAGTTAGTGGTCAGTCCATTTGCTCCAGGCCTCAGTCTGATGGGAGATAAGGCCTATGCAGAAACCTGTCAGACAGGCTTCACATACGACTCTGTTTTAAATCGGTGTTTAACTAAAACTGAAACGGCGAATGTGATGAATGCAACGGCGGAATGTAACGGGGATAAAGAATGCTACAAGCGCAATGCCCAGGAAGCATTTCAAAAAGAACTTGATGCGGGTAAAGGTGCTAAGAGTGTTAAGGACAACCAATTTGTCAGTAATGTAGCGAATATTGCGGCCGTCGCCGGTCCAGTGACTCTTGCCGTTCAAGGTATATATAAATCAAATAGTACCTGTACTTCAGCTTCTTTTTGGACAATGGTTGGTGGATCTGTAGCTCTATTTGTTGGTGATAACTTAGCAAATTTTCAACATAAAAAACGCTTGAAAGAAATTAAAGACGACTGGGGAAAAATTGTTAATCCAGTTGAGGCCAATGGAGATAAGGATAAAGAAAAAGAAATTAGTATGGAAGCCCAAAGCCAGGCTTTTGAGATGTTGGCCCGATCCGAAGAATCACTCGCTAAAGCGGCAAAAATGAAAAAGACTTTTTTTACAGTTGCAGCTTTGGCCTATGCCGCATCTGGGATCATCGCAGGTATTGAAATTATAGCAGAGAATAATCCGGCAACAGGTGTAGCCGCAAAGGTTGCTAATTTATGCAAGACGACTCCAGCTGCGGGAATGTTGCCTTCAAAGAAAGTAGAAAGTTTGTATGCTTCCTATATCAAAGGTCCTCAGGCACCTTTAGTTCTGGACTTTCACTTTCATCATAATATGAAGAACTCCAATGACATGGCTTCCTTCTTAGTTAATAAAAAAGCAATGAATGAAGAATTTTCATCACCCTCAATTGATTACTATTTATCTCTAAAAGAATCTTTTAAAGAAAAAGAATTTCAAGATCCAACGATCTTTAAGATATTTAAAGATTATTCAATGATGGTTCTCAATAATTTAAATCCTGTTTCAAGTGCCATTGCCGAAGTAAATACCAATGCTTCGAAATCATACAAAGAGATGGAAGCCAAAGGCAGTAATCCTTTGCTCACAGTTGGTCTTGGTGCTGCAGCCGGATTTGCTGCAGGTAAACTAGTTGATAAGCAATTAATCACCTCAACAGTAAGGGCCGTCTTTTCCGGAGTTATGGCAGGCATGAGCACTGTTATGGCCATGCATGCAGGCAAACAAGCCGAAGCATCTACAAAGAGAGCTAAACTTTTAAGAGAAATGAGTGCAGAATTCAAAAGTGCCTATGGTGCCATTCACAACTGTAAATCAGAAGATCGTAATGATCCGGGGAAACCAGAATGCTATTGTTATACTCCGGAGAACAAAAAGAATCCTAATCGTGGAAGTTCTAAAATCTGTACAAATCTTTGGGCCGGTATTTCGACAAAAAGCGGGAACTACTCTGCTCTAGCAAGTAATTCAAAAATTTGTATTAGTAATAATCGTCAGGCAGATCCAACTTGTGCATGTAAGGCCACCAACACTTGTATGAAAGTTAGCCTTTCTGGAATCAAAGGGTTAAATCAAGGTTCATTCTCCATGCTTTCACAATCGGTAGATCCCCTTAATAAACTTTCGAATGGTTCCATTGATGCAGGGACAGTAGATACTTCAAGCATGGCCAACCAAGCTGCCAAGCTTAAAAAAATGACTGAACAACTGGAAAAATCAAAGGGCCTGGCCGACTATAAGAAGAACAAGGATAAACTTTCAAACAAACTTAAAAATGATCTGACTGTAGCGAGTTCTAAACTCCCATCAAGTTCTCTTTTAGGAAGCTCTGAAGGAGCCCAAATGCCTTCAAATCCAGGAGAAGCTGCCAGGATGTTGGAAAAAGAACTTGAGAATCCTGCAACGATTGGAACGGTTGGTGGTGATCAATCAATTGCAGGTGGTACGCCAGCAGCAAATGATGACTTTCAACTGGAATTTGGCTTAACTCAAGAAGGTCTAGCTGACCAAGAGTCCCAACTCGCAGAAGTCATGAATCAAGATCTCGACTACGGTGGCAATGATATCAATGAAGGTTCCAAGGCCAATATCTTTGAAGTGCTTAGTAATCGTTATCAAAGAAGCGGTATGAGAAGGCTCTTTGATGAAAAAGGCACCACCAAAGCTGATAAGGCCGAAGCGACGGATATAACCCAGAAATGAACATTGAGATACTGACAGGAAAAACAACTGAACACTTAGTGCCCCTTGAGGGCACTAAGTATTTAATACACAAACAAATGCTTTATGATTTCCTGAGGCTCCAAAAAGATGCAGCGACCGATGGATTTGATCTAAAAATCATCAGTGCGTTTCGAGATTTTGAACGCCAATTGAAAATCTGGAATTCAAAAGCATCTGGCCAAAGACAGCTCATGGATGATCAGGAACGGCCTCTTCAATTTGATGGACTCTCCCCGCCTGAAATTGTATTTGCAATCTCAAGGTGGTCGGCCATTCCGGGTTGCTCAAGACATCACTGGGGAACGGATATTGATATTTATGATGGGAATATGCAGACAGCTGAATCAGTTCAGCTCGTCCCTTCGGAAACAATTGATAATGGCCCCTCTGCTAAGCTTCACGAATGGTTAGATGCTAAAATTGAAAGCAAAGCGGCCTATGGTTTTTATCGTCCATATTCCACTGATCGAGGTGGTGTCGCCCCTGAGAGATGGCACTTAAGTTATTATTCACTTTCAAGACGTTTTATGGAAAATTATACTTTTTCTTTATTTAAAAAAAATATTGAAGAGAATGATATTCTTCTCAAGAATGTTCTTCTTGAACACGCTCATGAGCTCTATCAGCGTTTTTTTCTTAATATCGATTTACCCTAGGTTCTATTTTAGAGTCATTCTGACCCCACTATAAATATCAAAGAAGTTAGGCTTCTTCCTTTAGAAAAATTATGCTCCCTATTTCATTAATATTTCTATCAGCTTAGGGAGATGCCACATCGTCAATCAACGCTGTAAGTAAAATCTCATTCAATTAATCATTTTTAATCGGTAAGTTTTTGAAATTGATAATTAATCATGAATGGAGAAACCTCATGAAAATCTTAACGGCCATCTTCTTTTTGTTATCTACGCTTATTGTAGGTCAAGATGTCTCAGCACAGGAGCGAGGACGTCGCTATAATCCAAATCGCGGAGGAAACCACAATCCTTCTAGACCAGGTCCAGGCCGAGGACATTACAATCCCAACCGTAACCATGACCGTCGACCGCCTCCATCAAGACCGTCCAATGGCAATTACCGACCTAATCGTCCTGGAACAGGACATGGCGATTACCGTCCAAATAGACCTAATGGCCCACGTCCTGGCCATAACACAACTTACCGCCCTAATCGTCCGAATAGACCAAATGGGCCACGCTATAACCCTAATCCTCGTCCAGGATCTAATACAACTTATCGTCCACGCCCTAATCAACCCCACAGACCAAATGGTCCAAGATATACACCACGTCCTTCAACGCCTGATTACCGTGTACCAGGCCGACGCTATAATCGTCCGGCAAATCCGAGATATGGCCGCACTCATCATCGTCCAATAAGAACTCACTATGGCACGCGCTATTATCATAGACCTATTGGTTATACTCCAGTTCGTTATAATCATTACTACCACGCTCCATATAGAACGCCTTACTATCATACAGCTCGTTACTACCGCTCTTATGACTGGTATAACTATGTTTACCGTAGCTTTCCAACTTACATCTATGCCCACTGGATTTTCTATCCGGCCACTGGCTACACCAATGGCTATTGGACAATCGATAACTACCCTTACTATGTCTACAATGGTTACCGGAACCGCTACTCAACGGCCGATTATTGTAATTATCAACTAGTTGATCAATATGATCATCGGGTAACTCAAACCTACTGGAATCAAATTTGTAGTCAGGGTTACGATTCCTGTTCTATCGAAAGAGATCGTCTGAATGCTCAAATGGGTGACTATAGATATTTCTGTTCAGAGACTTACCGAGAATATGGTTTTGATTATTCAGAACCAACTTATGAGAATGAAGTTACGATAGATTAATGAAAAAGGGCCTCGAAAGAGGCCCTTTTTATTTTATACCTACAGCTTTAAGCCATTCAGGACTTGCATCAATTAACTTCCTCGCCTTCATATCAAAAAATCCGACCGTAAATGAAGCTTCAGAAGCTACCTTTCCGTCAGACTTAAGCATCAGCTGCTCAAGGACCATAATTTTCGGGCTTACTATTTCAACAGTTCTCGAAGTTATTTTGATCGTTTCTCGATTTTTTAATTCACGCTTAAAGCGAACCTTGAGGTCCAGGATAACCGGTCCTACTTGATGCTTAATAACGTAATCCAAACCAAAACCGTTCTTAGTAATAAAGTCCCAACGGGCCTCTTCATAGAGCATGACATAAGCCGCGTTGTTAACATGTCCAAAACTATCGAGGTGCATTTCTCTGATGAGCACTTCGTATTCAAATATAGTATTTTCGTTCATTTCTATTCGAGATTTTTGGCCTCAATCCTTTTATCTGCTTGAATTTGTCCATAACGTTTAGAGATCTTCTGGAATAAACCAGATGAGGCACCATTTATATCTTCCGAGGCGATTGATCGATCCTCTTCTATTCCGCCATTTGATTTAGCATCAAATAAGCTTGCAAATGGATTGGCATTATCTTTTTTACTGCCCTTAACTCCTGTATACCCTCCGCCTCCGGCAGCATTATATTTTCCAGAAATCTGATTGGCCTTAATATTTGCCTCTTTATTCGCATCTTTGTCAGTTCCGGCCAGATCACCTCCAAGCGAGGCACCGCCTCCACCCAGACCACCTCCAGCTCCACCCCCGCCTGCTCCAGCTCCTGGACCGCCGGCCTGCATTTGTGCAGCCCCTGCAGGATTAACAATGTCCATCGCTTCTTTTGCATCATCAACAAAAGGAGAATTAATCGAAGCAACAGTTTCACCATCTAAATTTGTCTCAGCACCTAACTCTACAGGAACATCGGAGTCAGGAGTCATATTGAAAGCATTACCCACTCCATCTCCACCAAGTGTGAATTCTCCACTCTTATACTGAGATCCGGCCACTCGTTGTCCTGGCTTAAGACAAAGAGGGTCAGTGGGATTAAATGTACAACGCTCCATCATCATGTCATCGCCTTCTTCTTCATAAGGCGCCTTAGCTTTTTCAATTTGTTTGGCAGCATTATCATACTGACCCATTTTAATACCGGCAGCGATACCTTTAGCGGTGAAGGTAGATATGGCCACGACTAAAGCGGCCTTGGCACTTTGATTTGCCAGGATACTTTTTTCGTGAGTTTGAAATGTCGGTATACATGGATTACCGCCACAGGCATTAAGCGCATCACTCTTGGTGGGAATTTGGCGGTAAGCATTTACGAGAGCTGCCACTGCAAGAGAGTAAGCTGCAACTTTTTCACCTTGAATTTGTTTTTGATGCTTATTACTTTGAATACCGGCATCAAGCGCGGCAGTTTGAGAATCTCCGGAAGCAGCTTGTTTGCTGGCATCGGCCTGAATATTATTATTTTTCATATCAGTACGAATTTTCTGTGTTTCGTTCATCCCCATTTCAGCAGTTACTACAACGTTGTAAGCTGCAACGGCATTTTCACATTGTTCATAGTCAAAAGTGTAAGGCTGAGGCTTTTTACAGGTAATCGTTTTATCCGCAGATTGAACAGTGAAGTCTTTAGAGTTAGCAATTGGTGCAAATTTCTCCTGACCTGCTAATTTTTTGAGATCAGTACATTCTTTAGACTTTGCAGTCAAAGCAGCGTTGTTAGCATCTTTGGGAAGTTGACTGGCCTTTTCACAATCATTGAATATATCGCCCGTTTCGAAATTTCCGGCGGCTGCTTGTTGCGCTTTTTGTGCGTTTGCAGCAGCCTCTGCCGCTGCTTGGTTTTCACGCCTGCGCGCAATTAACTCCTCTGTTTTGAGTTGATTATCTAATGATTCTTCCGCCATCGCCGAAAGCGACAATCCCATCAAAACAAGAACGGCCAGAGTTTTCATATTCATAAAAGTCTCTCTTATTAACTTATCAACCTTGTCGGATGATTCTTTAAAATCTTGATTTAATTATAAGTGAGAACCCTTTTTGAGGCTTTATCGCCAGCCTTTATCGTCATTGATTTCAACAACTTAAAACAAAAAAGCCCCGATAAACGGGGCCTTTTTGTGACTTACAATATTGGCAGTTTTTATTGTGCACCCTGAGCTTCCGCCATTGGGGCCTTAATCTCTTTTCGCTGGAAGATCTTCGTATAGTTTAACAGATAACGATTTGAGACTTGCTTAAAGATAGAGACATCACGTTCTTTAGAAATCTCTTCACCACTAGCAGACTTATCATCATCCGAACCACTGCCTAGACGAGCTACGTTCTGACTTTCAAATGGATATTCTCCCAGAGCATCCTCACTTAATGCATCTTCAGAGACATTTTCAAATTGACTAAGATCTGCTGCCACGGCACCTGGAACCTCGGAACCGGCTGGTGCTGAAGAAACAGGATTTATATCCTGAGTACCATCTTTGGTAGAAGCAAGATCTGGGGCCGATACTTCAGCTTTACCAGCATTAGAGCCTTTACCAAAACCAAGGTCATCCATAGTGTAGTTTCCTGAACCTGGTTTCTTTTCATTGAGGGCTTTATTAAATGCCGATAGTTGGGTGCTAAGTGTATCTTCAATACTAATTGGTTTTTGTCCTTGTGCTTTTAGATCACTATTAAGTTTCTTCATCATGTTGTCCCTAACAGCATCTATCCGTCCTGCCATGGCAGCAAGTTTTCCTGCTTCCACATCAGCAGCTGCCATATCACCGTTTGCTATAGCTTGCCCTAAATCAGTTGAAGTATTAGCAGCGGCAACAAGAGTAGGAACACTAAATTTAGGATCCATATTAGGACGGGTAAGTTTTAAAGGACTCGCACAAGATTCTTCACCATATTGAGTGGCATTTTTTGCAGTTGAAAAGCATTTTCTTTTTTGATTCTGCCCGTCAGCAAGTGTTTTTAACTCATACTTATTTTTATCTTTATCTTTTCCATTTTGGTTATCAGCACCAATATCAGAATTTGATGATCCTTCGGCTAATTTAGTTCCAGAGCCAGTCTGTTCATAAAACTGATCTTTAACTTTTTCCAAGTCAGCAATACGCTTTTTAGTTTCACTCTCTTCTTTCGCAAGTTCACCGTCAACAACCATAACCAGTGCAGTTGCGGCCGCAAAGACAGCAACCCTTCCTAAGGCAGTATTTAAAGCAGTCATGGTCATGTCAGCAACAGAGGCACCAATTCCTAATTTAAAAACAAAATCAGCTGCGGCCACGGCCATCGTACTAGCGACTCCCATCACTCCACTACTGGCGTAAGCACTGATACCTGAATAGGCCAGAGCAATGGCAGCAGTAATAGGCATATTAGCAGCTGGATTTGGGGAACAAGCACCAATGTCCGGAATCCCCTGTCCTATTCCTGCTGGCGGTGGTGGAAATTGTCTAATCCATTCGTATATAGCTAAAGCGGTGGCCGTTGCATAAATGGCTTTTGTCGCCATCATCCACTTACGTCGACCCTGGATGACTTCAAGCTTATCTTTTTCATCCTTTAACTGTGCATCTATTGCACCTTTTTGGTAGTCTCCACCTTCAGTCATATTTGCTTTTAAACTGTCCAGGCTTTGACTCTGCTTCTTCTGTTGTTCTTTCTGCTTATTACCACCAGCTAATTCTGAGGCCACATAAACTAAACTTCCCGCCATGTAGACCATTAATGAAGGTTGCATACTTGCCATTGCACATTTCACAATGACCGTAGACCCCACAATGGAGTTGGCAATCCCAAGAATTTGCTTGGCTATTCCACCGCCACCACCAGCGGCCAGGGCAGGCACTGGAGCAAGAATAAGGTGTAGACTCAAAAGTGTTGCAAATAATTTTTTCATAGAATTATTTTAACTTAGGAGGGTAATTCCTGCGAAATATTCGTGAAGTTTAAGGGGTTTCCAGCTAACTAATGGAAATTGTGAATCAAATATAGAATTTCCTATGCCAACAAAAGTTCTCTTCAAAAAGAATGGGGAAAGATTTGCTTCTACTGGGCCGCTGGTGCTTTATCTAGTATCTGAGCGTTCTTGCGATTGAAGAATTTTGAATAATTCATGAAGTAACGGTTAGAAACCTGCTTAAAGATCGACGAATCTGATAGTCCTGAAATACCTTCTTCTTTTGATTTATGATGTTTCATCCTTTCATTCATCTCAAAATAACCGTTGGCCTTCGCGGCCCTCAGGTCTTCATCTGAAAGGCCATAAGGATTGTTAGTGGTTATCAGATTCTCATCTTTTGCAGGCGAAAAGGGTGGTTCAAACTGGCTTAGATCATACTCCTGATTACCTTTTTGTTCCGTTCCTGCAGGTGAAGCTTTAGAGTTCACAACAATGGCCGGCTTAGCTTTAAGCTTAATGTCCTCAGTAGTTTCTTTATTCTTTTCAGGTAAAGAGCTTCCACCTGGAACATTGGCCACGAAAAAAGCCCCTGCTTTGACTTCTGCTTCTTCAGCAGAAGAAATTTGAATATTATTCTTATTAGAAGCCTCGGCCAACTCCTTGGTTAAAACTGCAATCTGCTCTCCCACAGCTTTACCAAAATCAGCAGGCTCTAATCCCTGTTCTTTTAATTTTTCATTTCTTTCATCCTGCAGTTGTTGAGTCGCAGCTTTAATACTGGCCGCCATTGAACTTAAATCAGTTGCGAGTAGATCAGCTTTTTTTGAATCACCATCCGCTAAGGCCTGGGCCAGATCCGTAGATAGCTTACTGGCACTTTCCAGAACTTTATTCTGGCTTTCCTCAAATCTGGCACCTGTCACTTGGATGGAATTGGAACATGCTTTTTCAGAGTACTCCACCTTCTCTTCATTCTGAGAAAGACAAGTCTTAGTAGAGGCCGGTTTTTTTGAAACTACTTTTGTTTCTGGAAGTTTTTTAACAGCTGCATTTGAACCAGAGAAGGAACTCGCGAGCTTCATTTTATATTCACTATTCATCGCATCTTGTTTTGAAGGTTCTTCATTTTGTTCTTTGGGCTTGTCGTGTTCAATAACAGTATCGTCATCAGTCTCAGATTTATACTGGGCCACCAACTTATCTAGCTTTTTAATGTTCTCTTTAGCGATGGCTATCCTTTGATTCAGGCCGGCGGTAATTGCCGTGGCCAGTGCCGCTGAAACAGCAAAAGTGACTGAACGTGGAATAGGATAATTATAAGAAGCAGGGATAAGGGCCTGAAGTGAAGGAACCATGAACTGTAATAGTCCAGAAAGCATAACGATATATTTTGCCATTGGACTACCACTATTTCGGGTAAGTCCAGTGGAGTAGGCCATGGTTACTGCCTTAGACATTAACATTGCTTTGATGCCCGACTTAGGCTGACAGTTAGCATAAGCAATTTTATGATAAGTATTTGTGTAATCCAAACATCCCTTAATATAAGGAATCGTCGAAGCGCAAGTTGATTGAGAAATCGTATAAGCGGCAGGATTAGCAAAGTTAGCTGGAGTTGTTGCCCAGCCTGTAGGCATTGCTCCCAGGCAAGCGGGAAAGTGCATGGCATAGCAAGCAGCATAAAACTTACCGCATGGCTTTGAAAGTTTATCTGCTACGCTTGCACATGTAGTAGTCCCCATGGCCGTAGCGGCCGCGATACCGGAACTTTCTTCTGCTATGGCCAGCCCCATGGCGGTCCAATAAATTGCAGTAACCGCCATCATCCATTTATTTCTACTCTCAAGATATTCTTTGGTCGCTACCTCTTCCTGGTAACGTTGCATGATCATTTCTTTTTGAACTTCTCCACCCTGGGATTTCAACTGGCTTTCAACCAGTTTAATATCTTCAATTCTTTTATTGTGATTCTCGTTCTGGGCCTTGGCACCAGCAAACTCAGATAAAATATAAACAAGCGAACCGGCCATGAAGGTAACGATTGAAGGGACTTTCATTCCCCATGAGCATTGCTCAATTATATTTGCACCGATTACACTGGTTGAAATGGCGAGAATTTGTTTGGCATAAAAATCATAACCACCGGAACTCTGTGATTCAGAGTCGTACTTGGCATTGGTTCCGGCATCAGGAGCGGCCTGTCCGTATTGCTTAGAAGTCTGTTCATCTGGAGTCTTGGCAGTGGTGCTTGTAGTGGTGGTTGAGGAAGACTGAGTATCAGCGGGAACAGTCTGGGAGGCCAGTGATACTGGAACAATAATTAGCTGAAGACTAATGAGGGAAGCAAATAACTTCTTCATATTGCTATTTTATCCAGATATTAAAAATCAATAAGAATCCATCACGTTTAAAATGATAAAGAGCACAACCCCTTGAAAAGTCGTTAAAAAACTTAATTTTTAAGTGCCAATTTTTACTGCTTCTTTTTAGACTTCTTCTTACGACCTTTAAGAATCAGCATCACCACCGCCCCCACAACGACTAAAGCAATGATAGATAACATTCCATCATCACCAGTAGTATCAGTTCGCTTCTTGGTCTTGGGAGCTTCAATATTTCCGATATTACCTGGAGTAAAAGTTGTATCCTTAAAACTTTGATCTTCTACATTCCCAGAACGTAAGCTTGAAAGATCAGTGTTTTTTCTTTGACGGAAAACTCTTAAAGTAGAAACGAGTTTATCCATAACCGGTTGGTAAGTTGCATAAAGATCTTTACTGACTGAGAAGGTAACAGCGACCCCTAAGTCTTCCTTAACTGTTGCAAGATAACGGGTATAAAAACCTGGTACTTCTGATGCCAAATGAAGTGCATCTACCCACTGATGTTCATTAATTCGTGATAGTTTTGTATTCTTTGGCTCGGAAACTTGTTTTTTTCCACCTGGAAGATTGTATTCTTTATTCTTTTTTAAATAGGCCATGTATTCATCAAGATTGTCCTGCTCACCTCTGATTTTAGCGGCAAGAATGATGATTGATTCTTTTTTACGATCAGCATTTTCGCTCTGACAAACGTATTCAGAACCTTCTAGAGCACACTCCCATCCAGCAGGAAGTTCAAATTCACAGTATTTACTGGCAAAGCGTTTTGCATGAACGGTTGAAGTTAAGACAACACCGGCAACTAGATAGAGTAAGAACTTCATGAGTATCCTTAATAAAAGTCAGAATCCGTTTATTCAATTCTAACTTAAACTCAATGGGTTACAACTGCTTAAAAATTTCCCATCAAAGACAATCAATTAGATCAACTATCTAAAGTTTCCACGGGCAACGACACCCTCTTTAAGCTCTTTTTTAGTATTATAACGATGAGTGATCTTAACAATGGCGGTATCGGCCTTACTTTGGATGACGGTCCCGCGAGCAAGCAGTATATTTCCGCCCACATAATCAAATTCAAAAAAATCGATTTTCATGCCCTTTTGAACATCGTCGGCCAGACCTTTATCAATAACGACATATCCTTTTTTAGGAGAGACTTTACTAACAGAAGCCTCCATATCGTAGTCTTTAAATCGAGTGTCTACTTTATCAATTTTTCTATTATCCACTCTCCTGATAAGAGATATTCCAAAAGCTGTTCCAATATCCGTTGAACGTCCACTGACTGTTTGACTGCCTTTAAGCTCCACTCTCCAGTTCGGTCCCAAAGCAATGTTGATTCCAGCATAAGGAGCAATCCACTCACGGTTAGAACTATTATAAAGAGCAGTTCGCCCAGTGTTAAAGATCGGACGATTCTCAGGATCACTCGTATACGGATCATTGTTCATAGAGCTGACCCCATCAACTCCGGCAATCAGGGCCACATATTTCCACGCCAGAGCACCTTCAACCTGCCAGTAAATCTCATCAGATAAATCCTGACCAGGCTTCCTGTAGCCAACTCTACCAGTAAGAAAATTATTGGACTTGGAGGAGTAGGTCATACCTAACCCTGCTGAGTATTCGTTTCCATCATCACCTAAAACTAACTGACCTTCATTTCCAGTCAGAACTTCATCATTAGTATAGGGAGTGTAACGAAAAAGGCCCTCAAGGGAATATTGAAGGCGATCGATCGGTTTGAAGGCATAAATTAAAGAGAAGAAAGTAGACTGAACTCCTGTGCTGCTTTCACTTTCTTCTTCATTAGATGCATTCAGAAGAGTCGAACTATTTTGTCTAAAACGAGCTCCACCACCGATTTGTAAATTATCGGTCAGACCATAATAACCAGAAAATTCACCTTGAAGTCGGGAAAAAGATTCGCCGTCTTCGAATTCTACTTTTTCCCGGTCTTTATCAATGGACTTAGTCGATGTGAACATTTCTCCGGAAACACCTATCTGATAAGCTTTTTGTCCCAGGATTTTAGTTGGAGCAACATAACTTGTCTGGGCCAGGAGTTCCTGGCCCGACAATAAGAGGAGAAAAGTTAAAAATAATTTCATTTTAAGAATTATACGGAAACAATAGATGATTGTAAAAAAGTGTTCGATGGTTTATCGAAGCTTACAAGATCTGCTTCCCGGTACCATGTACCATTGTTTTTAGAAAATAAGCAGATGGATTCAAAGTGAAGGGCAGTGAATTCCTGAAACTCCCTTCTCGCCTGATCAATTGCTGAATGGAGGTCATGACTTTCATGATAACGACCGATAGTCAGAAAGGTTTTCTTGGATTCTTTGAGCTTTTTCTCTCTGTCAGCTATGTAAGACTGACAAATGGCAAATAAAGACTCCTGACATAAAGAGAGCTCTTCTTCAATCAAGGGATTTAAATAAAGGATCTTATTCTTTTTATGTTCCTGTACATCCATCCCCGTGAAATTCAAAACATGATGTTCAGTGTTTTCAAAGTAAAAGGCTTCCAATTCTTCAACTAATTCGTCTTTGAGTTTCTTGACTTCAGTCACATCAATTTCAAATGGCGGGACGATCGGTAAATGTAGATAAGGATTCGTTTGAAATTTAGAATCGGAACGAGTTCTAAAACTTTCAATGTTTTTAGCAAAAGAATTATCAGAGAAAAATGTGAGTCCAACAAAAAGCTTCGTATTCAAAGGACCCCCTTTGAGCTTAGGTCCAATCACCTATATAGATTCTAAGGCCATACCGGATGCAAAACAATGAAAAAGCAGAAGGGAAAACTTCCCCTCTGCCCTAAGATCATTTATTTAACTGTATCAAATTGGGCATTTGCGCCCATTTCTTCTTCAATTCGTAAAAGTTGATTGTATTTCTCCATCCGATCGGAGCGTGAAGCAGAACCAGTTTTAATATGGCCGGAACCGGTTGCAACGGCCAAATCGGCAATAAATGAATCGGCCGTTTCACCGGAACGGTGAGAAATAATAGCCTTATAACCATTATCATAGGCGAGTTTTAAAGTATCAAAGGTTTCTGTTAATGAACCAATTTGGTTCACTTTGACCAATATCGCATTGGCCTCTTTATTATCAATCCCACGTTTTAAAATTTTAGCGTTAGTAACAAAAAGATCATCCCCGACATTTACAACTTGAGAACCAAGCTTGGCCTGGAAATTGATAAAGCCTTTCTGATCACTCTCGTCAAAACCATCTTCGATAGAATAGATAGGAGCTATTTTCATCATGTGCTCATAATAAGGAATCATTTCTTCCGAAGTATAAACCTTGCCTTGCATTTCATACTTACCATTTTTATAGAATTCCGAAGCAGCACAATCAAGAGAGAGAGAAATATCCACTCCCGGTTTGTAACCCGCTTTTTGAATCGCGGTCATGATACATTCGATTGCTTCATCATGACTCTTAAGATCAGGAGCAAAACCGCCTTCATCCCCGACATTGGTTGAGTAGCCTTTGTCAGATAGAACTTTTTTTAAATGATGAAAAACTTCTACACCTGCTCTGAAGTTCTCTGAGAAACTTTTCTTCATATGAGGAACGATCATGAATTCCTGGATATCCAGATTATTCGAAGCGTGTGCTCCCCCATTAATGATGTTCATTAAAGGTGTTGGTAAACGCATTTTGCCTACAGGATTAGGAACCTTCAGATCTTCAAAAAGATAAAGATAGAGAGGCTTTCCTTTCTCCAGAGCACCGGCACGGCAAACGGCCATGGAGACTCCAAGGATGGCATTTGCTCCCAACTTAGATTTATTTTCAGTCCCATCAATTTCCAGCATCATATGATCAATTGCTCTTTGATCAAACACACTCTTACCAATTAATTTGGGAGCAATGGATTCGTTGATATTTTTAACGGCTGTTAAAACCCCTTTACCCATATATTTTGATTTATCACCATCTCGTAGTTCAAGTGCCTCACGACTACCTGTTGAGGCCCCCGATGGAACTGAAGCCCGTCCTACAAATCCTCTATCCGTTGTAACATCAACTTCAACAGTAGGATTTCCACGGGAATCCAGAATCTGACGGGCATGAACTTTCTTAATAGTACTCATTTGAGCTCCTTATGATGATCAATCAAGAGCTAAAAAGGTACCGCATACCTTATAAATTTGAAAGTTTTTGCAAGAGAATTAAGATGCTTTCTTAAGGGAGGGGATGGCCCAATCAGGTGGTTTAAAATTTGTCCTAGGAAAGGGCAGTTTATTGGCCACAAATTCTTCAAAGAAAGTCGGTACATAACCCGTCGCGACCATCTCGCCAATGAATTTACCTTGTTCATCCTTGCCAGTTTGGATCCAGCGAAAAATGTCCCGAACCACATAACGCCCATGTTCATCGACATCCAGAACTTCTGAAATATGGGAAGTCCGACGGCCACCATCATGATAACGAGAGCACTGGACAATAAGTTGCAGCGCACTTCCTACCATCTTTCGAATGGCATCAGGTGGAATCTTGGTCTCGCCCATTAAACATAAAGTTTCAAGACGGGTACAGGCATCAATCGGGCTGTTGGCATGAACCGTTCCCATGGAACCTTCATGACCAGTACCCATCGCATTCAACAGATCGAGCGCCTCAGTTCCACGCACCTCTCCGACGATGATTCGGTCCGGACGAAGACGAAGGGCCGATTCCATAAGATCACGAATAGTCACTTCTTTTATACCCAGAACAGGATTTCCCTTTCTGGTTTCAAACCGCACAACGTGTTCAGCTTTAATCTGTAATTCGGCAGCATCTTCAATAATAAGAAGACGCTGAGTTTTAGGCATTCTTCCGCCCAAAACGTTTAGCATGGTGGTCTTACCCGAGCCTGTTCCACCACTGACCAGCGTGTTTTTTCCGAGATACATACAGCAGTCCAGAAAACGCGCACCATCGGGAGAAAGAGAACCGAAATTAATGAGGTCTTTTAGTCCCAGCTTTTCTTCCGAGAATTTTCGAATCGCAACTGTTACACCCGCTTTCGCCATAGGAGGAATGACCACAGCAATACGCGAGCCATCCGGAAGACGAGCATCCAGACGTGGATTATCAGCATCAATCACCCGGCCCACTGACTGAGCAACCGCCCTCATCGAGGCCATGAGTGATTCATCATCGGCAAATTTATTAGGAACCCGGTAAACCAGACCTTTTCTTTCTATGAAAATTTCAAAGGGACCATTGATCATGACTTCAGACACTGAAGGATCTTTAAGCAAGTCTCCAATGGGAGACAAGAGGTTGGCAATGGCGTCTTGAAAAACGCTACTCATGACTTGGTACTCCTAGTACTCTTTTGGCATCCAGACCATGCCATCAGGTTTTTTCTCTGAGGCCACTTCTCTTTTCGGTACTTGTTTTTTTAAAACAACTACTTTTCCATCATTTTTAGAGCTCGGGCAGTAGAAAGCGAATTCGCCTGCTTTATTAAAGACAGCTTCAGCTTCAGTAACTTTGCCTTTGCTGGCAGCCAGAAAAATTTTATGGGATTCAACGATCATGCAATGAGGCTCTTCCACAGTTGAAGTGATGTAAAAGCGCACTTTTTCCCCTTCAAAGACTGATAAGGTCTTAGGGTAATATCCTTCCTTGGTAACGATCACGGCCACTTCACGCGTTGGATGAATGGCCTGGTCTGCGGCCATGACTGCCGAAAGTATAAAAAAAGAAATAAGGAAGAGTTTCATTTTAAACCTCTTTGTTCTTATTTCTTATCGGCTTAACTGCTCAACTTATTAGTCAGGAGAAAAGAATTATATCCCGACCGTTTTGATCGCATAATAAGCCGGGGTCTCATAAGGATGAGAGCGCTTCATGGCCTCAATACTTTTAATTAAAAACTCCTCTTCACAGACCATCTCAACTTTTACTTCCTTTACCTTTTCCAACACTTCAACCTGCCCAACAAAGGGATTACTTCCTTTGAGTGGCTCAAACTGCCCTATTCCAGCTATTTCAAAAGCACATCTTTGATAGCCCCCAATTTTACCTGCTCCGGCCAAAAACATACTTTCTTTGACAGACTCTGCATGGGACACAGGAACATAAAAAGCGATGTGATACATTGTTAGTTTTCTCCTGAAAGACTTCTAAATAACTGTTTATTTAACTCACCTTTCCAACATAATCTTACAATAAGATTCAACTTTTAAAACTTACTAGACAGCTCTCCTAAAAAAAAGAAACAATTGCTGTCGCAACAAATCCTAACATAAGTAATGTTCCAGGATCACGGAGGATACAAATGATTAAGTCGATGAAAATGACGGCCACGGTTTTAGGCCTTGCTATTACAGCAACTGCTTTTACTTGTACTATTGATGGTATTGGTAATGGCGGATTTTTACCTGAGAACAACTTCTATATCCCAGCAAATCAAAAATCGATGACTGGTATTTCTGAAGAAGAATTCAACCAAGCTATTGATGAAGTTGAAGCTATTTACCAGCCTATCATTTCTAACATGGGCGCTAAGCTAAACATTGAAAGAAACTGGACTGATGGGACGGTTAACGCATATGCTTCTCAGTCTGGTAAGGCTTGGAAAGTAGCTATGTTCGGCGGTTTAGCTCGTCACGAAACTATCACTAGAGACGCTATGGCGTTGGTTGTTTGTCACGAAATTGGTCACCACATTGGTGGCGCACCGAGAAAAGGCCAGTCTACTTCTGGCGGCGGCTGGTGGGGCGGAAACGGCGGTGGAGCTGTTAGCTGGGCCTCAAACGAAGGTCAGGCCGACTACTTCGCAACGACTAAATGTCTTCGTAAAGCATGGCTTAACGATAATAACCAGGCCATCGTAAGAAAGATGAACAAATCTGCTGGTATTCCTAAAATGGTAACTGAGCTTTGTAACAAAACTTACAAATATAACAAAGAAGAAAGAGCTCTTTGTATCCGTACTAGCATGGCCGGAAAATCGGTAGCTGACCTATTTGCCGCTCTTGGAAAACTTCCTGAGCCAAAATTCGACACGCCTGATACTAAGGTTGTAACTAAAACTGATGACAATCACCCGAAAGCTCAATGTCGTCTTGATACTTATTATCAAGGTTCTGTATGTGACGTTAGTATGAATGAAGATGTTTCATCAACTGATGAAGTTAAGGGAACTTGCCACCCTTCACTTGGTCATAAAATTGGAACTCGTCCACTTTGTTGGTTCAAGCCTTCTAAATAATTCTCCCCAAAGGGCAGCTTCGGCTGCCCTTTTTTTTTGCACTAAAGCCATTGCACACCTCCTAGACAAGAATTCTTCAATCAAGAAATGATAGGTCTAATTTCATGGAGGAATGATGCGCTTTTTAATTCCCCTTTTTTTAAGCCTATTTATTTATTTATCCAAATCCTGGTCCTGCTCTTTTTTACCTGAAAATAATATGACCATCTCCCCTTCTGAAAAAAGTGATGGCCTGACAGAAGCTCAGTACCATCAGGTGATTGATAAGGTAGCAGAAACCTATAGTGTCATCCTTGAAAAGATTGGCAAAAAACTTACGATTAATCGGTTATGGGAAGATCCTCGGGTCAATGCTGGAACGACGAAAAAAGGTAATGAGGTCATCATTAATCTTTATGGTGGATTTGCCCGACACCCTATGCTGACAGAAGATGGTTACGCCTTGGTCATATGTCATGAACTTGGTCACCACCTAGGTGGAGCTCCAAAAAAGAATCTGCCTGATCCTTCCTGGCCATCAACTGAGGGACAAGCTGATTACTACGCCACTTTGAAATGCCTAAGAAAGGTGTTCAGGAAAGATGACAATCAAATGGCGATTAAAGAAAAGGAGGTACCTCTTCTGGCCACCGAAAAATGCTCCCTCTCTTTCAAGCAGGAGTGGGAAAGGGCCCTTTGTGTTAGAACCACACTGGCAGGTATCTCGGTGGGAAATGTCATGGCATACAGGAGAGATGTCTTGCCGGACATCAACACTCCCGATCAGAACATAGTCGATCAGACAGTCGATTCTCACCCACTTACCCAGTGCCGTGTGGATACTTATTTTCAAGGCTCAATTTGTGAAATCAGTTCTTATAAATCAGTTTCAAGTCTGGATGAAAGGATTGGAACCTGTCATCCCTCACATGGACATGAAATGGGAATTCGACCAGCATGTTGGTTCGTACCAACATTTGATTAAAAAAAAGGGCCAGGATAACCTGGCCCCTACAATCTTGAGAAAGATTTGATTACTTTTTCTTAGGAGCTGCTTTATTAGCATCAGCTGCTTTTGTTACCTTGAAGAGCTCAACTTCGAAAACAAGAGTTGCACCACCAGGAATTTTTGGAGGAGCACCAGCTTCGCCGTAGGCCAGGTCAGAAGGAATAACAAACTTAGTTTTTCCGCCTTCTTTCATTGTTTGAAGACCTTCAGTCCAACCTTTGATTACGCGGTTAAGAGGGAAAGAAATTGTCTTCCCACGCTCAACAGATGAATCAAATACTGTACCGTCAGCAAGAGTACCGTGGTAGTGAACTTCAACAATGTCTTCTGCAGTTGGAGTCGCTCCTGTACCTTCTTTGATTACTTTATAAGCAAGGCCAGATTCAGTTTTAGTAGCACCTTCATCTTTGATGAATTTTTCAATGAAAGCTTTTCCAGACTCTTTCTCTTTTGCTGCAACTTTATCCATACGAGCTTTGAAAACTTCCTGAATACGGTTCTGATATGTTCCCATATCAACTTCCGCTTTTTCATTTTTAGCTGCCATTGCAACACCTTTATAAAGGGCCTGAAGCTCTTTATCCGAAAGTGTCAAACGCTGAAGATTTCCACCCAGCATGTACCCCATTGCGTAGAACGTTTTATCATCTTCTGATTCAAGTTTTACTTTCTTAGGGTCATTAGAGTTACAAGCAGTCAGAGCTAGTACTGAAACGATAAGGCTTAAATAAACCCATGTTTTTTTCATACGGAACAATCCTTTGTTAATTTAAAACATTTAAAGAATAACTTCATTTTCATTTCTTTGCCAGTATTTCCAAGTGTCCATCTGCTTTCCACAGAAGAAGAATAAGACTCACTGCGCCTACACCTGTTGCAATCAGGCCCACTGGAACCTCTGCCCCATAGATAGGAAAAAAGTAACACAAAAAATCAATCGCCATAAAGATGAGGCCATTAAAAAATCCGCCCCAAAGAAACTCTCCATTTAAGTCAAATTTTTTGAACCACAGCTTTCGGGCCATAATGGGAAAAACCAGGCCTAAGAAAGAGAAGGCCCCAAATAAAGCGACCACTGAAAAAGTACCGATGGCAATTGCAATAAATAAAAATAAATATAGTCTCCCCTGATTAAGCTTAAGATTGCGTGCCACGCTTTTTCCTAGAGAAAAAGTCAGGAAGTCTTTTCTAAAAAACCACCACCCCATAATCAAGAAAAGTTCTATCAAAAAGAGTATTAAAAAACCTGTTCTATCAGCGTATCGAAAATGCCCGAACCATAACTCCACTGGAAAAGGTAAATTAAAGGCCAGGAATAAAAACTGCCACAATGAAAAGATTGCACCAACCAATAAGTTAAAGGTGAGCCCTATCAGGATCAGACGCTCGATATTTTTTTGACGTCCCAGATAGTAGGCATAAAACCATCCGACGATTGAGAAGGCCGGAATCCCCATCATGATCAATGAAAAAACCGGATGATCGTAACCAAAAAGTAATAAAAGCGAATGAAAGATAAGTATCCATAAAATTGAAAGACCATCAAACCCAAGAGTGGAAGGGCTCGCCAGAATATTTCGAGTACTCATCTGAATCAAGCTTCCGGTTTGAGAAAGGAGCACACCGGTAATAATGGCACATAGAGACCTTAAAACTATATACTCCATGTTTTTTCTACCTTTAATTGTCTCTCATTAGTTCCTAACTTATAAAACGTCATTGGGACCGTTAACCAGCCCAGATCATGCTCAACAATGAAAATCGACTTCTTTTTCTCGAGGAGTTGTTGTAGCAGTTCATTTAAAATCACTTTCGATTGAGAATCGAGAAACTGGGAGGGTTCATCCAAGAACAGGATAGGTACTCTTTGAGCTAAGCCTAAACATATCTTGAGGGCCTGCCCTTCACCTCCGGACAAGGTTGCAAGATAGCGATCATGCTTGAGATTAAGTCCAAGACTTATCCAGCATCGGTTAAAAAAATCCCGATCAAGATATTCATTTCCAGATGCCAGGAAAATGTCTTTCACTCTACCTAAACTTCGATCATAAAAAATATCCAGAGGTTTTTGCTCAATCAATACCGCATGTTTATTTTGTTGTTCATAACAATTTTGAATGAGAGTCGTTTTCCCCAGACCATTTTCCCCAACAATCACGGCGCATTCACCTGCCTTGATAGTCAGTTCGATATCACACCCACAATGAGGTAAAAAATGAGGATCATTTACTTTAAAGTTATACATAATTCTTGGATGATTCTACCCTCTAACATAAAATGTGGAAAATGCTTTGAGGTGTATCATGACTAAAAATAAGTTCTTATTGATTCTTAGTATTGTCTTCTTAATTTCTGCCTGTGCTACGGAAAAAACACGTTACAGGGAAGGTAATAACCAAGGACAAAAAGCCGCTTTAACGGTGGAAGAAGAAAAAAAACTGACCAAAGAAGCACTTGGAGAGATGAAAAAAGATTATCCTCCAGCAAGGAATCCTGAGATTCAGGCCTATCTCAATAAGATCGGGCAAAAAATTGTGAAGGCCAATAAGCTCAATAACAACCCATATACCTACAGCTTTACAGTCGTTGATGTTAAGGCAGTAAATGCTTTTGCTCTCCCGGCAGGAAGTATCTTCATGACGGCCCCCATCATTGCAATGGCCGAATCTGAAGCGGAAATTGCTGGAGTTTTAGGCCATGAAATAGGTCACGTGACTGCACGTCACACGGCCGAAAGAATGTACATGGCCAAGAAAGAAGAAGGAAAGACCTGGGTATTTGGAGGAATCGGCGCCGCACTTGGTGGTACTGCCGGTTATTTATTGAGTAAAAAATTATGTGCTCCCAACGATACTGCCTGTAAAGCGAAATACGCTCTCTATGGAGCTGGGGCAGGCGGCGTTGGAGGTCTTATGATTCAAAAGTATGGCTTCATGAAAAATTCTCAAGAAGATGAACTCGAATCTGACCGGGTAGGATTTCGATATGCTACCAATGCCGGATACGACAAAGAGAAAGTCGGAGACTTCTATCGTAAACTTCAGGCCATGGAAGAAGCTGCCAAGAAAAATCAGAATGCTGTCATGGGCTGGGTTTCAGATGCGATGGCCTCTCACCCACCTTCAAAATCGAGAGTTGCTCAGGCCAATGAAATGAAAATATTAATTAAGAGTAATGGAGGCACAACCGTCACTCCAGAATTTCTCAGGATGAAAAAGATCGCTCAGGATATTGTGAACAGCAATCAATCAAAGTGATTGGGCCCAGTATAAAAATGCTTCAAGTTGACTTAGACCAGGAACCAATGCCCCAGGATAAATAAGGGTCATCTTTTTGGATGACCTTTTAACAGACTTTTCTCCAGAGTTTCCTGAATCTTTGACTCCCACATGCAAGGTATTCTCAGGCAGGGATTGCATCATTCTTGAGGACCAGTTCACATAAGCAAGTGTGGATGGATAGGTCTTTATTCTTTGTTTATCCTTGAGCCATTTGACCACACCATCATTAACGATCACCATTTCCGGATATCTGTCGCCTCTTAGTTCACCAAGATAAAAAATCACCGGAAGACCTGCCGGGACTTTTTCAAGAAGCTGCTTTTCTAAGCCTAGGAATTTTTCTCTAAGCATTCGGGCCTTGTCTTCGCAGCCCTTGAGATAAAGGGAGACTTCGTCCAAGGCCTTATCAAAAGCTTGTAAGGGACTAAGGCTTCTGGTTCTAATCTCACGGCTATTTATAGTACTCATGGAATTGAGGATTTTTGTTAATTCACGGCTCTCATCATAAAAAACCAGTCCCCCAATAAATTCAGTTAAAGAGTCCCGGGATAAAAAGATGCCACCGGGATAAACCTTCCCTGAAAATTCTCCTGCAGAAACAGGATTAAACACTGAAATACCTTTAACCTTGGAATGCTGAAGTAGACCTAGTTCTTTTAAAAGGACCGTCGTACTTCCAGAAAGTGAGAAAACTTTGTCGACTTCTGCCTTAAATCCACAAACCCCATAAGAATTTGTTGATACAAGCCAGAGGAGGCTAAGTAATATTCTCATCCATCACCTCATTGGCCTTTTTATCACAATACTCATTTTGAGGATGTCCGCCATGGCCTTTAACCCAAACCCATTCAACTTCCATGAATGAATTCCGAATCAGATCCAGCTCTTGCCACAGTTCCAAATTTTCAGGTGGTTTATTGTCTGCCTTTTTCCACCCTCTTGCTTTCCAACCTTGAACCCAGCTCTTCATACCATCAACAACATACTTGGAATCAGTGATGACTTTTATCTTTGTTAAGAGAGGCTCTTTTCCACCTTCAGGAAGAATGGCCTTTAATTCTTGAAGTCCTCTCAGGGGACCGGATAGCTCCATTTTATTATTGGTAGTGTAAGCTTCGAACTCCACTCCTTCCGCAAGAACAGCTCCGCTATACTCCTGAACGACGTAAGCGAATGCTCCAGGCCCAGGATTCCCACGACATCCTCCGTCTGAATAAAGGGCCAGAGTACCAGGCTCATTGGAAATCTCAGATGGTAAAGGCAGGGCATCACTGAAATCTTCTTTAGCTAATTCGGGAATTGACTCAAGGGCAGTTCGTAGGGAGAGAATCGATTTTTTAACCTCTTCATTAGAAATATTATTCTTTTGTAGCCAATTTTCGATGGAACTCAGTGCGCGAAGGTGCTTTTTCTTCATTTTTACCTTTAGCTTAATGCAGCAAAGGGCGTATTCCCTTTGCCAATTTTTTAACGCGATAGTATCTTCTCTGGAACTTAAACCCAAACAGGAAATGACCTTTGAGTCTTCCATTTTCGATTAAAGTTTATAAGCAATACTTTAATTTTGCATCTTCGCACTTCATGATTTTTGAGAACGGGGGAAGAGAACCTCTTCACGGTCATAATTATCGTGTTCAAGTCCGAGGGGAAGCGCCTGATCTCGCAGGAGATATGGTGTTTGATTTTCTGGACATTAAGCCTATCGTTCGTGAAGTCTGTGATTTCCTAGACCATAAACTTCTAATACCTAAAGATAATAAACACCTGAAGATTTATACTGAAAAAAAGAACTACGTCATCGAAACCCCTGATGAATGCCACTTTTCAATTCCTATGACAGATGTTCTTCTTCTTCCTATCCTGAATACCAGTGCAGAAAGAATTGCCGTTTATATCTGTGATGAAATCAGGAAGAAGGTTTTACAAAAGTTTGGTTTTTCTTTTAATAGTCTAGAAGTGGAGGTTGAAGAGACTCCCGGCCAGTCGGCAGTTTATCTTCATAGAGAGCAAATATGATTTTTTCAGAGATAGAAAGCGGACAATCTTTTGAAGGCAATTCTATTCCGGCGTTTAAGACTGACATCAAAGCGCCCAAATACCTCTACTTAATAGGTGGAGTACACGGAGATGAAGTTGAGGGAGTTTACGTCTTAAAAGAATTGTTCCAATGGCTAAAATTAGAACATTCCTTAAAAGATCTTCCTATGATTGTTATTCCAATTCTTAATGTCGACGGCTACCGGGCCCAAACTCGGGTGAATGCTCATCAGGTCGACCTGAATCGCAATCTGCCGACTAAAGACTGGACTGGCGTTCATACTCAGGCCAAGTACAATCCAGGCAGCAAGGCCATGTCAGAACCGGAAAACCAGTACCTGGTAAAACTCATGGATAAGTATAAACCTGGCCTGATTATTTCATTCCATACCTGGAAACCTATTCTTAATTACAATGGTAATTCCAAAGATGTGGCCGACTACCTTTCTCAATTCAATAAGTATGAAACTGCTTCAGATATTGGATACCCTACTCCAGGCTCCCTTGGGACTTTTGCAGTTGAGAAATATAATTCTCCAGTCCTGACTTTTGAATGCCCTGAACTTAAAAAGCATCGTGAAAGCTTAAAGGAAATCTGGTTGGAAAATGAGGAAGGATTGAAAAACTTCTTCCAAACAGATCTGGTGTGGGAAAAACTCAAATAAGTAAAAAAAAAGGCCCTCAGAGAGGGCCTTTTTAATTTATGCTTTTGTAAATTTGATGACCTCTACTGGGCAAGCTTCGGCAGCTTCCTGAATTCTTAATCCATCGTTTAGAGGAGCGTTCGGTCTAATGATACAAGTATCTGAAAGCACCTCAAAAACGTCTTTATAAATATCTTCACAAGCGTTACAAACAATACAACCTGGCTCAATCCAAACTTTAGCAACAGCAAAGTTCTCACCGGCAGGGGCCTGGGCACCACCAGATCCTCCCGTTGTCGTAGGTGCAGCACTTCCTGCAAAGTGAGCGGCAAATGAAGGATTGGTTGGAATGGCCAATTGAGCACCTTTTCCTGGCACTGTATCAGCTATAAAACTACGGATGGGAATATCAATCGGTGGCTTAGAAGTCTTAAGAGTTTCAATTTTATGATCACTAATAAATTGATCAACAGTCAGATGAGCTTCAGAAACCAATCTCTTAAACTTAGGTCCCTTCATATCAAAATGCCAAGAAAGACCATCTTTAGAAGAGGCAACTTCAACCTGAATAGTCGCCAGGTCAAAATTCTTAGCACCTAATAGGTCAATCAGACCAGGCCCCATATCAACTTCTACAGCAAATGAATTTTTCTTGGGCTCAAACTGTTTGGTCACTTGAACCTGGGTCGGATTTCCAAACGGATTGAATAAGCGGATACGAATAGTGTTGATAGCGGCAGGCTCTTTAGCCGAATTCCACTTAAAACCAAAGGCAAAAAAGTTTCCGCTTTTGGTAGATCTAAGTATTGAAAGTTTAGGCTTACCAAAAAGGGTTTCAAAAGTTCCGAATAATAAACTTAGTATGGCCAAACCCACTACTAAATTAATAACCAGAAAAATAGCAACGCCCATGGCGATTAAGCTGGTTGACACAGTAAACTCCTAAATTAATCCTGTTAATCTATGGAATTATATCCTAAATAGTGAAGAATTAGAACAAAAAGATCCACCTGTTTGTTGTCTGTTTAAATAGAATAAGTACAATGGCCTGCATGCAAATTCTAATTCAAATAAAAGCTATTTTTGTGGGCTTCTTCGCTCTGGTTTTCGTACTTCTTCCAGGGTGTTTGATTGCCTTCCCATTCCCCTTGGAACGACGATTAAAAATGGTCTCCCCGGTATGGAAGTATTTTGGTCTGATCATACTGCGTTACGCTTGTCATGCTAAGATTCGAATATCAGAAGACCATCGCTCTGAGGCTTTTAATGTCATCCCTGCCAAAGGTCTTTTGATTGCTAATCATCAGAGCTATATGGATATTCCTCTTCAGGCAACTAAACATCAGGCCCCACCAATCATGAAAAAAGAAGTCCTGAACATTCCTATTCTTGGATGGATGGCATGGATCTCGGGAGCGCTACCCGTTTCCAGAAGTAAAACTGCATCAAGAAGACAAGTGTTTGAGAAGGCCAAAAAAAGAATCACCAAGCAAGGAATTGGCCTTCAGGTATATCCCGAAGGTACTCGTTCAAAAACAGCACATCCCAAGGCCTATTCAGAAATTAAAAGAACATTATTGATTTTTGCTTATAACGAAAAAATCCCAGTCATTCCTGTCAGTATTTATGGCACAAGAGGGATACTGAATGCTAAGGGAATGATTAACCCAGGAAGAAGCGTGGGAATCATTGTTCATAAAGAAATTGATCCGAAAGATTTTTCAGCAGTTGATGTTTTCACAGAGGCTTGTTGGAATCAAGTTATTCAGGGTTATGATCAGATGCAGGCCCAGTTAGGACCTCTGAATGAAAATTTATCTTTGCCTTAAGCTCATTAGGAAAGGTTTTTTCTCCCAGACCTAAAAGACGATCCTCTTCATCAGTCATCCAGAAATAGGAATCAGACATTTTGCTCTCAAATGAGAGCTGCATTTCAGCTGGTCGTAAGAAGGCGCCATTCTTGAAGGCCAGTGTGTGTTGGGCGTTTAATTTATACTGAGAAAAAGGAAGAACATCTTCGATCTTCATTCCTAAATCAATAATGGATGGTAACTTATCTAGCGGCCAGTCCTTTTTAAAAATGGCCGTCTTAATATTAACGGGCCCAACACTCTCTCTCACCAGAGAGATCAAAGAGCCTAAAGTCCCTAGATAATTACACATATCTGCAAAAAGCGTTCTGACATAGGTTCCTGAACTCACCTCAACTCTGACTGAAAGATAAGGGAACTGATATTTTACTACCTCTATTTTATACACTCGTCGCAGAACTGGCTCTTTTTTAACTTCCACCCCTTCACGGGCCCATTCATGAAGATTTTTTCCCATAAATTTTGAAGCCGAATATTTATGAGGCGCCTGCCAGTAATCACCTATAAATTTTTCCCGAAGTTTTTCCTCAATGAAAGCAGCTGAAAAACTGGCAATCTCACGTTTTAGATAAAGAGAGTCATCTCTCTGAACAACTTCAGAAGTATAATCCCCGGTAGGTGTTTCAATTCCAAGTTTGCCTACGGCCAGATATGTTTTTGGAAGGAAGTCATGAATAAAATCATTAAGTCTTGCGGCCCCGCAAATACCTATCATTAAGACCCCGGATGCAAATGGATCCAGGGTTCCGAAATGTCCAATTTTTCCAAATCCGGGAGGAAGATGGCGTTTAAAATGCCTGACAACATCATAAGATGTTATGCGAGCAGGTTTAAAGACATTGAATACCAGAGGTGGAAAAAGGGCCTGTTTCTTATTCGGCTTCATCCGCCGAATCTTTCAAAAGCTTATCGATTTTACTCTCATCTTCGAATTGAGAATTATAAATATAGTGAATTTCAGGAGTATGACGAACTTCCATCTTTGTTGAAAGAAGCTTTCTCATGCGTCCAGCAGTACTTTCAATGGCCTCTTTGGCATCGCCACGAGTGTTTGCATTGAAAGTATCCCAGTACACTTTAGCATGAGAATAATCTTGAGTTAGCTCGACGTGAGTAACAGAAACATTCATGAGACGAGGATCCGCGAACTCTCTTCTGAGAGCGAGATTAATCTCATCGCGGACCCTTTCCTCGTATTTGATTTTTGAAAATTTATTACCACGTCCGGCCACAATTTATCCTTAGAGAGTAAGATCAGAAGTAAGCGTTCTTTTCTTCTCTTCCATAATATAGGCTTCGATAATGTCTTCAGTTTTAACATCATTGAAGTTCTCAAGAGACATACCGCACTCGTAACCGTTTTTAACTTCTTTAACTTCATCTTTGAAGCGCTTGAGAGTTGTAAGTTTACCGTCGTAAATGATTTTACCATCACGAAGAAGACGGATATTACAGCCTCGCTCAATCTTACCGTCAACCACGGCAGTACCTGCAATAGTACCAACTTTAGGAATGGCGAAAGTTTCACGTACTTGAGCACGTCCAATGTATTTCTCAACTTTCTCAGGTGTTAACATGCCTTCAAGGGCAAGTGTTACATCATTGATAAGTTCATAAATGATCGAGTAAGTCTTGATATCAACGCCTTTCTCTTCAGAAAGACGACGAGCAGTCGTTACTGGTCTCATATTAAAGCCCATGATAAAGGCTTGTGTAGAAGCCGCCAGATTGACATCGTTATCAGTAATGGCACCTACACCACCGCCAATAACTTCAACTGACACTTCATTGTTTCCGAGCTGTTCCACGGCCGTACGAATAGCTTCAAAAGATCCTTGAACATCTGAACGGACAATAAGTTTAAGAACTTTCTTCTCAGCCTCAGAGTTGTTCTGGGCAGTTGCAAAGAAATCTTCCAAAGAAACTTTTTTAGCTTCAATTGAAGTATTAGCAAGAGCTTTTCTCTCATTGATACGATTTTCAACAATCTTAGTGGCTTCACGCTCGTTTTTCACAACGTTAAGCACGTCTCCCGGAGATGGAACATTTTCAAGTCCCAGGATCTGAACAGGAGTCGAAGGACCGGCAGCATTTAACATCTTACCGGTGTAATCCATAAGTGAACGAGCTCTACCTGAAGTTTCACCAACAACAATGGCATCACCCTTGGCCAGTGTACCTTTTTGAATCAAGATGGTTGTAACCGGACCACGTCCAACTTCAATTTTTGATTCAATAACAATACCTTCAGCAGGACCTTTTGGATTCTCGCGAAGATCCATGATTTCCGCCTGAAGCTGAATGGCCTCAAGAAGATTATCAATACCTTCACCAGTTAAGGCCGAAAGATGTACATACTGAGTTTCACCACCCCAGTCTTCTGGGAGTAAGCCGAACTCAACCAAACCTTGCTTCACCTTATCCGGATTAGCAGCAGGTTTATCTATTTTATTCACAGCAACGATTACTGGAACATTAGCATTTTTACAAAAACGGATTGATTCAACAGTCTGAGGCATAACACCATCATCAGCAGCAACTACCAGAACCACGATATCTGTTACGTTAGCTCCACGTTGTCTCATGGCCGCAAAAGCCGCGTGACCAGGAGTATCGAGGAACGTAAGCATGGCGTTCTTAACATTTACTGAGTAAGCACCAATGTGTTGAGTGATACCACCAGCTTCTCCTGAGGCAACCTTAGCTTTACGGATGTAATCTAAAAGCGAAGTTTTCCCATGGTCAACGTGACCCATGATCGTAATGATTGGATTTCTCGTTGGAAACTCTGACTTATCCTCACCGACGTTCTTATTCAGAACGGCTTCTTCATTGAAAGCGACATCTTCAACTCTATAGTTGTAAAGAGCAGCAATCTGGCCCGCAAGTTTTACACCGATATAATCATCAGCTTTTACCAGAAGGTTGATTTCAAGAAGACGGTTAGCGAAAGCATCAAAGCGAACGCTTAGCTTCTGAGCGAGGTCTTCAGCAGTGATCACACCGTGAATAGTAATAACTCGTTTAGACTCTTTAACTTCTGTAATTAAAGTTCTTTGTGTTGGTCCTGAGTAAATTTTCTTCCTCTTTGCTGGAGTATAAATAGCTTTACCAACAAGAGCTGAAGCGTACTTCAATTCTTCGTCGGCACGAATAACAGTGATATCTTTCTTACCGGCGCCCACACCTTTTTTGCCCATGGCAGCTGCAAGGTCACCCATTCGTTTTTTGTCTTTCTCTTCTTCAGTCAGGTTTTCATTTTCATCCACTGGACGACGAGGCATTAAGCGAGCGTCTTGAGCTTTCTTCTCAGGAGTCTCCACTTTGGTCTCTTCAGGGATAAAGACTGGAGTAAAGGTATGTCTCTTCTCTTCGTAATAGTCTTTTTTAGGATCACGAATCTTAGAAGTGTTATAACTGGCGGCTGTTGGTTCAGGCTGGTTAGCACGAGCCGCTTGTTCAGCAGCAGCTTGAGCAGCGGCTTCTTCTTTAGCTTCTACCGCACGCTTATCTTCCTCTTCCTTCTGAGCTTTTGTTTTCCGCTTCACAGTGACAACTTTAGGTTTGTCTTCCGCCGTGGGAGCAGCAGCTTCAGTGACTTCAACAGCTGGTACTGGAGCAACTTCTTCCGGAGCCTCTTTTTCAGCTTCAGGTGCCAGAACAACCGCCTCTTCCTCTTTAGGAGCAACAGGCACTTCTTCAGCAACAGGTGGAGCTTCTCTCTTGATTACCTTTCGAACAACGGCTTTCTTACTTGGGGAAGCCTTCTTCTCAGGGACTGCATAAGCCGCTTTGGCCTTAACAAGCTCTTCGTCTGTCAGGCTTGCCATGTGATTTCTCACATTAAAACCCATCGACTTGAGCTTCTCAACGAGATCAAGTGCTCCAACTCCAAGTTCATTGGCAAGTTCGTAAACTTTTTTTGCCATTCTTTTCTCCAATTATAACTTCAAAAAATTACTTCAATTTAAATGCTGCAAGTTCTTCACGAAGTCTTCTTTCAGCTTCTGAGAACTTAGTAACGTCATCACCCTGCTTCGTTTCTGATCTTTCAGCTTTCTTGAAACCACTCTGGTTTGGAATAGCTGAAGCAGAAATAATTTCAGCGTTCTCATCAAGGTCTGTCTTGATGTTTTCATCTTCAAGAGCACTTGATGCGATTTCAATCATGGCCTTAGCATCCGCTACAGATTTACCGAGATAACGGGCAATCTCTTCAGGAGTTGCGGCCGCCAGATCAACAATCGACATAACACCTTTCTGCACCAACACCTGTGCTGTTGCTTCTGAGATATTAGAAAGCTGAATAAGATTTTCAACAGCAAGCTTAACTCGCTCTTGGAGTTTCGCTTTGGAGATAATATTAATTTTCCAACCTGTAAGCATCGCTGCCAGGCGGACATTTTGGCCACGCTTACCAATAGCAAGCGAAAGCTGATCATCTTCAACAATCACATCAAGAGTATGCTCGTCATGGTTAAGAGTGATTGACTGAATATCTGCCGGTGCAAGAGCTGCACGTGCAAAAGTTTCAGTGTCCTCATTCCAACGAACGATATCAATTTTCTCACCTTGAAGCTCATTTACAATGTTCTGAACGCGAGAACCTTTCATACCAACACAAGCTCCAACAGGATCGATATCACGATCTTTTGTTGTTACTGCAATTTTAGCACGATAACCTGGTTCACGGGCCGCAGCCTTAACTTCAATTGTTCCATCGGCGATTTCAGGAACTTCAATTTCAAATAACTTAACTAAAAACATTGGTGATGTACGGGTCAAACGAATTTCTGGACCACGGTTAGTCATCACAACATCTGATAAGTAGGCCTGGATTCTATCACCTGGCTTGAAAGCTTCTCCAAAGATAATCTCTCTCTTAGGAAGGACAGCATCAGACTTACCAAGATCAATAACAACGTTACCTTTTTCAAAGCGACGGGCAATACCTGTAACCAGGTCGCCTTCACGATGTTTGAATTCGGCAAAAAGAATATCTCTTTCAGCATCACGAACTTTTTGGAAAATAATTTGTTTTGCAGTTTGAATATCAACTCGTGAGAAACCTGGATTTTCGATTTTAAGACCTAATTGGTCACCAACTTCACAGTCTTCATCAAGTTTTTTAGCTGATTCGAAATCAATTTCCACAATAGAATCACGTACTTTATCTACAACGTTCTTATATTGAAAAATTTCAACTTCACCATCTTCTTCATTATAACGAGCTTCATATTCACCTTGAATTCCAAATTTCTTCCTGGCGGTAACAAGGAAAGCCTGCTCAATCGCACCAACGACCACATCTTTCTTGATGCCACGGTCCTTACCTAATTGCTCGATGACTCGGCCTAATTCTGAAAAGTTCACAGTTTACTCTCCTTATTCTCTAACCGATTTCAAATCGGGATCTAAATTTACTTTCTTCGTCTGCTTATAAGTAAGCTTTAACGGATAACCTTTTACTTCCACAGTGTAATCATCACTGCCAGCTTCTAATAAAGTTCCTCGGAACTTCTTTTCACCCTTAATGCCCTTAGGAGCATCTTTGGTTTGTTCTTCTGATAACTGCCCCGTGATTACCACAGCAATCACTTCACCGATGGTCATCTTAAAATGTTCCAGGGTTGAAAGATGACGGTAGACACCGGGAGATGAAACTTCGAGAACAACATCTTCCGGAATCCACGTTTCCGTCTCAAAGGCAGGTGAAAGAGCATGATCAACTTTCACACAATCCTCAATGAGAGCAGAGCCGGTACGAGGATCTTGAATATAAATTCTAAGGAGTTTTTGAGAAGTCACGTATTCCATGTCGTAAAGCCTATACCCAGTCTCCTGAACTACAGGTTCACACATCAAAAAAAACTTTTTCTCTAATCCACTTCTAACGCTATTTATATCCATAAAAATAAAAAAGGATGGAATAATCCACCCTTTCCTCACTACACAACTAAAACGAGCAGGCCTATTTTTTAACAAAGTCTAAGCAAAAGAGCAATTTAAACCATTGCGACTCACAGAGTCAACTCCATAATCAGAGCATCCTGTCCATTTGAGTAATAACCTTTGCTCTTTCGCAGGAGCTTATAGCCTACTTTCTGATAAAAAGTTATGGCCGGGGCATTATCAGCTTCAACTTCTAAATAGACACTTATGATGCCATTTGCTTTAAGAAATAGACAACTGGCCTGCCAAAATTCCTGGGCCATTCCCGTGCCACGACAATCGGGATGCAGAAGTATTTTGTACAAATGCGCAGAGTTATCACCGGGAACAGCTCCAAAGAGAGCAAATCCTTGGCACTTATCTTGAGGTTGCCATACAAGTAAGAGATTCAGGGCCGGATTTAAATCCCGCCATTGCTGCTCAGTCCATGGATTAGGGAAATACTGGTGATCCATTGAAATCACTTCATCAAGTGCAGAACCAGCAAGATCAATTGAACGAAGCTTACCAGTAGTATTCATGACTAAATTGTTTATCTAATGATTCAACAAACAGTTCCATAGAAGGTTTAATACTTTCAAACTTGGTCTGGCTTTTCAATTGACCACCATATCGGGAACGTAGGTAGACCTCTAATTCAAGTAGACTAATGAAGTTTGTTTTTAAAGTTTCCTGATACAAAACCGCTGTACCACATTTATTTTCCTTCACACTTTCCCGCACTAAACGGGTTAACTCCGGAGAGACGTCAGCTTTCTGATCTTCGGTATAACGAAGCATCTTAAAAAGATAACGTACTTTTTTTAAAACATTCTCCTGTCCATGAAGAAAAGTTCTGACTTCTTCGTCCGTATTCGGCATTTTTATCAGGAAGGTATTTAAATCCCCGATGAAACTCTTTTCAAAAAACTGGACGACAAAGGAGTCAGAATAAATGCAATTGAGGGCCTTGAGATTTCTGTGCTGGTACTGAATATCTAAGAAGGAAACTGTGCGGTCGAGAATTTTTATTAAAAAACGATCGGAGGAAACTACGGCAGCGTAGCTTCCTCCGACCAAAAGACTAAACAGGAGAACTAATTTCAATATTGGCGATATTCTTTTGCTTAACAACTTCATTTTCTTTATGGAAGCGCGCATTTACCCGAGGATTGAAAGTATAACCATCTTTTCCACGAAGAATATACTGACGCTTAATTCCTTTCGGCTCAATGAGCTTTCTTAAACGGCTGATACTAGTATAGATCAATTTGTCATGGATAAGAGGATTGTACTCGTCTTTCCAGATCATTTTCGCAAGATCTTCTTTATTATAGTAAGTTCCCGGTGTTTGCGCCAAGAGGAAAAGGATCTCAAGGAGAACAAAGCGGTGTTTAAAATCAATTACACCAAGTGCTTTCTCATGGATCACCCGGTTGTGACGGTCAAGATAAAGATCAACACTTGAGTCATTCACATCCTCAACTTCCATCATGATCAATTGCTCTAGACGTTTAAAATACTCATCATCCAAAGAATTCTGGGCAATTCCAAAAAGGAGTAAAGCTTTTGAAAACTCACCCATCTTTTTAAGGGCTATACCTTTATTCAAAAGTACGTAGTTATGCATATTCCAACAACGTTTAGAATGAAGAAGCTTCATGGCAAGGTCATAGTGAGGAAGAGAGACTGAAAATTCTCCCGATTCCCGAAGAGCGTTCCCCCATAAAAGGTGCATTGACCCCTTCAGGTAACCCTTCTTCAATATATTAAGGAGTTCGTTCAACTGAGTTAATTGAACGATTGTTTCCTGAAAATTCTTCATTTGATAAGCATTTGTGGCCATGGCATAGAGTGATTTTGCCATCAATTCCGGCTCATTTTCAGTTTGGGCCTTGCGGTAAGATTGATGAAAGTTTTTCTGAGCTTCAGAAAATTCACCACGATAAGTATTAACCACCGCAGCGTTATAGAAATACTCCCCGTTTAAAGAAGGAAGCGTAGAAACCGTTTGGTCTAAAAGATCGCTGGAAAGTTGAATGTACTTATGGGCCTCTCTTTCATTTAAACTCTCTGAGTAAATTCGAATGAGGAATCCATAAATTTTAAATATGGCAAAAGCGTCCTGAGGTAGATCTGTGCGTTTTAAAGCTTCTAGAAAATGCTCTTCAGCTTTTTCAAAATCCGCTTTGTCGTAAAAAATTTTGGCGAGTCGGTAGTGACCTTGGCCTTCGATTCGACTTGAATCACTCGGCAGGTGGGCAAGAAACCGATCGTCTTTAGTGAGATCCACCACAGCTTTACTCATCAATGTTTCGATTGATGGGGTTTGAATGGTGTCCATAAAGAGCCTCCTAAAAATGAAGTAAAATCACTTGATCTTACAATTCAACTGATGGGTGGTTAAACCCTATCCCTGACAAAAAAGCAAGATATCAGTTTAGAACAGGTAAGAAAAGCCACTAACACCAATAATATCTAATGCTTACGCAGTGTAAGACTTCATATTATTAAGAGGATTTAATCCTCTGTGCCTTTGAAAAAGCATGACAAATGTTTGATTATTTCTTACAGCTCTCTTAAAACCTTCGCTTAAATACTCTAAGTCATTGATTGAACGAGCTTTGATTGGTATTGTTGAAGACGCTTATCCCATCCAAAATTCTTGTCTTCTGTGAGGAGATTCATGGCCAAATACGATTTAGATACTCTTAGGCACTCTACTGCTCATTTAATGGCCCAGGCCATTATGGAACTTTTCCCAACGGAGAATGTTCAGCTTGGGATTGGTCCTACGATTGAGAATGGATTTTATTACGACATCGAAATGTCTAGTAAGCTGACGGATGAAAATCTAAAGCAGATTGAAGACAAGATGAAGGAAATTATTAAGCGTAATCTTCCTGTCGTTCGTCATGAAGTTTCCCGTGAAGAGGCCATCAAAATTTTTAGCGAACGTGGGCAAACTTTAAAGTGCGAGCTGATCAAAGACATCCCAGACGGAGAAGTCATCAGTTATTATACTCAAGGTGATACCTTCTTTGATCTTTGCACTGGTCCTCACGTCGAAAAGACTTCGGAGCTTACATTCTGGTTTAAACTTCTCCATACTGCAGGCGCTTATTGGAGAGGAGATCAAACAAGACCGATGCTTCAAAGAATTTATGCTGCTTGTTTCAGCTCTAAAGAAGAGTTAAGAGAATATCTCACAATGCTTGAGGAAGCTAAGAAGCGGGATCACCGTAAACTGGGTAAAGAACTGGAACTTTTTATTTTTGATCCAGTTGCACCGGCATCTCCTTTTTTCATGCCAAAGGGAACACTCGTCTATAATGGTCTAGTGGACTTTATGAGAAGAATTTACAAAAAATTCGATTACCAGGAAGTCATCACTCCTCAACTTCTGGACTCTGATCTCTGGCATACTTCCGGACATTATGAAAAATATAAAGAGAACATGTACTTCACCCAGATTGATGAGCGCGAGTTTGCACTTAAGCCAATGAACTGTCCTTGTCATATGTTGATGTTCTCCCATCATCGCTATTCCTACCGGGATCTGCCTCTTCGTTTTGCAGATTTTGGTCGTTTGCACCGTTATGAAAAATCAGGAGTTGTGGCCGGTCTGACTCGAGTGAGAACATTCTGTCAGGATGATGCTCATATTTTCATTCAAACTGATGGTATTCAGGATGAAATTAAAACACTCATGAATATGTTCTTCATTGGCTATGAGCATTTTGGATTTAAGAAAATTAAAATTGGTCTCTCTACCCGTCCTGAAATGCGCGTAGGTAGTGATGAAGCCTGGGACCAGGCGGAAGCTGCTCTAAAATCTGCCCTGGATGCCTCTGGCAGAGATTATTTTGTGAATGAAGGTGATGGTGCTTTTTATGGACCTAAGATTGATATCCAGGTGGCAGATGCCATTGGAAGATTTCATCAATTAGGAACCATTCAACTTGATTTCCAACTTCCAGAACGCTTTGATCTTAAGTTCACCAATCAAGCCGGAGAAATGGAAAGACCGGTGGTCATTCACCGTGCTCTTTTAGGTTCTCTGGAGAGATTCATAGGTGTTTATCTTGAGCACGTCGGCGGAGCTTTTCCATTCTGGTTATCACCGGACCAGGCCGTAATTGTTCCGATAAAAAATGAAATTCATCTGGAAGCTGCCCGAGAGCTTGAAAAAGAGTTAAAGCGGAAAGGTTACCGTGTACGGGTGGATGATAGAAATGAATCCATGGGATTCAAAACTCGTCAGGCACAGACAGGTAAAATCCCTTACATGCTGGTACTGGGTGATAAAGAAATTGAAGATAATGCAGTTGCAGTCAGAAAATATGGTGAACAGAAAACTGAGACCATGCCTCGGGCAGATCTCTTTAATTTATTTGAAACACAAGAACTTGAAAAGATGCCGGCCCCTTTAAGAGAGGTGTAGTTTGAAAAAAAAGAACGTTCTTCTCTTGTGTGGCGGTGGAAGTGCTGAGCATGAGATTTCTCTTCGGTCAGTAAAATTTTATGAAGAACTGATGGCGCAGATGCCATCGGTGAATACTCTTCGCATTGAAATCGACAAACTAGGCCAGTGGATTGATCAAAACGGTAAAAAATATCTCCTGGATGGCAAAGGTTACCTCAGGGCCTTTGAACAGGATGGAGACCCTGGTATCAAAGTTGATGTGGCCGTTCCCTGTATTCATGGATACCCGGGAGAAACCGGAGATCTGCAATCCTACTTTGAGATGATTAAGCTTCCTTATTTTGGGTGCAACTCAGAAACATCTAAGATGTGTTTTAATAAGATCACCACAAAACTATGGGCGACTGCTTTGGGCGTCGCTAACACTCCCTATATTTTTGTTACGGAGAACGATGAAAAAAGCACTCAGCACATCCTTGATTTCCAAAAAGAGCATGGGGACATTGTCATTAAGGCCTCTAATCAAGGCTCGTCTGTAGGCTGTTACATGGTGCCAGCAGGACAAAATCCTCAACAGGAAATCCAGGATGCTTTTTCTTACTCACCATTTGTTTTGGTAGAAAAAAGACTTAAGCCCAGAGAGCTGGAAGTTTCTGTGTATGAATTTAATGGAAAACTTCAAGTTTCATATCCGGGAGAAATTGTCGCTCCGGGTTTTTATTCATATGATGAAAAGTATTCGAGCCAAAGCCAGTCAAAAACATTCATCAAGGCCGAGAATGTAACTAGTGAGCAGGTTAAAACAATCACTGACTATGCGACTAAGCTTTACTATGGACTGAAGATTCGCCATCTCTCGCGGATTGATTTCTTTTTGGATAATGGAACCATTTATTTAAATGAGATTAATACCTTTCCGGGTTCAACTTCCATCTCCATGTTTCCTAAAATGTTGGAGGCCAATGGTCACTCATTTAAGGACTATCTGGAACAACATATTCAGGCCTTATAGAATTTCCACCTCCCTGTGCCAAATTAGGTTAAAATATCTGTGAGGTACAGGGATGCTCAAGGTAGCTAGTTTCAATTCATATTCAGAACAACATCGGCTTTCACTTAAGTTAAGGCCGATTCTAGTGGGCGAACTTTATCTGGCCCGAAAACTAAAAAATCCTGTTTATATATTTAAAAATGGTCTTTTTTATCCTGTGGTAAATGAAGGCAGTGTTCCGACGAAAGAACAGATTAATACTTTGATTAAAAATGCTCACCGGGAAGTTTATATTTATCCTGAGGACATTCAGGAAATTAAGAAAAACCTGGAAACAGCATTGGTAAAAGTCACTCGCTCACTCTCCGTTGGTGATCCACTGGAAAACGGGACTAAAGACCTCAAGCTTTTGTCATTAAACCTGGGTGGGCTCTATGAGAATCCCCATAATGATGAGCTTTTGATGCTTCAATTTCAAAGCACTCAAAACCTGAGTAAATTCTTAATGGAAAATAAGAAGCACCAGCCGCAGTTTTTTCAGAATCTGATCCGGGAAAATTTCCATTTCACTCTTTCTCAGCCGATGCTGTCTTCGGTTTTACTTTTATCCTTCCTGCAATCGATTCATTTATTTCACGATAAAGAAGTCGAGAATCTGTTTCTGGCGAGTTATCTGAAGGACATAGGGATATCTATGATCCCGGATGATAAGTACGATTTAAAGACGCTCACGACTCGAGATCAGGAGTTATTTGCTAATCATGCTGACTTCTCATTTGAACTTCTAGAAGGACGTATACCTTTATCCAAGAACTATCTGACCATTATTAAGCATCACCATTTCCTGAACGATAAAATGAAGGACTTGCTTCAGAAAGACAAAAAGAAATCTGAACCTGAGATTATCTTCGGATTGGAAAGTACCTTAGTATCTGTCTTTGATATTCTGGTCGCCATGACCAACGATCGCCCCTATAGAAAGGGAATGTCCCTCTTTCAATCCCTTGAACTGATTAAAATGATGATGGCCGATGAATACCCTCAGGAGTTTAAGGCCTTAGTTATTTTTTTAAAGCAATTTTACAAAAACTAAGCTTTCCAAAGTCATCACAATTTTTCCATAATCAAACTATAGCTAAAAGTTTCAAGGTAGAAACTGACCAGGCATTCTAAGGAGGGAATAATGGCGCAGGAACAGAGTCCGCTAACCGGTATCATTGAAGAAGATAAGGTTGTTATCGACTTCGGAGAATTTGAAGGTAAATCAGTTTTGGAGATCGCAGATACCAAACCGGATTATTACCAATTTCTTGTTGAACAAAAAGAAAGCGGAAACTTTTCCATTCGTAGGACTAAAGACAAAATCTTTCGTCTCTACATTCACCAAACATTCTTGAACTAGTTTTTTTAAGACAGGGGCCTTCCCCTGTCTTAAATTTTTCCTTCAGCTTTTAATTTCTCTAAATGTTTATTGATGTTTTCCAAAGCATATGGCCAGAGATCCTTTCGGATATCCGCGTAGATTTTAGTGAGCATTTCTTCCGGGGAATCACCATTTTTGAAATGTTCAAGAATTTGCACTTCTCTCATTTTCCGGTGTTCGAGAGTCTTCTCAAGAATATTTGTTCCGCCCAGGCCAATTCCATGTGAAGGGAATACAACTTTAGGGGAAAGCTTGATAATTTTCTCCAGAGTCGAAAAGTACTTCTGCATATTTCCGGCCTCACCGCCAATCACAACAGTTCCGATTCCTTGAAATAAATCACCAGCAAGAAACCAACTCAGATCACGAGGATATACAGCTATTTGACCTTCATCATGCCCAGGAATATTCATCACCAGCACATCCCGTGAAAGCCATTTGGTGACCACGTCCCCTTCATTTAAAATTTCAGTTTGAATGCCATCAAAATAATCAGATTGAATTCTGACAATTCTCTCCAGAGTGTACTGACTTAACATAATGGGAATCTTCAGTTCACGTGCCAGGAGGTTGGACCTTTCATAATGATCAGGATGGTGATGAGTCAGAAGGATCTTATCAGCACCGAAGATCGCAACCGTATTTTTAAACTTTCGATACTCTTCTTCATCTATGGGTGAGGGATCTATCAGAATCCTCGGACTCCCCTTGTCTCCCACAATAAAAGCATTCGTACGGGTGGCAGGCGGCAAGGTGTGAGATAAAGGCATGAGCTGCGGCAAGCCTCGAATGGATTCAATATAAGGAACAAACTCTTTACCATCATAAGTAAAATTTAAATCATCGATCTTTGTTACATCGGGATGGTTCCCTAGAGTTTCGATGACTTTAACCACCGGTGGGACTGCTAAGATTTGTCCCTGATTGAATTCTTCTAAAAGATCTTGGGCACAGATCCACTTGGCAATTCTCGCCTCGTTCTCATCCACGATGAAATCAATCTTGTTTTTAAAATCTATCTTGAAGAAATAAGTAGCAAAGCGATAAGGATTAAAATCCGGAGTGGTAGCGAGTCCCAGATAAGATATGGAGCTAATGGTACCCGATTGAACATGACTTCTGAAATCGATCCCCAGCTCTTCTTGCCCTTCCCTGAATGCAGCACCAAGCAATCGATGATCAATGTCTTTAGTTAAAGGATGTTCTAAAGAGAAAGCTTCATCTTGGTCTTCAACCTTTCCCCCTGGAAAGGCCCAGTAACCAGGAAAAGCTTTTAAAAAAAATTGTCTTTGAATGGCAAAGATTTCATCTCCACAAGTCAGGACAAGTGAAACGGCATCTATAATCTTAGACATAGTTCTTACCAAGGTACTTAGTGGCCATGCGGTATCTGACTTCCCGATAACCCTTAATGGTATCAAGTTCCAGTAAACGGTTTCTGGAAAGTGTACTTGAGAACAGTTCATTTTTAATGTTTAGGGAGATTTCACGCTCTTTTGTGTGCCACTCAGGCATAAGGAGTCTCAGCACCCGAAAGTGTCTCATCACTTTGAGCATCCAAGGTCTGGGAGAAAAATCAAATTCAATCTTCCGGCCCATGAGAACAAACCCCGGGCGATTAATATGAACTACTTCAAAAGCAGTTCCAATATCGCTATAACGCTTTTTATCTTCAGCGATTTTAAGAGGAGAGATCATTAAGTGAGAGACAAAAACTTCATCTTTAATCCAAAAGGTTTTAGTTAAAACACGAAGAGCGATTGCCAGGTCTTCCCCTGAATAAAGTTTTTTAAGTTCCAGTGCCCTCTCAAAGTAAGAACCCAGGTATTTTCCTTGATCAAAAATAATCAAATCATGAATATACTGCTTAAGATGGGATTCCGGAATTTCCGTGAACCGCTCCTTAAACATCTTGGTAAAACTTAACCAAAGGTTTTCAAATTTAGCTGGAGATTGCCATGGATAGGCGGCAAGTCTCACACTTTCAATCCAGTATTCAACTTGGTCTTGAGCAGGAGCTATTTTCACTTGTGTTGTCTGGTTTAAATACCAATCGCGCCCTATATTAAACGCTTCCCAGTTGGGGCCAATCTCAGCTTTAGGAAGTGCCGAAGTAAAAGCTTGTTTTAAATCCTGTGATTCAAACGGCAATCGACCGGATTGAAAAGCAATACCCAGAATCATGGCCGAAGCATAAACCGGACGACCAAACCGCTCAAAGCTCATTTGCTTTAAGGGGGCCATAACGACTCTATCCCCAAGTTTATCCCGCAACTCTTTTTGGAGGGCCTCTGGCGTAGTTACCGGAGCATCAATCCCGCGATCAAGCAGGATAGATAAAGGCACTTGAAATTCTTCATCTACAATTAATAAACCATTTGGACTTAAGTATTCAATCGCTCTTGCTCCTTCCAGTAAATCCGGAGAAACGACGAGGTCGGCGGTGGCGACAGGGACAACCGGCCCATGGGATTTTTTATGACTATAAATGGCCAGATGGGAAGTAACTGAACCATTTCTTTGAGCGAGACCTTTTTGATCCATGAATTTAAATTCCAGATCATCTCGTCCCCCCATAGAAGTGGCCGCTTCGGCCAGGATTCTAGAGATGGTCGTGACTCCTGAACCACCAACTCCAATCACGATTGTTCTAAAATCAGAACCAGCTGCAATATCAGATAGTTTTTTTGAAATAACAGGAGTTGATAAATGATCCCAGGAAACAGTTTGGGAGGCTTCGGTCTTGTATTTAGTCGGATGATAATTATGGACCTTCACCAACTCAAAACTAGGGCAGGCCTTAATCTTAGTGCAATAGGAATCCGAAACACAGATTTGAGGATCAATCATGACCTTGGTGCCATAAGCATCGCTTGCTTGCGAAAGTCCCGGACATCCAGTCATCTCCACACAGGCACGACAGTCTTCACAGGCAAGGGTATTGATTTGGTAGAAATCTCTTACGGCTTCAGTCTCACCCTTGGCAAACTTTTTCCTTTCATCTCGTTTCTTTCGGCCATGGAAAGTCAAACCGCATTCTTTATTTGAAACGATGACCTTTACACCTGGTTTTTGAACATACTCTAAGAGAAGGTTTTTATAAAAATAGCGATCAGAAGGATTCACTTCAATCGCCGTAGCCACCTGTAGTGAGCGCGCAACATCCAGCATATTCTGGCGAGGACGCACTTCACCTTCCACTGAAATACCAGTTCGTGGAGTTACCTGATGGCCTGTCATGGCGGTATTATCATTATCCAAAAGGATATAAGTAATATTGTGACCCATCTGAACTGAGTTCGAGATAGAAGTCATGCCTGAATGGAAGAAAGTTGAATCCCCCATGAGAACGACTGATGGATTGGTAGTAAAGAGATCAGTACCGGCGCCTAATGAACCACCTTGCCCCATTGCCGAGAGGTCATGCATCTCTTTAAATGGTTCAAGGAAAGATAAAGAGTAACAGCCAACATCACCATGAGAGATGAGATTAACATTTTTATCTGAAAGGCTGCCTCGGACATCTTTCATGATGCTCAAAGTTTCACGATGAGGACACCCTGGACAAAATGTCGGCAGTCGTCTTGGCACTGAAATATTCAGCTTCGTTGGAAGAGCACAATTTACATCTTCATGCTGAGTTTCCAAAATATCTTGTAGTAAGTTTAGCTTTTGATAAATAATCTCATAGGTCAAACCTCCAAAGGCCTGGAAACCTTCCAGGTTCCTGAACTCTTTTCCAAAAACTTCAACGCTAAGACTTTTTTTACTGATCAGAGTTCTGATTTCACTTTCTAAAAAACCTCGTTTCTCTTCTACCACCACAAGATGTTTTTTATTCACCAGAAAAGGCAGAAGCTGAGCTTCATTGAAAGGATAAGAAGAAGCGGCTTTATACAGCGCAAACTTCTCAATTAATCCGGATTCTTCCAACACTTGTTTTAATGTTTCAAACACTCCGCCAGAAGTAATGATCGCTATTTCTGACTGCTCCTTGCCACTGATCTGATCCAGTGCGAGCTTCTCAAGTGCTCCTTTGACTTTCGGGAAACGATTAAGAATCATTTCTTTATCTGCAATAAGTGAATTGGGAGGAACCATCACATTAGTGGAAAGATTGAAAGAACTCGGATCAAGGGTAACGAGTTCTTTAGATACTTCTTTTTCTTCACCCAATAAAACTCTCCCACCACCTTCGGCCATGAAGGTTGTGAGTAAAATTCCTGCGTAGACTGAACTCTCTTGAGAAAGTTCCAACGCTTTACTCATCCAATCTTTTAATTCTTGCGGTGAAGAGGGTTCCAGAAACGGCATATGCAGGTGCTTAAAAAGATATCTTGAATCTGCCGGTGTGGAAGTTGAAATGGACCATGGATCATCACCAACTGCAACTACTACGCCGGATTTTTTTTCACCACCCGGATTAGCAAAATTTCCTACACTCAAAGCATCTGAGGCCACATGAAGCCCCATCGACTTCATGGCAACTAAAACGTTTTGCCCTGCCATCTTTGCACCTGAGGCCATGGCCGCAGCATTTGCTTCCGAGTTTGCAATAACAACTCTAATACCTTTTTTATGAAGCTCATCACGTTCAGCATGAAGGATATTAAAGAAGTCAGCTAACGGTGAGCCAGGATAACCAGTATAGAGGTTAAAGCCTGCTTCCAACGCGCCTTGGATGAGTAATTCGTTGCCATTGAGAATCTTATAGTTCATTGTTTAGTCTCGAGGGTAAATAAACCCTTTTGTTATACCCTCCCTCAGGCATTTGAGCAATTAACAAAAAGTAAATTCAAGGACTTAAACAATGGAAGAAACCATTCTTATTTCCCAGTCAGTGGCCATACTGGTCGATGGGAATAATATTGAACGATCTTTAGAAAATGAAAATAAAGATCAAAACATGATGATTAATTTTGATGCACTTATTCCACGACTTTTAGGTGGTCGAGGCCTCAATCGTTTAATCTATTTTCGAGAAGGAAAAAATATTTCTTCCAAATTAGCTGAAAGACTTCATACCAAATACCATGGTTCAGTCAGACCCTGTCATAAATCTGCGGACATCCCTTTAAGTATTAAGGCCACTCAGCTCTCAAGCAAGGTGGATTCGATTATTATTTTATCTGGCGATTCAGATTATGTGGAACTCGTCAGGCATTTAAAATCAGAAGGTGTAAGGGTTGAAATTTGCGCAGTTGAATCAACCACTGCCCAGGTATTAAGAGAAGAAGCAGATTATTTTCACCCCATTCTTAAGGAAGATTGTTTCTCATTAAGCCAGGGAACAACTAAGAAGAAAACCAGACGTTGATCTTCTCTTTCTTTTTGAATTAAGATGATGAAAACGTATTAGGACAGGAGAGATAACATGACGCAAAACCCAGCTGGTTTGAAAAATATTGATCACTTAGAGTTTACTGTTGATTCTCTTCAGTCCCCTACGGTTAAGCTTTTCACGACGATGGGTTTTTCTCAAACTGCCAAAAATGAGGATTCTGAGCTCTATACTCAAGGACAAGTACGATTTTTAGTTAAGGCGTCCAGTGATGAAAATACTCTGGCCCGTAAATATTATAAGGCCCACGGGGAAGGTGTAAGTAAAATATCCTTTCAAGTGGAGAGCGTAGAGAAGGCACTTGAGATCACATTGAAAAATGGGGCCAAGCTTATTCATGACTTAAAAGTCGAAGAAACCTCTCATGGAATCACTAAGACAGCTTCTATTCAGGGCTTTGGTGATGTGATTAATGAGTTTGTTGAAAGACCAACTCAGGAATTTAGACCAGGTTTTAAAAATCTGGATAATGACCCAGTAGCTCAACCACTTAAAACCAGAGTTTCAAGAATTGATCACCTGACAAATAATGTTCCAAAAGGACAGATGGATCACTGGGTGGAATTCTATAAAAGGACTTATGGTTTTGTTGAAACCCGTTACTTTGATATCAAAGGGTCAAAAACCGGACTAAATTCAAAAGTGGTACAGCTCGCTGATAACTCCATCATTATTCCGATCAACGAACCTGAAAGAGAAGGCGGAAAATCTCAAATCCAGGAATTCCTGGATGTCCATAAAGGACCTGGTGTTCAGCATATCGCTCTTATGACTCCAGATATTATCTCTACCGTTGGCGAATTGAGAGAACGTGATGTGCGTTTTTTGAATGTTCCTTCAACCTATTATGAGGGCATCCCTAACAGACCATTTAAAGTAACGGAAGACCTTAAAACTCTGGAAGCGTTAAATCTTTTAGTCGATGGAGATCCAGAAGGTTATTTATTACAAATCTTTTCCGATACTTATATTGGTCCTCTTTTCTTTGAATATATTCAGAGAAAAAATCATTGGGGATTTGGAAATGGAAACTTTCAGGCACTCTTTGATGCCATTGAAAGAGATCAAATGAAACGTGGTTACCTTTAAAGAAGATAATCCTTAGAAATATCGAAAGCTAATTTTAAAATTGTTAAGAAGACTATCCCTCTTAAAAGTAACCGGACAAATTCGTTGCCTTTTAAGAGGGCCAATTTCACTCCCAGTAAAGCTCCCCCCACATTAAACAGCATCATCGGCAGAGCATACTCAAAAAGGAATTTCCCCTTGAGAACAAAGAGTAAAAGAGCAGCTAAATTAGTCGTAAGATTAATCATTTTTGCATAGGCGGATCCCTGAACGAAGGTCATGCCCAGAAGCCCCACAAAAGCAATAATCAGAAAGCTGCCTGTACCTGGCCCGAAAAAACCGTCATAAAAACCAACGAATGTTCCTATTACTATTGGTTTCCATGCAGGTATAGGAATGTCTGGATTATGATCAACTATTCCAAAGGATTTATTTCGAATAGTCAGAACAAAAACTAAAAACAGTAAAACCATAAATAGCGGCTTAAGAAATTCACTACTGACAATGGAAACCGTATAGGCCCCTAAAAATGAAAACAAAAAAGCACTTAAGATAGCGGGAATGATAATAGTTTTCACATAAGGAATATGTCTGGAGAATCGATAAGTTGAAACGGCCGTACCCGTAACCGAAACCAATTTGTTAGTTCCCAGAAGGGTCACGACATTGGCCCCCGGAAGAATCATCATTAAGGCCGGGAGTTGGATTAAACCTCCTCCCCCAACGATTGAATCAATGAATCCGGCACCAAAAGCAGTTAGGCAAAGAACCAGCAGTTCTGTAGTAACCATATGATTTTTTTGAATCCCTGAAAAAATTAGATTGAGAAATATTAATACAATATTAAGACTAGGTTAAGAATTCTTAAAGCATAGAAAGTTTATTTTTTAATCATTATGATCTCGCTCATTAAGATTTTAAAAGAGGAAAATTATGAAAACAGCTTTTTTGCTTTTGGTTATTCTTATGAGTTGTTCTCGACGTGAGCATAAACTTATCCAAAACAAGGGTTCTGACACTATCGTCAATCTCGCTCAGGCCTGGGCGGAAGAATATAAAAAGATCAAACCAGAAGTGGCGATTGCTGTCTCCGGTGGAGGTTCAGGCACGGGTATTGCGGCCTTGATTAACGGAACGGTTGATATTGCCAACTCATCAAGGGCCATCAAAGAAGAAGAAAAAGCTCAAGCGCAAAAAAATACCGGTAAGACTGTTCAGGAATTTATTGTTGGTCTGGATGCTTTAGCAGTTTTTGTTCACCCTTCCAACCGCCTGACTGGTTTAAGTCTTGAAGAAATTGCCTGCATCTATGGTGAAGGTGGTAAATGTGAAAGTTGGAGTGATGTCAGAGCGGGAACAGTTGTTCCAGGCTGTAAAGAAAATAAAATAATTAGAATTTCCAGACAATCCAATTCAGGAACCTACCAATATTTCCGTGAGGCCATTTTGGGGGAAAATACAGATTTCAAAATGGGATCCATGGACCTTAATGGTTCAAGGGAAGCCATTGATTTAGTCGAGAAAACTCCATGCGCAATTGGTTATTCAGGAATGGGTTACATCACAAAAAATGTTAAGGCCCTTTGTATTTCCGGGAAAGCTGGTAGCGATTGCGTGAGTCCATCACTAGAGACAGCAACAGATAAAACTTATCCCATTGCTCGTGAACTTTATATGTATACTTCAGGAGAACCTTCACTCGAAGTTAAGGCCTATATGGAATGGACCCAAAGTGATGCTGCCAAAGAAATTATTATTAAATCAGGTTATGTACCTGTTCCTAAAAAATAATATATATGGAAGTAAAACTGACAGAAGCGCCAGTTCTGGCAATGGAATGGCGTAAAAAGAAGAGCAATAAACTTAAATCAGAAATTGCCATTGAGTTTATCATCAAGGTTGGTGGATATAGCTCAATTGTACTCATTCTGGCGATTTTGTTTTTCATTCTGAAAGAATCTTATCCCTTTCTTATGAATAACTTTAAGTTTGATGAATTTTTCTTCTCCACAAATTGGAATCCAGCTTCCGTCTCTAAAATTAATTATGGGATCCTGGCCCTTTTCGTAGGAACATTGGTGGTTACTTGTCTTTCAATGTTACTGGCAGTTCCACTGGGGCTTGCCTGTGCCTTTTACATCTCGGAATTTTGTAATCCTAAAAGCAGAGAAATTTATAAGATATTAATTGAGTTTCTGGCCGCCATTCCTTCTGTGGTCTGGGGTTTCGTGGCAATTATGATGATTAATCCACTGATCATAAATACTTTTAATGTGCCGATTGGACTGAATGTTTTAAATGCCTCAATTATTTTGGCTTTGATGTCCCTTCCTCTCATTGTTTCAGTTGGTGAAGACGCTTTAAGGGCGGTGCCGGAAACTTATCGGGAAGCTGCTGAGGCTATGGGGGCCACCAAGTGGGAAGTGGCCACAAGAGTTCTGCTACCGGCAGCTAAAAATGGCCTGATGGCGGCGGCCCTCCTGGGAGTGGGTCGTGCTCTGGGTGAAACCATGGCAGTGTTAATGGCAACTGGTCACTCCATTCAGATTCCTCAAAGCGTATTTGATCCTGCCCGAACATTAACGGCAACCATTGCAGCTGAATTAGGAGAATCACCTAAAGGCGGAGAACACTATCAGGCCCTTTTTGCTATCGGCTTAGTCCTCTTCATACTCTCTTTTATAGTTAACTTATCTGCTGATTATCTTATTCGAGGCAGAAGGAAATAACGATGTTTCACCCTACTCAGCACCTCCTAAATAAAGAGATTAAGGAAAAGAGATTTAAAAATCTTTTAAGCACGCTTACTTTCTTTTTATTCTTACCGGCACTGATCATCATGTTTTGGTTATTCCTTAAAGGCTTTCCTGCTCTTTCTTGGGATTTCCTGACACAAGATCCAATTCAAGGGATGACGGCAGGCGGGATTTTCCCAACCATCGTAGGAACTTTTTGGTTAGTGATCATAAGTGTTTTGGTTTCATGTCCTTTGGGAGTTTTGGCAGCGATTTACTTATCTGAATACGCGGCCGACAACAGAATTACTCGTATCATTCGACTGGCAATCTTAAATCTGGCCGGTGTTCCAAGTATTGTTCATGCTCTTTTTGGCCTGGGTGCCTTTGTTCTTTTTCTGCAGATGGGGACCAGTATTCTGGCCGCTTCGTTTACTCTGGCCGTGATGAACCTTCCGGTCATTATCACTTCGACCTTGGAATCTTTAAAGGCCGTGCCGCATTCGTTCAGGGAAGCATCCTGGAATGTGGGAGCGAGTAAACTTCAGACAATCCGTCATATTGTGTTACCCAACTCAATTCCTGGAATCCTTACGGGTCTGGTCTTTTCTGTTGGACGATCGGCCGGAGAAACCGCAGCGATTCTCTTTACCGGTGTGGCCTTTTATCTTCCTTACTTACCACAAAGTGTTTTTGATCAGTGCATGTCTTTATCCATGCATCTTTTCACTATCTCAACCCAAGTGGTGGGAGTGCCGGAAGCTTATCCTTTTGCTACCGCCTTAGTACTCATCATGTTGATTTTGTCAGTGAATTCAATTTCAGTAGTTCTGAGAAGTTACTTCCGGACAAAGAGAAAGTGGTAAATTATGAAGAAAAAAATTGAGATTAAAGATTTAACGGTCGCTTATCAAAAAGAACCGGTCATTGATAAATTGAATCTGGATATTTATGAAAATGAAGTCCTGGCGATAATTGGTCCTGCCAATTCAGGCAAAAGTTCTCTCTTAAGATGTCTCAATCGGATGCTTGATTTTAACCCCGCGGCCAAGATTAAGGGTGACATCCTTTTGGATGGGGAAAGTATTTATAAGGATCAAGACTCCACATTTCTTCGTCGTCGTATAGGCATGGTGTCTCCGTTGCCGGTTGGTTTACCTATGACGATTAAAGAAAATGTTACCTACGCTCCAAGAATGGCGGGCTGCAAGGATTCAAATGAATTAGACTTCATTGTGGAAGACTGCTTGAAAAAAGCAGCTCTCTGGGATGAAGTTAAAGATCGATTGGACGGCCTGGCAACCAAACTTTCCGGTGGTCAACAACAGAGGCTAACTATTGCACGGGCACTTTCCCATCATCCCGAAGTTCTTTGCCTGGATGAATTCTCGATCGCCATTGACCCGGTGACCACCATGAAAATTGAAGCAGTTTTGAGTGAACTTAAAAAAAATATGACCATTGTTATGGTCACCAATGTTATTAACCAGGCCCGGCGTCTCGGCGACAGAACGGCCATGATGTTACATGGTAAGATTTTAGATTTGGATCAAAACGAAAACATCTTTGGCGGCAAGGCCAAAGATATTAAGACCCAAGAATATATTGAAGGTTTATTCGGTTAATTATGAATATCAATCATGCTGTTAATACAAATGAGTTTAGCTTTTGGTATGGCCAGTTCCAGGCCTTAAATAAACTCACCTTTACAATTGGCGCTCACAAAATCACTTCTTTAATCGGCCCCTCCGGATGCGGAAAGAGTACTTATCTCAAGTGCCTGAACCGCATTAATGAGCGAGGGACTGAAGTATCCCATGAAGGCAGTATTCAGATATTTGGCGAAGATATTTATCATCCGCAAGTGGCCTTGCCGGAACTTAGAAAACAAGTAGGAATGGTTTTTCAAAAACCCAATCCTCTTCCTTTAAGCATTTATGAAAATGTTGTTTTTGGTGCCAGGACTCACTTAAAGAATGTTAAGAGTTCGGTGCTGGATGAAATGGTTGAGACTTCTCTTAAGCGTGTGGGTCTTTGGAACGATTTAAAAGGCCAACTCAATCGCCCGGCCCTTTCTCTGAGTTTAGAAAAACAACAACGCCTTTGCATCGCCCGACTCTTACCTCTTAAACCAAAACTACTCCTTTTGGATGAGCCCTGCTCTGCTCTTGACCCGGCCGGGATTGAAGCGATTGAGATTCTGATCAAAGACCTTAAAAAGGATTATTCTATTTTGATCGTGACTCACTCAATGAATCAGGCAAAAAGGGTTTCAGATGAGACCATTTTTATGTACATGGGAGAACTAGTGGAGATGGGTGAGACTGCGTCTTTATTTAATTCTCCTAAAGTCCCAAGGACGGCTGCCTATATTGAGGGCAGATTCGGCTAATATTTTGACATCTCCCCTTGAGAGTCGCTATCGTTCTAGCATAATTTTTCGTTTACACAACGCAAGGGGTTATTATGTTCAAAGTCATCGCTGTCTACCGTGTCCCTCAAGACGATAATGCTAAAGCTGCTTTTGAAGAGCACTACAAGAACATTCACACTCCCATTTGCTTACGCATTCCTGGAATTCAAGAATTAAGAACCAATAAAATCTTCGGCGGACCAACAGGCGCTTCCAATCTTCACATGATTGCTGAAATGTGTTTTGAAAATAAAGATGCATGGAAAGCAGCTATGAAAACTCCTGAGATGATGGAGTCTGGAAAAGACGCCATGAAATTTGCTGGTGATCTGGTTTCAGTTCACTTTGCTGAAGAACAAATCATTAAAGCTTAAACCATGAAGTCTTTTGAAAATATCCTGGTTACAAAAAATTTCCAGGAACATCAGCATATAGCTCTGATTCAATTAAATCGCCCGAAAGTATTGAATGCTCTTTCCACTGACCTGATGAAGGAGTTGATCGAAGCAATGTTCCTTTTGGAAGATGATAAAGACGTTCGGGTGATTATTCTGACCGGCAGTGATCGCGCTTTCGCTGCCGGAGCGGATATCGGTCAAATGGCCGAAGCCACTCCCATTGATCAGATAAATGACAATCGATTTAGAACCTGGAGACAAATGTCTCTTATCACAAAGCCTATTATAGCTGCCGTGAATGGTTTTGCCTTAGGTGGTGGGTGTGAGCTCGCCATGTCTTGTGATTTTATCATCGCTGGAGATACCGCTCGCTTCGGTCAGCCTGAAATAAAAATCGGTACTATTCCGGGTGGTGGCGGAACTCAACGTCTGACTCATGCTATTGGAAAATCCAAGGCAATGCTTGCCATCTTAACTGGTGACATGATGGATGCCAATGAAGCTGAGCGATCAGGACTTGTGGCCAAAGTCGTTCCTGCCGAAACGCTGATTCAGGAAACTTTTGAAATTGCAAAAACTATTTCTGATCGTGCACCAGTGGCAGTGAAGCTTGCCAAGGAAGCGGTTAATATTGCTTTTGAAGCAGGTCTAAGGGATGGCATGGAGTATGAGAGAAGAAACTTCTACCTCACCTTCTCATCAAAAGATCAAAAAGAAGGCATGAAGGCCTTTATGGAAAAAAGAGAACCGAAGTACCAAGGCAATTAAGATGAAAACTTTTGAAACCGTAAAATTTGAAATTCAAAACGGCACGGCCATTATTACCATTAATCGTCCGCAGGTTTATAATGCTCTGAACGTTCAAGGTAAACTCGATATTATTTCGGCCATCCGTTTGGCCAATAAAGAAGTATCTGTTCGTTCCATCGTTTTGACGGCAGAAGGAAAAGCTTTCTGCTCAGGTCAGGATTTAAATGATCGCACGGTGGATGCTTCCAAAGGACCAGTAGATATTGGTCGCACCATTGAAACAGAATGGAATCCCTTGATTGATGCCATTCGTTCTTCTGATAAATTAGTCATTGGTGCCATTCAAGGTGTTTGTGCTGGAGCAGGCCTATCCGTTGCACTTGCTTGCGACATGAAAATTGCCGCACCTGGTGTGCGCTTTATTTCCGGATTTAGTCAGATTGGACTTGCACCTGATGCTGGCATGAGTTTCATGCTGGTCAGACAAATGGGTTATACTAAGGCCTTAGAATTCGCCTTGTTAGGCAAGCCCCTTCTCGCAGAGGCGATGCTGGAGTATAATTTCATCAATTCCATAGCTGAAAATCCTCTTCAGGAAGCTTTGAAACTGGCCGGGGAAATCAATAACTTGGCCCCTTTGTCAGTGAAGATGGTGAAGAAGAACTTTCAATATGCTAATGAGAAAGAGCTGGGAGAAGTTTTAGACCGTGAGAAATATGTACAGCGGTATCTTGGCTTTTCGCAGGATTACAAGGAAGGTGTAAGTGCTTTCCTCGAAAAAAGAAAACCACAATTTAAAGGTCTTTGAGAATAGGAGAATAATCCATGCGTCAGTACACTAACGAGGATTTAAAGTTATTTGAAGAAATTAAAAATGGCCGCACCTTTGATGCAAATTCAGAGATGCCGGAAATTTACCGCAAAAATCTTATGAACCTTCTATGGATGCAGGCAGATTCAGAATATGCCGGCGGTCTTGGCTATATGCCATGGATTGCAAAAGCTCCTAATGCTCATGAGCGCGTGCTGGTGGCCCAAATTGTAAAAGATGAAATGAGACATGCTCATGTTATTTATAAAATCCTGGATGATCTAGGTGAGAAGACCCATGAACATATGCTGGCCCATGAGTTTGACTGGCGGATTCCAGATGATCTTGCCAATATTGGTTTTTCTCGTGCCAAAAAAGATAAACGCGTAAACATCTTTTACTACAACATCACATACTGGGAAGATTTTTGTCTTTTCAATTTCTTAATGGATCGAGCAGCTGGACATGTTCTGGAAGACACTCTTAACTCTTCTTACCTTCCATGGAAGAATGCCATTGGCACCATCTGCAAGGAAGAAAACATGCACCTGGCCCATGGGGATAAAACCGTTAAGCAGATGGCGGAAAATCCAGAAACCAGAGCTTTCTTGCAAGAGCGTTTAAACCTTTGGTGGCCACGAGTGATGAATACTTTTGGAAAATCTACCGGGTCAGGAAATGACATTTATCAAAAGCTTGGTTTAAAAAACCGCTCAAATGCAGATGTTCGAGATGCTTTCGTAAAAGAAATCACTGACAAGTGTAAAGAATGGGGACTTGTCGTCCCTGAGTATAAAGAAGAAGTTCAGCCTCTCGAATACACGCTTTCTTAATGATGAATTTACATAAAATCGTTATTATAGGTGCCGGAACCATGGGTTCTGGCATCGCTCAATGGTTTGCTCAGCAGATGTGTACTGTGGAGCTAGTGGATAATTCCCATGAACAATTGGGAAAAGCTCTAAGCTCTATTCACGCTTCCTGGGACATGCTGACTCAGAAAAACAAAATTGGAATGGATGATGCTCTAAGAATGAAAGAGCTTCTTTCTATTAAATCCCTTGATAAGGTTTCCGCTGATGCAGATCTGGTCATTGAAGCGATCATTGAAAATCTGGAAATAAAAAAAGATCTTTTCAAAAATCTCGATCATACTTTTTCGGCCCATACGATTCTCGCTTCAAATACTTCCAGTTTTCCGATTGAACTCATGGCCGAAGCTGTATCACTTGAAAGAAGGCCACGTTTTTTAGGTCTACATTTTTTTAATCCGGCAACCATCATGAAACTAGTGGAAGTCATTAAGGGCAAAGATTCCAGCGAAGAACTTTGTCGTGAGCTCTATGCCTGGTTTGACTCTAAAGATAAAAAGCCGGCCATGTGCAAGGATTCCCCCGGTTTCATTGTCAACCGAGTGGCCCGCAACTTTTACGGTGAGCCACTTCGCATTGTTGAAGATGCTGATGAAAATAAAATGAAAGAAGTTGATCGTATTTTAAAAGAAGTCGGTGGTTTTAGAATGGGCCCCTTTGAATTAATGGATTTGATTGGCATCGATATCAATTATTCAGTGACCTGTTCCGTCTGGGAAGCTTATAACAAAGAACCGCGCTTTGCTCCCCATAAACTTCAGAAGCAAATGGTTGATGAAAAACGCTTCGGCAGAAAAAGTAAGCGTGGATTTTATAAATATGACTAATGTATTGTTTGATGATGTTTTAATAAATTTCGGATTCGGAACCAAGGAAGAGAAGAAAAATATTCTTCGCACCAGTGAAGACAAGAAAGTCTTCATGGACCTGACTTGTTTTGATCCCTCTGAATTTTATAGCGAATTCCCTAATCTTCATGGGATATTTGCTGCCTTGTTTTGTGATGAAGCTAAAAAAATAGAAATTCATTTTAGAGAAAAGAATGTTGCAGTTATTTCAAAATTGCAAGAGCTGGCCTTTACCCCAGTTGAAACCACCGTTGTCTCCTGTGGGTTTATCTTTCCTCGGACCATCGTTCAGATCATTAATGAAGCTTACTTCGCTCTGGAAGAAGGCGTGGCCTCTAAGGAAGATATTAATCGCGCCATGAAGTTTGGGGTGAATTATCCCAAGGGTCCATTTGAGTGGAGTGAGGGGCGCGAGCTTTTCGTTAGAACTCTATTAAATGAACTTTTAGAGAAGACCGGAGACAAACGTTATATTGCTTCCAAATCACTTTAAGCGCCGCTGATTGCAGGAAAAACAAAGAAGTCTGAGATTCTTGAGGCTCGACTCCCCGCCTAAGGCGTACGGTTTGATGTGGTCATACTCTAGTTTATATGAACCCTTACATTTCGTGCACTTTCCCCCATCTCTTTCATAGACTTGTTTTTTAATAATATTCGGAACATATCTGGTAATGCTCGGCGACGCCGCCGGCGTAGTGAACTTAGCGTTAAGTTTGAACTTTTTGTTTTTAATGATTGGTAAAGCGATTTTAAAAATTCTGTTCATCATCTCGTCGTTACTTAAGCGGTTATGGGAGAGGACTGATTTTATTTCATTGAAGAGATTAACGGTTTCTTCTTTTAAGTTAAGCTTCATCACATGGAGATCAGAATTTAACTGCCTGATATTTTCTTTTGGAGGAGGAGTATCCTGTGTGTGCTTTAAAAGTTCTTTTTCGCATTCGCGCTTGGTGGTGTTTTCTATTTTTCCTAATATTTCGATTTTCTCTTTTTTATCTTGGATATTTTCATTCTTGAATAATTGCCCGATTAAAGACAAGTTCGTTAAGTTTAAACTCCCGTCTGCAATTTTCTTTTCGATCAGGGGCAGATCTTTGAGCAAGCGACAAGCATGAAGCCTGCGGTTCGCGGCCGGTTCAGAGTAGCCCAAACCTTTAACCAGGTACTCAAACATGGAGCCAAACTTTAGTTCAGAAAATAGCCTTCGCCGTTCAATTTCTTTTAAATGATGAAGAAGTTTAAGGGTAATCCCCCTTTCTCGAGAGACAAGTGTTCTGGTGTCAAGAAGTAGAGTTTTATCTGTCAGGTGTTTTAAATTCATCCGGCCCATTTACCTTAAAATAAATGGGCCGAAAAAAAATTATGAAGCTTAAAGGATTATTTTTTAGAAGTGGAACAAAGTTTAGGATTAATTTTCAAATAAAAGCGCTTTTTCGCTATCGGCTTGGAAGAACCTTCATTATAAACTTGAAGATAAGCATAATCGCTACAGCTACCGTCTGGTTGATTGCTAAAATCGCATTCCAGTTCTGCCTGAATCGGTAGCATTAGAATATCATTCTCAGACTTAACAGTATAAACCTGAGGATTTGATTCTTCACCAATCCATTTGATAGCACCTTGAAGAGCACCTTTTTGATACTCCACTTTCACCGTTGCAGGGAAAGTGATGAAATGCGCATCCCCGGAAGTTAATAAAATTTTCAGCTCATAAGAAGCGTGACAATCAGTGAGTGGATCTCCACGGCTTCCTTTGGACTGGTTGGTTAACTCAGTCTCGCCAAACTTGACTTGCATCTGGGCCGGCCTGAAATCCTTAGCAAAAGAAAAGTTCCGTGATTTTAAAGCTGTTTCAATTAAGTCTTTATATTGACCAGGTGCTCGGACAGAACTTCCTAACTCATCAGCATAAAGCATGTGTTCAAACCAGCTAGCGGCCGTAAGACGAGGATGATTGCGAGTTAATCTCATGGCCTCTAAGGTCAGATCAGTAAAGGCAGAAAGGCCTTCCTCACCTTGATATGAAATGACAGTTGAGAGCATATCATTCATCGCGCCACCGTAAGCTTCACCTTCATCATGAAATTCATTGGTTAGGTCAAAACCAATGTCATTGATGATTCTAAAATTGGCCTTACCGGGAAAAGACTTACCACCTGTTTGATGTTCCACCACAATTTGAGCAACAAAATCGGCCATGCCTTCAGAGAGGCCACCGTAACCGCCCTGCGAATCAAAGTTGAGATGAACTCCCATCAGTCGTTCCATAATGGCGTGACCAAGCTCATGCCAAATGGTGGGATTATCCCGAGCAAGATTAGGAGTACCGGGGTTATATGTTGTGAAGTTAATGGTGTTATCAAAGTAGTAAGCGTTATCTTTCATGCTGATATCAGGATCAAACAAGAAAGCGTGGAATGGTTTCTCCGAAAGCTCAGGATCCGTAAAGCCCATGCTAACCAATGATTCCATGAGCGCTGTTACACCGTAATAAACCTGAATTTCATCGAATCCGGAATTGATATACGAGACAGTGTCATGCTCTGGATGTCGAAAAGGGATTCGGTTTAAAAGATCTTCCTGAGAAAAGAACACCCGCCCTTGATGACCGCTGACGGCCCTGGCATTGTAACCAGTAGTAAATTCCCATTTAAGTAAATGGTGAATAGAAGGCTTCAATTCAAACTCAATCTCTTTGAAAGCTTCTTTCACATCTGGATGGAGATTAATGGTGGCGTACTTCCCTTGCAGGAGCACTCCATTTTCAAAAGCATTGGAACGAAGGGGAAGTTGTTTTACATACTCTTCAAGTTTTTGCCTGATTGAAAATTCTGACCAAAGACCAAACTCCTCACCTAAAGGAGTTCCTGCGAGTAATACCGAATATTGAGTTTCTTGAAATTCAGTGGCGCTTAAGGGACCAAGAGGATTTTCTCCTCCATCGTAAATATGAGTATCAAGGTATTTTAATTCTTTAAGTTCATAATTAAGTCTTTCTCCTGAGCTTTCGACTTCTTCATAAATGGGAAAAACATTGGCCTTCAGAGAAAAATTTTCGCTCTGGAGAAACTCTCTGTAGCTGGTCTTTAATACTTTGTTTTTTAGCAAAGAGATCGTAATGTGATGAACTCCACGACGTCCGCGTACTTCAACGACTCTTACTAAGTCCCCTTTCTGCCACTCATCTTTAAATTTCATGCCCAGGATTTTTGAATCGGTATCGTGACGGACTACAACTTTTTTAACCAGATCAGAAATTGAATCCGAGAGCTGCTTAGACTTAAGAGCCTTAGATGAGAATTTGGCCTCCATATAACGATTAATCAGATGATTCTTTTGAACCTGACTTTTTTCATCAAGGTGCATTTCTGCCAGGATCAATTCATTGGTTTTTAAATCACTCCAGATCCTGACGGCCGTCCCATTCACAGGAACCATCGAATTGGACTGAACATACATCCTAAATTTACTTGTCGCGAGATTCCTCTCTTCAATCAACAGAAAATCAGATGATTTAAAATCAATACCGGATTCCGCACTCGCCTTATCCAGAAGGATCTCCAGCTCAGGCGCTAGCTGCCCTTTGGTAATTCTGGCCTCATAGGCGTAGGCGGGGCCTAACAGGAAAATCAGGCCCAAGAGCGAGATAAAATTCATAGATCTAATCCTTAGTCTGCAGGGAATTCGGGAGAAGAAGTTTTATGACAATTTTAAATGTCAGCCAAGCTTTATAGGCCCAAATCATAGATCTTTAGGTTACCTTTACACAAAGCGCCATCTCAATGCTTTTTTTTCTCAATTCATGGATTTCTTGCTAGCATGAACCCTGTTTAAAGAAGGAAGTTTTATGCCTACAAGTTCTTATATTGTTCACGCCAAGCGTACAGCCGTTGGTTCTTTTGGAGGAGTTTTATCTTCCGTCAGGATTGATGATCTCTTAAGTGAGTTATTTAAAGATTACGCCAAGTCCGCACAACATGATTTAAAAGAAATCAGCGACACTATCATTGGTTGCGCCAATCAGGCCGGAGAGGATAATCGAAACCTGGCACGCATGAGCTTACTTTTGGCAGGTTACCCCTATGAAGTCCCAGGCACTACCATAAACCGCCTTTGTGGTTCATCACTGGATTCAGTTATAGATGCTCATGCGCGAATTTCAGCAGGACTCGGTGATTGTTTTATCGCCGGTGGTGGTGAAAGCATGTCTCGGGCCCCTTATGTTCTTTCCAAGGCCGGAGCTGGATTTGATCGCTCTCAAAAAATGTGGGACACCTCGATAGGATGGCGTTTTGAAAATCCAAAGATGGCAGAAAAGTTTCCATTGTTAGGCATGGGGGAAACTGCTGAAGAAGTTCAAAATCTTCATCACATTTCCCGGGAAGATCAGGATAAATTTGCGCTTTTCTCACATCAAAAGGCAATTAAGGCACAAACGGAAGGAAAATTTAAAGACGAAATTGTTCCAATCACTGTTCACAATAAAAAAGGTTCAGTGATCGTTGATACTGATGAAGGACCTAGATCTGATACCTCTTTAGAAAAACTGGCGAAACTGCGGCCGGCCTTCCGAAAAGATGGCACGGTGACAGCAGGAAATAGTTCTTCTATCAATGATGGGGCCAGCATGGTCGTGGTCTGCTCGGAAGAATTTGTGAAACGGCATAATCTGAAACCTCTGGCACGCATCACTGGTGGTGCCGTCCATGGACTTCATCCCAATGTTATGGGTCTAGGTCCAGTTGGTGCTATTAGAAAGTTGTGTGAGCGCTTTCATCGTAAGCTTACAGATTTTGATATCATTGAACTAAACGAAGCTTTCGCTGTTCAGGCATTAGGTTGCATCAAAGAACTTGAGCTGGATCCTTCACGCATCAATAAAAATGGCGGGTCCATCGCTATCGGACACCCTTTGGGTGCATCAGGTACCCGAATTCTCACTACTCTTCTTCATCAAATGAAGAATGATCCTGCTCTTAAGCAAGGTCTTGCTTCTATGTGTATTGGGGTAGGTCAGGGAATCGCTGTTTCGGTGGAGCGATGTTAAAAAAACTTTTTTTAATTTCCCTGATTCTTATAAGCTTCAATGCCCTGGCCTGTTGGAAGGTTGAAGGCACTTTAGCAGTTGATGGTGAGACTTGGAAAATCAACCAGAAGTTCGATCATAATAAAGAATATTCATATCCCATGGGGAATTTCATTCTCAACATGAGTTTACTTCCCGGTGGTAAAAAAAAACATAAGTTGAAGTTCTCTTTAATAGAAAAGAAAGGACTTTCCCATGCCCTGGTGACAAAGGGTGAAGACATCATTAAAGAGAAAACGACAAAAGAAATCTTTGCCAAAGGTGAAGAAGGTCAGCCTCACTCAATTATCACAATTAAGATCACACATATTTAAGGAGCTTTTATGAAAGAAATTAAGTTGTTCATTAATGACGAGTTCAGAACATCTGAAAAAAGCTTTAATTCAGAAAATCCAGCAACAGGTGAAGCCGTGGCCAAAGTTTACCTTCCTTCACAAAAAGATATTGATGATGCAGTCGATGCTGCAGATGCCGCTTTCTATTCTACAGAGTGGCGAAGCATGGATCAGAATAAACGAGCTGAGATATTAGAAAAAATTTCTGAAAAATTAAAAGAACGCCGAAATGAATTAACCGAGCTTGAAATTGCTGACTCCGGATCATGTGTAAGGAAAGCAAAGGCCGATGTTCATAATGCCGCTTCTTATTTTAAAGTTTTAGCAGGTCAGCTCCGTAAATTTCAATTCGAAGTTAAAGATGAAAGCGCTTCTCGACCAGGCTTCTCTCACAATTATAAAGTTTATGAACCGGTGGGAGTATGCGCTCAGATTATTCCCTGGAACTTTCCCTTGGTTATGGCCGCCTGGAAGATTGGCCCAGTGATCGCTTCAGGTTGCACGACGGTACTCAAAAGTGCTCAGGAAACACCGGTCACGGCCAGCATTCTGGCAGAAATTCTTAATGAAGCTGGATTACCGAAGGGAGTGGTCAATATCATCACTGGCGGTGCTACAGAGGGCGAATACCTGCTTAAAAATTCCAAAGTCAGAAAAGTGGCCTTCACAGGATCAACTGGAGTGGGACGCAAAATCATGGAAGCAGCAGGTCCTAGACTCCAAAATCTTTCTTTAGAACTTGGCGGAAAATCGGCCAACATCATCTTGGATGATGCCGATTTATCCATTGCTGTCGATGGAGCTCTTTACGCTTTTCTTTATCATTCAGGTCAGGCCTGTGATTCAGGCACCAGACTCTTTGTTGAAGAAAATATTTATCCCGTTTTCAAAGATGCTCTGGTTAAACGTGTAGCAGACGTTAAAGTGGGATCTCCCAATGATCCAAATACCGGTTACGGCCCGGTTATCAATAAAAAGCAATTTGATACCATCATGAATTATATTGAAACCACTAAGAAAGAAGGCGGAAAGCTCCTCTTCGGTGGCGCAAGACAAACGGGTGAGGGTCTGGATAAGGGTTACTTTATTCAACCGACACTGTTCGAAGTCACTCCAGACCAGACAATTTTTAATGAAGAAATTTTTGGGCCAGTTTTGGCCATTACTCCCGTTAAAAATGAAGCTGAGGCGATTAAACTTGCCAATAAATCGATCTATGGTCTGGCCGGTGCAGTCTGGTCAAAAAATCAAGAACGGGCAATGAAAGTTGCAAGACAACTGGAAACTGGAACAGTTTGGATAAATGAGTATCACCTACTTAATCCAGGAATGCCTTTTGGTGGTTATAAGCAATCAGGTTTGGGAAGAGAGATGGGTGAAGAAGGTCTTAAGGCCTATCTAGAAGTAAAACATCTTTGGGTATCGGATTGTGATGAAAGAGCTAAGAAGCCTTGGTTTGATGCAATTTTTTAAATAGCTATGAGGGGGAGGATATCCCTCCCCCATTTAAAATTGAATTGAATTCGCAATATCTTCCAGCTTCAAGTAATTCAGCCCTTCTCGACTTAGCTTTTTTTCCGTCTCTCTTAAATTCTGTTTAAATTTGGTAACTGATTTTTGCAACTCAGGATCTTTAAAATCATAATGAGCATCAATCAGCTTGGTCAAAACAGTCGGGCCGAAGAATAGTTTCATTGCCAGTTTATATCTCATTAAATCCACCGGACTTTGCAATTTTTTCAGTGGTCGCATTTTAGTCGCTTTCGTCGGTGGCTCCTGCCTGATCCTCAGAGGAACTTTACGTAAATCCATTTGCCCATAATTATGATGATCAATCGTATGTCCCACCGTCACATCCCAGATGTAGTAACTCACGACTTCAGTTAAAGTTTTTCCTTTCCAAATGTCTTCACTGTCAGGGAAACCGGGAATCCATGTATTAATGTAGTCGGCCCAGTTATTAACATGAATATCATTCACTGGAATTGTCATAAGTACTTCATCCACAAACTGATAAATCGTTTCAAAATAAGCATCTAAAAAAACACCGTATCCAGAATAAATTTTAGGTGGTCTGCGGGGATAAGTATAAGGAGGATAAGAATCATTATTTCTAATTCCCCGATAACCTTCAACTAAAAGATCCCGAATCCCATGATAAGGTCCAGGAAAAGGTGCATAAGTCTTCCACCATTTATCATTGTGAAGAAGAGACATTTTGAAATTCAATACAGCATTTTCAAGTGGCAAAGTGAACTGCATATGCTCATGCAGCAGTTTAAACAGGACATGTTCTTTGGGTAGAGCGGTTTTAGTAATGGCATTAATACTATCCAGAGGAAAATGCTGAAGCGGATGAACCACCATCGTAGCGCAGAGGGCACCTCCTTGCAGAACAAAGTATTTGGCCAGTTTCCAGGCGTCCCCATCAGTCGGTTCAATAATTGAAGCCGACTTATCCATCCAGATACAAAGAACTTTGAAATGTTCAGGAGAAGTTTCTTCCAGCAAAGTTTTAGTGGGTGAAACCCAGATTCCTTTAAAAGTTTCAACCACTCTAACCGGATCCAGATCGACCACAAAGTATTTCTTGCCTGCTTCCATGTATGGGAGAAAGATTTTTTTGTCCAATTCATCAAGATTTGGAGTAATAAATCTGGCCATCATTGAGTTGGTTAAATATTCATGAAATTCATCATCGGAGACTTCTTTTAAACCAGGTTTTAAGAGACTTAAGAAATAATAGATAGGAGTCAGTACTGGCCATAAAATGACAAAACGCGCCCCGATTGTTAACCACCATTCAACCCATTCTCTTAGAGGAAGGTGAATTACTCCAGGAGCTTCATCATAAGGATGATCAGGGCAAGGTTGCGGCCATGGGCCCTTCCTGCCATAAAGGAAATCATTTGGATTCATCAAACACCTCAATTTAAAAAAGGAAGACCCACCTTTCGGTGGGTCCCCTTTGTTCACTTAAATGCAGGTAGAGAGTATAAATTAACCAATAAGTTTAAGAGCATTCTGGCCACTCATGTTGGCCTGAGCTAGAACCGAAGTACCAGCAGCACTCAGGATGTCGTTTTTCGCTTTAGTCGCAGTTGCATCAGCATAATCCACATCACGGATTCGAGAGTTAGCTGCTGACAAGTTCTCAACGTTAGTCTGCAAGTTGTTAGATGTAGAGACTAAACGGTTCTGAATACCACCGAGGAAAGCTCGCTGACCAGAAACTTTCTCAATCGCTGTATCAAGTGCGCCGAGAGAATCCTGTGAACCAGATTTAGTAGAAACATCCAGTTCATTTACACCAAGACTATCAAGACGAGAGTTCACCTGACTTGCATCATATGAAATTCTATCCTGGAAAGCATCGTTGTTTGCACCGATCTGGAAGTCATACATGTCGCCTTCACCGTTAAGTAGTTTCTTACCGTTGAATTCTGTAACTTGTGAAATACGCTCAAGCTCAAGCTTAAGGTTTTGGTATTCCATGTTTGTCATACCACGCTCAACATCACCAACAGTATCAGAAGCTGTTTGTACTGCAAGTTCACGCATACGAGTTAAGATTGAAGATACTTCGTTCAGACCACCTTCAGCAGTTTGAACCATTGAAATACCGTCGTTGGCGTTACGATCAGCTTGTTTCAATGAACGAATGTTAGATTTTAGTTTTTCAGAAATCGCGAGACCGGCTGCATCGTCAGCGGCTTTTGTGATCCGCGTACCTGATGATAGTTTTGCCAGGTTGCTTTCTGATTCTCTGTTGTTGATACCCAAAGTTCTTTGAGCAGCAATTGAAGAAACGTTTGTGTTAATACGGAAACCCATGAAATCCTCCTTGGTTTATACCCTCATCCATTCCGTGATGATCAGTTCTCAAACCTTGAGAGACTAGATAAGCTTCCTGCTTAAAAGTGAAATTTTTAGTCTACACATTTGTGATAGACAGAGGTCTTTTCGGAGGACGCAATCCTAACTTAAGAGCAATTTTAAAATTATTTCAAGTATTTATCCCGACAAATTTAATACACTGCTACGACTAAAATCAGATCTTTCAAGAGCTTATAAGTTTTCAGATTAATGGCCGACTGCTATCATTGATTAATGAACTACTCCAATCCCATCCTGATTTGTGATGATAACCAAGAATTTCGGGCCTTAGTCCGGGACATGCTGACTAAAAACGGATTTTTCCATGTTATGGAAGCAGCATCCGGTGAGGAAGCGATTGAGATTTTAAGAGTGAGAAAAGATTATTTTATTCTGATGAATTCCAGACAAGTGACTCCTGAGATCACTGATTATTTACTCGGCCAAAATAATTATATTGTTTTTGCAGATAATGCAGATCCGCTCACACTTTCACTCTCGGCCAGATTGGGTGTTAACCACATCATGTCTTATCCATTCCATTCTAAGAAACTCATGGACAAGATACACTCCCTGCTTTAGTGATATTCTGAATAAGGCAAATTATTAATTCCCATCCAGTACTTAAGATCAACTTCGACATTCTTATCAAAGTCCTCGATTTCGTAATCAAGTTTTTTAACTAGAATCTTAGCATAGGTAAGTGCATTGCCGTTATTCCACTGACCAAGATCCAGATTCACCATTCTTGTCCACGTACCAGTATTAATAAAAATAGTTCCATCATTGAATATTCTTAAAGTGGGATTATGCGTATGTCCTACGATCAACACCCGAGACTCAGTATTTTTTTCAAAGAACTGTCTTGTTAGTGATTCATAGTCCTGAAACAGCTCCAGCTCGCGAAAGAGATCTTCCAACACTTGTCGCAAACTTCGTTTTACCATGTAGAAATGCCAAAACCTGACCATGACAAAATAATAAAAATTGGAAAGCATAAAACGAACTGTGAAGAAAGTATCAAAAAGAATCCCGTGGATCATGAAATGCTTAATTGGCCTTACGGCATTGATAAAGCTTCTTTCTTGCTTATATTTATTGATGACATTCGTTACATAATAAGAGCCCCATGGCGGAATGAAGTACTTTTCACCGTTCAACGTTTCCACCACTGCGTTCTCCTGATCAAACTGGTGGGCCCTTTCATATTGATGACCATGCTGAATACAAACTCCCTTAGTAGGGATGTGAGTGGAAATGGAGTTGGACAATATGAAATTCTTTCGTAACTCCCCAAAGTAAGACAGGAACTTTTCTTTCATGGAATCAAAGACAAACTCAGCATCGTGATTACCAATAATATAAACGATGCGTTTATTGGGCTTAGATAGGAAGTTCTTAAGGGCTTCCAGAACTCCCGAGTGGGCTTTCATGATCATCTTAAGCTTTGCCAGCGCGGCTGTTTCACTCCAGAATTCATCATCATAAAATTCGACATAAGGAACTGCCAGGAAATCCAAAAAATCGCCGTTAATCACCAGTTCAACTTCAATCTCCTGATAATCTCCCATAGAGTAATAGTTCAAAAAATCAATCAACTCATTATCATAATGAAAATCTTCGAGAAGATTTCTCTTCCCCTTCATCATCTTGCCGGCCGAAAGGTGCAGGTCGGAAATGACTAGAATAACTTTCTGAACATTATTTTTTTGATGGGATTTCATAAGCCTTTTTGCCAAACATCAATGGAACTTCCTGAAAAGCAGGGCTAACAGGTATAAATACAACTGGTTCTGAAGTTTTATTCTCTATTTCAATTGCTTCATTCTTTCCTGATTTAACGGCCACAAACTTTAAGATTTTACTTCCAACCACAAACTTTCCAACTTGATCAGAAAGGGAACGATTCTCAATCAAGACTGAGAATAAAGCCTTTTTCTTCACTGGTGAGAGTACTGACATGCTTCGGTCATTGATCTGGATGATAAAACCTTCTGTCTTAACTTGAGCAAAACTCAAAACAGGAAGTAAGAATAAGAACCAGAAACTCATAGCATAAACCTTAGTTCAGAAAGTCTTTTTATCTCATCCCGGAGCTTGGCCGCTTCCTCAAACTGGAGTCCCGTCGCCGCTTCTTTCATGAGCTGTTTTAACTCTTTAATTTTAGCATCAATTGCTTCAGGGGAAAGCTTTTGCTCGGAAATTTCTTTAACTCGCCCTTTCTTGTCGGATTTTTTCGTTCCTCTCAGGATCTCGATTACCCCGCCACTGACCTTTTTATTAACTGTCGTAGGAGTCAGGCCATGTTTTTGGTTGTATTCGGTTTGTTTAATCCTGCGTTCTGCAGTCACTTTCATTGCTTCATTAATGCTAGGGGTTTTCTTGAAACCATACAGGATGACCCTGCCTTCTGAATTTCGGGCGGCACGGCCAATTGTCTGAATGAGGGAGCGGGTTGATCGTAAGAAACCTTCCTTATCAGCATCCAGAATTCCCACTAAGGCCACTTCTGGAATATCCAGACCCTCTCGCAAAAGGTTAATCCCCACCAAGATGTCAAATTCTCCCAACCGCAGGTCCCGCAAAATTTCCATCCTCTCCAGCGTATCAATATCTGAATGCAGGTACTTTATCCGCATTCCCACGCCTCTATAAAAAGATGTTAATTCCTCTGCTAGTCGCTTTGTGAGAGTCGTAATCAGGACTCGATATCCCTGGGCAATCACTTTCTTGGCCTCAATGAGCATGTCATCGACTTGATTTTTAGCGTCTTTAAATTCGATGACTGGATCTAGAAGACCAGTTGGACGGATAATCTGCTCTGCATACTCTCCACCCGTCTTTTGAAGTTCATAATCGGCCGGTGTGGCCGAAACAAAAAGCACCTGATCAAGCTTAGATTCAAATTCAGGAAAATTAAGGGGCCTGTTATCCAATGCACTCGGTAATCTGAAACCATAATTGACCAGATTCATTTTTCGGGCACGATCGCCTTTATACATTCCACCCACTTGAGGAATAGAAACATGGGACTCATCCACAATCAGGAGAAAATCTTTTTTAAAATAATCCAATAGAGTAAAAGGTGGCTCCCCTGCTTTATTGCCTGCCAAGTGCCGTGAGTAATTTTCAATTCCCGGACAAAACCCCATCTCTTCCATCATCTCAAGGTCCAGCAAAGTTCTCTGCTGTAATCGTTGCTCTTCCACCAATTTATTTTCATCTTTAAGTTGAGTGAGTCTTTCACGAAGTTCTAACTTGATGTTTTCAATGGCAGATTTCATCTTATCTTTACCGACGACATAATGACTCTTGGGATAAATATCGACTCGGTTTAATGCTTGAATGACCTTCCCACGTAGTGGATCCACAATAAAAAGCCCATCAATGACATCATCAAAGAATTCAATTCGTACCACCTGAGAGTCTTCATAAGCAGGAAAGACCTCAACAATATCTCCTCTCACCCGGAAAGTGCCTCGATGAAAATCCATATCATTTCTTTGATACTGAATCTCCACTAACCGTTTAAGGAGCTCATCCCTTTCCATCTTATCCTGAGTGAACAGCATGATTCTCTGATTGAAATACTCATCAGGAGCACCGATACCGTAGATACAACTGACAGATGCCACAACGATGACATCCTCTCTGGCAAATAATGACCGAGTAGTTGAATGCCTGAGTTTCTCTATTTCATCATTGATGGCCGAATCTTTTTCAATATAAGTATCTGATCCGGGCACATAGGCTTCAGGTTGGTAATAATCATAATAAGAGACAAAGTACTCAACAGCATTATGAGGAAAAAATTCCTTAAATTCAGCGAATAACTGAGCTGCCAATGTTTTATTGGGTGCCAGAATGAGAGTCTTTTTCCCAAGACTCTGGATGACATTTGCCATGGCAAAAGTCTTTCCAGAACCTGTTACCCCTAAAAGGGTTTGAAAATTCTTCTTACTTTTAAAGCCAGTTGTCAGTTGGTCGATGGCAACTGGTTGATCTCCGGTAGGTTTAAAAAGGGACTCGAGATTGAATTTTGCTGTCATAATTTAACTCTTGCCAAAAGGCCGCGGTTCTTGAGAGATTAGTTCAAAGTTATTCACGCTAGGACTGAATTTATGGGTATGATGCCTCTCTGCATCAAGACATTTTTCCACGCCTTCCACTCATTAGTCTATTCTATTCTCTTTAATTCATATTCAACTACTTTCAATCCCTGGGAGGAGAATGATCAAGCATTTTTTGGCACTCTCTAGTTTTTCCTGTATTGATATCCAGACCCTCATTGATAGGGCCCACTATTTTTCCCTCCAAAAGCAACCTGACAAAATTCATAACCTCTTAAAATATAAAATTTTCGCTAACGTTTTTTATGAACCAAGCACTCGAACCCGCTGTTCATTTGAAGTGGCCGCTAAGAGACTAGGTGCCGAGGTAATCAATTTTGTTCCTGAAACTTCCAGCGTAAAAAAAGGAGAAACTGTATATGACACTCTCAAAACACTTGAAAGCCTTGGGGTTGACAGCATTATCCTTAGACACGCTGATGATAATGTCTTTGATAGTCTCCATGGTAGGTTTGATCTTCCTCTCGTAAACGCCGGTGCTGGAAAACTTGAACATCCCTCTCAGGGCTTACTTGATTTGTTAACTCTCCATCAGGAATTTGGAAAACTCGCAGGTTTAAAAATTGCTGTTTGTGGAGACATCAAACATTCCCGGGTGGCAGGATCATTAATGGTGGCAGCAGAAAAATTCGGAATGGAGATTTATCTTTGTGGACCAGAAAGCTTGCTGCCCTTACAAACACGGCCCTTTATTCAAAGAGCAAATTTTGACGAGATCCTTCCTTCAGTTGATGCTGTTATGATGCTCAGAATTCAGTTAGAGCGGCATGAGAATCTTGAATTAAATGCTAAGTCTTATCATGCTCAGTTTGGACTGACAGAGGCGAGAGTCCAAACAATGAAAAAAGAAGCTATTATTCTCCATCCGGGACCATTTAACCGCGGGGTTGAGATTGCGGATGAAGTCGTTGAGCATAAGCAGTCGCGTATTTTTAAACAAATGGCCAACGGTGTATTTAGCAGGATGGCCATCCTGGAATGGGTTACAAGCGGAGAAAATTCATGAAGAAAATAAAACTCGTGCTGGAAACTGGGGATACATACCTCGGTGAATCCATAGGTTACGACCTGGACAATATGCACTCTCTGGGGGAACTGGTTTTTAATACCAGTATGACAGGGTATCAGGAAATTCTCTCTGATCCTTCATACTGTGATCAGATGGTGGTGATGACTTACCCTTTGATTGGAAATTATGGGGTCAATAAAGATGATTTCGAATCTCTTACTCCCGCCCTCAAAGGTATGGTAGTCAGAGAGTGCCCTATGGAAGGCTCTAACTGGAGGAATGAATATTCTTTAAGAGAGCTACTAAAAAGATTTAAAATTCCGGGAATTGCCGGAATAGATACCCGGGAACTTACCAAGAAAATACGCGATAAAGGGGTAATGAAGGCCCTACTCATTCCTGAGAATTATCCAGAGACAAATATTAAATCCCTCTTATCCTCTCCTATGCCAAAGGACCAAATTGTCAGAGTCTCTACTAAAAGTCCGATTCAATTTCCCGGCTCAGGTAAAAGAATTGTGCTTATGGATTTTGGATATAAGAAGAATATTCTTCGCTCACTTATGATTCGAAACTGCGACGTCGTCGTTGTGCCTTACAACGCTACTTTCGAACAGGTTCAAAGTTATCGTCCGGAAGGCGTACTTCTCTCCAATGGTCCCGGCGATCCTAAAGATATTCCGGAAGTCTTGCCAGTGATCAAGAAACTTCAAAATCTTTATCCTATGTTCTCTATATGCATGGGCCACCAATTATTCGCTCTGGCCAATGGGGCCAATACTGAAAAATTAAAATTTGGACACCGGGGTGCCAATCATCCGGTTAAAGATCTTGCCTTAGGGAAAGTCTTCATGAGTTCTCAGAATCATGGATACTCAGTAACCACTGAATCAGTGAACAATACGGAACTTGAAATTTCCCAGATTAATATCAATGATTCAACAGTTGAAGGACTTAAACATAAAACTCTGCCGGCCTTCTCGGTACAGTATCATCCTGAAGCATGCCCAGGACCAGAAGATACCGGATGGCTGTTTGATAATTTTTTAGCCTTGATAAGGAATTAAGATGCCTGTTCATTCTCATTTAAAAAAAGTACTTGTGATTGGTTCGGGTCCGATCGTTATCGGCCAAGCAGCTGAGTTTGATTACTCAGGAACTCAGGCCGTAAAATCCTTGATCGAAGAAGGCCTGGAAGTTGTGCTGGTAAACTCCAACCCCGCGACCATCATGACGGACAAGGAAACGGCCCATAAAGTTTATATTGAACCATTGACCACAGAATTCCTTTTAAAAATCCTACATAAAGAAAGACCAGATGGAATTGTTCCAACACTAGGAGGACAGACCGCTCTAAATCTTGCAGTGAAGCTGGAAGAAGAAGGACACTTAAAACGTTTGGGAGTTGAGCTTTTAGGATGTCAGGTTGATACCATCCGTAAGGCCGAAGACCGCAAACTCTTTAAGAATCTCATGCAGGAAATCGGCGAACCAGTCCCCGAGAGTAGCATCGTTTCAACAGTTGAAGAGTCATTGGAATTTGCCGCCAAGATTGGTTACCCTTTGATAGTGCGACCGGCCTATACTTTAGGGGGAACAGGTGGAGGTATTGCCCGGACTGAGGCGGAACTCATTAGCACTGCCACTTCCGGACTGGCGGCTTCTCCCATCCAACAGTGCTTGATAGAAAGATCCATTGCTGGCTTTAAAGAAATTGAATATGAAGTTATCCGTGATAGAAATGACAACTGTATCATTGTCTGTAACATGGAAAATATTGATCCGGTGGGAGTTCATACTGGTGACTCAATCGTAGTTGCTCCCAGCCAGACGTTAAGTGATAAAGAATATCAGCTTTTAAGATCATCGGCCCTCAAGATCATCCGTTCCCTAAAAATTGAGGGAGGTTGTAACGTTCAGTACGCCCTCGACCCTCACTCCTTTAAATACTATGTCATTGAAGTTAATCCTAGAGTCTCCCGCTCCTCTGCCCTGGCCTCCAAGGCAACAGGTTATCCTATCGCTAAGATTGCCGCTAAAATCGCGGTAGGGAAAACTCTGGATGAAATCATTAATCCCGTCACTAAAAAAACTTTTGCTTGTTTTGAGCCGGCCCTCGACTATGTGGTCACCAAGATTCCTCGCTGGCCGTTTGATAAATTTATTACTGCCAATCGTCGCCTCGGCACTCAGATGAAGGCCACTGGTGAAGTCATGGCCCTGGGACGAACCTTAGAGGAATCACTACTTAAAGCAGTTCGATCATTGGAAGTAGGTTTGTACCATCTTGAACTCCCGGAGTGGAAAGGTCGATCAGCAGCAGAACTGCTAGAGAAGATTGCAAAACAAGATGATGAGCGCCTCTTTGCTATCGCTGAGGCCCTTCGAGTAGGCGTGACGGCCAAAGAGATTCATGATCTGACCCAAATCGATTATTTTTTCCTGTCAAAAATTCAAAATATTATTGAGATGGAAAAAAAGCTTGAAACTGATAAGTCTCCAGAAAGAATTCTTGAGGCCAAACGACTTGGTTTTTCTGATCGTTATTTATCACGTATCTGGAAGATCTCGGAGAATGAAGTTTATAAACTCAGAAAAAATCATAAAATCCTCCCCGTCTTTAAAATGGTAGATACTTGCGCCGGAGAATTTGAATCTTTCACGCCGTACTACTACTCAACTTTTGAGAGTCAAGATGAGGTTTTAGAATCAACCAAAAAGAAAGTGATTGTTCTTGGATCAGGCCCCATTAGAATCGGTCAAGGTATTGAGTTTGACTACGCTACAGTCCATGCCATTGAAGCAATTAGAAGCATGGGCCATGAAGCGATTATCATCAATAACAATCCTGAAACGGTTTCCACTGATTTTAATATTTCAGACAGGCTTTATTTTGAACCACTCACTCTGGAAGATGTCTTTAATGTCGTTGAAAGAGAAAAACCAATTGGGGTCATAGTCCAATTTGGCGGCCAAACGGCGATTAACCTGGCCGAGCCACTAGCTGAGCGTGGAGTGACCATTCTTGGAACTTCAACAGATGACATTGATCGAGCTGAAGACAGACGCCGCTTTGAAGAACTATTAAGAGGTCTTGAGATTGCTCAACCCTTGGGTTGTACGGTGACTTCAATTGATGAAGCCGTTGAAAAGTCGGCCCATCTGGGTTTTCCAGTGATCGTTAGACCTTCCTATGTCCTGGGTGGACGGGCGATGGAAATTGTCTATAACGAACATGAGCTCCTCGATTACATGAAACGGGCAGTTCAAATTAATCCTGAACACCCGGTACTGATTGATCGTTATATGATCGGGCGAGAAATGGAAGTCGATGCGATTTCTGATGGCGAAACGGTTTTCATTCCAGGAATTATGGAACATATTGAAAAGGCGGGGGTCCACTCTGGTGACTCCATTGCTGTCTACCCTCCTCAAAGTGTGTCTCAGGATATCCTGGATAAGCTTTCTGAAACCACCCTTTCCATCACCAAGGCCCTCAACATTAAAGGTCTGATTAATCTTCAGTTCGTCATCTATAAAGGCGAAGTGTTTGTTCTGGAAGTTAATCCGCGGGCATCTCGAACTGTCCCCTTCTTGTCTAAAGTCACAGGTGTGGCGATGGCCAAGATTGCCACTAAAGCGATTCTGGGAGAATCACTCTTAAAGCAAGGGCTCTTCCATGGAACACTTCCACCCAAAGACACGGTCGCGGTTAAGGCCCCGGTTTTTTCATTCGCCAAACTCTCAGAAGTTGAAATTGCCCTAGGTCCGGAGATGAAATCGACGGGTGAAGTGATGGGCAAAGATAAAATATTTGAAAAGGCCTTGCATAAAGCTTTTGTAGCGGCGGGAGTGATCATTCCAGACTCGGGAACAATTCTCGCAACCATTAACGATGTTGAAAAAGATGATGCGATAAAACTTTTCAAGCGATTTCATCAAGTGGGTTTTGATTTTGTGGCAACCGAAGGCACGGCCCGGGCACTGGCGGTAGCTGGCATACCAGTGCGAACCATTGCCAGAATCGGTCAGGCCGAAAATGACATTATAAAAGAAATCAAATCCGGAAGAATATCACTGATTGTAAATACTATTTCGAAAGGGAAAAACGTTGAATCTGATGGATTTAAGATGAGACGAGTAGCGGTGGAGAGAGGTCTTCTTTGTCTGACTTCTTTGGACACAACTGAAGCTCTCTTAAAAACCATTGAAAGAAATTCTTATTCGATGGAACCTTTGTCATGAACCATGCTGAAAAAATAATTGTTGCCCTGGACTTTTCAGTAAAGGAACAAGTACTTCCTTTACTCGATGAACTTAAAGGTTATCCGGTTTGGGTTAAAATCGGTATGGAACTTTTTTATTCACAAGGCCCACAGATTATTCATGCAGCTAAGGAGCGTGGTTTTAAAATTTTTCTGGATTTAAAACTTCATGATATTCCCAATACTGTTGGGCAAAGTCTCAAATCTTTATCTCGACTGCCAATTGACATGGTTAATGTTCATGCAGCTGGTGGATCTGAAATGATGAAACGGGCAGCAGAAGCTGTGAAGTCCGGAAGCTCCAATCCGCTACTAATTGCTGTCACCCAGCTTACCAGTACATCCCAAGAACAAATGAATCAAGAACAACGGATTACTGGCGATATTCTGGAAAGTGTCACTCATTACGCTAAGCTTGCAAAAGACTCTGATTGTGACGGAGTGGTTTCCTCTCCCCACGAAGTTCAGGCAATTAAACAGATCTGCGGATCGGCCTTTATCACCGTCACTCCGGGAATCAGACCAATGGGCAGTGAAGTTCAGGATCAAAAACGTATAACGACACCTCAAGAGGCCTTACTCCTCGGGACAGATTATATGGTCATTGGACGACCCATTACCCAGTCTCCCAACCCGAAAGCGACCCTTGAATCAATTCTAAAAGGTTTTTAATTATGAATATTGCTGAATCTGTCGCCCAAATCCTTTTGAAAGAAAAGGCCGTCTTCCTTCGTCCGAATGATCCTTTTACCTGGACCTCAGGAATTAAATCCCCGGTTTACTGCGATAATCGACTTCTTATCTCAACTGTGGAATCCAGAGATTTTGTCATTAAGGCCTTTGCTGAAGCTGTTCGTCAGTTAAAAGTTGATGTCATTGCCGGTACCGCCACTGCGGGGATTCCCTGGGCCGCATGGATCGCCTACGAACTAAAACTTCCCATGATTTATGTAAGAAGTACCAGCAAAGACCATGGTCGACAAAATGCCATCGAAGGTGTTGCCATGCCAGGCAAGACAGCGGTTTTAATTGAAGATTTAATTTCAACCGGAAAGAGCTCCATCGCCGCGGCCAAAAAAGTTGAAGAAGCCGGTATGAAGGCTGAATCAGTCATGAGTATCTTCACCTACGATTTCCCTCAAGCTCAGGAAATCTTCCAGGCAAATGGTCTTAAATATCTTTCTCTCTCAAACTTTGAAGTCCTGGCAAAAGTCGCCTATGATAATAAAATGCTTAATGAACAAGCATTAAACCAGGTCCTCGAATGGAGAAAGAGCGTCGTATTCCCATGAAACACGTAGACTATAAAAATAAAAAACTTCAATTCTCAAAAATTGATATCCACACCATTGCCAGAAAACATAAAACCCCATTCTTTCTTTATTCAGAAGAAATATTGACGGCGAACTATCTCGATTTTTATCAGGGTGCGCTTAAGGCCAATCTACCAGATCCTCTGGTTTGTTTTGCTCTAAAATCAAATCCGAATCGCGAACTTTTGAAAGTTCTGGCAGCACTTGGTTCAGGAGCGGATATCGTTTCAGGTGGTGAATTAAAACGGGCCATCGAGGCCGGAATTTCTCCCGATAAAATTGTTTTTTCTGGGGTCGGCAAAACCGAAGAAGAAATCCTCTATGCTTTAAAAGCATCTACGACAGGCATCTTCTCCTTCAACGTCGAATCACTCGAAGAACTGGAACTCATCAATCAATGTGCGAAGAAAACAAAAAGAAATGCCCGGATTTGTTTCAGGCTAAATCCGGTTGTTCAGCCCAAGACTCATAAACATATCTCCACTGGAAACAAGACTCACAAATTTGGTCTCCTGCAAAATGATATCCTAAGTTCACTCGGTCAAAAGAAGTATTGGAGTCATAGTAAGTTTGTAGGCCTGTCCATTCATATTGGCAGTCAGCTATTAGATCTTAAGGCAACCAAACGAGCTTTAGTTAAGTTATGTGACGTGGCCTTAAAAACCAAGGCCCCATTGGAATTCCTTGATGTGGGCGGCGGACTGGGAGTGGACTACCATCCAGATGAATCCCCCACTCTCCCTCATGTTTCACAGTATATGGGGATTGTATCCGAGGCCCTTCAAAAAAACTTCTATGCCAAATCTGACTTAAAACCAAGAGTCGTCTTTGAGCCAGGCAGAAGAATTGTGGCCAAGGCCGGAATCTTCGTCATGAAGGTTTTAAGAAATAAAATCTCTGAAGAGAATCATTTTGTCATCGTTGACGGTGGAATGAATGATTTTATGCGCCCATCCCTTTATGGTGCTTACCACGGACTCTTACCGGTCGCCCAAGGCAAAGCGACTAAATCCTGTCACATTGTAGGACCGATCTGTGAAACTACCGATTGTTTCGGTTCCAACCGTCTTATGCCAACTCTAAAAACTGGGGATTTACTGGTGTTGTTGGACACTGGAGCTTATGGCTTTAGTATGGGCTCCAATTATAATTTGCGGGGAAGACCCCTTGAGCTTCTCATTTTAAGAAATAAAAAAATAAAGATTGTGAATAAAGCGCAGGACTATTCGGAATTGCTCTAAAAAAAAGGCCCCTTTTGGGGGCCCTTTTTTTAGAATCTTATCTAACTTTATAAACCAGTTTTTTTGAAGCGGAAAGACCACTGAACTGTGAGCTATTCAAAATAGGACCATCAAATCGAACAAATGAAGTCGCAGTAATTTCATACTTACCTTTCAATAATTCAAATCCTAAACGGTGAAAATTCACTTCGGCTTCAGATCCATTCATTGTCACTTCTTCTTCTGAAAGTTCACGAGAGAAAATCATCTCATCACCAAAAAATTTCTTTTTTTCTACTGAAAGAGAGATGCCGATATTCTTAAGTTTATTCGTTGAAAACTTTAATAAATTTCCAGCGACTGACAAATCATCCATTTTAAGTGCGCTCATAAGCGGAGCAGCTTCAACCAGTTCAACGGCCAGTAAAGCATCGATCATTTTAACCTGACCATTAAAACCAGTCTGGATATCAGATTTCTTAGTAGCGATTAAAAACTTCTTTGACCCAAGGGCACTAAAAGATAAATGATCGCCATCTAAAGTAACTTTAATGGTTTCACCTGGTGTAACAGCGTCAGATAGTTTTGATACATCCACGATGACTCTAGCATCCACAAAATAATCATGGACTTGATAGGGAACTGTCACCCGTTCAGAACAGGGATAAGGAACCGTTTGATAAACGGGATAACTTGTACAGTATCTTGGAGAATTACCACCACCCGTACATGTCGTTCTATTACCCATGTATTGTTCACGGTAACAAACCGTCTGGCGGTTCTCATAACGATATTCAGTATGGGTTTTCTCACCTTGAAATAAAAGTTCTACAGAATTCCGGGAACCGTCATAAAAGAAAGTTTTAGTCTCAACCGAGCTAGCAAGAGCTCCTAAAGACATGGCCACAGACATTAGGCTGATGAGCATTTTCATATAATCTCCTCACAATTTTAATTATTTCATTCATACCATGAGTAAGTTTGTTTACCCCTGACTATGAAAATCTTACAAATAGAAAGGGACCCAAAGGGTCCCTTTCTTAAGAAAATTTAAGAATTAACTAACGAATTTTATAAATAAGGGTACGAGAAGCTTCGACTTGCTCAAACTGATCCTTATTAATAAGTGTTCCTTCATGTTTGAAGAAAGTTTTAGCGGTTAAAGTGTAACGCCCACCAGTTAAGTTAACACCAAGGTCTTTAATATTGATGTTGGCCGAAGCACTTTCTGCTTCACTGGCAATCATGATCTCAGATGACTTCAACTCTCGATTAAAAAGAACGGTATCTGATCCCAGGATCGGACTTTTCTTAACTTCCAGTGAGAAGCCAATCAGGTCACGAACTTCAACCGGTCCCATTTTGAAATTAAGCACAGAATTTTTAAGTGAAATATCAGTCATCGCCAGCGCTTTAACAACTGGAGCGGCTTCAACCAGATTGAGTGCATATGAAGCATCAATGAATTTAACTGAGCCATTCATTTGAGATGTCATGGCAGTTTCTTGAGAAAGAATGAAGAAGTTTTTAGATCCGTTGGCCGAAAGTGAAAGCCTGTCTCCCCACAATGTAACTTTAATTGTTTCTCCTACAGGAAGTGCTACGGGAAGTTTTGCAATTTTCAAATCAACATTGGCCTCAACATCATAATCCCAAACTTCATAAGGAACTCTGACAGTTTCCATACATGGATAAGAAATAGTTCTATAGACAGGAACCTGATGGCAGCTCATTGGACGACCATAACATCTCACTTCGTAATGAACTTCCTGACGATAGCAAACCGATCGTCTCTGCTCATAACGATATTCAGTATGGGTTTTTTCGGCCCGAAGGGACATGTTTACAGAATCTTGAGTCCCGTCATAAAAAAAAGTTTTTGTTTGAGAAGAGGCAAATGAGCTGGTGGCGAGAACCAGCATCACAATAGCTGAGAACAATTTCATAGAAACTCCTGTGGTTTTAAGAAACTAATACTTTGGGTTTACCACGGGCAATTTGCTATGGGGAGGAGGTGTTAGTCAATGTAGGATATATAAAAAGGATAGGGTCAAAATGTCCCTACCCTTGGACCATCCAGGAGGTTGTTCCATCTGGATTATCTTTTAAAACGATGTTTTTCTTGGACATTTCCTGGCGAATCTCGTCTGCACGGGCCCAATTCTTGGAAGCCTTCGCAACCTTTCTTTCTTCAATCAGCCCTTCAATCCAGGCCGCATCAATATCTGAACTGCTGATATCCTGCTCATTTTTCCTTAACTGAGATAAAACCTGCTCAGGATTCTTATTGATGAGTCCCAGAGAGGATTCCACAAAGGAGAGGGTCTTTTTCACTTGATCTAAACTCTCTTGCGAGAGCTTATCTTTATTGGCCTTAACATTTCTCAAGAACGTAAAGAAGTGACCCATGGCCCCAGCAGAATTAAAATCATTTGATAGCTCATCCATCATTTTTTCAATGCACTCTGAAATTTCAGGAGAAGAATAATTACCTGAAGCTTTATATTCTCGGACTTCCATGACAAACTCATGAATCCGCTTCACTTCATCCAGCGCTCTTTGAATCACCTCATCACTCCATTCCAAACGAGCGCGGTAGTGAACTGAAAGCAGAACATGCCGAAGAACCTGCCCGCCATACTTCTCAACGAAGTCACGGATCTTGATAACATTTCCCAGAGACTTACTCATTTTCTCAGAGCCAAAATTTAAAAATTCATTATGGGCCCAACTATTACAAAATGGGCAATTATTGGCGGCTTCAGATTGAGCAATTTCATTTTCATGGTGAGGGAACATTAAATCCACTCCTCCATGGTGCAGATCCAACGTTTTTCCTAAAAACTTCTTGGCCATGGCCGAACATTCAATGTGCCACCCTGGTCGGCCTTTTCCCCAAGGAGAATCCCACGAGGGCTCTCCTGGCTTGGCAGGCTTCCATAAAACGAAGTCAGAAGGATGTTTCTTTCTGCTATCAACCTCAACTCGAATTCCGTGCTGAAGACTATCCAGGTCTTTTTTAGAGAGTTTCCCATAATCATGAAAGGCCGGGACATGGAAAAAGACTTCCCCGTCTGCCTGATAGGCCTTTTCATTCTTAATTATATCCTGGATCATCTGAATGATCTCAGGCATCGTCTCAGAGACTTTAGGAGTATGATTGGCCGGAAGCATTCCTAAGGAATTCATATCGGTTTCACATTCTTTAACAAAGATAGCCGCATGCTCTAGAGCATCTCGTCCCTCTTGCTTGGCCCTCTCAATTATTTTGTCATCCACATCAGTGTAGTTTCTGACGAAGTTCACATCATAACCAAAGGCCTTTAAGACGCGGTTAAAGAGGTCGCCAACCACCAAAGCTCGAGCATTCCCAATATGCAGAAAATCATAAGTAGTGGGACCACAAGAATAAAATTTAACTTTACCCGGCTCAATGGTCTGGAAGACTTCTTTTTTACGAGTCAGGTTATTATGTACTTTAAGTTCTCTCGTCATGGTTCCTACTTATTAAGATGAGCAACTCGGTTCTTAAGCACTCTTACCGGAGTAAGTGGAATAAGAAACTTCAAATCAGGACCATGATCATGACCAGTTAAGGCGGCACGGACCCCTTGAAAAAGCGGCTTCCCTTTTACACCCATAATTTTCTTCACATGTTCCATCCAGCCATTTAGTTCAGCTTCGGAAATGAATTCGGAAGTGACTTTGCCAGTTTCCTCAGCAATGAAGGCGAGAATTTGCGGAGTTGTATCCCATGAAAGAATTTCTTTAAGGGGATCCGTTATTTCGGGATCATCATTAAGGATGAGTTCATTCACAAGCTTCGGAAAGTCGGTAATAAACTGAGCATATCGTTTAAGGAGTTCCACACAGGCATTCTTCCATTCAGGACTTTGTTTTCTGAAAAATTCTGTTTCAGGTTCTTGTTCAATCAACAAAATGAGAGAAGCATTATCCATTTTCTTGATATGCTCACTGTTGACCCATTTGAACTTTTCCAGATCATACATGGCCGAAGAAGCAGAGAACCTATCGAGACTGAATACTTCTACAATGTCCTGTTTATCGAAAATATCTTTTTCTGTTGGATGCGACCAACCGAGTAGACATAAGTAATTACACATGGCCTCAGGTAAATAGTGTTCACTTCGGTAAAGATTAACCGAGGTCGCACCATGACGTTTAGAGAGCTTCTGACGGTCATGCCCAATCAATAAAGAGACGTGAGCAAACTCAGGAATTTTTGCACCTAAAGCTTCATAAATCATCAACTGCCGAACAGTATTATTAAGATGATCTTCTCCACGAATAACGTGCGTGATCTCCATTAAGTAATCATCAACCACACAGCAGAAGTTATAAACAGGCTGACCATTTGACCTCACGATCACAAAATCCCCTACCATGTTTTCAGGATAAGTGACGCTGCCTTTTACTTTATCATTTAATGTATAACTCTTTTTTGGCGCACGAAAACGAATGGCCGGCTTCTCACCCTTGGCAATTCTATCCAGCGCTTCTTGATGAAAAGCTGGATCTTTCCACTTCCCTTCGTAAACGGGATCTCGGCCTTCAGCGGCCGCTTTTTCTTTCATGGCATCAAGTTCTTCTTCCGTACAGAAATCATAGTATGCCAGGTCTTTATCCACGAGCTCCTGAGCATGTTTCTGATAGATCTCAGTGCGCTCAGATTGCCGATAAGGTGCATATTTAGGATTGGGTTTATCCGGACCTTCATCGTGTAAAAGGCCAAGCCATTTTAAATCATCAATCTGAAGTTTTTCATATTCTGCTTTCGAGCGTTCCAAATCAGTATCTTCAATCCGGAGAACGAAAGTACCACCAGTCGCTTTAGCATATAAATAATTATAAAGGGCCGTCCGCGCACCACCAATGTGTAAATAACCTGTAGGTGATGGGGCGAATCTTACTCGGACAGTCATACTGGAACTCCTCAATGAATAATGAGGGTAAGGATACACTATAATCCTCTAAATTGAGAATCTTCTAGGTATAAAGAGAGTCAATTTTCTCCGAGATACTGCCCTCAGCTGTGCCTGAAGCAAGTGAGATTTCTTTAACGATCAATTCTTTACACTGATCCAACATTTTTCTTTCACCAAAAGAGAGCTTTTTTGTCATCTTGAGGAGCAAGAGCTGGCGAAGGACATCGGCAATTTCAAGTAGAGAACCAGTTTTAACTTTTAGGGTATATTCACGATGACGTCTATTCCAGGTCGACATATCAACCTTAACATTTTTCTCTTCTAATAATTCAAAGACTCCACTGATTTCAGTTGAAGGAATAAGGGCACGCACGCCTTCCTTACTGTCGACAGGGATCATGACTTTCATTCCGTTAGAAACAACTTTAATGATGTAGAAACTCTTCATCTCACCATTTAATTCTTTCGTATCGACGCTGCAAATCTGACCTACACCGTGGCCGGGACAGACAACGTAGTCTCCGAGATTAAACATGTGAACTCCTTCCAAATAAGGCATTAGTCAGAACATTTATAACGCGGAATGACTCGAAGGTGTAGGCTTTTGAAATTTTTACAGATATTTAAAGTGGGCCCGCTGAGGCCCACTTTATTTCATTTAGAAGAAAACGGCGAATTGTAGGAATCGGACTTGAATGTTTTGCGAATATTCTAAGGCGGAACCAGTGGTTGAATTAAGATTTTCAAGCGCAATTTCAGGGGTATAGACTAAATGCTTAATCCCCCACTGATCCATGGCAAATCGTTTCCCGACGGCCAGGGTACTGCTTAAAACCTCATCTTTTCTGCCCGTTGCAGGATTTCCATAAGTGTTATCCCAGCTCATACCTAAATAAAGAGAAGCATAGGGACTGTTCTCCAGATCGGACATCCAGTTAACAATGGCACCCACTTCCAGACCATAATCTTCCAAATCACCTCTACCACCTTCAGTCCCCTTCTCATAATTCACTCGACCACCCAATTGCAGTCGGGGCATGGTTGGTAAACTATAAGCATAATTCAGATGCAGCTCTAATTGAGTATCATTATCTGCTGATCCACCCTTAGTCTTGGATTTATCAAAAGACAGAACCCCCTGGAGAACTGAGTCTGCATTAAACTCAAACATGTGACGTGAACCAGAAGCAGAATCTAACGGTGACTCTTGAGCATATGCAGAAGTGCCCATCACTAGTGCTGTCGCTAAAGCTAAAATTGTTTTCATAACAATCCCCTTTTTTGTAGTTGAATCTCTCTAGGAGAATTCCATTTCTCATGAAAAATCTTAGCAAGTACCGGAATTTATGGAAAATGGAGTTATATTGCGATTACGCTAGCGCAGTTTCACAAGAGAAAAATTTTGATTCAGTATCAGACTAAGATTTTGAGGATTTGGAATGAATTGGTCTTAATACAAGGCAAAAAAAAGGCCCGCTTAAAGCGGGCCTTAGATAAATTAAAAACGATTTACGACTTCATGCTTTTCAAAGAAATAAGCAATTTCTCTTTCAGCAGCAGCTGCTGAATCTGAACCGTGAACAGAGTTCTCGCCTACAGACTTAGCATAAAGTTTACGGATAGTGCCCTCTAGAGCATTCGCTGGGTTAGTAGCACCCATAAGCTCTCTGTTTTTTGCAACAGCGTTTTCACCTTCAAGAACCATAAGCATAACAGGACCTGAAGTCATGAAGTTAACTAGTTCGCCAAAGAAAGGACGCTCTTTGTGCTCAATATAGAAGCCTTCAGCTTTTTCTTTAGAAAGACGAGCAAGTTTAGCTCCAGCAATGCGAAGACCATTCTTTTCAAAAATAGCGATGATATTACCGATATTGTTATCAAGAGTAGAATTAGGTTTTACGATAGAAAGTGTTTTCTCAACGGCCATTGAAAGCTCCTTGTTTATAATTTTCTTGTTTTTACTTCTTTAATACTTCTGCAATCTTTTGTCCAAGCTCAGCTGGCGAGCGTGCAATAGTTACACCGCACTCCTGAAGAATCTTAAACTTAGATTCGGCAGAATCGTCTTCCCCTGAAATAATTGCACCAGCATGTCCCATCCGCTTGCCCTTAGGAGCAGCAGCACCCGCGATGAAACTCACCACTGGTTTTGTCATATTGGCCTTGATCCAACGGGCAGCATCTGTCTCGGCCGTACCACCGATCTCACCGATCATGATCACAGCTTTAGTTTCAGGATCTTTCTCAAACATCTCAAGACAATCAATGAAGTTTGTTCCATTAACCGGGTCTCCACCGATACCAACGCATGTTGATTGTCCAATCTCACGTTGAGTCAGCTGATAAACCGCTTCATAAGTCAAAGTACCAGAACGGGAAATGACCCCTACGTTTCCTGGCATATGGATGTGGCCTGGCATGATCCCGATCTTACACTCACCTGGAGTGATCACACCCGGACAGTTTGGACCGATCAGGCGTGAGTTTGATCCTTTAAGGGCAGCTTTCACCTTGATCATATCACCAACAGGAATTCCTTCAGTAATACAGATAATAAGCGGAAGTTCAGCATCAATACACTCAATGATAGAGTCAGCAGCATATGGAGGTGGAACAAAAATCATGGCAGCATTGGCGCCTGTTTCTTTAACCGCTTCATATGTTGTGTTGAAGACAGGAATGCCTTCATGAACTGTGCCGCCTTTACCAGGAGTCACACCACCAACAACATTCGTTCCGTAGTCACGAGATTGAAGAGTGTGGAATGTCCCTTGTTTACCTGTTAAACCGATAGTAATGAGACGAGTACTTCTATTAATTAAAATCGCCATATTATTTTCCTCCCTTAGCAGCAGCTACTGCTTTTGCAGCAGCATCAGCAAGGTCACCAGCTGGAGTAATTTTCAGACCTGATTCAGCAAGAATTTTCTTACCAAGAGCAACGTTAGTTCCTTCAAGACGAACAACGAGAGGAACAGTTACACCAAGTTCTTTTGCAGCATCAACCACACCGTGGGCAATAATGTCGCACTTCATGATTCCCCCGAAGATATTCACAAGAATAGCTTTAACATTTTTATCTTCAAGAATGATTGAGAATGCTTTTTGAACAGTCTCTTTAGTCGCGCCACCGCCCACGTCAAGGAAGTTGGCCGGTGTACCGCCATGAAGTTTTAGGATATCGAGAGTGGCCATGGCAAGACCTGCACCATTTACCAGACAGCCGATGTTTCCATCAAGTGAGATATACGACAGGCCATATTTGCCGGCCTCAAGCTCTTGCGCTGATTCTTCAGTAATGTCTCTCATCGCTTCTATGTCCGGATGACGGAAAAGAGCGTTGTCATCAAAATTGAGTTTTCCATCAAGTGCCAGAACCTCACCCTGCTTAGTTGTAACAAGCGGGTTAATTTCAGCAATCGAACAATCTTTTTCGATATAAAGCTTATAAAGGTTCTCAAAGAAAGAAATCGCTTTCTTAAGTGGTTCACCTTTTAAGCCTAGTGCATATCCAAGTTTCCTTCCGTGGGCCGGTGTAAAACCAGTTGCAGGATCAATGTGGGCCTTAATAATTTTTTCAGGAGAATTATGGGCCACTGTTTCGATGTCCATTCCACCTTCAGTTGAAACCATCATCGCGATTTTTCCAGCAGTACGGTCAAGAACGATACCGCAATAGTACTCATGATCAATATCGCAACCTTGCTCGATAAGAACTTTAAGAACCTTCTTACCTTCAGGACCAGTTTGGTGAGTAACGAGTTGCATACCAAGGATTTCCTTAGCAAGCGTTTCTACTTCTTCCAGAGAGCGAGCGAGTTTAACTCCACCGCCCTTACCACGGCCGCCAGCATGAATCTGAGCTTTTACTACCCAAATTTTTCCTTCCAATTTCTTGGCAACTTCCACCGCTTCAGCTGGAGTGTTGGCAACTCCACCTTTTAAGACCGCGATGTTAAACTGTCGCATCAGGTCTTTGGCCTGGTACTCATGAACATTCATAGGCTCTCCTTAAAACTACATTTGAATAGGTCACATTATAGGCATTTTGCGGGGTCAGACAATGAAAAGGTCTTGAAAAACGCGGTTTTGAAAGGGCATGATGGAGAAGCGAGGTGTTATGAAAAAATATTATATTCTCCATCCGGCAGTTTTTAAATTAGATGGCGGTGCCATGTTCGGAATTATTCCAAAACCACTATGGTCTAAGTTCATTCCCGCCGATGATTTAAATAGAATTCAGCTAAGTTTGAGAGTCATGCTGATTCAAACTCCCACTCGAAACATTCTGGTTGATACAGGTATTGGTGACTACCACGGGGATAAGTTTGACGACCGTTTTGGAGTCCAAGGTCCTAAAAATCCTCTGATTGAAATGCTGGAAAAAAACCATCATTTAAGGCCACAAGACATTTCCGACTTAATTGTGACTCACCTGCACTTTGATCATGTGGGTGGCCTGGGACATGATAATAATCAGCATATAAATCTTTTCCCAAATGCGAAGCTACATATTCACCGTCAACATTATGACTATGCTCTTCATCCCACTTTACGCGACACAGGATCTTTCCATACTCAATATTTCAAACCATTAATTGAGCAGGCCGAAAAAGAAGGCAAGGTTCACTGGCTGGATGGTGAGGAAGGTACCATTTTAAAAGAGGGAGAAGATGTCATCTCTTTTAAATGCTCCCACGGGCACACTCCCTGGTTAGTCCATCCCTATGATGAAAAATTCATCTATATGGCCGATTTAGTTCCTACCAGTGTTCACATTCCAATACCATGGGTGATGGGCTATGACATAGCCCCGGGGCAAACCACCATTGATAAAGATAGATTCTACCAATTCATACTGAAAAATAATCTCACGATGATTTTTGAACACGATATGACATTTTGGGGAGCTAAAATCAAAAAGAAAGGTGAAGTGGATTACGAAGCAGCGGAAAAATTCCCCGTTACTTCGATCGATCCTCAGATATCTGAATTATCTTTTGACTGATATCATTTTTCACAGAGCTAAATACACTCTTCACCCTCGAAGAATAGGCCAGGAGGTCTTTTTTAGAGGGCAATTTTTTTAAACTTTGAAATTCTTCAATGAACTTCATGGACTCCAGTCCTATTCTTTTAGTGGTTAATTTAACCATCAATTCATAATTTCTCTGACGGGAAGCCCCTGCTTTTAATTCCTGAAAAAACTTCTCATTATCCACAATAAAAGTAGTTAAAAAAGAGCCGAACTGCTTGGTATAAAGATCTACCATCGGTTTTAAATTCTTTTTAAACTGATTAGGATCATTTTCCAGATAATCCAGTAAGAGCTGCTCAATCTGTAAAGTGACGGCCTGAAGTGTTTCAAACTTTTGCTGGAGATTTTGCCAAAAAAGTTCTTCCTGTGAATGGGCCTTAAGCTCAATTGCCATTTTTTTCTGGATAAGTTTATCCAGGATGGTATTGAATTCCACCGCCCCCTTAGAAAAGAGTACCACCTTTGTTCGGGCCAGGTACTCACTATCAGGCCCCTTGAATTTATTCATCAAGGCTGGAATAAATCCATCCCATTCACAATTTGTGGCCTTTACATCCATTTCATACATTCCGGGTATGATTTTACTTCCCGAGGTAAATTCAAAAGATGAAAATTCCACCAGATGATTATTTAATGCACCTGAAGTTTTAAAGGCAACTGATTCATTTTCCATTGATAATAATTTGCCTTTCAGAGATTGAAAGGTGGCCTCAACCGAACATGTTTGGAAACTTGAAGTCACTAACCAGATATGCGAGTGATCATCTGGTAAATACTCTTTAAAAAAGATTTTTTTATTCCAACTGTCAAAAGTGTTTTCTTTTAAAATACGCGCATGGAGTTCCATGGTCATTTTTGGCAAACGACTAATGGAGATGGTTTCCAGGTTTTCCAGAACATTCCCAAATGCGAAGAAAAGCATCAGTGCGACAGATATAAAGATAAAGCTCCAGACACGGAAAGTGATATCTTTCTTCAGAGGAGGAGTTGGTGGTATTTCAATTTCTTCAGTTTCTTCCAGCACGGGGATGGGTGGGACATCCTCTTCAAGTGGAAGTGGTGGTAAATCCGGAATAATTTCTTCCTGGAGTATTTCAGGCGGAGAAAGCGCTTCTTTTAAACGAACAGGTTCGCCCAGGCCTTCGGCCCAAATTTTAACATCAATCGCAATTTTTTTCTGATTTACCAACTGTTCAAGCCTACTCAACGAGTAAGGGCCTTCGTGCCCGGTAGGCAGAAGGATAAACCATTTCACTGAGTCCTTGTCAGTCCAATTAAAATTTGACAACGTCATTCTTAAACCAATGGGAAATAAAACTATTTTATGACGAAGCCATCCATCACTCAATCACAAAAACGATTTCAAGAGTCTATAGGTGCATTATTTTCAAGAAATGACAAAGTTGCTCTCGAGACCTGCCTCTTTTTAAAAAGCTCTTCAGATGTAGGAGTCATAAGAAATGGTGGTCGTAACGGTGCCCGCTTTGCTCCTAAGTCTTTTCTGGCCACATTTAAAAAGTTTGCTCAGGATAAAACTCTCACCCAATTAGCGTTCTTTGATTATGAAGTCTCGGATGTAAATGAGGAGGAGGCCAACTTTCATTTGGCCCAAGAGCAAGAAGCATCAAGAATTTCACAATTACTAAGCGACTATCCGCAAAGCCGAATTTGTCATATTGGAGGGGGGCATGATCACATTTATCCTCTCCTCAAGGCGGCCTCAAAGAATTATTCTAAAGTTGTAGTCCTTAATGTTGATGCTCATGCTGATACTCGCACTGATGAAAATCACCATTCTGGTACACCTTTCCGACAGTTTGCAGACCAGTTCGAAGGCAACTTCTCACTTTATCAACTAGGTCTTCATTCCTTTGCCAATTCCTTTTCCACCCTTTCCCCCTTCAAAAGAGGAAAAATCAAATTTTTATGGAAAAAGCAAATGACTGGTCATTCACTGGATGTCTTTTTTGAGGAAATCTCCTCAGATATTGATGAAAAGACTCTTGTAATCTTTAGTCTGGATGCTGACGCTCTAATTGGTTCGGAAGTCCCTGGAGTCAGTGCGGTTAACCCAGGAGGAATAACTCTTTCTGAATTATTGGATATCTGGAAACGTTACAAAAAACTTCCCTTCAAACATATGACTATGATGGGAATTTATGAATTAAATCCTCTCTATGACACAATTTCCAGTTATAGCATGAGGACAATAGCGAATTTTGTATTTGAGAGTTTTGAATAAAAAAAAGCCCATCATTTCTGATGGGCTTTTTTTTCGAGAGACTAAGGAGAAGCTAAAAAAATCCTTTCTTTAACTCCAACACACACACATTATTTTGTAAGCAAGACCGATGCCAACTTCTGCAGAGGCAAAGATTTCCAATAAACAAGCTCTTGACGCGCGCCTCAATGCAAATAATAGTCAATACTATGACAAACACACAGTTAAAGACGTCAAACCCCTGACTCTTTAAAACTCCGAGTCACAGAATCAGTTTTTCCTTCAAAAAACACGGTAAACTCGGCATAATTGGGGCGATTACCTTTAATTTTAGATTCTTATTACTTCAAAGGAGAAGTTAAATGTTCACACGCGCTTTTTTTACAACTCTTATGGTTGGCCTACTTGCTGTAGGTTGTGCCTCTAACAAACCAAAAAATGCTCAAGACGACGGTGCTCTTGGCGCTGATGGTGCAAACAACGGTTTAACACTTGAACTCAACGGTGACTCTGACAGCAATAAAGCTGGCGGTCTACAAACTGTTTATTTCGGTTTTGACTCTTCAAACTTAGATTCAGAAACTAAAGAAGCTGTTAAATCAAATGCTGATTACCTTAAAGCTAACGCGAACGTAGACATTCAAGTTGAAGGTCACTGCGATGAGCGTGGTGGACGTCAGTACAACCTTGCTCTAGGTGAGCGTCGTGCTAAAGCAGTACGTGATTACTTGGTTGCTCTTGGTGTTGAATCAAAAAGAATTTCAACAATCTCTTACGGAAGTGAGCGTCCAAAAGCTGAAGGCAGTGATGAATCAGCATGGTCTCAAAACCGTCGTGCAAATTTCGTTGTAACAGCGAAATAAGGTCTAATGAGATTAGCTCTCCTTCTCATATTATTCATTTTGGGTGCGTGTGGTTTAGCGACCACACGTCCTAAAATTGAGATGAGTCTCGCGCAGGCAGCTTTCATGGCCGCCAAAGAAGCCGGGGCCGACGTTCATGCGGCCAACACCTTTCGAAAAGCCGAAGACTTTTACCTGAAGGCCAAGTCGGCCTACCGCCGAAAGTATTTTAATAAGGCACAGGAATACGCTCTTCTTTCTAAAAAATTCTCAGAGCAAGCTGAATATCAATCAATCAGAAAAAAAGCCCTTGAAGGTAATGCGGAATAGTTAATATTCCTGTAATATCGATACATCTACTGAATTTGAGGTGTACGGCCATGATGAAAATCTTTTCTTTAATTTCACTTATTCTTTTATCCACTGCTTGTATTAAGACCGCTGATCAGGTCAACCGTGAAAAACGTCTGGAAAGCATGACTGAACAGATGAAAGATTCTCAGGGTTTGGTTGCCGACATGGTGACCCAGATGAAAGATATGCAATCTCAGCTTGATCGCATGAATGGACGTCTGGAGGAAATTGAACATCGCCAAAAGAAAGTGGACCCTGAACATTTAAACAAAATGAATGAAACACTGAATGTTCTAAAAACTCAGCAAGAAACAGAAAGTGGTCAACTGCTTCAAATTCAAAATGAATTAAAAGAGCAACGTGCATTCATTGAGAAAGTAACTGAAAGCCTGGCAGCTGCCACTAAGGCCCAGTCAGCACCGAAAAAAAAAAGCGCTAAAGCGGATTTAACGAAAGGTCTGGAATTAATTAAGAATGATAAATATTCTGATGCCCGCACCCTCCTTGAAACCTTGATCGATCATCCTGACCTAACTCCAGGCGAGAAGAATAAAGTTCTTCATGGTTTAGGTAAGGTAGAGTTTTATACAGGTAATTCTGATAAGGCCCTGGTCTACTTTAGTAAAATTTTTACCAAGTACCCTAAATCTTCCCTTGCTCCAAGTAGTCTACTTTTCATTGGCAAATCACTGAAAAAATCAGGAAAAAGCGATGAAGCGAAAGAGGCCTTTTTGAAAGTGATAGAAGATTACAAGGGAACAAAAGAAGCGGATGCAGCTAAAAAAGAAATCTAATATTGGCCGACGAATCATTTTAGGTGTCGAAACCAGTTGTGACGACACCTCAATCTGCATTCTGGAAACCGACGGCGAAACTCAAAAAATTCTAGCTCTCAACAGTTATAACCAGGATTTCCTGCTTGCGAAATGGGGAGGAGTTGTTCCTGAACTTGCCGCCCGCTCGCATGTGAAAGCTCTTCCTCCACTTTTGGACGTAAGTTTTAAAGAGGCAAATATTTCTCCGGAAGATATTACAGAAGTTGCGGTGACAACTCATCCAGGTCTTGTAGGTTCATTACTAACAGGAATCAATTTGGCAAAAACCTTCGCCATGATGCGAGAACTTCCTATTGTTCCCGTTAATCATCTATATGCTCATCTCGAAGCGATTCATCTAACAGAAAAGGTTTCGTATCCTTACCTAGGTCTCTTGGTCAGTGGAGGTCATACAGTCTTTATGTGGATGAAAGGCCCTAATGAGATGGAGATTTTGGGAAACACTCTGGATGATGCCGCCGGAGAAGCTTTTGATAAAGGTGGAAAACTTCTGGGTGTTGGTTATCCCGCAGGCAGAATCATTGATGACTTAAGTAAAACTGGTGATAAAAAGAAGTTCGATTTTCCGATCAGCTACATGCGTGACCGCCCCGGTAAAATGAGTTATTCGGGTTTAAAAACTGCTTTAAGAGTAAAACTACAAAAGATGTCTCCAGAAGAGATTGAACAGGAACTTCCTCATTTATGTGCCGGTTACCAGGAAGCGATTGTCCAAACTTTAAGAATTAAGGCCGAAGAAATTATTGAAAAGATTTTAAATTTGAGAGTTAAAAATTTTGAGACACCCATCGTGATTGGTGGAGGTGTTGCCTGTAATTCACGTCTTAATGAAGTTTTCCAGAATAACTTTAAAAACGTCCATGTAGTAAAACCGATTTACTGCACTGACAATGCTGGAATGGTGGCCAATTGGGCCGCTCGTGTTCCGGAACTCTCCGTCCCTTTTCCAGAATGTCTTTCGCTGGATGCTCGTTCCCGCTTTGTGGAGAAAAAATAATGGGCCATCGTTTTCCTATGGCCAATAAAAGTTTTGGCCAACATTTTTTAAGCAGTCCTACCGTCATTAATAAAATCACTTCTCCCCTTCCTGAAGGAGTGGACGCCATCGTTGAAATCGGACCAGGTCCTGCTGTTTTGACTCCTCATCTGGCAAAATACAATGTTCCGTTATTTGTGATTGAGATGGATGAACGTTTCGTAGAACTTCTGACACCTGTCGTAGGAGCAGATAACATTTACCGACAGGACGCTTTAGAATTTAACTGGAAAGATTTTTTAGATAAGCATGCTTTTAAATCGGTATGGCTGGTTTCAAATCTTCCTTATAATGTCAGCGTACCTTTGACACTTTCCTTTTTAAGAATTCCAGAGATCACTCACATGACATTAATGTATCAAAAGGAAGTGGCCCAAAAAATCCTTCCCAACGATCCTCGTAATGCGATGGGCTCACTTCATGCCTTGTGCTTATCCCAATTTCATCTCTCACATGTTGTTTATGCACCTCCCGGAGCTTTTGTTCCCCCTCCGAAAGTGGATTCACAGGTATTAAATTTTAAACGAAAAGCAGCGCCAGATATTTCTTTAAATCTGGTCGACCAATATGAGAGCTACCTGCGGCTTATTTTTTCTCAAAGACGAAAGCAGTTGGGTGGGATTCTTAAAAAAGACTGGGGAAGTGAAAAGGCCCTAAGTTGCCTGGAGGCTTGTGGCCTGGACCCCCAAGTCCGAGCAGAAGCCTTGAGCTACCAAGATGTTCTTAAGCTATTTGATCTTTTTTCAAAGTCGCCGGCCTGAAGCTCTTATGATATAGTCCTGATCCTTATGGGCATAAAAATCATCTGTAAAAATCAACGTGCTGGTTATGACTACTTTCTAGAAGAGAAGTATGAATGCGGCGTCGCGCTACTTGGTACCGAGGTTAAGTCACTGAGATTGGGAAAAGGCATCATTAACGAGGCCTACGTTACAATTGATTCACAGGGTGAAGTCTGGCTCCAAAATGCCACGATCCCCCATTATGAATTTGGAAATATCAATAACCATCCTGAAACGAGAAAGCGTAAGCTCTTGTTAAAACGTGAAGAAATCCAGCAAATAGCCAAAAAAATGTCCACAAAGGGCTACACCATCATCCCATTGGCGCTATACTTCAAAGACTCGCTGGTAAAATGTGAAATCGCTCTGGCCAAGGGGAAAAAACTCTTTGATAAGCGTGATACTGCTGCTAAAAAGGACGTGGAGCGCAAACTTAGACAAGGACATTTTGAATAATGGAAACTAATTTCGAGAACGTACGGAATATCTATCCATTGAATCAGACCAAAACTTTCTCTCACGAAGAAGCTTTGGAGTTGGTCCCTCTACTCATGCACATTTCCGCTAAAACCAAACGCGACCTTAATGTCTTAAATTCTCAGCTTTCATTTTTTAAAACCAATTCGGCCAAGGCCGAAGGTATTCAGGAAAAAATCAACATTAGTCTTCAAAGCTGGTCAGATAAGATTCGTCGTCTTGGGGCAATTCCTGTTTCACTTTGCAAGGTTCGAATTCCTGGTGAAGAAGGTCATTTTCTGTGGGAATACCCTGAAAATCGCCTTTTCATGCATTAAGAAAAAGTTCCCGAACCCCTTCCACTAAAACTTTTATTGAAATCAGAGCTAAAAGCAGATTCACAGCAAGATCAAATTTTTGATCTGAAATTCTTTTGCCAATCGGAATAGAGATCGCGACACCTACCAATGTACCTAAAATTAAAATCCCAATATGATCCTTTAACACGATAAAATTTATTCCCGCTGCTCCCGAGAAAGCGATGATTTTCGATAACTGCAGAATCATCTGACCGGCACTCTTAGTGGATAAAATTCCATCTCGAGATAACTTCAAGCGATTAAAAAATGGAACCACTGCTGGACCAATAGCACCGACAAAGACACCAAAGAACCCTGAGAGAGCGCCAATAAACATAAATGTGCTGGGTCGTGGCTCACCTCTTGGTGTGAATTTGAAAGGGATAATGGAAATGAGAATAAAAAGACCAACCATTATTTTAAGCAAGCTAGGATTGATCAGGTCAAAAATCTTGGCCGCTCCCCACGCCGCAGGCAACATCAAAGAACCATAAAAAGCGACCACTTTCCAATTAACTGATTTAAAAAATAAACCGGCACGTAAAGCATTCGCCGAAAACTGAGTGAAACTATGAAGAGGTATCGCAAGTTCTGGAGGATAAACTAACAATAATCCGGCGAGAATAAGAGTTCCGCCTCCAAGGCCAGTTAAACTCGTAATCAGTGAGCCGCCTGTTACAAGTAGACATAAAAGAATCAGTGAAAGCATTACCAGCTCCGATATTCCTGATGGAGCTTAAGCTTTTTCATCAAGGCCTCAAAAGTGAGGTTTAAATCATAAGTAAAAAGCTTACTCACTTTGTAATACTGATCAAAATTTTGCTGCAAATCTTTTTCCAGCAAAATGGCCGATTGGGGATTAAGTAAACCTCTCCTGTGTCCTTTTCCAAGTTCGGATCCAACTGAGTATGCAAAATCACATTGCTCCTCTTTATTCAAAAATTTTTTGACTTTAACTGCAAAGCTCGGAACTTGCCGGCCCCAGTATTGTTTATCCTGATAAGTACAAAAGCCCAGTCGGTCTTCCATTCCATTGGCAAAAATTTGACTGGCTAGAATCATTCTTTCACCGTGGTGAGAGGTAGGTGAAAAGAAGTATCTATTATTCTTCTCCGTATAAACTTCTTTAATATCCAGGATGATCGAATCAAGCTCAGATTTTCCATCCTTTGGAACTAAAGCAAAAATATAGTGCTCTTTTCCTAAACTACCCGGAGTGAGTCCAGCTTCACTGACCTTATAATCCCTTAATAATGACAATTCATTCCGAGACTCCAAAAATCTTTTTAAGAGGGTTTCGGCCACTCCCCCATTAGGATTAATAGGATTTTCCCGCATTTTTTTTGCCCAACGCTTATTGGAATGCAAGTAATCCCGTGAAGTTTTTTGCCATTTTTCGGGTGATACATTCTTCAGCATTTTAAGTTGCTTAGCAGGTAAATCAGGATTTAAAAAATGCACGATATAAGCATCCAGAAAGTATTCAATAACTTTCCGATCCAGAAACCCATTTGTTTCTTCTCGTCTAAGAGATAGTGAACTTAAAAAACGGATGATATCCCAACAATAGGGTCCAATTCTGGAGCGGTCAAAGTCCAGCATGGCCGAGCCATGGAAGGTTTTAACGTAATTATCAATATGTGGATTTCCATGAAGAAATGTCAGGGGAACTCCAGAGAGGGCCACAAATCGAGGAAGTTTTGCCTGCATAAACGGGCAGGCCATTCTAAAAAACAGATAGCGGGCCTCTCTATGAGAGGGAGGTGCAGTACCCAAGCGTTTTTGAAAGGCATGGCCCAGACGGAGATAATCATCCATAATATGACTATAGGCCGATTATTGTGGGAATCAATAACTTAAGCTAAGATTTTCTCATATGATGGAAAAATTAAAGAAGCATTTTTTAGTTATTGGCGGACGTCGCTTTGTCATCTCTGCGGTGATTCTGCTCATTAGTCTGGATCTGATTAATACCATTTATCTACGACTGTACTGGCTGAAAAAAGATCTCTCCACTAGCCTGGTCCATCAGATGGTGCGAAAAAATGGTTATCTTTTGGAAAATTTTTCAACAGATACCATCTTAGAGATGAAATCATTCCTGGATAATACCTTTTATTTCTTCTTGTTTTTGATCCTGATTAACAATCTCTTCTTTTATTGTTTCTATTTAAGAAAAAAACTCTGGGCCCAAGGATATGTTCTTTTCTACACTCTAACCGGCTCCATTTTCGCTCTTTCTTTCATCGTCGATCAGGCAGGATTAGGTTTAGGATGGTTGACTTATAATGTTCTAACCATGTTTCTTTATTTCTACATCTATTTGGGAGTGAAGTGCTTAAAATATGAAACGACGGACATTATCCCTGAACATGAAAGATAGGAACAATAAAGTTTCCACCGTCATTATTACCCCAAGTTGGGATTTCTCTTAGTCCATTCATAAGCATCCGCTGTCCTACAACTGACAGAATGAAAGAATCAAAGGCCTGCGAATTTTTAATGATCGTCTCGAGGTCATTTTCGTAGATAAAAATTTCCATATGCTCTTCAATATTCAGAATGATTTGTTCCCTGGCAGAGCTCGCGAGATCCAGATCAAATAATTGTAACAAGAGAGACTTACTGACGATACGGGCCCGGTATAGCTCAAGCAAGCAAATATGAATATTGGACTCATACATCGACAGATCTTTAGGAAGATGCCGGAAAAGATAATTCAAACGAGCAAGCAGCATGTAAGAAACATTGCCGAAAGATTCGTAAGAGATCTTAAAAACTTCCAGTAATTGATCGTAATAATTTTTCCAAACCCAAAAATCAATCGGCCGGTGCCAGTAAGGGGTAAACCCTTTTCGAAGCTTGCGTTTAAAAGATCTGGATAACATGTGCTCATCAGTATTTTTCTTCAAGAGATTTTTTGAATAATCAATTTCCTGAGCAGCGACCCGCTCCTGCTCATATTTCTTAGGATTGGTCTTTTGGAAGTGTGCATCTTCCTCAAGAAGTTTATTCATCTCTTCCCGAACTTCGATCACACACTGACGAGGGCATTCTTTTGCTCCTGTGCAGTTTGAGAGACAAGAATCTTCACAAGGAGGGCGACTTAGAGGGAAATCAACCACGAGTTTTTTTAAACCATAGGTTTCAATCCAGGCCGTGATAATTTCATCCCGGTCCCGAATTTCTTCATCCTTGACCTGATGGAGGGATTTTAAGAACCAGCGACGTTTTTCAGGATAATACTCAAGCAGAGAAAAAAAGAAATTCTCTTTCCTTCCCCCACCGAGACTCATTCCTGCAACGTTTCTGATTGATGAGCCCAAAGGATGCCCTTTATTAAAGCGGGGATTCTACTATAAACGGAAGGATCTCCATGCCATGTGCCTTCACTTTATCCTCAATCACTTTCCGATCTAGGCCTTTGTGAACCAGGATGAAGCAACCGCCGCCGCCAGCACCACACATCTTTAATCCTAACACATTTCCATCTTTTTTAAGTTCAGAAGTAAACTGACGAATTTTATCAGTCGTAATACCAGGAAAAAGTTTTTCACGCTCAAGGCCCTCAAGAGCGATGAGGGTCAGCATCTTATCCCATTGTTTAGTTTTCAAGGCTTCATAAGTTTGATGAGAGATCTCCGCAATGCGGGTCAAGCCTTGCACCACTTCAGGTTTCTTATCAAAAAATCCTTTATAAACTTCCCAATTATTAATGCCGGATGCCCGGGACTGACGGGAAGAGATTAAGGTCAAATGAGACTCAAGCACTTCCTTTAATTCATTGGAAAATAGCTGTTCCACTTTAATTTCGCCTTCAATGCCTTTAATAGCGAGGACACCACCAGTTAAGGCCGGAAAATAATCCTGATATCCTGCCATCCCTTGATTCAAGATGCGACTCTCCACTGCCTTGACTCGCATAACAGCAGTATGCCGGTCATAATTGTGACCTGTAAAATTACAAAGAGCGCGATAGAGAGTGACACCCATAGCGGAAGAACCACCCAGCCCAGAGCCAGCTGGAGCTCCGGAAGAGAGTTCTAACTTAATATGAGAATCAATTTTAAACAGGCGTAGGATCTGAAGAACAAATGTCATCTCTCCAAAATCCTGGGAATAAACGACTCTATCCTCAGTTAATTCAGATGAAGTGAACTGATAGTTTTTATTATAATCAGCTGAGTGGATTTCCACTCCATCAAATGCTGTTTTAGTCAGACTTACAGAGGCCTTAAGACTTGTGGCCACATTCAAAGTGACAACATTCTTGATGATCAGGTTAATCGGCTCAATATCGAGGGTCCCCCCGACCAGATCAACTCTTACACTTCCGGTGTTAGTTACCTGCATTCAAAATTCCTATGTATGGTAGTTCACGATAGCGTCCGGCGTAATCCAGACCATAACCAATGACAAACTTGTCTTCGATTTCAAAACCAAGATAATCGATCTTCACATTATGTTTTAGCTTTACTGGCTTAAAAAGTAACGAGGCTAGTTTGACACTCTTAGGTTTTCTGACTGAAAGAATTTCCATCAAAGTCTTAATGGTAAGACCTGAATCCACGATGTCTTCCACAATCAGAATATTTTTGCCTTCAATGTTGGCCGTGATGTCCATATCCAGACGAACACTTCCGGAACTATGAGTGGCATCTCCATAACTTGAGAGGGAAATAAACTCAAGCTTCAGCGGTAAATTAATCTTTTTCATAAGATCTGAACAGAACATGAAGGCCCCTTTCAGGACACAAATCACGACGATTTCTTCATTTTCAAAATCCTTGGTAATGGCCGAACCAAGGGCCGCAATTCGAAGAGCTATCTCTTCTTCAGAGATTAAAGCTTCAGGTGTATAAAGTTCCATGTTCCCCTCCTAGCAGTACGAATTATTCAGGATCTCTCCTAAACCACCCGCTCCTGGGACAATATATTGATGTTGATTTAAGCCTATTTCTTCAGACCAGAATTTTCCTGGCATCTCACTGAGCACTTTATCACTGGATAAACCCCGATCTAGTCTTAATGAAAAGATCTGGAGGTCAGGACAAAGGGCCGTTACTTTTTTTAAATACTCAGGAGTCACAATAAGATGCATGGCCACCACGATCAGTGGTTTCCCGCCAACTTTGTTTTTGTAATGATTATACACTTCAACAATTGTTCCTCCAGTTGCTCCCATGGGATCCGGTAAAAGAACAATTGCCTTATCTACTTCTCCGCCAATCTTTGAGCCAGAAATATTTGAACCAATCACTTTCCCTTCTTTGTCACACTCCCGGGCCACATAAAAGTGATCTTGCCTTACCATTTCTGGTTGCATCAAATAATTGAGCTTGTGATAACAAAGATGGGATGGATAAGTTCCAGCGCGGGCCAAATCCACAGTCACAACCGGAGTAGACGGATCTACAATTTCACCTTCATAAGTAGCTTCTGGATGAGAAGAAATCATGCGGGTCTTGAAACTTGCAAACTTCTTAGGAAAAATCGAATCAATCACCACATCCATTAAATTCGAGTAGAGCATTTCTACTAATTCGTTGATTTGTGGTTGAGTTGTTTCGGGAGACCCTAGCTTGACCAAGAGGCTCAGCATGAACGGGGAAGAAAGAATATGAACATTTTTCCCATACTGATGGGCAATTTCATGAGTACGATAACTTAATTTCTGATGCTGGAAATCTCGGGCCATAGACTATCCTCGTGAGAAAAAAGGATAACATGGCCTTTTTAAAAAATCTCTTAATTAGAGAGGTGGCCTGCCAGAGGTTTGATCTCTGCCTCAAGTGGAAGAAGACCTTGTTCTTCTGAATCATCCCACTGGTAGTGCCCACGGCATCGCGCCTCATAAGCATCACTCTCCCCAAGCAGCACCTGATCTTTAGATCCGCTCAGGCGTTGTGAACGAGTGGCAGGAGCTCCACAAACAGTACAAATAGCATGAATTTTTACCACTTCATCTGCAAGTGCCAGAAGAGTTCCCATTGGTCCAAAAGGCTGAGCACGGTAATCCAGATCAAGGCCCGCACAAATGACACGATAACCACGGGCCGCCAATTTGCTGACGACAGTCACTATGGCCTCATCAAAAAACTGGACTTCATCAATGGCCACAACACGTGTTGAATCTTTTAAACGAATAAGAATATCGACTGCATTTTCTACAGGTTCAGACTTGATGGCCTGAGAAGAATGGGAAACCACATCTTCTTTGTCATAACGAACATCAATGGCCGGTTTAAAGATTTGCACACGCTGTTTAGCAATTTGTGCTCTTTTCACGCGGCGGATAAGCTCTTCAGTTTTTCCAGAAAACATAGGGCCGCATACAACTTCAATCGATCCATGGAAATATTGGTGCGTCATCCGTTCTCCTCGAAATGGCAAAATAACAAAACTAGGTGTGTAAGGGCATATTTTCAAAATTCTCGAAAAATGACAATGCAGACCAGTTGGACAACGGTTTGATATTGCATGGCCGTAAGAAAATAAAAGAGACTAAATCACTTAACTAAATAAAAAATCCCGAAGAAAAAGAGGCTCATGAGCATCAGAAAGAAAATAGTTGGGGTCAGGAGAATCACCCAAGTCAATGAACGGGAAGCTCCCAGATTGGAACGAAGGCCTGCATACAGCAAAAAGAAGTATAAAAACGACTGAAAAACATCCCCGATAAAAGGAATGATGGTGAAGACATGAGAAGACAAAGCATGAGTCGTAACTTGATCTGCAATATCCTGGGCCGGTAGATCGGCACTTAACCATTCCGCATATTTCCGAATAATCCAGGCCCATACTTCAGTCATCACAAGAGTAGCAATGGGAAAGAAGATGATGTCTAAAGCGGCAGAAAACAGGAGAAAATAATAAGTGGAAGAACCAGAACTCTTAAAGAGTTCCTGCAGAAAAGGAAAGTTCTCACTTTGCATGGAAAGAAAGGATTGCAGGAAAAAGTTTAAGACAATGATTTTACCTAATCCTCGGATGATGGCAAAAATCCATGAGATCCCCAGCGCTTCAGCCAGGGTCAGCGGTTGGTAGATTTTCCCTTCATGATGAGGAATTGGCAGATTAAAACGGAATTGCTGATGAATCCGGAAAGGATGCACCAGCACCATTAAATATGTTTCAATTAACTCAGAAAGTGATTTCATGCTCTGTTATTTTAACACATCTTCAAATTTGCCGTTAAAACTTTCATCCAGCAAATTAAAATGGGCCTTAAATCCTTGAGTGAGATTGACCACTATGAGTTCTTCCTTTTTACGCCAAAGTATAAGCTCCTGCCCCATAATCTCAATTCTTAGATGATCCTCAGAGAGGAGTTGCTGCTTCTCTGTTTTTGACAGAAGAGAAACCCGTTCGGTCTGATCTTTGGCGCCTAAGTTGAATAAAAACTGGATAAGAAACTCCATTCGGGCCTGATCGACTTTGTAACCCTGAACTTCAAACCCCAAAGGTTCACGATTCAAGATCGTCACAACGGCCTTTTTATTCCCCTGAATGAAGATAGCATTGGTACGTGTAAACGAAGAAAAGTCTTTTTGCGGAATGACTTTTTTATCCCAGTAGTCTTGAATCTGAATGAAGAAAACTCGCAAGCTTCCTCCTAGCATCAAATAGGCTTTTTTCTTAACCGGATCAATGATCACCGCGTCTGCCGAGTTTTTACTCTTAAGCCAAAGCTCCCAAGTGACAGCTGAAGAGTCATTTAGAAATTTAAGTTCTCCCAATTTTTTGAATTTGAGTTTATCTGAATACGGAAGTTCCTGCTTAATATTGACCTGAGTCAGGAGTGAAAAAAACTTACCGACCAGATCCTTATGGACAGAAATACCTGAAATGGGAGGCGGCTCAGTTTTATGTTCCTTAAAATTAAGTTCAAAAGGTAAACTGCCTTCGACACTTAGAACCACTCTTTCCATGGGAAGATTCGGATAAAACCGAAAAAGTTGGGTTTCTTTTAATTCTGCTTTTGATTTTGAAAGTAGTGTAATCAATTCGTTTAATTTTAAAGCTTCAATTTCAGATTCATCCTGGGTCAATTGAGTACTTGCGCCTTCTATGATGGCAAGAGAAATCTTATCTCCTTCGGCCATGTAAAATGCCTGTTTATCAAGGGAGAGATCCCCTATTGTCCATTTCTTATGGTTCACTTCAAATGAAAAGGGATGAGGGAAAAATGTTTCCCACTTACCTTCAATGTTTTTAATCTTTTTAATTTCCGATAGCTTCTTTTCAATCTGTTTAAACGCATTATGAGACAAAAGATCGTTTCCGGACCACCAACTTCCCTCTTTCTTTTCAACTTCCAAATTCGGAAGTTTCAGATGAGTGATCTCAAAATCAAATAGCTTATCCTCATGTTGAGCAAGGTCATATTCTTTTTCTACCCGCTTCTCCTGAAAGATATAAGTCATGATCATCAGACAGATAAAAACGCCAAAGAGAGCTAAGTTTCTTTTCATAGGAGACGACGCCTTCTATAGACAAATATCGCCGCTCCAAAAAAGATGATAGGAACAACAAGGATAGAAATGATAAAAATCATCTGCAGATGCTGAGCGCTTAATATGACAGGATATTCTTCAATACCAGGACGATTAAAAGAAATGATGCCTTCATCGTTTACCATCCAGGAGACACTATTCAAAAATAATGTCGTATTTCCGGACTGGCCCTGATAAGCGTTGATAAGGAATGAACTTGATCCCAGTAAGGCCACTCGAGTGGTAGAAGAGCCAGTGCCTTCGGCAACACCTATCAGACCAATGGGGCCTTTGAGATCTTTTTTCTCATTGAAGACTGCCTTACCTTCCGTCACACCTTTCAAATCCGTTTCGGCCCAGCTGCCTGGAAAGGCCGAAGTGTAGGCCAGAATTTCGGCCATGTCCTTACCTTCGACTTTTCTAACTGATGAACTTAATGGAAAGACGGTTCTTAAATTAAAGCCCTGAGTGATAGGATGCATTTCTTCATACTTACTAATAATGGGAATGGTGGCCTCGGCTCCCTGTACAGTTGAGAGACGATCAATCACGATATCTTTCCCTAAATCAAGACCGAATGGCTTAATGATATTGATGAGATTATCATAGAGCTCCGCTTTAAAGGCGGGTGCGAGGGCCAAAAAGAATCTTCCACCATCTTTAACGTATTCTTCCAGGATTTGAACTTCCTGTTTTAAAAAACCGGAAATAGGACCTAACACAAAAACGGCAGTAGCATCTTTAGGAACACCCATCACTTTGGTCAGATCCAGTTCTTTTACTTCATAGTTTTGATCTTTGAGTTTCTGACAGAGTATAGATAGTCCTTCCTGGGAAGTTTCAGCACAACTTAGCTCCTGATGGCCTGTCACAAAATATAGCACTATTTTCTCAGTTCTAAGTGCCTTCAACAAGGCATTGGTCACTGAGAGTTCATCCATCATAGGGAATGAAGATTCTTTCCCTTTGTATTCAATGATAACTGTTCCGTTTTGAATAATTCCCTTGGACTTAACCAGATCAGGTCTCAAATCAGTATCAATGGCAGTAAGTTCGATTTGGCTATTTTCTCCTTCATAAAGCTTTAGAAGATTGAGCATGGGCGCCCATTCTTCTCTTTTAGCAAAAACCGTCATTTTCAAAGGTTCTTTGACTAATTCCAGTACTTTTTTAGTCTGATCAGTCAGACTGTTTCTATTTTCTTTAGTCAGATCAAATTCTTTATAGTTCTTATTCCCCAGATAGTTGACCACTCCCAGAATGGAGAAGACTAAAATGACATTGATGCCGTGATAAAGAACTTTCTCAAAGTAGGAGCTTCGGATAAAGATTTTTATCTCTTCAAATTTTGAAAAAAGTAGCAAAAAGCCTAATGTTACTGAGAAGACTGTCATGCCTATATTAAGAGTTTTGAATTCCGGGGCCGTGATCCATAAAGCAACGGCGGCCAGAAAAACCAATACATCAATGATTACCCATAGAGGATATAACCAGTTCTTCATTACCAGTTCCTTCTTCCGAGACTTTTAACACTCAGAAATCCGAATAAGAAAACAAAACTTGCATAGTACAAGATATCCTGAGTCCCGATAAGTCCCCGGATGATTCTTTCAAAGTGAGAAGTAATCCCGATGTAAGAGAAAATTTCGGCCACCAGATAATTGGAATTCAAATGACCTCCCCAAGTCAGCATCCATAAAAACATGATGCCAAGAATGGATAACAATCCAGCAATGATTTGATTGCCGGATAAAGAGGAACAAAAAAGTCCGAGGGAGATGTAACAACAGGCGTTTAAGATAACAGATAAGTAAGCTGAGCCTAAAAGTGAAAAATCTCTTACTCCTACACCCCAGATAATGAGTGGAAAAAGAACCGTCATAAAGAGCATGGCAATGATTAAACTTAAGGCCGCCAGGCCTTTGGCCACAACCACTTCCCATTCACGTAATGGTGAAAGCCAATAAAGATCCAGAGTCTCAAGTCTTTTTTCTTCCGAAAAGAGTTTCATGGTAATAAGTGGTATAAAGATCAAAAAAAGAAAATTGATATTAGCAAAAAGCCTTAAGACGACTTCTTCAACAAAAGAAATTTCCTGTGCCAGATGCTGAGGGATGGCCTGAATTCCATCAGTGTAAGTGACCAGTAGATTAAAGAAAAAAGTTCCACTGATAAGCGAGAAAAGACCAATCAAGACATAGGCCAGGGGTGAAGTAAAATAAGATTCGAGCTCTTTTTTCCACAATAATAAGATCATTTTTTAAGCTCCGTCATATGTAAGAAGATATCTTCTAATTCCGGGGATTCAACTTGCAGGGTCAGCAGATGGAGACCGCGACTTAATACCAGTTTTCCAATCTCTGTTCGACAGTCCAGATCGGCCTCAAAGACCAGATCATACTGTTTCTCCTGACCAACGATATGTTCATGAGTTATTTCATATTTTCCAAGCTCTGATAGATCGGGAAGTGTTTCATCAGCTCGAATACCAACTTTAAGCACCAGCCCCTGGCGGAATTTACGGTGAATCTCCTTCAGATCTCCCGAAGCACGAATTTTACCCTGATGGATAATAGTTATCTGATCGCAAAGCTGTTCGACTTCAGGCAGGACGTGAGTTGAAAAAAGAATTGTTTTATCTTGGGCGAGATTTTTGATAAATTCCCGGAGCTCAACGACAGACTGGGGATCAAGGCCATTGGTTGGCTCATCCAGAATTAAAAAAGGAGCATCATAAACAATTGCCTGGGCCAGCCCCACTCTTTGTTTATAACCCTTGGATAAATTACCGATCAAACGCTTTCTGACCTCAAGTAAATTCAAATCACTCATGACCTTATCTACCTTGTCTCTGACATTTTTAACCTTATGTAATTTGGCCACCAGTGTAAGATACTTCTCAACCGGCATATCCAGATATAAAGGGGCATTCTCGGGCAGAAGACCGATGAGGTTTTTAAGTGCCAGTTTTTCAGGGTGAATGGTTTCTCCGAAGAGAGTCATGCTGCCGGAAGTGGGGGGCATGAGTCCGGCTATCATTCGCATAGTGGTCGATTTCCCTGCACCATTTGGTCCCAAAAAGCCATGAATTGACCCTTTTAGCACTTCAAAGGAAACATTGGATACCGCTGTACGCCCTGGATACTCCTTAGTGATACCGTCAACTACTAGTATTTTATTCATATCCACCTTACAATTATGTAAATCGCTCTCTAGTTCACAGGCATAAGTGCCGAAAGAAACTTTATAAAAACTATGACTATTTTAGATACTTTTAAGTCAAGAATTCAAGCAGCAGAGCGGATACTTATCACCACTCATGAATACCCCGATGCCGATGGGATTGGCTCTGAAATTTCTCTTTGTTTAGCTCTTCGCCAATATGGGAAAAAGTGCTTCTGCATTAATGAAGAACCACTGCTTGATCGGTATCAGTATCTGGATCAAGATAAGGTGGTCCTAGGCCATAAAGAATTTCAAAAAAAATATCCCGATTTTACGCCTGATCTCATGATTGTGGTGGATACCAACACTAAGAATCGAGTGGGGGCCCAGCTTTGCGCTTACATTGGTGACAAGATTCCTGTTCTTTACATCGATCATCATCCTTGTCGCGGACAGGATCTGACTAATCACTGCATAGACATCACTGCTGCTGCAACTGGCCAGATGATTGGTGAAATGATTGAGCACTTGGGAATCCGATTTACCAAGAAAATTGCTCTTCCCATTTATACTTCCATCATTATTGATACCAGTTCTTTCCGATATCCAACAGTTTCTGCCTCAACTCACCGTTTGGTAGCAAAACTCATGGATACCGGTATTAATCCGCCAGAAGCTTACAACGGAATTTATGGAACCAAACGTGTCCATCACATGCATCTCCTGGCCAGTATTCTCAATACAGCTTCAACCAATAAAGATGAAACGATAGCCTGGATGCTTCTTAAAAAAGAAGATATTGATAAATATGCAGGCGACGTCGAAGACACTCACGCCTTCATTAATAATCTTCTAATTCTAAATAATATAAAAGTTGCCTGTATGTTCCGGGATGACGGAGATCATATCAAGATGAGTCTGCGCTCATCGGGTGAGTATGATGTGGGCAATATCGCTGTTGCCCTGGGCGGAGGTGGACACTCGCACTCGGCGGCCACCATTTTAAACCGTGAATCCGGTGAAACGACTGATCAAGTTATTTCCCGTGCTATTAAAAAAGTAGAAGAAGTCCTATTAAAAGCTGACTCCAACCCTTAGTAATCCCCCTACTCGATGACCATCAAGGTGCTCTCCCCCGATTTTCATACTGGGTGTATAGAAATGTACAAGTCCGAGTCCTGTAAAAATATCAATGGTCTCGCCTGAGGGAGCATACCACTGAAAGAAGCGCCAATTCATGACAAGCTTTTGCGAGAAGGCCAGTCCTCGTGATTCAATCCGGCCCAGATCTTCTTCTTTACCATCCTCCACTGACTGATACCCAGGGCCGATGGCATATTGAAGAAAAAATGCCGAGGAAAAAAAGTGCCTATAAACATACTGAAACCCCAGATAACTGATATTGGCACTATAAGATCCGTGACCGTCGAACTTCTTATGAATATTTTTTTTATCTGAATCCTGAAATCCTGCTTCGTTTGAAAAAACCAAACCAAAGCCAGATTGAGGACGGGGAAAGAAATTAAACTCGAAGGCCGCCATTCCACGAGGTCTTCCTAGTCTGCGGATGTTTCCAAACTGCTCAATCGCACCTCCGCCATCCAGGGAGAATTCAAAAGCTGAATAGGAGATATTCTCAGCTTCAATTTTCTTGGTTTTATTAAAATGAGTCGTCAGACTGCATTGTTCTCCCGACGCTTCATCTATCACGGGAACCTGCACTTCAATCATTTTTACACCACGAAATTCTTCTTTGGATGGAAAAGGAATCAGGTTGATTGACCACCAGCCAGAAGTGACACGATTATCAGTTGAATTATAGGTGAACCCCGGATAACGCTCCTTGGTTTTATCAAGTCTAAACGTAACTGCATTGTTTTTTATAACCACATTTTTAGCAGAAGAATTTGTAATCCCCAATAGCAGGTAGTTTCGACGATGATCCCCTACCAGATGAAACTCGGCTTCAACTCCACAAGCGCTTTCTAAACGGATGCTGGAACCTGTTTCTGGTCTAGACCATCCCTTCAATTCTGTCTGCATTAAACTATGGTAAATGGCCGCTTGAGTTCCCAGTCCGGCAGTGGCAGCAACGCCCCCAAAGACTAAAGGAGCATGATAGTAGGAATTTGCCAAAAGAGTGGTGCTAAAGAGAAGAAAGATTAAAGAGAAGTGTCTCATTGAAAATCCTCGGCCCGCAACAAATACGGGAATTGGGCCACTTTCTTCTCAAGAGGTATTTCAATGATGGCCTTATAGTCACTAACTTGAAAAATTCCTTCGGCCTTGTTTACTTTAACCACACAGTCCACGGCCAAAGTTTCTTCCGCTTTCATCTCAAACTTTATCAACCCTTGACTTAAGGTCTTGCAAAAAATGGGAAGCTTTCGAAGCCCGATCATGATTGTAGAGTTGGTCAGATCCAGTTTTCGACTAAAATTCATTTGATTTTTTATTATTACCCGATAAGAAAAACTAAGATGAATCTCATCCCTTTCAATCTGGGTCGGATGCACATAGGTATTTGAAACAATAAATTCATCCACATGAAGGACTTGATACTCACTGCGGACAAAAGGCATTCGCGAACTACAGGCGACCAAAACAAAAAGCAGAAGAATAAGAATTTTCATACATTAATCTTAAGGCCAAAGGACCATTTAAGGGAAGATGTAAAATCGAGGACTTCCACTAGCAGACGCTGTCCAGTTTTTTGACATCCCAGTAATCATTACATCAAGCCCGCGATCTGATCCTATCCTCCTATATCCTTAGCTAAAAAAACCGGAGAATCATATGAAATTTAAGACCCTACTGACGACCACGATCCTACTCAGCTCTCTAGCAGTCAACGCCAGTTGTTTTAAAACCTATCAAGACGAATTAGGAAATGTGAATAACTATATTAAAAACTCGAATTTTGACCAGGCCAAGAAAGAAGGCCTGGGCCTTGCCACTACCACCAACGTCATTGTTATAGCCTCATTATCAGGTGCAGGCGGTCCACTGGTCTCTACCGCAGCTGGTGCCGGTCTAATCGCCTCACTATATCTGGCATCAACTTATATTGATTTAAGAACTGAAGATGGAGTTGATGAAGCCTTAGCTAAAAAATCTCTCCTCGAATCTAGCCTTGCTCTCTTAAGAGAAGCCAAGCTTGGAAATGGACCGCTTCTTCAAGAGGCCATCGTAGGGGTAAACCGCTCAGTCTCAACGGCCATTTCACTTAAAGATCTTTCAGAAAAAATAAATGAACAAAGTATTGAACGGGCCTATTGCCAGAATCCGGATCAAGTCATGTCTCCGGCCGGCATTCTTAAAACTGCCATCGATGAGTTAAAAGCTGAATTATGATTTTAAGATTCCTATTGATTTTTACCTGTCTGATCAATTCAGCTCTTGCCACAGAGTTTGGTGAGTTAGTTGAAAGATATGTAAAGATCAATCAGGAAAAGATTAAGATCATCCAGGCCAATCGTCACCGAATTAAAGGTGTCGAAATTATCGTGGCCGATAAGGCCGAAAGTCTTGCCAGTCGGTTCGGTCATGGGATGTTAAGACTCATCGATGATGACTCCACCTGGGTCAACGACGCCGTCGTTAGTTTCTCTGCTCTTTCCTATGAAGAAACCTACTCTCTTCGAAGAAGTATTTTTGGTGGTTATTCCATTACTCCGCAAGTCATGACCATGTTTGAATACTGGAACATGTATACCGAGGATGAAGAAAGGGATTTAAAGAGATACGTTATCAATCTGAGTGAAGAAAAGTTAAACTTGTTTCTGGATAGTCTCTTTAAGTATCTTGAAGATCCTACACTCTTGAATGACTACACTTTCCTATCCAATAACTGCATTGGAGTTATTACGAAAATTTTTGTTGAATCGGGAGTGACCAAAAGTAAAAGGACTAAAAAGATTCCTAGTGCTATCGGTCCCTGGATTGAAAAAAATGAGCTGACCTTATATCCAGAGTTCGTCATAAAGAATTTTAAAACTCTTAAGCAGAAAACCCAGACTCTAAATATTGTGGAGATGACAAACGAGGAAATCTTAAAACATTTCACTCTTCAGGAGCTTAGTTACATTTATCTCAACAATAATGAATTACCCGAGGAAAAAGTAGATTTCCTTTCAAATCATCTTAAAAATCATAAGCAAGATTTAAATCAAACCTATAGTTTTAATCCTATCCATCAGGAGCTTTATGTTGGGTGTGATTCTGAAGCGTGCTTAAAGGATTTTGCAGAAAAAGAAATGAAATATCTGGATCCCAAAGATCTTGCTTCTACAATTAACTATCGGCAAAAGAGTAAGAGGAAATATTTAAAGAAGTACTTAACTGAACTTCCACTTAAGTAAGTCAGCTTAAGAATTTCACCATACGGGTTTTAAACAAGCGCTCATTCCACTTCAGACCCAGGCGTCTTAAGACTTTACGATCAACACTCAAGTAAGAATTCTCTACTTCCTGATAAATGGCCGCAAGAGATGCCACAGAGAAATCTTTTAAGAAGTGCGCTCCATTGGTTAAGTACTCACGGTTAATATTCAAATCCCGCACAACCACGGGGCGCCCGGTTGCCAGACCGCCAAAAGCTTTGGCCGGAAAAAAAGCTTGCGAGAAATCCCAAATGGCCTTGGCCTGATGAGAGTATAAAGCACTTGTGGCCTCACAATGATCACCACCAAACTCAACTTGAGGGAATTCTTTTTTTATCGCTTCCAGATGAGCTTCAGGTCCCAGAACCCGAACGGTTTCACCTTTTTCAATAAAAAATTTCAGAACGGAACGCATCTCATCCACTTTTAGATCATGAGTGTAAAGCAGTTGATGGGTGAACAAGAAATTATGATCCTCATCTCTAACAAACGGATACTCTTCAGTCCGGTAAGTCGGAGCGATGACATCAGCGTTCGGTAGCTCCAGATAGTTCTTAAGGGTTTCAGAACTAACAGCAATACGCGGGTACTTAGATAAGGCCTTTTCTCGCCAGTCATTCACAAAAGGGGCAAATCTTTTTTGAAACCAACCCAGCTCATTTTGATTAATCATTCCCCAGTCCATAACATAGAGATATTTCTCCACATGATCAGGAAGATTTAATCCATGAATATATCCACGACTTAAAACGAAGACTTTCTCAATAGAAGGATGAAGTGGGATCGCCTTAACTGCTGATGGCATGATCCAGAAGTTCTTCTTAAAAACCGACACATCCTTCGCGCGATGGGTGAGAAAAGAGGAAACGATAGGACGGGTTTCAATTTGTCCCAGGATTCCACCCTGCTTATGAGCGATGGTATAGATTTCCGAATTAGGGAAAAGATTTAATATGAGTTCCAACATGAAAATGGAATCATCTCTTAAAAGTAAGGAATCAATGGCTATGGCAGTTTTCATATTAATACTTTTTCAATTGAATCACTAAGGATCCAAAAATCAGAATGGCCCCGCCCAAAAGCTGGACTTCAGTTAATTGTTTCCCCAGAAAAATCCAGTTCACAATAATGGCAAAGAATGGAAAAAACATTTCCGCCACAGCGGTGGTTTTAGCTGAGAGGCGTTTTAAACCCTGATAATAAAACCACATCGCAAGGGCGCCGGATATGATCACCATCACTAAAATTTTAAGATAGTCCTCACCACTGGGAAGAATCATTCTTCTATCCCATTGTACAAAAGGAATCAGCATTAAGAGTCCGGTTAGAAATCTTCCGGCCATAATGGACTTGGGTTCAAATCCCGCCATGGAAAGACGTTTTCCAAAAACTGTTGCCGCTCCCCACCCCAGGATTGAAATTCCTACCAGTCCATAACCTTTAAGCGCAACATCAGAAGTCACTGCTCCAACATCATTTAAAATCAGGTGATAAAATCTCTCAATGTCAGGTGAGCTGACTAAAAGACCCCCGAGCAGACAAACTGCGGCCCAGATGATGAAAGGTTTCTGAATTTCTTCTTTCAAGATCATGGACGCTAATAAGATCACAACAATCGGTTGGAGTTTTTGCAGCAGAATCACGAGTGAAGGATTTAAAAATTGGAAAGACTCGGTGAAGGCCACAGTCGCAATGGCAGAACCAAAACCACCAACGATGAAGAAGCTCAGAAGATCAACGAGCTTAATTTCGCCCAAGCGTTTGATGTTGGGAATAAGCCCCAAAGAAAAAATTAACGACAAGATACAGTGTTCATAAAAAACAATTGTAACAGGATTAATTCCGCGCTCCACCAATGGGTAGCGAATCAGGGTATCCATCCCCCAAAGTAAGCACGCTAAGATGACTAGTAATGTTCCGGCCATGTTGGTTATCTTAACGAAGAAGAGAAGCTTTGGAAAACTTCTTGTGCTCTCTTGGCCACAAGTTCTTTCTTAAGTTTCTTTCCTCCGGCCTTCCTCTGCTCTTTAGTGAATTCAACTGAAGGCAGTAGGCCAAAATTAATATTAGACGGGCATGGCTTCTCAATAGTCATGATGTAATTAACCAGTGCCCCGATGGCGGTTTCTACTGGAAAAGTTACAGCTGCTTCACCCTTAATTCGTCTCAGTAACTGAAAGGCCACATAAAGACCCATCGAAGCAGATTCCGTATAACCTTCCACTCCAGTGATTTGGCCCGCAAAGTAAAGTTCATGATATTTCTTAGATTTAAGATCTGAGTCCAGAAGCTTTCTGGCATTTAAAAATGAGTTACGATGACATGAGCCCAAATGAATAAAACTTGCTTCTTCAAATCCCGGAATCATTCGGAATACACGAACTTGCTCTTTATAAGTTAAGCGGGTTTGAAAACCCACCAGATTATAGGCGGAACCAAGCAGGTTCTCTTTACGAAGCTGAACAACCGCAAATGGCCACTTTCCATTAATGTCCGGCTCAAGGCCTACCGGCTTCATGCAAGAAAAGCGCGCAGTATCCGGACCTCTTTCGGCCATGAGATCAATCGGTAAACAAGATTCAAAAAATTTCCAATCCTCAAACTCTTTAGGCGGAACTTTTTCAGCATTCTTTAACTCTTCCACAAAAGCGTAGTACTGCTCTTTAGTCATGGCAGAATTAAGATAATCTCCACCCTCATCCATCTCTTTATGACGGTCTTTGAAATACATTTTTGAAAGATCCAAAGTATCCGCATCCACTACCGGGGCAATGGCATCATAGAAATAAAAATCATCCCCGGAAATTTCTTTTAAAATCCAGTCTTCCAGCGATTTACTAGTAAGAGGACCTGTGGCCACGATGACAAAATCACATTCAAACTGAGTCTTAAGTTTGAGAGGATCATCCGCTTCCATCTCCACCACGCGGATCAGTGGGTGGGACTTTAACTTCTCAGTCACATCCGCAGAAAATAGTTCCCGATCAACGGCGAGAGCGTCGCCTGCAGGAACTGCATTTTTTTGAGCGGTCTCAATGATAAAAGATCCCAGAGACAACATTTCAGATTTTAAAAGACCGTGGGCAGAATAAGGATCTAGCGATTTAAGAGAATTTGTACAAACCAGCTCAGCAAAGGTGGGGATCTTTTGGGCCGGATTAAGTTTGAGAGATTTTCCTTCAATCAGAACAACTGAAACGCCGTTTTTTGCCAGAAACATCGCCGCTTCTGAACCGGCCAAACCTGCTCCTATGACTAACACCCGAGTTTGCCCAGATTTCTGCATGAGTACTCTCTTTTTAGCTTCTTTTTTTGTATAATCAGGAAGTCTTCAAATACCCCTTTTTTAGGCGATGTGTCAAGCAGCAATGGACTCTCATATGAAAACCAAGATCATCCTTCACCAAACCCATCATACTCTGGCAGATTTTGATGCCATTTTTGAGACAACCGTAAGTGTCTTAACTGGAGATGGCCTCCATCTTTTTCCCGAGCTTTATTTGACCGGCTACCCTCTCCAGGATCTGGTGCTACAGCGCCCTTTTATGGAGAGCTATCAGGAACTGATTAAAGACTTGGATGAGTGGGCCAAAAAACAAAATGGTCAGTGGCGGGCCCTGTTAGGAGGCCTTGCCTATGAATTTGAAAGCGAAGGAATTCCTAGCAAAATAAAAAACGTGATCTATGAAGTGATACCGGGAGTGGGATTAAAAAATCTCTACACTAAGCGCCTCTTGCCCAATTACGACATCTTTGATGAGCAGAAATATTTTTCCAAAGGTAACAGCAACGCTTTTTATGAGTTCAATGGAAAAGTATTGGGCCTTCAGATTTGTGAGGACATGTGGGCCTCAAGCTTTCACGAAATTGATCCCTGTGAATTAATGCTCAATGAAATCCAAAGTAAAAATCTCAAAATTGATGCCGTCATTAATCTCTCAGCTTCTCCCTTTGAGGCCGCCAAAAAGCAAAGAAGACTTGAGCGGGCCAAAACAATTTCTTTATTGTTTAGCTGTCCTTTTTTCTATCTAAACCGGGTCGGTGGAGAGGATGAAATCCTTTTTGACGGAAATAGTTTTGTCATGAGCGGCTCCACCCTCGTCACGGAATTAAAATCTTTTGAAAGTGAGTCTAAGGCCATTTTCCTAGAAGACATTCCAAACAATTACACTGAAAAACCTGACCCACGTCCTGAAAATACCTGGGAAGGTCTCTTTTCCCCTAAACTTGATTTTAGTCAGAGGCCCGTCACTCTCAAAACCTGGAGTGATGAAGAATGCCAGGAAGTACTGAAGGCCCTCATCTTTGGTTTTCAAGAATATGCCACCAAAAGTGGCTTTAAAAAGTTTCTGATCGCTCTCTCCGGAGGCATGGATTCAGCTTTGGTCCTCGCTATCGTGAAACTGGGCCTAAAACCCGATCAATCGGTTGAGGCGATCTACATGCCAAGCATTTACTCTTCATCCGTTTCCACCGCTCTCTCAGAAGAGATGTGTAAAAAACTAAACATTCCACTTTCCTACCTGCCGATTAAGTTTCTTCATTCAGCAGTTAAGAACGCTTTCACCCAGACTTTCCCTGAGCCTTTTCAGGGCCTTACTGATGAAAACGTCCAAAGCCGCCTGCGAGGCACCCTTCTCTACACCAGGTCCAACCAAACCGGTGCCATGGTGATCAATACCTCCAATAAATCCGAACTGGCCGTTGGATACTCCACCCAATATGGAGATTCAGTAGGCGCCATTTCACTCTTAGGCGACCTCTACAAGTCTGAGGTCTACCGCTTGGGCGAATACATCAATGCCCACTATGACCACCCCATCCCCGAAGGCATCATTCATCGGGGCCCATCGGCCGAATTGCGGGAGAATCAACTTGATCAAGACTCACTTCCGCCTTATGAGCGCCTCGATCCGATCCTCGAAGGCATCTTAAGCTACCGTTTAGGAAAAAAACAATTGTTAGAATCAGGTCATAATGAGGTGGAAATTACAAAGGTGCTTCATCTCTATCTAAAATCAGAGTATAAGAGATCTCAGTTCTGCCCGATTCTCAAAGTTAAGGCAAAAAGCTTTGGTTTTGGTTATCGGATGCCGATGAGTAAAAATCTTAATTATCAACTGAACACCTAGTCCTGGAGGATATATGTCTGAAGAAACCAAGAAAAAAGTTATCGGCAAAATCAATGAAATCAAATCAAACATTGAATCATTCATTTCTGACGTCAACGTCAATGATCTTAGAAACAGCTTTAACCTCATGGTAAAAGATGCTCAAAAAGATTTTAACAAACTGATCGATAGAGATCTTGAAAGCATGAAGAAAAAACTTCAGAAAGAAAAAGAAGATATCGAAAGAAAGGCCAAGAAGTTTCTTGATGGTCACCGCAAGGAGCTTAACTCTCTTCAAGCGAAGATTGATAAGCTAATCAAGAAGAATTCAAAAATCAGCACTAAAAAACAAGCAGCTCCTGTAACAAAGAAAGCTGTTAGAAAGAAAGTAGCAAAAGCTACTCCGAAGAAAGGTTTTACTGCTAAGAAGCCATCTACTAAGAAAGCTTAATACAATGAAGGCCATGGTTTTTGGATCATGGCCCTTTAATTTTACTAGAGTCCTGATTTGCTTTTGAAATTATTACGAGGGAATGGTCTCTCAGGTATAGAATCCCAACCTAGCCCTTGCCCAATATTTATTACTGATAATTTACCTTTATATAAACTAAAATCACAACTCAATGAAGAATACTTATCAAGATTATCAACAGTAGCATCAACCCTTATACCAACAAAATCTTCTCTTTCAGCACTAGGACCAAAAGGATAAAAAGCGAAATGAATGTGACGTTTCAAGTTAAAGCATTGAGCATAGAGATTAAATTCTTTTTCAAATCTTGTTATGCAATTTTTAAAAGTTCCTTTGCAATGAGGATTTAATTTGTATCGATCAGATAAATCGACAGTGCACGAATTACGTAGATCATGTTCTCCAAAGCAAAGATCAACTATTTTCAAGCATTCAGTTCTTTCTGGCCACTTAGTATTGGAGATACATGAATTGAAATCCTTAGCAATTCTTTCAAAATCAGAAAGTGACTCACTTAGATCATGGGCAAAGAAACTGTAAGGATTAGTAATAGCTTCTTTGTACCAAGGGTGAATAGAGTTCTCTTTTTCATTATAAAATTCAGGACGCCAAACTGAAATAATTCGACCTTCCTTTCGAACAAATTGGGCAACAAGTTTATCCTCACCGTTCAACTTATCTACAACTTTCTGTTCTTTTGCATTAGCAATATTTAGTACGAGAGTAATGCTACAAAAAATAATTAGAAACATTAGAAGCCTTGTGTTCTTTCAATATTAAAGTCCAGATTTACTTTTGAAATTACTACGAGGAAATGGTCTCGAAGGCGTAGCTTCCCAACCTAGCCCTTCATTTATTTCAATTACTGATATTTTTCCTTTATATAAACTAAAATCGCAACTCATCCAGTGATACTTATCATCTTCATCAATAGTAGCATCAACCCTTATACCAACAAAATCTTCTCTTTCAGCACTAGGACCAAAAGGATAAAAAGCGAAATGGATATGACGTTTCAAATTAAAGCATTGAGTATAGAGATTAAATTCTTTTTCAAACCTCAACATGCAACTTTTGAAAGTTGTTCCTTGGCAAAGAGGATTTAACTTAAAGTGAGCGCCTAGATCAACAAAACAAGAATTTTGTAAATCATGATCACCAAAACAAAAATCAACTATCTTTAAGCATTCATTACTTTCTGGCCATTTAGTTTTAGAGACGCAGGAATTAAAATCTTTAGCGATTCTCTCAAAATCAGCAAGTGACTCATTTAGATCTCGAGCGAAGAAGCTGTAAGGATTAGTGATAGCATCTTTATACCAAGAGTGCTTGGAGTTTTCCTTTTCATTATGAAACTCGGGACGCCAAACTGATATAATACGTCCATTCTTTCGCACAAATTGTGCTTCAAGCTCGTCCCTACCGTTTAACTTATCTTCAACTTTAAGTTCTGATGCATTAGCAAGGAAAAAATTTAACAAAACAAGAAGTACACTTTTAATAATCATAAATACCTGCACTTTAAGAGGTTCATATTTAAATCGTAACTTATTTCTTCTGGTATTTATTTTTTATTTGTTCTTTCTCTAATTGAATTTTCTTTAAGTTAACAGATTTAGTACTTCTAAATGTGTTGCTTCTTGTAGTTTCTTCCATCTTATAATCAAGAGAACTAGCTAAGGCCCTGTATGCATTTTTCAATGACTTCCTTTTAGTCTCTTTTTGATTATTCGCCATTTTAGCAAGCAGTTTCTTTTTTCGTTCTCCCATATCTCTTTTAAAATTCGTTAACTTGGACTTAGACGGAGTAGAAGCATATGTAATATTTTGATCTACATTATTGTCATATGAAATCGAACTTAATTCTCTATTTACTAAAGGTACAACGATTCCTGAATGTGTGCAGTAACCACTTTCTCCAAGTGAGAAGTATCCTGTGCTAAACGACCCAGCGAAATTAAATTCACAATCTTGCGCAGAGACTGTTCCATACAAGGAAAGATATCCTGGATTAGTACCAGGGTTTAAATTCGGACGAGTCACTATGACATTAGACAAATAAGCCTCGTCAGACATTCTTGTATTCCCCCAAATGCTAGATTTTACAACTAGAGAGTTATCTTTGAACGTATTGTTAGAGCCTGAGACATATGAATCAATAATCCTGACATCGCCCTCTATGAAGTTGTTTATAGAGCTATCATAACGTCCAAGAGTCGAATTTTCGAGGGAAGCATTTCCTTTTATCGAAAATCCATGGAGTTTCGCATTTCTGTTGATCTTGCTTGAAGTATGGAATTAAAGAAATATCTAAGTTAATCTTATGATGCCGATTATTGTGATGATCGTTCTTTTTCCCTTTCTCATGAGCATAAGTTTGAATAGAAAGAGTTACAGTTAACAACAAAAATATAATCTTCATCAATGCCTCCAAAAATATCTCTTCGGAGGTCTAATTTATTGCTTAACTTAAGTTTCATTGATTATAAGATTTCTTAAATCGGGACTTTCAATTCATAACAACGTATTGTAGCTACTAAATCTAGATATAACTTTTCTTAAGAATGCTTGTTTGCCATCATTCGACCACATTTCGTTTGCAATTCAGATCATGTTAAGAATTACTTCATATCAAAATATTCAAACTCATCCCCAAATACCAAGACCTCCCAAAATCACTTTCCATCTCAGTATCATTAAAGCTCTCGCCTTCTTTTAACTTTCGATCGAAGGCCATGCCGGATTGAATTTCGCCGGAGATGGATTTTGTCAGCGGTGAACGAATACCGGCAAAGATTTTTTTCTCGTTGAAAAAGAGGCGGTCGCGCAATTCATCGCGGTCGGCCCTTAAGAAGCTTTGTTGGGAGATGGAGAAGCCTGTGAAGGTCTGGACTTTGTCTCTGAATCCATAGGCGATTTCTGAGTTGAAGTTGGTGATGAAGTAGGACATTGAAAAGATCCAGGGCTCGATGGGTGTCCATTGAATGCTTAAGAAAGGTAAACCGAACATGCCGGTGAATTTTTCGGTTTTGTATAAGTAGATGAAACCGGGAATGGGAACGTAGTTAATCAGCGGGTTATTGTTGGAGAGAAAGACGGTCCAGATCCAATGAGTGTTCTCAGTGGAACCCGGATTTGTGTAAAACGAATTCAGACTGAAAGTTATTTCATCGCTACTGTGAAAGGGTTTGTCACTGGCCGATCCAATAGAAGTTCTTAGTCCAAACATTCTTTTGCTCTTCATGGCCTTACTGTACTGGGCGCCAAGTTCAATTCGATTCAATTCTTTGGGTGTTTTAATACCAGTATCAAAGGACTGCTGTTCGTTGAAAGAGAGTCTTCCAGCATTGACGGACATTGAAAAGGACTCTCCCCCGTCTGACCAGATGGGTGTTGCGATATTGATTTTACTTTGTTCGATGACGGTTGGATTACCTTCAGGGGCGAGCTGGCCGTTTAGTGAAACGATCGTTTTCTTAGGAGGCAAGAGGCCTATGCCTCCCATGACTCCTCCGAATGAAGAAAGGCCACCACCACCACGGGCCCCAGTTGCTTCAACGACTTTGCCTAATCTTTGCAGCTCCTGCTTACACTGGGGAGTGACTTCTTTTTCTAATTTTAAAAGGCAATTTATGGTATTGGGTCTAACAGTCTCATTAGGACAATGCTCTTTAATCTCCAGCTGACAGGCCGAAAGAGGTCTCTCTTCGGCCATAAGAGTAAAAGAGACGGTAATTAAAGCAAAAAAGACCAATGTTTTCATGACGAAAATCATAGTACCAAAACGCTTCTATCTCAATTTTTTATTCTTTGTGTATTACTTTTGTTGAACATGTTTTTTATCACACTTTTAAATCATTAAGAAAAATTAAGGATTCGCGAAAAGTGATATGACTTCTTTTTTCTAAAAAACCCAAAGGATATACATGAACAAGTTCAGCTTAAAATGGAAAATAGTCCTGATTGGCCTCATACCTTTTCTCTGCTTCGCTGGTCTTGCGGTCTATCAATTATCCCAAAGTTTTGCAGTCTATAAGGATGCTGGTCAAATCACCCAAAAAGTTGCTCTCTACGGAAAAGCCTCTACTCTCATCCATCAGCTTCAAATAGAGCGGGCACGGACAGTTGCTTTTTTAAACGGAGCGATCGAAGCTGGAAATCTTCGTGAACAATGGAATAATACCAGTAAGGCCATGGTCCCATTTGCAGAGGCCTTGAAAAATATGCCTACTCCCTATCCTGAACTCGAGCAAGTTCTTCAGGAGCACGCCGCACTTATGGAACAGGTTAAAGAAAAGAAGACCACCAATGCAGTGGTTATTCAGAAATATATCAGCTTTATCGCTAAGCTCATCCGACTCGGCTTTCAATCTGCAGATGAAACAAAAATTGTTAATGCAGCGATTGGATTGAGATCACAAGCTTCAATTGAAGAAGTCAAAGAGTTCTCCGGTCAACTCCGGGCCCAATTGACCGGAATTCTCTCGGCGAATAAACCAATCAATGCGGAAACTCTGAACAACATTGTGGCCTTAAAGAGTTCGGCCGATACTTCCCTTTCCTCCGGGAACTTAATACTGGATCTTAAGGCCAAAAATCTTTTGACTGAGTTTCAAACATCTTCTGAATGGAATGAAGTCAGTAAAGTTCTTCAGACCGTATTAAAGAACTCAGCTGTAGGAAATTACGGAATAGATGCTGTAGGTTTTGTTGATACCATCACTTCTGCGATTAACAAGCTGGGAATGTTAGTTGAATACCAAGCAAACTTTCTTCTAAAAGAAGTTCAAGAAACCAACTCTCAGGCCGTTTCAAGAATTTGGATCATGAGCTTAAGTATACTGGGTATTACTCTCGCCCTCACTCTTATTGTTTTCTATATGGTTAAGACCATTAATCAGTCTCTCCGCACAGTGGCAGATAATCTCATGACGGGCTCCAGGTATGTTGCAGAAGCTTCGCAGGAGATTGAAAAGAACGCTGTCATCCTTTCAGAAGCTGCTAATGAACAGGCCTCAAGTGTTCAACAAACGTCAGCTGCAATTGACGAGATTAGCGCCATGGTAGAGAAGAATTCAGATTCGGCCCAAAGCTCAAAAGAAGAATCGGCCAAAAGCCAAAAGGCTTCAGAGAGAGGGAAAAGATCAGTGGAAGAGATGCTGGTCTCTATTAAAGAAATCGGAATGAGTAACAATGAGATCATGCAACAGATGGAACAAACCAACAGAGAGTTTTCAGAAATTGTAGGAGTCATTTCAACAATCGCTGAAAAGACCAAAGTTATTAACGACATTGTCTTCCAAACTAAACTTCTCTCTTTTAACGCTTCTGTGGAAGCTGCCCGTGCCGGTGAACACGGACAGGGCTTCTCGGTCGTGGCCGATGAGGTTGGAAACCTGGCCGAGATGTCAGGCAAGGCGGCAACGGAGATTTCTTCCATCCTCGATCAAAGTATTCGAAAAGTTGAAGGAATTATCCAAAGCACCCAAGGCAGAATTAAAACACTGGTTGAAAACGGAAAAGAAAAACTCTCTACAGGAATCAAGACAGCAGAAAGATGTGATGTGGCCTTGGATGAAATTCTTGAGAATGTCGGCAACGTGGATAAGATGGTCTATGAAATTGCTTCTGCATCCAAAGAACAGTCAAGGGGAGTTCAGGAAATAACCAGTGCCATGTCACAAATTGACCAGGCCAATCAGCAAAACACGAATATCTCTCATGACTCTTCTGTTGCTGCCACTCAACTCAGTAAACAGGCCCATGAACTGGAAGATGTGGCCAATGAGTTAAAAATGTTAATTGAAGGTGCTAGTGCTAGTGCTGATGAATTTCAGAAGGTAAAGCACTCCCCTGTTAAATCAAAATCTAAACCGGCAAATGTCCTTCCACTAAAACCTAAAAAAAGAAAAGCTGCCATTGATGATATAACAACACCTAAGGCCGACGATCCAAGATTTAAAGAACTCTAATAGACTATGCAACAACTTCAGTGACGTGGAATACTTTTCCACGTCCTGACTTTTTGGACATGTACATCATTTTGTCGGCAAAATCGATGATGGACTTGGCATTGGTAGCGTCAGTCGGGAACTCGGCCAGACCGATCGAAAGGGAGAGACGATATTTCTTATCCTTATCGATATTAAATTCAGCGTTTTTAACAGCTTCAGAAATTCGAAGGGCAATGTTCTTGGTTTCGCTCACACTTGTCCTGGGAAGCAGAACAATGAATTCATCACCACCATAGCGATAAACTAAATCTGATGAGCGCAGCTGGGCCTTCAAGACATTGGACATATCAATCAGGAGCTGGCTTCCTACCACGTGTCCAAACTGATCATTAACATTCTTAAAATAATCAATATCAACAAACAATAAGCTAAAACCCGTTTTATCATGTTGATAGCGAGCAATATAAAGTTCCAGATCTTCAACTAACTTTCTTTGGTTGAAAAGCCCCGTCACTTCATCAGTCAGGGCCAGCATGCGGATCTCTTCTCTACGCTTTGATTCATGGAGGATAGAAAGAGAAGTTCTTAAAACATTCGCCAGATAATCACTTAATATTTCTTTACTGGTGTAATTAGAAATATTTCTCGCCACTAAATAAGATAGTTTTCCATTGCCCCGCTTGATCAGAAAGTAGAACCTTTCTTTTACGAAACGTAGACCAAAAATCAATCCGGTTTCATCCGAAAGAAAACGTTTAATACGTTTTAGTTGATGTTCAGACAGTTTTAATTTTTGCTTCAATGAGGCCAGGATTTTAAGATTTGAAGTAAAGTTGATCTCTTTTTCAATTTCAAAGAAGAGGCTTAAGTATTGATCAAGTCCCGAAGCAATATCCGGCACGGTGGAAAAGCTCTCAGGTCGAGAAAATAAATGAAGTACGGCCCTTTCCGGATTCCATTGACCGCTTTGAATAGCACCATGCAGTTTCAGACGATAAATGACTGTACGCAGTTCGTTCCTATCCAGTGGCAGGGATAAAAAATCAAACAATCCCGCCCTAAAGGCCCCAATGATACCGAGATGGTCCGGTCGTGGAGACAAAAGAGTAATCCCCGCTCTTGGAATGGTTTGATGGATCCTTCGGATATCATCAACCGTCTTTTGGCTTTGGCGATTGGAATAAAAGAACACGGCATGGAAAGGACGCTTCCTTACACTTGCGAGTTCACTGACCTCATTTAAAAAAGTCAGTTGATACTTCAATTTATTTTCCTGCAATGATTCCTTAATCGTCTCAATTGAAAACGAATCCAGACCTATGGCAAGAATATCTAACTGTTCATCTTTTTTCTTCATTACATATCAATGTTTTTTTTCAATGCATCTAGTGCACTTGTATGATCTGATTCATCTTCAAGCACCGTAATTGCACTTCTTAAAGTTTTAATTGCTTTGTCTAGCTTATCTTCAAGTTCAAAACGACTCTCCACTGAACGCTTTTCCTGAAGAGAAATGGATTCCATATCAAATTCCATAGCATCTATTTTTCTCTTCAGTTCCAGTATCTTCAGGTCTCGATTTCGGATCTGAGTTTCGGCATCTGACTTTAACAGTTCAAGCTTTTGCTCTAGTTCCCTTTCACGCATTTGAACTTTCTTCACATCAATCTTATTCTTTTGTCCTGCCTTATCAAGCTCTTGTGCAAGAATCCGGTTTTTTTCTTCAAGAATCAGGCGCTTTTCATCGAACAGTTTCACTTTATCTTTTAATTCATTAATTTCTTCATTGAGCTTTCTCCTGATAATAGTCAGCTCAATTTTTCTTTCATCCAGCTCAGCTCGAAGGCTCAAGAACTGACGTCCTTGCAACATTTTATCTTCTTCAAAACTTTGTATTTTGGCCAGAAGCTCTTCACGATCGGCCCGGAGATTAGAGATGGTTGCTTGCATCCGCTCCATTTCGCCGGAGTAGGCAGTAGAAATTTCATGAAGATCTGAACCTAAGTCACGATTTTTCTCAGGTGCTTCTCTTTTCTTTTTCTTAACCTTCTCTTCTTTAACAGGAACTTCGGGTTCAATTTCTGCCGTACCTGCATCTGTCACATCTTCTGCGTCAAAGCTTAAGCTCTCCAAGTCCAGATCATCAGAAACCAAGGGTTCATCCAGGTTTTCTTGCTTAACCAGGTCACTCCTGATTTGAACCTGTGAGGCATCATAATCAAGGATAGCATCGATTTCTTTAAGTTTTTCTTTGGCATCATCAGAGAGATCCATCTCCTCAGGAGAGAGTTCCAGACCTCGGTCAGTTTCAAAGCTCAGGGATTGGTCTGAGACAGACAAGCCATCAGCATCATCCGATAAATCCAGACTCAAACTATTCTCATCTCCATCATCGGTGCTTGCTGAAAAATCGAGGGAATCTCCTTCGTTCTCGTCAAGTGAAAGAGAAAGACTCTCATCACCTTCAAAACTCAGCTCTCCGAGATTTTCAATAGTCCCTTCATCAAGCGACAGACTTTCTTCTTCTTCTGCTGCATCTTCAAAGTCATCTCCAAGAGAAAGCTCCTCATCACTATCATCGCTTAAAGAGAGCTCTTCTTCACTGTCATCATCAAGAGATAAATCACCAAATTGATCAGCATCCTCTTCATGAGTTTCCCTCATCTCGACTTCACCCAGCTCAAAACTTTGTGAAGCATCCAGACTAAGCTCCATCCCTTCATCAACCAGGGCTTCATTAGATGGTGTTGATTCATCATCAAGATTTATCTCGAGTTCTTCACCTTCTAAAGAAAGTTCTTGTTCTTTAATGGCCACGGATTCCCCTTCCTCTTCACTTGGTGTCGGCGATAGAGCGTCAAAGCTCTGCCAGTTCGGCTTTTTAGATGCAGTTTTTATCACTGACTTAAAAAGCTCATCTATTTCAATGCTCTTAGGATGATTTCTCATCTCTATTAGGGCATCAAAGTCGGAAAACTCACTTCTTGCCTGGTTTTCCAGACGATTATGGACGTTTACTATCTCTGGGGCCTTCAAACTCTCCAACATATCCAGGAAATCCTTTTCAGGAATCTTCGAATGTATGTAAGCGTCCCCTCCCACCGGTGTTAACTGATGGGCCTTTAAATGATGAGCATTATTGTCTTCTGTAATATACAGCACCTTCGCGTGAGGTGCTTTTTCTTTTATTTGCAGAACCCACTCATCCATCTCTTCATTCAAGCCCAGGAAATGAATAAAGAAAAAGGTATTCCCCGGAACTTTCTCGAGTTCTTTTGCCAGCTGGTTTTCATTTTCAATCAAGACAGCATTTCTGAGCGCCGACATCCGGTTCTGGAAATCTTTAAATAAGTCCTGATTGGCCGTAATCAAATAGTAATTCATTAAATACCTTCTACTTAATCATAACTTCGGAGACAAAACGAGACCATGGAGAGGCAAAGATTGCAGGCAGATAGATACATCTTTATTGATTCCTCCAGATGCTCATAATACAATCGTAAGGAATCTTCTGGAGGATTTTTGAAAAAGTTTATATTCATTACTTGCACAATGTTGATCAATTCCGTCTGCTTTGCGGCAACACAAGATAATTATCTTCCTTCAAACATTTTAATGTTGGATGATAAATTTTCTCACCACGTGTTGCTAGTTGAGAAGGCAACCCACAAACTTCATCTTTACGAGAATAGCGGATCATATCCTAAGCTGGTAAAAACATTTTCCACTGCTACCGGGAAATTCAAAGGTGACAAAGCAATTAGTGGTGATCATAAAACGCCGGAAGGCATTTATACCATTTACGATTTTTTATCCAAACAGGAGCTTTTGAAACGTCACGGAAAGTATGCCGAGATCTATGGCAGTGGCGCTTTTCCTATGGATTACCCGAATTTCATCGATCGCCGGGAAGGAAAAACCGGTGGAGGCATCTGGCTTCATTCAACGGATGATGATAACCGTATTTCTAAGGGACTTGATTCACGAGGATGCGTCGTAGTTCAGAATCAGGACCTGAAAGATATTTCTCAGTTCGTAGAACTTAATCACACGCCGATAATTGTGGTTCAGGATATCTTCTACCTCTCTCAGTCAACTTGGGACCGGAATCGTAAAGAACTCAATGACTCCGTTCAGAAATGGGCCCGTGCTTGGCAGACAAAAGATTTTGAAACCTACATCAATAGCTACGATCAAAATCGCTTCCATGATAAAAAACATGGCAACTACAACAGCTACAAGAGTTATAAAAAAGCCGTCTTTTCCCGGGGAGACACACCAGAAATCAAACTGGATTTCATTTCAATTATGGCCACAAATGAATATGCAGTGGTCAATCTTCAACAGGATTATCGCTCACCAGTCATAAATGACATTGGCAAGAAGACCCTTTATTTGAAGAAAGATGCTAATTATGACTGGAAAATTGTAGGAGAGGTTTGGTCTTCAGTGAACCCAGAATCCTTGGCCTTCACCCCTTCTAAACGCTTTTTCAAAGAATAGGCATGAAGGAATTTATACAAAAAAGTGGAGATGAATTGGCCATTGTTATTTACGATGCACCTCTTCCGCCAAAGTATTTCCGGCTAACGAAACGTTTTATCCGGACCCTCTTTATAACCGTTCCCATTCTTTTAACTCTTTTAATGTCCGGTTTCTTTTTTTGGGGCCTGGCCGGACGAATAAAAGAAGTGCCTACTCCGAAAATGCCTCAAGTGATAACGACTGAAGATAATCAAGTGACTCTCCTTGAAGCTGAAATTAAGACTCTTCAAAGAAGTAATGCTGAACTTGTAGAAAAACTTGCTTCTACTCCGACTGCCAGCAGTGCTGAAGATCCCTATTTAATGGGAATAAAAAAACCTTATGGCATGCAGAATCTGTTGGCCCAGAACAAAGTCACACTCGATCAATTTGAATTGATCCAAAATGCTAATAAAGCTAATCTGAAGTTTCAATTAATAAGCTCTACACCTGAGACAAGAGTGACAGGCCATATAATAGTCTTCATGCTTTCAGAAGCAGGTCTGATGGTCTATCCGGATCCTGCCAACTCAGCACTTGGCCAGGGTATCAAGTACTCCTTAGGTGAATCCTTTGCTGTATCCCGTCTTCGTCCTACGAATGCAGAATTTAACCATCAGCTCACGGGTGATTCAGTTAAATTTGTCATTTATATTTTTAACCGTGAAGGTGATCTTCTCCTGATTAAAGAAACTGAGCCTTTTAAAATTGGAGAGAAAAAGTGATCAATGATAAAGACTTCCGGGATTTTCACTATAATGTTCTAGGGGCTAAATCAAAAATCATTGGCGATTTAGTTCTTTCTGGGGATTCCATCATAAATTCCATCATTGAGGGCACCATTGAAGTGCAGGAACAAGGCAAACTCATCCTTGAAAGAGGAAGCATTGTTAAAGGGAAAATCAAGGCAATCGATCTTGAAATTTTTGGCTCGGTAGAGGGAGAAATTGAGTGTACAGGACTCCTCTCCATTCGCTCCAGCGCTTTTGTGCAAGGAAAAATTAAATCAGGCAGATTGGTTATTTATCCAGGGGCGATAGTTGAAATGGATGCCACTTCCAAAGAATAAATCAAAGCGAAGTGAGTAGCGATACTCACTTCGCACAAATATTACAAATAATCTTGATAATTTAGAACTCTTACCGGACGAATTCGAGATAAACTCTTCACCAGAGATTTATCCCCTACCACTACGATCGTCTGTCTGTCCCATGGGAAAACTTCCATAGTAGCAGAAGAGAGTTCGGACTTAGAAAGATTTTCGATGATCTTAGGAAAGTTTACCAGATCTGCAAGGTCACGATTCTGATGATCATAGAGCATGATCTGACCTAATAAAGCATTGGTTTGTTCAAAGCTAAAAGCATACCCACCAATCTGATGATTCTTTTGATGAACAAACTCTTTATTTTCATAGCGTCCAGCACTGACGTCAGCGAAGACATTTCTTATAATTGAGATAGCTTCTGCAGTAGTTTCATTCTTTGAAAAAGTCATGACTCCAGCACGTCCATAGTCTCTTTGCATCGAGACATAGGCCCCTGCTGAGTAGGTCAAACCGCGTTTTACCCGAAGCTCCTGGACTAATTTAGAAGTAAAACCTCCTCCTAAAAAGCTCGCCATAAACTGAAATTGATCATATTTACCTTTAAACTCATCGGCTACCAGATAGCGGCCAATCCTGATCTGGGCCTGATTGGCATTTGGAACCTCAACTAAGTAAAGAGTCGACTGAGTTGCAGGTTTTTGAATCATCTGCGGAGTTACTTTCGTTTCATTAGTCCAGTGACAATTTTTCTCTATCACTTTACGAATATCTTTAACATCAGAAGGTCCAGCAAGATAAAGCACTTTTCGGGTTTTATTCAGGCCCTCTAAACGCGACTTAAGAAGTGCTGGGGTTATCTGATCAAAACTTTTTAAAGTCCCCTCTACCGGATTGGCATAGGCAGTACCTTCCAATGAAACTCTTCTATAAACTCTATCAGCTAAAGCCGCGTGAGAGGTGACCAGATTCTTTAGGCCACTCTTGGCACGACTTAGATGAGACTTCAGTTCATTCTGTGGATACTGAGCATCTTTGAAGATTTCACAAACTTTCCCGATAACAGGTTCAATATCCTTAGTCAGGGCCTGAACTGTAAAGACGGAATACTCATGGGTCACAGAATGGCGGAGGTTTGCTCCATAGAAATCGAAAAATTCAGAAATTTCTCGTTGAGTTTCTTTTGAGGTACCGGCGGTCAACTGGTCAAAAGTCGCTTGAGTGACTCCTGAAACAGAGTCATTCAAGGCGCCATCCTGGAAATAAAGGGAAGCTGTAAATTTGGGAAATTTATCATCTTCAATCCACACCACATCGAGATCATTCCACTTCATTCTGTTTACAGAATCAAGGAATGAGTCACTGGCAAATGCGGTATTTACAAATAAGAGTGCGGTTAAAATATATTTCATGGTTATTCTCACTTATGCTGGTTCCAGACTGAGACAAAGACACTAGGCTTACTGAAGGTTTCTTTACACAATGACTTCACATCATCAACGTTAACCTTTTCATAGAGTTCCAGTTCTTTTTTATAATGTCTCCAGTCACCGAGTAATAATTGTCTGTCGCCAAGGAACTGGGCAAGTCCCGCGTTGGTGTCCAGACCGCCATACAGATCGACCAGATAGTTGTTTTTGATCTTCTGAATATTTCTGGGAGTAATTTCTGTTTCACAATATGACAAAAGCTTCTTCTGTAGGTTTTGTCTGAATTCATCCAGTTTCACCCCACGCAGAAGTTCACCACCGATGAAAAACATACCGGCCTTCTCCAACTGTTGGTGAGCTGCATACATTGATGTAGCGACCGGGCGGTTAACCAGAATGTATTCGTTAATAAGGGCAGAACTCTTACCAGAACCCAGGATGCTTGAAAGAACATCCAAAGCATAACCTTTTGGATGACCCACTTTATAAGTTGGATAGGCCATCATAAAAAGAGGGCTTGGGGATTCGCCTTTCTTTTTAATAACTTTAGATTCCTTAAAAGTTACCTGGAACGCTTCATCTTTTAAGGAAGCATGTTCCTGGGCCACTGTGGGTGATGCCGGAATCTTTCCGAATTTTTCACGGATCATTTGTTTGGCATGACTGGTCTTAATGTCACCGACTAAAACCAAGGTAACGTTATTGGGAGCATAAAACTTTTTGAAGTATGCATGCATTTGTTCACGGGTAACAGATTTAAGATCCGGAATTTCTCCAATCACTGAACGCCCATAAGGAGTGCCGGCGAAGAAGTTTCGCATAAGCTCCTGATAGAGCTGACCACGGGGAGAATTTTCATAGCGCATTTTACGTTCTTCCAGAACGACTGCTCTTTCTTTTTCAAAGTCATCAGGATCGAGAGATAAGTTTTCCATCCTGTCAGCTTCAATGTCCAGGATCATGGAAAGTTCCTTGGATGGAAGATTCTCATAATACACTGTCTGATCATTGGTAGTATAAGCGTTGGTTGAACCCCCACTTCCTTCAATGATAAAATCAAGAGTGTTTTTGCCAAATTTTTTGGCCCCCTTAAACATCATGTGTTCAAGAAAATGAGAAGCACCGGTGATACCAGGAACTTCATTTTTGCCACCTACTTTGTAGAAAAAATAGAGTGAGAAAATCGGGAGTTTAGGATTGTTAACTAAAAGAGCGGTCATGCCGTTATCAAGTTTAACTTCCTCAACGTCTAGATTGATACTCTCTGCCAGATTTTTATCTTTCTTAGCAGAGGAACAACCATTCAGTAGGAGCGGGAGCAAAAGTAGCGAAATCAAAAACTTCATAGTACCATCCTCGGATGAACAAGATCACGATATTAGGTTCAGGAACAAGCACAGGAGTACCTATTTTAGGGTGTAACTGCCAGGTTTGCCAGTCAAACGATTTAAGAAATAAAAGGTTTCGCACATCCGCTGTGATTGAATTACCTGATAAAAAAAGAATCCTGATCGATGCTTCACCTGATCTTCGAAGTCAGTTACTTCGGGCAGAGGTTAGTTCACTCGAAAGCGTCATTATTACCCATGATCATGCGGATCATACTCATGGAATGGATGATCTCAGACCTTTTGGATTCAAGTCCAAAAACTCCATACCCGTCTTCACCGATGCCTCAGCTGCCAAGGATCTGCGTCGCAAGTTCCCCTATATCTTTGACCGCGAAAATTATTTTAAAGACAAGGAAATTTTAGGTGGAGGTATCCCCCTCTTAGAACTTCACACGACTCAACCTGGAAAAGAACTCATTCTTGACCAAAGTTTTGAATTTTTCTCTCTTCCCCATGGACATGAAAACACGCTGGGTATTCTTCATCACAAAATGGCCTATTTTGTTGATTGTCGAAAAATTCCTGATGAAACAATTGAATACTTAAAAGAGGCCCGGCTGGAAATATTCATCATCGATTGCTTAAGACCCAGCCCCCATCAAACCCATCTTCATCTGGATTTAACTCTCGAGTATATAGAAAGGGTAAATCCCAAAATAGCGATCCTGACCCATTTAGGCCATGAATGGGATTACCTGAAATTAATTCACGAACTCGAGAAGCGTGGTGTAAAAAATACATTCCCGGCCATAGATGGGCAGTCCTTCCTCTATTCTTAAGCAAAAAAAACGTGTAGGATGGGTCAACTTTTAACCGCTATTTTGTTCTGCTTAAATAAGGGAGTCCCTGATGAAAATTGCAGTTCCTAAAGAAATTAAAAACAATGAAAACCGTGTCGGACTTGTTCCAAGTGGTGTTCGTCAATTAGTTCAAGACGGACATGAAGTTTATGTTCAACATAATGCAGGTATGGGCATTGGTATTACTGATGAAGAATATACTAAGGCCGGTGCTAAGATTGTTGCCACTTTAGAGGATGCTTTTGCTGCCGGTGAAATGATCATTAAAGTTAAAGAGCCACAAGCTAACGAGATCGCTCTTCTTAAACCTCACCATATCCTTTACACCTATCTGCACCTTGCTGCAGATAAGCCACAGACTGAAGGTCTGATGAAGTCAGGCGCTACTTGCATTGCCTATGAAACGATTCAATTAGATGACAATTCCCTCCCACTTCTGGTTCCAATGTCAGAGGTTGCCGGACGCATGTCAGTTCAGGTTGGGGCGGCCTATTTGCAACTTGATAAGGGCGGAAAAGGTATTCTTCTAGGAGGCGTACCGGGTGTTCGTCGCGCTAAAGTGACTATCATTGGTTGTGGTATTGCCGGAACAAATGCAGCTAAGATGGCCATTGGTATGGGCGCAGATGTGACTCTTATCGATCTATCTACAAAACGTCTTGCTGAGCTTGATGATCTTTTCGAAAACAAAGTTAACACTGTATTTTCAAATTCTCAGAATATTGAAGACGCGGTTCTTCAATCAGATTTAGTCATCGGCGCAGTCTTGGTTCCGGGTGCTAAAGCTCCTAAACTAGTTACCCGTGAAATGATTTCTAAAATGCAGAAAGGTTCGGTTGTTGTAGACATCGCAGTTGACCAGGGCGGTTGTATTGAAACGTGTAAACCAACCACTCATGAAAACCCTACTTTCATCGTTGATGGAGTTGTTCATTACTGTGTGGCCAATATGCCAGGTGCGGTTGCCCGAACTTCAACTTTTGCCTTAACAAACGTGACACTAAAGTATGCCCGTATGATTGCCCGCGAGGGTGTTGATCGCGCGGTGATGAAAGACAAGCATCTTCGTTTGGGTGTGAATATTTACAAAGGTAAACTCGTATACGAACAAGTAGCGACTGACCTTAACCTGCCTTATACTCCGCTTGATCTGGATAAATATCTTTAATATCTCCGAAGGGGGCGCTTGATGCGCCCCTTTTTTGTGTTACCATCAATTCATGGTCCAAAAAATTCTCATTATTCTCAACCTTGTAATCGTGCTCGCTGGAGCAGGCCTGGTCTTTTATTCTCACAATTTACTCAAGCCTGAGCCGGTAGATCAATTAGCTGAGAGTGAAGCACTTCGCAATGAGGCGATGGCCAATTCTCAAATCCAACCGGTGCCAATTAAGAAATTTGCCGTCAATCTGCACTCTCGAAGTAGCCGACTTCGTTACTTGGATATCGAAATAAATATCCTGCCTTTCCGAGAAGATCAGAAAGCACTGATCAAACAAAGTGAACCAATAATTAAAGATGTTGTGATTGAAATTGCTTCTCAGTATGGGCCGGATGATCTGAATTCACTGACAGGAAAAATACTATTAGAGACCAAAATTAAAAATCAGGTGAATGCCAAACTTGGCAATTCACCTGTTGTTAAGAAAATTTACTTTTCAGTTTTTGTAGTTCAGTAAGGTTAATTACTGAAGATTGCTGTTTTCTTCATGATCAAGAGGTACAGCATTTGCAGCTTCATCAGGAAGTGTTTCAAGAAACTTTTTAACCTCTTCTTTCGATAGCTTGCCTTCAGCAAGAAGACGGTCACGAACTCTTAGGTCCAATTGTTTTTCTTCAAGAGCTAATCTCAATTTCATAAGTCCTCACTTTTAAACGAAACTCTTTGTACCACTCGCTGATAGACTTCGCAAGAACTAACACGCAGCACTAACTTATTGCCAATATTTGGGTGGCTTTTGGTCTTCATCTTTAACCACGTACAGATGCTTTTTCTTACCTGTTCGGGGACTCCAGGAAGACTGCAGGACTTTTCTAATAAGTGGCTTATTCTGAAAATGAATAATGAGAAAACTTATTCCCATGGCCAACAAATGGGCCCAAGAATTGGTAATGGACGTGAAAATTGCTACATAGGCCTCAATTCCAACCAGAATCCAGCAGAATGTCCGTGCTTTCATAGGAAATATCATCATAAAGGCCATCTGGCGGTCAGGAAAAAGCAGCGAATAGGCAATCAAAAGAGCAAAGTTAATTCCGGATAAACCATGAAGAGAAGTAAAATAAACTGGTGTCCCAAAAAAGAAGACAAGATTAACCAGAGAAAAAACCAATCCTACGCCAATCACCGTTAACAGTAGAAAACGAATATAAATCTTCTGGCCCCACTGAGATTCAAGCTCTGAACCTATGAACCAAATAATTAAGGCATTAAATAACATACTCATTAGCTGAACTTCCACAAAAGGGTAAGTAATCAGCTGATAGATAAGACCTTGAAAAAGACCACTGCTTGAAAGACCCAAAAGGTTCACCAGTGAGAAGGCCCCGATGGCCTTTAAAATTGAGGCCCCTAAAAAACATACACCTGCAGTAATGAGGATGATTTTATTAATTTTAGTAAGCTTAGGAGCTTGAAATTGAACCTGATTCATACGGGCCTCTGGGATAACTCAATAAGAACACCACCGGTAGATTTGGGATGAATGAAATTCACCAAGCAGCCTCCGGCCCCTATTCTCGGTTCAGGATAGATAAACTTATATCCCTTATCGGTTAATTCCTGGGTTTTTGCCTTAACGTCACTGACTTTAAAGCACAAATGATGGATTCCTTCACCCTTGCTTTCGATGAATTTATGGATAGTACTTTCAGTTGAGGTTGGTTCAAGAAGTTCAATATGAGCATTTTGATCAATTTGAGCGAAGGCCGTCAGAACTTTCTGATCTTTCACTTCTTCAATTTCCGCAGAAAAACTCAGTCCCATATCATGATAGATTTTTTTGGCATCAGGGATGCTTTTCACGGCAATAGCGATATGATCAAGGATGCAGTCACTTAGATCTGGTAAAGACATTTGGGTCTCCTTTCGGTTCCCTATTATGCCTCGAAGAAATGACCCGATCAATCACTAAAAGTTAGGAGCTGGCACGGCGTTATCGCAGGCATCCTCTGCATTCGGATCAAATGGTGTGATTGTTTCCTGAACTGGAGGAACACAGGTTCCGTTTTTACAGTCACCAAATTCCTCAACATTATAGCAATGCTGTCGGCAGGTAGTGTTTCCTTGAGTATCAGTCCCTGTTTTAACTACCAGGCATTTCACGACCGTTGTTTTCTGACACCATTCCTTAGCTATACAGAAGTCTCCGATAGGCTTACTACAGAGAACAGCTGGTGAAAGAATAGTATTATGGGGAGCACATTGTCCGGTGCTTCGATTACAACAAAGACTTGAGCATTCTAAATCTGTGCTACAACTCTCACCGATAATTCTATTACCTTGGGTGAGGGAAGAATCAAAACACTGCGATACCAGGGCCTGATCCCAGCAACGATTGTTAAAACAACACTCACTTCCACCGCATCCGGCATTACTGGTACAGCTCTTGAAGTTAGTATAAAGGACTTCATTACCTACATCAGTTCTGTACTGAGTAGGACGGACTAATTGTAATTTCACATCATTGGAATTCGCGATAATGTATTCATTGCCATTATCATCTTTAGCAGTGATCTCAATGGTAGCGGCTACGTTACAAGATCCCACATGTTCAAGATCATAGTTTTTGCTCTGAGCTCGGGCATTTGCTCCATCCATCCATAGGCTCTTTCCTGCAACTGGAAGAGTCTGCTCTTCACGGATTCCATCCACTTCATCTGATGCCAAATGAGGAACTCCTGCCGTAAGACTAAGTTTAGTGGCCAGTGGGAAAAGATAAGAGTTGTAATAAAGTTTGTTCTGCACCGGAAAGGTTTGATTGTCATCTGGCAAAGGACTAGAAAAATAAATGGGATAATCAACCCATGAACCTTCACGGAAAAGTCGTTTTTCACCATCGAGTTTATTAAATCTAAACTGCCATTCATTACTATTTACCAGACGATAAGGTCCTCGATAATAATAAGGGGTTCCTAGAATGGTGACTGGATCCCAGATGGATGTTGGATAAGTAAAAGTTACCGCTTGTGAATCAGAACCAATCAGTGAAGCATCACTAAATCTGAAACTTCCGGCCACATTAGAGGCCGTGGTTGGCATGGTATCTGGTAAAGGCTTCATTAATTTATAGCTCATTAAATCTTGGAAATAGTTTCCGCCACTGGTGCTTTTCACCTGTGGAAAAGAAGGTGTCATAGGAACTTTAACAGTTCCTGAAACTTGCACCAGACCTTGATCCAGAACCTTGGCATAAGCGTAAAGACACTCTTCTGCTGGCTGACTAGGATTGGATTGAACACCATCACAGGCACCTACACCCTGGAATGTAGGATCATCTTCTACTCGTAAACCACGGCAGTATAAACCAGTATTGCGGTTATCCTGAGTTGGCTCTTCGCCAGCGGTAAATTTCCCATTACTATCCAGATTGTATTCGTTGTAATCATAGAGATCGTATGGAAGGCGAATATTCCTGAAAGGCTCTGATCTAAGATCCATCACCAAAACGGAAATATCTGTTTGGGGTGTGATCCCAGGAGCTTTAGTCACAACAGCAGGAAGAGATATGATTTCACGGTTCATTCCAAACTTAAACCGAACTCTGACATGCCTATTGGAAAGAGAAGCGATGTTAATTCCCGCCAAATAAAGCCTACCGGCGAAATTTTTTGGAATGGTTAATTTTCGGACGTAACTTCCGCCACCAGCGTAGCCGGTTCCGGTGTTATAAGTAGTATCCGTAGAAAGGTTGGGCTCAATTAAGTGTCGAATTTCAACTTTAGGCGGAAGAGAAGTTCCATTACCAATGGTTGAATCACCAGCACCTGCCCCATTCCCACCAGCTGCATTACCGATAGTACCGTTTTGAGCTGACTTGGTTGCAGTTGGTATATCTGAAGACATACATCCAGAGATGACGAAAATCATCACAAGTAACTGACTTAAAATTTTCTTCCCTAAAATACACTTATCCATGGTCTTAGACCTCAGTAGACTCTTCGGACCTTATTTCTTAAATCTATAAATTTATTATGAGGGAGAAAAGATTTCCGGGGGGAAAGTGCGGGATCTGGCCTCATTTTTCAATGAGTTATAAATCCCGCTTAAATCGATCAGCTTATGTGGATGCCCGCTTCTGGTGGCAAATCTTACTTTAGGGCCTCATTCAGTACCATTGCCAGACGAACACCGGCCTGAAAAAGGCGCTCCTCAATCACAGGGACAAATTGGTAGCTATACTCGTAAGCAAGCTTAGGCATATTTTCTTCGGGAACTTTGATATCACTTCGGCAGTACTGCTTAACCGACATAGGCCCAGTAGCTGGAGTTACATCTGCCGGATAAATCATCGAGCGTAATTTTTTAGATTCACGGGCCCAGTCTAAAACATCACCTTTTCTCCAGGCGAGAATTTGTTCACGGGTTTTACCCTGAATAACAAACGAACCCATCTCTGTGAAACTAAGTCCGGTGAAATTAATCATCCCCTCATCCCAAAGAGCGTGAAGATTAGTTGGTTTATTATGGAAAAGTACTTTGCAGGCATTGCCTCCCCGGTCCAACCCATTTCCAACATGAAGTGGCATATGGACGTCACCGATCAAGTGAACAAGAAATTTCAGAGCAAAAGCTTTTTTATCTTTTGCGGCACTGGCATCTTTCAAGACAGCAACTTGTTCACGAATTGCACCAACAAGTTTACCGGAAGAATTTGTCTCATCATGGTCATGAGCTTCATCGGCCCAGTCAGTGAAATGCCAGTTATAGGTGTGAGAATAAGACTGCGGCTCGGACTTAATTTCATCTGACCAGGTAGAGACCCGTGCCAGTGTCTGATTATCCAGAATATTATAAATCTTTAAATGGACATCAGTATTAAGGTATCTTTCTGCGACTAAACCAACTGTTCTATGGCCGGTAGGTCCCCAGGCCAGGGCATTTGCTGAAAACAGGGCCATGGCAAGAATGAAAGTTTTCATAGTTCGATCTCCTCAAAAGTTCCGCGCTGTTTATTTTTTCTGAATTTCGGTACTGTAAATAATTTACCGTGAAAAGTGACATAGTATCCCGGCCCAAGAATCCTGGCCGCGAAGATGGCCTCAATCACATTTTGAGCGGCATCTGAGTCATCAAAACCCAGTGGCTTCATGGCACCCGTAAAGACTACCGGGACTTTTATTTCGGGATATTTTTCAAAGCAGTATTTAGCGGTAACATCCATTGTGTCGGTTCCGTGAAGGAGCACGATGGGATTCATGCCCTTTTCATGGGCCTTAATAGAGTTAAGAATAAATTCACGGTCCTTATCATCCATGTAAAGCGAGTCTTTCGACATGATTTGCTTAACAGTAATGTCCGTATATGGAAGTCTCAGCTTTTGCAGGATTTTATTTTTGACGATGGTATCGCGGTTTTGAAGGGAGCCTTCAAATTCGTCATAGATTTTCTCAATAGTCCCCCCAGTGGCGAGGATGAATAGCGGCATCACTTCATTAGACATAAATTTTTCAGCTACCCTTGACGTTTGTATATATGGGCACATCTTTTGTAGGTATTATTACGCTAAAAGACAAGACAGACAATTTGACACCAGTTTTGGAGGATGCATGACAACTCGTAAAGGTTCAATTTCAGTAAAAACTAACGACATTTTTCCGATTATTAAAAAATGGCTTTACTCAGAGCATGATATTTTTATCCGGGAATTAGTCTCAAATGCCTGTGACGCGATCACCAAAAGGCATACTTTGGCCCGTTCCCAAGGTCACGAAATGCCTGAGGGTAAGGTTCAAATTGACCTTAATAAAGAGGCCCGCACCATCACTATTACCGACAATGGTTTGGGGATGAATGAGAGTGAAGTTGAAAAATACATCGCTCAACTGGCCTTCTCTGGGGCCGAAGAATTCGTTCAGAAAATGAAAGACATGGGTAACACCAGCACTAAAGATGAAATCATTGGTAAATTCGGTCTGGGTTTTTATTCAGCTTTCATGGTCGCTGAGAAAGTGGAAGTGGAATCTCTCTCTATGGTACCTGGTTCTATTCCTACCAAATGGACTTGCCTGGGGGACACTGATTATGAATTTTCTGAATCAACTAAAAGTGAAGTAGGAACGAAAATCACTCTCTTCATCGGATCTGATGGGGAAGAATTCCTGGATAACTGGAAACTTAAAGAAACGTTAAACCGTTATTGTGATTTCATGCCTTATCCAATTACATTGGGCGAAGAACTCATAAATGAGACGACTCCCCTATGGAAAAAAGATCCGACAGTTCTTAAAGATGAAGATTATAAAGAGTTTTACCAAAAAATGTTCCCTATGGATCCGGAACCTCTTTTTTGGCTTCACCTCAATGTGGATCATCCTTTCACTCTTCAAGGTGTACTCTTCTTTCCAAAGATTAATCAGAATAAGCCAATGCAGGAAAATGGCATTAAGCTTTATTCAAAACAGGTCTTTGTATCTGACAACGTTAAAAATGTTGTTCCGGATTTCCTGGGCCTTCTGAAAGGTGCCATTGATTCGGTGGACATCCCACTAAACGTATCTCGCTCCGCCCTGCAAGGGGATCCGAACATTAAAAAGATTTCAAATTACATCATTAAAAAAGTCTCCGAATCTTTGAAGAAACTTTTTAATTCTGACCGCGAACGCTATGAAAAGGCCTGGGAAGATATTGGACTGTTTGTGAAGTACGGATGTATGCAGGACGAGAAATTTGATGAAGTAATGAGAAAGTTTGTCTTGTTCAAAAACACAGATGGAAAACTGATTACGCTTGATGAGTATCAAGCAGGAATTCCTGAGGCCTACAAAGAGAAACTCAAAGATAAATACGTTTATTTTGAGAAAAATTTAAGTGACGAATCACTTCGTAAGCAGCTTCAGGCCGAAGGTATCCAGGTGCTTGAGACCGATCAGTACATTGATCCACACTTTATGCAGCACTCGGAGATGAAGAAACTTGGTGAACAGAGTTTTAAATTCTCTGCGATCGATTCAGAAGTGGAGAATTTACTTGATACCGCACAAACCAGCGCAGATGACATTAAAGTCAAAGATTTCTTTAAACAAGTTCTGGTTGGCGACAATAAGGAAATTGAAGCTAAGCTGGATGTTGATGTCAAAAATCTCAAGAATGCTTCTTCCAGTGCTTACTTTAAGATCGATGAGAATATGAAGCGCTTCCAGCAGATGACTAAATCCATGGGCCAGACTGCTTTCGCTATGCCTATTAAGAAGACGCTGGTGGTGAATCCACGCAACGTTCTGATTCAAAATGCCCTGAAGATCTGGGAGAAAGGTGAGAAGAAAGAATTGGCAGAGAAAATCTGTCACCATGTTTCAGATCTGGCCAGCTTATCTTCGGAAGGACTCACTTCAGAAGAGAAAGAAAAATTTGTTTCTCGTTCTCAAGCTTTAGTTCAAGAACTTTCTCAATTTATCGTTTAATTTCATAATCTGGGGCCCACAAGGGCCCCACTACTTATCTTCTAAAACGACGGCCTGCTTCCCATTTAAATAGTTGCGGAAGATAGCGCGCTACATTTATCCCGATTTGAGTCATACCACTTGGTCTAAGATATTCGTCATCGTTTTTTATCGATTCACCTATAAGTTGGGCATACTGATCTGCATCCATATAATCTGAAGGTACCTCGAAGTTTTTTCCGTATTTATTTTCAATATCATCAAACATACGGGTTTTGATTCCCGGAGTGATGAGGCATAAGGTAGAAACTCCTGTTCCTTTAAGTTCAATATTTAGGCAATTATTAAAGGCCAGCACTGCGGCCTTTGAAGCCGCATAAGTCGAGGCACAGGGAAAATGCATGATTGCCGATACGCTCGAATTATTCACAATCTTGCCTTTTCCCTGTTTGATCATCTGGGGTAATAGTCCTCGGGTTAAATGGACCAGAGAAACTAAATTAACCTGAAACATGGAATAGACATCATCCAGTGGCTGTTCTTCCAAAAGACCACCAGTTAAGAGTCCTGCATTATTAATAAGTATCTCAATGGGAGTATGGGAGAGCTGATGAAGCAAATTCTCCACCTGTTCTTTGTGGGATAAATCAGCGATCCAGATTTTAACCGATTGTGCGCCAAGGAGTTCCAACTCAGGAATGAGAGCAGTTTCTTCACTTCTCATGACGAGATGAAGTTTTGCTTTTTCACGGGCGCACATCTTTGCAATGGCCAAACCAATTCCCCTGTTGGCGCCCGTGATTAAAACTTCAGCATTACGAATTTCCACGAATAACCTCCGGCCATTTATCTGGCTTGGCATAGCTTAATCGATTTATCCGAGTTGTTTTATGATAGTCATCAAGTCCATTCACACAGATGGATCCTGCTTTTTCGATATCCAAGAACCCATCTAGGTCCAGGCAATTTTCAGGGATATGAACTTCTAAAATTTCACCAATGATCAAGTGGACACCATTTTCCGGGATTAGTTGTTCACGGATAAATTTCATTCCAATCTGTATTCGGGATTCTTTCACATAGGGCGCCAGGAAAGAATTCTTATATTCTGCTGTGAGCTCGCAGGCATCAAATTCAGAGATAGAGTCCGAGTATCTGGCACTGGTTTGATGGGCCTTGAGATAAAAATCTTCCAAAACATGGTTAACCGTATAAAAGCCCGTAGCTTTTATGTTCTCAATCGTATGTCTGGCAACATTGGTAGGTCTTGAAATAAATCCCATTAAGGATGGTGAGGCCCCTAGGTGAAAAAAAGAATTGAATGGGGCGAGGTTAGTCCTTTTTTCAGAGGAAACAGTACCGATGAGGTTTAACGATTTAAATCCACTTAAACAGTTTATAAAAGTGGCATTAAATCTTTGGTCTAACTTCGTGAGATCATTTTTTGTGAAAGTCTTCATTCGAGCATCTTCTCTGAATCTTCGGCCTTGAACAAGTCTGTCTGAGTTTTGTTTAACAAAGTAATGATTCTGATTAAGTGGCGAAATTTAAGGCATTTATTTCCTCTGAAAATGCTATCTTGGAAATTCATGTTTTACCTTAAAATAAGGGCATGAATATTCTAACCTTATTAATCGTTACGATACTTTTTGCCTCACAGGCCTGGTCCCTCTCACCTATACCTACCTTCATTGAAAAACCTAACATCGGTTTTGTTGATAATTATTACGATGAGGCCCGAAGTATTGCCCTATCCCGGATGGCATCTGATTTTGACTTTCAAGATCTAACTCCTGAGAACGTAAAGGAATTGGATAAAGTTCATGATACGAAAAGAGAATTTGGCAAGATGTTTGGATTTCATGATTGGAAAGTCACGGCCCAAAAACTTATCGAAAAAGATTTTGGTCGGGTTCTCCTATTTGAAGGTAGCTACCTGAATAATAAAAAACAAAAAGTGAACTTCCTGGAGGTCTACTGGGCAAATGGCAAAAGCTCCCGTCAATTTCTTTTAACCTCGGAAAAATCTCTCTTAAAACTTGATCAGTTTCAGGAATACTTTATCCCATGAAGTTTCTATTTTTACTCATCTTGAGTTTTATCCTCATGCAAACCGAGCTTAAAGCTCAGGAACTAAAATGTGAAACGGCCGGAGAACTCATGTCCTCCAACGCCTCTCTTCAGGAGTTTCAGACCATATGCCAACAACTGGTTAACAGCGACCCTGCTTGTCTAAGAATCGTTCCTGAGAACAGACTCAATTGTGATAAAGGTCAGGACAGTAACCGTCTTCTCTCTTCTGAGGACATTCTCAGTAAGGTAGGCCAGTGTCTAAAAGGCTTTCTCTGGGATTCGCTGGCAGACTTAGGCGGCATGATTGTGGACCTCATCTCAACTTTAGTTGATGTCCAAATCAAGAGTGTAAAAAGCATGGCCAAGTTTCTAGTGGATGATGATTTTCGAAATGATGCTTTAAAAAAACTTCAAAAAAGTGGTGGCGAAGGCAGTAAACTCGCGATGGACTTTCTAAGAATGGCGAGCGCCTACTTCTCTCAGGAGTTCACGCGAAATCTCTATGACAATGACTTCAACCTCATGGCCGCTTTAGGGAAAACTCTATTTGAACCACTCGTGAAAATGCTCACCAACGCCGTTGAAGGAATTGCTCATCACTATATTTCCGAATATCAGTGCCTCAATGGGGTGGCAAAATCCAATACCATCTGTAAGGCGGTAGGATCTCTCGTCATGCCCCCTACTGCCATCTTCGCCTTTTTAAAAGGTGGAAAGGCCGCACTGGTAGCATTGGAAGCCACTAGTGCCGGGAAAGCTGCTGTTATGACCTCACGAGCAAGCTTCTCCAAACTCAATCACTTAAAGGCCGCATCCAATCTCAGTGATGCAGAAAGATTAACCGAAGCCGCTAAACTCCTGGGAGATTCAAAACTAAGTAAACAACAAATGGATGCCATCATCGAGGCCCATAAAATCGGTATTGCCGATGGAAGAGGTTTTTATACCTATACCCAAGCTGACATTGCAAAAAAGGCCCGCATCCTAAGAGAAGCGGGTTTTGATCCAGCTCAAACTCGCCTACTGATGGAAAGAGGAATTACCGGAACTTTTGCCAATCCCAATACCACTAGTCTCGCCAATAGTGCCCGAGTGCAGGCCCAGTCATGGGGTCTCGCCATTGGAAAGGCCAGTGAAAGAGGTGCTGACATTACCAGTGATATGGCCAAATATAAGTCGGCCTATAAAGAAGCCGCTGAAAACTATACTCTATCTGCTGACATCGCCAAAAATCCTTTGATTCTCAAAATGGGTTGGGAATCCGCTGCTAAAGCAGGAGATGTTCCTGGAGCGATTGCGGCTTATAAAAAAGGCATCGATGCCTTCGGCATGAATACGGATAAAATGCTTCAGGGAGTTTCCCAAGACATCGCAGCTCTACAAAAAAGAGCGCATGCCTCACCTAAAGACCCAATGCTGGCACTTGAACTTAAAACTATGAAAGAAGTTGAGGCCAAACTCAAAGCGGAGTTACGACCTGCCATTCCAATGGTGGCCAAACCCGCCATTCCGATAGCTGCGCCAACAGTTCCAAAAATCAAGTCCGTTGATGATGTAAGTCCCCGTGAGGCCCGTGATATTGCCAACCGAATGAGGCTTGACCGCAATCCAGAGGAGGCCAGTAAGTACTATCTTAAGGCCAGCACCAAGCAGGATTTCTCCGATACCAACTTCCTCAACGCTTTTGATGAGAGCCTCAAAGGCAATGGAACAATCGCCTCTCAAATCATTTCAACTTCCAAGAAGAATTATCGAGAACTCAATAAATTTGTTAACGAGATGTTTGAAAGAGAAATGCATAACACTCGCGATCCTGTGAGGAAGGCCAATTTAAGACGGATCCTTGAGGATATTGAAAACACTCCTTCACGGGAACGGGGACTATATAATCCTCAGGAAAGTATGCTTAAGACTATGTTGAAGTGGACAAAGGATTAGTGATAGGAAATTCAATATGGAAAGTAGATCCTGCCCTAACTTAAAAAGCATGAAAAAATTATGCGGCTCCGTAGATTAAAGTAAGGTAATGACTCAGAAGAAGTCTCAACTTCATGAATTTTTTACTCTTCCGACTAAAATACAATGCATCCAATTTCATTCTATGGGAAAAGGCACTCATTAATAAGTGAACCGGGATTACATGTGAAAAATATTATTTGTCTAATAATAGCACTCTCTTCTTTATCCGCCCTTGCACAGGATTCCAAAAGATGTATGGCCAAGGCAGAAAATGTCATTTTAAACAAAGGTCAGTATCGAGGAGAAACTACAACTTTGAGATGGACTTCTCCTAGCGGCGAGAATGACAAATATGAGGCTTATGACGTTTACGTAACAGTGGATGCGCGAAAAGGGTCTTTCGATCAAGTCTGTCGTATCATCATGAAAAAATCGAATTGCTCATACGACAATACTTATGGATGTGCTTCTCGTGTTGAGGAGTTAGACCAAGAATAAATTTAACACCGCTTTCTCCACTACCCATCACCCTAAAAAAAATTCACTCTTAAACAATAAAAATCTAAATGTGTTATATCGATCAGAAGTACTAAATAAAACCAAGGAAAATTTTATGAAAACACTTTTGGCCCTTTCTTTTTTAGTCATTTCAAGTTTTGCAAGTGCCGCAACGATTAACAACATTGTAGGTAGTTACAAAATCAGCAACCCTGATTTTCCGGTCCTTACAATTGTGACAATCACTGCCAATGGGAAAGTAAGACTTACAGAACAGTCTTCTTATGGAAAACTTGAGTGTTCAGGCAAAGCAAAACTAAAATCCGATATTCTCATATCTGAAGTCAAGTGCGAGGACGGACAAGAGTTCACACAAAGAATTAACCTTAAGAACGTAAAACGTTTTAGCAAATTCACAGCTCCTGTTTATAGCTCACTTTATGGCCAGGAAATTGATATGAATTTTGAGAAGATCTAAAGAATCTATCTCTAAAATTATCGAAATCAGCTCGAGGGGTCAGGAATTTCACACGACTCAGAAATCTGAAGGGCACTGGTAATGATATCATCCAGTCTATGATTTTGAATGGAGTGTCTTACTTCATCGGTATAATCCTTACCCCTGGTCGAATATTTCAACAAATAAGGGGCCAGTTCAACTCCGGTAAAGTTCTGACGTTTTTTAAGGATCTCCGCACGCTTATTTCGAAAATCTTTGTAGGCATTATTCTTATTAATCGACAGAATATAAGCATCCAAGCTCTGTTTTTTATCCGTAAACTTGGCAATTTTCTTGGAAGGTGTATCGCAAACCGAGAGACCACCCAAAGCATGGAGTCCAAATAGGTTGTTACAATTTTTAGCAGCGTTAGATCCTCCCCAACCAGACTCAATGGCCGATTGAACAAGAATCAGATCAATTGGGATAATATTTACTTTTAGTTTTAAGTCTTCATTGGTTTTGGCATCATAACGGACCTTAAGGGCCTCGAGCTGTTTGATGTCGGCCTCAGTAGGCGCTTTTTTGTTCAGAATTTCCAGCATGTCCCTCCGTTCTTTTTCAACAGAAGAGAGTGAATTTACGATATCGGGTAAAATACTTTGAAAGAAGGCGACCTTTTTATCATAAGAGCCTTTCGGAGATTGAATCCCTTTGATGGCTTCATTCAATTCCTCAATCATTTTTAAGTTATCTTTACTGAGCGGAAAGGATTCACCAAAACTCTCATAGGCGTAACAATCCTCTTCCTGAGCATAAGCCGCGGAAGCTATCATAAAAAAAATGATGGTGAGAATTTTATAGAACATTCAACCTTATCGGATGAAAAATAAATTTTTAAAGACCACTTAAAAAGTGACAAACTTTTAGACACTCCCTGTATAAATCAATATCACTTCTTTTGACCTTCACGTGTATCACTTTATAAATACATCAATTCCATCCTCTCTTATTGGTACGGACCTTGCAGGCTTCCTGGCATGAAATACTCTCTAGGTATCCTCTCCCTGATTTTCGGGGTCTATGCTCATGCACAGTCTATGGACTGGAATCAACTCTCCCCGCTTAAAGTCGAAGAGAGATCCGGTGATCCATTACGCTTAATTGAGCCTACTTCGGTTATTTTAGGGCGAGAATTGGTATTAAAGATTCGTGAGGACAAACGTTTGCCAGAAGAGATTCTGCAGGAACTCATGAGTTTTGAACCTCAACTTTCTCGGGACCTAATCCTTTCATCCGGGGCCTATGTAAATACATTAAAAGGACCTCTGGATGAATTCTGTAGAGGGGAAGCGAACTATAACAACATTAAATACACCCTCGTCGAACATGCTGCCATTCCGCTGGAAGTACTTACTCCTATGCATGAATCATATAAACAGGAGTTACGCTCAATCTCTCAGGATGATCGTGATCAAGAGTTCTTCTCTGAGGAGGCGCGCCTCTTTCAGGAAAGACGAAATAACTGTGATGCTGCCCTTAAAATGGTCGCACTGGAAAATAAAGCTAAAAAACTCTCTCCGGGAAGATATGATCGCTTGATTGATCTAAACCATAAAGTAAGTTCCCCGGAAGGCTCTTTCCCACGTATTCAATACGCTATCAACGGCTTTACCCAATTTGTTTATGGCGAACTCTTTCAGATGGAGGATGAGCGTCTCGGTCTTCTGTTAAAGACAGTTCATGCGGCCCTCAATGATTGGAGAGATGAAAGAGTGAAAGCCGATTCTCCTCTTAAAAAAGGTTGGATTAAAACGGCTGAAGAAGCGAGCTTAAAGGCCGGCTTCACTCCACGTGAAACCTTGCTCGCTCTATCCTACTCTAATAGAAATATGCCATCTTTGGATGTTCACTATGCTCACAACCCTAAAAAGTCCCTGATGCTGGAAGTTTACTTCTGGAAAATCAAGGCTCTTCGAGATGAAGTATCGCGAAAGTTTTTGCCGGAAGTTTTCCCAAACCGTATTTTCAAGAAAAACCCAGGTGTTTATCATTACCTGACAGCGGCTTTTCTGGCCTGTGAAGTTAAGCTCAATGGCTATACTGGCTTCATGGCCCGCTCCCTCGCCATTGCCAGTAAGGCCGGTTATAAAGGCCAGAAACTCTTCACTTACATCTTTGATCCAGACAATAAGAACCGTTCTATTAAAGGAATCGTTGCAACCGCTAAGAAGCAGGCCCTGGGCGAAGGCATAGAGGCCGGAAATTATGGCGGCAAGTATGGAACTTCTCTTTGTAAAAAACCATCTTTCTTTGGAGCTAAAATATGAAAATATCACTAATTGCAATCGCACTTATCATGGGTTCAACACAGGCCTATGCAAAAGTAAAAATCACCAACACTTCCCTGGATAATCTTTACCAGGAAATCGGCAAGAAAAACTTTAAAACTTCTTCCGAAATCACTTTTGCTTCAAGTATGTCAGAGAAGCCTTTTAGTTTAAATGAATCAAATTCAAAGAAATTGGGTTTTGATGTCCCTCTTGCCAGAATTAATAATTCAACTCCACTTCAGTATATGGCCGTCATGAAGTTCCCTAAGCGTCTCTCTCAAGTTGAAGACACGCGTTTCATCACTCGAGTTATTTCAGATGCCATGGATATTAGAATCCATGAATATAACAATGACGGTTTCGCAGGTGTGGTCAATTTTCCGCTCGGTCCTACTATGGGATTAGCCCCAAGTTCACTTGAATGTGAGTTTGATTTTAAAACGGCAAGCGACTCTACTGATGTCATCAATTCAAAAATTAATTCACTCAATGGCAAAAGAGCACATGGCACTTGGCTGATCTCAGCGCAAAACTGCAACACCATGCTTGTTTATCAGACCCAATCTTCTTCTTTCATCTATACCGGAGAACAAGAAACAACACTTTTGGTGAAAGGGATCTTTTACGTAACCAACTCGTCTATCGCCAAACTTAATAAGATTCCGTTTATACCTGCTCCCGAAAAGCTTTTTGCTTCTAAGATCAAGGATCAGATGATTAATTTTTACAACTCAATGCTTAAATAACCATGAAAACAAAAATCTTATCACTCATTATTCTTTTCAATCTCACCCAGCCCGTTTGGGCAGACATGAGTATTGAAGAAGCCTTTAACTTTCGTCAAAAAGAACTGCTTCTGGAAGACCATCTCTCAGACCTGGCACTTCTTAAAAGAGTTGAGCGAGCTAAGCGAAATATCGGTTTGCGCCTATTGGGAAAACCAATTGAAATCCCTGAAGGTCAATCATACGAGGAAAGAGGGATAAGAGACGAAATTAAAGATGAACTACGCCTTGAAGGACGAGAGAATCCTTATAATCATGAAGGCTTCTCAAACATGTTTCTTCAGGTTATCGAAGAAGAGCGTAAGAACGGAATTGAGCCAAGCGTAGGAGAATTTCACCGCTGGAGTCCAGAGACCATCAGCAAATATAGACTCAATCCGATGCTTGCCATGAGTAAGATTTTAAGCGCACTTGCTTTGGGAATCAGCTACCGCGTGATGTACACGGGGCAGGAAGAATCGCTTAAGGCCTATTTATTGGAACAAAAAGATAAGTCTGTTCACTTTGATATGTTCTTCAGGAAAGCGTATGTCTTAAATCAAGGCAATGTTTATCTCGCTCTCTTAACGATGGAAAATCTTCTGGCAATTAACTGGAAGGCACCTCATCGTGATTACATTCCTCACTTTAAAAAGCTGACACCTCTTCTCTCTCAGTATAATGAAGGCGGGGACATCTATGGATCATACTATCACTTTGTCGGCATTATGCTGTATGGTTACGTCAAAGGTGGACTCGCTGCCAAGTTAGTTGGTATCACTGAGGCGATTGGGAGCAAAATCCTTTCTCGCTTTCAGTCAGAAATCCAGGAGAATTTAGCGAATTTCAATGGAGGGAAAATTGGAATGCGTTTACGTAAAAGCATTAAGAACTATCCATCTGCTAAATTTACTCCGGATCCGAAGCATTTAATCCTTAAAAACTATCTGAATCATGATGAAGATTTCAGGGACCGTTTGCCGCTGGTTTCAGATGAAAACCTGGAACTTAAAATTTATCATAACCGGGATTCGTACCGTAAGATGAGTGACGCTTATCTTACTAATAAGGGTGATAGTCTCTATGACTGTAGACTGGAAATCTTTTCTAAGCCCTATAAAAAGGCCAAGGCCACTAAAGAAATCCTCCGGGGAGATCTGGTAAGCAATAAGGCACTTATCATCTCCATTCCAATTGATAATAGAAGGCCTTCGATGCGCATTCTTATCAGTGATTGTCGTGATTCAGAGTTTTCCGGCGGGATTCAAGATAAAAGATACTAAAATAAAAAAAGGCCCAGTCATTTTGACTGGGCCTTTTTTTTTATTTGTTCGTTTTTATTAACCAACAATGTCCTGATAATCCATATGAGTCACATGAAAATTTGTGGTTGATGTTTCATCCTTATTGTAACCCCTTTCCAGGTGCTCAATTGGAAGAACACGTCCCGTCTTGAGTGAATCTCGGTTTTTATGAACCAATTGATTCTCCTGCTTTTCTTCAGCTTCTTTGCAATGAATGCAAAGATCGGCGGTAGGTCGGGCCAGAAGGCGGTTGTGAGTAATCTCTGCACCACAATCCTCACACTCTCCAAAAGTTCCTTCTTCAATTTTCTGAAGCGATTTACGAACTTTTTTCAGGTATATTGCATTTCTCGCTTTTAAGCGAAAATCCATTTGGTTTTCTTTTTCAACTGAAACGATGTCTACTTCATCGCCTTCCATACTGACCGGTGAGAGCTTGCCTTCGAAAACTTCTTCTTCAGAAAGAATTTCCATGAAAAGATTTTTAAAGTGCTCAACTGTTGCTTTTTCCATAAAGCTCTCCTTAAATGATTTTCTTCCTGATAGTTTAAGACCATTCCTTTGGTCTTTTTTTCCATGTGAGAATCGAAGGTGAAGTCCGTTTCCTGGCCACTCATCCTTGAGTGATCCTTCGTTCTCTCAAGAGACCATTGAGCAGGAATCGTGCCAACTTTATCTTCTATGATTTTGGTGACTTATAGGGGGATGTCAGAAAGGTCTACTTGATCAGAGGGGCATTTTAGACATGGACTGAGGCCAATATAGCTCCATGCTTGGAGTCACTAAGACCCCTGGCAATACAAAAACTTTTAAACGTACTTTTCGGATTTATCTTTTGAAAGAATGATTTCACCTTTTTCTCTTAAGCGGTGAACCACATCCATAATTTTTTTCTGAGCTTCCAGAACTTCAGACAAGGGTCGTGGCTTCCCTTTTAATATATCTTCCACATCACGACGCATGTTGGTTGAAAACATGTTTAAAAGATGCTCTGAAAGATCTTTATTGGCCCCGCGAAGAGCAAGTCCCAAAACATCCAGATCAATTTCCTGAAGCAGACGCTTCATCATAGAGACCGTGAGATATTGAAGATCATCAAAGGTGACAAGATTCTGTTTGAGCTTGATGGCCATTTCCGGATCTTTACGCGCGATTTCTGCAATGAGCGACTGTTGGGCCGCAAGGTCAAGACCCTGAAGCATTTCTACCGCTTGTTTCAGACCATCAATTTTCTTTTTCATTATTTACTCAAATAAGGTTCTGCTTGTGACAGATGATTTCTAACGTAGTCATTTACAGCATCTTCAAGCTTCATAAACTTAAACTTTGGAATGGCCTTTCTCAGTTTTCCCATTTCGGCCTGAGTATAGTACTGATACTGATTCCTAAGCTCCCCTGGCATGTCAATAAACTGAATACGGGACTCGCGATCCATAGAATGAAAGGTCGCCTTAACCAGATCATGAAAGCTTCTGGCCTCACCGGTACCTAGATTATAAATGCCAGAGATGGACGGCTTTTTCTTACCGGCCTCAATGAGTTCAATCATCGCCCTGACAACATCTTTGACATAAACAAAGTCACGAAGTTGCTCACCGTCCTTAAAGTCAGGCCGATGAGATTTGAAGAGTTTTACTTCTCCCACATCCCGAATCTGATTAAAAGACTGATAAACCACAGAACTCATCTTGCCCTTGTGATATTCATTAGGACCGAAAACATTAAAGAACTTAACTCCAAACCAAACTTTTGGTTTCTTCTTTTGCTTTAATATCCATTCATCCGATAGCTGCTTGGAATAACCATATTTATTTAAAGGTTTCAGGGCCGGAATGCCTTTATGGTCATCAGCATATCCTTGTTCCCCTGCCCCGTAAGTCGCAGCACTTGAAGCATAAACAATAGGAATATTTTTTTGAGCGGCCAGTGTCAGAAGCTGATTGGTGTACTCGGTATTGTTCTCATACAAAAAATCCATATCCAGTTCAGTGGTGTCGGAACAGGCCCCCATATGATAGATTGCCTTGAGACCGGCAGGTTTCTTCCATATCGGATGGTTGAATAAATCCTCCACCTGAACAAAAGAATCGTATTTTAGACCCCTAAGATTTTTCCATTTGTCGCCACTTTCAAAATGGTCGCAGAGAATTAAATCCTCATGTCCTTTATCATTAAGTTGTTTCACAATCACACTACCAATAAAACCAGCAGCACCAGTCACTAAAATCATGATTTCCTCTCAAAGTTTGACTTTAATATCATAAGCGTAAACATCGGAAACGTCATTCAATCCTCGCTCTAAGACTGATTTAAGCGGCTATGTGTCATTATTCACTTGGAAAACTCCGGTGTTTAGGATAGAAATTTCCCATATTTTCGAAGGAGTTTTATGAACGTGCCAGGCTGGATGATTGAGGAATCTTTTCGTAATACTTTTGCTATGGGATTTAAAGTGAGGGCCCATCTTCACTCTGAACAATCTCAATATCAAAAAATCGAAGTGGTAGAAACTGAGTCAGTTGGAAAGCTTTTGCTTTTAGACGGAAAGACCATGGTCTCTGATAAAGATGAATTTGTTTATCATGAAGTCGTTTCACACATTCCTTACATGGTTTCCCGTAACTGCAAAAAGGTTCTGATCATCGGTGGCGGTGACGGCGGAGTGGTTCGTGAATTCGTCAAGCACCCGGATATTGAGCAAATTGACCTAGTGGAAATTGATGAGCGCGTAATTGAAGTCTCTAAAATCTATTTCCCGAATTGCACCTCTGGTCTGTCAGATAAGAGAGTCCGCGTGCTTCCACAAGATGGTTTTGCCTTCATTAAAAAAGCTAAAAAAGAATATGACATCATTGTAGTTGATTCTACTGACCCGGTTGATTTCGCTTCCGGTCTGTTTACCGATGAGTTTTATCAGGACGTCTACAATGCTCTGACTGATGATGGCATCATGATGAATCAAACGGAAAATCCGTTTTTGGATGAATGGGGTGTAAAAGATATTTATAACAACATGAGAAAAGTCTTTCCGGTGGTTAATTCCTTCAATGCACCTATGTTGATTTATCCTGGTGTTTATTGGACCTTTGGTTTTTCCTCCAAGAAATACCGTCCAACAGATATTAACCCGGAAAAAATGCAGCACATGAATACCCTTCAAAGAAGTCTTAAGTGGTACAACATGGATTGGCACAAGGGGACTTTTTCGATTTCAAATTTCCATAAAAAAATGATTGGTCAGGAGTAAATATGACAGGGTCACGACTTATAAAAGAAGTTGAAGGATTAGAGCACGCCAGGGCCTTTATAGGCACCCAATATGCTGAGGCGATCTATTCTCACTCCACTCACATCATTGGGTTCTGCTTTGATGGCACAACCAGCTTCAGGCCAGGAGCTCGTTTTGCACCTGGAGCTATCCGGGAAGCTTCATATGGCCTAGAGGACTACTCTCCCTACTTGGACAAGGATACTCAAGACTATAACATCATTACGATGGGCGATCTTCCGGTCTATCCTTCCAAGTGGCATATCACCAATGATTTTTTCATGGAGATGACAAAGGATTTGGATCTTAAAAAAGATCAGATCAAATTTGTAACTTTAGGTGGTGAGCATTCCATTTCTTACGGGCCAATAGTTACTTATTTAAAAAATTATCCGGATATGGTTCTTCTTCATTTAGATGCCCATACTGATCTTAGAGATGGCTACCTGGAAGAGAAGTTCTCCCATGCTTCCATCATCCGACGCGTGCTTGATCACTTCACTGATAAGAACCGCTTGATTCAATATGGTATCCGCTCTGGCCCAAGAGAAGAATTTAACTGGATGAAAGAGAATAAAACTCTGGCAACCTCTCTGAAAGAGTGTTGTGACTGGCTTGAGGCCATTCCAGATGACCGACCTATCTACCTGACTTTGGATTTGGATTTTTTTGATCCAGGCTTCTTCCCAGGAACTGGTACTCCTGAGGCCGGCGGTGAAGACTTCCATGGCTTCATGAGAATTCTTAAAATCCTCAATCGAAAGAATTTCGTCGGTTCAGACATTGTGGAACTGGCACCCATGCTGGATTCAACAAATAATTCTTCGTGTTTTGCTTCCAAAATTACACGAGAAATTATGCTGGCGATGAACAAATAAATCTCTTTGCCACAAAATGAGGGCTGGATGTTCATCATCTGGCCCTTTAAAAATCCTAGATTATCCATCTAACCAATTAAAATTACTTACGACATCAAATAATCCGCAATACCTTAAGGTTTCTTCCGATAAGCTTATCGAAGCGGAGGTTCCAGCATGCGTAAACTTAGTCGATTAGAGGCCAATAAAGAAGTTAGACGAGTTTTAAATCGTCACGGTGTTGATCTCCAATATTGCCAATACAGTGTCGCCGGAATGGAAATCAGACTCTCAGGCTGGCTATGCAAGCATGATACCTCAGATTTTAACGGCTCTCAGATTGAAGGCATGATTCAAGAATTTATGCGCCTCTTGCCAGGCTTTTCAGTGGCAGGTGCGTTCGATAACTGGAGTTTCTCCACAGATCACATAAGCTACTTAGGTGATGGACGCGAAGATGTTACAGGTCCAGGTGGTGGCCGGGAAGAAGAGCAAGAGCGCTATATTATTGATATCGATTATGACTCAGAGGCCAGCTGATTCGTCCGGATCCATATGTTTTCGCTTTAAGTAAGGATGAACAATCAGGGCCACGGCCATGATGCCGATTTCATAAAGCACCATCATGGGTATCCAAACACACATCATACTTAAGATATCCGGCGTCGGAGTGATAACCGCTGCTGCAATTGCAAAGGCAACCGCCAGATAACGTCGCATGTTTCTTAATGAGTATTTGGTAACCAGTCCCATAAAACCTAAAATCAAAATGACGTTAGGTAATTGAAATAAAAGCCCTAAAAAAACCAAAATTTTACTTGAGAGCAAAAGATAATCCTGGAGATTCAACATGGCCTCTACATTCTGGACCCCAGAAGCCAGAAGAGTTTTAAAGGTGAAAGGGAATATAACAAAATAACCGAAAGACACTCCCCCTAAAAACAATAGAAAGCCAACAAAGATGAATGGCCGAATTGCCTTAACTTCAGGTTCATAAAGACCCGGCTTAATAAACAGCCATGCTTCTCTAAACCAAAAAGGACTTGCGAAAAAAACGCAAGACCAGAAAGCAATCTGAAGCTCTGCCAGAACTTTATCTAAAAGTCCGGTAAAAATGACCTTCCCAGTCGAACCTATTGCCTGCCTTAATGGTGCCAGCAAAAATTCCTGGATATCATTTGAAAAATAGTAACAAAACCCGAAAGAGACTACTAAGATGACAAAGATACGGATCATCCTCGTCCTTAACTCTTCTAAATGCTCCATGAAACTCATTTCTTTCATGGATCCATCTTAGCGCTAACACTATTTTCTGTCTTATCTTTTCTAAAATTAAGGGTACAATTGATTCATGAAACCCCTGGTGACCCTCCTTCTTTTAATGTTTACCGCCCCTCTTTGGGCCAAGAACTATCAGATCCTTAAATGTCTTGGGGAGGAAGAAAAGCGTTTTCATTTAAAGAAAGAAACCGGACCGGTTTATGAACTTAACCAGAGGTTAATCTCGGAAATGGTTCAGATCCCCAGAATTGAAATCCAGACCGAGGATTATCTGGCCATTTGCACCGGCCAAAAGTTCTCAGAGTCATGGAAACTTCTCGAGCGCTCCATCAAAAAAGGCAAAGCCCTTTTTATTATTCCAGAAAGTATCACTGGAATGCAAAGAGAGATGACCAAGGGAATGATTGATGACTACATGGAAGGAACTCGTGAAATCTTGCTGAATTTTATCAACCAGATCCAAATGTTATCCCCCACTCCAACGTGTCTTAAGGAAGAAATACCGGAATTAAACAATTTCTTTATTGAGATCAAGTACCTTCAGGAAGATGTTGATCTAAAACAGATTTTTGAGGGCAAAGACGAAAAGATTTTTGAGAAGTTAAAAAACTACCCTTTAGCATTTGAAAAATGCCGTGCCGATCTTAAAAAGAAGGCCAAGTCTAAATCAACTGCAGCGCCCAGGAAGAGCTGAAGCTCTTGTGCCATCTGCTCTTCTTCTTTCTGAGTAACATCTTTATCAAATGAAATAGTTATTCGACCTTGTTTCATTCCCTGAACCTCCATCTTCCATTCACTGGTATGAGGAAATTTTGTCAGTTGATAATCGATCTGAACCAACCAATCAACAATAGGACGTGCTTTAAAGTGGTGGCCATGCTTTTTTTCTTCATTGAGTACCAACCAACGCTTGAGCTGTGGAACACAAGACCTGCAACCCATTCCTGCTTTGGTCGCGCTTGCCAGGCCCTCCAGGTTCGGCCGGGCTTCCTTATTCAGGTACTCCAATACATCTGATTCTCTTACTCCAAAACATCTGCAAACAAGAGGACTCACTTCTTTGTAGAGATACTCACGGCCTTGAAAGATATCCAGTGCACTTTTTAACAATTCCAGAGGATCATTAAAAAAAAGATTCTCCTGTTCCTGTCTGAGGTCCCAGAAAAGTTGATCATCTTTAAAAACTTCTTCCCATTGTTTCCAACTCAGGAAAGAAATCTCATTTAAACTTTTTCCAATAATTAGACTGCACAAAGAAGAAAGCCATGGATTAACTGGCCCGGAATAGCCGGCATTTAAAACCACGTCTTTAGGGTTAAATCGAAGAGAAAGAGTGTGTTGATTAAGAGTAGCGGAGACCGAAGGAAATTCAACTGGTCGATTATAAATACTCTCAATAAGGAAATCTTTAAATTTTGTCATCAGCTTCTGTCCACTCTTCCGGAGAGAATTGTGTCAGGATTTCATAACCACTCTCGGTAATAAGGATTGTGTGCTCAAATTGCGCTGACCAGGATTTATCTTTTGTCACCACAGTCCATCCGTCATTCAAAACCTTGCAATGCCGTTTTCCTAAATTGATCATAGGTTCAACAGTAAAAGTCATGCCTGGTCTCATTTCCGGACCAGTTCCTTTTTTACCGACATGTACAATTTGCGGCTCTTCATGAAATTTTCGTCCAATGCCATGTCCACAATACTCATGAACTACTGAATATCCATGACCATGGGCCATCTCTTCAATGACTGCACCGATGTCACCGATATGGGCTCCTGGGCGGCAAGCCTTAATTCCTTCCATCATGCAAGCATGAGTGACTTCAACTAATTTCTGAACTTCAGGTTTTACGTTACCGATGAAAAAAGTGGCATTGGTGTCACCATGGAATCCTTTCCAAATGGTGGTCACATCAAGATTAAGAATGTCGCCGTCCTTTAGAATATCCTTCTCTGAAGGAATGCCGTGACAAATAACATCATTGAGTGAAGTACAAAGTGACTTAGTAAAACCATGGTAACCAAGAGTGGCCGGAATACCTCCACGATTGATCGTGTATTGGTGACACATCTGGTTAATTTCTTCAGTACTCATTCCAATCCTGAGATTTTTACCTAAAAAATGGAGCGTTTTAGCTGCCATTTTTCCTGACTCTCTCATGATTTCAATTTCGCGGGCGGATTTAATAGTGATCATAGTGTTCCCTTATACACTTTTAGCCTCTTTTACGCTAGTTTGAAGAGATGAAAAGCTTCCAAGTTATCAGAACTCATGTCTCCCCTTATCAGAGTCAGGATTTTCTAGCTCGGGAAGAAAGTATGGTCCAGGCCCTTCCAAATCTAAATTACCAGGCACTTGGAAGTATAAAAGATCAGAACACTATCCTGATCACCAATACTCATACCCAGTTAAGAGATCTGCCATCCGCTCTTTTAAAAAAGACTAAACTCATCATCCATCCCAATTCCGGTTATGACCATTTTACTGATGAGCATGATCTTTGGCAGAACATTCCCTTAGTCATAGGTCACTCGATCCGTGCTCAGGCGGTGGCCGAATACTCTTTAGCAGCTGTTTTTGAGGGTCTTCTGGAACTACCACAACACCTCACCTGGAATAAAGAACGTAGTTGGAATCGAACTCTCTTGAAAGGCACTTCCGTTTGGATTTTCGGATACGGTCATATTGGAAAAATCATTGCCGACACACTTTCCACCCTCGGCATGAAAGTGACGGTTGTTGATCCTTACAAAGAAGGCTGTCTCTCAAGTTGGAAAGAAGGAAGGATCAATGAGGCCCGAGTTATCATTGCGGCAATGAGCCTCAATCACTTAACCCGACATATCTTCAATCAGGAATTTTTCTCGGCACTCTCAGATAAAGTCTTATTCATCAATGGTGCCCGTGGAAAACTGGTGGATGAAGAGGCCTTAAAAGCATATCTTCTCTCTCATTCCAACTCTTTTGCATTTCTTGACGTTTTTGAAAAAGAACCTTTTGGGGAAGAATGGCATGGCTTTCCTCAAGTCTGGAAAACCAGTCATATTGCAGGTGTAGAAAAAAATCTGGATCAAAAAATTTTAGACTTCGAAGAAATGGTCTTAAAAGATTATCTTCATCTTGCTGAAGCAAGCTTCTTTAAAAAATATGACAAAGAACTCTTGCAGAACAAATGGATTAAAGGAGTGCTCATTTGAAAAACTTGCCACAACTTCTAACTTTACCAGGTAACGGTGTTTATACGGTTAATACCGGAAAAGAAAAAAAAGCGAAACTTCTGGAAGCCTACTATGGAACAAAGAATGTCGAGAAGGCGCAAAAAAAGTGGCTTAAAACTTTTGAGAAACTCGATATCGCAAAGCCTTGGATCATCGGTATTCCATCGGATAATGGCGGTGGAATACAACGAGGGGCCAATTGGGGTCCCTTGATGCTGAGACAAGAAATCCTCGCCTGTTCCCAGGATTTTAGCGATTTGGGAGATGTCAGAGTCATTCCTCATCTTCTCCATGACAAATATCTGAATGCGGAAACAATTAAACTTTGTCAGAAGGCCCTCTATGGTAAGGTCAATAAGCTTCCAGTCTCTCCCTTAAGCGTGGCCGAAAAAGCCTTGACGGAAATATACAAAAAAAATCCAGAAGCTCATATTCTTGGCTTAGGTGGTGATCATTCTACCAGCTACCCTCTAGTAAAGACCTGGCTTCAATCCCGTAAAAAAATAAAAGAAGCTGCTCTTTTTCATTTCGATGCTCATACTGACCTTTTAGATCGTCGTCTTGGTATCGATATCTGTTTCGGAACCTGGACTCATAAAATTTTAGAAGATCTTGCTAGTCCAGATCATGTTCTGCAAATCGGCATACGCTCCAGTGGTAAAGATAAGAAGCATTGGAAAAAGGCTCTGGGAGTTGAACAGCTTTGGGCAAATGAAGTGAATAAATGGGGAGTAGATAAAACTTATAAGAAGATTTTTGCCCACTATAAAAATCTAGGAATTAAAGAAATCTACATTAGTTTTGATATCGATGCCTTAGATGAAAAATTTGCTTCTGCAACAGGAACGCCTGAGAAAGAAGGACTTTTTCCTACTGACTGTGCTGCTCTCATCAGACTTCTTGGACAAGATTTTAAAATAACCGGGGCCGATTTGATGGAAGTGGCCCCATTTGTCTGGCCTGAAGGTGTACCAGCACGTGATCAGCAAAGTTCACTTACTGTGGCAGGTGATATGGCCCGAGTTCTGCTGGAAGTTTTACACACATGAAAAGAAAGATCGTTTTCCCACCTGTTGAAACAGCTTCAGAAGATGGTTTAGTGGCCGTGGGTGGTGATCTTGAAATTGATACTCTTCTAGAGGCCTATTATAGAGGGATTTTTCCCTGGCCTCTATCGACCTATCCCTTAAATGTGAATCTTCCTAATACCTGGTTTTCCCCTGATCCACGGGGGATCCTCAATTTTAAAGACATGCACGTTTCAAAATCTTTTATAAAATTTTTAAGGAAAACACCTTATCAGGTAACATTTAATCAGGCCTTTGAGGAAGTCATCCACCACTGTGCCAAGATGCCAAGGAAGGATCAACCCGGGACCTGGATTACCCCAAATATTATCAAGGCCTATACCAATTTTTTTCATGCAGGTTATGCCTATTCGGTTGAAGTTTGGGATGAAGAAAAACTGGTGGGTGGCCTCTATGGTGTGATCATTGGTGATTTCGTTTCTGGTGAATCAATGTTTACTATAAAGGATAATGCTTCTAAACAGGGTTTCTACGCCCTTCTGGTTCATTTAAAGGATAATGGCATTAACTGGGTAGATACTCAGATGGTAACTCCCGTCGTCCAGCAATTTGGTGGAAAGTATGTTCCACGCACAGCTTTTTTAAAAAAATTAGATAAAGTAAATTGGTCTAAACGCCGCTCTGAAATTTTTTAGAGATATCTAATTTTTGATCCGAAGTCATTTCTAAAATCCCGGCCGGGGCCAGTTCGACACAAAGGCCACAGGCAATACAACCACGATCATCGATAATAAAATCTGATGTGGTCACTTTGATTGCTTGAGTTGGACAGAGTGTCTCACAAATCTTGGCCTCTCTCCAGGAGCGTAGGGCCTCAAGATTACCGGTAAAACGTGGAATTCTTTTAAGCCGGGGAGAATAAAAATATAATTTATCCGGCCACTGTGTTTTGAATAGCTTAAAAGCTTTAAATATTTTATCTCCAGTCAGCTTTTTAATCTGAGTTAAGTTCCACCAAGAGCGGAGATAAGAAACTTTAGTATAAAATTTGCGACTTAAAATCATTAGCGGTCAATCTCCCAACGAGACAGTCCTAAGCTTGCCAGACAAGTACTCAGTTGTTCTTCTTTAAGATCTTGCACAAAGATCGGTAATGCTTCAGCAATTACAAAGCTTGGGGTTTTAATTTTAATTCTGGAAGGGGTTAGATCTTTTTCCAGACTAAATAGAAAACCTCCTTCACCAGAAGGAGTTTCTAAAGCGCTATAGTGCCACTGCTTTGGTTTATCCAGTTTCGCAAAATATTCAGAGAGCTCAAGATAATTCTTATTCAAATCTTCGTTTATTATATTGCCCAGAGGAAGATTATCAATCACTTGAGTAATAATTCGGAGGCTCTGGAAAATTTCTTCATAACGAATCAAATAGCGGTCATATCCCGTGCCATGGATCCCAACTGGAATATCAAAATCAATATCTTGATAAAAATAGAAAGGTTGTGATTTCCGAAGATCAAAGTTGAGTCCCGATGCCCGCATTGCAGGACCACTCACACCCCATTGGAGAACTGATTGGGCGTTAACTGGTCTCCCTTCAAGCTGTTTACGGAATTTTATTTGGCTGATCAAAGAATTGTGAATGAGCTTTAGGTTTTTTGAAAGTATCTCGGCCACGGACTGATACTCAATAATCCATCCAGCAGGTAGATCTTCACTGACCCCGCCTATTTTGGCCACTCCACTTCCATGTCGAAATCCAATAATTTTTTCCAAGAGTTCATAGACTTTCTCACGAGCATTTATATACAAGCGATATTCATTCAGACCGGAGTAAAAACAGATTGCTTGCAAAGTGGTTAAATGGTCTGCAATTCGTGCCAACTCCAGCATCACAATTCTTAAGGCCTGGGCCCTTTCCGGGATTTTAATTCTAAACATTTCTTCTATTGCCTTTGTCCAAGCAATTGAAAAATGCGGAGCAGCGCTGAGATTGATCTTATCAACCAGATAGAGGATCTGAAATATATCTTTATTTTGTAGAAGTAGTTCAAGTCCCTGATGATGAAAACCAATTTCTACCTTAGAATCAACTACGTTGACTGGATCAAAGCACACTAACCATTCAAAATTCCCAAGGGTCTCAGGTGAAGTCAGACCATACTTTTTCCATTGATAACTTTCTTCCGGATAAGGAGGTTCAGATTTATTCGGATTGTATCTTAGAACCGGTAGTTCTGAAGGAAGTGTAGCGGGCCAGTCTTTAATCTCAGATTCAGGCTTGAGAGGATAATTCTTCTGTGCCTCTGGTAGTAATAATCCGGCTCTTGCACGATCGAAAGTCAGATTCAACATTTCGGCTTGCTCACGTTCCATCCAATCAGCATGTAGGTAATAATCAACAACGGAAGGAATTATTTCGCCTTTTTTTACAATAAGATGCAAATTAAGACGCTGATGAGTACCCATATTCAGCAAGTGATAAACCACCTCATCTGCACTGGAAGCAATATCAGTCATGGTAAAAAAGCCAAGATCTTCTTTTAAAAATTTTATCCAATCCAAAAGGTCAATGGGTCTAATCGTTAAATGGTGTTGACCCCAATCATCACGATAACGGCTTCCTCCCATATGGGATAAAATCTGTTTTGATTTTTCGAATTCTTTCCAGCTAAACATTTTGTAACTTTTGATAACAAAGTTCCAGAGCACCCAAAAGTTCTTCTGGGAGAACATTCCAGCCTGGGACTTCAACATAATTTAAATTAGTAGGATCAAATATTTTAACAATTGGATGGTTATTAAATAAAGTCATGGATTCACCCAGGAGAAGCAAGACCTTGCTCTTTTTCATCTCTTCTAAGATCGACTGAACCAGCTCATGATTTTTTGGAGTTAGAATTCCATCCCAGATAATGACATCTGCCTGACCCAAATCTTGAATGTATTCAAATTCAAAAGGTAAGGCATGTAGAAACTTATCTCCTAAAATGGAAAAACTTTCCGTGACGAGTAATGGATGCCCCAAATTGAATATTTTAAGCAGCTGTTTTTTTTCTTTCATTAATAGATCAACCTTGAATCCGGAGCAGTGTCTTTAACCTTCCTGTTTTTCCAACGAACATCTTCGGGAAAAAGTTTCATCTCTTTCTTGATTGTAACATTTGGGTCACTACTACAATTGAGCTTAAGGGATTTGAGCTTGATCCAGGCATACATTTTATTATGAGTTCCATGAGTATGGTTATCATAATCTATAAACGTGAAATATTCTTTCTCACTTTTAAGTCCAGTTAAAAAGTTTGGGAGATAATCCATAGCTTGATCAAGCATTTGTTCATTACACTGACTAATTCCGTTTTTTAGGTCATAAATGCGCTCACCTTGCACATTCAGAACATTTCGCTGCCAGGTACCTGCCTTACAGTCAAAATAATAGCCTTCTTTATGCAATCGATAATAAATCCCCATATAGCTCAAAAACCAAAAGGCTTCCGGATTACGGTTGATGTTTCCATGATAGACAAATTTTTCACATGTTGTGACTTCATTAAAATATTTTTTAGTAAATTTGTGTAAACGAGCAGCAAAACCAACCGGTAACTTCTTATGCTTAAGTTCTTCAATCAGCTTTCTTTTTTTATTATACTCTTCATTGGTTTTAGCTGAAACATCCTCAGGTCGGATTCTTCCGACTTCTTCCCAAAGGTTGTTATACAGAGCATGACAGCCATTCTGGATTTTTTTTAGTTCTTTATCAGTCAGAAATATTGAGCGTTTTCTAAAAAAGTCAAAAGCATCATCATACTCGATTAATTGTCCCACCCTGATTGCAGGATAAGTTCTATCACCAATGAAGTTTCTGCCGTTAATATTCTCCAAATGGGCCTTGGAGGTCTCCCAGTCAAAGACCTTTTTGAAGTCGGTTACATTCTGGATTCTGTCCAATTCTCGATCATCACCATCTACACCTATAAATACCAATCGAGATAACCAATTACTTTTTCCTAAACAGTTACCTTCCTGACAGATTTGTTCAACGAAGGCTCCCACCAATTTAACATCCCGATAATTATTAACGGCCGTTTCGTGATAATTTTTGTTCCGTGACCAGACAATCACCTTCTGCGGCTCACCAATCTGGTCCAAAATTTTGGGGATAATACCGACCGAAAATACCGGCCGGTGAATAATTCCAGTATAGTTATTCCAAATGTCTTTTTGTTTACAGTAAGTATGACTGTAATGCCTTTGACCTGAATAAAGATCAATCTCATAGGCATGTTGAGAATTTTCGGGAGTGGAAATAATGACATTAACCAAACGGTTCTTTAGTCTGAATTCTGGCTCAGTATCAAAGATCACATGAGGCACAGGCCCGCCCTGAGTCCCCTGGAGAGAATGGTCAGCATTCACAGAGAACCAATGATTGGGAAAAGTTGTTAAGATTTCCGAGCCATTAGGCGCAGGCCTCTTCCATTGCGAGCAGGAACTTAAAGTAATAAGCGTTATCAAAAAGAGAGAGCGGCTTTTCAATTGACATAATCTCAATAACATAACATCATTACTCTACTTTTCTTCAGGCCCGGGTGGTGGAATGGTAGACACAAGGGATTTAAAATCCCTCGGATGAATAATCCGTACGAGTTCGAGTCTCGTCTTGGGCACCAATCACAAGCTAATACTATCTGCAAGATACTAAAATCATTACATTTCTTCAGGTGTTAGTCCAGAAATAACAGCTTTCCTTATTCCTATATCAAAACTGTTAACTATCGATAATCATTTAAAAAAACTCGTTTTTTGATCTAACTATTCCGATAACTCCAAGAGTCACTGGGAGTTTGGATGTTGAAGTTCTTCTTAATGGTCTTATTTATAAGCATCAGTGGATGTAATGAGATCAAACTGACTTCAAAAGTCAGGCCAGCTTATATCCCTGCTCCAGATTCAACACCCCCACTACCAAGTTTAACCACCATCACTGATCGAAGTATTTTTGAAATGCAGGCCCTTCTTGTGGATGCTAGCGACAGTACAACCAACTCTGACATAACCACTGGCGGAAATCCTATCACCTACAATTGTTACTACGATAACAGTGTCGATGGGGCCGTATCAGATACCAGTAATTGTACTGCGATAAGCGGAATATCCTTTAATTCAGCGACGGGCTCCCTGATCTGGACTCCTGACATAGGTCAAGCTGCGGACTATGAAGTCAAAATTGTTGGTAGCGGTACTGAATCAGACGCCCAAGAAATCTTTCATATTGAAGTGAAACCTCAAATGCCTTTTGTTTCCATCTGGGAAACGACTGCACCCAACGAAACGATCACCCTGCCTTTGAGGGCCGGTTACACTTATAATTTTCAGGTTGATTGGGGTGATGGAAGTCCACCTAGTACAGTAACATCAGATGCCGATCCAGACATCACCCATAATTATGTCACACCAGGGCCACATACAATTACCATCACGGGCCGAGTTGAGGCCTGGTACTTTAACTATAATGGCGATTTCGACAAAATCATTGAAGTCGTGAACTTAGGTAGCATGGGCTGGAAGAACCTCGAAAGAGCATTTGAAGGATGCTGGAACTTGACATCATTTGCCGGAGGAGAAACTTCTTCAGTCACAGACATGAGTTATATGTTTTATGAAATTTTCAATCTCACCACGCTGGATTTAACAAGTTTTGATACTTCCAGCGTGACGAGCATGAATAGCATGTTTTCTTACATGGAAGGCATCTCCTCTCTTGATCTATCGAACTTTAACACATCTAAGGTCACTGATATGAGTGATATGTTTTATTATGCTTGGGAAATATCCAGCATCAATCTTTCTAGTTTTAATACATCAGCTGTCACTAACATGTCGGGTATGTTTGCCTATTCTGGAATCACCACTATAAATCTTTCTAGTTTTGATACAATTAATGTAACCAACATGAGTAACATGTTCTCCGGAGCGTGGGATTTGACAGCACTGGATTTGGCAAATTTTAACACCTCCGAAGTTATCGGCATGAGCAATATGTTTGCCTATACAGGAAGTTTAACAAGCCTGAATATATCTAGTTTTGATACCTCCAATGTTACTGATATGTATGCCATGTTTCAAAATGCTAATAACTTAACCTCACTTAACCTTTCCCACTTCAATACGGCCAAGGTTTTAGATATGGGGAGAATGTTTACAGGCACCACCAACTTGACTTCATTAGATATATCCAATTTCGACACTTCATCCGTTACCAATATGGATTTCATGTTTGCAAGCAGTGGAATAACATCTATAGATCTTTCTCATTTTGAAACGGCAGCGGTGACAAGTATGCATGGCATGTTTTCCAACACGAAATTTTCGACTCTTGATCTTTCAAGTTTCAATACAGCTTCTGTGACGGATATGGCCGAGATGCTCCGAGATACAACCCAACTCGCTTCACTTAACATTTCCAGTTTTAACACTTCATCAGTGACAACCATGTGGCTAATGTTCTACGAAGCTAGTGCCCTCACTTCACTAGACTTATCAAGCTTTAATACTTCTTCTGTGACTGATATGGGGTATATGTTTCAGAATGCCAGTAGCTTAGTGTCTTTAGATCTTTCAAACTTTAACACTTTCTCTGTAACTAATATGCCTGGTATGTTTCAAGGTACGAGTAACTTAACTAATCTCAATGCTAACAATTGGGATATTTCAAACGTTACTTTCAGTTTCAACATTTGGAGCGGTACCAATGCTGGTCTTCAAGTCTTTTGCGATCAGGGCGGCTCACCAGGTACCGGAAGTCTTTTCGGAGAAACCTGTAATTAATGAAAATAATTAAGTGTTAAGCCATGCAGCTTAATAAATGACTTAACACTTAATTATTTAAAATTCAGGATGGTCAAAATAAGGCAATTTCACAGGCTCTTTACAGTCACGCAACTCTACAGTCACAATTCCCATAAATTCTTTATCTAACTTCATTCTGATTTCGTTAAATTCATAAGAAGTAATAACTTCCAGAGTATCGAATTTAACGTTTTTAGCAGAACATTTAGCTTCAAGGATGAGAGCACGAACATCGCTTACTGAAGCACTCTCAATCTTAGGTAATAACTTCTGAATATGGGCAACCATCGCCTCTTCAGATGTAAATGTGGGAACTAAGAAGCTGCCCTTGAAACTTTTAGGACTGTGATTTCCGACGTCAACGCCTCCACCACTCCAACCGTTCAGGGATACCAGGACTGTCATCAGAATTAGAGTCAAATTTTTCATTGCTTTACCTCTGTCAGCGGAAAGAGCTGAACATTTAACTGGTAGACTTGATCAAGTCCATCCATGTTGCTGGTTAGTTCGTTAATTTCTCTTCTAAAAGTCCGGATTTTTTCTTTCAGCAATGGAAGTTTATCTTTGCTGATTTTTAAAGTGACTCCGTTAAATTCGCGCATTTCACTTGGATCATTTGATAAAGATCCCAGGGCCAATTCAATCATATCCTTATGATAAGAATGAACACTTAAATGCCTGAGATCGTCAGCTGTAGATAAGGCCCCTGAAATCTGTCGGTAACCTTTCTTATTATCTTTCTCTATAAGGCCCAAAGTCTCAAGTGAAACCAGAGCTTCACTCACTTGTTTGACTGTTACTTTCTTTCGAAGCCTTTCTGAAATCCATTCCAGATTATTCTTAAAGTCATCGAGATCGATAAGGACATAAATGGCAACATGAAACCAATGGGCCAGAAGATCAAACTGATGTTTTTCTAATAAAGAAAGACCCTGTTTTCTTTTAAGGGTCATAATATCGTTAAAATATTTTATCTTCTGATCAGCATTATCTTCCTGGTTATATTGAACCAGGAGTTCAAAGAACTGGATATCTCTCTTCTTTTTAAAGCCGAGAGCATTGATATATTTAGGAATCGTATTAAGAGTTAAATTACGGCTTCCATCAATGACCATTTTCAGATGTGATGGAGAACCCAGATCGCCTTTGTTGACAAAAACTCGATAGGAATACGAAGCATTCTCTTTCTTTTTAGAAAGATAAAAGTCCTGAAGGAACTGGCGATAGTTCAAATATTCAGTAACGTTTGGTAGATGTTCTTGCTTCATCGATTTATCTCAAAAGAGGGTCCTCCAAAGAGGACCCTCGAATTTAATTATTTATGAGAAACAAAACAACGGTTGTTAGAAACAATTAGAAGACCACGGAATTTAGCTTCTAGAGTACCATCAACAGTTTTGTAGAATTTCTTGATGAAAGTCTTACCAATTTTAATGTGACGAGGGTGAACATCACATCTTTGGAATTTCATAGACTGAGTAAGTTCTTTATCTTCGCCAGCTTTGATCGTTGGGATAGCAGCTTCGATCATTGAAACAACTTCTTCTTCAGAAGATGCCCAGAAATATTTTCCAAAGCTATTAGTTTCATAACCAGCGGCAAAGCTAGAAGCAGAAAGAGCAAGAGCAGCGATAAGTACGATAGTTTTCATGTTATTCTCCGTTTATATTTTAAAAATCTTAGTGGTTAGATACGAAACAACGGTTGTTAGAAACAGTTACTAAACCGCGGTACTTAGAAACGAGAACACCATCAACAGTTCTGTAGAATTTCTTGATGAAAGTCTTACCAATCTTGATGTGACGAGGGTGAACAGTACAATTTTGGAATTTCATAGACTGATTTAATTCTTTGTCTTCGCCTGCCTTGATTGAAGGAATAGCTTCTTCGATCATTTCAACAACTTCTGCTTCTGTTGAAGCCCAGAAATATTTTCCAAAGCTTTGAGTTTCATAACCAGCAGCGAAGCTTGAAGCAGAAAGTGCAAGAGTAGCGATAAGTACGATAGTTTTCATTTTATTCTCCAGTTTTTTTAAGGTCGTTTTTTAGTCGTCGTTTTGCCTTGGCAGGTTGGAAAGTAGATCAACTCGCTCAGAAGTGTCAAAACTGATTCAAGTTTTACCAAAGAAAGCGTTCACAGATGTGTACAGCCTTAATACCTAAAAAAACTTAAACCCTTAATATCAAATAGGAATAAAGGAATCATTAAAAGATTAACGCTTTGTACTTAATACAGACGCGAAGGGCTAAAAAGGTACAAACAAGGAGGACAAAACTATTAAGACTCACTTAACTCTTTGAAAAAGCAGCAAAGTTTCGTGGCAAATACCTCCTTTTCTAGTCAAGTAATCTTTCGTTATGACCGACAACTGACTGAAAGATCGTAAAGAAAGCAGATTAGAACAGTTTACCCTTACACTGGGCTTAACCAAATTGAGGTCATTATGGAACGTTCGTTAAAACCTTTTTGGATCTTCTCACTAAGTACCCTGGTACTTATATCTCCGGCCCAAGCAGGAAATAATTTGTGGGATGGTCTAATCAAAAAACTCTCGGGCAACAATTCAAAAGTTTTGAAGCTCACTGCAGGACGAGAAATTAAACCTTACTACAAAGTCACTCCAAAAGTTGTTAGCTTCAAAGGTGAAGTCGAAATTCCATCGTTGGTTTATTTATCATCCGGCTGGGGTGTAGTTCATGAGACAGCAGCACAAATCATCTTTGATAATCAGACGATATGTAACTACTCTCCCCGCTCAAATAATCCTCTAGTGAATCGAGGTTACTCTCTTCAAAATTGTTCCGATGGTAGCCGGGCAAAAGATGCAATCTACGTTAATAATAAAATCGAATTGAAACTCAATCAGGCTTCTAGTGATCGGGCCACACTCCTTGCGAATGTAAGAGTCATCCGTTCCGAAGAAGTAGAATACGGTCTTGTTTTTCCTTTTATTACACCGACTGATGGTCAAATCTTGATGTTCAATGGTGATGCATGGGTACCTGCAGACCCAGCATCACTCGGTGGAATCGGTGAAGCAGGACCACAAGGTCCTCAAGGTGAAGCAGGTCCGATGGGTCCACAAGGGCCCAAGGGTGATCAAGGTATCGCAGGAGAAAAAGGTGATAAGGGAGATAAAGGCGACCAGGGTGAAAAAGGTGAACCTGGTATCGCAGGCCCTGCCGGTGCAACCGGAGCACAAGGTCCTGCTGGTATTGCCGGCGCCCCAGGAGTAGCTGGTCCCCAAGGTCCAGTAGGACCAATGGGTCCAAAAGGTGCTGATGGTTCAGTGGGTTCAGTTGGACCAATGGGTCCACAAGGTCCCGCCGGTCCAACAGGAGCAATAGGGCCACAAGGTCCGCAAGGTCCTGCTGGAGTTGATGGGGCCATCGGTCCACAAGGTCCAAAAGGTGACGCCGGAGCAGATGGTGCACCGGGAGTTGCTGGTGCTCAAGGTCCACAAGGACCTCAGGGTCCAATGGGATTAACAGGTCCTCAAGGTCCGGCCGGTGCTCAAGGTGAAGCGGGAGCACAGGGTATTCAAGGTGAGAAAGGCGAAAAAGGTGAGAAAGGTGATCGGGGTCTCTCAGAAATTGCTTATATAAGAGATCAGAGACCATCAGGTGTAGCTGCTGGAACGTGCCTAGCTTCAGTTTGGAATACCCGAGTACTCAATACATTAGGTGGTAATACAAGCTTTATCACTTTATCGGGAAATAGATTCACACTGACTCCAGGAAAATACTTCATCGAAGTGCATGCACCTGCATTCAATGTAGCGACCACTCAAGCAAAATTAAAAGTGATAGAGACCAATATGGATGTTTTAATTGGTTCATCTGCATACTCTCATCAAACAAGTGCTACAACAGCTATTTCGATTATCCAAGGTGAGGTTATCATTTCAGAGACATCTACATTTGAAGTTCAGCAACGTTGTTTTCTAGAGAGACTTTCAAATGGATTGGGACAACCCACTAGTTTTGGAGTCGGCGAGATCTATACTCAAGTAAAAATTATCAAGACTGAATAGTTTGCTTTAGCCTCATGACCCCTTTAAAATAAAGGTCATGAGGCTATTCCTTCTTTTAATTATTTTTTCGACTACGGCCTTTGCCCAACTGGATGTCGGCAGCAATACGACATCTGATTGCCTTGATATAGATTTTAAAACGATCACTCCACCACCCAATAATATTTTTGAATGTAAAGATGTCATCATAACGAATTTAAGTACCTCCGATTTTTTTGATCCAACCTCACCCTTGGTGATTAAGGCCACTGGCACAGTTACAATTGGGACAATCAATTTTTCAGGACAACCGGGGACAGATGATGGTAACGGGCTGACTGCTACTGGAGGGCCTGCGGGTCTTGGCGGTGGGGCCGGCGGTAGTTTCTTCTTTGGAGGCAATGATGGTTTGCCAGCATCGCATGCAGGTAAGACCGGAAGCCCTTCAATATGTGGTGCAGGTCAAGCCGAAGGTTCTGGTGGATCAGGTGGAAGTCTGGAAACGCCCGGCGAAGCAGGATATGACGGAGCCTTTGCAGATCCAGGTGAAATGATTGGTGCAGCTGGTGCTCCGGGGTCCACCATCACTATTGATCCAATGAACTTTCTCGTTGCAGGCTCGGGTGGAGGTACTGGTGGTAAAGGATGTAACCCGGCCGACTTGGTAGCTGGCGCCGGAGGTGGAGGTGGCGGTGGAATTCAAATTATTTCTGCTGGTAACGTCTCAGTAACTGGAACAGTCAATGTCTCAGGGGGAAATGGAGGAGTCGCTCCAAACTTTTCAGGAGGAGGCGGTGGTGGATCCGGTGGAGTCATCATCATTCAAACCTTGGGGCAAATTACAATAAACACTCTGAACGCAGCTCACGGTACAGGTGGAGCGAATTCAACAATCACCAATAGTGGTGGAGATCCAGATGGTGATGGTGGAAATGGAGCTCCCGGAAAAATCATTCTTGAGGATTGGGATGGGACTGTTACTGGTACTTTTGATCCTACCATTACAGAAATTAATCGCCTCGGTCCAATTCCTAAAGTGAACAGCCTAAACTCAGACATTTCCTGTGGAACTCTAACAAAAACAAATGAAGAGCATAACCAAATATTTCAAATCGCCGTTGGATTTCTGTTTGCCATGATGTTTGGATTAATGATTAAAATTCTTTCCCGATGCCCAATGAGATCTTAATTGAAGATTGCTTACCCGAATTAATCTCATACTCTCTTGAAGTGTAGCCTACTCCACCCAGAAGCATGTAAGAAGCTTGCTGGCGGATTAAATCTGCGCCTATTTCCATTTGCTTAATATCTCCTAAAAGATAAAGCAGTTTCCCCTGCATTTCCCATTTTTCATTGATCACGAGATAGTTTCTAAATATTGGGCCATAGCTTGGTCCTGAGACTGATTCAGCAGTCACAACATTGTCCGTACCGATATCATAGGCCTGACCAGAAGACTGACCGATGGCCATGCCTAACGCTAACTTGTGATGATGATTTGTATTAAGCGTTTTAACAGCATCAAAGAGGATTCTTTGAAAAAGATAACTCTCGCCTTCAAAAACTTCTCCCGTTTGTCTCAAGAGCTCTCCATTAAAAACCCATTTCTCTTTAAAGATGGTCCCGCTTAATTGGGCACCCATCATGGCAGTCCCATCAATTTTTCCCGTCTCTCCATCCTCAAAAGTATAACTATCCATTGAAGGGGCCCATGCTAGAAAGCTACGGTTCTTCCATTCTTTTTTCCAGGGAGCAGGAAACTGATCAGCGATGATTAATTTTTCAAGTTGAGGCTTAATGATGAAGCGGCCGGTATTACTGAGAATCGCTTCCCTTCTCTTATTGAAGGCCCGTACCCGCCAGAAGTGAAGTTTTGAAGCAAGCTTATGATCAGTAAAGGTAACTTCATTTATTGATGATTCCTTTTGAAGCAAAATCTTTTTAAAATTACGTTTCTCAGCTATCTCAATTTGATAATTGATATTGGGTCCACTGTGGCGCCATCTGAAGACCAGTTCCGGACCTTCAATTTCCACTGCTCTAATCGGTGACAGGAGCCTCGGTTTTACCGGAGCTGGAACATCTTCGCTCTTAATGGTTAATTTGGCCGGATCGCTGAAGAGACTGGTTCGGTCCCAAAAGTCGATCACTGCATACTGCCAGTAATAAACTCCTGCCTCTGCATTTCTCCAGACAAAATCTTTACCCGATAGCTGTTCTTCATAAACTAGCTGGGAGAGCTTTTCATCTTTATAAATTTTCACGATATAACTTTTGGCCTCTTCTTTAACCGGTAAGACCAGACGTACAACACCTTTGACTTCATCAGCATGAGCGATAGGAATCAGAAAATTTAAAAACGTTTCCAGTAAAGTTGTCTTAATTGGGAATTCTTCCAGAGGAACTTCCAAATCAGGTAGTTTCTCTGGTTTTTGAGGGGCAGGCGTCGGTTCTATAATAACCCGGCGAGGTTCGCTTATTTGAAATGTCCCATCCGGAAGGTATTGGCGACTCCTCCAATAATATGCTCCGACTTCTGGAATACTTACTTGAACCTCGGTTTTTGAAACTTCTACTTTTTTTACGACTGTTTTGAATCCTGAATCTTTAGCTAATTCGAAAACACTTTCTGTACCTTCCTTCGCTTCCCAATTAAAAGTAACCCTTTGATCAGGCTTCTCTAATTGGACCCGCTGAATCCCCTCTACATTTTTTTGATCTGAAAGATCTTCGATTTTAAAAGTCGCCCACTCTGTCCACTCACTGGTGCGGAGATGGGAATCAACCGCTCTAACTCGCCATGAATAATCCCCTGCCAATTGTCCGAGATAATCAAAACGATTCCCCTTCACTTTTTGTGAAGAAACATTTCCAGCCGGGTCCCGAACTTCTATTTCGTTAGGAAAATCACTTTCCCAGGAAAGCGTAATTTTCTCATTTGGTTTTTCATAAGTTTGGAACTCGACTCCGCTTGGGATGAGATCGCTGGGTATCTCCGGATGGGGAACAAAGGTGACATCAATTTTTTGCCACTCACTCCAAGCAGCATCTGGTCTTTTTTCGGAATTAATTTTCAAACGCCACTTAAATGGACGCCCCTTGATAATTTCAACGATAGTGCTTTCTCCTCCAGTTTGAAGAGAATGCAATTCTCCGTCGTCCCATTCCAGTGAATAGTTCAATCTTTCAGGATTTCTCCATTGTAGTAACAATTGATCCTCGCCCTCCAGAACTGATATCTCTTGTCCATCAAGAGGACGTATTAGTTGTGGCGGTACTTCGCGGACAATTTTAAATGAGCTAAGTAGCGATGAGCCTTTTTCGCTTTCAATACGAAAGTAATAAAGTCCAGTTGAAAGATTCACTGAGTTCGTCCCAACTCCCTGAGCGATAATAGGCTTCTCCAAAGTGGACTTTCTTGAAATAACAACCTTGGCTTCTTCCACCGGTACCCATTCAAATAACACTGGAGTAGGAGAATTTAAAACATACTTAACTTCGCTTTTCAGAGGTTTAATTGCGTTAAAATAAATAGTTTTCTTTTTAAAGCTCTCTCCTGAAATCTCAAGCGCACTTTCAGGATTAAGACTCTCTGAGAGTCCATCTTTTTCCACTTTAATTTCGCCGTTTAGAACCCCTATTTCACCTTTTTGATCTTCAAGATTAATTTGAATATCCGCATTGTTACCTGTGACGAGATAATCTTCTCCATTCATCTGCACTTTCAAGGGTCGATGGCCTTCGAGCTTGGCCCGGATAAAACCTTTGGAAAGATCCATTGAATGTTCTTTATCCGCAGACTTTAGTTTTACCAGGGAATTCTCACCTATCTCTAGTGCACTCCCTTCGGTGAAGAGGACCTCTGCACTCGAAGCGCTATCGGTATAGATGAGTTGATTTTCAGTCAAATCATTGCCAGTAGAAGCATCTCGCCAATCCAAAGCTAGGGCATTTTTAGTTTTTACTACTGATAAAGTTGAAGTCAGCGTTCCAAGTTTAAGGCCGGAAGAACTTTCTGAAGCTTTAAAAAATAACTGATAAGAACTGATAAGTATCAGCAAGGCCCCCAGGCCCATTAATAATCTGTCAATTCTTCGCGCAGTCATGTCTATAGTGTAACAGACCGCAACTAGGTAAAAAGGGTAGGCTTAAATTACCGCAAAGCTTGGATATAATAGAGTTACTCTAAAAAAGGTTTTAAATGGCAACAAGCATGCGACAAGTTCGTTTTCCTCTGAAGATCAAACTTCTAACAGTGATGCTTATTCTCATTGCTGCTTCGCTGATTGTTTTTGTCAGTATTGCCTTGAGGACATTTAAGGAAGATAAGAGTGCCTACATTTTCGAAACCATGCTCAATAAGGCGAGTTCTGAGCAAATTATCCTCTCGCAGAAGCTGGGGTCTGGTCAGTTTAAGATTGAAAACTCCACTCTCACTTTCAATGGCACTGATCCAACAGAAATACTGAGCAACCACCTCTCTGACGAAACCACTTATGAAGTAAAACTGATCATCCTTGATCAATCCAATTTCTTTGAATGGAAAAACAAAGAATTAAAACCGGTACTCGAAGAAGAGGTCCAGATCCTTAATAGCATTACTAAAAGTTCTATTTATGAAGCGGTTAAAGAAGTTCAACTGGCCGATGAAAAGATTCTCTATGCTTATAACTATAATCCTATCTTAAACTACGCGTATGTTGTCTCTCTCTCACAAGAAAAAGCCTTTGCGGTGACGACTTATCTTATCAATAAATCTATTTTCTATGGCATCTTCATTTTGGGAGTTGCCATGCTTCTCTCAGTGTTACTGGCCCGTCCATTAACCGCTCAACTCGAAACACTCTTTGGAATGACTCAGGAAATTGCCAAAGGTAATTTTGATAAACGAGTAGAGATTAAAGGTCACGACGAAGTTGGTGCTCTAAGCGATTCAGTAAATGATATGGCCGATAAAATAGTCGTTTATATGAACGAGATGAAAGAAAAGGCCCGTTTAGAAAATGAAGTTATGGTGGCCCAATTGGTTCAGTCTTCATTTTTTCCGCAAGCTTCATTATCAGACTCTATACTCTCTACTCATGGTCATTTTGAACCTGCCACAGAATGCGGTGGTGATTGGTGGGGCTTTTTTGATAAAGGAGACTGGAGGGTATTCTTCATCGCCGATGCTACAGGCCATGGTGTACCGGCTGCGCTCCTGACTGCCACTATTAATTGCTGCAAATCCAGTTTGAATTTTATTCTTGAAACACGACCTAATATACTGGGGGAACCCCATGAGATTCTTCGCTACATGAATCAGGCGGTCTGCGGGGCAGGTAAAGAAATTCAAGTGACTTGTTTTGTTGCCAGCTTCAATCGTCAAACGAGAGAATTTATATTTGCCAATTCTTCTCAAACGCCTCCCCTGCTCTTTAACGGAGGTGAATCAGAGCTCCAGAAAGATCATTTTCGCCCACTTATAGAGGCAAATGGACCTAGATTAGGACAGAAACTAGAAGCTGAATTTGAATCTCATACCTTGGTGTTAAAAACCCATGATACAATCTTTTTTTATACAGACGGCCTCACAGAAGCAGAAAATGAAGATGGTAGTGCCTATGGGCAGAGACGTTTGATCAAATCCCTTTCCCAGCACGGAATCGGGACACCAGAAATGATGATCGAAGGAGTGATTGGAGACTTAAAAGTCTTTACCTCACAAAAACCATTAAACGATGACTTAACTGCCGTCTCAATGAAGGTAATTGCATGAATGCACATGTAGCTGTTTACGCCAAGGATCCTAAGGTTGTTGAACAATTAAAAGCTGCGGCCAATGCCACTAATTTTATTGTTGAGGATTCCCCTCACTTTGCAGACTACCAGGAACAACATTTCATTATTTGTGATAAAGAAACATTCCTGGAAAGGATTAAGGAATTTCGACGTGTCGAAAAATACTTCCTTTACGTGCTCTCCAATGCGACTGATGAAGAAAATATGCAAATGGTGGAGAAATTTGGTCTTCATCATCTGGTAGGCCAGAATGATGGTATTTATGGGCAGGAAATTTTTAACCATTTAAGAAAAGCTTTTGATAAAAAAATATGGGGTCTAAAAACCTATCTTGAAGAAGATGCTGAATTAAAAATTATCTCTCTTTCTGACTCTAAACAAACGAATGAAATGATTCAGGATGCTTTAGGGCATTTTGATTTTCAAGATTACTTCTCCTCCCCTATTGAATACATCCAGGTCATGGCCAATGAGCTCATCTCAAACTCACTCTACAAGGGACCAAATAGAAAGAGGCAAGAGCAGGGCCTCGATTCAGTTGACCGGAGAAGTCCCGTTTTTTTAAAAGGTTCAGATCTTGTCCAGGTAACGCTTGGCATGGATAATAAAGGTGTAGCACTCTCAGTTCAGGATTCATTTGGGGGACTCTCTTATGACCTTTTGATGGCCAGCTTAAAAAGAAGTTTTGATGAAAAAACAGTTATGGAAAAGAAAGATGGAGCAGGTCTTGGTCTCTACCTCACTTTCCTCCATAGTAACCAATTTATCATTAACTATCGTGAGAATTTCAGAACAGAAGTAATCTGCATAATTGAAAAGAACAAAAGATACAAAAATTACAAACAAAGAATACGTTCATTCCATTTCTTTCAAGAGGTACCTAGTGAAAAGACTACAGATAAATAAGCAGATCCTACAGGATGAGCTGAACGTTGAACTAATAGGCGCCATAGATGAAGACGCAGACTTTAAAGAATTGATGGGTCTGGAGCAAAAAACCATCTCTTTTGATTTTAATCAGGTAAATATGATTAACTCATGTGGTATTCGAGAGTGGATAAAGTTCCTCGAAAAAATACCTGAAGCGACTCATGTCATTTATAATAATTGTCCACAAATCATAATTGAACAGATCAATATGGTTCATGGTTTCTTCCGAAAGGGTGCTTCAATCAATTCTTTTTATGCACCCTATTTCTGTGAAAATTGTGACAAAGAAAATAAAGTTCACTTAATGGCCGATCAAGTAAAGAATCGCAAGGCGCCAAAGATGGAGTGTCCAAAATGTGGAGAAGCGATGGATTTTGATGCCATTGAGGCCCAGTATTTTAGTTTTTTAGGGAAAGTATGAGTGAGGAATTCTTAGCTTTTGATCATTTATTTGATCCAGTAGTCATGGTTAATCTCAAACAGGAGCTGGTGTACTTTAATCATCAAGCGAGTATTTTTTTTAAACTACCTCCCCGCCTTTTGAAACAAAAGCGTCATCTGATTCAGCTTTGTGATTCTCCAGATCTGGATTTGGAACAATGGTTATCGAAGGCCTTACTGAGCTTTGATGTTTTAATTTCTCCGGAAATAAGGCTGCAACTTCCTCATGATCCGAATACAGAGTACTACATTACAATGAAGCTCATTCCTGTCCAGACCACTGGAGGAGCTAATTTTGCCATTGTCATCCATGATATGACGGTAGAAACAAATCTCCACATAAAGTACCGTGAGCAACTTGAAGAACTTAAAAAAACTCACAATCAAATCCTACAGGCCGACAAGCTGACAACTTTAGGCGAGCTGACCGCAAACATCTCACATGAGATTAATAACCCTTTAACTATTGCGGCTGGGCATTCAGAAATCATTAAAGATTACCTTAAGCATCCAGCTGTAATGAATAAAATACCCCAGCTTCAAAATGCCAATCAAACGGTTCTTGATTCTCTTGAAAGAGTCAATCAGATCATTAAGAACATGAAAGACTTCCTTCACCAAAGTGAAGAGCAAAAAGAATATTGTGATTTATCTAAATTGATTGAGACCGCCATTGAGTGGGTCATGCCTAATGCAAAGAAGGCGAATGTCAATATTGTCTGTGACTTTAAAGATCATTCAGTTGCTCTGGTAAATCGAATTAAGATTGAGCAAGTCATTATCAATTTGATTAAAAATTCATTGGATGCTATTTCAGAAACGAATATCAGTAAGGGTGAAATTAAAATTACTCTTTCAAAGTCAGGCTCGGAACAATTGACCTGTATTGATATTAAAGATAATGGTCCGGGGATGCCTGCAGGAATTAAGAAAAATCTCTTTAAGCCTTTTCAGTCAACCAAAGATGCCGGACATGGCACAGGTCTGGGTTTATCTATTTGTGCTAAAATTGTCGAATCTCATAAAGGCCGAATTGAGCTAATCGATTCAGAGGATGGCTGTCATTTCCGCATTAAACTTCCACTAATTGAAGTCTATAGTTACACACGAAATGATAGATCGCTCTCTGGATCAGTAAAACAAAAACGAATTTTGGTACTGGATAATGAAGTTCAGATTCTGAATGTTCTAAATGCTTTCATCTCTGATGAAAGTTTTGTATTCATTGGCTCCTCAGATCCGGAAGATGCTCTTGCATTTTTACAAAAGGCCAATATTGATCTTATTCTGACCGATTTTCATATGCCTGAAATGAATGGAAGTGAATTTTCCTACAAGGCCAGAGAAAATGGTTACATGGGACCCATCTTATACATGAGCAGCTCAAAGGGAATTGAACAATACAACATTGATAGAAAAGATCTTGATATAAGTGGTTTGATTGTCAAACCCTTCACACGCGAAGATGTCATGAAAACAATCCATGCGGCCCTTAAATCAAAAGAAGGCATGGCATGACTACTCCTACCCGGAAAGCTCAGGACATGAACGTACTGGTCATTGATGATGAAGAGAAGATCTGCGAGCTGATCAAAATCTTTCTTGAATCAGCTTTTGAATTTCATTCAGTTATCTCTGCACCTAATGCAGCACAGGCCATGCAGAAATTCGCCAATCAGGATTTTGATCTTCTGATTATAGATCATGTGATGCCTGGGAAGGCCGGGATTGAATTCATTGAGCAATTAAGAAATTCAGTAAAGTTCAATAAACTTAAAATTATTCTTATTTCAGGGTACCTCCAACAGGAAGATGTTCTTCAGGCCATCCAATTTGGAGTTAAACATATCGTAGTTAAGCCATTTACTCGTCAGCAACTGGTCAACCAAGTGGCAGATATACTTAAATTGAGTCAAGAGGAAGAAATCGGATAAATTATTGTTTGACCTTGTTCTTTTTCTTACGCTCTTTTTGTCTCTCTTCTTGTGCTTGTTTAATTTTCTTTAAGTCCTCATCTGAGGGATCTTCAATATTAAAGGTGTCAATTCCTTCATTTCCCGGAGTCCCTCCTCCCATAATAGAAGTATCGCTAGAAGCTGCATCGGGGGTTACTGGTCCTGCTCCAGAATTCGTCGTATTTGATCCCGTTCCCGGATCCCGGGCCAATGAAGAAACAGGTAAAATAAGTATAAAAGCATAAATTAGATATTTCATAAGGCCTCTCCTTCCTCTGAATCATCCTCCAGATTACTTTTTTCTTCATTATCCTCTTCTGTTTCTTTCCTATTTTCACGTGTCTGCAAGTGATAACTTCTGAAGACATACTGATCAACAGGGCCATACTGATTCCTTAAACCAAATTCATCTTTAGTATAAGGTTCATCTTTATGGCAGCGATAACCTTCTCCCAAATCGATACAATGTTTTGTGAAATGAGGATCTTTTTGGTACTCTTTGTCAGTATCCATACTCTCGGCTTCACCAAAACCATAACCGTCAAGCCGGTCATTGTAGTTCATACTCTCTGAGTCCGGTTTTTTCTCGGTGTTTTCCATATAGACCTCCGTTGCTCTCCATAAGATAAGCAAGACCAGGGCCAGAGTATTTTAAAGGGATCTATACAATCGAGATCAGTGACAATCTTTGGAAGACGTTGAACACTGAGAATTTAGGTCTTTTATTCTATCAACACATTCTGATTTTTTATCACAAACATCACAACTACCCATCAAGTTCGCAATTCCACCGCAAGAACCTTGAATTGGTTTTCTTTTAAATAAAATCCCGACAGACATGATAAGAACAGTAGAAGTAAATGCAACTAAAGTGAAAATCATAATGTCCATAAAACTCCCCTTTCCTACTCTTGCTTCGCAGTTTCATTCTAGCAAATTTACAATCGATGGGCCTCAATAAAGCGTTTCATTGAAGGCGAAACTATCTCATCAAACAAATTAGGTTTCGTCGCATTCAACAGAAGCACTTTAATACCATTTTTTTCTGACAACGCAATTCCTTCTGTACCTAGTACCATCATCGTAGTACTCCAGGCATCCGCTTCTGCTGCTGTCTTTGCAATCACCGAAGCAGAGGAAATTGAATGCTTTACCGGCTTTCCCGTTCTCGGATCGATGATATGAGATCTTTTAACTCCATGATCATCAAAAAACTGGCGATAATTCCCTGAAGTGGAAATGGCCTGATCGTGCATTTGGAATGCAATCTGGACACTCTCAGCTCGCTTTAAAGTGGGTTTCTCAATCCCAGCAACCCATGGAACCTTTTCTTCCTTAGTGCCTCTAAAGAGGATCTCACCACTTAGATCAACCATAAAATGCTTAATTCCCTTGGAAATTAATACGGCACCTATCAAATCACCCACCCAGCCCGGTGCAAAAGCATTAATATCCAATTGTAATAAATCACGCGTCTTCCAGACTGTAAGTGCCTTTTCATCCCACTGAACAAACTGAAACCCAACTTGATCCATCGCTTTACTCAGGGTCTTTTGATCAGGCGATTGTTTTTTCTCACCACCACCGAAACCCCAGAGTTTGATCACTGGACCAAGCGTCGGGTCAAATGCCCCATTTGAATCAGTATGAAATTTCTGAGCAAGTTTTAACATTTCAATAAAACGAATTGAGACCTTCATTGGAGAATTGGCCCGGGATCGATTGAACTCACTAATGATGGAATTTTTTTGATAAGTCGAAAATTCGTTATTAAACTCGGAAAAGAAACTGTCCAATTCTATTTGAAACCTGGCCGGGTCCAGATCACCCCGATATTTAATAATGTAATAGGAACCAAAAACATCTCCCTGTAGAACATGGAGATCAGGTTTAGTGTCGCTCTTAAAAAAACAGCCTGCTAAAAGCAGGCTGCTCATGAAAAGTAAAAATCTTAAAATCTTAGCCCCCGAAATCATCCAACATAATGTCCTCTCGCTCAACACCAAGAGAAAGAAGCATATTGATCACGGATTGGTTCATGATTGGAGGTCCACAAAGGTAGTACTCGCAATCTTCCGGTGCCGGGTGATTTTTCAAATATTGTTCAAAAAGAACATTATGAATAAAGCCCGTCGGACCTTTCCAGTTATCATTTGGTTGTGGCTCTGAAAGAGCTACATGCCATTTAAAGTTTGGATTCTCATTCTGAATAGCATCGAAATCTTCAACATAGAACATTTCACGCACCGAACGAGCACCGTACCAGAAAGTTACTTTACGATCTGTCTTGATTCTTCTGAACTGATCAAAAATGTGAGAGCGCATAGGCGCCATTCCTGCACCACCACCAACAAAAATCATTTCTTTTTTAGTGTCGCGTGCGAAGAATTCTCCGAACGGTCCAGAAATCGTCACCTCGTCACCAGGTTTCAAATTGAAAATATAAGAAGACATCTTCCCTGGAGGTGTTGTCTCAGGAGCTTTAGGATGAGGAGTTGCAATCCTCACGTTAAGCATGATGATACCGGCTTCTAATGGATAGTTTGCCATAGAATAAGCACGAACTGTTTCATCCGGAACAACACTCTTGTATTTCCAGAGATTGAATTTATCCCAGTCTTCGCGGTATTCAGGTTCAACATCAAAATTCTTGAAATCAATGGCAAGGCCAGCTGGTCTTTCAATTTGAATGAAACCACCGGCACGGAAAGGAACAGATTCCCCTGCAGGAAGTTCAAGAACGAGTTCTTTGATGAAAGTGGCAACATTGTGATTTGAACGAACTTTACACTTCCATTTTTTAATTCCAAAAACTTCTTCTGGAACTTCGATTTGCATGTCTTGCTTACAAGTGACCTGACAAGAAAGACGCATACCTTCTTTTGCCTGACGTTTATTGATGTGACCAGTTTCTGTTGGAAGGATGTCTCCTCCACCAGATTTAACAATGACCTTACATTGTCCACAAGTTCCACCGCCGCCACAGGCAGATGAAAGAAAGATCTTTTCAGCAGCTAAAGCAGTGAGGAGTTTTCCACCACCAGGAATTTCGATATCTTTCTCGTGATTGATGTTAATTTTAATTTTACCAGTTGATACTAATTTCGATCGTGCAATCAAAATGATCACAACCAAGAACAGGATCACACCAGTGAACATTGTTACTGCTAATAAAATTTCACTCATAGTTGAATTCCCGCGAAGGCCATAAATACGATGGCCATAAGTCCAGTAGTTATGAAAGTGATCCCTAATCCTCTTAAACCAATTGGTATATCTGAATAGGCCAATTTCTCACGAATTCCAGCCAATGCCACGATAGCTAAAGCCCAGCCTGTTCCTGAACCGAGTCCATAAACAACTGATTGAGCAAAAGTATAATCGCGCTCAACCATAAACAGGGATCCACCAAGAATAGCGCAATTCACGGTAATAAGCGGAAGGAAAATTCCAAGAGCATTATAGAGGGCCGGAACATACTTATCCAAAACCATTTCCAGGATCTGAACAATAGCTGCTACCACGCCAATATAACAAATAAGTCCCAAAAAAGAGAGATCAACCTCAGGATAGCCTGCCCACGAAAGAGCACCTTCTCTGAGAAGGTTGTTATAAACGAAGTTATTAGCTGGAACTGTCACAGTTTGAACGATGATTACAGCAATACCTAAGCCTATCGCTGTTTCAATTTTCTTGGAAAGTGCTAAAAAGGTACACATTCCTAGAAAGAAAGCGAGGGCCATATTTTCAATAAAAACACTTTTTATAAATAAACTTAAATATTCTTCAACCATAACTCCCCCTACTCTTTTTCAACTTGTTCAGGTCTGTAAGTTCGAAGAACCCAGATTAAAACGCCAATAATAAAAAATGCACTCGGAGGTAACAGAAGAAGGCCATTTGAAAGGTACCAACCCCCTTCAGTCGTAAGGCTGAAGATTGAAACTCCGAAAAGTTTACCTGATCCAAAGAGCTCGCGGACAATTCCCACTGCAAGTAACAGAACGGCATAACCGAATCCGTTTCCTACACCGTCAAGAAAACTTGCAAGAGGTTTATTTTTCATTGCAAAGCCTTCCATACGTCCCATCACAATACAGTTTGTAATGATAAGTCCGATATATACCGACATCTGCTTAGAAACATCAAAAAAATAAGCCTTAAGAACCTGATCCGCTACAATCACGGCTGAAGCCGCGATTGTCATCTGAACGATGATTCGAATTGAGTTAGGTATAATATTCCTAATAAAAGCAACCATTGCGCTCGAGACGCCGGTTACAATCATAACAGCAACTCCCATAATCACAGCTTGCTTCAGCTGAGAAGTTACCGCCAGTGCAGAACAAATACCAAGAACCTGAAGGGCGATTGGATTATTCTTAACGACTGGATCTAATAGTAATTCTTTAGTTTTCATTGGATCACTCCATTTCTCACGTTAGTGAGGAATTTTGCATAACCATCTTCTGATAACCAATACCTGAAGGTATTTTCAACACCAACAGAAGTAAGAGTTGCTCCAGAAAGACCATCAATCTTATTCTCGGCGTTTACCATACCCGGATCAACATTACCCTTGATCACATCGATAGCAGGAGTCAGCTCTTCAGTATAAACTTTCTTACCAGGCCACTGAGCAATCCATTTTGGATTATCAACTTCACCACCTAGACCAGGAGTTTCTGCATGGGAGTAAAAATTGAAACCGCGAACGGTAATAGCGTCTTTATCCAATGAAAGGAATCCCTTCATAGTTGACCAGAGTCCCTTTCCATAAACATGGAGAACTATCTGATCAAGTACTCCATCTTTTTTCACAAGATAAACTTTTTGTAGCTTAGCCCGACGCTTAATTCCAGCCAAATCCTCATTTTTTGGAATACTCTCAACATAATCAGGATTTTTATCGGCTTTGGATTGATCAAAAATTTTAGGATCAATACCTTCTGCTATAGCTCCGGTTTCTAAGTTAATCACGACAGGCTCTACCTGCTGAAAAGCTTCGTTAATGTCAGTGCCAGGCTTTAATAAGCCCGCAGACATCAAAACGTTCTTTTTAAAATCAAGGTCAGCATTGATGATTTGTTTAGGTTTTAATACAACGACAGCACCAGCTACGAGGACTGAACATACCCCGCAAAGGACTGCCGCGACTGTAAGGGTTTTACCAGCTGTATCAGACATGGCGGGCCATCCTTCTTTTAATATTCGCTTTCATCACAAAATAATCAATCGTAGGAGCAAAGGCATTCATGAAGAGGATCGAAAGCATCCAACCTTCAGGATAAGCAGGGTTAACCACACGGATCATAACACCCATCATACCGATCAAGATTCCATAGATCCATTTACCAGTATTAGTCATCGAAGCAGATACCGGATCGGTTGCCATGAAGACCGCGGCAAAAGCAAATGAACCAATGACAAGATGCCACTGAACAGAAAGGCTAAACATAGCGTTTGTATCTGAGCCAATGCTGTTGAAAGTAAGAGTCATCAGTACCAAACCCACCACGCAGGCAAGCATGATTCTCCAAGAACCGATACCTGTATAGATAAGGTAAGCTGCTCCGATCAAGATCGCGAGTTCTGAAGTCTCACCCATTGAACCTGGTTGGAAACCAAGAAAGGCATCCATCCATGAAACGTTCAAGGCTTCTGCTCCACCTGATGAAACTTGCGAAAGTGCAGTTGCACCTGAAAAACCATCAACCGCAACCCATGGTTGCTCACCCGAAATTTGGGCCGGATAAGCAAAGAATAAAAAAGCTCGGGCCATAAGTGCAGGGTTAAAAATGTTCTTCCCTGTACCACCGAAGACTTCCTTACCGAAGATCACACCAAAAGCTGTACCGATAGCAACCTGCCAAAGAGGGATAGTTGGTGGAACAATAAGCGGAATAAGCCAGCCTGTTACCAGGAAGCCTTCATTTACTTCGTGTTTACGAATGGTAGCGAAGATTACTTCAATAATCCCTCCAGTGATATTACACACCAGAAAGATAGGAATAAAGAAAAGCGCACCATAGATAAAGTTCGACAGGATACTAGTAGGATCATGGGAAAGACCTAGAGACATAAGAAGATCATGTCTCCAACCAATGGCCTGAAATTTTCCAGAAGCTAAAACTAAATGGGCCTGATAACCAGTATTATAGAGGGCCCAAAGGATGGCAGGTATCAAAGCAAACACGACAGTGATCATGGTTCTTTTAAGATCCAAGGCATCTCTTACATGTGCAGTCGTTTTAGTAACTGAGTCAGGGGTGAAAGCAAAAGTATCAATCGCTTCATAAACTGGATAAAATTTTTCCAGTTTTCCACCTTTCTCAAAAAGCGGTTTTTTACTTTCAAAAAAGTGTTCAAGGAATTTCATTATGCGCCTTCCTTCTCAATAATCTCTAAATTCTTTCTGAGTACTGGTCCGTATTCATTCTTACAAGGATCTACAAATGTACAAAGAGCAAGATCTTCTTCATCAAGTTCCAGTGCACCCAGATTTACGGCCATATCAGTTCTTTGGGCCAACATGTAACGCAAAAGTTGAGTTGGAAGAATATCAAGAGGCATCACCGCTTCATAGGAACCAATTGGAACAATTGAACGAACTGAGCCGTTGGTATTTGTATCAAAAGCAAATTTCTTCCCAGGTATAAACTTGGAAAGGAAAACATTTTTGATAGAAAATTTATTAAACCCTGGAGACTGCCAACCAAGAAATTCTCTGTGATGACCTTCTTTCAAAAGAGTTACTTGAGAATGAAACTGACCCACATAATTAGAAGGACCAATTGCTGTTCTACCACCCAGGACAGATCCTGAGACATAACGGATTTGAGAAGTGGATTTAGTTTCATCTTGAGTAAGATCAGAAATGCTGGCACCACGAAGTGTGCGTACCAGACGAGGATTTTTCGCCTCTGGCCCGGAAAGAGCTACGACCTTCTCGCTTGAAACTTCACCATTTTTGAAAAGGTATCCAATAGCGATCGCATCCTGATAATTCACATGCCAAACAGTCTTGACGGCAGAAACCGGATCAAGATGATGGATGTGAGTACCTACGTTTCCAGCAGGGTGTGGCCCCGCAAAACTCTCTTGCTTAACGCCTGAAATATTTTTTACATCAACTGCCGTTTTAGGAGCAGTGATAACAAAAACTTTTGCTCCAAGACGTGACAGGGCTTCAACCCCAGCCTTGAAATCATCCATACGCTCACTCAAAATCACTTCAGGATTTGGAGCAAGAGGATTGGTGTCCATAGCATTAATGAAAATAGATGAAGGTTTAGAATCAATGGCCGGAGTCTTTGAAAACGGACGTGTTCTAAGATAAGTCCAGGCTCCAGATTCAATCAAAAGACTTCTAGCTTCATCTGCAGAATAGGCACCAATGCCTTTTTTCTGGAAATTCTTAAAAGTCACTTTGTCTTGACCTAGAACATCGATCACAATCGACTGGAAGACTCTCTTGTCTCCACGATTCAGTTCTCTGATCGTGCCGGAGACAGGTGAAGTGAATAAGACCCCCGGAGTTTTTTTATCTTCAAAAAGCGCCTGCCCTTTTAAGACTTTGTCACCAACTTGCACCAGCATGGTTGGTTTCATTCCGTGGAAATCTTCGCCTAAGACAGCCACTGAACGAACAGTACTGCCAGATGAGATTTGTTGTGTTGGACTGCCCGTAATGGGGATGTCCAAACCTTTAGATGTTTTGATCATGGAAATCCTTCGTAATGTCATAAGAAGACGCAGTTAAATTAGCATTTCAATCACTTATTCTCAAATGAAACTCTGCACTTCATTTAGATAATATATAAATGCGCAGCGTAATGATAGCCGCTCTTGGCAGGAAGCCTTTGATCAATTAATTTTAGTTCATGTCACAAAACGCCGAAATACTGCTCGAAGGGTCTTATCTTTATTACCAGAAAGAAGTGAACTACTCGCAAGAGAGTTTCAAGCTGGTTCATCTTCCTGAAGCCCAAAGCTTTCATATTTATGCTGAAGTTCTTTCAAGAATAGAAACAGGAGAATTTTTAAAAATTATCGTGCGTTTTGAAATGAATCTCCATTACACGCCTCTGTTTGCGAGGATAGAAAAATCCATTGGTAATAAATATGCTCAGGAAGTCTACAAGGTGGACCTAACAAACCAAGAACTTCATTATACTTTCCAGAATGCTCAAAGCACTCAGGAATTCACTCGCCCTTTTAGCGCGAAGCACTATTTAACCTCACCCGCTGTCAGCACTTCAGCTTTATTTACTTTAAGTCGGAAGTTCGATGCAACTGGTAGGACTCCAGTTGTTTTAATTAGCTCGAACAATGATTGGGTCTACCAGGCACCACCAACTGAAAAAGTGGTCTATGCTGAGTTTACCACCAGAGATTTGCCGGATTTCAAACTCCATGGCAACTCCCTTTCGGCCGGCCACCTTTGTCTTTATGAATATGATTCTTCCCATGCCATTGCTGAGGAACCAGTAGAGCTTTTTATCAGTAAGCACTACGCAATTCCTTATCAGCTGATTAAGGGTGATCAGAAAATAGTCATTAAAAATTTGAAGAAAAACTTTTAGTTAAACTTTGAAGTACTCAGCAATTTCCTTAGTCGCCTGATTAAGCGGCATAGAAAGAATCTGATAAGGCTCCATGAGTTTTTGGAAAGTCCGGAGTGTTCCCCCCTTCCATCTCTTAACCCTGTTATCCACCAATAGAATGGCGCCATGATCGTTTTCAGTTCTGAGTAAGCGTCCAAACTTTTGATGAAGGGAACGGGTCCTGTGTGCCAGGAAGTAATCGTTAAACTCATTGCCAAATTTGAATTCAAAGAAGTCTCTACGTTTTTGAATGACCAGATCCTGTCTCACATCTGGGATCTTATCTACGACGATAAATGAAAGCTTCTCGCCGGGGATATCAATTCCTTCTCCGAAGCTCTCCATCCCAATCAGGATAGCTCCTGACTCTTTTTTGAATTCCTCTACGACGTTTTTACCCAGACCTTGAACAAAAACAGGTATTTTCCCTTCAAACTCCCTGAGCAGAATATCAGTCGCCATCTCGAAACGAAGTCTCGAAGAAAAAAGTAACAAGGTTTTACCACCAAGCCTGGTAATGAGAGGACTGACTTCTTTTAACAAGTCAGGAACAAATAAAGGATCTGAGATATTCCTCGTATCCGGACAGAGATAGACTTTAGAATTATTTTTGTAATCGTAAACAGCATCAAGGTAGAGACCTGATTTAAAACGTTTGTCAGGAGCAAGATAGGTATAACCTGTCATCCACTCAACACCCTGAACACCTGAGTCTCCGGAAGCATTTCCCAGAGTGGCCGAAGTAAAGACCACAGAAGAACTTGTCACCAAAAGCTCGTCATGGATTTTCTTTCCCACATCTATCGGGGAAGATTCAAGGCTATAACCTTCATTCTCGGAATACTTCAGAATAGTCGACCAGTCAGAGGGATTTTCCAGATAGTGCTTGAAGGCCGTGACCAATCTTTCCAAAGAGCCAAAGTTGGTCTCAAAAACGGCCCAGGCCTTCATCTTCTGAGTTTCATTCTTAAAGTCTTTATTTTCCCAGCGGGATATAAAAGGCATATACAGATTATAAAGGGTCTCAAAAATAAAACCCATGCTCTCAATATGGTTCAAGATAGCAGCGGCAAGGGAATCCTTCAGTTCAGCTTTCTTGGGAAATGGCAGCTCATTGGAGTAAGCCGGACTATAGTTAGGTAGTTTTTTAAAATAGGCTTCCATTACTCCTGGCAGGCCTTCAAAATGATCACGCAGCATTTTTAAATTAAATTGAGTCTGTTCCCGTAACTGGGAAATGGTGTTTTCGACTTGAAACTCATCTTCCATACTGGAAAGAAGATAGATCAAGGCCCCCATTCCTTGCGGTAAATTCTTTAAAAGAGACTCAATATTTCGGTGCTGTACTTCCAGGCTATAGGCCTTGGTCGCCTCATGCTCCAATCGATGGGCCTCATCGACCACGATATATTGCGGGCGTGGGATACTTCTAGGCCAGTTAAGCATTAAAGCATGATTTCCAATGATCAGTTTCGCTTCTTTGGCTTCCCGTAGCCCTTGAACATATGAGCACTGGTTCACTAAGGGACAATTTTGACCGGCACAGGCACGATAATCCACCGCCAAAGCGGTTTCTTTCTCTGACAACTCGGGTGTCAGCTTTTTTAAAATATAAGGGATCTGTTCACGGGTAAGTTTCTTTTCATAGGGAACCCGGGAATTATAAAAAAAGAGCATCTCAAAATAGGCCTTGGTGAAAATTTCCCCAAAAGGCGTGATAAAAGCTCGCTCTGCTTCATCTTCTCGGAAAAGAAGCTCACACAGATGATTATTAGAACCGACTAATTTAACAACTTTGGTTTCTTCGCCTAAATTAAGCAGTCTTTTGATCTGAGGGACATCTTTTGACAGCGCCTGATCCTGCAAGGTTTTAGTTCCTGTAGCCACCAGACAGGTTTCTTTTTCACTTAGTGAAAAAAGAAGTGAAGGTAAAAGGTATCCCATGGTTTTACCAGTTCCCGTAGGGGCCTGAATTAAAGCATGAATTCGATTTTTAAAGGCTTGACCTACCCGAACCGAAAGAGATTCCTGAGCAGCGCGATGCTTGTAGTGAGGCAGAATTTCATTAATATCTTTTTCGGCCCGCAGAATGTTCTGGATATTTTGTCCCGAGAAATCTTTATGGAATTTATCGAACTTATCCATTTTGATAGGTTCAGTTTTATGAAGATAGAGATAATTCTTTGCCGCTTCTACCAGTGGATAATCAATTTCCTTTCCAATTTCTTCCAACTCATCTGTCGAGAGCATAAAGAAATTCCGATAGAAGAATTCAGAAGGAAACTCCATGAAAACTTCCGTCAATTTCATACGAAATTCACGATCCTGATGAGTCAAATAAGTGGCCAGGAGAAGGGTCTTGAGTAAATCCCTGGAATCGGCCAGGCCCCTATGCTCTTCTTTTTCTGCAATCCCTAAGAGATTAATGAAAAACTCCAGATTAAGTGCAGAAGCCTCCGGGAACATCAAGGCCAGATAGTATAAAGAATCATGATAACTTTCCCGGCCGTTTGACTGCTGGATTTTATCAAAATAGCGCTTTAAAAAACTTTCTTCAAAATTGGCATTGTGGGCCAGTAATGAATGAGATTCGAGTGTGAGCAGTTCCGGCTCAACTTGAGACCACAATGGGGCCCGTTTTAATTGCTCATTAGTAATCCCTGTCAATTTAGTGATAAAGGAAGAGACAGTGTTTTCTGGTCGGACTAAGGATGAGTAGGAACGAACAAGTTTAGTCCCTTCGAACTGCAAAAAACCAAGATCAATGATCTCGTCATTAGCAGGATGAACCCCTGTTGTTTCTATATCAATAGCGGCCCAGGATCCAAGACCCATTTTAATCCTTTATGCGAAGTGACATGTGAGTGTTCTACCATAAATTAATAGGCAGACTTTCGTCAATTATGCTAACTTGCATTAAAAAGATTTTTTCAAAGAGGAATAATGGAAACCTGGTTAATGCAAACTCAATCACTTTGCATTGTCTTGCTTATGCTTGCAGGAATTGTGGCCAGAAAACGTCGTCAACTCCACGTTAAAATCATGAGTAGTGCCATGATTTGGGATATTCTTCTGATACTTCAGGTGGAACTAAGTCGTTCGGCCATTCTTAAGGCCTCCAAAGCAGTGACAAACCCGCTCATTTTAAACATCCATGTTTCGTTTGCCGTGACCACAGTCATCCTTTATGGTTTTATGGTGTATAGTGGGCGTAAAATGCTGGCAGGAGATGTCAGTATTCGAGCGAAACATAGGATTTTGGGATACTCTACTTTCCTGATGAGAATTCTTACTTTTATTACCAGTTTTTGGGCGGTTGCCCCTAAGGGTTAATCATGAATGATTTTAAGTTCGTTGAAGATATAATCAAGGCAGGCCTTCCCGATGCAGAAGTCATGGTGGAAGATATGACTGGGACACGTGATCATCTCGAGATCACCGTCGTCAGCGATGCTTTCAAGGGAAAAATGTTATTTGAGCAGCATCAAATGCTCATGACTCTTTTGAAAGAAGAGTTAAAACAAAGAATTCATGCAGTGAAACTACAAACTTATACTAAAGAAAAATTCCAATCGATTAAATAAGAGGTAAACCATGTCATCTTTTAACGTACTAAATAATGATATTTCAGAAATTGAAGTGACCGATAAATCAAAAGACCTAAAAGAACAAATTGAAGGCCTTCTTGGCAGCTCAAAAATTGTTTTATTCATGAAGGGTAACACAGAGATGCCTCAGTGTGGATTTTCGGCCAATTCTGTGGCGATCCTTAAACACCTAGCTGTTCCTTTCAAAACATTCAATATTTTAAACGATGCAGAGATTCGCCAAGGCCTAAAAGAGTTTTCAAACTGGCCAACTTACCCTCAGTTGTATGTTAATGGGAAATTAGTTGGCGGTAACGACATCATCACTGAGATGTATCAGTCTGGTGAGTTACAAGAATATTTAAAGAACAACTAATTATATGAAAAGAGTTATTGGAAGACTCAATCCGCAAGACAGACACGTTACAATTTGGGGAGCTGGTTTCTCGGGATTAATACTTGGTTATTACCTGAAAGATCTCGGTTATAAAATCACCATCTATGAGCGTTCCAATAAAGTTGGCGGCAAGATTCAAACTAAAAAAACCACTGCTGGCATTATCGAAACTGGGGCCAATGCTCTGTACATGAATGCAGACGGAATGGATCTTTTAAAGAACTTAAAGCTTGAACCCATTCCTGCCGCAAAAAAATTAAAACGCTTTCTGATGATCAACGGTAAGTTGAAACGTCCTTTGCAATTAAAGTTTATATCTAAGCTGGCAGTTAATGGGCATAAAAAGCCACCTTTAGTCGGCGATGGCTTAACTGTGGCAGATTTTTTTCGCCCACTTATTGGTGAAGAGAATATTCAAAAATTCCTTTCCCCTGTATTGGGAGGCATTTATGCTACTCCTGCAGAAAACCTGCACTTTAAATCCGTTTTCCATGATCTCTCCCAAGTTGCTCAATTCAACTCGTATTGGGATTTCGTAAAACTCGTTATAAAAAGACAAAAAGCTAAACCCCGCTTAGAAGTATCTGGTTCAGTTAGCTTTGAGGGAGGTATGCAAACCTTCATTAATCGTCTGGCCGATGTATTAAAGCAGGATATTAAACTTAACTATAAAGAAAATTTCCGTATCAAGGGTAATACCATTCTTTGTACCGATGCTATAACAGCTTCAGAATTGACCCGGGAAATCCGACCGGAGTTTAGTCTTGAATTAAGCAGAATCAAGTATCAACAGCTCACCAGTGTGACTGTATTCATGAAACGGGAAATAAAATCGATACAGAGATCTTTTGGAGTATTGATTCCGCTGGAAAGTGGGCTGAATTCCATGGGTGTCATCAATAACAAAGCAATCTTTCCTGAAAACAATGAAAATGTTTACTCTTACACTTTCATTTCGCGCAAGAAGTGTACGAATGAAGAGATTAAAGCGGATATCAAATCTCTTTATCGAGAGTTTATCCCGGAAGATATCGAACACATAGAGAATACATATTGGGATAAAGCTTTACCCGTTTATGATATGCAGAGGTACTTAAGTATTAAGAAACTCCACCAGTTGGCGAAGAAAGAAGAAAACTTTGCGATCTTTGGAAATTATGTGGCGGGGATTTCTCTTAGAGAGATGATCTCTGCAGCGAAAATTTTTGCCAATAACCCATTAGATTACACGGAGACAAAATGAAGAAAGCATCTGAATTTCCATATCTCCATGGATTTTCTGATACTGAGCAGGCCAGGCTCCGGACTCAAGCGGAATTTGCTGAGTTTACTATCTTTCAAAACATAAATTTCTCAAATGCTAAGAAAATTCTGGAAGTCGGATCAGGTGTCGGAGCGCAGACTGAAATCATTCTTCGTCGTTTCCCAAAAGTTCATGTCACAGGGATAGATCTTAACGAAAAACAAGTTGAAGCTGCCCGAAAATATCTTGGTTCATTTCCAAGTACGGCCAACCGTTATGAATTTCATAAAATGAGTGCCGATAATTTGACTTTTGAACCACAGAGTTTTGATGGTGCTTATCTGTGCTGGATCCTCGAACATGTACCAAATCCGGCCCAAGTCCTGAGCGAAGTCCGCCGGGTTCTGAGGCCTGGTTCAGAAATTGTTGTTACTGAAGTAATGAATTCATCTTTCTTCCTTGACCCTTATTCACCTAATGTCTGGAAGTATTGGATGGCCTTTAATGATTATCAATACGATCATGCTGGGGATCCCTTCATTGGTGCCAAATTAGGCAACTTACTAACCCAGGTTGGATATCATCAGGTTAAAACAGAAGTTAAAACCTGGCACTTTGATAACCGCCAACCGGCCCTAAGAAAACAAGCGATTCATTTCTGGACGGACCTGTTACTTTCAGCTTCTGATAAATTAGTCGAAGATAAGTACGTCGAGCAGGAAGTTGTGGATAAAGCGAAAGAAGAATTGGGTCGTGTTGCTAACGACCCCAATGCTGTTTTTATGTATTCATTCATGCAGGCCAAGGCCCAGGTTTATTACTAATCCTCGGCCAGAAGATCTTCCAGGCGCATAATGGCGTTCATTCTGCCATTTCCATCCGACAAGAAATCAACCTTGTCCAAACCAAGTCCTTTTAATTCAGGATAACGAAGCTCAATCAAATCTTTATTGCTTAGTGCTGCCAGCTTTTCACGAATAGTGTTTGCGACCTTATTTCTAAACCGAGGGATGTCCTGAACAGTACTAATGAGGTTCTCATCAGGACGCCCATAGATCAAGGTTTCATCGGAAGTATCAACATCATTAAGGCGTACGATAATAACTGGTTCATCAGCAACTTTTTCAACTCTTACTGCAATATCCAGGACTAATGGGAAACGAATAACTTTAGAGCCCGTTATCAGTTTTTCCATTTTAGTTGGTTTATAAATAACGTCCATAATCAGAGTTCCCGAATCCCCTCTTTTATCCATACGCATGATGACTTTATTCGGGCCTAGATCAACTCCTGCCTCATCCAAGGCAGTCTTCCAAAGACCGGCATCATATGTAGCAACCAGAAGTTTGTTTAAATAGTCCTCAGATATGCTAGCAACAATATTTGCTTCCCCACGGTCCATCAGATCTTTCATAACAAAGACAGAATCTTTATGAAGTTTCGAATTTAAGCGTGTTTCAGATGTTTGAGTAACCTTACTGTGGATACACTGTTTCTTTAACTGATTAAACTTTTCACTCGTACAAAAATCTCCCGGCAAATTTATTTCAATGTTATCTCCGGAAGCAGTGGTACTGAAACGTGAAATCATAATTTGGCTTTGAATAGAATCTGTATTCAGCCAATGTTCCTTATTAATTTTAACTTGTTCGAGTACTTTAAAAGCAGCTTCTGTAGTGTTTGATTGAAGAATGTCTGCGGCTTGGGCCAAGAGGAGCCCTTTGATTGCCGGTTGATTATCACGAATAAGTTTCTCAATTTTAGAAGGAGAAAAATTAACCGTTTTATTTCCAATTTTCAAACTAACTTCCGGAATGATAATTCGTTCATAATCCAAATGGATATCCTGAGGACGACTAAGAAGTCCCTGTGCCATCTGATCAAAGTTCGCCTTCTGAATTTGCAGCTTGAAAAATTCCTTATTATCCTGAATTTTAATCTGTGTGAAAAATTTAATAAGATTTTCTTCAGATGCCCGAATAACAGGATTAATAATATCCACTTTAAAGATAGGAGAGGCATTAAGATTTTTCCCTGGAATGACTAACGTTAAGGAAATCTTATCTGCTTTAAGCCCTACTTCTGAGGCAGAAAACTCAGTTCCCATAACCAGACCATCGGAGACTGCCTGACTTGCTTTGAGATTAGTTTTAAAACCTTTTACATCATAAGAAAGTCCATGCATCCAGACTTTTGTTTCTGACTTAATCATTTGCAGGCCAACGGCATTTCCAAAGCTCTGCATGAATGTTTTTGAGCTAGCTGGAAGGTAATCTCCAATTCTGGATTCATTAATGAGAATTGGTTCTGCAATTTTCCCGTTAAAAGGATCATTCATATTATTATTTTTAAGCATCGTCCTGAATTTTGAAATCAGCACGCCTGACCAATCATAATCCAGTTTGGAATCAATGATGATGTCGGGCGATTTAAAAGCCTCTGCGCTTACATGGCCCGAGATAAGAGTTAAAGCCAGAATAAATCCTGTCCAATTTTTCATACTTGTGCCTTATCTTTTATTTGGGTTTTTGCTGTTAAACTTGATATCGACTAAATCCATATTCAGTAGCAGGTAAGCTGATTGATTTATTGAAATTGATTTCGGTAGGAACTCTACTCCTGCCTGATTTAAAAACTTAGAGAGATCAACGCTGTAGGTTCTGTTGGTGTGAGGCTCAAGCGACCCTCTTAATTCATCCATGACACCGGCCTTTACAATTTCGCTCATCTTAGGGACATTGGTCGGATAGTTGTAACGATTAGGCAGTTCGGCATAGTTAAAAGGTGACAGCACTCTAAGGTCGACACCTGTTCCGCCAGTAGGCAGGGATTTAAAGTGAGGAATGACTTCAACTTCAATCGGGAAATAAATCACTGAATTGTTATTATTTCTCTCAAGAAAGACGGCTATATTATTTTTGAACCATGAAGCAATGCCATCAGAGTGAAGCTTTTTAAGATCCACTTGAGCATTAACCACGGCAACTAAGCTTTTATTTCCATTGAAGTGCATCTTTACACTTCTGATAGAAACCCCAGGTACTGGAGCCGCAGCTTCCAGAACTTCCTGAAAGAGACCAGTAGAATTTACCAGATCGAGAGCTCCGTTTATAACAGGCTCAGAAATCGCAAGATTAATGTCATTGTTTCGTTGTGAGGTCAGATCAAGCCTCGGAAGTGGTCGAAAAGAATTTCCAAGAGTATTTCTTACGTTAAGACCACGTCCGTTCAATACCAGATTAACAAGTCCCGCAAGTTCTACATCCTTGTTTTCCGGCGTCGAGATTTTTTTAAGTGCGATTTCAACCTGAGCACTTCTGATCACCTCAGAAATCTGGGCCATCATGGTATTTATAGGATTATTTCTTTTTTCAAGTTCAGATAATGCAGAACGTATGTAACCCTCTGGCATTGGTCTAGGGAAACTCAAGAACTCATCAAACTTAACAGGAACATCTTTACGATAGATTTGATAAGAGGTTGCAACTTCTGTATTAACTAAATACACGTTAAGCATTTCAACCAAATCACCAGCAACAAAATCAGCGACAAAACTCAAGAGTTTTTTGGAAAGGAACGTTTTATATTTTAGAATTTCATTTTTCAGTCGAGAAGTATCAAGTTCAGTTTCTTGCCCATTGATAACAATGGCGATTCTTGGAACATCTACAGATTTGAAATTAATATCAAGATTGGGAGCATTTTTTCCTTCCAGATTAGTTTCTACCGATCGCACTGTTACTCGGGCAACATTTCCATCAGTACGCAGTCGCAATACTGCTTTTACTGTAATTGGCCTTCCAACTGTTTTTATTTTTAATTGAGATAAAGAAGCTTGAAGTCCCTGTCCGCACTTTTTTGAATATCTATCCTTGTCTTCACACAAGGCAAGGCGAGAAGCATCCATAACGACTTGAGGAATATCAATACTTAAACTTAAATCAAAACCATTATCACTTGAGTTTGAAATGGCCATTTTCAGGCTTTTCTGATCCACGTCCCCACTAACTTTTATATCTGAGGTATTTAGATAAAAACTTAGATCCTTATTCAGATTCAGGTCGCTGATTTCATTTACGACAGGAATAATAGGATTAGAAAGGATCTGGGATTTAGGAATCGAAAATTTATAAATGTTTTGAGGAATGACAATAGTTCGACTTTCTTTCGTTGCCGTATTGTACTGAACCGCCATACGAAGAATCTTCATCATACCCTGTTCATTAAGCCTAAGAGCAAGTTGCTCCTGAGCAAATAAATGACCAGAGATAAATGAAAGGACTAGAACCAGTCTCCATGCGTTCATGGGAACTCCTCAATAATTAGGTTTTGTAGTAAACCTGCAAAGTGAGGGCCAAATGGGTATGATGGGAATCCGTGATGTTGTGGGAGAGAGTGACTGAAGTTTAGACGGGCCGTCTAAATCTTAGACAGTGCCAGGGCATTATTTCACTAGAGGGATCTTAAATGGGCCTCTTTAATCTCATGCCAAAGATGAGAGTCCTTCCGCTTACACAGAAGCTCCCAATGGTTAAATTTCTCAATTTCAATGACTAATTCAGAAGTTTTCCACAGCTTTGAGGTACTTTGAAGATCTTTATCATACTGAGTGAGCCGTGGTTTTTTAGAAAGGTAGGAAGTATCGGCCATCTTAATTAAATGTGATTGCATGAAATTGAAAAAACCACGCATTTTTTCAAAGTCCCCCTGTAAGGCCACAAGCTTCTCAAAGAACTCTTTATGTTTTTTTCGTGCAACGAGTGAGGCCAATTGAAACTGATCTAATTTTTCCAGGGTCAGGAGTTCTTTAACGTTGGAGAGGGTCACTTCTCTAGCTTCTGGATGATTAAGTTTGATCAAACAACAAGCATTATAGAAAGACCCTAAGTTATTATCAAGAGCATCGAGTATCCATGTTTTTGAATCGTAACTTAAAGGTAATCGTAAATGGGCACAAACAAAATCCAAAAGCTTATTGAGTTCCCAAAAGCGTGGTGACTCAATAACCAATGTAGCAATTTTGCCTTCTTTAACCAGCTTCTTCCACGGAGTAAGCTCATTCTCAAAACTTAAAAGGATGAATCTCCCACTCACTTCGAGTTTCGAGAATATCTCCAGGATGTCAGCAGGAAGATCATGGGCCTGATGAATAAAAAAGCTTTCAGTATTACCGAATAAGCTTAGTGTCTGAAACTCTTCCTCAATCCACGTTTTGGTCACTTCTGAGGCCATCTTGTAATGAAGAATTTGATCAGTCATACCCCGAGTAAGAAAGTCTTTCACTAATTTAAGACAAATAGGATCAAAGGTATTTAGGGCCAGTATTCCTTCATAGGACTTTAAGGTATCCCGATTATAAGAAGAAAAAAAATCCCAGATCTGCCATTTAGAATGCATACAAGATCATATCCCTGATGGAATTTGCCGCTCTTTCTGACAGATTCTTCAGAATCTTTCTTTGAACCCCGATATTTTGAGTGGAGTTTACTTGCACACCTGCTCCATCCAGGATTTCACGGGTGTATTGAATGCGCAGTGGAATGAGCTCATTGAAAATAATTTTAGAAGTGGATTTAATCTGATCACCAATTCCTGACTTTAAAAGCGCTAACTCTTCTTCAGTAGGTTTTTTGATAACAATAACCTGAAGATATAATTGAACATCAGAAGTACCCGGAACATAGAAATTTTCTCTTTGAGATCCAATCGCCTCCCTGGCCTTTTCCTGGGCAACTCTAAGATTTGACGGACGGATCGTTTCAGCAACTTTTTCTGGAGATTTGATAATTCCAATTAAGACAGCATCGGCATTTTTCTTATAACCGTTAATTAGCTTCAGACCACTAAATCCAGTTAACAAGCGGTAAGTTTCACGGGTAAAATCCGCATGGACTTCAGTTACATTGGAATAATTATAAAACATGGGTACGGAAAGACTCTGAATTCCATATTGAGATAATGGATTATCCTGCTGGGAGAAGCGGTAGCCGCTGCAAGCAGTAATTAATAATAAAAGAGTTAACCTAAGCATGATAATTCTATATCATGGACAAGAGGGAAGAGCTAGGTTACTGAGTATAAATCATGTTCAAAAAAATCGATTTTAAAGGCTTAAATTACAAAGATTTGGAGAGGTATGACTCTCATGACCTTAAGCGCGAAAATCTTCACTCTTTTTACCAGACCTTCGATTTCCTCCAATTAATTAAAAAATGGCCGGATATTGTAGGTCCCAAACTCTCGCCTGTGACATCTCCCCTTAAAATCAAAAATGGATCACTTTTTGTCATGGCCAAACACGCTAGTTATTCTCATCAACTATCGTTCTTAGCTGAAGAAATAAAAGTTCAGATTTTTAAGATATTTCCAGAACTCAAGGCTGTAATAAAGAAACTGGTTTTTCAAACCCAAGAAAATTTTTTCAATGAAGTAAAAATTCAGGAATCTAAAAATCCTGTTCCCCCTAAGTTACATCCTCAGTCTCCGCAATACAAAATTTTGAAAATGGAAGCAGATAGGCTTTTTGGAGATGTCGCGGATCCGGAGTTAAAAGAAATACTCACTTCAATTTTTATACAGTCTCGATAATTCTAAAAAGATGAGATTACCTTCTTTAAAGACCTGTAAATCAAATAGTAGATTGTTTTTTTTTATCGTATCTAAAACAACTCTATCGTCCTTAATCACTAAAAAGGCCTGCCCACTATCTGTCATCGCTTTATCAATGGCATCAAAAAAAATCTTCCAGTTATCCAGAACAAAAGATCGTGCGAGCTCTCTTCGCCCATCTTTATAAGGCTCCCCTCTTCCTGGCAAAAAATAAGGGGGATTACAGGTAATCAAATCGAACTTCTTTTCAGGAGACCATTTCCCAAATGAATCGTTCACGACCTCAACTGGTATCTGATGCTTTAGTTGAGTTTTTATATTTTTTTGAATATGAGGAACAAACTCCGTTTGCACCTCCAGAAGATTCAGTTTTTCCGGTCTTAAAAGATTGGCCAGTTCAATCCCTATAATTCCGCAGCCTGCTCCTAAATCAAGCAGCTGAGAAGCTTTTGAGACTTTCATCGATACCCACCTCACCAGCTTTAAAGAATCCTCATTAAAGCGGTAGAAGTCTGGTTGTGAGTAATCAGTCATGAGTAATGTATTCAGTCGTTTTTTGCACCAGATCTTTATTAATATCACCCAACTCTATGAGCTTGTATAAGCTAAGCATAAATACTTGAGGATTCTCCAGATTGGCCTTGAGATAAGGTCTGCGACTGGGTAAAAAGCTTTTGCCGTGTTTTTTTGAGAAAAAATCTGCAAGTTTTTCATTATCCAGTAAATAAATAAACCAAAGTTCATCTTCTTTTTCTAATCTCAAAAGTTCTGGATTTAGAGCATCTGAAACGAGGGGGCCAATGTTCATAAACGGCCATATCCAATAGGCCTGCTCTGATGGAGGTAGCTTTTCGAAGTCTCTAAGAAGCTTCATTCGATGATTTTCACCCATTCTGGACAGTCTAATAAACTGAACCAATGAGGGTGCTAGAACTTCTGTATATTTTAAATCCAAGGCAGCTTCGACGGCACTGGTATCGATATTTCCAGCGATTCCAAGCAAGGATTCATCATTATAATAATTTTGTAGATACAAACAAAAAAGTTCAAAAGAACGACGATCGGCCGGATGCTGGGAAAGTTTGGTAAACAACTGAGTCATTAAACTGCTGCTTAATTTATGATAGAAACTCCCGGACACCTTTGATTTCTTCCAATTTTCAAATGGAGTGGTATTTATGAATTCTCTTAAAATATTATCGGAACGGGCGATATTGCCAATCATCAGATAGAGGTAAGATTTGAGAACTTTCTCGCTTAAAGTGTTTTCAGGTACTTCATGAAGAATTTTAACAATCTCATTTCTTACCTTTAAGTCTGTGATCAGATTAAACTGGGAATTAATAATTTCAGTCAACTTACTCTGTATCTTCAGTTCTTTCTTATTTAACGGTTCACTTTTTGACATCCATTTCATCCACTTCTTTACAGGATGACTCTCCTCGAGCTTTAGAAAGCAATCACGGAGCTTAATGAGAAATTTTTCATTCACAAGTTCAGGAGGATGAAGAATGACACCTAATTGGAATATTTCATTATTTAAATCAGAACAATTGATTTCATCGATATTAAGGAAACTGATCACCTTGAAACCGTCCAGCCCCATCGAAGGCCGGAAAATAATGTCCTCAAGGGTAATGCTACTCTCTAGTAGATTTTTTTTTTGCTCTGGTAGAACTTCCTGAGCATAACTATCATTTAATATGAGTGAAATAGGATTGAAAGTCATTTCTCCCTGGAAGAATGTCCGAATTATCGATTTTCTGAAATAGACCATCAAAAAAAGAAATAGGAATCCCAATATGCCGATATATTTTAGGTAATTTTGTTTTTTTAGAGGCTTTGTCGGTCTGGGAGTAGCTTTAGATTTTAGTCCTGAGTTATTTTTTTTTTTAACCTCAGGAGAGGGAGTTTCTTTGAGATTAGAAGTCTGAGATCGCTCTTTAGGAATGGGAATTTCAGGTGAGGAAGGGATCCTGTCTGTTTGGCCCGCTAAGAGAGACAAATTAAGCCCTCCAACCCGGGTTATATCATCGCTATCAATTGATTGGACTTCAGGTGCCTGAGTGATAACATCCTTGGCCTCGCTGATGGGATTAAAACCTTGAACCTCATTTCCTGTAAGAAATCGTTCTACCATCTCGTCTTCTCTGATGAAAAACCAGTAACCATTTCCTGAACAAACCTCATCATCTGGTTTTATCGAGCCATTTTTATAAAGCTCTTGCACCTTCTCTTTAGAGACGGGGCCAAGGATATGGTTCGATTTAGTTCTAATCAGCCAGTTTTTATCCATAATTACCGGGCAAATATTCCTATAAGTGCTGCCAGATCCTGATCATTAAACCTTAGACCAGCTGAAATGGTAGCACTTTGTTTTCCGTCCTTAGAGATTAAGTCTTCTCCTGCCACTCGGGCAAATAAAACGTTCCAAATTTTAATTTCTGTTACGAGTCGAAGATTAGGTCCGGCATCTTTTTGATAATCAAATAGTTCGGTTCCAAATCTAATGCCGTAGTCCGGAATATAGTAATCAAGACCAACACCACCAGTCGATTCTATTAGACCGGCTCGAAGTCCCCAACGCTGAATTCTACGACCGATCTGGAAATTGAATTTGAACTCTGACTTGTCCACTTTTCGGACAGATGTTTTGGTCTCTGCCCCCCCATTTACGCTGGTATAGGTATCAGTTTCACGTTCAGTTTCCGGGCCAAACTCGTTGGTTACAATCCCTAAGCGGAAGAATCTTTCAGGGGCAGGGTAGATATCTATGTCAAATCTGGTATCAGATCCAGTTCTTGTGTTGGCCCCAGTCGACAGACCAATATCAGCTTCAATATTGTTGATTCGGTTAACTAAACGATTCACGCTGGAAAGAGTTTGGGAAACCTGATCCACTACAGCGTCATCCCGAAGTAGTTTACCAACCGTTCCTTTTCCATCTTTAACATCACTAACAATCAATTTAAGATCAGACATAGCTGCATCGACTTTATCCAGGATAGGCCCGACTTTTGCCAGGTCTCCCATGAGTGAGTCTTTTTGATATCGATCAGTTTCATGAGCAAGTTGAGAGGAGACCGCTTCAATATCATCAATGATTTTATTAATCTTATCTTCGTTACCGGTAGTGATACGTTTTAGACTTGCAGACATATCATTTATATTTGAAACGATTTGCTTAATCATGTTTCTCCCTTCATCATCACGAAGGGATTCTTTAACGGTTGCTGCAATTTCTTTAACTTCTTTTAAAACTTGTGAGGCATCTTTAGCCAGATTATCAAGCCCTTCTCCACCTTCTGTGGGAATTCTTGAACCTTCCGCCAGGCGTTCACCTTGCTGATCTCCTAAGTCCATATCTATGAATTTATCACCTAAAAGACCCACGCTTTTAATTTTCAATTTAGCATTCGGAGTAACTTTAATTTTATCGACGATTTCAAAAGTGATGAGTGCTTCCGAATTTTCAAGTTCAATACTTTTGATTCGACCAGCGTTTATCCCCGCGACTTTAATAGGAGTTTTTTCAAAGATACCCGAAGCATCTTTAAGCTTGGTTTGATAAGTAATATGTTTTCCAAAACCAGATTGGTTTTGCGTTATCTTTAATGACATCACCACTACACTGGCCATTGCTGCCAACGTTAGGAGTCCTACTTTCAGTGGATTCAAGAATTTACTCCATCAATATTCAAATAACTCGAACTATCGGTTATTCATTGATGATAATCGATTCCGGCTATAACTCAAGGAATCTTCGAATGACAGGATTTTCCGATTTTTTGAAATTTTCTACATCCAAATGCTCAACTACTTTTCCCTTCTCCATGAAGACGATATAGTCTGAGTATTTAAGTGTGGCATGGATATCATGGGAGATAATAATAGAGGAAAAACCCCGGTGTTCATTCAGTCGATGAGTGTCCCTCATCAAATCGTAAACGACATGAGTGGTGATCGGATCGAGGCCCGACGTGGGCTCATCATAAAGCATGATATGGGGATCAAGTGCCAGACCCCGGGCAAGACCTACCCTTTTTCTCATCCCTCCGGAAAGTTCTGACGGGAGTCTTTTAGCAGCTTCTTTGGCAATACCTACCGATTCAAGAAGATTCATGACTTTTTCATGAATTTGTTCTTCGTTCATCTTGGTAAACTCCCGCAAAGGAAAGGCCACATTCTCAAAAGAGGTTAAAAAATCAAATAAGGCAGCATACTGAAATACCATACCAAAATTTCGGCGAAATTCTCTCAGTTCTAATTCACTTAAATTTCCGATCACGGTATCAAGAACAACAACTTCACCCTCAGTCGGTTCTACCAGACCCAGAATATGTTTCATCAATGTCGTCTTACCTGCCCCGGAGAATCCCAAGATGGTGGTAATCTTTCCACGATGAATACCAAAATTAAGATCACTTAAGATGGTTGCATCACCAAATTTCTTAGTCATGTGACGAAATTCAACTGAATATTCACCACTCATAGAATCTTCGCCAGGAAACTAGTTAAGAAGAAATCTACAACTAAGACAGTGATCATTCCCCAGACAACGGCCATATTCGTTCCCTTACCAACACCTTCGGCACCACCAGTGACATTAAATCCCTGATAAGTTCCGATTATGCCAATGAGGTAACCAAAGACAGTCGCTTTGATTAAACCTTCCGCCACCATACCCAGAGTCATAAAATCACTAATTTTTTGGGTATAAAGAATTTCATCAATCTGGATCACTTTTACGCCAATGAGCCAAGATCCCCAATATCCTATCAAGAGAAAGAGACCGGACAAAAGAGGCATGGCAAACATAGCACCCAAGATGCGGGGAACTGCGAGGTACTGATAACTATTTATTCCCATTACTTCCAAGGCATCAATTTGTTCCGTCACTTTCATACTACCGATCTGGGCCGCCATAGCAGCTCCACAACGACCGGCCACCACTAGTCCGGAAAGCACTGGAGCCAGTTCCTTAGCAAGAGCGATAGTCACAATCGGGCCAATGAATGAATCAGCGTTGATCGCTTTAAAACCCAGATAAATCTGGAAAGCGAAAACCGCTCCGGTAAAAATAGATGTCAGGAAGATAATGAAGACTGACTTATTGCCCATGAAATAGACCTGGTCAAAAAGCAGTTTTAATCTAAAAGGAGGTTTGAAAGTCCAAAAGATGGTCTTCAACGTAAAATTGGTAAAATCCCCCAGACCGGTGAGGTGCTTGAGAACACTCTCTCCTATTCCAGTTATTTGATTTTCAACAAATGCCTTAACGCTCATACGTCTACTTTACTTTATAAATTCTGGGAATTCGAGCGGAGATACCGCACATTAGTTGATAAGCGTGAGTTTTGCTCTGAACAGCTATATCAGTAATCACCTGGGCATCATGATTCCAGATTTCAACCTGATCTTCCGGTTTGAAGTCGGAAGCAGCTGATGAATCAAAGAAGATTAATGTGACATCCATGTTAACCCGCCCAAAGATTTTTCCCACGTGACCTTTCATATTAAGCTTGGTTCCGCTTAAAAAAGTCATCATGCCATCCCCATACCCCATGGCCACCGCCACCATAAAACCATCTTTGTCGGCAACATTCACACCATAACCTACTGGTGTACCTTTCTTAACATGAAAGGTAGAGATAACTTTCGTCACTAAACGTGAAACCTGATCACCATTCCAGGTGACCGGATCGAGAACACTCGGAGGACCATAGAGCATAAGCCCAGGTCTTACATAAGTTTCATCCACACCAAATTTCTGTTCAATCGCTCCGGAATTAGAAACAGATGTTGATCTGACCTCTACCCCATAGTCCTGAAGTTTTTTCTTTATTTGTGTGAACTCAAGATACTGTTTATGACATTTATCTTCAGGTTTAATGACCTGAGTGGACCGGGCGAAGTGAGTAATGAAATGCTCCACTCCTCTTTGTTTGAGTAGCGGTAAATACTCGTCCAGCTCCTCACTTAGAAGACCCAAACGATTCATCCCTGTATTCATCTTCAAAATAAGCGGCATTTTCTTGAAGGCCTGATCCTTTAAAACCAGATCCAGATCGCATTTTCTATGAATGACAGGGGTAATATTGTAATGAAGGTAAGCCTCGCGGGCCTTCTCATTTAGAAGTTCACTATCAGAAAATACCAGGGCCTCGGCGTCCAGATCCGGACATTCATCAAACAAACGAAGAGCTTCACCCAAAGTGGCGCATCCAAGTTTTTTCACACCACACTCTCTCACTAGGAATTGGGAAATCGGCAACATACCGTTGCCATAAGCATCGGCCTTGACCATAGGAAGGATTTCAGCTTTAGGTGCCAGAGATTTTATTCGCTGAAAGTTCTGTCCAATCAGGGACAGGTTAACTTCAAGAAAGGTGGAGTGTCTCATTAGATAGATAATCTCTTTGCGTCAGATCGTGCAATATTCATCAGACGCTTGCCTTCTTCCTCTAAATTCAAATCTCCGAATTCTTTTTCAAAAATCCGAAGGTAGTGGGCAGAAGAAGCCGGGATTAATTTAAGAACGGGATGCATTTCTTCAGATAATACCTGAGAGTTATCTTCAAAAAACTTCCAGTAGCTAAACTGCTTTATGAAAACTTGAAGCATTTGAGTTTCAGTTTCCACGTTTTCACGCGGAATAAAAAACAGCACATGCCATGGTCCAAAAAGTGAAAGCTTAGTGCTCTTTTGAAGTCTTCCTGAAAGCTGCAAGAAAAAATCATTAAAGAAAGCCGACCAGAAAAATTTATTATTCGTTCTTTTCTTGGCAACTTCCGTTAACGGGATCAGACTCAAGGCCACAATCCGCATATCGGAGTCAACTCCGCCCTTCTGCATTCGGTCCATATTATCCAGAGCTTCCCACATAGGAAGAAACTGGGAAGAGTATTGAGGCATTTGCTGATAAAGCTTTAAACGTCGAAAGCTTGAACTCAGCATACTTTCCAGTACGTCCCACGGGAAGTTCATCATGCGCTCTTCGCGGAATGAGACAAACAAAAGAAGTTCTGGATTCGTACTTCCAGCATGAATGCGAATAGAGACGGGATCAATTTCAAACAAGTCATTGGCAACTTGCGTGGCCATGTCTTGAGCGAAGGATTCAATCCCCTGAGTATTTTCCTGACCCAACCATAAAGAAGGAAAAGGATGATATTTACTTTTTGCAATTTCAGGGGCGATGAGCTTCTGGCCGTTCTGATTTAATTCATACAGTCCGTAACCGTCGATCGCCTCCCACTTTTCAAGTTTACCAAGAAGTGAAGTGGTAAAGTCCTGACGAGTGGATTCATCTTCAATTTCTGCACAGAGATTTCGGATATATTCAAAATGAGCACGGAATTCTTCCGCATCCGATCTTTCAGAGATCAGACGCTGGGAGCGAGCTTGCAGTCGTTGGATGCGGGTCTCAAGTTCAGCTTTTTCTTTTTGATTTTTAATTTCATTTGCACGAAGGGAAACCAGTCCCATGATTTGGGCGTTCAAGGCCATATCCTGGTGGATATAACCAATCGGATTCAGGCCAAGTGTCGATTGAAGAAGAATCTTGGTGGAATCTTTGGAAAAGAAAGCATAAGCGAGAGATTTATCCTGAACCTTCGGATGAGTTTTAAACTGAATACTCCCCTGACTCATTTTCGTGACATCCACGATCGTCAGATCTGGCACCTGAATGGAACAAGCAACCCAGAATTCATCAAGGCTTTGATAGTGGTGGGCCAGAATATTGTGCTGTCTTAGAGCGCCGGCAATATCTTTGGCACTATTCATGTCATCCATGAGAATCGCCACAGAAAGTTCTATTCCTTGAAGTGTGGTCTGCATAGGTCCTCCCGACCAAATGTAAGCTTTTACACATGGTATCTTAGAGGAAAACCAAACGGCAATATTATGTGTGAAGTATTAAGGTTCCTGGTAGATCTTTTTTTCAGTAAAACCGGGGTTGCACTCATGTCCAAAATGCCCCATACACCCCTGATTTGTCACTATTCTGCTAAAAAACCATGTTGAATTTACTGTAACCGGGTCTTTTTGGTTTAAATGGGCGGGTAAATCTTTATCTTCAAAGCTTGAATTACTTCCTTCAACTCCTACCAGCCTCACCCATTTGGATTCCTCATAGATTTGGTCAATTTCTTTAACCCAATCTAAACATTCTTTTGTTCCAAGTTTACGACGAGAGAAAAACAGGTCCACTTTTTTATCCGTCATCAAATATATACTCAAATAACTCCTGGGTTCTTCACCTTCGGGTTCAGAACAAAAATAAAAAATTTTTCCGCGGGCCTGTTCAACATCATATATTTTCTCCGTCAAGTTATTCACTTTGAGTTGCGAATTGTGACTACAGCTAAAAGTAAAAATTAAGATAAGAGAAAAAAAAGTTTTCATTGTTTAAGTTCCTTCAAAAAACCATCTAAAATTAGCTTGGACTTTTTAGCTAATTCAGTTTTAGAACCTGTAAATCCTTTATAATCATAAAGGACTTCTTCCCAAGTGGGAGTTCTTTTCAGTTTGTACTCAAGTAGTTCATACTTTCGAAATAACCAGCGGACTCCAGCAGCGATATTAATGGTTGGATTCTCAGCATCTTTAGTGTCCAGTTCAACAAAATGATCTTTTAATTCGCGACCATTTCTCCCCAAGTACTTAACCGTCTCAGGCATTAATTGCATTATCCCAATCGCCTTGTGTCCCTTTGGCCCTTTTGGTACTGCCTGAAATCCTGATTCTGAGGCGATAAGTGCTTTTATCAAATCAGGATCAAGGTCAATTTTTGGCTTAAGGATATTATTCCAATATTCACACCAACCACCTATGACAGCGTCATATTTATTTCCATCTTCAAACTTTAAACTCTTGGTGGAAGGAAGCTTTTTTATCTGTTGAAAATGCTTATTTGCAATCTCGACTAGCTCCTCGGCAGTAATGACATCTTTCCCTTTTGGGTTCTTGCGGCAGTGTCCATCAACAACAGTACTTACTCCTCGGCTAGACGAACGAGGATGCTCTTTAACCCAATGCTCTCCAATTGGGCACAATCTCCACGGGTGGGCCTGTTTGAAACTTAAATTAAATCCTCTATAATCAGTAACTTTATCAAGCACTTTTTTATCATTTTTATTAAGATTGATAATCTCAATAAAATTGCCAAATTCATCTACACTTACCTTCTCGTCAACCAGCTTTGCGATTCCCTCATCAAAGAATGAAGTACTCGCTACAATCAAATCTTTAAAATCCAAAACAATTTTTTTCTTTTCTTGAATTGCTTTTAAAATCATAAATCGAAGTTTTTCTCCAGCTTGCCTTGAGATATAATCAGTTTGAAATATTTCTTTAATTTTAATGTTCATGAATCCTGCTCTTAATTTTTAAAGGTAAACATTACCCATGTTCCATTTAAGCGATGCTTTAATTTCATTCTGTTTACTTTGCGCTGAGAAAAATATCGTCGTATTTGTCCATCTCGACTGATAAAAACAAATTTTCCCATTAATCCTTGAATCATATGAAATGTGTGAAAAAGTCCTAAGCCTCCAACTCTTTGTCTTCGTGTTGAAATCCCCTCTTTTAAACTCAACTCAAGGTAATTGATATCATCAATAGCATTATATTTCTGCTCCATCTTTGCTGGGAGAGAAACCCCCATATCAAGTACGCCAAAATGAACTTCATCGTCCTCTAAACCAAAATAAATATAATATCTTTCAGAGGTAGAGTGATCTACAGCATTTTGTATAAGTTCATTAAAGACAAGTTGGACGGAGAAAAGTAAATCTTCATCTAAATTAAAAAAACTCCTAGCAAGATTCTCTTTATATCTTAAATCGACTCCTCCTTGACAGCATAACAAGAAAGCATTGGGACGATTAAAATCATGCAGCATTGGTGAAGGAAGTTGACTGAACTTTTCATCCGTAAAAAGTATAAGTGGATATTTTTTTTTTAGAACGGGTTTAATATTTTCATGAATCAGTTTGCATTTCTTTTCAATCGATTGATCAAACAAAATACTTAAAATGGCCAAGCCAGCTGGCTCAATCTTTTGTACTTTTGACCAGTCCACATGAATGACCTCCTCATCTCGTAGAGAGAAGAGTAATGATAAAACTGTATCAAGCCGTTCTGAACCAAGAACCCTAGGCAAGGAAAAGGTTTGCATATGAATATTTATACGCAAACAGCTCATTTTACCTATTTAATTTCATATAATTTCAATAAACATCTTTAAAATCAGCAACTTGGACTGCGACAAATATTCATGCGCTTAATCAGGGTTGAAACGGCTTTTTTCAAATCATTTTTAGAAAGGTTCTCTACTCTTAATGAAATCCGATTAAAAATCTTCTGCCGCTCCAGATAAACCTGATAAAGCCTCTCTTTACCTAACTTAATTAAAGGCCGCTCTTCAGAACTTCCGGAGCTAAGCCTTTCCCAGCAAGTCTCGAAAGGAGCATGGACATATAAAATTTGAATCGTCCTTATTGGTTGATAAAGCTCCAGTAAAGTCTCAGTAAGAGTTCCCCCACCCAAGGCCAATACACCTTTGCCATCTTGTTTGAGCCACCCTTCGAGTTCTTGTCGCTCCCATAAACGAAACTTTTCCCATCCGTGAGCTTCAATCACTGAGGCCAGATCTTTATGACCTTTCCCCCGAGACTTCATAATGAGTTGGTCGAGGTCCTGAAAATCCCAGTCTGAATCTGGAGCTTGAAACTCAATTTCTTTGAGAAAACTCGTCTTCCCTGCTCCGGAAAAGCCAGTAATCAAAATTTTTTCGCAACTCATTATGTTTGGTCCTTCACAGTTCGTGCAATCTCTAATAGAAGTTATCGCATAAACAGAGGTATCTATGAATAAGCAAGATAAGATTGGGGCGAAGATCAATTTGATCAAACTCGCGGCCAATAATCCCATTGAATTTGAACTGGACCAGGACACCGACTGGGTTAAAGAATTTTTGATGGAAATGAATGAAAATGCTACCGAAAGAACCCCGGAAGAGTATCTGGAAGAAACTTCCATCCTGATTTCCGGTGAAATTGAAAAGAAAAATAAGCCCGATATGGGTGAATTTTTGATCGCCAAAGGAATCGTTGAGGCCGATTATGTCACGGAATGTGTCCGGACCTTAAAGCCTATGACGGTCCAATTGGATGTTCCCTTTAAGATTGTATTTATTGATGAAGCGCTCGCAACCAGTGAATTATTCGCAGGAATTGACGAAACTTACGTCGAAAATGACGTCTACGAGATCTATTTTTATAACAAACGGACTATTGATTTCCAGGAAATGCTGCATGAGCAAATATTCCTAAATTACAATCAATACCCCGTCCTTGACGCGGAAAGCAAAATAGAGGGCGTTGACACTCCATAAATGCACTTGGCAAGCAGTGGAATCTGTATTAGAAATAGAACCTCAATTTTAGAAATTAGATAAAGCATTAGAGTAATATCGGAGGATTTGTGGCAGTACCTAAGAAAAGAACCAGCGTTTCGCGTAAAGGTTTAAGACGAGCTGGTCAACATCATAAACTTTATAGAAAATTCCCTCAGGCTTGCCCTAACTGTGGTGACTCTGTTCTTCCACACTGTGTATGCTCAGCTTGTGGCCACTATAAAGGTAAACAAGTTTTTGAAATCAAAGTTAAAGCTGACGCAAATGCTGCTCAGGTCTAAGCTTTCAAAATAAAACAAAATAAATAAGCCTTCGAAAGAAGGCTTTTTTATTTGTGCTCAAAGTTAAATGACAAGGACGATCTATGAAACTTTTTAACACAAAAATTCTTGGGACTGGGAGCTTTCTGCCAGACAAGATTTTAACTAATGATGATATCGCCAAACGTGTCGATACTAATCATCAATGGATTGTGGAGAGAACGGGAATCCATACCAGACGAATTGCAGATTTATCAAAAGATGAATCTCCCAGCGGAATGGCAAAACTTGCGGCCCTGCAGGCGATTGAAGCGGCCAACCTTACTCCTAATGATATTGACTTCATTTTAGTCTCGGCAACTTTGCCTGATATGTTCTTCCCCAACACCGCTTGTATGCTTCAGCATAAACTTGGCATCACGAATGCTTGTGGCGCTTTAGATATAAATGCTGCTTGTACTGGTTGGTTGTACGCTCTTCCGATGGCAGATGCGATGATTAAGACGGGAGTGTATAAACACATTCTGGTTGTAGGCTCAGAAATGACCAGCTCATTTAATAACTGGGATGACCGTAACACTTGTATTCTTTTTGGTGACGGTTGCGGAGCTGTAGTTTTGGGTCGTGCTTCTGAAAATGAGGACTCTCAAATTTACAGCACAACTTTGGCGGCGGATTCAACTAAGAAAGATCATCTCATGCTTCAGGCCGGCGGTGCTTGTAAGCGTGTGACTCAGGAAGTTCTGGATAAGGGCGAAAACTGGGTAACCATGAATGGTCAGGAAGTTTTCAAGTCTGCCGTAAAAACCATGGCTTCTCTCTCCGAGAAGGTCATTAAAGATTCAGGCAAGACCATGGAAGATGTGGATTGGTTTATTCCTCACCAGGCAAACCTTCGTATCATTGAAGCGGTTGGGAACCGATTTGGTTTTCCACCTGAGAAAGTCATTATCAATGTAGACAAATACGCCAATACTTCTTCGGCCACGATACCAATTGCTTTAGATGAGGCCATCCGCGAAGGAAAAATCAAGCGCGGTGATAATCTTCTATTAGCTGCTTTTGGAGCAGGTCTTACTGCCGGAGCCGTTTTCCTTAAATACTAGGAGAGATGATGAAAGTTACAGTTGTATTCCCAGGTCAGGGCACTCAATACGTAGGCATGGGAAAAGTGTTCTCAGACTATGCCTTCTTTGATCAGGCCAATGCGGCCACTGGTTATGATCTTAAAAAGATGATGCTGGAAGGTCCGGCCGAAGATCTGAAATTAACTGAAAATACCCAGCCTGCTATTGTTGCTCATTCCCTGATGTTGTTTGATAAACTGCAAGGCCTCTTAAAACAAAGAAATGTTTTTGTTGAGAGAGTGCTGGGCCATTCAGTCGGCGAGTATGCTGCTCTGTCGGCCGCAGGTGTGATGACTTTTGACGAAGCAGTCAAGGCCGTTCATTACCGTGGAAAATACATGCAGGAAGCCGTGCCTCAAGGCAAAGGCACCATGTATGCCATCTTAAAACAAGAAGAGGCCACAATCATCGAGGCCTGTGCAGCAGCTTCAACAGAAGATGAAAAAGTCAGTCCCGCGAACTTTAATGAGCCTTCTCAAATCGTAATTTCCGGCGACAAGTATGCTTGTGAGCGAGCGATTCGTTTAATGGAAGAAAAAACAGGAGCTCGAGTAAAAGCAATTGAGCTCCAAGTCTCGGCACCCTTTCACTGCGCGCTGATGAAGCCCGCAGAAATGAAATTAAAACCCGTGCTGGATGAAATTAAATTTCAATCACTGAAGTTTAACTACATCGCCAACGTGGATGCCCTTGAGTACGCAACTGATACTAATCCTGAAATCATTAAAGAGAATCTTTTAAAACAAGTTTGCGGAAGTGTTCTCTGGACTCAGAGTATTCAGAAGTTAAGTGATGACACTCTCATCATTGAATGCGGGCCAGGCAAAGTTCTCGCCGGTCTGATTAAAAAAATTAACCCTAATCTGAAAGTCATTAGTCTTGATACTGAGACAGGATTTTCTGAAGTCGAGGCCCTATGACTGCTATCTATTCTGATTTGAAAGACAAAGTGATTCTGGTAACCGGAGCTGCTCGTGGGATTGGAAAATCCATTGCCCTCTCACTTGCAAGTCAAGGCGCCCATGTGGTTTTTAATTACCGCGGAGATGAGGCCAAGGCCGCAGCTCTAAAAGAAGAATTAGTGGCAGCCGGTGGACAGGCGACAGGACTTAAATTTGATGTCACTGATTATGAGGCCATGACTAAGGCGATTGATGAGTTCACTAAAAACGTAGCCCCTATCTCAGGTCTGGTTAATAATGCCGGAATATCAAAAGATACCCTACTGCTTCGTTTGAAGCCGGATGAAATGTCACAAATTATCGATACCAACCTAAAAGGGGCGATGATGGTGACTCAGGCCCTTTCCCGCAACTTCTTACGTGCCGAAAACGTTTCGATCGTGAATATGAGTTCGATTGTGGGTCTGATGGGTAACGCTTCTCAGGCGGCCTATGCCGCTTCAAAAGCAGGCCTTATTGGCTTTTCTAAGTCGGTGGCCAAGGAACTTGCGACTCGGAATGTGCGTTGTAACGTGATCTGTCCGGGCTTTATTCAAACCGATATGACGGAAGCCTTAAACGAGAAGGCCAAAGAAGAGTATTCTAAGTCTATTCCTCTGGGAAGAATGGGGAATGCTGAGGAAGTTGCCCAACTTACTTGCTTTTTACTGAGTCGCGCGTCAAGTTATGTGACGGGCGAAGTGATAAAAATTGACGGCGGATTATACATTTAATAAGTTAGTGCATCTCAAATTTTGGAGGATATTTTAATGGAATTACAAGAGAAGGTAATTAAGCTCGTTTCAGAAGCAACTAAGATGGACGCAGCTAACATTAGCCTTAACACAAGCTTCGTTGATGACCTTAACCTTGATTCACTAGATATGGTTGAGCTTATGATGAAGATGGAAGATGAGTTCGGTGTTGAGATCCCGGAAGATGAAACAGAAAATCTTAAGTCTATCGGCGACATCGTTACTTACTTGAAAGCTAAATCTCACTAAATCGTTTTAAAGGCCTCCGCCCTGGAGGCCTTTTACTTTCTGGACACAAATTATGAAATTACATCGAGTAGCGGTCACCGGAATGGGTGCCATCTGCGGCCTTGGAAATAATCTGGATGAAGTTTGGAAGAATGCTCTTTTAGGTAAATCTGGAATTTCCACGCTGGAAAATCAAAAAACAGAAAACTGGCCCGTCACTTTTGGCGGAGAAGTTAAAAATTTTAAATTAGATCCAAATCTAATGGAACTGAAAGATCAGGACCGTTTTGATTTGTTCAATCAGTATGGCCTTCATGCCAGTGACGAAGCTGTTAAACAAGCTCGTTTAACTGAAGCCGGATATGCTCCGGAAAAAATCGGCATCATCTTCGGTACTGGTCTGGGTGGTTTTCCGCATATTGAAGCTAACCATAAAATCTTCATGGAAAAAGGTGCACGTCGAGTGTCCCCTTTCTTCATTCCTTCAGTCATACCAAACATGCCGGAAGGTTTGATTTCCATTCACTATGGTTTCAAGGGCATTAACTTTGCCGTGGCCAGTGCTTGTGCTTCGAGTGCTCATGCCATAGGACTTGCCGCCACTGAAATCATGTTGGGAAGACAAGATGCCATGTTAACCGGTGGAACCGAAGCCGTTATCACGGGCTTCACCATCGCAGGCTTTGCTTCCATGAAAGCTCTCTCACGTAGAAACGATGAACCTCATCGCGCTTCTCGTCCTTACGACGTTGATCGCGACGGTTTTGTCATGGGTGAAGGTGCCGGTATCCTCGTGCTTGAAAACTACGAGAAGGCCGTCGCTCGAGGCGCCACCATCATCGCAGAAATAGTAGGCTTCGGTGCCAGTTCTGATGCTCACCATATTACAGCTCCCCATCCGGAAGGCATGGGTGCTCTTTTATGCATGCAACAGACCATGGAATCATCCGGTGTAAGACTGGAAGATGTGGGTTACATCAATGCTCACGGAACTTCGACTCCACTGGGTGACGTAGCTGAAACTCAGGCGATCAAAAAAGTTTTCGGCAAACACTCATATGATTTAGCGGTTAGTTCAACTAAGTCGATGACTGGTCACTTGTTGGGAGCTGCCGGTGGACTGGAATCTATTTTTTGTATCAAGGCCCTTGAGACAGGAATGCTTCCTCCGACGATTAACCTTGAGAATATCGATCCTCAGTGTGATCTGAACTACGTTCCGAATAAGCCTCAGCAGAAGGATATTAAGTACGCGCTTAATAATTCATTTGGATTTGGTGGAACGAATTCTTCGACTCTGTTTAAGAAAGTTAAATAAGTCCTCTTCTATTTTATAGTCCTCTTAACTATTAATAGTTAAGAGGACTTTTATTATTCTGTTATTTGCGGTTCGGCGCCGAACTGATCCCCAAATTAATCCATCCTATCTGGCCCCAAGATCATTTTTTCATTCGATGAGAACACATTCACAATATTATTGGGCTTTGAATAAGCAATCGTACTTGTATTCATTAAAATTAAAACATCTCGAGACACGCCAATCCTGTACCTTTTTCACGATACACATCTGCAAATCGAACCAACTGCGCTCTCTCCACTTGCCAACAATATCAGCAGCATACACGCAGAACCATGGTGTTTCCTTAAGTTTGCTGTACACATCCGTGAACGCTTTTTCGTTCATTTAATTGCTTTCACCTTTACTTATTTTTGCATCTTCACTACTTTCCATCTCGACCCGACATACGAAATTAAAAACTTTAACCTCACTAAACGGAGAAAAAAATGAAATCACTTTTAACTGTTGCTCTTCTTGCTCTTTCTGCTCAATCTTTCGCTTTCGGCCTTGAGTCTCATTACGGAAAACTTTCTGTAGTTAACGGAAAGCACGCTTGTACTTTTACAAACACAACTGGTTCTGACTTAGATATCAAGCGCGTTCAATTTGATCTTGAAAGACGTGTTGGTAAGACTCGTGAAGTTGTTGCTACTAAATCTGTTAACTCTGTAATTTACGTTGGCGAAACAATGACTGTTGTTTCTAACGCTAACCAAACTGTTATTGGCAGAGCTTGTAAATTTCTTGCTCGTTAATTTGTAACTTAAATATATAAAACTAAAAAAAACGGAGAATAAAATGAAATCACTATTAACTGTTGCTCTTCTTGCTCTATCTACTCAATCTTTCGCTTTTGGTCTTGAGTCTCACTACGGAAAACTTTCTGTAGTTAACGGAAAGCATGCTTGTACTCTTACAAACAAAACTGGTTCTGACCTTGATATCAAGCGTGTTCAGTTCGACCTTGAAAGACGTGTTGGCAAGTATCGTGAAGTTGTTGTAACTAAGTCTGTTCACTCTGTTATCTACTCTGGCGAAACTATGACTGTTGTTTCAGACGCTCACCAGACTCTTATTGGAAGAGCTTGTAAATTTCTTGCTCGTTAATTTGTAACTCTGATAGACAGCTTTTAAAGCTTAAGGATGCTCACGTCAATTGATGTGGGCATTCTTTTTTTGTTGCCTTTCAATTAATTGAAAAGATTGATTCCTAAAAGTAGTGCATTAGCAAAGATGAAACCATTGATGAGTCGCTGGTAACTAACTTCGGAAGTAAAAGCAAAAACTTTCTTACCGATCAAATATCTCATGGCAAGTGAGATCCCAGCGCCGTATAGGTGATGGGTCTCAAAATCAACTTGCGCAATAAATACCAGAATAATTAATTGTAAACTCGCCATAAAGGCATAATCAAAGCTCACCGCCGCCAGCACCTTGTTTTTATCTTTATAGAGACTGGAAACCAGAGGAGTTAAAATTGATCCGCCCATATTGGAAAGGCCGTGGATTAATCCCATCATCCCCAAAGCGAGAGGAAGATTTTTTTTCATCAGGATCTGAAGACGATCTTTGAAATAAAATGATGTTCGTACAATAAAGGCGAGCACGAGCATTAGGGTGACGAAGAATTTAATCTCACGACTTAAATCATATTCGGTTGCGGCCAACATTCCCAACCCGAGAAAGGGCAAACAGATCAGAAAAAAAAGTTTTCGGTAACCGCCATTTAATTTTACCTGAGAAAAGTCGCGCACCTGACTCCAACTCAACACAGCGGAGGCCGGCAGTAAATACATTAAGGCCTCAGTATATTCATACCCCAGAAGGAGCATCAAAGGTGTGCCAAAAAGCAAAAGACCCACTCCAAAGAGCGACTGCACCACCGAAAGAAAAAGGATCAAAAAATAGATATCCATAACGCGTCAAATCATAACCGCCTTTCATGAGTCCAATCAATGGTTTAGGTATTTCTTACAATTCGGGATGAGTCCTTGAAATTACTAGGCACTACCCTCTTGGTCTCCTAAAATAGAAGCACAAGGAGACACCATGTCCAAACATCTTTTAGAAGTCGACCCAGAAGTCGCTCAGTTTATCCAAAAAGAACAAAACCGCCAGGAACTGGGCCTTGAGCTCATCGCCTCTGAGAACTACTGTTCACAGGCCGTGATGGAAGCTCAGGGATCGTGCCTGACCAATAAATATGCCGAAGGTTACCCGAATAAGCGCTATTACAATGGTTGTGAATTCGTGGATGAAATTGAAACCCTCGCTATTGAGCGGGTGAAAAAAATTTTTAATGCTAGTTTTGCCAACGTGCAACCTCACTCAGGCTCGCAAGCGAATATGGCGGTCTACATGGCCATGCTTAATCATGGTGATACCTTCCTCGGAATGGATCTGGCCCAAGGTGGACACTTAACTCACGGTTCTCCAGTAAATTTCTCCGGCAAACTTTACAAGGCCCTTCATTACGGTCTTGATCCGAAAACTGAAATGATTGATTACAACCAGCTCGAAGAAATTGCCAAAAGAGAAAAACCTCGCATGATCATTGCCGGAGCTTCGGCCTATCCGCGGATTATTGATTTTGAAAAATTCAGTGCCATTGCAAAATCAATCGATGCCGTTCTCATGGTGGATATGGCCCACATAGCGGGACTTGTGGCCGCGGGCCTTCATCCTTCTCCAATGGAATATGCGGATGTGGTGACTTCTACCACTCATAAAACTCTCCGTGGTCCTCGCGGAGGCTTAATCCTCACCAACCGTGAAGATCTGGCGAAGAAACTTAACTCACTCATCTTCCCAGGAATTCAAGGTGGACCACTTGAGCATGTGATTGCAGGTAAGGCCGTTGCTTTTAAAGAAGCGTTGATGCCCGAATTTAAAACTTATCAGTCACAAGTGATTAAAAATTCCAAAATGCTTGCCAGCACTTTGATGGAGCACGGAATTGAGCTGGTCTCGGGTGGAACGGATAACCATTTAGTCCTGGTTAAAACGGATTCAGTTAATATGTCTGGTAAAGAAGCCGGCGAGATTCTTGAGCGAGTGGATATCACTTGTAACAAGAATATGGTTCCCAATGATAAGCGCTCGCCTTTTGTGACTTCAGGTATTCGTCTGGGAACTCCAGCGGTAACCTCGCGCGGATTCAAAGAAACAGAAACTAAATTTATGGCCGAACTCATTGTAAAGGCGCTCAAAAACTCTCAGGATGAAAAAATCCTGAAAGAAGTAAAACAGAGTGTGCATGACCTTTGCGTGAAGTTTCCGGTTTACCCATAAGGAGCTCATATGAAATTTATATTATTACTCGCCCTGCTGGTTTCTTGTTCCACTTCAAATGTTGAAAAAGAATCCAAGGAAACCCCTGCCACAGCTGGTGAAAGTAATGCCAAACCGGCCAGTCCCTACACAGTTCAGCCCTGCTACTGCATGAAGATCTTCAAGCCAGTTTGTGCCGGCGGTGTGAACTATGGAAATTCTTGTGAAGCTGAATGCCATGGCCACAAGACCTGGACTGAAGGGAAATGCCGGCCGTAAGTATTGGATATACTGATCTAGTGGTTTGTTAACATTTCAGCCATTTAGCTTCTCTTCTTGGGAGAAGAATGGTAGAAAACTTCTCATTAACCACTAGATGTAGTTTAGGACCGCATTATGAAATGTCCCTATTGTTCGGCACCGGATACCAAAGTTCTGGATTCTCGTAACTTGGAAGAAGGATGTATTATCCGCCGCCGCAGAAAATGCGAAACCTGTCAGAAAAGGTTTACAACTTTTGAGACAGTCGAACTTTCTATGCCTATGGTGATCAAGCGTGATGGACGTCGTGAACCATATAAGCAGGAAAAAATTCTTAAGGGAATTGAGAAGGCCTGTGAAAAACGACCGATCTCAGCGGTCCAGATTGAAAGAATCATCAACAACATTGAAAAAGCAATCTTGGATATTTCTGATAAAGAAATTCATACAAAAGATATTGGTAATCTTGTTATGATGTATCTCCGTCATCTTGATCCGGTTGCTTATATTCGTTTTGCGGCCGTTTATAGAAAGTTCCAGGATGTGGAAGAATTTGTGAATGAGCTCAAGCATGATGAGTTCAACCAATTTAAACTAACTTCAGCTCAAAATAAGGACGATAGCCGTGAGTATTAAGCGTGAGGCACGTGAATTCTGCCTGCAATTCCTTTATCATTTCCAACTTCCAGCTTTTAAAGATCAAAAGAAAGAACTGGATACAGTAGAAATTTTCAATCGTGTTCAAGAGTTCAAACAAACTCTCTCGCTTGATCTGCACCCTGAGGCTCAGGCCTATGTAGCAACTATGATCAAAGGCATCCTTAAAAATCATCAGGAGCTGGAAGATATCCTGGTTAAATACCTTAAAAACTGGAAGCTCTCGCGGATTTCAAAAATTGAGCATACTATTTTCATTATGGCGATTTATGAACTTAAATTTCATCCGGAAGTTCCGGGTAAAGTTGTCATCAATGAGGCCATTGAATTAGGTAAAAAATATTCGACTAAAGAATCGGCAGGATTCCTGAATGGAATTCTGGATAATGTGTTTAAACAAGAATTAAACCGGAATGAATGAACTGATTAATCAAGTCACTCCTCTGACCCGTGGGATAATCTGGCTCGCTAAAGATGAGACGGATATGGAAAATCCCCACTACCGCGAAATTGATTATTTGCTGGATGGACTACTCACGGCTAATCTTCAAACCTCAAAAGACGTTTCTAGCCGTGTGATCATTGGCCAAAATTTCAACCGGCCTTTGTTTGTGATGGTCATCAAGCAAGCTTCATCTGCTGAAATCCAGAGCTTTCTTGCTCTTCTAAAAAATCAACTTGGTCCTGAAAACGATATTATTGTAATAGATGAATCAAATGCTTTTCCAGGACTTAAGGCCGAGTTTAAATCAATTGGTCCTCATCTCAGAACCTTATAACAAGGACCCCCTTACAGAGGTCCTTATTTTATTAAAGCGAAATGACCCGTGCATTCCTGAAATCATGATCTCTCATGACTCTTTCAAAAACTTGGCCGTGTTTATCTACCACATACAATTTCCCTGACTGATCCAGGAAGTAATTCGACCCCATCTTCAGAATAGAATTCACTCTCAGGTTCATTGGTAGCGCAGGCATTTGAAGCTCCCCTGTCACGGCAGAAACTGTGAAGAAGTAGCCAGAAGAGTCCACAAAGAAATTTCCGCCTTTTTTATTAATGATTCCTACTCGCATTTCATCCCGAGCATTAACCATTCCATCTGCCGCGACGGTGTACACGATTCCGCGATTATTCATAAAGTAATTTCCACCAAACGAAATGATATCTTTAACCTTGAGGCCAGATACTTCTGCTTTTTGAACTATACCTTCCGAAGTCACGACATACAGATCAATCAACGTAGGATCTTCTTCAGAGGCAGCAACCGTGAAGTATGTCCCTCCAAAATTAATCGCTTTTTGATAAAGGGCATTTTCAGTGACTTTAACAAAGCCCTTGCTGTCTATTGTGTACATGAAACCTTCTTCAGATAAGAAGTAGTTTATGCCTTTGCCTTTTATCTTCTCAGGAATGAGTTCATATTTTCTGAATAGAAGTCCCTTTTCATCAATGGTGGCGAGTATTCCACCTTCCTCAACAAAGTACTGACCACCTTTTAACGTCACTTTCTGAGGGAAAGCGTAATGACCGAAATCATAAGAGTAACCAGAGCTGTCAGTGGTAATCGTAATACCATTATCCATGATTAAATAAGATTGAGAGAAAGCATTCAATGACAGAGTTGCGAGTGTCGCCAGCAATAAACTTTTCATTCGATCTCCTTCGATTTTATTAAAAGCAGAGCGACTATACTCAAGTATCATTTTCTTTTCTATTGTCCGGCGTGAAATTAACGAAGGCAGGCCAAGAGCTTGAATAGCTCTGTGTTTCCTTAAGATGTAACAAGAGGAGTCGGGGCCTATTAAGGCCCCAGATGCGTTAAAGAGAAAGGATTTTTGCGCTACTTAAATTATGAGTCACTGTGCGTTCAAACATTTCGCCATTCTGATCAACGACAAAAATTCTGCCGGAAGAATCAAGCATATAATTGGCACCTATTTTCACGATATCTGCAACCACGATATTTGCAGGTAGAATGGGTAGAATTAAAAGACCCTCTTCCGAAACAGTGTAGAGGAAATTATTTGAATCTATGAAGAAATTCCCACCGGCCTTTTTGATTTCTCCTGTTTTCATTTCAGTTTTTGGAAAAACAAAACCTGCTTTAGAAACGGTATAAATAATCCCCTCTTTAGTTTGGAAATAACTACCGCCATGAGAGGTAATATCAGCAGGATTTAAACCATCGACCTTTAATTTAAAATAATTTCCGGTGTTGTTAACTGTATAAAGATCTACATTCATTTTTTTGTTTTCAGGTTTTACGGTAAAATAATTTCCGCCAAAGCCCAGGGCTTTCTTAAAGACTTTTATGTCGTCTTCATATTCATAAACAAATCCATTCTCATCGATAGTAAACAAACGATTATCATCGCGGATAAAATAATTGAGTCCTTTTCCTTTGATTTCCTCAACTTCAACATCTTTCTCAAAGAGCAGACCATTCTTATCGATTGTGGAAAGCTTCTTAGACGTCACTAAAAAATTTCCACCATTAATTTTGACTTTATAAGGAACATTGAAATGCCCAAAATCGTAAATGAAACCTGCCCTGTCTGTAGTAAGAGTCACGCCGTTACTTAAAATAAGATAGGATTGTGAAAAGGCATTCAATGAGGCCAGCATCAGACTCGCAATAAGGTACTTCTTCATGGGTCACTCTCCTTAATAGTAAAAGTGGCCGGACTATACCCGAAAAGTACCGTCGTCGCCATGCAGTGTAAAAATTTTATAGATTGGTAAGTGCTGAAAAATTAAGGGGCCCGAAGGCCCCTGGGAATTAATTAATACTTAAGAAGATCTCGTGCCGCAACCAAGATGCGATTCATGTCTGGAAGCACAGCACGCTCAAGGATACGGTTGAAACCAACCGGCGTGAAAGTTGAACCTACACGCTTCACTGGAGCATCCAGATATTCAAAGGCGTGTTCATTAATTTGTCCGACTAGCTCTCCACCAAAACCACCAAAAACTTTATCTTCATGAACAACTAAAGCACGGTGAGTTTTCTTAACGGTCGCTACGATTGAATCAAGATCAAGCGGGTTCAGCGATCTAAGGTCCAGCACCTCAACTTCAAAGCCTTCTTTGGCCAGCATTTCTGCTGCTTCTAAAGAGAAGTGAACAGTATTTCCATAAGTGATGATAGAAAGATCTTTTCCTTCTCGTCTTAGGCGGGCCTTACCAAAAGGAACTTCAAAGTCTTCTGGAATCGGGGTCATCGCGTATTTGGCATTATAAAGAGTTTTTGGCTCAAGATAGACAGTTGTTCCACGAGAGCGCATAGCAGTTCTGAGTAAACCAGCAGCATCATCAGCAAAGGCCGGACACACAACCCGGATACCCGGCAGTGTGGTGAGCGTGCCTTCTAAGTTTTGAGAGTGATATAGACCGCCACCGATATAACCCCCTGAGGCCAGGCGAACAACGATGTTTGGAGAAAACTTACCATTACTTCTCCAGTAATCGTGAGAAGTCTCAACCATCTGTTCCATTGCAGGCCAGAAGTAATCAGCAAACTCGGCACCTTCAACTACAATTCGAATTCTTTCCTGATCAAAACGACTCATACCATTGGCAGTACCAAGAATATAATCTTCAGCAATCGGTCCGTTGAAAACTCGCGCTTTTCCGAATTCCTGTTGCATGCCTTTTGAAACGTTGAAAATACCGCCCTTTTCTTTGTTCGCCATGTCCTGACCCCAGATATAAGTATGAGGATTATGACGGAATTCAGCTTTGAGCGTTCCATTTAAAGCATCAATGAACTTCTTAGGTTCAGATGTATCATTGTGAGTTCCATCAACATATTTTTGAGGGATATAGGCCTCTGGTACAACAAAATCGAAGATCGACTCAGGAGTTGGATTTGGAGCTTTGACCGCCTTAGCGTGGGCTTCCAGAAGCTCAGCTTTTGCTTCAGCTTCCAATTTTTCAATTTCTTTTTGTGTAAAGATTTTGGCCTTCAATAGATCGTCTTTAAACTTCGGCAGAGGATCTTGCGCTTTTGCATCAGCTCGCTCTTTTTCATCCCGATACCATTCATGGTTGTCTGAGTTAGAGTGGTTACCAATTCGTACACACATAGCGTGTACAATGACCGGTTCTGAATTTTTAATAGCATGGTCACGAGCTGAAATCATGGCATTCATCGAATCAAAAACATCTTTTCCGTCACACTTAATGATTTGTAGATTTTTAAACCCGCTGAAGTTATCACAGACAAATTCATTAGCGGTCTGATCACATTTAGGAACAGAAATACCATAACCATTGTCTTGAAATACAAAGATGACAGGAAGCTTTTCATTAGAAGCTCCATTGATGGCCTCGTAACAGTAACCTTCTGAAACTGAAGATTCCCCCTGAGATGAGATCGCTACACCCTTATGCTTATAGGTCTTCATCGCACGACCAACACCCACTGCATGTAAAGTGTGGTTCCCTGTACAAGAAGAAACGTTATGGATATTCCAATCTGGCTTTGCAAAATGGTTAGACATGTGACGTCCGCCAGAGGCAATATCAGTCGCCTTGGAAATACCATTGAGAAGAATTTCTTCAGTTGTAAGTCCAGCGGAAAGAGCAGTCAGCATGTCACGATAATATGGGAACATGTGATCTGTTTTACGATCAAAAACCTGGCCTATCGCCAATTGAATCGCATCGTGACCAGCATAAGGTGCGTGATAAGACCAACCGAGGGCCTGTTTCAAATAATTTGGTGCACGCTCATCAATCATCCTTCCCAGGATCATCAGGTGTAACCACTTCTTTAAAGTTTCTTTGTCAGTTTTCTTGATATCATGGTGTTTCACAACCTTCATACGAACTCCATCTGTGACCATTTAATAAAAAAAATGTGAAGGAAATAGGTATCATAACCCTAAGTCTCAAGGCCAATAAAATGGACCCTAACGCCAAGCAAAACGATCAGTTACCCAAGAAGGCAACTCCCCATTCTCGGAACATATTTTCCCTTTGAATTTTGGCCCCCGGACGGAATTCTGAAGGGTCCTTGGTCGGTAGAGGCACGGCCTGATACTCCTCCCCATCGGGTTCTTTTTTATGAGGAATCAGGACATAGAGGCTTCTGATAAAAGTCGTTTGTTCAAGGTTGATTTCGATTGGAATAATAGGATCGAGCTCACGGTTGTATTGTGGATAAATACAATAATAAGGATAATCAGGAATTTTTACTCGCCAATGCTCATCAAAATCTTGTTGTGACAGAGCGGAGTACTTCATATCTTTAAGATCTTTTAGCATCCATTCAATAGCACCTTCTCGGGTAGCGCAAACTCCATTAGTAAACTGCATTTTCTCTTTGGGAAGTCGAAGATCATAAAAAAGATAATCATAGTAAATATCTTCAACTTCAAATTTATCTTTCTCTATAATTTTACCAGACCAGCCTAGATTCTTATCCAAAGTAGGTGTTGTGGCCAGGAATTGAGGTTTCTTTTCGGAGATGAATCTGAAACTGAACTTCTTATTTTGATGAACGGAATCTATATATACGTTAGGTTTGGCCGCAAAAACCTGACCTTCACCAGGATAATACTGAGATTCTATTCCAGGGTAGCTCCATACTCCAGGATATCTTACATTGGGATAATAGAGATTTCCCTGATAGGCCCACCAAGGCATGATTTGAGTCTGATAAAGGGGTCCTGGAAAACCTTGAAAAGGATTCACGACCCCAGGCCCAGGATAGGCACAAAAAGGGTCTTGCTGTACGGGATTAAATCTTGGAACACAGGCGTAACCTACACTTTGTGTCCAGACTCTTATTGTATTGCCCTGACAAGGCCCAAGACCTGCAGCAGATACCTCGGTGATAAGAAACAAGGAAGAAATCAAAAGAAGGATTTTCATTTCTTCACCATCTGGACTTCCAAATCTATCGATTCAGCAGAAAGTTGCACTTTCTTTAAATACTCACACCCGGCTTCATCTGAGGCACGGACTTGATAAGCTCCAGCTTTAACATAAAATTTAAAACTTCCACTTTGAGGGACTTCTGTATGCATCAGAAGAAGTCGCTCATTATAATTTTCTTTATCCAGTGATAACCAAATCATGGCCTTTTTAGAGCAATCAGAAGGAGCGTTCAATTTACCGGAAATCGTAAGTTCTGCGGCCACGGCCTGGAATGAGAGAAATAAAAGGAGATATAATAAGGAGTTCATCACTCACCTATCGGGTTTTAAGAGGGAATATTGAATTCATAAACTAGACTAAGAGAGTCAAATAAGATCTCTGACCTTTACTCTTGATTAACTTCAAGTCTTCATCATAAACTGCCGAAAACTCTACATATCATTCACCTCTGGAGCATTTTATGGCGAAAACAATTGCTGAAGGTTTCTTCAACGATCCTCGTTTGGAAAAAGCAAAAAAACTTATTCAAGAAGCACTTACAGAACATCAAACTCATATCAATGGTGTGAAGCCAGCAAATCCTGAACTAAAAGAATCATATGATACACTTTTAAAAAAAGTGGCCGGCTTTCGTGGTGGCGCCCTTTTTTATAATTATCTGGGAACGGGAATTGGTAATGGTCCATTTGTTGAGTTGGCAGATGGATCAGTTAAGTATGATTTCATCACAGGGATTGGTGTTCATTATATGGGCCATTCACATCATGGTGTAATTGAAGCTCAAATCAATGGGGCCATTTCAAATACCGTGATGAACGGTCATCTTCAGCAAAATGTAGATACCGCTCAGCTATTGGAAATTTTTTCACACGAAGCTTGTAAATATGGAGCGGGAATTAAGAACGTCTTTTTATCAACTTCCGGTGCCATGGCCAATGAGAATGCTTTTAAAATTATTTTCCAGAAACGTTCACCGGCTTCAAGATTTTTTGCTTTTGAAAAATGTTTTGCCGGCCGTACTTTAGGAATGGCATGGGTGACAGATAAAGCTGCATATCGCGCTGGTCTTCCGAAGACTATTGATGTGGATTATATCCCATTCTACGATGCCAAAAATCATCAAGGTTCTATTGATGCTGCAGTTAAGGTGATGAAGAAGTATATCACGCGTTTCCCAGGACATCATGCCGGGTTCATCATGGAGCTTATTCAAGGTGAAAATGGTTCATGGGTTGGCCATACTGAATTCTTCGAAGCTTTGATTGCTGTGTGCAAGGAAAGTAATATTTCTGTAATGGTGGATGAGGTTCAAACTTTCGCCCGAACTTCAGAACTTTTTGCTTTTCAACATTTTAAACTTGATAAACATGTTGATGTGGTCACTGTTGGTAAAAACTCACAAGTTTGCGCCACCCTCTTCACTGATGATCACAAACCGAAACCAGGTCTTATGTCACAAACATTTACCGGGTCAGCGGCCCAGATTGCAGCCTCTCACTACGTAATTAGTTCCGTCGTAAAAGGTGGGTATCTAGGTGAGAACGGGAAGATTGAAAAGCTTCATAATCGATTTAAACAAAACTTAGAAAAAATTTCCAAGAAGAACCCTGAAAAACTATCTGGTCCGTATGGAATCGGTGCCATGGTGGCAATGACCGTTTTTGCCGGAGATGAACCAAAATCAAAAGCCTTTACCATGAAGCTATTTGAAAATGGTGTGCTTTCATTCATGGCCTCAGGTCATCCGACTACCCGAGTGCGTTTTCTGATGCCAGTCATGGCGACAGAGGAAAAACACATCGACGAAGTGTGTGAGATTATCGAAAAGACTTTGGCAGAGATATAAGATGTTTATAATCCGTCCGATTGATCAGAAAGATTTGGATGGCCTGATGGAACTCCTGGAGAAATCCGGGCATGGTCTTACGTCTTTACCTAAAGATCCGGAAGTTCTGAAGAAAAGAATCCGGATTTCGGAAAGAAGCTTTTTACATCGTGAAGAAGGTCCAGGCGGAGAGGATTATCTTTTTGTCATGGAAGAACTCTTCACGGGTAGAATTGTCGGCGTGTGCGCCATCATCTCCAAGATCGGCGGATTTGAGCCCTATTATTTTTATCGTTTGGAAAAAACTCATCATGAATCAAAATCAATTCATGTAAAAAATGACGTCACCTCTCTTCATTTTCATTTCATACACAATGGACCTGCAGAGATCTGTTCCCTTTATCTTCATCCTGAATTCAGGAATTCACAAAATGGACGCTTCCTTTCACTCTCGCGCTTTCTTTTTATTGCCGAGAATAGAAGATTTTTTGAAGACCAGGTCATCGCCGAGATGCGAGGTATGGTGAATGATTCAGGTCATTCACCTTTCTGGGATGCCGTCGGAAAGAACTTTTTTAAAATCGATTTCCCTACAGCAGATTATCTCTATGTAAAAAATAAACGTTTCATTGAAGAGCTAATGCCGAAGTACCCCATTATTACCAATCTTCTACCTGAAGATGCTCAGTTTGTTGTAGGCAGGGTTCATCCCAATACAGAACCTGCCAAACGCATTCTGGAACAGGAAGGATTTCGTTTCTCCGGTCTGGTGGGAATCCTGGAACCAGGCCCGGTTCTGATTGCTGAAGTTGATAACATCCGTGCGATTAAAGAAAGTACAGTCGGTGAAATTGAGGAAGTTAGTGATAAGAATTTCAAGTCAGAGATTTTCATCATATCCAGAACCTCAGGAATATTCAGGTCGGCCTTGGGTGGCGTGGTAAAACTCAAAACAGGTGGTTATAAAATTTCCGGAGTTACTGCCGCTGGCCTAAAACTCAGAGTTGGGGATAAAATTCGTTTTGTATCATTCAAGCCTAAGACAGCTAAAAAGAAAGTGGTCAAGAAGAAGAAGTAAACTTCTCAAATATCGCTACCTTAAGTTCAACTAAAATTCCCCCTGGATAATAAAGAAATCGTAATTTTTGGATATAATGTTATCAAGGTGAAAGTATGAAAGGTAACCTACTCTTAATTGACGACGAAATTGAATTATCCGAAAGCATGAAAGAACTCTTCGAGGATGAAGCTAGGAATATTTACATTGCTTGCAATGGAGAAGAGGCCTTGCAGATTTTAGAAGATAATCAAATTGACTGTGTTGTCTCAGATATTAAAATGCCAGTAATGGATGGTCTCAAATTTATGAAAGCCGCTCGAGAGCGCGGACATAGTCAGCCCATAATATTTTTCACGGGTCATGGAACAGAACAATTAAAAAGAGAAGTCAGAGATTTAGGCGCAGCCGATCTTTTAATGAAACCAAATTTCTTGATGTTGGAGCTTGCCATACGTAAGCATATGCCAAGCCCCTCTTATTAAATTATTGACCCTTGCTGGTACTTTCAAAAATTTTATCTGCTGAAGCCGCCACGAATCCCTGATAAAGTTCTCCACTTGGAAGTTGATATCTCTTAGCAAATTCATAATAGCAGGCAGGGATAGTAAGTTTTCCATCTTCAAACTCTACTTCAATATTATTAGCAAGAGTAGAAGACTGTTCAAGACACACATCCTTAGAACCTTTGATCTCTCCCCCACTGGCATTCAACTTAAAGCCCTGCTCTTTCAGATAACTGTTTAAAACACTGATATCCGAAAAATTCTTCAGGTCATTAATGAATACAGTGAAATGATTAGGTCGATAACCGAAGGCCGCAACCCAAGCGGCATAATCACTTTCTTTCATCAGTTCGTTATAGACTTCAACCGATAACTTCCAGGGGCGGCCAATAGATGAAAAATCAAATTGGGACTCTAACCCTGCAGGAATTTGATCTACCAGATCGCTCACTGTCTTTTGAAGTTTAGGTGAAAACTCTTCCAGTCTTAATTCGGAAATAAAAATCTTAGGCAAAGAAGAATCTGAATGCTCGTAATGTTTGGCATAGAGCTTTTTTTCCGGGAAGTGATAGTCCCCTTTATATTTATAACCTGATTCAAGAAATGGCCTGGCCACCACATCCACATTAACCCGCGGATGATTAAAAGTTCTTAATGCAATGTGATCATTGGCAACTTTCTCCCCTTGATTTGTTAAAAGATCACTAATCTTTTTTGCAAGGGGGTTAATCGTAATGTAATCCAGCCACATTTTATCCAACAGAGCTGGTAGAGTTTTTACTGACATATGGTTTCTCCTGAAAGTTCCTCTATCCTACCAAGGCCCACAGGAATGGGGAACAGGTCTTCAATTTAACTCTCCGTATTATTGTGGGATATTTGAAGGAAAAGGAGTATCATGGGTCAATTTCAAGCTAAGGAATTCATATGCAAATGCAATTAAAAGGCGATTACTTTGATGGTCGTTTTTATCATCCTCCAATTTCCAGTGCCCAAGAGAAAATATTAAAGCGATGCCCCGCTGATCTGACTAAAACTTTATGGGAAGCCGGTATTTATCACGATCATATTGAACAGGTCATTGATTCAGCTGTAAAAGGTTTTGAAACCTGGAGGAAGTTTAGCTTTGAAGTGAGAATCAGCTATCTTAAAAAGTATCAGGAAGCCGTTCGTGCTCGTAAGGATGAGATCGCCATGGCATTGGCCTTGGAGGTAGGAAAACCTCTTTGGGAAGCAAAGACTGAAGCCGCAGCTTTAGATTCAAAAGTCTCAGTCACAATCAGTGATTCATACGACCGTATCAAGCAAGAAACGATTAAAGATGTCATGCCTAAAATTGATGGCCATGTTGTTTATAAACCTCTGGGTCCTTCTTTGGTCATTGGACCTTTTAATTTTCCTTGCCATCTGGCCAATGGACAAATCCTGGCAGCACTTCTGGCAGGCAACTCGGTGATCTTTAAACCATCAGAGAAAACAATCTATTCAGCGCAGCTCATGATTGAATGCTTTGCTCAGGCAGGATTTCCGGCCGGAGTGATAAATTTCATCAATGGTGCAGGTCACACATCTTCTAAACTTACTTCTGATAAAAGGATCAAGGGTATCTTTTTCACCGGCTCGCGTGGAGTGGGACTCAAAATTCTGGAAAATACCCATAAGGACTTAAACAAATTAGTCGCACTTGAACTTGGGGGAAAAAATTCCACCATTCTTCATCATGACACAAATATTTCCCACGCTCTTCCTGAATTGCTTCGTTCATGTTTTTTAACAACTGGTCAACGCTGCACTTCTACTTCTATGATTCTAGTCCACAGAAAGATCGAACAGGAATTCATAAATCAGTTCAAGGCAGTAACGGAAAAAATCCGAGTTGGTCACCCCACTCTTTCAAACCCCGAAGCTTTCATGGGGCCTTTAATTGATGAGCACGCCCAAAAGCTTTATTTTGACTTTTGTCAATTTGGTAAAGATGAAGGGGCAGAAGAAATCATCGCGCCCCGAAAACTAGATGTGGGTTATGAAGGTTACTATGTTTCCCCATCTATCCATTATGCTAAGAGCCCGCATTTGGATGGTAAGTTTATTCAGGAAGAAATCTTTGGGCCTAACTGCTTTTTCATTCCCTATGATGACATTGAAGAGGCCATAAAAATTGCAAACTCCACTCAGTATGGACTGGCAGCTTCCGTCTTCACCCGAAGCCCGGAAATTTATCAACTCTGTCTGAGAGATATTGAATCAGGCTTGATTAACTTGAACCGATCTACGGTAGGTGCGACCGCCCGACTACCATTTGGTGGCCTTAAAAATTCAGGCAACCATCATCCGGCCGCCGTATCAATGATTGATCATTGTGTCAGCACGGTAGCCTCTTTAGAAACTCTGGATGATACAAGTTCTAAAATAGCTGATGTTGTAGGATTAAAAGAATAAAAAATGACTAATCTATCTGATGAACAACTAGCGCTCCGAAAGGAGCGTTGGTATGTCATCATCCTCGCTGCGATTCAAGTTGCCCACATTCTAGACTTTGTAATCATGATGCCTTTGGGTCCCAACTTCATGCGGGTCTTCAATATTTCACCTGTTGAATTTTCCACTCTGGTTTCGGCCTACACTTTTAGTGCCGGCATTGTGGGGTTCTTTGGGGCCCTCTACGCTGATCATTTTGATCGTAAAAAGTATCTGCTCTTTAATTTCGCCGGTTTTATTATCGGAACATTCATGTGTGCCATTGCACCAAACTTCGCGGCCCTGCTCATAGCGAGGATTATTGCCGGAGCTTTTGGTGGGATCTTAAACGCCAATGTACTATCTCTCGTGTCCGATCTTATTCCCTTTCAACGTCGTGGGGCCGCCATGGGGGTCGTCATGTCGGCCTTCTCCATCAGTAGTATTTTAGGCGTACCAACTGGGTTGTATATTGCGAATATTTTCGATTGGCATGCGACCTTCTACTTTATCTGTATCATTGGAGTGATTTTCTGGATCTTGTCGCTCATCATGCTGCCTTCCGTGAAGGTCCGATCTGAAGTGAAGAGCTTTAAGAACAATCTACAGAATTTTAAGACGATTCTGATTCAAAAAGATTATCTGCAAAGCTTCAGCCTCACAAGCGTTTTGGGTTTTGGAGTCTTTATGATCATACCTTTCATCTCACCTTACATGGTGAAGAATGTGGGTTTTACAGAGGATCAACTTCCTCTCATCTATTTGATCGGAGGAATGTGTACCATCGTTTCCGCACGAGTAATTGGTAAACTCTGTGATAAGGTGGGAAGTTTTAGAGTATTTCGGGTAGTCGCGGCCATATCTATCTTTCCCATCTACTTTTTGACTAACCTTCCGGCCGGCACAGAATTATGGCCGGCCCTGGCAGTCACGACAATCTTTACGATGTTTGGCTCAGGTAGGTTCATTCCCGCCATGACAATTGTATCGGCGGTAGTTAAACCCGAAGACCGTGGAACTTTTATGAGTCTTGAAAATGCGGCCCGCCAGTTATCTGCTGGTGCTTCTTCACAAATTGCTGGTTTAATCATCGGTTCGACAGCTGCCGGAGCTTTGACCAATTATAACATTGTAGGCTACGTCGGGATCCTCACTTCTCTAGTGGGCATTTACATTGCTTTTAAAATTACAACCAAATTCAACCTAAGATAAAACAATGAACTTTAATTCTGCTCATGTTAGTGCCATTGTGGCCTTTTCTCTCTGGGGCATACTTCCACTTTACTGGAAAGTATTCTCAAACGAAGGGGCCTGGGATCTTTTCGGCCAGCGCCTGATCTGGTCTTTTATAACTCTATTCTTCATTCTTTTTTTTAAAAAGAAACTCCACACTTTAAAAGAGATCTGGAAGAATCAGCGCACTCGCTATATGTTGATGCTCTCTGCGCTTCTGATCTCGTCAAATTGGCTCATTTATATCTATGCTGTTAATAACGGTCGAGTTCTTGAGGCCAGCATGGGTTATTTTTTAAATACCTTGATCAATGTTTTCATGGGTTGGTTAATCTTAAAAGAACAAATCCGTTCCACTCAGTGGCCGGCGATCATCATAGCCATCGCTGCCATTATTCTTATGGGGCTTCAAACAGATCTGGCACACTTTCCCTGGGTAGCGCTATCTTTGTCATTATCATTTGCCATGTATGGTCTGATCCGAAAAGTCACTCATGTTGGATCATTGGAAGGTCTCACTTTTGAAACCTGTTTTATTCTGGGGCCTGTCCTCATTTACTGGTTTTTCCAAACCACATCTCCCACAACCCTTTACTTCACTCTTCCCGGCTGGAAGTTTTTTTTACTTTCTTTATCAGGTCTTGTTACTTGTATTCCGCTTATACTTTTTGCCTATAGTGCCCGTCGCTTGAGACTACAGACATTAGGTTTTATTCAATACCTTTCTCCCAGCTTAAAATTTCTCTGTGGATGGCTGGTAATGAATGAAACTTTAAGTCACGAAAAGCTACAAAGCTTCATGCTGATCTGGTTTGCGCTATTATGGTATACAGTTGAATCTTTCTATTTTACTCAAAAGAACAAAAAGATTCTCGCTGCTATTGAATAGCCAGGACTTCTGCTTTAGCTGAAGTTTTCCTGAGCTCTTTAGGGATGTTTTTCCCAATGACTTTTATCAGGGCCTTTTCAATAGATTTCTTCATGGAATGTGGTCCGGTAACAAAACAAATGTCCCTGACCGGAACGTGAGATCTGAAATCTCGAACAAGCTTTTGATCGGCATCACTCATATTGATGGTGGCCAGATATGGGAGAACCGTAAAGCCATTGCTGGCCTTAACCATATTGATCAAAGTTTCCAGACTTCCTGCCTCAAAAAACAAATGGCGATCTTCTTTCACATTTTTGTACTGGCACAGCTGCAGGGCCTGAGCACGTAAACAATGACCTTCCTTAAGCAGCCAGGCATGCTTTAAATTAAGATCTTTTTCATCGATATGTTTCTTCTTAAGAAGTTCATGCTGAGGAGATAAAAAGATTTTAAAAGGTTCATAAAACAGATGCTCCTCGGTCAGACCCTTTTCTTCCAGTGGTGTCGCAAGAATGGCCCCATCTATTTTCCCGTCTTTTAACAATCGAATAATTTCATCGGTTTGATGTTCGTAAATTTTCAACTCCACATCAGGGAACTCTTCCACAAATTGCTGAACGAAAAGAGGTAAAACATAGGGCGCTAGAGTTGGGATGACGGCCAGAATGAACTCACCGGCAATTTCTCCTCGCAAAGACTTGGATAATTCTTCTAGTCCATGAGCTTCATGCATCACTTTTCGCGCATACTCTAAAACTTTTTCTCCCATGGGAGTCGGTCCAACAGGAGTCTTAGAGCGATCAAAAATGATAATTTGAAGGTAATCCTCAAGCTTCTGAACTTGCATACTAAGGGTTGGTTGAGTGACAAAACACTCTTTGGCGGCTTGAGCAAAATTGCGACAGCGATCAACGGCCAAAATGTAATTTAATTGAGTAAGTGTCATATATACCTTTCAAAGACTTCAACTTATACTTTGATTACATCATATAATCATTCTGAGGTCGAACATGATCTTCGCTTTAATAGCTGCTGCCATTCTCGTAGGACTCCTTATGCCAGTTCAGGCAGGTCTCAATGCTGAACTGACGCGCTTTCTTAAGCATCCTTTTTTAGGGGCCTTTATTTCACTAACTACGGGAAGCATCGCTTTATTACTGCTGATGCTGGTGCAGGGCTTCCCACTTCAGGAATTAAAACGCATTGGCCAAGTACCTCCGGTCCTCTTTCTGGGTGGGATTTTTGGGGCACTTTTTGTTGGTTCCTCCATCTTCTTTATTCCGCGTATGGGTGCAACTTCTATGATCGCTGCTCTGATAACCGGGCAATTACTCATGTCAGTTATTATGGATCATTACGGTCTTTTGGGGCTTTCCACTTATCCGGCCACCCTTACCCGAATTGCCGGTGTAATTCTTCTTTTCGTCGGCGTTTTATTAGTGGTAAAGAAAAGTTCATGATCAAGGCTTCAGAAATAACTAAACAGTTTGATAAACGTGGAATTGCGGGCGTCCATAAAATGTCCCTGAATTTAGATCAGGGCCAAGTGATGGCGATTATGGGGCCCAACGGTAGTGGAAAATCAACCCTTCTAAATCTACTTTCCGGTAGAGTACAACCTGAGAGCGGCGACATTTCTATTGATGGGGCCATTAGCTCCTTCCCCATCAATGAAACACTTGAGAATATGAACGTTCAAAAGTTTTTGATTCGTTCCATCACTTTAGACATTGATGAAGAAAAAAAAATCCAACTTAGTCGTGATCTGGCCGATACTTTTGAATTCACCTTTCAGCTTCGTCAGAACATAAATGAGCTCTCCTCAGGCCAAAAACAAAAAGTTCTCCTTTCTAAAGAACTCATCAATCGACCCGCCCTTTTACTAATGGATGAACCATTTGCTCATCTAGACCCTTTCACTAGAAAAGATATTTTAAGCGGACTCTTTCAGTATATCCGTTACCAGGGAATCACGGTGCTTTGGGTAACTCACGATCTGGAAGAAGCATTTCAATTCTCTGATCAAATAGGACTCATGAATTTTGGAAAATTCGAACAACGAGGAACTCCAGAAGAATTAGTCAGGACTCCACGAAATCTTTTTGTTGCTCAGTTTATGGGTTATAGAAATTTCTTCTCCATAAAATATGAAAACGGGTCATGGCAAACTCCTTGGGGACCGAGGCAGATGGCACAACTCGCGAAATCAGACGGTATATTGATCGTGCCCGACCATGCATGGGAGCTTCAATCTCAAGATGGCCTGGAAGTTAATATTGAAACCCGGCATCCTGCTAAGCAAACAATGGAATACAGACTTAAGTCCTCTGAGAAAGTGATCTTTCTAACTCAAGGGTCTCAATTAAAACTTTTGGAAATGGGATCAAAAATCAAACTCTCTCCTAAATGGGAAGAATGCTTCCATATTGCTCTGTAATTTCAACACTTTAAAACGAGTGTAAAATGCTCGTCCCTCTAGTCGAATTGGGCCTCCTCGTGGTAAGTAATCCCCATGGCCGTAACATATTTTAATAAAGACAAATACCAGAGAAAACCTGAGTGGCTCAAAGTAAAACTTCCTCAAGGGGAGGACTATAAAGACATTCGGGACAACCTTCATGGGAAAGGACTCTCCACTGTTTGTGAAGAGGCCAAATGCCCTAACCTATCTGAGTGCTGGAGTGCTCGTACCGCTACGGTGATGATCCTCGGTGATACTTGTACCAGGGCCTGTAAATTCTGCAATGTGAAGACTGGTAATCCCAAGGGCTTCATTAATCACGAAGAGATCGCAAATACGGCCAATATGGTGAAGCTCATGAGTCTTCGCTATATCGTTATCACGAGTGTTGACCGTGATGATCTCCCCGATCATGGTTCAGGTCATTTTGCAGCAGTCATTAATCGTGTTCATGAAGACCATCCTGAAACCAAAGTGGAAGTTCTAATTCCTGATTTTGGTGTTGTTCCTGAAAGAATGCATACTCTGGCAAAATCAAATCCCTTTGTGATTGCCCAGAATATTGAAACAGTCAGAAGGCTTACCCATCCTGTGCGCGATATTCGTGCCAGCTATGATAAGACTCTTGAGTGTCTTAAATTTTACAAAACCCACTATCCTCATATTCAAACAAAAACATCACTTATGATGGGACTAGGTGAAACCTGGCAAGAAATTCAGGAAACACTTGAAGACCTGCGAGCAGTTGGCGTGGATATTGTTACTTTTGGTCAATATCTTCAACCAACAAAACGCCACCTGAATGTTGAGAAGTTTTATACTCCGGAAGAATTCGATGAACTTAAACGTCTGTCACTCAAGATGGGTTTTAAATTTGTAGCAAGTGGTCCTTTAGTCAGAAGCTCATATAAGGCGGCAGACTTTTTGGATTTCATCGAAACTAAAGTTTAAATATGAAGAAGATCATTGTTAGTTCAATCAATCTCGCAGATTTTGATTTGAAAGATGGTGATCTCCTCTCTCTTGATGACCGCACGGTAGTTGTGACAAAATGGAACTGGGAATACTCACTTGCCCATCAGTTTCAAAGGGCCGCCTTAAAACTGGTGCAAGAGACCCCTAATTTACGTATCCTGATTTGTTGCAGTCACCCGGAAGTCCTGACAAATGGTCGGGGCCTTCAAAAACCCCGTAAGGGTGAAGTGCTGAACCTCGTTGAATTTAATCCGGCCTCTCATCAGAAGCTTCCTTTCCCTCTCTTTCAAATTGAGCGTGGTGGCGGTTTAACTTTTCATCATCCTGGTCAGTTTATTTTTTATCCTATTTTAAAGCTCAATCCCAAATCACTTTCTTTATCCTTAATGATTGATCAGATCTTTGATTTCTCCATAGAGATTTTAAATTCCTGGGGTGTGAACAATCTGGATCATGAAAATAAACTGCTGGGTATCTGGCAGGGTCATAAAAAAATTGCTTCGATGGGAATTGCCATCGAAAAGCTAACTACTTTTCACGGCATGGCCCTTAATTTGCTGGAAAATAAAAATATGAAGCTTGCTCTGGCCACGCTTAACCCATGCGGACTGAGCGCTGAAACTTATACTTCAGTTGAGTCCCTCTCAGAAATGCCATCAAATCCCCTGGAAAGTTTTAAGGATCAATTCCTTCAAAGGATCAAAAATGAGTGGAAATAGTTTTGGCCAATTGTTCAAGATTACCACTTTTGGTGAATCCCACGGGGAAGCTCTGGGAGTAGTGATAGATGGCATGCCGGCGGGATTAGTGGTTAACTTGGAAGATCTTAGTTCCGAGCTCAAAAGACGTGCTCCCGGGCAGCATGAAGTTCATACTTCTCGTAAAGAAGAGGATCTACCGGAAATTCTTTCAGGGGTGTTTCAGCATAAAACTCTAGGCACACCTATTACGGTGATTGTCCGGAATACCAATCAAAGAAGCGAAGATTATGAGGCCTTAAAAAATAATTATCGGCCAGGTCATGCTGATAAGACCACCATGATGAAATTTGGATTTAGAGATCATCGTGGAGGAGGAAGGGCCTCTGGCCGTGAAACCCTGGCCCGAGTCATTGGTGGGTATTTTGCCGGACTTATTTTAAAAGAAGTTTCATTTTATGCCTATATCAGTGAAGTTGGTCAGTTTAAACTCAGCTCTCCTCCTTTAGATCATTCAGTTGATCGTGGGGAAATTAATATTCCCGATGAAATGATGTCTAATAAAGTCATCTCTTTCTTAAAAGAGTGCAAGACCAAGGGAGAATCAGCTGGAGGTGTAGTGACACTCTCAATTTTAAACTCACCGGTCGGACTCGGAGAGCCTGTATTTGATAAATTGAAGGCCGATTTTGCCAAGGCGATGTTATCTCTTCCTGCCTGTATTGGTTTTAGTGTTGGGACTGCATTTGATTTAGTGAAGCTCCCCGGAAGTTTCATCTCCCAGGACTCCAAAAATTTTGCTGGTATGGAGGGTGGCATCTCAAATGGTGAGGAAATTATTTTAAATATGGCGTTTAAAGCGCCTTCAACCATTGGTGAGAAGGCCAAGGCCGGACGTCATGATCCATGCATTCTTCCCAGAGTCGTTCCAGTAGTTGAGGCCATGGCAAAAGTCGTTATGGCCGATCATTACCTTCGGAACCTGGCCTATTCAACTTTTCACTCTTAAGATACATATCAGTAATACTAATTAATCCCTGTGCTTTGGATTTTAATTTCATGAGTTCGGGAGTGGGTGCGATCTGATACATCAGATCAAACTTATCATCTTTCCATTGCCAGAATTTCCCATGGTGGTAGGCACCGGCCGGTCCAGCCAAAAGTCCGGAACTATTAATTGCAATCGACTCCTCAGAAAACAAATCTTCACCAAGTTTAATGTAGCTCTGATCTGATAATGCCAGATGAAACAAAGTCGGAAAAATATCTTCATGAGAGCCAAATTTTTTGTCATCAATTTTCTTAGGTTTGTAAGCTTCCGGTATCCGTAGATAAAAAGGTACCGCATACCTTTTGAATTCTTGTTCCTGGCCTACACCTTTAGCAATCCAAAAGCTATGATCTCCCGTCAAGGCCACAATAGTTTTTTCATTTAAGCTCGAACTGTTGATTCGATCCAGAAACTCTGCCATCTTTTGATTTGAGTACTGAAATCCTAAAAATCTTTTTCTGGCCAAGTCTTCGTTAATGGTGATGTTGGACAGAATCTCAGGTGTAAAATCTAATTTACGGGGCTGGTATGATGAAGGATATTCAAAAGGAGGATGATTAGAAGTCGTCAGCACCAGAAAAAATTGAGGCTTTGTTGATGTTCTTATTTGCTCATCAATAAATGAATAGAGATACTCATCAAAAATCCCCCACTCATTTCCAAGATCTCGGGGAGAGAAATTTCCCAACTCAGGCATAGCTTCTTTGATTTCATCGGCTCCCCATAGGTGATCATATTTTTGAGTTGCGAGGTAACTGCCCAGATCCCGCCAGCCTAATTTCCCTCCGTAGACAAAATGGGTATCGTAACCGCTTTCTTTAAAAGGCAGATGTCCGGATGATTTCAATGCAGTCTTCATATACTCTGATTCTGAGAGGAATCTGGCACCTGGTCTGATCACTTGGGAAGTCGCGACTGAAACGATGCTACCGATAGTACCATTCTCAGCAGGTAGAAAATTCTTAAATAATACACCTTTATTGAAGTGATCTTCCAAATCACCAAGGATCTGGAATTTATCTGAATGATATTCATTCCAAAAAGAGCCAAAACTCTCCATTACAACCAGAACAACATGAGGCGGATTCGCTTTCAAAGATAAATTTAGATTTGTTTTTGAAAGCAGTGCTTTTTGTAAGTTCGGACTTTCAACGGGAGCACCTCTGGCCGCGAGATAAGCCTCTTCCCAGGTTTGAAATCCACTGGCCTTAAGGTAATCATACTGATCCTTGCCGAAAGTTTTACGAATTTTGATCGCACGATTCAAGGTTAGGGCACCGTTAAGTGCGATCTCATTGATAAATTCATTATCGCTAATAAAAGCGTCTTCTACCGAAAGGGGAAGACGTGTGAAGTTCCCTCTCGCCATGAAAGCGATTAGAGTTAGGCCTACCAAAAAAGTAAGAGGGGCACGGTAGTTTATCGGCCGCGCCTTCAGATCAAACTCATATGGAGAAAACAGAAATCGGATAAAACGATAAAGACCATAATGGAGTAAAAATACCACGCTTAACCAGAAAATCAGATTGTAGTTTTTATAAATAGAAATAATGACAGCACGAGTATCGTCTTCAAAGAATCCAAAGAACAAGATATTAAGATGATCCTGGAAATAAGAATAAAAACCGTAATCAAAAACATAAAGCCAAGCGATGAGAAAATAACCCAGGCATAAAAGAGCGGTCATGAGGAAACGAGTGCTTCGAATGACAAATTTCCCAGGCAGAAAATAGGCCAGGTTTAAAATTAAAAAAGGCAAAGCATTTACATAGGCCAGAGGCATGAGATCAAAACGAAATCCTAAGAAGAAAGCTTTTCTTAACTCTGAGGTATTCTGGGACAAAATATCCCAATCTCCAAAATAAAAAGCAAAAGAGATTCGTGCGACTGTCATCAGGAAAACAAATATCAGAAATAAGAATGCTTGATTTTTAAGCCAGCGCCAGTAGTAGTGCCTGAAAGATAGATTCATACAATTGACCTCAAGTTGAGAGCATCATATCAACCGGAGTTTCAGATTGCAATTTACTCATCTTCATCAGTGTCACCAAACATGAGATTTCTTTCAAAATCTTCAGGACGGGTAGCATTTCCCCGGGCCTCTTCCATTGTTATGACCCCGTCTTTATAAAGCCTGGTGATATGCTGATCAAAACTTTGAGCACCTGAACCATTCTTACCTTTTTCGATATAGGTATACATTTCTTTGGTTTTCAAAGGATCAAGTATAGAATCTCTTATACCTGGATTATTTATCATGATTTCCTGGGCGGCAACCCGCCCTTTTCCGTCAGTGGTTTTTAAAAGACGCTGGGAAATCGTTGCATAAATATTATCGGCAATCCTTGTTCTCACAACATTTTGCTCCTCAGGAGGAAACATGGAAATAAGTCTTCCAATGGTACTTAATGCATCAGTGGTATGAACTGTTCCAAATACCAAGTGACCAGTTTCAGCGGCCTTTAAAGCAATTGAAATCGTCTCAGCGTCCCGCATCTCACCAATAAGAATAATATCAGGATCCTGCCGAAGTGCCGAACGAAGAGCCGAATTAAAATCATTTGTATCCTGGCCGATTTCTCTCTGGGTAATCCGTGCTTTTATAGGATTATGTACATACTCAACGGGATCTTCCAGTGTAAGAATATGAACAGCAGAATTTTTATTGATGTAATTTATCATCGCCGCCAGAGTAGATGATTTTCCGGAACCAGTAGCACCTGTTACCAGGATCAAACCTGCATTAGCGCTGGCTATTTTATTGATAACAGGAGGCAATTTTAAGTCTTCAGTAGTAGGAATCTTATCACTGATAATTCGTAAAATAATTCCAAGTTTTCCTTGATAACGAAGGATGTTGTAACGAACCCGGCAAACCTTAGGTAGGGAAAAAGAGCCGTCGTATTCCTTCAAAGAACTTAGCTTCTCCTGAACCTCAGGATCCTTAATCATAAGTTGGCAAACCATGATCAAATCTTCGTTGGTGAGGGGCTCGGCCTTGACTTGAATTAAGTCTCCTCTCAAACGAAAATAGGGCTTTTCATCAGTCCTTAAATGGATATCGCTGACATTAGATGCCGCGGCCGATTTAATAATGTTAATAAACGTATCTCTGGTTAACGCCATGAAATTCCCAATGCCTGAAGTATAAAGACCTTATCGTAATGAAATTAAAAAAAATTGAGGTGAAACTGAGACATCCTGACCACTCCAGTCTACTTTACTAATTAATTGATTATCCGATGAGACCCTATATGGAATTCTGGGATACCGAAGACATTTTTTTTGATGGTGATGAATACTTTGATCAAGTGGTTAAAGATATTGATCAGGCCAAACAATACATCACTGTAGAAATGTATATTTTTAATGATGATATATTGGGAAAAAAAATAGTGGCCCATTTAATAAATGCTCATTCCAGAGGAGTAAAAATCCAGATTATTGTCGACGGAGTCGGAAGTTACAGTTTTTTCAGTAAACTTTATGGCATTTTTCAAAAAAAAGGGATTATGGTGAAGATGTATAATCCCCTTCCTTTTTACCACCCCTTCTATGGTGAGCTAAGTTTCCTGAAAAAAACAAAAATTTTTGCAACTCGTTTATGGAGAATTAATAAGCGAAACCATCGTAAAATAATCACTATTGATCACTCTATCATGTTCTCTGGTAGCTTTAATTTAGCCTCAGAACATACTCGCTATCATTTTGAAAAGCCCTGGAAAGATATGGGTGTCAGAGTAACTGGCGAACATGTTAAATTCGCTATCCTGAACTTTAAAAAGAACTGGAAGCTCAGGGATTATTATCGCTATAAGAAACAAATACGAAGCTCCAACAATATAAACTGGCGCCATTCACCATTGCGATTGAACCATACTCTTTTCATGAAGCGCTTTTTTTATAAGAATTTTTTACAGAAGATACATCGAGCAGAAAATAGGATTTGGCTCATGACCCCCTACTTTATACCGAAAAGAAGATTAATCAGGTCTTTGGGAAAGGCAGCGAAGCGGGGTGTAGATGTTCGCCTGCTTATTTCGCTTAAAACTGATGTACATTTCTTCAAATGGCTACAGTATTTTTATTACGCTTACCTGCTAAAATTTGGGGTAAAAGTCTATCAATATTCTGATTCAGTTCTTCATGCAAAAAACTACATTATTGATGACTTTATGACGATTGGTTCCACTAACTTAAATCACCGAAGTTTCATACATGATTTAGAAGTCGACTTGGTTATTCAGGATGAAGATAATAAGAAAAAAATCGAAGAGCACTTTATCGCTTCGACATTATCGCAAAAGTCTATTACTCTGGAAGGTCTAAAGCAAAGACCTTTATGGGATCGAGCGCTTTCCAGATTCTTTTTCTTTTTTAAATATTGGTTTTAACATGAAACTCAGAATTCTTTCTTATAATATCCACAAAGGCTTCACGATCGGTAATCGTGACTTCATTCTGGAACAAATCCGCCTGGCCCTTAGGGAGATGAATGCTGATGTCCTTTTTCTTCAGGAAGTACTGGGAGATCACCAGGATAAAAAATGTAAAATCCCTGATTGGAAAACGGCCATACAATTTGAATATCTGGCAGATACCGTCTGGCCTCACTTTGCTTATGGGAAAAATGCCATCTATCCTGAAGGTCACCATGGTAACGCTATTTTAAGTAAATTTCCGATCGTGGACTGGCAAAACCATGTCATATCGACCAATCGTTTTGAACAACGCGGACTTTTAAAATGTAAGGTTCAAATTCCGGAGACAGGCCAGGAAATCCTGCTTGCAAACACTCACCTTGACCTGACCCAAAAAGGAAGAAATCTTCAAACCAATATGCTGGTTAAACACATGGAAAATGAATCTGATCTTCCATGGGTACTGGTGGGCGACTTCAACGATTGGAATAAAAAGATCTCCCCACGAATAGAACACCTCCTGAATGCTAAGGAAGTCTTTAAATCAATTCATGGAAAATATCCGGCGACATTCCCCTCCTTTATGCCAATGCTTTCCCTGGATAGAATTTTTGTTCACAAAGTAAATCCTGTAACGGCCATTGCTTTAACCGATTCTCACTGGAAGAACCTTTCAGATCACTTACCACTCTATGTGGAAATTGATGTTTAATTGATTGAGAATTTATGACCATCGGCAAAAGCGTAACACTTTCCAACGAATCTTAATTCTTCACCGTTTACCACAATGCCGGCACCATCAGGGCAAGCATAGATAATTTTTTGATGGAGCTTGGAGTACTTCTTAAAGACAACATCATAGCGGGTAGAATTTTTAAAATGAGGAAAGAAAAGAAAGTCCACTAACTTTAAAGCACTCAAATTTGAAATATTGACTGTATTCTCATCTCGATCAAATTCAGGATAAGCGGCCATATCAATATTTTCAGTCATCATAATGGCCCCAGCGGACAGACCGGTTAAAACGCCACCTTTTTTAACGAAGGCCCTTAACTGAGGCAACAGTTTGGCCTTACGAAGACTATTGAGGAAATAAAAAGTGTTACCGCCGCCTAAATGAATGGCGTCACTTCTGATCACTTCTTGAAATAAAATTCTGTCAAAAGGAACATCTATAGGAAAATGGATGAAGCGCGATATTTTGAATTTGGAATAGTGCTTAACAAAATACTTAAACTCCTGCTCTGAGAGATAAGAAGATGATGGAATAAAAGTCACTACTGGATTCTTTTTTCCCAATAATTCGATAAAAATTTTATCTAACTGATAGTTTTCTTTATCAATCCCACCGCTATAAAAGACAAGTTTCATAGACCTTCACGGCAATCTCGAACAATTGAATAAAATCCCTGCATGATGTTCTTGTGCCGCGCCGGTATCTCAGTCGTAATCTTCTTCTGGTCAGGATTCAGATTTTGATAAGTGGAAAACTCACATGCCAACTGGTAGAGTTCTTCCGCGCCTAGCCTAGGGCGTAGTTTCTGAACTTTCTGGACAATATAAGTGATAGAGTCACCGGTTACTCTGTCATACTTATTAATTACAGATGAACGCATTGTGAGTTCAAGCAAAACTTGCGTTCTGGGAGTGACCGTCTCTTTTTCAATGGCATAAACCAGTGCCATATAAGAAGTTTGAAAACGATTGATCTGTTTTTTTCTAATATCAGTCAGCTTCAGATCCTGCTTCTTAGCATAAGAAGATTTAATGATTTCAGTAAAGTCTTGTGGAGAAAGAGCGGCCTGACGACTGAGATAGATCTGTGGGAATTCCCGCATGATATCTCGCATACAAAAAATAGCATCACGGTTAATCCCGTCAGCAACTTTATGAATGCCGCGCTTGGATTGGGCCCTTTCAAAATAAGTATAAGTTTTTCTAAATTTCGTTACCAATGGACGATGATTCTTAAGTAAAAGATCCTGCTGGTTTTTCTTGAAGCCCATCTTCTGGGTAAGATTGCGGTCTTTGCATTCAATGAAGAATTTATCAAAAAACTTCAAGGTTTCATGACCTCTAAATTGTGAAATGGATTTTTTCTTTCCAGTCGTTAAAAAATCGGCAATCTGAACAAAACATTGAACAATGTAGCGGGCCTTCTGCCTTTGTTCTAAAATAGTCGTGGAATATCTTTGGACATCATCATAGCGGTATTCAGCATGGAAAAGCCCAAACTGTCTGATTGAACCATAGTCAATGATTCCCCCATCCATCAGAATATTGTCCCCATCCCAATCCAACCAACAGAAGATATATTCATCCTCAAATTTTGCTGAAACTTCTGCAAAAGTTTTCGCCACCTGACGGGCCAGATAATGATACTTCTCTTTATCATTTTTAAAGTTGGTTTGAGTCCAGACCTTATTATCAATCTGTCTTTGGATATAATAATCGGCCACTTGCTTTAAAGAGGTTACATTCCCCTGCTTTAAATGACCGAAGAAATGACTAGGACGCATGAGGTTTGGATTGGCCCGAACATTTATCCCCAGACCTTTTTCAAACTCAATGATGGCAAGGACTCGTTCTGTTTTAAAGCCATTCTTACCCAGGACTTCTGAAAAAAACAATGTCTCAAGGCCTTCACCGACTTCAGACAATCCACAACCATAAGAAATTGATGGGTCGCCAGTCTGATAAAATTTCTTGTTTATGTTACTGGCAGGAGAAAGTTTTGTTGCTCCTGTACCACAACTGGAAATATCCCAGGTAATGCCATTGTTTCTGACCGTGCCATTCCATATAGAGCGACCATCTCCGGAAGTCTTACCCGTTTTATCCGGATGCTGGAGCTGAAGATAACGGGTCGCCATAAAGGAATGAGGATAAATATCCTCTTCTGGAATTTTAACCTTATTAATGACGTCAAATTCGTTGATGATGACTAAAGAAAAAGTCCGGAGAATTTCCTGCTCTAATTCAGGATTGAGATGGTTGGGATGAGTTTTGGGAATCAGTCCCATTTCTCGGGCCAGATCAAAGTTAAAAAAAGCGACCTTACCACCTTTTTTGTGGCGGGCCTGGTATTCAACCCTCCCACCCGGGACTTGAGTTTTAAAAGGATGTTCGCCATTGATCTTAGCGAAAGTTGAGTAGGAACGTTTGCCGACTTCGTCAATCGGGCTTTTTTTAACTTGATTCATTCTTACTTATCAATCCTTGATAATGTCCTAAACAAAAAGCTATTTAAATTATAGGACCTCTCGCAATGGTTGACAAAAAAATGTATTCGCTAGGCAAAAAGGGCTTCTCACTGAGCAGTTTGATCAATTAAATCCAACAATTGTTGGCGATAGATTCCCCCCTCATGATGGTAAGCATCGATGTGTGAGCCATTAGGTAACTTCCATAACCACTTGTCTTTAGTCTTCACTCCTTTAAATATCTCTTTTCCAAATTTAGCAGGAACTACGGTATCCTTCATTCCTACGATTACCAATGTCGGCTTGGTGATTTTATCAAAAACTTCATCTGCGGCATATTCATCAGAGACCAAAACAAAGGCCAGAGGGCTTATGGGCCACAGAAACCACACTGATTTCAATTTATCAAAAGCAATATCTTTGTAGGATGCAAATGCTGAATCCATTACAATCAAAGAAGTATCATTATAATTTTTAGAATCGGGCAATGCCCGCAGAGCGACGGCCCCGCCAGTACTTTGCCCATAAACAATAAATTTTCCTTTTCCATTTAATTCATTGAGTTCATGCCCTTTTACCAAAGCAGCGAGTGCATCCTGATATAAACCAGCCTGGGAAGGTTTCCCTTCCGACTTTCCATAACCACGATAATCAAAAGTAAAAAGATTGTAACCATGATCGATTAACCAAATCAGGCTAAAGAAGTGGGTCGAAATATTCTGAGCATTACCGTGAAATTGGATGATCGTACCTTTGGATTTATTCGACTTGGAACGAAAAAACCAACCGTGTAACTGAACACCATCTTTAGATTTAAAAAAGACATCTTCATACTTAAGTTTGAACTGCTTTGGGTCGACAAAGTGCCTGTCCGTCGGGTGATAAAAAAGATGAGAGCAACTTTGGAGAAAAAATAATCCAAAAATGATTAAAAAAAATCTCATCTACTCTCCTTGATCAAATCTTAACTTAGCTAACCTAAACCTCAAGAGACTTTGAGTTCAATCGAGCGATAATAAAGTCCAAAGGAGCCTCATGCAAATACTTATTCGGTTTGGCCTGATTCTCATAAGTCCCTATCTCCTGGTGATTTATTGGAGAAACTCTATGAAAAATGTAGAAGACCTTCACGCTCACTATGAACTTAATTTTGAATAATTATTCAATGTCAAAATCAAAAGCGTCATGAGGAAATGGTTCTGGTCGAAGAGAAAAATGCCACCATTCCTGGAAAAAGTTCTTAAAGCCTTCGCTCTCCATTAAACTCTTTAAAAGCCTTCGATTCTTTGTTTGCTCATCAGAAATTGAATCATTATCGGTATGGGAGATCACATCAAAATAATCAAAGGCACTCCCCATATCTAAATCATGACCCGAATGATTATCACACAAAGTCAGATCGACAGCACTTCCCCGAGAGTGGGAAGACTGCTTAGCGATAAAGCCTTGTTCGAATAAATCAATTCGTGAAAACCCTGGATAATACATGGATTTTAGTTCGGGATTTGTTTCCGGTAATTGCGCCCAAGCTTGGAAAAAAGATACCGCTTTTACCGGACGGTAAGCATCAAAAATTTTAAGTGAGAGGCCAAGTTCCAAAGCTTTCTTCTGAACTCTCCCCAGTGCTTCCGCCGAAGGTTTTGCCATATAAGCTTTTTGCGCTTTATAGCCAGGAACAATCTGACCGGTGAAATTATGAATGGAGCTGTAGTCCATCTGGACTCTGATGCCTGGGCAAACTTCACTAAGCGAAATAAATTCAGGATGAATCTTATTCATAGAAGTACTGTATTCCAAACTCTCCAAATGTGAACCATTCTCTTTCTCTTTCAATACCTCCCCCTTTTAAGGAAAGGGATATCTTATCATTAAGGTGGTGACGCAATTCCAACTCATTCCACCACTCATAATCCTGAAAGATCTTTTTATGTTCATAAGTATTGAAATGATAAAAAGTATTTAAACCGGCCATCCATTTATCCGAGAATTTAAAACGGGCAAATACTTTCGGTCCTAAACCAACTCGGTAATTATTTTCAAACTGGGATTGAAAATCGAGCTCGCCATTTAATAAGAAGGCCAATAGAACCTTTTGGCGGGCCAATTGGAGACTATTGCCGACCGATCCATTAACAAAAACTGCGGGACAATCAAAGCAGCTTACTCTTCTAAGTTGCTTGGCACCAAGATCAATCTCCCAGGAAATAGGTGAAGCCCAGAAGTTTTGTTCAGCATAATTTTTAATGTTAAAGATCGAAAAATTATCCAGAATCAGTTTACCGTCCTGATAATTTCTCTCTTGCAGCTCAAAAGAAATTTTCCCAATTTCAAGTTGAGCTTCTTTTAAAGATCCGGCCGGTGGTTCTAACAAATCATGCAGGGCCGCTCGAAATTCCAACCGGGTACTTTTTCCAATTTTATCATAATAGTTTTCTGATAGAACCCATCTGGTGGGAGAATGGCCATAAGCTGGAGAATCCTGCGCCGTTTTCTTTGGATCAATAATATCATGGGAAATAACTGGATTCTTCGCCCGAACTGTTAAGATATGAGATTTCAGTTCTTTGGTGGCCGGGTCATCTTTTAAGATTTTTTCGAAGTGAAAGTAATCAAAAGCTTCCATAGAGACATCTAAAACTTCCGCTGCTTTCTGATCACTTTTTCCTTTTAATAAAACAAGAGTATCAACCGGATCCTCCGCAATTTTTTTAGCTAACTGCAACTCGTCGTGTTTTAAATCCTCTGACAGCCTGGTGAGTTTAGAGTAAGTTGACTCACGTCTTTTACCCTCGTCAATCAGGCCTTCATTATGAAGCAACCGAACGGTATCCGCCGGAATGGTATAGTGACTGTACCTGTCAGTAAGATTGAGACCTGGGCGAGCAACATCGATAATACTTAGTAAATGATAAGAACAATTTTCATGGAAATAAAAATAATCAAAATAAGTGTTACCCAGCTCCCAGATATGATCCACCATCTCAAGCACTTCCGGCATGGTAAGCTTTAAGTCATAAGACCATAAATCACGAAATTCGAAGTTACTGTATTCACGAATTTTATAATAATAAGGAATTGCTGCAAATTCTCCATGAAAGCCGCCAAACAACCCTTTTACTGCATAAAGGAAGGGATTATTTTCCTTGGCCTGGGCCGCATAATTGATCCCATAATCCAGCATCTCGGTTTCATTTTTATCATCATAGCGACTCAGTCTTAGCAAGGTATGCCCAAAAGCCGAGTTCGGATTGGTCAAATAATAAGAAGAAAACACAATGCTTGCACGTTTGGCCGCAAGCTTTGAAAAAAAGCTAATATACTTAGTGCAACCTGAGAAGTCGGCCTTCCAGGGCATCCCAAGCTCTTTGTTAAGCCACTTGTAACGGAGAGGAAATTTACAAATGGCATGATCATCATTTGGTGTATTCGTCTGACTAAAAATATCTATGGATTTTTTGAGTTCCAGCAAAGGATTGGTTTTACCATCTGAGTGCAAGAAGAAACTTTTTGCATCTGCTTCGCTGACATAATTACCTAAGAGTGTTTTCTTATAATGAAGAAGCTTTAGCCATTTAGGAGACTCCGCAAGATCAGTGACTTCATTTCTGGCGAAAGTTGGAAGAGAAAAAAAAATCAATAAGAGAATGATATGCATGGGACCTGCTATTTTGTAACAGGTCCCATTATAGAAATTAGATCTGAGTGTTGCAAGTAGTAGAAGCAACAGTATTAATGTTGTGAGTGATCTCAGTTGAAGAAGCGTTAGCTGTTGTAAAGATTGAAGAATAGTTAGACTTCAAAGCCTGGCCAAACTCAGTTGAGTTAGCACAGCCATAAACCTTAGAAAGACCAACAATAGTTTCACCATTACCACGAGCAATATCATTCGCAAGAGCTACTTTATTAGCTTCAACATATGCTTCTGCCTGACCTACTTTAAGAGGAGCTGGAGAATCACAGTTAGAAGTACCTAGAGTGATAGCGATAGTTTGGAAACCAGTACCGTTTGTAGTAGCAGCAAGAACTTGCTTCCACCAAGTTTGGTCACCTTCAAACACCATAGAACCAAGACCGCAGCCAGCAGAGCCGTATTTAGCAGCAAAAGCAGACGAAGTCATAAGGGCAGCAGCAGCAACAACAAGTAATAGTTTTTTCATACCTAACTCCAATGTGAAGGTTTAATTGTTAACAAAAACATTACTATCCATTATGTGGCGTTATGTTTTTAGTTCAATAGGAAAAATCTAAAGAATACCTTTCCTGACTTTTCCGCTTCGCAAATAAAAGGAGTTTTTAAAAATCTTTAAAATGATTAATGGTGAGATATGTGAGTCGAAGCCGTTTCTCTATCGTTTCATCCAGCATCAAAAGAAGTTCTTCCAGTTCAAAAGTCAGACCCAGGTCACAAACAAACTTATCTGCCGAAACTTCGGCCATTAAAGGATCTTCCTTCATTCCTTCCAGCTCATACAAAACAAAGGCCACTTCATGGGCCAGATAGGCGACTGCACTTTTCTTTTCGGATTGAAGAAGCTTTTGAAACTCAGGGAAAACAACGATCATGTTATTCAAAACCCGGCCTGGCTCATTCTTTTTTAATTCCTGGCTGGGAACAAAGATAACTGGATACTTTGTCATCATGGCCTCAAGAACGCCAGAAGGCAGATGAGAGAACAATTTATCAAAATGAGCTTTGTTGCTGGATTCAAGAATCCACTGGTGTTCAGGAAGGCCATAAAAGAAAACGCTGAAGTTCTTTCGAAGTTGCGATTTATTAGTTCGATCTTTAGAAAGAAATTTTTGAATTAGATTCATCATAGCGTCACCTCTTACCTTCTTTTCGGAAAGAGATGACGTCTCTTAAGGACTTTATACTTTATTGAAATGGCTGGTCGTCCAGATCCCCTATCAAATTGATCGGTCCTTGGTACTTTTCACCAATTGTGTTCAACAAATCGTCAGGTATTTTTGAGGCCCGATACTTCTTGCCATTAGTGGTTCTGATCCAGAATCCATTCAAGAGTTTATCCGCTCGTGAGATACGGATGGGCTTGATTGAAATGATATGATCAAGATTAAATAACAATTCTATCTCTTCCGCCTCCTGGCCAGGTGCCGGTTTTGCTTGAAAGACAGTGAACTTACGAAACTTCATACAAGACTCCTTAAAACATTGGAGTTATTTTATAGTGGATCGAAGAGCTTTGGGTTTTAAGGATAACATTGTGAAAATTTTACAGGAAACTTCAGAAGAAAGATGGCAATTCACCTCATTTGCCCAGATGGAAGGGGTGACCAGAAGACCACAAAATGGTCATAGAGAGGTCATCCTACTCCTGCATGGATTAGGTGAACGTGGGAAACGTATCTTTCGCAAACTCCTGCCATTCCTGCCTCAGGAAGCCCTGATTATTGCTCCCAATGCCCCATTTCCTCTCCCAAGAAATAAAGCGGGTCGGATGGACTTTGGTCACTCCTGGTACTTTTATGATAAGTCGGAACAAAAATATTTCATCAATCAAGATCTCGCGAAGTTCTGGCTGAGGGATCTTTTGAAATTAGAAAATCCTCAGGCACTTCCCGTGACGATTATTGGATTTTCCCAGGGGGGGTACCTTGCCCCTCTGGCCGGACTTGAAATAAAAGAAACTCAACTTATCATTGGTCTCGGTTGTGAATTCAGGACAAGCCTCATTCATAAAAAGCTCCCCTTTCCTATGCATGCCGTCCATGGTGAAGAGGATGAGATCATCCCGATGGCCTCGGCCCAAAAAGAAATAGAACAATTAAAAAGCCTAGATATTCATGTAAACTGGCATCCAGTTCCCGATACTGGACATGAAATCACCACTGCTATGGGAAATATGGTTCGTTCTATTATGGAGAAATATTCAGATGGAAAATGAAGTCTATAAGGGTCAAATCATTCGAGTCACGGAAGAAAAAATTGATAACATTGTCTGGGAGCGCGCCTATCTTCCTGATGGAGTTATTATTTTTCCTATTACTTCGGAAGGTAAAATCATTCTGATTAAAGAGAAGCGGCCTCATGAAAATCCCCCAGTTAGGATAAAACCCGTTTCAGGTATTCTTGAACCTTTAAAAGGTAGTCCCGAAGAAAATGCTCAAAGAGAGATGCAGGAAGAAATTGGCCTTAAGGCACAAAACATGGAACTTCTTTGGTCTCTCAAAGGCACGGGAACCATTACCCATCATCAGTACTTTTTCATTGCCAGAGATCTAATTCCTTCTAAACTTCCCAATCCTGACGGTGAAGAGACCATCATGGGTTTAATTGAATTCACCCCAGAAGAGCTCCTACAGACTATTAAAAACGATGAAATCAGATGGAGTATGTCGACTTTGGGCCTTTTCAGGCTACTTCATCGGCTCGGCTCATTGCGCTAACTTTGCGAATTTACGTTTACATAGACAGACAAAAAAATCTTCTTTAAAACATTTGTTAGATATGCCGAACAAGTATATAATGAGGTCAATATCAAGGACTCTTAAATGTACGTCTGCATCTGCAAAGGTATAACCGAAAAACAAATCCAGGAAGCAGTGACTTCTCGGAACAGCAATAATCCAAAAGAGATTCTAAAAGCTCTTGGTATTGGATCTGACTGTGGTACCTGCGTCGAAGATGCTGTTAAAACCCTTCTTGATCATAGCGCAAGATCTCCTATCGAAATGAAAGATGGTTCAAACAACTCTTAGGTCTGTTGAACATCTTTGATTCTTCATCTTTCTTCTTCTACAATCAAAATCAATATGACTCTATTACGAGGTGCTTATGAAAGGTTCTCCCGCTATTATTGACGCTTTAAATTCTGTTTTAACTGCAGAGCTTACTGCTATTAACCAGTATTTTCTGCATTCACGCATGCTTCAAAACTGGGGTCTGGAAAAAATTGGTAAGCTTGAATATGAGGCTTCAATTGATGAAATGAAACACGCGGATATGGTTATCAAGCGAATTCTATTTCTGGAAGGTCTTCCTAATCTTCAGAAGCTCGATAAACTCACTATTGGTCAGAATATCTCTGAAGTGATCGAGGCTGATCTTAAAGCTGAATATGCTGCTATTCCTCATCTAAAGAAGTGCATTCAGTTAGCTGAGACAGAACAAGATTATGCTACTCGAGATCTTTTCTTATCGATCTTAAAATCGGAAGAACACCACATTGACTGGTTAGAAACCCAAAGAGATCTTCTTAAGGCCGTTGGGACGCAGAACTACATGCAGTCACAAATGGACCCAGAGAAAGGTGCTGAATAATTTAAGATTTTTTCTATTAACTTTGTGCGAGGAGAACTCGCACAAAGTTATGTTGCTACAACTGTGATAGAAATAGCTTTTTGTTTTAGTATTTTGATCGATGATGTGGTTTCTGGGCACTCAAGATTCTTTAAATTCAACTCTTTTAAGCTTATTTAGTTAAAAGTCTTTCAATTCGTTCAAGCCGTAGTTTCAATTCAAGGTTTTCTTCTTCCAGTTTTTTTACCTGCTTCCCGAGTTGTAAATTGTGGGCCTCTAGAGAAGCGATGCGCCTGCCGTTGTTTTTGATTCCCTTATCCTGTGCTTGGATACTCCCATTCATAACTTTAAGCATTTCAATGTTCTTTACAATGTCTTTCTGCTGCTCTTTCACCGCTTCAATAATAGGAGCAACCAGTGATGCGTAATTCACTGAGAGCATTCCCTCTTCATCAATTAATACGGCTTCCGGATATACCTTCTGAACTTCTTGGGCGATAACCCCTATCTGTTGCTCTTGATTATATTTTTCATCTTTATATTTATAAGTTACACCATTTATCTTAGATAGATTTGAGATGGCATTTGTTAATTTTGTTATATCTTTTTTTAACCTAACATCAGAAGAAACAGTGAAGGCCGAAGCCTGAACTGGTCCAAAGCCACCACTCGTTCCATTGCCAACCCTTAACCCCCCTGAGGCCCCGTACCAGTTTATATATGTTGAATAGGTTCCGGTCCGCGATTCTAAATGAAGATTTCCATCTGTCGCAGCAACAGTTGCATCAGGTCCTGACCAGCCATTGCCTCCGACAACTAAGTTCGCTCCCCATGTTGTATTCGGTCCAAAGATTGCCCTTCCGTTTCCACCCAGATCAAGTCGTTCTCGAGGAGCACTAGTTCCAATCCCAACATTCCCCTCCCCAGTCACCCTCATTCTTTCAACTGTAGCAGGATTTCCTACTGTATCTGGGGCAGTTGAGAAGGCTAAATGTCCATGGTTATAACCCGTACCACCATTTGACAATACTCCAGTTATATTAGCATACCGGGCATTAATATTGCCGTTGTCATTGTGAATGAAATTAAAAGATTGCGAAGTTGTTCCCGGAGAAACAGTAATGTCCCTTCCATCAGCTCCTTTTAAATGTAGTTTTGCTATTGGAGATGTTGTTCCTATCCCGACGTTGCCTGCGAAATAAGCTTTACCGTCATCCAAGTCCACACTTGCTCTAACTGCACCGTTACCAACAAATGCAATTTCATTAGGATTGATAGTACTGAATGTCGAATAAGCAGAATTATCACTCCCGGCCCAAAAAACACCCCAGTTAGTAGCAGTATTCCAGATCCATTGAGAATAATCCTGAACTTTTAAAGCAGCATTATTAGTCCCGTCACCAGTCAGATTTATTCCAGTTACTTGCAAACCTATAGGAGAAGACACATGCAATTTGCTGGTTGGGCTCGTTGTACCAATCCCTAAATTACCAGAAGTATTTACCCATAAGGCCGTTGAATTTCCGCCAGCAATACCACTATCGATTTGAAGGAGTGGAATATTATTTTCAGCTACATCTCGAGTCTTACCATCAATGAACAATCCACCTGGAGAACCATTTGAAGCGGCGTTTACATGAAGTTTATGGGTCGGCGTCGTCGTTCCAATCCCTACATTACCATCATTACCGATAGTCATTCTTCTTATCATTGAACTGGATGTCGAACCATTTGGAACAGTCCAAAAAGTAAATTCGCTCCCTTTAGTTGTTGGAGATTGATTTTCTGTTGCTAAAATTCGCAATTGAGCATTTTCACTATATCCGCTTCCATCATAGCCTTCGGCAGAAAAGGTACCAATGATTTCCCCGGCCAGAACAGCAGTTGGAGCAGCGGAAGTTCCTCGAGCACTTCTTAAAACAATATGAGATGCTATAGCGCCGTAGCGATTATGGAAGACAGGTAAAGTTCCAGAAGTATGTAATATACCGACAGGAGTCATAGTTCCAATTCCCACATTTCCTGAATTGTAATAAACATTGGTTAAATTCTTGCTCCACTGCCCATTGGCCTGAAGGGAAGCAATATTTCCATCCAGTTTGGATATCGCTGTTTGAATTCCGTCTCCATTTGCAACCACTCCAGCTGTTACACTGTAAGAAGATAAAAGCGCAGTCCTCACATCAGCATCAAAGTCTCTCCACGATTTAGTTCCCGCCCAGTATTGATCAATGGTACCGGCCGTAATACTTGCTTCTTTAGCA
>JANJTC010000004.1 GCA_024711325.1 Bacteriovoracaceae bacterium | reverse complement strand
CGATTGATTTACAATAACTTGAACTTAATCAAGCTACCGTCAGCCTATATCCGAAGATACTAAATCTTACGGCTGACTAGGCAATAGAACGGTGTTTCTTTCTCATCTCATCTTGACACCCGTTAAGGCATCAAAACTTTTTGTTCGTTATTAAGTTGTCAAAGAGCTTAGCGTTTTATCAGAGCGTTTTCGGTTCGTCTAGATTTTTTTTAAGAAATCTTCAGAATTTTTTTCGTTCTATTTGAATTCTTTTTAAAGAGAATTCAAAAGTTGGTGGAGATGACAGGGATCGAACCTGCGACCCTCTGCGTGCAAAGCAGATGCTCTCCCAGCTGAGCTACACCCCCAACTTCGATAAATTCGCGAGAGGCTAATTTAGGGAAAACTTAAGATGATGTCAACTGGGATTTTTTGAAAATATAAAGAATATTAAAAAAAGATGGTTTTGTGAGTGAAGATCTATTTGATCTTCACCCAGTGTCGGCCATTTACCGTAATTTTTGAGCCTTCTGGTCCCCAAAATTCATCCATTTCTTTTCTTTTATAAAGACCAACGATTCTTTCAGGATATTCCATCTTTTCCTGTTTCGTCATAGCAGTTAAGTTGCCAAATTCATCGTTAGTAAGAGGGGTTCCACATTCATATTCCTGGTCAACGTAAGCAAGTACCCAACCGGCAACTCCTATGGGAACTTCTCGGTTTGGATTAGCGCCATTGCCTACTCCGTAACCAAAAGTATCCGAAGCAATTCCAATGACACTCATCTGGCATCTTTCCGTACAGATTTTAGCACCGTCTTTGGTATCAAAATAACATTTACCAGGAACTAGTTCATCACAAAGAAGTTGATAGTCAGCTACGTCGTTCCAGACGGCATTCCAAACTCGGTCCGCTTTAAACTCCCCATTTAGATGGAGCCCATTTCCAACATCTCCATAAGTTGGGATTGGATTAGTTATGTTAGTACATCTTCTTAAGCGAATTGGAGCATTCACACCAAATTGAATTTCCGTTAACCTGCTGGATAAAAGACCCATTTAATACCTCACTTGCAAGATGCGGATTGAGGATTTTCTGCACAGAAGTTATTCCTCATTTCATTAAGCATCACATTTATTTTAGTTTGTTCTTCTTTCAATTGAATCAGGTTCTTTCTCAGAGTTCTGTTTTCATGGTCTAATTCCTGAACACTCTTTATGAGTAGAGGAGTCAGCATAATATAATTTACTGATAAGTATCCCTGCTCATCTGTATGTACTAGTTCCGGATATATCTTTTGGACTTCCTGAGCGATGAGACCATGATCCCTATCTTCTGAATCTTTCCATTTGTAATTCACAGGACGAAGTTTTGAAATTTTCGCTAATGTAGGCTTCGAATTTTTAATCTCTTCTTTTAATCTTTTATCGGATGTAAAACGAATCTGAGCGGTACCGGCCACGATTATTTCACTACCACTATCTAGTGTAATATTTGTTCCGTTTCTCATTGTAATGCCAGATCCACTTCTTATTTCAAGGGGACCGTCCATATAGTCTCCGCTAACATCAACGTAGCGAGCATCATAATCAGCAATGGCCCCAGTTGAATTACATTCAACGATATTTCTGTTGGCCGCACTGACTGTTTGCACTTCCAGAGTTATTTTTCTTTCGATGGTGCTGCTGGAGTAAGTCTTATCGGGCCCGAAAGCAAATTTTACATAAAGATTAGTTGTACCAATGTTACTCGTAGCAGGTAAACCACCCATGGCAGCTAAACGATAAGAAAGGATTCGAATTGTTCCGCCGGCTCCATACTGAGGCGCCAGATTGTAATTTAAATTTGCAATATATTTATCAACAATAGTAGGAGTGGGAATGGTTGGTTTATGTGATTTAATTCTGTCTACAGTACCAGCGGCTAAAGTTTCTGCATTCCTTCCCTGAAAAGTTTCCTTACAGCTTTGGCGGTCACCCAGAATTTCCCTGATACCATTTAAGATAGCATTGTACTCAAAACGTGTTTCAACAGTTCTCGTGGACTTTAACTGATCTTGTGTCAGCTTAGAAATTGCCAGGGCAAGTGCACCCATCAGGGCAGCGGCCACCAGAACCTCAACAATAGAAAAACCTTTGTCATTTTTCACAGCAAGTCCTTGAATCATATTAATTATTACTTATTATATAGGTATTCCGGATTTCTGATGATTAAATTTCTTCGGGGCAAGTGCCGAAAAGGTAACCATGAATAGACGACGCTTTATGACGGCCATATTCCTTGCTTCGGGCTTGGCCTGCCACACTTTGTATCAAGCTTCAGTCATGGATCCTATAATGGGTGCCCTCATGAAATGGAGGCGAAGAAAAGAAGTACCATTAAAAGTTGGCGATATTCATTTTGTGAAAATGAATACGGTTATTAAACTTCCTCCAAATCCTAAAGATGGAGACGTGGTTTATCTGGAGATCACCAATCAAACTTTAAAAGTTCCTTCAATTGTTAAAAGTGATTCAGCGTCGATACTTGGTGACGATGATGATCTCGTATTAGATACCTTCTCAAATATCCGATTAACATACGAGGTTAAAACTAATAATTGGTCTCTGGCCTAAGATATCCTTAAGCTCTATCGACAGTTTGTTTCCTACGCCAGATGATATTCAAAATAGTTTGGTGAAAAATGATACTGTCCTCTAATGTAAACGTTTATTTAAAAACAACTGAAACGTGCAATCTTAATTGCCAGCATTGTTTTACCAGTGGGTCCAATGGGGCCAAGGTCTTTTTTAATCCAGAAAAAGTAATCAATTTTTTTAAGCAACTTAGGCAAGAATGCCCTTGGGTCAAAAATGTGCGCTTTATGTTTCACGGAGGCGAACCACTCTTGGCACCGCTTTCGGATCTTTATAAGGCCTATAATGGTTTAAAAGATATTTTCCCTCAAACAACTTTTGGGGCCCAAACCAATTTAACCTATCCTTTGACAGAAGAAAAAAGGCAGTTCTTCCGGGAAACACTTCTGGATAATGGTTTTGGAACCTCATGGGATTATGACATTCGATTTGGATCAACAGGCAATAAAGAGAAACAAATTGAAATGTGGGAAGAAAATGTACGTAAATTAGTTGAGGACGGACATTATCTCACAATGATTGTTTCTATCACCAAAAGGCTCATCGAAGAGAAAGAGCCGATTGAAATTATTAATTACGCTCATAATCTTGGGTTTAAACATATCCTTTTTGAAAGAATTACTTCAGACGGAAATGCCAAGCAGAACTCAGAAATTATACCAAATAATCGTCAGCAAGATGAGTGGCTGCATAAGATGTTTCAACAGAGCCTAGAGTTTAAAACCTATGAGTACATCGGCAATATGTTTATGTCCGAGTTGGCCCAGGCGTATGTTCACCATAACCATACTGCTAACCGCTGTAGAGTCTGTGAGCAAAGTCTCTTAACCGTGAATGCAACAGGTACTATTGGAGGCTGCCCGAACACTGGGCCGGTTGAGCATTGGGGACATATTGATTGGCCGGTGATGGAGAGCTTAAAATCAAAGAAAAGACTGACAGCGATTGCCTGCGAAAGCGTTGAACGCAATCCTCTTTGTTATAAGTGTCCAGCATTTGAATACTGCAATAGTGATTGCAATAAACTGGCCTGGGACGAAGACAACCAATATTGTGCAGCTCCGAAAATGATCTGGCAGCAAATGATTAAAGATAATGACATTGAAAACTATAAAAAATTAATTATTGGATTAGTAGAAACCAAGGGTCCACATGGAATTTAAAAGAACAGATGAGTATTCCCGATTATGGGAAGCACCTATTGAAGAAACCAGACTTATGCAAGGGGATGACATTCTAAACATGTTGCGGAATGAATACCTGCATGACATGCATTCCCACTTCATTGTGACCAGTGAAGGTAAGTATGATGACACTAGAAATTTTGAATATGGCATGGTTCCTGATCGGATTAAGCGCCTGGAAGAAGCTTACTCAAATGGACATACGATTGTTATAAAAGAAATAGAAACTTGGAATGAAAAAATCATTCAGAAGTGTGCAAGTTTTTCAGCTCCAACCAATGTTCATCTTTACCTCTCCCCTCCAAACGCTACCGGCTTTGGCTGGCATACCGATGATAGAGATGTTTTTGTCATTGTTCAAAAAGGTGAAAAGCTATTTGAAATTGAGGAGCCGGATTTATCTATCAGCACTTACCGCGTAAAAGAGGGTTCAATCCTTTTTATTCCTTATGGGGCACGACATAGGGCCGCAGCTGAAGAAGTAGCTTCAATTCATTTGAGTTTTGGAGTGTGGCCAAAGAATATGACTATTAATCAACAGTACGGCATTTTTGATATGCCTATAAAATTGGAAATATGACAGAATTCAAGGATATTCAACAAGACATGAGAACGATGGACTTGATTATCAAGCCGACTGAAGCATGTAATTTCTCCTGTACCTTCTGCAGCTCCACTTATTTAGTGGACGACAAAAAACAAAGTCTGCACTTGGAGAAAGTTTTTGAATTTTTGAAAAGGTTTCCAAATACCGCTACAATCATTGTTAATGGTGGGGATCCCACCATGATGCCTGTAAAATACTATTGGGACATCATTGCACACTTGGAAGATAACAAATATCCCGCTCGCATATCTATCACAACTAATCTTTGGAAATTTTGGCTTGAATGGGAAAACGATTTACCTGATAAATCCTGGACCAAATTATTTAAACATCCCAGAGTTCATGTCGGAACTTCATTTCAATATGGAGAAGGCCGCCAGATTCGTCCTGGGCGTGTTTTCACAGAAGAAGATTTTGTAAAAATCTCAAATCTTATGTTGGATAAAGTTGGGTATAGGCCTTCTTTTATTGCTGTTATTGAAAAAAACAATCTCCATAATGCTATTGATAACGTGAGGCTGGCAAAGCATCTGGGTGTCGATTGTAAGTTAAATTATGTGAACATGAGTGGTGAGTGTGCCGAACCTCTACCTTTATCCTATATTTACAAAGTATATGTAGAGATCTGGAAAGAAGGGCTGGCCGATCATGAATACAATACCCGTCAGATGGCCAATCGTTTGGTTCAGACCAACACTACCACTTGTCCCCTTCACCGAAAATGCGATGAAGGCATCCGTCTTCTACATCCGGATGGAAAATATTATAGCTGCGGAGCCTTTGGGGATGACAGGGAATATGAAATTGATTTTGAAGCGGAAATAAAGGAGAAGAAATTCTTTACCCCTCTTCAGGATGCAATTGAACTCGATGCACTCAAAATGGAGTGTTATTCCTGTCCAATGTTCCAGATCTGTAATGGATGTCGAAAACATGTAAAAGACATTAAAACAAGAGAGATGGTTGAAGAGCACTGTCAGAATATGAAAGCAATTGCTGATGATATTATTGCTATAAATCAGGATGGCCCTTCCATAGAAATTAGAAACGATAAATACTATGAGGCTTTGGTATGAAAGAATATGAATATCGAAGAACTGTCTTTTATCAACTGCATGGCCATGAGAGCTTTGAAGATGAGCACAAGAACTTTAATTATACGATTGAAAATGAGACCGTCATTCAAGATGCAATAACTTACTTACTGGACGGAACTTCCTACCTTCGTTTCCCGGGTGCGGCCCGTGCTGTGGCGATTGCTGTTGCTGATTTAATCTCACGTGAGTTCGGGGAAGATTTTTTTGAAATCCTCAATCAAAATACACTCATGAACAATAATGATCCTTTTTTCAAAACTTATAAAGAAGATCAAGAAACTTATGATGCCATATTAGAGAAAGTTCCAAGGGAAAAAATTGTCTGGGATAGTCCGAGAATGGCAATCACACATCGATTGATCCGCGAGGAATATATGTTGAATGAAAGCGGTCTTCAAACTTTACCGAGGGAAGAATGGAATTACCCGTAGGAATGGTTAAAGAATTGATCGGTCCCAAAAAGCCCAGGCTGGCAGAAATAGAGTTAACCCTCTTTGAAAACTGCGATGTGAATTGTGCTTTTTGTGGTCATGATAAAAAGTCAGTCGTAGGACTGAGCGTAGAGGAGATGCTGTCGAAACTCCCGCTTATTGCTCAATTCCTGGACAAGATGGATAAAGATATTTCTATGGTGAATCTTCATCTGGTGGGAGGAGAGCTTCTACAAGATCGCTTGATCACTTCCGAAAGAAATATTCTGGATGATTACCAGGCTCTGATCGATGAATATCAGAAACTCTGTCTTGAGCGCTCTATAGAGCCCAGAATCATTATTGTGAGTAATATGCTGACAACCAAGCATGAGTTAATAAGAGACTGGTTTAAAGAGATGAATAAAACTGTGTATATGCGGTTTATTGCTTCCTACGACTTACACGGTCGTCCAATTACCAAGCAATATTTTGAAAACATCCTTTTTTTCAAAGACTACATTTCAAATATCAACGTGGTAGTCACTAAAGAGGCCATTAAAAAACTTCATCAAGGTGATGCAATCTTTGATCAACTCTATGAACAATTTCCTATTTTCATGGACGACTTTTTACCCGACTCGTGGACTCAACATATGATTCCCAGTGACGAGGAGTATCTGAGTTATCTTCATCTCGTTGCGGATAAATATCCTAAGCTCATGCCCTTCGGAGAAGCTATTACTAAAGTTAAAACAATGCAACTGAATGAAATTCAGTTCACAACTTTTAACAAGTGCAACATTCTTCCCAATAATGTGGTTACTAATTACTTATGGGACAGACACAGGCCTGAAAATTTTGAGGGAGAAGTCAATTATGAGGACAATTCAAACATGCTGTTTCAATTTTTAGAAAGTAACCAATGTTTGGTATGTGAATATTATGTTTCATGCCCATTACGTTGTCCTGTATCTTGGTCTTGGAAAGATCGGGAACGATCAACTGGATGTGTGAACAAACGGTTTTTTGACTCTATTTTAAAATTACAGGTATAATTTTTTGAATAAACAAAGAGGTATTTAATGGCCGGAGAAATAGTTAGTTTTGCAACACTGCTACAAAAATTAAAATTTACTTCTACAGAAGAATCTAATGTAAGAAACCATATGCAGAGTTTGATCTCGGCCGACAGCATTTGGGTTGGAAGGTCAGCTCAGAACTATCCTGGAACACCGGTCGCTGCACGAATCTCTATATCTTATTCACCATCACTTCCTCCTTTTGGAGCAAGTACCGGAACTGTGGCGACCGATGAAATTGTCACAAGCTACATTCGTACTCTTGCTAACACTTATGCAGTGGTAAGAACTTTTCGATTTTATCGTCACGGAGATGGCCTTCAGTCATTAGTGAAAGCTTATTATCCAAATCCAACTGATGCAGAAGATTTAACGGATGCTGAAATTAAACAATTCGTTAACTTTAATGCGGTAACTCCGGACTACATTGGAGATTCCAATTTCCAATTCCCCGCAGGTGCCGGTACTCCTTGGCATGCTATGATCACGTATTTTTCTAACCGCGAAAAAGAAACTTTCCAATATTGTCATGGGAACTTTCCGCCTCCATGCCATGGTTCAAGAGGTCGACGTTAATGACGGAAAACCATTGGGATGGTATTGAGACAAAAGCTCAGAATAGTTACAACCATTCTATGCTAAGTCTCAATATCAAAAACAAGCACTATATATGCGTACCTCAGATTGAGGGATTGGTGGATAATTTCTCTTATAGCCGAAAGATATATATAGGTTCTAAGTGGAAAGATATTTTATTCCCCGAGAATCCTCCACTTTTAACCGCTGACGACTTTTCTCATTTTATTAAGAAAGTAAATGAAGAACATGGTGGAATGAAACAGCTTTTTGAAAGTGATAATGGTAAGGCAATTAAAGTTTATGTTAACCATGACAGTATGGTTCCTTTCTTTTTATACTTTCTGATCCAAATCGACCAAGTATTTCATCTCGGCGATGCTGTGATTAAAGATATTCTCAAGAAGACCAATGAAAGATTTTGGATTTGGGATAATAAACATCTTGGTTTAAGTTTAGAGCTATACCAGGTATTTAAAGAACAAAACGGAAACATTCCAGAGGAAGACTTAATCTTCTCATTGGACGATATTCTCTCCCTGCCCTTTGAGTACATCCTACTCCTATACGCTCATGAAAAAATCACCAAGCAAGGTCTGCTCAAAAAGCTAGAGACATTGAAGTCTTATTTAGTTGGCATGTCGGTCATCCAGGTCAAAAGAAGTGGTCTGGAAACCCTACTTAATGATCGAAGAGTGCTTCTCTCCTACAACGGAATCGATATCACTGCCCACGACGATATCATTCCCATCCTTGAGCAGGATGATTTATTGAGTGGATTATTTTTTAGAGGAATCGATACCAAGGATGCCAGCTGGATTGAAAGTCGACTCGATAAGCTTAAATCCTTTATGGCACTTTTAAAAACATATGATCTGGACTCCCATGATCCGTTTCCGAGTTATGATGAGTTTAATAAGATTCAGCAGCTTTTTTATGGTCAAAACCAGGAAGATATATTGGATGAATTTTTAGGTTCGAAAGGCCTGAATTTTCATGAACTTGATTTCTTTAAAGAATATCACAATAAAATGAACACCACTTTAATAAATTATGTATCGGTTAAACTCTCTCGCGAAGGTCAGGTAGCAAATGAATGAACAAAGAATAATTGATGTGACACTTCCTCTATCTCCTCAGCATCAGATTGAGTACTTCAAAGACAAAAGTATTCTCTTTAGAGTTGATATAAAAAATAGTCGTATTTCTCCTAAGCAATGTTTAATGACATTGAGTAATATGCGTTTAAAAGCTGAAGTTCAAGGAGTCACACCTGAGCTACTTAAAGAATACATGACCGGAAATTTTGTGGTAGAAACCACAAATCTGGCAAAAATCACGGCAAATGTTATTTTCGGCTATAAATATCAGGAAATGCCATATACCGATGTACAGAATGATTTCTCACTTGAAGATTACGCTCACTTCATTGTCGACAATCAGGAAATGATTAATGAATGGTGCAACCTCATAAAATCAATTCCACTTTATCTAGCGATGTCGGCCACAAAGTTTTTGGATGAGGAAACTTTGGAACTCTTAAGACAAGAGCTGCCTAAAGTAGAAGGGCGCCTTCCTGCAATAGGTGCTAATCTTTCACAAGTTCTCGCCCTACCGGAATTCTTAGTGATGTTCAATACAGATGATGATCTCAAAAATTTGATGAGTCAGTCTTATTACCCCTATTATTTCGACGAACAAGTATATGGTGGAGAAAAACTTATTAGTTTTCTCGCCTCTGAGAAACATAAAACGGACTTCGCAGTCCTTAGTACTGTGGCCATGCAATTCCTCAAGGAAAAAGAGCTTAAATGATTAAGAGTAACCTCTTTGATCGAATGAATTTTGCTGGTGAAGTTAATTGGGACTTAGATAAGTCCAATAACTTCTATTCCTTTATGAATATCGATATTTTAAACGGCTGCGATTTCAGCTGTCATGGCTGTTTTGTAAATAAAGGGACTAACTCGTCCAATCTTGAGAATGATTTAAAAATTATAAGTAAAATTGCTGACGAAATAAACGCCAGCTCCCTCCATTTAGAAGAGATTGCTCTTGGCCCAACTGATTTTTTTAGTGCCAAGAATACATTGGAGGTAATTAAGCATCCTGACTTTAAAAGACTCTTTAAGAATCAGGATACCAAGTTTGTCATGCTCTCAACTCTTAAAGCGAGTCCGGATGAAATCAGGGAAAAACTTGATGCTCTCGAAAAGTACGTAGGGCATCTGGATATTGACCTGTTAATAGCCACCGATATGGATGAGTTTCTGACCGACCCCAACTATATCACTAATATGAAAATCAAATGGAGGGTTCTGGAAGAATCAGGACTTGAATTTGATCCGGCTTTTCAAATTAATATCCATCCTGCCAATTTGATTAAGTATGATGCTGAAAACCTTACCAGACTTGCCCAGATCATTAAGACCGAATTTGATACTATTTTAGAATTTAATCCTTCAATTCTGCGGATCAAGCACCAGAAACAAAAAGAAAATCTTCATTTCTGGATGCAAACGATTAAAGAGAATTTCAAGAAAAATGCCGATGGATTCACCTATACGATGCTGAATAAAGGGCATAGTGGGATGAACAATATGGTCATCAATTTCAGAAATGGTAACTTCTACATTTGTCCTTTTATCTATGAGAATGTTTTCTCTTATGAAAACACCTATCTTATTCCTAAAAAGGGTGAAGAATATACTTTAGCTGATCTGACTAATGCTAAAGAGGACTTTTTTATAAAACAAATGGAGTTTTCTGAAAAAACTAATCATTGTGTAGGCTGCGAATATTTAGTTTCTTGCTCATATAAAAACGTACTTACTTTCATGGAGGCCAACAATATAAAAGATTGTTTCCTTGGTCTCGGGAATGGAGAAATACATGGCCGTGCAGTTTGATGCCTATCGAAAACATGTAAGCGGAACCAAACCGCTTAAATATACGCCCACTCTAGAATTGGACATTATTTTTGATGCCCTGGATGGTTGCGAAATGAACTGTCCAGGCTGCTTTGTTGATACTAAGAACAAATTCACCGTTAAGGACATGCAGAACATATATGACCTTACCAAGGAATTTAAAGATCAGGGCATTGAGGCCAATGAACTATTTCTTGGTCCAACTGATATCTTCGATGCGGCCAATTTCGATCAACTTGTGGACGAACCACTGTTTGATAAACTGATTGATCAGTATGCGGCCTTAACCTTCACTTCAACCATGCTAACTCCTCATGAAGAGTTAAAACGCAGGGTAGATAAGTTAATGAACCTCATGGCCCCTTATGGAAAACGCTTTGAGCTGTTTGTCGTTATAGATATCGATAAATATATCGCTAATGATCGATCTTACCTCGATGGATTTGATCAAAACCTGGAAGTCATTAAAAACATCGATATACGCTTGAAGAAACAAGTGAATATCTTTTTTATCGCAAATTTCTATCCGGAGATGTTTGAAAAAATCAGCATCAATGAACTGAATATGATGATCAAAAAGGATTATGGATCAAAATTTAAGATCAATCCTTCTTTTGCCCGTGCAACAAATTCTAAGATGATTGAAAAACAATCAAAAATGCTTAGTGACCTGCTTCAAAATCAGGTTGATAACACCACTATAAGAAATGTCTTCCTTAATATGGTCGATATCTATTTTGGGGGTGATACTTTTCATTCTTTGACGTATACCGAAGGCCGCCTTTTTGTGGCCCCTTTCCTTTATGAGTTTGTTCCTTTAAAGCGGAATGAATTGGAAGTTATGGCTCGTGAAGATGGCAAATTTTATATGGCAGATGTCTTTGATAAAAAAGAAGAGTTAACCATAGAACAATTTAATCACGCAGCTACTCTCACTCATTGTTCTAATTGTCAGTTTCAACCTAACTGTATAGCCAGAAATCATATCCAATTTATGAAACTTCATAACATAACCAGTTGTGTCGTTCCGAAACCATTATATAGAACGTCCTTTAAAGCATCGGAGTACTAATATGACTATTGAAACGAATTTCTTCGAAAAAATGTCCAAAACCAATGTCGACAATATTGAGACAATGGATTTCGTTCTCAATCTCGATATTTTAAGTGGCTGCGTTCATTCCTGCGAAGGCTGTTATGTGAATAAGACGAAGATTGTGGCCAACTGGGAAGAGACTCTCGAGAAAACCTATCAGATTGCCAAGGGTCTGACTGAGCAGGGTTTACGTTTTAGGGAAATCGTTCTGGCGCCGACCGAGTTTTTTAGCGCAAATAATACGATAGAAGTCCTGCTTCACCCCACTTTTCAAAAACTCATGAGACTGCATGAAAAAACTCGTATTACGGCCGCTTGTGTATTTGAAAATCTCGATAAAGCAAGATTCCAGAGGATTTTTGATATTTTGGATAATAATGAATATTTTCGGAAAGAAATGATTCTGGAATTTCTAGTCCCTCTCAACACCAAAAAGATGCTCATTCAAGAAGAAAAGTATATGGCCGATAATAAGTGGGCCCTAAACTTCTTTTTAAACAACTCTCCGAAAGTGATCGACTGGTCATATGTTGTAAACATTCACAACAACGAACTGTTGAAAGAAAATTACATGACCATGGTAAATACAATTAAGACCGAATTTAATACCATCATGGAATTCAATCCGGGTTTTTTCCGCAGTCATAATAATACATTAATTGATAAAAACCTTTCTTATTGGAAGAGCTTTCTTCAGGAAATACTCGAGAAGAATAACCACAAGGACATTTACCTCACGAATGTGGATAAACATCACAATACGGGCAATACTATTTGCTTAAATATTTACGATAATGAAGTTTACTTTAGCCCATTTATCTATGAACAGATCATCGATACCAATAAGGTTTTTAAAGTTGAAGATCTGAATCCTCATAGCATTATGGAGCAGCATCTGGATCTTCAAACTAAGAGCTTTCAATATGCTGAAAAAACTTCTGAATGTGCCGACTGTGAGTACCTCACTGCCTGTGTCGGAAGAAATGTTCTGAATTACATGGAAAACAAGGGAATTAAGGAATGTTTATTCCCGCAAAAGTTTAAAGAACTTGTTAGTTAGTTTTATACCAGTCGATTAGATTCTTAAAACCACTACACCCATTGGTGTTAAAATCATCAATGGGTTTTAAGTGTTCACTTAGACAATGACCTAGATAAGGACATACTTTGCAATACGGATCGATGGTATAACAATCCTTCTCTTGTTGTGCCCAGATAACATACTCATCCAGTGAAGTGAGCTTCTTAAAGTACTCATTCCCTGCTTGATCAAATTCCAGAACACTCCACTCATTCCCGGGCGTTAAATAGATATGCTGATCACTCCAACTGGATTTAGTTTTATCCAGAGTCATTTTCAAAAGATCGATGTTCACAAAACGGAAGCCAGGTCTTAGCTCCTTATATTTGAGAATATAGCGCTGAATGAGTTTTTCAAAATCCTTATGCCCAAAAGGCTGCCGATTACTCTGATTTTGATTATAAGGTTTAATCTCAAAAGCCTGGAGTTTGGGTAACTTCATCAGTTGTTTAAATACTTCATCAGCATCAAAACTGGCAAATTCCTGAGTTCCTAAAGAAAGAATAGAAAAGCCATCTTCCAGATTTTGCATTTTATCAAAAACTTTTTGATAGGCCTGACGGGCCTTATAGTCCCAACTGATTGAGAGGGTAAAATGCCGGGGTAAATGAGTAATAAAGGGTGAATCCGGATTAGAAAGATTGGTGATCAGATTAACCGGAATATTTAAGCTCGAAAGATAGGCAATCAACTCAAGCTGATAGTCGGAAGACAATATTGTAATTTCTCCGCCATACAAGTCGATATGCTCAAGTTCAAAGCGAGTTTGTAGTTCCTCGATCCGCTCTTTTATGCGAGCGATTGGTAAAAGCTGAACCGACGAGAGCTGCTCCTGCGTGAGGTAGCAGGTTTCAGCACATTTGCCGCTTCGAAAATTACAAAAATAAGTCGGATTGAGACTTAGGATCATAAGTAATTAAATTAAAATTAAGAGCATTAAGGAAGGTGTTGTGCAACAAAGTTACACAACACCAATTTCAAGATTATTGATTTTTAGGGAAAGGCTTCGGGTTTGTTTCGTAACCAAACTCTTGGACAAGTTTTCTTACGGCCTTAATCTGGCGTTTTGGATCATTATCCAAAACACCGTCTACAGCAGGAATCAAATTACCACTACCATCATCCCAGAACGCTGGCATTGACGTATAAGGTAAGAATGATTGAGGATTAGAGATCCAGGCATCCATCCACCCCTCACGCAAACGTTTCTTAGCGAAATGAAGATTTGGTGCTTGAGGTTCGTCATTATTGAATCCACCGGTGTGACAAGTGACACAGGCCAACTCTTCCCAAATTCTCTTAGCGGCTTCTCTTTCGCCTGGTTCCCACTCAACCTTAACCGGGGCTTCAAAGGTATTCTGATTTGAACCACCCTGGAAACCAGTCACAAGTTTATTAAGCTCATCATGCTTAAAGTTAAACGTAGGCATTCTTACTTTTACATAACTTCGGATTGGATGAACATTCTGTAAGAAGTCATACAACCAGTCAGTTTGAACGCGAAAGCCTTCCTTAGTTAAATATGGAGGACCATAATTAGGGTCTTCAAAAGCTTCGGAAAGCTTACCACCAATACCATCAATTTTATGGCAACCATAACAGTTGTACTGGTTCGCCACTTTCATCCCATCATAGTACTGCTTCTCACCAGCACTAAGACGTTTTTGTCCCGCCAATGGCACTTTATCAGAAACTTGACCCAGAAGAACGCCTACCATTGCTTCAACTTCACTATCATTCAGATAGAAGTTAGGCATTTTGTTCAGATCCTTAAATGGCTTAGGAACACCCACATCCCAGATGCGTGGAGTTTTCAAGTGTTGAGTTAACCAACCCTGACGAGTATGAGGAACATGCTTCTGTTGACCGAAACCGAACTGCTCAACAGGTTTAGAACCTTCTTTTGTTAATTCAGGTCCAATCTGTGGAAGGTCGCCTTCAAAACCATTAATGTTGTGACAAGAGTAACAACCATATTTACTGATAGAACGTTTACCAAGTTCCATCGTTCTCTGGTCATCATTTAATTTCTCAAGTTTTGCCTGAGCAGCTTTTACTGTTTCAAATGCTGAGAAGTAATCATGAACCAAAATCTCATCTCTGACTTCTTTGTTGATTTCAGGGAATTTCAGATCAGCAAATTGCTTATTTTTCAGACTTAGTAAGTAAGCGGCAATATCATTAGCCTCAGTATCCGTTAAGCGGAACGATGGCATCACTGTATCTTCTTGGTAATGAGATGGTTTTTTGAGCCATGACACTAGCCAGTTAGGATCAACTTTTGAACCAGTACCTGTTAGATATGTGCCCTTGCGCTCACCTACGGCATTCCATTTATCATCAATGCCTTCAACCATGTGGCAGCCGACGCAACCAATAGTCTCAATCAGTTCTTTACCATTGTTAGCGTTTCCACCTGTGTAATTCTGGAATGGCTTATAATTCCGGGAAGTACGGTAGATGTATTCTGCCATGGCATTAACTTCTGCCATGTTCTTGGCCTTAAACTCAGGAGTCGAATTGTTTTCCTGGTTAAAGTATGAAGGCATCTTAGACTTAGGATTGAAAGTCTTAGGAGACCAGATCCAGTTTTTAATGAATTCTTTAGAAACCTTGCCATCAATTTTTTGAAGAGAAGGACCTGGCTTCTTCATGTGCTGCCAGCCTTCAATCTTGTGACAAGCATAACAACCGTATTGTTCCACCAATTGACGACCATGATTTAGTTTGTCCGCCATTGGAATACGTTCTTGTTGTGTATGACACTTCATACACATCCCTTCTACATGCTGTAGAGGAAGCATTGGTTGAGGAACCTTGTGTGGCTCATGCCAGTGATATTTTTCCTGCCATTCCTTCATTTGCTGAGCGTTTTGAGGAATGTGTGCCGGTGAATTGAAATCATTAACTCGGTCACCAACACCACCGTGACAAGAGGTACATCCAAAGTCTTTAACCGGGTGAGCTGAGCTTACACCGACTGCCAGAGTATCAACTTTAGGGTGTGTCTTGTAAGGATTGGACTGATCTTCATAACCTGGCTTATCAATAAAGACGTGGCAAGTAGTACAGCGATCAATCTTTGGAACTTGTTGGAAATAAAAATCGTTAGTAGCGTTAGTAATAACGTACTGACGAATTTTGATCGTTGGATCGAGATAATCAATAAAAGGGGCATTACGAAGAGCCCAAATAGGATTCTTCTCCGCTGCCGCCATAGCTGTGAGCATTCGTTCTTTATCACCAACAAGATTTTTCAGCTCTTTCTCAGCAGTTGTCTTATCGGCCATGATGACTTTCAGCTCTTCCTGGGCCTGAGTTTCCTGGGCCTGTAATCCTTTTAAATTATCCTTACCTTCAACTTCTTTCTTTTTAAATTCATCAAAGGTTACTTTAAGCTTTTTAGCTTCTTCAGGATGGTTCTGCATCAAAGCATGCTCGTACTGGAACTGGAAGGCAGCTGCTTGAGAGCCATTCACACCATTGACCATGTTCTGCACATAGATTTGGCGCTGAATCTCAGAAATTTTATCGTTAATTTTTTCGACTTTATCTTTTTGGGCTTCTAGACCCTTTTCAGCCGCAGCAATTTGGGCCTTCACTTCTTTGAGTTTATTGCCATCAATAGAGCCATCAATTTCTTTGATTTTCTCTTGTATCTTTTGCTTTTCAATATCAAGAGCTTTCACTTGGACAGCTTTCCAAGGCCGGATGTAGTCATCAAAAACCATCCAGATCACAACTAAAAGAAAGCATACAGAAGTAACAGCAAAGATCTTATTCAGAACTTGCGTGTCAAAGGCCATACCAGGTTCACGTTTCATTATCGCTGCCTTATCTAAAAATCGATTAAAGGTTTAATTCAAATTCCGGCATTGCCAGAACATACTTCAAGTTAAAGAACCAACGAAGATACATCTTGATTGGTAAACTCATCATTCCAAGAATCAAAAAAATCATAATGTAATAACGAATGGCTCCCATTCTTGGCATATAACTCTTACCCCATTTTTTATAAATCAAAGGGAGTAAGCCGAACATGTATCCAAAAGTAGCAAGGAGACCAAAGATTTCACGGACAAAAATATTTTTAGGCAGCCCAACATTAAAGAGCTTAATCCACATAATCTCAGACAGGTTAATGTTGTTCTCGGCTACAACTTTATGAGCATCCCAATATTCAAATGGACCATAAAAAGTCCAGTTTGGACCACGCAGGAATGTCCCCACCTGAATTAAGAAAATCCAAAGGGCAAGCCATCCAAAAAGGAAACCAGTGATTGCGAATTTTCTCTCTTTGAAAGTGTAGTAGCCGTTACCTTTAGGGTTGACGTCAATAAATGGAATAGCAATCAGACCAACTAGAATAAGCCCTGGAAGAACCACACCGGCCATCCATGGATCGAAGTACACAAGCATTTCTTGAAGACCCAGGAAGTACCAAGGAGCTTTAGCAGGATTTGGTGCCCATGTTGGGTTGGCCGGCTCTTCTAGAGGGGCCTTAAAGAAAATTGCCCAGGCAATAAGGAAGATTGTACAAAGAATCCCGCACAGCAATTCGATGTAAACAAGGTTAGGCCAAGCCCAGACTTTTTCTCTGTTCTCAGGAGTCCCCTCGATTGGAGGTTCACCAGCTGCGATACGAAGATCGTTTTGATGACCTTTATAGAGAGAGTACCAGGTTGACCAGAAAACCAATCCATTAAGAATGATAATAGGAATGTTATCTGGAAGAGATATTACAGTGAAGAAGACAGGGTCAGAAATCATCCATCCGAAGATGACGAGGGTTCCAATTAAAAGACCAAGTCCAAATTTTTTAGTTCCAACAATATCAATTCTTCTTAAGGCAATCACGAACAGCACGATGAATGCTGTAAATGAGTACACCGGGGAAGAAAGGTAGTTGATTGCTTCCTTAATCATATGTTTCCCTAATCCTTCTTATAGTGGAGCTGAAATTCCGCCATCTTTACGTACACGCCAGAAGTGAACAGCAATAAGAACTGCTACAACGAGTGGAATGAATACGCAGTGGAGAATATAGAAACGAAGCAGAGCTGCCTCGCCTACAAATCGACCACCAAGAAGCTGGAAACGAACGTCGTTTTTATCAGAAACCATGACAAAGTCACCGATCTTGGCAAGAGCGGCACCAGGACCACCTGCACCAGCAAACGGAGTTGCTTTCGCCATGTTTGAACCTACTGTAATCGCCCAAATTGCCAACTGATCCCAAGGAAGAAGATAGCCTGTGAACGACAGAAGCATAGTAAGAACAAGAAGGATTACACCCACACCCCAGTTGAATTCACGAGGTGGCTTATATGAGCCGGTCATGAATACACGAAACATGTGAATCCACACGGTAATAACCATTAAGTGAGCGCCCCAACGATGAAGCTCCCGCATAATCCCCAAAGGTACGTGTTCACGTAGTCCGATGATATCTGTGAATGCATATTCAGCAGTTGGACGGTAGTAAAACATTAATAGAACCCCTGTCACAGTTAGTGCCAGGAATACAAAAAATGTAAGACCACCCATACACCAAGTATAACCAAGCTGAACGCCCGATTTCTTGAGTTTGATTGGGTGAAGATGAAGAAAGACGTTACCGGCAATGACTGCTGCACGGTTACGGGCATTGTTTGGGGGACCATGGCGAAAAATTGCTTTCCAAACCTGGGTGTTAGCAACTTTTTTTGCGAAACCTTCAGACATATATTTTACCTCTAAAAATTAGACTTCAATGTAAGAATCAGCGTTGCTCCATTCACCTTTTTCGTAACGGAACACTTTAGTCTTATCAACGATAATTTTACCTTCAGTATTTCGAGAAATCTTATAGCGCTCTAATGGACGAGGAGCTGGACCTTCGAAGTTAATACCATTTGGATAATAACCAGAACCGTGACATGGACATTTGAATTTTGATTCGGCAGGAAGCCAAGTTGGAATACAACCTAAGTGAGTGCAGATGTTTGACATGGCAACAAGTCGGCCATCTTTCTTATAGATCCAAACTCCAAAACCATTTTTCCAACGCTCATCTACTCCATCAGGATAATCATCTGGAAAGCCAGCAATGAAATCCATGGCAGGTTCAAAGACAACGTTTGGATAAAGAAATCTAAAGACTAGACTGGCCATACCCGCAGCTGCGGCACCAAATGTAATCCAACCAACAGCGAGAAAGCTAAAGAACTCGCGGCGGTTTAGACTGGTTTTTGCCTCATCACTCATGAGAGATTCTCCGGAAATAAATATATCAGTGCCAATGAAGGCTCTGATTATAAGGGGCTATTTGTTTTCACCCATTATGGGTGTAAACTTCTAATTTTTCAATACTTTTAGAACCTGTTTTGCTTTTGTCGTAACTCTCACGTTGGAGTCATCTTGCTCAACTTTCTGGACCAAATTCGATAATTCATTCCATTTGGATTTTTCCAAATTTTCCAATGCATTCATTTTCAATGCTTCTACTTGTGCACCGTTTAATTCACCCGCTTGCGCCACATCATATCTTAAGTTAAAGATTTCTTCCAAAACTGGAATGGCCTGGGGATTCTTGGTGCCAGTGAGAACAATTGCCGCAGCATAGCGCAATGTTTTCTCAGTCGAAGTCAATAAAGGAAGTGCTACCTCTTCAGTATTTGGTCGATTGTGCGAGGCTATAGTCAACAAAGCGACTTGTTTAAGACCAGGATCTACGTCTTGCTGAAGCAGCGCTTCAACTTTCTGCCAATGGATATCGGAACCTTTCGACATATTTCCAAGAGAAACTACAGCATTAAATTTTACCTGAGGGTCTTGGTCCTCCAAGGCCGTGTTTAAAACAGGCAGCGTCAATGGATTATTTAAGCTTCCGAGGGCCAATACAACAAAATTTCTTGTACGAGGGTCGACTGTTTCCCGATAAACTTGGGAAAGATTTTCAATTACCCAAGGCATATCTTCTTTGGGGATTTTCTGCCCGGCCAAAAACTTAGACAATTCGTATGCGGCGACCCAACGGTTGCCGAAAGTTTTCGAATTCATCTCGTTAATCAGATCACGATGATTTTTTCCAGTTGAGAGCATTTTGGTTACGCCAAAAATGATCAATGCTCCAATGAGAACAATCGCAATAGGAACAGCGATTCCCGAAAGCGGTGAACTTTCGAGCATTTTTTTAACAGGAGGGTTGTTGCCCTGATTTTGTTCGGACATTTGATTTCCTTATGATGAAAAAGGCGGTAAATGTACGGGGAAATTAACAAAATGAAGCTCAAATTGGAAGTCTAATGGCCTATCTTCTAAGATTTTTATTAGTCATCATGGTTCTTGGTGTTTCCCTTACCACTTCAGTCGCACTTGGTTGGCTAGACCTTGGTTTTGGACATATTCAGTTGGCCATTCCCACTTTCATGTATGTGATTTTCATTCAAGCGTTTGTCATGTTCTATTTCATTGGGGTTTCTCGATTAGTTGAGAACGTGTGGAATGCATTAAACAGTGAAGCAAACCTGAGTGAACTTTTTGATGATCCTCCTGAGGATCTTGAACCTTATAAGAAGAAAGTGGCCCGCTATGTTCACGAGTCACAACTTTCAAAAAGACAGACTATTCCCTGGACAATGTTAATGCTGGTTCTCGGAACTATCGCCTTTTTACTGGGTGGTGCCCATGATACCGGACTGGTGAGTAAAGTTGTACACTCTGGGGTCGCCTATGGCTTTCTGGCCTCTATGCTGATTGGATTTGTACGTCAGTGGTATTACCTGGGAAAAAGCCATTTATTGTTGGGTGAAATGAAGGGTCTATTTGGTATGTCTCGCGACGCTATGTAGCTGAAATTAAAGGTAAAAACCAAGACTTATCTTTAGGGTAAGTCTTCCTCTCTATTCTTCCGATAAAATGAGCATATGAAAAAGCTTATTTTACCTCTCATATTAATATCCGGCCGGCTGTTTGCAGTTGAACTAATTGATCAAAATGACAGCAAACAAATTGTCTCAGTTGTAAAAGATCTGCAAATTGAAGAGATGCTTAGTACCACTAGCGAATTTAAAAAATGTAGAGATGACAATCAGTTTGTAGCTACAGATGGTAAACCAGAGCGAGATAGAAAAATCCAGGAAGCAGAAAAATGTTTTAAGGAAGAACTGGCGAAGACAGATAATCCTAAGAAGCTAGAAGAATTATCTGAAGCCTTAAATCTTCAACACTATGGTCTCGTTCAAAGTAAAAATGCCAAGGATATTCAAAATTATCTTAGTGATAAAATGTATAAATCACTTACGGGAGTTGACCGCAAGGAGCAGGATAACAAGAAACTTGTTGAAAGCCTGAAGTTTAAAAATAAAAAACATGTCGACCAGAAAGTATTCATTGATATGTATAAAACTCAGTTGGGTAAAAACGCTTTATTTGAAGTTTCCCGATTTTGTTTTGAGAATTTAAGAATAAAAGATTCTACTGCTGATAATTTTGCCGATCATTGGAAGGACTATGAGAAAGACTACTTAAATAAGCAGCATGGGAAAGGTATCATTAACGATTTGGGTAACCCCAAATTTGCTAAAGATTTAGGAGATCCGGAAGATAAAACAAAAATTTATCAGCAAATTTTTACTAGTATTCAAGGTAGTGATGCCAAGACCGCGATGTCAGATGCTAATATGTCTTATTTCTTTATGGAATGTGGCAAACTCATTGTTCCCCTGTGTGATAAATTTCAACAATCGATCGACCTTGCCAAAACAGAGTCACAAGTGGAAGCGGGAGCTGCCAGCAATGGCGCAGCTGCCTGTCTGGCAAAAAGTCGAATTCAGAGTTATAAAAAAGCATTAGTAGATACAGAAAAAGTAGCTGAGCTCTTCAAAGAGATGTCAGAGAAACCAGGAGATCTGGGAAATTTTTTGCTTAAAGGTAAACCGATCAATCAATTTGTTGCCGGTGAAAACGGTAATGAAACGATCGATAACCTCACTAACTACACCTCTACTGACTTAATTGAAGGTGGCTACACTAAGGATGACCAGGCCAAGCAGAAAGAAGAGGAATGCACAACCAATCCAGAGCTCTCAAGTTGTGAAGCTTTCTTAGCTAATGCAGAAAATTTTGATAAGGCCAAGCATAATATAGAAATGGAAATGACCTTAAAGCGTGAAGTGGAAATAGCGCGAGTTAAGAAGTTAGTGAGTGGTGACAAGAAAGATCTTGAAACTTACTTAAAAGATAACGGGTATATGGATATTTTAAAGGCCTATGAAGAAGATCCCGGATTAAGTGCAAATAAAATTGCGGAAATGATTGGAAAAAATTTCGAGGCCAAAAAGCGCGCGACTCTGGAACAGATCAATAACAAACTTGGAAAACGTCAGGTACAGAGTGATGCCAAGCCAAATGAGATTTCTCAGAGTGCTAAAGAAGTCATTAAAGAATCAAAAGAAGAGCGTGCCCGAATGGGCCAGGTCGTACTTTTTAATAACATCATTACTTCTCATCTGACGTTGCATAAGGCTGATTCCTCAGGAGTCTTACAACCAGTTGGAAGAAATGTGAATGCCTGGAAAAAAGAAGAAGAGGCCTTAACAGAAAAGAAAGTAAACCCTGAACTCTTTGCCAATCTCAAGGCCACCACTGAGGGTGTACAGGGTATGGGAAAAGATTCTCAGATCCAGGGTTTTGGTATCCTGGATGAATTCCTGGGCAAAGATGGCAAATAAACCCTAAATAGACTTGATCCAGATAAAGACTCGGTTTTTACCGGCCTGATCTCCGCCTTGAGAGCGGCTTTCAAAAATTGTGGACTCGCCCAAAGTTGATACCTTGGTCATGAAATCCTTAAGATTTTTTGAAGGCACCATGAGATTGAAATACAGTCCACCAGGAATCTGCATGCCAGGCTTAACGTTATCCACTTGAGCGATGCCAAATTTTTTCATCAATGGCAGAATTTGGGTACGAATGGCAGAAGGCTCTACTGAGGCCATGAGAATCCGGTAAGCCTTTTTATTGGAAGAGGCATAGGAACTATCCCGATATCCACCTTTTTTATTCTCTTCATATTCGGATTGCTCAGTTTCAGCTTCTCCAAAACTTTTAGGGACATCTTCCACTGAATCCAGAACAACAACATCGGACTCAGGATCAAAACGGGATTCACTTTTTTCATCAGAGAAAACCTGTTGGGCCTCGATTTTTTCCAATTCTTCCAGTTCTTTGTTGGTTAAATCTATCTGCTGTTTCGCCAAAAGGTCTTGCTCCTGATAAGAAAGTGATTTATCTAACCAGAAGAAGTTGGGTTCAAACAAAGTAATCTTATTAACCAGATAATCTTCATACCACTTGTTGGTATTTTTTAAGGCGAAAACCACCACACTTAAAATCAGAAGGAGTAAAATAACTTCCTGAATGAATCTTAGCTGCTTTTTATAACCGGCCCTCTTCTTTAAATTTTCAAAATCCACTTTTAAAGAGAGTATATCTTTTTGAAGTTCTTTGACTAAATTTGCCCAATCAGGATAAAGAGTCACCTCCATATGAGCGAGGATATCATCTTCAAAAGTTCCCTTCTCTTTAGCATCAGGGCCTAAAATGGGAGAGAGTTCTCCAAATTTTAAAAACAGGTTTTTTGAACTGACGTTACTTATTTGAAAATTTTCATTAATTAAATCTTCATACGCGGGATAAACCTTAATCAAGTGATCGCGAAGTACGGTTGCGACATATTTTTCAGGAACATCAAATAAGAATGCCAGTTCACGAACCGAGCGCTCCTGATTGACGAATGAATAAGCAATAAACTTTTCAAATAACCAGTTTAACCATGAGATGAGTGGACCAGATTTTGCGATACGCTTGGCATAGTCAAAACGCTCTGCCAGTTCAAGATGTTCAATTTGATCCTTAAAGAAAGATTCCCAAAATCCGCTGAAAGATTCAGCGTAGCGGCCTTCCCAGGCAATTGAATTGATATCCAGATCTAACCAATTCTTAAAATCTTCAAAATCTGATTTTGTTAAACTCATACTTTTTTTATTAAAAGAGCAATTCCTTGCCCTCCACCAATACATGCAGAAGAAATGCCATAAGACTTCTTTAGCGTTTGTAACTGACGGGCAAGTGTCAAAGTAATTTTTACTCCAGTGGCACCCAACGGATGACCTAAAGCAACTGCCCCTCCCCATATATTAAGACGAGTAGATTCAATTTCCAATGCTTTCTGACAAGCGATGACCTGAGGAGCGAAAGCTTCATTAATCTCAAACAGGTCTATATCTGTAATATTCAATTTTTGTTTTCGCAGTAGTTGCTGGATGGCAGGAACAGGGCCAATTCCCATTCTGGAAGGATCCACCCCTACAACTTCTCCACCAATGATTTCTGCCAGAGGCTTTAATTTATGCTTTTTCACATAATCTTCCGATGCTACCACCATTGCACAAGCACCATCCACAATTCCGGAAGCAGATCCTGCGGTGACCGTGCCTTCTTTTTTAAAAGTAGGTTTAAGCTTTTTCATATCATCCAGAGAAACATTTTCTCTTAAATGCTCATCTTTAAAACAACCATTCACACTAGTCAGTTCCGGCTGAATAAAGTTTGCTTGATAGGCCTGATTTGCTTTTAGATGTGACTCATAGGCATATTTATCTGATTCGTCTTTAGAGACTTCATAATCCTGGGCGAGATTTTCGGCCGTGATTCCCATCGCCAACTGAGTATGTTTATCAGAGAGTGTATCCAGCAGTAGATCCTGTGATTTAAGCGGACCATACTTAGTTCCAAAACGGGCCCCGTAGGTAAGATGTGGTGCCATACTTAAAGTTTCAGCACCAGCTATCAGTATGGCCTCAGCTTCAGTATTTCTGATCAGACGGGCCCCCATAATCAAGGCTTCAATTCCAGATCCACACAAGCGGTTTACCACCATGGCAGGTGTTTCTACGCGCATTCCAGTTTTTAAAGCAAGATGACGGCCGGCATAGAGGGTGTCAGGGGTACTGGGAATAACATTGGCAAAAATTACCTGATCAAGTGTCTCAGGGTCAATTTGGGCCTCTTGAAACAAAGCCTCGGTTGCAAATACAGCAAGTTCTACCGGAGTCAGACCACCCAGGCTCCCACCAAATTTACCAAATGGCGTGCGTTTGCCATGAATGATAAATACCTTTCGGGTTTCTGGACCCATCATTTTTTGCCTGCCTTGTAAGGAATCGCCTTATCTAAGTATGATAATAAATAATGCCATGAAAGGCATTAGCTTTTAGAAAAGGAAAAGTTGGCTATGTCTGACGTAACATCAACCCAAAATCGGATCAATAATACTAAAGAGGCGATGAATAAGCGTCAGACTTTCGAATTGAGGAAGATGGGAGATAACTACGAATCAGAACTAAAAGAAGTCAAAGAGAAGAATGAAAAAGAAGTTGCACGAGTCAAAAAAGATTACGAAGTTCAATTAAGCAAAGAAAAAACAGAAGCTGAAGTAAAACTGACCAAGGTTCGCAACCAATATTCTAAAAGAATAGAAGATGAAACTCAGAGATTTGAAAGACTCCTGAGTGACTTGAAACAATCTCAGGCCGATCGTATGGCCGAGTCCACAATGAGTAATGAACAACAAATAGCCAATGTTGAGAGTAAGCACCGCGAATATCTCGAGAAAGCACGTCAGAAATTTGAAGAAGAGAAAGCTAAGCTAGATGCTTAGTTTTGAAGAAATCACACATCTTAAAATCCAGGAAGGAGCATAGATGAGCCAGAAGAATACAGAAAATGGAATATTCATTAATGGTAAGAAGCAAGTTATTGAGCTTCTTCAAAGAATGGATGCAGGTGATAAGGCCCGTCTACTTAAAAACTTAAGAACTCGGAATCCCGTTCTAGCTAAAGAGCTGACAGAATCTTGTATTTCTTTTGAGAGCATTTGGGACCTAAGTGATGAATGTCTTAAAACTATCGTCTCTCAAGTCCAGCCGGCAATTCTAGGATTAGCACTGAACCTGGTTCACATTAAAAACCAACGACGTGCCCTCTCTTTAATTTCCCGGGATATGGCGATGAAGGCCTTTGAAATTATGCAAAAAGATCTCACAAGTAACAGAAACGAATGCATCCGCGCACAACAGAAAATTGTGGAGCTGGCAGTCAATCTTCACCGTAATCGTATTATTCAATTCTATTAACTTAGAAGTCTTTTGAAATCAACTTCCAGAGTGGATGTAAATTGTTCCTCTGGAATTATTGAAGAATGAACCATTCTATTTTCAGCAATGAGATTTGAAGTGTTTTGAAATCTGGTGATCATGGTGGTGGTTAAGTCAACCAGCCACTGTGGAGCACTGGAAAGAGCAGAATTAAAGCTCGATGATGGCACTTCTATCAATTCACTTTCGGCCAGCGTGATTGCTGAATAGGTGTACTCCATATCCTGTATCATGGCACTTTCACCAATAATATCCCCTTCCTTGGCCAGGAAAACGGGAATAAGACGGTCTTTTGAAGACTTAAGACAAAGCACTTCACCCTTCTTTACCAGGTACAATTTAACGGCCTTACTGCCCTCTTTAAATACGACTGCCCGAAATCCGAAATTATGCTTGTTGTCCATGAAGGAATTCCTTTTTGATTCTGCCTTCCAAAATTGTACCGAATCTTAATCCATATGTTGATATGGTTAATTCCTTTACCAGAAGTCTATGGCAAATATGGTAAACAAGGTGAAGCCCCCCACGAATACTTTGGGATCTTTTTTGGAGAAAGGGAAAATTTTCCAGGAATTGTTCCGGAGTATAGTTTGAGTACTTTTTAAAAAGATTATCTACATCTTCAGCTTTTAACACCAATCCATGAACATCATCTTCAATAAATTCTTTTCTAAGAAGATGCATGTTTCCTAAAGAAGTCACCGTACCAGCAACGCAAAACAATTCTTTCGTCTGAAACTTGTCGATTTCATTTCTGAGATCTAAAAAAACTTTTTGCAGGTTTTGCACAAATAAATCATCCTGTAACCACTGAGAGCAACGGACTGCTCCAATTGGCATGCTGATACTTTCCAGAATCTGGAATGATTTAGTGTTCACTTTAATCAGTTCAGTGGAAGCTCCACCTATATCCATGATGGTAATGACTTCATTCTCAAATTTGGTATCAAAGAGAATACCCTTTGTTGAAAAATAAGCTTCTGCATCGGAAGTAATGATGGAAATGCTTACCTGAAGTTCTTCTTCAATTTTTCTAAAAAATTCGGGTGCATTCTTGGCAACTCGGGAAGCTTCAGTCGCTGTTGCAATAATTCGGTCACGAGAAATTCCGTGTTTATCACACTCTTCAGCGTAAGACTTGATGGCCTCATAAGTTGCTGCCATTGAGTCTGGATGAAAAGCCTTGTTTTTATCAAGCTCTTTACCAAGTGAAGTAATTTCACTTCTTTTAGACAGCTCGACTAATTTGCCATGAGAGATTTCTGCTATTAAGAGCAAAACGCTGTTCGAACCGATATCAATTGAGGCCCTAAGATCTTTCATCATGAATTAACAACTCTTACGAGTTCTCCAGGATTTTGAGGGTTAATAAAACCTTTTTCACAAATTATTCCAGTAATGAACTGATGATCAGTCACATCAAAGCTGGGGTTGATGGCCTGAGCATTCTCCGGAGCAAGTTTAATGCCTTTAAGCTCTGTAATTTCTTCCATCGGCCGCATCTCAATTTCAATGTGTTTGCCATCAGGAATGGAGATATCAAAAGAGCTAACCGGAGCAACAACATAGAAGGGTATATTATAATGTTTGGCCACTATCGAAAGAGTGGATGTTCCGACTTTATTGGCCGTATCTCCGTTGGCAGCAATTCGATCAGCACCGACAAAAATAGCATCCACTTTCTTATGTGAAAGCAAATATGAGGCTGCCCCTTCTACCACAATACTATAGGGAATGTTTTCTTTAGCAAGTTCATATGCCGTAAGGCGAGCACCCTGCATATAAGGACGGGTCTCATCGGCCAAAACGTACTCAACCTTACCTAATGAGTTAGCATAAGAGATAACGCCTAATGCAGTTCCGAGACTACCGCAGGCAAGAAAACCGGTATTACAATGAGTCATAAGGCGCCACTTTTTGTCCCCTACTTTTGACAAAAGTTCTTTCACACCTATTTGTGCCATCTTGGTATTTTTATTATGGCTTTCATTGATCTGTTCATGTCCAAAATCAACCAGCCTCTTATAGAGATCTGAAACTGATCGACCTTCATTGATATAATCTTCCATAATGGCAAAACAACGATTCACTTCAAAGGAAAGATTAACTGCAGTAGGTCTGGCGCTAATCATTTCATCGCACGCGATTCGACATGATTCAAGGGTGACTTTGTTCTGACTTTTTACCCATAAGGCCATGCCATAAATAGCAGTGAAGCCAATACAGGGAGCACCTCGAACAACCATATCAGTTATTGCAGCAGCACATGCTTTGAGGTCATTAACCTCAATCATCGATTCTTTCTGAGGAAGTAATCTCTGGTCAAGGAGATAGAGCTTTTCATCATTCCAAATTATCGGTTTACCTTGATTCATAATTCTTCCTTATTCATCCAATATGGCTCAATAATTTCTTTCTTCACTGGCTTAAACTTCTTATTCTTGGGATAAGTGAGTGACAAAGAAGATTTTTGTTTCGAACTTAACAGGCCTGAAATTTTAGCTGATTCCACATCTTCTAGCATTAATGAATTAACAGTCAGAACATTATTCCGAACCGAAAAATTTAGACTTTGTGTTTTAATCTCTTGAGAGTTCATATTAAAAATCCGGGCGGTATTATTGATAAAGTCAGGAATTTTTCCCTTCATCTTGGCAAGTTCCTTGGCCTTTATCTGACTTAACCATTCTCCTGATTCCCAGGTTGAGACCCAACGTCCTTCGACCTTGCCATCTAATATAGCACTCTGAGCTTCAAAATAAGGTTTTAGGAAATGATATTCTGAATACCAATTAAAATTAACAAAATTCAAATCAAGCGCCAACTTGCCTCTTCTTTGAGAAAAATTGATTTTCATGGAAGAATTTTCATCGGAAAGATCGGCTTGATAAAATTTTAAATCAGGTGAAAAGCCATACTTAAAAAGACCATCAAAAATTTTATCACCCTGGAGACATTTTTTACAAGAAACGGTGGAGACAAAATATGGCCTTGAAAGTTCCTGCATAAAATCCGAGATCGGTTTAACTGCAGATATCGTCTGATTAAGACTAAGTCCAGAGAATCCAAGTTCTTCATTGAATTGTATAACTTTATTATTCTTCATATCCATGAAAGAGCGCCGAAAGAAGCTGGCCTCCCCTTTAGGACTTATAAAGGAAACTTCCCATCGGGCATTTTCAAAACTGACTTGCCATTTGCCCGGAATTAAACTGCTGTCAGGTAATTGGAGATCTCCATTAAAGGCCAATTTCCCATCGACATTGGCAGTGTTAGTATTAAAATTCTTCTTGAATTTAACGATACCTGCCGCATCTCCTTCAAGGCTTTTAAGATAAGGGTTTTTGATCTCTTCATAGACGAAACTAAAGTAATTCATTGGGAGATGAGTGAAATTCAAATTTAGATTTAGTTCTTCCTGGGAAGCTTTCATACTTCCTTTTCCAATTGATTTCTTATCAATCAGAAGATCAACTTCAGACTGAATACCCAAGACATTAGGCTTAAAAATTGATTTCCCATCAATAACAATATCTTCAAGTTGAAATTTATCATTATTTTCTCTGGTTCTAAACTCTCCCCGATAATTAAATTGCCAGGCCTCAAACTCAGGAGTCACGTCACCAAAGAGCCATAGATCCGAGGTATAAGAAACATCATTATGTTTAATCTCAATAGGGATATTAATTTCAAACGCGGAATTCTTTCCGTATTGAAACTCTCTTACTAATAATTTAGAAACCGTAAAAAATCTCCGGGCATTATGAATATCCCTAACAGACACTTCTTTTGCTCTTACGGTAAAACGCGCCTCGGTCAAATAGGTTGGTAATGAGACATTAATGGTTTGGGGAGATATAGCGGAATCTCCACTAGAGGAAGAAGGAAGCTCTTCCTGATCAACAAAAATGTCTAGTTTAGAGATATTCACCTGGGCATTACCACGATTGGTAAGTAATAACCACCAAGGAACCTTAAGTTCTACCTCACCAATACTACCGATTAACTTCCCTCCTCGACGGAGGTAAATATTCTTTAAAGTTAAACTAAAATCCAAAGAAAAACCGTGAGAGATTTTTTCTACATGTAGTTTAGAGCCAGGATAGTTCTTTTGAACCTGTTCAGTGATTAAAGAAAGGAAAGTCTCAGGTTTCAATTGAGAATAGGCACTATAGAGTAGTCCTCCAATGATCAAAAAGAGGCCCACCCATAATATTGCAATAACTTTCAATGAAATACGCATCTACTTAAACCTTTTGCAGTGGTGCAAACTTAACCATAAATTTCTTTCTGATACCGTCGCGAAACATGATGGTAACTTTTTCATCTTGCCCCATACCTTCTGAATCCAATACTGTGCCTTCACCATATAAAGCATGAATAATTTTTGAACCTGAGGGATAATTTGCAGAAGTCACAACAGGTCGTTTTGATTGATATACTTTTTCAGTGTGATAGACGTCATCTTGATGAGAGGGAGTTTGATCAAAATCATCATACTTGGAATATGAGTCAAACTGAGCTTTTTTAGAACCTGTCTGATAGAAGTCCCATTTGTAATATTGGGAAGGAATCTCTTGAAGAAACTGGCTTGGTCCATTAAATTTCAGACTTCCCCACAATAACCTTCCCTGGGCAAAGGTAATTGTTAATTGTTTCATTGCCCGGGTCATGGCCACATAAAAGAGTCGACGTTCTTCTTCAATCGCCGTTGGGCCAACCTCAAGGCTTTTATAAGAAGGGAAGATATTTTCTTCAATACCTATCAAGAACACATAAGGATATTCTAGACCTTTAGAGCCATGGACTGTCATCAAAGAAACCTGATCCGAAGAGCCATCCTCGGAAACAGTTGTGTCCAAAGTAATGGTTTCTAAAAATTTCACTAAAGTTGGTTCGGTTTCTGAGTCTTCAAATTGTTTAATCGCACTCATGAGCTCTTCCAGGTTTTCCAGACGAGCAGCTCCTTCATAGGATTTATCAGCTTTCAAGACTTCAAAATATCCCGATTCATTTAAGAGTTTCTCATAACTGAAGCTGGGAGAATGATTCTGAGATTCAAGGATCTGAACTTCCTGAATTAAGTGCACTAGTTGATTAATGGCACTATTTACTTTTCCGGAAAGAGAAAGATGTTTGAAATCAGCGGGGGCTTCCACAATTTTCTCAATTAACTCAAAAAGTGATAACTGTAATCGAACTGCTTCATCCTCAAGTTTTCTGAGGGAAGTTGCACCGACACCGCGGGCAGGAGTATTTATGATTCGAGTTAACGCTAGGGAGTCTTTTTTATTTACCACTACCCGCATGTAAGAAATCATGTCTTTGACTTCTTTACGGTCATAGAATTTAATTCCTGCCACTACCCGGTAAGGGAATTTTTCTTTTCTTAAAGCGTCTTCAATGGTTCGTGAGTGAGCATTATTCCGATAGAAAACAGCGACATCTTTTAGGGATATCCCTTTCTGATACAGCTTACGAATCTCCTGTCCAACAAACTCAGCTTCTGCTTTATCATCCCGGCACTCAATGATCCGGATCTCTTCACCTTCTTCATTATCAGTCCACATTTGTTTCCCTTTACGGGCCACATTTCGGGCAATGACTTCTGAAGCAGCTTCAATAATTCTTTTAGATGAACGGTAGTTTTGTTCTAGCTTAATCAGCTTCGCTTCAGGAAAAACATTCTCAAAATCCAGAATGTTCCGGATATCAGCTCCTCGCCAGGAGTAAATCGACTGATCTTCATCCCCTACGACACATAAATTACGGTGATGCTGACTGAGCTGGAGGATAAGATCAAACTGGGCTCGGTTTGTATCTTGATACTCATCAACCAGAACGTATTTAAATTTCTGTTGGTACTTTTGCAGTACTTCCGGATAAGACTTGAAGAGATTTAAGACCCCAGTGATAAGACCACCAAAATCAACCGCATTACTTCGGTGAAGCTCAGCTTCATAATCAAGGAAGATATCAAAGAGGCGTTTGTCTTCGGCAAATTTCTCAACTTCCGCACTTCGAGTCAGACCAATGTAATAGCCGAGGTTTTTTAAACCATCAATAAAGGCCGCAATGGTATAAGGCGAAAGTTCCTTAGGATTAATCCCGCGTTTATTTAAAATGGCCTTGATGATTGAATGAGACTCTCCATCATCATAGATCGTGAAGTTTTTACTAAGTCCCAGATAAGTGGCTTCCATCCGAAGTACTTTAGCGCAGAAGGCATGGAAGGTTGTGACTTGCAAGGCACCCACATTGATCTCAGTGTTACAGGCAAGGCGCTCACGCATTTCTCGAGCGGCTTTATTGGAAAAGGTGACAGCGAGAACCTGGAAAGGACTCACGCGTTTTTCCTCAAGAAGATATTGAATACGTGCCACAAGAGTTCGGGTTTTTCCTGAACCGGCACCGGCCAGGATCATGACCGGACCATCGGTCATAAGAACAGCTTGTCTTTGTGATTCATTGAGGAAATCTAAATTCATTATTCTACCGTTACAGATTTTGCGAGATTTCTAGGTTTATCAATATCAGTGCCTTTGAGTTTCGCAATATGATAGGCAAGGAATTGTAAGGCCACATTCACATAGAGTGGACTGAGGTTCGGTAGATCTTGAAAATCAAGGCCAATATATGCATCCGACAAATGCTCTATTTCTGGGTTATTCTTCGGACCGACCACCACGATAATTCCACGACGGGCCTTCACTTCTTCAACATTTGAAATGGTTTTTTCCAGGAGTTCCGGACCTACGATGGCGATGTTAACAATATTTTCATCGATTAGAGCAATCGGCCCGTGCTTCAGTTCACCGGCAGCATAGCCTTCAGCATGAACGTAAGCGATCTCTTTTAGTTTTAAAGCGCCTTCAAAGGCGATAGGATAATATTTTCCACGACCAGTGAAGATGAAACCTTTTTTACTGTAAATTTTCTCAGCAACTTCCTTGATTGTTTCAGATTGAGCACAAAGTTCAGCAATACGATTTGAAAGGAGCTGGATTTCAGAGAATAGTTTTGGATCATCCAGTGAACCATCCATCGCACGGCTCATCAAGAAGCCAGTCAATGCCTGCAACGTGAAGGCCTTAGTTGAGGCCACGCCAATTTCAACTCCTGCATGAATCAAAAAGTTTTTATCGGCATTACGGAATAAGGTCGAACCTTCAACGTTAACAATTGAATAGGTCGGAATGCCTTTTTCCTTACAGAGTTCCTGACAGGCCAGAGTATCGGCGGTCTCACCGGATTGCGAAATAAACAGGCCGATTTCATCTTTATTTAAAATGGGATTTTTGTAACGAAATTCAGAAGCAATATCAACCGAAGCTCGTTGGCGATTAATCTGCTCAAAGTAATTTTTAATCACCAGACCTGCGTGCCAGGCGGTACCACAAGCAGTTAAATGCCACTCCTGGGTTTTTAAACCTTTGAGTTCATCTAAAACTTTGCGTCCCTCATTTTTAATATAGAAAGCTGCAAGTTTATTGATCAAGGCCGGCTGTTCATGAATTTCTTTAAGCATGTAATGCTCATACGGCTCTTTTGAAGTCGCATCCATAGACATGGAATTACTCTGGAACTTGTAACGATTGGAAGGTGTCAGATCCAGTTCATAAAAATTTATCGCAACTTCTGTGGCAGTCACATTGGTTTCACAAATGACGGCATCTTCCGGAAAATAAATCCGAGGGGCAAAACCCACCAAGGCAAATGGATCGGAAGAAACAAAAGCTTCTTGAGTCTCTTTATTCTCACCTACCACCAGTGGGGCCGACCGCTTTAAGCAGTATATTTTCTCGGAAGCTTTTTCCATGATCACAAAAGCTGAATTCCCGGTCAGGGCCGAGAACGCTTTGGAAATAGATTGAAGAGTGTTGTCAGTTTGTTGGAAATATTTAGTCAAAAGAACTAAAAAAACTTCTGAGTCAGTCTGAGACTTAAACTCAAAGCCTTCCCCAATTAATTCTTTCTTTAAAGATCCTGCATTTTCAATGATTCCGTTATGAACCACGGCGAATAATTCATTGCCATGGGGATGGGCATTGTCGGAAGTCACGGCACCGTGGGTGGCCCATCGGGTGTGGCCAATGCCACTGTTAGAAAATGGTTTTTGAACGGAGATTAATTCTTTGAGGTTATCGAGCTTCCCCTCTTTTTTAAGAATTTGCAGCTCGTTATTGATCTTGAGACAAATACCGGCCGAATCGTAACCACGATATTCCAGACGTGATAAACCTTCGATAATCGGGCCGACTGAATTATTAGGACCAGAATAGCCCACGATTCCGCACATAAAATCTCCAAAAATGAGAGTGAAACTTAAGGGCTCCAATCTATCATTTCGAGGAAGATCTTACTAGTTTTACGCAAGGCTCCTTTAGGACTTTTTCGTTTTTAAAAAACGCTTGGCCGCCCCTTCTTTAATGAACTGTTGAGAACGGGCAATTCCAAAGCCTCCATCCGGGACACTTTTCGTAATAGTTGAGCCAGCCGCTACGAATGCGTCATCACCAATTTCAATGGGAGCGATCACCTGGCAATCAGAGCCAATGAAAGTGTTCTTACCAATTTTAGTCTTATGTTTATTGGCGCCATCATAATTACAAGTGATGAAGCCACAGCCAATATTGGTGTTTTCCCCAATTTCAGCATCACCTACATAACTCAAATGAGAAACCTTCACGCCCTTGGCCAGTTTGGATTTTTTAATCTCAACATAGTTACCGATTTTAGCATCAGCACCAATATCGGCACCGGGGCGCAAGCGGGCCATAGGGCCAATAGTTGCCTTTTCATGGACTAAGGCCTCTTCCAGATAACTATGGGCGAGTATTTCCACTTGATCATGAATCTGGCTGTTTTTAATAAAAGAACCAGATTCAATGACAACTTTCTTACCAATGGTGGTTTTTCCTAAAAGAGTGACATTAGGATAAATAATTGAACCCACTCCGATTTGCACTTCATGATCCAGATGCACAGTTTGTGGATTTAAAAATTCCACACCGTCATTCATCAGCTGTTTTACTTTGCGGGTTCGCAAAAGGCCTGTAACCTCTGCTAACTGTTCCATGGTGTTGATGCCAAGAAATGGAATTTCCGAAGGAAATTTTACCGCTTTTACAGCAAAACGATCTTGAAACATATCCGTTAAATAGAATTCTCCCGACTTATTCTTATTATCAATGGCATTCAAAACTTCTTTTACGTGCTGGGTTTTAAGAATATAAAATCCGGAATTAACTTCCGTGATACTTCTTTGTTTATCATCAGCGTCTTTTTCTTCCACGATATGAAAACCAGTATCTCCGTGGACGATTCTTCCATAACCTTTGGGATCATGAGCCTCAAAAGTGGCGGCAACACCCATTAGATCAGGATGGGATTTTAAAACTTCAAATAAAGCGCAAAATTCTGAAGCCTGGATCATGGGAGTGTCGGCGCAGGCAACCAGTGTGTAATCAAATGACCAAAAATGAGGAAGATCATTAAAACAAGCTTTCAAGGCATCGGCCGTGCCGTTTTGTTCTTTTTGCCAGGCAGTTTTTAATTGATTTTTAGCAGGGTGACTCTCCAACCACTCTTCTAATAATTCTTTTTTATGTCCTACCACCAGACCAATTTCTGCTTTTAAAGCCGAGATTTTAGCAAATTCTAAGGCGGCATCTACCACGTAATCCAAGAGAGAACGACCGGCCGTTTTTGCAAGAGCTTTGGGAGTCTCAATTTTCATTCGAGTCCCTTTTCCTGCTGCCAAAATAACTAAACCAATTGAGTCACCCATAAATCCGAACCTTTTTGTCCAAAATTTCAAGCTATTGATAATTTGCAAAATTAAACGAAAACACCTCTAAAAACGTAGCAAATAAAACGGATATTGAGATGTAAAAAAACCTAATTTTTCTTCATTTTACATTAAATAACTTTAAAGCGCCCTCCTTAAAAACCCGATTCAGCATTTGTAAATAATGTTCACGGAAGAGACATACGCTAGAGGAGAAAAAGTATGGTTACGAATTATGAGGGCGAAGCAATTGAATTCAAGGAAACGCTCCCTCTCCTGCCAGTTCGCGATCTTGTGGTTTATCCATTCATGATTTTACCATTGTTCGTTGGCCGCGAGACTTCAATTAAAGCAGTAGAAGAGGCCTTAAACAACACCGACAGACTGATTCTCCTTGCCTCTCAAAAGGACATCATTGCTGAAAATCCTACCCCGGATGAAATTTATGAAATGGGTACGGTGGCAATGATCATGAGAATGAGAAAACTTCCGGATGGAAGAGTTAAGATTCTAATCCAGGGTCTGGCAAAAGCACGTATAACAAGTTTCGTCGCAACGGAACCATTCTATCAGGTAAAAGTTGAGAAAGTTGAATCTCAACAGGTTACTGCCACTCAATCTACGGTTGAAGCATTGGCCAGAACAGTTAAGGAAAATCTGGAGAAAGTGATCTCTTTAGGTAAAGTCCTTTCACCGGATATCCTGATGGTACTGGAAGATATTCAAGATCCAGGTCGTCTGGCCGACTTAGTCGCCTCAAACTTAAACTTAAAAGTTTCAGAAGCCCAAAAAGTTCTGGAAATACTTGATCCGGTTGAACGACTTGGTCATATCAATCAAGTACTGGTTCAGGAACTTGAGGTTCTAGTTCAACAGGCCAAACTCAAAGCTCACAATAAAGATGACCTTTCTAAAAACCAGAAAGAATTCTTCTTACGTGAACAGATCAAAGCAATGAAACAAGAACTCAGCGATGATTCATCTGATAAAAACGATGAGTTTGCTGAAATCCGGGAAAAACTGGTTGCTAAGAATCTTCCTGCCGATGCAGAAAAAGAAGCTTTTAAACAACTTGGTCGCTTGGAAAGAATGCATCCGGATTCTTCTGAAGCCAGCATTCTTAGAAGTTACCTTGAATGGATGGCCGACCTTCCTTGGTCTGAAGAATCAACTGAAGTCACCGATCTTCAATATGCTAAAGATGTTCTGGATGAAGACCACTTCGATCTGGAAAAAGTCAAAGAACGTATTCTTGAATATCTGGCAGTCCGCTCCCTTAAAGGTGGGGCCGCCAAGGGACCAATCCTATGTTTTTCTGGTCCCCCAGGTGTAGGTAAAACTTCTCTTGGTAAATCAATCGCCAAGGCCACTGGTCGGGAATTTATTCGAATCTCCCTTGGTGGTGTTAAAGATGAATCTGAAATTCGCGGTCACCGCCGTACATATGTAGGTGCTATGCCGGGCCGATTTATTCAGGCCATGAAGCAGTGTAAAACTATCAACCCCATCATCCTATTAGATGAGATTGATAAACTGGGTTCTGACTTTAAGGGAGATCCAGCTTCAGCGATGCTTGAAGTTCTTGATCCTGAACAGAACTGCACTTTCAGAGATAATTACCTGAATCTCAACTATGATCTTTCTAAAATCATGTTCATTGCCACCGCTAACGTGCTTGAACAAATTCCGGGTCCGCTTCGTGACCGTATGGAAGTGATTAACCTTGCTGGTTATACTCAGGAAGAGAAAGTACAAATTTCTAAAAAATACCTTATTCCAAAACAAATGGATGAGCATGGTATCAATGACGAACACATTGAGTTCCATGATGAAGGTGTAGAAGCTGTGATCTCGGGCTATACCCGTGAGGCCGGTCTTCGTAACCTTGAAAGACAAGTGGGAGCACTTTGCAGAAAAGTCGCCAAGAAGATTGCTTCTGGTCACCATGCCAAGACTCACATTTTCTCAAGTACGGTTGAAGAACTACTTGGGCCACCTATGTACTCTCATGAAGACTCAAATGAGTATGATGAAGTAGGAGTTGCGACAGGTCTTGCCTGGACAGCTGCCGGTGGTGAAATTCTTCACATTGAAGCAACGAAAATGAAAGGACGTGGCATTACCCTAACGGGTCAATTAGGTGATGTCATGAAAGAATCGGCCCATGCGGCCATGGGTTTCATTAGAAGTCATGCCTCTGAACTAGGCATTGATGAAAAGTTCTTTGAAGAGAACGAAATCCATATCCACTTGCCGGCCGGTGCTATTCCTAAAGACGGACCGTCAGCAGGGATTACCCTCGCTACAGTTATCACGTCTCTACTGACGAATTCATACATCAGTAAAGATATCGCGATGACGGGCGAAATCACTCTGACGGGCAAAGTCCTTCCGGTAGGCGGAATTAAAGAGAAAGCTCTTGCCGCCATGAGAGCAGGAATTGAGACCATCATCATTCCTTGGAAAAACCAAAAAGACCTTTTGGAAATTCCAGCTCAGTACCGTAAAAAGATTAACTTCATCCCGGTGAAGAATATCCAGGAAGTTCTCGCGATCGCCTTAGTGGACTGGAAAGGTCAACTTGATCTTGATCAGACCAAACGTAAGGACCAGACCGAGAAAAAACCAAGACCAAAGAACACGCAAGTCGCCGCATAAATTAAAGGCTCCCTCCGGGGAGCCTTTTTCTTTCCATCTCCCTTAAATTTGATATCCTAATTTCCATGAACCAAATGTCTGAACTAAAAGTTGTTATTGTCGATGATTCCGATTTCTACCGTGGAATCATTCGTAAGATGCTCGCCGAAGAAGGCGTCACCATCGTAGGCGAAGCCGCCAGCGCTGAAGCCGCTCTGGTTGTAATCAAGGACAGTAAACCCGACGTAGTCATCACCGACATCGTGATGCCTGAGATCAGCGGAATTGAATTAACTGAAAAGATTAATCAAAACTTCCCGGACATCTCAGTCATCGTCATCTCGTCATTGTCCCAGGAACACATTGTCCTGGAAGCAATCGGTGCCGGCGCCAGCGACTTCATCGCTAAGCCCATCCAGAAACAACAACTGATGGATTCATTGGAAAAAATAAATTCAAATCGATAAGTGGAGTAACATGGAAGTTTTAAAGCCAATCGAACTGACCCGTATTTCTGAAATAAAAATCCTTCAAAACGTACGGCTCATCCACCGCATGGATCTCAATCCCGTTTACTCCAAAGATAACCTTCGCGTCCAATTCGAAATCAGCGGCGAAATCAAAGGCAGCATCACTTGTTACCTCTGTCTCGATGGCCATGAACTGGAACCCGTTGAAAGAAACTACATCTTCCCTTTGTTTGTCGAGGCCATGAATATCCTAATTGGAAGACAAATCACTTTAGATGATGAACTGAGCCACTTCAAAATCAATCTCTCTGCCCCTAAAATCAGCATGATCACAAAAGAACTTAATACTGCTCTTCGATCCATGACTCAAAAATATGAACTGGAACTGGAAGACCAATCTTTTATCATCTTAACTGAGTATAATTTAACTGCGTTGAACTAAGGTCTTAGGATATGACAACTGTACTTAAAATATGTGGCGTTCTTTTTTCTTTCTTATTCTTCCTATCGATCACACTAAATGATCAAACCATCTTTGAACATATCTATGGAGTAATCTCCCCTGCGACGACCTATGTTCAGAATACCGCCGAGAAATTTTTTAATAGCTCAGTTGCTGGAACCAAGACCTACTCCAAGAAAATTTTTGATAACTCTGTACCGAAGTTAAAAGATTCTGTGGACTCGAAGCTTTCAGGGCGATCTAAGAAGATCAATGCGCCTGCGGAGAGGATTACGGAGGAAGAGAAGGCGGAGTTGAATCAGTTGATAAAGAATCATTAAGAGATCTAGAGTTTTTCATCTGAAAGAATCGAATAAACTTAATCTATTTTAAAATTCTTAAGAAAAATTTAGAGACCCAGTTCAGATAAATTAATAATAAAATTATTGACTCACAAGTCATCACTCTATCTACCAGTGAAATTCACTTCTCAATCGAACATACCAAAGTCATCAATGGAATAAATTACCTCGAGTTTAATACAATGACTTAAGTGATTAATCTAAAAAGACAAACATTGAACAGCTTGTACATAAACAAGAATCGATATTTGCGACTAGTTGATAAAATTATTTATGGAGCTGAACTTATGCGGATTAATTTGGTGATCATCCTTTTTGTACTTGCTTCTTGTAGTGGTCCAAAAGATTCAAATCCAAAAGTAACCGCAGGAGATCTCTCTGATCAGCAAGAATCAAAGGTCTTCATTAAAAACTCTCATTCAGAGATACCATCATCGCTTCAAATCCAAGCTTTCGAAGTAGATAACTGGGAACAAGAAGGTCTTTTGACACAAGAAGAAGCGGCCATCATTCAAGAAACTCTTTAATTACATATATAGGTAAATCAAATGAAGAAGCTTAATTTCTTTATCCTACTCCTTTTTATAACTCCTTTGCTTTATGCACGCACATGGCATATCAACGCAAAAGATTCCTACTTAGAACTTGAGTTTGATTCAGAGTTCTCATCACCAATCCAAGATGGAGAAAGGCCCGTCTTGAATGGTCACTTTTGTTTAAGAAAGGAAAGACCCAAGCATTGTTTACTGCTGACTCCAGACGATCTTTCAAAATACGACCTAAAATTTTACTATCCCGATATAGCAACTGATATCACTTCTGAAGTTATATTAACTTTGAAGGAAGATAGGCATGAGTTTTCGTATACACTTCCAAATTCTGTTGAAAATGGGAGTCCACAATTCATTGCCCAGATAGCAAACAAAGGCTCCAAAGTTGCTCACTATCAAAAAGCACTCGCAAAGCTTCAAGCCCTCAAGACGAAGTTGCTTCAAAAGAAATCTCACTGGCCACAAAAAGGAAAAGAAAAAATCAATAAGCTTGCAGAGGTCTTGAAAAAGATTGAAGTAAGGCTAACGCAAAAACTCCAAGGAGAGAGTTCCTTAATAGCCAAGAGAGAACTACCGTTACAAATTAACAACAATATTTCGCAGGCCAGTTCTTGGTCGAACGCGGCAGAAGAATGGCAAGTTGATTTCAAAGCAACTTTGGGGAATTCATTTAGCGGTGAGAAAACCTGGCTTAATATTGCACTTACACCCTACATCACTAATACATATAATTGGAAAATTGAGTATAAACTCAATAATGAAGTATTAAAGACCTTTGAAATTGCAACTCCAACAGCTGTTATTCAAGATCATTTCTTATCACCTTCGCTTTCATCGGGGAGACAAGAGCTTAAAATATCAATTTTAAAGAATGAAAAGAAGAATAAGCATCCAAAATGGGACACTACTTATGAAAAGACTTATACATTCTTTACATTCAATGACAGTACTTCTCCAACATTTGCGAATGTTATTCCCTCTCCTGGCCGATATGTAACTCAAAATCATCATGGACTTTCTTTTAACATTAGCGATCTTATTGGCAGAATAGATTTATCAAGCATAAAGGCTACTTTAAAGCTTGAAAGTGGAACAGAACAAGACTTAAGCAAAACACTGAATTATCTCTCAAGCCCTCAAGCACTTGTACCAAATATACATGGAAACCAAGAAGGGAGTACCCAATATATCGTTTCTGGTGCCATTGACGGAGTGGTCGAAGGAAAACACTATTTGGAAGTTGTTGGAAGCGATTTTGCAGGAAACAGAACGGAAAATCTTTCATGGGAACTCATATACGACAGAACACCACCTACAATTTCTCACCCACTCACACCGGCTTCACAAAATGTTGCAACTATAAATCTTCCTATAACCGTTTCTGATGCTACAGGCGTGAAATTCACAGCATTTGTTAATAACTTACCTCAATATGAGGCCAATGCTTCCAATGGCATCCTTTCAGAAACTGTACCATTTCAACTATCTGAAGGTATGAACTTCATTACGTTCACTGCCACGGATGAGGCGGGAAACACCTCGACACTTAATCTTCCCTCAATTTATGTTGATACCACTCCTCCAGTCTTATCAGAACTACATCCTGATAATGGAGAAATACTAACCTTACTTAACTTTAAAGTTTCAGGGAATGCAAATGAAACACTCTCTAAGATTTTAATTGATGGTAAGGAAACTTCCCTAAATGCTAAGAATTTTGATATCTCATTATCACAGCCCGCTGAAGGTGATTATACTTCGGAAATAACTGTTACAGATCTATATGGAAATGAATCTTCGTATACCATTAATTATAGAATAATTCTGAAGCTTATCAGGATTGAACTTGTTTCACTTGAACCACAAGATGGCAAAATTCTAGTCACAGGTTTACCGGGGGCCGCAAGAAGTGGTCTTGATATAGACATTACTGGAGGATTTTTAAATTCTGAACTAGTTACAGCAAATGCTGATGGATCTTTTTCAGCGTTATTGAATTACTCAAGTGGTTACAGACTTTCTGCAACCGATCCAGAGATAAATAAGTCAGAATCATATCTCGTTAACTATAACGCTGATACTACCTTTACAGGGATTGTAAAAGATGTGAACGATGTCGCAATCCCCGGGGTCAAGGTTGTTATTCAAAGTACTGGACAATCTGCCTTCACAGATGGAAATGGTGTTTTTGCCATTGAAAAGCCTGCCACAGGAGATCAAAAAGTAATCATTGATGGAACACTGGTTCCTGATACTTATACACAAAACTTAAAAAAATACTCAAGGCTCACTCTAAATGTTTCATTAGGAAATCTTCAGCGAAATGTTCTCGATCGAGTTATCTATTTAGTGCCAACACTACTTGATGGATCAGAAACAGAAATTAACTCAGATCAAGAGGTTCTTGTAACTTCTGTTAACGCCCCAGGAGTATCTATTAGTATTCCTGCTCATACGGCGAGTTTTCCCACAGGCGTTCCTTCGAAAATAAATATGATGACGATTCCTTCAGAAAAGACGTCGATTGATCTTCTCGAATTTTCTAAACCGACTGAAGTGTATGCTTTAGAACCATCAGGATTAAAATTTTCACAACCCGTTAAACTTACTCTGCCTAACCTGAATGAGTTCCCGGAAGGTATGGAACTAGTTATTATGTCCAAGAATAGTGAGACTGGCTTTTGGGAACCAGATGGTGCTGCAGAAGTAGTTGGCGACAAAATTGAAACAAAAGAGGGACAGGGAATTACCCACTTCTCTGAAGTTTACGCAACCCCATACGGATTAAAACTTGAAGAATATGCCCCAACACATCGCCCAGGCATCTACAACGAAGAAGGTGCTGTTCAAACTCAAATCGGTCTACCGTCTTACAAAATATTTGGTAAAGATTTTGGAGTTAATCTCACTTATAACAGTCTTTGGGCAAAACCATCAGTACTTGTAACTAATTCCATTAACACACCAACTTACCATCTAAGACGGAACATAAGTTCATCAGGTGGTGGCTGGGGAACAAAAGTAAAAGTCGACGGTTATATTGAATCATGGCAGAGACCAGAATACCTAAAAACACAATTTATCTCTGGAGATGTAAGTACTCCATGGCTTCATTTTGATGTGACCAACCCTCCAGAAAAATCAACCGTATCATTCTCTGTAGACATGTCCGAACAGGAGAGCGGTGCTTATCCGGCCAATGCTACTTATGTCCTCCAATATAAGTTCCTAACAGTTCAAAGGGTACGTGTAAGGAAAGAGAGAACTTTTGGAGGTACACATACTAAATATTATAATAGCGAGCAAAGCGGTCTCATGGATGCCGTTTTCCCACCTCCACTTCAAACAAACCTTTATGTTCAAAACAAGATTAATAGTGAATATGGCTCTGGATGGAAACTTAATGTAAACGAGAAAATCCTTCAACCAAACAGTGATAAAATTGTTGTCGAAGAGACAAGTGGAAAATTAAGTCCATATGTTCTCCAAACCTCGGTAGAAACTCTTTATCATTCTAATAATAATGTAAACACCATTGCCCAGTCGACTGATGGTAATCTATATCTCTTTAAGAATAAGAGAGACGTTGGGATCATAGAAAATGGGATTTATTCCCCTGTAGGAAGTCTTCCTTATCAACCTATAACCATTGGCCTTAACCGTTATTACCAAACGATTAGAGGAGATTGGGCATACTATAAGTGTACCTTCTCGAAATATGCTGGAAACTCAGCAATCATTCCAACATCCGCTATCGTAGATGGTGGACGAATTCTTACTTTAGACACAGATTCAAGATTTGTACTCAGTAATAACTTCACAACATCAATTGCTGCCGGAGCCAAAAAAACGATTAAATTAATCGATGAAAAGCGTGAATATTTGAAACCAACGGATTCATATACTTTCCCTGATAAGAACATCAGATGTAATGAATACTCAGCAACAGGATGTGGAGCTAAAATATACTTCAACGAAGCTTATAACTATACACACAATGATTGGTCTATCGCCGGAGGTTGTGTCGTAATCGATGGTGGCGCAAGAGTTCAATCAGGAACAGTGCCTTCAGTTGGGTATGCTTCAGGAACGATTGCGGCATCTCAGTTCAACCAACCTAAAAGTCTAATTCAAATAAATGCAGACGAATATCTTGTTGCAGATCGAGGAAATAACTTGATCCGCAAGATAAACCTTGCTCAAAATAATGTGCAAAACTTTGCAGGGACAAGACAAACTTACGACAACGGAGACGGTGGACAGGCTTCTAAAGCGAGTATTTTTCATCCAAATGCCCTGGCCAGAGATACCTATGGAAATATCTATATAGCCTCAGAAAGAGGATATATTAGAAAAGTAAGTCCTAATGGTGTTATCCAAAGAATAGCCGGTAAAATGATTTCAGAAGGCGGAGTTTTTAAAGATCAGGCGCCAATGAGTCAAATGAATTTCCGTAATCCTCAAGGATTGGCCATTGATAGCGAAAGAGGATTCCTTTATGTGGCCGATACTGAAAATCACAGAGTTGTTCAATTAGATCTCCAGACTGGGAACGCAAAAACTGTTCTGGGTAATAATACATGTGTGCCAAATGACATTGCTGCTGGAAAGGCTGCCCTAAATATTTCAGTTTGTTCTCCGAGGGACATTCTTGTCGATGCAGATGGAAATCTTATCTATCTTGATCGAACAAACAAGATGGTGCGAAAAGTTAATTTCGGCATATCAACAACAGGCATTTCAAGATTTGCTTCAGTAAATGTGAATGATACATCTGAAGTCGTCAGATTAGCAGATGGATCTTTTGAAAGAAGATACCGGGATGGCAGCATCTCTAAATTCTCAAAAGAAGGATTCCACACATCCTCTTCTGATAGACTTGGTAATACTCAATCTTATATTTACGAAAACGGCCTTCTTACAGAAATGCGGGACCCCGTAGGTAAAACAACTTCGTTCCTTTACAGCAATGGACTATTAGATTCCATTGAAGATCCGGCAGGTCGTGTTACCAGATTCAACTACAATGGAAATTTCTTAGCTTCCGTTACATTTCCTGATGGAACTAGCAAATACTACCAATACTCAGAGGATGGCCTCTTAAAGAACGAGACAGACCTCAAGGGTGCCAACACTCGATATTTGTACAACCAATGGAACAAACTAAGCGAGGTCATTCTTCCAGATAATTCATCCCAAAAGTTTGTGGATGGCCTAGGAAAGACATATGTATCTGGAAACTACAGTCCGGATATGAAGGCTCCTGTAAATGAAGACAAAGAAATCGTAGACATCTACAAAGATGCAAAAGGAGTAGAAACTCTACTGACAAAGGATAAAACAGGAGTTGTCACTTCGATAACTGACCATAAAGACAGAACCACAACCATTGAAAGGGACTTAAATGGACGTCCAATAAAGATTGTGAAGTTCGATGGAACCTATACTGAATTCAACTATAACCAGTATGGCGATCTCATCTACAAATATGATTCTGTAACAGACCATGCTGAATCTTTTGTCTACACTCAGCAAGGCCAACTTAAAAAATTCACAAATGCTCTAGGCGCTATAAAAGAAGTTTTTTACGATGAATTCGGACGAGCGATCCAAGAAAAAGATTTTAATGGGAATTCTGTTTTTCGTTCGTATTTCCCTAATGGCCTTTTAAGCTCTGCTACCAACGCTCAAGGAAACACGACCTATTACGAGTATGATGACTGGGGAAATTTAACTATTTTAACCACTCCCGAGGGAGAAAAAACAAGTTTCATAAGAGATGCATTCGGAAATCTTAATGAGAAAGTAACAGCTCAAGGTGTGTCCTCCTTGTACTCCTTTGATCTCTTTAACCGTCTTACTTCTGTTACCACAGGTGTAACTTCCAATAGTCCGACAGGAGATACAACTGCTTATCAGTATACGCTAACAGGACAACTATCTCTAATTTCCGATCCAAAGGGCAACAAAACAATCTTTGAATACGATTCCATGGACCGCATGATTAAAAAGGTCACGCCAATAGGTCAAGTTTACACTGTTGCCTATGATGAGAACTCCAATGTCATCAAAGAGATTGATCCGAATGGAAATGTAAAAAACTTTGTTTATGACGAAAGTAATCAGCTCATCAAAAAAATTCTTCCTGATAATATTTATGAAATGAATTTTGATGATGATGGAAACATGACTTCCATAGTAGACAACGATTCAGAAGTAAATTTCACATATAGCAAGATTGGAAGCAATTATTATGTGACATCAACCACCGCGAGCGGAGAAAATCTCCCAACTACAACCTTAAGCTATTCCTATAATAAACTCGCTCATTTGACCTCTATGGGAACTAGTTTCGGTACTTTTACTTATTCTCGTGATAATGAGGGCCGACTCACAAACCTTAAAAATCATCTCGGAGAAAATTTTGGATTCAGCTATGATTCCGCCAATCGTTTAGTGACCATAAGTCGTCCTCAAAGTTTTTCGAATTTTTCTTACGACAAAAACAGCGCTGTCTTATCAATCACTCATAAATCCGGAAGCCAAATTCTCAATTCCTATGCTTATACACGAGACTTAATTGGGAATAAGATCTCTCAAGTCACACAGACAGGAATAGCAAACTGGGGTTACGATTCTAACTCACAATTAGTGTCATCTACTAACACAGAACTTCCTCCAGAATATCAAAACGAGATCTTCAATTATGATTCCTTAGGCAACCGTCTATCTAATCAATTCGGAAGTTCGGCATACGAAGAAAGCTCTCAACGACTAAAGCGAGACTTCAAGTATGACTATTTTTATGATAATAACGGCAATCTCATCAAAAAAACTGAGAGAGTCATTAATGGCAATTTCACAAATTATGACTACTCGTCCGAGAACCAGCTCATCAAAGTGAGTGAATACAAGAATGGCAGCTTGGTTAAAATTTCTGAATATTCCTACGATGCTTTAGGGAGAAGAATCAATAAAGTGATTAAGGACTTTGAAAAGCTAAGCGAATTAGCACGCAAATATCTTTACCATGGTCAGGACATACTTGCAGAACTGGATGAATCAAATAACACCTTGGCTGTCTATACCCACTCTACCCTACGAATGGATGATGTTTTAAGTGTTGATGTAAGATCTAAGAAGTTTGCCACTACAGAGGGAAGCTATTTCTTTCTTAAAGATGACTTGGGATCAATTGTTGACATCACTGATTCCAATGGAACGGTTGTACAGCATTATTCCTATTCGGCTTTTGGAAGGATTCTAGGGATAAAAGATGGTATAGGGAATGATATAACAGGAAGTCCTCATATCACTTCTCATTATGCCTATACGGGAAGGGAGTTTGATTCGGAGACGGGGCTTTATTATTATAGGGCGAGATATTATGATCCTAACTCGAGTAGGTTTATGCAAGAAGATCCTCATCCTGGCAGATTGCAGACACCAATAACACTTAATAGCAAATATTTATATGCGATTAATAACCCCATAAATAGGATCGATCCTTTAGGAAGAATGAGCTTCCTAAAACAAATGAGTATTATTATTGGATCTGCCCTTGCAGGTGCATGGGCAGGCGGTACAGCAGGAGGGGCAGTAGGTGGCCCTTGGGGAGTTGTAATTGGTGCAGTTGTTGGAGCGATTGTAGGAGCAGTTACTGCGGTAACTATAAATGGCGCATGGAATGTTGCTGAGAATAAGAAGTTTTTTGACGATGCCGGAGAAGCTGCTAAGATGGGAGCAATTACAGGAGGGATTGCAGGGGGATTGGCAGCTTATGGAGCTATTTATGGTGATGGTGGAGCTGGAGAAGAATGTGGTTCCAAAGCGTCACCTCTCTACGCTGGTGCGTTGATGAAAGCAGGCATTCTTGGAATTGGAGGAGCTCTTTTATATTGGGGCAGTGATATCATTAATATGATGGATAATATTCAAGATGGACGGCCTCTTTTATTTGAATCGGATCCTGCTATTTATTCTGGTCCAGAAAAGGATATACCAAGACTTTGCAGTCTATAGGAAGAAGATGAAGAATATAAAATCAAAAATTCTCCCCTTGATCGTGTTCCTTATTTGTTTTTTTGGAACTGGTCTGATTATACATTCTCTGAAGAAATATTTTTCTGAAAAAGACTGTTTAGAAGTTAATAAGAAACTAAATGTACCTTGCAAGACTCCTCTAGTTTTACCTCGCTCTGAAAATAATCGCACATACCAAAAAGATAGAAATATAGATCTCCCATCAGATTAGTAAGTAAGTGTCGTTTATGTGAAATGCTCTTCCAAATGGAAGAGCACCTGCAAATACATGCCCACTTGTTGAAATTGTTAAATGTGAAGTGGGGGTGAGCGATTTTTAATACCATTAGGAGCATAGTCAATAGCTATCGGATTAAGAAAGACTGAAGCAGGAGAATTACAGAAATTAATAGGATGAGAGATCAGTTGAGGGGAACTAGTATTCCAATAACGGCCTCTAAATCAATTGATTCAAACAAGTATCAGCCACAAACATACACCCGTCCCCCCTAAAGGAAATATATGGCTTATCTATTAGGCTTCGTTTTGATTGTAACATCTGTATTTCTAATGAGAGGACATTATATACGTCTTAAGACTTTGTTAAAGAATAGTGATAGGCCTAAATGGGCCATTGTTATAGATGAATTTCTTTTGGGCCCAAGCTTTATTTATTTGCTTATAGGATTAGTCGGTGTCATTTTTCTGTTTCGTGGAAGAATGGACTAAGTGAACTTTCTAGAAATTAAATTCTATCCGTAGCCATTTTTTTAAAAAACAAATTCTTGAGTCATTAAAAAATCTAGAAAACTTTTGTAATTTAATTTCAAAGTTCTTTTTAACAATAATTTTCAGACCCACGTTTAATCGTGGATCTGAAAATATATGCAGTTGCTATTACTGTTTCGTACTTAAGGCCTTCGTCGACCCACTCGACTTAGATTTAACATTCTTAATAATCTTCTCACGATTCTGATTCATCGCCGGACACTGGGTTTCAACCTCAGTCGCAAATGAAACAGAAGCAATCATCAAACTCATCATTAAAATTAACACTTTCATAAAATCCCCCTCGAATTGTTAGTACTTATGTATATCCAATTCTCGTGCCAAGTTCGGGGTTGATAAGATGCTGTTATTTGGAATGGTTTAGATGAAGGATTGTTGAAAAGTTTTCAGAGTGTTGAAAGTATAAACACAGGAGAGCTGGTCTCCTGTGTTTATGAAAAAAGAATGGTTTATTGAACAGATGCAGCCGATGAACCACGGGTCTGCTGCTTAGGCTTCGGTTTGCTCAGATTTGCCTTAGGATTGTTCCGGACTGTCTGCTCCTTCATCATGATGCATTCAGTGGTCGTCTCCTCAGCAAAGCTGATATTAGCGAGAAATGTAGACATTAATAAACAAATCAATAAATGTTTCATACTACCCCCAGTAGGTTGAAATCTTCAAAGACATATAAAGCAATCGCTATGCCAACATAAGGTGGGCTTAAGTCATTGATTTTATCTTTGAGGGTGTAAAAAAATTAGACAGTGAGAGAAAAGTGTTTAGAAATTAGGCAGTGATCGCAAGTACCACTGCCTTTGAAAAACTATTGTTTACTAGCTGAACCTTTACCACTTTTACGGGACTTCTTGATGCTGCCAGAACTCGTATCTTTGACGACACGGTCAGATTTGTTCTGCTCGATACAAAGCTTGTAACAAGGACCACAGCCTGCCACCTGAGGGGCATTACAGTCATTCTGGTGAGTATTACTGTCCAGCTCACCCACTTTGCCGGATTTTTCCTCGGCGAAAGAGACTGATGAGAGGCAAATTAAAGCTGCGATTAGATATTTTTTCATACTCACTCCTTACATGTTTAAGTTAACGCCAGCAGGCTTCACGATCGTTAAAAGGTTCTGGAAGGCCTGAGTGACTTGAAGGGCCATCTTGTGACCGGCACTCGACTCCACCTTTTTAATCTCACCGTAGTTATCGTAAGCCACGTTGATTTTTCCGACTTTTTCCATTTCGATTTCAACTGGTTTTCCAAGAGCATTGTATTTGAATGCTAGTACCCGGCGTGATTTGGCCGATTCCTGGTCTACCATTTTCGAAATTTTGCCTTTGCTGTCATAAATCAGAAACACGGTCTTGCCCTGGTTATTGGCAGCTTTGATTAAGTTCCCTTTAGGATCATATTCAAATGCAGTAGTTCCTTCATTATTAACCACTTTCTTGATTTTATTAATTTTTTCATCGTACTCGATGTTAACAAAATCACCCTTGGTTGAAGACTTCTTAGTTAGTAACCCGTGAGAATTATACTCGAAATTAGTCACGTGGTTTCCACGAGCAATCTTCATTGGAAGCGAATGATCGCCAAAGATTGTGTCGGTTTTGATGCCATTAATTTCTGTCAGAATTCTGTAAGTGTAACGTGAACCATCGGCCGTTGTTTTGATCTCGTATTCATAACGATTGGCAACCGGCTTACCGTCAAATCCTGGCTTAGTCACAATTGTCCAGTAGTGATCATCAGGGTTCTGAGGATTTGAGCCATACTTGTACTTAGTATTCTCACCATTACGGTCTACAACAGCTGTAACAAAGAAAGTCTTCGGATCATAAGTTACTTTCAGTTTTGTTTTATCAGCGTAATTGATGTCAGACAGGTTATGAGATTTGTCGTAAGCATATTCATAAACGTTATCACCAACGTCTTTTGAATAAACCAGGTCAGTTTCCTGATATTTATAAAGAGTTTTCTTGTCTCCAGCAGACCAGATTTCTTTTACAAGACCATCTGGGTACCAAGAGAAATAGATCTGTTTTGCTTGAGCATCTTTAATAGAATCAAGCTTACCGTCTTTATAAGTGAAGCCTACAAAGTAACCTGATTTATCAGAGATCTTTGTCAGTTGACCTTGAGGATTGAAGAAATCCTGTTTGCCGTCACTATGACTACGACGGAAACCAGTTTTTGTTACATGAAGTTCCTGAGGACCACGATCATTTGAATAAAGAACTGATCCTGGAGCGACAGAAGCCTGTACGCCGAAATTAAGAGCGTATGTGTGTCTTAAATCAGCATTATTCGCTAGTTTCTGAATCAGATCAGCCGCTGATTTCTCAGACAGTGCCGTCTTTTTCTTCATTTCATTTACGATTTTAGTCGAGGCCGCAACAGCATCAATCGCCGTTTTAGGTGTAAAGCGAGTTTTGGCACCTGAACCATGCTCATGAACAACAATCGAACCATCGGCCGAAAGTTCCAGACGAGTTTCATACTCACTACCCCAACCGAATCCGAACCAGCCGACTTCAGTGGATTTTGAGTTATAGGTTCTGGTGATTTCCAGCTTCTTTCCACCGCCAGGAACTACAATATCAGTATATGAAATGTAAAAATTCCCGTTCTTTAAATTCACTCCAGCGAAAGCAGTTGAAGTCATGAGAATGACGACAAGGGCGAGTGAGAGTGCTTTCAAAAACTTCATAAATCCACCTTTTAACAGACAATGATATCCATACCAATATCGGATACCTTGAAACTAAACTTTAATATCTATGATCTTTAAAATTATCCACATTCCCAGAGCTACCATTCCACAAATCACCACCAGCGCAACCACTCCTAATACGGTACCAAATAGCAGTGGAAAATAATCAGGATCTCCGCTTCCGAACATCAGGATCATCAGAAAGGGCATGGAGCCGATGATGTAGGCCTGAATCTTTCCGGAGGCCACATAGGTGTCGATTTTTAACTGCAGACGAACACGTTCACGAATCACTAAAACGATGGTGTCGAAAACTTCGGCAAGATTACCACCGGTTTCGCGTAAAATATTGACACTGGTAACGAACATCTCGTTATCTTCTGTATAAACTCTGTTCTTTAAATTTTCGAGGGCCTCATCCAGTGGAACACCGATCTTGGCCTGCTGGAGGACGAGGTTAAATTCCTGGCTGACAGGGGCCGGCATTTCATCCACCACCATTCCGATCGCCTGGGGCATGGTTAATCCGGCCCGTAAACCGTTGGCGAGAAGGTTAAGTGCATCCACCATCTGAGTTTGATATTTTTTCTTGCGACGATTCTCAAAGTAATCAACGATCGACTTAGGAGATTTCCATCCGATGATGAGAACAAATAAACCAAGCACAAGTCCCAAGACCGCTTTCCCCATCAAGGCCAGAATACAAAATGTCAGAATTCCCATTCCAAATGACATCAAAAGAAGCGCCCAGGTAATCTTATTGGGTTCAACTTCAATGAACATGATTTCAAATTTTTTCAGAATATAATCGCGTGTTCCGTAGGTCTGATCATCAATCCAGGTAAACAGCTTCACACTGTTCACATAGGTATACATGAAGACTGCAAAGCCAATGATGATTAAAACTCCATTGAGTCCCAGGACATCCAACCACAGGTCGACGTCGCGTTTTGGTTTCATGTCCTGCGCGAAGGCAGAAGCAGATACCAGGGCCAATAAAGTTGAAAACATTATTTTCTTCATCATGTTTTATTGGTGAATATCCCTCTTGGAATTTTGTAACCTTTTCTTTCCAAGGTTTCGATGAACTTCGGAATGAATCCCGTGGCCATGAATTTACCCTGAATTTTACCATCCTTACCGATACCTTCCTGTTTATAAACGAAGATATCCTGAAGTGTGACTACGTCACCTTGAATGCCGCCAATCTCCGTGATGTAGAGAACTTTTCTCGAACCATCATCAAGACGTGATTGCTGAATGATCATATGGACTGCCGAAGCAATCATTTCTTTAATCGCTTTCTGAGGGAGACCAGCACCAGCATACTGAACCAGTGTTTCCAGACGGCTGATGGCATCTCTCGGAGTATTCGAGTGGACGGTTGTCATCGAGCCATCGTGACCTGTGTTCATGGCCTGTAACATATCCAGGGTTTCACCACCTCGACACTCACCTACGACAATTCGGTCAGGACGCATACGCAGAGTTTGCTTAACCAGACATCGAATATCAATTTCGCCGTCACCTTCCAGAGATGGTGGACGAGTTTCTAAGCGTACAACGTGATCTTGTGGGAAGTTAAGTTCGGCCGAATCTTCGCAGGTAATGATTCGTTCATTGGACTGAATAAATCCGCCAAGCATATTCACCAGAGTCGTTTTACCCGAACCAGTACCACCCGAGACAACCAGATTTCGGTGAGCTTCCACCGAAATCCGCAGGAAGTCGGCCATCTCTTCGGTCATGGAACCGTATTTAACCATGTCTTTATAGTTAAGACGCTTATCAGGGAATTTTCGAATTGTGATACAGCAGCCATCAATAGCACAGGGAGGAATAATGGCGTGAACACGGGAACCATCCGGTAAACGTGCATCAACGTATGGAGTTTTCTCATCAATCCTTCGACCAATGGGGGCCACGATACGTTCAATCACATTCATGACCTGACGATCGTTGGTGAAGGTGATTTCTGATTTTTTAACCTTACCACTTTGTTCGTAATAGATTTTCTTAGGCCCAACCACCATGATCTCTGAGATGGTTTTATCGGCCAACATATCTTCCAAAGGACCTAAGCCCAATGCTTCATCCAGGATTTCTTTTACAATCCGGTTCATGTCATCACGAGTAGGAAGTATGTTTTTGGTGTCCTCTTTACCTAAAAGCTCCACCACCATTTTCTTGGTCTGTTCACGCAGGATGATCTTGGCCTTAGGATCATTATCGTCTTGTTTCTTAAGATCCATTTCTTCTACGAGGGCCTTATGTATACGACTCTTAAGTTCGGTCCATTGATCTTTCTTTCGATCCTCTGAAGGAGCTTCACCATTTTTTGCCCCTGGCTGGGATTGATTTTTGGTGTCCTGAGGCTTGGCCAGTTTTTCAAGAGTCTTAAGAACGTTTTTCTGAATGAGTTTACGAGCGCAATCTGTCACTCCTGCACCGAAAGGCGAACCTTTGGCGCCGACAATTACGGGAGTAGAACGCGAAAGGGCCGCAATACAGCTGGCATCATCACGAGGGATGGCATGGAAGACTGGTTTACCAATCTGTTTACCAATCACATCCGGACTCACTGGATGGCCATTGACGGCCTGATTGACAAGTATTTGAATCATGTCTTTGGGAAAGAGCATGGTTACAAGATCCGTGTACATTCGCTTGCATTGATTAACGGCAAGTAAGTCAGGTGAAGCCACTAAAAAAATAAGAGTTGAATATTCCAGTGCCTTCAGGGCCAGTGGAGTTAATTCACTTCCAGCATCAATGATAGTGAGCGGGTAAATATTTACGATCGCTTTTAAGGCCTTGCCTAATCCCTCTTCATTGATCTGACCGGCAGCAATCGCTTCAGTAGGCATACCGATAAAAGAAATACCTGCTTTATGATCAGCGGTAAAAAGTTGAATAGAACGAGGATCAAGTGCTCCCGAGAATTCCGAAAGCTCTTTTAAATTCTTTTTGGATTTAAGTCCCGTAATGATGTTCTGATCACCACAGGCCTTTTGATCAAAGTCCATAAGTAACGTTTTGGATCTTAGTTCTCCGGCATAAGCAATCGCGAGGTTGGCAGCAACTTGAGATTTGCCGACTCCTCCCTTACCGCCAATAATACTTATGATATGACCTGCCATCCTTACTCTCTTCTCCGGAATTTCTTTCTGATCTCTTCTGAACCGGCCGAGGCAGATTCAATTATTTCTGGTGTAACAAACATGACATACTGACTCTTATTGGTTGAATAACTCTTTGAGCGGTACAACCGGAACAAGGGCGAGCCGCCTCCGCCACCAGATGAAGCAGGTTGAAGTGGGGCCGGGTCATTGCCGGTGTTATCATAATCAGTCGCCGAGGTATTCTGAACAATCCCCCCGATCGCCGCTGATTCTTTTGATTTTAAAACAACATTGGTATTAACGGAGTTACTGGTGGTAACCGGACTGGCACTCCCTGAAGCTACTTGAACGCTAACGGAGAGAACGATACCTAATTCAATTTTTTCCTGCTCTAGAATTTTAGGTTTCACTTCGAGATCCAAACCGACTTCCGCAGAACTCGCCTTCTGAAACTCTCCGGTTCCCAGAGCAAACGGGATGGTTGTCTTTTTCGAAATTTTCCCACCTTGCTCAAAACCATCCCGAACGATCACCATTCCAGACTGTATGGTTCTGGCATAACCAGCACTTTTAGCTGCATTTAACTTTGGAAATAAGTTTGAGATGGTTGCACTCAAAGTTCCCTTGGAGGCCTGACCAGTAAGATTACCATCTTCAGTTTGACCAAATTGGATCTGACTGTTGTCTTCACCCATCAATGGTGCCCATTTAAAAGCAAAAACTTTATTGTAACTTTTCGACAATTCCACAAACTGGGAAGTTATCTTCACCATTTTGGGAGTTGGTTGCGGTTCTTTTTTTTCATTGATGGCAATGAAATCAATGATGTCATTAGTGACCGGTGTCTGAAAACGCTGACTATTAGCAGACAGATTTTGAATCTTAGGCGGTAAATAAGCAGTGGCAATAGTCACAGCTAGTTTTTTCTTAAGATCATTACTAACCACACCCTCTAGCCAATAAACCTTATTAACTACCCGGACTGTAACGTCTTTTAGATTATTCTTGGCAAGTTCATCACTCATTTTGCGAGCAATGACTCTTTGAGTTTGCGGTGAGAGTTCTATTAACGTCAGAACATCCGGGTAACTTGCCAGCACCTGAGAAACTCTTCCGATATCATCCGGAACAACAATTTCTCCGCCAACAAAAACCTTTCCGCCTCTGATTCCAATTTCCAAACCTTCAATATCACCAATGAGTTCCCTTAATTCAGAAACCGTATTGGATTTACCGGTGGCAGTTACGACAACCGTATACCTTAAACGAATATCACCTAAAGTATCCCGAATCAGAACAGTTGTTCTGCCGGGCTTTAAGCCTTTAAAAATAATTTCTCTTTTTTGGGGAACCAAGACCAGTTTTAAGAATTGCTCATTACCAATCGTCATCTTAGTACTGTAATCAAAATCCACTTTTTCAATGGCATCAATACCCATGGCAACTTCAAGATCTTTTTCAACCACATTACCAGTGGCGGTTGCAGAAGAGGCAGTTGGAGTCGCGGGTGCTGTCCCCTGAGCTAAGGCCAGGGCAGAACCAAGTAACAAGATTGAAATTAAAATTAACCTAGCGACCACCAGCACCAGTCCTTTTGGTTTCCCGGGCCATCTGTTCAGCAAAATACGTTTTCGCTTCTGCTGCATCTTCGCCTAAAACATCATAAAGCCTGGTAGCACTTATTCGTTCAATGGCCTTATCATCATTATTTCTAAGCGAAAGATAAATACCGTTACCAGCAGAAATTAAAAACACCATCTTCTGAACTTCAAATGGAGTTAGCTCCAAGGTAACAGTATTAAAGTTAGTATAGGAGTTAAGTTTCATCTGTCTTGAATCATTATCTGTCTTTAAATTTACAATCGGAACAGAATTCGTCACATAAAGTCCGGTTGAAAGAAGTAGAACATCCTGAAGAACGGTTTTAACTTTCAGTCTTTCTTTTTTTCCTGAAGCATAATCAACCAATGCAAGTACATCGACTCTGTCCCCTGGTTTTAAAAGACGGGAGACCGCCTGGTTTTCTGTCACTTGAATTGACAAGGCCCTTTTACCAATAGAAATCTGTCGGGATAGACCCGATTGTGAACCAGGGTAAGTCACTCGTGGAACAGTTATCTGTTCACCTTTCTTGATGGGAACGGCAGCAATCGTATTATAAAGATCTTCCACCCGTTTAAAGTGACCCGGCATCTGGAACTTTGATGGAACGTTAATGAGCTGAACTTTTCTATCGTCGATAATTTCAAGCTCTTTAATGTCTTCTTTTGCTATGACGACTGGTGTTTGATTTCCATAATCACTTTGAAGTTCTGTTTCTCGGCTGGAAATGTATGACCAGATCATCGCCACCGCGAGACCGGCTAATATGAGACTGGTAGTAAAGGCGCGACTATTCATTGTTCATCCTAAACTTTGAATGGATTTTCGATGACTTAATAATATCAGATTTTTTTTACCATGGAGCAAAAGATCCGAATTTACCTACTTGGTAATTGTGCAACTACTACGGTCAGTTAAAATTTTGAAATCTGCACCACGAAGGTCGGGAACCTGTGAGACGGTGTTGTTCTGATTAATATATGTCTGCCCACACACACCATAGACCGTTCCCACTCTTAACCACAATGTTTTCGGATCACCATATCGGTCCTCACATTTATCCGAAGGACTCTCCTTAAAAGGTATACTGATTTTATAACAGGGCATAACAGGAGATGTTTCCCCGTTAAACTTGATTCGCCAGCCTACAAAGAACATTCCAAATTGTTTCCATGATCCGAAAGAAGAAGTCTTAGGTCCGGGAATAGTTGAGTTATTTTGAACCCTGTAATAGAAATAAGCACGGGTAAACTTCTGCTGGTTGATTGAGCCGTTTATCGAACTCGCAAAACCTCCGATCACCGAATAGATGGTAATCATCAGAGGAAGGAAGATAATGAGTTCAATCAGGGCCTGACCCTGTTGATTTTTATTTTTTTTAGTCATTAACAACCATTATCATATAAGGTGACATCAAAAGTTTCATTGCACTCAGTACTGCCAGTGATGCCATAACAAGTACGCCTGACACATTCACCACGAACAGGTTCTTTGCCTAAAAATGATTCCGAAACCATTTCCAACTTTTCTCCTCCGGTAATTCTTCCCATCACATCAATGGTAAGCTCAAAAGTCGTCCTTCCGCCTACGGTTAAATATTGTGATGGACTCATGCCGTCTTCCACAGGATTAATGTCAAAATTTGAATTAGGAACTCCAAAGATACTCAGGTTATAAACTCCAAAAGCATCTTTCGCTTTCTGCCCAGCATCTCCGATAGATGCCATTGGTGAAACCAGACTGTTATCGGAGCTCACGTAAACCCGGCTCGCCATAAAAGTCGCATAGTGGACCAAATATCCGGTGGCATAGTTCATTGATGTAGAAAAAATAACCAGAATTAAACTCACACCAAAAGCAAAAGTGAGAATGAACTCTACCGTTGATTGACCTTTTTCATTTCTTTTTTTATTTGTCATTCGTAAGCATCCAATGGACCAAAAAAACGTGTCCCACCCTGCTCGAGATCATGATAGGAAGGATGGATAGAGCCTTCCCGATTTAACCTGTCTATATCCTGATCGGGACGGCCTTGCGAGTAGGCATGGCGATAAGCAAATTCATTCTGGGATTTGATCTTTTTTCCAATTTCACCCCGAGGTCCAAACAGGCGTTTAAAGACTTCGCTATTATAAAAAGTCAGTACCAAAGAGATCGCCACTACCAATAACAGTAGATATTCTACGACGGTCTGCCCCTTTTCTGTTTTTATCTCCATATATCTAACCCTAGTATCAACCAGGCCATAAAAATCACCGGGGCGTAACTAAAACGTGACTTAAGGGTCACTTTAATGCCCTCCCAGTAATGGCTGATGAGATAGGCCTTAAGTTTACCACTGTTTCTTATGATTCTATAAGTAAGCAGGAAAGCGCCAGTGATAATGGTACTCAAAACCAACTTTTCAAAAAAGAGGAGATGGTACTCAAGCGGTATCAATAAGAATAATGAGGCCAGAAACTTTGAATCCCCTGCTCCCATGATGTTGACCAGAAAGAGTATAAAACCAATCAAAATGAACCCCAAAGGAAACAACAGAACTTCCCAGCTAAGGGGATAAAGGCTTCCCAGAGTGATATACAACACTACTGCTATACTGATATTAAGCAGGGGCCATTTATTCGAAATTTTATGGGTTTTAAAATCAATCCAGGCCACAGCAAGCAATTCCAGGAGCACCAAAGCGAAAACAAAGACCATCATGGACTTCCGCCTGAAAATGAATTGTCATAATTCAGGTACCAGCACTCTGAGGGACAAACACCAATCGTAAGATGAGTCGATAGAACGTGACTTACTCCGCCCATTGAATCGCGGAAAAAATCGGTAAATCTGTTAATGATGTTGAAGCCTAAGATAATGGCGAATGCGAGAATAAAAATATATTCGACAGTTGCCTGTCCGCAACGAAACCATTTCATTGTGAAATGCTACCATGATCAAGACCGTAGGCAAGGTATTTTAACCTTACCTACTAGTCGAATAGATCATTATTAATTTTTTCTTCTGTCTTGCTCATTACTTTACCAAGAATACCATCGTCTCCAAGGAGTCTCTTCTCGATCTGGTCCTTGAATTTAATAACGATAGCTGCGGCAACGGCTACAAGTAGAATGTACTCTGTAGAGGTCTGTCCGCTCTCATCTCGTAGATAAGCAACTATCTTGTCTCTCATAATTCCCCCTTAAAGGAGCAATCTACCGGATTGCTGAGAATCTTATCGACCTCAGTTTTCAAAAACTTTAGGTTTCCTTCCGGTTCATTAGAGTAATTATAACACACCTTGTCAGTTTTATTGCTTTTATTTGATTTACTTTTGTAACGCTTTAAAATTATTAAACTATTCCTGCACTCATGACCTGCGTTTTGCTAAAAATGCCTCTGCCCGTACCAAAAGAAATGGGTTATGATAGTTATGGGTCCGGGGCGAAGCCATAAAGTTTCGCCCCTACGATTTTTTTTTCGGGAGCGGTCCCTGATCACGGTGTGCAAGCTTGCCTGGCTTAGGATTAAGTCAGAATGTGAGAAGCCTAAAGTGATTACTAATTGCGCCCACCTAGTTTTCTAGGGGCGCGAAACCGTATTAAGCCTTCCCCCGGACCTTTTTTCATTCTTACTTTACCTTTGCCCCTACCAACATTTGTCTTGACGATACTGGCCTAAAACCAAACAATAAAACTATGGATACGATTAACGTCAATGATTATCAAAATGTTTCCTGGATCGAAACTCTGGCACTTGAAGAAGTGAACATGGAAGAATCTGGTATCATTCGCTTCAATGAGCACCTGAATACTCAGCAGCTTTTGGAAGAATCCTCTTTAAATTTTGTTAATAAGCTCAAAGATCGTTTTGAGTTCTACGTATCTTTATTTAATCAATATCGAAGTAACCGAGATAATTCGCGCTCGATAAAACTCTTTCGTATTTCTAATACCGTAAATGATTTTATTCTTTTCAGAAATTCTTTAAAACTAATCGTCGCTCGTCGTTCTCCAGACGTAGTCAGCATAGGCTTTCTCTCGAATAACGGTGGGTTATTCTCGGCCAGACTGGCCAATGAGACTCAATCAGTTCATGCCATTCATGAAATTAAGGCCCATGTAGGTCCCTTCAACACGATTACCTGGAGATTTCAAGGTGAGCCAGTGGAAGTGGAAGCTTTGGTAAAATATTATCTTACAGAATTTGTGAAGAACTCTTCACGATAATCCAATGTTGTTCAATCTTTTATAAGTCACACTCAAAGATTCTTCGATCTTAGGCATTTTGGTGTTTAAAAACTCTTCTATGTTAGAGGTATCCAGACGATAGTAGAGATTTGAGAGTTCCTCACTCTTTCGATCAGAAGGAAATATTCCTGTGGTTTTCTGAATGAGACTTTCATCTTTCTTGAAGATCCGGGCATAGGCCTGTGCAAACTGATATCTAGTCATAAAATCCTTGCTGGATACATGAAAGAGTCGATTAGTGACTCCATTTGCAATCATTGCTTTAAGTATCTTCGCCAGGATTTGAATATCCAGGAATCCGGTATATACCGAATCATCTGCGAGGATTGGTTCATTCTTGGCAAATGCCGATTGTAATCTTTCAAACCAATTATCATGCTTTGGATTAAAACCTCGTCCATAGAGGGAAGAACACCTGAGGATCAGGTAATTAAGACAAGATCTCTGAACGTAAAATTCTGTGGAGGAAAGAGAATTACCATAAGTGGTATTGGGAAACGGCGTCTCTCCTTCACGATAAATGGTATCTTCTCCTCCCAGTACAAAACCAGAAGAGATGAAGATAAATTTCGAACTGTTTCTTTCTGAAGCAACACAACAGTTTACAGCACCAGCCGAATTTAAGGCATCAGCTTGCTTGGGAGATAATTGACATTCTTTCAAGGAACTCATTCCAACTGCATAAATAGAAATATCAGGTTTAAAGATAGAGACTATGCTTGCGACGTACTCTTTCTTTAAAACATCACAAGGAACACATGTAACTCCAGGTATCGAAACAGGTGTTTTAAAGTAGGTTCCGATGATCCGAAATTCATCTTTGAGTAATTCCAGGAAATTTGATCCGACAAAGGAAGAAACCCCAAAGATCAGTATGGTTTTTTTCATGCGCTTATTTTAACACAGGCTTTTTGAAGGTGAGAAAAAAAAAGAAACCTTCCCCCATTCGGGGGAAGGTTAGTGGGTGTGTTTAACTTAAAAGTTTCAAAGCAAAATTTGGAGCCTGATTCGCTTGAGCTAGTACTGAAACACCTGCCTGAGAAAGAATGTTATTCTTTGCCATGTCAGCTGTCTCGGCAGCTACGTCTACATCACGAATCCGAGAGTTGGCCGCGCTAAAGTTCTCTTCTGTAATCGCAATTGTATTACTTGCGGATTGCAGTCGGTTCTGTAGGGCACCCAAGTTGGCACGAGTTCCATTGATTCGTACCAAGGCGTCGTCCAGCTTAGACAATGATAACTGTGCGCCCTCTTTGTGAGCAATGTTCTCGCCGATGAGACCAAGGCTTTCAAGAGTTGTGTCAGTGGATGATGAATCGTATTTGATTCGATCAAGCGTAGGATCATTGTGGATCCCGACTTGAATTTCAACCATACCACCTGAGCCATCGAGAAGTTTTCTACCGTTGAATTCTGACCCTTCCGAAATTCGTTGAACTTCTTCAAGGAGGTTTTGGAATTCAATGTTTGAAAAACCTCTTTCAGTGTCGCCCACAGTATCAGAGGCTGCCTGGATAGAGAGCTCTCTGAGGCGAATAATGATGTTAGATATCTCGTTGAGGCCGCCTTCTGCTGTCTGAATAAGTGATACGCCATCATCTGAGTTCCTTTTCGCTTGTCTGAGACCTCTGATGTGACTTTTCAGTTTCTCACTGATCGCCAATCCAGCTGCATCATCCGACGCACGAGTTATCCGTTCACCAGTAGATAGTTTCCTAAGGTTACTATCCAAGTTATTCTTAGTAATTCCTAAAGCACGCTGAGCTGCAATGCTCGAAATATTCGTATTGATTCTTAAACCCATAATTTAATCTCCTGTTAGCATTCTGAACCTCCATGTTCGTTTGTGAACTTCATGTTCACATTGTGTTGTTGTTAATTTTTAATAAACTAACTTATCCACTATCTTGTTAGTACACCCACTACAAGTTTTGCAGGATTCGTTTTACATCAGTAAGTCTTAAGGCCTAAGCCTCAGGGATCCAATTATCCCTGAGAAGCGGCATTAATAAGGCTGAGAGCGTTAGTCGTAGACTGGTTCGCCTGGGCCAATACTGAAGTACCTGCTTGCATCAAGATATTCGTTCTAGTCATTTCAGAAGTAGCGGCTGCAATGTCAGTGTCACGAATACGTGAGTTAGCTGCTGACAAGTTTTCATTACTGATCTGAATGTTGTTAATGGTCGACTGAAGTCGGTTCTGAAGAGCACCGAAGTCAGCTCGGATACCAGAAACGTTCTGAATGGCCTGGTCAATCGCTGCTAGTGAGTTCTGAGCTGAAATTTTGTCAGAAACAGAAGCTAAGTTAAGACCAAGAGCTGCAACGTTAACGTCTGCTGATGAAGCATCGAACGTCAAACGGTCAGACATAGGATCATTTCTTGTACCGATCTGGATGTCGAAGACTGATCCAGTACCGTTAAGAAGAGGAACGCGGTTAAACTCAGTAGAGTTTGCGATACGGTCAACTTCTGAAGTTAACTGTTCAAATTCCACGTTAAGGAATTTTCTTTCTGTTGGCCCGATAGTATCAGAAGCTGCTTGCACTGCTAGTTCCCGAAGACGAATCATGATGTTTCCGACTTCAGCTAAAGCACCTTCAGCGATCTGCACTAAAGAGACACCGTCTTGGGCGTTTCTTTCCGCCTGACCAAGACCTCTAATTTGTGCTTTTAAATTTTCTGAAATAGCGAGACCTGCTGCATCGTCTCCGGCGCGGTTGATACGGCTACCAGATGACAATTGCTCTAACACTTTCTGTTGAGCGCCACGTGTTTGACCTAAGTTTCTCTGCGCATTTAGCGATGAAACGTTAGTGTTAATTCGCAAACCCATAAATCCTCCTTGATTGGGTTTCACTCGTTCTCAATCCGTGAGAGGAGTGATGAAGACCTTGCTGGCCGTCATGCATAACTTTTCGACAATGCATCAAAAGACTTGAGTTTAAATGTAAAAAAATTCGACAATCCTTCCAAAGTAGGTTCAAATTATTGAAATTATGGAGATTTACATATGGGCAAAATTTTCCCTCAGATAAAAACCTTAAGAGATAAACCTGAACTTTTTGAGAAAACTCTCAAATTAATCGAAAAATCTTTTGAGTATAAGTCCCCCAATAGCTTTCAAGTCGATTTCGCTCCTCTGATCGATATCTCAAATCATCACAATTGTTTTATTTTGATCGATGAAAATGAAAATGTTCTCGCTCACATTGGAGCAAAAGAAAAAACACTCACTGTGAATGAAAGAAAATACCCCATCACTCTCCTGGGAGGCATCGCTGTTGACGAATCCAAGAGAGGAGAAGGTCATTTTCAAACATTATTCAATGATGTTTTAGCCGAGAAAAGAGCAGAGACAACTTTCTTTCTCCTCTGGAGTGACCTGGAAAAACTTTATAATAAGTTTGGATTTCATCTCTGCGGAACCCAATATGAATTTAATGGTGGTTTGCCGGACCCCCTCTTGGAGAAAACCAAGTACCAGGCCCTTTCTCAAGAGGAGAAAAAACAAATCCAAGAGTTATATGCGAGCTCTTTTGCCAAAGAGTACCTCACTCTTGATCGAACCAAAGAAGATTGGGAACAAATTGAAAAGATCACCAGTGCTGATCTCTTTTTAAATCGTACCAGCACTCAAATTGGTGATTATTACTTCATCAACAAGGGCCAGGATCTTCCTGGGATCATTTATGAATATGGCTCTAACATCCCTTTAAACCAATTTATTGAAGAGATTGGTACTCATGGCAAGGTTTGGATGGGTAAAGAGCTCATGCCAACCGAGAAGCTGCAATACCAATTTTTTATGGGAACCGGAGATTTGAAACTATTTACCGATTTTATCCGCGACTACACCAAAGATAAGATTTCCATTCGAAATATTAATTTGATGAAGCAGGAAGTGTATTTCGATTTTAATGATGAGCTTCAAGCACTTGATCTGCCGGATTTTCTAAGAGGGATTTTTGGGCCGGGTACATTTGAAGAATTGGAGTTAACACCGATATTTCTAAGTGGACTGGATAGTATTTAGTACTTTCTAAGTAAGGCCACTCGCCCCATCATATAGGTGGCAATACCCCAGAATACCCAGCTGATGACCGGTATATCGGATAGTTTTACAATTTCGATATTGCGGACAAATAAAGAACCACAAAGAATGAAGACACAGGCCATGAGCGAGAGACCCAGGGTATAAAAAGAACGATTAATCCCCCTGGAAAGGCGATCCAGATCTCGTATTCTAATTTCAGCTGAATAATTATTCTTGGAACTCTCTTTTAAAAACCATTTAAGATGCTTGGGCACAATGCGAAGCGAGCTGATAACATCTTTGGCCACCCACATCAGCTCTTCCTGAGCATTATCCTTAGACAGTAATTCATTGACCAAACCGGGAAGATCTTTTTCCAACACCTGAAAAATATTTAAGTCCATTCCTATGGATTTACCTACTCCATCCAAGGTCATGAGAGCGCGAAAAATGATGAACCATTCCCGCGGCAGGTACAACTCATGCTTACTTAAAGTACGAATCAGGTTTCGTACTAATTCAGTCATATTAGTTTCTTTGATACTCAATCCAATATAGGGTGAGATCGCATCTTTAATATCCCGAATCAGTTCCTCATGATCAGGGACTGACTCATACTCAGCGACATCCAGAAACTCATAGACCAAGTTATCAAAGTTATAAGTAATGACAGCGTAAAGAATTGATATGAGGTTGGCGCGGTTTTTTTTACTTAAAGTTCCCATCAGACCAAAATCAATAATGCCTATTCGCCGGTCTTTAAGCACAAAGAAATTTCCACCATGAAGATCAGCATGAAAAAATCCATCTGCCAGCAGAGTGTGGGTAAAAAGTTGAATACTCTTTTCGAGTTTTTCCACCATATCCAGTCCAAGCTCTTGCATGGAGTGAAATTCATTGAAAGGCCGGCCATCTAAAAATTCCAGCACCAAAACTTCCTGAGTGGTGTATTCCTTAAACACTTTAGGCACCACCAGATAACCATCTTTATCAATGACCTCAAGGTTCTTCCTGAGGCGTTCACAGTTTTGCGCCTCAATCATGAAATTTAGTTCGGTTTGAGTACTCTTGAAAAAGTCGGAAATCATCTTAGACATGCCGAGGAATTTAATTTCGCTGGAAACCTTCTCGAGCTTATCAACAATAAAGAGCAGAATTTCAAAATCAGTTAAGATGGTACGGGCAATATTGGGTCGTCTGACTTTCACCACCACTTTCTGCCCGCTATGAAGTTGGGCCTGATAGACCACACCAATCGATGCTGTGCCAATGGCAACTGGATCAACAGATAAAAAAACATCCTCTAATTTTTTTCCAAGATTGTCTTCAATAACTGCTCTGGCCGCCTCAAAGGGAATGCCCTTCACCTTATTTTGTAAAAGTTTTAATTCCCGGATCATAGAAGGTTCCAGGATATCTTCACGAGTGGCCATCAATTGACCAACTTTGATAAAACTGGGACCAAGTTCTTCAAAACTCAGCCGCAGCTGGGTCCCAAAGATTTGCCACCATTCTTCACTTGATAAAGCTTCATTCTTTAGTTGGGAGACCCTCGCCGGCAAAACAAATCCCGGAATCAGTTTATCTAACCCTGACTTAACAATTAGCTCGGAAAAACCATGACGACTAAGCACAGTGAGAATTTCACGAAAACGTGAAACATTTTTGATAGTTTTAGAAATACCTATGCCAGTCTTTATTATGTCCATAAATTACAAGGTCGCTTTTTATTTTATGGTAAGTTAAAATGCCGAGAGTACCAATGCTTAGAGCACGAGAGAAGTATTTACCTCTATGTTAAAACTGACTGTTTTAATTTTTTTATTCCTGATGCAAACCGCTGCCTGGTCACAAGAGACTTGCAGCCGGGTGGCAACCATTAATTACCAGGAAGTTCTGGTTGATGTGAGCAGTAAAAATCGGGGCGAAGGACTTCGCTACTACTTAGAAAAAGATGCTGTTGCTAAGGATCTACTGGATGAATACCAGGAGAATAATCGGCCTACCTGGAAAAGCGCAGCTCTTAGTACTTTGGGCACAGCGATGTTATTAGGGAGCTTTCTAAGAACATCTGACGGTAAAGAGGAAGGAATCACCAGTCGAAATATACTTTTATTTGGCGGGGCAACCATGATTGCGGTAAGCTACTTAATCTCTAAAACCAACCAATACAATAACGAGTATTTACTTCAAAAGTCGGTTGAGGAGTACAATAAGCGAAATACTCCCAAAATCTTTTTTGCCCCAACAGACCCCAGTAGTGGTTTTGGTCTGGGCATAGGTGTGGGCCAGGAGTTCTAATTTGTCACTTACCTGTTATAAATGCGGAAAACCGCTCTCGGATACATATAAAATAATGGTGGGTCGTCGGGATACTTGCTCCAGCTGTATGTCCGATATTCGATGCTGCAAAATGTGTGTTTTTTATGATCCAAAGGCCTATAACGAATGTCGTGAATCCTCGGCCGATCGGGTTCAGGACAAAGAGAAAGCTAACTTTTGTGATTATTTTAAGATAGGCTCTCCCGGAACAAATCCAGATAAAGAAAAACAAGATGCATTGGCCCGCGCCCAGGCCTTGTTTAAGAAGTAGTTAAGGAATTTTATGAGTGAATGTCCAATGACATTGTTTGGTAGAAAACTTCTTGAAGAAGAACTCAATCATCTCGTTCGGGTTGAACGCGAAGAAATCAAGCAGGCCATTTCAGAAGCCCGAGATCTTGGTGACCTTAAAGAGAATGCTGAATACCATGCAGCTAAAGAGCGTCAGTCAATTATTGAAGGCAGAATCCTGGATGTGCAGAGTAAAATTGCCCGTGCTCGAGTGATCAATGTTTCAACTCTCAGCATGGAAAAAATTGTATTCGGAGCTACCGTTACTATCTTTGATAATCAAAAAGAAGTCACCATCACTTTCCAGATCGTGGGCGAAGATGAGGCCATGACGGATCCTAAGAAAATCTCTTACAACTCCCCGCTTGGAAAGGCATTGATTGGAAAAGAAGTAGGAGATGAGGTAATCGTCAAAGCTCCTAAAGGCGATTTGACCTATGAAGTCCAAGAAATCACCTACGGTTGAGCTCAGCTGGCATTCGCCGCTTGAAGACCTGACTGCTGGTAAAAAGCCATCTCCAACTATTACAAAGCTCTCGGAAGCTGGTCTTAAAACCCTTCAAGAATTATTATGGATTCTGCCTTTACGCATCCATAAAATGCCATCATTCCAGCCTTTTCGTGAAGCTGTTATGAATCAGTTCTTTAAAGGATCCGGAAAAATCATTCATGCAGAAATTAAACCGGCCTTCGGCCGGCGAGGAAAAGGTAACATCCTTCTTTATAATGGTTACGTGGTTTTAAAGGATGATCTTTCACAAGAGAGCTTAAGTCTTCGCTGGTTTAATCTTTACCCTAATCAGAAAAAACAAATTGAAGCTTTGGATCATCTGGCCTTCTTGGGTCAGGTTCAGGAATTTAAGGCCCAAAAACAAATCATCAATCCTCAGATTATTGACCCTGAGGTGAATAGTAATGCTTATATCATTGAGTATCCCACCGTTAATAAGATAAGTGGAAATCACTTAAAGAAAGTCCTGGAACTTATTCCTAAGAACCTCTGGGATAATATTCCACAGACTCTTCCGGAGTTAGGTTATGACTCGAAACTCAGTCTGGGTGAAGCCTTCAAAGTCATTCACGGTAAAACTCCCGTGGATTCATTTAATGCTAGAGTAAAGGATGAGGCAGAAGAAAGATTAATCTATGAAGAATTCCTAATTGATCAGTTAAAAATCCAGACACGAAGAAAATTTATCAAACGTAAGGCAGCTCCAGTTATTGGCCTGGAGGAAAAAAAGATCAATGATCTTATTAAGCATCTGCCTTTTGAGCTAACGGTTGATCAATTAAAAGTTTTTTCAGAAATTCAGAAAGATTTTAAATCCGGTCACCCCATGATGAGAATGATTCAGGGTGATGTGGGCTGTGGAAAAACGATTGTGGCCTTCCTGGCAGCAAGGGTGGCCAATAAAAGTGGTTATCAGGTGGGATTAATGTGCCCAACGGAAGCTCTCGCAATTCAACATTATGAATCTTTTCGGCAACTAAATCCTGCTTTAAGCATTGAACTATTACTGGGTTCAATTAAAGCCAAAGAAAAGAAAGCAATACTCAAGAATCTCGCAGATGGGGTGACTGAAATTGTGATCGGTACTCACGCACTTTTTCAGGATTCAGTTGTCTTTAAAAAACTGGGACTCGCCATTATCGATGAACAGCATAAGTTTGGAGTTGAACAACGATTACGTTTGGTGGCCAAGGGCGAAGGAACACATAGTTTAATTATGACGGCCACTCCTATTCCACGAACTCTAAGCCTGGCCCAATATGGAGATCTCGATATCTCATCTATTAAGATGATGCCAGCAGGGCGAAAAGGGATTAAGACCCGGATCACGGAAAAAGTTAATTATTCTAAGTATGTTGAATTCGTTAAAGCTCGCCTTGCCCTGGGTGAGCAGGCCTACTTTGTCTTTCCGGCGATCGAAGAGTCAGAAACTCTGGATCTTCAGAATGTAAAAGACTCACTGGTTAAGTATCAGGAAACTTTTCGCGGATTCAGAGTCGATATGTTGCATGGCCAGATGAAATCGGAAGAAAAAGAAAAAACCGTTCAGGACTTCCGGAATAAAAAGACAAATATCCTGGTTTCCACTAGCGTGATAGAGGTCGGTATAAATGTGCCGAATGCCACTATTATGAGCATCTATAATCCGGAACGTTTTGGACTTTCTTCTCTTCACCAATTGCGTGGTCGTGTAGGACGAGGCGAGAAACCTGGTTTCTGTTTCCTGGTGCTGGATAAAGAAGTTTCTCCGGAAGCTCAACAGCGCCTGGAAGTCATAGAAAAGAATCTGGATGGTTTTATCATTGCGGAAGAAGATTTAAAGTTTAGAGGAGAAGGGGATTTATTCGGAGTAGATCAATCAGGAACAGTCACCACTAAAAAACTGGCCAATTTCCTTACTCACACAGCCATTTTAGAGCGGGTCGTTGCTGATATAGAACAGCTGGGTATCAATCACCCGGAGCTTTTGGCCCCCCACTTTGAAAGACTCGCAAAAGATCAGAAAATCCTCGATACTATTTAAGAGGATCTCCCATGATTAATATCGAAATACAAGCTAGTCCTGATAGCAACGCTCTCGCACCTTTTAAGTACTTCCAAAACCAAATTTACCTGGGAAGAAGCTCGGGAGATCTCTGGATAGATGATCCTGATTTATTTCCTACCCACATAATGCTGGAAGTTATCGGGAATGAGTTACTGATCCACCCTCAAAAAGATGTGGAGTTTTTTTTAATTAATGGAAAACGTGCCTCCAATATCAGAAAGCTTAAGATGAATGATCAAATTTCTATTGGTAAGACCGTATTTAAAATCATCGGTTATGAAGAAACCGCTCGCGTAAGTAAGAAGAACATTCTTAATCAAAAGCTGGCAAAACTCATTGAAGATAATTCTCCCCGTTTATCAGTCATTGAACGGCTAACCCAACTCATGAAGTAAAATATGTTTCAAAACAGTGATGCAAACTTTTTTAAGACTAGTGATAACGAACAAATATTTTTTTCGAAAAACTTCTCTACCATAAATCATAGTAAACCAATTCTGGTATTTAATTATGGTCTCGTATGCAGTAATCATCACTGGAAGTTTCAGGCAGAATATTTCGATAGAAAAGGTTATCAGATTTTAATCCATGATTACCGCGGACATTTTCAATCTACTGGGTCTCATGATGTTAAAAAGATAACTTTTCCACAAATGGCGAAAGATGTCTCAGATCTTTGTGCATTCGTCGGTATTGATAAAGCGGTCATGCTAGGTCACAGTATGGGAGTAAACATCTGTTTACAGCTGGCCAAAGATTTTCCGGAGCTGGTTTCAGGCATGATTCTCATATCTGGCACTTTTATTAATGTGAAAGATATTATGTTTGATACCAATTTAATGGAATTCATTGCTCCTATCGCGGCATTGGGTCTTGAAAAGTATCCTGAGATCTTTAAAAAGATCTGGGCCAGCGGCGGTGTAAATCCACTAGTCCGGGAAATTATTCACACCACTGGCTTTAACCGTTCAAAAGTTTCACGTGAGTTCATTGAAATCTACCTAAATCGAGTAGGACAATTAGGGGCCGATGTTTTCTTTCAACTATTTAATGAGATGACTCGACAAAATATCACCGGCAGTCTGGAAAGAATGAATATGCCATCCTTAGTGATGGGTGGTCATAAAGACAATGTTATCCCTAATCACTTGCAAAGAACTCTTGCAAGTCTACTTCCTCATAGCGAAACTTACTTTATGAAGGATGGATCTCACGTACCTCAGGCGGACTTCCCTGATATGGTCAATGAAAGGATTGAACTTTTCCTTCAGCAAAAGTTCTAATCGAATTTAATATTATTCAATTCAATGATTGGGCGGAAGATTCTTTTCATCGCCGATTTCAGTTGGGACTTTTTATACTCATCATGAGAAGCCTCACCCTGAGTATTCTTCAAGTGGCTTTCATAATCAGTCAGCTGGACTTCAAAAGGATAAAAGAAGCGCACATCTCGAGATATAGGCGAGGTATCAAGTTGCAAGAGTGACTGGGATAATGGATTTTCTTTATCTTTTAAGGCCTGCTTTCTGACTTCGTTAAAAGAAGACATAAACGGGTTCCGGTACTTAATTAACTGTCGGCCGGTAAAGTGAATCGCTCGATACTCTTCTGAGGTATGGCGGTTGTCATGACTCTTTTTAATGGGAGAACAATCTTCAATCAAGGCATTAAGTCGCTGATAGAAAACATCCTCCGGCATGTCATTTCGAATTGATTCCTTATAGAGAGAAAAAATCCGGGTTCTGAGCATCTTTAAATCAACCAATGAATTCTGAGAACGGCTTGGCTTGATGTTATTTATGATAGTGACGTGATTACGGTGAAGAAATTTAATCACTCGCAGAGCATCCAGTTTATTGTAAGTGATGATCCTTACGCCAATTCGGTCGAAGAGTTCTTCGGCCACATTCTCCTGCTTATGCAGTAGTTTAATGACAATTGAGTCGCGGGTTTTCTTCGCTTTAGTCTGAAAATCATATAAAGGTATAGAAGTCCCTGAATCATTTTTAAGGAACAAACGGTTTTCTTCATCTCGGTGAATGAACTTATAAAAACGGTCGAAAATCTGTTGCTGAATGGTTGAAAAATAACGATATCGAAGATCTTTATCCGTGTGCAAAAGAGTATGCATCACTTTCAGCACTACTCCGGCCCAAAGTTGTTCGTCAGTTTTTAACTTAACTGATGAATAACCAGTGGCAGCTAAAAATAATTCTGAAATATTAGTGATGGAATAGAGATAGTTAGGCACTCGCATATCGAGGCCTTCTGGATTGCCTTCAATTAAGAAATATCTCTTAATAAACTGCATGGCCTCTTGAAAAATTCCAAAGAGTTCAGCACTTTCGACAGGATCGGAAATATCAAACCCATAACCATACAAAAATTCAGCGACCTGATCTTTATCGGAGAGCTCAGTCAGGTAGTTAGTTGCATCTAAAGAGGATTTACCACTGCAAACAACATCAAATGTTTCCCAGTTAAATCCATAATCAGCGAGGTAGCTCGGACGTTGCGCCATATTTTGCCAATCTCTCAAATCACGTTTAGAGTTTTAAAAAGGAAAACTAACGTAAATCTTATGAAAGAGCAAAAAATACAGGCCCCTTCCCTTCTAACTGTCCTCTTCTTATCCTGGTTTTTCACCGGAAAATTTCCTAAAGCACCTGGAACAGTTGGAAGCCTTGCAACACTTCCGCTAATTTACTTACTGCACCACCTTCAAATAAATACTTATAGTTTAATTGGCTTAATTATTGTCCTCTTCATTGCTTCAGTCCTAGTCACTGAGCATGTCCAAAAAAAATATCAGCTCCATGATCCTCAATGGATTGTGATTGATGAAGTGATTGGTATGCTCATCACCTGGAGTTTTGTCAGCACAATTGACTTTCCTACACTCTTCTTGGTTTTTGCTTCATTCCGCTTTTTTGATATTGTAAAAATCTGGCCTGCTTCGTATTTTGATCGTTTGCATCATGGTGTTGGAACCATTACTGATGATGTTGTGAGTGGTGTCTATGCAGGAATTTTTACCTTATTGATGACGAAGTTTTTTTAACTCCAGGCATTAATTAGCTAAATATTTCAAATCCTTAACCTTCCGTAAATTTTCCGTAAAAATTGCATAATAGCCATTGTCGAAAACGAAGGGCGATGTTAGCTTGAATATATAACACGCACCTTCATAAACGTATTTTTGTAAGAGAGAAGGAGAACCTCATGTCTTTAAATCACGCTAACACAACAGATGCTGCGAACAAAAAGAAAGCGCTAGATCTGGCCCTTTCAACAATTGAGAAGCAATTCGGTAAAGGGGCAATTATGCGCCTCGATTCAACTGAAGCTGCTGAAAAAATTCCAGCAATCTCAACTGGGTCTCTAGGTATTGACCTTGCCCTCGGCGTAGGTGGAATTCCTCAAGGTCGTATCATTGAAATCTACGGTCCTGAGTCTTCTGGTAAAACAACTCTTACGCTTCACATTGCAGCTGAGTGCCAAAAAGCTGGTGGAACCGTTGCTTTCATCGATGCTGAACATGCACTCGATACTGTTTATGCTGCTAAACTTGGCGTAGATATTCCTAATACTCTTATCTCTCAGCCAGACTCTGGTGAGCAGGCACTAGAGATTACAGATATGCTTGTTCGTTCAGGCGCTGTAAATCTTTTAATTGTCGATTCGGTTGCAGCGCTAACTCCAAAGGCTGAACTTGAAGGCGATATGGGTGATTCACACATGGGTCTTCAAGCAAGACTTATGTCTCAGGCCCTTCGTAAATTAACAGGTTCAATTTCTCGTTCAAACTGTACTGTTATTTTCATTAACCAGCTTCGTATGAAAATTGGTGTGATGTTCGGTAATCCTGAAACAACAACAGGTGGTAACGCTCTAAAATTCTACGCTTCAGTTCGTATGGATATCCGTCGTATTGGCGCAATTAAAGATGGTGAAGAAGTTACTGGTAACCGTACCAGAGTTAAAGTCGTTAAAAACAAAGTTGCGCCTCCTTTCCGTGAAGTTGAATTTGATATCATGTACGGAGCAGGTATCTCTAAAGAAGGTGATCTTCTCGATGTCGCTGCGAATGAAGGCATCGTAGAAAAAGCTGGGGCTTGGTATTCTTATAACAATGCTAAGCTTGGGCAAGGCCGTGAAGCTTCAAAAGAGAATTTAAGAAATAACCCTGAGCTAATGACCGAAATTCGTGCCAAAGTTCTGGCCAAGCACGGCATTACTAAAACCACTGAGATTGCCAATGTGGATATGGCCACAGGGGAAATCAAAGAAGAAAAAACTGCAACTAAAGCCAAAGCTAAGGTTCAATAAAAAGAAAGGGCCACTTCGGTGGCCTTTTTTTATTCTGCATGAACAAGCGAATCTACAACTACTCCATTCACTTACTTGCCCGTCAGGATTATTCCGAGTTCAAACTCCGGACAAAATTACGTTCTAAAAAAGATAACCTTCCCCATGAAGTGGATGAAGTGCTTGAAGCCTTAAAAGCGAATGGACTTTTAAAGGAAGAAAATTACCGACGCCTTTTTATTCGTAAATGGATGATGAAAGGCGAGTCCGAAGACAAAATCCGTAAACGTGGTGCTCAAGAGCGCCTGAGTTTTTCGAGCGAAGAGTTTCAATTAGTCGGTCAGGAGTTGGGCTTTAATGATGAAGACAGTATCGAAAAACTGGTAGCGAAAAAGCTCCGCTCAAAAGAAATACCAGCAGACCCTGCCGAGAAACAAAAACTGCGCGAAAAGGTCTTAAGATTTCTCATCTCAAAAGGTCACGACTATAGTGACGCCAAAAATTCTCTTAATAAGTATCTGAATTCTAACAATAGTGACTATTAATTAACACCACAGGTAGTTTTTACAACTGATCCCCATTAGATGCGAAAGCTAATTACCATGAACTGTATTAAACAGTATCTGGAGTTGCTTCATGAATTTTAAATTTAAAATCGTCGCTTTTCTTATTCTCACGGCTTCCTTTTCAAGTTTTGCAACCAAACCATCTTCCAGCATGAACCAATTTTGTAATGATAGAAGAGATCAAGAATATGTGAAAACTCTGACGAAGGATCCAGATAACCTCATGGCCTTTAGAAATTTTGGTGGAATCGGCAATGGCGGAGTCTGCTGGTGGCATTCCCGATTTCAAAGAAATTCTTTATACCTAACCATATTTAAACCTCGGGCCAACCGGCCGAGTGAAGATGAAGCTTACCTGATAATTAAAAAATTAAGGGCGGGCCGCGAAATTGTGATAATTCCCGGTTATGAGAACTTACGAGATTTCTCCCTTGATTTCCAGGTCATGATTCAGGATGAACTTGAAGCTTGGCAGAGAACTGATGGGGCAAAATTCGCTTGGGTGAGAGGACTCAGAGGCAAAGCTGTTGTCACCGCTGATAAAATGAAAACTTTGATGGATGAACTTTATGCGGATGTAGAAATCAAAGGAAATATCGCTTATCAAAAACTTCAGATTAAGGGTATTACCGCCCATGCGTGGTTGGTGGTAAATATGAAAAAAGAAAGAAATGGTTATCTTCTGGAAGTAATCGACAGTAACTATCCCAGAATGACCATGTTTTACCGTTATGAAGTTGGTGATACTCGTTTTACCCATGAGTATTATGGCGATTTCACACCTTACCTGGAAGAAACTAAAGAGATGGAGCGAATCGCAAGTACCATCCAGGGAAATTGTAACTCGCTAAAACTGTCTAAGAATTAGACACCGCCAAGTATATCTACAATCGTCATCGTTCAATCGGTGACTTACCCCTCGCAATTTTGGCATTCCCCTTGCTTCTATAAAAGCACAGGGGAATTTTATGAACTGGAATAACAAGAATAAAGCTTTTGCATTCATGGTGGCGGGACTCTTCGTTCTGACAGGAACATACAATGCGGTAGTCATTAATTCTGAGTCGCATCTTTCTGGTTCAAATGTAAAATTCGTCAAACGTTTAGATGAAATGTATGGCGTGACGATTAAAGGTCGTGAAGTTGCGGCCACCACGACTTGGCAAAAGCTCGCACCTTCTCCCATCGTTTCCAAGAAAATGGCGGCAGTGGTTGAACAAATTTCGGCTCCAGCGCCTGCTTTGGTTGAAAGCGCAGATATCATTCCTCAAGCTGCTGTTCAAGAAGAACTAACCCTTTCACTTGTGGAAGTGATTAATCCTAAAAAATGGCAACAAGGTTTAACTAATACTCAATTTAACGGATCTCTTTCAACCAATAATGGCGTGATCGAAGATTTGAATGTGGCCCTGCCTAATGGCGAAGGTGTAGCGGTTTCATTCTCAGAAATGACGGGTAATGTTTTTGAGTATGATTTTGATGGTGAGCTGTACTCAGGCATGATGTATCAGGTGGATCAGAACTCTTATATGGTGACTTTAACTAACGGTCCACTAGAAGGAACGCGTCTTCGTTTCTCAAGTGTGAGTCCGGAAAATGAAAGATATGAAACCGAGCAAATGCTGGCCGAAAATAATAATGTATCGGTGGGTGACTTTGGTGGAGAAAACCAAATTCAGGCGGAAGTAAGTCCGGAAGCGATGCTGGAAAACGATCAGCAGATGCAACAGGAAGCGATTCAGGCCCAAAGTTTTGATTTTAATCAAGCCCAAGCGATGTAGAACACTTTTTGACTCCCCTTGCACAGCGCATTTATGATACCCTTTTTGAGCACTTTTAACTCTCAAGAGGGACTTTATGCGCGCTCAAGAAATCCGTAATGCTTTTTCCAATTATTTTATCAAACATGGCCATGACAAACACAAGTCATCCAGCCTCGTTCCTCATAACGATCCAACTCTTCTTTTCGCCAACGCCGGAATGAATCAGTTTAAAGATTTTTTTACCGGGAAGGCCAATCCATCCAATCGCCGGGCAGTCACCATCCAAAAATGTGTCCGTGCTGGTGGTAAGCATAACGATCTGGAGAATGTAGGCTTCACTGCCCGCCATCATACTTTCTTTGAAATGCTGGGTAACTTCTCATTTGGAGATTATTTTAAGAAGGAAGCTATTCGTTTTGCCTGGGAACTTCTAACTGTTGAACTCAAAATCCCAAAAGACAAACTTCTGATCACTGTTCATGAATCCGATGATGAGGCAATGGAAATCTGGCATCGGGACATGGGTGTTCCTCGTGAACGTATATATAAACTTGGCGATAAATCCAATTTCTGGGAAATGGGTGACGTAGGACCTTGTGGTCCTTGCTCCGAAATCTTTTTTGATCATGGACCAGAGAGATCAACCGGTGTACCTGAAGGTCATCAAGAAATTGATGACGAGGGCAGATATGTAGAAATCTGGAATTTGGTTTTCATGCAGTATGAAAAATACAAGGAAGGAAACGAGATCAAACGTAAGTCCCTGCCCAAACCTTCTGTAGATACAGGAGCAGGACTAGAACGTGTAACGGCCGTGATTCAAGGTAAATATTATAACTACGATACCGATATATTTGGGCCCATCATGAAGGCCATCGGAGAACTTACTGGAAAAAATTACTACACTACCAATTCAGAAGATGAAAAATCTTCCTTCCGGGTAGTTGCTGATCATATCCGGTCCTGTACCATGTTGATCACTGATGGCGTCATTCCTTCCAATGATGGAAGAGGTTATGTACTTCGACGGATTATCCGTCGTGCCGTACGCCATCTTTCACTCTTGGGACTTAAAGATATCAGCTTTTATAAACTAATTCCGGCCGTCATTGAATCTTTAGGCGAAGAGTATCCAGATAATGCTCAGAACGCGGCTCTTGCAGAAAAACTTCTGAAGTTGGAAGAAGAGAAGTTTCGTAAAACACTCGACACAGGATTGGCCCTAATCAATGAAGAGCTCTCTAAAATCAAACCAGGAGACAAACTCTCCGGAGAAGTCGCCTTCAAGCTATATGATACATTCGGATTTCCTCTGGATTTAACGGAAGTTATTTTGCGTGAGAAAAAACTTGAACTAGACAGTGAAGGTTTTGAAAAGGCCATGGCCCGACAGAAGGAACAATCCAAGAAAGGTTCTAAATTTAAAGTTCAGGAAGATAATTTAAAAGTCTTCTACACGATCAAAGAGAAATTTGGTGAGACTCAATTCATCGGTTTTGATGAAGTTGTGGGAGAAGCAAAACTCCTGGCCAAGGAAGAAATCGATGGAGAATTTTATCTGGTTTTTGATAAAACTCCTTTCTACGGCGAAGGCGGTGGACAAGTTGGTGACAGAGGTGAAATCCAGTCAAAAGAAGGGAAACTGGCGAGTATTTCTGACACGCAAAAGCCAGTTGATGGTCTGCATGTCCACGTCTCCCCGGATGCAGATGCCTTAACTGTTGGCGAATCTTACACGCTTAAGATTAATCATGAAGAGCGTGAACTTACCAAGCGCAACCATTCAGCGACTCACCTGCTTCAATCAGCCTTAATTAAAGTTTTAGGTAACCATATTAAGCAGGCCGGATCTTCAGTCGGCCCGGATCGTTTACGATTTGATTTCACCCATTCAGAAGCTTTAAAACCAGAAGAGATTGCTCAGGTGGAAGAACTGGTGAATTCAGCGGTTGCCTCTTCTCTTCCGGTTAAGGCCGCGCATATGTCAAAAGATGAAGCGACTAAAAAAGGTGCCATGGCACTCTTTGGTGAAAAATATGGCGACCGGGTCAGAGTTCTGACGATGGGTGATGTTTCCTGTGAACTCTGCGGCGGGACTCATGTTTCCAATACCAGCGAAATTGGTCTTTTTAAAATTCTGATTGAAACATCCCTGGCTTCAGGGGTTAGAAGAATTGAAGCGATTACTTCCACGACTGCTATTGAATATCTACTTAATCGCTCTAAAATTTTAAGCGAAGTTGAAAAGAGCTTTGCAGTAAAAGATGAAAGAGTGCTTGAAAAACTCTCGGCTTTGCATGCCGATGTTAAAGAGAAAGCTAAACTGATAGAAACTCTGAATGACAAGATTCAGATGTTTGAATCACAAAATCTTTTTACAAATAAGATTGATATAAAAGATGGATTAACCCTGACTGTGGCCAAAGTAAATGATGGCGATCCTAACAACATGAGAAAACTCGGCGACATCTTTGTGGATAAAACCCCCAAAGGTGTACTCTTTCTCATTACCATCCTGGGAGATAAAGTTTCTTTCATCTTAAAAACTTCTCGTAATAATAAAACCGTTAATTGCTCAGAAATCCTGAAACAAGTAATGCCAATCGTAAATGGCCGTGGTGGCGGCAAGCCTGATAATGCCCAGGGCTCTGGTGATGCGGCCAAAGTTGATGAACTGATCAAAGCAGTAGAAGGGGCCCTTAAGTGAAGTATCTTTTTCTACTACTCATTGTTGCACTTTTTGGTTGTACTAAAAATTCGGATCGCTCTGATCATATTGATATTTCTCTTTCCGGGGATATATCTACCTTGGATCCTGCCAACTGCTATGATCAGATCTGTTACATGCCTGTCGCACAAGTATATGAGACATTATATGAATTTGAGTATCATAAGCGACCCTACACCTTACGCCCTCTTTTGGCCGAAGGTTTGCCGGCAGTTTCTCAGAATCGCCTGAAGTACACTTTCAAAATTAAAAAAGGGATCAAGTACCATAAGTCCGAATTTCTCGCTGAAGGAAGAGAAGTTAAGGCGCAGGATATTGTGAACCAAATTAAACGATTGGCCTTTCATGGAACCCGGTCGCAAGGCTGGTGGATTTTTGATGAAAAGATTAAAGGAATCAATGACTGGAGAAATAAAGTCCAGACTGATTTGAACTTATTCTTTAAAGAGGATATCTCTGGTGTGAGTGCTCCAGATGACCACACTCTGGTTATTGAACTTATCAGACCTTATCCACAAATCTTATATGCCATGGCCATGACATTTACCTCTCCTGTTCCCGAAGAGGCTATCAAGGCGAGCAATAATGATCTATCTCGTAGCAACGTTGGAACTGGTCCTTACTTTATCACTCGTTATAATCCCACTCAGGAAGTGATTCTTAAACAGAATAAGCACTACCAAACCAGTACCTATCCTACTCAAGGAGATCGGTACGCCCATGAAAATAAACAACTCAAGGATGCCGGTGCGAAGTTACCTTTTGTTTCGAATGTGCGCTTTGTAGTGATTAAGGAAGCCCAGACTGACTGGCTCAACTTCATGAAAAAGAAAATCGATATTGTAAACCTTACGAAAGATCATTTCCCCATGGCCCTGACAATGGAAGGCAAGCTCCGCCCTGAAATTTCAGAGCAGAACATAAAACTTTTTGCTGCTCCCACGCTTACCTATTGGTGGCTTTCTTTTAATATGAAAGATCCTATCATTGGCAAGAATCTTAATCTCCGTAAGGCAATTGCGTATGGAATTAACAACGATAAGTACATCGCACTCTTCACTTATAACATCGCCCAAGAGGCCAACTCGATTTATCCTCCCGGAGTTGCGGGTTATTCCCCATCAACAGATCTTCCTTACAAGTATGATTTAAACCTTGCAAAAGACTACTTGAAGAAGGCCGGCTATCCAGATGGCAAAGGATTACCCGTTTTAAAATATGACGTACGAGGAACCGACACTCGAAAAAGACAGATGGGAGAATTTGTTCAACAAGAGCTAAGAAATCTTGGAATTGAAGTCGAAGTACGAGTGAATACTTTTCCTGCCTTTCTGGAAAAATCCAGAAACGGTGAACTTCAATTCTGGCAAGGTGGATGGATTTTGGATTATCCCGATGCAGAAAATGTCTTACAACTTTTAACCACGGCCAATCTTCCTCCTGGACCTAACTCTTCACAATACTCCAATCCTGAGTTTGATGACCTCTTTAATCAGCTGCGTGAAATGGAAGATGGTGAGAAAAAATTCGCTTTAATGAAAGAGATGGAAAATATCGTGAACCGGGATTTACCTTGGGCCATGCAGTACTATTCCCGTAATTATATCCTTTATCACAATTATTTAAAAAACTATCGTTACTCAGACATCATCAACAACAGTATTAAATACCTAAAATTAGAAGGCAAATAGCCTATACTGAACCATAGGGCTCAAGCTCTATGGTTCCCTTAAACTTCATTTCAGATTTGACGATAAGTTCAGTGGATTTACCTGCGAGGATCCAATGAAGTTATCAATTTTGATTCTTACCTTAATCTTATCCCAAGCCGTTTCGGCCCGCTCCTATGTCATTTTCAGTATGGCACAAGACCTTCCTATGGGATCTGATAATGAAGTTGTAAGAAAAAACTACTATATCAATATGGGCTCTGGTCAGGGCGTAAAGAAAGACAGTGTGCTGGATGTATTCAGAATCATCTCCGTTCAAAATCCTTACGATAATAAAAAACGAGTAAACTACAAAGTTAAGATCGGAGAATTAAAAGTTCTTCACTCATCAGATGAAGCTGCCATTGCCACGGTGAATGAATACGAAAAAGAAAAGACTCCCATTTTTGAACTTGATCAATTCATGATAGGTGATCACGTCGCTATCAATGTTGACTAAGATTGATCCCAACATTCTTCTAATCTTTTTAACTTAAGGATATCTCCTTGCAGTATACCTGTATGAAAGGAAGTTAATCGTACATACATCAGGTATTCTTCACCCTTACTCACCTCAAGGTTTAGTTCCCCCTGTAGGATAATTTTTCTGACAACTTCTCCAGCATAAACGCCCTTAAAATGAAACTCATAGGTCCCCTGACTTAAATTGAATTTAGTGACTCTGAGGCATTTAGAAACTATAATGACAGTCTTCATACTAACCGATAAAGCAAATATCGGACCAGACTCAAACCTAGTTAACTTTTTGAATTTTCAAAGAGTATGGTGCATTGCTGGAAAAAAAGGATGACCGAAATGTTACAAGGAACAAGAACTTTAGGCAGACTTCTAAAGTTAAGAGTACAAAAAACACCTGACCGCTATGCCCTTGGATGGATAGAAAATAACGAAGTAAAGAATCTCTCATTTAAAGAATATAAAAATACGATTGAAATCCTGGCCAGCGCCCTTCATAAAATAGGTGTGACAGTTGGTGACAAGGTAGCCATCCTTGCCCAGACATGCAAAGAATGGCACCTTCTGGATATGGCAACGATGTGTTCACGTTGTTGCCTGGTTCCGGTATATCCAAGTTATCTTCCCGAAGAAATTAATTACATATTCAATCATTCTGACAGTTCAGTTTTAATTGTTGAAAATGACAAGCAAATGGAAAAAGTTATTTCGGTCATGAAGGACTGGAAGAACTTAAAAATAGTTATTTCTATAAATGAACTATCAGAAGAGACTTTAAAGAAGTTCCGGAACTCTTACCCTTACTACAGTTATAAAGAGCTTCTAAGAATTGGTAAAGATGAGTTGAAATCTCAACCGGATTTGCTTGAGAACTACATACAAAACCAACTTCCCGAAGAAACTGCTTCTATTATTTATACTTCCGGTACAACAGGAGAGCCCAAAGGGGCCGTGGTCACTCAACATGCTATGACCACCATGCTTTTAAACGTAGAAGCCACCATTAAGGGGGCCTTTAATTCAAATGATAAGACCATGGTATTTCTTCCATTATCCCATGTGTTGGGTAGATGTGATTCGTTGTTACCTCTGGTTTTCGGTTGGCAGGCCGTTTATGCCGAGTCCCTGGAAAAATTGGTAGATAATCTACAGGTGGTTAAACCCACTGTTATGATTGCCGTACCTCGAATTTTTGAAAAGATTTACTCGGCCATCATGGAACAAGTAAACCATGGCAGCTTGTTTGAAAAACAAGCCTTCAAATATGCGGTAAAAGTGGCAGAAAAGTATTTTTCAAAAATTGATAAAGATCTCTCACCAACTGCTTCAGAAATCCTGGAATATAAAATAGTTTCCAAGGTAGTCTTCTCTAAAATATATAATCGTTTTGGTGGAAGAATCCGCTATTTCGTCTCGGGTGGCGCCCCGCTTTCACCGGAGATTATAAAATTTTTGAGATATGCGAATTTAACCATTTTAGAAGGCTACGGACTTACTGAAACCATCGCTCCTTGTTGTCTCAATCCTTTATCCAAACAAGTTCCTGGAACGGTCGGAAGACCTATGGGTGACGTACAGTTTTCTTTTGGGCCCGATAAAGAGATTCTGATTAAATCAGAGGCCCTGATGAAAGAATATTATAAGAATCCGGAAGCAACCGCCGAAGCACTTAAAGATGGTTGGTTATATTCGGGAGATATTGGAGAATTTACTCCTGATGGTTACTTAAGAATCACGGATCGAAAAAAAGATATCATCATTACGAGTGGGGGTAAAAACGTAGCTCCTCAAAAGATAGAAAATCTGGCCAAGACCAAACCTCATATCTCTCATCTGGTTGTTGTAGGAGAAAAGAAGAACTATCTGACGGCACTGGTGGGTATTGAAAAAGACCGTTTTCTTTCACTACTGGAAGAGTTGGATTTGCCTTCGGACTGCTCAGTTGTAGATTTAGCTCAAAGCCCTAAAGTTAAAGAGATTATCCAAAATGAGATTAACGATATTAACCATGATCTTGCTCAATTCGAGACCATTAAGAAATTCACCATTGTGACAGAGGAATTCACAACGGATAACTTTCTGACGCCATCCTTAAAAATTAAACGAAAAGTGGTGGTTGAAAGATACAAAGAGCAAATTGAGGCCATGTACGCTTAGTTATTGAAAATTCTCAGGAATTGACGATAATGAGAATTGAATTGATCAGTTTCTGAATCATGCAACGCAGTAATTTATAGAATTCTTCTTTGACATAAGCAGCTAACTGCTTTAAAAATGAAGTTTCCTAACCCCCAAGAGGTATTCATATGGCACGAGTCACAGTCGAAGATTGTTTAGAACATGTTGAAAATCGTTATGAGCTAGTTCATTTAACAGCCAAGCGTGTGAAGCAACTTCGTGAAGGTGACGATTCTCAAGTTAGAAGCAAAAACAAAGAAGTTGTTACTGCTCTTCGTGAAATCGCTGCTGGAAAAGTTAAGCACACAATTAAGAGCGAATACGATTCAGACGAATTCTAATTCTAAAAATGAAATTCAAGAGAAAGGCCACCTTCGGGTGGCTTTTTTTATTGGATGTAAAGAATGCCAAGATCTTTATAAGCGCAAATGCTTGGAGCTTCAGTTTTTTGGCAAAGGAATTTGAAATTAAAAGGCTCACTCTTAACGGCCTTTCCGCCTTTAAAAGTAGTAACCGTTTTAAAATCATCAGAAAGTTTAATACCTGAATCCTGCACCCAGTTTAATTTTTGAAATTTTTCAAATAACATTTTGAGTTCTGGATATAAATCTGACCCTTGTGAAACTCTATAATCATTAAGTACTAAAAACGACTTGTGAGGAGTTTTATCGGAGAGATCATTAAAGCTCGAATCTTTCCTTTTCATGAATTTATCAATGGCCTGAATTTTACCAAGTATTTCATCTAGCTTCTTAAAATCTTCCGGCGAGATAGTCGAATTCTTCAAAGAGAAAAATCCTAAAGTGTACATTTTCTCATGGTCAAAAAAATTTGAGTTTTTCTCATAAACAGATTTTTTAGGAGTTACAGTAAATTTCTGAATTGAGCTTCCATCAGGAGAACTGTAGTACTGCGAAAGGGTGGCAGCTTCAACTGAACACACCAACAGAAAAGACCATAGATACTTCATTGAGGAACTCCGAGGTAATATTTATCATCCTGGCATTTGGCAGGGACATTACAGCTACTGGTTCTATTATTTTTATAAGCAAAATCAGCACACTCTTGATAACCAGCAGACTTACCAGAACACGTGCCTTCCAGAATTTTATGAAAGTGATTTGGCTGCAATAGACTTTCAATCTGAGCGTCAGAGGTAAAAGTTAAAATATTATTTTGTATCTGAGGCGTAGCAACTCTCTTGCTGACTTTAGTATCAACGGGCTTAGTCCCATTCGGGCAAGAAGTCATACTTTTAGGGTTCATCACTTGTTTTAGAATTGTTGTCTTTTTCTGCAGACATTCTGTATCGCCGGCAGGGCAGGTACAGGAGATATCATAACGTTCGATATTGTATTGAGGTGCACCCTGTTGACTAATAACACCTCTGCTCTCAACCACAAAGGATCTTTCCGCGTTTCCTTTCAATAAGATGCTCTTTGCCGGGTCCGTGATATTTCTGGTTGATGGGAGATTTTTAGTTGTACAGTACTGGGCACGAAAGCGGTAATCAATAACCATTAAGGCATTCTGACGAGTATATAATGTCTTGATGTCTTCATTGGAAGACTTCATCACACTGGAACAAGGAAGGAATGCGCAATCACAACTATTGGTTTTAGGAACTGCCTGATCAAAAGCCGAGATTTCCCGCATAATGGATGGAGCTTTAGTCACCACCCGGCAATTCCACATATCTCCGTATTTGGCCCTATTCTCTTCGTATTCATCACAAAGTCCTAAGAGGTGTAACATTTCATGAGTGATAGTGCCGCAGCCAACATCTTCGGCATAACTGGCAGCATTGGTTCCAAAATCCGGAGATTCAATAGAAATCACATTCTCTTTGGGACGTTGCCCTTTAGGTAATGCATTGATTTCATCAGGCGTCAGTGCGATAAGCTCCATTAATTCACCGTTAGGACCTTTCATAAAAGGGGATGCTGTTTCTAAACATCCTTTCGCCCTATTCATCATTTCCTGAGTGCTTAGTTTACCTGAACCTGTTTTAAATTTAACATTGAGGATGGCCTGATAATTACCATCACTTTTTCTCTTAAGTAGATAATCTCCAGTAGCATAATAATTGGTATTTAATTGCTGGAAAACTTTATGTTCTCCGGGATCCAATGCCTGGCAATTGGCTTTTTTATTAATGCTCTCCACTCGGTGAATAATTTCCTCAATCGGCTTAAGGTCATCTTCGGGTTTACATTCAAGCATCTTGGCCAGCTCCTCCGGCCCTTTATCTCCATAAATATAACCAAACATCTGGTTTAAATTATTCAAGACCTCTGTTCTTTTAGTGGATTCTCTGGTGGTATTCAATACATCTGACTTCGCGGCCATGTAGTTCTGTACATACTGTTTGGCATCGTTCCTGTTTAAGGACATAAAGACATTTTCTATATTTTGTCCCACGACTTTATCAAAATCTGACACTTTAAAGGTCGTCTGATTATAGGTAAAAGTTTGGCTTAACTTCTCCGGACTAATTTCTTTTTTAGCAATTTTCTCGATAAGATAGTCTTCTGGCGATAACTCTGGTGCACGTGCCTTGCTTCCAAAGGTCTTCTTTCCAAGAGTTGTTTTTATTTTCTCTTGAACTTTAGTTTCAACATATGAAATAGCGGTAAAACAAAAATCATGCTTAGAAGCAGGACATTCTTGTTCTTTAAATTTAGAAACTTCACGAACAATATTTTTTTGAAAAACTTCAGCGCAAGCGGAAACCTCAGATGATGATTGTTTTCTTTTGAGGGAGTCACTCAGAATGTCAGGTTCAAACTGAAGTTTTGCATTGGAATCAAGTGAGACCTCTACTGAAGTTGCAGAAGATGATCCTAATGGACATACCCACTCAACACTGACTGCATAGGCCTGTCCTTGAACAAAGACGAGCCAGAAGCTCAATAATATGAATTTCAACATAACCCTACCCTTAGATCAAAACGGGAAATACCCGTTCTTTAATCATAATAGATAGGAGGGATATGGCCGATACGGGCAATAAGTGCAGGACAAAAGAAAGGGACCCGAAAGTCCCTAACTTTTATTTTCTTTTAAGTGCAATTTTGAGGACTTCATCAAAATGTTTTACAGGATGAAAACGCAAGCCTTTTCGGTGACGTTCAGGCACTTCCTTAAGATCCTTTTCATTTTGCCATGGTAAAATGATCTCTTTAATTCCTGCCCGTTTGGCGGCCAGGACTTTTTCCTTTATTCCACCAACCGGCAAAACTTTCCCAGTTAAACTCAACTCACCTGTCATAGCGATATCACCGCGAACCATCTGATGGGTGGCCAGACTATAAAGTGCCAGGGCCATGGTGATGCCTGCTGAAGGTCCATCCTTAGGAGTGGCACCTGCTGGCAAATGAAGATGTATTTCATGAGTGGCCAGAAAGTCAGTCGCTTCTTCAGGATTAGGAGCAGGAACATTGGAAGTTGTTGGAACTGCCTGAATGTTCTTAGCAGGTTTTTTAGAAACTTTTTTCGTAATTTTTTTAGACTTAACCATCTCTTCTTCAATTTGTGATTGAAGAACGCGTTTCACATAACTGTAAGCTAGATTGGCAGACTCTCCCATCACTTCTCCAAGCTGACCAGTCAGCTTAAAGCCTTTGCCTTTAAGTGGGATTGATTCCACAAAAAGAATATCTCCTCCAAAAGAAGTCCAAGCTAGGCCAGTTACAATTCCCGGCATGAGCGGCTTCTGGGCCTTGTCCGTTTCAAAACGTTTACTACCTAGCACGTTTTCAAGATCTGATTCTTTAGGTGCATATTTTTTAAATCGTTTGTTAGAAACTTTCTCTAGGGCTGCGCGACGGCAGAGTTTAGCAATAAGCTGTTCCATGACACGTACACCTGGTTCACGGGCATAATCTGAAACCAGTGCTTTGAGAACACCTGCACTCAAAGAGAATTCACGGGCCATTAACCCATGTTTCTTCAATTGCTTGGGAATTACCCACTTGGTGGCAATCGATAGTTTTTCTTCAATGGTGTAACCTGAAAGTTCAATCAACTCCATACGATCCAACAAAGCCTCAGGAATTTCTCCAACATAGTTCGCGGTAGCAATGAAAAGAACTTTCGAGAGATCGAATGGAACATCCAGATAGTTATCAATGAATGTTTTATTTTGTTCAGGATCAAGAACTTCAAGTAAAGCTGATGCAGGATCACCTTGATAGGATTTCCCGATCTTATCAATCTCATCTAACATAATAACAGGATTATTAACTTCCACTCGCTTCAGAGCTTGAATGAGCTTTCCTGGCATAGCTCCAACATAAGTTCTTCTGTGCCCTTTAATTTCAGCTTCATCCTTCATTCCCCCTAGGGAGAATCGATAGAATTTTCGCCCCAAAGCACGCGCGATCGAATGTCCCAATGAGGTTTTACCAACACCGGGAGGACCTGCAAGGCAAAGGATAGTGCCGTCATATTCAGGTTTAAGTTTTCTGACTGCAAGGAATTCCAGAATTCGTTCCTTAGGCTTCTCAAGACCATAATGATCTTTCTCAAGAATCTTTTTAGCAGCTTCGATGTCTACCTTATCATCTGTCGATTTGCTCCAAGGAAGCTGAACCATCCAGTTAAGATAAGTTCTAGTGACATTATATTCCGGTGATGAATCTGGAATTGATTCCAGCCGCTCCATCTCTTCGAGTGCAGCTTTTTTGGCTTCTTCAGGTAACTGAGCTTCTTCAATACCTTCCTTAATCTTCTTAAGGTCTTTGGCCTTATCATCTTCATCCATGCCGAGTTCATTACGAATGACCTTTAATTGTTCACGTAAGAAATATTCACGCTGATATTTATTAACTTTATCGTTAACTTCATCAGTGATCTTCTTTTGAATATCAGCGACATCTTTTTCGCGCTTCAAATAAACGAGTAGTTTCGCGAAACGTTTCTTAACGATAAGAGTTTCAAGGAAATCTTGAGCTTCTGGCACGTCTAAAGAGAGAGCGAATGCAACTAAGTCCGCCAAAGATCCTGGTGAAGGGGAATTTAGCATCGCAAGTTTCATTTCTTCATTAAAGTAAGGATTGATCTCAGAAAGCTTTTTAACTTGATTGATAACCGAACGGGTATAAGCATCAAGCTCTTCATCAGGTTCATGGATATCATTAAACACTTCTGTTTTAGCAATGAGCAAAGGGGTGTCAGTCGTATATTCAACTGCACGATAGCGCTTCATTCCATGAACCAGAAGATTTACTGAACCATCAGGGAGTTTTAACTTTTTAATGACCTTACAAAGAACACCCACCTTGTAGATATCTTTAGGGGTAATACCTTTGCTGGTTAAATCAGAGGCGGAAGTCATTGAGACGTAGTCATCATCATCATCTTCATAGCTAACTTGTTCTTCATCCATCTCGTGCAAAACATCCTGGGACTCTCCAAAGTCCTTAAACTTAACCAGGTTCAGAGCGACGTAATTACTCTTGCTCAAATAACTATCAAGTTCAGGGGTATACTTATCTTCTGAAAGAATGATTGGGGCAATCATTCCCGGGAAGATGGGACTATTCACGATAGGAATGATGACAACCTCGGAAGGTACTTCAGCAACCGAATGTGATTCAGTATTTGCTTTCGCAGTTTTTTTAGACATATGTTTTTTTCCTTATGGTTATCTTATATCGATCACTAAACGGCCGGGATTTTCAAGATAGAATATATCAAAGCTTGATTTCCCTTTAAGTGTCATCTCCATGGTCATCGTTTTTCCATCAACACTGATGAAATCAATGGACTTCACAAATTTAGAGTTTTTTAGCTGTGGTTGATTGGTCATGATCGACGTATCAAAAAAATCGACAGAGATCTTTTTATCGGCAGTGATATGCCCATAAAGTTTTGGAACTGAAGATGTATTGAAGTCAATGACGACTCTTTCATAACCACGTCCATTAACCGCGGAATTACGGACTGAAGTGATATTGGAAGACTTCAAGCTAGAGTTCATATGAAAAACACCCGAATCAAGAAAAATAGATTTCTTTCTGGGGGATACTTTCCAAATGCGCTCTTCCATTAAATTTTGTGCCAGAATGGGCGTTACTGCGAGTAAGCAAAGCAAAAATAAACTCAACTTCATTCAAGCACTCCTGTAATTGAAATAGATTCGTTTTATTTTAATAAAAATGATGGGTTAAGACAAAAATTTCTTACGGTATTTCAAGAGAGAGGAAGAAACTAGCGCCATAAGGAATCCAGATAACATTAGTGGTAAAGAACCACCTGGTCCACCATCAGGAGGATCAATGGTGCCACAGGCCGCTCCCCCAGCAGTAGCTTCAACTGAGGATGAAGACTCACTAATGGTTCGGGCCCGTGCCACAGGGTAGGTAAAAGGAGCATCAAGGCAGCTGGCATTGTCTGACAAATTAGCTCCACTATCCATGATCGGCCGTAGACCTTGAGGGGTTAACTCCCAAATTGAAGCCACAAATAAATAGGGTAGGTATTGATCACTGGTAAATTGTTTAAAGGAAGGAAAAGTTTGGGCAATATAAGAACTAGAAAGAACACGTGAGTGAATATTAATCTCAAAATTATTGATGGCACTATTACTGCTTAATTGAAGGTATGAACTAAAGTCGGTTTCATATGTTTCTGTAATTTCCGAATACTCTCTTTCACGGCCAGCATCGCTAATGGTCACTCCATTCATATTTACTGACATCTCATACTCAAGCTGAGAACCAAAAGGATAGGAAACCAGAGCTACTTTTAAAAACTTAATTGTTCCTGATAATTCATTAAATCCGGTCAAATCAACTTTTAATCGATCTGTTTTTGACCAATTATTTGAAGAAGTAAACCATCCAGGATTAACCCAATCACTTGAGCTGCTATTTCTAAACCAACCCACAAAAGATTTTTCATATTTCTGATCGACCGAGTAGTCATAAACAATAATGGGGGTAAAAGAGCTTTGCAATTTCTCCTGATTATAAGCAGAATCAGCTCTTAAACTGCAATTAATGGTGACTGTCCCCACATCAATCAAAGGTTGAGCGTAAGAAAGATTCAGGCCATAAGGCTTGCCACTCTTTTCACTTCCACAAGCAGTAAAAAAAGATCCTACATAACTTGCAGGACAAAAATCCGTTTGAAAGTTTGAAAAATAGCCCGGTAATGAATTGGCATTTTTAATTGGCGCTGTATAAAGATAATAGGTGTCTTCCAGATCCAAGCCATCCAATGAAAAGTACCCATTTTCATCTGAAATGACCCCACTGGCTTGTCCAGTAGTTCTTGAAATGGCCTGAACGTGCACGCCTAATACCCCAATATTATCTCCTCCTTTCACGTATCCGGTAATGCTTCCAAAGTCTGTGTCATACTTTTTCCTTAAGCCTGTTTTATCATCAAACGCGACAGTACTTTGACCTGAAAAAGAAGAATAAAACATGGAAGAATTTAAAACTTCTGAATGAGATAGCCCAAAGAGATGACCTAATTCATGAGTAACAACATCCCCTAAAAAGACCTGGCCCGCGGGATAAAGCCCCTCAGTTTCCTGGAAATCGTAATCGTCATTTAACGATATGACTGCTTTTTGGATCGCCCCGGAAGAATTATAACTTAGTTCAGTTACTCCCAGAACGGCTGAGCCATAGGGATAATTAGAAACAAATCTGATTTCATTGATTGAAGAAGAAACTGAATTAACTTTCGCAGTCGAGCTGAGATTCCACTGGTTCATTGAATTTTGAATTATCGTTTGAACCTGAGATGAGCTCATATCTGAGGTGTTAGTCTTTATAACCATTGGCACACTAGGATTAGACCAGAACAATTCCTTTCCAGAAGGAGTCAATGAAGTCTGATGACTCCAACTAACAAATGAAAATAAAACTAAACAGATGCCAAGATACATTTCAATCCATTGAAATGAGATTAATTATTTCGCTACTTTCTGCCGCGCAAAGCGAAAGATTCCGCCTAGGATGGCCAGTAGAAAGATCAACCAGAAGTTACTAATGGCAGGTCCTACACTATTTTCCTCTTGATCAATTTTTGAGGCAATAGCACGGTTTTTTCCCTCTGGAGCAGAAGCTGGTAGACGTCCTGGATTCTCATCTGATTCGGTATGGTATTCCGGAACCAGAACAACTTTAAGGCGAGACCCCTTAATCGTTCTCACGCGACTTTCAAAATCTTCAAGCTTTACCTGGCTGACCCGGATATCTTCTGGGAAAAGAGAATTCACAATCATCTTCTCATTACCGTAATTAATGATTCGGAAAGTTCCAAATCCCAAGTTCATTCCCCAATATCTATCTTTCATGCTTTTAATCATCAGGACTACATTCTCGCCGGCAACGAAAGTTGGAACTCCTTCAATTTTGACATTCAAGTCTCCCAGCTGGCCGCCAGGATAGTGAACAATGATTTCATCCATTCCAAATAGATCAGATTGCATTCCATGCTCTTTATTCATTTTAAAGACCATTTGAGTAGCAACGGTATCATCATCAAGCTTTATCACTTTGCTGCGGAGGAAATGTCCCATTACGATTCCATCAGATTCTTTAATCTGTTGATCGACCGACTGCATTTGAAAAACAGTCGCTCCCGCCGGAAGAGATAACAATAGGAATAGAAGTCGAATAAGCACTATAAACTCCTCGCTTTAACCTACTTTTCTTGTCGGTTAAAGCGAGAGAGAACTTGAATTTATTACTCAGTTTTAGCTAAAGGACTTAAATCGATGCTTTTAGTATCAAAATGGAGCTTCCAAGAGGCAAGGTGCTTAAAACAGGTGGAAGAATCAATGATCACCACCGTGTTTTTAAGCTGGATTAAATCCTCCAGGAACATGCCCAGGAGCTTTAATTCCTTTTCCGATAAACCAAAGGAGATATTCTCAAAAACCAGAAGGGAATTTTGAATATTCTTTAAAAGTTTGGAGAGCAGAAATACGCGTTGTTTCTCGCCGCCAGAAAGAGAATTAAGCGCGCGATCAAGCGAGAGGTAATCAAGATTCAGGATTTTAAGGTACTCCCATACTCGTCGAAATTTAGGAGTTAGGATTATACGATCAAGGACCTGATTTAAAGGTAAATTATAGGCTTCGGCCACAGTCATTTTGCCATCTGATATATTGGCGTAAAGAGGTTTTATCTTCAGGCCTTTACAGTCTTCACACTCCAGAACAATATCTTCCAGATACTGCATTTCAATCACAATACTTCCCCGCCCTTCGCAACGCGGGCACATCCCTAATTCAGAATTAGAAGAAAAGTGTCCTTCCTTTAAGTTCATACTTTTAGAGACTGGAAGCTTTAAAAAATGTTTTCTGATAACAGAAGCTAATTCAGTGATGGTTCCGACACTAGAGCGGGAAGTAAAACGATTCAGATCACTTGATATAATCAAGACATCATCAAACCTGGCAGGGTTTTTAACTGCTTTAACATAAAACTCATCTTCCTCCAGCCATTCACCGTATAACTTCTTATAGATTGTGTTTCCCATGACTCTAATAAGATTGGCCGTTTTACCGGTTCCAGAAGCTCCCGTAACCCAGGTCATTGCATTAATCGGAACTTTAAAATCAGGATATTTTTTGCCAAAGATTTCAGGTTGAAGTACTTCAATCATCGAGGGATTTTTATCAATGGTCCTTTTCTTCTCCCAGATAACTTCTTCCTTATTTTTAAAATAAGCCTTGGCCTCACCCTGATATATAATTTCACCGCCCAATTTTCCCGAGCCAGGCCCCATGACAATTAAATGGTCTGAGGCTTTCTGCACTTGCTCGGAGTGATCAATCAAGATTACCGTATTACCCTGTTCAATAATCTGCCGTAACCCTACCAGAAGCTTTTCTAATTCTTTATGGGCCAGACCAACACTAGGTTCATCCAGGACAAACAAACTATCAGTCCCCTTGAAGGAGAGATATTTTATCAATAATAACCTTTGATATTCACCGGCCGAAAGCGTCTTGGCCTTTCTCAATAACGATAAATGGTTAAGACCCATGTCCATCGCCATTTTTAACTTTTCACAGATATCGTTAAAGATTCTTTTTTCATGAGAAGTTGCGAGAGACCTTTTTTCACAGAAGAGCGGATAAGCTTCTTCTACAGTGAGTCCCATGATTTCTTCCAGCCCCCAGTTTTCATTTCTAAGCTGGACCTGATAATGATGAATATTCTTATTTAATCGCGAGGAATGACAAACCAAGCAGGGCTCTTCCCGCTGCATATGACGAATATAAATTCGTACTGATGGTTTATATTTCTTGCTTTCAAGATAGAGCTTCAATTCCTTATAACCAGGATAAGAACCGTGTCCTTCTTCCAGTAATTGAAAAAAATCTTTTGGGAGTTTTTTAATGGGAGTATCCAAGGGAACTTTATTCTTTTTTAAGAGCTTTAAAAGTTCTTCATAAGCATCCTGAAACGGACCATAATTGAGAAGTTTCAGTCCTCCCTCAAGAATAGTCATATCTCGGTCGATTATTTTTTTCTCATCATAAATTAGTCTTGCTCCATATCCATTACAATTAGGGCATGCTCCAAGCGCACTATAAGGTGAAAAGGCGCTCACTGTGACAGCGGGAATCGACTCAAAGTCACATTGAGGACAAACTTTTTCAAAATGAAAATTTAATAGTTGCGGTTTCTTAAGCTCTCCGCCCCAGAGATAAAAATTGATGTGATACTGATCGAGTTTGAGTTCCTTCCAGCGTTTTTCCAAGTTAGTGAGACTATCCCATTTAAAGCGCAGGATTTCCCATAACTCATCTTCAGGATTAAAGGCTTCTACAGTCTTACGTTTTAGAGAATAAGATCTGGCCGGTAGAAACTCCTCGCCATTGACCCTTTGAAATTCGTTTGGACCCAAAAGAATATAAAAAACACCTTCCGTTTTTTTTGGTGCTTGCGCCTTTAATTGATCTGCCACTGAACGAATTTCAAGCTCAAGGGAATGAGTAGGACATAACTCTTTTGAAAAACTAAAAAACAAATTCTGTAAGCTGTCAGTTAGCCTCATTACATCGGCGACTACCGATCGTGAGCCCACCACAGGATTTATTTGTGGCAAACCAAATACTGGCAATACGGGGAAAATCTGATCGACATCCACCGCCGCAGGTCGCTCTGTAAAAAACTTCATCGAGTTGGGGAAAGAATTGATAAAGCGGCGCTTAGATTCCGTTAATAATGTGTGGAAGGCCAAAGAGGTTTTACCTGAACCTGAGGGTCCGGCAAAACAAACTAATTTTCTAAGGGGAATATTGAGATTAATGTTTTTAAGGTTATGAACCCTGGCCCCACGTATTTCAATAAACTCAACATCGTGCTTATCCATGTGGAATAAGATGCCACGAGAAAAATAAAAAGGCCCCAAAAAGGGGCCTTCTGAATTGGTAGTGTTGAATTCTTGTCGAAATTAACGCTTAGAGAACTGGTATGATTTACGAGCACCAGACTTACCATACTTCTTACGCTCAACTTTTCTAGAGTCACGAGTTAAGAAGCCAGCAGTTTTAAGCTCTGCTCTAGAATTAGGAGCAAGCTTAAGAAGTGCACGAGCGATACCAAGACGAATAGCACCAGCTTGACCTGTAACTCCGCCGCCTTTTACGTTGATTTTGAAATCGTAGTTTTCATTCATCTTTAAAAGATTAAGAGGTTGAAAAACGATGTAACGACTTGTCGCTTTAGGGAAGTAGTTTTGAACGTCACGTGCATTGATAAGAATTTTACCAGTACCACGAGAAACGTAAACTCTAGCTACTGCTGATTTACGACGGCCGATAGTGTGAAGATCATAAGATTTAGCTTTGCTCATATCGATCTACCTTTAATTAAAATTTGAAAGTTAATGGTTCAGGCTTCTGGGCTTCGTGGGTATGTGTTGGACCTACGAATACTTTCAGCTTAGTGAACTGTGAACGGCCTAGAGTATTTTTACCAAGCATCCCTTTAACCGCTTCTTCAACGATTAACTCCGGATGTTTAGCAAGTTGCTCTTTAGCAGTACGCTTCTTAATTCCACCAATGTGGTTAGTGTGCCAGAAATAGTTCTTATCGTCCCATTTCTTACCAGTGAACTTCACCTTTTCTGCATTAACAACGATAACGAAATCGCCAGCGTCATTGTGGGTAGTGAACTGAGGCTTGTGCTTACCGCGAAGAATCTTCGCAATTTCAGATGCAAGACGACCAACAACCATATCTGTTGCGTCTACAACGAACCACTTTTTATCGCCCATTTCGGCTTTAGTGATCGTATACGATTTCTGAGTGATCATAATCAACCTTCCATTAATTAATAAAAATTTTGTCCCTTATAGTGAACATTGCGGCCATACGTCAAGAACAACTCGCTAAGCCAACTTGCTAAGGGTCAGCGGGAGCATTCAGGCTCTTTTAAAATTCGGGGGATTAAAAGAAGCCGATTGACACATGGAAGCGTCCGGGGTCCTCTAAATTACCACTGGCATCTTTCTTTCTCAAGAGTTTTATTCCGTAGTCAAAGTCTAAGGTACCAACTGGAGTGATAATTTTAAAGGTAACACCGACTGAGTCTCTAAGTTCGCCTAAATCCATGCGGCCCACAAAAACACGCCCCGCATCATAAAAAACCCCGGCCATGAGGCTATCGTTGATGAAGTACCGAGGTTCTAGTTTAAAGTTGGCCAAATAAGCTCTGTTGTCCACTCGGACCTCAGAAATATCTTTATCATCCGGTAATCGGTTCATTTCTTCGTCGTTAAATCCTCGTACGATATCCATACCAGTTAGCCGAAAAACTTTAATGTTTGGGATATAGCCTTTAGTTTGCTCAGTCCCATCTACGTCCACTTTTTCTGTTGCCAGATTTTCCTGCAAACCACCAACCACCGAAATGGCCACTGTGCCATTTTTAAATGGGATGTAAAAACGATTCCGGCTAATCAGCTTGTAGTAATTAATGGTGAGATCTGGCTCTTTCTGTGAGAAAAAATAGGGATTAGCAAATTCAGTTGAAAGGTTAAAGAAAGCACCTTTTAAAGGATTCACCTGGCTATTTCGTAAGTCATAAGTAAGGCTGGGAGTTATCGCTCCAATCTGAAAACTGCCATTATCAATGGCCTGAGTGGCATTGTACTGGCTTATATCTTCAAACTGGTACCTGATGGAGGAAGAAAGACGTTTTGATAAATCACGGGTCAGAGTCCCATTAAGTCTTAAGATGTCAGCATCAAAAGAATAAAAGCGCCTGGTCTGATAGGCCGCACTTGTACCTAGATCAATTAATGAATCAAAGATATCACCTTGGTTAAATGAGACAGAGGTATTGTGCTCCAGTAGTTGTTCGGCATCTTTACGTCTTTCAGGATCCAAAGTACGAAAGCTTAGCCTGTGGTTTAACTGACTCCTGAGAGTCACTGCACGATTATATCCCCCTATATTCTGATAAGTTGCAGTAGCTGTTAATTTTATCCCTAAATCTGTTCGATAACCGGGTGCGATTTCTACCAGTCCGTATTCCCTTTCCACTACTTTTACAATTAAGTCAGTCGCTGCATTTTTCGAGTTATGTCTTAGAGGAGTAACACTTACTGATGTAAACAGCCCGGTAGCCGACAGGGCCGATTCTATTTCCCGGGTTTTGGTAGGTGTGACAATCTCTCCCTCATCGAGAAGTATTTTTTTCCAAATAACTTTCTTTTTAGTTTTGTCATTCCCAAGATATAGGATGCGGTTCAATTTAATGACTGGTCCAGCTGTAATTTTAAACTGAATATCTACATCAGAGCCGGTTTTAGAATATCGGACAAAGTCACTGTCATTAGCATTTGAAACTTCAGCATAATAATAGCCCTGTTCTTGAAGATAGTTTGCAACTTTTTTAATATCTTCTACCATGGCAATTGGATTAAACGGGCTGCCTATTTTGTTTGTGAGTTCGGACAAGATGGAATGCTTAAACTCTTCTGGCAAACCTTCAAACAGTATTTTTCGGACATAGGCCCGTGGGCCTTCTTGAATGTTGTATTCGACCCTTGCCACTTTCTTTTCGGAATCAAAAGTAGTGACAGGATCTAGAACTCGAACCTGGACGAAGCCACGTCTTATATACTCCGTTTTCAAATACTCCTGGAAATAGGCCAGGTATTCCCGGTCGTAGTACTGCAAAGAAGCCAGCTCAAAAGCTTCTTTTTCGTAGAGACGTTTTAATTTTGAGTTTTTAAGATAAACGTTTCCAGTAAAGAAGACATTCTCTACCCGTGTCTTCCCATCCTCATATAAGAAAATACGATAAAGCTTTACGGCTTCATTATAGCTATTTTTATATTTTGAGGATTCCACCACAAATTTAGCATTTAGTAATGCTCGGTTATTATAATGCTCGTTTAAGGCATTCTTTATAGTTACTGTATTGAGAGTGCGTTTATATTTGCGAAAAAGATCGATCATTAAATCATGAATTACTGAGCGGTCTTCCACCTTGAGATTCTTAAAATCAAAAGCAAACAATTGGTCATTATTGACTTTTATATCAAGAGTTACCCGATTCCCCTTAACGATTGGCCGAAAGTCCAGACTCAGAAGATAGTACCCGTAAGAGAACAGCTCTTTTTGTGCATCATCCAGATAATTCTTAAACTTGGTCACATCAAAAGGCTTATTATAAAGATTCAGAAACTTGTTATTAAAGTACTCTTGAATGTAAGTTGATTTAGAATTTGTGCTAGCACTCTTAAATATCCTTGGATTCCCGAGTGTAATCACGATGTTTATATAAACGAGCTCTTCTTTCTCAATAACCTCAAAAGAATAAGAGTTCTTAGGAAAACCCATACCTTCAAGCCGGCTTTTTAAGCCATTCATTGAAGCTTTTAATTTCTGGGATTCAAAAAATTCGCCTTCCCTTAAAGACACAAGCTGAGCAGGATCATGTTCAAGATTTCTATCCGTAAAACCTATGTTAATTTCTTTAACAGTAGGCTTCAGATTGAATTTGATCATTAATGAATACTTCCCCTTGTCCTCATTAAGAACGTAAGAGAATGTACGGTAACCGCCGTCCGATGCCATCACCCTTAAAGTCTCTTTAAGATGGACTTGACTGCGATACTCCCCAATGAGGTTATTGAAACGGGCAGTTCTTTGAGTACAAGTAACTGATGGAGGGCAATCTACGATAACCTCACTCAATGAAAAACCTGATGCAGCAAACCCTATAACTGAATTTAGAAGGAGTATAAAAAATAACATCATTTAAAGGTCCACCTGAATTTCAAGTCACCGCCAATGGAATTGTCGATGACATCTTCCTGACCTTCTTCATTGGTTCTTAACTCATAGACACCTTCTACCTGTATTTTCTGAGATAATCCGTAATTCAGATTCATACTTTGTCGCTGGCCAATACTTCCACCCATTGTACTGGATACCGATAATGTAAGGGCTTCATCCAGACGTTTCTTCAATTCAATTTTTGTAGCGGAGCGAGTTCTTCCAATAGAACCTCCGCCTTGTCCTGACTGGCCTTCTTGGGTTCTGCCCGTAAGTAGGCTGTCAGTGCCAGATTGTTCAATCACAGTACCCAGGTTGACTTGAAGTCCAAATTGTTTATTTAGAATGTCACTTATCTTGAAGCGATCAAAAACGAAAGATCCCACTCCTACTTGATTTAAATTCTGCTGGTCTTCAGGCCTAAGGGCACTCTGAATTTCATCAGTATAGCCAAATGCAATTAGTGATAGTATCGAGTTTCTAGGAAGAGCAGGATCTGAAGTCAGGTCAAAATTAAATCGCTCCAGATCTCCATACGCTTTGGGGTAAACTTTATAATTGGAGATTAATGTCAAGGCCTGAACATCAAAATCCGGATTACTTAACTCTTTCTTAGGATTGAAAATTATATCTGCAGAAGTAATCATATACTCGTTGTTTTTGAAAAATATTCGGGATGAATTTGCTGGTGTAAGTAAACGTCCTTCGCCCTTTAAACGAGCGGGATTACCCGTAATTCTGACCTCGCCTATCAAGGCGACATCCATAAGTGAATTGGTTACCCGAATTGGATTTTCGGCCTTGATATTCACATTCAACGTCAGGAGTTTACCAAGTGGAGATTCTTGATTTTTTGGCAAAAAACGTATTTGAGAGAACGCTGCCGATTTTGAGCTAAATTCATTAAGCTCATTTACGATCAAGGCTTTGTTAATCAATAGGTCACCACTTAAAGTATAAGGCAGATTATTGCCAAGAATAACACCCTCGCCAGATAAGTTGACAATTGATTTGCCTAAAACAGGTATTTCAGCTTTATCGAACATAAACTTTAGATTTACATCCGGCTGATCGGTATCAAAATAGATATCTCCTAAAACTTCAACAGAACCAGTATCCAGTGCTGTTGTGAGCTTGTTAATCGTTAATCGGCCATTGGCATAACCAATATTATATTTAAGATCGTTAACCGGAATAGGGAACGAATTGATTGTTAAATCCAGATCATCAGATTGAGAAGAAGCCTTGAAATCGAAATCTGTTCCATCACCATCAATATTAACGATATTTTTTATAATCCCATCAGAAGATAAAATGGGATCCAATAACACTTCCAGTATTTTTGAATTGAAATTATATTCGTGCCTTAGATTAACAGCTTTTCCAAAGATTCCTTCACCCTTGGTAACCACCTTGAAGTCAGGTTGATTAATATCCATATTCCATTTCAGGATATTACTGTTTTTAACTATCAACTGAGGAGTCATTGAAGTGTAGTTCACATTGAAGCTAGAGTGGCTAAAGACCAACTGTTTTAGATGTCCGGTCATGTCCAATTGGTTAAAGCCGTCCTGAAACTTTGTATTGAGATCAAAAGCAACTTTTCCACTAAACTCTTCAGCTTCAAGATGTTGCCCAAAAAGGGCCACCAAAAAAGGTTTAATCGTATTGGTTCGAATCCTTAAGAGTAAATCAGATGCCAGCCCTGGTTTCAAAGCGAGATTAAAACTAGAAGCAACTATTTCCCCTAGTAATATCATTTTTCCGGAGATTCTATGAGGCATGATATTCATGGCGATGAAAGAATCTTCAAACTTATAACTCGGGGATTCTGTATTAAAGGCAGTGGATTCTAGTTTGAGAAGATAATTCTCCGTCGTTCCTCCACCTGTTATGACGCCGGATACTTTAGAGTCAAAATTTAGCCTTAGTTTCTTACTAAGATGAAAAGAGGATAATTCAAGATTCTCCCACCGATACTTAAGTTTAAGACTTTTATCTTTGAGTCCGATTTGAAGATCACCAAGAATTGAGCCTTTGGATTTATAGGCTTCAAGATCTTTAAACGATAGCAGACGCTCTGCCAATGAAACGTTAAACGAACCAGTATTAATCGTTTCACCATATGCCAACAAATCAGAAAAGTTAATTTTAGAGCGAATTTTCAAATCATCCATTCTAGTTTTTCCGAAAATATCAGCGTCTACTTTCGCTTTAAAGTTCAGGTCTTCAGGAAGAAACTTAATGTCTTTGAACAATGGATATAATATTTGAGAGAGATCTCCGAAGCTAGTCTCTCCAGAGGTGATTCCAAGAGCAATATCTTGATCTTTATAATTAATGGTACCATTACCAGTGATGCTCGTTCGACCGAATTGGGAGTCCATTTTATTAATAATGACATTTGATGAACCTAGTTCAATTGAAAGATTTTTTTCGGTATTCCCCAGACGATAGCCTAGGACTTCAAAACCTTTTGTCTTACCTTTAATGTTAATTATTGTATTATCTAAAGGACCACCAACAGTTACACTAAGTTCGCCGGCGCCTTTTATATCCAGATTTGAAATGTTTCCAAAATCTTCCAGATCAATTCTGGCATCGGGAACATTAAACTGAACTCTTTTTTTGTTTACGAATCCATCAACTTCAAGCTTTGAATGTTCCAGTTCTACGGAAGAACTCATTTGAAACTCGTTATTAATAACTGCAAACTGGGAATCATTTAACTTTGCTTTTTTGACCATTAGAACAGTAAAGGGCCTTTGAGGTTCCCCAACGACCAGGCCAAGATTATTAACAGTGAAGTTATTATCTGGAACAAAGAAAAGATCTTTATTTCGGTAAGTGAATTTGATCTGTCCGTTAAGCTCACCCTTTAGTACCTGAAGTTTAGAGCCTAAAAATCTCAAAGCATTATTCAAATTCAGATTCTCAACTGAAACTTTTATTGGCCGTGGTAAAAAACTTTTTTGATTAAGGTCGGCAATCAGGACAGCTTCCAGCAAATTTAGCTTTTCACGCTTGTTGATCAGACTTAATTTCTCAACAGTTATTTTATTATCTTCTAAAGTAAAACTAGAGCGAACTTCTTGTGCTTTAAACAAGTTTGAACTTATCTTCTGCAAGAGCAGATCTGCACTGCCGGTTAATTTAGCCTCATTATAGTTCAGCTGGAAAGTGGACTTTGCTATGCCATTCTGTATCTGCACAATTTCCGGAACTGGTAACTCTGGATTCAAACTTTTAAGGTAGATTTGAGTCTCACCCAATAGATTGAACTGACTATCTTTCAGCTTGTAGTAGTCAATAAACTTACCTTTTAGTAACAAGGTATGGACATCATGTTGGACTTTTAGCCGGTAAAGATTAATCTTTTTTCTGGAAACCTCTGCATCACCCCAGAGCTCATCAACTTTCAGTTCACTCTCCGCCAAGGGCCTTACATTCGTAAGATGAAAACGAGTTATGAAAGAATCACCTTTTTTAAATACTTTCAGCCTTCTTGCGTCCATCAGGTCATGATTGGCAATAATTCTTGTGTTTTCAATCAACAGAGTATCGATTCTGACCGGAGCATTATTAGAAAAATCAAAAACTTTTTTTATTAACTTTTGATCAATCTCTTTTAATTCTTCATTCTTTTTTGGAAACTGATAGTTTATCACTGAGTCTGAAACTCGTATTTCTCCAAATGTCAGTTTTTTTTCTTCTATTTCAATTAGGCTGATATAAAAACCAATTCTCCCTAGTTCAGCTTCAAAGCTCTCATGGTCTGATATTTTTTTCTTTACCACAACACGGTTTAGTTCTAAACCTGGTGGAAATACGCTGATTGAGAAACTCTTGATTTTCACTTCTGTGTCAAGTTGTCTTCTCGATAAGTCTGATACAATACGAGTAACTAAGCCGCCGAAAGATTTAGTTTGTATAAAGACAACAAAAGCAATGAAACTCGCCAGCAATAAAAAAATAAATGCACCCAAGATACTTTTAAATCTCACAGCTTTTCCAACCTTTCTTTGGCCATGCGATATTGTGAATCTATGGATAGTATTCGTAAAAGTACTTTCTTGGCAGCAGCAAGATCATTTAACCGAATCAATACTTCGGCTTGCCCATACATGAATGACAGCATGTCATTTTGAGTACTAGCTTTCGCGAGAGCAACCAAACAAGTATCAAGAGCTGCTCTATAATCTTTTACTTGTAATAGTGCTGTGAGTTTTAAATATGAGCCTTTCAAAAAAGAATAATCATCAGCAGATTGTTTTATCGCGAGGTCGGAAGCTTTAAGAGCGACTCGAGGCATTTCTGATTGTAAGAAGCTCACGGCCAGGTCACAAAGCTGATCAGTAGTATAATTTTGATATTTTAGTATTTGAAAATAGCTGAGTTCATCATCAAAGTTCTCAATATCAAGGGGAGGTGACATAACTTCTTCATCATAATTATTTATGTCAGCAATTTCAGCATGGATAAAAGGTTCTGTTTGTTGTTCGGCAACTAAAGCAGCATCTTGTTGAATGAAGTAACTTTTGAGGTGTGAGAAGTATTTATCAAGATATACAAAATTATACTTTGGATTTTTCTTTATCGCCGGAGCAAATAATCTAGCTTCATCCTCAAGACCCAGCCTATGTAATAAGTCCAGCACCAGAACCTGAAGCCTATAATCTTCAAAATATATTACCATCTCCACTAAACGCTTATAATCTGATGGACCGGTAATACCATGGTAGGAAATATAGCAAAAGTTCTGATAAATCTCGAGGGTTCCTTTTTGAGAACCAGATTGCATTACTTCCCCTATGGCAAGCAACTTAGAAGAAGTTCCCTTGGGAGATGATTTCTCCATACATGAATAGATAAGATTCTGAACGAGTGATTCAGCTTGAACTAAGTCATTTACCAAAAGAGCGAGGGCAAGTTCTTTGAGCTTTAAGTTAAAATCTAACTTAAAATATTTTTCAATTGGATGACTAATCCAAGTAGGAATGTAGGGATTTCGTTTTTCGAAGTTTTTAATTAAGAAATCAGAAAGCTGCAAATAGATCTCATCGACTTGTCCTTGATCTTCTGCGGCTTTTACAACGAGCTGCTTTATTTTGTTGAAATTTTTCTGTTGATCCTTAAACGGCAATTCATGAAGCAGTTTAAGAACTATTTCATGGTTCTTTGCTTTTGATTCATACTCAGCAAGCTCAAGTCCCAATTGAACTGATATGCTCTTATGTTGAACATTAAGTGATTGAGAATAAATTTTCAGAAGTTCGAAACGGTCCGCAGATTGAAGTGTTAATTGAACTTCAATTAGTCTTTGAACCTCATAAAATTTCTGGTCGGCCATCATTTGCCGAAGTTGGGAAATAGACTCCAAAATGCCCCTTCCTGTGGCACATTAAACACTTAAAATTATTATACTTTTAAATGAGTTTTTTGGATAAATAATTGGTCGAAAACTTACTTTCTACAAAGGCCGGATCATCCAGGATTTCCTTGTGAAGATTGATGTTTGTTTCGATACCACTCACCACTGTTTCATTCAGAACTCTTTTGGCCCTGGTGATACAATTGGCACGGTTATCGGCTTGGACAATAATCTTGGAAATCATAGAGTCGTAGTAAGGAGGTACAGTATAACCGGTGTAAATATAGTCATCGGTTCTGACTCCAATACCACCAGGTCTGTGATAATGGGTAATATGGCCAGGAGATGGCATACCTGTCCGGTAATTTTCAGCATTAATTCTAAATTCGATGACGTGATTTCGAAAAATAATATCTGACTGCTTAAACCGGGAAACATCACCTTGTGCGTGACGGATTTGCTCAGAGATTAAATCCACCCCTGTTCGACCTTCAGTCACCGGATGCTCAACTTGAATACGGGTGTTCATTTCCATGAAATAGAATTTCTGGGTATCTTGGTCATACAAGAATTCAACCGTACCTACAGAATCATAATCGACAAATTTGGCCAACCTAACGGCGGCATCACAGATCTCTTCCCGAACTTTTTGAGTCAGAACCGGAGAAGGTGCTTCTTCAAGTATTTTTTGGAATCTTCTTTGTATCGTACAATCACGTTCTCCTAAATGGATTACGTTTTTGTGTTTATCAGCAAGAATCTGAACCTCGATGTGACGAGGGTTTTCAATATATTTTTCGATGAAAAGGGTTCCATCGCCGAAAGCAGCCTTCGCTTCTTCCTGCAAACGGGCCAGTGCCGGCCAGAGTTCCTCAAAAGAATCAATTCGTTTCATTCCACGGCCGCCGCCACCAGCTGAAGCTTTAATCAGAATCGGGAAGCCCATTTTCTCGACTTCTTTTTTGATAAAAGCATCATCAGCATCCTTCACATAGATTGGTTCTAGTGTTGGTACTTTAGCCTTTTTAGCAGTGATCTTAGATTCAATTTTATCACCCATTGACTGGATACACTGAACACTTGGACCAATAAAGGTAATACCCCATTTCTCGCACATCTCAGCGAACTCATCATTTTCGGATAGAAATCCATAACCAGGATGAATGGCATCTGAACCTGTAATTTCTGCTGCAGAAAGAATCTGGGGAATATTTAAATAAGAAAAAGTAGATTTGGCCGGACCAACACAAACAGACTCATCGGCCATCTTCACATGTAGGGAATCTTCATCGGCAGTAGAATGTATAGCAACGGTCTCAATGCCGAGTTCTTTACAGCTTCTGATTACACGAATGGCAATTTCACCACGGTTGGCGATTAGTACTTTTTTGAATTTCTTGGTCACAGTCTTACTCACTAGTTAGGCTTGATCTTGAATAGTGGTTGTCCAAATTCAACGAGAGATTCATTATCAACACAAATCTCAACGATCTCTCCATTGATATCAGAATCAATTTCGTTCATGATCTTCATTGCTTCCAAAACACAAAGTGGCTGACCGGTTTTAACCTTATCACCGACTTTGGCATAAGAAGGTTTGCCTGGAGATGGTGAAGCATAGAATGTGCCGACAAATGGAGATTTGATAACATGTAAACCAGCATCGGAAGCGACTGCTTTAACAGGTGCAGCAACTGGATGAGCTACTGCCGCTGGAGCAGGTTGAGAAATTGGTTGAACATGATGAATTGGTGCTGCCGCTGTCGCGAAGTTTACAGATACTTTAAAATCTTTAGCTTCTACTTTTAATTCAGCAACGCCTTGATCTTTAGCGACTTTTACAATCTCCTGTAGAGATTCAATACTGAGTGTATCTAGTTTCATATTAAACCTTAGCTCGTTCTAAATATTCGCCGGTACGTGTATCAATTTTAAGAACTTCACCTTCTTTAATAAAGAGGGGAACGTTCACTTGAAGGCCTGTTTCAAGTTTAGCTTTCTTAGATCCGCCAGTTGCAGTGTCACCTTTCATTCCAGGATCAGTCTCTACCACTTTTAAGTTAATAAAGTTTGGAAGTTCAATCGAAATTGGACGGCCGTTATAATAAAGGATGAAAACTTTAATTCCTTCTTGCAGATAGAATTTATTATCTCCAACCTGATCGTGGGAAAGATGAACCATTTCAAAAGATGTCTGATCCATGAAATTATAACCATCCTGATCGGCATAGTTAAATTCCATTTCTTTTTCTTCCATGTCTGGTTTACCAACAGTTTCAACGCCAGCTTTGAAAGTTCTTTCAATTGTCTGGTTAGTTTCAAGATTTCTAATTCTGGTACGAACAAAAGCAGAGCCTTTTCCTGGATTCACGTGTTGGAAGTCAACGATGATCCACGGCTTACCTTCGATCTCAATTTTAAGACCTTTTCTAAAATCAGTTGTTTGGTACATGAGAATGTTCCTTTAATCGATCAGCGATTTTATCGCGATGTAGTAACTTTGTTTTCCAAGCCCGCTCATTATGGCGGATGCAGCTTTTGCCGTCAACAAAGTATGTCGGAACTCTTCCCTCTTGTAGACCTGGCTTAAATGGACTTCAATTACCGGGAATTTAAGGATTTTCATAGCGTCATGAATGGCAACGCTGGTATGGGCATATCCACCCGGATTTATAATGAGAGCGTCATATTTTTCAGAATGGGCCTGTTGGATTCGACCAACAATTTCACCTTCGATGTTGGACTGATACCAAGTGGTAGTGGCAAAAGATTTAATTTTGGCATTTGTCCACAATTTGATGTCTTCCAGACTTTCGGTACCATAAACTTCAGGCTCTCGCTTGCCCAGCATATTTAAATTGGGGCCATTGATGATCAAAAAGTTTTTCATAGTTTCACCGATATTCCTGGGCCTTGTTCTTAATTTCTGTCAGAAACTGATCAAAGGCGACTTGGACTTTAATCTCCTTAGGAGATTTGGCCTTGACTTGGTTTTCAATGATTGAAATCAGCTCATCATGGCCGGCCTGCTCAGCTTGGGCCTTGGCACCCATATTCTGATCTCTCAGCTGTTTAACTTTCTTGAGCTTCTCAATTGAAGGAATGTCACTGGGATTTAATTCAAGAATTTTTTCCAGAAGCTCAATGGCCTTATCGTAATAATGTTGAGCGCAGTAAAGATCAATTAGAGTATGGGATACAATTGGAGTGTCCGAAGAAATAGAGCTGGCATTAACATCATCAATGTCACCTTCTTCTTCGAATTCATCAGCATAAAAATCATCTTCAAGACTTCTTTCTGAAACTGTTTCATTCTTTAAAATAGGATGATCTTCCAGCGATGGCTTTTTCATTACCCATTGATCGTCTTCGGCCGGAATTTCTTCTATCGGAAGTTTCTTTTCTTCAGTTTGAGGCTTATTGAAATCAACCTGAACCCAATCATCATCCATGCTTTCATGTTGTGAAATTTGCGGCATATCAGGAGATTTAATTAACTGATCCAGACTCAACTTCTTATGCCCAACCAGAAGATCGTCTTCCAGTCGTTTAACTTCCTGTGCAAAGAACTTATCCTTAGGATTCATGAAAAGTAGATACTTATAAGTATCAAGTGCCTCTTCGAGATGACCTAAATGAATGCATGCCTGAGCAAATATTTTTTGCAGAGATATGTTATCAGCATTCTGAGCAATAATCGGTCTTAAAGTATTATAGGTGAGCTCATACTTTTGCTCGTCATAATAGCAATGGGCCAGCACGATATAACCCAAAGTATAAGTAGGGTGTATACGGATACCATCTTTGAGAATCTTATAGGCATCATCCAACATACCAAGCTTACGAAAAGATTCCGCCAGGGGGGCAAAGACCCTTGAGCGTGGATTCTTTTTGTACATGTTGAAATATTTTGCCAATAAGGCAGATTGATTCTTTTTCCCTACCACGGGTCAACCTACCTTAGATGTCTTTGACTTCTGAACCTGACTTAGAGGCTTGTCGGTCTACGAAACCAGCTTCATCCTGATTCAGGATCCGTGGAGTCATAAAGACAATAAGCTCATTCTTAGTCGTGTCAGGAGCATAAGGTGTTCTAAAAAGCCATCCAATCAGTGGTAGATCTTTTAAAAATGGAACTCCGGAAACTGTTTCAAGTGATGAAGTTTGATATAAACCACCGATGACGACAGTTGAACCATTGTCTACCAGAACATTGGTCGTAACATTTCTGCGGGTGATATTTGGCGGGGCATCTGCCGAAGGTCTGGTTCCGAATGCTGACTTAGCAAGATTTATCTGCATTGAGATGGCGCCGTCATTAGTTACCTGAGGCGTGACAGTTAAGTTCAAGTCTGCTGAGATATTTTCAAAAGTCGCAAGGGCAGGTTGATTACCAGTGGCAGTTTGCTGGACTCTGAAACTTGTCTGCTCGGAACTTGTAATCGTCGCCGCTTTTTTATTCTGAGTCACAATCTTAGGAGTAGAAATAATTCGTCCCTTAGACTCGGACTCCATCAATTGTAAATTAAGATCAAGATTTAAAAGTCTTTTATAAATACCAATTGTCATCCCGGCAATACTAGGAGACTCAGCTGTAGGAGCACTACTAAAAGAAAAACCAGGGCCAACTGGGCTTGGAATATTGTCCACGACCGGATCATATCCAAAAGAAATTCCACGTGAGAGACCTATTCTTTTAGAATAAGATTCATTTGCTTCAACGATTTTAGCTTCAATTAATATTTGCGGAGTTTGGGTATCTAGCACTTCCAGAATTTTCTTAATACGCTCAATTGATTCAACAGTATCAAGAACAATCAAGCTGTTAGTTCTTTCATCCAGTTGAATAGTCCCTCTTCCCTTGGTGATGTAATCCTTGATGATTTTTTCAATATCAACCAAAGTTGCATAATTAATCAGGAAAACTCTGGTAACCAAAGGAGCAAGATCTTCTCTAAGGTCAGCAGCTTTCAGCTCATCTTCTTTTTCTTTGGTGGCCGTTGCTAAAGTCTTTACTAAAAGTATATTGGAATTTTTTTGGGCCACTAATTTTGAGAGGCTCATCACTGTATCAAGTGCCTGATCCCATGGAACATTGGTTAATGTCAAAGTAAGAGGAGGTGCTGTTGATACCGCCTGATCAATAATGATGTTAAAACCTGAGGTATCAGCAATCATATTCAGTAAATCAGGAACAGGAATATCTCTTACATTAATTGAAATTCGTTTACCGATATATTTCTTAGGACCTGCCAAAGTCAGATTGGCCAGAATATCCTCAAGCGAGTTTGATTTAGGAACATTCAGCCCGATAGCATCTTCAATCTTTTCATCGGCTCTCAAACTGGTACTTTCACTGGCACGAATTTTATTTTGAGAGAATACCCCGAAACGATTTTCAATATTGAGAACAATATTTTTACCTTTCGTTTCCAGAATGGATCGAACGTTGTCTCTTAATTGAATGGCAAATCGGATATCATTTGTAGAACCAGGTCTTTTATAACCGGAAATAAAGACAGCACTACCTGGAAATTCGGAAGTATCAATTCCTCGTAGTAATTTAGGGGAAACTTTAACGTTTTTGATGTCCAGGATAATCTGTTTATCCTCTGAGACATGAAAACGCTCCGCAAAGACGGCATCTTTATCAGTTTCAATCACTAGTTTACTAACTTCACCTTCCTGGATGAAATTAACATTTTTAATTTCCTGCGCGTAAGCGAGGTTATAAAAGGCCAATGACAGAATTAATAGAAAAAATCCTTTCTTCATACTTCTCTTCCTTAAGATAAGCCCTGTATATAAAGTCTAAAAAGTTTATTTTGAAATGGGTATAACCGTTTCTAAATATTCTTCTTCTCCATATACATTAACAATTTTCTCAACTAAGACAATCCCCCCGGGGAGAATGGCCTTAAGTTCAGCAGCTTCAGGTCCAATCTTTTGACCTTCTTTTAAAATTATAATCTTATTTTTCTCACCCGTATTCACTAAAGCACGTCTTTCTTTTCCAATTAAGACTCCGACCACCTTTAATTGCTGAATAGGTATCTGATCCAGGGCAGTGTCACTTATATTGCTATATTGACCTTTGCCTGAAACATAAAAACCGCGCTTATCCTTTTTAGTTTCACCTTTAACCGTTGGTGCCTTAAATGGGTCCCTTAGATTAAAAGGATTATCAATTTTAGTTTTATCACCGAAGAAATTCTCAATCGACTTCTCAGGGGCAGCCAGTGCCCCTACGGAAAATAAAAAGATTAAAAGGATTAAACATTTCATTTAAAATCCTCGATCGACGCGGAAATCAGGATTAAAGCGGAAAGCTTGAATAACACCTTCTCCTGAGATCATCTGGAATCGGCCACGCTGATTTTCACTTCCACTGGTTAATCTCAATTTTTTAATATTATAAATTCGATCTGCATTTCCAATTCTTTCAAAGAAAATAAGAAACTGTAGGAAAGTTCCACGGGCACGAAGTGAGTACTCTTTTGAAATAAAGTAAGTGCTCTTTTCTTCACGTCCAGGAGTGAAGTTAGCGTCTTTTATATTCAATGCATTAATTTCATTCTGAAAGAAAGAGAGAATTTGGGTGTCATTTGTTTCAGCAGGCAGTTGCTTCTGAACTGATTCAATATTCTTGGCAACTTCCTCTACCCGTACTTTGTATTCATCAGTTTTCCTGGAAAATTCCTGAACTTCTTTAATTTTCTTCTGGTTGACCTGAATCTCTTCTTCAATTCTTGCCACATTACTTTGGATTTCAGCTAGCTGAATCGTATGCTCGTCAAAATGAACATAGGCTCCGTACACACCATACAAGAATATAAGTACATGAGCATTCGCAATAATTTTATTTACGAGGTCTTTCATTGGTCAAATCTCGCAATGGTGAAGTTTACCTCAAAAGTTTCTATACGACGTTTATCAGATTCTCGAACAGCACTGTTAGTGCCGGCTATATTGGCCTCACGAATAAACACTGAAGATCGCAGGCTGTTCACAAAGTTACCAATGCTTGTATAGTCGAGAGCTTCACCTTTAATCGTCATCTTCTCATCTTCAATGACAAGTTCTTTTATCCAAAGTTCACTTGGAATATTCTTAGCTATATATAAAAGAATAGGTGCGGGATTCTTTTTTTCTGAAATGGCCTGTTTAACTGCTGTAAGTTTTTTTCCCAGATTTTCTTCTTGAGCTTTGAGTTCACGAATTTGTTTTTCCAGATCCTGGGATTGAGTCACTTTTCTCTTCAAACTAGTAAGCTCGCTTTGCTTAACCTGCACGGCCTGGTTAGCGGCTTCTCTTTCTTCATCCCAAAGAGGGACCAAAACGAAGTCAGGGATATAAATTAGAATGATAACAACCAGAACGGCCTTAATCTTCATTTTGGTGAAGTCAAATCCACCAATGTTTGAGATATCGACCTGTTTTTTAGTATTACTAAGGTTTATCTTAATCATTAGCCTAACTTCCTCATCGCTAGTCCAATGACTATCGGTGAAATTGCAGCTAACTGATCAAGATCCTGATTTATTTTTTGATCATTTACTTTTATGGCAGAAAATACATCCAGTCGCTCAACTGGAATTCCAGCGACTACTGAGAGTTTATCAATCAGACCTGGAAGAAGGGAAGATCCACCTGTGACGAAACAATAGCTGACCCTTTCAGCACTTCCTTGAGTTACATAGAAATTGATATTCTTTCTAACTTCAGCAATCTGCTGATCAACCTGATAGTTAATTATGTTAAGAATTTCCTCAGGTAAGTTTCCATTATCGTCTGGAGTAGTTTTCAGATCTTCAGCTTCCTCATAACTAACACCCATCTGACGTTGAATTTCTTCAGTGATCAGACCACCACCAATTGGGATTTCTTTAGTGAAGATTGGACCCCCACGTTTATAAACAACAATTTTCGTACTTTGTGCGCCGAAATCCAAAAGAAGGGTTCCTTGTGAGTATTCTTCAAGATCGTCTCCGGCAACTTCCTCAAAAACATTTGATAAGGCGATCACATTGAGATCAACCAACTTAACGGTTATCTTGGCTTCGTCTTTTAGAAGATCACAGAATGAATCAATTACATCATTTTTAGCAGCTGCTACTAAAGCGTCTTTACCGCCACCTTCGTTCTCACCGACAATAAAGAAATCAATTTGCGAATCATCAGCTCCGAAAGTTATGTACTGTTCAGCTTCCCATAACACGTGATCCTCAATTTCTTCTTTTGTTCCCTCGGGAGTATTGAGTCGTTTTGTCATAGTGTTCGGGCCGAATAAACCCAGGCACACCATTTTTGATTTTATATTCGCTTGTTGGAGTGCCAGAAGAACGCCTTCAGAAATTTCCGATGGCTTTTGAATCTCATCTTCAATTAATACTGCTTCCGATAAAGTGAAGATACCAAACTTCTCTAACTTGAATTTTCCTGGAGAGCCTGAAACTTCACACACTTTAATACTATGAGCTCCGATATCGAGCCCTACGATGCTTCCTGGATTTAGTTTTCCAAAAAGCTCATCAAATTGATCTTTTAGAGATTGTACTGCCAAAGTCGTCCCTGTCTTTGAGAGATAAATAAACTTAATTAATTATAGGCAAACTCCTAATGAGTTATCAAGGATTTAGTGCTTCACGCCATCAGAACAACCAGGATTGGACCATATGAGCATACTCAGGGAAAAATATTTGAAAAGCGGCCACGAGTAAAATGTAAGGCCCAAAGGCCATGGGTTTATCCTTGGTCATTTTTTTCATCGCAATTAACATAAGACCAGCGACTGCCCCTACCAAACAACTCATAAATATCGTGAAGATAATCCCCGTAGGACCAAAATATAGACCCAGGATTCCGTACAATTTTATATCCCCGCCACCAAGACCCACTTGTCCGCGCCATTTATAAAAGAGCCAGGTCACTAACAGCGGGGCCCCGAAACCAATTAGTCCACCAATCACCCAGACCGGCCACGGGTAATAAAAAACGACGTAAGATAAAAAGATCGCCAGAAGGTAAACATTCAAAGAATCAAGCAAAAGGTGATGATCGAGATCGATCATGAAGTGACAGATGAAAATGCAGGCGATTGAAAAAAAGAAAAAGAAATTGGTCAAAGACATTACAGAGAAGTCTGAAGGCATCAACCATACTGCTACCAATCCAGTGAAAAGTTCAATCAGAGGATAACGCCATGAGATCCGCACGCCACAAAAAGCGCATTTACCCTTTAAAAGGATAAAGCTGATCAGTGGAACATTGTGATACCAGCGCAACTGTGTCCCACAACTGGGACAAGCGGATCTTTTAGTGACCATATTAATTTTGTTTGGCAGGCGCAAGATAACAACGTTCAAAAAACTTCCAATCAAAAGACCAAAAATGAAAAAGTAGATTCCAAAGAAAGTTTCCATTTTAGTCCAGATTCTTTTTATTAAAGATAAAGATGATTAATAGGAAGAGGAATAAGCTATAAAAACTTCCATACAAGAAAGCGTTTACCAGATATGAGGTTTCTATCGTTTGGTTATAAATGACGAAGTCTTTTAAGTTTAGCTTATAAAAACCAGGCAAGACCAGATGATAGACTTCCAAAATTGTTTTTAAAAATTCTCTTCTTTCAACGAAGTTTATGTTCTGGGTTTCCTTTACAGCATGGCCCAGCATTAAAATAACTAATGAAATGGCAGAGGCCAGGATGGTATTGGAAAATAAAGAGAAAAAAACCACAACCAAGAGCAATAACAGGCACTCCAGAATATTAAAAATTATTGCCATCATGATGGGCTGATTAATGTCTCCCCCAAGAAAATAAGAGCACGCAAGAGTCATCGAACTCAAAATGGCAACATTCACCAATAAGACCCCAATGAGTCCAATAATCTTACCAGTGATAAATATCCACCGGGGAACAGGTCTGGATATAACCATATAGACGGTTCTGGAATTTATTTCATTGGGCAAAAGTGTGGCCCCCATGAATAAGGATATTCCAAGAGATGACAAGGACAGCATTCCTAAACCGAAATCTAAGGCGACTTTCTCAGGTACACCAAAAGTGAATTCCGTCGCCACATAGGTCACCAGCATTAAAGCGACTCCAATGACTAAGGTGATATAAAGAATCCGGCTTTTGAGAATCTCTTTAAAAGTATATTTGGAAATTATTGCGATTTTATTGATCATCTTCATTTCGATTTTATATGATAAAAAATTTCTTCCAGACTTGGCTTAATGTATTCAACACCGATAATGTCGATATTTTTAGCAACCAGTTCCTGCAGCAGTTCACCTTTTGAGCTTTCTGTTACTGTCACAACTTGTAAATCCCCTGGAAAATTCTCGTGATTTTTTATGGGGGCCGAAAGTTGTATCTGGCCATTCATTTTGAACTTAACGAGGTACTCTGTTTGTGCTTCACTCTTGAGCAGTTTTTCAACTGCGCCATCATAAACTAGCCGTCCTTCTTTCAGGAAAATCACTCGATCACAGATTTCTTCAATATCCGGAACGATGTGACTGCTAAAAAAAACGGTTTTGCCTTCCCGGTGAACTTCTACGATGACATCCTTTAATTCTTTTCTTCCGATCGGATCAAGTCCAGACAGAGGCTCATCCAAAATGATTAAATCGGGTTCATGTAGTATTGTTGCCATAAAACCAATTCTCTGAAGCATACCTTTGGAGTATGTTTTCAATTGGCGAGATAAAGCATGGTCAATTTTAAAACGCGGGGCCCATTTTAAAGATCGCAGCTTTATTTCCGAGGAGCTTATTTCTGATAAAGATCCCATAAAATGTAAGAACTCATGGCCAGTCAGATTTTGATAAAAGTACGGACGTTCCGGCAAAAAACCAATATTTTTAAAAATCTCAAAACGATCTTTTCCCAGATTTTTAAAATCGACCTGCCCTGATGTTGGCCTGATGAAATCCATGATTATTTTTAATGAAGTGGTTTTGCCAGCGCCATTAGCACCAAGGAATCCCACCATAGAACCTTGTGGAACTTTAAATGAAACGTCATCCAAAGCCACGAAAGGTTGAGTGAGAAGCTCTGTCTTAAAAACTTTGGTTACACCGTTGAACTCTATCATATACTTAATGTTATGATTTTAAGGAAGCTTGGCAAATTAAATCTTGATCGATCGTACTTCGTGCTGATGGCATCACTCGTTTTATTTGTGCTGGCACTTTTTTTTCATACTCATTCAAAAAGACCTGAGATTATTGTAAGTAAACAAGACTCGGCCATTAACATCAATTCTCTATTCTTAAAGTTATTCTCACTCGGAAATAAAAGACTGGTAGCTGACATGCTCTGGATCCAGACATTAATTGAGTCAGATCTGGAAAACTATAGGGGAAATCCTCTGAACAATTGGATGTATCTTCGTTTTAAAAGCATATCCGATTTAGATCCACGTTTTTATGAAAATTATCTTTATGGAGGTCAGTATCTCTCTATTGTAAAAGATGATCCAGAAGCTGCTGCATTAATTATGAATAAAGGTTTAAGCTTTTATCCGGATGATTACCGTTTAAATTTCAATCAAGGTTTTAATTATTATTTTGAAATGAACGATAATGAAAAGGGGCTTTACCATTTTGAAAAGATCAAAGACCATCCGATGGCGCCATCTTTTCTGACTTCGCTTACTATAAAGTTGCGGCATGAAGTTGAGGGTGATCCCACAGTGACATTAATTCTTCTCAAAGAAGCTTATGACAAAACTGAAGACCAAACTCTTCGACATAAGCTGGCATCAGATATCTATGCAATCAAGGCAACGATTGATTTGGAGTGCTTAAATCAGCAAAAACTCGGCTGTGATAAGTTTGATGCTGAAGGTAGACCCTATGTGATTGAAAAAGGTGTCTATCAGGCCCAGAAGGAATTTAAGCCTTATCAAATTTATCGAAGAGAAAAATAAAAGGCCTTCCCGAAGGAAGGCCTCGACACTGTAAAATATAAAATCAAATTAGAAACCGTTTCTCACAACTCTGAACACTTTTTGTTCATTGATTGATAGCTGAGATGCAAGAGCGGAGCTGGCGTTATCCCCATCAATTACTCCACCGGCACCAGCAGTGAATGTCATATTGGCCTGATCAGCTTGAGTGCCAATTGAAGTGGCAGGTAAAAAACCTACAGCATTGGCACGCGCACTACCGACACCTTTACCGGCCAGGAAGTAGGTGTAGTTACCTTGAACAGTTTCTGTAGCCACTGGCGGATTTGTTGTACTACCGGCCGAAGCGTTACTCAGCGGACAATCTGTAGCAGCATTGGATAAACCTGCCGTAACAGCAACTGCATAAGCATCAGCATTAATTGCCATCGAAGCTACACTAAAACCAACCGCATAGTATCGGTTTAAAACTTCCCGCTGTGGGTTATATCCCATGTAGGCGAGGCAAGTGTGATAAATGTTGTAATCAGAGTAAAACGCAGTTTCAGCAGTATAAACTGATGAAAGCTGAAGTTTGGCTTCAGACATCTTAGCTTTCGCCTGATACTTACGAAAGTTTGGAATGGCCACGGCCGAGAGTAGACCGATGATGGCAACCACTACCATCAACTCGACGAGGGTAAACCCGTCTTGTCGCTTAAGCGACTTCAAGAACGTCTTCATGTGAACTCCTTTTTCAAATCATCAAGAGATTTGAAAATTGTGTTTAAGGATACTTGCCAGTTCGAGCTTGAATATTAAGAATCCAAGAAACCTTCAGTATCTAATTCATATTATGTGAAATCCGATATTAACTATTTATTAATATAACAAATAAAGATCCCCACCACTTTCCGGCAACTTATTCCCTGATGCTCAAGTCGGGTATAGGGAAGCTTTTCTTAGTTGCCTTCGTTTGCCACAAAATGTTGTCGCTTTATTCAACTCCACCGGCCGACATGAAGATTGGTAAGTACATGGCAATTAAGACGAAACCAATAATTCCCCCTAAAACTACGAGGATGATTGGTTCAATTAATTTAGTCAAATTTCCAACCAATTCTTCCACTTCATCTTCAAAAACATCAGCGACCTTAACTAACATTTGGTCCAGGTTACCAGTGGATTCTCCTACTTTAATCATTTGAGTCACGAGTGGTGGGAAATAAGTAATTCGGCTTAAAGGATCAGTAATGGATTTACCTTCGATCACCGCCTTACGAACCCGGGTTAAATCTTTGGCTATTTGGGTGTTATCCAAAGTTTCGATACAAATTTCTAAAGAATCAATAATGGGCACACCTGCCGAAAGCATGGTCGCCAGTGTACGTGTAAAAGATCCCAAATTACCTTTGATCACCAGCATGCCAAAAAGAGGAGCTTTCATGGTGAAACGATCCCAAGCATGCTTTCCTTCACGGGTTTTAATAAAGTTAACAAAGATCATGGTAGCCGCTACCATCCCGGCAATTAACAACAAGGTATAGTTTTGAAAAAAGTTTGAAACATCAATTACTGTCTGAGTGACCCAGGGAATTTCCTGATTGGATTCTTTTAGAATTCCTACAAATTGTGGAACCACAAAAGTCATTAAACCAAAAACTACCAGAACTCCAACGAAGACAACGATTACGGGATAAGTTAGCGCTGACTTCACTTGTTTTTTTAGTTTCTCAGCTTTCTCCAGGAACTCGGCCAATTTATTTAAAATGGAATCAAGAATACCTGCAGACTCACCCGCCTTCACCAGTGCACAGTAGAGTTTATCAAAACCCTGCTGCTGAGACATGGCATCGAAAAGAGTTTTACCTTCTTCAATTTGCATCGAAATATTTTTTACCACTCTTTTCAGTACCATGTTCTGTTCTTGTTTATGGAGAATCTCCATACATTCAAGAATCGGCACACCCGCATTAATTAAGATTGCCAACTGTCTGGTAAAACGCATTAGTTCAACCCGCCCAAAAGGACGTGCCAGACCCTTATCTACTAAAAACTGGCCAAGATCCGCTTCAAAAAAAGATGGCTCAATGATTTTGGTAGCACGGATATTCTGACGTCTAAGAATTTTCTTAGCATCACGTACAGTTTCAGCTTCGATCGAATTCTCAACCTTCCTGCCGTCTCCTGTAAATCCTATGTACTTATACTTGGCCATATAAAATTATTTCAATCTCGTTTTAGGGTTATTGATTCCCAGCATACGGGTCAGCTCTTCCGGGTTATTGGAAAAAGTCATGGCTGTTTCCGGGGTAATAATCCCTGAATCTAAATGCTTCTTAATATGCTGGTTCATTGTATTCATTCCCGTCTCTTCCTGACCAATCTGCATCTGGGAGTAGATCTGATGAACTTTGTCTTCTCGAATTAGGTTTCTAATTGCTGGTGTTATCCTCAAGATCTCCTGAACTAAAGCTCGACCTTTGGGAATTCTTGGAAGGAGCTGCTGGGCCACAACTCCCTGGAGCACGAATGAAAGAAGTGTTCTAATCTGATCCTGTTGATCATGAGAAAACACGTTGATGATACGGTTAATAGTTTGAATCGTAGAGTTAGTGTGAAGAGTTCCGAAAACCACGTGACCGGTTTCAGCAATAGTCAAAGCTGCTTCAATCGTCTCTGGATCTCGAAGCTCACCCACCAGAACGATATCGGGATCCTGACGAAGCAAGGATTTAATCCCTTTTCCAAAACTCAAAGTATCAGCACCAATTTCTCTTTGGTTCACCAAGGAGAGCTTATGTTGATGCACAAATTCAATCGGATCTTCCAGTGTAATAATATGGCTGGGAGAATTAGCATTGAGCTTATCAATAATTGAAGCGAGCGTTGTTGATTTACCGGAACCAGTTGGACCGGTTACAAGAAAGAGACCACTCGACACATTCACCATCTCCAACAGAACCGGGGGTAAGCCCAGGGCCTCAAAATCCGGAATCAAGCTTGGGATTTGACGGAAAACGGCGGCCACAGCTCCTTTCGAATAAAAAACGTTGGCACGGAAACGAGCAAGGCCCTTAATTCCAAAAGAAAAATCTAATTCCAGATTCTTTTCCAGATCAGCTTTTTGCTTTTCTGTCAGAATTTGGTAAATCAATCTTTTAGTATCATCAGGGGTCAGGCTTCCAACTTTAACCCGGACAATGTCACCACTAATTCGCATTCCGGGAGCACTCCCGACAGTTAAATGCAAATCGGATGCATTATTGTCTACCATCACCTTAAACAGCTGTTGAATCTGTAAATTACCAATGCCTTGTTCGACATTGGTTTTGGTGGTGGTACTGGTATTATCCCCTGATCCCATAAAAATCGCTCCTAAAGTTGATCTGACGCTGAGTTGGAAACCGCTTCTTCCAGGGTCGTTAACCCTTGAGCGACTTTAGTTAGTGCACTCATGCGAAGTGTTTTCATCCCATCTCTAATTGCCTGCTTTTTGATGTCATCACCGGAAGCATTTCTTAAAATCAATTCTCTAACTTTTGGTGTTACAGAGAGGACTTCATAGATGGCAACCCGGCCTTTATAACCGGTGTTATTACAAAGTTCACAGCCCTTACCATGATAGACTTTAATTCTTTCAGCAGATGCCGGAGCAAAGCCGCAAGCAATTAGTTCTTCAGGTGTGGCCTTTCGTTCTTCACGACAGTTGATACAAATTTTTCGACACAGCCTTTGGGCCACAATAACGTTCAGAGCAGCTACCACCAAAAAGGGTTCAATCCCCATATTCAATAATCTGGTAACTGTCGCCGGTGCGTCGTTGGTATGTAGGGTTGATAAAACCAAATGGCCTGTTAAGGCAGCTTCAACTGCAATTTCGCCCACCTCTAAATCTCGAATCTCTCCTACCATAATAATGTCAGGATCCTGTCGAAGGAAAGCTTTCAGCGCTGTAGCGAAAGTTAGCCCCACTTCCTTCTTAACGTTGACCTGATTAATTCCTTCAAGATTAAACTCGACAGGGTCTTCGGCAGTTGAAACGTTATTGTCAGGGGTATTCAAATCGGCCATGGCCGAATAAAGCGTTGTCGTTTTTCCAGAGCCGGTAGGTCCAGTCACCAGACACATACCAAAAGGGCGGTGGATACCTTCCTTAAAAACATCGAGTTGCTTTTGTTCAAACCCCAGTTTCGTCATATCCAATTGCAGAGTAGATGAATCCAATAGTCGGAGTACAATTTTTTCACCAAACAAAGTTGGCAAGGATGAAACACGGTAATCAATTGGATTACCACCAATCATAAGTTTAATTCGCCCATCTTGAGGTTTACGTTTTTCGGAAATGTCCATTTGAGACATAATCTTCAATCGCGACAGTACAGGGGCCATCATACTCTTCGGGGGTTGAGCAACCTCTACCAAGTTTCCATCAATCCTGAGCCTTACTCGAAAAATTTTCTCATAGGGTTCAACATGAATATCGGATGCTTTTTTAATAAAGGCTTCCGCTAATAGACGGTTTACGAAGGTAACCACATCGTCTGAAATATCTTCCGCTTTGATATTCTCTTCAACGACTGTGTTAGCGGTAATTTCCTGAATATTATTTATCAGGTCATCAACAGAATCTTTAATTCCTGAATAGAGCTTTCTCCAGGAAGATATATTGGTGAGAATGAACTCCGTTTGTTTCTTAAATTCATCCGAAAGCTCTTTAGATGCTTCTGCCACAACACTTGGATCAAAAGTGGCCAGGGTTATTTTAGTGGCCGTCTTCTGAATTGGAATAGCACGATATTTAATGACCAGTCTTTTTTTAAGCAGAGACAAGGTATCTGTCGGGACTTTGGCATTACGAAGATCAATAAAGGTAATGCCATGTTTTTCAGAACAAATTTTTGCAAACTTATTTTCATCAAAGTAAGGCATCTGCAAAAGTTCAAATTCATTGATCTCATCATCTCTACCCATAGAGAGACGGCGCAACTCTTTAAGCGTTGCCATCCCTGTATTAGTAACAATCTCGATGAACTCTTTACGAATCATGAATTTAATAACCCCTTAATAGTATGTACCCTATTTCGGATTATTCACTAGTTAAGTTTAGGGATTACTTCTTTCCAGAATTGGATTGCGGCTTTTGCTTGTCGTTCAAGCATCTCCTGACCATCGGAGTATGTTTTTACTAGCGAGGGAATTCGGCTTTTATGTGGGGAAAAGTTATAATTATAGTCCCAGAAGATTTCATCTCCCTCAAAGGCCCCCTGAAAAATAAAATCCCTGGAACAAGCATTAATGACAAGAACTTGACTCTTTTGCCTCGATATTTTTCGGAGATCAAGATGAATGAAATCCGGAGTGAGCTTACGGGAGAATTGAACATATTTAAGCAGAAGAGAATCAGCAACAACTTTAGTAACTTCGGCCATGACTCCATCTCCCAACAAAACGAGCGATAGCGAATCATATTCCTTTTGAAAATCTTTCAGAATTTCCTCTACGGCCAGAATATCTGTATTGGTGGCCAATACTTTTCCTCCCGCAAAGGCCAACGTATTCACTGCACCAATTCTTCTAACTAACGGAGAAGGTATAGTGACTTCATTAATAAAGTGAGTCTTATAAGGAGAAGTAATATTTAAACCATCGAGCCGCTCAGCAAAGAAACTCAATTCAGGAACTACCGCCGCCGCTGGATAAGCAAAGAGTTCGTAGGAAGTTAATTTTTCACCTAAAAACTGTCGGTATAAACTGGGTGATAACGAATGTTCAACCGGAAAACCCAACAATCCCAACTTCATTTTGAACTCAGAAAATCCCTGGCAACTTGCACATCGGATTTTATCTGGTTAATTAAGTCATTAACGGTTGAAAACTTCTTCTCATCACGAATTTTATGTAGAAACTGAATATCAAGAACTTCGCCATAAATATCTGAATCAAAATCAAACAAGTTAGTTTCAATGTGTAATTGTTCTGTGTCTTTGAAAGTTGGGTTGTTTCCAATATTGGTCACTGACTTAAATGTCATGTCTTTATATATCGTTTTGGTGACATAGACACCCTTATGGGGAACAATCAGATCCTGGGAGACTTGAATATTGGCGGTAGGAAAACCTATCTGTTTCCCGCGTCCTTCGCCTTTGACAACAACACCTTCCAGATGAAATGGACGTTTCAGAATACTTTCTACTTCATCAATTTTACCGGAAAGAAGGCTAGCTCGGATAGAACTGGAGGAAACGGCCTTCCCGTGAAACTCAAATTTAGGTTGAATTTCAATTTCAATTCCCAAGGGATCACAAATAGATCTGACTAAATCGTAATCACCTTCTTTGTTAGCTCCAAAAGCAAAATCATAACCAAGATAGAAATCTTTTAGATTTGGATACGACACGAGATATTGTTTTAGAAATTCTTCCGCTTTGAGGGTACTGAAGTCACGTGTGAACTTCATTTCAACCAGGACATCAACGCCTTGATCTTTAAGTAGTGCCCTTCGTTGATCATAGCTATTTATCAGAAAGCGTTCTTTATCTGGCTGGAGTATTTTTTGAGGATGTGGAACAAAAGTGACAACTACGAAAAGAAGGTTCTTTTGACGGCAGTCATTCTTTATCTTTTTTAGTAATTCCTGATGACCAATGTGGACCCCGTCAAAATTTCCAATTGTTAAACCGATTGCCGGCCAGTTACCATGGGCATCTTTGGGGATATCAAGCAGGTTGTGAAGAATTTTCATTTCTAACACTCTCTATATAACGCCCAAGTTCTTTGAAGTGATTTGGTTGATACTTAAAAACCATTTCAGATTTCTGGGTCGAGTAAAACTTGTAGTCATTTGCATCTAATAAATCAATAAAATAGCGTTTTGATTCGTCTGGCAGTGGAGATTCTTTAATAATAACCACTGGTGATTTTCCTGTTTCCTTAATTAGGGGGGTCATCCATTGCACAAATTCACTCATCTCAAAGGTGCCCTTCTTAAAAACAGGAGGCACATCATGTTTAAGTTTAATGCCACTGAAAGTTTTGTTTTTCAGGATCCAGCCAAAGGAAAGTAGAATCGCCACTATACCAAGACCCAGATTGATATATGGTAACCAGAACTTCCACTGCCATTCATCTACAGTTATGGGAGCAGAGAATTCAGTTGGTGATACATCGAGCTTAGGGATTGTTTTTTTAGAAATATTTTTTTCTTGTGGACTTGACGCTTTATTAGGAACTTCTGGTTGACCACCGGCAACTACAATTTCCGGCAGATTAAGTTGAACCGGCACATACTTTTCAGTACTGGCATCAAAATAACTTAAAGTAACTTCTTTTGCCGGAAGATTCAGGTTTTCCTTAGCAAGATAAGTGTAATCAAATACCTTGGTGGCCTTATCAGCATCAGCAATTTTCAAGTCACCATTCGTTTCAAATTCTTCAAGCCCGGGATGCTTAATTAATGCGGGGGCCTCGAGGTTCTCCAATGCTCCGGAACCAGTTACAGTTAATTTAACCTCTAGCGGTTCATTTACGATCAGTTTATTAGGTCCCAGTTGCAATTGAAAATCGTGTTGACCAATGAGTCCTGTAAAATGAGGAGGCATAGGTTGAGGCAGAGGAACGACATCAAGCTTAATTACTTCGCTAGTGACCGTTTTTGTTTTGAAATCACGATTTAATCCGAAGGCTCCAAATGGATCACCTAGCTGAGCACTCGGATAGGTTGCAGATAGCTGGAGAGAGTCAATTTTTAGGACTCCCGTTTTTTCTGGAAATAATTTAGCGGCATAGATTTGTGTCCGCATATAAAGCTGTCCATCAACTGATACACGATCAGTTCTTTCTGGTTCCTGAATATATCTTTTTAAAAAGTTATTTAGTTTAGGATACTTTTTTACATCCAGATTGCTGACGGGAACTTTAGTATATAAGTAATACCGAATAACAATGCCTTCACCTAGAAAAAGCGTCTTTTTAGGAACATCGGCCATTACAAAGACATCTGGTTGAACTTCTGGTTCTTTAAGGACACTGAAGGTTATCAAAGGATGTTTTACTGTTTGGTTGCCTAGTTGAATCCGGATATCTCGTAAATATCCTGTACCTGTTTTCGAGGAAACCAAGTCATAAACAATCGTGACTTCTCTTGTTATAGTTAATTTGCCATTGGCATATACAGTCCTAGTTGAAACTCCTTGATTTGATTTACCGACAACTTCCACATTACTTGGACTAAAATTAATTGCCGGGTCTTCATCTGAATCAGTAAAAATTCTGAAATAGGCCTGAAATACTTCGCCAGCGACAGGGCGCTTGGGATTCAGTTCAATTTTAACTTCATTACCTAGTGTGCTCATGCTGATTAAAAGCGTAAGCAAAAGTATTAATAACTTCATTTACCAATCCTTACTTTTTCGAGACTTTCTTTTATTGAGATCCCTCGTGCCATTCTCAATCATTTTCATTTGCAACTGTCTGTCATCGGACATCAGTTGTTTTAATTTTGCAGGCAATTTCTGCGGAGGAGTGGGCTTTGGCTGTTCACCCTGATCTTTTTCTTCATCTTTAGGCTTATCTGATTTATCTTTCTCATCTTTTTTTTGATCTTCATTTTTATCATTCTGATTTTTTTTATCATCTTCTTTCTTATCACCCGCATTCTGCTTCTGGTCTTTGTTGTCTTTCTTTCCAGATTGTCCTTCTTGAGGATCAGATTTTCCTTGAGAACCAGACTGGTCCTTATTTTGATCTTCCTTGTTTTTATCTTTTTTCTCTTTTTCTTCTTTTTTCTTTTGTTCTTGTTGCTGAAATATGGAAACAACGTTCTTATCCATAGTTTCCTGAATTTTACGTGAATCCGGTGAGTCATCCAGGCTTTCATTTAGCTTTTGATAAAGATTAATGCCTTTAGGAATTTCACCTTTTTCAAGTAAGGCAGTACCATAGTTCATATAGGCTTCTGCAGGAATTTTTTTATCAATACTTCCCTTTAAATTTTCCTGATAAAGGGCCAATGCTTCTTCCTTAGCACCAGCCTTGTGTAAATCGTCTGCCAGCTTAATTCTCTCAAGACGATTTAGGTTCCCTTCCTTTAGTTCATCTAAGCGTGAGATGACCTCCGGTGATAAGACAGGTGCCTCTTCTTCTTGGGCATGAATGGGAGTTATGATGAGTAAAAGACCGAGAGAGAATATGCGAATGGATTTGAAAAAATAGGATAAGAAGAGCAAAACAAGCGAAGGTACAACGATCCACTCCATAAGTACTGGCTTAATCACCATGTCTTGTTGATTCATTCCTTTCGTTTTCTCAGATTGAAAGAAATTTAAGATTTCCTCAGAGGGTAAAGAGTAGGTATTGGCCAACCAGTATTTAGCTGAAGGGATATCGGCCGTTATCACTTTGAAAAAATTTTCATTAAGTTTTGTTATGACGTCCTGCCCACGATCTTTTTTATAGCCGAAACGAAAACCTCTGCCATCATCCAGGGGAATTCTACCGCCTCTTTCTGTACCAACTCCTACCAAAGCGATGTGAACACTGGCAGGAACTTTCAGGTCTATCCTTTCGGCCGTCTCCTCTCCATCAGTAAAAACGATGATATTTCCACGGGCTTCCCCGTCGGACTCACGGAAATACTGAATACTTTCTTGTATTGCGACTGATAAAGCTGAAGATCCATACTGATTACGGAGATTTTTCAAACTATCAAGTCTTGCATCAATGAGATCGATATCATTGGTAAAGGGCACGATTTTTTTCTGAATTTCAGCAAAAGCGACAATGGAAAGTTGATGTCCGGTAGCCTTCCGTGCAAAGTGTTTAGCAACCAATACAGCTTTTTGCAGACGACTTGGTTTTACATCTTCTGCCAACATACTGGCAGAAGTATCAATCAATATAATCGTGCGATCGTGCGGAACCTCAGCCTTGATTCTCTTTTCCGGACCTCGGATATCCAGAAGACTAAAAAGTAATCCTCCCAGGCCCAAAAGAAATAAGAGCGTAGATAAATAGCTAAAAAAACTTCTTTGATAGAACCAATAGGTTTTAATGAAACCGAAGAATCTTTTCTCAAGAATTAGCACTACAAATAAAAAAACGGAGAAGACCAATAGTAAAGCTGGCCAATAACTTAACTGATTGAAGTTCATGCAACATCCTTTAAGAGAAGTCTTCTTAGAACTTCCACTCCAAACAATATGGCAACCCCTAACAATAGGTAATAATAAAACTGTTCATCATAAACAATCTGATGGTTAACTTTGATTTCAGTTTTTTCAAGTTTTTGAATATCATTAAGAATATCTTTTAGAGCTTCTTCACTTTTGGCGGGATAAAATTTTCCACCAGTCAAATCACTGATTTCTTTTAAGGTTTTGTAATCAATGGATCCACCGGGAATAAGTTGATACTGAGTTCCAAAAACCCCTGGCCCCACTGGTATCTTGGCATCTCCATCAGTTCCCAGGCCAATGGTGTAAACTTTAATGCCATATTTTTTTGCTTCTTCAGCAGCTTGAATAGGGGTTAGAGTTCCTACATTTGCAACACCGTCGGTTAAGAGGATGATGACTTTATTTTTAGTGTCACTATTTACGGCCCTTGCTACACTAAGAGCAAGACCATCACCTATATTGGTACCACTTCCCAAATAGCCTATTGATATTTCTGAAAGCACTTTATCCACCAGTGATGGATCTGTCGTTAAAGGTAAAAGCGTGAACACTTTCTCAGAAAAAATCACCACGGAAATTCTATCCGTTGGCCGTAGCCGGGTAAACTCCCGGATTTTTTCTTTGGCAACTTCTAAACGGTTTGGTTTTAGATCTTCTGCAAGCATGGAACGTGACACATCAATAGTAATGACGATGTCATTGATTTCAATGTTACTTGGCGAATATTTTTGAGGTTTCCTGGGCTGCATGAGTGAATAACTCAAATAGGCCCATCCCACAGCTCCGGCAATAAACAAAACAATTCTCAGTGTTTTTTTCCACCAGATTAAAGGGCCCTGTCCTTGAGGAAAGTATAGCTGAGCTCTTTGGAAAACTTTCCAATAATCCAGCGCCCACATAATACCAACGACAACACCCAACCAAAGAAGATGAGGATATTTAAATTCCACTCAAGCCTCCCTGGATGTTCGCTGTAAAAGTACGATAGGCTTCTTGAACTTCAGCTTTTTCAGCTTCCGTTTGGTGGGGTTTAAATTGATATTTAAACAAAGTAGCTTCAAACTTTTTGAATGCTTCATGTATTTCCGGAAACTCTTTCAAATAAACATCTCGTTGCATCCAGACATGCACGATTTGCGAATATTCTTTGGCTTCCATCAATTCTGTTTTGTGTTTTTTTCTTCTAATTGAAATATTCTTTTTTTCCTGAAGACGACGCCGATACTTAAAGAAAAACACCAGGCCAACAATCAGACTGATAAGGCCGATAAACCAAATGAAAACCTTATTTCTGGATGGAATTTCAAATTGCCCAAAGATTAGTTTTTGAGTCAGTTCAGTAGGAATGATCTCAACCTTTGACCACGTGATGGCGATGTCAACTCCAGAGAGTTTATGCAACAACACCTGAGCCTCGGGTATCTTTAGAAAGATAACTTTAGCTTCAGCTTCGAATTTACTGCCACCATCTTTCTTTACTAATGGACTGACATCCAGCAGATAGATGACATCTGCTAGTGATTGTCCCTTTAATTGTTGAAGCTCGATCTTTTGAACCGAATTTTCATCCATTCGAACAATAGTATCTGTAACTTTGCCTTGTTTTAATGTCTTTTGAGTAAAATCCAAATGCAAACCTACCGCAGAGAAGGCGGCCTGACTTAACATGATAAATAGAATGGAAATTATTCTTTTCACACCAGCTCTTTTACAAATTTTTCTAAATAACGTTCATGGACACCAATTTCTTTAAATCTTTCTTTTAGAAAAAAAGGATCATCTTTAGTACCTTTAAGATCCCGAACCATGCCTTTGCCACTTATAGGATTTTTGACTTTCATTAAGAAGGGCAATTCACTATGCTTATCAACGGGAGAAAATACTCGAAAACAATGCATATTCTTTTTATCGATTATTTTTCCCCAGGTTTCTTTATTCTTCACCAGACTAAGATCACCTAAATAAATAACTTCTTTTCTCCGGGCCAGGAAGCTTTTAATCTGGGCTATTTTATTGTCTTCTGTGTGCGAGTTTAAAATCCGGTCTTGCTTTAAAATTACTTTTCCGTCTTTATCCAAAAGTCCAAGCTTCTCCAGGATGGAAATAAAAAGAGTTAAGCCTTCACGGCCTTTTTTAGGAGGTAAATTAATGGTTTTATCCCCCCAGACAATCACCCTGACTAAATCATGAGTTTCGCCTGCCAAGAGATATAAGAGTCCCACTATTTCAATCATCGCCTGTAGTTTAGAAACACCTTCATAACCGTAAAGTAGGGTATGAGACAAATCAAAAAAAACAACTATTTCAACGTTTCGTTCCTCTTCAAAAGTCTTTATATATATATTAGAAGAACGCGCTGAGAGTTTCCAATCAATGAACCTTACATCATCACCGGGGACATAAACCTGATGTTCACGAAATTGGAGTCCGGAACCTCGAAAATGAGATTTTAACATGCCTGTAGAATAGGCATTGGAATTTCTGAAAATGTGAGTCTGGATCATTCCTACGACTCGTTCAATTTCTTTCAGGTTCATTTCAGACAACACTCGCAGCTATTGTGGCCACCAGGTTTCTTGTATTAAGCTTATCAATTTGTGCTTCATAAGAAGGAATCACACGATGCCCTAACACTGAAGGAACAATCGAGAGCAGGTGATCGGGAGAAACAAAATCTTTGCCTTCCATAAAGGCTTTGAATTTAGCAATTTTGAACAACCATATTGAAGCTCTGGGTGAAGCACCTGCAGTGATAGCTCCGTCATATTTCTTAAGGAAGTATTTACTGCCGGGACGTGTAGCATGAACAATTCGAATAATCATGTCCTTGATTTTCTCATCAACATAGATTGATTCAACTTTTTCCTTCATTTCAAAAAGGTCATTTTGACCAATAATAGGGCTTAGATCCATTTGTGAAGACTTAAGTCCGAGAATACTTTTCTCAGCTTCAAAATCTGGATAATCAACAGATATTTTCATCATAAAACGATCTAGCTGAGCTTCCGGAAGATTATAGGTTCCTTCCTGCTCAATTGGATTCTGAGTTGCCAGAACAACAAAAGGAGTTGGTAGTTTATGAGTCTTGTCCCCGATGGTAACTTGCTTTTCTGCCATCGCTTCTAACAAAGCCGCCTGGACTTTTGCAGGAGAACGGTTGATTTCATCTGCTAGTACTAACTGAGTAAAGATTGGGCCAAACTTTGTTGTAAATTCTTGCTTCTGTTGGTTGTACATCATGGTACCGATTAAATCTGACGGCAAAAGATCTGGCGTAAATTGGATACGTTGAAAGTGAAGATCACAAAGTTTACTCATGATTGATACACTCAAAGTCTTACCAAGACCTGGAAGCCCCTCAATTAAAAGATGTCCCTCACAGACCAAAGCTGCGACGATGGATTCTAGGAGTTCATCCTGACCAAAAATAATACTTTTGGCCTGATTAATAACACCGTGAACTTTTTCCTGCAAAATCATAATTTACTCCACTATATAAAAATAACTCTTTATGTAATTAGCTCGATCATCTAGTGACTTCACAGGATGATCAAGACCCTGAATCCCGCTATAAAGCAGTTGAAGCTTTTTATTTTCTTTAAATGCTGCATCCTGAATGTTCTTTTGAAATTCTTCGTGGCCAACGTAGTGAGTACAAGAGGAAAAAGCTACAAGCCCACCACTTTCAAGAGTCTTAAACACTTTCCGATGAAGCTTACTGTAGCCTTCTAATGCCTGAGGTTTCTGTAGCGCACTTTTCGCAAATGCTGGCGGGTCGCAGAGAATCAAATCAAATTTTTTACTTTTTGAGACAGAATCATCCAGAAACTTGAAAACATCGCCTCGATGAAAAACACCACGATCGGTAAAGTCATTTAACCTTAACGCTTCTTCAACTTCGAAAGAAAAGTCCCCTTGATCAACAAACTGGACTTCTGCAACTCCCGCTTTTAGGGCACTCATTCCCCAGGCGCCAGCGTAGGAAAAAAGATCAACGCCACTTTTTAGTTTTTTATTTAAGCGTGAAAGTAATGCCATCAGTTGATAACGATTCTCTCTATGATCATAGTAAAATCCAACCTTCTGGAGAACTTCGGAACGAATAGCATACCGAAGCTCGTTCTCAACAACTTGCAGATCCGGAAGTCTTTCGTTTTCATATGTTGGAAGAGATTCTTTGTCACGGTATTTTGGGTTATCCAGTAGATAAGAATTGGTCTTCATCAATTCAGAAACAGTTTTCTTAATTAATTCCCGGAATCGATCAATTCCCGAAGTGTTAATCTGTATTATCGAAGCATTTTCAAATTGATCGATAATCAGGCCCGGTAGTCCATCACTGACTCCATAAAAGATACGGGCGTTTTTCTCGTAACCACTAAAGCGACTTCTTTTTGCCTGAGCTGCTTTAATTTTCTCGATGATGAAATTTTCCACGACAAAGTTTTTCTGATCCTCAATTGAAACTTTCGCCACAATCTGAGCACATGAGTATTTTTCATCGATCAGGGGATTTATAAATCCCACCCAAATTTCCTGGGGACTTGCCTGCATAAAACACCATTCGCCCGGAGGAATGGATTTAATTGAATCTTCGAAGTCTGAAGCTTTAAGTTCAAGCTGATGACTGCGAATTTTATTGATTCCGCTTTTTGATAGAGATATTGAGCGCACGTTACACCTACAAAGTTATTTAATTATTATAACTTGTAACTGAGACCACTCAAGAAAGAAGGAGGATTTGGAACAAATAAACTATAATGATCGGATACTATTTTTTTTCAGGAGCGGCTTTTGACTCCCCAAGGAAATATTTAAAGGCATCACCCGAGTTAATTTTATAGTTCTTAAAGGTTATGGTCTCTTTCGTAGTCATTGGCCTAGCTTCTGTTTGTGAAGTCTTATGCTCAGTACTAGCTTCCACTTCTGTCAACACACCAATTCCTTGAGAATTTCCGTATTCCAACTCTTTTGTCATGATAAGGGTTTGACCATTTTCTGAGGTCATCGTTGTCTGCTCTTTTAAGACTAACTTTCCATCAGTGAAGGATTCTTTTTCGTATTTCGGTTTAACTATTAGAGTGCCGATTGGTTTGACACCACGGACTTCCATCAATTTATCCTGCTCGTCAAACCTTAAAATGAAAGATGGTACAGGAGCAATTCCCGTTGTGTCCTGGGCGATAACTTCACGAGCATTGGCGCCAGACACAAACTTATAACCGTTAAATTTCTTCTCCATTGATTGCGGTATTAAATTTTCTACTACCCCCAGAATTCCCATCTTAAGATCTTCTTTTACTTCTTTAAAGCCTTGTGGCAGACCTACAACTTCAATAGCAAGTCGTTCTGGATTTGCTGTCCAATATACTCTAAAGACAAGTTCTTCAACTTTTCCAAACAATTGCTGATCATTAAGATTTTTGGTCAATTTCGGATTTTCGATATCAACCACGAAGTCTTTTATTCCCTTACTTTTAAGAGAATAGATCTTTGAGTCGAAATTTTTCAAATAGGATGACGGATCTTGGGCATAAGCAGAAGAAAGGAGTAGCAAAAAGCAAAGTAGGGCCTTCATTTTATTCCTTGATCAAATGATCCAAATTTACTTTAGGACATTTGAGATGTTTTTCTTTTTTGTATGTTACCATACCTGCTGCTCCGGAAACACCTTTCAAATTTTTCACCTGGGTGTAGATAATAGGTATCCAATCAGCATTAAAATGAGAAAAATGGGCAACTATTGATGCCCCTAAATTTAAGATCTCTGAGCTTATCGACTGGGCACTATTTAACTTTATAATCCCATGTGTGCTTTTTAAACCTTCTAAATGAATCCAATGGTCCTCCTTGGAGGCCCAACGATTTCTAAGTTGGTCATTTCCTTGAGCATTCAATCCAATTCCTATTTGATATCCATCCAAAACAAATACCTTATACTCATCCTCAGATTTCTTAGGGGTCATTATCAGGGGTTTTTTTTCTTCTCCCCAGATAGGCCTGATCATGGGTATCTGGGACTGACGGGGCTTAGTTAGATTTTTTCCTGCCAATTGTTCCACAACGTTTCCTAAACGCTCTTTAAGAATTGTTTCTCCACGCTTTAATTTTTTTATCTTTTGAAAGAGAAGGTTTCTTCTTTCATAAGGATTCAACTCACCTTCAAATTTTATTTTATGATCACCTACTTTAAGCTCATAGATGTGATCCAAGGTTTCGTTCTTATCTAGAATGGATTGCAATTTTTCCCATTGGAGGGTTTTCCTAAGATCACCTTCAATATTCTCCTTTTTCCTTTGTAAAAATGTAGGAGTCGAAGTGACATCCTTTAGCTGGGAAGCATTGAGTTCGTCGTGGAGTAATTTATCCATGGAATGTAATTCCGGAGAAGAAATATCGTGATTCATATCATGGTGCCGACCAATTTCATCAAAGTACTCAAATAAGTCCAATAGCTCTTCGCCTGGAGCAAAAGCTTTTCCTCGCCAGCTTAAAAGTAACTTAAAGGGAGTTTCCGGTTGATCTTGATAGTGATGGAGAAAATAAAGTTTACGACCTCGCCAAAACCATAAGAAAGATTGCACCTCGCCAAATTTCTGATAGGTCAACTTCACTACTCGATCAAACTTATCCAGACTTACATCCAAAAAACTGCATGAAGATAAATGCCTTCTTAAATACTCCAGAAAATTATCTTTTCTTCTCAAGGTCGCGGGTGGAGGAGAATCATGTAACCATAGTCCTTCATACCCTGAACCCCTGCCAAAATAAAGATGCCAGGTCTTGCCCGGGGCGCGAACTGAAATAGATATATAGTATGCAGTACTATAAAGTTTCTGGATTTGCCCTTGGGAGAGCGACTTTTCTTTGATATTTTTGACCTGTGTTTCTAAATCAAGATAATATTGGATCATATGACGATTAATCTTATTACCACTCAACATTCTGTGCACCACACACAGGTCGAATGGGATGTCCTTTCAGGTATTATAGCTCAATTTGCTTATTTTGAGAGTAATAAGAAGGAACTCACAGAACACCTTTTTCTGGGACGCTGGGACGAACTGGCAGAAGAGCTCATCCGTACCAGGACTTACTTGCAAGAGTTCAAGGATGACTATCGGCAGGTGTTTAGCCAACTTATAAGCAAACTACCTGAAGATAATTCTTTGGATAGGCACATTAACCACATGGTGAAAGAGGGAGTGCTCTCTTTTGGTGAATTAAATAAAGTAACTCTCCTGGTTGAAAGTACATTATTTATTAAGCAGGACTTACCAGACTTTAAGCTACCTGAATTTCAGGCAATTGCTTCTCTTGATTTTCAACCCGTACAACGTAAGTTTTTAAGGGAATTCCGGCATTTGGTAGATAGTTCCGGTGAAGTTCATTACGACCGACACCCACAACTCGCCGAACTCAATCAAAGACTACGGGAACTAGAAGATCGAATTCGAAAAACCGTTCAGGACTGGATCAATCAACCGACCCACCAAAAGTTTCTTCAGTATAATAGTTATGATGTTCATTATGATCGGTTTGTTGTTCCTGTCAGATCTGATTCCTACCGGTCAGACATAGGACTTATTGTTTCGAGATCGGAATCTGGTCAGACGTTATTTGTTGAACCATTTGAAGTGCGAGATGCTTGTAATCGCAGACTTGAACTCATTGCTAAAATTGATGAATTAATCAATCAACTGGCAATAAAGTTTTCTCGTCAGCTCAATGAATTTTCTCCTCTCATCCGTGATTCATTGATCTTAATAAAGCGTATCGACTTTTATCTCGCTAAAACAGACTTCTCTCAACGTTATAGTCTGGAATGTCCTTCTATTCGGTCAAACCCCGGCTTTAAATTCACCCAATTATTCCATCCCTTGATAAAGAATCCCGTGAAGAACAATGTCGATTGTCAGTCACGAGATCATGGAATTGTTATTTCTGGACCGAATACGGGAGGAAAAACAGTCTTCCTTAAGTCAGTAACTTTAGCCTATTTACTTTTTTATCATGGATTTTTTGTCCCTGCTGCTGAAGCAGAGATGTTCCCTTATGAGGGCCTGTTCTATTTTGGAAACGATCTCCAGGATTTAAAGACTGGTCTAAGTTCATTCTCTGGTGAAGTTAAAAACTATATTGAACTCATGGAAAATATTCTCCCCTCAAACCTGATTTTGATTGATGAAATCTTCAATTCAACCTCATCCGATGAAGCATCAGCTTTATCTCTAGCTTATTTTGATGAACTACATAAAAGGTCTATTTCTCATATTGTAGTTTCCACTCACCATCAAATGTTTAAAACATTGATTCATCAGGACCGAAATTACATTTCATGCCATGTTGGCTTTGATACCACCAGTATGAAACCTACATATAAGATTCAATGGGGCACTCCCGGTGCCTCAATGGCGATTGATATTTTTAAAATAATATCTCAAGGGCATCCGGAGGTTCATGATGTACCGTCTAAGGCCCTTTCACATTTAAGTGATAAGAATGTGAGTTATGAAACCTTACTGCAGAAGGTGTCTCAAAAACAAATCGAACTCGACAAAGTTCTGCAATCCAACCGACAACTGGAAATAGAATTAAAGAATCAAAAAGGTGCAATGGAAGGAATCCTGAATTTAAAGATGAAGGAAGAAATCAATCGTGCTCGTCAAGAAGTCGATAAGATACTAAATGAGGCCCGTTCCTTGGTTGAAGAGGCCAGGAGGAACGAAATCCAGAAGGTTAAACGTATCGATGAAAGATCTCATCAGTATAAAACTCAGCTGGATAAATTAAGAGGCATTCAACCCGTGCAGGAAGATGTTGTTCCTTCAGGAGATCTGAATATTGAGCATGTAAAACCTGGAGATATTGTTTATTCTTATCTTTTAAAAAAAGAATTTACTGTCCAGGTAGTAGATCCTCGCAGGAAAGAAATTACCATCGCCAAAGGGCCGATCAAAATGACTGTTCCTGTTCATACTCTTGGACGATCTAAACGTTCACCTGTGAGAGCAAATGTTTCGGTAAGCTTTGCCAAAACTTCTAATAGCCAACTAGAGTTTGATGTCCGAGGGATGCGCTTATCCGAATTCCAAAACTTAATCGAAAAAGCCTTAGGAGATCTTCTGTCCGGGGATGTTCCTTATTTGAGTATTATTCATGGGCATGGGGATGGAGTATTAAAAAACTGGCTCAGAGACTATTTAAAGCGTTCCAGAGATTTTCAAGCGGGAACACCTGAAAGCGGGAATGATGGAGAAACTAAAATTACCTTAAAATAAAAAAGGCCCTCATGAGAGGGCCTTTTTTAATCAATTAATTTACCAATACGCCATGGTCTAAATTTCCATGATTCCTGTTCATCCTCGCTCCAAGGCCAAGGCACGGAAAGCGAGAACCAAATCATAATCGCCTTGCCCTTAATATGACCAAAAGGAACCGTGCCCCAACGGCGCGAATCAGCTGAGAAGTCACGGTTATCACCCATGACAAAATAATTATCCTTAGGAACCGTGAACTTATAGTAATTGGCAAAATAATCATTACCCATATCGACCTGAGTCACATGGGTTTGATCTCCAGTTTTAGTTTCCATAAACTTAAACTGGTAAGCCTTATAGCGATCATCCATATCTTCCAGAATTTTTTTGCCATCGATTTCTTTAGTTTCTATTGGCCTATTATTGACGTAAACGACTTTATCGATCACTTCAATGGTGTCCCCTGGCAAACCAATAACTCGCTTAATATAATTAAGGTTAGTGTCCTTGGGATACTTAAAGACAACTACATCACCTCTTTCAGGCTGTTCTGGTCCAGTTAAATAAACAGGGTCAGTAAACCAGTCACTAAAAGGAACTTTGAATCCATAGGAAAATTTATTTACCAGAATAAAATCACCAATGAGCAAAGTTGGAATCATTGACCCGGAAGGAATCTTAAAGGGCTCAAACAGTACTGATCTAAACACCAATACCGAGAGAATGATCAGCGTGAATGACTTTACTTCCTTTATAAACTTATCTTTTTTAGAGATTAAAGGAGCAGCTGCACCGGCCGTCTCCTGAGGATTAACAGTTTGCACTGCCTCAGGATTTGAATTTTCTTCCATCGAGTCCACCTTTTATTTTTTTTGCGGAAAAAGGGTTGAATAATAGTATTCCATGATGTTTTTAGCTAAGAGTGGTGATTTGATATACCACTTCTTCTGATTAACGATCATAACACAAATTGAGATACCCTTATCATGCTTATCTTCTATTGATTTAGCGTAACTGACAAACCAATCCCGCTTACCATAAGGCTCACCACCGGTAAGGCTACCAGTTTTGCCACCAATTTCCAATTTCTCAAGTAAGTACTTACTTCTTCTAAAAGAAGATCGTGCGGTACCTTCCGTGATGGTTCCCATAAATAAGGTTCGAAGATCTTCACTGGTTCGAGGAGTGAGTACGACCTCATCCTTTTTCAAAGGAGGAAAAATAGTTTTTTTATCGTTTAAACCAACCAATGACTTGATTACGATGGGATGACGGAGGACACCACCATTTGCAACCACAGAGGCTATAACCGCTCCATGAACTGGACTCATGAGCGTATGACGATTTAGACCAGAAGAGAACTCGGCCAGATTATATTGATCCTGGGCCAGATTAAAAACAGAGGGTGCTAAATTAACACCTTCAACAAGCTTTTTGTTAAAGCCAAACTTTTCTGCCATTTTCTTCAAACCAGCTGGAGTCAAATTCTCAATGGCCGTTCTACCGAAAATAACATTGTTAGAAGTAGCAAATGCCTTCTTCAAATCAAGACTTCTAATCCATCTTTGACGGCCAACTGGTTCTTTAAGCTGATGCTTATACAAAGTGGTAGAGCGACCAGTGAAGTGAAATTCAGTATCAGTATTTATATGAGTATTTTCTAAAAGATCAGCAGCAGTAATGACCTTAAAGATACTGGCGGCAGGATGTGTGTTAGTAAAGGCTAGATCACGGCCAAATACCTGTTTCTTACGAGAGTAGTCAACCGCTGCCAGTATATGGCCGGTTTCATTATCCATCACAACAACCGAAGTATAATCAGGGCGATAAAGCGAAAGTTGTTTTTTGATAAATTCTTCAAGTTCGGAGTTGAATGTATATTGAACATCATACTTAGAACTATCGTAATCAATTTGCTCATTCCAATCCTGATGATCAGAAAGAATCTTCTGAAAATCATCAGATTCTTGAACTGACTTTTCGGATGTAACAGTTGGCGCTGAAAATAGAGTATTATCCTTAATAAAATTGAGATTCCCCCAAGCAGGGAAAGTAGATAATACTAAGAGGCAAAGCACTAGCCATGCTTTGCGGTTTAAATCCTTAAAAACCATGAAAGCATTATGCCTTAAAGTTCTTTCCAATGACAAAAAATTCTTTACTGATACTTCTGGTAGATTTGGGCTTTAAATATTGGAACTCTTTGAACAGGTTCTTTTGTTCCTTGAGGAAGTTCTGAGCATGTTGTGAATCAAATACCTTAATGACGAAGTTTCCACCTGGTTTTAAAAACTTTGGAAGTAAGCCAAAGACTGATTCCACTAAGTTAAGACTGCGGTCCTGATCCAAAGACTTAATCCCCGTGGTGTTTGGCGCCATGTCAGACAAAACTACATCAAACTGCCCACTGACCCCCAACTGGGTAAGATCGTGAATATCAAAGATGTCTTTTTCATACACTCGAACGTTTTTGATCCCGGCAAGCTTCTTATTAAGTTCGCGGATATCGATTCCGACTACCAATCCATCATCACCTATAACCCGACTTGTATACTGTATCCATGAGCCTGGGTGATAACCGAAGTCAACAACTTGCATTCCGGGCCTTAAGATCTTGTATTTTTCATCTATCTCTTCAAGCTTATAAACACTTCGGGCAAGGAAGTTCTCACTCTTTGCTTTATTAAAATAATGATCTTTAACTTTAAAATTGCTCATGTTGCCTTAATAGCAAGCTTTGATGAAATAGGCCAACTTTGCTAGAATTGGCCTATGAAAAAAACTGAATTAGCTGCCGTCGTTTATGAAAGACTGAAAAAAGTTCACCCTGATGCCCATTGTGAGTTGAATCACTCGAATCCATATGAACTCTTGCTAGCAACCATCCTCTCTGCTCAATGTACAGATGTCAGAGTAAATATGGTCACTCCAGCTTTATTTAAAAAGTATCCAACACCCCAAAAACTCGCTCGTGCCGAACTTGCCGATGTAGAAGAAGTTATTAAATCCATTAATTTTTTTCGTAACAAAAGTAAGAGTCTCATTGGTTGTGCTCAAATGCTGATGGATAAACATCAAGGAGAAATTCCTAGAAGCGTAGAGGAACTTAGTGAACTACCAGGAGTGGGACGCAAGACGGCCAACGTCGTACTAGGTAATGCCTTTAATATTAATACCGGCATTGTTGTGGATACCCATGTAAAAAGAACTGCCCATCTTTTGGGTCTGACTAAACAAACTGATCCCGTAAAAGTTGAAATAGATCTGATGAAGCTTTTCCCTAACGAACAATGGACCGATTTGTCTCATCTCTTGATCTTTTTAGGAAGAAGGACATGTATTGCTCGCAGGCCTCAATGTGACTTGTGCAATCTTAAAGATGTCTGCGCAGCTAAGGATAAATCTCTGAAAGTTCCAAAAAAAGTTCCTCGTGACACCAAATCAAAGGTGGTTGATAAAGCTTCTGCACGGAAGTAACCTCCCTACCTTGGGAATAGAACTTAAAACCGGCCTTCTGGCAAAGTATGGTTCCCCCAGCTATATCCCAGATATTTTTTGGACGAAGGCTCACTACAAAATCACTTTTTCCTGCTGAAAGTCTTCCCAATTTATACGCAATACTTCCAACGGCCTTAAGTTTAAATTTTTCGGACTCTTGGTGATTAAATAATCCGCTTTTCCACTCTGAGCGCGAGACCTCTCCACAGTATGTGCTTTTATCAATGAAATCCTGTTTCGGAACTTCACTAAAACATTCCCCTGTTTTGGGATTATAGATCCAACCATCCCCCTGAAACTTTTCAGTGGGGAAAACTCCAATGGAAATGGCCCAATCATCTCGCCCCTCAATGTATTCACGGGTCCCATCTAATGGATCAAGCGCCAATAAAGGAAAGCTCCAGCTCGAGAATTTTTCTTCAGAGTAGAAAGTGGTATTCGGAAAATGCTCTTCCATTAGCAGTTCAATTTGGGCCGAAAGGGCAAGATCCAATTCTGTAACCGGAGAGCCATCAGATTTGTGAGTGATGTTAGGGTGAGAATAACGGCTCACCAAGTCATTCAGTGTAGCAATTTCTTCAATCATAATTTTGGCCAAAGAATTTCTCAATAATACTTTTTTATCCACAAAACCTTCCTAGTTTTCCACAATCTTTTTTGTTGTAAATTTCTAAACCCTTCTTACATTGCTCTGGTTCATAATAGTAATTTTAACTAGATAAAAAAAGGGAACCCTGAGGTTCCCTTACATTTTTTTCCACAACAATGGTTGACTAATTTAGTTTTCCCCAAAATTAGTTAACTAGCTTCATACATGGCCAGCATCTCCACATAACCGTCCTGGGCCATCGATAGCGCAAATACTCCATCTGAGGCAGTATTATTCTCTCCGACAACACTGGTTACGAGTTTAACCCCTGAGGCATCGACATAGACGAAAGGCTGTTCTGGGTTAGGGGAAGTTTGGGACGTAAAGTGGGAATAACAAGAAGAAAAATCTTTAAAAACAGTAGCGGTTAAGGGTGCCTTGTACAAAAGTCCTCCTTGATCGCGTGAAGAGATCCATTCTCTTCTCGATTCTTACATCTATTGTAGCAAGCGCCTGTCGAACGGTGCAAAAGAAATATAGAGAAAGTAAGTAAATCTAAGATCTTAACTTATTTCTCACGATTGATTAGCTCAACTATATCAGGGGGGGATTGATAAAAATTAAATAGAATTCGAATTCGCCCTTCAAAGTGGGAATCTAATAAACACACGATCACATAAATCATGTAAATGAAATTACGGCGAGAACGAAGACGCGAAATTGATTGGAAAATCCATTCCAGAGGCAGAATACATAAGAAGACTATAAACCATAATAGACCAAAACTATGCGCCAGATCTTTTTCAACTGTCATTGACAGCACGATGAGGCAAACAATTAAAATGGTAAATTCTCTCAGTCTTTTCACATCAAGAGTAAGAGCAGTTAGTGTCTTACGCTGCGGTTTGAAGTTCATAATAAGCAGGGTAATAAGCCCCAGCACAGATAATGAGTAAAAGGCTTTGCGCTTCAAAACAACCAATAAATACGAATTAAACTGTTTCCAGGTATAAGCATCCTCAAAAAAACGCAGATCAATATGAGTGATCATCGTGATGAGAATTAAAAACATACCGAGTGAAGTGTATTTAACGAACTGTCCTCGATACCAATCAGTATTTTCATTTAGAAAATAGAAATAGAGCAATGCCAGTCCCACTGGGAACAGAAACACGTAGTTAAAATTTAGAACTACCCCGGTATAGCAGAGGAGTCCAAACATTAAACCTGAACGATAGGTAGAACTTTTAATACACCAAAGAATTGACCAAACCCAAAGAACTGAAAAGCAAGTAGTGGCAGATAAGAAAGGATCTTTTTTAAGAAATAAAGAAAAAGACCAGGTTGATATCAGAGCGAATAATCCCAGAATTGATAGTCTGCGGGACATGAAAAAGCGCATGATGCCATAGAAGGCCAGTAGGTAGAGTCCAAAACTAATGAAATAAAAATGCATACTCCACCCCAAATTCACCAGATGTGGGAATCGACGAAATGGGTAGAAATTCATATGGAGATAGTTCCATAACTGACCATGCATCTTTTCTTCTGGATCAACAATCAGTTTAAGAGTTTCCAGATTACTCAGAAATGGGAAGCTAGGCATACTCGTAATAAACATGGCGAGGGTGAGAAATAAAACCGTCTTTTCAAAAGCATCGAGATATTTATATTCCGTAAACTGAGTGGAGACAGATTCTTCAATAATTTTTCCACGGGTCGGCCAAGAATAAAATAGACCAACTACAACAAAGAATCCCCAAAAAAAATGGCGAACGATACTTTCAGGAATGAAAGACATCACGTTGAAAACTAACATCATAGTGGCGTTACCAATAATTACCCGGTACAAAACCCGATCAATACTGGAGTTGGCCCGAAAATAAATCTTTAAACGGTGATCAATCTCTTTTCCCAGCAGGTACCACTGGCCCGCCATAAACATAAGATAGGCAAGCATTAAGAGAGATTGGACAAAGATGTTAATTTCCAGAGTTTTTTGGATCCAAACTGGTAGTAGTAAAAAAGAAAAATAGATAAGCAGCCGATTTACAAAGAATTTCGACTTGGCCCAGATAATATTTGAGTTTTTCGCTAAAGCTTTTTCCATAATATCCGATCAGAACAGTGGGACTTATCAAAAGGTCCCAGACCCTAGACTAGATTCGAAAAAGAGAGAGGGAGTTGTTCACCTTCTCTCTTTTTCTCATTTCCAAGCAATAATCGTAGCTCACTTTCTTCCCACTTGCGACAACAATGTCCCATGTTACTCTTATATTGGGTTAACAAGATGTAAACCCGACTCCAATCGTCCGCTAACTTTCATGGAGGAAAGATTTGGGGATTTCATTCGGATCCATTAATTCAGGCCTGCCCAAGGACATTGTTCAGCAAATCATTGAAGCTGAAAAAATTCCTATTCAGCAAATGGAAGCACGCAAAGGGAAGATCAGCGATAAGAAAGCGCTGGTACAACAGCTTACGAGCTTAGTTGAAAACATGCGTGGTGAAGTTCTCAAAAATAAAAATGCCCGAAGCTTGCGAGAACTTGCCATTAATACCGGTGATAATAACAATGTCGCAGTTACCGCGGATAAAAACGTCGCAGATCCTGGAAAGTATCAATTGGAAGTTGTTCAACTTGCCCAAAAATCTTCCGCCATCAGCAATGGAGTAGAAGATAAAGATAAAACATATGTCGGCGTTGGGTATATTCGTGCCGTTCTTCCTAATGGTGAAGAAAAAGAAATCTATGTAGATGAACACAGTGCCACATTAACCGGCATTGCCAAACTAATTAATGGTGATGGTGATTTGGGAATGAGGGCCACTGTAGTCAACGATGGTAAAGATTCCGATGAACCATGGCGTATAATGATCTCTATGGCAGACACCGGCGATAATAACAAAGTAGAGTTTCCCTATCTCTACTTGGTCGATGGTGAAGTTGATCTTTTCTTTGAGCAAGAAAGACCTGCACAGGATGCCAAGGTGAAGCTAGATGGATTTGAAATTGAAGTTCCGAACAATAAAGTTACTGATCTTATCCCAGGTGTAACCATCGATCTCAAGAAGGCCAAACCCGGTGAAGAAATCAACATTGAGATCACCGAAGACATTCAAAAGATCGGCGGTAAAGTTAGTAGTCTCATTGATAATATTAATAACGTGCTAAAGTTCATTAAAGACCAGAACACTCTTGATGAAAAGACGGATACCTCACGTACTCTAGGTGGTGACCTAACCCTTACCACTATTGAAAGTAGAATTCGGTCGGCCATCTTCACATCTATCCCAACAGATGCGGGTCCAATGAGAATGGGTGACCTGGGTGTAACCTTCCAGAGAGACGGTTTATTAAAGTTAGACCAGGCCAAGTTCGAAGCGGCATTGGCCAAAGATTATAAATCCGTCACACAAACACTCACTGGAAAATATACACTGGAAGGCGGTAAAACCAACGGTTTCATTGATCTTTTGGATGATACGGCAAAAGGTTTACTGAGTCAGCCAAGTGGAGTTTTAACTACCAGAAAAAGCGGATTACAAAGTCAGGTAAATCAAATTGATCGCCAGATTGTTAATAGACAGCGGCACATCCAACAGAAAGAAGAAGTTCTTAAAGCTAAATTTGCCCGACTGGAAGAGACCATCTCTAAAATCCAGGGGCAAGGCGCCGGGTTAGCAGGTTTTGCCGCTACTCCTGGAGTTACACAGTTATGATAAAATACAAGCGACATAGGAGGAGGGTCCCATGAGCTACGGTTTAGGTGCATACAAAAAAACTTCAGTTGAAACAGCAAGTAAGGAACAAATCTTACTCATGCTTTATCAAGCTGCGATCAAGAACTGTAAAAAAGCGATTGAAGCCATTGAGCAGAAAAATCTCGCCAAGAAAGGTGAGTACATCGGGAAGATGCAGGACATTGTTGTAGAGCTTTCGAATAGCCTCGACTTTGAAGTTGGAGGAGATGTTGCCAAGGAATTGGCTTCACTCTATGACTACATCCTCTACTCGAGCACACAAGCAAATATCAAGATAGATAAGACTCATCTTGAAGGTTGTTTAAAGGTGTTAAATACCCTTTATGACGGATGGACTGAAGCAATTAAGAATTTAAAAACTCAAAACACACCAAGTAAGAGCGCTTAATGGAAAAGTTCACCCTCCTTTTCGAAGAATTCTTAATGAAGGCAATCATCATGACTGAATCCATGATTGCCAAAGATTTTTCACAAGATGTGCATTTTGAGAATTTCACCTCCAATCGTGAAAGACTCTTTTTGGTTATCGACCAGATATCAAAACAGATTAACTGGACAGAAGTCGCCGATGAAAAGCGCACTGAGCTTAATCGTCAGATTGATTTTATCAAAAAGCTTGATGAGAAGCTGGTAGTTAAACTCCAGGAGTATCAAGCTGAAGTCAAAAACGACATCGAGAAGACCGTTAGACAAAAAGAAAACATTAAGGGTTACAATTTAAGTGATGTGAAATAAGTGAAAAAGCTTTTAATCATTCAACAAGATGAAGCTTATTTTCTTTTTGAAACTCTGCAGGTGCTGGAGAAAAACTCAAGTGCATTCAAGGATTTCGAACTCACTCTTTTAGTAGAAGAAAAATCCCTTAAAGAAGTCTATGATCATTCAAGCCCTATTATCTCGGGGATCAGCTGGAATAAAGATCTTGTAAAGAGCACTCATTTTGATGTCTCAGTAAATTTATCCCTGAATGAAGAAAGTTGGGATTTCCACTCTGAAATCCTTTCAAAAACCAAAATTGGACCATACCGAACAGCAGGTCAAACTTACGTTAAGGATCTATGGTCTTCTTATTTGATGACCCTAAAGGCCAAGGCCCCTTTTTTAACTTTTCATCTCCAGGATGTTTATAAAAACATTCTAGGTATAAAGAGTGTTCAACACAAAGAGCTTAAAAAATCTGGTATCAGACAAATCGCTTTAGGAGCTACTGCGACTCATCTTTTCTCGGCTGACGAACAAGAGGCTTTACTACACGAACTCTCTCTTAGTTATCCCCATATCCCACTTAAGGATTTAACTGAAATAGACCTCATCTCTGATCTCTCACAAACCTTATATATCGGACCGGCGACATTACTTGCCCTGAAATTCTGTACCGCTGGAGGAAGAGGACTATTTCTTTCAAGTAGCTTTCAAGGTTTCAATCTTTTGCCTCACGGCAGTGGTCACCTGTTGGTGAGTTCTCGGAATCAAAAGTTTAAAGCAGCTGAACTTTTAAAAATGATTGAAAAAGCGGTTAGTTCAGAAAGAATAATTGAAGCCCCATATTCTATATATCAAGTTGAGCAAGAGAATATTTTTGGAGCTTATTTAAAAGGGCTCAATGCCAGCGATGAGAATTATCCATTTTATCAGTCTCATGTTGTACTCTGGAACTTTTTATTGAATCTGTTTGATGTCAATCTTGAGATAACGAAGTGTACTCTTCCGCAATTGAATCTTTTGAAAAATCATCAGGAAGTCCTGAGGAAGTTCATAAGACTCCATGATTACGCCATGGTTTCTATCGATACTGTTTATCAAGAATCAAGATCCAAAACAGCCGACGGTTCCAAGATTGATGGCCATTTAAAAAATCTCATTGAAATTGATAAAATCAGCGATCAGATAGCCCAATCTCATTCCTTTTTAAGACCCTTTCTGGATTTTTATCGTATCAGACGAGGTCAAAACCAAGGATCAACCCTTTTAGAGCAAGCCCAGTCCAGCTTTTTAACTTACTCGGAAGAGCATCAGGCCCTGGAAGCTCTACTAGAATTATTTTCTGTGACTTTAAAACAAAACGAAGTTAACATTTGATTATACATATCAAGGATGAATTGTATGTCAGTGGTGGCTTCTCCTTCTTGTAATCAAGATTTTCTACTCCAAACGATTGGTTTAACCTTAGAGTTCTTATCGGATATTATCCTCGACATTCAGGTTATCGGTGAATTTACTCCAGAACGGGAATTCTTCTGGAACCGTCGGATTACAAAACTAACCTCAGATATAAGCCAGTATGTGGAATTAACCACCCTTATGTCTAAAACCTTGATGGTAAGATCTAAGCGAACTATCCCTGGGATAAAAGAATCCCATATTCACTTACTTTTTATCCTTAAGGCCATGAACCAGGCCCAATTGAAACATGACTATGTAGCGTTGGAAGAATTGATTAAGTATGAATTAAAAGATAACTTAACCCAGTGGAAAATAGATCTTATACCCCAGACCAAGAAACTGCTGAATACGTAAAACTATTCATAGACCCTCAAATCCTTTTGGATTTTGATACTCTCGATTTATCCACATTTATCCAGTTGCCGGAGCCTGACGCTAAGATCGCACTTTTAAAGAAAGGCGATCGTCTGTGGGTTAATTTTTCTGACGGGGAGTATTGCGATTTTCCTTATTATCATAAAAATGTTCAAACTATCCTTAATGGCATGCAGTACGAAGGTCCATTCAAAACTTCGATCGCTGAATCTTTTGATGGCTTCATTAAAACCACTCAAAGCATAGAGAAAAAGATATTTTCAAGGGTTTCATTAAATCCTGGTGAGAATGTTAAAGATTTATGGGATGAAATCATTAAAAAGGTTAATTTAATCTCTAATGAATCTCATAGTCTGCGAAGCTTAATGGAAAAGCTCTTAGATGTTCCCTTTCTCCAGAAATTCGAAAGCTCTTTAATTATACTCCACCTTAAGGGTCAGACCAGGGCAGAACTTCTTGGAATTATCTGGCGAGACGAAAAAACACAGAGTCAGATTGAAGTTAAGGAGTTTAACACTTTTTTTAATTCAATTAAAAAATCGAAAATTAAATCTTTTTCTTCTGAGGCATTTCCCAAGATGAATCTTCCCTTCAATGGAAGTTTTCTGGCCAAAGAAATCATGTCAAAAAAATACAGCATGGTTGCCGTTGTCTCCCGAGATGACTTTCTTAGCTACAGTAAAGATGAAATTGAATTGTTTGAAACCTGTATAGATCTTCTGCAGCCCCATTTTGAAAGACTCATTGATCAGGAGTTTTCAGATAAACGGATTTCTGAGTTAAGAGTATGTCTTCAGGACTTCCCTCTACCTCTTCGGATTAGAGATGGGATTTCGGGTGCCTCTTTCATGAATGACCTTTATACCGGAGAACTGCAGGACAAAGACATTTTCTTCAATAAGAAAGTTCAAGGGCCTTTTACGATTGATCTTTATGATAGTGATGAACTTCGTCACTATGCTTTCGATCTTTTTCACTTTCAAAGGATCTCCTTACTGGGTGAACTATTGAATACTTTAAGACATGAACTCAGTAATCCACTATTCGGATTAAAACTTGGTTCACAACTATTTTCAATTATGGAAGTTAACCCTGATAGCAAAGAGCTCATGCAGGAGATTGAAAAAAACGTTAATCGCTGTCAGGTTATTATCGAAAACTTCTCTAATCTCTACCAGGTTCAAACTGAAAGCAAACCGGTTTTGATTAAGAAAATCATTGATGAATCCATTGTGCTTTCTAAAAGCGAAGTTCGTGAATCCCGCAAGTCTATTGTCTTTGAAAATGATACTGAAAATCTACTCCTCGACGTTCCCTTGATCTTCGTGGTTCAAATTCTTTTTAACCTGATCGTTAATGCCGCCCAGGCGATGAAGAATCAGCCCCAGCCACGGGAAATAAAACTTATCATTAATTCGAGTGATCAGGTTGTTACCATTGATGTGATTGATAATGGTCCGGGAATACCTCAAGATAAAGTTTCCCAGCTTTTTAAACCTTTCTTTACTACTAAAACCCAAGGGACAGGTCTGGGTTTGGTACTATCTAGAAATCTTGCCTTAAAAATGGGTGGAAATTTAGAATATTTAGTTAATAATGGCGAAAAAGGGGCCTTTTTCAGGCTTACACTACCAAAAACATGAATCATATTCTTATTATTGAAGACGAAATTCTGATCCAACAATCACTCAAAAAACTTTTTGAACGTAAGGGTTTAAAAGTTGATGTTTCGGCCAGTGGAAAACTCGCTATCGATCTCATACTTAACAATCATTACGATCGAATTATCTGTGACCTTATGTTGCAGGACATTTCAGGATTTGATGTAATTGAAGAATCTAAGAAGAAGTTTTCTTCTGAAGAGATAGGCAAGAAGTTTGTGATAATGACTGCCTATAATTCTCCTCAGGTGCTTTCGCGAGCGAATGCTTATCAGTGCCGACTTCTCAATAAACCTTTTGATGACCTGGAACAGGCCATGCGTATCATGACGGAATGAATATGAAAAAGAACAGTATAAAAATCATTGGAATCACTCTTAAACCAAATTCCACTCCTGAGTTTTATAGTATTCTGCCAAATCTTTGCGCCTGGTTATTGAGAAGAAAAAAACAAGTCGTATTTCGGGAAGAAGACCGAGAAAGAGTTATAAAATTCTTTAAGCAAAAATCCACAGACCATTTATTGTTCTGGAACTCTAAAAACTTTCACAATGAAGTCGATATGATGCTCTCGCTGGGCGGGGATGGAACCCTCATTGGTGTTTGTCGCCGGATAAAATCTAAAATACCGGTTCTTGGTATAAACCTAGGTCGCCTGGGCTTTATTACTGAATTCAACAAAAATGAATATTTTGATCGTTTAGGGGACATTCTTGATGGAAAGTTTGAAGTTACTTTAAAGCCACTTTGCCATGTAAATGTCATAAGAAAGGGAAAGCTGCATTTTAAAGATTATTTCTTTAACGATGCCGTACTGGCCAAAAATGATATTGCCCGGATGATTTATCTCAGGGCAGAACTTGGTAATGAACACATCTACAATCTTGCTGGCGATGGTATTATCATTTCAACTCCAATGGGCTCAACCGCCTATTCAATGGCCGCAGGGGGACCAATCGTTCATCCAGATGTGAAGGGACTGGTTCTGACTCCAATTTGTCCTCATTCCTTGATTCATAGACCGTTTGTTATACCCGACTCCTCACCCATAACCCTAAGAATTCTGCCTCCACATCATTCAGTGACACTCACCCTGGATGGGCAGGTGGCGTTAAATATCGATGAGCAGGATGTTGTCACTATTAACAGTTCCAAGGTTAAGAAGGTCTCTTTAATTAAGAATCCGGACCGCTTCTACTTTGAAACGATTCGTGAAAAGTTCATCAATTCTAAAAAAGATTAAGCTCGGTACGGAAATAATACGTATTTGCTTGATTGTCCGTAAATTATCCGTAAGATTAAAATGCGGAGGATTTTATGGATGCAAATTTTTATCTAAAAGATCTTATAATTCAAAACTTTGCGACTTTTAAGAATCAATCAATTCGATTCAAGCCGGGCCTTAATGCCATTATCGGAGAAACCGGTTCCGGCAAAAGCTTGGTTCTAGATGCCTTACAACTCATTCTAGGGGGAAGGGCAGATAAAAAAGTTGTCCGTAGAGAAACCGAGTATTCACTTATTGAGGCATCCTTTTTCTGCAAGGATGAAAAGGTTCAGGCCTTTTTAGAAGCAGAAGGTTTTCCAGTTGAAGGCCAGGAAATCATCATAAAACGGTTAATCTATAAAAATGGCTCAACTAAAAATTATATCAACCATTTGTCATGTACAGTTACTTTCCTGGCTTCCTTTGCCCGCAAATTTATCGATTTAGTCGGACAGTTTGAGAATCAAAAGCTTTTGTCTGAGAACTATCAATTATATCTACTGGATCATTTTTCCCGCCAACTCAAAGATGTGGCGAATTACCAGAATCAATTAAAGGATTATAAGCAATATAAAAAAGAACAAGAGGAATTAATCAAGTCGAAGTCTTTAAGAGAACAGAGACTTGATTATTTAATTTTTCAACTTCAGGAGATTGAGAAACTCAATCCATCCTCCCAGGACGAAGAAGATCTCCTGAAGAAGAAAAACATAATGATTAATTTGGAGAAAACGCAGAGACTTTGTTATCAGGTAAAAGAAAGTTTTGAAGGTAGTGAGGGTCAACCAGGACTTTCTGGACAAATGAAATTCCTGAATCATCTTTTCAACAAGAACCCTGACCTTTTTAATGAACAAGTCGATCTCCTTGCTGAGATTGACGATCGTTTGCAAACTTTACAGTCTCAAATAGATCAAAAACTCAATTTAGAGGTAGACCCTTCAGATTTAGAAAATGTTTTGGATCGCTTGGATAGTTACCAAAAGCTCAAAAAGAAATTTGGGGGAACCGTGGAAACTATCCTGCAAACTCAAGTGGATTTCCTGAAAGAGAAAAATCAACTGGAAGGCCTTGATATTAATTTAGATGAACTGGAAAGCAAAATTACTCTCTATCATACAGAGCTGCAAAAACAGGCCAAAGCCCTTCATTTAAATCGCGTAAAACATGCCAAAAAGCTAGGGGAAGAGCTAACACAAAGAGTTCGTACCTTAAAAATGAATGGAGCCACTTTACGTTTAGAATTAGAAACAATGGATGAATTGAATGAAACTGGCATTTCTCGGGCTTTTTTTATTTCAGAAACAAATCCAGGAGAAGGTTTTTTCAAGATTAAAGATATAGCTTCTGGAGGAGAACTTTCACGGATACTCCTTAGCTTGCGACAAATTCTATCGAGTCATGATTCCATCAGTATTTTTCTATTTGATGAAATTGATACAGGAATTGGTGGAGAAACCGGAACCTGTATTGGTAAGGCCCTATCAGAAGTGGCGCTCCATGGACAGGTGATCGCTATTACCCATCTTCCTCAGATTGCTCAATTCGCTGAAGTGCTCATTATCGTTAATAAAGATATCCAAGCGGAAGAAATGAAGGCCAGAACGGAATCAACCGTCAGGGAAATTTATGGAAAAATGGTCTTAAAAGAAGTCAAGGCCATGGCACAGTTAACTTAATGGAATGAATTTACTTTGATGATTATCAATTAAAATAAATGTTCGGGTCTTCAAAGCATAACCGTTATTTAAATAAACGGATTTCGATCCCGGAATTTTGTATTCATCCTGAACGTGACTATGACCACCTAAAACGAAGTCAAAACGCCCTTGTGTTGTTACTCCTACACCATGTCTAAATCGTTCCCGGACCTGTTCAATATTAAATGTTCGGGAGCCTTTTTTACGTGAAATTTTTGATGCCCTCTCTCCAAAAAAATTCAAAACAACGTATGGAATGAGATTCTCAGCAACAAATTTTAAAGGTTTTGATCTAATGAATTTAATATAACGATGGTAAGAGAGATTATCGACTTCGTGCTCATCTCCATGAGAGAAGTAATACTGATGGCCATCAATTTCTTCAATAATAGGGTCCTGAGTGACTCTAACTTCATCATGCGGCCATAACTTTTTAAATAGCTTCTCAAGGTGCACGTCATGATTGCCTTCAAAAAAGTAGACTTTTTTACCTTCATTTTGAAGATTAGTTAACAATGCAAAAATATGCGAGTAGGCAACAAGGTATTCTTCATGGGGGCCGCACATTAAATCGAATATATCCCCTAATAAAAGAATATAGTCCGATGTCTGGACCTCTGGATGATTTAAAAAAGCCGTTAATAGATCGTCTGCTTCATCATGTGCGGACTTTATATGAACGTCGGAAATAGCAGCTATTTTCATGATCATTCATTTATAGCATGAAGCTCTTCCTTTATCCGCTCAAAAATAAACTTCTCAAGATACTTTCGGCTAATTTGATCAATTTGTGTAAAACGGCAACTCACACGCCAGACTTTATAGGTAAAACCATTATGCTCATCAGGTTCAACTTCTCTGATCGTCGTTATTTCGGCAGAAGCCTTGGTAGACCAATCTCCAGCTTTAATCTCAACTTTCTCAATGGGATCATTTAATTGGAAAAACTTTGATTCCATTTTTGATACAAAAAATGAAAATCCACCCGTACTGACATCAAAACAATCTTTTAAGAAATGCTGAATCATGGGACGGGGACCGGTAACAGACTTACCAAAACTTATTTTAACTTCTGAAGTGTTATGAACATTTAATCTGAAACTCTTTCGTCTTTCTACTTGTGCCACAAAGTCAGGCAATTGAAGATAGTACCTAAAGGGAGCGTCTGTTTGTTTAATATTACAACGAAGCAGGAGAGCTGATTGAGGGATATAAAGATCGACATGATTATGACTTCCCATCAAATCCTGAATAAGCCTGTCTTGACCTTCAGCAGGTATAATACAAAAATCTTTCCGCATTTTTCTGATTGATTCAATTCGAACTTGTCCCAAGTGCTTCGTATTTCCTATTAATTTCCAGACAAAAACTTCGGCATTGTTTTCTTTAGCACCTGATAAGAGGCTTAAGATCGTCGCTTCATCTTTAACTTTTTTAAGCTTGTTATCATTCACAAAAAGATTTCTCCAAAAAAACCTCCCAGGTTTTTAACCCGAGAGGCTTTGGGCTTAAGTAAAACAATACCTAATACGAGTACGTATCTCTTAACCGATTAAACGTAGAGCGCTATTACCAAGCTGATTGGCCTGAGCAAGAGTCGCCGTACCTGCAGCATTCTTGATCTGAGCAGATGCAAGTTTTGCTGTTGAATCCGCCACATCCACATCTTCGATACGTGAGCGTGCCGATTCTTGGTTTACTACCGCTACATCAAGGTTATTGATGGTGCTTTGTAAACGCGATTGGATTGATCCAAAGTTAGCTCTAAACGCACTTACTTTATTAATGGCAGTATCTATTCTTTCAAGGTTATCAATGGCCTCGGCTTTATCCCGGACATTGGTACCCATAATCCCTAAATTTTCTGCTGATGCGTCTGTTGACGATGAATCCAACTCAATTCTGTTGGCCTCGCCGGAGAAAGCTCCGACCTGGAACTGTAACGTTTCACCTTCCCCATGAAGAAGCTGACGTCCGTTAAACTGAGTCGTTTTGGAAATTCGATCGGCTTCCTGAACAAGTTGTTCATACTCTAATGAGAGATAGCCTCTTTCGGCTTCTCCCACCGTATCTGAACCGGCCTGGATCGAAAGTTCCCGCAAGCGGGTCAGGATGTTACTCGTTTCATTCAATCCGCCTTCGGCAACTTGAACCATCGAGATTGCATCATTGGCATTTCGAGATGCCACACGCAGACCCTTAGTTTCTGCTTCCAGTTTTTTTGCAATTGCCAAACCTGCAGCATCATCAGCAGATTTGGTAATGCGTTTACCGGATGAGAGTTTTGAAAACTCCGCTTCTTGAGAGGCATTACTCGCCCTCAAGTTCCTTTGCACCTCTTGTGAGGCAATGTTGGTGTTGATTCTTAAGCCCATCAACGTACTCCTTGAAAAAGAATCTAAACTTTACCCGACCACAATAGTCAGGCTCGTATCCTTATCGAAAGACTCGAGTAATATTTGAGTACAAAACGGCATTTCTGAGTAAAAAAATCAGGGATTTAAATAATTTTGACTACTTAGACTCGATTAACCAAGTTTTAAAAAGTGGGTAGGTGATTGAATTCTCGGAGTGGGCCTTCAAAAGAACACTTAAACTTCTAGGAGCGAGCCAACACCAATGATCACCGGCAATCCATCTTTTAGAAGGATCCCAGTGGGGAAAACTGGAAATTTCTTTTTCAAGAATTAAGACGGAATTTTTTCTTCTGAGTGAAGAACAAATTGCCTCAAACCAAAGTTCGTCAGGGCAGTTTATGGAATGCTTCACATCAAAAAAACAAAAAATATCCAAATGCTCACTCTCTTCAAGTGTGATTACTTTGGGTTGACTTGAGAGAGAAAAGATCATGTCTCTTGTATTTTATGAATGATAGAAGTTGTTGAGTAGCCATCTACAAAGTTAAGTGAAAATACGTCTCCACCAGATTGAATCACTTCTTTAGCGCCAACAATCTGATCAATTTTCCAGTCGCCACCTTTAACTAAAACTTTTGGAGCAACTTTTATAATTAAATTCAGGGGGGTGTCTTCAGTGAAGATTTCTACAAAATCCACTGACTTTAATTGAGAGAGAACATACTGACGATCATTTTCATTATTGATGGGACGTTCTGGACCCTTAAGACGTCTCACGCTTTCATCAGAGTTAAGCCCAATAACTAATAAATCGCCTAACTTTCTAGCTTCGGCCAAATAAGTTACATGCCCGCGATGAAGAATATCAAAACAACCATTGGTAAAAACAATTCTCTTACCTTGATTTTCTTTTAAAAAAGTTTCTAAAGCTGAGGAAAACATTAATCGATCCTGATGACTTTTGAATCTGTGACTTTGTTTTGAAGATCAAAATAAGAAAAAAGTCCCAGGCTGACAAAATTCAATAGACTCACGACTGAACGTACAAACAATGCGGCCAGTGAAAGAGATTTATCACTTGAAGTCACCACTCTTAATCCAAATAAACTTTTTCCTAAAGTTGATTGGCTAGTCTTCTCAAAAACAGAGAAATAAATCAGATAGAATCCACAGAACAGTGTTAGCACTAATGGGGTAATTTCATTCGGGTATTGGGACCACACTTCCATTAGATCCATACTGATCGTTCTTGCCATAACCGTTAGGACAATTCCAAGAATTGAAGCTACAAGTAGTAAATCCGAAAGATATGCAAAAACTCTCTGAGACTTACTTGCAAGGCGATAGTATTTTTCTTCCGGCAATTTAATATCAGGTATGGCCTCTGGAGTAGCTTGGGTTTGACCATAAAAAAGAGAAAGATCATTTTGATAAACGTTGATTTCTTTTTTAGGTGCCTGATGAGTTTGTGGCAGAGGGTTTACAGTAACTGTTCTTTCAGTGAAAACAGGCTTGATATCTGTAGTTTTCTGATGGTGAAATCCCAGGCCTGAGGTAATCGGTTTGAATTCAAATTCAATATCGTCTATTACGGGTGGAGTAGTATTCGATTTTTTAACTTGGTCCAGATTCATATTGATTCCTTTTACTTTCTTATCATAGCAAGTAGAAGCTCACTTAAGCAAACTTTCGATCATAAGCCCCGCTCCAACCGGCAATGCCGTTGGCGTCCTCAGAATCGGTGTTGGTAAATTGACGACTCTTATTCTTTCAATTGCATGCAGAAAAGTAACTTCCTTTGGTGAGAAACCACCTTCCGGTCCAATAATCAGAAGTCGAGGAGCATTTGGTGCAGGATTAGTTTTCTTGGGAGGAATATGGGCCTGCGAATCCATTAGCAATGATTCTTCATACATATTCCAAGGCAGTAGTTCCCAGTTAGCTTCCTTGACCACTGGAAGGAAGGGGGCATTGGACTGCTCTAGAGCAGATACCATAAGCTTTTCCATTCGATCAGGGTCAGGAATACGCATTTGTGAATAATCAGATCGCACGAGATAAATATTTCTAAAGCCCAGTTCCGTAGCTTCCTTTAAGCATAACTCCAAAGCTTCTCTTTTCGGCATACCAAGTGCCAGATCAAAGATGTAACTTCTCTCATGAAAGGCCTGCCTGATAAATTTCAGCTTCATCTCTTTTTTGGAAATGGCTTCTACATTGGTGACAATCTCAAGACCCGCACCATTAAGTAGCATTAGCTCTTCGCCGACTTCGATTCGAATCACATTAACCAAGTGATGGAGAGACTCATCTCTTAAAGCATAAGCTTCCTGAACTTGTAGTTCTTTAATCCAGTGGGCCCTCACGAGTTTGCCTTTTCAAATAAGATGGCCGCCCAATCCCCTTTTTCAACATGACTGATTAGTTTCATGCCGGCCCTTGAATAAGCTTCGATGATACCAGGGGCCTGATGCTTAAGAAGGCCTGAAAGGATCAAGGCCCCACCAGGTTTGGTATGAGCTATTAAGGATTCTTGTTCTAAAATTAAAATACTTTCTAAGATATTTGCAAAAACCAGATCGTATTCTTTAAGCAGTTTAGAACGAACTTCAGGTAGTAGAAGCCTGAATGAAAATTCTTGTAAATTATTTGTTTCGGCGTTCTGGTAACAGTTTTTATTGGCCTCTGGATCGATGTCATAGAAATCGACTTTAGCTTCCGGGAAGAATTTAAAAACCGCCAGGCCTAAAATTCCCGAGCCAGAACCGAAGTCCAGAACTTTTTCTATCTTTTGACTAAGGAGAAATTCAGTAAAAAGTTTCAGACAGAGGAAAGTGGTCTCATGACTTCCAGTACCGAAACCCATTCCGGGATAAATATAAATGTGATGTTTACTATTGGACTTAAAATCCTTGCGCCAGGAAGGAATAATTTCTAACTGATCGTTCACTTTAATAGGCGAGTAATGCTTTTTCCATTCAGCATTCCAATCTTGTGCTGGGTTTTCTTCAATTTGAGACTCACATAGAAATTCAGTTCTTACTTTATTTAAAAAGTTCTCTGCTAAGTCTTTATTGGAAAAGAAAAAACGATAATTAATTGGATTCCCCAAAACCCTCGCTTCAACTTCATCGATCACATCTTGGGGTAAATCACCGCCTGAATAAGAGCGATCACCCAGGATGGCATCGACTTCAGGTTCACTTAACGAAAACTCCTCAATTCCCATAGCTTCAAAATCAATCATCGCTAGATTTTCCACGGTTTGCCACTGTGAGGGTGATGGTTGGAAATGAAATAGAGTAACGACCCAGAATACATCCATAAAAATCCTTTAAAGCGTGAATATATAACCTAAGAAATGGCTTATGTGAGGATAAAAAAATTACAATACCTCAGGTTTTCTTGGGCAGATGGCAGTTTATTTGTTAGATAAATCAACCCATATGCAGCAAAAAATCTTTCTTATTGGTATCGCAGGCGGTTCTGGCTCTGGCAAAACAACTTTTGCCAAAAAAGTCATGAAGGGCATTAACAGCGCTGATTCCCAGATCCTCCATATGGATTCATATTACTTACCAACTGTTCCCAAAATTAACGGTAAGCCGAATTATGACCATCCTGACGCCTTTGACTGGGTTCTCTTAAGGGAACACCTGACAGAATTAAAGAAAGGTCACTCTATCCAAGTACCGATTTATGATTTTGCAACTTCTGGCAGAACTGGTGAATATGAAACCATGGGCCCATGCAAAGTTGTGTTATTTGAAGGAATCTTCTCTTTATACGATCAGGAAATTAGAGATATTCTGGATATTAAGTGCTTTCTACATGTGGATTCTGATATCAGATTTACCAGACGTCTCCACCGTGATGTTAAAGAGCGTGGAAGATCATTGGAATCAGTTATTGCCCAATATTACGACTCTGTTCGTCCTATGTACCAAAAATACCTGGACCCTCAAAAACAGTATGCTGACTTTACTGTCGGAGAAGAGACTGATGTTGCATCTTTAATTTTAGCTGCTCGAATTAAACAGTTATTGCACAATGAAGCATCAGTTCCAGTCGAACAGCACATCTAATCATTTTAAAGATTCAATTATCTGATACAATTCCTTTAAAGGAATCACGTTTTGAAAAATAATTATTTTAGCATTTTACCTATTGGCGGCGTTGAAGAGATCGGATCCAACATGACCTTAATCTCCACTTCTGATGAACAAATCATCATCGACTGTGGGATGCTTTTTCCGTATGAAGAATGTTTTGCCATCAATTATCTGATTCCTGATTTTTCACTCCTTGATCCGGCCAAACTGACTTCTATTATTATTACGCATGGACATGAGGATCATATCGGTGCCCTGGCCCATTTACTCAGGGCCTTCCCGGATATTACCGTCTATGCCTCCCAATTTACTCTTCACCTCATTCAGAAAAAATTAGAAGAGCACAAATTAAGCCTGAACTATAAGCTATATACTCCTGAATCTGAACTGGCATTCAAGGGTGTTGACGTCTCTCCTGTTCATGTTAACCACTCAATTCCCGAAACCTGTGGTCTCATTATTCGTTCCAAAGACAGAAAATGGGGCGCCCTCTATATATCAGATTTTAAAGTCGATCTATATTCAAAACATGAAAAGCCCATTGATCTGAGACGTATCCATGAAAAACTATCGGAATGTACTCAGACTGCTTTCTTCATGGATTCTACTAATATATTAAACGACGGAAAAACAGTTTCAGAAGGTGAGCTTAATACCGATCTCCAATCTTTACTAGAGCGTGATGAAAGTAGAATCTTTATAACTCTTTTTGCTTCTAATGTTCACCGGATGAATACCATCGCCAAGATGGGCATGGCCGCAGGCAGAAAGATTGTTATCATGGGCAGATCTTTAAATACTTATATGGAAGCTGCTTACGAAACCGGTCACAGTGATATTCCACCAGCAGAATTATTTCAAACTGATCAGGTAAAGGGCCAGACGGGAAAAATGCTTATTTTTCTCTCTGGTTGCCAGGGTGATTTTTTATCGGCACTTCGTCGCTTTAGTTACGGTGAGGACGGGACTTTTAAACCAGGCCCCGGAGATTTGGTAATTTTTAGTTCAAAAGTCATACCTGGAAACGAGAAGAAAATTTATCGCATTTATAATAAGCTCACAGAATTTGGCGCAGAAGTCATAACGGCAAGCGACCATCTTATTCATGCTTCTGGACATCCGGGAAAAGAAGATCTGAATATACTGCTAAAAAACTTTTCTCCTAATTTCTATTTTCCCATTCATGGTGAATCCTATTTTCTAAAAAAACATTTTGAATTCATAAAAACAAGTTATCCCAAGATTTCCCCTCATTTAATTTATAACTATCAAGAGGTCATCCTAGGTGAAGGGACAATTAAAATTGAAGAGCATGAATCCAAAGAGCCTCATTTGATTCATGGTAAAAGTCTTGAAATTGAGAAAACTCAGATCGGACAACGGCGCAAAATGGCGACTCAAGGTGCAGTTTTTATAAGCTACCACCGTACAATGGGCCACATGGAAGTCACGAGCTTAGGTTTACCGCTGATGGCAAGCGAACATGGGGAAGCCTTGAAAAAACGTTTACTCCAACAAATTAAGTCTGATTTGATAAGTCGGGAAGAGAACTATATCAAGGACCAGCTTAAGATTTCCACCCGTCAGTTTTATAATAACCTTCTTGGGTATAAACCTATGACGGAAGTTCATTTATACTAGCTAAACATTTGGGATGATTTACAATAACAATGATGGAAAATACGGCAATTATCCTCATCGGAATCACACTTTTTCTTTTAGTCATCATCGTAGGACTGCTGACTCTGCTTATATACAAAGTTTTAAAAAATCAAAACTCCATCATCACAAATAATCCTATTCAAACTGGTGAGGCCCCTCATCCAGACGTTTCGAAAAGCGAATTCCATCCTGGAATCATAGAAAGAATGAGAGAGATGGAGAGAACCAAACCCAAAAGATCCGAATTGTTTTGTCCAAATCATCGCGAAGAACCCGGCGAAGTATCTTGCGGCATCTGCGACAAACTTTTTTGCAAGTCATGCATAAAGCCTTTTAAATCCCTGCATTTTTGCAAAGAGCACATCCCACTCATAATGCGACACGAATGGGAAGAAGTCCTAACGGTTAAAACTTCAACTCAGGATCCTGAGGAAGGCGTTATGCTTTATGATGCTAAAAAACGGCTATTCGAAGATAAAGGCATACCTACCTATATCGAAACTCATTATAAAATAAATGTTGATCAGGATTACATCGAAACTTATCTGGTAGTTCTGGCGATTAAAGAAAATGTTGAAATTGTTAAAACTCACTTATCTCAAAATTGAAAAAAAAACCCCGCTTAAAGCGGGGCTTAATTATTGAAAATTAAAATTCAATTAAATCTGAGAATCGTGATTACGATCGTTTTTCTTCATGAATGAAGGGGTATCAAACTCGTCTTCATCAAAGTTAAAAAACCCGAGTTTTTCTGCAATCGACTTGATTCGGCTTTCACGAGTCTGAGCGGCCTGTGCTGTCACGTTACCGGCAGGTGTTTCAGCACTATCAAAGTGTGAGTATTCCTGACGTTCAACCATTGCAGGGGCCTTAGGTGCCACAGGTGCTGCATTGGCAGTGTTGGAGGTATTCCCTTCAAAATTTTTCTGAGATTCATACTTTGAAGCGGCACTTTGCAGTTTTTCGGCCCAGTTAATTTTAGGTTTCGTATTTTCATTTCTTGATTCATCAAGATCAAAAGTAATTTCTGATTTAACAGCATAGTCTGTATTCTTGGAATGAACCGGAGCTTCCTCACGAACTGTGGCAGCTTCCATTCTTGGAGCTTCAACAACACGTGTCGCTGCAGGAGATTCCATACGAGCAGAAGCGGCTACTGGTTGCTGATACATTTCTGTAACCGGAGGGGCAGTACGTACCTGCGATTGATTTTGAGATGCCATGACTTCTTTACGAGCTGTTTGAAGTCCAGTTGCAATAACTGTAACTTTAACTTCTTCGCCCATAGAATCGTCTATCACAGTACCAAAGATGATTTCAGCATCTTCGTCCGCAGCTTCCATAATTAATGTTACTGCCTGGTTCGTTTCATGAGTTGTAAGAGAACCATTTCCAGTAATATTAATGATAATGCCGGTAGCTCCTTCAATTGAAACATCTTCCAATAATGGAGAACTGATGGCCTGACGGGCGGCCACAAGGGCACGATCCGTACCTGATGCCGAACCTGTTCCCATAAGAGATAAACCCTTATTGGTCATAACAGTAGAAACATCAGCGAAGTCAGCATTGATTAAACCAGTATTATTAATCAGGTCCGAAATACCTTGAACAGCATTTAAAAGAACCTCATCAGCAGCTTTAAAAGTATCAACTAAAGAAAGATTTTCTCCAGCTAATTGGAGTAATCGCTGGTTAGGGATGCAAATAAGAGAATCAACTGATTCTTCTAAAGAGCGAATTCCCTCATCGGCCTGGCGAGAACGTTTTTTACCTTCAAACATAAATGGCTTAGTCACAACTCCAACGGTAAGTGCGCCCATTTCACGAGCTAGCTTGGCAATAACCGGAGCTGCACCAGTTCCTGTTCCACCGCCCATACCAGCAGTGACAAAAACCATATCTGCACCATCTAATACTTCTGAAAGTCTTTCGTAATCTTCAATAGCAGCTTTACGTCCAACTTCTGGATTAGCACCTGCGCCCAGACCTTTAGTTACGTTACCACCTAATTGGATTTTTGTTCCAGCAAGGTTTGCGGCCAGTGCCTGTGAATCTGTGTTGGCAACTATGTACTCAACTCCGGTCAGACCTGAACGGATCATAGTGTTGACAGCATTACATCCGCCTCCACCCACACCAATGACTTTAATCTTGGCACCAATCGATGGATTTTGGTTGTCAGCAATATCGAACATAAAAACTTCCTCCGGAAATTAAAAAATCTCTTTCCACACGTTTTTTAAAGATTTACCTAGTTTATCAAACATATCTATTTCGTCTTGTACTTTTTCTTCGCGGCTCACAGCTTGTGAAGCATGTTGAGACTCTTGAAGAAGTCCAAGCACAGTTGAAAATTTTGGGTGCTGCATGGCCGTGGTCATACCACCAAAAGCAGCGGGATATCCGAGCTTGACCGGTTTTTCTAAAATATATTCCGCAAGTTCAGGCAAATTCTTAATGAGAGCACCTCCACCGGTCAAAACAAATCCTCCGGTGATCTCTCCTTGCAAGTTCTTCTCCAAAATCAGTTCACGGATGACTTGAAAGAGCTCATCCGCCCTAGCTCCAAGGACTTCCGAGACAAAACTCAATGAAACTTCCCGGGGTCTGGTGCCAGAAAGGCCCTGAACGGTCAGATAAGTTTCGTTTAGTTGAGTGTCTTTTAGAACCGTTCCATGGGCCAGTTTGATCCTCTCTGCTTCGTTATGAGGAATTTTCAGGGCCACGGCCAGGTCATTGGTGAAATGGTTTCCGCCTAAAGGAATTATTTGAGAATGAAGTAAACTACCTTCTTTCCAGACTGCAACGTCAGTTGTTCCTCCACCTATATCGATTAAAACTACTCCCAGGTCTTTTTCTTCACTTGAAAGAACAGATCGTGAAGAAGCAATCGGTTGCAAAATAACAGAATTGGCCTGAAGGCCAGCTTGTTCAACACACTTGATAAGATTTTGGATAAGAGGAGTTTTACCAGTAACAATATGTACATTCACTTCTAGTCGTGAACCACACATGCCAATAGGATTTTTAATTCCAACGGTATTATCAACTTTAAATTCCTGAGGAATCACATGAAGAATTTCACGATCAGAAGGAATGAGAACGGCCTTAGCCGCTTCAATCACACGATCAACATCGGCCTGTTTTATTTCTTTATTTTTTACAGGAACAACTCCGGACGAGTTGAAGCAGTAGATATGATTTCCTGCGATTCCAATGGTAGCAGATTCCAACTCTTCAATTCCCGCCATTAATTTCGCCTCTTCAATTGAAGAGCGAATGCTTTCTACGGTTTTTTCGATGTTAACAACCGAGCCTTTCTTAAGACCATGGCTGGGATGTGATCCCACTCCTAGAATTTCTAAATTTTTAGCAGATTTTTGCGCAATAAGGGTGCAGACTTTTGTTGTCCCGATATCCAAAGCGACGATAACACTTTTGGTGCTCATGAGATTCCCTTCTCAAAAACTCTTCCGAAGAAGAGGGCAGATTCATTCTGACTAGAAATAAGGCGATCTTCGCCTTTCTAAAATTTTAGATTTTGTCAGAAAACTTGACAACAACCTTTTTCGAATTTACCAGGTTAATACTACTCGGAAAGCGTTTATTCTTCCCTACGTAGCCAACTATCTTCGTGAGCTTACCCAATTTTTCGTCCCACAAATCAGTTCCCATAAACACGCTGGTGGCCTTTCCACCTAAGGCAAAGATTATTGTTAACTCATTGTTTTTGCTAATAATAATCTCTGATATTTGGGAGCGAAGTTCAACTTCCATTTTTTTAATAAATTGAGCTAAATCTATAGGGGCAGACCCTTCAAGTTGATCCATTGATATCGCGAGCAGGGGTAAATGATGAGTTAATCTTTTTTCGGCCTTCATCAGATTTTCATACTGAGGCTCATACATTTTGGCATTATCACCCAAAATAGCTGAGTAATGTTCTTCGCCATTTGGTTTATAAACCTGAACTTTCGCCAAGGGTTCCGGGCATTCCAGATGAACTTTAAGCGTTTTGATTACCGGATTATAAGAAATTCGATAATCGGAAAGGAAGTATTTTTCATCCAGTTTTTCTTGAATGATTTTTTCTTTAACGTCCTTTAATGACTTCGATTTCTCAAACTCTTTCATCAAAATTAAGGTCAGCATACCGGAAGACTTGGAAGGGCATTCTCCAAAGTAAGTTCGGTAGTTGATATTTTTCTGAGTAAATGAATCAGGAACATTTGCTTGTGAAGCAAACGGATGAAGGATCAAGAAAGATACTAAAATTATTCTCAACATAGATTAATGATAGGGGATTTTCACTTCCAATTCAAACTCAATTCCATAGAAGCAGTCCATGTTAGATTTTATGATACTCACCAGGGATTCAAATTGATCCCAATTTGAATTACCTGAGTTTTCTATGAAGTTGGCATGCTTGGTACTTACTTTGAGTCCTCCCAAGCTCAGTCCTTTTAGTCCCATTAAATCAATGAGTCGGCCCGCTTGAAGGTCTTTGTGCGGATTCTTGAAAACACAGCCGCAATTTTTGGTGGTAAGTGGTTGAGTCTTCTTACGATATTCCAGATAGTCTTTTATCTTTTGGGGGACTGCCGGATCGGTTCCTTGATGAATCAATGTTGCCCCTACGATGACTTCACCTTCTTTGAGGAAATGATTGTGACGATAGGAGAAGCTCCCCTGTGTGATCATTTCTTCCCGAAGTGAACCATCCCGAGAAACAATCGAAACTTTTTTTACCAGACTTCCAATTTCTCCTAAATTCGTTCCGGCGTTCATGAAAATTGCCCCACCGAGAGAGGCAGGTATGCCCGTGAAAACTTCCCAACCCTTGAGACCATGCCTAACAGCGTGAGCAGTCAGATAATTTAAACCAAGGGACGCCGGCAAAGTATATTCTTCTCTTAAATTATCTAAATAAGAAGTATCAAAAGAAAAATCCAGATGAAGGATTAAATCATCACAAATGGCAGGGAGAATTTGATTTGCTCCCCAACCAACAACTAGATACTTCTTTTTATTAGTGGTCAGGAGAGGCAATAATTTTTGAAGAGCCTCTACATTCTTAACCTCAACCAAGTCACCGCGAGAAGTTAGTTTCATAGTGGTATACTTCGTAAGATCAGCATCCTTATAGAAAACGCAATTAGGAATGCTCAAAATGGCTTCTTCTAGTGTCATAAATTTTTTATTATTTCTTTAATTTTTTTGGAAATAGCACCAGCTCCCAGAGTCACCAGAACACAGGAGCTTTCTTTTTTCGAATCAATAATTTCTTTCATATGATCCAGAGAAGGCAAGAGAATCGCTTTTTTGCCTTTTCCTTTCATGGCATTTACCAGCGCTTCCGAAGTAATCCCAGGTATCGGACTTTCAGAAGCTGCATAAATTGGAGTCATAAATATTTCATCAGCGCCTTCAAAACAATCTTGAAACTCATCCCAAAAGTTTTGAGTTCGGGAATAGCGATGCGGTTCGAAAATTACACATAACGGTCTCGGATCAACTCTTCTTAAAGTTGAAATGGTTGCCTTGATCTCGGTTGGATGATGGCCATAATCATCAAAGACCAAAAAGGATTCTTTTTCATAAAGTTTTTCTAAACGGCGTCCTACTCCTTGGAAACTTAGCAGACCTTTTTGAATGATGTCCCATTCAAGCCCTGCCTCATGTGAAAGAGAAATGGCGGCAAGAGTATTAGAAACATTATGCATGCCCATAAGGTGAGTTTTAAATCGTGAGACCTTTTCTCCCTTGTAGAAGAGGTCAAACTCGCTTCCCGAAGCTGAAAGTTTAACATCTCGGGCAACATAATCTGAAACTTCATTCTCGACCTCGATGCCATACCAAACTACCGGACGCTTTACTCGAGATTTAACCGCCAAAGATGACGCATCATTGGCATTTAAGGCCACTCTTCCGTAAAAAGGAAGCCTGTTAACAAACTCAACAAAAGCATCCACAATTTTATCTCTGCTTCCATAATGATCAAGATGATCATCATCGATATTAGTCACTGCCGCCATAATTGGATTCAAAAGAAGGAAAGATCCATCTGACTCATCAGCTTCTGCAATTAGATACTGCCCATCGCCCTTTTTAGCGTTACCTCCCAAATTTCGGACAATACCTCCGATGATATGAGTGGCATCAAGCCTGGCCTCTTGAAAAATAGTGGCAATCAAACTAGTGGTTGTAGTTTTACCGTGGGAGCCGGCAACAGCTATTCCGAATTTTAATCTCATCAGTTCGGCAAGCATCTCGGCCCGTCTAATCATGGGTATTTCTAATTCAGTTGCGCGTACAAATTCAGGATTCTGGTGGTCAATAGCGGAACTATAAACAATAAGAGTGGCACCTTCCACATTAGCAGACTTGTGTCCGATAAAAATTTCAGCACCTTTCTTTTGCAGATTTTCGATGACGGCCGAAGGATTTAAATCTGAACCGGAAACGTTGTAACCTAAATCCAGCAGTACCTCAGCAATACCACTCATTCCAATGCCACCGATTCCAATAAAATGCAGTTTTGTCGTCTTAAGCCATCCCAACATGTGATTTTATCTCTCTCAAAATAGCATCACAGGTATGATTACCGGTTGATGCGTTTTTCGTGTACTTTAGCTCTTGCCTGGAAGCCTTGACCAGAAATTCCTGAGTCCTTTTTACGCACTCTTCGTGTGAGAGTTTAGGGTCAAGGATCTCAACCGTAAAATCCGATTCGGCCTTAAAAATTTGAGCATTATAAACTTGATGATTATCCGTAGCAGCAGGATAAGGAAAAATCAGAACTGGCTTACGGATGATTGCAAGCTCAGATACCGTACTGGCCCCTGAGCGTGAAATGATCACATCGCACCACTCGTACTCTTTCTGCATATCCTCAATGTAATCCAGAGGAACATAGTTGGTAGTTGTTTCAATCTTAGGTGCGGTCTGGTTTCCTCCCAATTGATGGTGAATTGTCATTCGGGAAACTGCCGGCACTTTTAGCACATCAAAGATCACCTGATTGATTTGAAAGGCACCTAAGCTTCCTCCAAACACCAGAACATTTAACTCTTCATTCATCACTTTTGGAGCGACCGGTTGAATAGATTTTCTGGTAGGATTTCCCACCACCCGGACTTTTTTGTCCAAACTCCTTGATAGTCCGCGTGTCTCCGTGAAATGAACAAAGATGAGGGTCGAAATCCATCCCAGGATACGATTGGTTAAACCCATGAAAGCATTTTGTTCAATAATAAAAACCGGAATAAGAAGTAAGTAGCCAGCCAGTAATGTTGGACCACATACATACCCACCTGCACCTACAATAAATGCCGGTCGAGTTTTGGCAAAGGATAGGAAAATTGAAAAAAAGCTCATGAGATTCATGGCCACATTTATTAAGAATTGAAGCGGGTTCTTAGTTCTTAATGGCTTTGAATCCAGGTGCCTGACATTTTGACCTTTAAAAAGTTTATAATCCAAAGGACGTTTACCAGTCAGGTAGCTTATTTGCCACCCCTCTGATGCAAAGGCTTCACCTACCGCTAGAGCTGCATTGATATGTCCGCCAGTTCCACCGGCGACGAGTACTGCATGTTTCATTAATTAAATACGCTTTTAAGCGCTCCCAGAGGTGTTTGTTTGCCTCTGCTTTTTATATCTTTAGCATCACTGGGCTGTATTTTAAGACAAGCAAATACCAGTCCCAGGGCAGCCAGATTTGCTACCATGGAAGAGCCCCCATAGCTTATAAATGGCAGGTTTAAACCCTTGGTTGGAAGAACACCTAGAACCACACCCATGTTCATGAAGGCCTGAAAACCAATGGTGAAAATAATGGTGGCCACCATGATGCTTCCAACTCTGGACTTAAGGGTAATGGCCATTTTAAAACCAATAAAAATCAGACTTACAAACATCAACGCAGTAATTAAAACTCCGATAAAACCCAGCTCTTCTCCTACAACTGAAAAGATAAAATCGTTATATGCTTCAGGAAGATAGAAAAGTTTTTCGTTACTGTTACCAAGGCCCTGACCGAAGAATGAACCATTGGCAAAGGCCAGAAAAGATTGAATCACTTGAAAGCCACTGCCACGCGGGTCCTTCCAGGGATCAAGAAAAGTTAAAAGTCGCTTTACTCGGTAAGGAGCGGAAATCAGAATTCCAAAAGCCGCTATCATTCCCATCACTAGGACAGAGTAAAAATACTTTCTGGGGAATGAACTTAAAAAAGCAATAAAACCAATAATCAATGAAGAAATAAAGAATGTACCAAAATCTGGCTGAAGGACAAAAATCCCCAAAGGATAAACAAGACCAGATAAATAAATGACTCTTTGTTTTGGTGAATAGTGATTGAAATTCTCAAAGTAACGAATGGCCGCCAACATCAAGGTGTACTTTAAAAATTCACCAGGTTGCAAATTCATGAAGCCTAAATTCAACCAGCGCTTAGATCCTTTTATTACAACACTTAGACCCGGAACCAGAGTCAGAGTCACTAACAGACCGAAGAAGGCATTGATCTTGTAGGCCTGCTTATAAAGATAGAGAATTTTAAATTTGGAGAAGACTAAAGCAATCGTTAAACCAAGAGCGATGAAAATCAGTTGTTTAACCAGGAAGAAATAACTGCTTCCCATGTTTTCGGTGGCGTACATATAACTGGCCGAGAACACCATGATGACACCAAATAGTATCAAAAAGAAGACATTGATGAGGAAGTAATTAGTTAACTTTTCTAGTCTGTTATTTTCGTTCATGAGTTACACCGGAAGAAGGTTTCTTCCAGTGTAACGTATGCAATGCAAGCGGAGCAATAATGATTTAGAGTTGGAAGATGAGTTTCTTGTAGTAGTTACCCTTTTCTTCAAAATCACGGAAAACATCTGTGCCTTCATTCCCCGGACAAAGAAGAATAGTGTCGCCAGTACGGGATTTTTGATAGGCCAGCAATACTGATTCATCAAAAGAACCAACCAGATAGGTTTGAGTTACATCACCCAGAATCCGGTTCATGCTCTCTTTAACTTCTCCCACCAAAACCAGAACTCTAACTTTCTCACGAATAATGTTGGCATATTTATCAAAAGGAATCCCTTCGATTTCTTTACCACCAGCAATTAGGATGACGGGATCTTTAAAGGCTTCCAGAGAGACTTTTAATTCATCCATTGTTTCAGACTTAGAATCGTTATAGAAACGAACGCCATTTTTCTCTACTACAAACTCCAAACGATGAGGAATTCCAGGGAATTTTTCTATACAATGTTGAATAGCCTGATCAGTTACCTTAAGGGCCTTACAAGCTGTAATGGCGGCCATGAGATTTTCACGATTATTAACTCCCACTATCCTCATGTCAGTCACTTTAAATTCTGAATGAAAATGGATATTGGAATGAATCCGTTTGTCGTGGAAATGGGTTCCCTGAATTTCAGAGATTACGCCCATCGTGACAAAAGATTTACGAGAGTACCAGAATGTCTGGGCCTGAGAACTTCTTAGTACGGAGTTTGATGCCAACTTATCAAAGTTAACAATCAAGTAATCTTCTGGTCCAAGATTTCTCGCCACTTTCAAAGCGGTATCCAGGTATTCGGCTGAAGTTTTGAAACGACCAAGCAGATTCTTTTCTTCAAGATTTGGATAAACGGCAAGAACAGGTTTGAAATTTTCAACTGTTTGTAACTGTTGAGGAGATACCTCAATCACACAATAATCAATTTCTTCATTATTAGGGAGAGAAAGAAAGTTGATAAATGGCTCTTCAGAAGTACCACCCACAAAAATATTCTTTTTATCAACCTTTAGAGTGTATCCAATCATATGGGCCGTGATGGTTCGGCCATGACTACCACAAACAGCAACTATTGGCTTAGTGCAGTTTTCATACGCAAAAGCAAAATCAGAATAAACAGCACGCCCATGTTCTCTCGCTACGCGAAGTTGCTGCAAGTTTGGATCAACTGAAGAAGAATAAACGATGATATCAGCTTCAATGAAATCCTCATCCTTGTGCTCACCTAAAGTCATGGTGGGAGTTGGAGTGATTTTTTTTAGTCTTTTGACCTGCTTATTAAGATCAAAAATTGGTTTGATATCAGTTACTTTGATATCGCAGCCCCATTGTGTGAAGAGATTCACCAATGCAAAGCCTGTTTTGCCAAGACCGACAACCAGGACTTTCTTCCCTTTATATTTTTCCATAAAAACTCCTTAAGAATTATCTAAGTTTAAGCGTTGCAAGGGCAAGAATGGCAAATACCAAACTTATAATCCAGAATCTCACAATCACTTTGGTTTCAGGCCAACCCATCAATTCAAAATGATGGTGAATAGGTGCCATTTTAAAAATTCGTTTTCCGCGTGTCTTGAATGAAGCAACCTGGAGAATAACTGAAATCGCTTCAATAACAAAAATCCCTCCGATAAGAACAAAGAGGAATTCATTCTTTGTTAATACCGCAATTGTCCCCAAACATCCGCCAAGTGAGAGAGAACCAACATCACCCATGAAGATCTCGGCCGGGTAAGCATTATACCAGAGGAAGCCAACGCCTGCTCCGATAATTGCAGAAACTAAAACTAATAATTCTCCGACATCCGGTACATGAGGAATCAAAAGATAACTGGCAAGCTCAGAGTGACCGGCTAGATAGGCCAAAAACCCTAGAGTGGCGGCAGATATAATAGTTGGACCAATCGCCAAGCCATCTAAACCATCTGTCAGGTTTAAAGCGTTCGAGGAACCAACGATAACAAAGGCCGCAAAAGGAACGTAAAACCATCCGATGTCAATCACAGGATCTTTTACGAAAGGAATGTAAATCTGAGAGTCTGTCACTCCCCATCTGATCATGACATAACTAGCAACCAATGCCGTCGAAAACTGCCAAAGAAGCTTTTGGCGGGCACTGACGCCTTTTGTATTTTTCTTCAGGACTTTCAGATAGTCATCTAAGCCTCCCAGAAAGAAATAGGAAATCGTTACAAATAGAGCAATAAGAAAGGGAAAGGAAACAAAGTTACCACAAAGAGCACATGCAACGACAGCGCTGCCCAGGATAAAAACACCACCAAAGGTAGGTGTTCCTTTTTTCTTCTTGTGAGATTCTGGACCTTCATCACGGATAGTTTGTCCAAACTGTCTGAGTTTCATCAAAGCGATAAAACGTTTACCCCATAGTATTGAAACCAGAGTTGCTACAATGAACGCTAAAAATGAGCGAAAAGTAATATATTTGAAAACATTGAAAAGTTGAAAGTCCTGACTTAGTGGGTAAAGCCAATGATACAGCATGTTTATCCCTTTAAAAAAGATAAACTTAAGTTATATCGAACAAAGACTCCAATTGTAAAGAGCGCGAGCCTTTAATAAAGTGAATAGGGTATTTCTTAATACAACTTCCCCTGTACTCATTCTTGAATTCGGCACTCGAAGCTTTAGTATGTCCTTCAGGATTTCCGTTTAAATAGTATTGAGAGTAGCGGCCGATAAAGAATACATTGGGAAAACCCAGCTCCTTCACATATTCACCGACCTCTTTGTGATACTGGGGAGTTGAATCACCTAATTCATTCATGTCTCCTAGCACAATACAGGCTTCTGCCAATGAAAATCCCTGCTCAAGCACACTTTCTTTAAAGCCCATGAGGGCCGCTTTCATAGAGGAAGGGTTAGCATTATAAGCATCCAGATAGACCGAACGATTTTCAAACTCAATCCATTCTGAACGGTTTTTTGTCGGTCGAAAGTTTTTACACGCCTCAATAAATAAGTGCTTATGTTCTGGGTAAAAATGAGAAGCAATAAATAAGCAGGTAATTAAATTAAGCTTATTATGGCGTCCAGTAATATGTTGATTTTGGGCCAATAGAATCTTCCCATTAAAATGGATCTCAGCTCCATTATCTACATATGAGATGCGGGCCAGGGCCTGTTGATTTTCACCGTAAGTTATTGAGCCTGGGGTTAAAGGAAGACGTTTTAAAAATTTATCGTCCATATTTATAAGATAAAAGCCTTTGCCGTGAGTAAGGTCTTTTACGGCGTGATAAAGAAATCCCTCTTCTTCAAAAACTTTTTCTTCATCACCAAAAAACTCAAGATGAGTCGCTCCAATGTTGGTCGTAAGACCAGCATTAGGTTCAGCGATATCACAAAGAACTTTGATTTCTCCCGGGTGATTACTTCCCAGTTCCAGCACCACAATCTCAGTCTCTGCCGAAACTGTTAGAAGAGTCAAAGGAACTCCAAGGTGATTATTGTTATTTTTTTCGGTAGCAATCACTTTACCGGGGAGAACTTCTTTAAAGAGAAATGATAGCATTTCTTTATGGGTCGTTTTTCCATTAGAACCTGAAATAGCAAATACTGTGTTGCGAGTATTTTTGGTTTTCCATTCTTTAATATGCTGATGAGAAAGTTCCTGAAGAAATTTAATACTATCTGCAACTGGAACAAACTCTGTTCTTGGGAAACTGCGTTTAAGATCATTAACCTTAGCTTCATTAATCTCATTGTCCTGATAAAAAATGGCAGGACAACCGGCACTTAAAAGACCGGTAATTAAATCCAAGGGATTAACTTTCGCTCCTGGAATTGCCACAAATGCTGATGGATGTGAATACTTCCTGCTATCAGTGCAAAAATTCAAATATCCGGATAAAGAGCAAGGTTTTTGTATCGATGGACAATTTGTGAGAAGAGATAAATTAATCATACTTTTTCCTTGCAAGAAATTTTTCAACTTCACCAATATCACTATATGGATGCTTAACTCCATGGATAAGGATGTAATCCTCGTGACCCTTGCCGGACAGAAGAAGAATTTCGTTTTCTTTTAATTCATTAAAGGCTTGCGCCACTGCTTTCGGTCTTTCAATAATTTTATGGATATGCCGAGAGCTCATACCTTGCACAATATCGTCAATAATTCTCGCCGGATCTTCTGAGCGAGGATTGTCACTTGTAACATAGATTTCACTTCCCCAGGTCTCGGCAATTTTTCCCATCAAGGGTCGTTTACTACGATCACGATCTCCACCACAGCCAAACAGGATTTTAAGTTTGTGAGTTGGAAAGGCTTCCCGAATTCCCTGGCAGATATTATCGAGAGCATCCGGAGTGTGAGCAAAATCAACCACGATGTAATTACTACCGTAAGGTTTGATGTAGAAGCGCCCATCCGGAGGAATTATTCTATCAAACTCTGCTGACACCGATAGTTTAAAAGTACTTTCTACTATGGCAATCGCCACTTCCAGATTATTCCGATTAAAATCAGTTGAAAAAAACAAAGGAAGCTTTTGCTCAAGTGTTCGTGCCTTAACAATTTTTTCGGAAACATGAGCAAGCTTATTGATTAAATGAGTTTGATTCTCCGGCAAAAAAACTTTTGCCTCAGGTTTTAAATAGTCAAAGATCAGCATTTTTGCCGCAAAATATTCTTCCATCGTTTGATGATAATCAAGATGATCCAGAGAAAATGACAGCCAGCCGGCCATATCAAATTCAAGTCCATATAAACGTTGTTGAATCAAGGCATGTGAACTTGCCTCTATGACACAAAAATCCTTATCTTTACCATAATGAAAGAAGAATTTTCTAAGATCGATTAAGCTTGGAGAAGTCAGACCAAAATCTAAAAGAGTTTTATGATTTTCTCGAACACCCAACGTTCCAACACTCATGCCTTTTTTACCACTCAGCTCACCTAACTGCAGTACCAAATCAGCTGTTGTGGTTTTTCCGTTAGTTCCCGTCAAAGCAATGAGTTTCATGCTTGGTTGAGGGTAAAGGATATCCAATATTAACTTTTGAATCCGGGGCCATTCAATGTCTTTGATAATAGTACTGTTGATTGGTCGATCAGGATGATCTTGGTTAACTATTAACCAGCCATATTCAGCTTTTCCTATTCTTTCCACAAATAATTTCTGGGAATTTTCATCCTGGCCAATCTTATAGAAGAGAATTGAATCCTTGGTAGATTCCTGGGTTTTCCAATGAATATCCTGTAGGTTCAATGGCGGAAGCTGGATCTGAAGAATTGGGCTTAATTGTTTTTCAGTCAGCATAGGTAGGAGCTTCAAATTGCAATCGAATGCTTGAATTTCCAACAACCACAGTGCCCGGAACGACTGATTGTTTAGTCACGACACCAAAACCATTGAATTGTAGAGATATATTTCTTTCTTCCGCCAATTGCATGGCACTGGCCTTATCCAAACCTGTAAAATCCGGCATGTATCCTGGAGCAAAATAACGAGTTTGCTGAGCTTGTTGAGTAGTTACTTCATCAAGATTCTTGGTATTTGATTTTTCATCATATTTTGCAAACTGAGCAAAATCTTTTTTCTTATAAAGAATATATTGAGTAACTTTCTTGAAGATTGGTCCCGCGACAACTCCACCATAATAGCCTTTTTCGGTGGGGTGATCCACATAGGCCAGAACTACAAATTTTCTATTCACATTGACTGGAAAGCCAACAAAACTTGCAATATATCCGGAGTAACCACCAGTAGGGGAGACTCTTTGCGCTGTTCCTGTTTTACCTGCAATCTCGTAATGAGGGATTTTAGCAATTGTCCCTGTCCCGCCTTCTACTGCCTGAACCAGCATTTTAGTTACATCATGAGAAGTTTTCGCAGTAATAATTCTGTTTTCAGGAGTAATTTGACTTACATCTGACTTAATCAAGGTCGGCTTAACTAGATATCCACCATTGGCAATGGCAGCATATGAGCGAAGCATTTGAATGGCGGTTGTCGCCACCCCTTGGCCAAAACTGATATTACTTAATGTTAACGGGCGAACTTTATCCTTAGCTTTATGACTAAGAATCCCTTTTGACTCACCCTTTATTTCAATTCCGGTTTTATGGGCTATTTGAAATTTATCTAACGTCTCTTTAAACTTAGGATACTTTAAACTGAAAGCAATTTTTGTTGTCCCCACATTGGAGCTGTACTTAAGAATATCAGAGACGCTTAACCATTCAAATTTTTCATGGGACTCAGCTTCAGATACCCAGTGGTTTTGAATTTTAATTTTTCCATACTCACAAAAGAACTTAGTCTCTGGCGTCGCTATTTTATTTTCCAATGCAGATGCCACCGGAAGAATTTTAAAGATTGAGCCTGGCTCAAAAGGATCAGTAACAAAAGGCAGTTTACGATATTCCTGAGGAAAAGAAGATGCTCTGTTTGGATCAAAAGTAGGATAATTGGCAATGGCCAGAATTTCTCCGGTCTCGGCATCCATAACGCCGGCACCGCCACGAAAAGCTTTGTGAGTTATAACAGCTTCTTTTAAATAACTTTCAAGAGCACCCTGAATGTCTTTATCAATTGATAAATGAACATCCGGCGAAGCTACTTCAGAAGCTTTTGTTTCATACTTAATCGGCCGCCCCTTGGCATCTCGAATATATTTTACAACCTGAGGCTTGCCTTTCAACTGAGTATTAAGGCTGTTTTCTAAACCCGCCAGACCTGTATTATCGATACCTACATAACCAATAGTTTGAGCGAGTAGCTCACGGTTGGGATATACCCGCTGTGAGTGGGATTCAAAAAATATCCCTTCAAGCTTCTTGATTTTTTTTAACTGCTCTTCATTAAGAGTGATCTTTCTGGCAAGCCAGGTATATCGATTACGTTTTTGAACCAAATCCCGAAGCTTTTGATAGGGTAGTTCCGGAACTATAGTTGAAAGGGCCTTCAATTGCCGATAGAAATCAGCATTCTTATTTTTAGGAATCGTAAAAAGATTGTAAACATGAACATTGATCGCTAATGGATTGCCATTACGATCAAATATATTCCCACGGTTTGGATATTCTTTTACTTCACGGATGAATTGAGATTTTGCATAGGCCAGAAGCTTGGACTTATTAACAACCTGAATATAAAAAGCTTTACTGATAACAACAGCAAATAAAAAACTAAACACAATAAAGCTAAAAAAAATCCGATTTTTCAACTGGGCACCCTAGGGAATTAGAATAATTTGTTCAGGGCCGGGTTCTTTCAGATCATATTTCGCTGCAAACTCCCTTAGCCGAGGTACCGACATCTCGCGGGCACGTTGGGCCTTGAGTTCCTTGTTTCTAATAGTCGATTTATAAATGTCATGATCAATATTGTTTAAAAGGTAGGCCTGTTCGATTCCCTTCATTCGGAAACCCACAAATAAAACGGCCAATGTTGTGAAAGTGAGAGTAAAAGGCAAAGCTTTAGGATTGAAAAGAAATTCCAATAATCGATTATTAAATTTGAAAGTGCCTTTTTTTCTTAGCGCCATCAACCCTCCCTAGTTGAGACCCTCGCTGTAGTAACCGAAGTTTTGCACTTCGTGAACGAGAGTTTTGTGACAGCTCTTCTTCCGTGGCTGTTAGTGGCTTCTTAGTTAAAATTGTAGCAGGAAAATCTTCTTTCTCCACTATTTCTTTAAAAGTGTGTTTCACAATTCTGTCTTCCAAAGAATGGAAGCTGATGACTGCTAACACTCCACCCTCGGCCAAGTATGGCAACAATTTTGGTAAGGTATTTTCTAAGACTGTTAATTCTTCATTCACAGCGATTCGCAGGGCCTGAAAAGAACGGGTGGCAGGATGAGTTTTACCGTGACGATCTTTAGGAGGATAAGCGTGAAAGCAGATATCTTCTAATTCACCAGTAGTTTCGATTTTTTTCTTCTGTCTTAATTCACAAACGCGAGCGGCAATCTTACGGGAAAGTCGCTCTTCACCGTAATTAAAAAGTATGTCCGCGATCTCTTTTTCAGAGAGAGAATTAAGTAAATCAGCAGCTGTTGGGGTATTTACATCCCCATAATTCATCCGCATATCCAAAGGGGCATCGGCCCTAAAACTAAAGCCTCTTTCCATCTTATCGAACTGGTGAGAAGACACTCCCAAGTCCATTAGGATTCCGGCGAATTTTCCATGCATTTGATTTTTTTCACACCATGCTGGAAATTCCAGAAAGTTCATTGGAAGCAAATGAACACTTGCTTCCTTGCCCCTACGCTGAACATTCTCCGCACCATTCTTTAAAGCATCCGGATCCTGGTCTACTGAATAAACCGTAGAACCACTTACCTGGTCCGATAGCGCGAAAGTATGTCCACCGGCCCCAAAGGTCAGATCAGCGAAGATTTTTGAACCAGAAGCCTGGGAGCCAAGCTCCAAAGCTTCCAGGCATTCTTTCAGCATTACCGAATAATGAGATAGGTATTCAGTCATTTTTTTAAAACAACTTCCAGAATTTCTTTATGGGAAGTCTGATGAAGAGAAGGATCGGTCATTACTGCGTATTCATTTTCAGGAATAAACTTCACAGGATTCTTTACCAGATCAGGAATCGCCTCAACTACAAACTTTTGGGCTGAGACATAGTTCGACTTCATAACATCCATGATTTCCTGAACCGTACAATGCTCTTCTTTCCAACAATCGTAATCAGTCACCATCGCCACAGTAGCGTAGGCCATGCCTGCTTCTTTTGCTAAAAAGGCTTCTGGTACGTTTGTCATACCAATAACGGAAGCACCAAAACTCTGATAAATTTTTGATTCAGCTTTTGTTGAGAACTGAGGGCCCTCGATACAAATGTAGGTACCACCCAAGTGAGATGTCACTCCGGCCCTTTGACAAGCTTCAAATAGTCTATGCTGAAGACCGGATTCTACTGGATTAGCAGTTGAAACATGTCCAACAATCCCATTATCAAAAAAGCTTCGTTTTCTTAAACCCTTGGTCCAGTCGATAAACTGATCAACTAAAACAAAATGGCGGGGAGCATATTCTTCCTGGAGTGAACCGACGGCAGATATACTGACAATCGTATCAACACCTAATTTTTTCAAGGCAAAAATATTGGCGCGATAGTTCACTTCACTCGGAGTGAAGTGATGGCCATGTCCATGACGAGGAAGAAAGTAAAAAGAATGTCCTTCAACTTCACACTCCATGATTTCCGCACTAGGATTTCCAAAGGGAGTGCTTACCTTGATTTGATTCTTTACTTTGATGGCATCCAATTTATAGATGCCACTTCCGCCAATGATGGCAACTTTTATATCTGCCATACTTCCCCCTATGCCATCATCCCGGTGAGATCAACCACTTTCCCAAGAGATTTAGACTGTCTGCCGATGAAACTGTTAGATTCATCACGTTCAGCTTCTTCTTTACAAACAATACATTGCTCTGCTGTTGGTCGAGCCATCAAGCGCTCAAATTTAATCCAGCATCCGCAGTCGTTGCAAAGTCCATATTCATTAACTTCGAACTTCTTCAATGCTTTATCAATCTTCTTAGCATAAAAAACTTCTCGGTTTCTGAATCGAAGTTGATGAGAGTTATTATAATCAGTGATTGATTGCTCAACATCATCTCCACCATCTGGTAGAGCAAGGCTTAACTCGTTTGCACTTTCCTTATCGCTAAAAACCATTCCCTGCTTTTCTTCCAGCAGCTTGTTCTTAAGCGTCTCAAGTTGTTTCTTAGTAAGGGCTTTGTTGTTGTTGTCGGCCATGGAAAATAACTCCTAATTCGAAATAAACTATTCCAATCCACCCTTAATATTAAGGAGGACTGACTTAGACACCATTTTTAAAGTTTCAAATACACCCTGTCCGTTTGTGGCGACTGCCTCAAACGCCGGAAAATTTCTTTTATTCAGTTGGAATTGCAAATCTTCTACGGGAACAATATTGGGAAGATCCCTTTTGTTCCACTGCATGACCATCGGCACTTTAGAGATGTCATAACCTTGTTCTGCAAGATTTCTCTCAAGGCCCTGGTAAGATTCGAGGTTCGCTTCCATTCGTTCGACCTGTGAGTCAGCAACGAAAACCAAACCATCTACACCGCGAAGAATGAGCTTACGGCTGGCCTCATAAAAGACCTGACCAGGAACGGTATAAAGGTGAAATCGGGTTTTAAATCCACGAATTTCTCCCAGATCCAAGGGAAGAAAGTCAAAGAATAAAGTACGTTCATTCTCGGTATTGAGAGTGATCATTTGACCTTTATTATTTGAGCTCGTCTTTTGGTAAATATATTGAATATTAGTCGTTTTACCACCAAGGCCTGGGCCATAGTAGACGATTTTGCAGTTAATTTCTTTTGTATGATAATTTACGAATGACATGCTAATTTCCACCTAATGAGAAGAGACGATCAATTTCTTCGTCTGAAATGTCACTGAAAAGAAAGCCTTCCCGGTCACTAGTTCTGATTCTTTTAGGCTGGGCAACAACCTCACACAAAAATAAACGATCCATTTCTTCCTTGATCAATGCTACCTGGCGCTTCAGTTGACCAGGGTTTAAACAATCATTATAAATTGCGCCTAAAAAGTAGCGCTTTCCTGTTAATGTAAATGGGAAAAGATAAATACCCTGCGAGGAAGTATCAAACCCCAGACGAAATTCCATCACGTCTTGATTGGGATGGGCCAGACCCATGAGTGCTTCTGAAGCCTGCCAAACACCACTTACTAATGCAGAGACAGAAGTCGTCGTTTGATTTTGTACAGAATCAAAGATCGTAATTCCATCTTCCCGGGTGACAAAAAGACGAGCATTAATTCCTGCCATTTTAGGCTCGAGAATCAGACGCATCCTTTCCGGTACATTCAACTGCTTCATTAAAACCTCTTCCTGTTTTCAAGGGCCTTGGTGATGGTCATAGGATCAAGGTATTCCAGACTTCCGCCGATTGGCACACCGAAACCTATGCGTTCCACCTTTATGCTCTCTGGAAGAAGGGTTTTAAAATAGGAGCAAGTTGCATCTCCTTCAACAGAAGGATTAATTGCCAGAATAATTTCGTGAATGTCTTTTTCAATAATCCGGTTTTTTAACTCATCCATTTTAAGTTCATCCGGGCCAATACCTAATAAAGGATTTAGTACACCGCCGAGAATATGGTATATGCCTCGAAAATTTCCGCTTTTCTCAATTGCCATTAAATCAGAGGCATTCTCAACGACACACAAGGCTTTGATTGACTGTCGAGATTCATCCGAACAAATTGAACACAAAGAGTCATCTGCAAACATGCCACATTCTTCACATAGCTTTAAATTCTTCAGTGATGAGAGTGCTGAGCCAACACTATTTAATTCCTGGGCTTTCCAATGAGTCATGCTCATAACCATACGAAATGCGGTTTTTTCTCCCACACCTGGTAGTTTAGTTAAGGCCTCAACTGCATTTTTAATCACTTCAGGAAGTTGAATCACTAGAACATGCCCGGAATATTCATGCCACCAGTGACTTTCGACATTGCTTGTTGAACCATATCTTGTGAGTCTTTCATGGCCTGATTAACGGCCGTGAAAACTAGTTCTTCCAGGGTTGAAACATCATTGGGGTCTACACATTCTTTATCAATTGAAATGCTAAGAAGCTGTTGTTTACCGTTTACTTTTACTTTAACCATTCCGCCGCCAGCAGAAGCTTCAACTTCTCTTTCAGCTAATTCATTCTGAAGCATGGCAAGTTTCGCCTGCATTTGTTGAGCTTGCTTCATTAGGTTATTCATATTCATAATCGTCTCCTAGTCTTTTAAAATAATTTTATCAATCTTACTGTTAAACAGTTTCTCCGCTTCTTTCACATACGGATTATTTAAAATTTTCTGACGACGCTCTTCTTCAATATTTACTTTTATCTCGTCATCAATTTCTACTTTAGTCCTGAAGTTCTTATCTAGCTTTTCTTCATGGCTTAAAAGCTGAGTTCGAAATTGGATCTTCTCGATATCAGTTTCGAAGAAATCGGCCAAGTGATTTTTTAGTCTGGCATAAACATCTTTCTCATCAACATACTCTTTAAAGACTGCAGCATCTTCTGGAAATGCGATGGAAACAATTAATGGTACGGATACAGTATCTAATTCTTCTAAAAGATTCCCGTGCTCAAGATTGGCAGCGGTGGCCGGAGAGGTTTGTCGTAAATAGCCCAAGAAATCATTCCAGCTTTTTTCTGGAACCTGGGGAGCTACTACAACTTCAACCGTTCCGGCTTCAGGCTTTCCCACCTGTGGAACCTCAGAAATTTTTAAATCCTCACCAGTTAAAATCGAGCGACGTAAACTAATTTTCTGCAAGAGAATTAAAACCACTTTATCTGGATTCATGGTGGATAAGGCCCAGTTAAAGTCCTTCACCAAAGTTTCGTAAATCCAAAACAACTCAGCCATCGTGATCTCTTTCAATGCACCAGAGGCAAGAACTTCTTCTTTATAAAGAACTTCCTGCTCATCAATGGAATTGATCACTTGATAGAAGCCGTTAAGAATCTGATCACAAAGTTTCTTCAGATCTATGTTTTCATTAATCAGCTGTTTGTATATTTTTGAAACGCTTTTAGGATTACCTATTAATATGCCTGAAAGTAGTTCTTTCATGGCCGATGTTCCAGCAAGACCCAAAGCTTGAGTCAGAGATTCCTCGGTGACCACATTTGTTCCGGAAAGCCCCAGAACCTGATCGAAGATTGAAAGAGTATCTCTTACTGATCCCTGTCCTAACTCAGCAAGTTTAGTTGCGATCTTAGGATTAGAAAAATCGATGCCTTCTGCTTTAGCAATATGTTGGACATGCTGTGACAGTGTTTCGACGGAAACATTTTTAAAGTCATATCGCTGGCAGCGAGAAATAACCGTTCCTAATAATTTATGAGGATCAGTTGTCGCCAGAATGAAAATGGCATGGGCAGGTGGCTCTTCTAAAGTTTTTAAAAGGGCATTAAATGCTGATACCGACAACATGTGAACTTCATCAATGACATATATTTTATGTTTTCCACGAGTCGGGAGATATTGAACATTTTCAATGAGTGAGCGAACATCATCAACGCTGTTATTCGAAGCTCCATCTATTTCAGTATAGTCCATAGAGCTACCAGAATCGATGTCACGACATGTTTCGCAAACCAAACATGGATTGTAGTCGGGCTTACGATTTTCACAACGTATGGCCTTAGCGAACAACCTTGCGATGGAAGTTTTCCCAACACCACGAGTTCCAGTAAATAGATAAGCGTGTGCTAGCTTATCTTGCTTAATAGCATTTTGCAGGGTCCGGGTAACGTGGGCCTGTCCAACAACTTCTTCAAATTGCTTGGGTCGCCACTTCCTGGCCAGCACTTGATAGGCCATAACTCTCCAAAAATTTTAGGTTTTGAGAGTCGCAAAATAGGGGAGTAAGGACACTAAGTCATGGCGCAGATGCTAGGGAATTTCAATAAAACTTTGATGTAAGAACTTATCAGAATCGATAAATTTTATCGCCATTCCTTTGGCCTTTTCTCTCTTTTTGGAACTCTCGTTAAACATTCTCACTTCCCAGATAAACCTCGAGTAATTTCGTATTGATTCAAGAATTTAGGGGGATGAAAGAGGTATTAGTAGCAGCCTGAACTTAAACACAACATCCCAAACCGCTACCGTTGCTCCATTCCTGGCCTGGCGGGGTTGACGGCGAAATGCTCATCTAAGACAGACTGCCGAGAGTGATACTAATTGGAAATGGGCCCATTTGTAAAGAGATGATGGAGAGCACCAAGGGACTTAGTTCTCGGTGCTAAGAATTCTATTTGAAATATCTAACTGTTTTTGAAGATATGACTCAAGAATCGAGTCTTTTTGATCTGGAGTTAAATTATTCAGTAAGTGGAAATAACGTTTTTGCCACATTTGAGCATTGGCCCGGAGATCACTATTTTGGGGAATCATGTACTTCTTTTCATATTTTTCAGGAGTTGAAAGTAATTTAAGTGGTTTTCCAATCCTGGGAGCGGTCAGTACTCCTAAATGAGTTGTTTCAAATTTTTCTCCGCTGGGATAGGCCGGATAATTACTCATAATTGATCCCACTTGAACGGGATAAAAACCTTTGTCGGGTATAACTTTGGATAAAAGTTTATTACTTGGCATTTTTGCCAGGACTGTTTTATCCGCATACATCAAAAAGGTATTGGCAGGTAGAGCGAGATTCAAAACTTTTTTTATGAACTTCTGATTGAGCTTAATCGGTTTATTGATTCCCAGGGCGTGTGAACTATTGATTGAGAGATGGGCGCAGTTATTAGTTAATTTATCCCATTCATAACCTGGACCATCTTTATATTGAGTATTGGCCTTGTTTAAAAATTTGGCCACTTTCGGTAAGGCTGCCACCGGAGTGGGAACACGCACACAGTGGAGCTCTCGTGCCCAATTAACAGCATATTCCGTTCCTAGAGTAGCCTCAGCTACAGCCTCCAGATACTCCTGAGAATTCAGAGGCAGACTTCTGGCCAGTTCGCCTTTATGGACCACATCTTCAAAGATTTTTAATTCAACAACTTTTTGAATTACTTCCTGAACATCACCGCTTGAAATCGATTTTCTCTCTTTGTTACCGAAAAAAGTTAAGTCGCGCCCCGGAACCGCGACCCACATAACATTGGAGAAGTTTTTATCAAGGGATATTCCAACTCCTTCATGAGGGTATTGTTCACGATTGACCGAACTAACCTCAGAGCAGGGAATAACCTGAGGATAAGAGGAAGTATAATCCTTGCAAAGGCCATGAATATAGGTGAAACCGTGACCCGGACTTCCACCTTCCGCGCCGTTTTTTAACTTCCATTGAGTACCAGTGCAGTATTCAAAGTAGGCCGGAAAATGATCTTCATAATTGGCATAGCCCAGGGTTGAGGCCAGCAGAAAGGGGAGAACTAGCATTAAATTTTTCATGAGCTGATCTTATCGTAACTTTCAGTTTAAACCTCATAGATAGGTTATCGATATGAAGATTTTACAAGCAATCTCCGCTATCTCAAAGAGTGAGGTATGGTCACAAAATCTAATTATATCTAAGAGGTACTTATGAAAAAGCTTTATTCTATGATGATTTTATCTGTAATCGTCTTCGGATTTAACTCTCATGCTATGGATCCAGAAGCTAGAACTATAGTTAATAAATTAAAGGAACTCAATGGTCGTGAAGGAAAAGTCACTAGCAATATTGAAAAGGAAAGCACTGGCGTTTGTAGAATCACAGTGGATCAAGATGAAGATGGCTTAAGCGTCTCTTTTGAAGGTACCGGCTACTACTTTACCCCAATAGCTCACATTTTCGACGATGTTGAAGTTGAGGATAAGAATACTTTAGTTGTCTCAACTAACTCAAATCGTCCTGGTGGAGATGCCTGTGGGGATTTTGGAGGAGCGGTTGGTTATGAGAAATTGATCTCTCTTAAGAATGGCCAGGTAAAAATCGAAGAAACTTTTAGATGTACCCTTGAAGGTTTTAAAAAGTACAAACTTAACACTACTTGCACTTTATAAAGAAAATGGCGGAGAGAATGCCGTAGTTCGATTCGTGATAAGCTTCTATCCCGAATCTAAAATCTGTAAGTTAAATTAACAATTTTGCTATATCCAGATTCTCTTCAGTGACGGCCATGTCATACGCCGTTGAACCACTAAAAGACTCTATTCGCTTATTGGACACTGGTAAAAGAAGATTCACCATCTCCCTGTTTCCGTATGCAGCGGCTCTCATAAGAGCAGTTTCTCCTTCATAAGGATCTTGATAATCCGCATTCGCACCTTGATCAAGTAAAGCTCTAGCGTATTTATGTCCATGGGACTGAGATGCACATATCATAAGAGGACTCAGATCATCCATTCCAGGCTGATTCGCATCTAGAATTTTTACAAGGATATTAAATCCCTCTTCGTAGTCATCCATAATACAACGATGAAGAGCGGTGTTACCATCTTGATCTTTTTCCCGAGCATGACTTGTGTGAAATCTTGCAACAAATTCTACTACCTCATTTATTTTTTCTGATATCACTCTAAAAATATTAGGAACATTAAACCCATCCAAGGTCGTAGAAACAAGTTTTCCTTTTTTAACTTCCTTTAGTTCTCCATTCTCAATTAACTTAAGACACAAGTTAATGAGCTCCCCGGCGCTGGCATTTGGATTGTTCTTAAAGATATTAATTCCTTGATTATTATTATACTCATCCATCAGGCGATGAATATTTGTAAGAGAAGCATCTGCTTCATGTGCCATAACCCAAGTATGGGCCCACTCAGGCGATATTTCTTTAGCAATGATAGATGACCAGAAACAATGTCTAAATGCATCACCATTATTGTTATGGTAATTCCGAGGGAAGAAAAAGAGGAGTGTTGCTGTCCCTGCCAAGTAAGCTAAGTTAATAGACCTCTGAGCGTCTTCAGAATGCTCCTTCATTAATTTCTTCTCTTCAGAACTTGAATTATAAACTCCTTCCCAAACTGGCATTAATAAGCCCTCCTCGACACATACCAAGCTTTAAAAGAATGGATAATCGCTCCCATAACACTAATATTAACGATATGTCGGAAATGACCGCTAGGAAAATCTAGCCTAGAAAAGAAAAAGAAATACCTCGCTTTCGGAATATTCCCGTCAAATTCCCCCATAACATCAAAAGACATTATAAAGTGTTCAAAAACAATAGCCATCAAATAAAACAGAACAACTTTTCGAGAAATTCTTTTTTTAAAAAAATGAAATAGTAAAAACCATACTAAGAAATTAGGAAAGTACTTTGGTAACAAAATAAGCCATGGAACAAATTGAATACCATAAAGCCAGGATTCATGGTCTTGAAGATTTAAACTAAGGAAAAAAAGATAGTAAGTAAGAACATGAAGTAATAAAACAGTTAGAGGAAAATAAAACGGACTTTCTCGAAATTGTGTAAGATTCATGTGAACTTATATTAGTTCATCATGAAACAAATACTCAACAGCTGAAAGGTGCCACATACCTAAAATGTAAAGAAAATGGCGGGGAAAATGGAAGTTGGCAGAAACAATGTCTAAATGCATTTATTCTGAAAGTTTAAGGAAAAAAGAAGTACACACTAAAAAGGTTTCTCTCAAATTATTTTAGCGAGTACCAAGAACCACGACCGCTTCCATGTAAAAGAATATGTCCTTTTTCTGCAAGTGAGCGAAAGTGCTCTTTTAAGGTGTTTCTATTAAGCCCTGTTAATTTGGCCATCTCCCCAATTGTGACTCTTCCGTGTTGCTTTATATGATCAAGAATCTTCACACTAATTTCGGGGAGTGAATCCATCATTATTTTTTCTTTTTGAATTTTTCGTTCAAGTCTTCTCATTTGTTGTTGAAGGGATTTAAGAAAGAAACGAATCCATGGTTGCCAATTTGGCTCGTCTGTTCGAATTGTTCCCTGAGTTTGTCTTAAAGCGAGATAATACTGCTCCTTACTTTGTTCAATGACACTTTCAAGAGAGCTATAGGGAACATAAGCGTAGCCAAAACGAAGCAATAAAAGAGATGTAAGCACTCTACTTAGTCGGCCGTTACCATCCTGAAAGGGATGAATCTCAAGAAATACAACAACGAAAATAGCAGTAAGTAGGAGAGGGTGGAGTTTTTTTATTTCACTCGTACTGTTCACAAACTCCACTAATTCTCTCATAAGAAGAGGCGTATCAAATGGTGTTACCGTCTCAAAAATAACTCCAACTTGTTTTCCATTCTCATCGAAGGCAGCAACACTGTTATTAATTTTTTTGTACTGACCACGGTGATGTTCATCTTTGTATGCAAACTGCAATAAGTCTCGATGAAGTTGTTTAATATGATTTTCGGTAAAACTTATTTCATCCCATGATTGAAAGATAAGCTCCATGACAAGGGAGTATCCTGCGACTTCTTGTTCATCACGAGTTTCAAATGATTTAATTTCTAGATTGGAGAGGAGTCTTTCCACATCTCTATCTGAAAGCTTGCTACCTTCAATTCGAGTTGACGAGCCAATGCTTTCAACACTGGCCACCTTGCGAAGCATAGAGAGTCGCTCAGGAGCCAATAATCCAAGGGCCTTCCAGCTTCCTTTAAATTCATCAATTTCTGAAATGAGTTGAAGGATTTCTTGATCAATTTGGATGGTGTTTGTTTTAAGCATACCCAATTATACACCCGTTTTCACCCAATAAAACCAAAAACCCACCCGTTTTCACCCGTTTTTTTGGCTGTATGTCTAGAACAGACAACAAATCCGACCGACTACAGAATAGTCGCTCTAATTTGTTATCTTTGCATTTCGACTCGAAATCAGTGAACAATGCTAGGGAACTTAATCACCTTCACTAGACCCAGTCTATTAAGTAAAGGAACTAGCGGTAAAAAAGGGACAAATGAAACAGAAATGGTGGCCAATGGTATCAAAGTTGCAGATATCCATAGTGTAAAAAACAAAGGTAATTTTTATTTCACTATCTTGAAGTTTAAAAGTAACAAACGTGACTATAGATAAGAAATGGTTTTAAGCCATCGTTTGTTATTAATAATTTCGTTTATGGATTCGTCTATTATTAAAAAATGGCGGAGTTGGAGAGATTCGAACTCTCGAATGGCTTTCACCATTACACGCTTTCCAAGCGTGCTCCTTCGACCGCTCGGACACAACTCCAGCTATGACAATGCGATTCGGGGTAAATAGTTTTAACACGTGTTTTGAGATTCAGACAACTAATTCTTGGGCCGGTAGCCAATCCGGCGCTCTTTGAAAAATTGTGAAAGCAGACGGGAACATTCAAAGTGCTTGATACCACCCATAATGGAAAATTGGTGGTTGAGGCGCTTATCTTGATGAAGATGATATCCCAAACTAAGTGCGCCACCCTTAGCGTCATAGGCTCCAAAAATACACTGCTTCACCCGGGACTGAACCAGGGCCGTGAGGCACATGGGACAAGGCTCAAGTGTCACATACAGAGTACAGTCAGATAAACGCCAGTTTTGAAGTTTCTTGGCCCCTTCAGTAACCGCCAGGATTTCGGCATGGGCGGTGGGATTGAAATGGGATTCTTTTAAATTATATTGTTTTGAGAGAACCTCACCGGTTGGGGAGATCAAGACCGCTCCCACTGGCACTTCCTGGGCCCGATAGGCAAGTTCAGCTTGCTCCAACGCCATGGCCATATACCAAAGATGATCAGAGACAGTGAGTTTTATTGTCATGATTTAAGATTGGATGCAAATTTATTACGGATCTTGATCTTCTTACTTTCATTCCAATAATTCGTCAAAAATTTCAGTCGTTGTTTTTGTTCCAGGTCGGAGTTAATAAATTTCACCCCATAAATAATAGAGCGTCCAATAATGGGTTCTCGCTTCGAGCGAATTTCGGCAAATAATGTGAAGTTTTGATTCAGGATTTCCACACTAACCTGGATTGGATGACCAACAGTAATGTTGTTAAAAAGTTCCAGACAGGCAGCTCCGCGACGAAGGTCAGAAATCCGGCCACGGAACTGTTTTCCATCAACTTCTATCCAGCATCGAATGTCGGCCCTGAAACGGAAATCATATTCCCACCAGTGAAAGCGAGGATAATATAAAGGGGAAGAAACAATATAACAGGCAACTATCAAAAAGAATAAACTCAACAGGAACAATAGTCCGATCATTGGATTACCAAGCACTAGAAAATTTCGACTCAAAGAAACCAGATAATAAACCCCAAAGATGAGGGACATGTTCCAATATGAATAGAATAAATTGCTCAGGGCCGAGTAATAAAAATTATAGGCCACCAGTAAGAGGATAAACTGAAAAATAAAAGAAAAGTTTAAAACGCTTTGTGTAACCAGGGCTTCAGACACGAAGGCCATAATAACAAACACAAACTGCAGGATCGTCAGGAACTTTACCTTATCGTATGAATTTTGCAGATTAAGCTTAAGCATTTTTTGTATTACCTGTTTTCATCATATTTTAACTTCAACAAGGCTTCTATGCTTTGATTTTTTACAATCCGCAGAGTTTTCCCATCCGGCGCCTGGATTAGTTCACCGGAAAAATCCTTTTTATCGGTAATGTAGCAGACTTCTTTAGTCGGAATGTTCTTTTCAAAGCGCCAATAATCAAAATGATTTTTCCGTGAATGGTAATTAAGGGCACCGATTTCCTGATTCAGATAATAAGACAGTTTAGAGGCGACCTGATAAGAGTTGGCCAGGAGTGGTTGTTCCTTACAGACACTGTGAACTTCATGGGCCCACTCGTTCCAGCCTCTGAATTCATTTAAGCGCTTAAGTTTGACAAATTCACTGGGTAGCACGAAGAGAAGTCGGGCCAATAAAACAATGGCAAAAGAGCTATATAAAAGCGAGCGGGCCCATTTTTTTTGCCAAATATTTCCTCCGGCACAAAGATAGATAAGAGGAATCGCCAGAAAGATCGTCCAGTTTGCTTCCGCTTTTTTGCTAAATGATGAAAAGAGAAAGAAGCACACAGTTCCGATTGAGATGAACTTCATTGTCCGGTCGAAGGCACTCGTAGTTTTGTTTTTTATAACATTCCACCATACCAGGGGCCCGACCAGGACTCCGGCGAGAACAATTTGCAGACCAATAAATTCCAAACTGCGTTTAAAGCTGAAGGAAGATGAGGGACGTTCAATAAAATGATACCGCAAGGTAGAGAAATTATGCTCATATTGCCACAGCATATGAGGAAAAAAGCTTATCAAAGCAGCAAGTGCTACCAGATAAAATGATTTTCTTAGCAAGAGTTTAGGAGTTGCCAGAAGTGTGAAGAACACCAACAAAACCCCATGATATTTGGCATAGAATAAAAGCGCGATGATCAGGCCAAGGAGCAGAGAGTTTTTTAAGGAATCCTTTTCTAAATATTTTTTTAGCTGGAAACAATAACACGCTGTCATGAATAGTAAGGGGATATCTGGTAATGCCAGGAGACCTGTAAACGAAGCCAAGGGAAAACTGAAAAAAAGTAAGAATACGATCAAATAGTTTGTCGTCAGTGAAAATAACAGCTCCAAGCTTAAGAATTGCAAAATAATAAAACCAATACGAACAGCTAGCTCTGAATGGGGTAGAAAGGAAAAAAATCGAATGACCACACCAACAAAAGGCGGATGATCAAAATACCCCCAATCCAGATGTTTGGAATATAGCCAGTAGTAAGCTTCATCATGTGCCAGCTCAAAACCTGTTGCCATTAGGATCTGGAAGAGAAAAACCAATAATAAACTTAAACGCAAAGTCTTTGTCATGATCGCCATTCAGGGATTTGTGTGTTACAAATAACTCATAACATCATCAGAGGCCCTAGCTTGATTAGTTTAGATAAAACGGTTGTTATCATACCAACCTATAATGAAATTGCTAACATAGAAAAAATGCTGGAAACACTTCATCGTCTCCATCCTTCTCTTAATGTGCTTATTATTGATGATGGTTCTCCTGATGGAACGGCCAAAGTTATTAAGGCCTTCCAGCAAAAGAAAAGCAATCTCAACATCATTGAACGCACTGGTAAACTTGGTTTAGGAACTGCTTATATAAAGGGGTTCAAATGGGCACTAGAGCGGGGTTATGAAGCTGTCATTACTATGGATTGTGACTTCTCCCATGACCCTGAGGCCATTCCAGAATTTACCAATAAGCTTGGAGATTACGATCTGGCCGTTGGCTCTCGTTATGTTGGTGGAATTCGTATCATGAACTGGCCGATGCAAAGATTATTGTTATCGTATTTTGCCTCTATTTATGCTCGTGTAATTACCGGTATTCCTTTTTCAGATTCAACCGGAGGCTTTAATGGCTATTCCAGAAAAGCACTTCAATCACTCAATTTAGATAAAGTTTTTTCAATCGGTTATGCTTTTCAAATTGAACTGAAATATAAAATTTGGTCTCAGGAGCTACCTTGCCTGGAAGTACCGATTACTTTTTATGAGCGAACGGTTGGTAAATCAAAAATGAGCCGAAAAATTATCATTGAAGCTGTTATTAACGTCTTTCGCTTACGCTTTAAGAAAATAATGGGAACCCTTCAATGATCGAGGGTCTGGCCGCTTTAGACCGGGCACTTTTTCTTAACTTAAACTCCTTCCACTTAGATTGGCTTAATCCAATCATGCAAATTCTATCTGGCCAGTCTATCTGGCTTCCCTTGATCGGTTTTTTCTTTTGGTATTCCTTTACAAGGACAGGAAAAAAACAAACTCTCTATTTTGGCCTATTTCTCATTCTGGCCTTAATTGCCAGTGATGTGACCTCCTCCTATATCCTCAAGAACTTGGTGAATCGTTTAAGACCTTGTCGTGAGTTAGATTTACGGCCTCTTATTTATTCCTTTGGACAAAAGTGTGGTGGTAAATTTGGCTTTGTTTCTTCTCACGCTTCCAACTCAATGATTCTGGTATTCTTTTCCATACGAGCGCTCCATTTTGAAAAAAAATGGTTCCACTTCTTATGGTTGATCCCTTTACTAGTGGGATGGAGTAGAATTTACCTGGGAGTGCATTATCCGGGAGATATCCTGGGTGGTACTTTAGTAGGTCTGTGGTGGGGTTATATCTTTTCCACCATGTTTAAATTAATTCAGGGGGCCAGCCGCTGAAGTTCCCAGGCCTGTCCACTCTTAACGTAACAAATCCGGTCATGCATGCGATTATTTCTACCCTGCCAAAATTCTATCAAGGTTGGTGTCACTGCATAACCTCCCCAATGAGAAGGTCGCGGAAGGATTTCAATATTTTTGAATTTATTTTCAGTTTCAGAAAACATTTTTTCCAAAGCTTCGCGGTTTGGCACGATTTGACTCTGAGGAGAAGCAATTGCACCAAGCTGACTTCCACGGGGACGCTTCTGGAAATAGTCATCGGAAAGTTCTTCACTTACCTTTGTAACCGTTCCTTCGATTCTCACTTGACGCTGTAGAGGAAGCCACATGAAAGTCAGGGCCACTTTAGCATTGTCTTCAAGCTCGACGCCTTTAGCACTGTTGTAATTGGTGTAAAAGATAAATTTATTCTGATGAATGCCTTTAAGGAGAACTACTCGAGCTCTTGGTTGTTGATCACGAACGGTGGACAGGATGAAAGCATTCGGTTCGTCACACTCCGACAATAGGGCTTCTTTTAACCACTTATCAAACTGCAATAAAGGGTCTTGATCACAATCATGAATATCCAAAGCAGCCGATTGATAGTTAATTCTTAAATTTTCGAGAGTTTTATTAATTTCCATGTCATAAACATAGCGCTAGTTTGGTTTTCTGTCATGGCTAACTTTATGTGTATTCCACTGGCCCTTCATAATATAGGCCTTAAGATTGTCCACCATTTCAATAGAAGAATCAGAGGTTTCTATTTTTGCTAATGAACGATCGGCCAACAGTTCTTTGAAATATCTAACATGATTTAAATCATCTTTATCTGTCAGCTGTGATTCAAGTTCAATGAGAAACTTTTGAATTAAACGCTGGCTAATCTTGAATATTAACTCAGCCACCAAAAATCGTGTAAAAGCATTTCTTCTTTTTAATCCCACTAAGGAGAAATCGGTTTTACCTATCTTCAAATTATAAATTGTACCGACGGTGAAACTGGATAAAGCTCCTATAACTTTCAGGCAAAATATAGTTTTTTGTTTCTGGTCTGGTAGATTTTCCAGTTCTTCAATGAACTCATCCTTGAAAAAAGAAAAGCCCTTACGGATTCTTCCTGGCAGAACTTTTATGATAAGCAAGGAATCAGAACCAGATTCCAATGCTTCCTTGATGTTAAATTGATAACCGTTATTCTTAAAAGATTTTAATGAGGTGGAACCTGACTTTACCAGGTGAGAAAAATCCTGGCCTAGATCTTTAAGGATGATTTTTAAATCTTCTTTCCATAATTCTTTTACAAAATTTTGTGACTTATTTTTTAGAATGTATTTAACTGAATCTGCTAAATTCATTGGCACCCACTTAGCAGTTAGTTTACCTCAAATTTTTATCCGTTGTTATACCACCGACAAAACTAATGAGGGAAAACACTAAAAAGACCACAAGCAGAAGCTTACCAACTTCAATGGATACACCAGCTAGGCCATAAGCCCCAAAAAGGAAGGCCAAAAGCCCCATTACGAAGAATATGATGGCTGCTCTTAACATAAAAAACCCTACTTATGTTATGACTCGCGACCCCAACCATAATATTGCATGCAATATGCCACAGTGATTTACTTTGTTTTCAATAGCTTACGCCGAGATAATTTCTTGTCACTGGGTAATAATGCCACTATATTAGGCAAAATTTCCCGTCAAAGGATTTTAGCCCCGTGAAACTCAAAAATAGATCTACCATAACTTTGATCGATGATGATTTAGACCTTTTGGACCTATTGTCCAGCTTCTTTAAACAACGAGGGTACAAAGTCTTGGCCTTTAGTAATGCTGAAGAAGCTCTGATAGAAATAGAAAATAAAAGAACTGAACCTGATGTTGTTATCTCGGATTTAAAGCTTCCAGTAATGTCTGGTCTTGATTTTATCAGAAGAATCCGCAGATCAAATTCAACATTACCCATCATTCTTATGACCTCTGAAGGAAGTGTTGAAACGGCGGTAGAAGCAATTGAGGCCGGAGCATATGACTTTGTGCTTAAGCCTTTACACATTCCACAACTTTTGATCTCAGTGCAAAGGGCCTTGTTCTTAAATGAAGTCCAAATTGAAAATTCAAATTTGAAAAGTCTCTTCCAAGAAGATGTGCTGGGGCTTAAAGGTGTCATAGGCAAATCTCAAGGTTTCAGAAAAGCCTTGGAATTAGCTAAGCGAGTTTCAAGTAGCCAGGCCAATGTTCTGATTTCAGGGGAGTCCGGTTCCGGTAAAGAAGTCATTGCCAAAGCAGTGCACGAACTGGGTGATAAAAAAGATGGCCCATTCATTGCCATAAATTGTTCTGCAATTCCTGAAAATCTTCTTGAGTCAGAGCTTTTTGGTCACGCTAAAGGGGCCTTCACAGGAGCACATGATAAAAAGATTGGTCTGTTTGAAGAGGCCAATAAAGGAACATTATTCCTGGATGAAATTGGTGATTTGAGTTTACCGCTACAAGCAAAATTATTAAGAGTATTACAAGAACGAAAAGTTAAACGTATTGGTGAAAACCAGTATCGTGACATTACGGCGAGGATTATTTGTGCCACTCATAAAGACTTAAGAAAAGAAGTTGCTGAAGGCCGCTTTAGAGAAGATTTATTTTTCAGATTAAATGTCATTCCTATCTATATTCCACCTCTGCGCGAACGCAAAGACGATATTCTGCCTTTAAGTGAATACTTCCTTAAAAAATTTGCCCTCATGAATAACGCCAAAGTAAAAGGTTTTAGTAAAGAGGCCATTCAAAAGTTGGAAGCGTACGAGTGGAAAGGTAACGTCCGGGAGCTGGAGAATGCCATCGAAAGAGCAGTGGTTCTCACCTCTGCTGAATTTATCTTGCCAGAAGATTTACCGACGGAAGAAAATTATCCACTTATTTCTGAAACTCAGTCAAAACAACCCAAGGGCTTAAGCTTTGAGGAAGAAAAACCAGTGACTTTAGATGAACTCAGCAAAAAGTACATTCAGTTTATTTTTGATAAAAATGATGGTGCCAAAGAGCAGACTGCTAAAGATCTTGGGATTGATAGAAAAACCTTGTATCGAAAATTAAAAGAAATGAATCTTAATTAAGATGCTGACCAACCCAGCTCGAGAAGTCGTTAATGGCCTTCTCAAGCTCAGCTTCATTTTTGTATGCCGCCGCCAATTCAAGTTGTGCACCAATTTGTGAAAGTTCCTGGTAACCAAATGTCAGTCCATTACCTTTTAATTGATGGCCGACTTTTTCTAAAGCAGAAAAATTATGCTCCTGAAAACTCATCAGGCATTTTTCTAGGTCATCTTTTCTTCTCGCTAGATAGCGAGAATGAATATCAACCGGAACTTCCATAATGACCTCCAAGAAAACATTTTAAGGAAAAGCTTCAAGAGCACCAGTTAATTTTGGGAATAACACCCCAAGCAAGTGAGTCAGAATTCCCCGCAACAATCATTTGTTTTAAATAAACTATTGAAAATTCATCTTGAATTATGTGGCACAAATAGTGCTTTATTCGAGCCTGCTAACACGTCCGAGTCCGAATGGGCTGACGCATTTAAGTATCTTTACCCTCTCAATACTTTACCTGCACACATTGTTAGCTTAAAAGTTTTGAATCGAATGCCCACCTTGGCCAATGCCAAGGTGGTATTCTTTTCTCCAAGGGATTATACTCATTAGCATGAGTGACATTCCAGAAATACGCCGTGGCCAGTCTATTGAGCTTTTAAAAGAGCTTCACATCCTTACCAGAGATGGAAAGCTTAATCAGGATTCACGTCGAAAATTAAAACAAGTATATCATCTGTATAACTTCATTGAGCCGCTTCTGACAGAAGTGGTAAAAGACGAGGACCATAATTTAACTCTGGTCGATCATGGAGCAGGTAAGTCCTATTTGGGTTTTATTCTATACGACTTATTTTTTAAGAGTTTAAAGAAGGGAACTATCTATGGAATTGAGACCCGCGAAGAACTAGTTAAAAAATCTGTTGAACTGGCACAAAGATTAAATTTTAATCGGACGAAGTTTCTTAACCTTTCCGTAGAGGAATCAATAACTTCAAAAGATATGCCTGAGACCGTTGATGTTGTCACGGCACTTCATGCCTGTGATACAGCAACAGATGATGCCATTAAATTTGCTTTAAAGAAAAAGGCGAGATTTATAGTTCTGGTCCCATGTTGCCAGGCCGAGGTTGCCAGTGTTCTCAGAAAGAATAAAGGTAAGAACCTAGGCAAAAGTGTCCTGACTGAAATTTGGCGTCATCCTATCCATACCAGAGAATTTGGCAGTCAAATCACCAATGTTCTTCGCTGTCTTGAATTAGAGTCACATGGTTATCAAGTAACCGTGACTGAACTAATAGGCTGGGAACATTCCATGAAAAATGAATTGATCATCGCTCAATTTAAAGATCTGCCCAAAGCACATCCCAGACACCGACTTGAAGGACTTTTAAGAGAATTAAACTTAGAAGAAATGAGCTTCCGTTTTCTGGAAGAATAGGAAGCTCATTTCTGGCTTCCTATTCCGATTTATACCAAAACGAAGCATGATTTATTTTGTATTCTTGATACTTGTTTGAACAATCCATCTTACCCTTAATAAACTTACATTCTCGTTGTTCATGTGCAGGGTTAAAAGTAGATCCAGGTTTGGCCACAATAATTCCGAGAAAAAACAATGCAGCAACAGTCATGAAATAATGTTTCTTGATTTCCATTGGCACGACCTTTTTATATTGAATCATTTAACTATTTTTTTTCCAACGACCAAGCTTGCTATGAAGCTGATGACTGCTAATACCAAGAAAATGAAGAGAAGTGTTTTACCGATATCTACTGATAGACCACCGATACCATTGGCACCGAGGAGAATGGCCACTAAACCCAAAACAAAAAATGCAATTGCTGCTCTTAACATAAATTTCTCCTTGTCATTTACAAGACATCCACACAGCTAGCTATGGCATGATTAATGCCAAGAACCTTTGACAGAAATTTAGGATGTTAAAAGATTTGTTTTGAAATTTTCGGGGCATTCTTCCTCTTGTCGAGTGCGTAATTTGCGACTTATTGTCGCACTAACTGAAAGCATTAATTACTTTGCCTTTAAAATCTCTCTAACAAGACCTTTCTTATCAAGACCTTTGGCCAAGTCGTAACCTTTCGACAAATCCTCTCGGAGTTTTAACAGATCATTTTTAATTATATCGTATTGCTCCCGAAGTGAATGATTCTCTCTAATTGGTTTCGTTTTTTTGCTTAATTTATTAATCACTTTTTCTTTACTCGTATTCATATATCCCCCTCGTTCTTTAGCTATCTGGATTGCAAACGATATGCCAGTAAGCATCTGGCATAAATAATGCTTCTCTCCTAATGATCACAAGGGAGGATTTATGTTGAACCAAGAACAATTCGAAGGAAAATGGAAAGAAATCAAGGGTGGTATTAGAAACTTATGGGGAAGAATTACTGACGATGAACTAGAACAAATGAAAGGAGACTTAACCGAAATTTCGGGCATCGTGGAAGAACGCTATGGTGAAACCAAAGAAGAAATTAAGATGAAACTGGATCACTTAATGGAATCTTTTGATAACGATACAGATAAGAATATTTCACCGGATGTTTCTTCTTACCAGAGAAGTCCTTTAGATTCTGAATCCTATAAAGCTTCTTTTGATAGTGATCGAAATGCTCGGCACTAATATTTTGATAAGTAAGCTTTGAAATACCGTAGCTCAGTGGCAAATGCAATTTCACCTAAATTACGCCTTGCCTGTAGTGGGTAGCGTTCATCAATTTCATCATCGGTAGTAGAGCCCCAAATGAGTCCAACCACTTCACCATAAACATTTATCAGAGGACTACCTGAGTTTCCCTGAATCACAGGACAATTATTTAACTGCATCGAGTTTCCTCTTTTGGAATAAAGACAATTGAGTTCTGTAATTCGAGCAGAATTAAGCGTTTTGTGATCTACTACCCATGCGGTTAAGTTTTCACCGACATATGAAGCAGTGATTGAAAGTGGTAGGGTGGGTAAAGAAACTTTCCGGTCAATTTCCATCACCGTGTAATCGATGCCTTTCGTATTTAAGGCCCCAGGATCTACCTGCGTTTTTATAATCCGTTTGCATCTAACTGACTCATATCCTTCACCAGTATAAATACTAATGTAAGTATTACGGCATTCCTTCTCACTTGCGACACAGTGATTATTAGTTACAACTTTATTTGATCCATTTAAAAAACCAGAGCAGGTTGCAGAATCTTCTACATCACTAGGGTTATGAATAAATAAACGAGCGATACCGGTCGGGCAGCTACTCCCATTTATAGGCGCACATTCAAAGTTTTGCTCTGAAACAAGAGACGATATGCTCTCTTTGGTAATAGTGATTCTTTTCCGACCATTTACGCCAGACTCCCCACAGGAGGCCAGCAACAGTAGTGAGAATAGAACAAATGAAAGAGGAATTAATTGCATGAGAAGATTCTATGTCACTGTTTAAATGGGTGCCGCTCGTTTGTAGTAAATACAGTGCTGACTAAAAATTAGTCATCTCGATAAATTAAATACTTAAAATAAAACGGCCAAGGAAGAAGGGGGTTAAAGTCTGGCTTGTATCGAAAATGGCGCAACCGCTACGATTCGAACGTAGGACCTCTTGATTCGTAGTCAAGTGCTCTATCCAACTAAGCTACGGCTGCGCTAATGAGTCATTATTTGTAATGCAAGATACACCAGTAATCAAGATTGAAATTCAAGGAATTTTCAGATGTTCGGGGCCTATCAAAGACACGGCAAGTCACTGGAATTATATAAATTAACTAATATTTATTTTATTTTCATGGCCTTCCAACTTTTAATCTATATACTCGAGTCTATTCAGTTTGTTTTTTTCAGTTAGACTTCACAATTCTTATCTTTAAATCCCAAATTAAAATTTACATTAAAAAAAGTAATTCATTACAACTTACTGTGGTGAACTTTCATTGGAGAATATTATGAGTACAAAAATTTATGTCGGTAACCTAGGTTATTCTGTTGTCGACAATACACTTGCAGATAAGTTTGCACAGTTTGGAACAGTTAATTCAGCAAAAGTCATTATGGACCGAGATACTAATCGTAGTAAAGGATTTGGCTTTGTTGAAATGTCTACAAGTGCAGAAGCTCAAGAAGCTATCTCTTCACTTAATGGATCTGAGTTTGGCGGACGTCAAATGAATGTTTCTGAAGCTAAACCTATGGTTCCGCGTGATAACAAGCGTTACTAAGCACTAGCTTTTCCATGGGAGAATATTGGTGAACAACTGATATTCTCTCAGTTTACTTACAACTCCCGGGCCTTTTTGAATTATAGTTCGCAATGTAAACGTTTTGAGAATAAGTCATAGCATTCCGCCCTCGTAATACATCCATCGAAATCAAAAGCTGATCAATACACCTTCTAGTTAAAAGCAGACTTGGATCTTCCACCGCCGGAAAAGTAGAAACCCCCAAGGGAGCAACTTCAAGGTTAGTCGAAGAAAGATAGTTAATCCGGAAACTCGTGATAGTAGACTTTTCACTTTCTGCGTTTAAAAGAACCCGGGCCGTACCCGTCTGTTCATCAATTAAGAGAAGTTGAGTCTTATTTTGAGAAACACATAGAATTTTGGTGGATACAGCTACAACATATGACCCAGTGATAAACTGATGGGCCAGAGGTTCCTGAGGAGTGACATCATAAAAAGTCCCTGGTTTTTTCACTTTAAGTTTATAGTATTTAAACTTTGTGGGACTTTTATCAACATTATCATATGGATCAATTGTGCTCTCGATGTATTCTGCATTCGTTACCATTAGTCTTGATGAAGTAAATCCATCCCCATCCAGTATGACAATTTCTTTTGTCGGTGAATCAATTCCATTTACCAACTCAAAAAAAATCTGATTATCAAGACCCTCACTGCGATCTAAAAACACTGGCTCAGACGGAGAGAGATTTTCTCGCCAAAACTTCATGAGTTTCGCAGGACGCTGTTGATTAATTGTTGTGTAACGAAGAATTGAATACCCCTTTGAACCAAGGACGTCTTCATATGCACACATCGGAAACTTTGCCGCATCTTCCAGAGAAAGCCCATAAATGCCAAGGTATGCTTTATCTGTGTCCTTAAATGATTCAACCTCATCTCCATTGTCAGTTAAACGAGCGAGATTCGATAGATCGACAGTGATATTATGAAAGACCTGATTTACATCTGTTGTAATCAGCATTTTTCCTTCGAAATCAGTATATTGTTTGTTTGATTTTAGAATGAAACCACTCACAACAAGGGCCACCCCGGCCATTAATCCGGCAGTAATCATCATTTCAACAAGTGTAAAACCGTTATTTTTTTTCATCGTTTAAAAATTATTATCTTTCTAAATACACGTCTACCAGAAGAAATTGATTCTCCTGTGACATCAAGTTTATAAAGTTTTTGTCCGAGCTTCGGTAATTTCATAAAGTCGCCATTAGAAAACTCAACCTCATCATCATTAACACTCATGTATTTAATACAAACTGCAACATAACCTGGCTTAATGGGCAAGTTATTACAGTTTGCAACAGAGCTCTCTTGTACAAGTTCACCATTTGGTTGGTATTCCCTCAGCAGACTTTGACCATAGGCGGGAAATGTTTCGCTTTTAGAAGACTTCAAACGAGAAACATTTCTCATTACAATATCTTCCACAAAATCGCCATGCTTCTGTTGAGCTGCGGCTTGATTCATATTCTGGGACGAAGACATGAAGGCATAGGCCACAATTCCAATAAGTCCCATGGCAACCAGAGCTTCAACTAAACTTACGCCACTTTGTTTTAAAATCTTTTTCATCATTTTCTCATCTTAATCATAGGAAGCGGAAGTGACATGATTGAACCCAGTGAATTAAACTCTTCGGCTGGTGACTGATGCATAAATGTAAATTCAGCTCTATTAAGAGGAATGTTCATGGGATCATTTCTATCAGTAGTTCCTTTCGTAACTGGATCAACTGTACAGGGCATAGGATTCGCTGCGCTTCCCACTGGATTATACCAGTTGGGGCTGTCCCAAACGTAAGAACGTTTAGAAAAATCTATAGAACTTTGATAGTAATAGTTCTGACGATTATACTTTGGAACATTTAGGTTTCGTTTTCCAGCAATGATTTCATCTGAAAAATAAACTCCCAATCTCGTTCCCTCATAATTTATAACGGAACCATATACATCAGAGAAACTGGACTGAAGTTGAAACACATAGGGCCTATAATAGGCTGGGATTTGAATACCAGCTGTTTTATTATAGAACTTACTACTTAATGGAGGAACTGTTTTACCCAGAGCTGGATGTCCAGCAGGCAGAACACTTTCCCTGCCAGTCGCCGTAATATATGCCGGATTTCCAGGCTGGCCTGATACTGGCTCATTTTCAGATGGACTTAACATGCATCCGTTTCGTAAAACCTGAATCGCGGATGAATCAACGGCACTCCATAATCCCCTAAAGGAAAAACCTTCGTTATAACTATAGTAAGTCGTATTATCAATCAACGAAGTATTCTTGATGTTTACCACTCTGACACCATACTTGAATCCGTCTTCTTCCTGATGCTTCCAATCCGTTGTGGTGCTATAGCTTGGACGAATTTTTCCACCATAGACGGGAAAATCCTGGGCCAACTCAGCAGGAGTTAAGGGAACATGAAAAGGAGAATGTATGAGTGTTTTCTCCGGGCTAATAAACATTAATTTCAAAGAAGACAGAGAACCACTGCTAGACCCATTAAAGTAGGTGTGACGAAACACCTCTGGCCTTTCATTAATTGGACTAGTGGTATCTGGTTGATGAGGTCGAATGATATTTACATCCTCATTTACAATCCATAATGGAAGATTTTTTCTCACGCTTGAATTCATACTGGTGGCCAGTCCAGCTGCCTGAGATTGAACTATTTCTAAAGGCACTTCTGAATAAATAATTCGCCTAAGACTTTTGGGATTTGATCCCGAATAGAGTCCAGGAGAAAAATTACCAAGTTTTCCCTGGATAGATTCACTATCTAATCGATAAATTCGATTGCAACTTACTCCCGCTCCGGAAATATATTTTGTCACAAAATTACTATCACTTAAGTCACAATCATCATAACTACTCGAGGCCATTCCTGAAGATGCATTTACCACTATCCCGCAGGATGTTGCATCTTCCTTCAGCGCTTCCATGTTATCCCAGGTAATCGTTTGAGTTTGTAGCTCTTCAAAATCATCCGTAAAAAGAACTCCTTTCAAATCGGAGTTCAAGCGCCAAGACTCAAACCCTTTCGGAAACAGAGAGCTTGATGAACAGTAGCGCGAATCGGTACCCAGGTTCATTGTGTAGCAACTAAAATTTAAGCGGGCACCATAGGTAGGAATCCCATTTGGACCATAAGTGTAATAAAAAACCAACCAACGATTAGGATCATTAAAGTAACTTCCCGTATCGGTGGCATTGGTTGCATTTAGCGGCAATGTGCCACTCATAAAAGCAATGGGATAAAAATGCTTTCGAATTAAACTTAAACTCACTGGCACCCCAGAACGCATACTCTGATTTACACTCGTGGCAAGATTAAAATCGCCGGTCAGGAAAGCACCACCTCCACCCCATTGCCATAGATAACGAGGGCCAGAAGTTATGCCATAAACGTCAGTGGTTATATTTTTGAAATCATTGAAAAAACCTGGATGTGCGATATGAGAAGGGGTGGGTGCCTCTCGAGGCTCATACATGAGGCCACCTTTAAAGATCATCCGTTCGCCTTGTAAGATAATATTTATCTCACCAGGGTTTAAAATGGGATACGTTTTGTCTTTATCTGGGTCCGGGTCATGAGCGCGATGAGTGATCGATTCAAACTGGACTCCGCCCTCAAAATAAACCTTACGATCCCTCGCAATCATACTTGCCGGAAGTGTCGTACTATACCGAGGCGAGGCAATCGTTGTAGTTTTACTCGTTTTGCTTAAAACCAAATAATCTGAAACATCATATATTTTAAGATTCTTTAAAAACTTTGATTCATAATCTTTATACTTAGCAGTAGAAACCATTTCCAAAGTTTTAGAATCAATAATATATCTGGCACTCACTTCATACGTTGCACCATTATCCAATTTCCCCTGGACCAAAAACTCCTCATCAATCATGCATTCATCATCAGGAGGAGGAGACCATAGACGTCTCGCCATCGCAGACTCCAGAATCACAAAGGCAGATTGGGCCGTCTCATCAGCGATCGTTCTTTGCCAAAGCAAAGAAGTCTGTTCGTTTAACTGCTTATTTACCTTAAGAACGTAAATGGATATTGAAGCCACAACACCAAGTGCGGCAAAAATAAAGATAAGGGAGCTTCCTGATTTATTATCTACAACATGCTTCATCCACTTATTCTATGTGGCATAAAGACCTTAAGTACATCATGATTTCAATCATCGTTTGCTCTTTTATCTAAAATCATATCGACCAGGGGCAAGAATATCATTGGGATCCAGGGCCTGTTTGATTTTCTGGATCAAAAGACAGTAATCATCGTCAGGTAAAGGTAAGAGTGATTGTGACTGAATTCCTAGTCGATAAGGATAGAATCCTTCACTCATTAATTTTCTCAGTAGGTCATCATGACATTCCATTGCTTTTTGATCTTCACCAGGAATCGTGCGGTCAAAGGCAATTGAAACGATAATATCTATTTGCCTTGAAGTTATCATTTGCAAGGTCATGGCAGGTTCAAAACCATATTTTGTGATCGTCTCTTTAATTATACTAATCGCCGTCTCAACATTAACTCCATCAAAGGGAACGATCGGGCCCATCCAATATATTCCACAGTTATCAAGACAAGGGTCCATCTTTTCAGGAGATGGTCTCGGTGACTTCATTCTAAAGTATGTACTACCCAGGGTGATTTCTTTCGGGATTAGATGTCCGGTGTAAAGTGACTTTTTAAAAAAGAGATCTAGCATTTGTAGCGGAAGGGACACACCAAGCTTACTCAACAACTCAGAACAAAACTTTAAAACCGAAACCTTTGGTTCATAGAAAAAGGTTAAATTCTTCACCAAGCCTTTGAGCGCTTTTTTTATTAATTTTCTCTCGGCCCTCGCTTGGGCCGATGAATTTGAATATAAGGCCCCATCTCCATACCAAAAAGCCGCAACCGGCATACTCTGCTTCAATACATTCATAGCAACCTGATCAGGTAATGTCGTTTTTCCATCATGTAATTCCCAGGGATACTTCCCCATAAATCCAAGCATACGGTGAGAATTGAATAATGTTGCCGAAGACCTAAGAATGTCTTTTTGCTTTAAGTCGTGTAGAGCGTCTATGATTAATGGGAGTTTCGTTTCATCTTGAACGGCAAAGATAAACGTCTGAAAATTTTCTGGAAGGGGAGTTAACCAAAAACTCATTTTGGTAATTATGCCCAAGTTAGACTGAGTAAAGAAACCATCCAATAAGGGCCCCGGTACAGACTTAGTTAAACCAATCCCTTTTGAGTTCTTATAACGTCCAAGGCCAGTAGTGAAGGATTCGCCAGTAGGTAGTACGACTTCGAAATTACAGACGTTATCAATCCGATTGGACGCCAATCCTTTTCCAATTCCTCTTTCGACCGTATTTCCAATTAAGCTTGCCGTGGGAGGAGCTCCTGTCCCGGCCAGGGTGTAATTTGTTCCTTGCTGTTTTAAAAACTCGAAGGCTTGCTGAAAAGTAACCCCAGGTTCTACCGTTAGCACTCCCTGATTACTATCAAAACTTAGTATTCTGTTCATGAGGCCAAGATCTACAATAACACTCTGATCACAGCTTGGAACTTTTGACCCATATCCATAGTTCATACCCTGACTGATAGGATAAAGAGGGGTTTTATACTTATTGGCCACATACAAACATTCTTTAAGTTTTTGTACACTCCCAGGAGAAATAATCGCATGTACTTTGGCGGTGGTATGAAAGGTCGCTGTTTCAACTTCTTTTAGAGAGTCAGGTGACGTTTGAACAAAATCATCCGTTAAGATTGATTTCCAATCTTTTATCGCTTCTGAAAAGTTCATTACTTAAGTCTCCACAAGTATGTGCAACCAATTCATCATTTAATAGTAGATGATTTGTTACCGTGAAAACAGGCTGGAAAAGCTATTTCAAGTCATGGTTTCAGGGACGCTTGAATTAAGGGTCTTTTTACTTTCTCATAAAAAAGTTTAACAACTTCAGATTGAGTTCTCACCCTTAACCACTCTCTTGTCCTATCTTCTTCCACTTTGCTGAGTTTCGCATTGGTTTGCAGGTATGCTACAAGTAGTTTGTCGGTACTACCGGGGATCACAGTCCTATAAATAAACATATGAATCAAAGAAGGCAAAATCACTTTCAGCTCTGAATGAATCGCTTCAGAAGGTAATGCACTCATCCTGCTTGTTGAAAGTTCTTTCTCAAGTAAGGTTATCTTTTTATCCTTATCCTTAATAACTTCTTCATTGTTCTTGTATAAATCCTGAATAATTGCTGTTTTGATGGCCACGATATCGGTTCTCGCCGCCCCAACTTGCTTCAGACTTAATTCCGCATCGGCCAGTTCATAAAACTCCAGCTTCTTATTCAGGGAACTTAACAATTCATTTGTTATATCACCACCAAGAGAAGAAACTTCAATTTTGGTTTTGTTATCTTTTACAATTACCTTTTTCTCAACCACGACAAAACCAAGACTCAAGACTTCCCGGGACAAAAAATCTTCAATTCTTTGCTGTTTTATTGATTTTGTAATCATGTCGTAAGCAAGATACGAGCTTGGCAATACAGTGACAGTAATCATCGCATAAATATAACGCCTAATTTTTAACTCCAGAACCTTGTCCAGAAAAACAACTTTTTTGAATCTCAACATTCGAACAACGATGAATGTTCCGAGAAAAATAAAAACGCAGTTAATGAAATAAAGATAAAATGCGCCAAAAAAATAGTTCCAGCTGCCGGTCGCTATTCCATATCCCGCAGTACAAAGTGGAGGCATTAGTGCTGTTGCAATCGCTACACCAGGAAGAACATTTCCCTTTACCTTTCTGGTCACTGCAATCATGCCTGCCAGTCCTCCAGCAAAAGAGATAAAGACATCAAAAATTGTTGGACTGGTCCTGGCTAGAATTTCTGTTTGTGCCTGATCAAGAGGAGTTAGCAGAAAATAAAAAGTTGAAGCTGCGAGACTGGCGGCCAGAGCAAATGCAAGATTCTTTACCGCGAGCTTAATGAGTTCAAAATCATTTATGGAGAGCCCAAGACCGATAGCAATTAATGGTCCCATCAGAGGAGAGATGAGCATTGCACCGATTATCACGGCAGTAGAGTTCATGTTGAGACCGATAGATGCAATTAAAATTGCAAAAATCAAAACCCAGAGATTGGCCCCTTTAAGCTCGGCGCCACTGCGAACATTTTGAGCAATGACTGTTTCATCATCCATGTCACGGGTGAGGTTAAAATAATCGCCCAAGACCCTGAAAATTAATTTTTTATCCATCCAGATATTATAAAGGCGGCTGAATAGAGATAAAAATTATTTCGTTGGACTAAATTACTTCAGAAATTTTTTACCACCCTAAAACGAAAAAAACTCGCCGATGGACGAGTTTTTTCAATTACCTAAATTCAAAAAATGGCGGAGACGATGAGATTTGAACTCATGGATCCCTTTCGGGATCGCACCCTTAGCAAGGGTGTGGTTTAAACCACTCACCCACGTCTCCGTTGTGGTTTATATCACTTACCAAGATTAAATTTAAAAGTGGCGGAGGACTAGGGATTCGAACCCCAGGTAGGCGTTAACCCACGACAGTTTTCAAAACTGTTGCCTTAAACCACTCGGCCAGTCCTCCACAGGACATTTAATATAAATAAAGTCTGGAAAAAAGACAATCGCTATTTGCGAATCTCTTTAATTCCTCCCATATATGGGACCAAAACTTCTGGAATTTGAACAGATCCGTCTTTTTGCTGGTAGTTTTCCAGGATTGCCACCACAGTTCGGCCTACGGCCAGGCCTGATCCGTTTAATGTATGGGCGAACTCAACCTTGCCTTCCTTGTTACGAAAGCGAATATTGGCCCTTCTAGCCTGGAAATCGCCACAATTTGAAATGGACGAGATCTCTCGGTATTTATTCTGACTAGGAACCCAAACTTCTAGGTCAAAAGTTTTCTGCGACGCAAAACCCATATCACCGGTACAAAGGGCCAGAGTCCGGTAGGGAAGACCTAGCTTCTGAAGAATTTCGGTAGCACTTGAAACCATCTTCTGGTGAATTTCTTCTGATTGTGAAGGCGTAGTAATGGCAACCATTTCGACTTTATTAAACTGGTGCATACGGATTAGGCCTTTTACGTCTTTTCCGTGAGAGCCGGCCTCTGATCTAAAACAAGGAGAATAAGCGGCATACAAAAATGGAAATTCCGCTTCATCAATAATCTGTTCGCGTTTTAAATTGGTTAGGGTCACCTCAGAAGTAGGGATCAGGTACCAAGGTTGTTCCGAATTTAGCTTGAAGAGTTGGTCTTCAAACTTTGGAAGGTTTCCCGTTCCAAGAAGAGATCTTTCATGAGCAATGAAAGGCGTCATCATTTCAGTGAAGCCTTTGCTTCCCTGGTGATCCAGCATGAAATTAATCAGAGCGCGCTCAAGGCGGGCAGCCGCACCTTTATAAACCACGAAACGGGCACCGGTAATTTTGGTGGCGATTTCAAAATCTAGAATATCTAATCTCTCACCCAGTTCTGCATGATCCACTGGAGTAAAATCCATCTCGCGGGGAGTGCCCCATCGGGCAACTTCGACGTTCTCTTCTTCATCTTTTCCAACCGGAACAGAAGCCACTGGAAGATTAGGAATATTCAATAGAAGTTCATTTTGCCGGGCCTGGACATCATCCAATTCTTTAGCTTCTTTTTCCATCTCAGCTTTCAGAGCAGTTACCTGGGCCATTGGTCCAGCAGCATCTTGCTTATTTTTTTTAAGCTCACCAATTTCACGAGAGATTTTATTGATTTCAGCTTTCTTGGTTTCAGAAGCTGTTGTTAGATTTTTTCTTTGTTTATTTAAACTAACGACCTGATCCAAAATCGAAATATCAAAATTTCTATTTGATAGACTCGCTTTAACGGTTTCGAATTCACTTTCAATCTTCTTAATGTCTAACATGGATCACCTATTGCATGAGTTTGATATAAGCTTCAATTTGACGTTTGTAGGGGCTTTCAGGATCCATATCAAGATACAACTGATAGGATTCTATGGCCAGAGTCCCCTGACCCAGATGTCGGTAAACATCCCCAATTTTTTTATGAACGATCGTCTCTTCTGCATTTAACTTGAGCGCTCGTTTATAAAGATCCAGCGCTAGATCAAAATTACTCCGCTTGGTGCTCAGGTCGGCCATCCCAACAATGGCATCGTATGATCTGGGATTAAGTTTTTGCGCCCGTTTAAAAAGATTTTCCGCTTCTAGGTATTCGCCCTTATCCAATTTAATTTGGGCCATGAATACAAAGTCTGCGTCGTTTTCGCCATTCTCTTTAATATCTAATTGAATCTCTTCTAAGGCCTTATCCAAATTACCACTCAGATAACTGATCTTGGCCACATAGTAGAGAACCTTGGGATAAGAAGGCATTTTATCCCTCACGCGCTTAAACCACTCGGCAGCTTCCACTAATTTACCATTTTCAAACAACACGCGACCGGCAGTCATCATGGCCTCAAGTTCACCAGGCTCGATTGCCAGCAGTTTGTTCACTAGATCAGGAATATCATTAAAGCGCTCATCCATCAGGGCAGCCTTGATCAAAAACTCATAAAGTGTTTTATCTTGAGAATGAAACTTCTCAAGCTTCGTTTTAAAGTTTTCGAAATCCCGTACTCGACCTGCTCGATAATAGAGGATCGCAATTTCCGAAAGTATCTTTGAACTTTCCCCGAACTCATCCAGAAGACTCAGCAAGTATCCAATCGCTGCACGGTCATCCTGAGTTTCATAAATAAGCTTGGCATAAGTTACTCGATAATCAGGATTAACCGGATCCAGCTCAATGACTTTATTTAAAAAGGTCCTGGCCGAATCGAAGTTGGCCTTTTTAAGGGATATTTCCGCTAGCTGAAAAATATCTGAATCATTTAACGGATTTAGGCTGATTGAGTTTCGAAGCCAGGACATTGCCTGAAGGATATCGCCCATTTTTAAAAAGAGTTTGGCGTTGAGAGATGCATATTCGTAAGAATCTCTGATATCAGTACTGGAAATTACAGCAATCCGGTTTCTGGCATCGTGAAACTTGTAAGTCTCAATGTAAGCATCCACCAAGGCCAGGTTGATTTCTTTGTCGTCCGGGTATTTTTGCAGCAGATTTTCAATCGTTTTTAAGGCTTGTTGAGCAAGGCCTAGTCTCATCTGAACTTTTGAAAGAAATAGCTCTGAGGGAACATGTCCCGGATAGGCATCCGTCGCTTTCGCAGCATAACTTAAGGCAAGTTCATAGTTTCTCTTATTGAAAAAAGATTTGGCCTGGAGAAGAAGGCTGAAGGCCTTACTTTCGTTTATCAGCTTATCTGTTTCGGCCAGTTTCCCGTTACTCGTTTCTAGTGTTGCGAGAATGGCACGGAGGTCAGTCGAGTCATAGAGCTTTAACGAGCGATTCAGGTATGCCGTTGCTTCTTTGGGTTTCTTTTGAAAGGCATAAACCAGGCCTTTGAGCTCGAAAAACTTAGCGCGATTACTGTTGTTGTATTCAAGTCCTTTCTCTTCCGCCTTCTTTAAGAGTGCGGCCATTTCCTTAAACTTCTTATCCTTTAATAGCATCTCTGCTTTTTTGAGTAGGAATACAACATTGTTAGGATTACGTTTAATCGCGTCGTTTACATATTCCATAGCTTTTTCAGTTTCCTGGTTGAGTAAAAGATACTCAATGAGGGCGATGTAGGCGTATCGATTTTTATCAGGAGCTTTTTCCAGGGCCTGAAAGAACTGGCGGGCAAGATCAATCTTGCCCTGCTTGATTAAGCTAGTAACATAAACAGCAAATAAATCCTGGCTCAGATCTTTGGGTTTTAGCTTAAGGTATTTATGTACAACATCAATCGCAGCCGCAGGTTTATTAATGGCCATGTAAAACAAATTAAGACCAATGACACCATTGGCATTCTGAACTAAAAAAGGTCTTTTACTTTGAATGATATTAAAAAGCGTTTGAGCGTCGGCCATATTGTCTTTGGAATGCTTCAATTCTTCCGCATAAGTTCTGACCATATAATTAAGTGCATCGCTATTTTCCATATTATTTTCATAGCTGTTTTTAAAATTCAAACCCGCCTGAACTAACTCTGGATAAGTGCCTCTATTAAAATGCTCAATGCCCCGGTTAAATTCGGCTTTAGATTTTTGGGCATCGGCTTTATCAAAAGGGATAGGAAAAAAAATCTTTGGTTGTAGATGCTGAAATGCTGGTTTCTTTGGCTTTTCCTCTGGAAATAAAACAGCATAAGCAATCGCCAGTGCGGCAACAATAATTACAATCTTTTTCTTTTTCGCTTTTTTCTGAGCTTCAGATTCCGTTTCGTCTTCAGCTTCATCTTCAGCTTCTTCTTTCTCTCTTTTTTTCTGAACTTTCCTTAACTCTTCATCAATAGTCGTTTCCGTTTCATAGGCATCCTGTAAGAGGCCTGTCTTATCCAAATTAATGACTTGCGTGGCTTCATCGTAAGAAACCACTTCGTTTTCTTGAGCGAGTACTAAAGCAAGATTTTCTGCTTCCTCTTTCTCGGCTATTAGTAAAGCTTCCGCCTCTTGCTCTTCTGCTTCTATCTTTTCCCTGGCCTCACGCTGAAGCTTTCGCATCCTTTCAATTTCTTGCTGGGCGACCGGATTAATGAGGGTTTTGTCTCCATTGTCCTCCTTCGATAAATCAAAGTGATGCTCTTCTGAGCTGGTGACTGCGGTGTTATGCCTGTCCACCAGACGAGTTGGATCATCTTGAATTTCCACTTCTTCAGAAATGACAGGGGTGGCTTCGACTGCTGGTAAACGAACCGTCTCTGTTAATTGTTCAACGGTTGAAATAGTGCCATGGTCATATTCTTCCAACTCTTTTTCATTTTTTTTATTTCGAAGTTGAGTCAGATCAATGATGAATGTTTCTTCTTTGGGTGCCGGGGATTCCACTGCAGTTTTATTTTCATCCATGAGTTCGGGATAAAAATCAAACGACGTAATTGGACCCCAATTTCCTGTCGGAAAAATTTGAGCTTCCTCATTACCTTTAATGTGTCCCTTGGCCTTTAAGTCAAAAAGCTGATTTTTAACAAACGGTCCAATCACCCGACCAGTTCCCAGTCGGATACGGTATTTCGTCATAGCATTAATTATAAAGGAATTTAGACTTTTGGGGGTAAAACAAAAAAGGGGAGCAGAAGCTCCCCTTATCCGATTACTTTATAAAAAGAGACGCATTTCCCGCAAGGGCCATGGCCGAATCCCAGAAAACCCCTAGGAATAAAACTGGGATAAAAAGAGCAATAATGACGGCTTGGTTTAGGGGGGTAAAACCCAAGACCTTCTCCTCGCCATCGGCTTGTCCAAAGATCATGGTTTTGGCCAGCTTCATATAGTAGTAAAGAGCAATAACAGAGTTAAATGCTGCAACAATTGCAATTCCGTAATGTTTCTTCTCGATCACCACGGCAAACATGTTGAACTTGGCGACGAAACCACTGAAAGGTGGAATACCGGCCAAGGAGAACAATACAGACGCCATTATGATGGCCATTAACGGATGTTTATAAACTAAACCCCGGAAAACATCATAAGAATCTGTGCCATACATATCAGATAAATGAGAAGTGATATAAAAAGCAATCAGAGTCATGAACATATAAACGATTCCGTAGAAAAGAATCGCCTGAACACCTGATTCATTCATAACCACGATACCCAAAATCATCATACCGACGTGGCCGATGGAAGAGAAGGCGAGCATACGCTTAACTGAGGTTTGACCGATGGCCGTTACGTTACCAACCGTCATAGTCATGGCGGCAATGACCAATATCAGACCAACCCATGAAACAGTAAGCGGAGAACCTTCGGATAAGAAAACGAACGATACTCGTACCAGAGTTGCCAGACCAGCCATCTTTGGAACTATCGCAAAGAATGAGGTAACAGGAATAGGAGCACCCTGATAAACATCCGGTGTCCACATATGGAAAGGGAAAACTGAAATTTTATAACCCACGCCTACGAAAAACAGTACAGAAGAGACAAGAACGATCGCAAGGTTAATGCCTTCAAGTCCTGGAACTTGACGAGCGATTTCACCAAACTGGATTGAGCCGAAAACGCCATAAAGGTGAGAAATACCAAATAAAGAAACTCCAGCGGAAAGACCACCGTACAGAACATACTTCATACCGGCTTCAGTTGAAGTTGATTCATCCCGCTTAAAAGAGCTCATTACATAAGACAGAATGGATAGAGTTTCCAGACCCAGATAGAACGTGAGCATGTTGTTAGCAGAAGCTAGTAACATACCACCGATCAAAACACCTACGGCCATGATTGAAAATTCAGATTTAAGATTGGTATAGATATCTTTTGAAGAATGGCTCAAGAACACAGTTCCCATAGTTCCCACTACCATAATGATTTTCATCAAGGTGCTAAAAGGGTCAATGGTTACGGCATTATGAAAAATATGAAGCGGCTTTTCTCCCAGGTTCTGGAACAAGCTGATCAAAACAATACCTAGAACAATCTGTGTATAAACATGAATCTTGGTTCTTGGAGCATGCTCATCTTTAACCGAAGATTCAGCTACTAAAAGAGTTGTCATCAATACGATACAGATGACCTCGGGAATATAGTAGCCTAAAAAACCAAATAATTGGTCAATCACAAAAAACCTCTCTTAATACTTACTCAACAGATCAACAAGTTGTCCTACAGACGCTTTCATCACATTGAGGAGTGGGCTTGGAAAAATACCAAACACAATTACACAAATACAAAGTGGGATCATATAGAACACTTCACGCGCGTTCATGTCTTCGTAGTCTTCAGTTTCCGGATTAACTTCTCCGAAGAACATACGCTTGAACATCCAAAGAAGATAAGCAGCACCAATCAGGAGACCTACAACTGCAATAACAGTGATTGTTGTGAATTTCTCATAGATTCCCAAGAAGATAAGAGCTTCAGAGATGAAGCCAGAAAGTCCCGGAAGACCTAATGAAGCGAACATACCGATAATAAATACTGTTGTGTACTTAGGAAGTTTAGTTGAAAGACCGCCGTAACCTTTTGAACCATCTGGCTTAACAATCCAACGATGGTGAGAGCGCTCATAAAGAATTCCGATAAGTAAAAACATCATGGCAGTAGAAGTTCCGTGGTTGAACATCTGAAGTACAGCTCCGTTCATCCCTTGAGTTGTCATGGCCGATAGACCAAGCATTACAAAACCCATGTGAGAGACAGAAGAGTAAGCAATCAACTTTTTCACATCATCCTGCGCCATCGCGCAGAAAGCACCATATATAACAGAAATAAGTCCGAGAACTGCGATGATGGTTGAGTATTCTACGGCTGCTTGTGGGAAAATTGGAAAAGCAATTCTTAGGAAACCATAAGTACCCATTTTAAGAAGAACGCCGGCGAGGATAACTGAAACCGCGGTTGGGGCCTGAACGTGGGCGTGAGGTAACCAAGTGTGAAATGGAAATACTGGAACCTTGATGGCAAAACCAAGGAACATGAACCAGAAGAAAAGGTGCTCAAAAGAGAAAGACTTACCGAAAACGTTAACTTGTAGCTCGGTAAATTTACCACCTTGGTGGGCCAGAATATTAAAGGAATCAACACCTTTTCCAGAAGCGTAGTAAAGGGCAATGATACCAACGAGCATGAAGATCGAACCGAAGAAAGTATAGAGAAAGAACTTGATCGCTGCGTATTCTCTGTTTTCGCCACCCCAAATTCCGATAAGGAAGAACATTGGAAGAAGCATAACTTCCCAGTAAACATAGAATAAGAAGAAGTCTAACGAGAAGAAAACCCCAAAGACTGTCGACTGGAGCATTAAAAGCAGAGCAAAGTAAGCTTTAATGTTTTTAGTCACTGTCCATGATGAAAGCGTACAGATGAAGAAAAGTAACGCATTCAAGAAAGTCATGAGCATCGTGATACCATCAATACCGATAAAGTAATTGATGTGGAATTGTGAAATCCAAGGAAGCTTGGTCACAAACTGCATGTCAGCAGTTGATGTATCAAACTTCAAATAAAGAAGTATTGATAAAATCAATGTTATTGAAGTTGTTACCAGAGTCATCATTCTAATGACATTTTCTTTCGCCTTAGGCGTAAGAATAATACCCACCATACCAATAATCGGTAACCATAAAATCCAATTCAGTATTCCGTTCACAACGAACCTCTCTCTATTAAGAAAAAAACCTTAAATATTTACTGTCCAAATATAACTAGCAAGAACCACAATCAGCATAATGAAGTAGAACTGAATCTTACCTGACTGAACGATTCTTAGAACCAAGTTGAATAAATTAACTGCGACACCTGTTCCATCAACACCAATGGCATCGACAACAACGTTGTCAAACCACTTCGAAGCCTTGAAAAGAACTCTATTAACTGCGGCCCAGCCATCTACGGCGAATCGGTCAAAGATTCCCATATCAAACCATGAAAGGAAGCGGTTAAGACCCAGTAATCCTTTCTTGATAATGACGTCCACGTATAGATTGTCGAAGTAGTATTTGTTTTTGAGTGTCTCGGTATATCCCGGGAACATTGATGCCAGCGGCTTGATCGATTTTTTGATGTACATCAAGAAAGCAATGAACACACCCAGGAAGGCGATAACAATCGACATCCATGCCCCTACAACGTGAGCAGAGTGAATTTTGTGATCATCCGGATTAGGACCGGCATAACCGGACTGATGATCATATTTAGCCTTCGGAAGTTCAGCTTTAACTCTGGAATCAGTTGAACCAAAGGCTTCACGTGGATGTTTTACAAAACGTTCAACCTTAGGAGCTTCAACCAGAATTTTAAACCATTCTGTTTTTTCACCAAAAACTTTCACGATACCTTGACCAGTTAAACTTCCCGCAAACCATACTCCCAATGTGAAGACTGAGAGGATTAGAAGGGGAACATTCGAACGAGCATCCAAGTGTTCATGATGAATATCGTGACCGTGGTGATGATCGCCGTGAGCATGCTCATCGCCATGAGAGTCATGATGGCCCATACGATTTTCACCGTAGAAAGTTAAAAACATCATTCGGAACATATAGAAAGCGGTTAATCCAGCTCCTGCAAAACCTAAAATTGGAACGATGGCAAGAAGTGGATTTTGGCCGGCAATGAAACCGAAGTACAAGGCATCACCCAAGATTCTGTCTTTAGAAACAAATCCTGAGAAGAATGGAATACCTGCGATGGCTAGCGTACAACACATCATTGCAAAGTGAGTGTAAGGAAGATACTTACGAAGGCCACCAAGTTTTGGCATTTCCTGTTCATGTACAGAGTGAATGACGGAACCAGCAGACAAGAAGAGACAAGCTTTAAAAATAGCGTGAGTGATCAAGTGCATGAAAGCTGCATTATATGAGCCAACACCCACACCAATCATCATATATCCCAACTGAGAGATAGTAGAGAAGGCAAGCACTGCTTTAATATCTGTCTGAACCAGGGCAATTGTTGCTGCACCAAATGCTGTAATGGCGCCGATAACAGCAATAAACCAAGTCAGATCACCCAAAACCATGAGTGGATACATTCTCAGAGAAAGATAAACTCCGGCGGCAACCATCGTTGCCGCATGGATAAGAGCAGAACCAGGAGTTGGACCCATCATCGCATCCGGTAACCAGACGTGAAGTGGGAACTGAGCTGATTTACCCATTCCACCTAAGAAGATACATAGACCAGCAAAAGTCGCTAAAGAGATTCCAATGACTGTTTGACCTGCAAACTTACCTTCTGCAATCGCAGCGTAAATATCCACATAGGCCACGCTGCCAATCACCATCCAAATGGCAACCATACCCAAGAGTAAGAACACATCACCTACTCGTGTGGTCATGAAAGCTTTAAGTGAGGCATCCCCGGCAGCTTCTTTCTTATTATAGATACCGATAAGAGAATATGAACAAAAGCCCATGATTTCCCAAAAGATAAATAATGAGAATAAGTTATCAGATAGAACTAGACCCAACATGGCCGATGTAAAAAGTGGAAGGAAGACAAAGAATCGTCCGTGCTTTTCATCATGGTCCATATACCAGGTAGAAAATAGGTGGATCAAAAAGGCAACACCGGAGACCATAAGAAGCATGATGGCGGCCATGTTATCGATATAGATACCCATATCGACTTTCCAGATATTGGCGCCATGAGAAAGATCAAACCAGGTAAAGGTCTTATGAATGAAGAAGTCGGTGGCAAAAGTGCCGAAAACGAAGTCTCCGAAGATCCTGGCAGAAAAAATAAAAGAAATAAAAATACTGAGTGTTGCTAACCAGTCACCCTGACGAGGGAGTTTTCTTCCAAAAAAAGCGTTAATAACAAACGCTATTACTGGGGAAAGAAAAATCGGCGCAATATTTCCAACTGTATATTCCATGTCCAACCCTTAGTTTCTTAACTGTGTCGCTTCATCAACGTGAATTGTTTCTTTTATCTGGAAGAATCGAATCACGATAGCGAGGCCAATAGCAGATTCTGCTGCAGCTATAACAATAATAAATAAACTAAAAACATGCCCATCCAGGTTGTTTGTTACATACCGGGAGTAGGCCACAAAATTCAAAGCAGCAGCATTTAGGATCAATTCAATTCCAAGAAGTATCGCAATGATATTCTTTCTTGCAATCATGACCACAAGTCCCACGATGAAAAGGATGAGAGAGATAATTAAATAGGAAACGAGACTCATCATAAGTTATCCTTGCTTTCTTGGACGAGCGATAATTGCCGCGCCTACGAGAGCACCTAATAATAGAACTGATGAAAGTTCAAAAGCTAAAACGTGCTCTTTAATCAATAAGTGACCAATCTGATTAACCGTAGAAGGAAAATCGTTGCCAAAAACCTTAGCAGGATACGCCTTAGAGATATTCATGATTAGTTTTACATTTGTGAGAAGGACAACCAGACCTACTAAAAGGCCAATGGCATATGTCCATTTGTTACCCATTGCCGGAGCAAGACCCAGAAGGTTTTGCGCACGAGAAACAAAATCTTTTCCACCGGTTAACATCACAGCAAAAAGCATCAGAATCACCACACCACCGACGTAAACCATGATTTGAGTCACGGCCACAAAGTCAGCACCGAGTGTAGCGTAAAGTCCTGCTATACCGAGTAATGAACCCAGAAGGAAAATACACGAATGCATGATGTTTTTGGTTACTGCCACAGCGATTGCGCATCCAACAGTCAGAAGAGCAGACAATGCAAATAGTAATTGAACGAACATTTCTAATCCTTAATTAATGGGATCCAAATATTAGATCGGCCATTGATTTTCCATTGAAGACAACTAACCAAATTGCACAGCCCATAAGATTTACGATGGCAATCGGAGTTAAATATTTCCAACAAATAGACATTAACTGATCAACTCGAAGTCTTGGAAGCGTCCATCTTACCCAGATCACAACATAATAAAGAAGAAGGGCTTTAGTCATGAAGATCACAACCTGAGCAAATTGAAGTGGGATGATGTCGATATCAAGATTGAATGGAAGGTTACCACCGCCTAAGAACAGAGCAGCTCCAACTCCGCAAACTACAAAAACTTCAATATATTCTGCCAATGCAAAAAAACCAAAACGCATACCCGTATACTCTGTATGATAACCAGAGACGAGTTCTGATTCAGCTTCAGGAAGATCGAAGGGAGCTCGGTTAGTTTCAGCTAAAGCACCAATGGCATAAACAAAGAACGCTACGAAAGCAAAAGGATTATGGAAGATAAACCAGTTAACCGGAGTACCTTGCTGATGAGATAGAATTGTTCCGAAACTCATGCCGCCAGATAAAAGAGTGATGGCAAGAATTGAGATTGTTACAGGAATTTCATAAGAAATAATCTGTGAGGCTCCACGCATACCACCTAACATTGACCATTTTGAGTTTGAAGCATATCCGCCCAAAAACACACTTACGCCAACCAAAGAAGAGATCGCGATAAGGTAAAAGACCCCAACGTTAAGATCGGCCATCATGAAACCACTAGACCATGGAAGTACTGCCAGTGTCGCAAAAACCCCAATCAGTGCCAGCATCGGAGCAAGATAGAAAAGAAATTTATCTGCAGTAAATGGCATGATGTCTTCTTTAGTCATCATCTTCACACCATCTGCGAGAAATTGAAGAAGACCGTATGGACCAACACGGTTTGGACCCATACGTTGCTGTAAATCCGCAGAAATTTTTCTTTCTGCATAGGTTCCTAAGCCGCCAATAGTGGCACAAAGACCAACGATAGCAAGGGCCGCAAGAAGATAAATAGTGAAGGCCAATAAACCTTCATTTTTACCAAAAACAGCTAGAAGAACATCATAAAACTCATATTGAGAAAGATAGCTAACAAGAGTTTGATTCATGGTGCGTAGCCTTATTTATTGTTTTTTGCAGAGACTTGGTAAGATTTCACCCAATCAAGGTCACCTTTCTTCCAACAGTAAGCGATGCCTTCAATTAAAACTGAAATAAAACTTAAGAGTATGATGAGAGCGTAACCGCCATGTCCCATGTCGTTCATCTCTCTAAAGATAGAAGCCACTGGAAACATCAGTACCGATTCCACATCGAAAATGATAAAAATTAGTCCAACAACGTAAAAGCGTATGTTGAATGCCGACCATGCCGAACCAACTGGCTCTTCACCGCATTCGTAAGGTGTGGACTTAAGGTGAGATGGTTTTTTTGGGGCCAACAAAACCGAAAGGAAATGTCCGCCTACAAACAAAAGAACCGCTAGGCCCATAAAAATAACGACAGGCATCAAGCCATCAAACTGAGCTGGTGTCATGGAAGTCTCCACTGCATTAAAGTCGCAAAAAAGTAGTTTTAAGATACAAAAGATGTTGAATTTAGGAAAGATCTTATTTTAAATTGACCCAGCAAATGTCGAAGTTGGCCCTTTGCAAAGGCAGAGTGAAAACAAACTTTTTTCATCAGGATTTAGTGTGACCTTGTTTAGTGCCATTTCAAATAAAATTAATTACTGGTTACAAAACCAAGAAGAGCTTTCTTTTAAAGGGGTTTCCCCTAATCAGTGGTGTCTTCTTGCAGGATGTTATTTTTCTGGCCAACTGTTTGATTCCACACACCTGTTGGTATGTGCTGATCAAGATGAAGCTGAAGATGTTTTTGATGCACTAAAGCACCTAAAGAATATTTCTTTTTACCCGGGGCACAACCACAGTCTTTATAGTTCCATCATGACCTCTGAAAGCGCGCTTCTTACGCGCTGGTCAGTTTTGCAAAAACTTCAAAATAATTCCCCAACGATTATCGTCACAACTTTAGAGGCCAGTTTATTGCTTGGTCCTGATCAAGATTTTTTTCAAAAAAATAGTTTTCTTGTTAAAAAAGACGACATTATTTCTCCGTTTGATCTGGCAAAAAAACTTACTGAGATGGGCTATTTTCCTGCTAGCACAATTGAAGAGCCAGGTACTTTTGCTCGGCGTGGAGAAATTTTTGATATCTATCCTATTTCTCATCCTCCCATTCGCATTCACTACTTTGACGATTTAATTGAAGAAATTTTTACCATTGATCTGGAAACTCAAAAAACAATTCGAGAAACCGTCTTCTCAGAAGTTTGCTTAATTCCTGGAGCAGGTTTTTTAACTAAGGATCCCTTTGCCGGTAGATTAAGATCACGGCTGCCTCAAGCACAGCCTGCTTTTAAAAATAAATATGAAGCCCGGAAACAATTATTCAGTCGGGTAAGTGAAGGACAATTGTTTGAAAACTATCCTTTATATATCCCACTTTTTTTTGAGGCACCAAAAACCCTACTGGATTTTCTTCCTGCCAATACCAAAATTACCTTCATTAATCATGACAATGGAATAAATAATTTCGAACACTTTATTGCCGGCCAACGGGAAGATTATGAACATCTTTCTGAAGATGTTGAAAGTTCCTCCGTAATCCCGGGGCCTGAATCATTTTATTTGGATCGTTTTCCTAAAACCGCTTTCAAAAAACTCTACATCGACCAATTAGACATTGCTGTCAATTTGGATACGCCCTTTGATAAAGAGCTTCATTTAAATTTGGAAAAATTAAAATCTTATCTTCAGACCAAGCTGCAAATTTCAGGGAACGTTCCAGAGAATAAATATGAGTACATTAAAGGTAGCCTGAAAATTCTTCGAAAAGAATTAAATGTTCATGGGCATTTGGTGGTGAACTATAAATCTGAAAATGCACGTCAGGAACTTCAGTTTTTGTTGGAAGAAAATGGTTTAAATGAATTGGGCTCCAGGCTTCAATATGTTTATGGAAAACTAGATGAAGGTTTCTATTATAAAAACGAGCATATCTTTGTCCTGTCGGAAGGTGATTTCTTTTCCATCAAAAAGAAAAAAACCAAACAAGTTAAGGCAACCAACAAAGATTTGTTTGCTGAACAACTGGCAACCTTAAAGATCAATGATTACGTCATTCATCGAGATTTCGGTATCGGGGTTTATAAAGGTCTTGAAACCATTCAGGCCGGGGATCAGCAAAGTGATTATCTGGTTATTCTCTATGAGGACAATGATAAGGTATATGTCCCGGTCTATAAATTAAACCTGGTTCAAAAGCACGCCGATTCTTCATCGGGTTTGAAAGTTGCTTCTCTTAAATCTAAAAAATTCTCTGAATTAAAACAGAAGGCCAGAGGCTCTGTTAAAAAACTCGCCTTTGATTTGTTAAAACTTCAAGCAGAAAGAAAACTAAGAGGTGGCTTCCCTTATTCACCACCTGATCATCTTTTCAAAGAATTTGAACTTTCATTTGCCTTTGAAGAAACTCCGGATCAGCAAAAGGCCATCCAGGATGTTCTGGAGGATATGCAGAATCAATATCCTATGGATCGATTAGTTTGTGGGGACGTTGGCTTTGGTAAAACGGAAGTGGCCATGCGGGCCGCCATGAAAGCTGTTCTGGATAAAAAGCAAGTCGTGGTCCTGGTACCCACAACTGTACTGGCACTTCAGCACTATCACTCATTTGTTAAACGCTATGAAAACTTCCCGGTTAATATCAACTTCATTTCACGCTTTAAAACCACCAAACAAAAAAATGAAGTCATGACGGAAGTGGCAGAAGGAAAAGTTGATATTCTCATTGGTACGCATGCCGTTCTTTCCGACAAATTAGAATTCCATGATTTGGGTTTACTCATCATTGATGAAGAACATCGTTTTGGTGTCGCCCACAAAGAAAAACTTAAAGTCTTAAAGACTGGTGTGGATGTACTCACCATGACCGCCACCCCGATTCCCAGAACTCTTCAATTATCCTTCTTGGGAATTCGGGATCTTTCTTTAATTCAAACTGCCCCACCAAGACGGCAGGCAATTAAAACGTATATTATTAAAGAAGATGATTTGACTCTTAAGTCTGCGATTGAGAAAGAACTTTCCAGGGGAGGGCAGATCTATTATGTCCATAACCGCGTTCACGACATTGAAGAACATGAAATCTATCTTAAGAAGTTAGTCCCTAAAGCTCGTATCAGCGTCACCCATGGCCAGATGAATGAGCGTGAACTCGAAAAAAGAATTAACGACTTTTACGATCATAAATCAGACATTTTGCTCGCCACCACCATTATCGAATCAGGTATTGATATTCCAAATGCTAATACCATGATCATAGATCGGGCCGATACTTACGGTCTGGCCCAACTTCACCAACTTAGAGGTCGAATTGGTCGCTCGGATCGAAAGGCCTATGCTTATTTTATTGTTCCTGAAAATAAGATCTTAAGTGAAAGTGCTCAACGAAGACTTCAGGCCCTACAAACTTATGCCGAGATGGGTTCGGGTTTTGCACTGGCCTCATCTGATATGGAAATCAGAGGTGCAGGTGATATTTTAGGGGGAGAACAATCCGGACATATTGAAGCGATTGGTCTGGAGTTTTATATGGACCTATTACAAGAGGCCATTCAAGAAATTAAAGGGGAACAAAAAGTTTCGGTTAAAAACATTGAAATTCAGGCCCCGTTTTCTGCTTATATACCTAATGGCTACATACCTGATCATGCTTTGAGGCTCAAATACTATAAGCGTTTATCCAATTGTAACGATCTGGGCCGGTTAGAAGAAATCGTTACCGAACTCAGTGATGCCTTCGGAATGACCCCCAAAGAGCTCGAAGCTTTATATTCTATCCTGCGTTCTAGAATTATTTTCCAGCCTCTAGGCATCCGACTGGTCAAAGTTTCCGGGTCGCAAATTGGACTTTTCTTCGATCAGGAAATACTTAACTGGAATCATCAGCTAAGAGATAAGATGTTGAACTTCTTCATGAATAAACCCAAGTTCTATAAAATTAATCCTGATTCTTCCGTCAATGCCTTGTTTAAAGAGCCGGTGAGTCATCACATACTTCTGGAGTTTGCGAAACATATTGCAGCAGAAATGGGTGTATGATACCGTTTTTATTAGATTGAATCAAAACCACAGGGATGTGTATGAAAAAACTTTCTTTAGCAATTATTGCTTTCGCATTGGCCATGCCGGCCATCGCACAAAATCAAGTCGTAGCAACTGTGAATGGTCAGGCCATTACTAAAAAACAGTTTGATGAATACCACCTTCAGAATTTAAAATTTGTTGGTCAGAGAAAAATTACCAAAGAAGTATCCCTCCAGGATTTAGTAAATCGCCAATTGGGAATTCAAAAAGCTAAAAAAACTGGTACGAATAAAGATCCCGAAGTTATAGCAAAACAAGAAGACATTCTTTTTCATGCTCAGATCTCTAAAGATCTGGAAAATGAGTTTAAGAAGATAAACGTAACCGATGAAGACGTTAAAAAATATTATGAAAACAATAAAGAGTACCGTACGGCACATATTCTTTATCGCCTAAGAGCTGAACCAACTCCTGAAGAAGTAAAAGCTGCACTTGTGCAAAGTTCAGAAATTTATAATACCCTTCAAAAAGAGCCTGATAGCTTTGCAAAATTCGCGAATAAATTTTCACAGACTTCTACCGCTCCGGTAGGGGGTGATTTAGGGTTTCAACCTCCAACACGCTTAGCTCCTGAATATTTCGAAGCAATCAAGGGGCAAAAAGTTGGTTTCATCTCAAAACCTATCAGAACCCAGATGGGCTATCATATTATTAAGGTTCTAGGCGTTAAGTCTTTCGACCAAATTGACAAGAATCTCTATAAAAAAATCATTTATGACACTAAAAGAGATGCCATGATCGAAAATTACTTTAAAAATCTGGCGAAGGGTGCGGAAATCAAGACAAACCCAAATCTTTTATAATATTGTTGGTAAGTGAAATTAATACTGATCATCTGCCTGAGCTTGGGCCTTGCCCATGCTCAGGATAAAAAATCTTCTGAAAAACTCCTCGATAAAATTGTCGCCGTTATAAACACGCGCGTTATTTCTCTTTCAGAAATTCAGCGCATGGATAAAACTCTTCCTGCCCGTCAGGAAATTTCTCCTATGATTTATAGTGAGAAAAAATATAACCAGAAAGAACTTCTGGATATCGTCATTCGTTCATACATCATTAGAGATAAGATCAATGCTCAAGGCTATGTCATTAATGATGACGCTGTTGAATCCCGCATTAAGATGACTGAAGATCGTCTGGGACTAAAACGGGCCGATCTCCTGGCATTCCTAAAAGGTAAGGGCCTTACCTACGAAGAATATTTTGAAGTTATTCGCGAAACGATGGAATACAACATATTCGCTCAAAGAATTATTGCTCCTTTAATCTCTGTGACTGAGCAAGAGATTAAAAACGAGTACTACCGACAAAACAGCACCAACAATGCTCTTTCTTTTAAGTATAATCTGGTGGATTTTTACATTGCCGAAGATAAGCTTGTTGATAAAAATGAAAATAAATTTATGACAGTGCTTAAAGATTATCAATTAACCGGCAAACTACCAGAAGAATATCGTGAGCTTGAAACCAATCAGCTAGATAATCTTAATGAAGACGGTCTATCAAAAGACTTGAAAGGGATTTTGAAAAATACAGCTGAAGGCTCATTTTCAAAGTCTATTGTCCTCAATAATCACTTACACGTCTTTTATGTTCAAAAGAAGGATCTGGTTGAATCTCAGGACTTTTTGAAATTTAAAGATCAAATCCAAAACGATATTTTCATGGCAAAAGGTAAATCAGTCAGCTCCAACTGGTTTGACCGTGAATATTCCAATTATTACATAAAAAATCTTCTTTAATATGAAAGTCTACGTCTCCCAGGGCCATGAAAAAGGTATTGGGTTAGAGGTATTTTTTAAATCATGCACTTTTATCAGTAAGGCTGATTTACAATTAATTAAACTCTTAGCATTTAAGACATCAGTCAATGATACCCTCACACACATGAGGCTTCCCTTTAAACTTCTGAATAACTCAATCGAGATTTCTGGCATAAACATTCAAGTGGAGTGGTTAGATCAAATTAATCATTCACAAAGTTTTACCGCACTAGAATTGGGTATGAAATTAAGCGAAAGTTTGGGAGTTTTATTTACTCTTCCGACTTCTAAAGATCAGTTTCCGGGCTTTGCCGGCCATACTGAGTACTTCAGGGCCTTCTATCATAAACCAGAATTGGGGATGTTTTTTTCTTCACCTAGAATGCAAGTGCTACTTCTATCCGATCATGTACCGATAAATAAGCTCTCGGAAATTATGACCGAAGAGCTAATTTATTTAAGGCTTAAGCAGGCGCTCAAAACCTTGCAGCATTGGAATTGGCCAATCAAAAGAATTCTTGTTGCAGGTCTTAATCCACATGCCGGGGAAAATGGTTTAATAGGCGATGAAGACACAAGAGTGACCACAGCAGTCAGAAGATTAAAAGCTGAACTTAAATTAGATATCTTGGGGCCATTGCCCGGTGATACAATGTTGCTGGAACAAAAATCTACTCACGACCTTCTGGTGTATTTATTCCATGACCAGGGTTTGGGAGTATTTAAGGGCCTCCAGGGTTTTATCGGCTCAAATATTACCCTAGGATTACCTTATCCCCGTTTTAGTCCTGATCATGGAACTTCATTCAGCTTGTTTGGAAAAAATCAGGCTGACTATCGGGGATGTGCTTATTCACTCAATGAAGCCGTGAACATGTTGAAGAAGGTTACTTATGGAAAAAATTCAAGTCACCAAAGCTAAAGTTCATAACCTTAAAAATATAGATGTCTCCCTTCCGCGCCATTCGTTAACGGTGATCACAGGTCCTTCCGGTTCTGGGAAGTCCTCACTGGCCTTTGATACGATTTATGCTGAAGGTCAGCGTCGTTATATCGAATCATTATCCAGTTATGCACGTCAATTCATTGGTCAAATTGAGGCACCTGAAGTTGAAAGTATTACCGGCCTTTCACCAGCAATAGCCATTGATCAAAAATCGACCAATAAAAATCCCCGCTCCACGGTCGGGACTATTACCGAAATTTACGATTATTTACGGCTTCTCTTTGCCCGTCTAGGTGATGCCCATTGTCCGGAAACAGGCGAAAAAGTTTCTAAACAATCTCCACAGCAAATTGTCGAAACTATATGTAAGTTTAAATCTGGTACCAAGCTGCAAATTTTATCACCGGTCATTCGTTCCAAAAAAGGTGAGCACAAAGAAGAACTCGCGAAATTTATAAGTATGGGTTTTTCTCGTGTCAGATTAAATAGTGAAATAATAAACCTGGAAGAATCTATCAGTATTAATAAGTCCAAATTTAATAACATTGATATCGTAATTGATCGCCTGGTTATGAAAGAGGGGATAAAGCCGCGTTTGACCGAATCTGTGGAACAGGCGCTTAAACTATCCGATGGCTATTTAATCGTATTGGCAGATGATAAAGAAAACTTTTATTCCGAGAAAAATTACTCCTTTAAATCTGGCAAAAGCTTTCCTGACCTGGAGCCCCGACTTTTCTCTTTTAACTCACCACTAGGTGCCTGTCCTACCTGTAATGGTCTGGGTATTTCTAAACGTTTTGATATTGATAGCCTATTAGTGGATGAGACGCTTTCTCTTGAAGAGGGGGCCATGCCAATTGTGAAGAAAAATTCTTTTCTGATGCAAATGGTGAGATCTGTTGCTGTAGCAGAAAAAACCGACATTAAAAAACCCTTTAGTAAACTCTCTGAAAAGTTCCGCACTATTCTTTATGAGGGTAATGACAAGGTTTATACTTATAAATTTGAATCCGAAAACTCTTCCTGGAATTTCAAGAAAGAGTTCAGTGGAGTGGTATCTTGGTTAGAAAAAAAATATAGCGAATCTGAGTCTGAAAGAACCCGAGCGGATCTTGAAGAGTACATGATCATTAAAAAGTGTCCTTCTTGTCAGGGAAGAAAACTTAATCCATTTGCCCTCGCTGCAACCATTGAAGGCAATTCAATCATGGATGTGTGTGATCTTTCTATTCAGGACGCGGCTGTCTTTTTTGATAAATTAGAGTTTACAGGAAATCGCGCAATCATTGCGCATAAGGTTCTTAAAGAAGTTAGAGATCGTTTAAAATTTTTATTAAATGTGGGCCTAAACTATCTAACACTTAACCGTGATGCCATGACTCTTTCAGGCGGCGAATCTCAGCGAATACGACTTGCCACCCAAATTGGCTCTGCACTTTCTGGCGTGCTTTACGTTTTAGATGAACCTAGTATCGGTCTACATCAACGTGATAATGAAAAACTAATTAAGACCCTCATTAACTTACGTGACTTGGGTAATACCGTTTTAGTTGTTGAACATGATGAAGATACCATGATGGCGAGTGATTACCTGATTGACATGGGTCCCAAAGCTGGCCTGCATGGCGGGGAAATCGTGGCGGCAGGCACACCTGAAGAGATTAAGAAAAACAAGAAGAGCATTACTGGAAAATATCTTTCGGGTGAACTTAAAATTCATGTGCCAGAGAAACGTAGAACACTTAAAGAATTTATTACTTTAAATAAAGCGCGTGAACATAATTTACAGGACGTCACTTTAAAACTGCCACTCGGAGGGATAACTTGCGTTACTGGAGTCTCGGGTTCTGGTAAATCTACACTTATTCATAAAATTCTGGTTCCTGCGATAAAAAATCATCTCTCACGTGGAAGAAGAGGAAGTTCGGCCAATTACCAATCTATATCCGGCGTTGATAAAATTCTCAGTTTAATTGAGTTAGATCAATCACCTATTGGAAGAACTCCTCACTCAAATCCTGCTACCTATACTGGTTTATTTGATGCCATCAGAAATATTTATTCCATGACTAATGAATCAAAAGTCCGTGGCTATAAACCAGGTCGCTTTTCCTTCAATGTTAAAGGTGGGAGATGTGAGACCTGTGAAGGTAATGGCATGCTTAAAATCGAGATGCATTTTTTACCGGACGTTTACGTTACTTGTTCCGAATGTCGTGGCTCTCGTTATAACAATGAAACACTCTCAATTCTTTATCGTGGAAAAAATATCGCAGATGTTTTAGCTATGAGTATTGAAGAAGCGGAAGGCTTTTTCGAAAACCATCCAAAAGTTAACCGTGCTCTTAAGGTTTTAAATGCTGTTGGACTGGGTTATATCAAACTTGGTCAACCTGCCACTACTCTCTCAGGTGGAGAAGCCCAACGATTAAAATTATCACGGGAACTATCTAAAACAGTAAAAGGTTCTACTCTCTACGTGCTGGATGAACCAACCACTGGTTTGCATTTTGAAGATATTAATATTCTTCTCAAGGCCCTAAATAAACTGGTAGAGCAAGGACACTCTTTACTCATTATTGAACACAATCTTGATGTGATCAAAACAGCAGATTGGGTCATTGATTTAGGTCCCGAAGGTGGAAAGGGTGGGGGACAGATTGTAGCGGAAGGGACTCCTGAAACCGTGGCGAAGGTAAAGGGTTCTTATACCGGCAAGTATCTGGCCAAGTTATTAAAATCTAAATAAACACCGACTATAGCACTAAAGTAAATAGACCAAGAATTCGATAGGTATTACCTATGTGGGTTAAGCGACTTGTCTCTATTCACTTAAGCCTTGTACTGGGACTTTCGTCTCTTGCCCCTTTCCATGCCAACGCTAAAGTTTCTACCTGCGAAAATGGTGAATGTGTACCTCTCTTAATTGAGCGCCTTAAAAATTTAGGACAAGTGTATCGACGTGAATGCTTACCAGCGGGTAATGCTCCTAATAATCTCGAAGCTTATCATTTAGAACATGGATTAAGTGAAACTTGCTGGAAATACATCACGGAAATTAATCATCTTGAAACTGAATTATTAAAACATGAGAATCGTCTTGAAATGAAAGTTGGTTGCACAACTGGAGATTGTAAAATCTCATCTTCCAATGAAAATCTTCAGGCACAGTTGGGACAGTTAAATAAAGTTGAAGAAGAAATCAGCTGTACTGAAACTAAAAAAATGGCAATACAAAGGCAATGTCCTGAAGACACAAACTGCGTCCTGGCCAGCTCAGCATTAAGTATTGCCAGTTTGCCTATGGGAACGATGGGTGGATATTTAGCTGAAAAATTCCTTCCAGAAAAAAACAAACTAAAAAATTGTCATCTAGGTGATGATAGTTGTGTCACTCAGCTGGGAACTGCTTTCTTTAAATCTGCGATGACTTTTTTAGATGGCGCTTGGGATTTGCTTAAACTTGCCGGAAATGCTGCCGGAAGAAAGATGAGTGAATTTTGGGATTGGGTCTCGGGTGCAGAAGACCACACATCAACTTCACAACTTGCACTCGCTAAGGCTTCTGAAGATCCGAGCGTATTTCAGGCCTTACTAGATGATTTCCCCGGAACCATGAAAAAGATCTGGGAAACATTTGTCGTCTCTTTAAAGGAGTGGCTCAAATCCAGTATTTTTTGTGAAAAGTGGGAGGGAGTTCCACACTTTGGTAAATGTCTAAAGCCGACGGAAAGCTATGACTGTCTTCCATGTAAGACACTACTAACCGGTCTATGCGGAATCTCTGGAACTATCATTGCAGAAATAGTTCCTTCCTTCCTGGCAGGTGGACTTGTCACAGCAGTAAAACACGGGGCCCGGGGGGCAGCTAACATCGCTAGAATGTTCAAAGTCTCTAAGGCCGGAATTAAGGCCGTGAAAGCTTCAAGTGTTGCACGTCCGGTAACAAGAATTTCTCGCGTCGTTATGGGAGCAAAGTCGGCCCTCAGTATATCTTTAAGCGCTATTAAAAATTATATGCTTTCCCCAGTACGCAAAACTCTCAAGGCCTCTTTTACAGCACTTTCAAAATTGGCAAAAAGGGGATCAGTTTATGTAGCCGAATCCGCCACAGGAAGAGTTATCACTTTCTCCGGTAAAGCGGTCAAAAACTCTTTGGCAGTGGTGCTATATCCTGTAGATAATCCTCTGACTACGATGGCCTTTAAGGCGGGAGCTAGAACAGTAGATAAAGCATTTAGGCTTGGAGGTCCAAAACTTGCTCATAAAACTGCAGTTACTGCTGCCATAATAGATTCGAATGCTAAACTAGAGCCACTCTTGGCCAGAATTCAAAAAACTAAATTTAGTGGAAAAATGAATCAGAAGTATTTACTTAAATTAGAAGAGGAACTTCTCTCCAACGTAGGACCTATGAGAAAGAAACTACTGAGAGATGCTTTTAAGAAAGGCACAACTGAAATTCCAGACGTAATCAAACATCTCTATCCAGAACTTCAATATGGGGAACTCGCAAAAAAGATTTCTAAAGCTAAACTCATCCTGGCAGAAAAGGAGCTTTATGCCGAAATCATCCGGCTCCCTAAAGGCCCCTTAAAAACGGCTTCTCTTGCAAAATACAAAACTCATGTTGCTACAGGTGAATCCCGTGCCAGAATTCTAGCGACGAGTAAAACAGTTCAGAAAAGTCCGATTGTGATACCGAGTGTGCATACCGGATTAGGAAAAGTACTTTCGCCCACACTACGAGGAAGTAAAGAAGACGATAATAAAGAAGTTAATCGATAATAAAAAAGGCCCTCTAGCGAGGGCCTTCTTTTTTCAGAATTTAATTTTTAAAATTAAACAGCTTTCTGAAGGATAAGGAACGCGATACCGAAACCGAAAAGAACTAGAGACTCGATAAGTGCAAGAGCAAGAATCATTGGAGTCTGAAGTTTTTCAGCAGCAGCTGGGTTACGAGCGATACCTTCAAGAGCTACAGAAGCAGCTTTACCTTGAGAAAGAGTTCCACCGATAACGGCAGAAGCGAAAGCGATAGCTGCAGAAAGAACTACCCATGAGTTTGTAGACATAGCTGTTTGTACTGTTTCATTCATTTTAAAATCCCTTTGTTAAAAAAATAATCTTAGTGATGATGTTCATGCTCACCATGATCGTGATGAGCAGTGGCCATACCAATATAGATCATTGTTAGTAGAGTAAATACGAAAGCTTGAAGAAATCCAACAAAAATACCCATCGCATAGAACGGAATTGGTACAATGTATGGAACTAGCTCTGAGAAGATTCCAAGAATCAAGTGATCGCCATCCATGTTCCCGCGAAGACGAAGAGCAAGTGATAGAGGTCTAACTGAAACTGAAATTAATTCAATTGGAAAAATCAAGATAGCGAGTGCTGGCATTGGACCAGCAAAGTGCTTCATATAGTTAACGAAACCAACAGCACGAATACCTTGGAAGTTAAAATAGAAGAACGTAAAAATACCAAGAGCTAAAGTTGTATTTAGATTTTGGTTAGCAGACATTGAACCAGGAAGAATCCCGATCACGTTGTTAATTAGAATGAAAAGAAAGCAGAAAATGACATAAGAAAAATATTTCTTCGCACTTTCTTCACCCATAACTGTCTTGGCAGTGCTGTACATTGCCTGTCCTAGAGCTTCTAAGATGTTACGAGTTGATACTCCCTTATCAGGAATAACATAATTTTTTGCATTCGATACCTGAGCACGATAAACCAAGCCTGCCAGAAGCATGATCAATGATCCCGCCACCAGAGCAAGCGTGTGTGCCGGTAAATGGAGTGCATGAGAAGCTTCAGTGAAGAAATTGAAGCCACCAGCTGCTAATGCAGACTGAGAAAGAAATAAACCAATAAAACCCAACAGTTTCATATGCCGCCCTAACTATTTTGATAGTTGTTTTTAATACTTAAGACCTGAATTATCAATTGGAAAAAGATAATCAGGAAGAGTTTTGTAATAAGTTCTTTCTTATAGAAGTAAATCAGGGCAACAATTCCAAAAAGCATTAAAAACTTCAGTCCCATGAGGAGAAGAATCTTTCCAACGCCCTGCCCCGAACCCTCTCCACTAGCAGCTGTTGTAACAGACTGAACTATTTTAACCAGAATTGTGTGATTTAACACCAAACCGACCAGGGCACCAAAAAGGGCCAGGCTATCGATGGTAAGTCCACCACCCAGGATCAATACTGGTATAATGTTGATGGCCGAGAGTATGTAGAACTTTTTGTTTATTTTTTTTTCCATGAAACCATGATCATTTTAATTAATATTGAACACACAACTGCGATCAGGACAAGTTGGGCCACTCCTTGAGTAATATAACCCATCGATACAAGTTCTTGAAAAAGGAAGAAAACCCCAATGATTGTTGAGGGTAATCCTAGTGCGAGTGCAAGAGCTTTCTTCCAACTAGTCATAAACGGCCGTCGTAATGTTTGAAATAAGATAATTGAATTAGCGCTTTCTCGCAACCCTTCGAGCGTAGAGAGATTTTAACCGAGCACGTAAAACATCTGGATTTGGGTAAGAGGGGAGCAAAGAATAATAAATATTGTAGGCTTCTTTGAGTTTTTCGTTGGATTCATACGCATTAGCGATAAGAAACTTTACCTTAACGATCTGATCCTTTCTTCGCTCCCGTTTTAAGTATTCCAACCAAAACTCGACGGCCTTATCCCAGTTCTTATTATAGAATTCGATAAGTCCCATTTGATTGAATGCTTCTATATAGTAGGGGTTTGTTGGCTGGGACAGAATCTGATTAAAAATCTCCCGGGCCTTATGATAACGGCCCATTTCAAAAAACGCTTCACCAACTCGTAAATAGTAATAATCATAGTTTTTTAAACGGGGTTGTACTTGCATTAGAATTTGATAGGCCCGTATGGCCTCCATATAATTCTTAGAAAAATTAAAATTAATATCAGCAATTTTTTCCAGGGATTTCACCTGCCATAGTGGATCGTCTACATTCTCAACAATGAACTGATAATATTTAAGGGCCCTCACCTGTTGATCCAGATACAGGTAATAAATTTCTGCTAACTGATAGTTAATCTTGGTTTTTATCTGTTTAGATGGATTTTTTTTCAAGACTCGTTCATAAAGCTCTACTGCCTTATCGAAATCTTGATTATCAACATGCTTTTGGGCAATCAGAATGTCCTGATTGAGTCCTGAGGTAAAGTCACAAGAACTTAGCCCCAGGATCATCAGGATAAATAGAAGTTTATTGAACAGGAGTCTCAGTTGAATCACCATCAGTAGTATCTTCCTCTGATTCGGCGATTTTCTCAACTGCCACTACTTTTTCGTCCGGTTTGACATTGATAAGACGTACACCTTGAGTATTTCGACCGAGAAGAGAAATACCTGAGATTTTCGTTCTAATCACTTGGCCCTTGTCGGTGATGATCATCAGATCATCTTTATCAGTCACTGGAAGGATTCCCATGATCTCACCTGTTTTTTCTGTGAGTTTCATGGCCAGAATTCCTTTACCACCACGAGATTGTTTACGATATTCTTCAGCACTTGAACGTTTACCGTAACCACGGGCAGTCACTGTTAAGATTTCAGATTTTTCATCGATAATTTCCATACCGATAACATATTCATCATCTTCCAGACTCATTCCTTTCACACCTTGAGAGACACGACCTTGTGGACGGCAATCTTCTTCGTTGAAACGAATGGACTTACCACCAGAAGAGGCAAGGAGAACGTCTTTTTTTCCGTCTGTAATTCTAACGCCAAGAATTTCATCACCATCCACGACCTTAATTGCTTTAAGTCCGTTCTGGCGCATATTCTTATATTCAGAAAGTTCAGACTTTTTCACAATACCTTGCTTAGTTGCAAAGATCAGATAGTGGCCTTCAGCTTCTCTTGGAATAGTAATAATTTCCTTAACTTTTTCATCGGCCGGTACATTGATAATGTTAACAATGTTTCGACCTTTAGAAGTGCGAAGTCCTTCAGGAATCTGATAAACCTTAATCGAGAAGACAGTACCCTTATCAGTGAAAATCATGAGTGTATCGTGGGTATCGGCAGTGAAAATACTAGTGAAGAAATCTTCATCCAGATCCGCACCCTTCACTCCCTTACCACCACGTTTTTGTGAGCGGTAAGTGTCTTTGGCCATTCGTTTCAGGTATCCCTTCTGCGTAATAGTCACAATGACTTCTTCATTTTTAATCAGATCTTCCATCTGAATTTCATCGGCCTGAGCAATGATTTCAGTACGACGGGCATCTCCGTAATTCTCACGGATTTCAACAAATTCCCCACGAATAATGGCCTTAATTTCTTCTTCAGAACCAAGGATTCCTTCTAAGCGGAAAATCTCTTTCATAATGGCTTCGTAATCAGCAACGATTTTATCTCTTTCAAGACCCGTTAAGCGTTGTAAACGCATATCGAGAACGGCTTGGGCCTGGATGGTTGATAGAGTAAATTGACTCATCAACTGCTCTTTGGCCTGAGCCGGACCTTCAGCTTTCTTGATCAATTCAACAATGGCGTCGATATTCTCAACGGCAATTTTTAAACCTTCTAAAATGTGAGCACGTTCTTTAGCTTTTTTGAGTTCATAAGTCGTTCGACGAATTACGATTTCACGACGGTGCTCAATGAAACACTGAAGTTGCTCTTTTAGATCCATAACCTTCGGCTGACCATTGGAAATAGACAGGAAGATGATACCAAAAGAAACCTGCATCTGAGTTTGCTTATAAAGTCTGTTCAACAGAACTGAAGCTTGCTCGCCACGCTTAACATCGATAACCACACGAATACCTTCACGTGAAGATTCATCGCGAATGTCGGAAATACCTTCGATCGCCTTATCAGTTACCAGTTCCGCAATTTTTTCAATTAAACGGGCCTTGTTAACTTGATAAGGAAGTTCAGTAATTATGATTTTTTCACGGTCATTTTTACCAATTTCAATCTCCGCTTTTGCACGGATTTGAATAACACCTTTACCTGTATGATACGCTTGTTGAATCCCTGCAGTTCCATGGATTGAACCAGCAGTTGGGAAATCCGGTCCAGGGATGATTTTAATCAAATCATGAACCGTCATATCCGGCTCATCGATCAGGGCCAGAAGACCATTGGTAATTTCAGTTAAGTTATGTGGCGGAATGTTTGTTGCCATCCCCACTGCAATACCTGCCGAACCATTGATAAGTAGATTAGGCACCTTGGTTGGAAGAACAGTCGGCTCTTGCAAAGATCCGTCATAGTTATCCTGCCAATCAACCGTTTCTTTATCGATGTCACCCAACATATCGTTAGTGAGTTTTTGCATTCTGACTTCGGTATATCGCATGGCCGCTGCACTATCGCCGTCAATCGAACCGAAGTTACCTTGACCATCAATAATAGTATATCTCATAGAAAAATCTTGAGCGAGACGAACCATCGCACCGTATACAGCAGAATCACCATGGGGGTGATATTTACCGATAACGTCACCAACCACACGAGCAGACTTTAAGTATGGTCTATTATGGTAGTTATTGAGCATGTGCATGGCATAGAGGACACGTCTGTGAACTGGCTTTAATCCATCACGGACATCCGGAAGCGCTCGACCGATAATTACAGACATTGCGTAATCAAGGTAACAATTCTTCATCTCATCTTGAATCAAGAGAGGAGTTATATTTCCGTGATTGGCCTCTGGTTTGTTATTTTCATCACTCATATCTATTCGTCCTTAAAATTAAATATCGAGGTTACGCACATTCAGAGCATTTGTTTCCACAAATTCTCTTCGCGGTTCAACCTGGTCACCCATTAACACCGAGAATACCTGGTCAGCATCAATCGTATCTTCAATTTTAACTTGAAGTAGCGTTCTGTTAGCAGGATTCATGGTTGTTTCCCAAAGTTGTTCAGGGTTCATTTCTCCTAATCCCTTATAACGTTGGATATAGGCTCCCTGACGAGCTTCATTGGAAACATAAACGGAAAATTCACCTAAGCCGGTATGCTTAGAAGAATTACCACCATGTTTCATGACAAATTCAGATGAAAGGTAACGTTTAATACCATCATACTGATTCATGAGATCTGCAAATTCAGATGACTCTGAAAAGTTGATACCAATGCGGAAGTTTTTAGTTTTTAGAGCGGAAACGACTTGAACTCGTAAAAGATAGGCAAGATTTTTAACATCTTCTTCAACTACTAGATTGTATTTTTTAAGAGACACATGTCCTAAATCCGTAAGTTTTTTCATCACTTCATCAGCATAAGTTTTAAGCTTATCCTTATCTTTCATGATGTCGGCAGTAAGAGTGCCATCTTCAACAATGGTCTTTAAAAAGTGCGCATCATAATGGCGATCATAAGATTCTAAAGTGCCGTTATAATTTCTGTACTTATTAACAACTGATTTAAGCGTTTCAAGCTCAATCTTATTACCGTCAATCAAGACATCCGTATCTGAGAGGCAGCTAGAAACAAGATAATTCTCGAGTTCGGCCCCATCTTTTAAATACCTTTCATGCTTACCTTTTTTGTATTTATACAAAGGAGGTTGAGCAATGAACAAATGCCCGCGCTCTACGATCTCTGGAAGATGACGATAGAAAAGAGTAAGGAGAAGAGTACGAATGTGAGAACCATCCACATCCGCATCAGTCATGATTACAATTTTGTAATAGCGAAGTTTAGATACATCAAAAGAATCTTTTCCAATGCTTGTTCCAATTGCTTGAACCAGCATTTTAATTTCATCGTTTGAAAGCATCTTATCGTATCGTGCCTTTTCAACGTTTAAGATCTTACCTTTAAGGGGTAGTACGGCTTGCGTACGACGGTCCCGTCCTTGCTTGGCCGATCCACCTGCGGAATCACCCTCAACTATATAAATTTCGCAAAGTTCAGGATCTTTTTCCTGACAGTCCGCCATTTTTCCAGGAAGGCCAGAAAAATCCAGAACTGACTTACGACGAGTAAGTTCACGGGCCCTACGGGCAGCTTCTCGAGCGGCAGCTGCATCAGTCGATTTTTTAATGATGGTCTTACCAACATTTGGATTCTCTTCGAGATAAATTCTAAATCTATCACCCACCAGAGAATTCACAATTCCTTCAACTTCAGAGTTACCAAGTTTAGACTTAGTCTGCCCTTCAAATTGAGGATTGGTCAGTTTAACTGAAATAATGGCAGTTAAACCTTCCCGCATATCATCGCCGGTAAGGGCAATTTTAATATTTTTAAGAAGATTATTATCTTTGGCGTAGTTATTCAGTACTCGTGTCAGAGCTGTTTTAAAACCTGAAACGTGTACACCACCCTCTGGAGTATTGATGTTGTTAGCGTATGACGTAAGTGTTTCGGAATAACCGTCAGTCCATTGCATGGCCACTTCAACTTCGTAATTATCACGAGACTGGAAGAAATAAATTGGCTCTTTGTGAATTGGGGTTTTTGCACGGTTTAGATAAACGGCAAATTCAGCTAATCCACCTTCATAATGAAAAGTTTCTTCTTTTTCAGTACGTTCATCCTTCATCACAATCCGCAGGCCCTTATTAAGGAAGGCCATTTCACGGAAACGGTTAGCAAGAGTGTCGTAATTATATTCGTGAACTTCAAAAATTTCATTATCTGATTTAAAAGTTACTGAAGTTCCAGTGTCTTTAAGATCACAATCACCAATTACTTTTAGTGGTTCCTTGGCTGCCCCATAGGCAAAGTCAAGGCGATGGACTTTTCCATGTTTCTTAATTTCTATACGAACCCACTTGGAAAGTGCGTTCACAACAGAAGCACCTACACCGTGAAGACCACCTGAAACTTTATAAGCTCCACCTTCTTCATTGAACTTCCCACCAGCATGAAGTTTGGTATAAACGATTTCTGCCGCTGAGACACCTTCGCTTGCCACCATATCCGTAGGAATACCACGACCATTATCCACAACAGTCATGGAGTTATCCACATGGATAATAACTCTGATTTCAGTACAGTAACCTGCCAAGGCTTCATCAACAGCGTTGTCTACAATTTCGTAAACGCAGTGATGGAATCCCCGAAAACCAGTGTCCCCGATATACATACCAGGGCGTTTTCTTACCGCTTCTAGTCCTTCTAGGATTTTGATTTGGTCAGCGTTGTATTCAGTATTAACTTTCGAAATAGAATCAGGAGTTTGATTCATTCAGATGCTCCTATCCATGGTGTTTGAGCGTTCCATGTTCAATATAAAACTTTTTTGATTCCGGAATTTTTTCCAACTCTTCCCCAAAATTCTCATTGGCCGTTGTGATCAGAACTTGGAAATTTTTAGTTTCCAAATATTGGACCAAATTTTTCCATCTCTGGCTATCCAATTCGCCAGAAACGTCGTCAATGAGGACAATAGGATAAGAGGTAAATTTATACCGAAAAAGCTCAATATAGGCAAATATCAAGCTGAGAAAGGCCATTTTCTGTTGACCTAAAGAACAGAATTCAAACGCATTGAGTCCATCAAAGCTGAAAATGAAGTCATCCCGGTGAATTCCTACCTGGGTAACCTCGGCTTTTATGTCGATATTTTCTTGGTGACGATAGAAGTCAAATATCCGTTTTTTATCCCAGTGGACAAACTGGCTGTCCAAAGTCAATTCCAGCGCATGTTCTTCTGAAAAGATCGCCTTAAAAGTAGGTGTAATAAAGGCATTTAAGGCCGTTAAAAATTCAAATCGTTTTTGGGTAATAAAAGCTGAGTAATCACTGATCTGTTCATCTATCGCCCTCAACTGAGTAGAAGTATTTTTGCCACCGAAAGCGAGAACTGAATTTCGAAACTTGATGGCCTTTTGAAATCTTGTCAAAACCTGGCGGTATTCTTTATCCCCTAAAGAAATATGACTATCGACCCACTGTCTTCTAAAGGTGGAGCTGGTATGAAAATGATAAGCATCAAACGGATTAATAAAAACTGAGGAAGATGGAGTTTTCCGTTTTTCCGGCTTGTTATTTAAAAATCTTTCTTCAGAAGCGTCCGTCATTCTGAGCGAGTAGGGGAGTAGCTCATCTTCATTTTGAAAAACCGACTGAAGGATTAGCTCTGGTTTTTCCCCTTCAATGTTGATCATTTGTGAATAATCGGTATTTTTACGGAATGATTTTTTATTAGTGAGAAGATAAACCGCTTCCAAGAGATTCGTTTTTCCATTTCCATTCTGACCTAAGATGCAATTAATGCCAGGAGAGAAATCAAAAACGCTGTTTTTTAGATTTCGGAAGTTTTGGGCTTGTAATTTTTTAATTTTCCAACAATTCATCCACAATTACAGCTTAAGCGGCATGATAATCCCAAGAAATTCAGGAAGATCATCAGCTTTAATCACAACCGGGCTAAGTTCATTGTTGAATTCAAAAGTTACATCGGTTTCATTCAGGACGGATAAACTTTCAATTAAATATTTAGCGTTAAAACCAATTTCAGTCGCCTTACCATCGTAAGTAATAGGCAGGGTTTCATTTGCCTGACCTAAAGCCGGATGATTGGTTGAAATGATTAGTTCATTTTTTTGAATATTGAGCTTCACTCCATTAGTTTTTTCGTTGGAAAGAATCTTGATGCGTTTTACAGCATTCAATATGGCATTCCGGTCAATGTGAAAGCGATTAGTGGTCTTAGACGGTATGACCGTCTGATATTTAGGATACTCACGAGCGATCAAGCGAATTGAAAGATAGTACTCATTTCGTGCATTAACAAACATGAATGAATCATCCAAAGAAATAGCCACATCATCTTCTGGAAAAGTATCAGCAATCTTTTTAAGCTCTGAGATCCCTTTACGAGGTACAATTACACCATCACTAAGAAATTTGTTTTCACCAATAAATTCATGAGTATCTAACAATGCCAGTCTGTGACCATCAATAGCAACTGCTCTTAACTTGGCATCAGACATCTGCAAATAAATACCATTAAGGTACAATCTGGTTTCATCGGTAGAAATGGCATGAGATGTTTTATTGATGATATGTGCGACTTGTTTTGTTTTTAAACGGAATTCAGAACTTTGATTCTGGAAACTTAATTGTGGAAATTCATCAGCACTTGAAATTAAAAGTGAATAATTAATATTTTTACAAGAGAGATTTAAAAGATTGTTGTTATCCACATTTAAGACAACGTCATCGTTTGGAAGTTCACGTAAAATATCAGCTATGTTTTTGCTATTAATACAAAAACTACCTTCAGCTTCAATTTTAGCATTCAAAATAATTTTAGCTGATACTTCAAGATCAGTTGCAATTAATTCTAATTTCTGTCCTTGAGATCTGATTAAACAATTAGTCAGAATAGGCCTGGAATTTTTCTTATCTACTACGGATAAAACTTTATTTATAGCATCTCTCAATATTTGAGACTGAATTGTTAATTTCATATAATTCCTCTTAGACGAAGGTTTTAACTTTAAGCGAAGAGATTTTCAAGTGAACTCCCCTTAAGGTTTCATTTCTTTTTTCCCCTTATATATATGTATTTATATTCTTATATAGTAATAGCTGGGACAATGTGGATTGTTTCGTGGCGAGCTATTAATTTTAGCTACTTATCCGCAATTTATCCTTAATTCTTCAACGCACTTCTTGAAGTCGGCCAAAATTATCTTCGTATATCTAGCGTGAAAGCGTTGATAAACTCACTTTTGTGCATGTTGACCTTGATAGAAACTTAACACTTTATTTTGACACTATCAGTTGGCCATGGAAATTGGCCTTGACTAGTCATTTCATCCACATTTTTCTCCACATTGTTAATGGATGGGCCGTTGATCAACATCTATCCACAGTTAATGATGTGAATTTGTTGATCTGAGTGGCCAAATATAGACGCAATTTTTCCTGAGAAAAAGTTTCCCGCAAATTATCAATGTCGATAAGTGGATAAATTAGAGTTGCTTCTCGATGTCGAGAACTTGCTGGGCCAATTGACCATCAGTTTTAATTCGGTCACTGATCGTTTTAATGGCGTGTAAAACTGTAGAATGGTCACGACCTGAAAAGTAATGACCGTTATCTTTGAGTGTCGGCTTGATCATTTTAGACACTAGAAACATAGCAACCTGGCGAGGAAGGGCAACTTCTTTAGTTTTGGCCTTGCCACGAATATCACCCAATGGAATTTTGTAATAGCTAGCAACGGTTTTAGTAATTGACTCAATAGTTACATGTTTTTGATTTTCAAGTTCTTCATTGAGTTTCAAATGCTCTTTAGCGACTTCAAGGTCAATATCCACTTTTAATATGGAGGTTACAGCACCTAGCTTAATCAGACAGCCTTCCAGCTCACGAATATTGCTCTTAACACACTTAGCGACCAGGTTAACCACATCATCACTCAGGTAGACATCTTTTTCGATAGCTTTCTTTTTAAGAATCGCAATACGCGTCTCAAGATCCGGCTGTTGAATTTCTACCGGCAAGGCTGAGGAGAGGCGAGTGCGAATGCGGTCTTCAATTCCATCAATTTCTTTAGGAGTTTTATCAGAAGTAAAAACGAGCTGTTTTCCCTTACTGATGAGTTCATTAAAAATGTGAAAGAACATCTCTTGAGTTGTCGTTTTGTTTTTCAACTCATGAATATCATCAATGATCAAAATATCGGTGTTTTCGGTATATTGTTTTTTAAAATCAAAAGATTGATTCTTCTTAATGGAATCAACCATTTCATTCATAAATCGGTTGGCCGAGGTAATGCAGATTCTAAGATTTGGTTTATTCGACTGTAGATAGTTAGCGATGGCGTGAATTAAGTGAGTCTTACCCAATCCAGAATTACCATATATATAGAGAGCCGGATAAGTTTTACCAGGCTCTTTAGCTACGGCCAGGGCCAGGGCATGTGCAATGTTATTTGATGGTCCAATAATAAAGTTATTAAAAGTTTTATTCAGGTCAATCTGATTCGAATTGCTGGCCGTTTGATGCTCAATGACCTGAGAATCGATGGCCTTAAAAAGGTCATCTTTAGTTGGGCCGAGATCTTCGATGAAAAAAGTCGTATTTTTCACTGAATCAGGTTTTTTGCCTTTTAAAGAATTGAGAATATTCTCTGAATTAGAGCTCAGACTTGCGCCAGAAGATGCACCTAAAACCTGGATTTCAACCCCATAGTCTTTTCCGAGAATCTCAAAAAGCGCCTGCTTAATAGTGTCTAAATACTGAGTTTCCACCATTTTCTTGATAAAACTGGTAGTTACCATCATTTCAACATGATCATGCTTGATTGAAGCTACAGTAAAAGCATTGGCAAAGTAGGCATGAAACTTATTAGGATTAATAAGATTTTTGATATTTTCTAAGAGGGCATCTGTTATTGATTTAAGTTCGTCAGCGCAAAATTCTTCCGATAACGCCTTGGATTCTTTAGGAGTCATGGCTTTTGCGGCCTGTTCGATAATAACCGGATGAGCTTCATTTTTTTTGGCTACAGAAGCCTCTGGGAGACCATCGAGCTTTAAGAAATGATTAAAAGGAAACTTTTGAGTCATTGTTATACAAATTTACTTGAGAAAGGTTTAAAAAAGTTTAAGAGTGGTAACACTTCCCGGGATTATAATCAATGACAGGCCTCTTACAAGAACTTACTCTGACGCTTTGATTTATAAATATTATTGACCCAATTGCAAAATTCCTGTAATAAGGACATTCCGAAAAATTTACCCAGTTAATTTCTGAAGGACCTTAATATGAGTATGCAAAAAAGAACTTGGCAGCCAAAAAAACTTAAAAGACTCCGTGACCACGGATTTCTAGCAAGAATGGCAACTGTTGGTGGTAAGAAAGTCATTAGCCGTCGTCGTGCTAAAGGCCGCAAACAATTAACTGTTTCAACAGGCGCTAAGTAATTTTTGAGATGAGATCTGCCACTTTCGGCTTTCCTAAATCTCTCAAACTTACCCAAAAAAAAGATTTTGAATACCTTCGTGAACAAAGCTCTCGTGGCTTTGTTCATCCGTTGGTGTGCTTCTATAAGCCTTCGCGTACAGATGAGACTCATTCTCGGGTCGGTTACAGTGTCTCTCGCAAAATTGGTAAAGCTCACGATAGAAATCGCTATAAAAGAATTTTAAAAGAAGCTTTTCGCCTTCATCCTGAACTCAAAACCAAACCTCTTGATATGCTTTTTGTTATTATCAAAACCCCTGATTCGGAATTACAGTTGTTGGAAGCCTTTGCTCGTCTGGCGCGACAGCTTTGCCATGCAAAATGAAAAAACTCGCAGATATCCTAATTCGGGCCTATCAAATTTTTCTTTCCCCCTTGTTGGGTCAAAATTGTCGTTTCTATCCTAGTTGTTCGCAATATTCCCGTGAGTGCTTTAAGAAGTTTTCCATCGGAAAAGCTTTGTGGTATTCATGTCGGCGTATTTGCAAATGTCATCCGTATCATCCGGGTGGGTACGACCCCGTACCCTAATTATTTCGTGTATTGGAGATGTATAAATGGGTTCTGAGCAGCGTAACGCTTTAGTAGCAGTGGTTCTTTCTGGTTTAATTCTTTTTGGTTGGCAGTATTATTTTGCTCCCCCTAAAAATGAAACAATCGCCCCTATAGAACCAGTCGTAAAAACCGAGCAAACTACTCCATCAAAAGTGTCGGAATCGGCGTCTTCTGGTCCTATAGAACCAGTCGCAGCTGAACTCTTCACTGTCAGCGGAGCAGGGGTTTCAGTTACTTTTGATAACAACCTTACGGTTACAAATTTTGAGAATTCACAAGCAGCTTTTGATTTCGAGAACACGGTTGGTTCGAAAGTCCCAATGAGAGTGGAATTTGATTTTGGTGAAGGCTTCAAAACGATTCCTTTTCAGAAAGATCCTGAGCTTAATGTTTTTAAGAATGCACAGTATGATGCCGCTCTGGCGACTTCTGTTGATGAAAAGGGGGTTATTCATTTTAAAGTGACCTCTAGTAAATCTTTTAAATATCGTTTCATATATAAGAGCGAAGCTAAGAAATTAGAAAACGGTCAGGAAAGAGTTTTTGCTTATTATACTGACGAATTAAACCGTGAATTAATTGGTGATGAAGAAACAGGTGACCGTGCTATTAAATGGGCCGGGATTGATTTTAACTATCATCTTTTTGGATTGTATTTTGAGAAGGCCCTTCCGCTTCTTTATAAATCTAGTGCGGATAATACTTTCTCTATGCACTCTACCAAAGCTGAAAATGAGCTTGCTTATAATCTGGTTTTCGTTAAAAAAGAGTATAATGACCTGACGGCCTTAGGTCATAATCTTAATCAGTCAGTGGACTTTGGTATTTGGGGCTTTTTTGCAGTTTGGATTTTAAAAGGTCTGCAGTTCTTTTATAAATTTATTCCAAACTATGGTGTCTCAATTATCCTTCTGACACTTTTGATTCGTCTTATCACTTTCCCTCTTCAATATAAGTCATTTGTCTCTATGAAAAAGCTTCAGTTGGTTCAGCCTGAACTGACAAAGATCAGAGAGAAATTTAAGGATGATCCTCAAAGAATGCAAAAAGAGAGCATGGAACTTTTCCGTAAATCAGGTGCCAATCCGATTGGTGGATGTTTACCGCTTTTGCTTCAGATGCCAGTGTTTTTTGCGTTTTATAAAGTGCTTTATGCAGCAGTTGAACTGGTGGATGCTCCATTTATTTTCTGGTTGCAGGATCTTTCTAATAAAGATCCGTACTATGTTTTACCAGTCTTGATGACAGGGGCCATGTTCTTACAACAAAAGTTAACTCCGAATACCATCACTGATCCTGTTCAGAAAAAGATGATGCTTTTTATGCCACTTATTTTCGGTGTCATTATGAAGGATCTTCCAAGTGGTCTTTCGTTGTATATTTTCGTTTCAACTATCTTTGGAATTCTTCAACAAATGATGGTTTTCAACGCTAAGACTAAGAATACGCCTGTAGTTGTATGAAGTTTCTTTATTCGGATGGACCGATCATTGCTTGCAGCACTTGTACTCACGCGCATGCAGCGATGGCGGTCATTCGGATATCCGGTTTTAAATCCCTTTCTCAATTTGCCCCCTTTTTTAAGAAAGATCTGACTGGTCCTATAGAACCACGCCGGGTCTTTTATACGAAACTGGTCCTACAGGGGCAGATCATTGATGATCTGTGTTTTACCTATTTTGAAGGGCCAAAAAGCTATAATGGGGAAAACATCCTGGAGCTTTCGGTTCACGGCAATACCCTGAATGTTGAGCGCATTATCGAGCTTTTTGTAAAAGAGGGTGGATGTCAGTTGGCGGCACCGGGAGAATTCACTTACCGGGCCCTAAAGAACAAAAAACTGACCCTTTCACAAGTTGAGGGTCTGGATTTGTTTCTTAACGCCAATTCCGGCTATGCTCTGGACCAAGGGCTTTCGCTTTTAAGTGGCAATCTCCAGGAAGCCTATCAGGAGCTTTATGATCTATTCATTAAGCATAAATCCTCTTTAGAGCTTTCGATAGATTTTGCAGAAGACATCGGAGAAGAAGCAGCTAAGCAGTACTTTGAAGAAAGTCTTGAGGCCTTTGACAAAAAGTTTCAAGCGCTAGTTAAGCGGGTGCAGCCTATGGATCATAATTTGATTCAGCCGGAGATTGTACTGGCAGGTTTACCGAATTCCGGCAAAAGTTCTCTGTTTAATTTCCTTCTCTCAGAGGAGAGAGCGATAGTTTCATCTGTTGCGGGAACTACTAGGGATTATTTAACAGAAACCATTTTGATTGAAGGTGTAAAATATAAATTAATTGATACTGCTGGGATTCGGGAGTCGGAAGATTTAATTGAAGCCGAAGGAATTAAGCGCACTAAAAAAAAGCTTCGCGATAGTTTTTATTCAATTTTGCTGATTAATCCTTTTGAAATTGTTGAAGGCTTTGCGGAGCTTTTAAATAATCCCTTTGATCTAGTTCTTTTTACCCATAAAGATGTAATGGGATTTGCTGCGGCCAAAGATGAACTGATTAATAAATATCCCCAACTTGGTTCTATAGGGGCGATTGATCTCTTATCGCTTTCTCCAGAATGGGAGAAAGAATTGATTAACAATGTAAATAAAAAGTACTTACAGGAAATTTCCTCTAAACCGATTTTATTGGACCGACACAAGCATTTAATATTACAAGCCAGTCAAGTATTATCTAATTATCAAATACTTAGTAAGCATGAGAGCGACGTAGCTATACTTTCCCAAGAATTAAATGCTATGGGGCATTGTATTTCAGAACTCATAGGTATAGTTTCACCTGATCAAATCTTAAATTCTATTTTTTCAAATTTTTGTATTGGAAAATAGAATGTTCCACGTGGAACATTTTGAGGAACACATGAAAGAATACGACATCATAGTTGTGGGCGGTGGTCATGCTGGTATTGAAGCGGCCTACATAGCAGCTCAGTTTGATTTGAATATTGCCATCATAACTATACCTGGTATTGGTCTTGGTTCTGCTCCTTGCAATCCATCCGTGGGTGGAGTTGGAAAAGGGCAGGTTGTGCGAGAGATTGATGCTCTTGGTGGACTCATGGGAATTCTCGCCGACAAAGCTGGGATTCAATTTAGAACTCTAAATGACTCGAAAGGATTTGCTGTTCAGTCTTCACGTGTTCAAATCGACAAAGAACTTTACTCCCTTGAAGCCGAAGCATTGATTGGTAAAATTTCAAATATTACGGTTATCAGAGAGAAAGTTTCTAAGATTGAGCAAGATCAAGACTCATTTTTAGTCACAGGAACCAATAGCTTTAAGTGTAAAAAGTTAATCATGACAGTGGGTACTTTTCTTAATGGAAAACTACATACAGGCAGTGAGCAAAGTTATGGTGGGCGAGTTGATTGTGAGCCTTCTGCTGGTTTGGTAGATATTTTTAAAGATATAAAGACAAGGCCTCAGAGATTTAAAACGGGAACTCCTCCGAGACTGAATAAAAGCACCATTGATTACTCAAAACTAGAAGAGCAGCCTTCTGATTCTGAAGTTCGGAACTTTCATTGCTTACATTCTCCCTTCGAGAGACATGCTTCCCAGGTTTCTTGCTATTTGGCCCGGACAAATCAGAATACAATGGATGTTATTCGGGCAAATAAAGAGAAAAGTCCTATGTTTAATGGACAAATTAAGGGAGTGGGTGCTCGATATTGTCCATCAATTGAAGATAAAGCATTTCGTTATCCGGATAAAAGCATTCACCACGTATTTATTGAACCGGAAGGTTTAAATCTCGATACCATGTATCCATCGGGGATTTCTTCTTCTTTGCCTCGAGAAGTGCAAGAAGAATATGTGCATTCTATTGAAGGTTTGGAGAAAGCAGAAATTAAAGTATATGGATATGCAGTTGAATATGACGTAATAGATACAACAGATTTAAAATTAACTCTTGAGCATACTCAAATTCCCAATTTATTTTTCGCTGGACAGGTTAATGGCACTTCTGGGTACGAAGAAGCTGCGGGACAAGGTCTAATTGCGGGCGCCAACGCCGCATTGGCCTTAAAACGGCTTAATTCGCTGGTTTTGAGTAGGCATGAGTCTTATATAGGGGTAATGATCGAAGATTTGACTTCAAATACCCGTGATGAACCTTATCGCCTGTTCACTGCCCGTTCTGAGAACAGATTATTCATCCGCGAAGACAATTCTTTACTCAGAATGCGCCCCTATAGAACCAGTTTTGGTCTTGATCTCCCGATAGATAATTATCAGGCTCAGTTCATAGAAAACTACGAAGAACTCATGAGTTTTTGTGACGAAACCATGATCTCCGAAAAATCCCCATTAATGGTTACTTTCTCCGGTGAAAGTGAATTGCAGCAAATAAATAGAAGAATGAGTGTGACGGAAATATTGAAACAGGCCTGGTTAAATCCAGTCTCAACTCTCGAAACAATTCTTTCACATTATGGTTTGAGCGTTTCTTACGACCTGATACGAACAGTGGCGATTTCCAAGAAATACGATGGTTATATTAAGCGTTCTGAGGATCAATTCGAAAAATTAAAGAAAATGGACAATATGAAGATCAATTGGGAGCAAATTGCAGCTTCCAGTAATGTCTCCTTTGAGTGCAAACAAAGAATTGCTCGAATTAAACCCGATACCTTCGGCCAGTTAAAACTCATAGAGGGAATACGTCCTGCCACTTTGGCAGTAGTAGCAGCAAAGGCATTATAATGTTAGATTTCTCGATTCGTTACTTGAACGTACTTAAAACAAAACTGGCCGGTCTAAATCTCACCAATATCCTAGATCAAGACGAGTTTTATCATAAACAGATCTTGGATTCGATTAATCCTTACCTTCAATCTGAGTTTTTCAAATCAGAAGTCCTAAAGAGGGGAGTTGTTGTGGACGTGGGTTTTGGAGGAGGCTTTCCGATCCTTCCTTTGGCAAAACTACTTCCTGAGATCAAATTTGTTGGGGTTGAGTCTAAAAGAAAAAAAGTTGATGCAGTTAAACTCATCGCTGAAGAGCTGGGCTTAACCAATGTGACCTTGGTCCATTCCCGTCTCGAGGATTTTCTTTTTGATCGTCCGGCCACCATAACTTTTAAGGCCGTGGGAACTGTCGCAGATTATCTACCGATCATTCAACGAACGACCAAAGACATGAGTGTCTTCTTTTATAAGGGTCCCAACTTCATGGAGCTTGAAAGCCAAAGTCTACCGAAATTAGCAAAAGATTGGAAATTCATGGAGAATCAACAGATTGAAGTCCCCGGTACTCAACAAAGGTTTTTGGTTTCTTTCTCTGCGCAGAATGTTCCACGTGGAACGTCTAAAACGCTTGTCAAACTCTCGGATTTTCTTTAAAAATAAGGGACTTAAAATCAATTATAGCGAGGATCTAAATGGCTAAAATCATTGCAGTCGCAAATCAAAAAGGTGGCGTGGGAAAGACGACAACTTCTGTCAACTTAAGCGCATGCCTCGCCGCAGCAGAGAAAAGAACTCTGCTCATCGATTTGGACCCACAGGGTAACGCCAGCTCTTGCCTGGGTGTAGAGAAAGAGACCTTTGCTAAGGCCAATATTTATCATGCTCTTATTAACGAAGAGAGCTTTGAGAACTGTACCTACAAAACGGAACTTCCGCTTTTAGACTTATGTCCGTCAAATAACGATTTGGTTGGAGCTGAGTTAGAACTAGTTCACATGTTTGCCCGTGAATCAAAATTAAAAGGTGCCCTTGAGGCCATTCAGCACAAGTATGATTATATCATCATAGACTGTGCGCCTTCTTTAAACTTACTAACGGTAAACGCTTTCACAGCTGCTCATACTTACCTTGTTCCTATGCAGACAGAGTATCTAGCGATGGAAGGGTTATCTCAGCTTTTGAATACGGTTCGTTTGATTAGAGCATCTCTTAATCCAAGATTGTCACTCGAGGGCATTCTTTTAACGATGTATGATTCTAGAAACAATCTTTGTAAGCTAGTGGCCAATGATCTGATGACCCACTTCAAAGACGATATTCTTAAATCGATCATTCCTAGAAATGTGAAACTTTCTGAATGTACTTCATTCGGTAAGCCGATCATCCTTTACGATATAACTTCAAAGGGAAGTGAAGCATATCTATCTCTGGCGCGAGAAATTATTTTAAAGTCAGAGAAAAAGCCTGAGTCCCCTCAGGTAAAAATGCCACTTACTAACCAGATTCCTAAATTTGAAGATTATCAAGTTCAGTCCTAGGAGATTTTATGCAAAAGACTAAACCTCAGCTTGGAAAAGGCATGGCGGCACTCCTGGGAAATAATCCCGGATCATATACTGACTCGCCAGCTGCCCCTATAGAACCGGCTAAAAAAGAAATCCAAATTGAGACTCAGCCTATGTTGGTTGATGTTGATAAGATTCATCCGAATAAAGGTCAGCCTCGTAAGATCTTCAAAGAGAAGGAATTAGTTGAGCTTTCTGAATCAATTAAAGAAAATGGCGTAATCCAACCCATTTTAGTTGTTGAAAAAGATGGGGCCTTTGAAATCGTAGCAGGGGAGAGACGTTACCGTGCCTCACGTTTGGCCGGTCTGACTAAAATTCCGGTTATCGTAAAAAGAGCGACAAAAAAAGACGTCCTGGTGATGTCGATCATCGAGAACGTACAAAGATCTGATTTAAACTGCGTAGAAGAGGCCCTGGCCTATTTTCAGCTAATGAACGAGTTCGAGTTAACCCAGGAAGAAGTCGCTAAAAAAATCGGTAAAGAGCGCTCCACCATCGCTAACTTTCTTCGTATCCTGAAACTACCAAAAGACGTCATTGTCTTGCTTCAAAAAGATATGCTTTCATTTGGTCATGCTAAAATCCTGGTCGGAATTAGCGATGATGAAATGACTAAACGTTTGGCCAATGAAGTGGTGACCAAAGGACTTTCGGTCCGTGAGTTAGAAGAATTGGCGAAAAAAACCAAAAAGCCTTCTAAAAAACCAGGCGATAATAAATTCATAGCCGAGCAATATACACAGTTAAGAAATAAACTTGAGCAGAAAACCGGCTACCATTTTGATGTAAAAGCAAAAAAGAATGGAGCTGGCGAAATCACCATCAAATTTAGCAACGAAGCTGAATTTAATGATATATTTTCTTATCTGATGAAATAAAACAAAGCTGGAGAGGCTTTTGGCTAAAAAAAACGATATTTGCGCCATCATCGAAGAGGGCTGCAAATTTGAAGGAAACCTTTCATTTAGCGGTACAGTTCGTATTGCTGGCTACGTGAATGGAAGTATTTTTTCTAATGACACACTGATCATCTCAGAAGGCGCCGTTATCAATGCTGATATCAACGCTAATATTGTCATAATATCCGGCTCAGTTAAGGGAACCATCAAAGCTTCTTCTCGGGTAGAGATAAGACGCCCCGCGCGCTTTGAGGGGACAGTGACAAGTCCTAGTCTAATAGTCGAGGAAGGGGTCATTTTCCACGGCATCACCAAGATGAAAGATAAAAAATAACAAGTCCAAACTCCTTGACGAAAACCCCCCTTCAGCTTAAAAAATTACTGAAAATTAATAAGCTTCATTTTTAAGGTTTAACTAATGGAAACATTTACGGCCATCTTCACTCAGTTGGGTGTGGATAACTCGCTTGTCCCTCAGTTTGTCATCATCCTCGTTGTCTTTATAATTGCCCAATTTTTATTTTTAGGAAAACTTCAGGATGTCATCGAGACGCGTGAAGAAAAGACCGTAAAACTAGAAAGTTCAGCAGATGAAACGATTGAAAAAGTTCAGAGAATGCAGTCTGAATACAAGACAAAAATCGAAGAAGCCAATCGTGCAGCTTTGAAAAACTCTACTGATAAAAAACAAAAAATTACTCAAACATATACTGAACAATACAAGCAAACTGAAAAGGAAGTTAATACTTTCGTAGATCAGTCTCGCCATGAGTTCACAAAAGAAGTCGCTGGAAACAAGGATCAGTATCTTGCTGAAGCAGATGCTCTTGCCCAGTCTCTAGTTCAAAAGATTATTCAATAAGGATGTCTATGCGTTTTTGGACAGCTTACGCTTTTCTTGCTCTGAGTATCTCTAAGGCCTACAGTGCTGCTGGCGGAGGACATGGATCTCTTTCAGATTTAATTGCACCCGCGATTAACGTAGGAATACTTTTAGGTGTTTTATTTTGGAAATTAAAAGGTCCTTTGAGAGATCATTTCGTTTCTAAATCAAATGAAGTTTCTAACACTTTAGAGCGTGCAAGTTTAAAGTCAAAAGAAGCACAAATGATGCTTGAAAATGAAGAGCGCAAACTTGCGAATCTTAACAATGAAATTAAAACAATCAATCACCAGTCTGAAACAGATGTTATGGTATTTGAAAAAAACATTTCGAAAGACACTGAAGAGAAAACTCACAAACTGAAAGCTGACGCCAACTCAAAAATCATGGCCGATAAAAAAGCCGTTATGGATGAGCTTAACACTGAGCTTTTAAACCAGGTGATCGCTAAAACTAAAACAACCATCAAATCAAATAAAGACTATCAAAACAAAGTTTCTACGAAACTGATGCAAGGGCTATAAGATGAAACAACAGGCAGTTGCCAAAGTTTACGCCAAGTCTCTGCTTGAGCTTGGAGATGAGAAGAAAGTTCAAATAGCTGATGAACTGACTAAACTCACTGAGGTCATTAACAAATCTAACGAACTTGAAAATGTTCTGTTCTTAGATCTCTTTACACTAGAAGAGAAAAAAATTGTTTTCGCTGAGGTTGCAAAGAAGTTGGACCTTTCGGCCATTACTACTGAAACCATCAAGTTCCTTATTGATGAAAAACGTATCGGAATTCTTCCATTGATCATTAAAGAAGTGATCGTTATGGATGATGAAAGAAAAGGTTTTATGAAGGGAACAATCGAAGGCACAGACGCGCAAGTGGATCCAGCCTTTAAAGCAAAAATCGAAAACTTTCTTAAAACAAAATTTGGTCGTGAGCCGCATTTAGACTACGTTCAGAATGCTAATCTTACAGCTGGTTATAAAGTAACTGTAGAAGATCTGCAGTTAGATGCTTCTTTAGACAATCAATTAGAACAATTTAAACAATCAATTCTTGGCGAATAATAAACCCAAAAAGGGAAGGGATTTTAGATGAGTACATCAATCAGACCTGAAGAAATCACAGGCATCATCAAAGAGCGAATTGCCAACTTTGAATCTCGCTTGCAGATGAATGAAATTGGGACTGTCCTCACAATTGGTGACGGTGTGGCCCGCGTATTTGGATTAAAAAACGTTCTTGCTGGAGAGCTCGTTGAGTTCGAAAGTGGTGTAAAAGGAATGGTTCTTAACCTTGAAGCTAATAACGTTGGTATCGTTGTTCTTGGTAGTGACGAAACAATTAAAGAAGGCTCAACAGTTAAGCGTACAGAAAAAATCGTCTCTGTTCCTGTTGGTGACGCTCTTCTTGGTCGCGTAGTAAACGCTATCGGTGAGCCAATCGACGGTCAGGGTGAAATCAATACTACTGAATTCCGTAACGTTGAAATTAAAGCTCCAGGAATCATTGCTCGTAAATCAGTTCACGAGCCAATGCAGACTGGTATCAAAGCAATCGACGCCATGATCCCAATCGGTCGTGGTCAGCGTGAGCTTATCATTGGTGACCGTAAGACTGGTAAAACAGCTGTTGCCGTTGATACTATTATCAACCAAAAAGGTAAGGGCGTAGTTTGCGTTTATGTGGCCATTGGTCAGAAGCAATCAACTGTTCGTCAGGTGTACCAAAAGCTTATGGAAGCTGGTGCTCTTGAATATACTATCATCGTTTCAGCAACTGCTTCTCACTCAGCTCCACTTCAGTATCTTGCTCCGTACACAGGTTGTACAATGGGTGAGTACTACCGTGATGCTGGTAAGCACGCGCTTATCGTATACGATGACTTAACAAAACAATCTCAGGCTTACCGTCAGCTTTCTCTTCTTCTTCGTCGTCCACCAGGCCGTGAAGCATTCCCAGGAGATGTTTTCTATATTCACTCACGTCTTTTAGAGCGTGCTTGTAAAGTTAACGATGAGCTAGGCGCTGGTTCTCTTACAGCTCTTCCAATCATTGAAACTCAAGAAGGTGACGTTGCGGCCTATATTCCTACCAACGTTATTTCAATCACTGATGGTCAGATCTATCTTGAATCAGATCTTTTCAACTCTGGTATCCGTCCAGCGGTAAACGTTGGTCTTTCAGTTTCTCGAGTTGGTGGTTCTGCTCAAATTAAAGCTATGAAAAAAGTTGCTGGTACTCTTCGTCTGGATCTTGCTCAGTATCGTGAACTTGCAGCGTTTGCTCAGTTCGGTTCTGATCTTGATGAAGCAACTCAAAGACAGCTTAACCGTGGTGCTCGTTTGGTTGAACTTCTTAAACAAGCTCAGTACTCGCCAATGGATGTTATCGATCAATCGGTATCTATCTTTGCTGCGACTAAAGGTTTCTTTGATTCAATTCCTGTGAATAAAATTCCTCAGGTTGAAAAAGATCTTTTAGCTGCAATGAACTCTCGTCACGCAGATGTTATGAATGCAATGAGAGCTGAGAAGCAGATGTCAGCTGAAAATGAAGCGAAAGTTGTAGATATCATTAAGAACTTCGTTTCAAGCTACAAGGTTTAATTTTAAGGATTAAAGACCATGGCAAATATTAAAGACCTAAAGAAAAAGATCAAGAGTACCAAAGGTACTTTCAAGATCACGAAGGCCATGAAGCTTGTTTCAGCTGCGAAGTTGAACAAGGCCCAGGTCCGAATCTTAGGTCTTCGTCCATACTCGGTAGAGCTTGAAGAGACTGTGCGAACAGTTTCTGCTCTGGCTGCCGACTACACGAATGAGTACTTCACACCGAAGGAAAATAACAAAGCTGTAGTGCTGGTGATTTCTTCTGATAAAGGTCTTTGCGGTGGGTATAACTCATCTCTTGCAAAAACCGTCAGACGCTTCACGGCTGAACATAAAGACGAAGATCTGAAGTTCTTCTTCATTGGTAGAAAGGTTCGTGAACTTATTCAGAAAGAAGTGAATGCCGGTAAGACGTTTACTTTTGCTAAAGCAGATCCGACTTACGAAGAAGTTCGTAAGGTCGCTGATGAATTGGGTGCGATGTTTATCTCTGGCGAAGTTGGCCGGATTTATGTTGCTTACAACTCTTTCATCTCGGCGATTGCTTTTGATTCAAAAGTTAGACAGCTTTTACCAATGCAGGTTTCAGCTTCTGATAAGGAAACCATCAAGTCTAAGTACCCTTATGACTTTAAATATGAGCCAGGTGCGGAACAAATTCTGGACACTTTAGTGCCTGAAGTTTATCTGACTACGGTTTATACATGCGTACTAGACGCCATTGCTTCCGAGCATGGTTCTCGTATGAATGCGATGGAAAATGCATCGAAAAACAGTAAAGAAGTTATTAAAAAATTATCATTAAAAATGAATAAGATGAGACAGGCGAGAATTACAACCGAGTTGATCGAAGTTGTATCTGGTGCTGAATCTCTAAACGGTTAAGGAGCCATTCAAATGGAACAAAATACAGGCGTCATTCGTCAGGTGTTGGGACCAGTAATCGACGTAGAGTTTTCTAATGGAAAACTTCCGGCGCTTTACAACGCTCTCAAGATCACTAACAAAACTATGCCAGGCGGAGAAGGAAACCTCACCGTTGAAGTCGCATCTCACCTTGGTAACAACATGGTTCGTTGTATCGCTATGGATGCTACTGAAGGTCTAGCTCGCGGTCAGGTCGTAACCGACACTGGTGCAGCTATTCAGGCCCCAGTTGGTCGTGAATGTCTTGGTCGTATCATTAACGTTATCGGCGAGCCGGTTGATGAAGCTGGTCCAATTGGTAATAAAAAGAGTTACCCGATTCACCGTGAAGCTCCAAAATTTGCTCACCAATCTACTAAGAAAGAGCCATTCTTTACTGGTATTAAAGTAATCGATCTTCTCGCTCCTTATCTTAAGGGTGGTAAGATTGGTCTCTTCGGTGGTGCCGGTGTGGGTAAAACAGTTCTAATTATGGAACTTATTAACAACATCGCTACTCAACACGGGGGCTTTTCAGTTTTCGCAGGTGTGGGAGAGCGTACTCGTGAGGGTAACGATCTTTGGCACGAAATGAAGGACTCTGGAGTTCTTGAAAAAACAGCTCTGGTTTACGGCCAGATGAACGAGCCACCTGGAGCACGTGCACGTGTTGCTTTGACTGGTCTTTCTGTTGCTGAATATTTCCGTGATGAGGAGAAGCAAGACGTTCTTTTCTTCGTTGATAACATCTTCCGTTTTACTCAAGCGGGTTCAGAGGTTTCTGCACTTCTAGGTCGTATTCCATCTGCGGTGGGATATCAGCCAACACTTGGTACTGAAATGGGAGCAATGCAAGAGCGTATTACCTCTACTAAAGATGGTTCGATTACATCAATTCAGGCCGTTTACGTTCCTGCGGATGACTATACCGATCCAGCTCCTGCAACTACATTTGCTCACTTGGATGCTACTACTGAATTGTCTCGTCAGATTGCTGAGCTTGGAATCTACCCTGCGGTTGATCCTCTTACATCTTCTTCAACTATTCTTTCAGAAGAAATCATGGGTGCTGACCACTACAATACTGCCCGTGCAGTTCAGTCAGTACTTCAAAAGTATAAAGAACTTCAGGACATCATCGCCATTCTTGGTATGGATGAACTTTCTGAAGATGATAAGAAACTCGTGGCACGTGCCCGTAAGATCCAGAAGTTCCTTTCTCAGCCATTCTTCGTTGCTGAGCAGTTCACTGGTATCCAGGGTCAATTCGTGAAAATCGAAGATACGATCAAAGGTTTCAAAGCTATTCTTGCTGGTGAAGTTGATCACCTTCCTGAACAAGCTTTCTATCTTGTTGGTGGAATCGAGATGGTTCATGAAAAAGCTAAGAAACTTTCTGAAGGGAAGTAATTATGGCATCAGCCTTTAAGCTCAACCTCTACACACCTAAGGGTGTTGTTATTAAAGATCTTGAGTGTAACGACATCGTTATTCCAACTGTGCGTGGGGAGATTAACATACTCCCTGAACATACTCATATCTTAACTGAATTGAGTACTGGGATTTTGACCGCTAAAACGCCAATGGGACTACGTCACTTTTCAGTGACTGCTGGTCTTTGCCGAGTTTTAAAGGATACGGTTACTATTCTATCTTTCACGTCTGAGCGTGCTGAGGATATTGACCTTGAACGGGCCCGTTCAGCGAAAGCCAAGGCCCATGACCGTTTATCCGGCAAAGATACTCTAACAGATGTAGATCTGATTAAGTTCCGCCGGAAAATGGAAAGAGCTGAGCTGCGATTAAGACTCGCTAATCTTAAGTAATTTAAAGACCCCGCTTTAGAGCGGGGTTTTTTTTGTCTTTTTTTTAGACACCTGTCCACAGAAGGCCCCTTTTAAAGGATCTTTTCATCCTTATTCTGGCACATGCCTTGCTTATAGAGTCTCACAACCCCGTGGAGAACCTATGAAATCTATTATCTTGATGATGATTCTGGCCCTGTCATTAATTGGATGTGGCAAAAAAATTGAAAATTCATCTAAGGAGGTTTCTATCTCCAAGGCGAGTAGTCTCTTAGATGCAGGTGAATATGAATCTGCCATTCAAGTCTTAGAACCTCTCCATAAGGTCAATCCTGATGATCCAGAAGTAAGTAAAAAGCTTCTTCATGCTTATGCCGGTGCCGGTAGTTTCGAGGCACTGAAAGTCGCGAGCATTTGGAAAGAAATAGAAGTGATTCTTGATGACATTAAAGAAAAGCAGAAAGAAAAACTAAAGAAGGCATCACTGGAGTCGGTGTCCAGTTTGTTATCGGAAGTTGACAGGATTCTGCAACCAATTCCTGAGTTAAGTGAGCTTCAGGTTAAACGGCTTAATCAGGCCATTCGTTTGTATCAAGACCTTGGTATGACCGTGGAAAATGCCGGCAAGTACAATAACTTTAAGTGGGGAGTGCTTCACACTTACCGTTTAGCGATTACGATTAAATCAATTGTGAGTTCAGTAAAAAGATCCCAATCAGAAGAACCTGAGAAATTCAAAGCGATTGAAAAGCTAGTCCTGCCAAAACTGAAAATGATGGGTCAGGATCTGTTTATGGCCTATAAGCTTTACTCAAATAGCTTTGATAAAATTAAAAAAATCACTGAAAGTATTGATAAAATTTTGGCGAAAACCATAAAAGATGAAAATTTTAAGTTAAAGATTAATACTCTTGCCAAAAACGAAGGCGAATTCTTCAAGTCCCTTATTAACGATAACATCAAAGCAGCCTCGACTCTATTAAACATGCTGGGTGATATCTATCAAAACAATGGACACAAGGAGAGAGTGAAGGCCTTAGTTAAAAAATTACCAGAACAGGAACTAAAAGACAGTCTTAAGCGTACAGAACAATTTTTGAAAATCTTCATCGCTCAGTTCAATGAAGATCATCCTGAGGTTGAAAACAAACTCCGATCTATCTTTACTGAAGAACTTAAAGCGGAAGTAATAGATGCAGTTAAACAAAGCTTAAAAGTAAAAAATACGGATCCTTTGAAAGAACTTCTGAATTCAAAAAAACCTGAAGTGGAAGTATTAAAAAGCTATTATCTAATTCTTAAAGGTGAAGTCGATGAATCGGATCTAGAAGAGAACATTAAAATCGAAGTTGAGAACCTGAAAAAGAAGGTCGATCTTGAAATGCTAAAAGCGGAACTGGAAAGAATCATTAATGACCTGAAAAAAGATACTAAGGTGGTAGAGCTGGGTGCGGAAGCTCTCATCGCTAAAAACGAAGAGCAACTGCGCATACGTAAAGAAGCTTTGGAAATTGAGATTGGTAAAATTAATGAAGATCTTGCAGATCTGACCGATGAACTCAAAGAGAATCTAGGGGCGGAAGATCATGACGCAGAAGCCGAAGCCGAAATCATTCAAGATGTGAAAAACCTTGTAGAAAACTAGTATTAATTTAAAATGGGGTAAATGAAATTACCCCATTTATTTTTATTCATCATATCTTGCTGTCTTTGCCAAACGACCCTTGCCCGCCGACTGAATTACATTGAAGCCCACAATCTAAGATTATCCTCACAAACCCATTCTCCTCATTGGATAAATCCCTTTGTGTTTAATAAAAACCCGGGAAACTTTGAAGTTAATGCCCTGGTATCGGGTCAAAAAGATGTTCTAAAGCTTTATAACGATATTGAGTCCAAGGATGAGCAGAAAATTATCGATCGACTGGAAGAAAGTTTCGGTAAACCCTATGACTTATCGGCTAAGATCAGTGTTGGAATAAAAGTGGGGAGTTTTTCGCAATTTTTTTCCACTAACGGAGGCGCTGTTCTTTTAGTGACGGATCCGATTTTTCCAGAGTTAAAGGGATTTTTATTTCACGACTATACTTCTACCAGTGCTTATATTTTTCGTCCGACAAAAGCATTAATGCTAAAGCCTCAGGTCTCGATTGGTTTTAGAAGAGTTTTAGATAAGACGCTTACGACCGGAGATTTGGTAGATAAATCATTAGACGTTAAATTTAACAAAGCACCTTTTATTGGATTTGCGGAAGTTAACTTTCTGGCGACTTATAATACTTTTGGGTATGGTCATCTTTTAGGGGAAATATCTTCCTTACCTATGATTTCGAATAAATACGAATATTGGGAAACTTTCCTGGGATATAAAACGCCCAATTTTGCCAAAAAACTTAACTGGGAATTTCGGGAATTATCTTTGTACGGTGGTTACTCACCCTTGTATGCCGGTCATTATGATGTCCACCGGACTTTTAAAACTGGCATAAGGTTTTCACCCACTAAGGAGTTAAGTTTGGATTTCTTTACCATGGATGAATTTTATCCCGGTGGTCTTATCTCTTATACCTTCAAGCATTTTGAATTCGCGATGTTTACCTTTGAACGGGCCTATGATGATCATGGTGAACAAAAATCTCGTCAATATGGTCTAAATCTAAAGTTTGCTTGGTAGGTTATCCATGACTACTCAGTAGTGATTACGCAGAAAGTAACATCCGGCACTTTTTAACTACCGTAAAAAACTTGAAATTCACTTACAATAATTGAATATGTCGTTCATGCTGACACGGATGTTTGCTTATTTCACGCTTGTTATGTACCTGGTTGTAGGTAGTGTGGCCGTGCGTGTTTTAATGCCTGAAACAACTGTTGTTAACTTACCAACTTCTTATCTTTCTCTCTTCTCTCATACTGAAATAAAAGAGTCTCCCGCTGAAGTGGTGAGCGCTCCTGAGATGCATTTTGCTGAGATTAAGTTTCCAGTAGAAAAGAAAGCTGTTCAGAAAAAGATCATTGTCAAAAAATCTGCCCCAATGATTGTAGAGAAAGTAGCAAAAAACGAATTGCCGTTTCATGAGCCGGTTAAACTTCAAGCAGTCATAATGAAGAAAGAGCTTGCCACCAATTTAGTGGCTCTCCATAAAGACTTTTCTTTTGAAATGGTGGCAACTAGCACTGATGTAAAAGATGAAGTCTCAACGACCTTAGCTTCAACAGTTGAGACTGAGGCCGAGCCAGCCTTTTTTGACTACGCAGATCAAAAAGTAGTGGCAGCTCCAACACCAGTAGAGAATAACGAAATTACCAACACAGAAGTTGTCCACAATGTGGATCATGTTGAGACTGTTGATAACAAAGAAGAAGTTATAGCGATTGATGATCTCCTGGCCTTTGACTACTCAAAAGCAGAACAGGATCTTAAAGCACAGACTTTACCCGTAGTCGGAACCGTGACTACTCAAGCACCGAAGGCGACAACGCATAAGATTCCCAAAGCTTCTGCGCCAGCGATTGCCAAAAGTAAACCTGCGCCAAAGGCTGCAGCACCGGTGACTACTCAAGAAGAAACATCTGAAAAGAACTCGTTATTACCAGCTACTTATCCAGTAGACATGACTATCCAAATTACTGGAACCGATCTCAATAAATCTTCTCCAGAAGTTGGTTTTGAAATTCGTTTCCAAGATGATTTGAGTGCATCCGTACAAGATTACAATGCAGGTTATATTAAACTGGAAGACCTGCTGGCCGAACCACGTATGACCCGCTCACTGGCCGTACTTAAAAGAGGTTTTGCCCCAACCAACACTGATATTATTCTGGATAGCGAAACCACAGGTGTTTCGATTCCTATGCTAGAGCAAGAAAAATTCAATGAACTACTAGCACCTTTTGAGGCCCGTGGTGCCATGGGTGCAGTTCTGGTTGAACTAGACGATCAAGTAGAAGGAGCAACTCTGGACGTTCCTTATTCTCAAGTTTTAAGATTGGATGGAGATCTTAAAATTACCGAAGGTGATGATTTCCGTTATCAGCTGTTTATCGGTGTCAAGGCCGGCAATGCTCTTTTAAGTTATAAGGACATGAAAGAAGTTGTAACTTCAAAAATTATTCACATTCATGAAAGAGAACTTACTTTTGACTCTAACTACTTCGAAGAAGTGCTTAACGAGAAAGTTAAACTGCTTGAAGAAGACTTGCTGGCCAAAGAAAAGACTCCTTTAGTTATTGCCTCAAGCTCAGTGGTGGAGTTTGCCACGACAAAAACTGCTACTAAAATTAACAACCATACTTATGAGACAAGCTTTAACAAGACGCTTTTGGGAAGCCGAAAGTACTTGGAGCTAAACCATCAGTCAGAGCCAATTTTTGTGGGATTTAAAGAACATAACTCTTTGGACATTCCTTCGGAAAACTTCATGCGCTATATCTTGTCGAAGTTTGAAGACTCCAATCTGGGTAACCGTTGTTTAATTCAAGTGAACTTGAGTAAAAAAGTGCTTAAAGTTGATGTTGGTAGCGAGTCAGTAGGTTCATCTCTTATGACTTATATCCAGATTCTAGATGCCGACGGTAAATTCTATGATTCTGCCGGTCCCAAAAGTAGAAAAATTATTGTGGTGGGTGAGAATCAAGGTGCTCCTGATTATGCTCAGGATGCAAAAGTTAACTTCAAAATTTCTTATCAAGACGGCTCGGTTCAATACCTTAACAGCTACTGCTCACCAAATTCTTATTTAGTCGAACAGCTTTGATTCCTTAAAAATCGATTCCAGTCCTTGGGCTTGCTTTTGAGCAGGTCTTTATATGCGACCTCAAGAAACTTATTCTTCGGCAATGTGCTTTTAGCGGTAAGGATAAAGCCCCGGGGAAGCAGATCTTGCAGATCTCTAATGTGATGATTATGAAAATGGATGTCATCCATAAAGTTAGAAGTCAAAACCCTCGGTAAGCGTAGTGAACACTTCGTCATAAAAAATCTAATCTCCTGGTCGACATCGGGTCTATCGGATGTATGTAGTCCTTCAAACAGCTCTTCACGATAGGCCAGGGTATGAATCAGTGCCAGAAACTCACTGTAGAAATTCTTAGAAGCAAAACCAAAATGTTCTGAGTCACTGTTTTTAATGATTACTTCAAGGTCAACTTTATCGGAGGCCAGTTTTCGTTTGGTCTTGATTAGGTGCTTAGGTCCGGAATTATAGGCCGTCACGGCCAAGTCCCACGACTTCAGAATCTTAAAATTTTCGGACATCAAGAATCCCGCGGCAACAGAAGAAACACCAACATTTAAACGGTAGTCAGTGGTCTTGGATCTCTTGGGAATAAAGTAACTGGCAATCAGTGGCATGAACTGCCAGACTCCTAATGCGCTGACTTTGGAGTGAGCACGGGGATTAAAACTAGATTCCAAAAATGGAATGGCAATTAATTCATTGGGCAGCTTTTTATCTGCAAAATAGCGGGTTATAAAAGGGCGATAAGGCCCAGAGTTCACAATCCCGTTACGAATAAAATTCTTCTGGCCAGTCTGGGTTCGTAAATTCTTTTTAAGTTGGGTGAAAAGCATACTTCTATCTGCTTTAGCAGCAGGCAGAGAAATGTTGGCCTGCTTAAGCAATCGAATAATCCGTTTAGCATTGGAAGTCAGGGAATAGGGATCACGAGCGAGTTCTTCCAGGTCTTCCTTGAGTTCTGTTACCTTTTCTTCTGCAATCTTTTCTTGAAGAACATAGATAGTGTTACGTGGCAGCTTTTTTTCGTGAAGAGAGGAGAAATCCAGTACTTTATAAATTAAAGCTAGATTCGCCTTATCATGAATCACTACGGAGCTAGATTCAAACTGAGTGTAAATAAGAAACCAAAAATGAACATTAGGATAATAATAAGGCGTCACAGGAAAGAGGTCTGAGACCTGGTTATCATAATCCATAAGGTAGGGCCTAAATGCGTCAGTCGACATCCAGAGACGTTCAGTCACATCACCTTTTTGTTCCTTGGGTAGTGGCCTAAAACTAAGTTCGATTCCAAAAAAAGGATCAGACGCTGTAACAAAAATCAGCACCGTAAACGCGATCAGAAGATACTTTCGAATCATTTAGGACTCAGGATTTGCATGGTGCGCTTATAGCCGGCTTCCACGGCATGAGCTGAAACCTTAGAGTTAAGAGAAAAAGAATTGGCAAAGAATAGTTTGTAATCATGGTGATCAGGAAAGATATCAATCAGTTTAACTTTGGGATTAATGTTCAACTTACGCTGTAGTATGGCCATAATTTCTCGGCGATGGGTTTGCGAGAACTTTTCAATCTTCATGTAATCATTAACTGTATCAATAATATCGATGGCCTTGGCCCTTTCTGCCCGAGAAGCCACAATTTTCTTCTGAATCATCAGGTAAATGGACTGAATAGCGATGGGAGGCAATCCGTAATTAACTAGAGAGCCCACTTCATCATGAAAGTGATAAGGGGTATGAGTCCATGAACTAATGATCACATCACAGCCATTATCTTCGGCTACATGGGTGGAGAGAGTTTCCCGGATTTCACCATCAATGTAATAATCAATTCCATTGGTCAGGCGATTTTTAATCGGATAGGGGCAATAAAAAGGTGGCACACTCATGCTGGCAGCAGCTGCATAAGATACATTGGTGCCGGTATAATAGACCGAGGTGCTGTCATGGGAAGGATTGGGATAATTGTATTTAGAGAAAATAACTTTCCGCGAATGATCTAATTGGGTCGCCACAATAAATAAATCAGCCGCGAAATCTTCAAAGCGATCATTTTCAATTACATTTTGTAACAGATAATTTCTGATCCCTTCAGTAGTAAATAAACCGGGGAGGGAGATGACTGGTTTGAGCAGGTTTTTAACCAAAGTTGGAAAACCATCCAGGGGAAAATATAAATCACCCTTGGGAGCTTTGAGCTCTGGTCGCTTGATGGCGAACATATCCTTGTAGGTAATCCCTTTTAGTCTTGACCCCTTAATTCCCAAGGTGGCCTGGATCACGTCTTGAGGAGTGTAACCTGCTGCCAGATACACACAAATCATCGCTCCGGCCGAGGAGCCAACATAAGTTCCAATCTCTAAGCTTTTCTGATTTAAGTCCTGGGCGGTAGACGAGTTTTTATTACTTTTAAGGTAAAAGCCCAGTTCTTCCAGCGCAAGTGTCACCCCGAGATGCCAGGCAGCTGCTTTAACCACCCCGCCAGAAAGGACGAGCGCGATTTTTTTGTTTTTGAGCTCATTTAAATCAACCGACATCTCTACTCAACTTTTTTACGAACATTTTGATTTTGCACATCTTCATCGGATTCTTTAACATAAAGATTAATGCTAAAGGAGCACTCATGAACGCCACTGAAGGTGTCTGGTTATCCATCAATGACTATTCAAGGTACAAGAACGTCTCCATCTCAACTATCAGAAGACATATTAAGAATAATATTCTGAAGCATAAAGAGGAAAGCGGAAAGTACTTTATCTACGTCCCCTCTACCGAGAAGCTTAAGCTTCGGGAAGAAGAAGAGGTTTTAAAAATAAAGCTGGAAGCTGAACTACTTCGCTCCCAAGTCAGACAATTACGCGAAGAGAATAATGAACTGAAAATGCTGGTTGATTTGTATGAAAAGCAAAACAGTAAAAATCAACGCGCTGAACTTCCACCGGAAATTCCTTTTACCTTATGAAGATTTTATTGCTACTACTCGGAATGACCTTAACCTCAGTAACGCTGGCCCAGGCTTCTATGAGACGCTGCTCGCTACTACCAATCACTGACAGTGTTGGTGGTGCCATTGGGTTTAAGGTTTTTGAAGAAGTCGAGAAGGACCTAAAAAAGAGTAATTGGTGCACTTATGTTTCCAATTCAGGAATGATTAACGTTTTCAGCCGTTATCGTGAAAATCTACCTCAATATTTAAAAACTAAAGAAGTTTTAAAAACCGTCGCAGAGAAATTAAAAGTGGGATCAGTCATTCTGGTCAATCTTAAAAATGAAATCGATGGAGTGGAAGTTGAACTTAATGTTTACGGCGACAATGGTGAAGATCTGCTGTTTTCAGAAAAGTCTCAACTTGATAATGACGAGATTGAATCTATTGCTGAAACCGTCAATCACTGGCTGGAACTTTATGCTAAAACCATTCCGTATGATGCAAAAATCAATGGAATTTTAGGCGACCAAATCACGCTGGATGTTGGGAAAGGTCACCGCATCCAAGTCGGGCAAAAGTTCACTATTAAACGACCAGTGGCAAAGAAAAAACATCCGCTACTCAAAAAAATAGTCGATTGGGAAACTGAAATCCTGGCCGAGGGTAAGATTTTTAATATTTCTGATAACCAAGCTCTGGGGATGATTAGATCTTATAAAACTGAGAGGAAACCGACCGCTGGTGATTGGGTTCGATTAGAAAATGAAATTGATCCGGATCAAAGTATTGCCATCGTAGAGGAAAAAGAAATTGAGTCACCGGGTACCCTGGGAATTTTATCCCTGGCCTTTTTCGGCTCTCGTTCAAGTGTCAGTACCACAACACCAACTAGCTCCAACCGCATGGCCGGAAATATCTTTGGAATTGATTTTAGGGTAGAGGGCTGGATTACCCGCCAATATTTTGCAGCTTTAGAAATTGAACGTTCATTAGGGACTTTAAAAAAAGCTTCCGGTTCACCAGAGAAATCCAGTGTCGCCACAAATAATGGCGCTTTTAAAATTACCGGGGGATATAAATATCTACCGATCGGCTTCTTCTATGGTCCTCAAATCAATATATATGGCGGATTTGCCAAGCATGATTTTGATCTGGATGCATCTGAGCAAGATGGTTTTGGAAAAAATTCTATCTCCGGACTTTTAATGGGAACGAATGTCAATATTCCCATGAACCGAGAATTCCGCTTTTTTGCACAAGCTGAATTTATTCCATTTCCCTCATTTGATGAGGATGATGATATTTTCGGAAGCGCCAAAAGTGTTTCATCCCTCGAGCTGGAACTGGGAGTTAAGTATCACTACACCACTCGCATGACGATTGACGGAAGTTTTGAAACCTTATCCCATAAGGCCAAATTTAGTGGGGATTTAAAGGATGTCACTTACAAAGATAACCGGTTAAAAGTCGGCGTTTCGTTTAATTTTTAGAATAAAAATGCTAAATATGAAGGATGAGAACAAAGAGAATTCACGAACTCGAAAAACTTATCCTTCACCACAAAGAACGCTATTATCTCGGCCATGCCGAGATCTCTGATGAAAAATACGATCAATTAGAAGAAGAATTAAAAAAGTTGGATCCACAAAATCCAGTACTTCAATTAGTTGGTTTTAAGCAGACTGAAGCCTTGAGTAAGGTTGAGCATCAAAGAAAGATGCTCTCACTGGATAAAACCTACGAAGAAAAAGACCTGACCAAGTGGGCCGATAAACAAGATGTCCTGTCGGTGTTTAAAATTGATGGATCAAGCTGTTCCCTCATTTACGAGAATGGTCATCTGGTAACCGCCAAGACCCGAGGAGACGGACAATTTGGTGAAAATATCACTAAAAAAGCCGTCTTCATTCCCGATATCCCGAAACACATTCCCGGTAATTTAAGCCTCGAAGTCAGAGGTGAGGTTTATTGTATTGAGAAAAATTTCTTTGTTTTATCCAAAGAAATGCAAAGCTTAAATTTGGAAACTCCCACCTCTCAACGTAATATTGTGGCCGGGCTGTTGGGCCGAAAAGAAAACATTCAACTTTGCCGGCATTTAAGTTTTCAGGCCTTTGATGTGATTAGTGAAGAGAAATTTAAACAAGAACATCAGAAACTGGAAGAGTTAAAGAGCTTTGGGTTTATCACACCCGATTATCAGGTTCACAAGAGCGGCAAAGGCATCAAAGACCGAATCGCAGAAGCTAAAGAATTTATGTCTTGTGGTGACTATCTGATTGATGGCCTGGTGTTTGTTTATGATGATCTAAAACTACACGAAGAGTTGGGGGAAACAAGTCATCACCCTCGTTACAAGATCGCTTTCAAGTTTCAGGGCGAAACGAAGGTCGCAAAGATTAATTCAATTGAGTGGGGCGTTTCTCGTAACGGAACCCTGACTCCTGTTGCCTTAATAGAACCTACTGAGTTATCCGGGGCTATGATTGGCAGGGTGACTCTGCATAACTTTGGAATGGTTCAAAACTTCCATTTAAAATCCGGCGATAAAATTGAAATCGTTCGTTCGGGAGAAGTGATTCCCAAGTTTTTAGGGGTAGTGGAACATTCGGAAAATGAATTTATTTATCCAAAGAATTGTCCCAGTTGCCAATCAGAGCTAAAGATCGAGGATATCTGGCTTTTCTGTGAAAATGAAACTTGTCCGGCCAAAATCAAAGAAGAAATTCTAAATTATGTGCATAAAGCAGGCATTGATGATGTTTCAGATAAGCGTCTGGATGAAATGATCAATAAAGGTTTAGTGGAAGGCATTCCTGATCTTTACCGCTTAAAGCAAGAAGATTTCATGTTACTGGAAAAAGTGAAAGAAAAACTCGCAACCAAGATGTATGAGAATATTCAAAAAACAAAACATCAAAATCTTGCTCAATTCATTTCTGCCATTGGAGTGGAAGGTGTCTCAATCACCAAAAGTGAAAAAATCATTGCTCAAGGATACAATACGCTGGAGAAGATCCTTGAACTTACGCTAGATAAGATGTTACAGATTGAAGGTTTTGCTGAGAAATCTTCGCAATCCATCCTGGCTTCATTAGATAAGAAGAAGCCTTTGATTGAAGAATTGTTAAGTGTCGGAGTAACGGTTCGCGCCGATGAAGTTGTCACTGGTGAAGGACCTCTGAGTGGTTTCAAATTCTGTATCACGGGAGAACTCAGTCAACCTAGACCTCAAGTAGAGAAGATAATTAAGATGAATGGTGGTGTGATTGCAGGTGTTTCTAAAAATCTGAACTTCCTTGTTACCAATGAAGTCGATAGTGGTTCCAGTAAATATGTTAAGGCCCAAACTCTAGGTATTCCTATTATTACTGAAGAACAATTAATGAAAATGATTGAGGGATAAAATGGCCAAAATTAAAACGGTTTTCACCTGCCAGGAATGCGGCTACAAATCTGCCAAATGGTTAGGGAAGTGTCCCGATTGTAATCAGTGGAATTCATTTTCAGAAGAAGAAACTTTTAAGCCCAGTAAGGCCGCGCCTAAATCGATTTCCGGCAGGGAAAGCCGTCCCAAAACCATTGACGAGGTTGAGCATGAAAATGTTCATCGATACTATACGAAACTGGGAGAATTTGACCGGGTTATGGGTGGTGGAGTCACCATTGGTTCACTTACCCTGATTGGTGGTGAACCCGGCATTGGAAAATCCACATTGTTAATGGATGTATGTGGAAAACTCCTTAACGAATATAGTGATGAACGTATTTTATACGTCAGTGGTGAAGAGTCCGAATCTCAAGTTGCTCAACGTTCAAAACGTCTGGGTGTTAATAACAAGGGTTTTTACATTTACAATGAAAGCTCGTGGCAGAAAGTGTTGGAACAAGTTAAAGAATTAAAACCCAAATTTCTGGTTTTGGACTCGATTCAAACAACTCATTCTAACCAGATTGATTCTGCCGCCGGCACCTTGACTCAAATTCGTGAAGTCACCTATGAGTTAATGAACTATGCCAAGGCCTATGATTTAACCTGTTTTATTATTGGCCACGTGACCAAAGAGGGACAGATTGCGGGTCCTAAGATATTGGAACACATGGTGGATACAGTTATTTATTTTGAAGGTGATCAACTTGGTCAATACCGCATGCTTCGGGTGATGAAGAATCGTTTTGGAAACACCAATGAAGTCGGCATTTTTGAAATGCAGGAAAAAGGCTTAGTAGAAATTAAAAATCCTTCTCAGTATTTTTTGGAACAATCTCTACCTGGATCCTTTGGCCGTTCACTGACATGTATTTTAGAAGGCACGCGCTCTCTTTTTGTGGAAATCCAGGCCCTGGTGGTTGAAAATAAATTCGCTGTCGGTCGTCGTACGACCCAGGGACTTGACTCCAATCGAGTAGCACTTTTAGTAGCGGTCATAGATAAGTATTTAGGCATTCCCCTTTCCTATAATGATATCTACGTCAATGTGGTGGGAGGTATGAAATTATCTTCCCGCGAAAACGATCTCTCGGTGATTGCTTCCCTTTTGAGTTCTTATTATCAGACTGCTATTTCAAGCGATACGATTTTCCTGGGAGAAGTAGGACTGACTGGTGAAGTGCGTTCTGTCCCAATGATGGAAATGAGGCTTAAAGAAATCGCGCAGATGAACTACAAGCGTGTGATTACCTCTAAGCGCATAGCAGATGATTTAAAAGGTAAGTACAAGCTCGAACTGATTGGCATCAGTAAGGCGAGTGAATTAAAAGGGCTGCTGTTTAAATAGCAATTTAAAGATAAAGACGTTTTATCGTCTCATCCCACAGGGCCTTTTTATTTGAATAGTAAGCATTCTTCTGGGGGGTGAACTCTTTTTCAAGCTTCCAGTATTTACCCATATCTTCAATGCTGATTTCTCCACGACCCACTAAACAACCAACTGCCACACCAAATGCCGTGGTATCAATTACCTGAGGTCTAAGAATTGTTTTCTGTGAGAAGTTGGCCTGCATTTGCATCAGGATATCGTTGGCGGCAGCTCCTCCGTCAACTCGGATATCATTGAGCTGAGGAAAATCTTTTTTAAAGCTAGAAACCGAATCATTAAGCGAAAGTGCTATGCCTTCAAGACAAGCGCGGGCGATGTGACCATTATGAGTGTCACGAGTGAGTCCTACAATGGCGGCCTTGGCATGGGAGTTCCAATAAGGAGTTCCAATTCCGGTAAAAAACGGCAGAAACAAAACATTCTCCATCTCTGAGAGATCAGTTACTTGTTCCGCAAGTTCTGAAACTTCAGGAGATGATTTAATAGATTTCAAATTATCCCGTAACCACTGAACGGCAGCTCCGGCAATATAGGCCGAACCTTCCAGCGCATAAACTTTGTGACCCCGAAATGAATAAGCGGCAGTGGAAAGAAGTCCGGTGGTGGAATGAATGAGTTTATTGCCAGTATTTAACAATAGAAAAGCACCTGTTCCATAAGTTGATTTGATGTCACCCACGCGGACGCAGGCCTGACCAAAGAGGGCGGCCTGTTGGTCACCCAAGATGGAAAGAATTGGAATTCCATCTGGCAGAATACCAGCATTGCGAGTTTCTCCAAAATTGGTAAATGACTCACGGATCTCAGGTAGAAAATCTTTTGAAATCCCGAAGAAATTCAGAAGTTCATTATCCCAGTTAAATGTTTCCAGATTCATAAGCATTGTGCGAGAAGCGTTTGAAGCTTCCGTGACAAAGCTTTTTCCATCCGTCAGACGGTGAACCAGAAAAGTATCAATTGTGGACAGACATAGGTCCTTTCTATCGGCCGCTACTTTTACCGCAGGGACATGGTCCAAGAACCAGCGCATTTTCGAGCCCGAGAAGTAGGGATCAAGGGGAAGTCCGGTTTTTTTACGACAGACCTGATTATAGGCTTCAGCATTGGCCTCACAATAGGCGGCAGTCCTGCGGTCCTGCCAGACTATGGCATGATGAAGGGGTTTACCTTTTTTATCATAGGCACAAGTGGTCTCACGTTGGTTCGTAATGCCAATGGCGATTATGTTTTTCGGATCGGCCTTGGCCCGTTTGAGAACAGCTCCTACAGATATAGAAACTGATTCCCAAATGTCATCCAGATTATGTTCAACCCATGAAGGCTTGGGATATATTTGGCGGTAATCAGATTTTTCTTTGTCGATAATTTGAAGAGTTTTGGCATCTATCAGTAAAGAAGTCGTGCCTGTCGTGCCTTGGTCAATTGCCAATAAAAAATTCATGAATCTGTCCTTAATTCAAAAATTATTAATCCAGGGATACGGCCTTAGGGCCACCTGGTTTATCATTTAATATTAGATTGGCAGAATATTCCCAATATCGCGCTACATTTTTATTCATGACTGCGACAAAGCCGTAAGATAGCCCGGTAATAACGGCCAGCAGAAGAACAAACTCCACAATCGATTGACCACGCTGCCCCAGCGTTTTTTTTACTTTGTGATATGGTAGCAACTTCCAGGGCTTCATAAATCTATCCATATGGGGTAAATTGAGGTCACAATGAAAAGAAAACTCATTCCCGTTATTCTCTTTATTATGGCCTTTAGTGGATTTCTTTCCACTCAAATCCTTTGGGATGCTTTCAATTCTAACGCGGAATTGGTCTCAGAAGATAAACAAAAACACTCCCTTTTCGAGACAAATTTCCAAACGCTTAATTTAACAACAACAAAAAATACGACTATTGAACTCAAGAACGATCCAACACCCATTATTGTCCTGAATTTCTGGGCATCCTGGTGCATTCCCTGTCTTAAGGAATTTCCCAGCTTGGTGGAGTTTCAGGAGAAATATAAGGGAAAAGTTAAGGTTATCGGTATTAACGGTGATACCGACAATCCGGGTGAATTAATTAAAAAGACCGAAGCCAAATACAAATTAAATTTTGAATCAGTCGAAGATCCCCATGAACGTGTTGCCGAGAAGTTTTTAATTCGAACTTATCCAGTATCGATTGTTTATCATAAAGGCAAAGTCATTTACCTCAGTAAGCGGATTCATAATTTTATGGATTCAGAATTTCTATCTATGATTGAGCAATCGCTTAAGGCAAACTAACCGCGAAATTTCTTCCCCAGTTATAAGTAATGTGTGAAAGGCTTTCCGTTTTAAACAGCGAGAAGCGAGGCTTCATGCCAGCTGTGATTACACCTTGGTTTTTAAATCCCAATGCCGCACTGGCATTTAAAGTTATTCCTGCCCAAAGTTCGGCCTGATTAATTTTTAACTGCGCAGCCGCCATAGAGGCAACTAAGAGCACATTATCACAGTGACAGGAACCTGGGTTGTAATCAGAGGCGATGGCAACTTTGGCGCCAGCATCTAACAAAGCGCGGGCAGGTGCGAGAGGTTTGCCCAGAAAAAAAGCAGTACCTGGTAGTAGAGTGGCAACGGTTGAATTTTGCGACAGAAGTTTAATTCCATCACTGGAAATTTTAAGCAGATGATCGGCCGAAAGGGCGCCGTGCTTAACTGCCAGGGCCGCACCAGCATTATCATTCAGCTCATCGGCATGAATCTTTCGCGCAATACCCAGTGACTGGGCCCTGGAAAAAAGTAAGTCCACGTCTTGTTCATTGAAATAATTTTTCTCATGAAAAATATCCACAGCATCAATGACTCTCAAGGGAACAAGTTTTTCCAATAAAGGTAGGACGACTTGTTCTAAGTACTCAGTTGAAGAAGAAAAACTTTTAGGTACATCATGGGCCGCGAGATAAGTATTAAAGATCTGAATGCGTGGCGAATACTTCTTCTTTAAGCGGTCAATTAAAAGTGAGACTTCTAATTCCCGATCAAAATTGAGTCCATAACCAGATTTAATTTCGATTGAACCCACACCATAGGAATTTAAACGTTCAATTCTCTCACAAGCACTATTGAATAAATCTTCCAAAGAAGCTTCGTTGGTTCGCTTCATGGTAAAAAGAATACCGCCTCCGCGCTTAGCAATTTCTTCATAACTAATGCCGTTTAAGCGATCAGCATACTCCTGAGCACGGTCGCCCCCGAAAACGATGTGAGTGTGGGAATCAACGACTTCCGGAGTAAGGACATGTCCGGGCAATCGTTGAACTAAATTTTTATACTGTTCTGGTAGCTTGGAGGTTTCCCCCACCCAGAGAATTTTCGATTCGTCGTAAACAATGGCAGCGTTTTTAATGATGGAAAGATCATCAGGATGAAGATTGCGCCCATCTTTTGAATAGGCGCTTTTCATAGTCACAATTTCATTCAGATCAGTTAACGCTTTAAGCATTTTATTCCTTATAAAGAAGGAAATTTAATCTTAGTTTCAGGCTTCTTAGCAATATCCAGAGCGATATCGTAGCCAGCATCAGCGTGACGAACAATACCCATACCTGAATCCGAATTTAAAACACGGGAGAGACGTTTATCCATCTCTGGTGTTCCATCACAAACGATTACCATACCTGAATGTTGCGAGAAACCCATACCCACACCACCACCGTGATGAAGAGAAATCCAGCTCGCACCATTGTTGATGTTGATCATGGCATTTAGTAGTGGCCAGTCGGATACAGCGTCTGAGCCATCTTTCATTGCCTCTGTTTCACGGTTAGGGCTTGCTACTGAACCGCAGTCCAGATGATCACGACCGATGACGATTGGGGCCTTAACTTTTTTCTCACGCACCAGTTGATTAAATAAGAGGGCGGCCTTTTCACGGTCGCCGTATTTTAACCAGCAAATGCGAGAAGGAAGACCTTGGAACTGAATCATTTTTCCGGCCTTATCCAGCCAGTTAATCATTGATTTATTTTCTGGAAAAAGTTCTTTTAAAGCTTCATCCGTTACCCGGATATCATCCGGATCACCTGAAAGCGCTACCCAACGGAAGGGGCCTGAGCCTTCGCAGAATAAGGGCCGAATGTAGGCAGGTACAAAACCAGGGAAATCAAAAGCGTTAGTCACGCCAACTTTGACGGCACCGGCACGCAAGTTATTTCCATAATCAAAAACATGGGAACCCTTTTTCTGGAAAGCTAGCATCCATCTCACGTGCTCTCCCATGGTTTGATACGAGAGTTCAGTATATTTTTTAGGATCTTTTGAACGAAGAGCAACTGCTTCCTCTAGAGTCATGCCATGAGGAACGTAACCATTAAGTGGATCATGAGCGGAGGTTTGGTCAGTCACTAGATCCGGAAGAATACCCTTATCATAAACATACTTAAAGAAGTCAGCGGCATTGCCCACTACACCCACAGAAAGTGCTTCCCCGGCATTCTTCGCCTTAAGGGCAATCTCAATCGCTTCATCAAAGCTACTGGCCAAAAGATCAAGGTATTTTGATTTTAAGCGTTTCTCAATTCTGGTTGGATCCACGTCACAGCAAAGGCAAACACCTTCGGCCATTTTCACTGCCAGCGGTTGGGCCCCACCCATTCCGCCTATCCCGCCGGTTAAAACAAGTTTACCTTTAAGAGTGGCGCTGGCACCGTAGTGTTTACGAGCAGCCGCCATGAATGTTTCATAAGTTCCCTGAAGAATTCCCTGAGAACCAATATAGATCCATGAACCAGCAGTCATCTGGCCATACATCATCAGACCTTCATCTTTTAATTTATTAAAATGATCCCAGTTTGCCCAATTAGGAACTAGATTTGAGTTAGCTATCAGAACTCTTGGCCCCTCCGGATTACTGGGGAAAATAGCAACCGGTTTCCCGGATTGCACGATCAAGGTTTCGTTGTTCTCAAGATTTTTAAGTGAATGAATTAAATCATCCAAAGCTTTATGGTTTCGAGCTGCCTGGCCATTACCACCGTAAACGATGAGATTATCTCTGTCTTCGGCAACATCCGGATGAAGATTATTCAGAAGGCAGCGCAGAGCTGCTTCCTGATGCCAGCCCTTACAAGTAAGTTTATCTCCCGTAGGAGGAAGAGGTATATTCGACATATGTTCTCCTTAGGCCAAAGTACCAATGACTGATTCAACTTCCTGAAGAATTTCTTCGGTTTGAATGAGCCTGGATAAATTTTCAATATCTTTATGGAAAGTCCGGTCATCTTCAATCGGTTCAACGTGCTTTCTCACCAGGGTGACTACTTTCTCTAAGGCAGGAGAAGTTTTCATCGGACGCAAGAATTCAATTCCTTGTGTATTACAAAGAAGTTCAATCGCCAGACCATACTGAACGTTGCTGACCACTTCCAGAAGTTTTCTACCAGAAGTCACTCCCATCGAAACGTGATCTTCTTTATCTGTTGAAGTTGGAATTGAATCAACCGAAGCCGGATGACAAAGGTATTTGTTCTCAGATGCCAGGGCCGCCATGGTCACGTGAGCAATCATGAGACCTGAATTTAAACCAGAGTTCTTAGTTAAAAATGCCGGCAGATCTGAGAAGTGAGGATTCATCATCTTCTCAACCCTTCTTTCAGCAATGTTACAGATTTCGGATAAACCCATCGCGAGATAATCCATGGTAAGCGCCAGGGCCTCTCCATGGAAATTACCGCCTGAAATAACATCTCCAGTGTCAGCAAACACCAATGGGTTATCTGTGACTGAATTAAGTTCAATGTTCAGCACTTCTTCGGTATGACGAAGAGTTTGTCTGCAGGCCCCATGAACCTGAGGAATGCATCGAAGGGAATAAGGGTCTTGAACCTTGCCATCATCTTTATGGGAGACAGCAATTTGGGAGTCTTTAATGAGTTTTAATAAATTGCGGGACACATCCAGTTGCCCTGGTTGTGGTTTTAAAATAGAAATGCGTTCATCAAAAGCTGCAGATGTTCCACGAACAGCATCCAGAGTCAGGCACGAAATAATGTCAGCTAATTTCATGAGTTTCTTGGCCTCAACTAGTGCCAGTGTCCCCAATGCCAGCATAACGGAAGTTCCGTTAATTAAAGCGAGTCCGTCCTTGGGTCCAAGCTTGGCCGGCGTTTGACCGATTTGATGAATCGCAAAGTCCGACTTCATGATCTTGCCTTCATATTCAACTTCACCTTCACCGATGAGGGCGAGAGCAATGTGAGATAAAGGGGCGAGATCTCCCGAAGCACCAACCGATCCCTTTTCAGGAATGACAGGGTTAATACCGTGATTGATAAAATCCAGGAGAAGAGCAATCGTTTCAGGTGTTACCCCAGAGAATCCCTGAATCAGGCAATTGGCCCGGGCAAGCATGATCCCGCGGGTAACTTCCCGACTGAATGGACGACCAACACCGGTACAATGGGAACGAATCAAGTTGTATTGAAGTTGTTCCAGATCTTCTACTGCGATTTGTTTGGAGGCCAGAGCACCGAACCCAGTGTTAATACCATAAACAGGTTTCCCTTTTTTTACGATATTCATCACGACTTCCCGTGATTGATGCATTTTCTTCAAAGCTTCCGGATCAATTTGTAGTTTGACCTGACCGGTTTTTGCTTTGGCAATAAAGGCAAGGTCTTCCAGAGTTAAATTAGTACCTGTTAAATTAAAAACTTTCATAAATGGCCTTAGCGAATTTTATTAATACGTGAAAGATAGTCATTATTTGGAGCAGAGAAAATATAGGAGCCCGCAACCAGATTATTGGCCCCGGCCTGAATCAGATAACCTGCGTTTTGATCATTGATTCCACCATCCACCTGAATTTGGAAATTAAGGTTGTTAGCATGTCTGATCTTATCCAGTTCAATGACTTTATCAACGATCTCTGGAATAAATTTTTGTCCCCCAAAGCCCGGGTTTACACTCATGAGTAAGACCACATCGACCTTGGCTAGAAGGTAGGTCGGGATAACATTTACGGGTGTTGAAGGATTAAGGGAGATTCCAACCGATGGATAAAGGGACTTTAGCTTATCAATCAGGCGGTCATGATGAGTGACAGCTTCCCAATGAAAAGTAAAATTATGCAGTCCTACGTTTTTAAAGTTTTCAGCAAAAAAATCAGGATCAGTCACCATGAAGTGAGCATCCAGCTTGTGTTTTGAAACAGTTTTAACTTTGTTCAGTACCGGTTCCCCGAAGGTGAGGTTAGGAACAAAGTGCGCATCCATAATATCCAGATGGAGCCACAGATCATCAATTTGATTTAAGCGCTCAAGTTCAGTCTTGAGTTCAAGAAAATCAACCGAGAGAAGACTAGGGGAGATAATCACTGACATATTATTCCTTATCTGAAGACAAGATGATTTCAGTTTTAATGCCGTTTAAGAGTTCGCGGTCACTGCAAGGCTTTTTGCCTTCCAGCTGCACTTGAGTCAGACGTAAGGTTCCATCCAGACAACCCACTACTAAAGAGCCCATATCGTTCTGGGCCTTACCTGCTGTTAGTTTAGTGTGATATTTTTCAGCGCTCAAAACTTTAAGCCGCTTGCCGTTTAAGAAACAGTAAGTTCCAGGCCAGGGATCAAGCGCGCGTATCAGGTTAAGTACCTGGGCGGTGGTTTTTTCTTTAAAGTTTATAAGCCCATCTTCTTTTTTTAAGGTCGGTGCAAATGAAACCTGACCTTCATCCTGGGCAGTGTAGATAACTTCATTATTTAAAAGTTTCGTGATGAGATCATTCATCGCCAATGCTGACTGAAACTTTAAGCGGGTATAAAGCTGGCCACCAGTTTCCGTGGGAGCAATTTTAACCGTATGAAAATGAACCAGATCCCCGGCATCCATTTTTTTTACCATCTTCTGGATAGAGACACCGGTTTCGGTATCACCATTCCAGAGGGCGTATTGGATGGGTGCCGCCCCTCTATATTTTGGAAGAACCGAAGTATGAATGTTAAAGCACCCAAGTTTTCCCATGTTGAGCATCTCTGCTCCCAAGAATTGGGCAAAGGCCAGCACCACAATGAAATCCAGCTCAAGCTCCTTGAGTTCTTTTAGGAACTCAGGTTCTTTATTGATATTTTCAGTTTGAAAAAAAGGGATTTTATTATTTTTTGCGAACTCGATAACTTCAGGCGATTTTAACTCCATCCCACGACCGGCAGGACGATCAGGCATGGAAATAACTTTTACCAGATCAATGTGCGGGTGATGGGCGAGTAAATCCAAAGTAGGAACAGAAAAGTCGGGAGTCCCGCAAAAAGCTACACGGAATTTTCTCATCGAACTTTCTCTTTCACGAGTTTCTTTTTATAAAAATTCTTTTTCAGATTGCTAAGGCGCTCAATAAAGACCACACCATCGAGATGATCGTTTTCATGCTGGATACAAATGGCCAGCATATCATCGGCTTCGAGCTCGAAAGTCTCACCTTTTAAATTTTGATATTTTACATGAATTGATTTATGACGTTTTACTTCTTCATAAACACCAGGAACAGAGAGACAGCCTTCCTCAAAAGTGGTGGTGCCTGAGGTTCCTGTAATAATTGGATTGATGAGAATCATGGGATTAAAATCAGACATGCGCACTTCATCTTCACCGGCAGCATTAGTGATCACTTCCCGCTCATAATCGACATCGAGCACAAAAATTCTCTGACTAACGCCAACCTGAGGAGCGGCGAGTCCAATTCCGGGGGCCTGATACATAGTAAAGAGCATGTTTTTAACTAAGTTCTCAAGATCAGGTGTGAATTCAGTAACTGCCACGGCCTTTTGAGACAGAATGGGATCTGGATAAGTAAGAATAGGGAGCTTCTCCCCAGCAAGCTTATAATTTTCAATATTCATCTGGCTTTTATAGCACAGAGAAGGTGAAGCGACGAGAGTAGATTAAGCTGAGAGTTTTCGATTTCTATGGAAGGTCCAGAGGACATAAAGAAAGAAGCATAATGGAATAGTACCAGTGGCCAGCCAGGGATTAATGGATCCAGAATTCCCAAAGGCCACTGTCGAGCTATAAAGCACCCAAAAGACGATAGTAACCATCAAAGTTAGAACGACATTTTTACCAAAAGAACTGGAGCGGCGGTTTGGATTGAAGATGGTCGACACTGGCATGAGGGCAAACACCAGACAAATTAAGCTCAGGAAAACCTTATTTAAAAGGATGATTTCATACTCTTCAATATTGATTCCGGTTTTAGATAAACGAGAAATAAATTGCTGGAGTTTAAAGAAATTTAAAGTAGTTAAATCGGCTTCAAATTCCCCAAAATCTTCTGGTCGCTCATCCAGATTTAGGGTCATTTCCTGTTCAGTGGATTGATCGGGAAAAGTGCTGGAATCTAAGCTGGATAAAATGGTGACGTCTTTTAGAAGCCAGCGACCCTTCTCAACGAATGTGGCCTCCCGAGCACGAATGATTTTTTCACTTGAATGGGCGGGAGTAAAAAAATAGATTTCAAAATTTTGAAGTGAGTTGGTCCTGCGGTCAAAATAAGTGAAAGAAGCAAAATAATTTTGATATTTATACCAAAACTTTCCTCCTTCAATGGAGCTACGGGTGAGATATTTTCCCTCGGATTTTCGGCTTTTTTGAATTTCCTGGCGTTTGACTTTATTGGCAAAGGGTTCAATAAAACCCAAATTTAAAAACTGAACTGCCACTACCGATAAAGCACAAATCCCGATCAGGGTATAGATTTTTCGATAAGAATAACCTGCGGCCAGTATAGAAATAAGTTCGGAGTGGGCCTTTAGTTTATTGAGTGAAAAGAGTGAAGCCACCAGACAACAGATGGGAAACATCTTGCCCATGAGGTCGGGCATTTTAAGAGAGTATTCCAGCAAAACTCTGGCCGCTTCCTTACCCTGAAGGAATCCATTAATAAGGTCAGCTGTGGAAATTAGTAAAAAGAGAACCGTTACGGCCCCGATTAAACTTTTAAACCATTCTTTTACAATAAATCCCGAGAGAATCAGCATTTAGGTAGTATAAGGGGCAGGATGGTTTTTGAAAACAAAACCAATAAGGGTCTAACCAGGATTTTAGAGACGAGGTGCATGGCCGGCCGTTTTTCCCAATTACTGACCATAACAGAAGAATACTTATAATAAATCCTCACCAGTTCTTGTCCAAATGGGTAATCCAGGAGCCAGTCTTTAAACAGGCGATAATCCCGGGTGATCTGATGGTCATTCCCATAACAGAAGGTAACGACATAACACTTCTTGGATTGAACATAGATCTGACGGTGGGCATTTAAAAATACTTCCGGCTTTTTAAAAGCAGATTTTTTCATGTGCTTACGGATAAGTTCAGAATTTACCACTTGATAAGGTTGATTGGTAGAAAAGGCCACAAACTGATCAAGACAGCGTTTAGATTCTTCCTGAAACTTAGGAACAGCATCATAGACCCGGGCCATTTCAAAATAAATGTGACTCATCATCAGCATTTCAGTGAGCTCAGATTTAGAATCAAATTGAGAAACTTTTAAAGAAAAGAAATCTTTGGTTTTCTTGTACTCGGCCATGATTTCCATGTATTCCACAAAACGTTGAATGGCCGTCCCGTAATCACCGGCGTCGAGTGCTTGTTTGCCAAATTTAGCAATCGTGATTCGATTATTGAATTTATGCTTAAAAATAATTAAGCGTTCTCGCTCAAGGCGGGCTTCTTTAGATGATTGACTGCTCATGCCCTCTTATCGGCAGGCTTAAAACTAAATTAAAACTTTAAGATTAAAGATAATGATGTATCAACCAGTTTTTCATTTTCGTAGATATAGCCGTCACGTCCGAATTGCTCGGAGAATTTCTGAGCAAATTCGACGCCAAAACGAGGGCCAATCCAGCTTGCTCCCCATCCAGTCCCTTTGAATTCAGTGACGTTGTCATAGAATTGTCCTGCCCGGAAAAAGAAATCACTGAAAATGTTTAGTTGAACGGCCGCTCGCCAGAGGTATTTTTTAGAAACATCTTTTGTATATTGAGCACCAATATCACCTATGATCATAAATCGATCAGCAATATTGTATTGGAAACCGGCAATCGCTCTCTCACTTCCTCGTATGGTGCGAGTAGGATCCAAAACCACAATTCCTAAAATGGTGTCTTCATCAATAATATGAGTCGTTCCAATGGTGGCCATGTGATGGACCTGATTGCGCTTGGAGAATTTACGAGGAAGTTGGTCACGGACATAGTTGTAGCTAACACCTAAAGCCGAATCAGTTCCCATCGGGGCTGCCCCATGTAAAACCATCCGCTGGCGTTCAAAATTATTTTCATCTTGTTGCAGGTAGGCAACTCCACCTTTTACCGGACCGGAATGGTCGGACAGGAAGATCCCTTGGTTTTGATTGTTACCAGGGAACTTATCGGGCGTAGTGTCACGTAGATCATGTTTTTTTTGCAGTGTGGTTCGGTAAGACTGGTAAGAAAAACTGGAGCCATCAAAAAAAGCCGAGGCCGCTGGATTTAAAATGGCAGCTTCGGTAGATAGAATGCTCGCAACTCCGGCCCCTCCGGTAGAAATAAATCGAGAAGTCTGGAAATCCCGAATTTGCTTGTGATTACTGGCCCAGGAAGTCTGGCCCACTAGTGTTAAGACAGCTAAAATAATGACTTTCTTCATAAAGAAAAATGTAGAGAAGTTTTCACTCTAAAACAAGGACATTTATGAAAATCAGAAAGGCCATCATCCCAATTGCAGGCAAAGGTACACGATTCCTCCCCGCCACAAAAGAGATCGCTAAAGAGATTATTCCCATCATTAATGTTCCCATGATCCATTACATCGTTCAGGAAGCCTGTGAGGCGGGAATTGAACAAGTAATTTTTGTTACGGCTTCTGGTAAGTTTGCGGTGGAAGATTACTTTGACCGAAATCAAGAGCTAGAGGCTTTTCTAGAAAGAAACAACAAGATGAAAGAGCTTGAACTCATCCGTAAAATAGGGTCGATGGTGGATGTAACGAGTGTCAGACAAAAAGAGCAACTAGGACTTGGTCACGCAGTTTTATGTGCCAAAAGTATGATCGGAGATGAGCCATTCGCGATTCTTCTGGGTGATGATATTGTGATTAATAAAAAACCCGCGATCCAACAGTTGATGGATATTTCCCTCAAAAATAATGGAGCACCGGTTATTGGTGTGATGGAGGTTCCAAAAAGTGATACTCCTAAATACGGCATTGTGAAGGGTGAGATCGTAGATGAAAAAACTCTCAGAATGAATGGTATGGTGGAAAAGCCGAAGCCAGAAGATGCTCCTACCAATCTCGCAACTCCCGGCCGCTATATTTTAACTCCGGATATTTTTGAAATTCTGGAAACCATCCCGCGAGGTGCCGGTAACGAATACCAATTAACCGACGCAATTAATGTCCTTTGTAACAAAAGGGATGTTTTCGCCTATCGATTTGAAGGTGAGCGCTATGATACCGGTAATGTTCACGGATATTTAGATGCTACCATTGATTTTGCCCTCAAAGATCCCGAGATTCGTGATAAATTTTTAGCATCGTTTAAAGACCGCCTGGTTAAACATGGACTCACACTATGATGAAACTCTTCGCCCTGATATTTCTCATTTCCTCTGCTCACGCTTATGTGCCAACAGTCGAATCCTTATTTCGTCACGGATCCAATCCAGAAGTTGTGGCCAATGGCGTGTCTTTGACCTTAGTGGTGAAGCGAATCAATCAAGGCGAAAAATTAGATAATTCTGTAACCGATGCCTCATTACTCAGTAGCGACCGCGCCGAAGATTTCTTCAAGATCTTTCTGACCAAGACTGGGGAGATTCTTAAAGTTGCTCAATCGCGCTATAGTAATCCGCAGTTTTCAGAAAGTTCTCTTGAACATAAAATTTATTATCCAAACTTCAGCGCTTACTCCATCCGTCCTGATATTGAACAAATTGAGAAAGGACTCTTTTACGGTCTCATTCAATCTCTGGCCCTGAATGATGGCGCTCATATTGTGAATTATCTGAAAACTTTAGGCATACCAGTCAGGCTCAATGCCGATCTTATCAATCGCGAAAAAATTGAATTCTTGGCCGATTATAAACGCTATCTGGTGACCATCAGTAAAGACCGCGCTGCACGTAAGACTGAAGTTAATCCAATGCGACCGGATGATTCTGCTGCTCGGGAACGAGCAGAACAAATCATGGAGCAGCCTATGTATGTCGATACGGAACAGGTAAAACTGGGACGGGATGAAGGCAACATCGCATGGATTGTTTCTGCCGGTCCCTTTGAAGCCGTTTTTTCGTATAAATTAAGAGATCTGCAAAAGATAAAATTTAAATCTGAAGCCGGTGAATTTGAAATCATCTGCAAGGATTATTGGCTTGCTAACGGTACTCATGCTTTACCTCGCTATGTTTTGATTAGAAGTTTAAATGGCCAGTCTTATCAAGTTGAGATCACCAATCTTCGTCACTATGTAGAGAAGCCGGAAGATATGATGAAACGTTTGCAGAATTGGGATCAGATCCTAAAAGGCCGTCAATCAACTGAACTTAGACCTCCGTTTCTACTTTAATGAAAATAGCCCGCATTGCTGTTAATTATCCGCTCAAAAACAACGGGCTTCTGTACTTTTATGAAGAGACCCTGACACGTGGTCAGGTGGTTGAAATACCACTTGGGAAAAGAAGTGAATTAGGTTGTGTCCTAAGCACCGATGAGGCCAATTCTGAAGAACTTAAAAATACTCCTCTGGATAAAATTAAATCGATTAAAGCCATTGTTCCCGACTGGAAGCTGGATGAAGTTGAGCTTCAGTTATTTGAATGGATGTCTCAGTATTATCATTACAGTTTAGGCCAGCTGATCTTTGATTGTTTGCCTCATCATCTAAAACGTCCCCGTGGTCTGGAACAAACTCAAGGTGAAGGTAAAGAGCTTGAGTTTGTCCCTAACCCCATTCAAAAATCCATCACGCAGTCGATTCGGGAAGGCCTGGGTCAATTTAAACGTTCGCTCGTTCACGGTGTAACCGGGAGTGGCAAAACCATTGTCTATCTGGATTTAATCAAGACCACGATCGAACAAGGTAAAAGCGTTTTATTCTTACTGCCTGAAATTAATCTGACTCCACAGTTTATTTCAACTTTTGCCAGATATTTGGACGCTCCGATTTTTTCTTATCATTCAGAACTATCAGATTCTCAAAAGTATCAGATTTGGCTTCAGGCCCGCTCCATGACTAAAGGAGCTTTAATCCTAGGTGTGAGAAGTTCTGTTTTTATTCCAATATCCAATCTTGGTCTGATCATTATTGATGAAGAACATGACACTTCTTTTAAACAAGATGACCGATGCCCTTATAATGCCCGGGATGTGGCCTCCAAAAAGGCCCAGCTTTTAGGAATCCCCTTAGTCATGGGTTCAGCAACCCCAAGCCTTGAAACCTATGCCACTTTTCATCAAGCGGGTCAGAGTCTGTTTGAAATGAAAGAGCGGGCGGGTGATGCTTTTTTACCAGAAATTAAATTAATAGATGCCAGAGATAAATCTGGCAAAGAAGATGATATCTGGCCACTGGTGCCGCCTTCAGTACAGGCGATTAAAGAAGCTTTAGAGCGCAAAGAACAAGTTTTGGTTTTCGTGAACCGATTGGGATTTGCCAGCTATCTGCAGTGCCGTGCCTGTGGGCAACAGTTCAATTGTCCTAATTGTTCCATTACTCTTCGTTATTATAAGAGAAAGAATTTACTCGCTTGTCATCATTGTGAGTATAAAGAGCCACTGCCTAATCAATGTCCTTCATGTGGTTGCATGACTTTATCCCACAAGGGATTTGGAACTGAAAAAATCCAGGAAGTATTGGTTCGCTTGTTTCCGGATAAAGTCATTGAACGCTTTGACCGGGATGAGATTAAAAACTTCAAACAACTTGAAACCCGCCTGAGTGATTTTCACACCGGTAAGATTGATCTTATGGTCGGCACGCAGATGCTTTCCAAGGGACATAATTTCGAGAAAGTAAAACTGGTATTAATTCTGGGAATTGACAGTCAGTTGAATTTTCCGGATTTCAGATCTTCTGAAAGGGTTTATCAAACCTTAACTCAAGTGGCCGGTCGGGCCGGACGTTACTCGCAAGATGGAAAAGTTTTGATTCAAACGCTTAATCCGGATAATTCACTTTTCCAAATTGTGAAGAATCACGACTTCCATCAATTTTACCAGGATGAATTAAAAATCCGGGAACTGTGTGATTGCCCGCCTTATAAACGTTTAGCGATGATTCATTTCTCTTCCCGCTTTCAAGACCGATTGATTCCTCATGTAACAGAACACGTAGGCAGTATGCTCAGGGGGTTGATTGCTCAGCATTTTCCGGAAGTCACCATCCTGGGGCCTAGACCTGCTCACATTGAAAAGAAATCAAATCAATTTACTTGGTCAATTTTACTTAAGTCCAGCGACCTCTCTCAACTCCACAACCTTCTGAAATCTTTTGAAATGAACTACCGCTCGCTTAGTTCAGTCAGCTATAAAATCGATATTGATCCCTATACTTTAGTCTAACTGCTTAAGTTTCAAGGCTTCCAATCCGAATAGAAGGTGAGAAGACTCAACTTCTGCCTTGAGGATATTATGAAAAAGCTTTCAATCTTGATGCTAGCTCTTATTACTATGCCCACATTTGTCCAAGCACAATCGATGCTATCGACATTGAGTCAGTATCAAGAGACTTTAAAAACGCCCAGTAGTGGAGGACCTCAAACTTCCGGTGGAGTGGCAACTCCAGGTTCAAATATAAATTCTAAACCGGATGTTAAACCTTCTTCGGGAAGTGTTTCTTCATCAAGTTCAATGTGTACTGAAAAAGATCAAACCTCATTGCCTCTGGCCTATGTGATTTCTTTGATTCAGGAAAAAAATGCCAAGCTCGATTTAGTGCATGATCCTCGTGCTGGGACTTTAGCTGTCACGGCCGCTGATATGATTGGTAACTGTTCTTCCATGCTTGAGTGGAGATTAAAGCAGCCTGAAATTCAGGGACAAAAGGCCTATGCCATAGAGGTGGCGATTAAAGAAGGTAAAGATTGTTCTCCCACTGGCTGTAGTTATGATGTCGCCAAAGTAAAAAATGGTGAGTTCCAGGATTTCAAACCTATGAACTTTAAACCCACATTGAAAGGATTTGAAGAGTGTTTGCAAAAGTCCGGTGTGGTTGAAAACGGTAAAGTGGTTCCAGGTGCCATTTACAATGCACCCATTAAAGAAAAGTTTTCAGGATTGGAGCATTCTGGCAAGATTCTTTTCCTTGCCCATGGCCCATCATCAAATCAAGTAAAACCTAAGTACGCTCTGGAGTACGTTGATAGCTGTGATCGTTATGAGACTGCCCATCCCCAAATTAAAACGCTTCTGACTTTTGAAGATGCAGAAAAAGAGCGTCTGGATGCGGAAGCTTCGAAGTTAAAAGAATGTAAGGTTGATGAGTACCATAAGCTTGCTGACTTTATAGAAAAGTATGAAACCTATTCCATGGAACTTGGTGACATCCGCGATCGTTTAATTCTGGAAGCTGCTAAAAAAGCGGCCGTGGCCGTGCAATCCGGAAAATACACCGAGGAAGATCTAAAAGTTCTGTCTGATTTTGAAAGATATATTGTGACCCCGAAAGTAGAACTGGCCAATAGTATCTATGACCAAATGATTGAACTCGAAGGTGATGCTAAAAAGGCCAAACAAGAAGAACTCCGAGCAGTTCTTTCACAAATTAAAGCCTTAAAACAAAAACCTTACTTCACTGCCGTTCATACCCGAAAGCTTCTGGACGATGGCAGATTTGAAGAAGCTGAAAAGTTAAATGGAATTTTAATCGTGATGGATGCTCACCAAAATCTGGGTTCCAAACAGAACAACATGGTCATGACCCCGAGCCTCGCCGCTCAAAAAGTGGCGTCTGGTCGAGCAATGTTCAAGGAACAACTTGAATCTGAAAAAGAACGTTATGAATACAAAACCGGACAATCATCAGGTAAAGCTGACTACTACAACAGTCTCGCCCAGAGAATGCGAAGTAACATTCAAGTCAGAACTCAGAACTTCACTGCGGAAATTCAAAGTGAATACCAGCGAGTTCAACAACCAAATGGCTACTGTTACAAGTACTGGAGAAATGCCCAGAAGTGTATTCAAGACACAGCGGAGAGAGTCCAGGAACTCCAGGCCTTGCTGGCCCATTACAATAAAGTTGATACAGAAAGAGCGAGTGAATACGATGCTAAGGCCAAGGAATATGCCGAGCTAGAAGCCCAAGGTCGCCGTTATGTGGCCGCTCAGAATGGAGAAGAAGTTCCGGTTGAAACCGCTGAGACAACTCCAACTCCGGAAGTAGATACTGTTTCACCAACTCCTCGTGCCCAGGATAATCACGCCTATACTTTTAACTACAATCAGGGTCCGGGAGTTCCGCAGCAGCAGGCCCAGATGACTCCGCAGCAGTATCAGTATCCGGTGAATCCCTATCAGCAGCAAAATATGTTCATGCAGCCGCAGAATCCTTATATGAATCAGCAACGGCCAGTTATGGGCCAGCAGGCCTATGGCCAGTATGGATATCCTCAGCAGCAAGGTGGGTATAGTTTTAATTGGAGTGGGGGAGCAGGCATGCAACAGCAGCAACCACAGAATCCTTACATGTACAATCAACAGCAAGGATATTGGCAGCAGCCGTACCAGTCATACAATATGTATTCTATGTACGGCCGCTAAAAAAAATTAGAATTCGAGAGTCGCTCTTAAACCACCGCCGTGGACGTTAGAAATAGAAAGCTCGTCCGCGGTGTTGGTGAAAGCGTAGTAATCACCCACAAACCAGTAACCATAATAACCACTGATTGTGACATTGGGATTCCAACGGTAGTCAAAACCGAAGTCCACTTCATAACCGTAATCATCAGCTTGTTTTTCAGTCGCTGCAAAACGATAGTTCTCTTCATGATGATAAGAGTTTTTTCCAGCATCTGCCGTTTCCAGTGCATTGGCTAGAATTAAAGCACCCTTCCATGTCCACTTATCGGTTTTATAATTTCCGTAGAATTTAAAAAAGCGGGCATTAGCGATAGATGAATCAAAGATGGATTTTCCACCTTCATTGAAAGCAGCGTAATTATAACGGAACATCAAATCGGCCACATGAAAGTTCGGGTGAAGGTAAGTGGCCTCAAATTTATTGCTGTCACCTTTATCGCCAGAAACTTGGCCTGCCAGCACTCCCATATCCCATTTAGGGTTGAGATCATACTTAGCTTGAACGATATAAGCTTGGGCCGAAAGTTTTGATTCTTCTGTCTGAGAATAAACATTTCCGTAGTCACCGCTTTGGATGGAAGCTTCGGCCTCGAGCTTAAGCTTGTTCCAACGTTTGGCAAGGTATGGCTCGATCACGGTTACTTCTGTTTTGCCTCTTGAATCTGTATCAGTCGTGGTGGTGCCGGAATTATAAAGAGTGTTTCTTCTTTCTGATGAGCGTTTAGCGTAAAGAACACTTGCGACGAAATCGCTGTTTTTATTATCGTACTGAGCGACCAGTCCTAGTTCTCTCACATCAAAATTGCCTGCAGGAGCATCTTTTGCATTTTGATCATCATAACTAGAAATCTTGGCGTAATAAGGCATTACACTGAAGTTACCGATTTTCATTTCGGCCTGAACACCATCATACATGGTTAAAAAACGATCCCATGGATCACTCCCGTTATCAAAAACCATGCCCATTCCGTAATGACGGGACATACGACCAATTTTTACCAGGGCCGTATCAGCATAAAGTTCCATGTACATTTGATTTACGTTTAACGTGCTTCTTTGGGCCGGAGTGGTGAAGAAATAAGAATTATTGGCAGAACCATCAGCATTATTGGCCGAATCCCCACCAGCAAAACCACCACGCAGGTAACCGGAAGAAAGCTCACCTTTTAAAGTGACGGCATCATTAATGATGATATTGGGATTTAACCTTAGCGTATAAGTCTGAAAACTGGCGCCGCAGTCTACGGTATCAATTCCTTGGGTGCCGGTACGAGGGGTTCCTTTGGTCACATTATCGTTGGTTCGACAGAAATTGCTGATTGTATGAGTATCAGCACCAAAAACCCCGGTCCAGTCGATGGGAAGGGCCATGGCCGAATTGATGCTCAGTGCAGAAACAACTAAAACGCTTGAGGCGCGAAAACTTTTGAAGGTCACAGGTTTTCCTTGGTGATCTGGTTCAGAGTACCAGAGTTAAATTTTATTAAAAAACTATAAGTAATCCCCAAGAAAGTGTCCAATCATCCCGGTCAAAAAAGATAAAAACTGTTTTTGGATGACTTGCAAAAAAGGCTGGATTAATCTATATTCCTTTGAACGTTTAAAAGATTTTGTAGGGGTGTCGACAAGTGGTAAGTCAGCAGATTTTGATTCTGCCATACGCAGGTTCGAACCCTGCCACCCCTACCACTTTTTGAAGTTGATTCTTCAAAGGAGTTCAGAGTGAGACGAATGGTATTAGTCTCGGGCACCTCAAACCCTACCCTCTCCAAGAAGATCTCTGAATTTCTCGATGTCCCTCTAGTCAATCCCCAGATCAGACGATTCGCTAATGGCGAAATTTACTGCGAAATGGAAAAGAACGTTCGCGGTGCTGATGTGTTTGTTATCCAATCAACCTGCGCTCCCGTAAATGAAAATTTAATGGAACTCCTGATTATTGTGGATGCTCTGAAGCGTGCTTCGGCCAACTCAATTACTGCCGTTGTTCCGCATTATGGTTATTCCCGTCAGGATCGAAAGGGCGCTCCCCGAACTCCGATTACCGCTAAATTAGTCGCTGATATGATGACCGTGGCCGGAGCTACCCGAGTGGTAACGATGGATCTTCACGCGGGCCAGATTCAGGGCTTTTTTAATATCCCGTTTGACAATATTTTCGCCTCTCCGGTGCTACTGGATTATGTTCAAAAAAATCTCGATTTAACGAACTTAATAACTGTTTCTCCCGATGCTGGTGGAGTTGAGCGGGTTCGTCATTATGCTAAAAAATTGGAAGCCGATCTGGCACTTATTGATAAACGCCGAACTGGTCCCAATGTCGCTGAAGCGATGAATGTCATCGGAGATGTGAATGGCAAAGATTGTATTATCATTGATGACATGATCGACACCGCTGGAACTTTGGTTCAGGCCGCTAAGGCCCTTCGGAAGAATGGGGCCCGACGTATTTATGCCGCTGCTACACATCCGGTTTTCTCTGATCCTGCCATTCAGCGAATTGCTGAGTGTGAAGAACTTGAAGCCGTTTTAGTTACTGACACCATTCCTCTTTCGGAAAAGGCCAGAAAACTGGATAAAATTAAAGTCGTCACTACTGCTGACATTCTGGCGAAGGCCATTCACCGAACATTTAATCATGATTCGGTGAGCTCACTTTTCATCTAATATGTTTCAACTGGTTGTTGGTGTAGGAAATCCAGGACCTCAGTACGCTGAGACTAAGCACAATATTGCCTGGATGTTGCTGGATAGTTCACCGCTGTTCACTAATTGGAAGTCAAAATTTAAGGGCCTTTACGCTGAAGGCACTTATAAAAATCAGAGATATTACGCCTTAAAACCCCAGACGTTTATGAATCTCTCAGGGGAATCCGTCCAGCCGATGGCGGCCTTCTTTAAGATCGCACCCTCAGAGATTTTAGTCATCCATGATGAACTGGATATTCCTTTTGGTCAGGTTCATTTCAAGATGGGTGGGGGGTTGGCCGGACATAATGGACTAAAGTCCATTGCGGCCCAACTGGGTACTAATGATTTTGCCCGGATGCGAGTTGGAATAGGTCGTCCACCACATGGAGACGTTTCCAATTGGGTTTTGGGCCCTTTTGGTAAAGATGAGCAGATACAATTGCCTCTCTTACTCCAGAAATTGCATGACCCAATGCTTACCGCTATGGTAGATGGATTAAACAAAGTCGGAATTTACAATAAGAAGAATCTTTTAGCTTAGGAGTATTTATGGGTATGAATTGTGGAATTGTGGGTTTACCAAATGTGGGTAAGTCGACAATTTTCTCGGCATTAACGTCGGCACCTGCCGAAGCCGCCAATTACCCTTTCTGTACCATTGAACCAAACGTCGGGATCGTTCATGTTCCTGATGAGCGTTTAGAAAAAATTGCCAAAATCGTGGGTCCGGAAAAATTGATTCCGGCCGTAACTGAATTCGTGGATATCGCGGGCCTGGTTAAAGGTGCCTCAAAAGGTGAAGGTTTGGGTAACCAATTCCTGGGCCACATCCGTCAAGTTGGGGCCATCTGTCATGTGGTTCGTTGTTTCGAAGATCCGGATATCGTTCACGTTGCCGGTAAAGTAGATCCAGTTTCAGATATTGAAGTGATTAATATTGAGTTGGCGCTGGCCGACCTTGAGTCAGTGACTAAACGTATCCAGACTTTGGACAAGTACTTAAAGTCGCAAGATAAAAAGATTCAGGAAAAAGCCAAAATCTCTAAGCCGATTTTGGAGAGACTGGTTAAGACTTTAGAAGAGGGTCTGCCTGCTCGTTCACTTCCACTGGATGCTGATGAGATTGATGCCATTTCTGACCTTCATTTGATCACCATGAAGAAAGTTCTTTATGTTTGTAACGTCGATGAGTCGAATCTTTTAGAAGAAAACGAATACGTCAAACAAGTTAAAGAAATTGCCGCTAAAGAAGGCTCACAAGTCATTACGATTTGCGGGAAGATTGAATCTGAAATTGCTGCATTGGAATCTCAGGAAGAAAAAGAAGCTTTCTTAAAAGATATCGGGATTGAAGAATCTGGATTATCTAAAATGATCCGAGCGGGTTACAGCATGCTGGATATGTACACTTACTTCACTGCTGGCGTTAAAGAGGTTCGTGCCTGGACTTTCCCGAAAGGGGCCAAGGCGCCTCAAGCTGCCGGGGTGATTCACTCTGATTTTGAAAGAGGCTTCATTAAGGCGGAAGTTTATCACTGCAATGATCTGTTTACTTACGGATCGGAAGCAAAGGTAAAAGAAGCTGGTAAGTTCAAAATGGAAGGGAAAGAATATGAAGTGAAAGACGGGGACGTCATCCACTTCAAGTTCAATGTGTAAAACCTAAATTGACATCAAATATCTTATTGGGCTCGCGGGAATCTGCGAGCTCTTTTTTTTCTACCAGTAGTTTATAAAAGAATATATTCCTGAAAATCAGCTTCACATAGTTCCGGGTTTCCAGAAATGGGATCGCTTCGATGTTTTTTAGTATCGTTTCATCAGAATCAAAATAAAGGCTCTTCCATCGCTCAACTCTGGATTCTCCGGCATTGTAAGCGGATAGAACATAAACGAGGTTGCCATCATAGCGCTTCGTTAAACCTTTAAAGTACTTGGTTCCTAATTCAATATTAATCTTTGGATCTACGAGATGTTTATCTCTGACGTTCCTTCGCATGTGACGTGCCGTGGTTGGCATGAGTTGCATGAGGCCTCTTGCTCCAACCCGTGAACGGGCCAGGGGATTAAACACGGACTCCTGACGAATGAGAGAAAGAACGATGATGGGATCCAGTGAATCCTTATTCAAAGCTTTGGTCAGAACATTCAGATAGGGTTTTGGGTAGAGAATTTCCAAAACCTGTCGGTTAAAAATAACCTCTTTGTTATCCAGCACCTGATAGATATAACGGAAAGTTGCCAGGTGATTATCAGAATCTTGAATGATTCGGGCATTTAATAAATGGAGATCCGATTTAAGATAGAGTTGCTTCTCAGTGGCCTGCTTAACCAGATAGGAGGGCATGCTGTGGTTTTTGAGGCGCTTTAATTCTAGCTTCATCATTCTGGCAGAATCAATCTTTGACCAGGCCTTCAGACGAACCAGCGAGGAAATATAATCATCATCGATATCTTTTAATTCCAAGCTAGTCGAGTCAGAAGTTTTTACGGAGTTATGATAAAAAGTAACGACAACCGATTCAGGTTTTAAGGTTTGAAGCTTTTTAGTCGACATAATCCCATAATAAGTCAGCGGATGATTAAGGACGATGTCTTCATACAAAGAAATGGCCTCAGACTTCTGATCCAGCTTTTCATGGGTATAAGCAATCCAGAACTTTAAGCGTGAATCATTTAAGGTCTTGCTGTTTTTAATCAGCCCATGAAGGTTAGCGAGCTTAAGGGCCTCTTTATATTCATTGGAAGCTAAATAAGTCCACAGATAGAAGAAGAGCGCATCTTCATGGATTTCTTTATTATTCTTTTTAACAATGTATTTAAAAATGTCGCGGGAGAGATCCTTGAATCCATTCCGAAAGACGGCCTTAGAGAAATCATTTAAACGAGTGAGGCATAAACCCACGGGCAAATGATCCTGATTGAGTTCAAGATAGTTTTTCAGGAACTGATAATGATCCTTAACCTTGGCAAGAACGGGTTTGTCATCCAGGGACTTATAACCGAGATTGATTAGTTTTCCGAACTCCACATAAAAAACATTCTGATGCTGAAGAGGATTAAACCCCTTGTCTTGAATGAGTTTTGTAATCTGTTCATTAATTAAAATATCTTTCAGGACTTCCTGAGAAGGCACAATCTCATTGCGTACGCTATAAGTGGTAACTTCCTGAGAGAGGCGTTTTAAAATATCCGGCCGGTCGGATTGGCTCTGGATGAAAAAAGCAAAGTTTTTCTTGTTTTTCTTAGTCAGGAAAAACTTTAAATTCTCCTGAATAAAAAGAATGGCCTCATCAGATAAGACCTTGTTCTTATCAATATCACGGCCAATGGCTTCGAGAGTTCTTTCGCGACAATAATTACCAAGAACATTTTCCAGCACTCTTTCCAAGGGGAGAGTTTGTTTCTTTACCGAATACTGACGACAATGATTTATAAAATCGGAAGTGGTGCTGATCTTTGAAATCTGATCAATGGTTTTAAGCCAGGGAGTGAAGACTGAAAAGTGCTTGGATTTTTCAGCTTCCTTTAAAACCTTATTCAACACTTCCTTGTTAATATAACCTTTCTCAGTAAACCTGAGCATATTCACCATATGCTCCGCAATGATGTGATCTGCCTTGGAAAGCTTCAGCTTGTCAGACGCCAAGATGGCATTTAAACCCGGTGCTGTCGCAATGGAAGCTTGAAGCTGAAAAGGAATAATCGTAAGTATGATGAAGAATAGTTTCATGTACCCAAATATTTATTCAACCGTAATGGAAGAATTGGGTTTAAGTATAGCATCTTGAAAAAAATTTACATCGGTTAAAGACTATTTTTATAGCGGGATTTAATATCCAGTAACCGACGGGAAATCTCACTCAAAACCGGTTTTTTATCATCGGGAACAATGGTAGATAGGTTTTCGATATAGAGAGCAACTTCTTCCACATACTGGAAGTCGTTTTCCTGGTTGGCGGAAATAGTTTCCAGAAATAAAGTAACTTCCTCAGCTACATCCTGAAAGTGGTCTCCGGTTCTGAAAGTCAACGGAGTTATGGCATGGCCTTCCCGAATATTGGCGAGATGGTTTTTTAATTTATACAAGGGGCCTGCGATCTTGTGGGTAATAAAGATAAAGGCGATGAAAGTTAACAGAGTGATCACGATTTGGATAAATACCAGATAAATGACCAATTCATTTCGTGCAGCAATAAGTTTTTCCGGAACACTAGGGATACTGGAGACCATCAGTTTAAAAAAGTCATAAATAATGACCGGATAAATGAGGGTAGAAATCAGGATAATGGAACAGACGATCAAGCTGAACTTCAGCTGAAAGGAAGGATTGATTAAAAAAATAGAGCGTTTATAAAATGCCAATGCTTTAATCCTATTCAAGGTTTATATAGCATCATAAAATGAGTTCGGTATTTCTGCTAGATAGAAATAAGAGCATTAACCAATCAAAAAACTCAAGTAGGGACTTTATGTTAGATCAAATAAAAGAGCGTCTTAATCAAGTTAGAAACCCGGCCACTGGTGCCATGTTAGGAAGTGAGAACCGTTGGCAAACAGTCACCTTAGATAATGGGAAGCTCACGGCCGAATATAACCGGGACGGAATTTCTCCTGCGGAGAAAAGAACCATTGAGACTGAAATCCAAAAATCCTTAAGTGACCTCTTGGAAGCCGATAAGATTTTAATTAAAACCACCTCGACTCAATCTCAGGACGTCTTCAAAGCTTTAGATAAAAAAGGCGAAGCCCCAGCGGCCCAGCCCGCCACCCAACCGGCCCAATTAAAGGCCGGTCACGGAACAATTGGTAATAAAAAATCTGTTCCGGGTGTAGGAAAGATCATTGCCATTGGTTCAGGCAAAGGTGGAGTAGGTAAATCCACTCTTACGGCAAACCTTGCCATCACTCTTTCTAAGCAAGGTCATAAAGTCGGAATCATCGACGCTGATATTTATGGTCCTTCTCTTCCTATGATCTTTGGTAAACGTGAAGAAAAGCCGCGATCAAACGCAGAAAGAAAAATCATTCCCGTAGAATCTTACGGCATTAAATTCATGAGTTTTGGTTTCTTTATTAATGAGAACGATCCCGTCATCTGGCGCGGACCGATGCTTGGTGGAGTCTTAAATCAATTCCTCTTTGACGTTGATTGGGATGGCATTGATTATCTCCTAATTGATCTTCCTCCTGGAACCGGTGATATTCAGTTATCAATGATTCAAAATGCCCATGTCGATGGAGCGATCATTGTTTCTACTCCTCAAGACATTGCTCTTCTTGACGCCAAGAAAGGTGTTGAGATGTTCAAAAAAGTAAACCTCCCAATCGTTGGTATGGTTGAAAACATGTCATCTTTCATCTGTAATCATTGCGGGACCGAACATCATATTTTCGGAGAAGGTGGAGTCGCCAAGGCAGTAAAAGAGTTAGGCGTAGAGATGATTGGCCAGATTCCTCTGGAGCTTGAATTAAGAACCGGATCTGATGCCGGCGAGCCATACATGACTCAGGAAAAATTCCAAGACCGTCCGGTCTGGAATGCCTTCCTTGCTCTCTCAGAGAAAGTTGAAAATCATTTCAATCCAACTCCTGCGCAACCGAAGGCCGGTTTCTTCTCTAAGGTTTTGGGCCTTAAAAAATAGGAAGATCTATGCAATCCAAAGTGATGGGTGTGATTGAAGAGCAGATTGCAGTGAGGTTTACCGGCAAGGTAAATATTCTTGCAAGTTTCAATCGCCAATTCTTGGGTCACATTTTATTCAAAGATGGCGATGTGATCCAGGTAACTTTCAATGCCAATAAAGGTCTTAAGGCCTTCTATCTGCTCATCATTCAGGAATACTCTCTTAATTCATTTGATTACGTGGTTGAACCAGAATTAGTTAACGATGATCAACGCCAGATTCATTACCCTTTTCTTGTCATAAAAAACCGCATGAGTGACGTCCTAAAACTCTACCGCGAATCCTTAAAGCTGCGCCCGCCGGAAAATGTCAAAATTCTCATCGATGCCGAATTCATTGAGGATACCCTGCCGGTAACACCAGAGGAATTTGATGTCCTAAAGACCCTGACCGAATGGAATAATCCCTTTGAAATTTATCAACATTGCGAGCTTCTGGATCACGAGATAACCATGGCCTTGGTAAGTTTGCGAAAAAAGGGTGCCCTGAAAATTATCGCCCCTAAAATGGCCTAATCTGATGCGGCCTGTAAGTTTAAAGATGATGATGACCAAAACCAAAAAAACGGCTAATATTCTTGAAAATTCAAAGAGGGTTTTATGAAGTCACAAAAGCACAATGAAGGCGAACTGAAAGAAATTACCGTTAAAATCGAAAAGAAAACAGCAGAAGATCTTGAGCTGATGTCCAAGAATACAGGCATGCCTACGGCCGATATTGTTGTCATTGCTCTTAAACGCTTTTGTTCATCTCACTCAGATTATTTAAAACAAGTGCCAATGGCAGATTAGTGGAAGGCTCCTTCGGGAGCCTTTTTTTTGGTGTAAAATTTTAATTCGCTCATTATTCAATTCTAAAAATCTCAATTTTTCTTAAGAGTCGTTTTTTAAACTCAAGAAAATAAATTCAAAAATATAAAACAGTTTAATATGCATTTTTGTTAATGAAAAACTTCAAATCATTTTGATGAAGAGAGAATTAATTTTGTTCTTTCTATCAGTGCAATCTAAAGAGCATCAAAAAAAAGTAAGTTGACGAAGAATTTGTTGGGGATTTTCATATTTAAACTATTTATCAAATTCAATAAGGAGACTTCATGAGGAAGTTTTGGTTTTCACTACTGTGTTTATTGCCGCTTCAGGTTTTTGCGGTATTACCTGAAATTAACTTCGCACAACAGCCTAATATTTACAAAGAAGGTGAATCAGTAACTTTAACTGTTGAGTTGTCTGCTCCTACTGTTCAGGGTGTATCGGTTAAACTATACCTTGAAAGCGTCTCAACAGCTGGAATGGCTGATACTGACCTTAATCTTTCAAATACAGTCATTCATATCTCTCCGGGCGAGTCGCAGGGGTCGATTACTTTCAATGTTCTAGAAGATTCTGAGACAGAAGAGATTGAATACTTTGCTTTGAAGATGGGGCCTACTCAGAATGCTATTCCAGGTATATATTCCTCAATAATGTTACATTTTATTGAGGGTCTTATAAATGAACCCTCTTTACCCAAAGTCAATTTTGTTCAAAGCCGTTCGGATATCTCAGAGGGATCACGTGTTGAAGTAAAAATGACTTTAACATCACCATCAGATTCGCCTGTTGTTGTGCCAATATCTATTTGTGGAACATCTGAATATCCATCTGATCACGACTTGTTTACAAAAGAAGTGGTGTTTTCTCCTGGAACAACAGAAGTAGTACTCTCAATCAGAACCTTTGAAGACTATATACAAGAAGGTTCTGAAGATATTGTTATTAAATTATTGTCTCCGATCACTAATGCAGAGTTAGGAATTTTAACAGAACATTCAGTCAGTATCCTTGATCTCCCTGAGTCAATGCCACTTCACTAAAATATAAAAAATGAGAAAAAAATGAAAAAAATTATATTGTTAATTACTTTAATTTTATCACAATCCGTTTATGCCGAATTGCCCGAAATAAGCTTTTTACATTTAAGAAAAGACTATAAGGAAAAGGAAATTGCAGTTGTGTCAGCAGTGCTTTCAGCGCCAGCAAGTGTTGAGGTTTCTGTCGTTATAGTTCCAAGCTATGTCATTGGTGAAGCTGATGAGATGGACCATGAGATGGGTGCATTTGCTAAAATAATAATAGCACCCGGGCAAATCCAAGGATCCATAAGCTTTTATTTACCTGATGAAGGAATTCATGAAGGACTTGAGGCGTTGTATTTGAAAATGACTGCTCCTCAAAATGCGAGATTAGGCAATTCCAATATGGCAATTTTTATTCGGGATGAATCTGTCTTTGATTTGCCCGTCGTAAATTTTTCATCTTCCTCTTATCTAGTTTTAGAAGGAGGTTCGATTGAACTAAAAGCTACGCTATCGGGGCCAGCGACATCTATCGTAATTGTTCCTATAAGTGTAAGTGGATCTGCTACTCACTATGTTGATCACAACATGCATTATACTGATGAGTTCATATTCTATCCAGGTATGACAGAGGCAACATTGAATGTAACAACATTTGTGGATAATCTCGTTGAGCCTCTGGAAGATATCATAATTCGAATGTTTGCTCCAATTGTAAACGCTCGAATGGGCGAGATAAGAGAAACTACTATCTCTATCGAAGATTCAAGCATCTAAGTAATAGAATTAATTGAAAGCATCTTGAAGGGATTATATGAAACTGTGTTTTAATTTCGTAATTTTACTAATTAGCTTTTTCAGTGCTTATACAGAAGGAAAGCAAGGAGTAACGAACCGAAAAGTTTCGGAATATCTTCTTCAAGATGCTATTAAAGGCAAGACCCCGATTTCAAAAAACATTAATTACTCATTTTATAAAAAGAACGAATTACAGATTATTCCAAGTTGGGAAGGATCTTTTAATAAGTCAGGAATTGCATTTCCTCCTCTTATCGTAGGCACTGAATCCTGGCAGGGAAGAATAGAATTTACAAATGTGCATCCCGACGATGTTTACTACAACGTTGCTGTTGTGGGCTCATCTGATTTCACTATTAGTAGAAATACTTGTGTTCAAGGTGTGACATTTTGTCTCATTGAAGTTGAATACACTCCAACAACAATTGGTAAAGTTTCTGCTCAGTTAAATTATAGTATAAATATTGGCGCGCCAGGTAACCCAGATCAGCACTTCTCTTTTCCTGTTACAGGTCAAGGCCTTCCTTATGTTGAATGTCCTGAATGTTCTGCTTATGAACTCGGGTCTATTATCAAAATGGACAATCGTGCTCTCAGTGAATCAGTTCACATTGTAGGAACGGATTTTAGCTTAGTGTACTCTTCAGATTATGCAGAAGGGTTTATTAAACCAGAAACTGAGCCGGAATGGATTGAGAACTTTAACCCAGAGGCTTGGTCTGTCTCTGTTGTACATCACTATGATATCCAACGCGGAAAATTACATCTAGGCACAGGCAAGATTGTAAAAAGGCTTTCTACACTTCTTCCATCTGGCCTTCATATGATCGTAAATGATGATGAAATATATTTGTTTGATGCCGATGGAAAGCATTTCGAAACTAAAAGTGCATTAACAGGTGCACTTAAATATAGCTTTACCTATGCTTCCAATTTCCGAATTAGTAAAATCACCGACCCCTATAACAATGAAACAAACTTTCTACGAACGAATGGAAGATTAACTTCAATCGTTTCTCCTTATGGTCAAGTTACAACAGTTACTACAAACAGCAGCCGTCTCATAAATCGGATCAGGAATCCAAATCAGGAAGAGCATGGCATAAACTATAATTCTTCAGATTTGATGACAGGTTACAAACGGCCCTCGCAGACTCAGTTTTCTACTATACAGTATGATAATAACGGCAGATTAAAGCTAGACCAAGGAATAGGCGGTAATCTTTGGAATATCATTGAAGACTACACTGGGGATTATCCTGCAACAGTACAAACCTCTAACTTAGGGAGAACCAAGAGATATAGTTCTAACCGGAATGCAGAAAACGTTTTTGAAAGAACAATAACTAAGCCGTCTGGATTTATTACGGCCTATTCTGAAGGACCTGACCGAAGTAATGTTTCCAGTAATGCATTTGAAACTGTTTCTACTGAAACTCAAAGTGATGAACGTTTTGGGAATCGTTTGCCACGATTGTCTAAAGTTCTTGAAACAAAAAATGGTAAAACAAGAACAACCGAAATTCTGAAAGCCGCAGGTCTAGCAGACCCCGCAGATCCTTTTTCTTATGCTGAAATTGTAACGACAACAAAGATTAATAATGCAGTAACAACGGATATCTTTACTAAACAAAGTCTAACAAGAACGATTACAGATCCTGAAGGTGTAATTACTAATATCAAGATCAATAACCTTGAAAGACCAATCAGTATGCAGCTCGGGAATGATGTTCCTATGGCCATAACATATGATGAAAGAGGAAGAGTCTCAGAAGTTAATCAATCCGGACAAAACAAAATTACATATACCTACAATGAACAAGGCTATGTTGAGACCGAGACTAATGGATTAAACCAAGTTACCAGTTACGGCTATGATCTAGCGGGTAGGCAAACAAGCATTACTCTTCCAGACTCAAGAATTATTGAATACAAATATAATGCCGATGGAAAAATAATTGAGATTACTCCCCCTGGGAAACCACCTCATGTATTTAACTATAATTTGATGGAACTACTGGAAAGCTATCTACCGCCGTTTTTGAGTGGAGAAGATGTTAATACCACCTATGAATATAATCTTGATAAGCAGCTTACTGCCGTTAACCGACCAAATGGAAAAACTTTAAACTATAGCTATCATTCAGTCACAGGCCTTCTTGAATCAATGGATTTTGAACCGGGTGAATTGCAAAGTTACACCTACATCCCAAACACTGAGCATCCATCTGTAATAACTTCACCAGATGAAGTTCAAAGTTCTTTTAGTTATTTTGGTATGGAAGATCTGGCCTCAGAGACTCAAACTATTGGTACAGATTCAATTAAGGTAAGTTTTGAACATGATAACTATTTCAGACCTATCAATAGAACAATTGAAGTCAATTCTTCTATTGTTGGAAGTATACCAACTGATTACCGTCTGAATGGTCAGCCGGGCCTGGTAGGAGAGATGAGTCTTGGATATGACACATCTTCTGGAAGACTTCTTTCGACAGTTCTTAATAAGGTTCGCGACACAAGAACCTATGATCAGTACGGAAGTCTCAAGTCCTACCGGGCTGGATTCTATCCAGGAACGAAATGCAAGACCAAAGACATAGACAGCTGTGCTACCGAATTCTATAGCTATCAACTAACCCGCGATAAGTTGAATCGTATTATACAAAAAGACGAGAAGGTTCAGGGAGTCACAACTAAATATAAGTACGGTTATGATACCGCCGGAAGACTTTTGTGGGTTACCAAAAATGGCGCAACTGAAAGTCTCTTTAATTACGACTCCAATAGCAACCGGATCTCCGGTAAACAGAATCGTAAATCTTTCACTGCAACTTATGATTCTCAAGATCGCCTGCTGACTTATACACTTCAGGGAAATTTACCGAAAAGCTTTGAGTACAATGCCAACGGTGAACTCGTTTCCATAACTGAAGGCAGTGTGGTTACAAGCTTTACTCCTGATGTACTTGGACGACTTAAGTCTGTCACTCTTCCCGATTCCTCTTTAATCAATTACAAACTCGATCACGAGGGGCGAAGAGCTCAGAAGCTTATGAATGGTTCCCCTGTGAAGAGATTAGTTTATGAGGACAGCCTTAAGGTAGCGGCTGAGCTAGGTGCTGAAGGCGAAATTAAAGAATACGTCCACGCTACCAACATCAACTCAGCTGACTACATGAAGGTTGGCACTACTTTCTATAGAATAATTAAAGACCATCTCGGATCGCCTCGTTTTGTTGTCAACGCTCGGACTGGATCAATCATTCAGAAAATGGATTATAATGAGTGGGGGATGGTGACTCTTGATACAAATCCAGGGTTTCAGGCGTTTGGATTTGCTGGTGGATTGTATGATCAGGATACCAAGCTTGTGAAGTTTGGGGCGAGAGATTATGATGGAAGTACGGGAAGGTGGTTGAGTAAAGATCCGATTAGGTTTGGGGGTGGAGACACAAACCTGTATGGGTATGTGTTAAATGATCCAATAAATCGAAATGATCCTACTGGATTGATGCCTCCATACGTTCCATTTCACCCTGACATAAGGGGTCTTTCTAAAAATCCTCCCAAGAGTATAAGTTCGAGACTTCAATGTGCTTCGAATCTAATTAATGAGCAAGACAGGGTTAACTCTGAAAGGGAAAAACTCAATCCGAATAATCCAAACGATAAGCAAAAGTTGAAAGAATTGAATATGAAAAGTGATAAGCTATTTGAAGCGGTGTTGGATGAGGTAAATATTTTTAATGATCTTAGAGAACCGGGGCTAAGCACTTGAATATGAAACTAATTGATTTTTTAATATTTTCCTTTCTTTATTCACCTTTGTTGGTGCTTGGAGGTATCTTTCTTAGGGCTGGTTACTCTTTTCGCTGCAACATTTATTCCAGGGCGAATGGCTTTCTTCTTATGTTTTTTTTACTTTCCCTGGCTGTATCAATTGTTTATTTTAAAAAAAGAAAACCTAGTTTATTTAAGAGAAGAGTTGTTTTAGCAACTCTTCTCTTAATCGCCTGTTTATATCTCATGGTCTTTTTGTCTTGTAGTTTATAAATTTTTTTGCCCAAAAATTCTATTATAACTATGATTCAAACAGTAATCGAATATCAGGCACACAAAATGCTGAGCTCTCTACTGCCGTTTATGATTCCCAAGACCGAATGCTTTCTTACTCTCAAGGCGAAGCTCCAGAGAAATTATTTCAATATAATCTTAACGGTGAGTTAACTCAAATCGCTCAAGAAAGTGAATATACCTCTTTTACACCAGATGCTCTCGGACGAATTAAGGCAGTACGCTCCCTGATTATTTAACGCTCTCTTACAGTCTTGATCACAAAGGAAGAAGAGTTCAGAAGTTTAAAAACGGAAGTAAGGTCTATAGAAATATTTATGAGGATGAATTTAAAATTGCGGCAGAAGTCGGTCCTTTGGGACAATTTAAAGAATACGTTTATGCCACTAATATCAACTCTGCTGATTATATGAAGGTTGGTTCGAAACATTATAGAATTTTGAAAGATCACTTGGGATCTCCGCGCTTGGTTGTTAATGCCTCAACGGGGGCGATAGTTCAAAGAATGGATTATAACGAGTGGGGAATGGTAACTCTTGATACGAATCCAGGTTTCCAGCCTTTTGGCTTTGCTGGTGGGATTTATGATCAGGATACCAAGCTTGTGAAGTTTGGAGCGAGAGATTATGATGGGAGTACGGGAAGGTGGTTGAGTAAGGATCCGATCTTGTTCGATGGTGGTGATACCAACCTTTATGGATATGTAGCGAATGATCCGGTGAATTTTGTGGATTATTACGGAGAAAATAAAACCGCCGTAGTTATTGTTGCTGGAGTTGCTGTAGCTTACGCATTAGCAATTAAACTTGGCCTAATCGACAACATGCCTGATCTCATCCCTGATGCATTTCCAAAAGAACCAGAATTTCCAAAGGAGCCAAAGCGTGACCCGAAATGTGATCCACGCTTTCAATGTTGCTCTTAATTACATAGGATATAAATTATGTTTGAGGTTAGAAAATTTTGTCCACAATGCGGTTCAATACTCCATGTTAATGTCTTTTTAAAAAGAATGATATGTCAAAAGTGTGGGGCTCATCTCGTAACTGTAACGAACTATACTTTTGTATGTTATTACTTAATATTTACTACTTTGTTGACGACCTTTCTGAATTACATTTATCCCTTAAAAGAAATGAGCTGGGTCACTTTTATTGGTTATTGCATCTTGTTGATTTTTGTAGCTATAGCCAGTGGCCTATACATGCAAAAATATATTATTGAAAAAAAAAGGTTTTAAGAATTAATCTTATTATATTAATGGCCAAGAAATTGCCGAAAATTTCATGAAATTCCAAAAAAACCGCCAAAAAAGTGGCATAGGATCTTGGGCCACAAAAGGTACGCACCCCTCAAAATAAGAGGGGTGTGACTGGATAAGGACCCAATTATTTACTAGATTTTAATGTAAAGAGCTTATTTAAATTTTCCTCTTTCAACTCCTCTACTGAGAATTCTTTTCACTTCGTTCAAAGAAGTAGCGAATTCAAAAATGGCCAAATGTGGCCAAAAATTCTCAAAAATTTTATAAAATCCAAAAAATTTGGAAGGCCGTCGTTTGTTTCAAAATGTGAATTATATTTTAAATTTCGTATTCTTAAACGATCCGAGATTTCATTGCGTGCGCAGGCTGAAAGATATTATGATGGAAGTACGGGAAGGTGGTTGGGTAAGGATCCGATTCTGTTTGCTGGTGGAGATGTGAATCTTTATGGCTACGTACTGAATGATGCTGTGAACTTTATATATCCTTTCGGTCTAGCAGGCTGGGATGAAGTCGCTGATATTTGGAAAAAATATTATGATGCTCTTAAAAGGAAAAGAGATGAGTGGAAAAAGAATCTTAAGGACATCAAAGATTGGGGAGATAGGATAATTAAAGATGCTACGGATGAATTAGACAAAGCAAAGAGGAAGCTATTGGATGATGAGAATAATAATGAAGAAGCTGAATGTGCCAGAGAGGGAATATGAAGTTCACTAGAGTTATTGGTTTTATGTTTGCTCGTTTGTTATTAATTGCTCCTTTTGTCTTTGTGTTAATTATGACAGAGGTTGATTTAGATAATATTGATATCTATTTAGAAGCTGGTTTAGGCGCTCAACTTTTATGGGGTATATTGTTCTTGTTGGCGGGGTTGCTCCTGTCTGATTATTTGGTAGCAAGAATATTGAAGATGAATAAATTTCTTGATCAAAAGAAGGATAACATTTTATTGTTTTGTTCACTTTATACCTGGGTTTTAGGGTTCTCTTTTTTTGTATATATATTCACAACAATGCATACTTCATACTCTAAGTGGAAAGGAGGTGTTAGTGATGTCAATACTGTTCTTGAAAAGTTGAATTCTAAAGAGATAGAAGAAACCCAGAGAGAATTAAACATTTCGATAAAAGCTGCGAAAGATTCACAAAATCCAAGAGTTCTTGATTACACGTTGAAAAGGAAGACGCAATTTGAAGAAACGATTGAGCGTCTGAAGGAATAAGTATTTAACTAGTGTTAATGAAAAGAAGATAGGTAGATGGGGCAGATACTTATCGAATTCAAAGACCACCTTGGTTCCCCAAGACTTGTAGTAAGCATAACAGGTGGAATAATTTCTCAAAGAATGGATTATAACGAATGGGGAATGGTGACTCTTGATACAAATCCAGGGTTTCAGGCGTTTGGATTTGCTGGTGGGATTTATGATCAAGATACCAAGCTTGTGAAATTTGGGGCGAGAGATTATGATGGAAGTACTGAAGTGCTTTAGGGGGCAGAAGATAGAAAATTTAGTAAATTTCTTTAAGAGTAAAAAAGTATCTACACTATGTTTGCTATTCTTTAAGTACTGGTACTTTCTATGGATACTTATCACTGTCTTTAGCTTTTTGTTTCTCTTTTATTATCGGATTCACAGTGGGTTTGCTGTGATAAAGCATGTGATCCTAATCCATACATCATTATTTATAGAATCTTTTGTTTACTATAAAATAGCCTCAAATGTTATTTTTGTCTTAAGTGAGGAATTTAAGATAACAAGTAGATGGCTCGAGAATTTGAGTGTTTATTTTTTTATTTTATTCTTTTTAGATATAGCTTCAATGTTCTCTGGTGGTTTTCATAATAGTCTGGAGAAATCCGCCGTTAAATTTCTTGAAGTCCTTCCTGTTGATAGCGCATTCTATTCACTCTATAAGAAGATCTACTTATACATTCCCTCTATCTTTGATTTTATAATGCCTCATATGGAAGGGACTTCACTTTTAATAATAGGTATTAGTTTGGCAGTAGCATCAAAACGTGTTTAACAAACTAGTCGAAGGTACTCTGACCAGCAAGTTCTAGAACTCCCTCAAAACTGCCCAATCTTTCGATGTTGTCTAAAGATTGATCACGAACACGACCCTAAGCAGCTAATTTCGCTTTAAAGCTTCCGTATCGTTCAAAAACCTTAACGGGGGCCTTCATTAAAAATTGATTCTTCATCCAATTTATTTCTTGGGGGAGAACTTCTTGCCCTAGGTTTAACAACCTTTCTTGTAGCTTTTCTACAGGGGTTAAGAAACCAATTCCATAGTGAGGTCGCTCTTCGTTATAATATTTCATCCACTCTTGCTGCTTTTCATTGAAGGTCCTGAGGCACTTATCAGGCGCTTTCCAATAAAAATACTGATCATCTATTCTGTGCGACCTCTCCACCTTACCGTTAAGCTCCTTCACTCCTGGTGGAATTAGCCGATGAATGATTTCATTCTCACGGCACCAGATATCCATTGGGTGTTCATAATCTTTCGGCATGTGAGGGTTGAGCTTCATAGTAAACTCAAAGCCATTATCTGTTTGGATACACACAATAGGAAAAGGGCATGCCTCTTTGAGCATCTCAAGGAATTTAACTGTGTTCCCATGGTCGAGCCAATCAAACGTATAGCAAAATCTCCATCTCGTGCACTCATCAACTGCGACATAGGTGTATGCCTTTTTACCCTCGACCTTATGAGGAACGTACTTCACATCCATCTGCAGTCTCTGGCCAGGAATAGGAAGCTCATATCTTTTATTGTGAGGATTAAGCCGCTTTCGTTCAATAGGAGTGACTTCTTTTCTCTCATTGAGAATGTGGCTTATCGTTGGAACAGAAAGCTTAATTTTCTGACGGTAAAGAATTCCTTGGATCATCAAAGCTCCATGACTAAGGGCCTTAAGATCCAAGATTTTATCTTCGATTTCAGGCGAGGTTCGACGAGGTGAGGATTTTGGTTTTCTAGAGAACTCTTTCAGTGAATCAAGATTAAAGTCAGAGTCCTTCAATCGCTTCCACCATTTGTAGTAAAAAGTTCGACCCATGCCCATCCGACTGCATGCCTCAGCAACATTTCCGAGCTTTAGGGCCTTAATAAAGAGGTTTAGTTTGAGCTTGATGTCATGAGAGCGGGTCTGAGATTTAAGTTCCTGTAGCCGTTTTAAAACAGCAGATTTAGAATCATCCATGAGACAACCTTTCCTTGGTTTAAGTAATAAAAAGTTCAGATGTTTTAATGCTAAATAACTGTAGAAGGGTTGTCTCTTTCTAATCTAAGTCTTAGATCTCACCTTAAGATCCTTGAATAAATCAGTCAGAATGTTCGCGATGTCTCTTAAAGGCATATCCCTCAAAACTGCCCAATCTTTCGACACTGTATAAATAATTCACAATCCTCTTCCTCATCTTAATAACTTACTCCTCCCATTTTTGGCATTCCCCTTGCTTCTATAAGAGCACAGGGGAATTTTTATGAATTGGAATAACAAGAATAAAGCTTTTGCATTCATGGTGGCAGGACTCTTCGTTCTGACTGGAACCTACAATGCCGTAGTCATTAATTCTGAGTCGCATCTTTCTGGTTCAAATGTAAAATTCGTCAAACGTTTAGATGAAATGTATGGGGTGACGATTAAAGGTCGTGAAGTTGCGGCTACCACTACTTGGCAAAAGCTTGCTCCTTCGCCAATCGTTTCAAAGAAAATGGCGGCGGTAGTTGAAAAAATTTCGGCACCTGCTCCTGCTCCGGTTGAAAGCGCAGATATCATTCCACAAGCTGCTGTTCAGGAAGAGCTGACACTTTCACTAGTGGAAGTGATTAATCCAAAAAAATGGCAACAAGGTTTAGCTAATACTCAATTTAATGGATCTCTCTCAACCAATAACGGTGTGATTGAAGATTTGAATGTGGCCCTGCCTAACGGTGAAGGTGTCTCGGTTTCATTCTCAGAAATGACTGGTAATGTTTTTGAGTATGATTTTGATGGTGAGTTGTATTCAGGCATGATGTATCAAGTGGATCAGAACTCTTATATGGTGACTTTAACTAATGGCCCATTAGAAGGAACGCGTCTTCGTTTCTCAAGTGTGAGTCCGGAAAATGAAAGATATGAAACCGAGCAAATGCTGGCAGAAAATAATAATGTATCAGTGGGTGACTTCGGTGGAGAAAACCAAATTCAAGCGGAAGTAAGCCCGGAAGCGATGCTGGAAAATGATCAGCAGATGCAACAAGAAGCGATTCAGGCCCAGAGTTTTGATTTCAACCAAGCGATGTAAGAAAAGGTAATTTCTTAATGAAAAATAAAGGTCATTCTAAGCGGCTGAATTAAAAGAACAAGTTTCTATCTCGTCTGTTTACAACTCAAGTTACAAGGATTTGGTGGTTGACGGTCGAAACGAGGGCGTGATAACTTTCCCTCCTAACCCGAAAAACCTTAATAATTTCAAGTACTTACTTAACATAATCCTGACAATATCCACACATTTCTTAACGTGATTTTTTTCTGATTGAAGGCCATAAAAGCGCCACTTCATAAGAAGTAAAACTTTTACCCCTCATCAGGAGAAATTATGAAAACGCTCGCAATCGCTTTCACACTCGCCGCCTCTTTTAGCTCTTTCGCAGGAGTTATTTATTCAGACAGTGCAGATCTTTCAACTTCAACAGTTCAGCACAAAATCGCTTATGCTGAGTACAGAATGGTTCCAACTAAAACTGAAATTCGTCAGATCCCTGGCTGTCATCCAAATGGAGAAAGACACCCAGTTGAATGTCAGGAAACTGTTGTTCTTGAATCTGAGCCAGTAATTTCAGTAAATGTTTCTTATGTTGATCGTATGTTCCCACAAGAAGGAAATCAGAAAGAATTCCTAACTCTTAACTTCAACCTTGAAGACTTCTCAGCTGAAGATGTAGCTTCACTTAAAGCTGCTTACCCAACTTGGAGACACCCTTTCTCTCGTGCAAGCACAAACTTTGTTCGTAAGAATCTTGAACTTCAAGTAACTAAAGCTCCAAGAACAATTCAAGTAGTAGACGTTCGTAACTCTCATATCTGTCACGTAGGTGAATCTGGTATGCCACAGCCTGGTTGTGTAGAAGAAATCAACTACAAGCCAGCTTCAATCTTCGTAAAAGAAGTAACAGTAATCAAAAAATAACACCTAAGGCCGGTCGCAAGACTGGCCTTTTTTTTAACCTCTTAATCGACCATTAACCATCAGGAGAAACTATGAAAACGCTCGCAATCGCTTTCACACTCGCCACCTCTTTGAACTCTTTCGCAGGAGTTATTTATTCAGACACAGCAGATCTTTCAACTTCAACAATTCAGCACGAAATCGAATATGCTGAGTACAGAATGGTTCCAACTAAAACTGAAATTCGTCAGATCCCTGGATGTAATCCAAATGGAGAAAGACACCCAGTTGAATGTCAGGAAACTGTGGTTCTTGAGTCTGAGCCAGTAATTTCAGTAAACGTTTCTTATGTTGATCGTATGTTCCCACAAGAAGGAAATCAGAAAGAATTCCTAACACTTAACTTTAGCCTTGAAGATTTTTCAGCTGAGGATGTAGCTTCACTTAAAGCGGCTTATCCAAGTTGGAGACACCCTTTTTCTCGTGCAGGTACCAAATTTGCACGTAAAAACCTGGAACTTCAGGTAGTTAAAGCTCAGAGAACAATTCAAGTGGTTGACGTTCGGAACTCTCATATCTGTCACGTAGGTGAATCTGGTATGCCACAGCCTGGTTGTGTAGAAGAAATTAATTACAAACCTGCATTAACTTATGTAAAAGAAGTCACTGTTCTTAAGAAGTAATTCTTAGAGAAGAATACAGTAAGGGCCAGTCGCGAGACTGGCCTTTTTTTTTACAATGTCCTCATCTTCTGTTCCAGCTCTTCAGTGGAATAAAAGCCAATCTTTCCGATTTTTAGGACTATTTTTGTAAAAGGTAGGGGGAGGGTGGCCTTGTTCCAACTTTTTTCAAAGATAATTCTTCTGGAGGGGTAACCTCGCACGGGAACAATGGGTCTTCCGGATTTTTCTGAAACGGCGGTAATGCCTTCTTTGACTTTATAAATGGGACCGCGAGGACCATCTACCGCAATGGTCATCTTATTGCCTTCTTTAACTTTTCTCATACCCGCAAGTAATCCGGCCACTCCACCTCGGTGGGAAGAGCCTCGGACTGTTTGATATCCCATGTGTTCCACAGCACTTGCAAGAATCTGCCCGTCTTTGGATTGGGAAATTAAAATGCAGATATTTTTTCCAGAAAAATAAGGCAAACAACTTAAATCATCCTGATGAAAGCAGGCATAGATTAAATTTTTTCCAGGATTAGTGTCACGGGTAGATAAATCTTCAAAGAAAATTTTTTTATCAGCTGGATCTTCAAAAACAATTTCATACCGATAGGTGGATGAGTAGTTTTTATAAAGAAAGCCGGCCAAAAGGCCGGCAATTTTTTGGAGTAACAAGTATTACTTTCCTAAAAGCTTTTTAAACTCTTCAGTCATGATTGGTACAATTTGGAAAAGATCTCCCACAATACCGTAATCCGCTCTGGTGAAGATCGGAGCATCTGGATCAGTATTGATCGCAACGATCACTTTAGAAGTTCTCATCCCGGCCAAGTGCTGAATGGCACCCGATACACCGCAAGCAATGTAAAGTGATGGGGCCACAGTTTTACCTGTTTGACCAACTTGCATTGAGTGAGGAGCAAAACCAGAATCAACCGCAGCACGTGAAGCACCGACTGTTGCACCAATGACATCTGCCATTTGCTCAAGAACTTTGAAGTTCTCTGCATTCTTCATGGCGCGTCCACCGGTTACGATGATATTTGCTTCAGTTAAATCAACTTTAGTTGAAGCTGCTTTGATGATCTCTTTGATGGCCGCACGGATTTCTCCGGCATTCGCGTTCACATCGGCAGCCGCTCCGGCACCAGCTGTTGGATTTGCCGTCATGCCTAAAGCATTCGGACGAATCGAAACAAAGTGAGGTTTAGGACCAGTGATTTCAACTTTAGCTAAACACTTACCCGCAAATAGCGGACGAGTTCCAGCAAAACTTCCACCTTCGAAAGTGAAGTTAACTACGTCAGAAGCCAGACCAGCATCAAACTTAGTCGCAAGTCTTGGAAGAAGGTCTTTCCCCATGGAAGTAGCGCCACCGAAAACATAGTCATAACTTTTTGACTTAATGAATTCTGCCAGAGCGTTGGCGTAGCCTTCCGGTGAATATTTATCAAGGTTTGAGCCTTTGAGCTTATGAACATTCTGAGCGCCATGTTTCGCAAGTTCTGCAACTTGATCGGCAGCGATGTCACCAATGACAGCAACATCTGCAGTCTGACCAGCGAGCTTACCTAGAATTTCCAGAGTCACGGGCTTTACATGACCATCATGAAGTTCAGTAAAAACTAATACGTTTGCCATATATGTATCCTTTAAAATTAAATAACTTTAGCTTCTGTACGAAGAAGACCAACAACCTGACCGACCACTTCTGCTTGCTTGGCCGCATCTGTTGCATCAAACTTTTTCCCTGCCGGTTTTTCCGGAGGAAGTCTGAAACCAGAATACTTCACACGTCGATCAGCATCTGAAACACCAACATCACCCAGTGAAAATTGGGCCATTGGTTTTTTCTTAGCTTTCATGATTCCTGGAAGAGAAGCATATCTTGGAGTGTTAAGTCCTTTGTTGGCCGCAAGTACTACCGGAGTAGAAACTTCATAAACCTCAAGAGCTCCACCTTCAACTTCACGCTTAACTTTTACTGTGTTACCGGCAAGCTCAAAGCCCACGATAACTGATACAGACGGAAGATTTAACATCTCGGCCAGAATCTGAGGAACTTGAAGAGCGTCATCATCAATGGCCTGTTTACCAGTTAAAATGATGTCTGGCTTTTTACCAGTTTTCTCGATCGCACCTTTAAGGGCCTTAGCAATTGAGTATGAATCCAGATTATCCACAGCTTCAACCAGAACTGCTTCATCCGCACCCATCGCCATTGCTGTACGAAGAGCTTCAGTATCTTTTACCGAACCGACGCGCACAACAGTTACGTTGGCAGCAGGGTTTGATTGCTTAACCAGAAGAGCTTGCTCAACAGCAAATTCATCATATGGGTTCATAATCCACTTAATCGAAGCGGTTTCAATGAAACTACCATCACCATTTGGAGTGATTTTTGTTTCTGTGTCTGGAACTTGCTTCACGCACACAAAAATATTCATAGTATCTCCTTTAAAGAAACTGAACTTATTTTAACAACTCACGTGCCATCACCAAACGCTGAATCTGTGAAGTACCTTCATAAATTTGAATGAGCTTGGCATCGCGCATGAGTTTTTCAACTGGATATTCTTTACTATAACCGTAGCCACCATAAATTTGTACTGCATCCGTCGTAATTTGCATACAAGAGTCGGAAGCGAAGGCCTTGGCATACGAGGCAATTTCCGTATTACGGACACCTTGATCACACAGCCAGGCAGCTTTATGAACCAAGAGGCGGGCCGCTTCAACTTTCATTCCCATTTCTGCAATCATAAACTGGATGGCCTGATGCTTTGCAATCGGAACTCCAAACTGAATCCGATCTTTGGAGTAGGCAATGGAAAGATCCAGCGCCCGTTGCGATCCACCAAGTGCCGAAGAGGCCACTAAGGGGCGAGAGTGATCAAGTGTGCTCATGGCAATTGACCAACCGTCACCGGGTTTACCTAACATGTTATCTTTGGGAACTTTGACATTATTAAAACGTACACCTCGGGTATCAGAAGAACGGTGGCCCATTTTATCTTCTTTTTTACCAAGTTCAATTCCTTCAGACTTAGCATCCACTACGATGGCAGAAATGCCTTTATGTTTTAAATTAACGTCAATGGTGCCGTAAACCACGAAGAGATCTGCATAACCGGCGTTAGTAATCCACATCTTCTCGCCGTTAACGATCCAATGATCACCACCATCTTTTATTTGAGTTTTAATTCCACCCGCATCTGAACCATTGCCTGGTTCTGTCAGGCAAAATGAGGCGATCTTAAATTCTTGCGTGAATGGTTGAAGAAACTTTTTCTTCTGCTCATCAGTGCCGCCGATAACAATGGGTAGCAGGGCCAGGTCATTGGCCATGAAAGAAGTATTCATTCCCATGCAGCCATAGGCAAGGGCTTCAGAAATGACCACACTATCTACTGAGGTGAAGCCTGAACCGCCGTACTCGGCCGAGATACAGGTATTGATCAGGCCCAGCTCCCAGGCCTTCTGAAATATTTCCTGAGGGAATTTTCCAGCTTCATCGTATTCCTGAGCATGAGGAATCATCTCGTTGCGTGCAAACTTGAGAGCAAGCTCACGGATCTCGTTTTGTTCTGAAGACAGAGAGAAGTCCATAATCTAATCCTTGATTAAAAACTCAAAGTGGAAAAGCATCTGCATTGAAAGACCTAGGAATTGTAAAACATTTTTCGATTCTTTGAAAGAAAGGTAATTCTTGAAGTGGTTTTACTACAAAACTCCGTTCCAACCAGCGTGGGTGAGGAACTATCAATGAGTCATTACTAATCTTATCCAGATCCCAAAAAATAATATCCAGGTCCAGAGTCCGGGGACCCTTGGGAATATCTCTATTCCGACCAAATTCTTGCTCTATTATAAGGAGCTTTGCCATGACGAGAATAGGATCTAAGTCAGGTTTTTTAAACTCCAGAACCTGATTAAAAAAATCAGGTTGATCCAGATATTCCACGGCCGCTGAAGTATAAATTCGGCTTTGGGCGATGAGTTCAAAATGTTCACTAAGTTTTTCCCGGGCCTTATTTAAGATCTGAACTGAATTCCCCATATTGGAACCAGTGGCGATGATTAAGGACATCAGCGTTTCTTAAATTCTTGCAGGGGTTGTTCAGTTTCGATGTCGGGATAATTTTCTAAAAAAGAAGGCATCGGTTTGGCGGTAGGTGATACAGGATCACTCTTAACGCCACATCCAGATAAAATGAAGAGAAGGAGAAGAATTTTAAAATTCAATGGCAAACCCTACATTGATGATATCTGATCCGATATCACCTTTAATAAACCATCCCGGCACCAGTCGACGCATAATAGTCACTCCGAAAACCGGACCTGATTTTTTAAGGTCGTCGACAGCTTTTAATTGTTCTTCATTAGTACTGTCGTTGTTGGTCTTACCGGCATCAGGACTTGAAATGGTGTAAGTATGAAAACCAACATAAGGCATGAAGAAGGTATAAAGCGGGCCCTTAATGTTGAATTTAAGTCTGGCAGTTAAATGATTGGCCAGGGTTTGACTACCGTCTCCTGGGAAATTATCCAGAAGGGCGCGGCCATACAAGGCCTCAGCGAAATAGTTATCAGCAAATTGAAAGGCCCAGGAGACTCCGAACTCATTGGCCCGCAATTTTCCACCTCGCGATTCCACTTCGGCTGCTTCATAAAAAGCACCGGTTAAAGCGACGATATTATCCGGTTTAATGTGACGATTCTTGTTCTCATCAAATACACCAATATCATCTTCCACTACCACATCACCGGTGTAGAGATCATCTTCCGAGCGAATTTTTGAAATAGGTGTTTCATCTACTTTTACTTCAGCTTTTTTACCGAATAAAGAATCGTCACCTTTAACAATCTGAACTTCCTGATCTCTTCTTAAACGCCCCCATTGAGCGAGTGAATAGATTTTAAGAATTTTAATTCCCACCTGGCCTTGATGAGTTTTGGCCACCACCGCTCTGGCCGCCAGATTGTTATCTAGTGCTAAGGAGATGAAGTCTCCCGGACCGAGTTGTTGATTATTATTAGTGAGAATAAAAATTTTCTTTGAGTTTGAAATAATTTTTATTGTTTCAGTAAAGAGATTCTCATTCGTATCAGAATTTGTAGCTAAATTAGCGTCTTCCACAAGGGATTGAGCACTTACCTGTAAGCTTAGAGAGAGGAGAATATAAACAAAAAATAGACTGAGTAACTTCATTTCTTTTCATTCTAAGTAATTAACGCGATAACGTAAACGCATCAAAAAAAAATTAAAATTTGATTAAATGAGTCAAGATTTCTAAGATAAATCGTACTACGCTTTCAAGATGCAAATTCAGGAGAACTTCATGTCAGAGCAGGCCTATCATCGCCTTAGCAGCGCTTCTAACCCTATGTTCGTGGTGGTCGCTGGTAATATTGGTAGCGGCAAGACAACTTTAACTAAAAAACTTTCTGAACGCTTAGGCTGGAAGCCTCACTTTGAGTCGGTTCAGGACAATCCTTATCTCTCTGACTTCTACGGAGACATGAGTCGCTGGTCATTTCCTCTTCAGGTGTATTTTTTGACTCACCGATTTAATACCCACAAAGAGATTGAGAATTTACCAGCAAGTTCTATTCAAGACCGCTCTATCTATGAGGATGCCAATATTTTTGCGCGTTCACTTTTTGATCAGGGCAAGCTGGACGAGCGGGACTACAACAACTACCGCAATCTCTATGAATCCATGACTCAGTTTTTAAGCCCTCCGACACTTATGATTTTCCTTCGTCGCTCAATTCCTAAATTACAGGAACGCATTAAGCTTCGTGGCCGGGATTATGAGCAGGCCATACCAGTGGAGTATCTTAGCAGCTTGAATAATTATTATGATGACTGGTACAACAACTACAATCTGGGTAAATCCCTCATCGTGGATACGGATGAGTTAGATTTTCTGGATAATGAAGAACACTTTGATCGACTGGTCAGACGTATCTGGGATTCAATTGACCAGAAAGATATGTTTTTTCATTTTTAATAACTTAGCAAATTTTTCCACCCTCCCCTAAGCTTTGCAGTTATAATAAACTCTATCTGTTTGTCATTATCAGGGAGTGATTATGAAGCTTACGCCATGGTTGGTCGTTTTATGTTTGGGCCTAGTGTCCTGTTCCGGCTCAAAGTCAGCACAAAAAGTTGATGAAGAAACGCCTCAGATTGAACTATCTGATGCTGATGAATTTATAGAGAGTCCAATTGAAGAGGATCAACCTTTTGCCGATTCGGAACCTCAGGAAAACTTGATTACCGAAGAAACTCCTACTGAAAGTCTGCAAGAGCCGGTTAGTGAAATGGATGCTCCTGTTGTGACAGACTCGGAACCAGTGGTTCAGGAAGCTGCCCCAGTGGTTAATTATGATGCTGGCTCAACCAAGCAATATACGGTTCAAAAGAATGAAACGTTAATGTTGATTGCTTTTAAACTTTACGGCAACTATGAGCGCTGGAAAGAACTGGCCGATCAAAATCGTAACGCTCTAAATGGTACGACCAATATTAAAGAAGGCATGGTGCTGAATTACATTGCTCCTGCTGAAGAATTTGTTTGGAATCCACAAGGTTTGCCTTATCTCATCAGAACTGGTGATACTCTAGGAGGCATCTCCAAGCAGGTTTATACAACCGTTAATAAATGGAAGTTAATCTGGGATAACAATCGCCCTCTTATCAAAGATCCAAATAAGATTTACGCGGGCTTCACCCTTTATTATTTAGAAAACGGTCGTGAAGTCGCAAACGAAATTTAATATCCAATATTTAAATCACTTCTATAAACCCTCGCTTAAAGCGGGGGTTTATTATTTTATTCTGCTCTTCCTGATTTCCTCCTGTAGTACATTTATCATTCCTGGCAAGACTAAACATAAGTCATTAGGTAAAGGTTACAGTGAAATGACGGCCGATGATTTTGCTGATCATCTGGCGTCGTTAAAAACTTCATTCCTGCTCACTCCCGGTGTAAAAGTACTTTCCTTAAATTCGAGATCGCAAAAGTATCTCCAATGGGTAACGGATGAGATTATTTCCAATAATGAGATTTTCTTTAAAGAGCTGAAAACTGCAAAAGTTACGATTCTCGATAATGATGCCCCTTTACATTTCTCACTACCGAAAGGAGAGCTCTTCATCTCCCGTGGTTTACTTTCAAAATACATTAAGCATGAAAGTATGCTGGTGAGTATTCTCGCCTATGAGCTGGTTCGAAGTGAGAACCTTCTGTATCCCAAGCAGACAATCGTTCCTATTGGGTTTATTACCCTGGAGCGGATTCTGCTTCTAAACCGATTGGCAATCGAGGAAAAAATGGAGATCCACAAGTGGGCCCATTATTTAACAGTGCGATCGGGTTTTAATGGTGAGTATTATCTTTCCTGGCTTCAAACCCAGAATAGAAATACTGCCGACTTCATTCTTCAGGTCGGTGATGCCAATCTCATTAACCGTGAGGAATCCTTATTCAAGGCTTTCCTCATTAAAGGTGGGGATGAAGACAATCTTCTGGCCAAAAAAAATTCATCTAAAAACTTTTATACCTTCATCAATAGCATCAGGGACCAAAACCTATGAAACCAGAACAAGCAGAACAATTCTTCATTGAAGAGCTTTTTAATCGAACTCAAGATAAGGATCTTTTAAAAGACGAAAAGTTAGAAGAAGTCGACAAGTTGACCGGGGATGCTTCCACTCGTCGGTATTACAGGATTTTCACATCGAAAGATAGTTATGTTGTTTGTCTGGATAATCCTTTTAATGAAACGATGGAGAAACATCCTTTCTTATCAGTTCAGCAGTTTCTTAGTTCAAATAGAGTGCGTGTTCCGGAAATTATTGATCATAATCTCTCTCGTGGGTATTCACTGCAAGAAGATTTGGGGAATGTGACTCTTTTGCATCATCTTAGTTCAGTTACCTCGAGTGAGGAAGAACTTCGAATCTACAAGACGATTGTGGATCAACTTTTGGAGCTGCACCGGATTCCACCGACTGCGGTTAAAAATAATAATTTGTTTCAATTAAAATTTGATTATCAAAAGTACATGGATGAAACCCGTTTTACTTTCAAGTACTTTTTAAATTTCTTCTACAAAAACCAGGATGAGAATTTAATCAGTGAGCTCGAAGCTTTGTTTGATCCCATCATGAAACGACTGGCCAATCAGAAGATGGTTATCACTCATCGGGATTTTCATTCACGTAATATAATGGTGAAAGATTCAAAGTTTACCTTTATTGATTTTCAGGACGCCCGTTGGGGAATCCCTCAATATGATCTGGTTTCGCTTCTAGAGGATTGCTACTACGACCTTAAAGAGGAAAATCGCGTCGCCCTTAAAAAGTATTATTATCAAAACCTGGATGTTTCCATTCATGGCCAGAAAACGTATGAAGAATTTCTGGATCTTTATGACGATATGCTGATTCAAAGAGTCTTTAAGGCGGTTGGAAGTTTTTGTTACATCTATAACTGGCGTAAAGATGATCGTTATCTAAAATACATTGGTTTTGCCATGGAGAAGATCCGCAGGGTCATGATGGATAACCCAAAATACACTGAACTTAAAAAGAAACTTTTCCAACACTATTATGCGAATTGATCATTGTTTAATTCTGGCAGCAGGCTTTGGTACCCGTATGGGAACCATTGGCCAGAAACTCCCTAAAGTCCTGTGGCCTGTATTTGAAAAAAGCCTGCTTGAGCTGCAGGTGGCCTATGCCCGCAGTTTAGGCATTGAGAAGATTTATATCAATCTTCATTACATGGGTCAGGAGATTGAGGACTTTTGTAAAAACAAAAGTGCTTTTGAAGGCGTGGAGTTTTTGTGGGAGAAGCCTGATATCCTGGATATTGGTGGGGCCATTCATAATTTGGCGGCACTTCCTCAGGTAAAATACCGTGGAAAACTCTTAGTCCTTAATGCAGATCAATTTTTCTATCTCAAAAAAGAAGAACTTGAGCGTTTCCTGGCCCCGTATTCCAAGTCCCAGGGTGTACTGTTCACTTATTGGGTAAATGCTTCCCTGGGGTACAATGCCCTTGAGATTGATGATCGCCGCTTGGTCAAAAACATTATTAAAAATAAAGATCTGGCCCCTGATCAAAAGATTGAAACCTATACCGGTATTTCACTGATTGATCTGGCACAACTGGATAAGGTCAGCGGTCCTAGTTCATTTTTTGATTCGGTTTGTCCTTTCTCAAAAAAAGAAATTCCAGCAATCCTGCTAGAGAATGTGGATTATTGGGATTTTGGGACAGTTAAAAGATTTTGGGAGACTTCTTTTCAGATTCTTCAAACTTACCGTTTACGCTCAACCCATCCATTCCTGCGCTTTTTGGTGCAGGAAAAAGCGCTTAAGACCTGGAAGATTAATCTGCAAAATTTCAGTTATCATGCCAAATCTCCCCAGGTCATTAACCTTAATCCGGATGAGGAAATGAAAGATTTATCTCCGGGAATCATTCTGAGCGGGCATGAGGCCAGGAAAGATTCCCGCGCTTTGATTTGGTGGAATGATTTAGTGGAAGAGGTTAAGTAAGAGTTGTTTCTTTGATACAATCAACAGGGCAAACTTCGATACACAGACCACACAGTGTGCAGCTCCAGTGATCAATCAGATATTCCTGACCATTGGTCACAATGGCATTTTCTGGGCAGATTAAGCGGCAATTATCGCAGGCCACACAAATTGAGGAGATTTCCAGGACGACTTCATTCATAATAGTATTATAGGGCAAATCTAAGATGGAACAATTGAAAGTCAAAAAGAAAGATACGATTATACTGAATGTGGTCATATACCTGGGCCTGTCATTCTTTTTTCTCTATCTCCAGCACGCCTACCGACATCACCTCTCTCCTTTTTCCTGGGTCTATTTTCAAAAAGGACTGGAACTATTTTGGTACGTTGCTTTGACTTTATTTTTAACTGGCATCATGATCTGGAAGCATCACCGTTATTCAGTCATGGTTTATCGTCTTTCAATTTTGCTGGTAGGTTTTAAGGTACTTGAAGGCCTGTTTGTTGAATTCAATAAGATCATCGTCGTGGCCATGTTCTTTTATGCCATCATTTCATACTTCCTTTATCAGCTTTTATCTCACTATCTAAAAATGGCCAGCATTAACCCTAATTACAATTCCTCAGACCTTTTCTCACCTCTATTGAGAAAAATTCCCTGCAAAGTATTTTATAACAATCAGGAAGTGGAAGGGAATCTTAGTAACTGGGACAGTGATGGGTGCTTCATTAAACTGGAGCAAGGACGGAAATTTCCCCGGCATGTTAACGTTCGGATTTTTTTTGGTGACAGGGAATTCTCTCAGGATGGGGAAGTAGTTGCCGGAACTCTGGATTTAACCGGGGTTGGGATAAAATTTGAGAAAACATCAAAAGATTTGAATGTGTTTAACTGGTCCGAGTTCCTGGAAATTGTCCAAGAACTGGGCTTTCAACCAGAAAGGTTAAGATAATGAAATGGATTCTCCCTTTGCTTATATTTTTAACAGCTTGTTTAAGTGACAATCTCAGCCCCGAGTCTGCACTTCAAACTTTTGTTGAAGCGAGGATGGGACAAGTCGTTACTCGTGAATTCATTCTGGAGAGAGTCACTGGCAAGCTAAGACAAGTGGTCGAAAACATCAATGAAGATGAATTTACAAAATTCGCTGACCTTAGAAGTGTAAAAAAAGACAGTTTCAAAATCCTTTCTAAAAGTTGTCAGGAAAAGAAATGCTTCATTACTTATTCCATTTCTTATTTAACCAGAGATAACGATAAGACCCGGTTTTCCTCCGACGTGAAGAAAATTGCAGAAGTTGTGAATCAAGACGGTAAATGGTTGATAGCGGATGTCAGCAATATCAAAACCTATCACGAGGCCATGGAGCCCATTAATCCTTTAGAATAAAGGATTCTTAATAATTTGCCGATAAGGAATCTGGAGGCACCATGGCCGAATCAGATTTCCTTTCCCTCTTACTAGAAGAAACTCTCAATCTCCCAAGTAAACCGGGCATTGATTTATCCAGCCTTGAACTTAAACTAAAAGATTATTCTCTTTCATATCTCCGTGGTTTCTTTATTCCACAATCTCAGATGCTGAGATTTGAAAGCCCCATGGGGGTGCTTGATTTTCCCACTAACTGGTCAAGCTTTACGCCTTATTCTCATTTGAATGGGATTATGCTGACCATGGATGAAGATCCTGATCACTTGCTTCAAATCCTACAATTGAATTGGGACTCCAAGATTCAGAAACTTCTGATCACTCATGCTGATGGCTATTGTTATTTAATCGGTTTGAAGGCGGGCGAAGAGAATCATCTACATGATTTGTTGAATCCGCAGGAGTGGTTGAAAGCGGCTTAGTATCGACTCTATCGTTCCAAGATTTCGTACACATCATTCACAATAGAAAAGAGCCCCATTCTTTCTTCAAATTAACTCCACTTTCACAAGTCTCTTGAGCTAATAAAAATAAATCTCCATGACACACCCAATGAAGGGTGCCTTGAAACATAGGATTTTCATGGAGGATAGAACTTGGCAGATGATGCTTTAGAGGGGGTGTTCACAGCACTCCCTCACCTGATTATTTAAATGTTAGCAGGAAATTGGGAATCAATTCAAGGAATAAATTTTCGAAGTGTAACTCTTTGAAAAAGGAAACGAAAAGGTACCGCATACCTTTTAGATACTTGATTTAGAGGCATAAAAAAAAGCCTCCATTCGGAGGCTTTTAAAGCGATATGTGTGTGTTCGAGAAAAGATTAAAGAGCTACGTAGTACTGCTTCAACATCTGAGCATCTACTTCAAGGTTTGGCGAGTTACAAACAACATAACCACGACAGTCCATATCTTTAAGGGCCTTCATCAGGTCTTTCCAGTTGAACTTAGATTTCTCAAGGTTCAAGTGTTTTAAGTCACCTTTAGAGTTAGAGCTGATACCAGAGATATGGATATGCATCTCTTCAAGAGCTTTAGGACCAAGTTCGTTCTTAAGCGTTTCAAGCGTCTCGCAGAAACCTTTATAGTCATTCACTGAACCTGTACGAGCGTAGAGGTGAGAGAAATCCATACATGGCTTACAGCTAGTGACTGACTTAGATAGTGAGATCAACTCTTCTAAAGAACCAAACTGAGAAGTTTTACCAGTCAGCTCAGGACGAAGTTCAATCTCGATATCAAGACGAGAAAGTCTTTCTTCAATGACGTTCAGAGATTTCTCAACCAAGTCAAAAACATCATACGGAGAATCTTTCATGTAGAAAGCCGCGTGGAATGTCATAGATTCAGCACCACAAAGATCAGAGATCTTGGCCGTTTGAATGATACGCTCAACCGATGAATCAATTTTATCTTGTTCACGGGCATTGAGGTTGATGTAGTAAGGACCATGAGAAGTAAGAGGAACTCCCAACTCATATGAAACCTTACGAAGAGCAGAAGAAACTTCTTCTTTCATGCGCACGCCGTGGGCGAATTCTAGTTGCATGCAATCCAGGCTTAACTCGTGTATACGTTTAACCCCTTCCACTGGATTGTTTTTCTTCACAGTACTGTTAGGGACGCCTGCAGTACCAAATAATAAACGGTCAAAAGCCATTGGAAACTCCTTTCGGACTCACTTAGAAACTAAAATATTTTATTAATCCAACTATCTTTATTTTTTATGCAAGTTTGGCATCCTTGCCCCATTTTGAAATGGTCCTTTAAAAGTTCCAGATCTACTTTGGTTGAACACACTGACCGAATATCTCCGGCATTTACACAAAAGCATTCACAAATAAGAGCATCATCATCAAGTTTTTGTTCTTTCGCCGGTAAAAGCTCGTTAACAGTTTCTATGAGATGAAGAATTTCCTTATCCATTTTGTACCAGTGTGCCGCCGTGCAGAAACATTCAGTTTTCATTCGTGAAAAAGTGTTGCTGGTTTATAACTTGGAGCTGGATTAAAGTCCATGGGAAAGCCTTAAGGCTGTAATAAAGTAATGCAAATAAGAATTATGAGATGGTAAAATAGAGTTAACTTATTAAAAAATCTGGTTTTACTTCTTATGCGTGCAACCCTTTCCTTAATGCTTATTTTTCTGATTCTGGGATTATTCCTCTGGATAACCTTAAGCGGAGCGTTATTTTTTATTGGAATGCTGTTTTGGTTAGCCTTGCTTGTAATTACAATTGGTTATAGTGACACCTTGATCCTTTATCTACTCGGGGCCCGGGAAATGCGCTCTAGTGATGAGAAAGAATTCTTTGAGGCCGCGGCCCAGGAGGCCTATAAGCTCTCACTTCCTTTACCTCACTTGTATTTCTATAACGGAACTCTTGAGCGGGCCTTTGTTCTGCAAAACCGCGAAACTATCAGTCTGGTCTTAAATAAAAGCCTGATTGAGAAATGTTCATCCTACGAAATGAAGGCGATCTGTTTTGAACTTCTTCTGCAAGTGAAGCGGGGGATGGCCTCTAAAAGAACAAAGACCATGTTTCTCTTGGGGCTAATAACTTGGATCATTCATTCGGTGTCTGGGTTTATTCTCTCTTTGATTCCTATCAAAGATTTTAGAAAAGCGACTGATTGGTTAATAAGTTTTCTGCTTCATCCTTTCCTGGATTTAATGTTCAAATTGATTTTAGGTAAGCGCTATTTTAAAAAACTTGAAAAATTTCTGGCCGATTTTCCCATGGAAAAAGATCTGTTGGATCGGGTAGGTTTAAAACTGAGAAAGCCCAAGTTTTATTATTCTTTGCCGTCGCGGAAACTACTAGAACTCTCTTCAATCAATAAGAGTAAGCACTTTCAAAATATACTGGCCTTGGAATTCTTGCCTCATGAATGGGATTACTTGTTTGTGAGCAAGGAGATTAAGCGTGCTGAGTAAGTTTAAGAAAGTTGAGTTCAGTAAATTTGCTCCGCTTTTGGTGACACTCGCCTTTATTCTGATTTTAATTCAGTACTCCTTTCATCCGCTGGAATCAATATTTTATGATTTCTGGGTTAAGACGGATCTGCCCTCTAAGAATTTTAATACTCCGATTGTCTTGATTTCTTTGGACGAAGAGAGTGATCAATTCTTAGGCGAGACTTATCCTTATACATACGCTTCTCACACTCGCTTGATGGCCAGGTTGATGGAAGATCAGCCGGCGATTATGAACTATTTTGTTTCCTTGCTTGAGCCTGATTCGGAAGTTGAGGCCCGGTATCAAACCGAGTTTCATGAAGCGATCAAGAATTATTCGCCCTCTGGTGATAAGTTTAAATTTGGGACTGAAATTGATCAGGTGGGAGAGCTGGTTCCACCGGAAGCCTTAAAAGATGCTGGTTATTACCTCGCCCAGTTGTATCGGGATCAATTAGTCTTTTCTAAAGATGAGGTGGTACGTCGGGCGATTCTGAATATTTCGGGAGAGGACTCTCTTCATCTTTGGACCGCTAAAAGATTTCGGGAACTCAAGGGACTTCCAGTACTTGATGCCACGGCTTACAAGGGTGCTTATTATAACTCGGAAGCCGATGCCAACTTCGCGCTCTTTAAATATTCGGGAAATCCTTCCACGAATCGAATTCCATCTATTCCTTTTCACCGAGTGGTGGTGGGGAATTTTCCTAAGGGATTTTTTAAAGACAAAATTGTCCTGGTGGGGCCTGAATACCTTTCAAACTCCAGTGATTTTATTCTGACTCCCTTTGATAAGGAAAATGCCAGGTCTCCCAAGCTTGCCGTTCATGCGGATGTGATTGAGGCGTTGATTTCTGAGAAAACTATTTATGACGTTAAGGATATAACCACGCAAGTGGGGGCCCTTCTTATCGCTATTCTACTTTCCTATATCATCTCCCGGGTTCAACCAGTCAAAGGTTTGATGATCACAATCCTTTTAATCCTGGGGATTTTACTGACGAGCTACTTTGCTTTCATTACTTTTGGCTGGTGGATTAAACTCTCTCACCTGGTTCTGAGTATCTTTGTGGTTTATTACATCTGGGTACCTTTTAGGGCGATTGAAGAGTATCAAACCCGGTATGCCATTGAAGAAGAGACCAAGCTTTTAAAGCAAGTGGATAATTTAAAACAAAACTTCATCTCGCTGATGAGTCATGATTTAAAAACTCCCGTGGCCAAGATTGCTGGGATTGCCGATATTTTAAAGATCAAGTTCAACAATACTCCGGAACAAACGGAGTTGATTGATAACGTGATGAACTCCACCAAGGAGCTTAATAACTTTATTAACTCGATTTTGGATTTAACAAAAATTGAATCTCAGAACCTGACCCTGAATAAAGAATCCAAAGACGTAAACAAGATCATCGAAGGAATTGTGGAGAAGCTTGAGTTCGAAGCCGAAAGTAAAGGCATTCGAATTGAAGAAGAGCTCTCACCCCTTTATCCCATCCAAATTGATACAGTACTTATGAACCGGGTGATTTCCAACCTGATCGAAAACGCCATTAAGTATGCCGGCAGGGAGAAATCCATCTGGGTTAAGACCTGGGATGATCCGGATTGGGTCTATATCGAGATCAAGGACAACGGCGTAGGGGTAGGACCGGAAGACCTGGCCCATATTTTTGATAAATTTTATCGGGTGAAGAATGATTCCTCCCATTCAATTAAGGGATCAGGACTAGGCCTTTATCTGGTAAAATATTTTATCGAGTTACATAATGGGGTTATTACTGCCACTTCTAAACTTGGTGAAGGTACTTCGTTTATAATTAAGTTAAAGAATGAATAGGAGCTTATATGCATAAGGTTTTGGTTGTTGATGATGACAAAGTTCTCCAGCAGTCAGTTAAACAAGCACTGGAGTACCATCACTTTGTGGTTGATGTGGCCGACAATGGCAAAGAAGCTGTTACCAGAGTTTATGGCCAGAAATATGATCTGGTAGTCATGGACGTCAACATGCCGGAAATGGATGGTATTGAAGCTCTGACTGAAATCAAGAAGCATGATCCTTCAGTTATAGTTTTGATCTTAACTGCTTATTCAAATGTAACAGATGCGGTTAAAGCAGTTAAAGAGGGCGCTTACAACTATCTTGAAAAACCCATCAGTGCTGAAAATCTGGTGGCCCTCATTAAACGTGCACTTAAAGCGCGTTCAATGGTTGAGACCGTCGGATTCTCCTCACCGACACTTTCCATTGGAGAGTCCGCAACTTCAAATGACAAATTCGTGGGTGAATCCAATGCCATGAAAAAAGTTTTTGATGTTATCGCTAAACTGGCCAAGGTAAATACGCCGGTGCTTATCCGAGGCGAATCAGGAACTGGTAAAGAACTAGTCGCTAAAGCAATCCATTACAATTCTCCTCGAAAAGACGAGAAGTTTGTCACCATTAACTGTGGTGCGATTTCTGAGAACTTGATTGAAAGTGAACTCTTTGGCCATGAAAAAGGGGCCTTCACTGGTGCTGATCAGAGAAAAATCGGTAAATTTCAGTTCGCTGAAGGCGGGACTATTTTCCTGGATGAAATTGGGGACATCTCAGCTGCCATGCAGGTAAAACTTCTGCGGGTTCTTCAGGAAAAAACCTTCATGCCAGTGGGATCTAACCGCGAGATCAAAGTGGATGTGCGAATCATTGCAGCTTCTCACAAACCATTTGAAGAAATGATTAAAGACGGCAGTTTCCGGGAAGATTTATTCTACCGTTTAAATGTTCTTCCAGTTTACCTTCCACCTCTGCGCGATCGTAAGACCGATATACCGCATCTGGTGAATCACTACATTAATTATTTTAACAATGTTCACAATTTGAAAGTCAAAGGTGCTGAACCTGAGGCCCTGGAAGTTTTGAGTAATTATTCATGGCCCGGTAACATTCGTGAACTTCGAAATATTATTGAACACTGTTTCATTATGGAAGCATCAGACTACATCCATGTGAACTCGCTACCCGCCATTGTATTTAAAGATCAGAAAAAAGCTGAAACTAAAGACCAGGTGGCCGAGGACAGTGTAATTGACCTGGAAGACATCCAAAACTCGGTCCTAGATCACACTATCGCACCTAAATCGGCCAATGATGTTCAATTTTCATTCGGAGCGAAATTAGGCGAAGGTGGGAAATTGGATTTTGCTATTGCCAAAGACTTGTTTGAAAGAGAATTTATTGTCCAGGCATTGATTATCAATAAAGGCAAAATTAACCAAACTGCTTTGAATGCCAACATTCCTAAAAAGACACTTTTAAGGAAGATTGAGAAATACGAAATCAACCCTAAGGATTATTACTAAATGGCACGTTTTTGGACACTATGCTTATTGATGGCAACTCTCATTATTGTGGATCAACTCTCAAAAGGTGCGATTCAAAGTAGTCTCTTCTACGGTCAGACGATTCCGGTGATTGAGGGATTTTTTAGTATTGCTTACGTTAAGAATACAGGTGCGGCCTTTGGCTTTGGGGCCGATGGTCCGACTTGGTTCAGACAAATTTTCTTTCTGGGTTTACCGGTGATTTTTTGTGGATGGATTTTCTTTTTACTGATTAAAACGTTGAAAGGTCCGTTTTTTATATCTCTTGCCTATGCTTTGATCATTGCCGGTGCCACCGGTAACCTGATCGATCGTTTTAGCCTGGGTTATGTTGTGGATTTTCTCATGTTTTATTGGAAAAACGAGGCCAACCATTTTCCTGCTTTTAACGTTGCTGATAGTTGCATCACCATTGCAGCAGGATTACTGATAATAGATTTCATTCTGCAGTTAAAAGCGAAGAAAGCTCAAGAGCCTCATGCTTCCAATCCTGTATCAAAACCATAATCTGATTCTCTATTCCTACCCCTTGCTCATGGGGCTAGGGTGGGGAATAGGTTATCAGATTTTTTTCTCGCTCATACCTCAAAAGATCTCTCACCTAAAGGCCTTGGTTTATTTTTGGGGAATTTTTCTTGCGGCTTGGTTGGGTGCCAAGTTTCTTTTTTATCTCACCTATCCTGATCAGTCCGCTGGCGATTATCTACAAACCATCAGCTTCTGGACGGGTGGTGGTTTCGTTTTTTATGGTGGATTATTGGGGGCCTTGGTCTTTCTTGCGACCATGAAAATTCTGGATAAAAAATTTACCTCGGAAATTTTCTGGCCGATGCTACCGGCGCTGGTTATGGGTCATGGTATAGGAAGAATTGGTTGTTTTTTAGCGGGCTGCTGTTACGGTAAACCGACTGATGCTATTTGGGGAATTTATCTCCATGATCATTACCGCCATCCCACACAACTGATAGAGGCTTTTGGTCTTATCATCATGGGTGTGTATTTTTTAAAGTCGAAAGCTCCGCGGGTGAATTTAGTTATCATCTATCTTTTGGGTTATGGCGTTCTGAGACTGATTGTTGAGGCCCTAAGAGGAGATGCGGTTCGAGGAACCTGGGGATTTTTAACTCCATCCCAATGGATCTCGCTTGGCCTGATTTTCGGTGGTTGCCTAATTTTCTTCATTAAAAACAAATACTTAAAGAAGTAAACTATTTTACTCAAGTTAAGTCCTCCTTCTTCCGATAGGTCGAGGGAGAATTATTTAACAGGAGAAATGGTTTTGGATACGATCAGCAAATTAGATCCTATACAGCCACGAAATTTACGCTACCGGAATCACTACAAGATCTATGTCTTGGGGTTTCTCATTCTGACCGCGATGATCCTTTCATTTTGGATTATCCAGTTCACTAGTGAGAGTTTCCAGACGGTGGTATCCGATTACTCATATGAACTGATTATGAGTGCTCTGTTTTTTGTAATTTCGGGTGCCTTTTATTTCTTCTGGCTGCGCTTAAAGCTCAATCGCTCAGTTCAGGTGTTTTCGGATCACATGCTGATTCACCATGGACGTCATAAAGAAGAGTTTAGTTATGCCGACATTGAAAGTGTAACAACTGTCTGCTGGTCAATCTTCTACGTGAAGATGAAAAGTGGCATTAAGCACTACTTTAATTCGAGTCTTGAGAGGGTGGATTATATCTGGGAAGGTATTTATCAGAGTCGTCCTGACCTTATGACTAAGACCGAGTTTGAAGATTTTCGCATCAAGCTCGTGCAGTATGATCATCATCAAAAGAGAAAAGATTGGTTTTTCAAACATAAACTAGTCGATGTCTTTAACTGGGCGATCCTGCCATTGATGTTTATTACTCTGACGTACCTCTTTCAATCCAAACAAGTTGTGATTCATCAACAAGGTTTGTATTTCTTCCGATTGTTCATGTATTCCATGCTGGTGCTCCTCTCAACCGCTTTTTTCTTCACCATGGTTTTAAAGAAGGCTGTCTTTGATAAAAAAGTGTCCTCGCAACTTGAGAATGCAGAAGGCAAAGTGAGAGATCTGGAGTTTGAGGGCATTATCCTGCAACGATCAAAAATCTTTCAGCTCATTACCGCCAGTATGGTCCTGGCCGTGCTGGTGAAGTTTGATGTGAATCTTTTCTCCATCAGTAAGGTGAGAGAAGATCTTGCCTACTTCAACCTGAAAAAAGGTCACACCATATTAGTCGACAATCGTTTCAACTGTGTCTCCTGCGCCCACAAAATCGCAGATGGTGACCTAGTGGTCTTCGGTCGCGGAGTGATTGGCCAAGTCCTCGCAAAAGAAGGGGATATGGTGGGGCAAATCGACCAGGATGAGAAGGGCAGAACCATTGCCAGCGAAAATGTCCAGGAAGTTCCCAGGGGTCATGTGGCCGTTAAATCCGCCAATGGCAAAGACATCTTGTTTGTGAAAATAGATGATCTGATTGGTCGAATACAAAAGTAATGCATAAAATTCGAAAGCTTCTAAAATAAATAGAGTATCCCTCTTTTATTTTAGGAGCTTTTTATCATGAAGATCGCGCAACTATTTATTATGATCCTCGCATTTTTAGTTATCACCCCAGCTAAGGCAGGATTGCTGCTTGAGCCAGTTCTTGGTTACAGCATGGGTAAATTTGAAATTGACGGTGCCAATACTAGTGAAGAAAAAACTAACGGCGTTTCAATGGGTGGTCGTTTGGGTTACCAAAATCTTGGTTTCCAATTAGGCGTGGACTATTTAAGAAGCAGTTTGAATGTTGATGATAATGACTTTAAAGAAAATTTAGCAACTAGTGAATGGGCCTTATTTGCAGGTTTTGAATTTCCAATTCTTCTTCGCGTTTATGCCGGCTATATTTTCTCAGCAATTGGTGAATCAGAAACTAATTCTGGTACTGGAAGAGAAGATTTAAAATTCTCTGACGGAACAGGTATGAAGCTTGGTGTTGGTTTCACGGGTTTGCCATTTGTTGATATCAACGTTGAATACCGTAAAGGTACTTATGGCGAAGATAAAATCGGTGCGACGAAAACTGAACGTGATACAGATTTTAGTGCTATCATGATTGGTGTTTCGCTTCCGTTTGTTATCTGATTTTTTATATTCCTTTAAGGTCTAATAAGGCCCACATTGAAAAATGTGGGCCTTTTTTTATCAGTAATTTGCGGTTCCGACGTTGAAAGCAATAGAGCGTTAGAATCTTATAATTGAAGCCTATTCAGGCTTTCAGAGGAATGTTTGATAGTATCAAATGATACTATCATGAGATGTATAAACCTCACTTTAACTTAACACCCAAGATCCCTGCCATCTCTTTAAATATTCAGCAATAACGGGGTGAGCTTAAAGAACGCTTTAGCTTAGGAAAAAAATAAAATCAAAACGTTTTGGTGATAAAGCTCTGGCGAAGTATGTGATCAGTAAAAAAAATGAACCTCAGCTTTAACTGAGGTTCATCGAGAAGATTTTTATTTTGCTGTTTTCATGATCCACAAATAAGCACTGGAAACCTTAGAGTAGATTCCGTACTTATTCGGAGAAGCGCAACCTTGGCCCCAACTCACGACACCAACTTGAACGGGTTGGTTACGGTGGTTGAAGACAACCATTGGGCCACCGCTGTCACCTTGGCATGAATCTTTTCCGCCAGCAGCGTATCCAGCAGGCAGCATTGTATCGTCAATCTTGCCGTTATAAGAAGCAGGAGCATTGGCCTCTTCGTGAGAAACGATTGGAACGATAACTTTGTTTAAGTCTTTAGTTGAGTTTGGTCTCCAGCTTGAGAGATTTCCGAAACCGTAAACTGTGGCATCAATGCCTGGATCCATACCCCCGTGGCTTTCGTAAACCGGAGAGGCCAGTCTGACGGGAGTGATGGTCGTGTTTTTGAAATCGATTTCTTTTTCAAGTTCAACCAGAGCAAAGTCATTGCTGAAAGTGCTGGCATTGTAGTCAGGGTGCTTGATTACTTGTTTAACTTTAACACTCACGCCTTGCTCTTTAAGATTGAGGATGCCGCCTTTGACTTCTGAGAAGTGACCAGCACAGTGAGCAGCTGTCAGCACCCACTTACTAGAGATAACACTTCCGCCGCATACGCCGCTTAGGCTTACAATGTAAGGAGCTTCAGTTGGGTCAGTGACTTTTTCGCCACCAACTATTTTTTCGCGAGCTTGAACTGCTGTTAGAGGAAGAGCTAAAAGGGAAAAAAAGAACAGGGACTGGATAAAATTTTTGTTTTTCATATGATTCTCTACAGGGTTGATAAGAACCATAATTGTCTCAGCTTAACCTTCTCAGGTAAGACGGGTAAATTTCTCTTGAAAGCAGCGCGCAGTGATTAAAATTTGAATTGTGATAGCAAAAAAAAAGGCTCCGTTTAAGGAGCCTTTTGATTGGTGCTTAGCCAGCTTCGTCTTCTTCTTTGATTTTTTCTAATATTGATTGATCCACATAAAGCTCCGAGGCCAGAGTCTCATTACCCCATGCAACGAAAGCATCATCATGCTGGTACATGGTGATCGTCTCCCAAGGACAGTCTTGGGAACAGTTCTGGCAACCGATACAACGGGCCAGATCGATTTCAACCATTTGCTGATAACCTGGATTCTTAGGATCTGGTCCTGGAACCAGCTCAATGGAATCCACCGGACAGCCCGCAATACAAACTTCACAACCGGTACAACCGGATTGGTGAACAATCGCCAATAGTTTAGGTGGTTTCTTACCTTTACGAGGCGGCTTAAATCGGGCCGTGTGAAACGGATTTTCTACTTTTAATTCATCACTCATGAGAGTATTCCTTATACAAAGAACCCCCATTATATACTCAGGGCCATAAGCTATAAAGCATTTTCCTTATAGAATTCGGCCAGATATACTGGAGCGGAAATCACTAAAATAAACAAATACTATTTAAATCAGGGATTTGTCAATGACCACTCGTAAATTAAGATTCGTAACCGCCGGCAGCCTCTTCGATGGCCATGATGCTTCCATCAATATTATGCGAAGACTACTACAGTCTAAGGGTGTGGAAGTGATCCATTTGGGTCATAACCGTTCGGCCCAGGAAGTGGTGGAAGCGGCGATTGCGGAAGATGCTCACGCCATTGCTCTGAGTTCTTATCAGGGTGGCCACATGGAGTATTTTACTTATGTGCGAGAGCTTTTGGATCAAAGTGGTGGGAAAGCGGTCCGGATTTTCGGTGGTGGTGGTGGAGTGATCACTCCGCCTGAGATTACTGAACTGCAATCTCGTGGCATCACCCGTGTTTATCATCCGAATGATGGTACGGCACTGGGACTGGGTGGCATTATCGATGACATGATCAATAAGTGTGACTATTCGACGATTGATGATGTGGATTTTAAAAAGCTTGCTGACAAAAAACTTTCTTCCTATGAAATGGCCAAGGTCATTACGTATATTGAGGACAACCGTGAATTTCCATTTACGGTAAAAGCGAAATCGATCCCGGTTTTTGGGATTACCGGAACCGGTGGCGCGGGTAAATCATCTTTAATTGATGAACTGCTTTTGCGCTTTCACCGTTATTATTCAGATAAAAAAATCGCTTTGGTTTCAGTTGATCCTACTAAGAAAAAAAATCAAGGGGCCCTTTTAGGAGACCGGATTCGTTTGGGGTCGGCCGTTTATGAAAACTTCTATGTACGGTCGCTGGCCACCCGGGATTCTCATAATGAACTTTCTCCGGAAATTAATAAAGTGGTGGAGTTTTTAAAGACTCAGGACTTTGATTTAATTTTGGTGGAGACTTCCGGTATCGGCCAGGCCTCGGATGAAATCACCAAAGTGGCCAACAAAACACTTTATGTCATGACTCCGGAATATGGAGCTTCTACTCAGCTGGAAAAAATTGAAATGCTGGAAGTCGCTGACTTCATCGCAGTTAATAAATTCGAAAAACCTCGCTCGGAAGACGCTCTTCGTGACGTCAGAAAACAGTACCGTCGTAACAAACAGCTTTTTGCCAATCATCCTGGCAGTCCTACGGATGATGAACTTCCGGTATTTGGTACCATGGCCTCTAAGTTTAATGATGTGGGTGTGAATGCACTCTTTAAGGAAATCGTTAAGTCAGTTGATTTTAAATACAATGCTGAATTAGATATCATCATTTCTGACCGCGCTTCTGAAAAGAAGCTTTCGGTTATTCCAGCTTCTCGTGTTAATTACCTGCGGGATATTTCAGATACTGTTCGCTCTTATAACGAGGCTGCCAAGAAGTCGGTGGAAAAACTCCAGCAGTATGAAACTTTGGTGAATGCTTCCAAGCTTATCTCTGACAGTAAAGAACTCGGGACTAAAAAGTCGGAACTTGAGGCCACTCTGGGAGCAGAGCTAAAAGAGATCGCTGAATTTGATAAAATGATCGATCAGTACACCAAGGGCGAATACACTTACGTGGTTCGTGGCAAAGATATCAAAGTGCCAACCAAGTACATCTCACTTTCCCAGCAATCTATTTCTAAAGTGGGCTTTCCTAAGTTTCACTATGCTTCAGATAAACTGCGTTTTATTCGTTCCCAAAATCTTCCGGGCTTCTATCCGTTTGCGACAGGAGTCTTCCCGTTTAAGCGAGCCGATGAAGATCCAAAACGCCAGTTTGCAGGGGAAGGTGGTCCAAAACGTACCAATGCCCGTTTTCATTATTTATCTAAAAACGATACGGCCAAACGCCTCTCGACCGCCTTTGATTCAGTTACACTTTATGGGGAAGATCCTGCCATTCGTCCGGACATTTACGGAAAAGTTGGTGAATCCGGTGTTTCGATTTGTATGCTGGAAGACATGATGGATCTCTACAAGGGATTTGATCTGACGTCTCCTTCAACTTCCGTTTCAATGACCATCAATGGTCCGGCACCGATCATTCTTGCGATGTTTATGAACACCGCCATTAACCGATCTCTTCCGGAAGCTGATCAGGAAAATCTTGAGAAGTCAGTGGAGATCATGCGGCAGGTACGCGGTACGGTTCAGGCCGATATTTTAAAAGAAGATCAGGCCCAGAATACTTGTATTTTCTCTTTGGAGTTTGCACTCAAGATGATGGGAGATGTGCAGGAGTTTTTCTGTAAGCATAAAATTAAAAACTATTACACCGTTTCTATTTCTGGCTACCATATTGCTGAGGCGGGAGCGAATCCTATCACTCAGCTCGCTTTGACCCTTTCAAATGGTTTCACTTACGTGGAATATTATTTGAGCCGTGGTATGGCGATTGATGACTTTTGTGAGAATTTATCTTTCTTCTTCTCCAATGGTCTTGATCCTGAGTACACCGTCCTGGGACGCGTGGCCCGAAAAATTTGGGCCGTGACCATGAAAGAGAAGTACGGCGCTTCTGAGAAATCTCAGAAATTAAAGTATCATATTCAGACTTCCGGCCGTTCGCTGCACGCTCAGGAAATTGATTTTAACGATATTCGCACCACACTTCAGGCATTCCTCGCCCTGTCGGATAACTGTAATTCTCTTCATACCAATGCTTATGATGAAGCGATCACCACTCCAACGGAAGAATCTGTCCGACGTGCCATGGCGATTCAGCTCATCATTAACCGTGAGTACGGTTTAAATAAAACGGATAACCCACTTCAGGGCTCATACATCGTCGATGAACTGGCAGATATTGTTGAAGACGCGGTTTTAACCGAGTTTGAAAGAATCTCTGATAAAGGCGGGGTTTTGGGTTCAATGGAATCCATGTACCAGCGTGGAAAAATACAGGAAGAGTCTTTGTATTATGAAATGCTGAAAGACTCGGGCGAATTTCCGATCATTGGTGTGAATACTTTCCTTCCGGAAACACAAGCTGAGTGGAAACCAATTGAACTTTCCCGAGCTTCCGAAGCTGAAAAAAATGATCAGATCGCACGCCTGAATGCTTTCCAGGAAAAGAACAAGGCCCGCTCTGGAGAGTGCTTAAAGCGTTTGCGTAACACTGCTCTGACTGGTGGAAATATTTTTGAAGAGCTCCTTACGGCCGTTCGTTATTGCAGCTTAGGTGAGATTACTTCAGTGCTTTACGAAGTTGGTGGAAGATACAGAAGGAATATGTGATGAAAAAGTCCAGGATCTATACCAAAACCGGAGATCAGGGTGAAACCGGACTTGTCAGTGGCAATCGAACCCGCAAGTCTGATTCACGGATTGATCTTTACGGGGAATTGGATGAGCTTAATTCCCGCTTGGGGTTTAGTGCTTCCCAGTTGACGTTGGACCTGGAGTTTCAGCAAATTGTGAATTTTCTTCATCACGTTCAGTCCGCGATTTTTGATCTGGGATCAAATCTTGCCTGTGAAGTGGAAAATCGCCATAAGTTTAAATTACCGCAAATCTCTGATGAATTCATTTCAGACTTAGAGCAGGAAATCGATCGGATGGATCATGAACTGGCACCGCTTAAAAACTTCATCCTGCCAGGTGGCTCAATTGTGGCAGCGTCCATCCATCTATGTCGCACGAATGCCAGAACCGTTGAAAGAAAACTTCTGCGATATCACGAAACTTCTCAGGAAGAGCTTCCACCAAACAGTGTTATTTTCCTTAACCGATTATCTGATTATTTTTTCGTGCTGGCCCGTTATGTAAATAAGGTCAAAGGGGCCGAAGAGATATCCTGGAAACCCAGAAAATAATCTACTGCTCAAAATGAAGTCTTTGAATCCCTGCCAGCTTTTCACCCACTGTGAATTTTGACAATTTATAATTATAAAAGATGAACGCTCCTCCAAAGACAATGGCCAGTCCGATTAAGACCAGCATGCGTGTTTGGTTGCCAATTTGTGAAGGGAGTGAGGCCACAATAAAGAGTGGGGAAGACATGACCAAAAGAAGAGTTATGACATCGAGAAGGGTCGCCATAAAAGAAGGAAATTTATTGCGATTTCTGATTTCTTGTTTGGAAATTAAGATCGGGCTGTTAACGCGTTTCCGAAGATCAATTTCTTTGGCATGAGAGGCGATCTGGGCCAATTTCAAGGACGGGCTTCTTTTATTCACAATTTGATTTTGAACGCGTGCTCCAGTGAAGTCGGCCTTCAAGGCGTATTCAAGTCGGTCATGCTCGGGACCAGGGAAAGATAGGGCCTTTACGTCTTCGTCTTGCATTTTATTTTCCTGCATGGTGATCAGGGTATCCCCGATGCGGACTTCATCTCCTGCAAAAACTTCCGTCTGTTCAACTCGAATACCATTTAAGTAGGTGCCATTTTTGGAATCTAAATCGGTAACTTCCAGACGATCTTTTTTTAGATTCAGTCGACAGTGTTTGCCGCTGACTTTGGTGTCTTCCAATTGGATCTCACACAGGCGGCCGCGACCGAAAGTCACCGCTCCATTTGAGGAAAGAACATGTTCTCTAATTTTACCCTGGCTTAAAATCTTGAGCGAAACTTTCATGAAGTCCAAAAATCCTGATGATAGTTAAAGTGACAGATATCTTTTACTCTTTGGAGATATTGATGAATCGCTTCCGGAAACTGAAACTCCGGAACCACATAAAGTCCCCAAACGTGCGAGGCGAGTAATATATCATAGATAGTGAAATTGGCCGATCGATAAAAAGGCTTAAGTTCAGAAGTTAAGGCAGTGAGGTCGATTAATACATTCTTAAAAAATAGATCTTGTTGTTTCACCAATTCTTTAAAAGGTCCCCGTTTGGCCTCTTTTTTCTTTTGAAAATAGGTCCTTGAAGCTTCATCAAATTCTGGTGTGAATATCCAGTAAGGCATGGCGAGATTATGAACATTGGTACCAAGCTTATTTAAAAGCTGATTAAAATCCGCAAAATGTGCATCCTGTTCTAGCTTCTGGGACTGCAAAGAATTTGTGCTATCAAGCTTTGCCACGATATCCAGGCTCTCATTCATGGCCTTCCCATCGATTTCTATAATGGGTAGCATTTTAGTACCCGTTAATTTCAAAGGAGTTTCTTCATCGTTGTAGGGCAGGACAATCGACTTATAAGGCAGTTGCAGGAACCCCAGTGCCATTCGCACGCGGAGACAAAAAGGACAGTGAACATAATGGTAAAGTTTTAATTCCATTATGCTATTATAAGCTAACTTACTAAAATCCCAAATACCTGAGTGGACTTGCTGCAGAGCGAGCATTGTAAAAGTGGGAGTTTAACTGTAATAATGGCTTAATACTCCGGAGAAGAATTATGGACTCAATCATTTCAATTACCGATAAAGCTATTCAACAGATTCATCACATAGCCCAAGCGGAAAATCCTGATGGATCTAAGGGCCTTCGCCTAGCCGTCACCGGTGGTGGTTGTTCGGGGCTGTCTTATAAAATTGAATTTAGTGAGCCTAAAGAAAAAGATAATGTCCTCGAGTTCGGTGACATTAAAGTTTTAGTCGATCCCAAATCGGTCATTTACCTAAAAGGCATCGTCCTGGATTTCAAAGATGGTCTTAATGGTAAGGGTTTTGTCTTTGATAATCCCAATGCCAAAAATACCTGCGGTTGCGGCGAATCGTTTTCACTTTAAATCATGTTAAATCAATATCGCTATCACGCCGGCCAGTTCTCGATTGCTCTGTATGAAGTGAGTTTTTCTGGGGAAGATGTTAAATCTTTTCTGCAAAACCAAGCGACTTATGACATCGAAAAAATTAAGCCCGGTAGTTTTCAGTTAATCAGTTTTCTTGATCCTCAGGGACGAGTGGAATGTTACGGCCATTTAGTCCGTCAGGAGGATAACTTTCGTTATCTTATTCCGGAACAATTGCTTGAACGTACCCTTGTCCGGTTGAATAAATTTTTAATTTCCGAAGATGTTGTGATTAGTGAACCAGTTAAAAAAACCTATCAGGTTTTAATTGGCCCGGAAGCGAGCGACTTTGCCGCAGCCGAAGCTATCAGCGGCACAATCTTTGATGAAGCTTCCTATCTTCAAATCCAAACGGCTGCTCTTAAAACTCTTTCCGCATCTGAAGTTCTCACCTGGCAGGCCTTAACCGGATGGCCAAGTTTTGACGGGTCAGATTTTAAAGTTGAGATCATTAATAATCTTCGTTTGTTTGATCTAAGTCTTGTGATGAATAAAGGCTGTTATCCCGGACAGGAGACCGTTTCAAAAATTGCCACCCGCCGAGGAGCAGCTTACAGTCCGGTCTTGATTGAAATGAGTAGTTCAGCTCCCACCGGGGAGATCATGAGCTTTGATAAAAAAATCGGAACTGGTGAAGCTTGCTATCAGTGGGAAGATAAATTTTATCTCACGGCAAGTCTTCTGCGAGACTTCCGCGTGGAAAAGATGAAGATTCATTTCAGCGTGAAGGGTGAGGAATTTGATGGAATCGTCCGTTATTATCCGTTGCTCTCCGGTGATCCTAAAACCAAGGCCCGCGAATTATTTTATCGGGCGACGGATCACTTCAGGATGGATGAACTGGACCTGGCCGAAGAAAAGTTTCGTCTGGCGATTAAACTTGATCCGGCCTTTGCTGATGCTTATGAAAGTCTGGGTGTCATGCTCGGGCGACTTGAACGTTTTCAGGAGGCCATCGATCTCATGAAACAGCTGAGTGAAGTTGATCCTAAATCCGTTCTTGCTCATACTAATATGTCCCTTTACCTCATGAGAATGGGAAAGATACCGGAAGCCGAAGAACAAAAATCCCTCGCCACCGTAAAATCCTTTCAGAGCTTTGGAGACGAAGCTAAAAACAAAGAAAGAGAAACCGAGCTCAAACAAAAGCAGGAAAGCGAATGGGCCCAGCGAGAATCGATGTTCCGTCAGGTGCTGGAAATCGATCCGGAAGATACCCTGGCCAATTATGGGTTGGGTTCCATTGCGGTCGAAAAAGGTCAGTGGCAACCCGCGCGGGAGCACCTCGAGCGGGTGATTGCTCAGGATCCGAAGTATTCCGTGGCCTACCTCGCTTTAGGTAAGGCACTTAAAGGGCTTGGTCTGGTGGAAGAAGCTAAGAAGATCTGGCAGGAAGGAATTAAAGTATCCGCTGCCAAGGGTGATCTGATGCCCGCCAATCAAATGCAGCAGGAACTTAATTTTTAGAATACTGCTGTTCGGCCTTCTTGAGAGTTTTTTTCAAATCACTTAAATCTTTACGATGTGTTTTGAGCTTCTTTTCCCAAAGAGGGATTTGCTTTTTAAACTTATTCAGTTCTTTTTGCTGCGCTTGAATTAAGTTCCATCCAGTATCTTTAATGAGACCCTGTTTTCTGGCCCCCTTAAGTTCTTTAAAGGTGTAATTAAGCATGTGGTATTCCTCCACTGCTCGCCAAATCATTTTTTCTTTTTCGGCCGGACCGAATAAGTACCAGATGGAATCTACTTCTTTTGCTTTGGTAAGATCAGCAAAGAGTTTAAAGGCCCAGAAGAAAGTAAAGTAAGCGTGATAAACACCTCTTAGCGGTCTTAGAGTTCTTCTCCAAGGGCTGTAGTAAATATTATCCAGAGGCTCATCAATTAATTTTCCCAGGTTCAGATAATAATTCAAATGGTGATGACCATTTTCATGAAGCAGATCATCCATCAAATCAACAAAATCTCGATGATAAAGATTGATCATCGAATAACCAGGAAGGTCCTGATGGGAATAGCTCACAAACTCCGGCCGTTTGATAGGTATGATGACTTCAGTGAAGGCCGCAAATCTTTCCCAAGAGCTGGGAGAATGTTTCTTAATAACTTTAAGAGCGATCTCGATTCTCTGAGAAAAGATTTTCATTTCTTTCATCGTGGAAGTCATGAGTCTGAGCTCTTTGCCCTCCAGATGGAGAGTGGTCTCTAAGAGACGCGAGATTTTTTCTCCTTTCTTGAATTCGCCCAGTGAAGATTGAATCCGATAAGAGGCGGAAGTTTTATCGGCTTTAAGAATTTGTCTTTGTGCAAAAGTTACCAGATGCTTATCAAAATCATTGAGAGTTGCCTGATTGGCCTGACCCAATGATTTGCCTTGATTTAAACGTTTTAAAAATTGATCGGCAAATTCACTGCGATTCCACATCTCAAACACGATATCTTCTTCTGCACCAAAATTATCTTTACCTAAGTCCGGAGATTGTTGATTGAAAAAATTAAAGGTTTGAAGTTGTGCTAGAAAATGCCAATTGAGACTGTTGTAAGTTTTTAATTCGTCCGTATGAGTTAAGACCCACTTAGTGATGTTTTTAGCGGGTAAACGCTTTAATTCTTTCAGGGTGACCTGAAGTTGTTTTTGGTATTTGGATTTTAAACGGGATTTGAGCTGAGAATATTTTCGCGTGTTAAAAATCATATTAAAGATGGCTGGGAAGGAGAGACTCGAACTCTCGACCAACAGATTAACAGTCTGCTGCGCTAACCAACTGCGCCACTTCCCAACTCATAGTCAAAAGATCAGTAATTTATAATCTCCAACTGAACTAATGTCTAGTTTTTTTGGCAGTAAAGCATAGGAAATTTACTGAATTATTTTGCTCAAGTTTTTGGAGTAATTGACCGATACAGTCAAAAAGGACCATCCATTTTGGCAAAATCCTCCTTCGTCCTTCAGGCCCTGAAAATTTTAGGGCTAGAAGAGATGCTAAAACTTTCAGAAGTCCTGCATGAAAAGCAGGTCCCCCTCAAAAAAGCTGCAGGGGAAGAACTCATCGCCTGGGATGACGCGGAAGAAAAGCGCCCAAAACCCAAAAAGGTTCAAGTTGAAACTGAGGCCCGGGTTTTAGAATTTCCGAAAAAAAACATCGGCCAGATGCCCTCTTTACGTGAAGAGCACAAACCGAGCGCTGCCTCTCATGAAGAAGATTCCGGCGATCTCATGGCCTCGGATGTGATTTTGTGGCAACGGGAGATGGCCAAACAGGCCGAAGGAAACATCCTTAAACTTGATGCCTTTAAGGGTTATAAAAAATCAACTGAGATGTATGTGGTGAAAACCCCCAGTTTGGTCGATGGAAAAGATAAAATCCGCTTTGCTTCCACTAAAGGCGTTCTGATCAATAAGAAACAAGCTTAATGAAAGGGAATCGCTGTCACTTTCTGAGGTAATTTAATATCCAACTTTTTGGTGATTTGTGGATCAAGCGAGAGCTGGCCATCACCGTGTACCTGGATCTGTGTTCGGAAAGCAAAAAAATCATGCCCTGGTACTTCGACTGAAAGGAGCACCTCTCGGGCCTTCTCTTTATCAAAACTCTTATTAGTAATCAGGAGTCCCGTAATTCTTTCTTTAATCGGTTTTATATCCTTAAGTGGACAACGGTAATGAGGACCCCCGTCAAAAGGATCGACTTCATAAGTGTATTTAAAGCCGATGCTCTCTAACATTTTTTTAACTGGTTCTGTTTCCTTGCCCACTTTCCCAATTGATTCTCTGGCGTCCATGGGAAGGAGAGTCTGATAAATGTTCTCAGAGGGGAAAAGGCTGAGTATAAATTCTTTATTACTTCGGCTCAAAACATCGGCTTCGTGATAATTCATGTTAAAAAATCTTCGTCCGACAGCTTCCCATAAGGGAGAATTTCCAAAACGATCCAGAGGGGGCATGAGCTCGGAATGAATCATGCTTTTAAATCTTTCCGGACTTGTGGCCATGTATAAGAAACGGGCGAATGAAAGTTGTTTGCCCAGTTTCTCTTTATGACCGCGAAAGTCCGGATTTAATATCAACCCGCCAATCTCAGTGGGTCCGTTAGTATCTAGGCCAAGTTTCAGGGTGCCGTGAACAAAACCGGTATTAATGGTTTGAGAAAACTTCGCTTCCTGGCCCACGGTTAAATAAAAATGAGGCTCGTTCTCAGTTCCATGTTGGGCATGGATCATCGAAACACCCAGGATTTCATTCGTTTCAAAATCTTCTAAGACGAAAATATAATAATTTTTTGAGAGATCAGAACTTGGGTTCTTAAAACTCTTCATGGAGCTGTCGATTTTTGAACCAATGAGTTCTTCATCCGGAGGCAAATTGATGAAGGTCATGATGTTACTTAGTTTAAATAAATCACTTAAGTCATCTGGTTGAACTGATCGTAAAATGAACATTTAGAACTCCTGACGGATGATTTCTTCAAGCTTTTCCAGAGCGGTAAGAGAGAAGGTCCATGGTAACACGAGAACATAGGATTTTTCGAGGTTTGTCCCCTTAAATCCAAGACCTTCAAGCAATCTTGCTTTCTCGTTCAAAGGGTAATACCCCAGACTATCCTCTCCATTCAACAAATTATGTTCTTTAAAAATTTGATGAAGCCGGGCATGAAAGCGAGTCCATTTGCCCTGAGGACCCCAAAGTTCAGGACTCAGTGCGTAGTTCATCCACAGAGGAAGCAAGATTTTTTGAATTTTGTGAGTATTAGCGGAAGGCAGTTCTTTTTTAGAAAGAACAATTGTTCCCAGGGGAGGAAAATCAATGATGGCCTCATGGTATTGGCCATGCAGAAACTTAAAAAAAGACCAGGGTCTGCCTTCAAAGACTAAACCAATTTTAGGATAGGTCTCTTCCGCGGCCTTTAAATCGGGAAAATAGTCCGCATTCCACTCTGGAATGAGAGTTTCTGGAATGTCTTGCTGTGGGTTATGCTCAAACTGCAGTCGAGCCCAAATGAGTTTAGGATGAAGTCTCGACATGATCGGACCATCCAAAGTCAGGTCGAGCGGAAATTCATTTTTTACTTGTTTTAAAAGTTCTTCAGAAAACTCGTTCTCAATTGTCCTGAGTGTCATGAGATCCTTCGTCTGTATTTCTTGATTTCTGCAACAGCGGTAAGGGATAATACCCTGACCTTTTGGAGGATACTACTATCGAAGACATGTTGAAAACTGTTGAAGCCGCTTTTGCCCAGAAGGACTATCGGGGTGCCTTGCAGATTCTTGAAACTCATCAATCAAAAATCTCACCGGGACTGTGGCACTATAATGTGGGAACCATCTACGGCAAACTAGGTAACTTTCCACTTTCCCGCTACCATCTTTTGATGGCGGATCAGGAAGGACTAAGAACCAAGGAAGTCATCACTAATCGCAATCTGGTGGAAACTAAACTTGAGATCGATAAATATGAGAAGCCACTAGTGTGGACTGATTATTTGATCAAGGGTAGCCTGACCGCATCTGAGGGAATTTTTGCCACGATCAGTTTATTGTTAGTAGTCTTGGCTCTCTTTAGTCTTTGGAAGAAAAAAAGTTTTAAAGCTTTTGGCATAATTATCACTTTGTTTCTCATCGTATCTGGAATTAATCTATGGGTTCATTCATGGGATAAAAAGGTGGTTATGATTTCTCGTCCACTATTTGAAGGCCCGTCTCAGATATTTCCTGCCCGGGAAGAAGTGCCGGCAGGGATTTTGTTGATTACGGTTAAAAAAGGTGAGTGGCTTGATGTCATTTACCCTTCTCGCTTTAAAGGATGGATTAAAGATTCCGGTCTGAAGGAGCTTAAATGAGTTATGAAAAAGAAATGATGGATAAACTGGGAAGAGGTGAGTCCACAGGAGACAGGCTAGATATTCCTATCCTTAAATATTTATGGGACGCGAGTCCTCTCTCTTTCATGGCCAAAGAGAGTTATCATGAGTTTTTTAAAAAAATCACTTTCCTGAATTCATTTTCAGACAATGAAGTCCGGCTTTTTACCAAGTATCTCCATCGTCGGGAATTCATGACCAACGAAACCATCTTCAAGCAAGGTGATTCTGGTTACGGTTTTTATTTCATCTTCAATGGTGCCGTCAATATTTACGCTAATTATAATAATCAACCAGAAGAACAGGGAGATTTTATCATTCGGCTTGAAAAGAGGCAGTATTTCGGAGAGATGGGACTTCTGGAAGAATTTAACCGCAGAAGTGCAACGATAGTGGCAGCGGAAAATACTATTCTTTTAGGTTTATTTAAACCTGACTTGGATCTAATGCTGGAAACTCATCCGGTTTTAGGTGCCAAGTTTCTTCGGGAGACAGCTCTCATTATGGCAAACCGTATGGGGCAGTTAACCAGAGAAATCGTGGGGCTTAAGAAAAAAGTAAAAGAGCTTGAACAACGCATATGACGAGAAACCAAAAAATTAAGCTCTATTTATTTCTGTTCCTTTTTTTGGCAAGCATTGTTTTTGCCATCATGTTTCCGCGTCTTACGCTGCCTTTCGGTTTTGCTTACATCATTTATCTGATGTGTAAGCCCTTCACACTTAAACTAACCACAGGTAGTCGGCGGCAGCGACTTATTTATTTTCTGCTTATGATGACCGGAATTGTTTTTCTCTGTTTCCCGCTTTTTGCCACTTTATACAATGTGGACACAGATTTTAGTCAATTCTCCAATCAACTACCAGAAATCCAAAAGATGCTTCAGGATAAATTCTTTGCCTATAAAGTGATGGTCTTCGAGAAGTTCGGAATCAGACTCAATCTTGATCCGGTTAATTTTTTAATGGCAAAATTGGAAACTCAAGGAACCATTTTTTTGAGTCACTTTCCTGATTTTATTTCAACCATTTTTGAATGGTTGCTTTTAGTTCCTTTGTTCTTGTACTTCTTTTTTATGGAAAGCCGGCGTTTTAGCCGTAATTTTCTGGAAGCAGTTCCTAATCCTATTTTTGAAAAGAGCTATGTGCTGTTTTCTCAGTTTAATACCAAATTTGGTGAATACATCATCGCAAAGTTCATTGAGGCCACCATTTTAGGATCACTGGTCACATTAGGTTTATTTCTTATTGGGTTTCCTTATCCCTTTATTCTGGGTTTTATTGCCGGGGTAACTAATATTTTGCCTTACATTGGACCTGTGATTGGTGTCATTCCTGCTATATTTGTGGGAATGTTATCAAAAGATCCGAATGTAACGCTACTTTCGATGCTGGTGATTTATGCACTCGCGAATTTGATCGACATGATTTTGGTTTTTCCACTTTTGGTGTCAAAGATAGTCAATCTTCATCCTATCCTGGTGGTGGTTAGTATCATTATTGGCTCTCAATTAGGCGGTATTGTTGGTATGATAGTGATCATTCCATTTATTGCCTTTTTTAAGCTACTGTTTAAAGAAATTTATAAGGATTTATCGGTTCATCTATGAAGATTTTAGTTTTCACTCTTTCCATTCTGTTTCTTATTTCCTCGTGCTCAACTGATAAGCCAGAAGGTAAAACAGAAGCTGAAATATTATTTAAGGAAGCACAGGAGCTGATGGAAGCCGACCGGTTTATTCTGGCGACTGAAAAATTAAACCTAATTAAAACTCAGCATCCTTATTCTTTTTACGCAACTCCAGCTGAACTTCTTCAGGCCGACATACTGTTTGCTCAGGAGAATTATATTGAATCAGCTGCCGCTTATCTCTTGTTTCGGGATTTTCATCCACGTCATGAAAAGATTCCTTATGTAGTATTTAGAATTGCAGAGTCTTACTATAAACAAATTCCTGATACTATTGACCGAGATCTTGAACCGGCCTTGGAGTCATTGAAGTATTATCATGAAGTCATTCAGAAATATGGAGACAGCAGCTATAAGAAAACTGCCGAAAGTAGAATCGCCAAGGCGATGAAAATGCTACGTCAAAAAGATCTGTATATTGCTGATTTTTATTTCAAAACCAAAGAATTTTCAGCTGCAAGATATTGGTACTTAGATATCCTTGAAAACCATCAGGACCCTAAGACCCGCAATCACGCCATGCTGAGGACGGTTTTAGCGACTTCTAAGCTAAAAGAATGGGAAACATGTTTAGATTACGTAGAAAAGTTTTACCAATCAGTTGATAAAGAGGCCCAGAAAGAAATAAAATCAGTTAAAGAAACCTGTCAGAAAAAACTCTAAGCCTTGGAGCCCACCTTTGGAAAATGTAAAACTTAGTGATCTTCTGAAAAAAGCCAAAGAAGCCTTCCAGAAAAATGATCTGAAAACTGCCAGTCTGTTTTTAAATGAAATTATTGAACAGAATCCAAATGCCACAGAAGCTTTCTTCTACCTGGCCAATGTGTTCCATGTCAGGGGCGAGCTAGGAAAGGCCATTAAAGGCTTTCAGCGCGTTCTGGAGCTTGATCCACATCATACGGATGCGGCGATCTCACTTTCGGTTATCTATAACGATATTGGTAAGTATGAAGAGGCCAAGGCCATTTTCGAGAAGGCCAACAATCAAGTTAAGAATACTCAGCAACAAGGATTGTCAGATCCCCATCTGAATAAAAAATTCTCGCTTAAGCATTACGAGATTGCAGAAATGTACGCTTCCTACGGCAGGGCGGATGAAGCTTTATTCGAATACAACAAGGCCGCAACGCTTGATCCTGATAATTTAGAAATCCGAATTAAAATCGCCAAGACTTATACTAAGAAAGGTTTTACTTCTAAGGCCTTTGAAGAATTAAAGCGTTTAAAAAACGAGCAACCAGGTTATATGCCGGCCCGAATTGCCATGGGTCTGCTTTATTATGGGAACGGCAATATTATTGAAGCTCAGGCGGAATGGCAGAACGTTCTTTCTCGTGAGCCAAATCATCCCGAAGCCACGATGTATATCAACCTTTCGCGATCCGCGACAGAAACTAACATTACCTTATAAAAAAAAGGCCCTCGTAAGAGGGCCTTTTTTTAGTATTAAATTTGAGCTTTTTATACTTCTAGAGTGCGAGTTGGATTCTGCAAAGAAGATGAATTTGTTTTAAGATCGCCGCCTTCAAGTGCAATGCTTGGCTCATAAGTCGTTCTACGAGCGTCATCAGAAGTGAAGTTAACAATATAAACTTTCAACTCTTTATACATTTCATGTTTCACAGATAATTTAGAATCCTGAAGCACGATTTGTTTGCCGACTTTCTTCGCAGAGTTGATGACAACTGGTGCTTTTAGGTTTGCCGACATCTCAGTAACGTTCGCTGGGATCGTTAAGATTGAATAAAGCTTGGCCGATTGAAGGGACTCGAGTTCGAGGCCATTTAAATCAGCTGGAAGAAGTTTTGCAATATAATCAGGTTTGAAAATCTTAGGTTCGATGATCGGGAAGGCGACCTTCTCATCTTCAGTTGATTGAAGCCATAGGATTAGCGTGCTGTCGCCTGGATCAACAACGAAGTATTTCTTGAGATTTTCAAAACCCAAAAGACCTTCAGAAAAGGTGACGATATCGTTGGGGTTAACTTCAAGTTCCCCAAATCGAGTGGTTTTGACTTTCACGGATGCCTCCAAAATGAAATGGTAAGGTATTATTACCATAGCACTATGATGGTATCAGTCAAACGAATAAATGATCAAGGAGGAAAATTATTTCTTCTTGAGTTCTTCGCCGAGGCGCGCAATATCAGACATGTTAGCTTGAACAGCTTCCGTATTCTGATCTTGAATGGCCTGGTAGACCTCTTCGCGATGTATCTTAGTTTCTTTTGGAGCTTTAATCCCCAGGCGAACTTGTTTGCCCTTGATTTGCACTACGACAATTTTAATATTGTCGTCGATTGCAATGCTCTCTCCTAGCTTCCGTGTCAGAACCAGCATGGTTGATCCTTGTCTTTCGTGTCAAGAATTTGACTAACTCAATAAAGTTTTGTTGCGCTGAGATTTATTACATTATTAGGGGGAATTGCAAGATAATTTCGCTAAAAAGTTAAGAAATTGTAAGATTTCCTTACTTCAGGAAGTCCATGAGGCTGGTGTTCATTAGATTTGAACTTGCTCTATAGGTTGCCTTAAGGACGTTTTGCTCTTTCTGCAGGTCGCCAAAGAGTTCTGTGACATCGGCGTCTTCGATTTTGCTTTTGTGCGCTTCATTTAAAAGTTTGGTCTTCTCAATATTGGTTTCTGCATTAGAAATAGTGTTAGTGAGTGCACCAATTTCTGTTCTGTGACTAACCATTCGCTCAATACTGTCATCCATTCTTTCCAGTAGGCCCTGAATGATCTGAGGATTGTCGGTAAGGAGCGCATTCTCTAATGCTCGCAGTTCATCAAAAACACTGGCAGGCACCGCTTCAGGCTCAACAGAAGCCGGTTTGCGCATGACTGCGATTTCCGGATTAAGGTCAATCTCGGTTGGTTTTAGATCCACCTGGGATTTATCTACTGGGCCCTTGGCCTTGGAATAAAAAAGTTCATGCCCATTGATATTGATAGGCACATAAACATCTTTATTAATTTCAATGTTAATTTTGTTGGTATCACCCATGTATTTACCGTGCTGATCAAACGGTCGGGTTAATACTTTCTGGCCGGCAAAGAGATAACGATTGCCCATACGTTTATTGGCAAGACTCAGAACCTGCTGGCGAATCTGGTGAATTTCTTTTGAAACACCCTGACGGATTTCGGGCGAATAAATGGATGAAGCCTGACCGATGGCCAGCTCCTTGGCCTTAACCAAGAGATCGGTCATCTCTTCCAGGACATTTTCTGTGAAGGAGAGTTGGGTTTGAGCAAAACCTAAGTTCCGCAGATATTGACCGGCATCGATATTCTGAGAACGGATTGCCAGGAGTTCAACATTTCCCACCGGATCATCCGATGGCTTAGAGACACGTTTAAGAGTTGAGCCTTTAAGTTGCAGGTCTTCAACTTTGCCTTTGGTCTTACCAACGGCATAGTTGATGGCGTGTACTGATGAATTTTCTGAAACCCTACTCATACATCATGCCTCATGGGAGTAATCCCAATACTGCTTTAAACATTTCATCTGATGCCCTGATGACTTTGGCCGAAGCTTCATAAGCGTTCTGGTAGCGAACCATATTGGCAGCTTCTTCATCCAGGGAAACACCGGCCAGACGTTCTTTAAAAGATTTCGCCTGGGCAAGGATTCCATGAGATTGCTCTTCATCAATCTTGGACTTACCTGTTTGTAAACCAATGTTACCAACAGATTTTAAATATTGTTCTTCAAAGGTAGTCGTTCCACCACCCAGAACTTTTTCGTGTTGAAGTTTAGAGACCGCCAGGGCAATCCGGTTATCACCGGGTTTATTTGCTTCGAGTGCCGCCGCGATATTGTTAACATCGGCCAGGACTTCATCAGAAAGTGAAATGTACTCAGCGGCCCGTTTTAAATCGAGTGGCTCTTTGAAGAAATTGATTCCGGTAACTTTCTGTTTGGCAGCGTTGGGAATAGGATTGCCCTGGCCATCAACCGGAACCGGATGATTGGCAAAACCTCGGCGGTGAATGGAGTTAGTCGCAAGCACCAAACCATGAGCGAGCTCATCGAGTTGTTTTTCCAATCCAACTATTTCTTCATTGCGAGTTTTAAGCTGAGCGCCTAAGGTCCCGCCGGTAATTTTATCAGAGATCGCTACCCCAGGTCTGCTGGCATAGAAAATCTTGATGTCACCTTTGTCGGCCGAGTTTTCACCCGGCTGAACTCCGGCACCAACGGTGAGCTCCTGAGCAAGACCCCCGGCCACGATGGACCCGACGCCTTCAATGTTCACCACAAACTGGCCCTGATTATCACTGTAAGTGTTAATCGGAAAAAATTCTGTCAATGTCCGAAGAGCACGGTCACGCTGATCGCGAAGATCATTGGCCATCCCACCGGAGACTTCCTGAATGCTGATTTCTTTATTGAGCTTGGCGATGGTCTTCGTCAGACTGTTCACTTCACTCACACTAAGAGTGAGTTTCTTGTTGATACTGCCACGGATATCATCGAGGTTGGATTGAATCCGGTGGAAGTCGCCAGTTACAATCTTGGCATTTTCTTTAACGACGTTTCTTACCGTTTCGTTTTCCGGTTGATTGGAAAGTTCACGAAAGGAGTTGAAGAAACGGTTCATGATCTTATTCATCCCGTCAGAGTTAATCTCGTTGAAGATTTCTTCGACGTGACCTAACTGAAGGGTGCGTTCTTCATTGAATTTATGAGTGGTAATGGAGGTGTTTAATTTTTTCTCGACCAGTTCGTCATGGGAGCGTTTGATGCTTTGGACTTCAACACCGGTTCCTAAAACATAGTCACCTTCACCAAGACCAGGACCCGTTTCCGTTCTGACTTCCTGACGGGAGAACCCTTCAGTATTGGCATTGGCAATGTTATGCGAAGTCGTCGACATCGACTGTTTCGCAGTAAACAAACCAGATTTTCCAATGTTTAATAAGTCAGCGCCCAATCCTTGGTCCTCTGTACTTTGTTATCTATTGAGTGAACGTGTTTGTCCGTCTGCCCCATAGGTTGTGTATGTTTTCTTCCCACTAAAGCCTTGTTTGACTTCACGTAGGGATAGCATCGCTTTATTTAAAAACTGCTGGTTCTTTTTATTCTGTTCCTGAATCTTCTGGATGATATCCAGTAGCAGGCTATTTAAATTTTTAAGTGCCGGGATAGCTGACGTTTGATCCAGTGATGCAAAAGCGGTTAACAGGTCACCGGCACGCTGGATGTTAATCGAAAAGAGGGCGGTCCCGTTTAAGCTATCAATTAATTCTGTCCGTTCTCTTTCGAGTTCACCTATCTTGGAGATGATTTCTTCTTTTAATGGAAGCATGGTTTCAAGTTTATCGATGTCACTTTCCAGTAGAGTCAGATACTCATCACAAGTCAGATCATATAAATCTTTGTGGAGTTGGCAAAAGCCTTCCCAGACACTGAGAGTGCGCTGGTAATAAAGCTTTTTCTCGTCCAGTCGATTATCCATTCCGGCCCCGCTTAAAATTCAGAGTTGAGGATTTTATCAGTTAAAGCGTCGTAGTCGATTTCATAAGAGCCATCCTGAATTTGTGCTTTCAGGCGTGCAATCTTTTCTGAATTATCAACTTCCGGAGCATTCATTGCTGCTTTTTTAATACGAGAGAAATCTTTAACACCATCTGGGATGTTGACTTTGGCATCAGTGGATGTTTTTTGAGAAATTTCTGAAGCGCGTTCCATAGTGTTACGCTGAACTCCATCAACTTTGTCTCCACCTTTGGTCGATTCGCTTTTAACGTCGCGTCCACGAGGGAAAAATGCTGTCCGTGTATCGATGCTACTCATTTGTGTTCTCCTTCGTCATTCCTTGACGAACTTGAGGGGCCGCGTTTTTTAAATAATGCTTCATATGCTGAGGCACAATCTGATCCAGGATGACTTTCTTGATTCCCAGACCACTATCTGATTTTGCCATAGTTTGAGCTCTTTCGTAATCCAGTAAAGAATTGTAGTACTCCATAGATGATGAATCCGGAGTTTCTTTAGGGATGGTTTTTCTCATTTCGGCCAGCATATGGGACGTGAAGTTGGCCTCCATTCCTTCTGCTATTTCTTCAAATGGTTTAACTGGATTGGTTCTTTGAGCGGTCGATAAGGCTTGTGCCTGAGGGTTGATTTTCACTCGTACCATCCTGGTTTTGGGACCTCATCATCCTGATGAGATTCTCTTTAGAGTGTAGCATTTTTAAACTTGAGGGTGTTAGCGAAAAACACCCCTGGGAAAAAAGTTCCCTTTGCGGGTTAAATCAGCTCGATTTCGGCCAAAAGGGAGCCATTTTGCTTAAGCGCCTGGAAGATGGAAATCAGATCTTCGGGCTTGGTTCCTAATGCATTCAGGGCCTTAACCAGATCATTGATGGTGGTCGTTTGCTCCATCATATGTAAGGAGCCTTTACTTGAGCCTTCGGCTCCACCTTTGACTTCCAACACTAAATCTCCATGGCTGATGGCCGATTTTTTAATCACGATATCGCCGCCGGCAACCAGAGTTCCGGTGCGTTCATTGATCACGATTTTGGCCGCAGCATCCGCCACCACTTTGTAGTTCTCAATGTTAGCGATGAGCTCAACTACTTTCCTTTCATAATAATTAGGAATGATGACATCAATCGTGGTGGCATCAGAGGCAGTCGCATATTTTCCACCCAGTTCCTGATTGATTGTTCTTTCAATTCGGGCGGCAGTGGTGAAATCCGGATTATTCAAGGCCATTCTGATTGCTTTTTTATTATTGAAGGCCAGCTCCAGTTCTTTTTCAATAGTCCCACCTTCCGGGATACGTCCGGTGGTTGCAAGCTTCTTACCTTGCTCAAGTCCACCGATGGAAAGGTGACCATTGGCCACAGCATAAACCTGGCCGTCTCCACCTTTTAAGGGTGTTACTAAAAGAGTTCCGCCTGCTAAGGAAGAAGCGTCACCGATAGAGGAAACTGTTACATCCAGACGTTGTCCGACCCGACCGAAGGCAGGTAGTTTGGCGGTGACAATGACTGCCGCCACATTCTTGGATGTCACTTCTTTCTGAGGATTTAATCCCAGAGTTTGAAACATTTTTTTAAGGGAAGTATTGGTGATTTCGCCGCCACCGTCACCGGTGCCATTGAGACCAATGACAAGTCCGTAACCAATCAGAGGATTTTCCCGTACCCCTTTAATGGTCACAATATCTTTCAGCCGGCTGGTGTTCGCTATAGCTGGAATGGCGAATGTACAAAGTAAAAGTGGCAGGAGTTTAATCATTGATCCCTTCCTAGGATGAAGACACGTGACTCAAGAAGTTTATCCGAGTTCACATAATCATTTTCCATGATGTCCTTTCTTGAGACAAGTGCTTGGACTTCGATGGATCTTTTTTCCTTCTTAAATATAACTTCCTTACGGCCGCGCAGAAGAATGTAGTCCTGACTGATCTCTTCCATCACTGTGCCGGAAATTTTATCGTAAACCTTCATGTCCATTTCGTTATCTTGAGCACTTGCGGCGGCTGCAGCACTTGTGGCCCCTGGAGTCGTCGGCGTTTTTGAAGCAGTTGCACCTTCAGCTTCTTTAGTTGATTTTTTGGGTTTATCAGGGAATGTGCGTTTTAGTTCGGCCGAAATCTGATTCCGCAGGTTCTCTAAAACATTGATGATGACCATGTCACCAGTGCGTTTGTCGTTTTGATAAGTAAAGAGAGATGAACTGGAACCTTGATTGGCCCAGAGAGAGCCACCACTCTCATCATCCACAAAATCCTGGGCCTGATACCGCTGAGGTCGATATTCACGCTTAACCGGAGGTCGCATTTGTCGGGAAGGATCACTTCCAAGTGAATAGGTGACAGGATTTTTAATCGGTCGTCGGTCAGCTTCCGGCCGCATGCGATCACGTTCTCGGTAAGCTGAATACCGGTCGCGGGAATCGGGATCTTCACGTTTACTTTGTTTTTCCTCACGATCAATTTGGCGATGCATTTGATTCACATAACTGGCACAAGACACAAGACTGAATAAAAGAAATAAGATTGCTGTTTTCATAGTTCCACTAATACTTTGTTGATATCGATGACTTTACCTTGATACTTTTTATTTTTTTTAGGATGAAAAACTTCTACAAATTGTCCCAGAGTACCGTTACTGCGGCTTATTCCGGTAGTTTTAAGTTTTAGCAAAGAATTCTCAATGATCACTTCGGTTTGAGTTCCGGCACGGACAAGATTCTCGGCATTAAGATCTGACTTTCGAAGAAGTTCACCCGCCTTGACCGGTTTATTGAGCTTATAAAACTTTAAAGTCTCAAGTTCAGTCATCAAGTCTGTGTGAGGGATTGCTTCGATTAATTCTTCAGTCAAAGATTCGGCCGTCAGTTCCGAGAAGGCCGGATGAAATGTTGAAACTCGGTAGGCCCTGACCATTTTTTTGAAATCGGCCTTCACTATAATGGATTTTTCTGATCCATCAAATCCCATAATGTTAATGTTGATGGGTTGCTGTTGGCCAAAGAGACACCCTATGCATTGAACTTCAATTCGGTCACCTGGAGCAATCGCAATATAGTTAGGAGTATTGACTGCTTCTAAGGCGCGGAGTTGGATTCCACTGGGGATATGCAGTTGTTCACGGATTAAATGTTTCAGGTGTTGCACTTGAATAAGTTCAGGGTGGATGTGAACAAGTTGATTTTTTAATTTAAGAATTGTTGAAAATTGAGCTGAGGTGATTTTTCCCTCGACTGAACGTAATGTGGCACTCACTTCATTGAGAATATCCTGATCACAGTTCTTATGAGTAATGGTTTGATTATAATCTGCTGTATCACCCAGGATCACCAGGTGGTGTGGAAGATTAACTTCGCAAGCTATAGCGAAACTACTGAATAAAATAACGGCAATGGATAAAAGTATTTTTATGATCATCGGATGTTATTCACCGTTTGGAGCATCTGATCGGCAACACCCATGACCTTAGAATTCATTTCATAAGCTCTTTGGGCCTTAATCAAATCGGTCATTTCATTCATGACGTTAACATTGGATGCTTCGATCGCTCCCTGCATGAGAATACCTGAACCATTTTCGCCTGGTACGTTTTGAATGGCCTGGCCGGAACCGGAAGTTGCCGCCATTAAGTTTCCGCCATCGGAGCGAAGTCCCGTGGGGTTAACGAAAGTAAAGACCGGGATCTGCCCTAAGTTAATAGGTTCAACGGCATCACGGGTAAAAGCTTCGATCTGGCCGTTTTCTGCAATGTTAATTCGCATGATATTTGGAGGGATTACTACACCGGGGAAAACTTTATGACCGGCACGTGAAACCAGATTTCCCTGGGCATCCACATTAAAGGATCCGTCACGGGTAAATTTTAACTCACCATTAGGTGCGACCACACCCATGTAACCTTCACCATTGACCATAAGGTCATAAGGGTTATTGGTCATTTGAGGGGAGCCTTGAGAATTTATTTTACGGGTAGCAGATACCTTGGCACCAGAACCGACCTGATGGCCCACACTATATTCTGTTGTACCGGAAGATTTGGAACCTGCTTCCTGGACAGTTTCATAAAGAAGATCATCAAATTCTGTTCGCTGCTTTTTAAAGCCGGTGGTATTAACGTTGGCGATATTGTTGGATATCGTGTTTACGTTTGATTCCTGTGCGGCCATTCCGGTTGCAGAAGTGTGAAGTGCGCGAATCATGTTAATCCCCTAATTAAAATTTACCAATATCGTTAGCGGCTTTCCCGGAAATGCTGTCATAGGCATTGATCGCTTTTTGGATGGATTCAAAATGACGATGGGCCTTAATAAGTTCCGACATCTCTTCAATGGCATTGACGTTTGAGCCTTCCAGAAATCCCTGATGAACTACAGTCTTTATATCAGTCCTGACGACATTGTTTTCATCAGGCGTAAGATAGAGTGAATTACCTTCTTTCCTGAGAGCATGGTTGTCTTTGAATTCAATAACTGAAAGTTTACCAACCACTCCGTTACGAGTGAGAACTTCACCTTCATTTGAAATCGTAAGCTTCATGTTTGTAGGAACGCGCAGGATTCTCTCTTCCGGTTTTGGGAAACTATTAATAGAGGCCGGATCCCTCAAGCTTTCTTCAGAAGCATTTAAGGCGCTCAGAACTTTAAAGCCCTGATCGGTCACCAGTTCACCTTCACGGCTTAAAGAAAGATTACCTTTGCGGGTAAAACGAACACCGGTCGGTGTCAGGACTTCCAGAAAGCCTTCACCCTTAAGGGCCACATCTAAAGGATTCTGGGTGGGGATGAGAGTGCCTTGCTCGAAGATGGTAAAACTTCCATCAACTGCAACCATGGCGTTCTCGGCACCTTGAGTATGATAAAAATCGGCAGGAGAAAATTCTTTACGGGGAATATCGATATCTTCCACACCTTTGGTCAGTGCAGTCAGATGCTCTTTAAATACCAATTGATCTTTTTTAAAACCAACGGTGTTAGCGTTTGCTACATTGTTAGCAATGGTTTCAACTTTACGTTGCTGGGCCACTTGGCCTGATAACGGCACCCAAATATTCTTCATGGACTCCTTCATCCTGATGGAGTGGGCGAAAAGTGCCCTTGTAGGCAATTTTAGCAACCTAAGTGCCATAAACCTAGCATGGGCAATTTCCTCCGCTCAATGCTAAGTCAGTGAAACCTTGTCGAAGTCCGGAAGATCATGAGAAGATTAGGACCAATCTTAGTGTCAAAACGACAACAGGAACAGTTATGGAAACCCCAAACAGCACCATTAATTTCGAAACTTCACTCAAAGAACTGGAGCAAATCGTCCGAGAACTTGAGTCAGGTGATGTGAATCTGGACCAGAGTCTGAAGAAATTTGAACAAGGAATTGAGCTATATAAGAAGTGTCGCTCTACTTTGGAAACTGCCGAAAAGAAGATTAAAATCCTAAGCGATAGCCTTAAAGAACTAGATTATAAAGACTAGTTCTTTCAATAAAAAAAAAATCCCTTAAAATAGACCTGAACTTCATACAGAGGATTTGTTCTTGAAACGTCTGGTTAAAACCCTCGCAGTGCTTGCGATCTTATTTTTATTTGGTGTCTTCTCAGTTGTGGGAGTCATATTTTATATATCAATGGACTTGCCTCAGATTAATTCTTTAAAAGATTACAATCCCCCGATGAATTCCAAGATCATGTCAAAAGATGGCGTGGTTCTGTTAGATATTGGGACGGAAACGCGGGATGTCGTTCCCTTTGAAAAGATTCCACAAAAAGTCGTTAATGCCTTCCTGGCAGCAGAAGATGATAATTTTTTTCAACATGAAGGAATCGATTATTACGGAATCATGCGCGCCTTTGTCGTAAACATGAAGGAGGGCCGGTTGGTTCAAGGTGGATCAACCATCACTCAACAGGTCGCGAAGTCTTTTCTTTTAACTAAAGAACGAACCATTTCTAGAAAGATTAAAGATCTTCTCCTCGCCCGCAAAATTGAACAAAAGTTCACCAAAGAGGAAATCCTCTTTCTCTATCTGAATCAAGTTTATCTGGGTGGCGGTTACTATGGAGTGAAGGCCGCTTTCAAAGGTTATTTTAATAAAGATCTGGAAGAAGCCACTCCTGCTGAGGCCGCTCTAGTGGCAGGTCTACTGGTAGCGCCTGGAAGATATTCCCCTTATGTGAATCCTCAATATGCTAAAGTCAGACAGAATTACGTCCTAAAAAGATTATTTGAAACGAAAAAGATCAATGAAGAAGAGTATCAGGCAGCTTTAACGGAAGATATTAAGATGCGCATTCGTAAACCGAATGACGTCAAAGGTGGTCATTTCACTGATTGGGTTCGACAAGAAGTGATGAAGTCCGTAGGAACTGAAGAATTTCTGACCAATGGTTTTAAGGTTATCACGACTCTAGATTGGTCTTTACAGGATAAAGCAGAAAAGGCCGTTATTAGTGGCGTAAAAGTTTTGGATAAAAGACAAGGCTTTCGTGGTCCTATCAAGAAAATTGAAAACGATGAAGAAATAAAATCCTTTGTTATTGAGCAAAGAAAAAAAGTACTGCGAGAACAATCAAGCTTTTTTACTTTTGTGACTTCCGGCAAGAACGTTTTTGAGTTCAACGAGGATGAAGATGCTCTTGAGCAAAGTCTTTCTTATTACACTGAAGAAAAAGATAAGCTCAATGAACGCATTAAAAATCTGGTTGAAATTGGAAATGCCCAAAATGATCCATTCTTAAATTTTCTGGAAGTGGGGAAATCCTATCAGGCCATTGTTCTGGATGTGGATGATCTGAAACGAACTATTATGGCGGAGATCGCTGGTACCAGAGTCATCATCCCTGAAAGTGGTTTTAGCTGGGCCCATGAGAGGAAGTTTGGAGAGGATCCTATTTATCATAGTGCCGTTAAAACTCCGTCCAAGATTGTAAAGCGTGGTGACGTGATACTGGTGGAAATTGAACAAAAACTAGTGCCACTGGATCAAATGATTCATGCTGACTTCTTCAAGAAATATAAAGATCAGACACTTAAGGCTATCCTTGGGAAGCAGAAATTTTTCAAGGCTTCCCTTGATCAGGATCCTGAAGCCGAGGGTGCTTTGATCGCCCTTAACGCCCATACCGGTGAAATCGTCACTCTGGTTGGCGGTGTCGATTTCCAGAAATCACAATTCAACCGAGTGATCCAATCATCCCGTCAGCCTGGCTCTGCCTTTAAACCATTTATTTATGCTGCCGCTTTGGAAAATGGTTATACGCCATCAAGTATTTTAATGGATTCACCACAGGCCTTAGGTGGAGTGGATGACTCTTTAAGCTGGAAACCAAGAAATTATGATGGAGATTTTAAAGGCCCTATGACCTTTAGGCATGCACTGGAAGTAAGTCGAAATATTCCTACCGTTCGTTTAGTTCAGGACATGGGTGTTAGTAAAATTCATGATTTTATCCAGCGCTGGCACATGAGTGCTCAGATTCCAAAAGATATGAGTATGTCTTTAGGCTCTTTTGGAATTAGTCTGGCAGAACTGACTAAAGGTTACGCTGTTTTTCCCAATGGTGGTAAGGCAGTACGCCTTCGTCACATCGTTTCTATTAAGGATAGAAATGGAAAGCCGTATCCAATTCCTTCTGCTGATCAAAACTGGACAGAAGTTGAAAAAGCTCCTGCCGAAACGGAGGGACTGACAGAAAATCCCTTTAAGAAAGATTTATCATCTGTGCAAGTTTATGATCCACGTCTGGCCTATATCATGAGTAATCTTTTAAAGGGTGTGACCCACTATGGAACGGCGGCTTCTGCCAGTAAGATTAGTATGAATATAGGGGGAAAAACGGGGACGACTAATAATTTTGTAGATGCTCTATTCGTAGGCTTTTCTTCCAATTTAGTGGTTGGGGCCTGGGCCGGTTTTGATGATAACCGCTCACTAGGTTACGGCGAAACTGGCGGTAAGACGGCACTACCGATCTGGATGAATTACATGGCAAATGCCATTACGAAATACGGAGATCCGGAATTTAGTGTGCCCGATGGAATCACTAACCTTTTGATCAATAAAGAAACGGGAAAACCTCTGACTCCCGGATCTGGGGAGGGCTTCCTGGAATCCTATGCGACCGGTTTTGATCCGCTTTCGGAAACCTCCTCAGTATTTGACGAATCTGCTCAAGGAACAGAGGGCAGTCCTACAAGTATTGATGATGGAAAATACTGGGAGAATCAGTAAGCTTTCTCGCAAATAATGCCGATAGGACTTCAACGGAGGTCCTATGCTTTCCCTCTCGAAACAGAGCCGACTTTTTTATTTTCTTTTTTTAGGAATATTTCTTCTCCATGCTTCTTTCATGGTGATGCAAATCCGTGATCAGTTGGCAGAAGTAAAATGGTCTAAGCCTGAAGCGATCAAAATTAAACTGGTGCAGGAAGCTTTATCAGAAATGTCCTCGACTCAGAAACAACAAATCGTGCAATCAGAAGACTCGACTTCTGATACCAAACCAGAAGAAGCTTTCTTAAGTGATAAAGATAGAAGTTTTGACCGTCAGACGGTTGCTAAAAATGTTGATAGTTTCAAAAAAGCTGCCTTGGGTAACGCAAATCAAACTCAAGTGGCCCAAAAAGCTCAGACTGCCAAAACTAAGAATCCTTCAGTTAAAGATTTAAAGCTTTCTGATTTTGGAATGGTCTCGGGTGAACCTATGCCAAAAGAAGTGACCCGCGCACCGGCCAGCGTTTCTCAAAAAGGAATGGAAAATGGTGATCCATTAGCGAATGGTCTTTCCGCCACTAATGATTATGTTCAGGAAGTGACTTTAGGTGACTTCACTCATCTCAATACGGTTGAATACAAGCACTATGGTTTTTTTCATCGTATCCGCCAAAAACTTGAACAATTCTGGGGTCGAAGTATTCAGGAGAAGTCTCACGCATTATTCAAGTCAGGCAGAAGAATGCCTGCTTCACAGGATCTGATCACTTCCTTACAAGTCACCCTTAATACAAAAGGGGAAATTATCGGAGTTAAGATTGTAGGAGCTTCTGGGGTAAAAGAACTTGATGATGCAGCAATTGAATCCTTTAATCAGGCCGGGCCATTTCCCAATCCACCCAAGGATCTTTTGGTTAATGGAAAGGCCACTATTGAATGGGGTTTTGTAGTTAAGAGCTAGTGAGTTTTACGAAGCATGTTCTTTAAGCAATCAATACCTTCCATCGTAACGTAATCAGACCAGATAGAATCTAATTCACGAATGGACTCAATTACTTGTAGAGCGGCCTGGTCGCGAGAAATTTTCTGAGTTTCAGCGTACTGGGTAATGCATTTATTAAGAATCTCAATCACTGGTGAATTACAAACTTGGTTAAGTCTTTCTTCAAATGATTGTGTGACTTTCTTTTCTTTGCTTTTAATAATGGCCGTGTTGAGAAGCTGAATCGATTCCATTAATAAATATCCTTACGAACTAAATGGGTCTACGAGAGGCCAGTATCTATAAACGACTAAGCTTAGTAAACAATGTTTTCTAGATAGAGGAAAAATTTTAGATTGAAATTTATACTGTGATTAGATTTGAGATAAGCTAAATAAATTTTTTAAAAATGATAAAAGGTGTCACATACCTTTCGGTACGTGACACATGATCTAAATTAGTGAGAGGAGTTGCAAAACTCTTGATATTGCTCTGCTGTCATTAAATTATTTAATTCAGCAGCATCATTAATCTTGACTTTGATTAACCACGATCCGTAAGCATCTTCGTTGATTTTTTCCGGTGATCCTTCTAGATCAGCATTTCTGGCAACCACTTCGCCAGAAACGGGAGAGTAAAGATCACTCACAGATTTAATTGATTCAACAACGCCGAATGTTGAACCTGATTTTAAGTTAGTTCCAATTTCAGGCACTTCAAGAAATACAATGTCACCCAAAGCAGACTGAGCAAAATCAGTAATTCCAACTGTTACCGTGTCACCTTCGATTAGTGTCCACTCGTGTTCTTTTGTGTACTTTAAATTTCCAGGGATATTTGTCGCCATTATTTATGTCCTCCGGTTACAAACGGTTTTTTAGTTATTTGAGCTGGATAAGCTTTTTGCCTGATATCGACTAAAACTACTTCATCGCTCGGTACTTTATCAATTTGAATACGTGCCATAGCGACACCTTTATTTAAAACCACTGACATCGTTCCGCTAGTTATAAGCCCGATGGTCTCATTTTGAGAGTTAAGAACCGGATAGCCTTCGCGCGGAATGCCTTTATCGAGAATAAGCTTAACTAACTTATAACGACTAGGTTTAGGCGCTAAACTTTCTTTTCCAATAAAATTTGTTTTAGCAAGCTTTACTGCCCAACCGAGACCCGCATCATAAGGTGTCACTTCATCATTTAATTCATGTCCATATAAAGGATAACCAACTTCCAGACGTAAAACATCCCTGGCCGCAAGACCACATGGAGTTACATTAAGGCTCATGAGTTTTTTCCACAGGGCCTTAATCGTTTCATGCGTCCCAAAAATTTCAAAACCATCTTCCCCAGTATAACCAGTTCTGGCCGCAATGACTGATTCCCCTTCAAAAGCACTTTCATAAACTGAATAGTAATCAAGATCAGGAAGTTCATTCAGGAGTGGTTTCAAGATTTCAAATGACTTTGGACCTTGCAGGGCCAGAAGAGAAAAGTCAGCTGAACGATTTGTGAGGTTGCATTTAAAGCCCTGATGCTTGGATTTAATCCAGTTAAAGTCTTTATCTATATTGGAAGCATTAACACAAATTAAAACGCGACCAGGGGAGAGTTTATAAACAATCAAGTCATCAATGACTGTCCCGTTTTCACGACATAGGGGAGAGTAAACGGCTTTTCCGGTGGTAGCACCTTGAATGTCATTGGTAACAATGTAATCAGCAAAAGCCTCAGCATCGTCTCCCTCAATGAAAAATTCTCCCATATGACTTACATCAAAGACTCCGGCACCTTGTCTCACGGCCAGAACCTCATCTTTTACCGATGTATACTGAACAGGCATATCCCATCCAGCAAATGGCACTATCTTAGCTCCCAGTTTGACATGCTCATCATAAAGGTGAGTTTTTAATGTTGTCATAAACTATCCTTTGCTTTGCTTTTCTGTTGCAGAAATTAAATTTTCAATAAGACTGATAACAGTCATAGGACCTACTCCACCTGGAACGGGAGACATGGCAGAAACGACATCTTTAACATCGTCTTGATTCACATCTCCGGTAAGCTTACCTTCAAGTGAGTTCATCCCAACATCGATGACAACTGTTTTACGTTCTGGATTAAAATAAGAGCGATCAAAATAGTGGGCCTGCCCGATGGCCGAAATCACAATGTCGGCCTGATGGGTAAAATCACGCAATTGTTTTGTCTTAGAATGGGCCAGGACTACCGTGGCATCCAGATTTGATAAGAGCATGGCAAGTGGTTTTCCTACAATCAGACTTCTTCCTACGACCACGACATTCTTTCCCTGAGGATCAATCTGATAAAATTTTAAGAGATTGATGATGCCTTTAGGTGTGCAGGGAAGCAGGAGCGAGAGGTCAGTGGAGCCGGAATAGAGATTCTGGGTATTAATCCCATGAAACCCATCGATATCTTTTTCAGGTGCCACCAGATTAGGGAGTGGAAGATTTTTTAATTTATCACTGACTGGAAGCTGAATGATAATGCCATTAATCGAGGCATCCGCATTAAGCTGATCGATTTCATTTAGAAATTCAGTTGCATCAATTTTTTCCGAAAGGTGACGCAATTGAAATTTTGCTCCAATTTCTTCACACATTTTCTTCTTATTCCGGATATAACTCATGCTAGCCGGATTATCGCCCACCAGGACCACGCACATCGAAGGAGTTAAGCCTCTTTTTTTGAGTGCTTCACACCTTAGAATCAAATCTTTTTTAATTTGTGCCACCACTGGAGCGGCGGTAAGAATTTTTGCCGTCATAAATATGCATCAACTATAGATGTTAGATTTTAAAAAGTCCTTTCTTATTTAGAGGAAGAGCTGTATCTCTAAGAAGTATGAAAGCGTTATTTTATGTTGGTTTAGGCATGCAATTATTTGGTCTTACGGCCGTGGGGCTTTGTTTTGTCTCTGGGATCCAGAATGGAGATTATGGAAGGATCGAGCTTCTGCAATTAGTTCTGGGCTCGCTGGTTTTTTATATCGGTAATTACCTGAAAGGCAGATCTGCCAACTAGACTTGATCCTATGTTCATGTGTACAATTTCCGTAACACTACATGAGGACTTCTTTTGATCGTACTTGCCATTGATCCCGGATCTGTTACAGCTGGATATGCCCTTCTGCAAAAAGAGGGGAGAAAGATCCATTATGTGGCTTCGGGAATTTTGAAATTTAATGGGCAGACGGAATTTTTGCACAGAATAAAAAGTATTTATGATCAAACACTGGCCTTGATTGAAAAACATCAACCGGATGAAGTGGCCCTTGAGTCTTTGATATTTGTTAAAAGCCCTGATGCTTTAATCAAACTTGCTCAATCACGCGGGACCATGCTGGCCGCCATTTCCCAAAAGTATCATGAGAAAATTTTTGAGTATTCCCCAAACTTAGTAAAGTCGACTGTCGCAGGCCATGGTCATGCTGACAAAGAGGGGATCCAAAAAGTTCTACTCCAATATTTTGGTCTGACAAATTTTAAAACTCATGATGAAAGTGATGCTGTAGCAATTGCTCTGTGCCATCTACTCAATCGTGGATCCATAGTTCAGATGCCGGCAAAATCAAAACGTACCAAAAACATGGGCAATGGCCTGGCATCAGCGCTCGCTCACAAAATTAAGGAACCGACAGCATGATAGGCTATGTTTCAGGAACTGTTGTTTACTCAGACTCTCAAAAGTCCGTGATACTGACGGCTTCCGGAGTTGGTTACGAAGTGCATACTTCCACTCCCATGGTGCCCAATCGTGATATCGCGCTTTTTATTTCCCATATCATCCGGGAACAGTCGCAGGATCTCTACGGCTTTGAAACTGCCGATGATAAGAAGTTTTTTGAAATGCTTTTGGATGTTAATGGCATTGGACCTAAGTCTGCTTTTGGTTTGGTTACTCATCTGGGTGTGCAACAGATTATTTCTGCCATTACCTTTGAGAATGTTGATGTGCTTAAATCCGCTCCTGGAGTTGGTAAAAAGAGTGCTGAACAAATCGTTCTTTCTCTTAAAGATAAAGTGACCAAGCTTGAAATGGGTTTTGCCGTTAAGGAAAATCCCATCAAGAGTGGGGTAAAAACAAAATCCGAAAATAAAGTGGATGCGTATTTAGTTAAAGAAACCCTGGCCGCCTGTCAGGGTTTAGGATTTAAAGATCAGGATGTTCTGCCGATGATTCAGCGTCATCTTCAAGAAGGCCTGGTTCAGAAACCAGAAGAGCTGGTAAAATTGATTTTAAAGGAACTTAGGTAGATATCATGGCCGATAGAATAGTTAATGGTGAAACTTCCCACGTGGAAAAAGAGCAGGAATCTCAACTGCGACCTCAGAATTTTTCTGAATTCATCGGTCAAACCAAAGTGGTAGATAATATTGATCTCATGGTGAAGTCGGCCATCGTTCGAAAAACGGCGATGGATCATGTGCTTTTATCCGGTCCTCCAGGTTTAGGGAAAACTTCCCTGGCGATGCTGATTGCAAAAAGTCTGGGAACGGAGTTGCATGTGGTTTCAGGTCCTGCCATCGAGAAAAAAGGCGATCTGGCGGCGGTACTGACCAATTTAAAGCCTCGGGATGTTCTTTTTATTGATGAAATCCACCGCATGCACATCACTGTCGAAGAAATTCTTTATTCGGCCATGGAAGACTTTAGACTGGATATTTTAATCGGTCAGGGGGCCTCCGCTCGCACCATGCAAATCGATCTGGCCCAATTCACTTTAATTGGTGCCACAACTCGTTCAGGTCTTCTTTCGAATCCTTTACGTGATCGTTTTACTGCTCACCTCAATTTTGATTTTTATGAACCCGATATGCTGGCAATTATTATCCTGAATAATGCCAAAAAAATGGGTATTGCTCTTTCTGAGGAAGCCAAATTTCAAATCGCCCGCCGCTCACGGGGAACACCTCGGATAGCCAACCGAATTCTTCGGAGAGTCCGGGATTTTGCTTTGGTTAATAAGAAATCGTCAGTAGATACCCAGGAAGTTAAAGCGGCCTTAAGTCTGCTGGATATTGATGATTTGGGCCTTGATTCCATGGATCGAAAAATCCTGACGGTCATGAAAAATTATTATCAGGGCGGACCGGTAGGAATTGATGCACTTTCAGCAACACTCGGCGAAGATAAACAGACTATTGAAGAAGTGTATGAACCCTACTTATTAAAACAAGGGCTTATCCTGAGAACTCCACGAGGCCGGCTTTTATCGGAAAGTGCCATTAACCATATTTCATGATTCGTTGACTTGCATTGTCAAACCTTGTATATACAGCACAATTTTCTCTCGTACAAACTTATAAAATTCGTTTATAATTGAACGGCTAGGTACGACTTATTACAAGGTTAGACATGATTTATCAACGGACTCTTGCGAAAGATGTGAAAGTAACAGGGATCGGACTCCACTCAGGTAAGAAAGTTACCATGAAGCTGATTCCGGCCGAAGCTGATTTTGGCATTCAATTTATTCGTACCGATATTTCCGATGCTAAACCCATGAAGGCCAATGCCCTGACGGTGGGGACCACTGAAAACGCTACCACCTTAGGTTCCGGGGCAGGTGCCATCCATACCGTAGAGCACCTTTTGGGGACTCTCTATGGTTTGGGTATTAATAACTGCATGATTGAAATTGATGGTCCTGAAGTCCCAATCATGGATGGTTCAGGTGCCTCATTTGTTTTCTTATTAAAAGAAACAGGGATTAAAAACCTTAATAAATCGAAAAAATTCCTGGTGATCCTGGATACTGTCCGTGTTGAAAAAGACGGGAAATGGGCCCAATTCGAGCCTTCACAAAATCTAGTCATCGATTCCACGATTGTTTTTGCTCATCCTCAAATTAAAACTCAGCGTTTTGATTTTGAATTCTCTTGTGAAACTTTTATTGCTGATATTGCTCGTGCCCGTACTTTTGGTTTTGCCAAAGATGTGGATATGCTCAAGCGTAAAGGCTTAATTAAGGGCGGATCTCTGGATAATGCTATCGTTTTAGATGACTATAAAGTCATGAATCCTGAGGGCCTGCGTTTTAATAATGAATTTGTCCGTCATAAAATTCTGGACACCATAGGAGACGTAAGTCTTTTGGGTTACGAGATTGCCGGAAAGATTACGACTTTTAAATCAGGTCATAATCTGCATAATCTGCTTTGTCGTAAATTGCTTGAAACGCCATCGGCTTTTGAAATTGTTTCAGCTTCGGCCTTGAAAGCAGAAGTTCGTGAGGCCCATAAATTGCCTCAATTCATTAACGTCACTCATTAGTCTAACTTTTTAGCGAACTCAAGAAAGACCAGTTTGGTTTTTGGTAAACCAAATCGCGGATCATCTTCTGGGAAAGGCTCAGTCTTACCGGTGCTGCGATATCCACGTCTTTCATAAAAAGCAATCAACTCCTGACGTTGACTGATAACGGTCATACGAATGGTGTTTTTTCCCCATTCTCTCGTCAGCTCTTCCACACGACTTAGCAGAACTTTTCCAATTCCCTGGGTTTGAAGTTCAGGATTAACTGTCAGCATGCCAAAATAAACTGCATCCTTCTCGTTTGAAACATAAACACACCCGATGATTAAACCATCACTCATGGCCAGTTCAATCCTTGAGCCGGGAGTCGTAATCATGTCGCTGATTTTGTCAGGATCCGTCCGTTGACCGCCTAACAGGTCGGCTTCGGTAGTCCAGCCTTTCTTGGACGATTCACCCCGATAAGCCGAATTGACTAATTTATCTAGTTCTTGAACATCACTTAAATGGGCCTTTCTAAAATGGATCATAGATTCTCAGTAGTGGATTAAAAAAGATTTTAGATGAAATCTTGCTTCTCTTAAATAAAATGTTTTGAAGCAGTGCTTCTAGTGCGTTCTAAATTTCATAATGTTATGGTTTAAGTTACCATAAAGAGATTACCAAGGAGGGGAGCATGCGATTATTTTTAATTTTATTTCTTATTTCATTCAGCGCTTTAGGGGCCAACTGGGAAGATCTTCGGGCCGGAGAAAATTATAAGCTTTCTCAATCTTTTGCTCTTCCACAATATGAAAGAAGTGGAGCGATGTTGGATTTTATAAAAGGTGAGGAAGTCACTTTAAATGAAATTGTTCCACTGGCAATTCCCGGTGGATTCAATATGGTTTTATATGTTTTTGATTATAAAAACTGCCCAGGTATGGATATGGAAACGGATTTAGAAATTGTTCCTGTGCAGGGAACTTCCCCCGTGGTAAAAGCTGGAGCAATCCTGGAAAAATGTGAACTCAGCGTCTATATTGAATTAAAAGATTATTACTCCAAAAGTTTATTTGAATAAGAGGACCTATGCGACTGTCTCAAGGTTATTGGCAAACATTAAAAGAAACTCCTTCTGATGCTGATGTAGTATCACAACAGCTTATGATGAGAGCAGGTCTCATGTATAAAACGGGGGCCGGTTTATATACTTATCAACCAATGGCACTCAGATCGCTTAAAAGAATCGAAAAGATCATTCGTGAGGAACTGGACAAAATTAACTGCTTTGAGATTTCAATGCCGGTAGTTACTCCTTCTGAATTATGGCAGGAATCCGGTCGTTGGGACGGCATGGGCGGTCAGATGCTTAAGGCAAAAGATCGTGCTGAACGCGAAGTTTGTATTAGTCCTACCAATGAAGAAACCGTAACGGATCTTTTTCGCCGAACCGTTAATTCTTATAAACAATTGCCAGTTTGCCTTTACCAGATCAATACCAAGTTTCGGGACGAAATTCGTCCTCGTTTTGGACTTTTGCGGGCCCGTGAATTCACTATGAAAGATGGCTATTCTTTTCACATTGATAAAGCCTCTCTGGATAAGTTTTATGAAGAGATTTACGTCGCCTATGAAAATATTTTCCGACGCTTAGGGCTTGATTTCATAACAGTGGAAGCCGATGGTGGTGCCATGGCCGGTGGTGGTGCCAAAACTCACGAGTTTCAAGTGGTAGCAGATAACGGTGAAGACTATGTGGTTACTATTCCTAAAACGGGGTTTGCCGCCAATATTGAAAAGGCCGTGACTACCAGAAAAAACCTCTCAGTAGCAACGGCAACTGAGCTCATGAAGTTTGCCACTCCTAATCAGAAAACTTGTGAAGAAGTCTGTTCTGCCCATAAAATAATCATTACCCAAAGTCTTAAATCCATAGTGATGAACGCCATCATTAACGGAAAAGATCAGTTCTTCATGGTGATGCTTTTAGGTGATGACACCCTCAATGAAGTTAAATTTAAAAATAAAGTTTCGGCTGAACACATTCGTCCAGCACAACAGAATGAATTAGATAATCTGGGACTAGTGAAGGGATTTATGGGTCCCTCAACTGAAGCCCAGGGATTTAAAGTAATTTATGATGAAGCCATCGATATGAATGCTTCATATGTGGTTGGCGCCAACGAGCCTGATCATCATCTGAAAGGTTTTGTGCCAGCGAGGGATACCAAGCCGAAGCACTTTCGGGCCGATATGCGTCTGGCAAAAGAAGGCGATTATATTGGTGATGATCAAATCATTCTTAAAAAAGGAATTGAAGTCGGTCATATTTTTCAGCTTGGCGACAAGTACACCAAGAGTATGAAAGTAACAGTTCTAAACGAGCAAGGTAAGGCCGTAACTCCTTTGATGGGTTGTTATGGAATTGGCGTGACTCGGGTTCTGGCTTCGGCGGTAGAACAGAATAATGATAAGGATGGGATTATCTGGCCTGCCTCAATATCTCCTTATGACGTTTATCTTTGTTTTATTGGCAAGACTCCCGAAACCAAAGAATTAATTGAAGGCATCTATACCGAATTTAAAAATGCCGGACTGGATATTCTGTTTGATGACAGACAACTGGGCCCAGGTCAGATGTTTAAAGATGCTGATCTTATCGGCCTTCCTGTCAGAGTTGTTTTAGGTGAGCGGGATTACCTTGCCACTGGCGAGATAGAAATTAAAATTCGTAAAACGGGTGAAACCCTGAAAGTGAAAAAAGAAGAACTGCTTTCAACTGTTAAAGCAAAACTTCAAGAGTTGGGCAAATGGCTGTAGATTTTGAACTGATTTTTGGCATGCATAGTATCGCCGCGGCCTTGAAAAATCCGCGGAGAGTCCACACCAAGCTTGTTGCCACTGATGAAGGTTTAGTTGAACTAAGTCGTAAGCATCAGATCAACCCAAAGAACTTGAATGTGAAAATTGAGATGGCGTCCTCTCACCAGCTGCAAGAAGATGCTAAGAGACTTTGCAGTTATATGGATGTGGAATTTTCGAGAGTGCCCTCAGGGCTATTCCTCGAGACGTCACCTTTGGAAACTTATCAGTTGCAGGACTTTATTAAGGCTCCCACTGGTCGTTTTCTAGCTTTGGATCAGATCACTGATGTTCACAATGGCGCCGCTATATTGAGATCGGCTTGCTTTTATGGAGTGACGGGAGTTTTAATTCCTTCTTCCAAATCTTTTGGTCTAACACCCTCATTTTACCGGATTGCCTCTGGTGCCACTGAATATGTTAATCTCATTCGAGTGAGTTCACTTAGCCGGGCAGTAGGGCAATTAAACGATGCGGGCTTTTTAACGGTGGGATTATCAGAACACTCCTCAGAAAACCTCACCCAGGCCGACCTGCGGGCCCAAGATAAAATTTGTTTACTATTGGGCGCCGAAGAAACCGGACTTAGTCACGCAGTGGCCCGTTTAGTGCAGAAAAATATGAGTCTTCCCTCTCAGGGAGAAATAAAATCACTGAATGTGGCATCGGCCGCGGCGATTGCCATGGAAAAATGTTTTGGTATCTAACCTGAAAAAGCTTGATTTCGTAAGGTGTTAACATTATAAATTTCAAACTCACGATTTTTCGTTGATGTAAGAGCTGCTCTAGCTCAGTTGGTAGAGCAACTGATTTGTAATCAGTAGGTCGCAGGTTCGATTCCTGTGAGCAGCTCCATTATTTTAGGCGTGGTTCCCGAGTGGCCAAAGGGAGCAGACTGTAAATCTGCCAGCGTTAGCTTTCGGTGGTTCGAATCCACCCCGCGCCACCATTTTTTGACTGTTTTTTTTGCGGGCGTAGCTCAGTTGGTAGAGCGCCACCCTTCCAAGGTGGAAGTCGAGAGTTCGAGCCTCTTCGCCCGCTCCATTTTTCCCAAGAATAATGCTCGCATGGCTCAGAGGTAGAGTACTTCCTTGGTAAGGAAGGGGTCCCGAGTTCGATTCTCGGTGCGAGCTCCATTCTTAGGGAGCGTGGTAGGTTTTTTTTATTGTCAGTTAATAAGAGGTAGAGCATACTCTACCAGTCAAAAACATAGATAACTCGATCTCAAACTTTTTGTAAGGAGAAGCCCCATGGCTAAGGAAAAATTTGACCGTAGTAAGCCGCACGTAAATATCGGAACTATTGGTCACGTGGATCACGGTAAAACAACGCTTACTGCTGCTATCACAATGACGATGGCAAAAGTTTATGGTGGTACTGCTAAATCATACGCAGACATCGACTCTGCCCCAGAAGAAAAAGCTCGTGGTATTACAATCAATACTGCACACGTTGAATATACAACTGCTCACCGTCACTACGCTCACGTAGACTGTCCGGGACACGCCGATTATGTTAAAAACATGATCACTGGTGCTGCTCAGATGGATGGCGCGATTCTAGTTTGTTCAGCTGCTGACGGCCCTATGCCTCAGACTCGTGAGCACATCCTTCTTGCTCGTCAAGTAGGTGTTCCTTCTCTCGTTGTTTTCATGAACAAAGTTGACCAAGTTGACGATCAAGAACTTCTTGATCTGGTTGAAATGGAAATCAGAGAGCTTCTTTCTAAGTATCAATATCCTGGTGACGATATTCCTGTAGTTAAGGGTTCTGCTCTTGCTGCTGTTGAAGGCCGTGATCCAGAAATCGGTGAAAAAGCGATTGTTGAGCTTATGAATAAAGTTGATGAGTATATCCCAACTCCAGCTCGTGACATCGATAAGCCGTTCCTTATGCCTGTGGAAGATGTTTTCTCGATCTCTGGTCGTGGAACAGTTGTAACTGGCCGTATTGAGCGTGGTATCATTAAGGTTGGGGAAGAAATCGACATCATCGGTATTAAAGAACTTCAAAAGTCTACAGTAACTGGTGTTGAAATGTTCCGTAAGCTTCTTGACGAAGGTCGTGCTGGTGATAACGTTGGTCTTCTTCTTCGTGGTACGAAGCGTGAAGATATCGAGCGTGGTCAGTGTTTGATCAAGCCAGGAACAGTTAAGCCTCACTCTAAGTTCCGTTGTGAAGTTTATATCCTTACAAAAGAAGAGGGTGGAAGACACACTCCAATTTTCAAAGGTTACCGTCCACAGTTCTACTTCAGAACAACTGACGTAACTGGTTCAATCACATTGAACGAAGGTATGGAAATGATCATGCCGGGCGACAATACTTCATTTGCAGTTGAGCTTATTGCTCCAATCGCTATGGAGAAAGGTCTTCGTTTTGCTATCCGTGAGGGTGGTCGTACGATCGGTGCTGGTACCGTTTCAGACATTATTGCTTAA
>JANJTC010000001.1 GCA_024711325.1 Bacteriovoracaceae bacterium | reverse complement strand
AATTTGGGCAAAAAGGAGGGATCAATTGTAATTGATCAGGCGTTATAGTCATTGGCTTCCGGCAATGGAAAAATGATGCCAATTTTTGAGAGAGTTATCCTATGAATTTGATTATAGAAGAGGAGCAGGGCAGAAAAAAAATCCGCCCTGTTATGGAAAAAATTACTGGAAACTGTCCTCAGTTGCCTGCGAACAATTCAATCGTTCAATAGTTCGCCTAAGCGACTTAGAAGACCTTCGTATTGTCGTGGCCTGCCTTTTAACCATAAAAAATCAGGCCGCAGTTTAGAAATCCATTCTCCCCCGATAATGGTTCCAGAATTATTCAGATCTAGTGAGTACTGGTAAGTGACCTTTTTATAAAATTGTTTTGGAGTCCCTATTACTGGTCGCCAGTCATGGCCATCCTCGTCCACGTAGGTCATGACAGTGCTTACGTTAATAGTCTTAACTGTTCCCGGGGCAGAATCCCTTTTTGGTTTTCCGAATCCTATGACTCGTGACTGATAGGAAGTAATAGGATGATTCCAGACTTCCTTATAGCGGTGCAGGTCGGCTATAAAACCTTTTCCATCAATTCCCAACCTGTTTGCCAAAACAATATGAAAAGCACCGGCATTTAAATCCTCGTAACAATCAGGCTGATTATTAAACCATGGTCCCTGGTAGCAACGTCTGCCCATTTGATGGGTATCTGGAACTTCAAAACCGTAGGCATAGTAATAGCTAATCAGGGCCTTGATATCAGTTGAGCCAAATGGAATCTCGATTCCCTCTGGGTTTGTCATGAGTTTAGGTGTGGGTTCTTCATGGTTCATGGAGGCGGGTGACCATCCATGACAGATACCCTCCCAGATTTCGGCCTGGGAATCGGCAGCTACCCGGGCCACTTCATTTTTCAAAGGGTAATCATAATTACCTGTGAAGAGGTCATATTTTTCAGAGGGGGCAAGCTCAGAGAGTTCAGGGATTGACATTCTTCTCACATAATCTTTACTGGGAGATTTTAAATTAAAGCCGATCTTCTTTTTAGCGTTCCATCTGTAATTAATGTTGCCTTTGTTTAAGGCCCAATAATCACCAGACCAATATTTATTTTTATCGGCCACGGTTCCGCTAAGGGGAAGGAGAGCAAAGTCCCTTGTGAAGAAATAACTCATGATCTCTGGATCCGAGATGCTCTCCCAACTTTCATCAAGTTTAAGTGGAGAAGCATACGTCATTGGCAATGTCAGGGAGAACAATAAAAGGCTTCCGATCCATTTCACAAATTACCTCCTGGTAATGAGCGATCAATTTAGGATCGACCTTCAGCACATAACCACTAAAGAAAACCTTTATTGTTTGCTCAGGTTTAAGGGTCGTCGGTCAGTACCAGACTCTGAATTTCTTGTGCATCAAATTCTGCGCGCATGGGGTCTGCATCAAGTTCAATGACGCCTTCTACGACTGATAGATTCTGATTTGATTCAGCATCGTAACGAGTTGTAACTTTCTGATCAAGAACATTGAAATAAGGAATTCCTTCACTGATGGCCACTTCAGAAGCTTTTTTCATCCAGATGATGTCGATAATGGATTCTTCCTCAGGACCTTGGGATTCATAGATGATTTTGAAGGTATTAGATTTATCGAGAATGCTCTCCATAGGAGCTTCTTCCTGGGCCTGCCTTTCAAAGGCCTCGTTTTCTTTGTTCATCATCGGGAGGAGAAATAACAAGGCCGCCACAATGACAACAATGAATCCCGTCAGTTTCATAGATGACCTCCATCCTTTGCATGATTTAAAGGCCCGGGACTTTAATTGAATACAGTAGTCCTGCAAAATTGAGTGAATCTTGAGCTGTATAACTGACGATTTAAGTGAGTGAGAAATGCTTCATCAGGAATTTAGGAACAGAGCCTTTGTATTAGATTAAAATAGAGCTATGAAACAGATCATCATTTTATGCGCATTAATTTTGACTGGCTGTTCTTCCCGAGAACAAGACTGGGACTCCGGTGCGGCCAGACAAAATGCTTTTCAACAAGAGAGGATGGAAGATCAGTCGGAAGAAGTACGTAATCAACTTCCCCGACCGGATTTTATCAGATAGTCGTTGCCTAACTTCGTTGAATTAAGAACATTCCATCCCGTACTGGTAATAAAGTTTTAGTATATCCTGAAAGTGCCTGAACTTTTTTATTGTGATTAATGATGGAATCAGTTTGCTTGTCTAGCCCAGGTGTTAAAACTTTCCCAGACCATAGAGTATTATCCACTACAATTATGCCATTGGGAGAAAGATGTGTTAAGGCCCATTCCAGATAATTTGAATAATTATTTTTATCAGCATCAATAAAGATAAGGTCAAAATTTTCTTCCAATTCTTCCAGTGCCTTCAGGCCTGGTTTAAAAATTTGTTGTATTTTTTTACCATGTGGTGATTCATCCCAGAATCTCTTGGCAATTGCAGTCGTTTCAGGATTGATGTCTACAGTAACTACTTTTCCATCCTCCGGAATTTGTTCTGCCATGGCGAGTGCGGAATAACCGGTATAAGTTCCCAGTTCCAGAATGTTTTTAACTTTCCCGAGCTTAATCAAAAAGGCCAGGACTGAGGCCTCCATCTCGCCGATCAGCATATTGCTTCCATGCACACCAGAGCGGGTGAAATCGCCCAGGGCCCGAACGTGATCAGAGGGGCGGGTTGAGTGTTCAATGCAATAATTTTCAATCTCTTTAGAAATCATGTTAACTCCATGCAAAATTAAGTCTCGTAGACGATCGCTTCTTCCATTGGTTTAATCTATAGAAAAGGAGTTTACTATGAAAAAATTCTTCACAGGCCTTCTCTTGGCACTTTCTTTTTCGGCCTTGGCCGAGCAAGAGGCGATTATTTTTCCTCACGTATATAATTATGGATCAAGTGTTCAGGTCCAGGTTTGGAATCACACTGACAGGAGTGTTACTTGTTCAGGTTATATCAACATGACCACTCAACAGGGTCATCGTGATTCTGAGTACTACTATGATTGGGTTTCTCCTCGTTTCTCTTCTTACCGTTCTTTCTATCTTCGCCGGGCCAATGATAGAATTGTTAGTGTTTCACACAGTATCTTCTGCCACTAAAATTGAATCAACTCACTTATCTTGATATTCACACTCACAGACGGGACCTTCATCCTGATTCTGTGAGTGTTGGTTGTCTGTCACCAGAAGAATTAATTTCACAGCAGACACCTACTGCTTTTACTTCGGCGGGTATTCATCCCTGGTGGTTGGAAGACTATACCAAAGAAGAGATTGAAAACCTTAAGCAGCACATTTTAAATCTGGTGGATCAGAAGAAGCTTTGGGCAATAGGTGAGACTGGTCTAGATAGGGCCTATCCTGAATTTTTTGAGGATCAGAAGGCCCTATTCCATTGGCATCTGGATCTTGCGGAAAAACATCAGCTACCTCTAGTCATCCATAGTGTGCGATCAGGATCTGATTTTCTTCACATCATAAAAGACCATAGTCCTTCGACTCCCTGGATTTTTCATGATTTCAGGGGAAATGAAAATTTAATGAAGGATATTCTCAGGCTTCATCCCGATAGTTATTTTTCCTTTGGGATGTCACTGGACAATTCTCCTCAGATTCGAGAATTATTGCCGCTTATTCCTTTGGGGCATATTTTCCTGGAAACAGATGATCAAAAACACTTGGATATTCATGATATCCATTTAAGGGCGGCCGAGCAGCTTCGAATGGATGTGGATTTTCTAAAATCCCAAATTTGGCTTAATTTTAAAAAAATCTCACCTTTGTCACAAAACTAACTCACCTTACGTCTAATCTTTCTTTGTTCTCGTTAAGGCCTGTGAGACAATATCTGTCATGAAAACCGATGAAGACTGGATGAGAGACTATCAAGCAGGAAGTGAAGAGGCCTTTGGTCGACTTTATGAGAAATATTCTCCCATGGTTTATGGTTTTATTAAAAAACGGATGCGTGAATCTGAGGCGGAAGATCTTTATCAAAAAGTCTGGCGTCAGTTGCATGAGAAAAGGGCCTTGTATAAGGATCAACCATTTGCTCCTTGGTTTTTTGTGATGATTCGTCATTTACTGATTGATGAATACCGCTCTTTAGGGCGTAAAAACAGTAAGGAGTTTCAAGACGAGCTGATTGAAAAAATTTATGCCGAAGAAGTCATTAATGTTGAAGAACTTCTTCAAACCCTGCCACAGGAGACTCAAGATTTAGTCCGTAAGTATTATCTTGAGGGTTTTAGTTATGAAGAATTGGAGCAGGAAACTGGTTTGTCACAAGTTAACCTCCGGCAACGTCTATCCCGTGCCCTTAAAGGGTTGAGGAGTAAGCGATATGAACCGTAAAGAATTATTAGATTTTATCATTCATCGGGAAACACCACCGGCCGCACTTAAGGCAGTGACTCATAAAGACATCCTTCTCAGTTTTCGGGCCCGTTCTATCATTTTAAAGTTTCTTCTCTTCCAGTTTATCGGTGCACTTTTCTCCTTATCTGTTTGCCCCCAATTCGGTTTGGGTCTGGTTCAAGGCCACGGCATCGCTCATATTTTTCGTTTAATGGGAGACGCGGCCTGTGCTGCTTTTTGCGGTTCCCTTTTCTTATCTTCAGGTGTCGCTGTGGCGTTCCTGGGTATGAAAGGCGAAGAACTTTGGTGGGTGTGGCGGAGATTTAAATATTCATTGATATTTCTACCGGCATTGTTATGGTCTGTTTTAATGCTTCTGAATGTTGGCCTTAGTCTCCCAGCAGAGACTATGAAGTTTCATTTTACCTGGGTTGCTGCGGCCATCATGGCCCAGGCCCTGTTGATGCAGCTAAGAAGCTTGGCCTACTTCAGTGGTTTTTTGCAAAACAAATCATATTAAAAACATCCGTTCGACCCCCGAAGGTGTGAATGAGCTCAACCGGAAGTCTTTTAGCGGTGAGAGGATATTGTCTTCGGGCCTCTTTACGGTAACTAGCATCCAAAACGGTTACTATCCGGGAAAGAGAAACCTCCATTTGTGAACCTTTCTGGATTAGCTGGGGGTAAACTTTCCAGCCTGCCACTTCTATTTCTTTTCTTTCAGAAGGCTTTAGATCAAAAGTGATCTGGGAGTATGAATGGGAAATTTCACAGGTGTATTCGGTGAATGACCTTTTGGCCTGGGCAGTTAAGATGATGAGAAGAAAGACGGGAACAAGGAAAAGAACTTTCATGATGTCCTCCTTAAAAGGACATCATGAATACATGCAAACGCTAGTTAAGTAGTCTTAATTAATCCTGAAAGACTTGAAGGTAAACAAACTTCAAGTAGCGCATTTCCGGCAAAGCAAAAGGGAAGGGGTGATCTTCTGGTTGTCCTTTAATCAAAAGGACTTTTCCTCGTCGTCTGGATTTAGACAGGGCCTCTTGCACAATTTCCAGGAAACTCTCAAAACTAATATGGCCTGAGCAGCTAGAGGCCGCAAAAAAGCCTCCGTCTTTTACCAGGCGTAATGAATCAGTGAATACCTTCGTATATGCCTCACGTGCTGTTTCAATCGCCTTTTGATTCGGAGCAAAGCTTGGTGGATCTGTGATGACGATGTCCCAGAGTTTTTTTTGCTTATAGGCCTCAGTCACGTATTCAAAGGCATCTTCACAAAGTGCTTCATGTTTTTCTTCTGACAACAAATTGATCTGCCAGTTAATTTCTGAAGCTTTGATCGCATTAGGAGCAATATCTACTGTCGTGACTTTAGTGGCCCCACCAAGACCAGCATAAACTGAAAAGCCTCCCGTATAGCCGAATAGATTTAAGAGGGTTTTATCCTTAGATACAGAACGGATGAAATTTCTGTTTTCACGTTGATCCAGAAAAAAACCAGTTTTGGCGGCATCAATGATATTGGTCCGGAACTTCACTCCGTGTTCCAAAAATTCTAGATCGGCGAGATTATTGCATTCTCCGGCCAGGATCATGCCTTTTTCTTCTTCCTTGTTTTTGCGTTTAAAATAGACACATTTCACTGGAATCTGAGATTGCTCCATGAAGTAATTGGCAATTTCTTCTTTTTTCCAAAACGCTTCTGAGACTGATCCATCGAGCTTTAAAACGACTACCCCGTCATAATAATCGGCCACTACTCCGGGTAGTTCATCGCCTTCACCATTTAAAACGCGAAAACATTTATTCTCAAGGGTGAGAAGATGCTTCTTTATCGTGATGGCGCGGCTTAAACGATTGACCACTTCCTGATCGTTAAATTTTTTATCTCCCAGAGTCAGCATCCTGAAGGCCAAGTTGATGCTCGGGGAGTAGAAACCGTGGGCCAGAATTTCATTCTTATGATTTACCAGTTGGACGTAAGAGCCTTCTGGGGTTTTGAGTTTTTCCACGGCATCGGAAAAGACCCAGGGATTGCCGCGTTTAATGTGTTTAGTAAGATCCCGAGTGAGTTTTAAACGCTGGGTTTTCTCAAAGGAAAAGTATTTCATTGTTGATCTCCTTTAAGAAACCATGTCACTTCATGTTTATTATGATGAAGATGAACGATACGAGAGTTAGGAATTTCTAAAAATTTCAGAGTCTGTTCCCAGTCAGTTTCCGACTGGTATTTAATGGTGCAGACAAAGTTTTTAACCTTGCCGCTATCGCGAAAGCGCTTAACCAGATTAAGTAACCTTTCCGGATAACAAATAATATCAGAGCAAAACCAGTCAATTTCCCCAAAGTCATTCGGATCCAAACCAAAAGCACTCTCTTTCCTGAAATCTATCCGGCCCATGTCCATGATTCGTTTCTCAATCGGGGCCTTATCAACGGAAATGATCTTTTCAAATTCCAATGTTCGAAGCACCCAGGTCCATCCCCCAGGACAAGAGCCTACGTCGATACTAGTTCCCCCATGGATGGCCTCGGGGGCGTAAACGGTGAAGAACTCCCAAAGTTTTAAATAGGCACGGGAAGGTGGCATCACCTTGTCTTCCTGAAAATCCATTTCCCCTAGGGCATAAGGAGATGAGGTCTTAGTTGTCACCAGGATCTGATCCGGCCCCCATAAGGTCCAAAACCCCATAGGGGTAGTGGGAAGCGGGTGTCGGAAGGGGATTGGTTTAGTGTTGTATTTAGGCAACTCGTTTTGAATAAGCTCTGCTCTCCGGTGACTTCCTACCGTGAAGAGTCCCCAGTTGCGGCCTCGGGCCTTTAATTTCTTAGCAGCATCATTTATAGAAGTGATGCTCTCAAATTCCATTTCAAAGGCCGTCATTTGGGCCCAAATTAATGGAGGATGCTGACCTTCTACCAGATACAAACGATCTTTCTTGAGGGCGACAGTAAGACCCCGGATCTCAAGCTCCCGCTCAAGTTCGGTCTCAAATTTATGGATAGCTAGGTAACCTGTATATTGTATCATCAAGAACTCTATACACTAACAATGACACGTGTTAAAAGCCTTCCTATGAAACATTTGATAAAAAACCAAGAAATGAAGGTCTACGGCCGCCATGCCTGTCTTAAATTGTTCGAAAAGCGTCCTCAGGACATCATCCGGGCCTATGTGACCCGGGACGGCGTCTTTGAATATAAGAATTTGATGAAATTCCTGGCCGATCAGAAGCTTGCCTACCATGTGGTGGAAAAAGAAGAAATCGATACAGTGACTCGTGCCACTCACCATGAAAATATCTGCCTGGTAGTTAAAACCAAGCGCGTTCCAGAAGTCAAAGAGCTCCTGGATCAGAAAGGCCGAAGCTTGATTCTGTGTCTGGAAGAGGTGGAGAATCCCCATAATCTAGGGGCGATCATGCGTTCCGCTGCCCATTTTGGGGTGACGGGTATTTTTTATGAGGCCAAAGTTCCAGTGGCCTTAACTGCCTCGGCCTTCCGGACTTCGGAAGGTGGCGCCGAAAGTGTACCTGCAGTTCATTTGGCCAATTGGAATGATGTTTTAGATCAGGCAAAGAGAAATGGTTATAAAACCCTTGCGACTTCCAGCCATGAGGGTGAGTCCATATTTAATATTGAATTCCCTGAGAAAACTCTTCTGTTCTTAGGGGCCGAGGGTGAAGGCCTGTCAGATAAACTTTTAAAGAAAATGAATCAATTGTTATGCGTTCCTGGCACCGGTGAAGTGGAGAGTTTAAATGTCTCAAACGCGACTGCTGCCATTTTAACTGAATGGTATCGTCAAGGCCTTAAGTAACTCTGTCCGGTCGTATAAATACCGGCCGGAAGAATGCGTCCGTCATTTTGATGTTTAACGCCTAATTCACCGCAGGCAGTTTTTTTCCATCTTCTATCATAGATAAGATTCTTGAGAGCTTCCATTTGCACACCTTGAGTGTGGCTGGATAGGAAGAGGAAGGAATTATCCTTATTGAGAACGGATAACATTCCTTCAACTAAAAGATGGATATGTTTTTCAAAATCCCAAACTTCTTTTTTTACGCCATGGCCCCAGCTAGGTGGATCAGCGAGGATCCCATCATAGGTAAAATTTTTCTTGAATGAATGCCGGATAAATTCCTGAGCATCCCCTTGAACCCAACGAATGCTTTTTTCATCGATGCGTGAAAGGGATTGGGATTCTTTTCCCCAGTCTAGTACGCCTTTTGAGCTGTCCACATGAAAAACTTCTGCACCGGCCGCTGCCATCACCAGACTGGCGCAACCGGTGTAACCAAAGAGGTTCACCACTTTAGGGGCACGGCCAAGTTTTTGTTTTAAGTATTTAACTTCTTCATAGAGCCACTCCCAGACAGGTATCTGTTCAAAAAAAACTCCACAGTGTCCAAATGAAGTGAACTTCAACTTAAACTGGAGCGTTTTTCCATCGATTTCAAAGGGGAAAGTTAATCCGGGGGAGGGATCTTTTTTATGTTCCCATTTTCCGCCTCCATCCTTGGTACGGATGACATTTGAATTGACGAGATTCCATTCAGTATCTTTAACCAGGGGCTTCCAGATCGCCTGAGGACTAGGGCGGTTGACTCTGATGCCAGAGATGACTTCAAGTTTTCTGCCCAGACCTGAGTCAAGCAGCTGATAGAAGGGTAAGTTTTCTGTAATCATTTAATGCTAAAGGTTATATGAATGTTGGTGGAATAGTTTTGTGTGCCGGCCTCAATCTGTGGAGCTGAGTCCATCATGCTTTTCATGGCCACTCGATGCTCCGGTATTGGTCTAGGAATATTAGGAACCTCATTGAGTAAGATGACGGCCCCAATTTTAAAACCAAGCTTCTTGGCCAGCTGGCGCGCCTTCGCTTTGGCATCATCGGCCGCAATATCCAGGCATTTTAGATATTCTTGTTGGGATTTTTCTAAAGACAAAAATGTGATGAGCGAACCCACATTTTGAATTCCCAATTGAGAAGCCTTCATCATGGCCTCGCCCATTCGGGGTATTTCACTGGTGGTGACTTCTAGTCCTAACGAGGCACGAACGCCTTTATCTATGTAGCGTTCTTTCTCATAGTCGCGAACAGGGTACACTGAATAGTTTACGTTTTTGAGTTCCAGATCTTTAAGACCCAGTTTTTTGATTTCTTCTTTTAATGAATTAATCTGATCAGTCGTTTTTTTTACAGCAGTTTTTTGGTCTTTGAATTGATTTTCTGCTGTGAAAATAATTGAACCGCGATCGGGGGTGACCTTAATTTCGCAATTCCCCTGAACCTGGATCTGGGGAGTCGCTGCCTGTGAAGCCAGAGTTAATAAACTCAAGCTTAAAATGAGGATAAGTTTCATTCAATCCCTCTCAGGGCCAGATCCTCTGCCAGAACAGGCGCGTTTTTATCATCAAGATCAACCAGGTAAAGAATCCCCTTAACTTTTACTTCATTTTGATAATTCGGAACCATATCCATGGCAGTCATGATGTCATCCAGAAGCTCGCGCTGATCTTTATATGTCATCTCTGGATAGGCATTTTCCCTTTGAGCGATACAGCCACTGGTCCTCATGAAGGGATAATATGGGGTCAAGGGATCATTATTGAGTTTACCAGTTCCATGAATCCGGAAAAGGTTTCGACCAGCATCTCGGGCAACGACTGTTGGTTTCCACCAGTCTTCTTGATGAGAGGAGGTTGGTAATAGTGACTTTAGTAAAACTTCATCTCTAGATTTTGGAATAAAATTTAAGATCATTCGTCTGAACTTTCCGAATGAAATTTGTTGATCAGCTGACGGCATTACTGAATCAATGGTTAAAATACCTGCCGGAGTATTACCATTACGGGTATAACTAGGGAGTCCCCGCGCGGATGAGGCCAGGGCCGGATGAGTCCAGATAGAGCCATCTTCATTTCTAACGATCTCACCATGAACGTTTCTCATCGTCATAAGACAAGGATAGAGTCGGTTATCACGACAAAACATGAAAATTTTAACTGATTTGACGTACTCCCCATTCATGTAAGTGGTGACGTCAGGAGTATGATAAAAAAGATCAGTGACCATATCGTTGGTAATATCCTTACGTCTGATCTCGTCTTCAGAAATATCAAAGTAGGCAAGATGATTTTTTGCATAAGCAATAATCTTCTCATGACCTGCGGCCAATAGTTCAGCTTCATAAGCTGCAATTGTATAGATGATTCTGGTTTCAACCACAGGACTTAATAAAATATTTAGCAACTCTGCTTCGAGATCTGCTGGAAGGCCCGGGGCCCGGTTATATTTAAGCCGCAGGATGGCCACTCTGAGACGCTCAATTAAATCATAATGGAATGTATCTACTTCATTTAAGGCCTTAAGGGCTTCCGGGTGGGACTCCTCACTCAAATCCCAGAGGGCATCAACGAAGAGAGTTTGCTCTTCAGAGGTAAACCCCATCAATGAATTCTGCGAATTTCCGGAGAGTATGGCATTTTGATAATTATTATAGAGAACTTCTTCCAGAATATTTTCTGATTTAGGTGAAGCCCAAACAGAGCTTAAAAAAGATAAAGCCAAAGCAAGCGACATCCAATGTTTCATTGCTATAAGTCCTTTTAAAATAGTCGGAGACTCAAAGCGTAACAACTTAACCAACCAATCGACAAGGGAATGTTAGAAAATGATGGTTTGGAATACAAGAATTCTTGCATTAACTAGGGGTGAAGCATTTAATCAGAAATAATGAAGGGAAGTGTTAAGTTATCGATATTATTTATAAACATAATGGCCTAATCTTGACGTTATATTAAAAAGCATTAACTTTAGAGAGTTCCTGAAATTTTAATGGAGTTTAAAATGGCTAAACGTATTTTTTTATTCGTGCTGACTAATATTTTGGTGCTGGTTTCCGTCAGTATCATTCTTAGTGTTCTGGGAGTTGGTAATTATCTTACTGCCTCTGGAATTAATTATACTGCTCTGATGGTCTTTTGTTTGGTTTGGGGTTTTGTGGGATCTGGAATCTCACTACTTATGTCAAAATTCATGGCCAAGCGGATGATGGGTGTTGAGATAGTTGATGAGCGTGGGCAATATGGGGAACTCGTCCGCAAAGTTCACCAAATGGCCAAACAGGCCGGGATTACAAAGATGCCGGAAGTGGGAGTTTATCATTCTCCTGAGGTCAACGCTTTTGCTACCGGGCCAACTAAGAATAAGGCCTTAGTGGCAGTTTCCACTGGCCTTCTTCAACAAATGAATAGCGATGAGGTAGAAGGTGTTCTGGCCCATGAAGTGGCCCATGTGGCCAATGGTGATATGGTTACGATGGCATTGGTGCAAGGTGTAGTGAATGCCTTTGTCATGTTTTTTGCCCGGATTGCGGCATTTGCTTTACAAAACTTTCTAAGTGGAGACCGGGATGATGATCGTCCGGCCAATACCGGATGGGCCTATCATATTTCTGTCATGGTTTTTGAAATTGCGTTTTCATTTTTAGGAATGTTTGTAGTGGCCTATTTTTCAAGGATTCGCGAGTTTCGTGCTGACAAAGGTGGGGCCCAGTTTGCCGGCCGGCATAAGATGGTTGCGGCCCTTAAGCGCCTTCAACAGAAAATTGATTTTGTTGATGATAGCCAGGATGCCATCAAGACCATGAAGATCTCTTCTAAAAAAGGTTTAATGAATTTTCTCTCGACCCATCCCAGTTTAGAAGATCGAATTGCTGCTTTAGAACGATCTTATTAAGTTATTTTAAGGAAGGGGGAGTAAATCCCCCTTTAGCTTATTCTGTAGAATTCCGATGAAGGTTTATGGCCGAGAGTGAATATATTGAGCATAAACTTCTGGAAGTTCTTCGGAAACGGAACTCTCGACTTTTATTTCCTCATCTCATTTTACTTTTTACATCAATCTATATATTTCGTGGGATGTTTAATGATTTTCCTCAGGCCCTGGTAGTCAGTGGAATTATCGTCGTTGCCTTGATCCTAAGGCTATTTGTTCTTCAAATCTGGCTTAAGCAGGATTCAAAAAACAAATTGTTTGAGACGATGTACTTATCGATGGTTTCTCTTACCGGTTTGGGTTGGGGAGGGCTTTTTTGGTCCGTGAACCAATTCTTTGGGGATCTGACTTTTGAAACACTGTTTTGTGGGGGCGTTATTGTAACGCTTATTTCGGGAGGTGTGACTGCCTTTTCAGCTTCTTTAAAAGCCGTCACGATATACTTATTTTCCTTAACAGCAATTCCCGTCTTTGTGCTTTTTACGGATCCATCAGAGTCAGCATATCTTATTGGTATTCTTCTTTTGGCGAATCTTTTCTATCAGTTTTATCATTCTTATATTTCACATAACTATTTAAGAGATTCTCTCCTCAAAGAATATAAAACTGATTCCCAAAGAAAAGCGCTGCAGGAACTAATAGATGCGTTCCCGGGAATTGTGACAGTTATTAATAAGGCCGGAAAGTATATCCTGGTAAATAACTTTTCCGATGGTTTTTTTAAAACTCACCTGTTGGATAAAAGTGTGGGGGAAACTTTCCCAGACTCAAGCATCCCTAAGGTTCTGCTGGATTTTTTAAAGAGTGATAAGGCCGAAGAGATTCTGGAAGTTAAATCCAATGATCAAGGCCATGAGAACTGGTACATGGTTAATCTCAAGCGTATCACCTCACCGGAAGAAGGAATTATTGCTGCGATCCTTTCGATAAATGAGCTTGCTAAAGCAAAAAATGATTTGAAAATCCAGGAGGCCCGGGCACAGTATGCCTCAAAGCTTGCCTCCTTGGGAGAGTTGTCGGCCGGTATTGCTCATGAGGTTAACAATCCTTTAACTATCATTGAAGGTACGGCCAGTTTGATGAAAGTATTACTGACTGAAAGTCCTCTGGATGAAAAAACTCTGGAGAAGTCAGTTGGTAAAATCTTATCTACCACTCACAGAATTGCCAGGATTATTAAGGGTCTCAGGATGCTAGCAAAAGACGCTGAGGAGGAACCTTTCAGGAATATCACATTCCTTTCAATTATTGAGCCCTGTCTGGAAATTAGTAAGAGTAAGCTTTTAGGTCATCAAATTCAGTTTTCAGTCATTAATCATGACAAAAATATTGATCTCTTCGGAAATGAGATTCAGCTCAGTCAGGTGATGATGAATTTAGTTTCTAATGCGATTGACGCTGCTGTTTTAGGGCCTGAGCCGCGCTGGATTGAGATTCAGTATAAACCGACTTATGAATGGACTGATATTTTAGTCATTGATAGCGGCAACGGTGTGAGTGAAGAGATTAGTTCCAAAATCATGGACCCTTTTTTTACTACCAAAGAAACCCATCAGGGGACTGGTTTGGGGCTTTCAATATCTAAAAAGATCATCGAATCCCATAATGGAACCCTGAGCCTGATGACTGAGATGGAAAATACGACATTTCGGGTGCGGCTTCCCAGAATGACCCCTTGGTCAGAGTCCTAGAAAAAATAACCAGAGGGAAGCGATTGACGTTGTTCCTGAATGAGGCGCTTAACCAATGCTTCCACTGAGGGAATATCCTTAATTAGGCCTGCAATCTGACCTATCTCTATTTCACCTTCCGTCATGTCCCCTTCAAGCATTCCTTTTCTGGCCCTTCCGTGACCTAAAAGTTTTTCCAGCTCTTCTTTCGTTGCTCCATGATCTTCAAGCTTTTTTACATCTTCAAAGAATTTGTTTTTGTAAAGCCTGACTGGCACATATTTTTTCATCGCAAGCATAGTGCTAGTGGAATTTGAATTGATCACTGCCTGCTTAAAATTCGAATGGGCACTGGATTCAATAGTAGCGACAAACCTTGTTCCAAGTTGTGCACCTTGGGCCCCTAAACACATTACAGCGGCAATCGCCCGGCCATCACCAATACCTCCGGCAGCTATGACGGGGACTCGGACAGAGTCAACGACTTGAGGGATGAGGGTAAGGGTCGTTATTTCTTCTCTTCCATTATGACCACCGGCCTCAAAGCCTTCAGCAATGACTGCATCACATCCGGCAGCTTCGCTTTTCAGTGCAAACTCAGGTGAAGAAACGACATGAATCACTTTTGCGCCTTCACCTTTGAGCCAACTAGTATAGGTCTTAGGAGAACCGGCGGAGGTTATGAATGTCCGGATACCCAGTTTTAAACTGAGTTCCAGCTGTTCTTTGGTTTTTTCGTAAAGGAGAGGAACATTGACTGCCAATCTTTCTGGGTGACGAGTAAGCTTCTTCGCTTTATGGATGTGTTCCTCCAAAAGATCGGGCCTCATAGAACCTGCACCGATGACTCCAAGGATGCCGGCATTGGCCGAGGCAGCGGCAAGTTTTCCCCCTGAGACCCAAACCATTCCGGCCTGAATGAGGGGATACTCTAGAGGCAGTAGGGAGCAAATGTTTTTCATTCTTTTATTTTATGGAGAGTTTCTTGAATGTGCAAATCCGTAAAAGCATTAACCGGTGATCTATCAAGCTGTAGTAAGATTTCAGGATCGGTCGGCCTGTTTAAGACCGCTCTGGTGCTGGTTCTTTTAGGTCCGAATTTTTCCCCTTTCTGGACCCCCCAGCCAGTCTCATGCAGACTTTTTCGAATAGAGGAACTGGCCGAGTAAGTGGAGAGGGTCACTTCCGGATGTGAGTATGTCTTTAACAGGGTAAACCATTCTTTAGTCCAAAGAGTCGGGTTCTTCTTGGGAGAAAAGGCATCCTGATAAATAGCATGCCACTTTAATTCATGGGAAGAAAGGTAATCCGGCAAGGTCATTCGAGCGTCACCCTGAAGAATGGTCAGTTTCACTGATTCATTTTCGGCTTCCAGAATATTGTTGTTCCATTTTAAATTTCTTAAGAATTCATGATCTGCATAGTTTGACTTAAACCATTCAAGAAGTTTCCGGTCCAGTTCCAAAGAGACAAAGTGCCACTTCCTATTTCTTGGCAGTTTCTCCCAAGTGGTTAAAAATCCCACTCCAAGTCCAAAGCCCACTTCCAGTATGGTTAATGGTTCAAACCGTTCAATCTGGGCCATTATATGAGTCCCCTCAATATAATGAAGGATGGTTTCAGTTTTTGCTCCGGAAGTAGAGTGACAGGCCTCTTGAAAAAGCTCGGAAAAAAGAGTGAAGGAACCATCAGAAGTTTCAACTAAAGTGTGATTGGGGGGAAGGGGCATATCTTTTTTCATGGGGGGAAATATAACGAAAAAGGTGCTTTTTGCCATCATTCCTTGGCACCTCCCCACGTGTAAACAGCTGTTTTCTTAATTAACCCTAAAGTTTCAATGGTTTCTCCGTACAATGATCAAGAATAAATAAGAATCTGACGAAATGTATTTGGGAAAGGGTGCAGCTATGACTAAAACTATGACTTCCAAATTAATGATCATGCTAACCATGATCTTCGTCAGCGGACTAAGCTTTGCACAATATGCAAAGAAATACGATGCTGAACTAAAACTAGATCATGATATTAATCTCGATGATGAAATAGGTACTGAACCTTATGCTTTTGATCCGAACAAAGGAGAAGGCATAAAATATAAGGTCGACGACACTCAAAGATTCAATACGATGGGTCTTAACTTAAGTGGGATAGAAAATCTCTATGTCCCGAAGTTAGAGCATAATTTAGTTCCCAATTTTAATTTTTCGCTGGAATGTAGTGCTTTTGATGACCTCACTTATTTAACTGGTCTGGAGAAGATCAATGATGAAGTAATTGAATGTTTTGGGCACAAAAGATCTGCTGCTGAAGGTTTTTCAAACGAGGGACTCCTTAAAGGGGATAAAAAAGTCTGTGACTGTCTTAAGACTTCAAAAGTTGATGACATCAGAAAAATCATGAAAATTGACCGTAAGGAATTTCTTTTAAGAAATAATATGGAAATTTCTTCAAATATTAACCGTGGTCTTGAGGACTTAATGGGAAGGGTCGTCTCTTTGAGAGATGGGATGATGTTTCAATCTGATATTTTGTTTCAAGGGAAAAAAACCAAGCCAAATGAAAAACTATCAATTGATGCTTTGAAAGAAGCTGAGGAAGAGAAAAAAATCAGTTCCCTCTATAGTGCGGGCTTTTTCACCAAGAGTTTTCAAAGTGGTGCTGGTCAGAAGATGCTTCAATCAATGCAGGATTCTCTGCATAAGCTAAGTCTTCAGGCCCATGGTCGTCAAACTACCATAATGCAACGGATTAATGGTGATGATACTAATAAAACGGCCAACAAGGCGCTTGAAAGAAAAATTGAAGAAGTTTTAAGTCAGGTCAAGATCCCTGAGGCCAATATTAATTTACTTTCTCAGAAACCTTTTGAAGAAGGCCAGTGTGTGGGACCTAAAGAGTTCATGGCCAAAAATCAGTTTCCAGATGATAACGAATTTTACACCTCTATTGCCAATGAATCATTTTCTCCCGAGAATTGGGACTACAATGCTCTGGAAAAGAAGCTGATTGATCTCACGACCCACTCAGAATTGATGAATGCCCCAGAGATTGCCCGACTTGAAACACGTATGAGGTTCTTAAATCGAAATCCTCTATTTAAAAATCTTTTCTCGGCCAATGATGATTTTGATAACTATTTCGAAAATGTGGGAATGACTGAAAAAAATAAAAATGAATTAAAAGACATTACCAACAAAGTACTGCCTAAAAAGAAACAAGAGCTTTTCAACATCATGAAAGCAAGTTTGTCTCCTGAAAATAGCTCTTGCGGTCAGTACAGTCTGGGGTGTAAGCGCGCCATTATCAAAAACATCGATAAGTTTGATGAAATGACCAAGAAGTTTTTCATGAATGGAGATGTTTTAAAGTTAACCAATACCCAGGCCGAAAAAGCTGCCTTAGATGAAATAACTAAGTTTAAAGAAGACCCTCTTTCAGTTGAAGACGTTATCTTGCCGCAGGGACAAAAAGAACTGGAAGATTATGTTCATGCAAACACCAGTAAATCATTTGTTCATCCTAGCGAATGTAACTTAAGAGGTGGAGACTCGTCCTATGGTGGGAAGCCATTTCCGGCAGAGCAGTGTGTTTCTTCATATTCCTTTTATTGTTCATCCCTTGAAAAAGCTCAGGACCAAGCGGCCAAGGGCCTAAAAGATAACAAGCATAGAGTAAAAACTCTTGCTCGTGAGACTCAGAATTACTTTAACCCGAATTATAATGAGAATATAGAGTTAAAGAAATTCAACCTTGATTATTGTTCTAAAAACAGAATCGCTAAGGACGGAGGTCCTGCCAAGAGTTTTAACCAGTTCAGACGAGACTATTGTGCCAAAGAAAAATCAGATCCAAATTGTTTTAGCCGAGGTTTTGAAAATATAGAGGCCCTTAAGGCCAAATACCGGGCCCAATATTCTTTCCCACGGGACAGGAACGGGAAAATCCACGCTGAATATGCTAAAGATGAAACTTCGGACTTGATGGCCGAACACAGAGAAATTAAAGATACCTCAATTAATGCCGCCAAAGCGTTAGCAAAAAGTGAAACTCGTCCTGAGCATAGTGGTTCAGCTTTTGAAGAGATTATGGAAGCCTTCACTGCTAAAGATACCTCTGGCAGTATGAATGGGACGAATGATAAATCAGAAGATCCGGGCATGTTCGCTAATCTGGCCAGTGTAATGGAAAAGAATAGTGATGGAGTTTTCGGTCAGGCCAGCGTCGATTCTTTTGAAGATTCTTCCAGCTATTCTAATATCGCTTCACCTCCACCGGTCATTGCTGACGTTCCCAAGATTGAGAACATGAGTGATGAGAGTAAAGAAGAACTTCTGGATCAATGGAAGAGCGAACTTGATACATGGAAAAAAACCAATAAAGGTAATGATAGTGCTTCGGTCTCGGCTGAGCAATCAATGAAGGCCAAAATCGAAGCGCTTGAAACCCTTCTGGCCGAGCAAAGGAAATTGACGGACACGCAATATAAACTTCTTAATGAGGCCATTGCAAATCAGCAGAATATGGCAAAACAACAAGTGGCGGCCGTAGCTAAACAAGAAGAGGAAACTCAGAAACGGGCCAAGGCCAAATCTTCTAATTTTGTTTCGGCCCTTCCATCTGTCATAGAAGATTCTAACCGTTCACCCGCAAGCGTGAATGAAGCTCAGTTCAATACCAGTGGAAGTGGTAATGGAAATTCAGGAGCAGCCGCTTCCAGTAAGAAGTCATCTTCCCGGTCTTCGGCAGCAGCTGCCAGTACTGCCGAGTCAGTGGCACGAGAAGAGGCCAAGCTGGTTAATTTACGGCGATTATCAGATGGTTCAATTACCATCGAGTCAGTGAATAGAAACACCCAAGGCCAGGCAAATGCCATCACTGTACCAGTGAGTGACGAGCAGTACCGCTTGCTTCAAACAAACCCTAATGCTGTTAACTTAAGTCAGATTGAAAAAAGTATCCCTAAAGATCAAATGGATCGTCTGGAGAAAACCGGACACATCATTTTGGTTCTTCAAAATGGTGCGAATCCTCCATTTGAAGTGAAGGTGGAGAAGAAAGATAATAAGCTTGTGTATAAGTTGAAGGACAATGACGGCAAAGATGTAAATCCGGTAAGAAGGATTTACACCAGAAAGGCCCTGGAACTTCAGCTCAGGACTCAGTAGAAAGTTTGATTCTCTCCGCTACCCATTTGGGATCATCCACCGTAAGGTCATGACCACCGGTTGGATGCTCCTCTAAAGGGACATTCCACTTCCTGGCGATGGCCCTGGAGCATTCCACACTAACCATCCTGTCATGAGTGGAAGCGATTAATTGAAGTGGTATCGGTGGAGTGAAATCTCCTGAACGAAAAATTCCCGCAGCAAACAATTGCTTGAATGTATTGGCCAGACTTACTGGTCGTTCTTTTTGAATAATTTCCCAATGGTCCAAAGTTTCTGAAAAGATGTCCTTATGATTGGTGACTAGTTCGAGGATATGAGATTCTTTCTTTCGACCTGAAAGAAGAGGGACTTTTAAGAGATGGAGAAAGGCTTCAGGTCGCAGTCGGTGATGGATAGGAGAGACTCCTCCAAAACTGGTATTGATCAAGGTGGCCCAGGCAAAGTCCTGTGGGTATTTTTTCATCCACTCGATGGCAATCATGCCTCCCAAAGAGATCGCTATCAGGTGAGTATCTTCATGGGCGGTTTTAAAACGCAGAAAATCCCGACGCATTTCTTCAACCATCTCTTTGACAGTAAGGGGAGAAGGTGAGGAAAAATAATCTCCCGCTCCGGGAATATCGATGGTCGTAATCAGGGCCTTAGGGAAAATTTCCTGAAGATGGGTGATAAAGTTTCCCCAATGGGCCTTTTCTCTGATTAAACCGCGAATTAAGTAAAAATGTTTTTGCTTTGTCATACTTAACCATCTTACACTTTTTTAATGAGTTTGCAGCCGTACTATGAAGAGTCTTATCAATCAGAAAGTGGACGTTCCTCTGTGGATCTCCTGCAGGAAGTAACTACTTATTCTAAGGGTCTCTTTAATTATACAGTTGAATCTAAAAATCGTTTCTTGCCAAATCTTGACTGGAGTGGTCTGAAAGTTTTAGAAATGGGAGCGGGTAGGGGAGGAGTAGGTCTTCTGCTTGCCAGACTAGGCGCCCAGGTCACACTTGTCGATTTCTCCCCTACTGCTTTGGCCCAGGCGGAAAAAATCTTCAGCACTGAAGGGCAGGAAGTGACTTGCATCCAAGGGGATGTAACTCATCCAGATATTAATCTACCTCAACAATATGACATTATTGTTGATTCTCACTTGCTTCACTGCCTGACCGAAGATCCCGATCGGTCAAGCTATTACCGATTAATTAGTGATCACTTAACCCTCCAAGGTATTTTTGTGGCAGAAACCATGGTTCATCGGAAAAAGCTTTTTATCCCTGATGGATTCATGTTTGATGAAAGAAATGTTCTGTGGCAGATGTTTGGGAAATGGACCCCTATCCGTAGAATTCTTGACTCCCTTGATCTGGAGAAAGAATTGAATGATGCCGGTTTTAATATTATCTATTTCTACTATTACGGACAGTATGGCTTTGTTCCTCACCGCAGTTTTATGGATCTTCCAGCGGAAATTCTTCCGGCCGCAGTCAGAATGGTCGTTCAAAACAAAGCACTCTAGTCAGTTAAATTTATTTTTCATGCTGAAGATGGTTGATACTCTTAGTCATGCAGACTAAGCCTCTATAATAAAAGAGGTCTAACAAGGAGTAACTAATGAACGTCAATATCACTTTTCGTCATATGGAACATACACCTGCCCTTGATGAGATGATTCGTGAAAAATCTGCAAAGTTTAATAAATGGCTTGGTCCTCAATCTAATGTTCACTGGACTTGTTGGACAGAAGGCATAAATCATTGTTCGGAAGTGACTATTCATTCCGGCCATCAGGAGTTCTTTGCAAAAGCGCAGGCCGATGACCTTTATAAAACATTCGATTTAGTGGTTCATAAAATTCAAAATCAATTGAAATAGACTGGAGAGTACGATGACAAAGATTTGGTACAAGGCATACGATGCCGGGGTTCCTTACGAAATTAACCCTAATGAGTATTCCTCAATTAATGACATGCTGGAGATGTCGTTCTCTAGATTTAAAAACAATCCAGCTTTTCATAATATGGGTACTACTTTGTCTTACCAGGAGATTGAACTCTATAGCCGAAAGTTCGCAAGTTATCTCCAGAATGATCTTAAGTTAAAAAAAGGTGATCGTGTTGCGATCATGATGCCAAACATTCTTCAGTATCCTATCGCTTTATTTGGTATCCTCCGTGCTGGAATGATTGCAGTGAATGTAAATCCGCTCTACACGGCACGAGAGCTGGAACATCAATTAAAAGATTCAGGCACTCAGGCAATCGTCATCTTTGCCAATTCGGCCCATGTACTTCAAAAAGTTGTCGCTCATTATCCTGTTAAAAATATTATGGTCACTCAAATAGGTGACATGCTTAAATTTCCGAAAAATTACATCGTAAATTTTGTGATCAAGAAAGTTAAAAAAATGGTCCCGGATTTTAATCTTCCCAACATGCTTGATTTTAAATCTTGTATGCTGAAGGGAGACGAGAGTAAATTTAACAAACCACAAATCACATTGGATGATACCGCTTTCTTGCAATATACAGGAGGAACAACTGGTGTTGCAAAAGGAGCAATCCTCACTCACCGAAATATGGTGGCCAACATGGTTCAGGCCAGAGCATGGATTAAGAACTTTATCACTGACGGTCAGGAAATCATTATTACTCCTCTCCCGTTGTACCATATCTTCTCTTTGACAGCGAACTGCTTTGTCTTTGGATCTGTAGGCGCCTTAAATATCCTCATCACTAACCCCCGTGACATTCCTGGGTTTGTAAAAGAACTTAAGAATTGGAAATTCACCGCATTTACGGGTGTGAACACATTATTTAATGGATTATTAAATAACGATGAATTCAGAAAGCTTGATTTCTCAAGCTTAAAGCTGACTCTTGGCGGAGGAATGGCCGTTCAGAAAGCTGTTGCAGAAAGATGGAAGCAGGTTACTGGCCGTCCACTTGTTGAAGCCTATGGTTTGACTGAGACATCTCCTGCTGCTTGTATCAACCCAATGACCATTAAGGAATTTAATGGCTTCATTGGTGTTCCCATTCCATCAACTGATGTTGTGATTAAAGATGATAACAATCAAAATCTTCCTCTGGGCGAGATCGGAGAGATTTGTATTAAAGGTCCTCAGGTAATGGCCGGTTATTATAATCGCGATGAGGAGACTGCAAAAGTTATGACCAGCGATGGTTTTTTCAAGACAGGTGACTTGGGTTACATGACTGAAGAGGGCTTTGTTAAAATCGTAGATCGTAAAAAAGATATGATTCTCGTTTCAGGCTTTAATGTGTATCCAAATGAGCTGGAAGATGTGATCGCTCAGCATCCGAAAGTTTTAGAGGCCGCTGCAATTGGTGTTCCTGATGAAAAATCAGGTGAATCAGTAAAAATCTTTGTGGTGAAAAAAGATGAATCATTGACTCAGGAAGAATTGATGAAATTTTGCCGAGAACAATTAACTTCTTACAAAGTTCCTAAATCAATTGAATTTAGAAGTGAGTTACCAAAATCAAATGTCGGTAAGATTTTAAGAAAAGACTTACGGGCCGAAACTCTGACAAAACCTAAAGATTAAATGATTTCAATCAGGTGGGCCTTATGGCCCATCTTTTAAGAGTGAATACGGGGATAAGTTAGTAAAAGTAAGAAAAGAAAGATTTCCCCTTTACCTTAGCTAACCTTAAGATTGTAGTAAGCCTAAATTAAGAATCAAGGAAGATTGTTTTTAGTCCAGAGAGGGATTTCTGGCCTTAACTAAAAAGCCTAAAAATGGGCCTCTTGCAGGGGGCCCTTTTTTTTTTCTAATTTGGATCCATCGCCAGAGGAGGCGCCCATTTCCTCACATTATCCATCGGTAGAACATTAATATTATATTTTGAAATGTCATGTCCTGTGCGAATTTTATATTCAGCTTTAACTCTGGATGCCTGTTCTTCGGCCCGCTTTAAAACCATTGGCAGTTCTTCATTGGATTTAATTATGGATGATCCTACCGAGATTGATCCACGGTAAGTTGCCTGCTCCTTGAATTCTTTTTTATACTCATTTAACTTAAGTCTTTTAAAGTTTTCAAAATCACTCTTAGCAAGGGCAACATCAGCTTTTGTGAATGAAGATACGAGCGACTCAGGTAAGTCATTAAGGTTTTTGGCCCGATTAACATCTTTATATTTTTGTACCGCCGTTTTCACTTCCTGCCGGAATATTTGACGAACAATGGGGTTATGATCAACTTCATTAATCATCCGTTGTGATATCTGTTTTACGACTTGTGGATTATTACTTCCGAGGACTACCACCAGTTCATCTCCTCCATTTTTAAATACCACGTCTCCTGGTCTTAAGGTTTTACGAAGGGACTCGGCAACGCTGGTGAGATACTGATCTCCGGCCTGGGTTCCACCTGCAAAATAGTTGGTTTTACCTAGATGGTTAACATCGACAAAAATGAGACTCGATTTGCCGGCATGAGCTTTGACCATTTGGCCCAAAATTTCTTTTCCAATGGCGGAGTTTGAATCAATGGCGAGGGTTTTTGCGTCGAGGGGAACTTCTCTTGTGATCTGATGAATTTTTCCATCTTTGCCTTGTACATTTTTAGCGTATTGAATGATTTTTTGCCCATCAGGAAGCTCAACTTCAAATAATTCTCCATCCTTGAGTTTGAGCAAGGATTTTCCAATTTGCGGACTCACTTTCATTGAGGTTGTGGCAAGTTTCAAGCGGTCGGCAAGGGATATTTTTTCAAGACCATGCATCAGTTTTGTTTCATTCACAAATTGGGTAAGTGCCTTGGCAGTGCTGATTCCCCATTTGGCCCCTTGAATGAATTTGGCCGGGGAGACGACTAACAGAAAAACATTGCTCACCCCCTGGCAGATGATTTTACTTTGTTTTTCAAGGGGAAGACAAGGGAAGCCTTTTATTTCTTTTACTAAGCTATTTTTTAAGTCTTTGCTGAATTTAACAAAAGCATCCCAATAGTTTTTAGCGGTATCCCAAATGTTACTTTGAGATGATAAATTGATATCGGCGATAGCAATTGCCATCTCGATGGGGTTTAAATCTCCTGAGATTAACTTCTCTATACTGTCGCTGGCCTCTTTCCATAACCAGGAAGGAGCATCTATTAATAGGAGCTTTATTAGATCAATAAAGCCTTGAACCATTCCTGCCCCGGCCTTCCATCCGCCAGCTAGGCAGCCGGTAACCAGATCCATATAGTTATCATCTAGTTTGTCGGCGCACTTGGCCTCACTCACTTTAACCACCTGCTGACTCAGGAGAGTGGTCTCAGGAAAAAAATCAGTGGTATCACAAATATCTGCTGAGATAGGTAATGAGAATATGACCAGTATCAATCCTGTAATGATTTTATTCATGAGTAAGAATCCAGTTCATAAGACCTTTTTTATGGGGACCAATGATCGATTCTTCTCCTTTCCAGATCAACACCATAGCGGAATCTTTTCTAAGACACCATGACTGGGACCACTCTGAACTTTTCTTAGCAGCAATATGCCGACATAAAGAGGAATCCGGTTTTCCTTCCAGAACAAACTTTTCAAATTTTTTTGATCTTGGATGTTTTTGAACCATGAAGCTTGGAACATCCATGAGTCCTTTAGTAGGATCTGCATAGGCCCAAGTGAGAATGACAGGCGAAATGCTGTTGAGTTCTACCCACCCCGATGGTGCAAGTGGATGGGGATTCTCAGCATAGGTTATTAAAGGAAGAAGGATGAAAGATAAGAAAAACTTCATATGTTAACTCGATGTTATTACTTTTCGGTAATTCATCGAGGAAAGCTTAATAAATCTTAAGCTTATAGCTTAAGTACTTACAATTCCATGGTCATTTCATAGCCGTTTAATAATGGGATGTGACTAATGAATGTGATTTTCATGCGACCCCATCCAACTGATGGTAGATCAGGATGATAGACTAATTCAATTTTGGCCTTACCATTTTTTGGCAACACCTGCACTTCATAAGCATCATGCTTATCACCTATAACTGTCCTTCTGATGAATTTGATATGCCCGTCAGGAATTGTCATAGAGCCATGACTTTCTAGTTCCAGATAACCTCGCTCATCTTTGAACTGAACCGGCAAATCAATCATCCTTTCACCTTTTAAGAATTCAGATGATATTGGGGCCCAAGCCTTCTTAATGATTTCATAACCCATTTTTACCCGGAACAGATTCGCATCAGGAAGAACTTCAGTAAAGGCCGTGCCACCTTTGTGAAGCTTGCCTTCAAGTATTTTGTATTGGGCCTTGGATTTCGCCATTGCAATGCTCGCAGTAAAGAGTAGACAAATAAAGAATAGGGCCTTCATTGATGATACCAACAGGCAGGTCTGGAACCAACCTGGTTTTTTAGACAAGGAAAACTTTTTTCGGAGCATAAGCTTCCCTGAAACAGAGTATCAATGCGACATTGTTTTTCAGGATAAGAGTCATACATCGTCATCCTAACCTGATCCTGAGAGGGAGTATCAATTTCAAGACTCTCCGAATACTGTCCCAAATGAATCAGTACATTTTTAAAAGCATTAATCGCTTTGCTGCTGTTTAAGCAAACCAAAAAATCTAGATTATCTGCATAAGAGGTGCGGCATAAAGTAAAGGAGACTTCGGGAATGTCCTTTGGGATAGTGAGATTTTTTATCTTATGTTGAAAAGTGAAGTAACGTTTCAGGCAAATACCTGTCGCAAAATAATCGGACTGGCCTTCCGCTGATGACCAGATAAATTCTTTGATTTTAATTTTGGGTTCACCACCCAGTACATGACCTAATTCATGACAAGCAATCAGCGCCTGACCTTCATCATTCATGCCTGGAATTCGTGCCAGACCTCCCCAGAAATTTAAGGAGTAATGAATGGAACTCTCCTGATGGGCCCAGGCAGTGAAAAAAGGTTTTTCCCAATCTGTTTTGACTTCAATTGTGCGACCAATTTTTTTCAGATCATTTAAATGAAGGGAATAAATCAGGGACGGAATACTCTGGAAACTCTCTTTGGTTACGGTAGACGTGGTAGGGTCAGAAATAAGAACTTGATAGCGGAAATGTTCCGGATCATTTCTCTGGGCAAATACCCCACTCATAAAAAAAGTGATGACGATCATCAATATGGCCATAGAAGTCAAGCCTAACAGGGATTTCAAGGCGATAGAAGTCAGTCTGAAGATTCAACAGGGTTTAGATGGCAAACTTTTTGAGTCAGCAGAATTTACCCCTTTTCATAAATAGAATGAAGCTAAAATTCTCAATAAAGTGAAAGATTTCGAAATGTTAACCCTCGACCGGAGGTGCTTTTATTTAGATTTAAGACAAACAAAGAGTATATAATCAAGATCCTATGACGTTAGAAAAAGACGTAAAGACTGTTCAAGAACTTATATCCCAAATCACTCAGGCCGCCCTAAGCCAGACTTCTGCCTATGTTTGGAAAAGAAATGAAGAAGGTGTGGCCATCATCAATGAGAAAGTAACTATCTTAAAAGTCAATGACCGCCAGGAATTAAAAATTGAGTTTTCTCAAAATGTTGAAATTCCCATTGGAGAGGATGTCCTTTTTGCCCTTGAGGGAGGCACACTGGTTTTTAAATCAAAGGTTCTAAGCTGTAACGGTCAAACTGCCTATTTAAGTATTCCATCGATGGCCAAAGGAATTGAACGAAGAAGAAGTCCCAGGGTTTCTTATAAATTTGAAGATCGAATTGATTTTGAAATCCAGATTAAATCAAGCACAACCACCGCCTTCCTGCTTGATTTATCCCAACATGGGATGTGTTTGTCCTTATCAGATGAAACCGTAAAAAATCTTAGACTTGAGCAAAAGATTAAAATCCTGCGGGCGAGCAAGGGGATTGAGCACACTGAGTGTGTTGTAAAATCCGTAAGGGTCTTTAAAGGGGCCACGTTGGGTAGATCAGTTCTGTATGCAGTGGGGCTGGAATTTGCTTAGACCATCCACTCCAAGTTTGTTTTAGGCATTCTCGGTACCATAAGTTCATTTTGATAAACAATGGCCTCTCCTACCAGATTATGGCACAGAAAATAAGGCATACTCTCCGAGAAGCCGTAAGCACCGGTGCGTTTGAATTCTAACCAGTCTCCAACCTTTAAGCTGATAGGGAGCTGGAATTCACCCAGAGTGTCCAAGGCCGTGCAGAGTGGCCCGTGAACTGCGTAGGAGGTAAGTTCAGAATCTTCAAGCATGAAGGCTTCACATGGAAAGGACTCTCCTACCAGGGCAGGTCGGGCCATGTGGTTAATCCCACCTTCAGTCACCACGATATTTTTTCCTCTTACTGTTTTGATATCAACAATCCGAGTGAAGTAAGAGCCAAACTTACCAATAGAAAAGCGACCTAATTCAAGCCAGATTTTATTGAGTTCATATTTTGTTTTAAGCTTGATGAGAAGGTCTTGAACCTCAGAGAAATTCAGCTCCCGATCATCTTTATAAGACAGTCCAAGGCCTCCTCCTAGATCCAGAACCTGCAATGGAAAACCCATCTCGAAAGAAAGTTTCTGACAGGCCAAGATAGTATGATCCCAAACCTTTTCTAGCTGCTCGATATCGAGGATATTTCCCCATTGAAAACAATGAAGACCTTGAACTTTGAGGTTTTTATAGTTCTTAAGATCTATTTCTTTCCAGTCCTCAATGCCTAGTCCAAAAGGAGTAATGCTTGAGCCACCCAGGACACTTTTTAAGTCATCATCCCACTCAAGCTGTACTCGCAGTAGCACTTCCTGAGTCCGGCCAAGCTTGCCTGCTATTTCATTTAAATCTTTTAACTGATTGATACTCTCAATCACGATGGCCTGAACTTCCGCCTGCATGAGACCGGCCAGATAACTTTTGGATTTGGCAGGACCTGTTGCAATTAAGTCCTTTGGTCCATATCCGGCCGTCCGTGCTTGCTTAAGTTCGCCTAAGCTTGCCACATCTGCACCGAAGCCATTTTTATTTAAGATACGAAGGATTTCCGTCAGAGGATTGGCCTTGGTCGCATACCAGACTTTAATGTCCGGATGAAGTGATGCCTTTATACTCTTGATATGGATTTCGAACTGATCAAGGTCATAGAAATAAAATGATGATTGAAATCGGCTTATCACTTCTTTGATATGATCAGTTCGGTTCATTGTTTTACCTCAAAAGAGTTTCAAGTTCTAAGGCCGCAGACGTTTTGGAGTCTTTGTACTTAATAATCATGGCGCATCGGAGTTGCAGACCCATTTTACTCGCCCACTCAAGATTCTGAGAAACCGGGCGTGAACCAGTCACTACCACTGCATACGGAGGAATCGGTTCACCGGCATCCAACAAGCGCTCATTAACACAGTCATAAACCGGAATACCTTTAGAAAGAATCGTTCCTGGAGCAATCACGGCCCCTTCTGAAACCTGGACACCTTCAACGATAACAGCACCGGCCCCAATGAAAGCATTGTCTTCGATGACTACAGGAGTTTGTCCCACAGGTTCAAGAACTCCACCAATTTGTACACCGGCCGAGAGGTGAACGTTTTTACCAATTTGAGCACATGAGCCCACTAAAGCGTGAGAGTCCACCATGGTGCCTGAATCCACATAAGCACCAACATTGATATAGGCCGGTGGCATGATGATTACACCAGAAGCGACATAGGCCCCACGCCGTACACTGGATCCACCAGGAACCAGACGAACCTTATCTTCAACTTTAAATTCCCGAGCAGGAAGGTTGTGTTTATCGACAAAGCCGCCTGCAAATTCTTTAAGTTCGCCGGCCTTGAAAGCTGCGAGAATCGCTTCTTTGACTTCTTTTTGGGCCACCCATTTGCCATCCACTTTTTGAGCGGAACGAACGAGACCTTTTTCCAATAAATCGAGTGTTTCTTGCCAGTTCATTACATCATCTCCTTATACCAACGTTTAACTGCTGCATCTGCCGTAAGCACGGGTTCTGCGGATGCCATGTCCTCATGGGAAAGAGGGGCCATCATGTGAGAAGTTTTGATCACTCCTTGCTCTTTCATCAGTCGTTTAACAGGAACCGGATTAGACGCCACAAACAAGCTATTAGCAGCAGTTGTCCAAAGCTCCTTAGCATCAAAAATTTTATTTAAGCATTGTTCAACATATAAATGAGTTTCTTTTGGCCAGGCATTTGAGGCGACTGAAATAAGTCCCGCTGAACCAGCTTGAGCAAATTCCGGCATTAAAGCGTCATCACCACAGAAAACCTGTTTCCCACCAGCGGCCTTAAGGTATTCTTTGAATTTTTCAACGGAGCCCGACGCTTCTTTAATCGCCCAGAAGTTTTTGTGAGTGTTTAAACGTGAGACAGCTTCAGTTGACATGGCAATAGCGGTTCTGCCGGGAACATTATAAAGCATACAAGGACGAGATGAAGTATCCATCAGTTCTTTGAACCACTGGTACTGGCCGATGGGACCTGGTTTTGCGTAATGAGGGGTGACTAAAAGGTAAGCGTGAACATTCAAAGTTTCTAAATACTGGATCCATTCTTTTTGTTCATCCAGAAGATTCCCACCAACTCCCACCATAATGGGTGACTTGGGATTCATCTTTACGACGCGTTCAATGATTTGTTTTCGTATTGTGAGATTTAAGTTGAGTGCTTCCCCGGTAGAACCCAGAATTAGAAGACCGTTGCTAGCAGTATCCTGGTCTTGAATAACCCGAGTTAGACTCTCAAGATCTAAGGACCCGTTGGAGAGTAGGGGAGTGACCACAGCGGTCCACAAAGAATAACTAGTTAAGTTCATAACACTTCCTTTAAAGGGATAGATGGTTTTCCACGACTTTTTGAAATGCAAAAAGTCCCGGTTCCATCTTGTTCTTAGTGATATAGTTTGCGGCCCACAGGGCGCCTTCAGCGAAGAGAGTGCGGTCTTTGGCCTCATGAACCAGCCGTAGGATCTCTCCATTGGTCTCAAGAGTTAAAGTATGAAGTCCAACGACATCTCCAGTGCGTTCAGAAGTGATGTCACAGGGTTCATTCAGCCATTCTTTCATGGATAAGGCCGTGCCTGAGGGGGCATCTAATTTCTTAGTGTGATGAACTTCATGAATAGAGAGGGATTTATCTTTAAATAAATGATCAACCTGATGAAGCCTTTCAATTAATTGTTTTAAGACAACTACCCCAAGAGAAAAATTAGTGGCATGAATCCACGTAAGTTTTTTCTCCTGGAGAGTTTTGTCAAATTGAGAAGGCCAGCTAAAACCAGTGGAACCAGTAACGACCGGCTTCTTGGTTTCAAGAAGTACCGGAATCAAGGCATGGAACGCCTCTCCTGGGAGGAAAGAGACGATCACGTTATGCCTCATCAGTTTTTCATAAGTCGGTAGATTTTTAGAATCAAAGACTTCAACTTCACCCGAGGCGAGCTCAAGGACTTTAGAACCAGTTTTCCCTTTCCCGAGTAAAGCGATTTTCATACTTCCTCAATCAGCGCGCGGTGAAGATTTTGAATCACCACTTTTGAATCATCTTCCCGAACCAGGAAGTTGAAGTTGTATTGTGAAGCTCCAAGGCTCATCATGCGGATATTAACGTCATCAATGGTGTTGAAGATGATCTTGGCGAGTCTGGATTTTTGTGTCAGTTCATTTCCAATAAGTGAAATCAGTGAATAGCCGGCCTCGATATGAATGTTCCCGACTTTTTCTAAGTCCCGGATAAACGTCTCATTCTCTAAAGTGGCGTTTTCAACCGTCACGGCAACAGAAATTTCAGAAGTGGTTACACAATCAACAGAGACACGATGGCGGCCAAAAACTTCGAACAACTCACTCATAAAACCATAAGCATTATACATGGTCGGCGTAGTGATGGTCAGGAGTGCCTGAGAGCCTCGTTTAGTGATGGCCCGAACAGCGGGACGAAGATCAACCGAAGTTCTGATCCATGTTCCCGGAAGATCTTTTTCAAAGCTAGACCCAACAAAAACCGGAATAGATTTTCTTACCGCGGGTGCAATCGTAGCAGGATGGAGAATTTTTGCTCCATATTGGGCCATCTCGCCGGCCTCTGAATAAGATAACTCTGGAATGATTCGGGCCTTCGGACAAAGTCTTGGATCAGTGGTGGCCACTCCGGCCACATCCGTCCAGATTTCCAACGTATGAGCGGAAATCCCTTCAGCAAATAAGGCCGCCGAATAATCCGAGCCGCCTCGACCTAAGATGGTCGTATTGTTCTGAAGATCAGAACCAATAAAACCCTGAGTGACATAAACATGGTCACCGGATAAATCGAGACGTTTGGCAGCTTCCTGACTGATGATATCAATCAAGGGAGTCGCTTTACCGAAATTGGAATCAGTTTTAATGACAGTTCTGGCATCCAGAAGAGTCACTTTTTTTGAAGGCAAAGTTTGGGCCAGGACATCTCTGAAAATAAGGGAAGACATTCTTTCACCTAATGAAAGGATGTGGTCATAGGCCCGAGGAGTGAGCTCTTTTAGGAGCGAGAGGTTTTGCACCAGAAGCTCGAGCTCAGTGAAATAGCTCTCAAGTTGAGTCAAAGTTTGAGAGTCATTACCGGTTTGTTTTAACAGACCCAGATGTCTTTCTTTAATTGTAAAAACCAGTTTTCCGCACTCTTCCATGTTTCCGGTAGAAGCGGACTTGGCCGTTTCAATGAGTTTATCAGTAGTGCCTGAAGTGGCCGATACCACGACGACACTCGAGCCGCGCTCCATGCTGATGGCAGCACTTCTTTGCATAGAGGCCAGATCCCCCATAGAGGTTCCACCAAACTTTGATACAACGATTGAACGACTCATCTTCTTCTCCAGTAGAAAAAGTTTTAATCAGTATATATATAAGCGGGGAGAGTAAGGATAGGTTAAGAATATGGTTATCTTAGTACCTTCCCTAAAGCTCACCACAGATATTTTTCCGTGACAGTCTTGGGGATTCAACCCCAACAACCAATGATTCATTCCTTAAGATTCCTGAATCACTTCGGCGACCATTCCCTCAGTAGCTGTTTTAACGGATCTTAATTCCTTCCAGACTACTTACCTAATTGTCGCGCCTCTCTAGGCAACACAAAGATCATAGTAAATTAAAATTGAAATTCCAAGTTTACTTTTAAAAATTTTTCAAGCTATCTTCAATGAAGGTCTAGGTTACATATAACGGAGAGTTAGACATGAAAAAAGTTGGATTTATTGGATGGCGTGGAATGGTTGGTTCTGTTTTGATGGAACGGATGAGCGCAGAAAATGATTTCGCCCAAATGGAATCATATTTTTTTTCAACCTCACAATCTGGTGAAGCGGCCCCTAAATTCAAAAATGCTCACGATAAGCTTTTAAGCGCAATGGACTCTAAAGAACTCTCAAAGATGGACATCTTAGTTTCTTGTCAGGGTGGCGATTACACCACTGAAATGTTTCCACTTTTAAGAAAAGATGGCTGGGATGGAATCTGGATTGATGCTGCCAGTACACTTCGCATGAAAGATGATTCAGTCATTGTGTTGGATCCGGTTAACCGGGACCTGATTCAGAAATCCATTCATCAAGGGGTGAAGAATTTTGTGGGTGGCAATTGCACTGTCTCTTTGTTGTTGATCGCTTTGCACGGTCTCTTTAAAGAAAATATGGTGGAGTGGATCAGCTCCATGACTTATCAAGCGGCTTCAGGTGCCGGTGCAAAAAACATGGTGGAACTTCTTGATCAAATGAAATCAGTCGGCACATCCTTTGCCGCACATCCCGCAGCAAGTGCCCTTGATTTAGAAAAACAAATGACCTCACTCATGAATGGTCAGGAGTTTCCAAAAACTAATTTCGGCCATGCTCTGGCCCTTAACGTTCTGCCTTGGATTGATTCTGAAATGCCTTCTGGTCAGAGTAAGGAAGAATGGAAAGCTCAGGTTGAGGCAAATAAAATTCTCCAAACCCAAAAGATCATTCCAATTGATGGCACCTGTGTACGAGTTGGGGCCCTTCGTTGTCATTCTCAGGCCCTTACCATTAAACTAAAAAAATCCGCCCATCTTTCTACCGTGGAAGAAATCATCGCTCACGCTAATCCATGGGTTAAACTTGTGGCGAATAATAAACCTGAGACTCTTAAAGAACTGACTCCAGCAGCGGTATCGGGCAAATTACATATTCCTATTGGTCGCCTTCGTCCCATGACCTTGGGTGAAGAGTATTTCAATGCTTTTACCGTTGGGGATCAACTGTTATGGGGAGCTGCCGAGCCGCTTCGTTGTGTCTTAAAACAAGTCTTAGAATCATAATGATAAAAGGGGAGTGGTAAGCTCCCCTTTTAAGCTCAAGGCCTTGCTTCCATGCTCTTTTTCCTTCATGCTTTAAATCAAGCTGGAGGTCCGATGAAACTTCTCTTCTTAATACTCATGAGCTTTTCTCTAGATGCCTTCTCAAAGGATTCTAACGTCGTTTACCGAGTCAGATCAGTTGAAGCTGATAATGGCAAAGTTATGGTTACATTCTGGGAAAACAACCGGGTTTTTAGACTTGATAAGGACTCGAAGTTTTTACCATGTATAGAGAATGGATTTAAATCAACCAAGAAAGTGGTTTTAAAGCTGAATAAGAAGGCCCATGTGATCAGGGATTGTAAGCTTAAAGGGCCACCGTTTTAGTGATTTACGTGCCAGTATTTTTTAATGCCCTGGCCTGATCAAGACGTTCTGCAATCCAAACCTTGATAAGTGCCTGTCGGGAAATTCCTAAGCGAGTTGCTTCTTTATCTAAAGCGGCCACTGTCCATGCAGGAAAGTCTACATTCACACGAAAAACACCTGAGTCAAGGTCAGCATACTCAAGGATACTTTCTCCGCGATCAAAGCTATCATCCAGCTCCTGGCTTTTAATCTTCTTTTTTGAAGCGGCTTTGGTAGGCTTGCTTTTCTTCATGACGAGATCTCCTTACAGATATGATTCGAATATTTCCTGCCCGTTTGGTTATGATTGCTGTCCAAAACAGATCAGCAATCATTCCAATAACTGCCCAGCGTGATTCTCCTTCAGTTATAAGTGGAAACTCAAAATGAGGAGACAACCAGAGTTCTTGGGCTTCAATGAAATCTATCCCGTGCTTTCTTTTATTAGATCTACTTTTGGTCAGATCAAACTCAAAGCTCGTATACCAATTATATACCATAATTATACATCTTTGGAAAATTAAGATAGGCCAATAAAATCAGTAAAATGGACTATCGTTTCCGCGATGAGAATTGTATTAGAAGAAAAAAAAGAATTTTTCCTGAAATGAATTTGAGTTAATTAAGTTACCTTCTGGAATGTGGCCGACAATGTGAATATCACGACTAAATCGGCATAATGGCCCGATAAGACCTAAGCTACATCTAGCCCATTTTTTTCTTTAATAGCTTTTTCTGCTGATTTTTCTGTCCAATCAGCATGTTCTGAGACTGCTAGTGTGAATCTCTAATCTGTAAGTGTGCCAGCTTCTTCAAGTTCTAAAATGAGATGGTTAATTGTTAATGCCACATATTCACGTGCCTCAAGTTTTCCGAATACAGGGGCCGTAGCTTCATAAATTCTGAGAATAGGGTTTTTTTCATAGTTTTGTTATCGGCATTATGGAATCTAGGCCTTAGGAAAGCGTATGCTATCAAGCATTTCATTTGTCTTTCGTGGTAAAGATCTTGAGTTTCCTTGGCCTTCCGAATTTGCAGATTATCTCTCTAAGGAGTGAGTTAAGAAGTTCAACTTCAGATTTTTTAGGGATTTTTTGAAGGTCCATAAGGACCTAGTATTAAGTGAAATTAAGAAAGAACGACCATCATAAGGTTCATAAACACACTCAACATTTCACTTCAGGAATTTAGGACTTATTTTGTATAAGTCATAAATCGCTCATCAGCTTTATAACCAGCATCCAACAAGAATTGAACGATGAGGGCGCGACAAGGCCGGGCGAAATGAAATTCTTTAAGTGACCCAACTGTTGATTTAATTCTGGCCTTGCAATTTTGGGCCATAAACTTCTTATCTAACGCCAGTTCAAGATTTCCATCGGTGGTGACCAAATAGAAGTCATTAGTGCTTTTAACGAAATCAATGGTGGAAACTTCAGTGGCGAAGGTATAGGAAGACAGGGTTAAAAGGAGCAGTAAATAGGCCATATTCCCCTAATATTGATTGCACGATAAGAAAGATTATCGTGCAGGGCGTTAATGTTTTCTTAATTATTCAAATGAATCCGGCCCATAAACTCATCCTGAGAAATCTTCCCCTTAATGATGGCCAATTTCGCCACAACCAAGGCTTCCTCATATAAGGGTTTTTCTTCTGCCGACACCAGGTTCAAATCGATATGTTTATTGTCATTAGTTCCATTCGCTTTTACGACTCTTTTTAATAACTCGATGGCCTTGTCCAAATCCATAATTACTCCCTAAAATGATAAAACCTTCACCAGCTTTTTATCACGGGTGAAGGTTTTATATCAATTGATGTAATTCAAAAATTAAGCGGCCCGGGTCTCTACCTGTGGAATGGCCTCGTCGATCAGCTCATTAATAGTAGTTTCATCTAAACCATCGTACTGAGCGGCCTTGCAAATGACCTGTAACTTGGAATTTAGCTTTCCAATGTTCAGTCTTGTCTTGTGATCAGTCTCTGATTCAAGTATCGCTTCATGGATAAGATCACGATACTGACAGACTAACGCCTCCTGGAAAGTTTCTAGATTACGCACGTTCAAAATGGCCTCCCGGTTAATAGCATTTTTGCCAATAAGAGATTCTACTGGCGGAACGGATATTAATCGGCAAAAACAGTCAGGTAATTAACTTTTAAATAGATAGATGGATCAGAATTAAAAAACCGTAATCCGGTAAGTCGTTGAGATTTTATCAAATGACAATAAAGCAAGGCATGTTACCATCTTTTTATCATGAAAAACCTCGATAATTTCCTCTCAGAGGGCGAACGATTCATCCCCGGTAACCAAATTCAACTACGTCTGGGACTCATTGCTTTGCTACTTAATCGTAATGTCCTGATCGAGGATTTCCCAGGCATGGGAAAGACCACATTGGTTAAATACTTCGCCCGGGCCACTGGTCTGGATTTTCAACGTATTCAATTTACGAGTGATCTTTTGCCATCAGATATTGTGGGAGTTTCAATCTTTCACAAAGAAACAGAAAAATTCATCTTTAAACCCGGACCTATATTTGGCGAATTGATTCTGGCCGATGAACTCAATCGAGGAACTCCCAAAACTCAAAGTGCACTTTTGCAGGCGATGGAAGAAAAGCATGTGACAGTCGACAGTATCACTCATCCCCTGCCTGAGCGCTTTTGTTTATTTGCCACTCAAAACCCCAGAGGGCAGTACGGGACCTATCCCCTACCGGAATCTCAGCTTGACCGGTTCCTCTTTAAATTCTCGATGGGGCACCTTACTAAGAAAGAAGAGATAGAGTTATTGGTAACTGGATCACGCAATGAGCTTCTGGAAAAGATGGGGATATTGTTAGATCGGGCCCAACTGAATAAATATCAAGCAGACATCAAAGAAGTGACGGTTTCCTCATTACTGCTTGAGTACCTGGTGGAAGTGCTCCAGGTAACCCGGCAAACTGAGGACGCTTTTGGACTTAGTCCCCGTGCGGGGCTTGATCTCTTAGAAGCTTCACGGGCCTGGGCAATGTTTGAAAATCGAAACTTTGTTATTCCTGATGATGTTCAGGCAGTTTTTCCTTTTGTAGCGGGACATCGAATGTATTCTCAACACGCATTGGCCTCTTCACTTGAAAACTTGCGGGCAGAGGAATTCATCCGCCAAATTCCTTTTATCAAAGAAAAATGAAAATCAAGTCCTGGTTTAAAAAACAAACCAAGAAGAAGGCCCGCATCTACATCCTTCCGACTCGTATGGGTGGTTATTTAAATGGTCTGATCTTTCTGATGTTTCTATTATCCCTGGGATATAGTAATAACCTTTTGCTGATTTTTACTCTGATTCTTTTTGGATTTAATTTGTTGTGGGTGATTCAAACTCATTATTACCTTCATGCTCTTAGACCCAATACAGTTATGATTCATGACAGTTTTGCTGGTGAGAATGCAGTGGTGGAAATTGGCTGGAAATCAACTCCGGACGGTCCTCACCAGTGGGATATAATTCTTGAATCAGATATGGAAAGTTTCAGTTTAGGACGCACGGGACTAGTGGCCTTTCCCAAAAGGGGCGTCTGGGATTTTTTTCATCTGCAGTTGAGAACCGAAATGCCTTTCGGTCTTTATCGGGCCTGGATCTATCTGCCTATCAAGTCGCGGGCCTATGTTTATCCTGAAAAATTAAAAGTCTCTCCGCCGATTCAGGTTTTTTCTTCACAAGATGAAGGTGAAATTTCCACACTCTTAAAAGGAGCAGATGATTATTTCAATCTAAGCTCCTATCTCGGTGAAGAATCGAGAAAGATATATTGGAAACGTTATGCCCGCTCAGGAGAGCTTTTAATTAAAGAAGGCGAAGAATTCAAGGCCCCTGAAATTCGTTTCCATTTATCTTCCGAGAATAAAGATAAGGAATGGGAACTCTCTAAAATGGCAACTCAGATGGTTCAATGCTTAAACGCTGATACGCCTTTCATGCTCGAAACACCCAGGTTAAAAACCAAACATGATAAAAGTGAGCGGCACTTGAAGGAATGCCTGAGGGAGCTGAGTCAATGTTAAGAGCTGACTGGAAACAATACATCGTTCTGCTGACGTTTGCCTTTTTAATGCATGAAGTGCTGACCATCTCAACTATGGCCTTTGTTGTTCTGGGGCTTATAGCTGCCAGCTTTCAGTTTAAACTTCACAGGTATTTCAGAAATTTTCTTGCTCTGGGAGTCTTTGCTTCTTACTGGATTACTTATGGGAAAATTGTTGATCCTGAAGTGGGCCTTAACTTTCTAACCAGTATTATTGTTTTGAAAATCTTAGAAAAAGAAACCATCAGAGATCGATACATGATTTTCTTTGGGCTCTTACTACTCATTTCCGCGGGATCTCTTTTTGAGAAGACCCTTTCTTATGTCACGTTCTTTGGTCTCTCTTTTCTGGTGTTAATTAGGGATTTTTATTCATATCTTGGTCAAAAATGGAGAGTAAAAGACATCCTTCTGGCCATGATCTGGGTGATCCCCCTCACCTTCCTCCTTTTTTTTCTGGTTCCCAGGCTCTTAAATCCCATTCCCTTTGGACAAAATAAAACAGCTCCTGGTGAAATCGGCTACACTCCGGACGTGAATATTTCACAAATCGAATCTCTGGCCCCTAATCAAGGCCCGGTTTTTCAGGTCATGACAGACAGGCCTCTTAATCAGATGGACCTTTACTGGAGAGGAAACACGCTTTCTTATAACGACGGTTGGAACTGGATACAAATGCCTCAGGACAGGGAAGCCCCAATTGATCTTTTAGGTGTGACTCCATCACCTTTAGAAATTAAACAAAACTTCCGGCTGTATAATCGATCAGATTATTTTTTTACTCTGGATGCCCCACGGGTCATAACTTTCAATAGAGAAGTATTAGGGTTAGGAAAACTCAGAACCTTAGCACAGAAACGTTATCAGTGGATTCAACGCTATGAAGTCATCGGTGGGCCTGACCAAAAGCTGGAAGATCAAGAGAGCTTAGACCGGTATGTACAGGTTCCGTTATCCAAAAAGGAAAAGTCGCGGATTGCCCTTACATTTTCAGGTGTAACTGTTTCTGAAATTGAGCAATCAATCAGGCAATATTTTTTGAAAGAAAAATTCTCCTATTCATTAAGTCCGGGACGTAGTTTGAATTTGCAGGAATTTATGGATAAGAAGATCGGTTTTTGTTCTCATTACGCTTCGGCCGTGGCCCTGATTCTAAGAATCAAGGGTGTTCCAACTCGTTTAGTCTCAGGTTATATGGGAGGAAGTTATAACCATTTTGGAGATTATTATCTGATTTCTCAGAATGATGCTCATGTCTGGCTGGAGGCCTTAGTTGAAGGTCAATGGAAACGCTTAGATCCCACGGAATGGATTGCTCCTGACAGGGTTCGGTTAGGAGGAGATGCCTTTATTGAGAGCGTACAGGAAGGTGCTCTTAGAAGTGCCTCATTTTTACGAATGCCTCGTTTCTTGGGAAATTTAAAGCTTTGGTTTGGTCAATGGGATTTCCTCTTTTATCAGTGGCTGGAAGAGATGGATTATCATACGCAAGATGCCTGGCTTTCAAGGCTCAAATTTAAACGACAGTGGTTGTTTTCACTCATCCCGGCCCTGATGGTTATTTTCATGGGCCTTTATATGTGGTTTCTAAAGAAACAAAGTAAGAAGAAAGAATTTCATCATCATCAGGAGTTATGGGATCTTTTCTTTAATCGGATCCAGAAGCAGGGAATTAGTCTTTCCAAGGTTTCATTATCCGAGAATGAAGTGCTTTTAAAAGGCCTGTCAGGTCCCAAGAAGGCCTCTATCCTGGCCGTTTGGAGTGATCTGGTTATGGTGAGTTTTCAGGATTCTGATCTATCGGTCAAAGATCTAAAAAAGAAGATCAAGAAGATATGAGCTAATCGACGACTTTAAAATCAGCATCGATGATAGCATCTTTTTTACCTTCATTTGTCTTTTCAGGTTGGGCCTTTTGATTTGCGTCTTTTTGTTCCTGATTTTCACGAATGGTCTTCATGACTCGATACATCTGAATAAAGCGACGAATAAAATAAATCAGGAAAATAACCAGAAGGATTTTGAGTAGTCTCATGAGCTAACCTTAGTAGCTTGAAAGTAAAAAAGCAAAGATTTTTAATTCTCTGATTCTTCAGAGTTTTCTTTCTCTTCATTCTCATCGGCCTTTTCCTGGGCTTCAGCTTCTAATTGAGCTTGCAGGGCCTTTTCTTTTTCAATCATTTTTGCTTCATTAAGCTTTTTGAACTGCTCCGTTTCATCATTCAATTTTGCATCATGCTCCCTGAAGAAAACAGAATTTACATAATGCCTGAGAGATTTTTTATCTTGCTCCCCAATCGAATGGATAAGACCGTGATACTCCGGGACTTTACCTTGAGCCTTAGTCGGTTGGATATTTACAAACATTTCGACAGGAGTGTTTAGGTGTAAATTAAGCCCAATGGGTAAAGGAACATCGCTCTGAATGATCATATCAGATTCAGATAATTTACAAATTTTTATTGAAATCAGGATCTCTCCGATTGATGCCGGGCTGGTTTTTTTTAAGAAAACTTTTTTATGCCCTTTAACTTTTGGCTTGGTCATCACAGCTGGGCCGCCTGCAATCTTCTTCTCGTAGATTTCTGCCATACGCAGCAGGATTTCGGCCGAGAGTTCATGGTCAGTTGCCATTAAGTGAGTGTAGTGCAATTGTGCCTGCATTTCCCGGGAGTTCATCTTACTATTGAACACAATTAAAAAAGGCTCGGTTCCCTCAAACTTTTTCTTGAGTGCTTGAACCAGTATTCCTAATTGCTCAGAAGTATTTTTAGGATTTTTGACATCTTCTTTTTCAAGGGCAAAAGCAATGACCTGAGGTTGAAGACGGTCCAGCTCTTCACCAATATCCACCAGATGTGGTACGCATCTTATGATGTAAGCATGTTTATCGGTTCTTGCCTGATGATCGTAGAAGTGAAAATCATGGTCTACGACTAGAACTTTCGCCTTCTTTTCCAGGGAGCTGGATAAATTATCATCCATCCATTTAGATAATTGCTTCCGGTGATAAAGGATCAGGTCTTCGCGGTCTTGTTTTTTCTCTTTGATTTTTTCTTCATCCATCCCTTCCGGCGGAAGGAAATCATCAATGAAGAGAAATTCTGCATCCACGTTATATTTAAAATGATAAAACATGTTTGTATTTGAAACTTCCTGGATGAAAAACTCTTTTGAAGGAACAATCCTGTTATTAGTCCAGTTGTGGTTAAAGCGGATCCTATCCCCTTTTTGCAGTTTTTGATCTGTTTCAAAATGGATACCATCCGAATGCACATATCCAATTTTAACCGGGATGCCAGCTTCCCAATCTTCACTTAATTTAGCGGTGGCAAAACCATGCTCGCCAATTTCTCCTGGAGCTATAAGTTTAGCGACGCTAAAAATAACATCGTAAATTTCTGCGCTCTTTATATGGGTGAGGTTAACTCCTGTAGCGATACTTTCTAGTAACACTTCTGGCGGAGAGAGATAATCAATAAGCCCAACGGTTGCGATTTTATGCTCTAATGGTGTCCGTGTTATGATTCGTGCCAGGTGTAGGTAGTCCTGTGGCTGCTTAGAGAAATCAATAAATACAGCGGCTGGACGATTTCTAAACACTTTTAAAAAAAGCGCCTGAATATTTTTTTCCTTACTTTCGTAGATACGTTGAAAGTCGATATCAAGGCGGGTATGTTTTTTGAACTCCCCTAGTAGGGCCCGATAGTAAGCTTCATCATCTCCAAAATAATAAAACAACATTTTTGATGCCATAATTTATTATAACACGCCTTCAATTTTTAAGTAGATTTCAATAACTTAGGATCCGCTAAATATTCCATATAGCCTTTAGATGCCAAGTCTTCATGAACTCCAAAGTACTTCATTTGATGATCCCGGTAATGTTTCCCCACTTCTTTTTTCCAAATGTCCCTTCCATAGGGATGCACTCTGGGTCCTTCCCCCTTCCTTAGACAGAGAATTTGATAGAATTGGCCATCTTCAAAAATCAGTTCTTCCTGAACAAGGGCCAGCGGGAGTTCTCTTAAAAGTGCCCTTAATTCCAGGATCTTTCTATGAGGAGAGATGACAACACTGGAAGTGGCATCAAGACTCGGGAGTAAATGAATGATAATTTCACCAATTTCTTTGCCACCCATACCAGCAATAAAGATGCAGTTTGAAGTTGTTTCTATGCTTAACTGTTGACCATGTTGATGATGAATTAAAATTTCACCCTTTGTAATATACGAATCTTTAAGCTTGTTTTGAAGTTCCTTGATAACTGCCGCAGATGGATCAACCAGATGAATGCGTTCTACCTCTTCCTCATTACTAAAAGACAGACCTAACAAACCATGGTCACATCCAATATCCCAAATGTTTTTTTGTTTTTGATAATAGCTTCTTAAGGCGCTTAATCTGGCCGAAAGGAAGGGACTTACCTTAGAAGAACTCATCATAATTTTGTCCGAACTGGGCATCCAATTCTTCTGTAAAGAATTTACGGACAAAGTACTGTCCCGAACGGACGGTTTCAATGAATCCATAATTTTCCAGCACACGAAGATACGTCCCCAACTCCTCTATTGATAAACCAAGATTGGTACAAAGGTCAGAATAAGAATTTAGGGGTCCAATGCCATGTGATTTATAAAGATTTGGGCGACACCACACCTGGCGATAAAGAAACATGAGAAGTGTGATTTCTGGCCGATTAAGTTTATATTTTTGTAGGACGACATCAAAAAAAACATCTGGTATTTCGGAACTTAAGGCAATGGCCTCTGGACGTGTAGAAGATTTCTGAGTCTCAGCGGTACTTTTTTTCTTCGTATGAAATTGCGAAAGGACGGAGCGGATATCTTCCATAGGATCCTCCTACATTTGATTATCCTTAATATTACTCCAGAATTCAATAGATCTAATTGACTAGCAAAGACTGCCTCAATAAAAACATTTTGCTCAAGTTTCACTCTTTTTATTCCGATGCGAAAGAGTCAGTTAATACAAGGAGCAAGTCAAATGCCTAAATTGGCAGTTTTAGGAGCGGCCATCATACTCACTTCATGTGGTGGTTTTAAATTATTTGCCAACCAAACCCTTGCACCTACTGCCCAGCTCTCTCCCGCTCCCATGGAAAGACTCGCAAAAGAGGAAAACCAGCTCATTGTAAAAGAAATAGATAAGAAACTTTTCTCACTTCATAGTTACTTCATTATTGGTCAAAGAAATCTTATACGCTTAGATTCCTCCTTAAAAGATTTGAATATAGATCAGCTCTATCGCTCCTATACTTATTTAAATCTCATGGCGGTCAGACCAAAAGTTCAGAAGATTGAAGAAGAAATTCTGACGCTTTCAAAGACTCTCTCGTCGAATAAACTTTTGATAATGACCGAAAGAGTGCGCGAATTTTCTTCTGGGTCATATCTTAAAGCTCTTAGTATCAAGAGAATTTCTGAAGCACTTCATGTCAATACCGGAACCTTAAGAACATTATCCAGTAAAGATATTGAAAGTGAGTATCAGCGTCTCCTTGCGACTAAAGAATTTCATGTTTTTGAAAAAAACGTTGAGCACCTTGCCCATCTGCACCAGACCCGATTAAAAGATCCGGTTAGAAGTCCAGCATCAACAGATGATAGCGAAGCGACAGATTGGTCAGTGACTTTCAAACCAATTGATGAGAAATACTTTCGACCCGGTGACTTCGATAGTTTTGACTGGCTGGCCCAAACACCGGAAAAAATTGTAGAACGGTCGCTTAAGATGATAAAAAAGTCAAAGCGGGCATCTGGAGTTATTGTTTTCCACCAAAACCATCAGCACAGCAGAGAAGCCTCCGCTAAGATAAAAGATTTTTTAAACCATAGAAAGTGAATGAAGTTGTATGTTCCAAAAATTATTAATCCTGATACTCATAAGTGCCTGTTCCACGACCACCAAAGTGCCCAACAAGGTAACACCTCAGGTTGAAGTGGCCCCGAGGGAGTTCTCCCGTGGTGAGCTGATTTTAGGCAACCAGCTTCTAACTAAAATTTTTGACCAGGAAATGGCCCCGCTTGAATGTGTACCAGATGTGGATGAGGCGGCCTTACTCTTACGGACAATTCGTCCCCGAATGGATATCGTTCAAGATGATATGGAAGCATTATTAGACGATCCCGGAGAAGTAAATGACCTGATTAAAACTTGTGATCAAAACTGCACATGCGGTTATGTGGACGAACTTCTGAGAGAGCACCTGGTAAATTTAAGTAAGTCTCAGCGTATCCTTCTGAATAAAAAGAAATCCGACAAAGAAATCAATCGGTGTTTAAATTTTGTACAGGCAACTTTTTGTCAAAGCGAACTCTATAAAACTCTCAATCAAGAAAAAGAAGATTTTAGCTTCGAAGAGTAGCCTTGATTTCAGCTGCTCTTTTTTTCCCGGCCTCAATAGCAGACTTTAGCGTCTCTGAAAGGTTAGAATCACGCCAAAAATTCAGGACTGCGATGGTCACTCCCCCTTTAGAGGTGACTTTTGCGGTTAACTCATTCAAAGAATCAGAGCTAGCACTCAGATTTCTTGCGGCCCCTTTTATCACTTGCCTGACTAATATCTCCCTATCCTCATCGGCCAGGGATTCAAATGAGGCCGAAAGATTTTTAGCAAATTCATAAATAAAAGCAGGGCCGGAACCAGTCAGCAAAGTAAGCTCCTCCAGCTCTGATCCTGTGACGACCATAGAAGTCCCAAGCTTGGCAAAAAGGCCTTGAAAAGAAGGGAGTCGCGCCTTAGATGAATCAGAAGCGAGTAAAGTAACTCCTTCATTAAATTCCACCGGCATATTAGGCATGATCCTGATTAACTCTTTTATACCTAATATTTTAATCTGATCGGCTTCAGAAACTGCAGCTAACATGCTGACAAAAAGTGATTCTTTAAACCTGCCATTAAGACTGGCACTAAGATCAGGCAACTGTTGGGGCTTGCAGCCAATTAAAATCCAATCTGGTGACTCCATCAAATTGAGATCATTGATGGCACGTGCTCCAACTCTGCCTGCTAGCTTTTGGGCCGAAATGCCGGAGGGTGAATAGATCACCCAACTCGAGAGATTTTCGGTCTTCTTTAAACCTGTAAGGAGGGCCTCCGTCATTTTACCTGCGCCCAGGACTAGAACTTTCATGCATTCAACTCCAAAGGTGCCCCATGCCTCATGGTATTGATGGCCAAAGACCTCGTCCATACGAACTGATCCAAGACATGTGAAGGCAGATGAAGAGAAACCCCATCAATTTCTGAGAGGATTAAACGCATGGTTTCGTTCAAGGCATCTCCATCCAGCAATTGCTTATACAAAACATTTTGAAATTGAACGAAGTGCCCGGCATATACGAAGCTGTATTTAGCTTCTTTAAATAATTTGCCCAGAGAATCCGGTGAAATCAACGTGCAATCAATATTTGACTTAGAAAAGCCTGCTTTCCAAGCAAGTTCTAGAATACCTTTCCACGTTGCATAGGCCTCTTCAGTCACACATGCGATGGATAATCCGCAGCCTAATGCCAGAGCACTAAAAAGATAATGTATCGACTTCACGCTTGGTCGTGCTCCAACAGTGACAAATAGCCCGGCCTCTTTAATTAGCGACTTATCATTATAACTTAACTGTCCAGGAATCACGAAATTCAGGTGCCTGCCGTTTAGATAAGAATCCAGATTTAGCTTGGTCCATTCGATAAAATGAGATAGTTGGGCCTTATCTTTTTCATTCACTGTCCCCATGAATAGTTCGTACTGTTCAAGGAAAGAGCGACCAAAATTTTCAAAACGCGAAACTCTTCCAGTAACAGATATAAGTGATGGTCTTGGTATATTTAAATGATAACCACTGTCCTTACCCCATTTCGGCTCTTCACGATGAGTGTCTTGAGTTGAAAGAAGGAAATGAAATTCTTTTAAGTAATCAGTGCCACCGGCCTTTGGCCCTGTCCCCGATAGCTTAAATCCGCCAAAAGGCTCAATCCCTACCCTCGCTCCTGTACACGTCCTATTCACATACAGGTTACCTGCACGAAGGAACTTAATGAGGAAATCAATGTCATCTTGTGACTGGGAGTAAACTCCTCCTGTCAAAGCGTATTCAGTTCCATTAAATAATTCAACAGCTTCAATTAAAGACTCGTATTCAGTTAAATGGATGACTGGCCCAAAGATTTCACGCTGTGCCCACGACTCTTTTTTACGTGCCTGATGAGGAGGCACCTCAAAAAGTGCGGGCCCAACACAAAAGCCTGGTAATTTTTCAAAAGAGCGATCAATTAAAATTTTTCCATTAACCCGAATGGCCTCATCTTTTGCCTCTTCCACAGCTTTTCTAACACGTTCCTGATCGGCCTGAGTAATAAGAGGATTAACTGAAGTCGAGGGATCCAGGGCCTCACCCACTTTTAAGTCACGGATTGCCTGGACCAGGCGAGTGATCAGAGCGTCTTTAACCTCTTTATGCACAATTACCCGTGAAGCTGCTGAACATTTCTGACCTGAGTGACCGAACGCCGAACTTAGAATGCCCGAAATTGTTTCATCAAGTTCACAGTTATTTGTGACAATAATGGCATTCTTACCCCCCATCTCAGTGATAATTTTCTTCTGCATAGGAATCTGGTGATAGTAATGCTCCAGCATGTTCTGCCCGGAGTGACGATAAATCCACTGACCTACACTTTTAGAACCGGTAAAGACGACACCCGCAGTTCTTTGGTGAGTGACTAAAGGGGCACCAACGACTTCTCCATCTCCCAAAATAAGGTGAAAGACATCTTTAGGGACACCGGCCTCAATTAAGAGGTTGTATAGTTCAATACCAATTAATGGTGTTTGCTCTGCAGGCTTTAAAACGACTGCATTACCGGCAACTAAAGGCGCCACAGTCATCCCGCAGGGAATAGCGAGAGGAAAATTCCATGGAGCAATCACGGCAATGACACCACGATTTGTATACTTCTGGCCGGACAACTGAAGCTGAATTTCCTGTCGGGCATAAAAATTGATAAAATCAATCGCCTCATCCACATCGGCCAGGGCCTCAGTCATCGTTTTTCCTGCCTCATAGATCATGACAGCTGCCAGTTTATTGCGCCTTAAAAGCATGAGGTCGGCAGCCTTTAAGAGAACTGAGACTCGATAGAGCGTCAGGGACTGCTTGCTCCACCAGCTTTTTAACAAGCTGGCCTCGGCTTCCTCGACAGCTTTAATCGCATCGGCATTGGTGTTTTCTTTAACTGTTCCTATGATTAAATCAGGACGTGAACTACAAATGACTGGAGTCTCTCCCGAGTTCTTCATCTCTTGTTGACGGAAAGCAATTGAATGACCAAATTCTTCAATAGCTAATTCCAGGGCCTTTCTTTCATAAGGCACATAAATCTTCAGTGGTCTAACCGGAGTAAAATCACTCTTGAGTTGAGTCAAAAAAGAATCAAGATGAAGAGCACTGGTTTTCTTTTTATTAAGATGAACTTCCACTGGAGAAATAAGACCACTGGCCTTCTGATGGGAACGCATAATAGAGAGTACACCGACCTGGGAAGAATTCTCCATAATCCGGCGAACTAAATAGGCCATCCCAACCAGAAGATTGCCGATAGGCATATAATTTCTGGTAGGCCATCCCATCTTGGCCAATCCGTGAGAGAGGGCCTCATAAGTCATATGCAAACATTGATGTTCTATGACTGGTGCCTGAGGGAAACGAAGCTCTCTGACACTTTCAACAAAAGCATGATCTTGAAGGTTATGAGAGCCAATCGCAAGGTGAATATGTTGATGATGCTTAAGTGCCAGATACGCCAGCTGCCTGAAGTGAAGATCGGACTCTTCCTTATTAAGAAATTGTGGAGGGGTGAATTGATGGGCTTCCCCTTCAATTGTCTCCGCATCCCAGTAAGCACCCTTGACCAGACGAATGCACATGCGGTGCTGGCGCTTTTTTGCCAGCTCGATAACATCCATCAAGTGTTTAGAGCCATCTCTTAAATATGCCTGAACCACAATGCCTGTCTGTGCGTAATCCTTAAGCTCTGCCGTCTCTAGAAGAACTTTTTCATAAATACTCAGCACGAGGTCACGATAGTGATAGTGTTCAGCATCGACTTGAATGAAGACCTCTTCTCTTTCTGCTTCCTGAAGAATGCGTTTTAAACGAGGAGCAACTTTAGCATAAGTGGCCTCAAAGGCCTGAGGCCTGAAATCATGAGAAAGGGCCGACACCTTGATAGAAACGTGGGCCTTTAAAATTCCGGCCTTGTTTTTCTCACCTTTAGGAACATGTTGCTTGAGACCATGAATCAGTTGAAGCACTTTTTCAAAATATTCGTCAGCTTCTTTAGCTGAAACCACCAGTTCACCCAACTGATCTAAAGTCGCTTCACGGTTAGTATCACGCAAGGCCTGAAGCGTTTCATGAGAAGTATTAATGCTTTCACCGGCTATAAAGCGCTTGGCCATCATCCGGACCATAAATCTCACGATGGCGGCAAGGGGAGCTGCCGGTAGGAAACTTGCCAGCTGAAGTCCCAGACTGAAGACGACAGTCAGGTACATAGGCAACTGACGGCCACCTCTTTTTTTCTGGAGCGAGATCGCCCGGGAGTCTTCACCTAAACGTCTCAAACTTTCCAGGAGATTCCTTTTAACTTCTTTACCTGTCTTGTCGTGATCAAGTGAAGGTAACAAGGCGAGAAACTTCAGAAGGTGAACACGGATCAGGTCATATTGAGCGGTTAATGTAAGTCCATAATCAGAAATCTTTTCAAAAAGGCTGGAGCGGTAATCACCCACTTTCTTCACCAGTTGCTTCAGAATTTCTTTGGCATTCTCATCAACATCTACCCACTGGTCCCTTTCAAGCAATTGGGGAAGGTCATACTGCATAGACACCCACTCAATCTCACTCGGAAAATGGGAAGGTGAAAGAGTACTGATTTTTTCAATATGATCTTTTAGTTTGAAAAATATTTTTTCTATGTCCTGGTCGATCAGAACTGGATTGACTTCGTGAAGCTTTAAGAGAGCGAGCTCTCGTGACAAGCGTCTGGTCCCAATGTATATAGATTTCTCTTCGGGTCTGACAGCACAAAGAAATGGATAAGCATCAATCACGACTTCACGGCGAAAGCCGCTTCCGGAATTTCTTCTTGTTACAAACTGGATCAATTGATCAATATCAACATGAAGCTTTCCATCAGGGAAGAGAATCGAATCAAACTCCTCATAGAAAGAAACCTGCCACTGATCAAGAACTACTCTCTTCCTTACAACAGGAATACCTTTATCATTCACTAGGGCCTCCAAAAATTTTAAACACCTCAATTTACCCTCAAAATGTGATTCAGCATAGTATCCTGTAAGGAGAAATTGACGGCTTTACTCGAGAGGGCCTAAAATAATCCTATGGCCCAACTTTTATTATTCATGGTCTATTTTAGTCTTCAGGTTTGGGGGAATTCCTATACGCTTGCTGATTTGGAAGTATTGACCGCAGAAGAAGGCCACGAGGAATTCTTTAAACATGCTTTGGATATCAGGCCCAGTGAGAGACAAGATGCCTGGAAAAGCATGGTTTCTAAAATGGGAGACCTTTATTCACGAAAAATTCTCCAAAAAGTAGAATTAAACAGGACTGACTTCCATAAGATCGAGCAACTCTACAGCTGGCCAACCTTAAAACTAGACGATGTTTTTCGTCTAAGACGCCAGGAAATCGGCCTTCGCTACCTAAAAAGCTGCTTAAAATCAGAAAATCCTTGCTGGAATGAACTTAAGGCCTTTTGGGAAAAAGATAAAACCGATGCAGACACTGCCTATAAGTTGGCAGACTTAACCCTCGGACTTCCAGACTCGCCAATTTCCACATGGACTCTTTTAGATGTGGCCTTAAAAAGTCCACTGAGCGAATTCTACTGTAAAAAAGAATTTGTAATGGATGCCTTATGGGGGAAGATCGAAATTGATTATGTCAGACTAGGTCCGGAAGGTGACCTGATGAAGAAAATAGATCAAACCATCCATCCAGACTGTATCCCAGTATTGGTCGGGGAGGCCAGAAAGCGGCTCTACCATCCCCCAAAAGTATTTGATCGGGAACTATCCTTTCAGATTTTAAAATCCCAGAGCAAGGCCGATCAGGCGGTAACAGACTTCTTTTACACTGTTTATCTTTTAGATACCCCGTCTCAGGGTGAACTTTTCAATTATTCCTGGAACCGGGTCAAAGAATTAGGTGGGAAAATGAACCGGAGGGAAGCTGTATTAAAAAAACTAAAAGGCCTGGATCCTTTACCTGACGCTATCCTTTCTACCTTAGACCAAACAAAAAAACGAGTTGTCCTTGGCCATTTCAAAACCTACTTCCCGGAATATTTAGATCATTACACTGATCAATGTGTGAAGTTTTATGGAGGTAAAGGAAGTTTTCCCTCAGGCAATCCCACTCTCCACTGCCAGGAATTCATGAATTCAGAGCTGGCCCCTCTTATCATTGATGATTTCAAAATCAAAAAGTATCAAGAAGTTAGAAAAATTTAAGTTTTAACAAAAAAAAAGGCCATCCGAAGATGGCCCTTTTATAAGAATCTTATTTCAGATTACTTAAGATGATTAGAAACAAGTTTAGTCATTTCAAACATAGTAACTTGTTTTTTACCGCCGAAAACAGCTTTTAGCTTGTCATCAGCATTGATAGCGCGACGGTTCTTAGCATCTTGAAGGTCATGCTTCTTGATGTATGCCCATACTTTCTTCATTACTTCTGTACGAGGGATCGGAGATCCACCAACGATTTCAGCAAGCTCTTTTGAAGGATTAAGCGGTCTCATGAAAGCAGCATTTGGCTTACGGGCCGTCTTTTTCTTAGGAGCAGCTACTTTTTTTGCAGTTGCTTTCTTAGGAGCAGCTACTTTTTTTGTTGTTGCTTTCTTAGGAGCAGCTACTTTTTTTGCAGTTGCTTTTTTAGGAGCAGCTTTTTTTGCAGTTGCTTTTTTAGGAGCAGCTTTTTTTGCAGTTGCTTTTTTAGGAGCAGCTACTTTTTTCGCAGTTGTTTTTTTTGCAGTTGCTTTTTTAGGAGCAGCAGCTTTTTTTGTTGTCTTCTTAGCCATAAAATTCCTCCGTCTAATTTGGGAAACGTAGTTCCCTTTGGTTTATATTGGCTTCTATAGAACTTTTACCCATTCGATAATATTATTACTGATTCCAAAAGCATTTCCGGTTCTTTTATAGCCATGACTCTCATTTAGAGCAATCATGCGGAAATTATCAACCGGACAATAGTTTATCACTTGTCGGATGTGCTGTTTTTTAGCTTCTTCCTCGTAAAAATTCTTAATCTGATGGGAAAAGCCATTCCCCTGGAAAGCCATTTTGATCGGAGTGTTCTTAGTGAAGAGGGTTTCTCCATCCTTTCTCATCAAAACTGCGGCCACGATCTCGTCATCTGTCATTACAGAGTAGAGCTTCCATCCCGTCTTAACTTCTTTTTTAATGTTATCTAATGACCAGGAGAAATCCTGGGTGTCTGTGAAGGCCTGTATGTCGAATTTAGAGAGATTAACAACCTCTTCTTCTTTTTTGGCTTCTTTAAAAATTAACGATCTGATTTCTTCCATTTTCTTCTTTTGAATAATTGTCCAATCAACTCTTGTTCATATTGTAGCGGTAATATTTTCATTTAATCAAACTTATTTTTTTCTAAGCATCAGGAATAAAGTTTAGATTCTCCTCTTGGAAGGCCGCCACCCCCAAAAGATGCAACTCTTCAAATGCGCTTCTTTCCCTCTCGGAGGAGTAAGGTGCATGGATATAAACCGTAAGATCTTCAACGTCAACCAACTCAGGTCGTGCCATATTTTCATATAATGTAAGAATTTCAGGCGAGTTAAGGAAGGCCTTGATGGCCTTGATTTTATCCACCAATTTAAGTCGATAAAAAGGGCCTTTTTCAGAGGAGAAATGATACTCAACAGGAGCCTCATAACGAGGCCAAACCCGGATCCATTGAAAGACTTTTTTTAGTTCATTTTCTTCAACTTCTGTCATCCCCTCAAGAGCGTTTTCGGAGTTACGATCTCGCAAAAAAGCCTCGCATTCCCTAAGGCTGAGATCGTCCAACTTAGTAATTGGTTTTCCAATCAAAAGACTGGCCATAGATTCTAATAATATTTTTTGATGGTCTTGAAGGTCCCCAGCAAATGACAATTTTTTGACATTTGCTCCATCCCACTCCAAGGCCACCCACAGGTTAATTTCTTCCCCGGGAAATCTTTTCATCAAAGAGTCTTGCTGGTTCTTTATATGTATAGGGTGTTCCAATAATTTATGGGCCCGTTGTGATTTAATAGTTACCATGATGATCCTCCTACTCATGAAGTGGAATCAAGGCTAAGATACTCTCATGACCTTGCCAAGCACTCTTAAAGATAAAACAGAATGGACTTTTGTTGGACCCATGGGCCCGGAGGTGCCGTTTCACCTGGCCGAGTATCCTGTTATCGGGATAGATGGTGGTGCTCACCATTTGGAGAATCTCGACATCTGGGTAGGAGACTCTGACTCTTATCAGGGTGAACTCCAGACTGAGCACATATTTCGACACCCCATTGAAAAAGATTATTCCGATCTGGCCCTGGCCCTCTCTCTATTTAAGGATCCCCGACATTATAAATTCCATTTCTGGGGATTTTTGGGTGGGAGAAAAGACCATGAACTTTTTAATTTGGGGGAAGCCTTGGCATTTTTAGAGGATAATAGTGAATCGCAGATCATCTTTTATGGAGAAGATGGGAAGATTTACTTCCATCTAGTTGGGACAGGCCACTGGAAATTTGAACATATAGGTCTTTTTTCATTGGGAACTCTTAAGAAAACCACAGTAAAATTAATGGGGGAGTGTCACTACCCTATCAAAAAGCCCACCCAGCTTAATCCACTATCAAGTTTTGGACTCTCTAATACAGGCAAAGGTAAATTAATCCTGGAAAACGAAGGTCCGGTCTTCATTTATTATCCGGAGGGTAAATGAGATCTCACTTCCTGGACGCTCTTCGCGGAATGGCCGTGGTATGGATGATTATTTTCCATGCCTCGTATGATTTAAAAATGTTTCATTATATAGACTGGAATTTCTCCTCCGGCTTTTGGTACGCTTTTCCAAGGGTCATTGCCTTTACTTTCTTATTTTGTGTGGGTGTCTCTCTTAATTATGCCCATGCAAGCGGCGTCAATGTGAAGGCCCTGAAGAAAAGAAGCATCAAACTTGCCTTGGCCGCATTTACAGTCAGTATCGGAACGTATCTGGCTTTTCCATCTCAATGGGTTTATTTTGGAACGCTTCATTGTATATTGGTCGGTTCCCTGCTGGGCGCTCCGCTCGTCAAACGAAGACTTCTGGCGACCATTCTCCTGATTTTGATCCTGATCGGTCAATACATCCTCAATTACGATATTAAATGGGTCTCATCAATTCTCCAGAGACCTTCATTGGATTTTATTCCGATCTATCCTTGGTTCTGGGCGATTTTGTTGGGCATTCTTCTTGGACCCTATTTGTCAAGAAATTCCCTGATACAACAAATGAAATCGAACCAAGTTTTGAATTTTATGGGACGCCATTCCCTAAAGATTTATCTTCTTCATCAACCTTTAATATTTGGCTGTCTTTGGTTGTTTTCTTACCTCGTCTCTTCGTGACAAACACTATTCAACATGAGAAATTAACGGCCTCATGAACACTCTTATAAGTAGCTACCGAAAAGTCGAACTTTTCTTCGGAAATCTGAAGTTCGCCGTTATTATCATTCTGCTCTTTGCCGTATCTCTTGGTTATGGAACCTTTATGGAATCCTACCATGGCACTGAATACGCCAATAGGTTGATCTATAAATCTTTCTGGTTTATGGGGATTCAGTTTGGTATGTTTCTATCAATTCTCTTCGCCACCCTTATCAGGCTACCTCCCAAAAAACATCTCTATGGTTTTTATGTCATTCACTCAGGACTGATCATTCTTTTCATTGGTTCATTTATAACCTATCAATCAGGCGTGGACGGCACCATTACCCTTACGCCAAACCTTCCGGCACGAAACATTCAAGTAAATGAAGATGAACTCAGAATTCAATTTCCTTCAAAAGGAAAAGAAGTCACGGTGGACTTGCCATTTACCGCCTTTAAGAAAGACTTGAATTATGAATATGAGGGGATCACCCTAAAAACATTCCTGCCCTTTTCCGAAAACAAACAGGATTGGATTCCCATTAAAATTGAGGATGGAGCTCAGTCTTCCTCACGCTATCGCATATTCACTCCTAATTTTGGCGAATTCGTTACTCTGAGTCTTCATCCACAATCAGATTTCAGTAATACTCAACAAATGGGCCCACTTAATGTCCACTATATGCCGGCATCATTGGCAGAGTGTTTCGCCCAGAATACGCCTGATGGACTCATTGTCTGGAATGCAGAAACTTCCGGGTGCCTCGCACCACTGAAGAAAGACCTCAGGAAGAAGAAAGGCATTTCCGGTCAGGAAATGATTGAGGTTGAATTTTCAGGTCAAAAAGTTCAATTCCTCCCTGGTATGTCCCCCCTTCCTCTTGACGATAAGATGAACCTATCTGAAAACTCCCCTTTCAGGATTTTCAGCAAAAAACTTTTTGAGAAAAGTCCCCATCTCTTTTTATTTGGAAAACACGCTGCTTTTTTTGATAAAGAAAAAAACGAGTGGGGATCCCAAAAATTTGAAATAGGAGAAGAAGTCTCTCTCCCTTGGATGGGTTTTAAAATTAGGTTACTGGAACATAGGACAGATGCTTACCCTACAATGCTTCCTCGTTACGTGAAGCCGGTTCAGGAAAATGGACAAGTTATTAGTGGAGATATTAAGGCAGTCGAAGTTTCTATTGGAGACCAGACCTTTTGGGTTAAATCTGGAGAACCGATCGCTTTTAATCAAAATGGTGAGCGCATTACTTTTGAGCTTGGCAAAAAGGCCTTGCTTTTGCCTTATGAATTGGTGCTGGACCAGTTTAAAATGGATACAGATCCGGGGACGAGTAATCCTGCCAGTTATGAGAGCTTTGTTACTTTGTTTAAAGGCAATGATGGCTCCACCAAACATCATGTTTTTATGAATAATCCACTAAAACATCAAAACTTCACTTTTTACCAGGCCTCATATTTTCAAACCAATGAGGGCCCCTTTGGAAGTGTTCTTTCTGTGAATTTTGATCCAGGGAGATTCTGGAAATACCTAGGATCAATTTTTTTAGTCCTAGGCTCTATCTGGCACTTTGTCCTTCGTAAAAAAACGGTTGTAAAACCAGGAGAAACACGTGTTTAAAATCCTTTTTGTTTTTCTCATCTCTATGACATCGGCCTTTGGGCAGATGGATTTTTGTAATAAGGACCTTGAAACCTTTCCGGTCCAGGCGGGTGGAAGAGAAAAACCACTTTATGTTTTTGCCAATGAGACCATCAGGTTCATGACAGGATCTGAAAAAGTTGGTGATTACTCCGCGACAGAAGCATTCTGTAAACTTTCCTTGAAGGCATTCGGAATGCCGGTTGAGTTACCGATCATGATCAAAGTCGACCATGTCGACGTGAGAAAAGTTCTGGGCATGCAGGAGGATCAAACCTCTATTCCGGTCAAGGAACTTGAATCCAAAGCAGATTTGATAACGAGTGAACTCTCCCAATTAAAAGAAAACAATAGCTTTAAAAAAGAACTGACTAAAGTTGAGTCACGTTTAAATACATATAGAGCTATCATTAATGCCCGTGCATGGTCCGTACCGGTTAAAGTTGATAACAAAATTGAATTCATTACGATCGGGGAGTTTTTAACTGAAAGTCGGGTCGCCTCCGCCAAAGACAAAGGAACAAATCCTGTTAATTATCTTTTTGCTGAATCCAAAGCAGATTATTTGTCCCTAAAAGGTGATCACTACCTTTTGGAGCTAAAATATTACAAATGGAACCTCTTTAACTGGGCCTTAATATCTACACTCCTTTCAATCATTTTGTTTGTGGCCATGAAAAATAAGATTCCTGGCACGGTTTTCATTCTTCTGACAATTGGTCTTCAGATCACGGCCATTACTCTTCGAGTGATGATTTCCGGTCGGGCCCCGATCACTAATATGTATGAGACTGTTATGTTCTCAGGATTTGGTGGACTGGTTATCAGTTGCATTATTTATTTCATGAGAAAAGAGATCATGTTCATTCTGGCAGGCCTTGCTTGCAACATGTTGGGACTCATGATGATGAAGTTCGCCAATGGAATGCTGGATGAGGGAATCTCTCCACTAGTGCCTGTTTTGCGCGATAACTTCTGGCTCTCAACCCATGTATCAACCATCATTCTCTCTTATGCTGCCCTGGCCTTGTCATGGCTTTTGGCCAACACCCTACTGATTCGAGGACGTTTCTCGACCGTAAGTTCAAGCGAATACCGCTATCAGGTTGATCTGATTTATACTTGCATTAAGGTAGGCGTAGTCCTTTTATCTGCAGGGGTTATTCTAGGAGGAGTTTGGGCCGACTATTCATGGGGCCGCTTCTGGGGCTGGGATCCAAAAGAAACCTGGTCACTCATTGTGCTGCTAATTTATATGGCAATCCTTCACGGTAAATATACCTCATGGATTCCACCTAAACGCTTCGTTCTTATGGTGGCCGGTGCCTTTATGAGTGTCATGATGGCATGGTTTGGTGTGAATTATATTCTGGCCAGTGGACTTCATTCTTATGGCTTTTCTGAAGGTGGCGCTATCTTCCTCGGAACTTTCTTTTTGATTCAAACGCTAATTCTGATCATTGCTTCAATTAAAACAAGTAAGGAAGCTTAAAGCTTCCTTACTTGTTTATATTTTACTGAACGATATAGAAGTTCGCTCTTTGAGAGTAAATCCGGTTAATCATGGCCTGGTCACCTGTTGATTCAAAGTAACCAATCAAAGCACCTTCCATTCGTACCTGCTGAACATACATAGAATCCATAAAGCTAATCACATTAGTCTTGATCCATCCAGGAATCTGAATAAACCCAAGAGCAACTCCTGCTATATTAAGTAGAGCGCGATTTCTTTTCACTTTCTTAGGATTTGAATAGTCATAGGCCATTGAAGGCTTCGAGCTGAAAGTATGGTTCATGTGGTGAAGATGGTAGATCTTGCGGGATCCCTGATGAGTAACATTAGCGAAAGCAAAATTTAGCTTTTCAATATTCTCAAAGCTAACGTTGGTCATTGGCCCTTCCCAGCTTCTGATGCGAGAATTCCCGCTACGAACCTGCATATAAAACTTGTTCATACCATAGTTTAACCAGTCGGCCACAGCACGATTAGATTCAAAAATATTTGTCGCACCAATCCGATACTCAAAGATAGAGGAAACTGTACGATCTACATCTTCTTTAGTCATCCCAAGTTTTGTCTCTGGAATAGTTTCAAAGTAATGGAGAAGCATATTGTGGTGAAAATGACGTTGTTCCAGCATCATTTCATGCACACGCACAATCACGAAACTTGCAATATTTAGTACCGGAAGGTTCGAGAAACGTTTCTTGGCCTGATCCAGGGCCCATTTGACTACTTGATAAGTCACTTCTCTTCTATAGAAGAAACGTGGATCTTCCAGGTTAGCAAGGATGGTTGGATCGATAAAAAGAAAAGCTTCATTTAAGCGTCTTTCAAATTCTTTCCAAAAAGATTTGGCCTCAAGTTGGCGAAAAGAATCCTCCACATTGATGTTGGAAATATTAAGGATGGATTCCTTAATTCTTCTGGCCTCTTCAGAGCCATTGTCTTTTGTATATGGATCAAGACCCATTTCATACAGCATGTTGTCGACTTCAGCTTCTTTCTGCCCATCAGTCAAACCATAGAGTTCTGCCTGTTCACCTTTGAGGTCATTTTTAATTTGCTCGATGAAAGGCATGATTGAGAATTTAGTCGTGGCCTTTTTAAGCCTGATGACGGTTACTTTGCCTTGATCATTTTTGACCAACGTAAAGCGCTTATTAAAACCTTGAATCGCCAGATCCTGGGCAAAGGCCGAGAAACTCAGCAGAAGCCCCAATGACAAGATAATGAGTCGGGACATGTAATCCTCCTTAATTTATTTAAAAACCTTCCAAATTGGTTTTTCTTTTAATGTTTAATGCTAACTGTGACTTGCATGACTAGACAATTGCAGCCGCTCCAGAAAGGGGCCCTTTCTTCTCATATTTTCTTGCATTGCGATTGATTTACTCGGTCTTTAAGGAGTATCGATACTAACCTTACGGTGCCGTAGCATCCGTTGATGCCAGGATCTGAAACTCTTAATCTCTTTGAGAGTTCGAGGCTGAACCATTCTTAATTCATCAAAAATGGTGCTGGATAAGACCCCGCGATTGAAGGCCGATTCATTGATATAGTTGCCACCGGTATGTCCCCAGTTGAGTCCAATCACTTCACCGCGATCATTGAAGATAGGCGCGCCGGATGAGCCACCCAAGGTGGGAGCGTAATGATAAAACTCACCTGATTCCAATTTAATCCCTTTCCCACTTGAGGCCTGAAGTCCCAGGCCCGCGGCGTTTCCAATATGCAGGAGACGAGCATCTTTGTCTGTCTTAACTCTCCGGGTAAGTCTTAAGGGTTTAATCTCGGCACCCAGGGGCAGCTCATTTTTCATGGGCCTCATCTCAATCACACAGTAATCAAAACGAGGACTGCAGTAGCGAACCTTTTGGCAATCGACTCGTTCTTCTTTATGATTGAGTTTGATACTGAATTTCCCACAAGGAAATAGCCTGCTGTCCTTAGTAAATGCCATCACATGTCGGTTAGTTAAAACAATGTTCTGCCCAACTAAAAATGCCGTTCCCACACTGGTACCAGTGCGCGTAGTTGCCTCAAAGACCGAAAGCCCCAAGGCCTGTTCTTCTTCGAAATCTTCTGCATCTATCTCAGTTGAGTAGCCTTCCCGGAAAACCTTCGCTCCCAGGGTTTCACCATTGGTGATTTCAACTACTGGTCCGGATACTTTGACTAAACTCTCTTCTTCACCGATTTCAAAGTCTTTAAAAATATAATGAAGTCCGGCCAAACTACGTGAAGGGATGATGGTCCAGGAACTGGCAAGTCCTCGATAGGCATCACCTGTTTCTTCAATTGTTTCAGGAAAAGACAGGACAAAAAAGAGAAGAAAGAAAAACTGCTTTCCGTTCATGAATTTCATGTCGGTTAAAAAAGAGGAAATCTTTATCGAAGTAAATTGCTCGGTCTACTGGGGTTTAATCTCTTGGGGTCTTTGCCCAACAGGTATCCCTAAATCATGATCTGAATTCCAGCGATCGGTCATAAGTTCCTGTCTTTCTACCCGATAAAAAGACAAAGACTCATCCAGCTCGTTGAGCTTTCGCATCAGTTCATTCTGAAGCACCAAGCGTTCCTGTTTTAAAGAAATCATATCATCCAAAGCTTTACGCTTTTCTCGCTGAAGACGGTTGATCTGCTCGTCATAATCGGAAGCAGTTTTTACTTTTTGCTGATCAAATGTCCAAAGGAAATGGTTTATCCCATTGAGCTGCTTAAGAAAATCTTCCTTCCTTAGAATGAGCTGTTCACGGTACTTGCTCGCCTCGAAAACTCTCTGTGAAAGATTTTTAGAATAAAAATTAAGTACTGTTCCCCGGCGGAAATACTCAGTGGATGAATAGCAGGGTGCAAGGCTTTCAACAAAAATAGTGAAATGGAAATCCTCGACCGAACGGACAAAGCCCTTACAGAATTCCTTGCCTTCTTTCAGATTCAATTTAAATAAAACCTGATCTCCGGCACGAAAGAACTTGGTATTATTATTTTCAACCTGGACCTTAAAAATCCGCGAATCATCATCTTTATCAGAAACTCTTCCGGAAAAACGTTCATAATCAACATTAGGATCGATAGAACTGCGGTTCTCAGGTCCAAGAACCCCTTCATCGGGAAGATTGGGCACCAGAACCACTGCCTGGGCCAGGCCTGTCATAAAAAATAGTGTGATCCAAAAGTGGCCAAACGTTCTCATGCTTTTTATTATGATTCAGAACTCTTTCAAACCCAAGACGTTTTAATCTGACCAATTCAGGAGACTATATGGAATTTTTTATTGATACCGGTGATATTAACGAAATTAAAACTGCTTATGCCTGGGGATTTGTAGATGGTGTGACAACCAATCCAAGCTTGGTGGCCAAAAGTGGAAAAAATCAAAAGGAACTGATCAAGGAAATCGCGGAAATCGTCGATGGGCCGATCTCAGCTGAAGTGATCTCTCTTGAGGCAGATGGCATGATAAAAGAAGGCATGGAGCTCGCCCAAATTCATAAGAATGTAGTGATTAAACTTCCAATGACCAAAGATGGGATGATTGCTTGTAAACACTTCTCCAAGAACAACATCAAAACTAACGTCACACTTATTTTCTCTGCTAACCAGGCGCTTTTAGCTGCCAAAAATGGCGCCACCTACGTATCTCCGTTTGTTGGCCGACTAGATGATGTAGGACAGACTGGTATGGATCTAATTCAGGAAATCCGAGTCATTTTTAATAATTATGGCTTTGAAACTAAAATCCTGGCGGCTTCTTTGCGCCACTCAACTCACGTTAAAGACTGCGCTATGGTTGGAGCGGATACGGCAACTCTTCCATTTAAAGTTATTGAGGGTTTATTCGCCCATCCTTTAACTAAAAACGGTTTAGACCAATTTATGGCCGATCACGCTAAATCAATGAAGTAAGGCCTCGTTAAAAAACTCATTTTTGCCCCTGAAGAGCCGATACAGAATGAAACCTGTGCTCTTCCGGGGGAAAATGAAAACTGCTCTTTTACTAACGACCATTCTAATTTCGGCCGCCTGTGTTCCATCCCCAAAGGTGGGGGAAACAACTAGCGGCAGAATGAATAAAAACTCGCCTATCTATTGGGCCACAGCAAATACCCTAGAGTTGAAGATTTCTGAAGATTTTTCTTCGGCCGAAAAAAACAATATCACCGCTATGAGTACGGCCTGGTCAGCATCAGTCGGAAATAAAAGAATCTTTTTTAGTCATATTGATACGACTGTTGAAAAATCCAGCGCCAGCTTAAATCTGGATAGTTTGGGCGATGATGATACCTTCGGCATTTACCGCATTACCCACTGGCCAAAGAGCCTGCCTTCCTCGGCCCTGGCAGTGACTCAACTATTCTTGAGGCCTTATAATGTGGGTGAATCCGATGAATATGCTGTCATTGAGCATGCTGATATCCTGATCAATGAAAATTTATATAACTTCCGCACAACTGATACTCACGTAAGTGGGACCTTTGATCTAAGAACTGTTGTTCTGCATGAGATGGGACATTTTCTGGGGCTGCAACACAAGACTGGCGACACGGTCATGATTGATGCTATCGGAGAGAACAGCGAAAAAAGAGCACCAACGAATATTGATATTGCGGACATCGCTGACAAGTACAATATTTCTCTTGGTTCCGGCGCTGCCCACGCCATCATGGCAAAAAGCACCCAGACTTACCGGCCCCGAACACAAGGCCCGAAAATGAAGATGCTCATTGAGTTAAGGGCCGATGGCAAATGTGTCCACAGTATCAATGGAATCGAAACCGAGCGCCATTAAGCTACAAATGCTTTTGCAATTCTTCAAGACTCATTTTCTGATGGACAGGATGCTCTTCATTTAAAGATTTCTGGAATGAGTTTTTAGTTCCAAAAGTATATTTTCTGAAATCTTCTTCTACTGACTCTCCATAAAAGTCACTCATCTCTTTAATGAATTCTTCTACAAAAAGTGGAGCAAAAAGACGTTTTTCCAAAATGTGCCTCATAAATGGTTTAAGCCCACCTTTGGCCTTAAATCTTCCATCCATCAAACTCATAAATCGTTCACCAAAAGTATAAGCAGAATAATCAGTTGTTCGAGTGTAGTAGGCCTGATTGGACATTCTACTGGTCCCTGAAAGTTCACTCAGAGTCTGATAACCTTTATCCCGCCAGCTTGCCAGGGCCTCATCTAGCCATCCTGAATTACCATTGGCCGGCATCATTCCTCGTGCAAAATAAGAATGAAACAATTCATGTCCTAAAGCACTAGCACTGGTCATGGTGGCGCCGTGATACTCCATCCCACCTTGGCCGGCATTATAAATAACCATGGATGGGTGGGGCCAGGCACCGTAATCCCCTTCTAGTTCATGAAAAATTTGAGTTGTAAGGGCCTGGAGAGTTTCAAGAGAAGAGGTGCCTTTTAAGGTCGGTTTAGCGACATAAATGACAACCGGAACCTCACGGCCATCAACCGACTTTAATGAAAATCTAACCTCATCAGAAGTGCTCTCTGGCATAGTATGGAAGAAAATAGAGGCAGCGTTGTAGTAGTCCGGATAAGAAATGGCAAAAGTATTATTCCCTTTATCCTCAACGACTCCGTTAGTATAAATTTTCTGTTTTGTCTTATTGCCCAGAAATTCAATTTCAAAGTTCATCTTCACCTGATCGTATTCCAGATTGGCCGGAAGATAACGCTCGAGGAATCTTCTTTCTGACAGATCTGAAATCCAGAAAGCACTCTTCACACCACCGTCTCTCCAATCCACTAATGTTTTTAAAGGAACACTGATGACAGCAGTATGACTTCCAATAGGTAGTTCTTTATTGATAACCCGGACTTTGGTTTCCCTTGAGGGGGTTTTGATTTCATTAGCGAAAACGGCTACACCATTTAGTGTGATGCTACTTGGATCTTCAACGCTGTCAAAGATAGGACGTCCGGCCTCTGGAGTATTGAATTTAATGGTCGCAATGACCTGAGCAGAACGATTTTTCACATGATAAGAAATCTTATAGCTTGCCTCAATGAAATCCACAAAAACCGCTTTCCCACCAGAGACCAGAAAGGAACGTGGTCTATGGGTGAGGTCATTTTTTTCTGCCAGAACACTGGTAGAAATGATCAAACCCAAAAGAAAGAATTTCATAGGGACTCCTTTAAATATAGGGGGCATATGAACAAAAGCGATTACTTATGTCCAGCAGCTAGGAAAATTTGATAGGACGATTAAAAAGGGCCCCAAACGGGGCCCTTGATTTTACTGTCTGGTTTTGGAAGTAGTTGTTTTTGCTTTAGAAAAGTTTCTTTTCTTTTCCGCTTCTTTCTCGTTCATAACGGCGGCGAGCTTCTTGCCAGTCTCTTCGAGCTCCTCGATCAGCTTTTTCTTAAGCATTGCTGGAGATTTGAGGATTTTTTTGAATTCATTTAAGGCCGAAGTTTCTTCTTTAATTAAAAGTAAACGCTTCTCGACTTCTTCTTTTGTCATCCGATAAATGGCCATATCTGCCAGATACTCAGCGTAGATGAATTTCTGTTTGCTTAGATACTCAATATAATCTTTACGGTTGGCCTTCTTTTCAGCAATCGCATAATGCTTTTCGCGAATAAAGCGGATGATTTCATTATTCTTAGTCAGACGATCTTCATAATCTTTAATGAGAAGTTCATAACGACGCTTCGTGACCGCAATCCGCTGAACGGTAAAGACTTCCAGAATTTCTTCAACGGTATGGAAGACCTTAACCCCTTTCTCAGTAATTAAGGTGTAGTTAGGAACAACCGAGCTTGTAACGCCCATTACTTCTTCGACTTCTTTAAGAGTTGGGGTTTGTCCGCGCTTAAAGATGAGCTCAATGTTGATAACGTTATCTACAGAAGAATCGATATAATCCTTCAAGAAATCATTATCCATGTGCTTATTCAGGTGACGATAAATCTTGTGGGCATCGTAACCTTTCGGCACTTCAGTAATAAAGATCTTATCTCCCACTTGCTTGAAGGCCATTCTGGTGATGATGCGACCTTTTTCATCCGTGGTGATTTTCTCATTATAATAACGGTAATAAGGTTTAATTTTCTTAATCTTACCGGTATCCACAAAAGAGATCATGGATTTAATGATGTCATCATGATTGAAACTTGGGATGACTGAAGAGAAACCTGTTCCGATTCCTTCAGCGCCATTTAAAAGCATGATAGGAAGTTTCGGAAGAAGACCTACTGGCTCCATGACCTTTTCATCATAGTTGGGAACCATCTGGACTTGGTTCATGTCATCAAACAGGAGGATTTCGGCGACTTTACCCATTTTACATTCAATGTATCGGGCGGCAGCTGCCTGAGTTTCCATTCTTTCTCCAAAATAACCCTTCTTGTCAATCAAAGGATAGTTATTTGAGAAAGTGTAATCCTGGGCGAGGTTAACAATTGATTGCTCAACTGAGGCCGGGCCATGGGGATGAAGAGTCAAAACTAAACCAGTTAATGAACTTACTTTGATTAATCCTTTATTGGAGTTTTTCCAAAGGGTAAAAAGGATTCTTCTTTGAGAAGGCTTCAGACCATCCTGTAGATAAGGAATGGCCCGATCCATCAAGGTATAAATCTGATAGGTTCTATATTCTTCTTTAACCAGTGCTTCTAAAGGCACTGCTGACATTGAATGAAGTGCTTGTTGTGGATCTTTCATAGTAATGCTCTTGCCTCACGTTCCGCTTTTTTCTTGTCGGCCTTATGTCCAGCAATAATGTTGGTAAGATCGACATCAATTTCTTCTGAATCAATCAGAAGGTCTTTTCTAAGTTGTGATTCTTTTCCAAAACAAGTCTCTAGCATATTCTTAGAGGCCCCCATGTCTTTCACAGAAATCTTTGTGAATTCTTTGCGGTTAAGGACATGCTTAAAAGCTTCCTGACTCATCTCACCCAGACCCTTGTTTCTCATGATCTCTTTAATCTTGATGTCTTTGCGGGCCTTGAGTTTTTCCATTTCATCCGGAGACTCGCAATAAAGGGTGCCTTTATCCGTAATCACCTCAAAGAGTGGAGCTTTCGCAATCTGGATCATGCCCATTTCAAACATTTCAGGCCAGAAAGTGAAAAAGAAATTGGTCAGGAGGGTATTAATATGTCCGCCATCAACATCAGAGTCAGCGAGGAAGACAATTTTTGAATAACGAAGTTCTTTTGGATCAGCTTTTTGGCCAATCGCGAGCCCTATGGAGCTCATGATGTCAGCAAATTCCTGATTCTCAAGGACCTCTTTAATTGAGGCCTGAGAAACATTCATTGGCTTACCTTTTAGCGCAATTCCACCTTGATACAATTTATCCCGGGCCGAACGGAGTCCACCAATCGCCGAGTCCCCTTCACAGATGAAAAGGGCACACTTGGTGCGGTCTTTTCTCTCGTTCGCATCGAGGAGTTTTTCCACTCTTTGCTTTTTTCCTTTCTTAGCTAGCTTGGAAGCATCTTTTAGATCCATCAGGCGCTGACGGGACTTGGCCCGCTCCATGATATGATCCAGAAGCTCTTTATTCTTACGCATGAATTTATCCATGCCATCACCCATAAAGGACTCGATTGCTTTTTCAAGCAGGGTGTCTCTTACCAGCTTACGCTTGGTCTGAGATTCAAAACGCGGATTAGGCATCACAATACCGATGACAAAAGTCATCCCGGCCAGGACATCATTATCAACTAAAGTCAGTTTGTCTTTTTTAGCTGTTCTTTCAAGTTTGTCTTTTACCGTATTGATATATAAACGCTTGATACGGTCGTGATGGAAACCACCGTCATAAGTCGGAGTTGAGTTAACAAAAGAGATCATTCTTTCTTTTTCATCTGATTTCTTATCAAAAGTGACTGAGACGTGAATATCGTACTTGGCCTTAACTTTGGCCCCTTTGATGTTGGTGGTCTCATAGACGTAACCTTCATCACCGATGAGCTGGGCACTTGCGCTATCAATACGTTGAGCTAACTCGAAGAGACCTTTTTTATAAAGATATTTTTCATCATTAAAATAGAAGGTAAGACCTGGGTTGTTGTAGGCCAGGTCAATAATTCTTTTACGAAGAAGTTCTTTGTCTACGACCTGATTTTTATACACTTCTTTAGCGAGAGTCAGTTCAACCCGAACCCCAGAAGGACCTTTAAATGGCTTCTCTTTAGTTTTTTTGATTTGAAGGGCACCATCAATGAACTCATAAGTTTGTTCTTTCTTCGAGTTGTAGTGACGGACAGTTGCCTTAAACATATCGGAAGTCAGACAGGTGGCCGAAGCCCCTAGACCATTTTGGCCAAGTGTCCGGTAAAGGAATCCTTTATCGTCTACTTCTTCATCCTTAAATTTCGAACCCGTCCTGAATTCCGTATACACGTCTTTCATCTTGGCCAATGGAAACCCAATACCATTGTCCTGGACAGTAATCACCTTACCGTCGGGTGAAATATTACAATGGATTTCGGTTACGTGACCTCGATAAAACTCATCAATACAGTTATCGAGAATTTCTTCGATGGCCTTGGACTTGGCCTGATGGAAATCAACCTTTCTAAAATCCAGGGAATCTTTGGTATAAACGTAAGTATCAAGCTCCTCTATATCATTACTGCCAAATACCAGAGTCACGCGATTACGGCAGTGCCAGCGCTGGTCTTTGCTTTCGATTAAAGCTTCCTTGACTTTTGCGCCACGGCGCTTCACTTCTTCGACGGCCATTGTCAAAGTCTCCTTTAAAGTTGCTTGCAAGAAAATCAATAGGATAAGATTAAGGTCATCCCAAACAATAGGTCAACGATGAGATTGTTCTTTTTATTTCTTTTTTTGAGTTTTTTTATCAATGAAAGTTCTTTATCTCAGAATAAAGTCAATCTTCCTGCAAGTTTTGATAAAACTATTTCGGCCGAGCTTAAACCTTTTTTTACGCCTACAGAAGGACAAATCGAAGATTTATTAAAAGGTGAAGTCATTTCCGTAGGTAAGGTCAACTCCCCAGGCCCCAAAGAACAACAAATGTTTTTGTTTGTTTCGGGCATACACCCACGGAATTGCACGCGAGCGATGAGAAAACTTTCGCTTTATGAAAATTATCATCAGTACATGGATTTCATCAAAACCAGTACCTATAATGAGAAAACTCAGAAATTCTCCTTCTCGATCGATCATCCTCTTCTGCCATTTCCTATGGTGGTAGGCTTTAAAATTCCCCGAATCACCAAAGAAGGTTACTACCCTTTCATTTTTGAAGATGGTTTTTTAAAAGACCTCAAAGGTACGGTCATTGTTCAAGAGATGGGAAAATTCTGTATTTTGGGCCTAAAAGCTGACTGGCGGGGTCCGGAATCCCGCCTCCCCAATTTAATTTTTGGGACTTTCGTTCAGACAGTGGGCAAGCTCGGCCTTGAGCATTTGATCCGTGTTTCCTATTTTTAAGTTAAAATTCTTTTCAAAAGCTTTTTGAACCATTAATCTCGTGACGTGCAAGTATTAAGAATCAAACCCATAGACACTCATCCCATTAGACACAAGATGTTGCGACCTAATGGAACAATGGATGACTGTATCTTTCAGGGTGATAATGACGAAATGACATTTCATCTGGGAGCTTTCGTTGATAAAAAGCTGGTCAGCGTGGCCTCTTTTTACTTTGAAAGAAATGAAAAGTTTCCCGATCCTTACCAGTATCGATTACGGGGAATGGCGACTTTGCCTGAACATCAAGGGCAAGGACTCTCAAGCGCCCTTTTAAGAACCGCCTTTCCTGTTATAAAGCAAAACCAATGCACCCTTCTGTGGTGTAATGCCCGTGAAAAGGCCATGGGATTCTACTCCAAAGTCGGATTCACGGCGACTGGTGATCACTTTTCTATCCCGCACGTGGGAAAACATGTCTTGATGTCTATTAAGATTGATTAGATAATTGCTTTACATCATCACTTTGAACGTTAAGGAATATTGTGTTCACACATCACGATTATTTTCGTCGGGAGCTGGCCGAAATTTTAAGTCCAGTTATTGAAAAAACCTTCAACTGCACTTTCTCGGCAGAAAAAGTTTATGAACTCTTTGGAGCGACTCCTTCAAAGGAAGCCGGAGATATTGCTTTCCCACTTTTTCTGGTGGCCAAAGAGGCCAGGACAAATCCGGCCCAAGCGGCGAAAACCCTTGATGAGGCCCTGACGACCTTACCGGGTTTTGTCATTAATAAAAAAGCAGCAGGCCCATATCTTAATTTCTATTTTGATTTTAACCGTATTGCAAAAAAAATAATTCCAGAAGTTTTATCAGGTGAGACTTTTAAACAAAAGCTCACTGAGAATACTCCTAAAACAATGATTGAATACTCTCAGCCTAACACTCATAAAGAAATGCATGTGGGGCATATGAGAAATCTCTGTCTGGGTGATGCTCTCATTCGTCTTCACCGTTATTCTGGTTTTGATATTGTCTCCTCTACCTTTCCAGGAGATGTTGGAACCCACGTGGCCAAATGCTTGTGGTACCTGAAGTTTCATTACAAGGGTGAGATTCCAACTCAAAAACGTGGGGCCTGGCTGGGCTCGATGTATTCCACTGCCCACAATAAATTGGAAGAGGAACGGGGAACCCCGACTGAAGAGAAAAACCGGGAACAATTGACTCTGATCCTTAAGCAACTGGAACAAAAATCCGGTGAATTCTACGAACTCTGGAAGACCACCCGGGAGTGGTCGATTGAACTTATGAACGAGGTTTATAAGTGGGCCGGCGTTAAATTTGACGTCTGGTATTGGGAATCAGAAGTAGACTCTGATTCAGTTAAATTGGCCCGTGAGTATTATGAGAAGGGTCTTTTCATAGAGGACAAGGGCTGTATTGGCGTGGATCTTACGCCCTATAAGCTTGGCTTCTGCATGCTACTTAAAACTGATGGAAATGGACTTTACGCTACTAAAGATATTGAACTTGCTCGACGAAAATTCCATGGCTATCACATTGAAAAAAATATTTATGTGGTAGACAAGCGCCAGGAACATCACTTTAAGCAAGTTTTCAAAGTGCTTGAACTCATGGGGTTTGAAAATGCTAAGAAATGTTATCACCTTCAATATGATTTCGTAGAACTTCCTGATGGGGCCATGAGCTCCCGTAAGGGCAATATCGTTCCTCTCCAAAGCCTGATCGAAAATATGGTGAAGATGATCAAGGAACAATACCTTAACCGATACATCACTGAATGGACTCCTGAACAAATAGAAGAAACGGCCCAGATTGTTGCCAAAGGGGCCATTAAATATGGGATGACCCGCATTGACCCAACTAAAAAAATTGTTTTTGATATGCAGGAATGGTTAAAGCTCGATGGCGAATCGGGTCCTTACATTCAATACGCTTACGCCCGAATTAATTCTATGCTTAATAAACTTGGCGCCCCCGAAGCCTTGGATATTGAAATTGAAGCTCCTCAGGAAAAAGAATTAATCGCCCAGATGATGAATTTTCACCATGTTGTGCAACAAGCGACCGAACAATATAAACCTTCTGCACTTACTGCTTACCTTTATGACCTATCTCGGGCCTATAATAGCTTCTACGCTGAATGCCCCGTAGGTTCGGCCATTGAACCAACCCGTTCATCAAGGTTAATGCTTTCACGGGCAACAGCAGACATACTAAAACAAGGATTAGCACTTTTGGGTATTGAAGCACCTTCGAGAATGTAATGAGACTATCAGTTCAAATTGAGTTTGATAAAACATTGGATCTTGTGACTCACAAAAAGTCAGTCATCGTAGGGCGTTCACCAAAGTGTGACCTGGTCATTCCTCATGAATCAATCTCACGCAATCATTGCCAGATTGAAATCATTAAAGATCTTTTTTATATAACTGATCTAGGAAGTTCTAACGGAGTGACTGTTAATGGGCAGAGGATTCCCCCTAAAACGAAGGTCCCACTAACAGCCACTTCACAAGTTTCATTGGGTAAGCTTGAATGCGAGCTCAGCCAATCGGCCAAAATTGAGCAAAATTCTCCGAAAATTATCAGTTCTACCGTGGCCGACTCCGGAGATTTCACCGCCACCATGAGAATCTCACGAATTGAACTTAACAAACCATCCATCACTTTAGAGCTTGAGAAAAAACCCATTGTAAAAGGGCCAAGAAATCCGATCACGGAAAAATTAAGGCCTGCTCCTAAGCCAAAAAAAGAATACGGAAGATTACTTTTACTCGTATTAGCAGCGTTGATCCTGATTGCAGCTTGGTTTCTTGCCCCAGATCAGGTTTAAACTTCTCAAAAAAATTCAAGAAATCCATGATATTTCCGATATTTAATCAGAACTGCCAACATTTCGATCATTCTTAAATTGTTTAGTTAATCAAACAATAACGTGATGCGAATTTGGATTAACTAGATATAGCATCGGTATCCTCTTGGAATAGTTGAGTTAAATAATGAATAAAAACGTGGAAATAAATAAAAAACACTTACACACTAGCAAGACCTCTTGTTTTGCAGTTAGTTATAACGGTTAATAAGTATATGAAGTCTTTACGCAAAATCTCATCAAACCAACTAGGCATGTCCATGCTTTTCATGGTGATGATCCTCGCCCTGACAGTAGCTGGTATTGGTTATGTTGCTACAGATATGATCCCAAAGCTTCAAAGTGAAAAGAAAAAAGCAGAGGCCATTATTTCTTACCGGGTCTTTATTGGAAGCTTAAACGATTATCTGGTTCATGGAATTCGTGAGAAGTGGTGTCTCAATTATACCAACGGCGTATCAGATATGCTGATGTCTAATGCCTGCGGTTCCACTAAAGCGATGGAAGACATAGTCACTTATCCAGGAAATCTTGAAAGGATTCTATGGAGTGCAGAAAACATTGGGAAAACTTTTACAGCTGCCCCATCCCAGGAAGAATCAAATAAAATTCTGGCACTCAATTACTTGCGCTATAACTCCAATCCACAAAAAACAAGTCGTTTGCTGAAATATGAAGATGTAAGACCACCTAACGGAAAACTTACTTTCAAGATTACACAAGCAGTTCTAAAAGACATGACTTCAGAGCATCCACTGTATGTGATGGCCAATAAAATCAAGGATTGTGTTAATCAAATAGATATCGAAATTTTTCAGGTAAATGATTTTAACAATATCGGTGGCGGCGATGAACGTAAGATCGGTATTCACATTAAATCCGATATCATTAAAACCCGTTTCAGCTGCTTAATCTTAAAGCAGGCCGATTCTACCAGTTACTATACTTTTTATCCACGCAGGCTTCATACTTTCAGTCTAGTGAAGTATGGAAATCTGGATGGAAAACTTCATAACGAATATCATGGCCCTGTATACGTGGCCGGGGACTTTATCTTACCTCCTCCGAGTGCTGACAAAAATGTTTCGAGCGTTTTCTACAACACTCTTACTCTCGGTATTTTTAACTCCGGAAAAAATAACGGCGGGATTTTCCATGCAGGTCTGATCGCCAATTCCGACAAGAGTAAGTACACCTTTGATGACAGAGGCCACCCATACCGATCGAAACAAGATTATTATGATAACTTTCGAGGCTTCTTAGCTGGCGTTCATTTGGATTCATCTGAAGACAAAGGTTTCCATAATCTTTTCGATTATTCTTCTGTCTCATCCGGTGATGTTGGGACTCTGGAAGCTTGTATTGAAGAAAATAATGCTCTTCTAAAACCAAGTGTTAACTATGATACTCTTTTGGCCTACAGTGGATATTCTCCCGCTCAGGAATCCTTACGTCTTAAACTCTCTTTTACCAAGAGGAACCGTTTCAAGCCCTCCAATGAGGCCGGTCAGGCCAGTAAAGATTATAATCAGGCCCCAGTAGAGAAACCGAAGAAAAAATGGTGGGAATGGGGCGGTGAAGACGATGAACCTTCACTCCCAAGCCTCAGTCAGCGGAAATTTTTATTTGATATCACCTCACCTGATGGTAATCGCGCATTGGGTTCAGTCGGCTTCAGATACGGAGAATCTAACTGGAATAGCCCCATTGAAAGTTATTACGGAACAATGGGTGTAGGAACCAAGGTTCAAATTTCATTAAACCTTCCCCATTTTGATCTAACCAGCAGCAAACTGGGAACATTTGTTAACAACACCTCAAATCGTGATCGCTCCAATTATAAGAATGTTATCGATTGGGGCCATGTCCTTTACAACATACCTGAAGCCCAGGAATTCAGAAAGGCCGGGGATGATCTGGATTATCAATGTAACAGAAGAACTTCTGAGCAATGTGAATTCTTTGGGTATCAATTTGCGAGCTGCGACAGTCAAAAAGATAAAACGTGTGATTACAATCGAGAAATCAGTGATTACAACCTGGCCAAAGATAAACTAAAAAGCAAACTTGAAGAAATTAAACTCTTAATTGATAGTAACAAACCTGCCACGATGACAGTAACACTTAATCATGTTGAGCCTCATCTAAGTAAAGAAGTTTTAAATCAAAGATATCTGGACTTCACCTATACACCTGAATGGAAACCATTTTTTAACATGGTAAGAAGTAAGATCTCAGAGACTATGCGCTTTTCATTCACGCCTTATCATTATGGCCCATACTCAAATCTATATATTGATATTGATGTTAAAGGGGCCGAAGGTGGAGAAGTTGATTTCTTAAATCGTTCATTTGGAAAATCTTCTGAAAACTTCCGTACCAGCAGATGGATGAACACTTACAACAACGCCGTTCTGGAAGATGATCCAACTCCTCTGGTAGAACTGGACTGTCCGGATGGTATGGGTGTTGCAGATTGGGACCTAGACATGTCTGGCAGTACGAACTTTGCCTGGAATTACGCTAATACTCCTCCGGGGGCCCAGGTTGATTCAAGTGATCACTCACCTGCCACGCCTATCGTATTTTATCCAGGTGATGATCATAATCCTCCTTTTGAAGGTCACGCTCCCTCAACAACCAAATCAGTTGTCGAGGAATGTACTATCCCTGCAAACAGAACGCATGTTTATGGGTTCTATGTGTGTAATAAACTCATCATTCAAGACAGGTCAACGCCACTTTATATGATTGGTACCTTTATTGTGCATGAATTGATTCAACCTCCTGCCATGAATGTTCCTGTTCACTGGCATAGCGTCTGGGATACCAAAGCGGCAGATTTAATCATGACAGACCTTAATGGTCAGAAACCTGCTTGTGACTTATCAAAGAACCTTATGAATAAAACATGGGTTGATATTATCAACAATTCTCAAGTCAGTTCATCCATCCAATCATGTAGTCCTCTGGACCTTGTAACGAATGGACCAAACAACTTCAGCTGGACAACCGTAGATCCGGATATTGGGATTGCCAATCCCGGGGATGTTATGACTTCACAAAAAACAAACAGGATTCAGAAATGGGTTATCCGTGAAGAATCCAGAGTGGATATGATCAGATGAAGACACTTATCAAAACGCAAAAAGGTTTCGGTATGGTTGAAGTCCTGATGGGCTTCGCTCTGGCAGGTGTAGGGGCCTTCATCATCCTAAATGCTGTGGATTTTCTGGGTGAAAAGAAGGCCATCGTTGATAAAAGTGCCACCATGGAAAATCTTATGACTGGCCTTATGGAATCGGTCCGCTCAAACATCGCCATGGAAAAAGTAGACTTTCAGTCTGAGAACTTCCTGAATCACACCACCTATGAAGCTGTAGAGAATAGCTTGAAATTATGCTGGGTAAATGATGGCATTATTCCGGTAGAAGAATATCCAGGATGCCCTGGGAAACTGGGATATGTAGTGGCCCCTATGAAGGCCGGTAACATGGAATTCAGGGGGCTTTACAAGGTCACGGTAAGGTTGACCCACAAGGAGCTATTTCCAGGACAATTTAAACAATATGATTTCATAGTGAAGGACCCATGAGAAATAATCGAGGATTTTCTTTATTAGAAATGACTATCGCAATCGGCCTGTCAGGGTTTCTGGCCACGATTGGGTATAATCTTTATCTATTTGCGACCAAAGAAACTAATGCTTTAAGTGAAGACATCATGGTCACCATTGCTCGTTTTGGCGCCTCTAAAGTGATTACTCGTGACTTAAGTGGTGCTGAACCAAGCTTTAATTATTTAAATCTGGCCGATGATACCGGGTTACCGTTTTATACGTTCGCAAAAAATGAGTATTGCCGGCAAGAAAAGTGCTCCCGCCAGTTAACTCTTGAGATTAAGCCCGGAGAAATGAAGTCAAGATCCATGTATTTCATAGTTAAAAAAAGTCTAGGTAAAGAAATTCAGCGTCTTTCCGTTCACCCCAGATCAGTGTTTAAACCTGATAAAAGTTTTGGTGGAGTTAACTGGCAGCATACCTCAGAGCAGTATTCAATTTCCAAGAGTAATCTTCCGGAATCTCCCTGGATTGAAAACAGAATCATGATGCTGACTTCTGAAGTGGAGTTCTTTGATTGTTACACCTCTGTCATGCAGATGAATAATACGGGTACTTGCCGTGTTACCTGTTCCATCTCAGGCACATGTGACTATGCGGTCAAAAGACCTTTCAAAATGCTGGGTGTAGTGAATAAGTCCCCATCTGCCGACTTATCCTACTATCCGATCAATGGCAAAGAAGGTCTCTTAAAAACAAACTATCGGGTTTGTAGACCTGACAAAGATTTTAAATGTATGGGTGTTGTGGATATACCTAACGGGATCAAATCAACCAAAACGTTTTATGAAAAACTACCTTTTATTCCGGGAACTGATGATCGAACCGTGCTAACCCCGGTGGAAGTGGTTGAGTATTACCTTGAAAAACCAACAAAAGAGGCCTTGGATCATCAAGTGCTACTTAAACGGGCAAAAGCATCTTTTAGTAATGGCAGCATCAAGTTTGAAAAACCGCTGACATTAATGTCGGGGATTAAGTCAATAGTGTTCTCAAGAAAGAATGTTTCGAACCCTGTTGTCGAATATAAGTTAAGAAAGGTCAGAATGAAGAAAAGTCTCAAGTAGCTTTCTTCTAAAAAGAGGTACGTATGAAGATTTTAGTCTTATCTCTCTCTCTGTTTTTGAATTTGGATGCATTCGCTCAGTTTAGCGTTGCACCTTTTGGAGCTTCCGGAGGTGGGATTCCACCTATCGGGCAAAGCAGAAAGAATAACTGCGGCAGTGGTGCCTGTAGTTTTGAGCTAAATGTGAAGCCCTACTGTTTTGGGACCAACCTACGGGCATTCTCCTATGACCGACAGATGAACCCTTCACAAGACATCACCATGACTCTTAACATGGCAGATCCAAAAACCCCGACAAAGAAAGACGAACTCAAAGTAGTCTTTCCGGCACGGATGACTTGGGGCTCGGCCGGTGTTCGTACTGATTGTATGTTTAAAGAAGGTCAGGACATGTCCAAGTCTGGTTATAAAGACATGACTTGTTTTGTCCCTTGGAAGAAAGCTAATTATGATTATAAGTTAGCTGGCTGGTTGGAAAAAACAAACCCTCAGGGAAATCCTTATCTCGGAGCACAGTTTGCCAAGTATGGTGGAGTTCCACTTTACGCTACTCTTGTAGGTACACCGGATGAAGAGGTAGATAGTCAGATAACTTGTTTGTATAAATTCACCCAATATAACAAACATGGATCACTGACCAGTTCGGCCGTAAGCTGCTACTACCCTTCCCGCTTACCTGACCTGAGTCACTTAGTTAAGGTCTACAAGGAAGGAAAAGAACTGACTAATGTTGAAGTTGAGGCCCACACCAATAACATTAAGATCCGATACAAAGATCCAATGAATGCTATTATTGGTAACAATGCAATTAAACATGGTAAAATCCTAATTGACCGGCCACCTCGCCACAGTATCAGTTTCACTCAGCCCGGCAATAATGGTTCGACCCGAGTCTTAGCGGCGCAAAGAGAGCTTGAATCCTTTGATGAGGCCACGGCCTATCAGACTTTCACGGCCCAGGTTAAATTCCCCGGGATGGAAGGGTTCTGTGGTGGTTACTACTCCCCTCTTATGTTGTTCTTTGATCAAAAACTTCCTCAGTTTTCAGGAGTCTCCCTTTTCTCACTTTACGGTGTAAAAGAAGGCACTCGTGTGAACTGGCCTGAAGAGAAGGCCCCTGGATACTTCCTTGCCCACCTGAAGGGAGAAGAATCCATCACATCTGATGCTCAACTCTTCGGGAAAAATGCTGATCATGAAAACGGGTTTCTGAGCCTTAAAATTCATGATAAGAATGGTGACAATGTGATTGATTCGAAGGATGCTATTTTTAAAGAACTTAGACTTTGGAATGATGCAAACGGAGATGGCGTATCTGAATCCTCAGAGCTATCTACTTTAAAATCTAAAGGTGTCACGGCCATATCTCTTAAGTATACTAGTCGTGATGTAACTAAGTTTGGTGATCGGGCCCGTGCTCGTGAAAGAAGTCAGTTTACGTTTGTTAGAGATGGAAAAGTTAAACAGGGAGAAGTCTTAGATATCTGGCTATCCCCACTAGAATAAGGTAACCAGGGGTCTGGTCTCTACCAGACCCCTTTCTTGAAATTATGCGGCTGATTTGTAAGTTGATAGATGGTGAAGAGTTAGTATTTGAAATCTCCAAGCCAAGTTTTGTGATAGGTAGGTCCACTCAGGCAGATGTGGTGATTCCTCATGAAGGAATGTCACGTAAACATTGCCTGATAGAAAATAAAAACGGTCAGTTTTTCATCACTGATCTGGAGAGTGCGAATGGGGTTTTTATTGATGATAAAAGAATTGCGCCCAGCACCCCTACGCCCGTTCCAGAATATTTAAATCTTTCTTTTGGTGCTGTTCAAAGTTTAAGAATTGAACAGGAAGAAAACTTGAATTATAAAATTGAACAACAAACTAAAAATCTACAAAACCCTCTCCATAAAACTAATCCAAACTTAAAAAGACCCGCTTCTAAAACTGGTAAACATGAGCAGCTGAAAAAAGGCGCGCCCGCATCTTCTTCTAAAAAGAATGTTTTACTTTTGGTTGCCACCATTATGGTTTTAGCAATCGCGGGATATCTCTACTACCAGGATATAAAAAATCAAGATATGCCCCTGACTCCAGAAGAAATGTATGAGTAAGTCTAATTAACTGCCTTGCCCTTCCATTCATCTTTAATGCAAAACCTTGAGCCGTGCTGATGAGTTGTCATAAACAACAGCCTTTGAAAGCAGGATTTCTTCGTAGGAAACTCTCCCACTGCTGCACATGAGTGATGAGTCCCAGTCAGACCTGCTTCTGCCAGGCGCTTTTCTTCACATTCTTTAAAATAAGGCCCGGTCACACAGACCCAGTGTTTTTCTTTACAGTCATAAATCAGAAAGGGGCCGGCCTCATAGTTATCTGCAATAATGTCTACTTTAGGATCAAACCCGGCCAGCGACTTAGGCCCATCATCAGACCGGCCCAACGGAGTTATAAAAAGCAAAATAAGCACGTATTTTTTCATCATTAGTATTCATATCGGTTATCAGATTCCCTTCTAAAGCCTAATAAATTCAAGAAGTCCCAATTACCTAAAGAAATAGGTGCTATTTCGCCCTATTTAAGCTAAGATCAATTATAGACCTAAATAAGCTAAAAAAAGACGTATTTCTATGATTAAAATTAATAGAAAGACTGAGTATGCACTTATGGTGCTAAAACTCATGAAAGATAAAGATGTTAGTGAGCTCACCACTGCTCGTGAAGTTTGCGACACTTTCGATACACCTTTTGATACAACGGCAAAAGTTATGCAGTTGATGAACTCGGCCGGCATTCTTCATTCCCAAAAAGGTGTAAAAGGTGGCTATACCATAGCTGGGGATCTCTCCCAAGTAAGCTATATGCAGTTAGTGGAATTAATCGAGGGCAAGAGTTTCATGATGGATTGCCACGAAGGTCCTTGTGAATTACTCCATTCTTGCAACATCACTCAGCCGATCAGGCGACTTAATGACTACCTCATTAATATTTTTAATGCACTCTCCTTAAACGAACTTCTGGCAGAAGATAATCTTCTGGCCCTCAAGAAACTTCCTGAAAAAAAAGTCGATGACTGCCCAATTGTGAGCAAGGTGAATATATGAAGATTGAAGATAAATTACAGGACAACTACAAGTATGGATTTGTCACAGACATTGAGACCGAAGAGTTTCCCAAAGGGCTTTCTGAAGAGATCGTAAGACTGATTTCTCAAAGGAAGAATGAGCCTGAATGGTTGCTTGAGTATCGTTTAAAAGCTTATCGTCACTGGTTAACTTTAGAACATCCGGAATGGCAGTATTGTAAAATCCCGCCGGTTGATTTCCAGGATCTTTATTACTACTCAAAACCTAAAACCAAAAAAGATGTCTATAAGTCACTAGATGATGTGGACTCAGAACTTTTGGATACTTTCGAAAAATTAGGCATTCCATTAACGGAACAAAAACGTCTTATGGGTGTGGCCGTGGACGCTGTCTTTGATTCTGTTTCGGTTGGTACAACCCATCAGGAAGAGCTTGAAAAAGTTGGAGTCATTTTCTGTTCTATCAGTGAAGCTATTGAAAAATATCCTGACCTGGTAAAAAAATATTTCGGAACAGTCGTTCCTTATTCAGATAACTTCTATGCTGCCTTAAATTCGGCCGTGTTTTCTGACGGCTCCTTTGTTTACATCCCTAAGGGAGTTAAATGCCCGTTAGATTTATCAACTTACTTCAGAATAAATGCCAAAGAATCAGGTCAGTTTGAAAGAACCCTAATCATTGCCGATGAAGGCAGTTATGTGAATTACCTTGAAGGCTGTACTGCCCCTCAACGGGATGAGAATCAGCTTCACGCGGCCATTGTGGAACTTGTCACATTGGATAATGCTGAAATTAAATATTCAACCGTACAGAACTGGTATGCCGGAGACAAAGAAGGCAAAGGTGGGATTTACAATTTTGTAACTAAACGTGGCCAATGCCGAGGGAAGAATTCAAAGATTTCCTGGACTCAAGTAGAGGCCGGTTCTGCGATTACCTGGAAATATCCTTCTTGTATTTTGCTCGGAGATAATTCTCAAGGCTCTTTTTACTCGGTGGCCCTGACAAATCACTTTATGCAAGCGGATACCGGGACAAAAATGGTTCATATTGGTAAGAACACCAAATCGACTATTGTTTCAAAGGGAATTTCAGCAGAAAGATCCCAGAACGTTTACCGTGGTCTGGTAAAGATCATGCCAAGTGCGACTGGTGCCAGGAACTATTCCCAGTGTGATTCCATGTTAATTGGTGATCAATGCGCGGCCAATACTTTCCCGTATATCGATGTGAAAAACAATACTGCCATAGTGGAACATGAGGCCACCACTTCAAAAATAAGTGCTGATCAAATTTTCTACTTACAATCTCGGGGGTTCACGGCCGAGAAAGCAGTTTCTTTAATCGTTAATGGTTTTTGTAAAGATGTCTTCAAAACTCTTCCTCTCGAGTTCTCAGTGGAAGCAGTTAAGTTAATTGAAATGAAATTAGAAAATAGTGTAGGGTAAAAACATGATTGAAATTAAAAATCTCTCAGCAAAAGTAGATGGCAACGAAATCCTTAAAGGGATAAACCTCGTGGTTAAAAAAGGCGAAGTTCATGCCATCATGGGGCCAAACGGTTCGGGCAAATCAACCTTGTCCAAGATTATTGCTGGTCATCCGGCATATGAAGTGACTGGTGGTGAAATTAATTATGAAATCAACGGGAAGATGAAAAACCTGCTCGAGCTGGATCCAGCTGACAGGGCCAAAGAAGGCATATTCCTGGGTTTTCAGTACCCCATTGAAGTACCGGGTGTTTCGAATTTTACTTTTTTAAAAGAGTCTTTTAACCAAATCTGTGAACACCAGGGTCTGGATAAGATGGACGATGAGGCCTTTCTTAAGCATCTACGTGGAAAACTAAAAATACTTGAGATGAATGAGTCCTTTCTCGATCGTTCAGTAAATGAAGGCTTCTCGGGCGGTGAGAAGAAGAAGAATGAAATTCTTCAGATGGCCATCTTAAATCCTCGATTGTCACTTTTGGATGAAACTGATTCAGGACTGGACATCGATGCTCTAAAGATAGTTTCAGGCGGAGTTAATGCGCTTAAAAGCCGTTTTAATGCCACCATACTTGTGACTCACTATCAACGCCTGCTTGATTATGTCGTGCCGGATTTTGTCCACGTCTTGTATAAAGGCCAGATCATTAAGTCAGGAGATAAGTCTTTGGCACTTGAACTGGAAGAAAAGGGCTATGACTGGCTGATTAAAGGTTAAACAATGAATATAGATAAATTAACCGCTCTGGCGGCAAAAAATTTAAATGAGAGTACCGGACCCATTAAAGGCTTCAGGGAAGATCACATCAATCATTTCAAAGACAAAGGTTTAACCTCTCCGGTTATTGATGGGTATAAATTCACTCCCCTTGAAACTTTTTTTGACTCTTTATCTCAAGAAGAAAAAGTCACAGGCCCGATTTTTCAGAAAACAGAGTTCCCAACCATTACATTTATCGATGGACAATTAGATCACTCTGACACTCTTCCTGCTGGTGTTGAGTTAGGGATGATTAAAGATCACTTTGAAGAGATTAAAGACAAATTAACCCAGGCCAATGCCCTTTCTCATCTTCACCATAGTTTAATAAATGAAGGGGTATTTCTTCAGATTGAAAAGAACAGGGAAATCACCAGACCCATTCGGATTTTAAATATCCTGACAACGAATAAGGTCATAGCACCCACTCATTTGATAATAGCTAAACCTTTCTCCAAATTCACCATTTTGGAAGAAACCGCTGGTGGCGATGTTTCTCACGCATTGATCAATGAAACTTATATCGTAGCAGAGGAAGGGGCTCAAATTGAGCACATTCATCTGGATCAGGAAAGTGATCAAGGTTTAAACCACGGATCGGTCTTTGCCGAAGTCGCCAAAGACGCCACTGTCAGAAGTCTCATTCTTCATGTCACAGGTAAACTCAATCGTAAGAATCTGACCTTAAATTTGAATGCTCCCGGAGCACGTGGAGAATCTTATTCATTATTTTTGACTCACGGTAATGAACACAGTGATATCAATACTGTTATTAACCATAAAGCTGCCGATACGACTTCCGACCAGATTGCCAAGGGTATTCTGGATGGAAATTCAAAAGGTGTCTTTACAGGACTCATTCATATTTTCCCCAAGGCCCAAAGAGTGGCCTCCAGTCAGCTTAATAAAAATTTACTCCTTTCAAAAAAGGCACAGGTTCATTCGCAACCTCAGCTTGAAATTTTCGCAGATGACGTAAAATGTTCGCATGGATCAACCACAGGTCAGCTCTCTGATGATGAAGTCTTTTATTTCCAGGCCAGAGGTATTCCCGCTGATAAGGCGAGGACTATTCTCGCCCATGGCTTTGGTCTTGAGATAGTTCAGAAGATTTCTAACAAAGACGCACGCTCCTTTGTGAGTGGCATGGTGATGGATCACTTAAGTTCAAAATTTGAAATTGGGAGGATGTCATGAGTGTTCTCAAGAACAATCCTTACCGTAAAGATTTTCCGGTCATTGACCAGGTTATCAATGGAAAACGTCTCGCCTATCTGGACAGTGCTGCCACAACATTAAAACCTAAAGTAGTAATTGATGAACTAGATAAGTATTACCGTCTTGAAACTTCCAACGTGCATCGAGGACTTTACTGGTTATCAGAGAATGCAACCAATAAATTCGAGATGACCAGAGATAAGGTGGCAACTCTCATCAACTCTCCGGACAGAAAACAAATTATATTCACAAAGGGGACCACTGAATCAGTTAATCTTGTGGCCCAAAGTTATGTAAGAAATTTTTTAAAAAAGGGTGACGTCATCCTGCTCTCGCAAATGGAGCATCATTCAAATATTGTTCCCTGGCAGCTAGTGGCAGAAGAAAAAGGTCTTATCATCAGGGTTATTCCGATTAACCCTCAAGGCGAGATTCTTCTGGATGAATACAAAAAGCTGCTCACCCCTGAAGTAAAATTCGTCTCATTTGTTTATGTTTCCAATGCACTTGGAACAATCAATCCGGTTAAAGAAATGACCTCACTCGCTCATAAAGTTGGAGCAAAAGTGTTCATTGATGGGGCCCAGGCGATTGCTCATAAAAAAGTCGATGTTCAGGAACTAGATGTGGACTTCTTCGCCTTCTCTGGACATAAGATGTTCGGCCCAACTGGCGTAGGTGTCTTATATGGCAAAGAAGATCTTCTTAATCAAATGCCTCCCTATCAAGGTGGCGGAGACATGATTGATGTGGTGACGTTTGATAAAACAACTTACAACACCCTTCCCCATAAATTTGAAGCGGGTACTCCTTCCATTTCGGCCGTTATAGGTCTTGGTATGGCCATTGATTACATCAATCAAGTGGGATTAAATAATATCCAGGAAGTCGAGGAAGAATTACTAAAATATGCGACCGAGAAGCTTAAGAGTATCCCCGGTTTGATTGTTTATGGGGAGGCCAAAGAGAAAGCATCGGTTGTTTCATTTGGATTAAAAGGCATTCATCCTCACGACATAGCTTCTTTGACGGATAAGGAAGGAGTTGCCATCCGAACTGGGCACCACTGCGCTCAACCTTTAATGAAATTTTTATGTGTCCCGGCCACTTGCCGTGCTTCGCTATCTATTTATAATAACCAAGAAGACATTGACCAACTTTACGAAGCTCTGGTTAAAGTTAAAAAATTTTTTGAATAACAGGTAATTTATGGAAATAACAATTCAACCTACCCCGAATCCTAACGCTTTGAAGTTCATCCTTGAAAAAGATGTTAAAGTAGAAGGGAAAGTTTCTTTCAAGACTCCTCAAGACTGCAAAGATATTCCTCTGGCCGCGGCCTTGTTTGATCTTCGTGGTGTTGATCAGATACACTTCTTCCAGAATGTTATCACCATCAGTAAGTTCAGCTTTGAAGACTGGGATAATTTAGAGCCGGCAGTGCAAACCTGCATAGACAGTTTTATTGATGATCATAATCCTGACTTTAAGGTTTATGATCCGGAAGCGGAGAGACGAGCAAATCTTTCACCGGAACTTAAACATATTGAAGAGATCCTTGATAAGAGAATTCGCCCGGGTCTTCAGGGTGATGGTGGGGATATGGTCGTTGTGAATTTTAAAGACAATGTCCTGATCATTAAATATCAGGGTGCGTGTGGAACATGTCCAAGCTCTACCGCCGGAACCTTAGAGGCCATCCGTTCAATTTTAAGAGATGAAGTGAATCAAGAAATTGAAGTTTATCTCGCTCCTGAGGTCTAAGTCTCGGTTAACCCTTTGCCCACTTTCTGATTAAAACAGTTAAAATTCCTCTCAGGAAAATGTCCTCAAAATAGGCTAAACTTCCCTTAACCAAGGGGAAGTTATGCTGATCTTTTTCGTCAACATCTTGTTTTCTACCCTGGCCATCCTTACCACGGCCCGAATTTTACCAGGGTTTGAAATCGAAAATCCATCTCCCGCCATCATTTCCTGCCTGATGATTGGATTCATTAATTTTCTGATCCGGCCGATTTTGCTGATTCTGGGGATACCGTTGAATATGGCCACAATTGGAATTTTTACTTTTATTTTCAATGCCTTAATTCTCAACCTGGCCACCGGACTGATAGACGAATTTAACCTAACCAGCTGGGGTGCCTCTCTTTTGGGTGCTTTCATTTTGACCCTGATTCGGTTGTCGATAGATAGCTTCCCTGAGACCAGAAGAAAACTATTAGGTTAGCTGACTGAATAAATATTTAGTTTTTATTTATTTTTAATGGGCCATAATAAGTATATGAAGCTCAAAATAAAATATAAAGATGAAGTCCTGACTTTTGAAACGGAAAAAGACAGCATTGGAATTGGTCGCTCAAGTGACAATGACTTTGTTGTCCCCTATGAAGACTTCTCTCGTAAACATTGTTTGGTCACTTTCAAAGGTGATTACGCTTTCATCACAGACCTTGGCAGCAAGAATGGCGTGACAATTGACGGAAGAAAAATTCCGGCCAATCAGGCCTACCCAATCTATACCAATTCACGGGTTTTTATTGCAAATCTTTTTGAATTCATTCTCCCAGATGGAACTTCAATTAAGGAAGATCTTTTAGATTTAACCTTGGACGAACCCATCAACAGGAACAGGTAGGTTTAAATGGGTCTGAACTCTTTTAAATTCAGCCTCACATCGCCTAAAGAAACCTTTAGTCATTCAAGCTCAAAGCAAGCTATCACTATTGGCCGCTCTCTTAAATGTGACTTCAATGTTCCCAAGGAAGATCTATCACGGGAGCACTGTTTGATAGAGTTGGATCAGAATGAAATTTTCATTACCGACCTTGGCAGTAAAAATGGTGTTTCAATTGATCGTGCCAGGATCTCACCTCACAAACGCTATAAAGTCACCTCCGACGTGGAAGTGCTCTTGTCTAATAAATATGTATTTAAAGTAAATCCTGTAGGGATTGAAATCCGATCTAAAATGGATCTGGTTGAACACAAAGATGTCTCACCCGTTGCTGAAACTGTAACCATTCAACTTGAAGCGGAAAGACCACTAGAGGACAAAGTTAAAGTTAAAATTAAACCTCTCATCAAGAAGAAGGCCTCAATAGAAGGCACAAAGCAGGCCTTCAGTCCGGAAGCAATCAAGATGATTATTGGCTTTGTGGTAATAACCGGAATTCTCGCCTACTCACTTTTCCTGGATTGATCATCACCAAGCTTTAGGCGTGTAATAATTCCACATCTTCTCATGAGGTGAACCTGCAAGAGGTCTGTACTGGTAAGAGAATTTACAGCGAGCTGGCAAGGAGATGAGAATTGAGTCCACCCTGCCATTTGTCTTGAGCCCGAATAATGTTCCCCGGTCATGTAGAAGATTAAATTCAACATAACGACCTCTACGATGAAGCATGAAATCCTCATCTTCTACTGTCCAGTTCTCTGCCATTCTTTTTTCAACGATTGGGAAGTAAGACTTGATGAAATGTTCAGAAAGATGACAAACCTGCTTCAGATCCTCTTCAGTGTTTCCAGTATTCATATGATCAAAAAAGATACCACCTATCCCTCTCATCTCTAATCCACGATGTGAATTATTAAAATACTGATCACATTCTTTCTTCATGTCTTCATAAGCGGGGCCTGCTGCCTGTTTCCAAACATTATGAAAATAAGAAAAGTCTTCTTCATATGGGTAATATGGTGTGAGATCAGCACCACCGCCAAACCAAAAATTTTCACCTTGATGAATCATACGGAAGTTGGCATGGACAGTAGGGACTCTGGGATTCTTTGGATGAATAATAAGAGAAATTCCTGCCGCCCACATCTCATCACCAGTGCCTTTAAGATTTTTAGCAAACTGGGGGTCAATTTTACCAAAGACACAGGAAGTGTTCACGCCAGCATTCTCAAAGAGTTCCCCTTGAAAGGCGCGTGTAAGTCCACCTCCACCCGGATGCCCGGCATGGTCAGTGCGGGACCAAGGATCATCTTTAATGACGAGAGCTGGATCCAATCTTCTCATTTCCTGAGTTATTCTCTCTTGTAAGTCTTTTACATGAAGATGAAAGTTATTCTTTATAAGTTCTAGATTCATAATTTTTCCTGAGTGGATTACAATTACAGTATGTTTACAAAATTTATCACAAGTTCACTACGCCCTCTAGGAATGTTTCTTATCTTTATCTTCGCTGCACTCTGCATCTTTGGTTCCATTATTGTGCGGGACATCGATAGCACGACACTTTTAGGAAAATTTCTCGACTATACAATTTCCTTCGAAAATAGATTTTATGATTTCAGAATGAAATCTAATTTGGATCCCCATTTTAAGAGTAAAGAAATTCTTCTGGTAAAAATCGATGATTATTCACTTCAAAAACTTGGAGTATGGCCAATTCCTCGGACTGATCATGCTAAAATGATTGATAAGCTAAGAATTTTTGGGGCAAAAGTCGTTGGCCTCGATATTCTTTTCCCGGAGAAATCCCCCCAATATGGAGAAACTTCACCAGATACTATCTTAGCAAACTCGATTAGAAATTTTCAAACAGAGGGAAGACGGGTCTTCCTCGCTTATACCGTTTCAACTGACGCCGAAGATGGACTCAAGGAGGCCCCCCTTGAAATGCTCAATGATGCCATACTTACCCGCAACTTTCCGGAAGCTGATCTTCACCCAAAAAAAATTAGTCGCTATACTTTCCCAATTCCTGAGTTAGTAGAAACAGAGGCCGGCCTGGGAAATATTTCGGCCTATGAGGACCGAGACGGAATCTTTCGCCATTATCAGTTAGTCGCAAACGTCGATACCATCTATTATGGCTCCCTTGCCTTCAATGCATTTGAGGCCTTCACAGAAAAGAAAAACACCATCAAAATTTTTGCTGATGGCACCGGTGAACTAGAGTTGGATGATCAGAAGATGGAAATCAGCCGTGGGGGTGAAGTAAAGATCCGCTATATCGGTGGTGACAGTCAGTTTGATTCAATTTCTCTCTATGATCTGATCAATGCTCCCGACAATGATTCAAAGATGAAGAAGCTCATCGAAGGAAAAATGGTATTTGTAGGCTCTACTGCACTGGGTGCCCATGATTTAAGATCTTCACCCATAGATTCTAAAATGCCAGGAGTTTATTCCCACATGAACATGGGGCACATGCTTCTTCATAAATTCTTTTATAGGCCTGCGAATGATTCAGTAAAATATTCACTCTTCTTTCTACTGGCCGGCATGTTGATTTTTCTTATGGTGCAAAAACTAGGGAATCCTTTTATGGATGCTTTAGTGGTCATCCTCATTGTCTCTTCCAGCTATTACGCCGACCATGCCTATTTTCTACCTAATGGTTACGAATTAAAACTTTTCTATTGTTTCTTTTGCTTTATTGCCTGTTATTCATGGAACACCTTTCTTAAATTCTATGAAGCGAATAAAGAAAAAAAACAAATCCGCGGGACATTTGCCCGCTATGTTGCTCCAACCATTGTGGATGAAATGCTTAAGAATCCAGATAAGCTCCACGTAGGTGGCACTAAGATGGATATTACCTGTTTATTTTCAGATGTTCGTGACTTCACAAAGATATCCGAAGGCCTAACGGCGACAGAACTTGCTCATTCACTGAATATGTACATGGGAAGCATGACTGATATTGTCTTTGATACCAAAGGCACTCTCGATAAATATATCGGTGACGCCATTGTGGCGATTTGGGGAGCTCCTTTGGAAATTGGCAATCATGCCCAGTACGCCGTGGAAGGTGCGATTAAAATGATCACCATCCTTCCTTCAATCAATGAAGAATTCATTAAACTTGGAAGACCCATTTTCAATGTGGGCGTAGGTTTAAACTCCGGAGAGTGTTCAGTTGGTAACATGGGTTCTGAAAGAATTTTCTCATACACTGCCTTGGGCGATAATATGAACCTAGGTGCCCGGCTGGAAGGGCTGTGCAAGTATTATGGAACACAAATTCTTATCTCTGATATGACGTTGGATAGACTTGATTTGACCCATATTAAGACTCGGCCAATCGATAAGGTTATTGTTAAAGGCAAAACAACCCCGGTAGGGATTCATGAGGTTCTGCATCCTCATCATTGGATGGAAAAAGACCCAGAGTCATTGGAGTTCTATCTGATGGCCTGTAAATTATTTCAAACGAAAGATTTTTCAGGGGCGTTAAATATCTTCAATCAGCTTTTAATGGCCAATGAAGCTGATAAACCATCCAAGAGATACTATGAAATTTGTAAAAGATATGTCGAAAATCCGGATCTGGTCACAGATACTTTTGATGTAACTACCATGACTGAGAAGTAGAAATTTATTTAAACTGCACCCTTATATTGGTGATACTCCGCCTAAGTACCCGTTTTTTAGAGGAACGCTGTAAAATGGTATAATAGGCCCATGGCACTCAAAGTCGGTAGTGGTGATTCAAATGGTTTCTCTCCAGGAGCTTATTATCGAAGCTCTCCGCTCGCTGTTATTGATGTCAATTCAGAAGAATCTCTTTCAAAATGGGAAGCAGTTTTAAAACTTACTCGTAAAGAACTGTTGACCGCAATTCATGATTTTGGTCCAGTAGTTCGAGATATTCGAAGAGGTCTTCTTCAAAATGAAGATCAAGCTGCCTAAATAAAGAGGCTTCCTTATCTAGAAAGTAATAGATTTTTTCTCTAAGCTTAAATGCTTTTCTTTTTATAGATCTCGTCTAACACACCTAGTTAAACACAAAATTGAGTAGCTCATCACGAGTGTTGACACTACTAAAGATTCAAAGATAGAACCTCCCTTAATTAAGAGGAAACCTAATGAAATCATGGCTTATAATTGCTCTTCTCGTCTCTCAAACTGCTTTGGCCCAAAGTTATCCTGCTGCCAAGAAGATTAGCCAAACGGAAGTTCGCTTTGGAACAGTTATCGAAGATTCTTATAAGTGGATGGAAAATACCTCTGACCCGGATTTGTGGAGCTGGATTGATGAGCAGAAATCCTATACCCATAGTTATCTGGACTCTCAATTTTTAGACGAACTTGCCGCTCGTGTGCTTGATATTAGGAAAATACAGAAAGAACAAAACTTAATCACTGGGAAGGCATCACCTTCACGCTCTCCACGAATTCCACTTCCTTGGTCAGATGAAAATCTAAGATCTATGGGGGTGAATGATAACCGTTTCATCAAGTGGGATCGTGATTTAGTCTCAAACAAATCGATTACAATTTCATCTTCTGTTGATCAAAACCAAATAAAAAAAGAAAGTAGTGACTATCAGTTAAAATCTCAGGCCGTTCATGGAGGAGATCTCAGACGAGTCATAGTCTCGCAAAAATCAGACAATCAAGTGGTGGATATCCTCCTGGTAAAGTTTTACACCTTCATCGGCTGGACCGAAGACGGTAAAAGCTTCTACTATATTTCAGATCTGGATGAACGCATAGGCGGTGGCAGACCCGCTCTCTTCCGTCACACCGTTGGTGAAATTCAAAGTGAGGACCAACTTCTTCTGAACGGTAAAACCCCTACGTCAGATCTAACCATTCACGAAGTAGGAGGAAAGTTCTTTGCTGAGCTCGATGGAACTATTGGAACTCTTCAACTCAGCACCGGAAACCTCACAAACCGTCTCCCTATTCAAGGCGAGATCGTTGAGATGTTAGATGCTCCTGAGGCCTATGCAATCATCCGTACTTTTGAAAACGCAAATAATGGAGAACTTTATAAGCTCAGACTAAGAGATGGTGCCCGAAGCATTTTTCTAAAAGAACAGAAATTCGTTGTTGAATCATCTACTAAGCTTGGAGACAAAGGTGCTCTCATCTTAGGTTTGCAAGATGCTTCTCATGTTGCCGGCATCCTCACACCGGACGGAAACCTTGAAATGATCGAAGAGCTTAAGGATGGGACCATCAGCTACGAGAGTTTTAAAGAGGGAATCCTTAAACTAAGTTTTGAAACATATTCTGAACCTAAAAAAGTTTATTCTTACATTCTGGAAACAAAAGTCCTTAAACTTCTCGCTTCCCAGACGTTCCCGGTAGAAGTTGAAGCGGAAAAAGTTTTCTATACGGCGTCCAACGGTCAAAAAGCTTCTATGTGGGTCTTAAGGAAAAAAGGCACTCCCCTTACTTCCTCAACTCCAACTATCCTTTATGGCTATGGGGGGTTTAAAGTTTCTATTACTCCATTTTTTGGCATGTACGAAAGCCTCTCATGGATAGAAAAAGGTGGCGCCTTTGCCGTTGTTACCCTTCCTGGTTCCCTTGACTACGGAAAAAGCTGGTATGAATTGGCCCAAGTCGGAGGTCGAATCCACTCGTGGGATTCATTTGCTCTTGCCGGTAAGGAGCTCATCAAGCGTGGGTGGACATCAAAAGATCATCTGGGAATGATGGGAGCAAGTAACGGGGGAACTCTTGTGGCCGGAACTCTTCAACGTCACTCGGATACTTTTAAGGCAGCAGTCCCCATCGTTGGCGTGATGGATCTTTTAAACTTCACTCTTTTCACTGCAGGAAAATATTGGACGGATGATTACGGCCGGCCGTTTACTGAAGACGGCTTCCGGGGAATTTTCCCGCTCTCGCCTTATCATAATATTCAAAGAAGAGATTATCCGGCAACGATGGTCATGACGGCCGAGTTTGATGACAGAGTTGCACCAATGCACTCCTACAAATATCTGGCACGCCTACAGGAGTACAACACTTCAAGTGCCCCCATTCTTCTCTATAATAAGGAGTGGGGAGGACATGCACGCGGAAGTGGCTCTGAGCGAGAAAGTTCAAGATTTGTGGCGGCCTTCTATACCTTCTTTGCTCAGCAACTAGGTTTGTAGATTAACGAGCGGGGTTTTCCCGCTTATAATCTTCATCAAAACACCAGTGCTTCCAGGAAAGCTTACGGGTAATTCCCCCTTTATCACCATCCGGTAAATTGGGTTGGGAATAAACAATAACTTCCAGCTTCTTTAAAGTGGAATTTTTGACAGATCTAATTCTCCTTTTATTCCAAAGTCGACAAAGATAACCACCATAGTAGCGGGCGTAGTCATTCCTCTCAGAAAGATTTAAATAAAACTTTCTCCAATGCTCATTGGGAATCTGCTTATAAAATGCCTGGTCTTTCACGCTGAAAATGTCACGATCACCTGTTAAAAGCTCAATCTCTGAGCCATCCCCTAAGACAGCAGGAATCTCTACCCAGATATTATCCATCTTAGGATAAGGGGCAAACATGTTCCATTCCTGATAGAGGTGAAACCACCTTGCAACTTTTTGAAAGTAGGGGGCCTTGATGTTGTATTTCTTAATAGTTGTTAAATTCCACATCAAAAGAGTGACAAAGAAGAAGGCTCCGGCCGCTTCCATAAGCCATTTCAGAGTGATGATGTCTTTTTTGGGAGATGAATATTCCAGGAATTGAGATAATTTTCCCATAAGAGTCCGATGCCCGGCTACCCAAAGATAGATTTTTTGCCCTAACCAATGCACAGGCCTCATGGCAAAAAATCCGGCAAGAGGCCAGAGTAATGGAGAGTGCCTTACCAATTCAATCCAGGCACTAAAGTGAAAGAATCTTTCATTTTTCTCATTAACCACCACCCATGAATGGTTTTTCTCCATGTCGGTATAGATCGATGGAGTTTCCTGAGCAACATTTATGGTGACTTCCGAAAGTAAGAAAAATTCACGGATGATTCTGACACCTTTTTGGCAAAAACCACATTCCCCGTCAAAGTAGATCTTAACCTTTCCGAAGTTCTTCTTCTGAAAAAAACTAAAGAGCTTATCCCAGAGAGGTCCTGGTAAAAAAATGGACCACATTGTAATAGCAATGAAAGGAAACAAACCGATAGTCATGGTGGCAAAGATGCCAAGATGGAAGGCCCAAAAACTCAGGACAATCCCCAGTCGAAGGATCCACCAGCGATTACCAAACATAAAACTGAGAACTAAAAGCAGCGGTCCCAGCCATTCCAGATAGATGGAAAAGGCAGTGGAAAATTTCATCAAGAGTGGATAATTTCTCAACCAAATCCCCAGAGAGGTAGCAAAAATATCTAACCTGGAAGAAAATTGAACCGCTGTAAACTCTTCTCTCCAGATAGGATGATTTTTTAGAATATAACTTACAAAATAAATGACAAAGGCCTGAAGAAAAAAGGCCAGGGTCCAGGTACTAAAAAAATCCTGAGTGGTTTTTTTTTCTTTCTGGAGAGCAGAGTCAATTGAGAAGCATCGATTAAGAGGCAGGAAGATAGAAAAAAATAAAATTGCTCTTAAGACGTCATCTCCCCCATTATTCACCAACCAATTGCGGTTATGGACTGAAACAGTCATAAGGAAGGCCCCTATTATCGCCCAACGAGATTTATAACCTACAAAAAGCATGAGACCGAAAATAAAGTGAAGGGAAAAGATGATGACCGCGAAATTGTAACTTCCATTGGCCAGATGAAATGACAGTGACCAGGGCATGGCCATTTCACCAGTAAAAATACTCCTCGGAATAAGCCCCACGTCAGTGTAGAAGTTCATCAAGTCAGGCCATCGGTAAACCACATCGGCCATTACAATAATACCCATGAGAACTCGATAGAAGGCCATGGACCTGTCATCAAAACTAAAAGTCCTTTTTATAAAGTTAAGAATCGACATTGATGACCCTTTATCTGGTTGAACATTTCTTATAATTGTAACGGAATTCATGACTTTTTCGAGAGTTTCGTCTAATCTTTCTCGAATGAAGACACATCATATAATGCAACGCAAGGCTTCTAATGCTTTATAAAGTACGAGATGAAATCACCAAAGACTATGACGTGATCATCATTGGCTCAGGACTTGCGGGTATGACTGCTGCTAACATCATGGGTCGTCATGGCCACTCAGTCCTTCTCCTGGAATCACATAATAAACTGGGAGGCTTTGCCACCTGGTTCTTCAGAGGGGAAAACCGCGACCATATTTTTGATGTTTCCCTACATGGATTTCCTGTGGGAATGATCAAAACCTGTAAAAAGTACTGGAGTCAGGAAATTGCCAACTCCATTGTCCAACTAAAGGATGTCAGGTTCGCCAATCCTCAATTCAACATTCAAACCGACTTCACTAAGGACCACTACACCCAGGTGATGGTGGATAAATTTGGGGTGCAAAGGGAAACGGTCGAAGCCTTTTTTAACTATCTGGGACAAATGAATTTTTATGACAACTCAAAGCTCACCAATGGAGAGCTCTTTGAGAAGTTCTTCCCGGGACGAAATGATGTAACCAGGTTCTTGATGGAACCTATTACTTACGCCAACGGTTCTACTCTGGAAGATCCGGCCATCACTTATGGCATCGTCTTTTCAAACTTTATGAGTAAAGGTGTTTATACCTTCAAAGGCGGCACTGAGCTGCTCATTAGTAAAATGAAGGATGAACTTTTAAAGAACAATGTAGATATCAAACTTCAGTCCCGAGTGGATAAAATTCTGATTGAAGATGGTAAGGCCAAAGGCGTTGTATTAAATGGTAAACCCATTTATTCAAAAGCTGTTCTCTCCAATGGAAATATCCGCTCCACCATTCTTGGTCTGGTAGGAGAAGAACATTTCCCTCAGGAATACATAGAAAAAACCAAAGCAGTGAGACTCAACTCATCAAGCTGTCAGGTTTACATGGGTCTTAAGGCCGGGGCCACCATTCCCTATATTGGAGAACTTGTTTTTACCTCGAGCTATCCTACTTACGATCCTTCACGACTTTTAGATCTTAAAGTTTCATCCAGAACGTTCTCGGTTTATTACCCTAAAGAGGCCAGACCTCAGGTGCCGGATGCTCGGGTTGCCATCGTCTCCAGTACAAACTGTCACTTTGATGACTGGAAGAAGCTTTCAGCAGAAGAATATGAATCTGAAAAGTACTTCATGATTGAGGAGACCATTAAGGGGTTGGAGGCGTTCATCCCTGACATCAGGGATAAATTAGAGATTGTAGAGGCCGCTACACCTTTAACGGTCGAGCGTTATACCCTTCATCCTAAAGGTTCTTCATTTGGAACTAAGTTTGAAGGGCTTGAAATTTCCATGAATTTACATAAAACATTACCAGGTCTATTTCATGCAGGTTCAGTTGGGATTATCATGTCCGGCTGGTTAGGCGCCGCAAATTACGGTGTGATTCAGGCCAATGCTATTGAAAGTTATCTGGGAACGGGAGCTTAAAATGTATCAATTTGATGGTCAGCATGTCATCGTCACTGGTGGTACCCGCGGTATTGGCGCCGGACTGACAGAAGCTTTTTTAAAAAACGGTGCCACGGTGGTTGCCACTTACTCAGGCAATGATGACGCCGCAACTAGCTTTAAAGAAAAATATTCTCTCTATGGAGAAAAGCTAAAAATAAAAAAGTTTGATGTTTCTAAAACAGCGGAAGTTGAAAAGTTTTTCCAGGAATATGAACAGGAGTTTCCAAGCCTGGAAGTTCTGGTCAACAATGCTGGTATCCGAAGAGACTCCATCATTCCAAGCATGAATGAAGCAGATTGGGACGCTGTGATTGATACAAATTTAAAAGGCACTTACAACATGACCCGGTTTGCGGTCCTTGCCATGATGAAAAATCGTTATGGAAGAATTGTAAATATGTCATCTATTGGTGGGAAACTAGGTCTTCCAGGTCAGGCCAATTATGCCGCTTCTAAGGCCGGCCAAATTGCCATGTCCCTTTCAGTCTCTAAAGAGGTCGCAAAACGCAATATAACCGTTAATAACGTTTGTCCTGGTTTCATTGAAACAGAGCTCATCGCTGATTTACCGGATGATCAGGTCAAGGAATATAAGTCTCAGGTTCCAATGAAGAGATTTGGAAAAGTCCAGGAAGTGGCCCATGCTGTTTTATTTTTTGCTTCCAAAGAGTCTTCCTACATTACTGGGACCTCCCTGGATATTGCTGGAGGATTAAATGCTTGAGACCATCCTTAATAATATTCCTCAGCGCGAACCTTTTCTTTTTATAGAAAATATCATTGAGCGCTCTGAGAACTCCATCACCACTTCAAAAAAACTGACAGGGGAAGAAGACTTTTTTCGGGGCCATTTTCCCGGCCGACCGGTTTTCCCTGGTGTCCTTATGTGTGAAGCGGTCTTTCAGACCGGAGCACTACTTATGGCCTTAAAAGGTGAAGGTGCTGATAACTCAAAAACCGCTCTGGTGACTCGTGTGCAAAATGCAAAATTCAAAAACATGGCCAAACCAGGTGACCTTCTCATGATCACTGTCGACTTTATTGAAATGCTTGCTAACGCTTCCTTCATGAAAGGTAAAATCAAGGCCGATGGGAAGACCATCATGACGATTGAATTTGCAGCCACCATTATTGAAAATGGAGAAGTTTGATGGATTTTTTAGGTGTATCGGGAAAAACATTCTATATCGCAGGGGTAGCGAATAAAAAGAGTGTGGCATATTTTTGTGCCAAGACACTTATGGAAAATGGCGCCAAATGCCTTTTCTCGGTTCAAAAGAGTGAGCAGTTAGAAGCACTCAAAAAGCTCTTCCCTGACTCTCCGGTTTTTGTATTTGATGTCGAAAAAGACAACAACCTCCTCTCACAAATAAAAGAACACACCACTAACCTTGACGGGTTCCTGCATTCCCTGGCCTTTGCTAATTTTTCAGAAGGACCAAAACCCTTTCATGAAACCAAGCGAGATGATTATCTTCAGGCCGCACAGATTTCCAGCTTTTCTCTGGTAGAGATATCTAATGCTTTAAAAGATGTATTTGCTCCAGACGCAAGTATCGTAACGATCTCTATTTCCAATACCAAGGCAACATCATACGGCTATCTTGGCCCGATTAAGGCCATGTTAGATGCGACAGTGCCTTTTCTCGCTAAATCATTTTCTGAATTTTCTAAGATTAGAGTTAATGCTGTAGGGGCCGGCCCATTAAAAACCTCGGCTTCAGCAGGTATTCCCGACTACATAGATAATTACCTTTATGCTGAGCAATTGACTTTAAGAAAGAAGGCCCTCGAAACTCAGGAAGTGGCCAACACCGTTTGTTTTCTTCTCTCTCCGAGAAGTTCTGGTATTAATGCCTCGACGCTTTTAGTGGATGCCGGAATGAGTTCCAACTACTTTGACCAGAATCTGATTAAGTCTTTTGCTAAAACTACTTAAGGTTTTCACGATAAGAGAATGTTCTCTTAAGACCCTCTTCTATTGAAACCTGAGGAGCGTAACCAAAATCACGCCGGGCCTTCTCATGGGAGAAGTAATGGGATTTTCCGAGGTTTAATGCCACAAACCTTGTCATAGGTGGTTCGGGTTTTTGAATACCTAGAAGCTTAAACATTTTTTCAAGAAGCCATCCCAGGCGATAGGCCGTGGATACGTCAATAGAACTCATCACCGGTTCAACTTTTACCATACTTAAAACCTGGTTAATGAAATCCCATAGTTTTACCGGTCGCTCCTGACCCAGAAAATAGGCCTGACCACACACTGGAGACCCAGGAGATAAATGCTCAAAGGCCTGAACATGGGCACGGGCCGCATTTTCAACATAAATAATATCTACCAAATTTTCGCCATCGCCCACAATCCTAAGCTTGCCTTCTTTCCCTTTTTGAATGACTCGGGGAAATAGATGAGGATCACCTGGGCCCCAAATCAAATGAGGTCTCAAGGCACAAGTTAGAAATGATTCACCATCATTCATTTCAAGCACTAATTTTTCTGCCATTGTTTTTGTTTCTGAATAAGCATTCAAAAACTTCTCGGCATAGGGTTGCTCTTCGCCCACTCCCGTCAGGTCACCCTTATTAAAAACAACTGAAGGGGTTGAGGTATAAACAAATCGTTTGATTCCCATGCTGCTAGCGGCTTCCAGGAGATTCTTAGTCCCAAGATAATTGATGCCATAATAGTCTTCGTATTTTCCCCAAACACCGGCCAGTGCCGCCACATGAAAGATAGCATCAAATCCCTGATCCAGGGCACGATTGATATCGCCCACATTTTGCAAGTTCCCTTTAATCGTAGGCACTCCGATGTCTTCCAAAGACGGATAAGCATGACGAGAGAAGTTCGTTACAATATAACTCGGATTTTTCAGGAGTTCTTTGATGATATAGCTTCCAAGAAAGCCACCGCCACCAGTCACAAGGATTCGCATCTTAATATAATAAAACCTCACACTCTCTTCGTCTACATTGACGGAAGTCATTACCTGGAAGTAGCGTCATATGAAGGGGTAATTTTTATGAAGTCCTTTATTCTTCTAATGCTTTGTTTTTCATCTCTTGCCTGGGGTATACCGGAAGCGGATTTTCCTATCCGGTGGAAAACTGAGGTCCTTCCTTATTTTCAAAGTTTCCATAACAAAATTTTGAAAAATAAACAAAACTTGAATCTAAGCATTTTTTATAAGATCCACCCGGAGAATCACAGAAGCTTAGTGGTTGTACCTGGAAGAACTGAGCCGGCAATAAAATATGCCGAACTCCTTTATGACCTACGTTATACTGATGTTAATATTTTCATTCTCGATCATCAGGGGCAAGGTCAATCCCAGCGGCTCTTAAAAGATTCCCATAAAGGTCATGTCATTAGCTTTCAAAATTACGTAAATGACTTTGAGTTATTTATTAATCAGGTTACGGAACTTACTCCCAAAAATGATTATTATCTCATTGCCCATTCCATGGGTGCCGCCATATCTGCTCATTTTATGGCCAGAAAACCTGAATTCTTCCTTAAGGCCGTTTTTGTTGCACCTATGTTTGAAATGAATACTAAGCCTTATTCAGAAAGAATCGCCCGTTATTTTTCAAGACTTCTTATCCTGGCAGGGCGTGGGGCCCATTATGCTCCTGATCGCGGTCCCTATCTTCCGGACGAAGATACTTTTGAACAAAATGAAGTAACACATAGCCTGATGCGCTTTGAGGCCAGTAAGTATCTCTTTACGGAATATCCTCATTTAGTAGTTGGAGGTCCCACTTCCCGTTGGGTAAATCAGGCCATCAACGCCACAAGAAAGATTGATTTATTGGGTGCTAAGATAAAAACACCGATTCTACTTTTTCAGTCAGGAATGGATTTAATTGTAAAACCCGGCCGCCAGGAAGCTTTTTGCAAGAAGGCCAATTGTCAGTTGAAATTATTTTCTGATTCTCATCACGAGATTCTCATGGAAAAGGATTCAATTCGAGATGAAGCCTTAAGTGATATTGGTGTCTTTCTTGGGTTTTAATTCTTCCCAAAAAATAGGCAGAGTATCATAGGCGTATGATCCTACTAATAGCCCTATGAAAAGCCCGGGAAAGCCAAATAATATCGCCCCACCGATAACACAGATAAAGGCAACCGCCGGAGGAATCTTACTTTCTCCGAAACTTGCAAGCCATGGTCTAAGAATATTATCCACAATTCCGGTGACCATCCCCAGTATCCCTAAAATTATGGCCGCTGTGGTGTTGTCTTTAAAAAAAGCCAAAAGTGCAAATACAAAGGCCACTGGAGCTGCACCGATGACTGGAATAAATGATAAAATAAGAGTGACAAAAAAGACGATGAAGAACTCACCAATACCTAACAGGCTTACCCCAGTAGCTACCATTAAAGACTGAACACCCCCGGTGACAATATTGGATAAATAGACCTGACGAGAATCCTTGATGAAGATGTGAGTAAGTTCATGCATCCGGTGATCATTAAAACCTGTAATGCTCTTGAAAAAAACTTTAACTCCATCAGCGTGCTTAAGAAACGAATAAAGGCAGAGGATCATCACTAAAAGAAGCATAAAAAAAAGTGGTATGCTTACGGCCGAACTTCTAAAGAAGTCGAGTAGGATGACATTCAATTGGGCCAGGTATTTATTAATCTTCTGTTCATTTAAAAAATTCAAAAATTCATACTTATCAGAAACTTTCTTGATCGCCATAACAAAGTCATGCCTAATATCAGTCACTAACTCCTGGACTCCCCGATCAGTAAACTTATCATTCATGGCCATTTTCTCTAATTGGTTAGTCACAGCAATGGTGCCTTTGACCGCAAAAAAGAATAATGGAATAGAGATGATAAAAGTAAAAATGGTTGTAATAATCGCCGCCGCCCATTTGCGGGAGATTCCTTTGGCCTCCAGCTTACATTGTAGCGGGAACAGGGCAAGCGAGAGGGTGGCCCCAAAAATGATGGGAATAAAGAAAGGTGAGACTAAAATAAAGCAACTAATGCTGACTATGATGAGATATAAAATCCTGACTACTCTAGTTTGACTGCTCATATTATTCCCTCACTCCTATCATGACCACTATCACAACTTTAAGCAAGACCAGACTATGCTCGAATCTTCAGATTATATCTCTCAACTACTAAGTATGTGGCGATTAAGGTGTTTGCTTAGATTGCGAGCGATCACTGGATTCTCCAAGTGAATGTAAAGCTGCGGATGAATGAGTACATCTTCTTCCAACCAATTACCGGTTCCTAAGGAGAATTCCTTTCGATCTATAACCAGATATTTTGAATGAGAAAATGTATGAAGTGGCCCCCAATGAATATCCTGAATACCTGAGGCCTTCAGACGTTTTACAGTGGACCGGTTGGCATAGATATATGAGAGTGCAAAACTCGCATGCTGATGAATGTAACCGGTTATTTCCACTCCTCTTTTAAAAGCTTGAATGAGGGCCTTCTCAATTTCTGGGTGATTGAAGAAATATATGGCAAATTCAATTCTCTTCTTAGCTTTGCCGATCATCTCAATTAAATCGTCTTTAAAATCACCATCGGCCAGGAAGGGTCTTTTAAGTTTTATCCCTCCATGGCCTCCACCCTCCCAAAGATGCTCGAAATACCGTGAAAACTCTTTAGCAACCTTTCGATCATCAATCAGAAGATTGGCCTCACTATTCTTTGTAATGGACTGATTGGTGAGATTCGTTGACCCGAAGAGTACATATCTTCCGTCGACCAGAAATCCTTTGGCATGAGTAGAACCATAAACGATTTCAACGCCTGCCTCTTTTAAATGATCAGCGGTCACTTTGTTTCTCAGGACAGTTTCTCTGAGTCCTTCAGTGTAGAGACGAATCGTTAACTCATCGCCTGCCTTGGTTTTTAATTCGATTAATTTCTGGGCAATTTGATAGGGAGAGCTTTTTACGGAGTGTTTACCTGCAGCACTTCCAATAGCAAAAGAATAGGAAAGAATATCAACTTGCTTTTTGGCCTTCGTAAGAAGCTTGAGTAAAGCAGGGAGATAATCTTGATCAGTAACAAGCTTGATGGACGTTTTAGAATCATCCATATAATTAAAGTGCTTATTTTTTACTTGATGTTTTTTTTCTCGAAGTTTTTTTCTTCTTCTTGGATTTCTTCGGAACTTTCACTCCGGCCTGACGGGCCTCGGATAATCCGATGGCAATGGCCTGTTTCTTACTCATCTTCTTTTTTTTATGCTTACGAGCATGCATCTCTTTTTCGACGTACTTCCCGGCCTCTGAACTAGCTTTTTTACTGGATTTCTTATTGGTCTTCTTACTTGATTTCTTTTTGGCCATTTCGTCCTCCTGTTTCCAGTATGACTACTCCAACAAATCGATATGATAACTCCGCATGGCATCGTGAAGAATTCTTAAGTTATAAGTCCAAGTTCTTTTTGTGCCCACTGAGAAAGCTTAATTCGATCAATTTTAATGTTGTGTCTGATATCCACCGGAAACTTTGGATGCACGAAAAAATGCTCAATACTCTTTGTGAAGGTTTCAGTTTCTTTAAGAACTTCAAGCTCTCGCAGGAAGCTGGCACTAAGTCGGGCCTTCCCATCTTTTCTTTCCACCACGAGGCCAGGAACCACCATACCTTTAACAGTTAGTTTTACTAACGCAGTCCTTTTAACCTCAGGGTGCTGATTAAAAATAGATTCCATTTGAATGGAGTAAAAAGTGTTCTCTTCGCTATCAACTCTATGAACCTTACGGCCTAAAAACCAAAGGTTGCCCGAATGATCGAGCCACCCCAGGTCTCCCATTCTGTGCCAAAGGATCCCATCTACGATAATCTTGGCCTTAAGGTTTTCTTCCGGCATTTCGAAATAGCCCGAGGTCACTTGTGGCCCCGAAACCAGAATTTCACCTATTTCGCCAATTGGGAGTTCATGGATATCCACCTCAGGAATATCCGTAGTTTTTATAATTTTAATTTTTACTCGAGGAGCAGCTCTTCCTATACAAGTGCCATGGCCTCTGAGCATTTGTGGCAAATGCTTGGAAAGAATCTCGGTTCCTGAAACCAAACACACAGGTAGAGATTCAGTGGCACCATAAGGCGTGTAGGTATCTCCCTGAGGTAGAATCTTTTTAAACATCTGATGAATTTCGGCCCTGACAGGTGCTCCAAACATGACCACCTGTTTAATTGAAGGAAGCTCAATCTTTTTGGAAAGACAATAATGACCTACTCTTTCCCAAATGGCAGGAGATCCCGCCGCAAAAGTGACATTGTGATCAAGAATGTTTTTAACAATTTTTTTAGGATTGCATTCAGCTGGTTTAGTCGGATCCATTTCAGGGATAATAGAAGTCATTCCCATCGCTAAGGTGAACAAGGCAAATAAAGGAAACCCTGGAAGATCTACTTGAGTTTCATCCAGTGAAAACATTTCACCTAGAGCCATGGTTTGAGCATTCAAAATACCGTGAGTATACAATACACCTTTGGGTATACCTGTTCCGCCAGAAGTAAAAAGAATGGCGGAAGGATCATTAGGACCAGCAACAAAAGGTACAAAAGTTTTGGACTCTAAGTCTAATCCTGAATAGAGATTATAAGTGGAGCCTCCCACCGGGCCCAGTGAAATTTTAATTTTTAGGTTTTGGAAATAATCGGATTTAAATCTTCTCAACCAATGAACCATTCCGATGGAAACCAGCGCTTCAGGCCTTACTTGTTTGACTGATTGTAAAAGACTCGCGAGTCCCATTCCTGGATCAATCAATACCGGAATGGCACCAACTTTAAACAGTGCAAAGGTAATAACAGAAAAGTCCAAACACGGTTTTACAAACAATAAAGTACGCATGCCAGGTCTGATACCGAGCTTCACTAATCGGTTGGCAATTTGATTTGAACGCTCTTCGAACTCTTTATAAGTGTAAAAACTATTTTTTGAAGCAAGTACCACCGACTTTTTATCAGGAAATCTTGCTGCAACTTCCTTTATTCGATGGGCGATATTCATCTTATAAATTCCCAGATTTTTTGTGAAACATCTTCCAGGGCATCTTCCAATACGTAGTGGCCGGCTTTGGCGTACCAATGGGCAGTAGCATCCGGATAAATCTCCAGCCATCTTTCAAAGAAGTGTTGATTAAAACAAAAATCTTTACCTCCCCAAAGAATCAGCTTCGGATGCGGAAGAGATCCCAGCTTGGATTCAATCGTTCTGAGTGTTTGATAAGTTTTATGGTCTTTCTCCATAGGTATATCCTGAACAAATCTTGCGACAGCAATGCGGTTGTTCCAGGAATCATAAGGAAGTAAATAGCCTTCTTTGATCACCTTTGGCAGAGTCTTTTGAGTCGTCATAAAAGTGGCAGGCCAGGCAAAAAGGTTAAGCTTTCGGGTGAGCCATTCCCCAAACTTACCTTGCCTTAAAAGATTTATCCTCTGCGGAATGTGATCACTTGGATAGGCCGCTGTATTGAGAATCACAATTCGGTCAAAGAGTTCAGGATATCTGGTTACAAGTCCAAAACCAATGGCCCCACCCCAATCATGAACGATGAGAATAATTTTTTTTAATTCCAAAAAACGAATCAACTGGTAAGCATTCTGAATATGAGTTTCCAAAGTATACTCATAGTCCTGAGGCTTATCGGAGAGGCCGCAGCCCATATGATCCGGGACAATCGTTCTGAACTTTGGTGAAAAAGTATGGATGAGATTTCTATAGTAAAAAGACCATGTGGGATTTCCATGGAGCATTAGTATAGGTTGACCTTCCCCTTCATCGACATAATGAAGATTGTTTTTCCCCAGATTCAGAAAATGTGAGCGAAAAGGGTAGGCCTTCTCAAGTCCTAAATGTTTAATTTTTTCTCTGATGGCATTCATGCCCACTCCATTCCAAGCATCGTGCTGGTTAGACCACTACCAATTCCCAGTAGTGCCACTTTATCATTTGCTTTTAAAAAACCTGCTTCACTCGCCTTCATGAGCGTTAATGGCAAAGCTGCGGAACCGGTATTACCAAAGAGCTCAAAAGTTTGAAAGTCACGGTCAACCGGAAGACCCAGCTCCGTTAACATGGCATAACGATGTGCCGAACCCACCTGATGGGGAATAATTTTATCCACATCACTATTTTCCCAACCCAGAATGTGCCGGGCCTTATTCCAATTTTCTTGTGAAAGCTTTATCCCCGCTTTGAGTAAGGCTTCAGAATCTGTTGCCATCATCAGCCCCTCAGTTGAACCATCCCCCTGGCACAACTCGACTGAACTTGAATCAGTCAGGGTTGATCCTCCTAATATTTTAGGACACTCAGACGCAAGACTGGCATGAGTCAGCAAAATAGCGACGGCCGCAGAACCTATTGTAAGTGAGGCCATAAATGGCTTGATCTTTTTACGGTCCATCTGAGGATCGTTTAAAAGATGGACCAGAGTTTGATCAATTAAAGGCCCAGAATTTTCTCCAGAAACAATTAAAGCGGTTTTGATCACTCCACGCTCAATCATTTGTCCTGCCATAAGAATGCTGGATAGCACTCCCAAACAAGCGTTGGACAAATCAGAAATCATGCAATGAGGAGAGAGCTTCAAGTTGTAATGGACTTGAGCAGCGGTTGCTGGCTCCAGGAAATCGCGGCAAACGGAAGCATGAAGGAGCAAATCGATTTTCTCCCGGGGGAATTTATTCAGAATTTTTTCTGCCGCCCGTGAGGCGATAGTGCTGGGGCGAGTCCCATTGGGCCAAAAGCCTCGACGCTTGATTCCTGTTTGTAATTCCAGTCTGCCAAAAGGGAGACGGGCCCGCTCATACAGGGAAGACAGCTTTTGCTCCATCTCATCAGAGGTCATGTAGATTTCTGGTTCTTCATACCCAAAGGAGTGGAGTCTTAGATTTTCAAATTTCATTCATTAATCCGTGGAGGTTGGCCATTGAAATTCCGGACAGCATGGATCCTACAATTCCGAGGAATCCTTGATCAGTGCCAATAATATAAAGATTTTTCACAGGAGTTCTTCCATCACGTGTTTTATCAATGGAACCATAAACCGTCCCCTTTAAATGGGAAGTATAGCGTTCGATCGTTGTAGGTGAAAAGACGTCTTTAAACAGAAGCTTGCCTTCATAGGTAGGATTGAGTTTTTTCAACAGACTTAAGGCCGATTCCCCTACCTTCTCCTTCAAATCATCATAATCAGCTTTAGGCAGTGCCTTCCATTGATCATAGTTGGCCATGTAGGTGATACGAACAGTCCCTTCTCCGTCGCGAAGAGAGGTTTCGTAATTATCAGGAAAACAAACAACTGCCGAACTAGCATCAAAGTAATTCTCGGCAGGTCGGTAATTATATTTTGAAGCATTGTTATAAAAAACAATGGTTGAATCATTTTCTTCAAGCGAAATTTTTTTATCGAAAACAAAGATACTCTCCAGAAATGTCATGGCCCCGACTCGAGGCCTGACCGTCATCTGTGGGGTGAGCTTAACTGTCTCTGGATAACCTATACTGGAGAGAATAACAGGTGCCATAAATTCTTGATCACCTGCTCTGACACCAATGGCCTCACCTTGCTCGTTGGTCATGATCTCAGAAACTGCAGTTTTAAAACGTATCTCTCCACCGGCCTCTTCCAACTTTTTCATTAGAAGCGTGATGATAGTTCTGACTCCGCCCTGAGGACGGGAAAAACCTTCAAAATAAAGGGATTTGAACATAATAACAAATTGAGCAAAATCCATGTCCTCTTCCCATGCCGACCCGTAAATGAGCAAAGGGCAAAGAAGCATTTCAATTAACATTTCATCGGAAAGAAGAGCCTTGAGTGTTTCCCTGGAAGAAGAATAACCAAGACTCAAATCAAGCTCATTAAAAGCGCGAACTTTTTCCACCAGCAGATTGAACTGATCAATCTGATGTGGGAACTTCTCATGCACTTCCGTCAGGAGGAGTTCAAAATCATTGGAAAACTTCAATTCAATATCGGGGAAAAGAATTTTTGAGTACGTCTGAGGGCAGAGCTTAAAATCATCGTAGGATAATCTCAGCTGCTTTAAAAGTTTTGAAAACGGTTTCCCCTTCTCGCCCTTTTTAATGAAATTTGTCAGTGCATGGAGTCCCACATCAAACTGGCGGATTCCACCTTTATCAAAATTTCGTCTTTGGTAATAGGAGTTCAGTCCACCAGGAATGGAGTGCTTCTCTAGTAGTACGACCTTCTTGTCGAACATCGCCAAACGGATGCCGGCAGCAAGCCCCGACATCCCGGCACCGATGACAATGGCATCGTATTTCATTTTAATTTATGCGAATTTTGGAGAAAGATAGCTCACACAAGATTCAAGTGTGGCAAGCTTAGGGTAATCTTCTTGAGGAACTTCAACTTTATGGCGCTTTCTCAGTTCCATAACGATATCCAAAAAATCCATAGAATCCAGATCCAACTGTTCGCGAAGCGAGAGTTTATCATCCAGATTTGTGACATCTTCATCCGGTGCAATGTCTGAAATGATATCAATTACAATTTGTCTAACGTCTGCCATATGAAACTCCTTAAGGCCTGTATTTCTTAACAATCACAGCTGAATTGATTCCCAACATTCCAAATGAATTATTGAGGATATAATTTATGTTACCAACTAATTTTGGCTCATTAAAAACAAGATTTTTGATTTCGCATTCAGGATCAAGCTCAGTGATATTCATACCAGGATGAACTACACCATCATCAAAACTGGGAATATTTCCGGCCAGTTCTAAAGCACCTGCCGCACCCATGGCATGCCCGATATGTCCTTTAGTAAAGTTAACAAAAGTTTTCTCGGAATCTTTAAAAGCATCACGAACAGCTTTACTCTCATTCACATCCCCGGTGCCGGTACCGGTAGCGTGCATATTAACAATATCGATATCCGAAACTTTCAATCCGGCCTTTTTAATCGCTTTATGCATGCACTCAACCTGACGCTCACCATTTGGGTTCACAAAATCAGTGGCATCAGAATTAATCGCATATCCCACGATCTCAGCATAAATTTTGGCATTGCGCTTTTTAGCATCTGATAGGCGCTCTAAAATATAAATGCAACCACCTTCAGAAATGGCAATTCCATTTCTATTTTTATCCAAAGGTCGGGAAGCTTTCGTCGGGTCTTCATGATGGGCCAGAGCACCTTGTGCTGCAAAGGCCGCAAAGATTCCGAAAGTCTGAGGAGATTCTGAAACGCCACCAACCAAGGCCAGGTCAACTTCTCCTAAAAGAAGCTGTTGGACACCTTGGATAATTCCAACATTCCCCCCGGCACATGCCGACCCCAGAGTATAATGGGGACCGGTAATATTTAAATTCAAAGTCACTTCACCGGCCGGGGAATTGGCAACAGTTCTAGGATTATGGTGAGGAGACCATAGTTTCCAATCAAGGTTATTCTGGTGCATTTCAAAGATTTCGTTTTCAGTTTCAACATTTCCGTGTTCGGTAATCCCTAGATAAACTCCGACCATGGACTTATCAAGACTATTCCAATCCAGTTTTGCATCAGCAATGGCCTCATTGGCGCAATAGATACTGATACTACCGGCACGGGTTCCACGACGACGTAGTTTTTTTGATTGATACTTAAATTCATCAAAATCACACAGTCCTGCCACTTGTTTACCCATATAGCGGATGTCAGCGTGTGAGACGCCTGATCGACAATCTAAGAGGGCCTGTCTGAATTCAGTAAGATTATTCCCATTAGGAGCGGTTAATCCGATACCGGTCATTACAATGCGTTCTGTGTCATCCATGTAGGTAATCCTGGCCGTTTTTAGAATGAAAACTGATGAAAAAAGTTAGCTCATGAATCTTTCTTTGTATAGTGAACAATTTAGATTGCCCGCCTTGATTTCGTCCTGACCTTAGGACATGATTAGGCGTAGCTAAATTGCTAAAAATTCCACGTTCGCTTTTAAGGAGTTCCTGATGGAAAGCTTGATCGTTATCTCTAAAGTTAAAAAATTTATCAAAGAAAAAGCTGATATGAACACTTCTGCTAATTTCTTCGAACCACTTAATCAGGATATTCTCAAGGCCTGTCGTGATGCTATGGCCCATGCAAAAAAACTAGGCCGCAAAACGGTTATGGGTAAAGACTTTAACCTCTATGTGGAAAATTCAGATGTTTCTGAAGCATTGGTAGTCGCGTCAAAAGTAAAGAAAATGATCAAAGAAGAGGCAGGCCTCTCGACTTCTGCTCAGGCGATTGACCAATTGACGGTGAGAGTTCAGGCCGGTTGTCTAAAAGCGATTGAAAACGCCAAGGCCGATAAAAGAAAAACGGTTATGGACCGCGATTTTACTGCTCCGACCTCTCTTACTTAATTAAACTCCCTATTCAAATCTCTGCCTTATAAAAGGCAGAGATATAAAAAAAATGATTAAAATACTTTTTCTCTTTTTGCTAATTACTTCAAATTCTCTCTGGGCTAAGACACAAGAACTCACTCTCTATTTTATTCCTTCCCCTTTGGGAATGGACTGGTCCTCACCAGTCAATCTGACTTTGTCAGCAGTTAAGAATATTATTCAGTTCAAACCTCGTTTTATGGGTCACGTTTTCGTTGAATTAAAGTGCGGAGAGACCCATGAACTAACTGGCATGACTTCCAAGACATTTGATTACATGAATCAACTCGTGATTGAAGGTAAGGGCCTAGGTATTTTGTATCACAGTTTTGAAGGTAGACTTGAAGATAAAAATCTCGTGCAAACGGAGCTACAAACTTATTTAAAATCTGGTCATACTAATTTTGGCCGTTTTCTTTTGAATGAGAAACAGTGCCAGCGAGTGACTCGATACTTGCAGGAATATCGTAAAAATAATATCGGACGTCATTATGGTCTCGCTAACCGACCACGTTTTGGTGAGGGAGCGGGTTGCACGGCCTTCGGTGTGAGCTTTTTGGATGTTCTGGGACTCTTAGATCAGGATATGAAAGAGAGCTGGTCTCAAACAATAAATGTCCCACTAGAATTTTCCGGGCCTCCAGTTAACCAAAAAAATGTCAATCTTCTTTCTGTACTATTAAATGCTCATGCTTGGGCACCTGAGAATACCCCTCACAAAAAACTCACTTTCTGGGATCCGGATAAAATGCATCAATGGGTGAAACAGAAAGTCCGGCTCAAACAAAATAGCTACAGTATTCTCAAAGTGGAAAATGCAGAAGGCGTTGTCTTTGATAAAGGGCATTTCCCCGCACCAGAGGGACCCATATGGCTTCAGCATTTGGATCCCATTTATCGTCAATAACCTAGTGCAAGTCCTGTTCCTCTTGGATCACTCACTCCATGCCAGCCGGCCTTTTCTTTTTTAATGGCCTGAATGGAACAACCTAATCGGTCGTGAACAATTTTATGACCTTTTTCTTTTAAAGACTTCTCCACCTCTGGAGCGAGATAAGGGGCCTCAATTTTAAGGATATCCGGTTGCCATTGCTGGTGAATGCGGGTGGCAGCAACTGCCTCATATAAAGGCATTTCAAACTCCACGGAGTTGAGAATGGTCTGAGCAACACAAGTAATGATTCGGGTCCCTGAAGGAGATCCCAGTGCCATAAAAGGTTCATCATTTTTTGTGATAATTGTTGGGGACATACTTGAGAGTGGTCTTTTTCTGGGGCCTACTAAATTATTCTGGCCTCCAACAGCGCCAAAAAGATTCTGAGCACCGATTTTCTGGGCAAAATCGTCCATCTCATTATTCAAAACAATGCCAGTTCCTGCCGCAATGACACCAGAACCAAACCAGCCATTAATTGTCTGAGTTGAGGCCACCAGATTTCCTTCACCATCAGCGATTGAAAAATGGGTTGTGTCAGAAGACTCGTAAGGCAGCGGAACCGGTTTTAAATCCTGGGCCCCAAGGGCCTTAGGAGTATTGATGGATTCCGATAGTTTCGAAATATAGTTCTCATTCAAAAGCTCTTTGACTGGTACCGGATGAAAGTCCGGATCACCTAGATAGCTTGCGCGGTCAAGAAAGGCCCTCTGCATGGCCTGGGCAGTTAAGTGAACAGCATCAGCAGATTGGGGACCCATTTTTTTTAAGTGATGAGGTTCCAGCATTTTCAGGATCTGAATGACATGAATTCCTCCTGAACTAGGAGGCGGCATGGAATAGATTTTTAAACCTTTATATACTCCGGTGACAGGGGTTCGCTCTACCATTTTATAAGTTCGAAGATCCTTATGGGTGAGGAGTCCTCTTTTCTTTTGAATGGTTTTTACAATGGCGTTGGCGATTTTCCCTCGATAAAAGCCATCACTTCCCTTCTGGGCGATGACTTCTAAAGTTTGAGCAAGATTTTCCTGGAAGATAAGTGTTCCTAATAAAGGCACTTTCCCTTCTTTTGTAAAAAACGTCTTTCTGGCCTCAGGGTCTAAGAGTAAAAGTGTTTTTCTATTATCAATGGCCTCATGAAGCTGCTCATAAAGGGGAAAACCCTCCCGAGCAATTTTTATGGCAGGGGCCATGGTTTCATTCCATGGAAGTTTACCAAAGCGCTGATGGATTTCATAAAGCCCTTTAACTAAACCCGGATTGGCCACGGCAAGTGCACCTTCCTGAGATAGAAGTGGCTGCACTTGGCCTTTTTTATTCAGGTACATATTGCTGGTCGCGGTCAAAGGGGCAATTTCTCGAAAATCAAAAGCGTAGGCCTTATTTTCTGCTTTGGAGTAATAAACCAAAAATCCACCGCCACCTATGCCTGTCGAATGAGGTCTTTCAACTGAAATCGCAAATGATGCCGCAACGAAAGCATCAATAATGTTTCCACCTTTATTAAAAACTGAAAGCGCTGCACGAGTAGTAGCATCCCCTTGTGAAGTAACCATGACCTGACTGGCACGGGCCTCATGAGCAACACGCGGTTCAACGGCCGTTGGGGCCACAATTCTTACATGATGAGAACAGCTGACTAAAAGAATCAACAAGAACGGCCAACGCATTTACGACTCCTGAGTTTTAAAGGATACTATTTTGAGTCTAGGAGAAAAGAAATGGATCTAAAAGATAAAAAATGCCTCCCTTGCTCAAGCTATGTGCCCCCACTTTCTCTGGAAGAAAAACAACACCACCTGGCAGGCCTTTCAAAAGAATGGCAGTTGACCCATGAGCAATCAAGGATTGAAAGAAAAATAAAATTTAAAAATTTTAAAAAGGCCCTGGAATTTACCAATGAAGTAGGCAGACTGGCAGAGATTGAAAAACATCATCCTGAAATTCATCTGGGATGGGGTCATTGTGATATTGAAATCTGGACTCACACTAATAATAACTTAGTTGAAAATGATTTTATCCTGGCGGCGAAAATTGATGAGGCCTACTCTAAGCTTTACTCATCTGAAGCTTAAGTTCCTTAAGAAACCTTTTTTGCTTAAGAGTTTTTCCAGATAAATAAGACTGACAGGGATCTATATAATAATGCTTCAGGGCCGCTCGCCCAATGAGCATTCGATACTTCATGGATTCACGATTGGTCAAAGTGAGCTCAATTCTCTTTTTAACTCCCGCCAGGAGCATACTGGTACGGATGACATATCTGACTTCTTTATGTCCTCCTGAATCAGTTACTTCTCGCTGATCCACCAGCAAAGCACGGCATTTAATGACCATGCTAAAATCCTGCTGCAAAGGATGAACTTTAAAGTTAACAAAGGTTTTACTGCCTTTTTCTTCCAGCTCTATATCATAAGCGTGCAAGCTTGACGTTTTTGCACCACTATCAATTTTGCCCTTGATGGCAATGATTCCCAGGTCAGGCAGACTCACCCATTCCCGCCATCCGATGATCTTTGATTCTTTTTTAACTTCACTGTCCATGAACCCATTATAACCAGGGATAGTTTTTCCTGTTAAGAATTCTTGCATTGGCATAGCGTAATGCTAAAATAAATTAGTCTGACAAGATGTCCAACCCCGAGGTTTTTTTCATGATGAAAATATCAGTTCTCTCTGCCCTATCTTTTTCGGTCATATTGCTGACCGGTTGTTCTCAGATGAAGAATCAAATGAACAAAAATCCCTCCCGAGAAATGAGTAATCTCATGGAAACGGTAGAAATCGATAATGACGACATTTTCGATAAAGAAACCAAGAGCTCTGAATACGTTCATGAGATGGCCGAAGCCGATGCTGATGATCAGTCCATCAAAAAAGAAGTGGGCGTATCCGAAATTGATGAAGAGCTTCCGGGTTCTGAGGAGGATAAAGTCCCCTATTCAAGAAACTTTCTCCTGAAAAAGAACACTAAGCGCATGCAGTTTTGGGTGGATTACTTCACTAAGAAAAATCGCGATCGTTTCCAACGCTTCATCAATAACGGTGAAGAATATCGTCACCATATTGAAGCGGTTTTTGAGGCCCATGGTCTCCCAAAAGAGCTCTATTATGTTGGTCTCATTGAGTCTGGCTACTACCTTGGGGCCCGATCTCATGCTTCAGCGGTAGGACCTTGGCAGTTTATTAAAGGTACCGGTACTAGATATGGTCTGAAGATCACTTCAGAGTTGGATGAAAGACAGGATCTTTTTAAAGCATCTAAGGCTGCTGCTATGTACTTTAAGGATCTACATAATGTTTTCTCGAGCTGGGAACTCGCTCTCTCGGCCTACAATGCAGGAGAATATGGAATCATCAGAAGAATCATGAAACACGGAACCCGTGACTTCTATGAACTCTCCCGCAAAAAACAACTTCCTTCTGAAACCATTAATTATGTACCCAAAGTTCTGGCGGCCATGCATGTTGTTAACAATGCTAAGAAATACGGCTTTGTGATTCCTAAAAAAGAACATCGCCTATTTGACTTAACTGAACTTCGTCCCATTAAAAAGAACGTAAGCCTGGCCTCAATTGCACGTCGGTTAAACGTCAATACTGCTCTTCTAAAAAAACTAAATCCTGAACTTAAGAAGAACTCTACCCCAAGATATTTTGCAGGCACTTACTACCTTCGAGTTCCAAAAAACAAATACAGCTATCGTCTGGATGATGTTGAATCAACTGTAGCGACAGCAACCGCTTTCATTAAACCTGAAGGAAAAAAAGAACGTATTCGTCGTACCGCCGCAACTGAAGTGGTTGAAACAAAACTCAAGCCGAAGTTTTATAAAGTAAAGCGTGGCGACACTCTGGTTTCTATTGCTCGTAAGTATGAAATGTCGGCCGGTGAACTAGCTATCCTCAATGGTTTTAAAACATGGAGAACAAGAGTAAAAATCGGACAACGCTTAAGTCTTGATTCAACCAGTGAACAGAGAGTGGCCACCAGAACTGTTAACGCTAAAATTAAAGTCACTAATCGACCAATCATTTACAAAGTGAAGCGTGGGGATAACCTTACGGATCTGGCCCGGGTCTTTGATCTTAAAGTGTCAAAACTCAAGCAAGCAAATAATTTAAAGCGTGGACAAATTCAAATTGGTCAAAAGATTGTTCTACCTGACACCAGGAAAGGTATCTATATCGTTAAAAAAGGTGATCATCTGACAAAGGTTGCCCGCGAGTTCAAACAACCTCTAGAGGCCCTCGTAAAACTGAATTCATTGAAACGAGGGGCCATCTATCCAGGTCAAAAAATCATAGTGAATATGGATTAAATCTAGGACTATCAATTTGAAAGCTTGCCCTAAGGGGTAAATGATCAGAGAGGGCCGAAGGTAAAACTTCGGCCTTCATCATTTTAAGGCCGGATTTATAGAAGATATAATCTAAGCGTCGATCAGGTTCCCAAGCAGGGAAAGTAAAATAGAAGGCCTCATCCTTAGCGTAAATTTCATCGGGAATGACTTCAGAAAGTCCTACCTTCATCATCAGCTCGTAACTCAAATCATTCTCATAATTGTCATCATTGTAAAATTTTGAACGTTTCGAAGCACTTGCGGGAAGCATATTAAAGTCACCTGCCACAAAGTCAATGTCCTCGGCCTTAATTTTATTGGCCAGTTTTTTTACTTGATCCTGTCTATTGATTTTGTCAAAGGCCTCCAGGTGCAAGTTTACTAACTTAAATTTTTTTTCTCCAATATTGATGGTAACTTTTTGAAAATAACGATGGAGATAGAAAAGATTGTACCACCAAGGCTGAGACTCAGGTTTAGCGAGTAGAGTCACTTCGTGATCAGTCAGTGGATATTTACTCAAGATGGCCCCACCTGAATTCATGCGACCAAAATTATTTTTCAAGGGCCAGTAGGGAAAAGGAATGTAGTTAGCGTTCCAGGAGACACCTTCGGCCACGTAAGGATAACCGGCCTTCTTAGCAATATAACGGGCCTGATTGATGTGGTGTGAGCGGGCGGACTCAAAATCAATTTCCTGCAAGCAAACCACATCGGCCTGCCAATTTTTAATCTCATCCGAAAGTTTATCCAGGCTCTTTACATAATATTCTTTATCCCTAAATTCGTATCCAGTGCCTTCAGACCCCTTCCCATAGAGAAAGCCGATATTGAAAGTGAGAATTTTAATGACTGAAGGATGCTCAGGTAAGTCAATCATATCATCAGTCTCAATATTTACGACTTCAAACCGGGCATTCTTATCACTCAGACTCCAGGGATAAGAAGTCCAGCTCACAAGAGCAATCAGAACACCAATGACAGCAAGTAGTATCCATAAAAACATTTTCATACCTTTCTTCCTCCAATGATCAATGATTCAACCTGACCAGGGAAAGTCACATTCGTAAAAGGGGAATGGCCAACTTTGGTTTTCAATTTATCTTTTGTGATGACTAGAGGATGATTCAAATTGAGGATAGTGAAATTGGCACGAAAGCCACTTTCTAGAAATCCAACACCTTTTCCCATACCTTCAAAAACAGAAGAGAGTTTTTTCCAGGAAGGAAGAAATTGGTTAAAAAAATCACCAGGATTCTCTGAGGTGATTTTAGCAATCAATTTTGGATCAATGCCTTCCTTAATTAGCCAGGTTACAAAAGGTCCAAAAGTATCTAAACCCGTTAAACCTGATGTCCCCTTCTTTTTTTCTTCTAAAGTATGGGGAGCATGATCTGTGGCCAGATAATCAATTTCACCGTTTTTAAGGGCCTCAAACATCGCAAGCCGGTCTTCAGCATACCGAATAGGTGGATTCATCTGAAACTCTTTCCACTGCTCTTTATCCAGCTGCTTTATATCAAAATAAAGATGCTGAGGAGTGGCCTCAATCCCTACTGACAAACCTTTTTTTCGGGCCTCGCGGATAAGTTTAAGACCTTCACCTGAACTATAATGACAGAGTTTGCCTTTTAAATTGTACTTTTCTATCATCAAAAGAGCATCCCGAGTGGCCATCACTTCGGCCACAACAGGTCTTCTTTCATGATGGGAATTTTGATTTTTATGGGTCTCCAGAATAACTGGATCTTCACAATGAAAACTTATAACCTGATCTTGATAAAAATGTAAAACCTGCTCAAGGGTTGGAAGATCCTTAAAGAATAACTCCCCAATAGAAGGCCCCATGTAAACTTTGTAAGGCACTGGATAAGATAAGGGCCGGGTCTTTGGCCCAATGCCAGCATAGGGCCAAAGCTCCCCTTGTGCCTTTAGCATCAGCTTTAACTTTTCTTCATAAGTTTTATCATCAACCGGTGGAACAGGATTATTCGGCATGTCTCCGGCGTGACATAGGCCCCCATTATGAAGGGCCGCTCGGGCAGAATTAAAGTCTTCTTTGTAATTATGTTGTCCAGAGACATCTTCTCTGGCATGAATATGTACATCTCCCATCCCAGCGAAGAGATAACAATCATCATTGAAATAATCATCTAAATCTTCCCGTAGGATTCCCAGATCGCCAACGGCATCAATCAGACCAGTTTTTTCATCATAACGAATTTGCTTCCGTTTAATTGCTTCAGAAGTAACCGTTACTGCTTCAAGTGTTTTCACGTACTCTTCCTGGAAATTGTCGTCGGTGCCCCCTGGTCAGTCGGCATCGTGATGATCTCATCAATTACCACATGACGAGGTTGCTCCAGCATGAAGGTCATCATACGCGCAATATCTTCCCCATGAAGAGGTGTCATATTGGAATAAACAGCATCGGCCGATTTCATGTCACCTTTAAAACGAACTGAACTAAACTCCGTGTCCACCATTCCGGGAGAAATTTGCATCACACGGATATTTTTTCCACAGGTTTCTTCCCGCAATACACGAGTGAAGGCCTTTATAGCATGCTTGGTAGCACAGTAGACGGCACCTCCTGAATAAGTATAGTGACCGGCAACGGAACAAAGATTGATGATATCTCCTACCCCATTCTTAAGCATCCAGGGAAGTACCAGGTGGGCCAGCTTAAAATTTGCGGTAATATTGGTGCTGATCATAGCATCCCAGTCCTCGAGTTTACTCGTCTCAACTTTCTCTCGTCCTAAGGCGAGACCCGCATTATTAATCAGAATATCAATCTTTTCATTTGAGGCCTGAGCGATTTTCTTTGAAAGGTCATTTGCGTTTACATCGGAGACGATCAAGTGAACTTTGCTTTGAGGATTAAGGGCAAGGATTTCTTCCTGAACCTGCTTAAGCCTATCTTCCCGACGGGCCACTAAAAAAAGTTCACAGCCTTTTTGCCCCAAAGATAAGGCCATGGCCTTTCCAATGCCAGATGAGGCGCCAGTAATCAGTACAGACTTATTTTGTAGATTATTCATCTCTTTATATTAAGAGAATCAAGAGGGAAATGTACAGAGAAGGACCCCCTGAGAAGAGGGGGTCCTTAAAATAATTAAGCGTTAAGTTTTCTTAAAACGTAATGAAGTATTCCGGAATTCTTATAATATTCAAGCTCATTAGCAGTATCAATACGAGAGTGAAGAACCACTTTAGTCACTTCTCCATTTTTACGTTTAATTTCTGCATCCAGCTGGGCCTTAGGTTTCATGTCGGCCAGGCCATGAATCGTGATTTCTTCGGTTCCATCAAGATTAAGACTCTTACGAGTTGCCCCACCTGTAAACTGGAGTGGAATAACACCCATACCAATCAAATTTGAGCGGTGGATACGCTCGAAGCTCTCAGTGATGACGGCCTTAATGCCTAACAGACGTGTGCCTTTAGCGGCCCAATCACGAGAAGATCCTGTTCCATATTCTTTACCGGCAACGATCACCAGTGGTTTACCGGCCTGTTGATACTTCATTGAGGCATCAAAGATGGTCGATTCTTCATTTGTAGGGATAAAGGTCGTGTAACCACCTTCTTTACCGGATTTGACCATTTCGTTTTTTAGACGAATATTGGCAAAAGTTCCACGAGTCATGACTTCATCATGACCACGACGTGAACCATATGAGTTGAAATCGGAAGGTTTCACACCACGTGAAACAAGATAGCTTCCAGCAGGAGTGTCAGGCTTAAATGATCCTGCAGGAGAAATATGGTCAGTGGTAATTGAGTCACCAAAAAGACCAAGGATGTTTGCGCCTGAAATGTTCTGAACCGCTGCCGGTTCCTTTGTCATTCCCTGGAAGTATGGTGGATTTTTAATATAAGTAGATTTTTCATCCCAAGCATAAGTTTCACCTTCAGTGAGTTCAACTTTCTGCCAAAAGACATCCCCTTTAAACACATCTGAATATCGAGACTTAAACATGGCAGGAGTCACACACTTAGTGATGGCCTCTTGAATTTCATTTGAACTAGGCCAGATATCCTTTAGATAAACGGGATTACCTTTTTGATCTTTTCCGATTGGATCCTTAGAAAGATCTACTTTTACATTACCCGCAATGGCGTAAGCTACAACCAGAGGAGGTGAGGCCAGGTAGTTGGCCTTGGTATCAGGTGAAACTCGACCTTCAAAATTTCTGTTACCAGAGAGAACTGCAGCTGTGGCCAGATTTCCATCTTTAATCGCCTTAGAGAACTCTGTCTTCAAGGGACCCGAGTTCCCAATACAAGTTGTACAACCATAGCCCACTAAATTAAAACCAAGTTTATCTAACTCATTCTGAAGACCGGCTGCTTCCAGATAATCCGTCACAACCTTAGATCCTGGTGCCAGAGATGTTTTTACCCAAGGCTTAACACTTAAACCAAGAGCATTCGCTTTCTTAGCAACAAGCCCCGCGGCCATAAGTACAGATGGGTTTGAAGTATTAGTGCATGAAGTGATTGCGGCAATCATCACATCACCGTGAGTGAGCGTGAAGTTCTGACCATCAACTTTTTGGGCATGACTTGCATCATCCGCTTTAACTTTAAATCCTGTTTCAGAAACCAGATCTTTCATGAAGCCTTGAGAGATTCCTGAAAGGGCCACTCGGTCTTGTGGACGTTTAGGTCCTGCCAAAGATGGCTCGACTGTTGAGAGATCAAGTTCAAGTGAATCCGTGAAGATCGGATCTTTAGAGTCATTTCTCCAAAAGCCTTGCTCTTTGGCATAAGCTTCTACCAGTTGCACACGGTCTTCATCACGACCAGTGAAACGAAGATATTCAATTGTCTTTTCATCCACCGGGAAGAATCCACAAGTGGCCCCATATTCTGGTGCCATGTTAGAGATGGTGGCACGATCGGCCAGAGATAAATCTTTTAATCCCGGGCCGAAGAATTCAACAAATTTATCAACCACACCTTTTTTACGAAGCATGTTGGTAACCGTTAAAACTAAGTCAGTCGCGGTTACACCTTCTTTAAGTTTACCTTGAAGCTTGAATCCTACAACTTCAGGAATCAGCATCGTCACGGCCTGGCCAAGCATTGCAGCTTCCGCTTCAATACCACCAACACCCCAACCAAGAACAGAGAGACCGTTGACCATGGTGGTATGTGAGTCTGTGCCGACACAGGTGTCACAGTAAGCAAGGGTCGTTCCATTCTCTTCTTTAGTCCAAACAGTTTGTGCCAGATACTCAAGATTTACCTGGTGGCAAATTCCTGTTCCTGGAGGTACAACTCGGAAATTTTGAAATGCTTTTTGTCCCCATTTAAGAAACTTATAGCGCTCACCATTTCTTTCATACTCAAGTTCCATGTTCTTTTCAAAAGCTTCCGGGAAAGCCGAGTAATCAACAATAACTGAGTGGTCGATTACTAAATCAACCGGCACTAAAGGATTAATCTTTTGAGGATTTCCACCAACAAGCTTAATCGCATCCCGCATCGCCGCCAAATCGACGACTGCTGGAACTCCGGTAAAATCCTGCATTAATACCCGTGCAGGATAATAATTGATTTCCCGATTAGATTTTTTATTTTTAGTCCATTCACCCATCGCCTTGATATCATCACCATAAACAGTGAACCCATCTTCATTTCGAAGAAGATTTTCCATCAACACTTTAAGTGAGTAAGGGAGATTTTCAACATCACCAATACCTGCTGCCTGGGCCGCTTTCAGTGAAAAATAATCATAAGTTTTATTGCCGACTTTCAGAGTCCGGCGGGTTTTAAAAGAATCGATTCTTTTATCAGACATGGATCACTCCCTTGAGAAAATTTATGTGATATTCTAACTCTTTAGAGCATTTGTGACTATGATATTGTGATTTGTCCGACCAAGATCCTTGAAAAAAATAATCTTTTCCTTCTTGCTGGCAATAGAGCATTTTGGGAAGATAGTGCATCGTATAAAACAGGAAGTTTATCGTATGCAAATCACCCGACAAAATCATCTTCGCTATATGGCAAAGATCACCCCTTTGTTGTTTATTCTCTATGTATGCCAGGCCTTTCTTTACCGAATCTACGCTCCGGCCCATCTGGTAAGTGACATGAATTTGGTTATGGGTATTGGACTGGCCTTCATCATCCTTTGTTACCATTTTTATGATCTCCACCATAAGATTATCTGCCATGAAAACTACATCGAAGTGAGATTTGATCTTTTAGGAATGAAAGAAGAGATCCTCTATAGCAATATTGTGCAGCTTGAAGTAAAGAAAAAGAAACATGCTTTTGGACACTTGGAGATTCACGACCGAAACGGCCAGGTATTTAAGCTTCATCATGTGGATGCACCGGAAGAACTTCAAGGTTTCATCGAGTCGAAAAAAACTAAAAAGATTTAGTGAAAGTCCGACAAGATCCTCAATGGATGCCAATGAAACAATTTTTATCACACGGGAAAGACATCTTGATCATATGGTCAGAGTCGTCCCGTTTATTGTGTTTTGTTATGCCGTTCAGTGTTACGTCATCTACAGTATAAATCCAGGAGAATTTTCCACCGTTGGTCTCAGTATTCTGGGCGGTTTCTTAGGTCTGATGATTGCAGGCTTTATCGCTTATGATTTGAAACATAAAGTAGAACTAAAAGTCTGTGAACTTGAAATTACCTTTTTTACATTCAAAAAAACTATTCGTTATGAAGATATCTGGTCTATTCAAATAAAAGACCCAGATCAAAATTTCTCCAGCTTAATCCTAACCTGTCAGGATTCAAAACATACCATCTACTTTGTAGACGAAGGTGAAAAAATTAAAAAATGGCTTGAGGATAAAAAACAGGCTGAATTGAAGAACGCGGCATGATCAAGGTACCGGTAATTCCATTCTAAAGACTGTAGGATTTTTATCATTTTCTAAAATCAAATTACCTGAATGTCTTTTAAGAATGGTTAAGGCCAGGGACAAACCGATGCCAAGACTGCATTCACCTTTTGTCGTAAAAAAAGGTTGAAAGATAAAGGGCCTGATAGACTCTAATATCCCTGAACCACTATCACTGACCTTAACTACTGCAACGTGATCCTCAAGAGTTAATGTGACCTTAATTTCCCTTTTTTCCAGTGAGTCAACGGCTTCAATCGCATTGACTAAGATGGCATAAAACGAGGCCATTAATTGAGAACTGTTGCCAATGCAAATTATGTCACTGGTTATATCGGTCTTAAGGGTAATATCAAATTTTTTAAAGAGGTATTCAAGATGTTGGATGACTTCCTGAAGGACTGTCCCAAGGTCCAAAGGTTTGGTACCTTTCTCGTTTTCGGTCTTAATGAATTTCTCGAGAGAATCTAAAATACCCGAGATATCATTACTGGCCCTTTTTAATAATGACATTTGGGAGTGATCTTCGCTATTTTTTTGATCATCCTCCAGAATATTGACTGCGTTTTCAATAATTTTAAGGTGCCCTTTAATTCTGAAAGTGAGCCCGGCAGACAATTCGGCCATCGCCTTGGTTTTCGCTTTATAGATGATATCCTGATGCCGCTGTAAATTAACTTTTTCAGTATCCTGGAAGCCTTCTAAATTGGAGCGATATTCTTTTCTAATGCCAATGAGGTCCTCAATCTGTTGACGAATCTTAGTCAAGGCAACCACTTGTTCAGGAGTCAGTTTCCGAGTGACATAATCCAAAACACAAATGGTTCCAATGTTAAAGCCTTCAGGAGATTTTATCGGAAGGCCTGCATAAAAACGAAAGCCTGCATTTTTTAGAAATTCATTATAAGGCAAAAATTTCTCTTCCTTTAAATCATGAATTTCTAGCAAACCTTCTTGTTCGATGGTGACATTGCAGGCAGAAATATCGCGGGAGAAAGAATCCAGTTCAATCCCAATAGATGATTTTACCCACTGAGTTTCACTATCCAAAAAGCTGATCAAGGCCACAGGGGTGTCACAGATGGTGGAGGCCAGATGTGTCAGCTGATCAAAAGTAACATTTTGATTGGAACCAATGATTGAATACCTTTTAAGATTATTCAGTCTTTCAAATTCATTTGATGAAGTTTGTGGTTCTTCCATTTAAACCTCCAGAGAGAAGCTTATAGAAGACTCTATTCAGAAAGCAAGTTTAAGAAGGGAATTTAAGAAAAATGAATGGCGGCCATCAGGCCGCCGTTCATTAAATATTCAGAGCTCTACTTTCAGTTGCCGCAAGACAGGCCTCTTTAAAACCTTCAGAGTAAGTCGGGTGAGCATGGGATGTTCGCCCAATGTCTTCCGCGCTTGCCCTGAACTCCATAGCAACCACTGCTTCTGCTATAACATCGGCCACTCGGGGTCCAATCATATGAACACCCAGGATTTCATCGCTGGTTTTATCAGCTAAAACCTTGATAAAACCATTTTTTTCATTGGAAGCAACTGCTCTACCTAATGCTAAAAAGGGAAATTTTCCAGCCTTATATTCAATACCTTTCTGCTTTAATTCCTGCTCGGTATAACCAACACCTGCCACTTCCGGCCATGTATATACCACTCCAGGAATTAAAAGGTAATTGATATGGGGCTTCTGACCGGCCATATGTTCAGCGACAAAAACACCCTCTTCTTCGGCCTTATGAGCAAGCATGGCCCCTTTGATCACATCACCAATAGCATAGATGTGAGGAGTCTCTGTTTGCAGATGTTCATTAACTGGAATGCGTCCTCGCTCATCCACTTTAAGACCGGCCATTTCCAGTCCCAAATTTTCTGTATAAGGACGGCGACCTACGGCCACCAGACAATAATCGCCGACAAGTTCAATCTCTTCATTTGATGTTTTATTCTTGGCCTTAACAATGACGTCATTACCTTTTCGAACAACGGAAGTAACACCGTGACCCATGTGAAAAGTTATTCCGTCTTTTTTAAGAACTTTTTGAAGTTCTTTTCCTAAATCAACATCCATAGCAGCGATACAAGAGTCAGCGTATTCCACCACCGAGACTTTTGATCCGAGACGCTTAAAAACTGATCCCAATTCAAGCCCAATAACTCCACCGCCAATGACAATTAAATGTTTGGGAACTGTTTCAAGTTTGAGTGCCTCAGTACTTGTGATCACTCTTTCCTTATCTATGGTGACACCTGGCAAGCTCGAAGGTTTTGAACCTGTTGCTATGATCACTTTTTTCGCGAAGATTTCCTGTGTCCCCTGCTGCCCATTAATTACGATGGTATTTTTATCCTTGAATGATCCATGGCCATAGAAGACAGTTATTTTATTTTTTTTCATGAGGAAAGCAACGCCACCAGTGATGCCTTCAACCACTTTTGAGACTCGCTCACTCATTTTCTTCACATCAAGTTTAACATCCGAAACTTCAATACCATGAAGAGCGTGGGAGTGAATTGTTTCATGATAACGTTCTGAAGAATCAAGCCATGCCTTTGATGGGATACAACCCACGTTTAAGCAGGTACCACCAAGTTTTTCATATCTTTCAATGATGGCAACCTTCATCTTTAACTGAGCAGCACGAATAGCTGCAATATAACCACCGGGGCCAGAACCAATAACGACTAAATCAAATTGTTCCATAAAATTCTACCTTAGATGTCTAATAATAAACGTGATGGATCTTCTATCATCTCTTTTACTGCTTTAAGGAAAGATACTGATTCACGTCCATCTATAATTCTATGATCATACGAAAGTGCCAGATACATAATTGGACGAATAACAACCTGTCCATTAAGCGCCACCGGTCGTTCTACAATATTGTGAAGACCTAAAATTGCAGATTGTGGGGCATTAAGAATTGGAGTGGAAAGCATTGAACCGAAGATGCCACCGTTGGTGATTGTAAATGTTCCATTCTGCATTTCTTCGATAGTAATCTTTCCGTCTCTGGCACGAGTGGCAAGCTCCACTATTCTGGATTCAATTGCGGCCATTCCCATGGACTCAGCGTTTCGGATAACCGGAACCACCAATCCTCGCGGTGTTGAAACGGCAACACCAATGTCTGAATAATTGTGATAGACAATTTCATTTCCATCAATCATTCCATTAACCGCCGGGTATTGTTTAAGAGCGGCACATACGGCCTTTGTAAAGAAGCTCATAAAGCCCAGTCCAACTCCATGCTTTTCTTTGAAGCTGTCTTTGTATTTTTTACGGAGTTCCATCACTGCACTCATATCAACTTCATTAAATGTGGTGAGCATCGCTGTCGTATTCTTGGCATTTACGAGTCTGGTTGCAATTGTTTTACGAAGACCTGACATTTTTTCGCGTCGAATTTCACGGGAGAAGGACGATGACATTGTTTCTCGGGCCAAGGCCTTCATCTCAGACTCCGGAGCTTTGGCAACTGGAACTGATGCACCCAAAGCGTCGGCCTTAGTAATACGTCCATCCTTACCGGAACCTGACACGGAAGATGAATCAACACCTTTTTCAGCAAGAATCTTGGCCGCAGCTGGTGACGGATAATTTTTAGATTCTTCATTCACTTTTTGAACTGCAGCAGTGGCCGGTGCTTCCTTGGCAGGAGTGATTTTCTCAACTGGCGTAGCAGCAGCAGTCACTGATTCATCGACCTCTGCAACTTTAGTTCCAATATTGACTGTTTCACCTTCCTGAACCAAAATTTTTAATTTTCCCGCCTTAGGTGCTGATATTTCTAAGGTGGCCTTATCTGACTCTATTGAGCAGATGGCCTCATCAAGCTTAACCATCTCTCCATCTTTTTTAAGCCAGCTGGCAATCGTGACTTCCGAGATAGATTCTCCAACAGCAGGAACTTTAACATCAATCATAAATAATCCTTTTATCTCTTAAACTAATTCAATTTTTTCAGCGAAGGCACCATTGACAATTCTTGCTTGCTCCTGAGCATGCACACTGGCATATCCTGTGGCCGGGGAAGCTGAAGACTTACGGGCAATTAATTTAAAATTATCAAACTGAGCGTAACGGCGAAGGAATGTGAAAGCTCCCATGTTTTTTGGTTCTTCCTGAACCCATACTTTCTCTGCGTTCTTATATTTTTCAAGAAGCTTCCAGCTCTGTTCTTCAGGCATTGGATAAAGTTGTTCCAGTCGTACGATGGCCACATCTTTACGCTTATCCTTAACTTGCTTGGCCTTAAGATCATAATAAACTTTACCTGTACACATCACCAGACGCTTAACGTCTTTAACATTCACAGAGCTGTCATCAATGATTTCCTGGAATGATCCTTCAGTCAGATCCTTCACTGTTGAAACACATTCCGGGTGGCGCAACAGGGATTTAGGAGTGAAAATAACTAATGGCTTTCTAAAATCCCATTTCACCTGACGACGTAGAATGTGGAAGATATTTGCAGGAGTCGTGAGGTTAGCTACAACCATGTTCCACTCAGCAGCTAATTGCAGGAATCGCTCAGGACGTGCATTGGAATGCTCTGGTCCCTGACCTTCGTAACCATGAGGAAGAAGTAAAACCACTCCTGATTGTCTTTGCCATTTTGATTCACCAGAAGAGATAAACTGATCAATTATTGTCTGTGCACCATTGGCAAAATCACCAAACTGAGCTTCCCAGATATTAAGTGATTTTGGTGATCCTAGTGAATAACCATACTCAAAACCCAGAACAGCATATTCTGAAAGAAGTGAGTTATAAATTTTAAACTTGCTATTATTTTCTGAAACATTGTTTAAGAACACATGACGAGTGTTTGAATTCTCATCCACTATACCGGCATGCCGGTGAGAAAAAGTCCCCCGAATACAATCTTGTCCTGACATCCTGACACTCACTCCCTCTTGAAGAAGGGAACCATAACTCATTAGCTCTGCCAGGGCCCAGTCAATCTGATCTTCTTTCCAGCGTCTTGATCTTTCTTCCAAAAGCTTATCAATCTTCTGAATAGGCTTAAAATCACTTGGAACTGTCGTCAAGGCCTTAAGGTTCTTTTCCAGAAGTTCTTTACTGACGGAAGTTTTAGGTGAGTAATCGAAATCTTTAGGAGTTGAACGACGGAAGGCCTTCCACTCTTCCTCAGGCTTTTGGTAAAGATAAGGCAGTGGTTTTTGCTTAACCATATTGAAGCGGTCTTGCAGGAGATTCTTGAACTGCTCTTCCATTTGAACTGCAAGCTGAGCTTCAATCTGCTTACCCTCGATGAGTTTTTCTTTATACACTTCACGGGGATTAGAGTGCTTGGAAATCAGGTTGTAAAACTTAGGCTGAGTGAATCTAGGTTCATCCGATTCGTTGTGGCCATGCTTACGATAGCAAACCATATCAACAAAGATATCCTTATGGAATTTAGCACGAAATTCTGAGGCCAGTTCAACCGCATATACAACAGCTTCAGCATCATCTCCGTTCACATGAAGAATCGGAGTTTCCAATACCCGTCCGACTGAGGTTGAGTAGATTGAAGAGCGGGCATCATCAAAGTCGGTCGTAAATCCTATCTGGTTATTAATGACAAAATGAATGGTACCACCAACATTATAACCTTTAAGGGCCGACATTTGAACGGTCTCATAACAGATTCCCTGGCCGGCCAAGGCAGCGTCACCATGAATGACAATAGGAAGAATCTTATCCGGATTTTCATTATAAAGAGAATCCCCTTGCGCGCGGGCATAACCCAGAACAACAGCGTTAACCGCTTCGAGGTGAGAAGGGTTTGGCATAAGTTTAAGATAAACTTTCTGCCCACTTGTAGTGCTCACATGAGAAGAGTAACCCATGTGATACTTCACATCCCCATCACCCATAGTAAGATCCGGCACGGCCTGACCTTCAAATTCATTAAAGATGTATTCATAAGTTTTCCCCATGATGTTTGCCAGTACATTCAGGCGGCCTCTATGGGCCATACCGATGACAACCTCTTCAATTCCATGGAGTGCTGAATGGTTAATAATGGCATCCAGGGCGGGGATAGTATTTTCTCCCCCCTCAAGTGAGAACCGTTTTTGACCAACATATTTGGTATGTAAGAAATTCTCAAACGCCACAGCTTCGTTAAGCTTAGTAAGGATTCTTTTTTTCTTTTCTATTCCAAATCTATTTTCTTTTGACTCATTTTCAATCTTGTTTTGAAACCAGTCCCGAATGGCAAGATCATTACTGTGCATATATTCAACACCTAAAGTGCCACAGTAAATATTTTTCAAATGAGTGATGATATCCTTAAGTTTGGCATTCTTTAGACCAAGAGTTTCGCCTATCATGAACGTTTCTTCTAAATCAGCAGCGCTCAAACCATGATCTTCAAGATCTAATCTTGGAAAACGGTTTACCCGTTCACGAATAGGATTAGTCGTAGAAATAAGATGACCACGACAACGGTAGGCCTCAATCAAGTGATACACTTTAAATTCTTTGCCCAAATTCCCCGGGGTCACTTCTCCACCTGCATCCGGTTTACTTAAAGCAAACTCGACACCTTGAAAAAACTGTTTCCATGATTGATCTACAGAATCCGGATTTTTCTTAAAATCACTATAAAGGCTATCTATAAAAGTGTTATCGGAAGAGGAAAGGTAAGAGTAATCTTGAGAAATTGTCATAAAAATTAGCTCATGAAAGGGGTTTATTGATTGAGCATATTATAGGCCATTGCTCTAAGTGTGTGAATGTTAAAACCCAGATATTTCATGAACTAAGAATTTTAACTCTGCGCCCCGGAAAGTGTTTTCGGTTGACCATTGAAGTCTATTAAAGCACTTTTAAGAAATGAAAATGCTTATCTTTGTGCCTGTGTTTCTGATCCTCCTCTTTCCTGCTCATGCCAACAGCAGCACTGCAGAGCGGCGAGCAAATGGCCTGTTGCAATTTATTGCTGAACAGGAGGCCCTAAGGGATTTTGCACTCTCAACAGTTATTGGTAACCGATGTAACCGCTATATGAGTTACCGGGACCGGGCGCCCTGTAAGGCAGCAGTCAAGAAAATGATCACACTTCTTGATTATGACATCATAATATCGGACAACAAAAAACTTCGTGGCCCCAACAATAATTGGACACCTAGTTCCTTTGTATTTGTGGCCTTTAAAGGTCATCTGATCTCCTTACTTAATAATCAAAAAACCGGCCCCTACCTCAAAGACCTTAATCAGCAACTCTATGACTATCTGACAGGCCAAAAAGAGAAGTTGAATGTCTGGGATGTGACTCTTGCCCATTTTAAAACGCCCTATATGGCGGCCATGGTCATGGCGACTCTTTTTCAAGACACTTCATTAAGAAAGTTACATTTGGCCTTTCTTGAAAGAGGCCAGATCTCCGGGAATCAATACTTTGGGTCCAATAAAGAAATGGTTGGAAGAGTCATTGATACTATTAATCTCATTTTAGACAGTTCGGAAGATCATTACCGAAAGCTCTTCTATCCTGAAGAAGTGGTGAAACATTTAAATCGTAATATTTATCATTTCTATGTTCCTCTATTCTTATCGATGTCCCTTAAACGTGAAGGGTTATACACCCAGTTTGCTTTCACTGCCCCTTTAATGCTGACTCTCAGTTATGAATTTATTACTGCCAGTAATGATTATAAATATCTTTTTCAAGATCCTGAATCCATCCACTCACTAGGCAAGATCAAGGATATCTTTGGTGGTTATTGTGGTGCCAACATTGGAGTCAGAGGAATGAATTTCAATAAGTCCTTTGAGATTATCAAGGAAAGTTTTGCACGTTCAACCGAAGACACGGTTCATTTGCTGCTCAGACATTAATGTCTATGGCGAACTGAGAGATGAAGGTTTTTACACCGTGAATGACGACCGGAGGAATTTCATGCCCTCCGCTAAAAGTTTGAAGTTTACCGCTAAAGTTTAAAGAAAGTAGCTTATCCTCAAGATCCTTCGCCCCCTCAATTGACAGGATCGGATCTCCAGTTCCATGAGATTGATAAAAAGGAATTCCACGCGCGGAAGCCGGGCATCGGTCCTCGGCCAGAAGTCCCCCTGAGAGCAGGATCAGCCCATCAATTTTAAGCCGAGGATTCATGGCAAGATGAGAAGCACACATCGCTCCCTGAGAAAAGCCTCCTAACAAAATTTTCTTATGCTTTTTAGCCACTTCCTGCACAAAGAGTTCAAGTTGCGCAAGAGTGGAATCAAACTCGGGTGGGATACTCCCCTTCATATCCCTTTGAGTGCCTTCTCGGATAGAGCGTTCTAACTTTTCCATATCAATTGAAAACCAGGCCCTGCCCTCATAGTAACCCATGTTCAGGGACTGAACACCATTAGGGAAATACCAGTTAAAGTTATCAGCATGCCAAAGTTCCCATAAAGGAAAAAGATCATGCATATTAGCGCCATAGCCATGAAGGAAAATAATACCGACGTCTGACTTTGCTCCTGCAACATACAGGGATTCAATTCCAACAAGGTTCAATCTATCTGTCTTCATTCGGTTTCCCAATATTGATACGTATCCACGGTGGATCAATTTTTATATCAGGGTTTTTAATCACCTCCTGAAGCCTACCCATCACGAAGCCTGTCACATTAAAAAAACCAAATTTAATTTGATTCACTTTAATGGCGAGAGTCTGGTGATTATCTTCGTACTGGAAATGCCCATGGGCCCTGAGTCCTGCATACACATAGTATTTGATATATAACTGCATGTTAAATTTTCCATCACGGGAACTCAAGATGAAATTATCACCAGGAATATCAAATTCTCCCGGGATTTGCGGCAATTCATAGAGGATTTTATACAGAATAAAATCTGCCGGAACTTCTACTCTTTTAATACTGACATCAAGTTTAGTTTTACAATCTTCCATCACTCGAATCTTAAACTCTCCACTGGAACTCCCCTCACATTTTGCCAAAAGCTTTTGGGCGAGGTATTTTCCACGCCCTTCGGGAACAAAAAGCATTTGCTCACTTTCAATAAAGTGGGAACTTCCTCCAAGACCGAAAGAGGTTCTTTGAGTATCGAATTTCTCCATGTTGTAAAAAAACTTGTAGGGATTCATCCAGGAAAAATCTAGAAAATCAGAAGTCATCTCGAAGGAATTATGCGTTTTTTCGATTGAGACTTCATAAGGTGCTGCTCCATTTTTTAGAGAATAACCTAATCCCACCTTTTCAATAGTGCCTTTCCCATAAGGAGCACCATATTCAAAGTTAAGGTTCTGGGCAGAGAGCTTTTCAAAACCAGCAAAAGAAGAAGTGCTTAGAAATACCATAAGGCATAGGAAGGTACGCATAATGTTCATCCTTGTTAGATGAACTATCTTCGTTTTTTTGCAGTGAAATCGGCAAGTATCTTTTTGATCATCAGCACTTCCTGCTTCATATCCGGGTGCTTAGCATTGATGCGAGCAAGCAATTGGCCAATTTGATGGTCCATAAATTTCATATCACCCAGAATATCTCCCAGAATTTCCGCTTTAAAATCGGCCACCCGCACTTTGACTTCTGCTTCAAATTCTATTTTTCGAACTTGCTCCATTAAGGTGTCGTGAGATTTAGTCTGCTCTTTTGGAATAGGAGCGATCTTCATGGCGCTTGATCCGGAAGTCATAACAGGGTCTGGACGCTGGACCGGAATTGGACGATTCGGCATGGCCTGAACATTTCCAGGTAAACCAGCTGGAGGTGCAGGTCTTTGACCAATAGGACGAGAAGAGTGTGAAGGGCCTGAAGTAGGGCCTTGAGACTGGAATTCCAGGTCCACATCAACGTGCACGGCATCGCTTTTCTTCTTCTTAAAGTCTTCCTCGTCTTCAAATTCGAGGTTTAAGTCGTCAAATGACATTTTGTAAGACCACCTTTCCCGAAGCTTATCGGAGCACTTAGGTCTATACTTTAGTTAGAGTTTTCTTAACTTTTCCTTTAGAATATAGAATTAAAAGTCATTAAAAAATGCCGATTAGGTGTTACGATATTGTAACTAGTTTTATGTAGGAAGGAGCCTCGTATGTCAGTTGATGACGACGATAAACCAACGGTTGTTCTTGATCTAAATGCTTTGAAAAAGCAGAAGCTCAAACAAGAAGAGGAACTCGCAAATATTGAGAGTGAGCTTGAATTTAATGTAAATCAGTCACCTTCAAAGGATGCAGCGGCCCGGCCTGCTAATGTGACCCCTATAGTGGAGCCAGATGCTATTGAACTGAGCGAGGATTCCGAATTATTTGCTGAACAATTTCTGGACGCACGGGAAAAAGCTCCTTCCAAAGAAGTTCCTTTTCCAGTCATTCTATTCGATTTCCAATCCGACTTTTTTGAGAAGAATAAGAACCAATTTCCCCAAGGCCTGGATTACCAAATTGCCAAGAGTCTCCCTGAACTGAATAAGTTTTTAGCTGCTAAAACTTTTCAGATAGTTGTCTTTAATTACGATGTGAACCCTAAGGCCGTTAACCAATTAACTGCCCAGATCAAACAGAAATTCCCTCTGACAAAAACCCTGATTCTGGCCCGGGCCATTTCACCCGAAAAAGCTAAAATCCATGCTAAAACCATCTCAGGGGCCAATGGGTATTATCAATTACCTTTGAATGCGGAAAAAATTAAAGCAGAGTTTTTAAAGATTAAATCATCTAAGAAAGTTTCCTAAAAAGGCCATCGCGGTCAAAACGATGGCCTTATTAGATCTGGGAGGTGAAATCATGGCTTAATGATTTCGAAACCCATCATCATGAAAAGCCTAATCCCCGTCAACAAACCAAAATAGTTTTTTTGTAACACTCAATCCCAATCACGAAGTTAGATTAGATCACTTGACCTTTAATCTCCGATTTTGAAACACTAATGGGATGATTAAAGAATTAATTAAATTAACTTTATTTACAAGCATCTTTTCTTTATCCGCTTTTGCTTTACCAGATTGGTCCAAAGGCACTGAGATTCATTCTCCTCGTGAGAATCTTTATGACCTTTCTCCAGAAGAATTTCATCAAACGGTAATGGAAGGCAGAAAAGCGGCCTTCATTTACCCAGTATCCGTTTCTGAATTAATGATTCCATTTGAACCACTCAAAACATTCTTTGAAACCAAACCAAGTGACCCTGTCAGGGCCCTTCTTTATGAATTGGCCAAAGTCGTTTCCCCTTTTGAGAGCATGGATGAAGTTTTTGACTGGCTGGGCCTCCACGATTTTCCCCTCACTCCCCAAGCTGAAACTCCCAATGCTTTTCCCGAATTAAGCATCCATGAAAAAGCTTTTCCAATGGGCACAACTCTCCGGGAAACTTCACAGGGAACAGCGATAACTTTCGGATGTGCTGCTTGCCATACTTCAGATTTATTCGGAGTTAAGGTTTTAGGTCTCACTAACCGTTTCCCTCGGGCCAATGAATTTTTTCGTCAAGGGGCAGCTATCGCTCCTTACGTGAATAGTTTTATCTTTCGAGATGTTTTAAACGCTACCGAAGGAGAAAGGCTCATTTTGGTTAAGGCAAAAAAACAACTCAAGTATGTTGGTATAAAAAAACCATCGGCCGTGGGACTGGACACTTCCCTGGCACAAGTTGCACTTTCACTGGCAAAAAGAAAGGAAGATGCTTACGCTACCAGAACCATTTTCTCCAGTAAATTCCCACGTAGAAATAAACTTGAAAAGATGGTCGCCGATAGTAAACCGGCCGTATGGTGGAATTTAAAATATAAGAATCGTTGGTTATCAGATGGTTCAATCGTATCTGGGAATCCGGTTCATACCAATTTTTTATGGAATGAGATTGGACGTGGAACAGATTTGATTGAATTAGAAAAATGGATGAAGGAAAGTCAGGAAACAATCAATGCTTTAACCGCAGCTGTTTTTGCCAGCAGGCCCCCCCGTTATGAAAAATTTTTCGGAGTTCATTCTATAGATATAGACAAAGCAAAACGAGGTGAGAAGCACTTCATTCAGTCATGTCAAAAGTGTCATGGGATCTATGAAAAAGGCTGGTCTCTGCCGAATGCATCTAAATTAAGTGCGACTGAGCTGATTCAAAACATAAAAGTGACTTACCATACCAAAACTCCCGTCAAAAATGTAGGGACAGATCCCGGCCGTTATCTCGGGATGAAAGAGTTTGCTCATGACTTAAATCGGCTCGCGATTTCTAAGGCCATAGGAACTGTGGTTGAACCTCAAACAGGTTATGTCCCTCCACCACTGGATGGAATTTGGTCGCGCTGGCCGTATTTTCACAACAATTCCATACCAAATCTATGTGCTCTACTTACTCCGGGTAAGAAGCGTCCAGTAACCTATGTTGCGGGACCGGCAATTAATAAATCGACAGATTTTGATCATGAGTGCGTAGGATATCCTCTGGGGGCGGCAGTGCCTGAAGAGTGGAAAGAAGATAAGGAATATGTTTTTGATACCCGCAAGGAAGGTCTTTCCAATAAGGGCCATGATGAACGAATTTTTATTAAAGAAGGTAAAGAAATTTATACCAGAGCACAAAAGCTTGAACTCATAGAGTTTTTGAAAACTCTCTAATAGACTCGATAATATTTATGAGAGAACGTCATAATTTGAGAGTCAGGTGTTCTGACTGAGTTCAAGTACTGAGGTTTCATCTTGGACTTAAACTCTTTTAAGGCTTCAGGTTTAATTGCCACGGCCGAGTAAAGTTTCGGTCCGACTTCCTCCATCTTGTAGAAAACGAAAGTTATTTTCATGTCTTTTAAAATAGTTTCATCCAACTCAGGCACAGCATTCATTAGAAAATAAAGTGCAGTCACATCTTTAGTGTGCTTTTCCAGGGCCGGAGTTAGGTTTTCTTCCGTATTTTCAGGATAAGTGACCAGCTTCAAGGCTTCCTCAATGTAAGGCCTGGCATCCAACATGACGTACAACATAGTCCCGACCTGAGTGACTCCCCAGTAATCGTCAGGTTCTTTAGTAAAGATCTGGCACAGATACTTTTCAACATCTGTTACACATTTAATATTTTGATACAGAGTTTGCAAACTCTCTATAGGGGCCAGATCTTCTTCATCAACTAGTTTCGAAGGTGGTGGAACAGGCTTAGGAACTGGCGGTGGGGTGACCACGGCCTCAACCGGTGGTTCTCCTTCACTTATCTCAGGCTTCATGACGACAAAATTATAATAAGCGGCCAAAGCAACAATAGCATAGGCCACCAAAGTCACTGGTTGAATTTTAGTTTTCTTTTTTACAGGTTTGACGGGGGCTTTTTTAACCAGTTTTTTCCGCTTTTCCTCACGCCTTTTTATTAACTTTTCAGTTTTTACTTCTTTAAGCTGTTTAAGAGAAATAACAGAGGTGGCTTCGTGATCGGACTTTAACTGAATCTTAGGTGATGAAATATCAAGTCTGGGATGATCAAAGGTATCATCACCGTCACTTATCAGAGAAATAAGAACTTCGTCTCCAAGCCTGACTGGAAAGAAGGAAGTAAATTCGACTTTTCGACCTGGTATTAATCGCTCTTCATTGATGTAAGAACCATTGGTGCTGCCCTGATCTGAAACAAAATAATTATCATTTTCAACAGTAACGATCAGATGCTTTCGACTGATGCTATTGGCCGGCAGGACAATATCACATGCCTCACCAGATCCAATAATGACTTTAGATCCTTTAATAGGATAAATTACCGGATCACTGGATCCAATCATGACTTCTAAACGCATTCCACTATTTTATAAGAAATCTTAATCGCTGTAATCAATAAATGCTACACCTTTAAGATTTCTTTAAAATATACCGTTTATCTAGTCAGGATAGATCACAACCGTGGCCGAAATCTTATCTTTACCTAAACGGGTGATTTTGAGGAATTGATCGTCAGGAATAGGGATATGAACCCTACTGGCCACCCCCTTATGCTCCTCAGGAATCTCCTGATCGGGGTCATGAATATAAACAAAGCTATCATCATAGGCCGTAACCACTACCCAATGGGGGGAGCGATTATTGTCGAAATGATAAGTTGTAATCAATACCAAGGGGATGCCACCCTTATTTAATATTTCCTTAAGATTCACCAAGCTCAGTCGTTTCCGAATAACTTCAATATTAGTTTCGGCAATTTTTTTCTCAAAATCCTTATGGACTAAAGCGATGATCTTTTTTTTGTCTTCACTCCGGACACTGTCTATGAAGAGAGGTCGGGTATGGGATAAATACATTTGTGACTTATACCCTCTTCTCCAGGCAGAAAGGGCCAAACCATGAGGGCCACAGCCTCCATGGCCGGAAGTCATAAAGATAGTGGTGGCCTCGCGCCAAATTTGAAGTTCTGCCGAAAGAGTCATGTCAACTTTAGGGTTAAAGGTCTTCATGGCCATCAATAGACTGGCAGGACCGCAAGTAAAATCTGTTCCTTGTTCATAATAAGGTACTTCAAGTCGAGGTTTCTTTTTTAGAGTACGGATGCGTTTTTCAAAACAAAGGGCAGTTGCACCGTCTTCGTAATAATCTTCTTTTTTTGTGAAAACCTGGTAACCCAATCGCTCATAGAGCTTAATGGCACCCTTGTTGGTTTTTTTAACTTCTAGCCGCAAATAGGCACAATCCTCATCATCTGAAGCTTTCTTCTCCAATAAACTGATCAAAGTTGATGCCAGTCCATAACCTTGGTATTTATTCCTAACGCAAATTGAGTAAAGTCGGGCGAGGCTGGTTCCAGCATTAATCAAAACCAATCCATATCCAATCAAAGTACTCTCGTACTCCATCACTTGAAAAATAGAGTGAGCATTTTTAATCATCCAATGGAAATTCCTACGACTTAACTGGTCGTAGTTAAAACAATCATTTTCAACTTCCAATAATTGGGGAATATCATTCACCCGGGCCTTACGAATGATAACTAATGAGGGGTCAAATACTTTTTTTGAGCGGGATGATACTTTTGTTCTTTTCAACAAAGCGCCCCCTTGAAGATGCGTTCCATTCTGATATTGTACTTAAAGTAACAACAACTTCACCAGATAAAACAGGTGATAGCTTTTTTTAACGGAAGGCACGTGGCCAAATTAATAGTAATTGTTGAGAAGCTTAAAGATTGGAATTCTTACTATCCAGTTGAACAACTCATGACGCCTCAGGATTATCTCGTTAATTGGGATGAAAAACTCTATGAGTCCAAAGGTGGAAAAGAGCGCATCAAAATAATTAACCTCTGTCGGAATTATAAATATCTGAGTAAAGGTTACTACTGCTCATTATTGGCAGAAGCACGGGGTCATTCTGTCATTCCTTCCATTAAGGCCATCAGCGATTTATCCCGGTCTTTCCTTTATAGTCTTGAAACAGAAGATCTGGATCTTGCCATTCAAAAAGCTTTTAAAAATCAAAGTCCGTCTGAAGGTGTCTCAATCACTGTCTATTTTGGGAGAACCGATAAAGAACAGTTGCAAGAGGTTGCCCGACAAATCTTCGATCTCTTCCCTGCTCCCATCCTGCATGTTGATTTCGAATGGGATAAGAAGTGGGAGATTCATTCAATACGAACGGGTAGCTTAAATGCTCTGTCCAATAAAGACGAAGATAAATTTGCTTCCTCTTTGGATGATTACTCAGGGAAAATTTGGAGAAAACCAAAGGCCAAGAAAAAATATCGTTATGATCTGGCCATCCTTCATAATCCTGATGATCCAATGCCACCGAGTGACAAAAAGGCCCTGAATAATTTTATCAAGGCCGGAAAAGAGAATGACGTGTTGGTTGAACTGATAGAGAAAAAAGATTTCTCACGGATTGCTGAATTTGATGCACTTTTTATTCGTGAAACGACCGCCATCAATAACCATACTTATCGTTTCGCGAAGAAGGCCGAATCTGAGGGGCTGGTAGTTATTGACGACTCTATGTCTATTTTGAGATGCACCAATAAGATTTACATGCATAACCTGCTCCACTCCAACAATATCAATTCTCCTAAAACCATGGTCATTGGTAACAGTCCGGAGCAACTAAAACAGGCGGTGGAAGAAATTGGTCTGCCCATGATCATTAAAATTCCAGATGGTTCATTTTCTAAAGGCGTCTTTAAGATCAAGAGCGCAGAAGAATTAATTCAAGTCACTGAAGATTTATTTAAAAAATCGGCCTTGCTACTGGCCCAGGAATATTTTTATACAGATTTTGACTGGCGTATCGGGGTTCTCAATGATCGTCCGATCTTTGCCTGTAAGTACTTCATGACCAAAGGTCATTGGCAAATTTACGACCATAGTAAGAAAATGAACAAGGGCATATCTTGCGGCGATGCCGAAACCTTTCCCATCTCAAAAGTTCCAAAACATGTGGTGAATACGGCCTTAAAGATCTCCCACCTAGTGGGCAATAGTCTTTATGGCGTAGACTTAAAAGAAAGAGATGGTAAGGCCTACGTCATTGAAATTAACGATAACCCTAATATTGATTCGGATGTGGAGGATGCCATCTCCGGAATGGACCTCTACCACAATATTATCCATGAATTTGTTCGCCGGATTGAGGAGAAGAAGTGAAGCCCATTAAAAAAGTGATTATTTTGGGTGGAACTCATGGAAATGAATGGACTGGAATTTTTGTCATTAAAAAATATGCAGAACTGTTCAAACAAGAATTTCCGGAACTTGACCTTCACTTTATTCTTGCTAACCCGGAAGCCTATCAGATCAACAAACGTTTTAAGGATGAAGATCTAAACCGGGCCTTTCAATTTCTTCATGAGGACCGCCCTGATTCATATGAGCATAGACGGGCCAAAGAATTAAAGGAATTTATCGATCAGGGGCCGTGCTTTGTATTAGATCTTCATTCAACGACATCCCATATGGGCAATACGGTCATTATTTCCCATAACCAACCTTTAAATTTTCAGATTGCTTCCCAACTTCTTCAACATTTAAGTGATACAAGAATTATCGTCTCTCCAGATCCCAATAAGAAGTACCTGGCCTCACAATCAGAATTTGGAATGATGATTGAAGTAGGACCAGTACCAAATGGGGTGATTAATGCGGTTGCACTAGAAGGGACATTAAAATTAATTAAGGAAGTATTAAGAGCAATTACGACTCTCACAAACTTGACGAGTGGCCTACTTGAAATTTATGAAGAGATTGAAGATATCTATTATCCTCAAGATGAAAATGGAGAGTTAACGGCCTATATAGACACTAGTTTTAATGGGAAGGATTTTATAGGTATAGAAGGTGAATACCGCCCTTTTAAAAGCTTTAACGGGGAATACCAGTGGAGACGAACCGAGGAAATGCTTTATCCGATTTTCATTAATGAAGCTGCTTACTATCCGACAAAGCTGGCCTTTACCCTTTGTCGAAAAAGGATTTTAAACTTTTAACACTTGGCAGCAGAACGTTTGCCTGCATCAAGCTGTTAAAATAATTAAGTCAAGGCCCTTGCAGTACAAAAAGAGTTTGGTTAAATTTATAGATATTCAATCAAGAATTAAGGATCATCTGATTAATTGTCATTTGGATGAATCAAAAAGGAGAATTTATGTCTAAGTATCTAGTACTCGCTGCTGCTCTTGTTGTTCTTGCTGTTGCTTGTAACAAGAAAGAAGAAGCTGCTCCTGCTGAAGGAACAACTGTAGAGCAAACTGCTCCAGCTACAGAAACAGAAGCTGCTCCAGCTGATGCTCCTGCTACTGAAGCTCCTGCTGAAGTTCCAGCTGATGCTCCTGCTGCTGAGTAATTTGACTTAAATCAAATTATTGAAAAGAGGTCCACTTCGGTGGGCCTTTTTTTTTGCCTTAAATGCTTCTTAAGATAACCCTCTGTGAATTAACAGTTAAAATAAAGGATCAATCATGAGGGGGATGTATGGAAAAAATAAATGATATGAATCAGGTGCACCTCAAGGAAACTAATGACTACGATATTACCGATGCCATTCGTTTTCAAAAAGATGATATTGGAAGATTACTCTTAAGACTCTCAATTGGAGGATTAATGCTGGTCCATGGAATAAACAAGATTCTATTTGGAACAGAAGCAGTAACACAAATTCTTGCTCGTGCAGGTCTTCCACCTTTTTTTTCATTCGGGGTGTTTATCGGAGAAGTTCTAGCACCAGTGCTGATGATCATAGGTTACAAAGTTCGTCTGGCAGGCTTCCTCGTGGCCATCAATATGGTCATGGCAACCTTGTTAGTGCATTCTGCTCAATTGGATGAGATATCTGAAATGGGTGGCTGGATGGTTGAACTTAATGCCCTTTATTTCTTCGGAGCACTTGCTATCATTTTCCTGGGATCCGGACAAATTGCCATATCAAAAGGCAGGGGTGCTTTAGACTAATTCTTAGGCTAATATTTTTACATGAATATGCTTCAACAATTATTGGGTGAAGACCCAAAAACTATTTTCTTACCAAAACATTTCACCAAACTTCCATTCTCAAAACCGATGGGAGGTAAGGATTTTACCCATCTCCTGGATTGGCAGATGGTAGAAAACATTCTGGAGGCCAAAAATTCCGTCCTACGAATTGTTCAGGATGGCAGAGTCATCAAAGACTATGTTGATTTAAGTTATCAAGAGGCCAAAGATCATCATCGGCAAGGTCACACCCTCCTCTTGAGGTTTGCGGAAAAGTCTTCTTCTCTTCTAAAAGATGTGGCGCGAGATTTTGAAAAATCCTTCCATACTCCTGTAGACATTCAGCTTTATTGCACTCCAGAAGGCCACAATGCATTTGGTTGGCATTATGATGTAGAAGAAGTTTTCATTATTCAGACCAAAGGCAGTAAGTCCTATAGTATCCGGCCTAATACCGTGCACCCTAATCCACTGATTAATTCTATTCCAAAAGATCTGGAATACGAGAAAGAGAGAACTCCTGTTGAAATCAAGGTAACACTTGAAGCAGGAGACTGGCTGTATATCCCTTCAGGTTGGTGGCATATTGCCCGCACTCAAAAAGAGTCAATGCATGTTTCTATTGGACTTATGCCTTCTTCGGCCATCGACCTTGCTAGTTATCTGCCTAACTATCTTGCACAAAATCCATTCTGGAGAACAAGAATGCCGGTGCATTTAGATTTTCCAACCAAACAAGAAGAAGCTAGTTTCTATCAGGAAGCTATGACCAAACTTGGCGCAGAAATAGCCAAAGAAATTTCATCAGAGAAGTTCATTCTAGCATTCCTTGAATGGAAAAAAAGTCAGTTTAATAAAGTATCGTTGTAAATAATCTCCCGGGTGAAACCGGGTAATTCATGAAATCATGATGCGATACTGTCGAAAATTCAAGCTGGATCCAACCAACAACGTCCATGCCAAGTTTCCCGGAAAGAAAAACTAAAACACAACCTGCCACAGACATGAGCATCTTCATACGGAATGGATGCTCCAGGATAGGCTTCATGATCGACGAGAGTGAGGAAAGAAGAAGAAACCAAACTCCAGAATAAACTCCAGCTCCTAAACCAAGCATGAGTCGGTCTTGCAATAATTCATACTTACTTGAAAAGCCACCAATTAAAATAAAAGCATCCAGATAGGCATGAGGATTTAGAATACTGAAGGTCACGGCCAACAAGATGCTTCTTTTCAAAGTTGTTTCTATTGGTGAGGAATCTTTTTTCAATATCGTCTTCTCGTTGAAAAAAATCTTACTCACTCCGTAGAGGAATAAAAATGTAACACCAAATACTCCAATGAGAATCTTGAGTCCTGGAAATTGTGTAAAAAGAGTAGCTGCTCCGGCAACACCTAATAAAATTAAAGTCATATCGCAAAGAAAACAGACCAATGATATTGTAAGATGATGTTGACGCTTTAGGCCTGCTTCAAGCACAAAGAGATTCTGTGCCCCGAGAGCGAAGATCAGGCCAGCTTGCAGAACCAAACCTTCAAAAAAAAGACTTCCCATGATCCCCTCCAACTGAAGCGATTCTAGAGAAGTCTTTCGGTAGTTTCACCTTATTTTCAAATGAAGATTAAAGAGACAAACAAGTCCCCGAATAAGTGGTTCCATCAGCAAAACGTATTTTTGAAGCAAGGAAACCAGGAAAATCAATCACAAGGCCAATGTATTCAAGTTCAGCACCTTTAATAGCAGATGATAACTGAATGCTTCTTTTTTGACCAAGTGTACCGACTTCATAAACTTTTGCAGTTCCGCTTCGAACCGTCTGATAGTTATCAAACTTTGGAACGAGTCCTGCACTTCTTAAATTAAAATCGAAATGAGTTTCCGGGAAAACGCCATCCTCGAAATTTACTGTCATGTTTTCAAGAGAAAATTGACGACGGTAAGTAACATCGGTGAACTCACAACCAAAACGAACTTCTTCTGCCAGTGCGACATTGGCAATAAGTGTAAATGCGATTAATAATCTTTTCATTCTACTCTCCTGATGATGTTAGAGGTTATTTAGAAAATTTAAGCCTCTTATAAACTAACAATCTATTATTTGCCGGCATCTCATAGTCACTAACCAATTCAAAACCATTTTTGATCATTCCATTGTTAACATCTTCAAATGCTCGGATGCCACAGAGTGGGTCGCGAAGTTTTAATTGTTGATCAAATTCTTCATTACTTGCTGATGTAAATACGCCATCATACTTAAATGGTCCATATATCATGACCCTTGAACCTTCTCTGAGACGATGCCCCAATAGTTTGATCAATGACTTACATTCTTTCCAATGCATTATGTGAAAAGTATTGGCAGTAAAAACCAAATCAAACTTAAGCTTTGGAAAATCATCTTTACTGACATCTAACCGCACTGGTGGTTTGATGTTAGGAACTCGGGCCTCATTAAACCAAAGCTTCATGCCCAATAAATTTGCTGAGACATCAGTGGGATGCCATTCAAGCCATGGAAAAGTAGGAGCAAAATAAACGGCATGTTGACCAGTGCCAGCACCGATTTCAAGTAATCTTCTATCATCGCGGGAAATCACGTCTTTCATGATATTAAGAATGGGTTCTCGATTTCTTTCACAGGCAGCTGAAAATGGTTTTTCCATATGTCTCTTCTCTCGCATTTGACTAAAGTTAGGATGATGACTACCATGAAAATGGCCACAAGGACATGAATAATGATTGAAGGGATTTCCAAAGAGCGATGGGAAAAAGCATGTCCAAACAGGAATCCTTTCCTTAAATTTGAATTTCTTGAGGCCCTAAAGTCCAGTGGCTCCATCGGCGAAGGCACAGGGTGGCAAGAAAAGATCTTTGCTCACCCTACCCGAAACGACTTCTTAATGACTTTTATAAAAGATCACAGCTACGGTGAATATATCTTTGACTGGGGATGGGCAGAGGCCTACCAGCGTTATGGAATCCCCTATTACCCTAAACTTACGGCCATGATTCCTTTTACACCGGTAACAACCACTCACTTCATGATGAAAGAATTCTATCAAGAAGCAGTGGACGAACTTCTAGGACAATTTGAAAGCTATTATTTAGAACATAACTTTTCCGGGGCCCATTTTCTTTTCTTGGCCGAGGGTGAACAGATTCTTTTTGAGAATCACGGATATTTGATCAGAGAAAGCATTCAATACCATTTTCAAAACAATGATTTCACTCATTTTGATGATTATTTAAACCAAATGAAACCACGTAAAAAGAAGGTCATCAAAAAAGAGCGACACTTTGAGCATCTCGTTTTTAATTCCTACTCCCGCACTGAACTGACAGAAACTCATGCTAAAAGAATGTATCAATTTTATATTTCAACAATTGTGAATAAAAATTCTTTTGATTATTTAAATGAACAATTCTTTCAGGAAATCTTTAGGACTATGTCAGAAAACATTCTGTATGTAGAAGCAACCAAGGATAACGTCCCGGTTGCTGGTTCCTTATTCTTTTATGATAAGGAAACTCTTTATGGACGATACTGGGGAGCAAACTCATACATTCAAAATCTTCATTTTGAGCTTTGTTATTACCAAGGCATCGATTTTTGTATAAAGAATAAGCTTAAAAAATTTGAAGCAGGTGCCCAGGGTGAACATAAAATGGCCAGAGGATTCAGGCCGGTCAAAACTTTCAGTGCTCATAAGTTAAAACATCCGGCATTTCACAAGGCGATTGAAGAATATATTAAAAAAGAAAAGATCCAAGTGCGACAGGCCATCGAAGAATTATCCAAATTGCTGCCCTGGAAAGAATAAAGGGCCATAAAGGCCCTTTAACAGAGAACGTTTTTAGTTTGCTCGGCAAGTTAAGTGAAAAGAACCTTCAGTTGAAGAAAGTGTGGCAGTTGCTTCACCGGCAGAAGTTTTAAATGTCGCAACAGCTGAAACGTTTGAAACTCTGTCTGTCATTTCAACACGAATGGCCTTATCGCTTACGGCCTTGAGTGAAACATGAACATTGAGCAACATCATTTTGGCCCGTCCATCGAGGATCACGTAAGCTCCCCCATCATTTAAAACATTCGGATTAAAATTCAGAGCGAGGGCCTCATAGGTATATTTAGCATTAATCAAAGAATCTTTATTTGAAGAAACTAGTAGTGGAGCAATTAACCCTCTCGTACTCACTCCATCTTCATTCAGACCAATCATCTGGGCATTACAGTTAAATGAACTTACTGCTTCTGCGGCCATTGACCAGGAAATTAATGAGAGGAATGTCACAGCAGATATCAAAAATGATTTCATAGAGTCTCCTTATTTTTATGGATGGGAAATACCATCAATAATGAGAGAAGACTATTTACTCGGAAATTTTTACAGGTAGCTTCTATTGATCTATAGTAGCTTCAGCATATTGGAGCTCTTTTTCGTTTCGATGAAAGCCATTTTGGTCATAACCGTCCCGATCATAACCATCCTGGTTGAAACCGTATTTATCAAAGCCTTCTTCATCATATTGCGGATCATACTCTAACTGGGCCTCTACTACTTCCACTGACTCCTCATCCTGGAGGGCCATGTCCTGAGGTTCAGGATCAACCCGAGGTCTGGGAACCGAAGCAGGCCTTCTCCTTTGAGGCATATCAACAGGAAAATCCACACCTATATCATCTTTATTCTGAATGATCCCATCTGGTCCAGCACTTGCGATTCTTACCTGACCGATATTTTGATTTAAGATCAGCTGAAAATTCTGACCCCAGATGTCTTTTGAATGATCATGTTCTTTATCACCAGTTAATTCCCGGGCCAGTACTGAATACTGACTATGGTATTTATCTTTGATAAATTGCGGAAATTCAGAAGAACTCACTACTTTATTTTTATGAGCATAATCCTCAAAAGTAAGTTTTGTGATTTGTGCCACTTCATATTGAGTGAGGGCGACTTTGGCGGTATCGATAAAAGGTCCTAAACGAGCGCCACCACTAGTGAGTCCTTTATAAATGGTTAATAGCGGTAGGATTTTCAAGAGAAGCCCAAAAAACTTTTTCATGCGGCCTCTCCCAAGCGGTGACGGCCAACACTTTCAATATACATAGCGAGTTCTATATTCTCCGAAAGAATATTCCAGAACTTTTTATCTTCAATATAGAGGAACAAGCTGTCTTCAAGTGTTTTAACAGAAGCAGTTCTTGGAACATTGGCAATGAGGGCAACTTCACCAAAAAAATCCCCTTGCCCAAGTTCAGCAACTTTATCATGCCCTTTGATAATGTCGACCTTCCCTTTAATTAAAAGGTAGAACGTTTTATCTTTTTCACCTTCATCAACAATATTATGTCCGGCCGGAAACAAGACTAAATCCCCTGCTTCAACAAAGAGATTCATCACTTCGGGAGGAAAATCCTTAAATAAATTTGCGGATGCCACAAACTGAGATATTTCAACCCGTTTTTGAAGCTTATCAAAGTCATCTTTAAATTGTTCATCTTTCATCAAAAGATCGAAAACATTTTCAGGCATTTCAAGATACACAATGTCATCACTGGCAGTGACATTGGCGGTTCTCTTCGTTTTCTCAAAAATGGCCATTTCACCAAAAACAGTATTTTTACCTAGATTAACAATGTGCTTGATTCGTCCGGTCTTTTCCCTCACTGTTACGTCCACGCTTCCATCAAGCAAGAAGTAAACATCACGGCCTTCATCACCTTGAAGAATGAGGTGTGATCCTTTTTTCTTGGTTTTAATGGTGGAGTGTGCGATCAGAAATTCCACGGCTTCTTCTTTGAACTGATTAAATAGCATGTGATTTTTTAGATTCACTTTAACTGTTTCGGAAGTAATGTCCTCGTGCTTGTAAACCTTGGTCCGTTGTCCCAACTTCATCAGGGGCAGGACAAGAGGAGAGAGAATATTTTTCAAGAGAGTATGGAACAAATCCACTAAGAGATAGCCAGTAATAAAAGTTAGCAAACCCATGATAATCATGGCCGAATACTTACTTAGAGACTGGCCAAGTTGAATCTGGTAAAAAAGCCCGGGAAAACTCTTAAAAATGATTTCAAAGCTAAACAATGAAAAGCCTATTGCCCATCCAATTGCCAGGACAGAATATGTCACATATCGAATTTCATCTGAAATTTTAGCGCCAGTATCTTTCCACAAACCTGCCAGTGTGCAGTTTTTAAGATACGGCATAATGCTCTTAAGCTGATTTTCGGCATAGAAGAAATAAAACAGTTTCGTCAAATCACTTCTACGATAAGGATTCATTTCAATGAAGGTCAACAAAATTGCCATGACTCCCAGATCATGTCGATAAGGTCTTAAGGCAGGAATCATATTTAACCCAGAAAAACAAATCAGGTATAAGAGGGCCGAGCAAATCCCATAAGAAATGATCACACTTTTTTTTGGATGGGAGTACAAGGAATTATCATTAATACTAAGTGATATAGAGTAAGGATAAAGCTTTACCCCTGCCCCATATAACGAACCTGTTGAGAACAGAAGTAATGTTCCTTGTAAAAAGCTTTTCAAAGTCATGAGAAGTGAACTCATCACAAAAAGCCTCACGAGAGCTTCATCATAACCAAGGGGAGATTTTAGGAAACGGGAGAGATTTAATCCAAGGAATGCCTGAAAGTTAAAAATCAAGATAGCGCCAAGGGCGCAGGCAAGTGCAAAAAAGGCCACATCGTGATGCCACTTAAGACTCAATTTATTAATCAATTTCAATTCATATAAGCATCTATTAAGAATAGAAGCTTTTTGCTCATGGGGACTTTTCTCTTCCTGAACAGCATCGAATTTATGATCCATGCCTTCAAGCAGATGGGCCTCACCTAATAATTTAATCGTTGTAATGATGGAATGAAAGCTCACCTGACCGTGCGAATGATAAAGCTCGGCCGAGATATCTTTAATACTGTACTCTCCTGTCAAAAGCTCCAGGATAGGAGCATTTTCTTTAGGAAGAACGATCTGGGCCTTACTTTCCACATCCTCCACCACAATGGTCTTGTCCCCTTCGTAAAGGTTACATGCTTTGAGGGAAGGCCTTAATTGATCAAGTTTTATAGTGTTTGCCATCTGGAGGCTTATCGGCAGAAGCTGGACAAAATTGATGCTTTTTATCTGGCGGGCTTCACTCAGGTATTCCTATAATTCCAGGCTTAAAGACTGTTGAATCCTTAATTTTCTCTTATTATAGGCCTTGGTCATCGAAATATTCTTGTGGCCAACAAAATCGGCAACCCGCTCAAGTGCGTGGCCTTTATCCAGAAGCATACCAATGACAGTGGATCTAGCAGAGTGAATGGTTATCTTTCCGGTGACACCTGTCTTCTTAGCATATTTTTTAATGATATAATTGAGCGACTTTGGATCCAGGGGCTTATTGAGATTCCCTGAATGAGCATTTCTGGTTGGCCTAAAAATATAGTCTTCGGGCCCCATAGGATAATCCTGAGCTTTACACCATCTTAAGTAATCACCCAATGCTGTAAGAACTTTGGGGTTTAAAGGAGTCACCATCTCCTGAGAGCCCTTGGCCGTATAACGGATAATAGTGAAGCCATTTTCTTCATCCAGACATTTAAACTGTAAATGAGAAACTTCACGATGCCTCATCCCTGTAGTGAAAAACAAACTCAGTACCGCTTTATGAAGCTTACCGGCACCAGTACTTTCATCAACGGCGCCCAGAAGGTTTAGGACTTGTTCATCACTTAGATCTTGAGTCCTCACCTCTTTGGGAATACTGAATCGTTTAACCCGACTGACGGGATTTTTGTCAATTAACTCCAAATCCATAAGGTAATCATAGAATGACCAGAGTGTGGCCAATAAACGATTAACACTTCTTTGGGAGTAATCATCACTCAGCAAGTAATCCTTAAAGGCCACAAGATGGGAGTGTTCAACCTGAAGTTCATTCAGCCCCCGAAAACTCTGGTCAATAAAATGAAGAAACTTTCTTAAGTCCCGGGTGTAGGCGTCCCTGGTGTGTGGCGAGGAATAATTGTGAATAAAACCATAATAGATTTTGTTCCTATCAAACCTAGCATTCTGATCAATCTGAAATCCCGAAAACGGTTGAAGACTCTTATGATTCATTTATTCTCCGGATGATTTCGACTCCAATCAAGACAGAAGGCCATTATCGCCCAATCATTACGAGGTAAAAGCCGATAAAGGTCTTTAGCGGTAAAGGCCTGGAGCTTAACTAATAAATGCACCTGATTGACGGCCTTCCTGACTTCCAGTTTTTCTCTAACACTTAGTTCAAGTTTATGTCCCTTTTTAACCTGACCAGAAAAGCTTTTAAGCACTCCTTCCACATTGCTCAGAGATTCTTTGATCATTTTCAACTGAGCTTCTTGGCGTTTACCCATCTCCAAAAAGCGGTCGATGATAAAACGAATCTTACGCCCTCTTCCCTGAACTTTTTTATCCTGAACTTGAAGACGATCTAAAAAGGAAACATATTTAGGAGCAAGACAAAGGGTAAAGTTCCGGGCCTTAAGATGATCTTCAAGTTTAGGGCGGCCTGGGGCCTTGACTTTTTTTCTCTCTTTGGAAGTCGGCTTAAAATATTTTTCGATGATTTGTTCAGAAGTCGTTTCACTGGACGTGGGTTTAATCTCGTTCTTTAAAATTTTGTTTAAAACATTCAAACTCCGGGAGGAATCACCCATAAAAAGCTCCAAATCAAGGGATCCAAGACGAAAAAAAAGTTATGCGCACCGTTCTCTCGCATAATTCCCCTTATGGGGTATAAAAACATAGTAATTAAATTGATCTAGTTTTAATAGTAAAATTGATCTAGTTTTATGAAGTAAAACACAAGGCCCCGATCCTGATAAAATTAATCAGGATTAAAGAATCAACAAAGTCCCCTCAAATAATTCCAACATTCGGCGGGTTTCCTGGCCAATTAAGAGCTTTTCTAAAGACCCTGGGTGATGTCTTTTCATGACTGCAAAGCTAGTATGGTCACCTTCGAGAATTGAGTTAAGATGATAGGCGAGTTGTTTTTCAATGGTGATTTCAACTTTGATTTGAGCATGAGAATCTGCAGGAAGAAGATTTTTGATGAGACTCCGGGTATTGTGCAAAACTTCTTCTTTTTGCTCCTCGCTCAAACTTAAAAGCCTGGTTGAAAAGGAAAGTTTTCCTAATCCTAAAAAATGAGTCATCACATCTTTAAATAGTGCCACAATTTCAAGCTTAGAAGAAAATAACCGCGCCAGTTCATGAGAGACCTGAATAATCTCTACTAAAGGATTCGTCGGATCAACGAGGCCAGCAATGCGTTCAAAACTCACAGGTCTTTTAGTCACCAATATTGGGACGGGTGAAGCGGCGACCATTTTCTCTGCAAGACTCCCTAAATGGAATGGGGAATTCGCCAATCCTTTATGGCCCATTATAAGAAGATCAATATTTTTGTTCTTAATTACTTCCTGAATCGAAGCATATACCATTCCGATCATGACATGTACTTCGCCACTCAAACCGACCTTGGCCACTCTATTTTCGAGTTCTTTTCTTGATACTTTCAAAAGTTCCACATCAAATTTTTCATCCATATAATGAGGAAGAAAATCTACGGACGGTGCCTGCCACTGAATGGGAACTTCTGCAACATGAAGGACATGTACTTGGCCCTTAGTCTTTTTGCGAATTTCTTCAGCGGCCTTCAATGCAAAATCGGAGTAAGGGGAGAAGTCGGAACAAACGAGGATATTCGGTTCAGTCAACATCATAACCTCACAGGAAAGGGGGCCGGCTCCCCCCTTTCTATTTTTACGATTTTAGAACTGGTATCTTTTTGGTCTTTTGCCCACTAGGTTTAACTTTATCCATTTCAATTTTCAGAATCCCATCTTTATAGGAAGCTTTTACTGAATCCGGGTTAATTTCATCTTCCAACGGAATAGTTCGATAAAAACTTCCGTAACTAAACTCAGATTTATAGAAATCTTTTTCGTCTACGGTATTTTCTGATTTTCTCTCACCTTCCAGGATCAGATTATTGTCCCTTAAAGACACATTGATATCATCTTCCTTGATACCTGGAACTTCCGCAAACACTGTGTAGTTTTTATCCTTCTCCTTAACTTCGATTTTAGGGGAAAATTTATCTAGTCCACCGAAATCGAAATCACCCAGATTACGGTTAAATCGATCAAATAGGCTGTTCATTTCTTGCTGCCATAAGGACATGGGATTCTGATTTCTAGTAGCAGGGGCCTGATTCTTAAACAGTGACATATAAACCTCCTGGTTTTAATTTATTACCTTCAAAAAAATGATAGTTCCATAAAGAGAAATTAAAAATAAACTCTTTTGCATCTCCAGTTAAGATTTTGAAAATGCCTAAACTAAGCAGCTGAGGTATTCTTAACTTCCACACCCGAAAATTTTAAACGTTGAATAATTTGATTAGCATTTGTTGGATTAGCATCTACAAAGCGAGTTAGTGAATAATCATAAATAACCTTAAAGCCTAACTGGGCAGCATCATATGCTGACCAGTTAACGCAATAATCACCGGCCAGCCCCACCAGATACAACGTATTTATATTCTTTCCCTTTAAATAACCGGCCAGTCCAGTCGTACGTCCGTCATTTTCTTGAAAAGCGGAATAACTATCACAATCAATCCTTTTACCTTTTCTTAAAATAAGATCGGCTTTCTCCACCGGTAAGCGCGGATCAAATTCCCAACCGGGAGTTCCAGGCACACAATGATCGGGCCAGAGAGTCTGTTTATGTTGAGGAATTGAAAGCAGGTAATTTATTAAACGATCCCTTGAGAATTGAGATTCAAAATTCGAATCATTCAAATCATCCAAAGAAAGAATGTCATAAGGTTTTTTACCTTTATGAGAACTGGCAAAGGAGATATGCCCTTGAGGATGTGAATCTTGAGATAATACGACTGTCTTAAATTTATGCATCAAATCGCTAATTCCTTCCACGACTTGGTCACCTCCAGTTACAGGCAAGGCCCCGCCAGGTTGAAAATCAATCTGCTGATCCACCACAATAAGAGCAGCACTTAAAGACTCAGGATTAATCAATTGGTTTTGGGACATAACATCGTCTCCCTGTGACTTCTTCTCCCATGAGATTTAGGCTAGAAATCTAACATGGGAAAGTCACCTCTATTTACAGATTTTTATGAATTAACCATGGCCAATGCCTATTACCAGACACATAAAAAAGATGATGTTTCTGTTTTTGAATTATTTTTCAGGAAATGCCCATTCGGAGGAGAATTTGCGGTTGTTGCGGGCCATGATCAAATCAAAGAAGCACTAGAAAATTTTAGTTTTAAAAAAGATGAGTTGGCCTATCTCAAAAAACTGCCTGTTTTTTCCAAATCAGATCCAGATTTTTTTAACTTTCTGGAAAATCTTGATCTAAATGATGTTGAAATATATGGGTTTCCTGAAGGCTCAATCGTTTTTCCCTTTGAGCCCCTGATCCAGGTACGAGGGCCCTTAATTAAAGTCCAGTTATTAGAAAGTATGCTGCTCAATCATTTAAATTTTGCAACTCTGGTAGCAACCCTGGCACGTAGGTCATGGTTAATATCAGAAGGAAAAACATTAGTTGAATTTGGTATGCGGCGAGCGCAAGGCCCCAATGGCGCCATGATGGCCACGAGGTCCAGTTTTATTGGAGGATTTTCGGCCACATCCAATACTCTAGCAGGCCATAAATATCACATTCCTGTAATAGGAACGATGGCCCATTCATTCGTGCAAAGTTTTTTTAAAATAAGGCCTGAGTCTTTAGAATGGAATGGTCAATCGATCGCTCCTTTATTGGAACAAGTTAAACAAGAAGATGGTTTATCTACCAATGAAGGAGAACTAGGAGCATTTATTGCTTACGCTAAAATTTTCCCGGATACAGCGACTTTCTTAGTCGATACCTATAATTCACTGTCTAGTGGGATTCCAAATGCTCTGAGAGTGTTTAAAATATTAAGAAAATTTGGACATCGGCCTTACGGCATAAGGCTTGATTCTGGAGATATGGCCTATTTATCCATAGAGGCAAGAAAGATGCTGGATTCGGCAGGTTTTGAGGAAATCAAAATTTTTTCTTCAAATGAATTAGACGAAAAAATTATTTTGGCACTGAATGAACAAGGGGCAAAAATTGATGCATATGGAATCGGAACGAAACTTGTCACATCCGCCATGGATCCTTCATTAGGAGGAGTCTATAAACTGGTTGAAATAAATGGCAGGCCTAGAATCAAAATTTCCGATCAACCAACAAAAAGAACGATTCCTTCGAGTAAAAGGATTTATCGCATATCTGGACAGGATAAAACCTATCTCATGGACCTTCTTACAAATGAGAATGAAATGCCTCCGAAACCAGGGGAAAAGCTTCTGGTTCATCATCCATTTTTTGACCAAATGAAGGCAGAGGTCATCCCTTCACATGTAGAGCAAATGCTAAGGCCTCTATTTATCAAGGGACAATGGAAAGGAGAAACGAATCTTGAGCACATCAGAGAGTGGAGCCTACAAGAGATGTCAAAGATGAGAGCGGATATCATTCGCCACCAAAATCCAACTCCCTATAAAGTTGCGGTCTCTCATGAACTAAAGAAACTTATGGATAAAATATATTCAAAAGAAATGGGGACAACTGTTCTACGCTAAGTCGCTTATTCGATGCTACGTTTCCATTTCTTATTCTAAATTTTCCCATGAACTAACCTACATACCTAGTCTTTTACAAAAACGGCAGCTAACTTTTAAAAGATTAAAAACCTCATGGAGCAGAGATGTTACTAAAAATATTCACGACTATTTTCATCTTTAGCATTAATGCTCTTCCCAATGCCAGAGCAGGTCTTGAATCTGCCTATCGTAGGCCAAATATTCCCTATGAAGTCTATGAAAGAAGGGCCTATAGGTATTTAAACAGGAATCAAGAGTCGAATGCTAAATTTATCATCAGAAACACCCCTTTGAATAAAGCAAAAAAGTTCGTCGAAGCAGAATTGCCTGATATTACCCGTTGGAAATCAACTCTGTTACAAGCAAGATTTGAAAAACTTCGTGACACCAGATTTATTTCAATAAATGGGGAAGAAAGAAGACCATCATGGATTTATCCTGATGATGGTTGTTATGCGCGTGCAGCGATGGTTAGCCGGAATGTCTTTCGTTGGTTATACCCTCAGACAAAAAAGATATTTGCCTTCGGAAGCCTTCGAGTGACGACGCCGAATTCACCTAGAGGAAAAGTCGCTTGGTGGTATCACGTTGCCCCGATTGTGCAGGTTAAGGATAAAAAATACGTCCTTGACCCGGCCATAGAACCTTCTCGTCCCTTAGAACTTACTGAATGGCTCTCACGCATGGGAAGGCCAGAGAAGATCAAAGTTGCAATCTGCGGTTCAGGAACGTACTCACCTGGGGACAACTGCGATAAAAATACTGATGGATTAGAATTAAGGGCCGAAAAAGCACAAAAAGCGTACTTGCTTAAAGAAGAAGCACGAATAAGAAGGCTTGGCAGACAAGTTGAAGCAGAATTAGGAGAGGCTCCCCCATGGTTATAAAATCTTTCCCTTTAGTCTATCTTCTGGGCCTAAGTCTTCTATGGGCCTGTGGTAAAGATGATAAAGACCTTTTACCCTCCCCCCAGGAAGTTCAAGAAGAGCGCCCAAATGAAGAAGGTCTTAGAATTGGAAGTTATAGGATTATTTTGGCACCTTTGAATAACCAAGTCTTCAAGCATACTTCTAATGGCACGGGCAATATTGAGACACTGATTGAAGGAATAGCATTTCAAATAAATATGGTTGGTACACCTGCTGGGGTAACTCATCACCAATATGTGCATGATGGGAATAATTGTCCAGAGGAAAATCATGATATCAATCAGGATGGTGTGATTGATGTGGCAGAAGTGAATAAGATTTCTGGTAAAAAACTGATGGAGCTCGATGGTGACTTGAATGCAAAAGACCCACTTGATCCAGAGTTCCCACGGGCCGATGGGTCCGGTCACTATACGTATAGAGAAGTGATGAAACCTGATAGTTTAGATATTGATCCTCAGGAAAAAGTAATTATTATCTATGGAGTGCCGGCGAGAACACCTTTACCAGAGACTATTGAAACGATGAATGGTCTCTCCTCTCAAGATAGCCTTCCGATTGCCTGCGGAAAAATCCTGAGGGTGCCAGAAGAAGAATAAAAAAAGGTCAGGTAGAACCTGACCCAAACTTAATTGTTATTTTACTTTGTTTTTGGCCTTCTCTTTCTTCTTATCCTGCTTTTCTTTGGTAGTAAGCTTAGGCTTGCCTTTCGCCTTACCTTTGTCTTGTCCACCTTCTCCGCGCGCCATGAGAAACTCCTTATTTTAATATTCCTCTAGAAAACCAGTATACATGAAGTTTTACATGAAAGTTTTTAATTTATCGGGATAATTTACTCGGGTTATACAGCCCAGGCGAAGCGTGATGATTTTTATGGAAATAACCACCGGAAGTCACAACGTTCATGAATTGATAGAAGAAGTTCTCATTATGGTTATAGATAGATCCATCTCCATAATCTTCTTGATGGGAAATATAGTTTAAATGGGCAAATCCAAAGAAATAGGCCAGGTATGAAGGAATGAAGAAAAATAAGAAAGTGACGGGACCAAATAAATAAAGCCAAAAAACGAGTTTCAATACCGCTGCTATATGAAAAAACAAAATCTGCAGCCTTACATTCTTCATCGATAAAGCAGTTTTCAGATGATGCTTGTAATAAAGGTTTTCAATACAGGAAATAGTTTTTTTGCGAGAAGAAAGAATAAACTCAAAGAACTTCAGTCCTTGAGGCGGATGTGGATCCAATAGAGGATCATCTGTATGGATATGGTGAAGCATGTGACCTACTCTAAAACAACGCAAATCTTCAAGAAAGAGGGCCGCAGTTAGTTCTCCTATTATACGATTCAGGAAACGGGGTTTAATGTTCCCATGACTGGCATTATGAAAAGCAGTTGCGCTAACTAGCCCCAAGATGAGCCCAAATGGGATCAAAAGCAGAAGAAGAATAGAAAATTTTTCAAAGACTAAAGGTTTAAATGTCATCATAACAAAAACAAATAAACCAAAGAGGAAGATATTTACGCTAAAAGATTTAAGCAAATAATGAGGATTCTTTTTAAAACCATTCATACATGAATCCCCATCGCTTTGGAATTTGTAATATAAATCTTATCCTCTAAGGTCTTAATTCTTGCAGGATTAAAGGCACCAGGTCTTAAATGATGACTTTTATGAAAATATCCACCAAAAGAAACTAAGTTAATAAATTGATAATAAAGGTTGTGATTGAGATTAATAATTTCAGAACTACCGTCTGAACGCTCCTTGTGGGCAGCAAAATTGATATGGGCAAAGACAAATATATTAGCGAAATATACCGGCAAATAGGCCAATAAAAAATACTTGGGACCCAGCAGAAATAACCAAAACAGAGTTCTGGCCAAGAGACACAGATTGAATAGGAATTTCTGAGCTTTGATATTTATGATGGTTCGCGAAGTTATTCCATAATTTTTATAATAGGCCCGTTCAACAACCTTTAGGGTTGATTTGATAGGCGAGATGACAAAACGAAAAAAGGTTTGTCCTTGTGGTGGATGAGGATCCATCAGAGGATCATCAGGATGAATATGATGAAACATGTGGGCCAGAGCAAAGCCCCTAAAACCATAGAGCATAAATGTACCACAGAGTTCACCTACCACTAAATTCAACATTTTTGGCCTTAAATTGTTATGTGCGCAGTTATGCATGATACTTGAAGGCAAACCACACAAGAATACCGGTAAAAGGACCAGCCAAAAATCATAAGAACTCAACTGAAAATCAAAGTTAAGGCCATTCACAGAAAATACAGCATAATCAATAACTATAAAAAGGATCAACGAAAACAGACAATAAATCAGCAAATAATGACGGTTGATTTTAAATTTATTCATGACGTTTTCTCCCATTGATTGAGAGTCTTTAAAATGATTCTATTCACTTGATCAAATCGAGAGCGCATAATCCAATGCCCACCATCCAAGACGCGGACTGTTCCCGTAGCATAGAATTGATCCACTTCATCAAGATTGGGAATGTTTAAAAAAGCATCATCTTTTCCCCAGAGAAAAAGAGCGGGGATAGTTAGACGACCAGGCTTCTTTCTAATGAATTTAAGAGCATCTCTAAACAGGTGCTTATAGAGCGGAATCGTACTGAGAACGCGATTATCATTATTTCTTATTTCATCATGCAAAGGGACAATAGAATGATCATAGGCCTTTTTCAAAAAATAGTCAGGCAAGACTTCATAAACCAGAGCTCTGACAAAGGCCAACTGAAATAAAAATGCGTAATAAGATTTAAACCATTGGGTAAGTTTAAATTTCCTACTCACAAATTGCTCAAGCCCCATTCCATTAAGAAAGATAATTCCCTTAATGTCTTGCCCTAAATCTTTGGCAAAGGATTCGCCGAGGAAGGCCCCCAAGTCATGGCCCAAAATATAAACTCTTTGGGTTTGAGATACCCTGACTTTATTCAGTACCTCGAATAAATCTTTCTTAAGCTCCTCGGTCTTGAGTCTTTCACTGGGAACAGTATGTCTGTTCAAGGTCCCAGGCATAAAAGGAGCAATGACATGAAAGTGATCTTTAAGAGTGGTGATCTGTAGGTTCCATCCGAAAGCATTATCCGGAAACCCATGGAGAAGAATAACCAGAGATGCATTCTGATTGGATGACCCTACATCGATATAATGAAAAACTTCCCCATTTCTGGATATGGAATCGATACAATACATTAAGAGGCCCCTTTAAAATAATGAAGGGGTATTTTCTTAGCACCAAATCGTTCCAGCATATGCCTGATATGTTGGTGTTCAGATAAGTGAAGCATGTTTTTTATATAAGGAGCGGTAGTAAAAAGGTGGTGAATCACAGAAAGTGAACTTTGATCTCTCAAAAGTGGTTCAAGCTCTGAAAGTATTTTAAAAAAAGGATTTGCTGAACTCAATTTTTTAAAGTTTTTAACCTTGAATAACTGATTAAAGGTCCATGTTATATTTAAAATTTCGGCCAAAATGAAATCAAGTTTTCTTAAAACGATGGAATGAGGCACACGGGCAAACTCACTATTCACCTGGAGCATAATCGAAGCATAACTTTTGTGTCTGATTTCCTCTTCATAGTGGGCCTTATGAAGATCATAATAGAGAGGATCAATCTCTCTGCGACTCTTTCTCATATGATCAAAGATCAGGATCGATTCTTCTTCTACAGCAGCAATTAGCCACCAAATCGCCATACCGCCGGCCAAGGAATTCAAGTGATAAATCTTACTTGAAAGAGTCTTGTCTGAACTGGGTAATAGAACTTTGAGATCAACCGGATCCACATTAACTTTTTCGGCAAATAAATCTATATAACGCCTAAATCCAGCAGAATGTTTCTTTTCATCTTCATAAAAAAGTTCACCCATTTCATGAATCTCAGGATTTACTGGAAATTTTCTCAGGACATTTTCCCAGGTCGGACCTTTTAATCTGCAGGCGACTTCCTCTAGTTCGGAAATAGTCGCAGCGACCATGAGACCTATAAATTGTGAGATGACTAATCTTTGTTCTTCACTTGCCTTAGGAAAAAGGATTGCATTGTGGTCGAGTGGCAAGAAGGATTTTTTTAGATCAATAGATTGAGACCAGTCTAAATCAAGACTAAAATCAATTCCTTGTGCTCTTTGGACAAAAAGAAGTCTCGCGATCTTCTCTTCATCATAAATGTCTATGGTGGCCATACTGGATAACTAAGCAAGAAAGATGCCAGTTAAAGGGTTTTAGAATTATTAGGAATTTAGTGTTATTCAGAATGGAATGTATTTGTCGACTGTCAAAAGATTGGTCAATTTATTTAAGCCCCGATCGGAAGCTTTAAGATAAAGGTTGTCGTCGGAGCTGTTGTATCATATTCAAGCAGCCCTCCGTGCCCTTGGGCAATAGAGCTACAAATACTTAATCCAAGTCCGGTCCCCTTGCCGACATCTTTTGTGGTAAAAAAAGGCTCCATGAGTTTCTCAACAAGGTCTTTATCTAATGGTCCACCGGAGTCCGAGAATTTGATAATACAATTACCGTCTGATGTTTCTAAGGATACCCGTATCCACTTATCTTTTTTTCCCTCAAGAGCATCAATTGAATTTGAAAATAGATTATAGATTATTTGAGATATTTCAGTGGCCCGACAAAAAACTTTCGTTTCATTATTCTGACCCTCAAAAATAAATTCAATATTTTCACTTTTTAATCGACTGGCCAGAAACTCATAGGCCTGAAGGATAATCGATTGAAGTGAGATTAGTTGCTTCGATTCACGGCTGCCATCTCCAGTGATACTTCTTAGGGCCTTAACGATATTGGATATTCTAATCACCTGCCGATCAATGATGCTTACACTGTTAACAATCTCTTCTTGGCTTAAATGTCTGGATGTTTGCTTCTGCAGCATATGAGTGCTGCCTGCAATAATGGCCAAAGGGTTATTTATTTCATGCGCCACACCTGCCGCCATTCGGCCCAGAGCAGATAATTTCGCTGTATGTAAGCTCCGGAGCCTTTCTTGCTCAATCTCTTTATCGAATTTTTCTGCATATTCCACGACCCGGTACTTGAAGGTTAAAAATGACCAAACGCTGGTGGTAGTAAGGATGGATATAGTCAGCAATAAAAAGATAATAAAGCCCACACCTTCAACGCCAACAGAGTAGTTAAATCCTGTATAAGTTTTAGGCAATAAGTAACTTGAAGCAACAAGAGTCAGAACTCCGCATAACCAAAGGACACCCATCGATATAAAGATGGGATTCTCAAATGTTTTTAAAGTTTTACTTTCATTACTAGTCACAGTTTCTTATTCCTAAGGTATAATTCCATAGTGAGCTACATCAAATCCTTAGAGCGTGATATTCAACTTCAAAGAATTGTTACCCTAACTTCATTGGGAACTCTTCTTCATTGGTACTGCTTTTATGCTCTTTCGTCCATCTTGCCCTACATATTTAGCACCCACTTAAAAATAGTCGCCAATGGTGTTAATATCATGAGTTGGTTTGCAATAGTGCTTGGTTTTTTTATTCGTCCTATCGGTACGATATTACTCGCTCCCAGGATTGATTTATTAGGAAGGAAATCGGTCTTTACTTCCTCCCTCAATTTACTTTCCTTAAGTGTTTTTATCATCCTTCTATTTCCCTTTAATAGTGCACCAGTAGGCCTCTCCATTTCCATGATTTTGATCAGTCGTTTGCTTCAAGGTGTGGCAATCTCCATGGAATATGGCGCTGCCATTAGCTATATCTATGAATCAGTCCCTCAGGAAAAAACTGGTTTCTTTACCGGTATCTTACAACTCACGGCCCCTATTGGCGTCCTGGGATCAGAACTCATGATTTTGGTTTCATCACAAATGGTTAGTGCAGAGATATATCATCGATGGTTTTGGAAGTTTCCATTGTTCTTTGGACTTGTTTTATTCTTTCTGTCCAATCGGATCAGAAAGGATCTTCCAGAATCACCGGTCTATGAATTAATGAAAAAGCGAAAAGAGTTGAGCATTGAACCTTTAAAGGAAATCTTCAGGTCCAAGGTTATAAAAAAAGATATTCTACTTGCCCTTTTTTCAATTACCGCGGGCCAAGGGGCAAGTTTTTATCTCATGCATAGCTTTATAAGAAACTATCTTTCACTTTCCTTTTCAGAAAGTAATCAATTCGTCATGTTTTTCATGATTTCTATCATGACTGTCTCATGGCCTGCCGCTATCTTCTTCGCTAAACAAAGCGACAAGACCAGTCCAAGAGTTCTTTTCCTTAGGTTATTAATTGCCAACTTCATTCTGATCCCAGTGTTCTTTTTACTTTTTGAGATATCAAAGATTAAAGGGCCAGGTGCATGGGCAGTCTTTGTTCCCATCGCTATTCTTTACATGGGAAGCCTGTCGCTCTACGGGGTAACAGGTAAGTTACTGGCAGACATGTTCCCACCTCGCCTAAGAGGAACGTCCATCTCAATTCCCTATCACATCGGCAATGGTATTTTTGGGGGACTTATCCCTGTTCTCACTAGTATGACTTTTCAAAAGAAGAGCGATGACCCGTGGCCGGTTTTGATTTACGTGTGTTCACTAATACTTGTGGCAATAGTAATTAACTGGCTTTCTTTAAGAATAAAAAAAGAAGGGTGAGGGATAAAGGCCGGTAATTAGCCGGCCAATAATCTTAGAAAACGTTTACGTTTGCACTGATAGCAATATTGGTTCTATCAGAACGAATATCACTTGGGATATATTGAATATTTGGATAAAGGAAAACGTCACGACTTAAAGAGATACCTAAGCCTACAGATTGATAAACCTTTCGTTTAACCCAAGTATCACTTTCTAAATTTCTTGTTTGCTCATAAACCCAAGTACCGAAGACTGTGCGAACATTAAAAGTGTCATTAATGACATATTCGGCAGCGGGGTAAATACCAAGAACGTTCTTCGCAATTTTACTATTGTTTTTAGGATCCTCTACTTCATAGGTATAAAAGACACCCTGGGTGGCGATACCAAAAGAAAAGCCGTTACCCCATTCTTTCATTAAAGTTTGAGATAAGAGCCATGATGATCGATAACCGACATCATGCTGTTGGTTATTGGTGATTAAAGTTGGAGTAAAGTTAGTTACTGATTGAAGACCAAAAACTTTATCCAGATGAAGATATTTCAAAAGGGGATCATTGATATTTAACTTTCTATTTGTATCTTTAAAACTTTTCTTTAACTTCGGGTCATTTGTGACAATTCTGTCATGAAAGGGAGTTGTTATAAAAAAACCAGTACTAGCTGTAATGGAATCTAAAGCAGTTAGACGATATCTAATACCAACTGTCCCAGTGAAGTTTTGAAGAGAGAGAGCATCGGCCCCAGCCACAATGTTCGGACGATTTGGCTTTAAAGGATCAGCAACCGAACCGCCTTGATAGTTGAAATAAAGAGAGCCACTCCACTTAGAAAGTGATCCCGAATCTGCTCTTAAGCGACGATTCGTTATCACTTGGTCAGCTTCATCTTCACTTTTATTTTCTGATCCGATTTGAATGCTAACCGGCTTACTCTTAGAAGTTTGTTCTTCAGTTGTTGTTTTAGTTTCCGACCAGGCAAGCGAGCTTATTAACAAAGACATAGCGATAAATAATTTCATCAAAGTTTTTCCTTTTGAAAAGTTCCTATGGCGTAAAATTTTTCAAAATTCTTGCATGATTAAATCTATTTGTTAACTCAATGAACAGCTCGCAACCATTTTAAAATACGATTTTGGTTAATTTTTTTTAATCTTTATTTTTATAGCCGCATTGAGTTATTTCTTCGAGGCCAAAATCCTAAGTTCACCATTCTCAATACTAAACGACATATTGTCTTTCATTGAACCTAGAAAAGTCATCTTGAAGGAATCTTTCGTCATCACCCTAAAAGAAGTCATATCCGCAAGAACAGATAATTCTTTATTTTCGATCGCAACATTGCTTGATGGAATAAAAGTAAATCGACAGGCCACCTTATTAATGTCCCGGACACATCCTAGAGTTATGTCACCATTTTCCGACTCTAAAATAAGTTCCTGACCGGCCTTAAAATAGTTCATAAAATCATGAAGCCTTGAATTTACGCCTCGTTCATTTATCAGAATATTCACTTTTGCAGGTGTATAAAAAAAAGCAATGGAATCTCTTGAGGCCATAGCAGAAACCGAAAAGAAGAAAAGACTGGCGAGGGTGAGACATATTTTCATTAATAGTCCTTGAAGTAGAATGATTCGGACTATTTTACGAATGAATGTTTAAGTTAGACAAGTTTTTATGGCGCTAGTTTCTCTAGCGAAGAATCAATCCATTTGAAGATTAACTCTTTCTCCTGATCTGTAATCGAGGAGTCTTCATGAAAAATCCGGTAATACCAAGGCGGCATAGAATCATTTTTAATTGCCTTCTTTAAGGCCTCAAGATCCTTGATTGGAGTCTCATGTCCCTTAAATGGAAATCCTTCCGTCATGTCAAGGTGTCCGAGGGCCTCTTTAATATGGTCATTGATAATCTGTTTCACTCCAGGAATATTGTAATACCACGGATAGTTCGTTTTCAATGAATGACAGTTAAAGCACTTCGCCTGAAATATCGGTTCCACTTGTCTTTTATAATCATCATTAACTTGGGTATATATTTCTTTAAATGCATCTTTACTTGGCAGTATGACCGTCTCTTCACGATGAATTTTCCCACCATGGGAATAGCACAGTGATGGAATTGTAAAAAATAGAATTAAATTGAGTAGCTGCATATTAAAAATTCATATAGCTCTCAACATTGCCCTTTTCATCAAAGGCAAGAACATCATAGGCCTCTTTATAACTCCCTTCCATACCAGGTGACCCCATGGGCATACCAGGGACAGCGATTCCTTTAATGGCAGGCCTTTCAGAAAGAAGTTTTTTGATTGCTGTCGCAGGCACATGGCCCTCTACGATATAACCATCAATGACTGCTGTATGGCAGGATACCATATTCATAGGCAGCTTTAGCTGGTGCTTAACCTCAGTGACATCTTCCATGAATTCAGATTTAACCGAATAACCATTCTCTTCAAGGTGTTTCACCCATTTTTTACAGCAACCGCAGGTCCTTGATTGATAAACTACAATCTCTTTTGCAGAAACTTTATTGGAAGCGAAATAAACCATTCCAAAACCAGCTGCGACGAGAAAAAAACTCAACCCAACAATCCCTTTTTTCATAAAGACTCCTTTCGTGTTCAGACGATCGGAGTAATGCTTTTGTGACAAACTATTTTAAGCCTCAAAATCTGATGCCAAATTGAGCTTTAATTCATTATTATAGGGCATGATTCAAGTCATTATAATAAGCACTGCATTTTTGGCCTCGATCCTTACTTTTTTTTCAGGCTTTGGTCTTGGCACCATCATGCTTCCAACATTTGCTCTTTTTTTTCCAATTTCTACTGCCATTGTCATGACGGGGATCGTTCATTTCATCAATGGTATTTTCAAAGTTTTAGTAGTCTTTAGACATATCCACCTACCTACGCTATGGAGATTTGGTTTATTGGCGATACCTTCTGCCTTTCTAGGGGCCTGGATTTTAACTCGTATTGAAGGTCAGTCTCTAAAGCTCATCGTGGGAATACTCATGATGATTTTTTCAATTTTAGAAACTTTTCCAAGACTTAAAAATATATCAGTATCTTCAAAATATCTTCCCATTGGTGGAGTCTTGAGTGGATTTTTTGGTGGATTAACAGGCCATCAAGGAGCATTTAGATCAATGTTCTTAATACGAGCGGGTCTGACTAAAGAGCAGTTTATAGCAACTGGCTCTGCTTTTTCATTCTTTGTAGATCTAACAAGATTAGCGGTTTATTTTAATAATATTTCAAAGCTTGAAATAGGCAATAACACCTTACTCCTTTCCTTGACTACTCTGGCAGCACTTTCTGGGGTGATTATTGGGAATCGCCTTCTTAAAAAAGTTGATATGAAGTTTATCCGTTTTATTGTGGGGTCAGCGATATTTATTTTAGGATTACTCATAACTCTTGGAATTGTTTAAATTCTAAAATTCACGAATACATGAGCTGAGTCATGGTTTTAAAAGATGAGCCGTATTACAATATTACAATACTGCAATACAATGTAATTAGGAGTCTAATATGGCCGATTTTCCGCACATCTATACAACAACTGCTCAGGGTACGACAGCGACAGTATTGAATCTCAAGTCCGAAAATTTACCTGATCTCGAGGTTTCCCCTCCCACTCAATTTGGTGGTCCTGAAGGTTATTGGAATCCTGAAGCCTTCTTTAGCGCCGCAGTCTCAACTTGTTTTATACTTACTTTCAAATCAGTTGCTCGCGCAATGAAACTCGAATGGTCTGAAATAAAAGTTGATGCTGATGCCTACCTGGATAAACAGGGCTCAAAAATGAGTTTTACTAAAGTCGATATCTTCGTTACTCTCAGAGTGCCGTCGGGAGAGAGTCCTGATCCCTATCTTACAGCACTCAAAAAGGCAGAAGAGAATTGTTTAATTACAAATTCCATCAAATCAGATATTCACCTTCACCCAGTGATTCAATCGGAATAAAGTTGTGAATAAATCAAAGCGCCATCTTTGGATTAGTATCGTCTCAATTGTTGCCATTTTATTTGGTCTTATGACCATTAAGGAAGGGGGAACAGTTTTATTTACCGAAGCTGGTAAGCAGGGTGCCGGAAACTACGTTCCCTTTGTACTTTGGTTCAATTTCATTGCTGGTTTTGCTTATGTCGTAGCAGGAATCGCCTTATATACACTTAAGAAATTCGCTCGTCCCTTAGTGTTTGTGATTGCTGCTTCAACATCCATTGTTTTTATTCTCTTTGGTGTTCACATTCTAAGCGGTGGAGCTTATGAGATGAGAACAGTGGCGGCCATGACAATCCGATCGACTCTATGGATACTCATTGCCATCACACTACTTCGCTCCAGAAATAATTAATCGCGAAGATCTTCTCCTGGAACCAAAAGGTCTTCCAAGAAAAAGGCGGCCAACTCGGAACGACCACTCAAACCAGACTTAGCATAGATACTTCCAGATTGCGCCCTGGCAGTCTTCTCAGTAGTATGCCTGATGTCAGCAATTTCCTTGAGGCTTAGACCTTTAAGTAATAAAAAAGCTACTTCTTTCTCAGAAGAAGTGAGATTCCATTGAGTGAGTTGTAAATCCACGGCCATACTTAAACCCTCTAAATACTTTCTGGCCTGCACTCTCCATTTTTCTGCCTCGACTTTAAGATCAAGGGCGTTCTTGATTTCATGTTTCAATCTCTGTCGTAGGATGAGCTGTCCTCGCAGAAGAAAGAAAAGGCCGACCACTGCAGAGACCGCCACAAAACCTTCACTGATAAGATGGAATAAATCCGCACCTCGTTTATAATCGGAGATCATGTCAAAGGTCATCAGCATCGCTATACCGAACATAACAACGGCCAGTAGGATCCTTTCAGTCAAATTCATTTAGTCATCCTCTTCTTGTTCACCTAGCTGTAAAGAGCTTCCGAAAATTTCAAGTTTGCCACTTTTAGCATCAAAACCGTTTATGAGCTGATATCCAAAAATCCCAGTGCATAACACAAGGATGAGTGCTACCAACGCGTAGTTTTTCTTAATACCATCAACTTCAAGATCCTGCTTCCTACCATGAATCATGCTAAGGCCAATATTGTCTTTGTGCCTGATTGTATGAAAGAAGATTCCCAAAACATGTCCAATTGATACCAGAAGAAAAAGATTTGCAAACAGCTCATGGATTTCTTCCACAAATTCTTTGTTTATTTTTTGCACCATCATAACACCTGTTATAGCAAGACCCAGAGATAAACCCATCATGATTAGCGCGGCCCAACTAGAAGCAGGATTGTGGCCTGCAGTACGTTCAGTATTGCCTCTAACCATCTGTTTGAAATAACCAACTAGTTTTCTTGGTGCCAACTGAAATGAAGAGAACCTAGCATAGTGACTTCCAATTACACCCCAGACCAGACGAAACAAGACTAAAAATGTAAGAATGAAGCCAAGAAGCATATGGTAAACATATACACTTGAATCGTCGTCCACCACCTTAGCAATAATAAAGGCACCAACAAACGCAACTGCAAACATCCAATGGAAAAACCGAGTTGGCAGATCATATACTTTATTCATTTTCATAAAACTATCCCCCATGCATTCATCATCAATCAAAGGGACCTAAAACACATGAGACATATGCCGTAAGCAGGTAAATTTCATTGTCTTTAGGCCTTTTGACCATTTCTGGAATCCTGCCTGAAGCCTAAAGTTTCCTGAGGACAATTAAGTCTTTGATAAAGGAGTACCGTATGAAAACGTTTTTAATTGCAGGAATTCTCGCACTTAGTACTGGTAGCGCTTTTGCTAAAAAAAATTGCACGACAGAACCCAAAGAAAAATGGATGACAGTTGAACAATTTAAACAAAAAGTGATTGCAGAAGGTTACACGATCAGAAAATTTAAAACTCCAGGCTCTTGCTATGAAATCTATGGCAAAGACAAGGCAGGCAATGATGTAGAGATTTACTTTAATCCAGTAGATGGAAGTGTGGTTAAAAGGAAATAGTTCGTTAATTTAGATAATAAGGCCCCATCTTTCTTTCGGGGCCTTATTCATCGGAATTAAAACTGGTCGTAGACTTGCAAGTACTGCCTCAACGCTTATTTGTTACAGAGGAGTCAGTATGTTAACAACGAAAAGTATCAAGTCTAAAACACTCTCATTGCTACTCGCCTCTAGCCTTGCCATTTTAGTCGGATGTGGGGCCGATGATGATGATTCAACTAGTGTCGTGATCAATGAAGAAAATCCTGAACAGCAGCGGGAAGAGGGGCCAGTCGATACTTCTCAACCGATTAGGATAAATCAATCAGTAAACAACACAATCAAAATCACTGACACAAATCGCATTATCGTGGAAGACGACGATCTCATATTTGATTGTGGTGTGGAAGATGCCGAACCAGTGGTCCATCAGCAGTTTATTTATGTAGCACCCAATTGTAGTGCCATCCAAAATGTAGACGTAAATAATAATGGCCTCATCGAGCGAGTTGAAGTTGAGCAAACAGTAGGCCAACCAGTGGTTGCGCTGGAACAGCAGCAGGGCCCAGACTATACGATTAATCAGAGTATCCCCGTATCGCAACTGCCAACACAGGTTGAAGACTTTATCTTCGTGGTCTATGGAGACCAGACAGGAGGGGTGAATATTCCGATCGTTTGTATGAACTTTCAAGTGGCCATTAATGAAACTACCGGTGGAACAACAGGTGGTGAAACTGGCGGAACAACCGGTGGTGAAACCGACGGAACAACTGGCGGTGAAACCGACGGAACAACCGGTGGAGAAACCGACGGAACAACCGGTGGAGAAACTGATGGAACAACTGGCGGTGAATCGTAGTTAGCGCTAAGGAATAAAAAAAGGCCAGTTCGTTAAAACTGGCCTTTGGTATTTTGGTGGAGATAAGCAGGATCGAACTGCTGACCTCTTGCATGCCATGCAAGCGCTCTCCCAGCTGAGCTATACCCCCAAAACTGAAAATCTAGAGATCTCTAATTTATTAAAAACTCTTATTAACGGCAAGAGCTTTTTACTTAATTGAAGCCTGAGTCTTCGCATTTTCTCCGATCATGCTAACTTCTGCAGTTCCACGATAAGTAATTACGGCCATGCAGAACTTTCCGTCAGCACCGGCCATTGTATTGTACATAGCTGGATTTTTACTTTTTGGATCAACTTTAATCTGCACGAATGAAGGTGTTGTTCCACCTGTTACCAGGCCACAGAGCTCTGCCAGAGGATTGTTAAAGTTGTCATTGCCGATTCTAACGTAATTGAAAGATGTTACTTTGACTGAAGCTGAGAAAGCGGAAACAGAAGACACAAGTAGGGCCAATGCCATAAATGTTTTCATTTTAACTCCTTTTAGAATGAACCTTACTCTTAGAGTTTCAAGCTTCCTTTTGAATGGCAATATGATTTTGTCTGGAATGACGCGGCAAAAAAAAAGGGCCCGAAGGCCCTCAATAGAGTTTTTTTAGTTCTTTTTGACAGCACCCTTTTGAATCAGGAGCTCTACACCTACAGAATTGGAATTTTTAGCAGCGACATCCAGTGCTGTTTCGCCCTGTGAATTTTTAAGCTCCAGGTTAGCACCACTTTGAATGAGTAAATCTAAAGTGTCTTTAGTCGTTTCGTTCAGGATGCGCGCCAAATGATGCAGGCTTGAGTTTCCATCAGAGTCTTGTAAGTTAACTTCTGCCCCGGCCTTAAGCAGGACTTCTGTAGCTGCTTTATTTCCACCCTGAGCGGCCTTCATGAGTGCACTCTGACCGTCCTTAGTATAAAAATCCACCCACGTTTCAAGGGACAGAAGTGTATTTAAAGTGGCTACGTCGCCCATAAGAGCGGCCTGATTAAGAGCGTTCTGGATACCAACTTCAGGAATGGCAGTAATTCGTGTGACATCTTCGCCACGACATCCAAAATCACTGCATTTATAGGTCTGGATACAACGGTTGGCATAATCAATACTGAAATCCTGCTCACCGCGAACTAAAATTCCTTCTATAGCACCAGTTTTAGCATTGAACACACCAGAGCCAGAATTACCTTGAAAGGAATCCAAATTGGCATTGAAAAAGTGTGGATGCTGATTATCCCGGACGGAAGCACCATCGGCCACTTTAAGCGGGAGTCCAGAAGGAGAACCAATAATGACAAGTCTGGTGAAATTTTTAACTTTATCGTTACTGTTTATTTCAAGCGGCTCTCGTCCCTTGACAGGTCTATCGAGCTGAATAACTGCGTAATCTAAATTTGTGGCCGAGTTCAGATAGTTCGACACTCTTTTTTTACAATTATAAACGTCTTCACTTTTTATATTCGTTCCGGCCTTATTTGATAAAGGAGTAGCTTTAAAATCAAACACCCAACTATTATCAGAACAGGACGATTCATCGTCCATACAATGGCCGGCAGTAACGATCAGGTCAGGCGCGATGAGAAAACCACTGCAAGAGCCTGGTGTAGGTTGATCCACAAAACGCTCGCCACGACATACGGGTAGCCCCTGAGGAGTTGCCCGTTCCAGATAAGTCCTCAATGTTTCTTTCTGAGAAACTTGAAGTGATCCTAAAAAATTTCGGGATAAATTATCTTTGGAAATCATGGTCGCGGCCGATCTGGCAAGCTTTTGCTGAAAAGGTGAGGCCTCAGAAACTTCAATTCGATTATCTTGACCATAAATGACCCGTGAATGTGCGGTTTGGGCCAACGGAAAAAGAAGGATCCCACTTAAAACCAACAACTGAACCTTATTCGACATTGATTGCTCCTGAAAATTAATAGGAAGTTTATAACTCCGAATAGGCCTGATTTTGATGAAATCTAATGCAGTGTGTAAATATCTCTCTATTTGACTGTAAGTACATAAACAGCGAAAATTTATAATTGCTTAAATAAGGGATAACTATGGGAATTTACGTAAATCGTACCTTGAACATGAAACAAATAGCTGCTATCGGTTTTGACATGGATTACACCCTAGTCCGATATGATTCTGAAGCATTTGAAGAAATGACGTATAAAGAAATTCAGAAAAAACTCATTGAAGTAAAAGGCTACCCGTCTTCTATCGCTCAACTGAAATTCAAATTCAACCTGGCCATCCGAGGACTGGTGATTGATAAGCCTCATGGAAACATTCTTAAACTCTCGACTTACAGTAAAGTTAAGCACGCCTATCATGGTTTAAAAGAAATGGATTTTAAGACTCAGCAGAAGATCTATCAAGGTCTGGTGATTGACCTGAACGATTCAGACCGCTTCTCCATTGTCGATACTACTTTCTCTATCTCCTACTGCGTGCTTTACATGCAAATCATTGATCTGAAGGATAATCATCCTGAACTGAATCTGCCGGATTATAAAACCATTGAGTACGACATTCTTGAAGGACTGGATATTTCACATCGGGATGGGTCGCTTAAAACTCAGGTAAAAAAGGCAGTTAAGAAATACATCATCCAGGATCCTGAAATCGTATCTTCTTTAGAACGTTTTAAAAAACATGGAAAAAAACTTTGGGTCATCACCAACTCAGACTATGAGTATTCACGCCTCTTGCTTGATTACTCGATTAATCCTTTCTTAAAAGAACATAAACACTGGTCCGAGCTGTTTAACATCGTCGTCACCGCCGCCAGTAAACCGAAATTTTTCACAGATAAATTACCTCTGCTGCAAGTTGACCCTGCCTCAGGACTAATGCGAAATCATCACGGAAAGATTGAAGATGGTATTTATCAGGGAGGAAATGCCCAGACCATCCAGAAGAGTTCAGGCTTTACCGGTGAGCAGATATTGTATCTAGGCGATCATATTTATGGAGACGTCCTCTCCATAAAGAAAACATGTAACTGGAGAACCGCCCTGGTGATTGAAGAGCTCTTCCAGGAAACAACAGCGCTTGAAGAGAGTGCAACCCTATCAGAAGAAATCAACACTCTCATGACTGAGAAAATAACTTACGAGCAAAAGCTTGATGATTTGTTTGATAAAGAAATTGAAAAGGGTAAAAAGCCAGATAAAGAAAAGATTCAGGCCCATTTTCAGAGGATTGAAAAAGTAGACAAAAAAATCGGTAAACTTATCCGCGCACACTCCCAGTATTTTAATCCTTATTGGGGAGAAACTATGCGGGCCGGAGTAGAACCAAGTCGACTGGCCGGACAGATTGAGAAATACGCTTGTATCTATATGGCATCAATTGCTGATTTCGTAGAGTACTCACCCCGGACCTATTACAGGCCCAGGAAAAAAACTCTCCCCCATGAGAGTTAAGCTTACTTAACTTCAAAACGTGCACCCAGAGGTGAAGTGTGAGTTTCCTGCAAGAGCTCAACCTTCACTTCTTTGTTTAAAACTCGCAATATCAAGTTCTCAAGAGTTCCCTGTCGGTAGAAATTTAGAAATTGAACCGCTTCAGGCGAAATGGTGTTCGAAAATTGTTTCAAATGATATTCCGGAAAATAACTGACAATCGTTCTTCCAGCTGTAGTATCCACCTTCAACTGAAAGTCCGTCTGGAAAAATAACTGTTCCAAAGAATACTCATGCAAAACGGCCGAAACACTATCGAGTTTTTTCCAGTCTATGCCGTAATGGTTCCAATAAACATCATCCTGCCCGAAATTAACAATTCCTTTTACATCACTTCGTGAGGAACGCCCCAGTCTGATAAAATATTCCATGGTATCGACGAAAAGCTGAAAGTTAATCAGGTTATCAAAGTCCAGAAAGAATTCCGGATCAAGTCCGGTCCAGGTGATAAAATCCTCCTTCTGAGGAGGAACTAGCTTTTTGTCTAAAAAAATCAAAAAAGGATAAATTTCTCTAACCTTCTCTGCCCGAAAATGCCGGTACTTTTTAGGGATCTTAAAACCAAGAGAAACCTGATCATTGTTAAAGGTCACCTTGGTATGCCGATCAATCACTCCCGTCTCCAGTGTCTCAGGAGGAATAGAAGTAAACCTGGCGAATAAAAACCACTGGGGAGCAGAAGGAACCAAGAGATTGTGTTCCATTTTAGATAGAGCACTCTGAGAACATCCAATCGCGCGTGCCACATCGGCCTGATTGAATTTTTTAAATTTCCGGGCTGCTTTCATTAAAGGCCCGATCGAAAAAGTCTGTTCGTTCATGGATTATTCCTATTCGTAATTATTCCAAAGAACCAGGACCTCCTCTATTCTCTCTCTCATAAGTTTTTGTTGTAAATTAGACGTCATCTGAACAATGTCGGCTTCCGACTTGAAACCGATTAAGACAGTCGATAAACCGTAATAGTACAGATTGTAGTGAAGACAGAATTCCTGCAGACTTAGCCCAAACTCTGGCAGAATTTTTTTTAACTGCTCAGTCCGCTCAATTTTCTTAAGCACATCTTTTTTATTCCACCAGGGTGCGCTATGCCGACTGTCGCTCTTATCATACTTGCGCTCTCTGGTAACCCTGCCAGTTAAAATGCCTTTATCAAAGGTCCCCCAACTCATGCTGAAGGTTTCTTTCCATTCATCTTTCAGGCAATCAAAAGGAGCACTGTTAAAAAGGTTAAGCTCACTTTGAATCACTTCAACCTGACAAATCTCTCGCGCCCGGGCAAGGTCCTCGAGATTAGTGTTACATAAACCAATATGTTTAATTTTTCCCTCTTCCTGGGCCTTCTTAAGTACAGCTAAGGGTTCCCGGATATCGTATTTCGAGTCAGGCCAATGAATCATATAAATATCGATGATCTCACGCTTGAGCCTTTTAAGACTCTCATGCAGCATCCTTTCGGTATGAACGGGTGAATTCGTCATATTCACCCGTTTCGTCTCATGCCAATCCACCCCGGATTTACTGATAACCATTGCCTCTTTCGGAAGATATTTCCCAAGTCTTTCTTCTGAAAGACCAAAACCATAAATAGGAGCGGTATCAAACAAATTTATACCTTGATCCCAGGCCACCTTTAAGAGCCTTTCCGCCTCACCCTCATTCATAGCACCAAAACCATAACCACCACCTTCTCCACTAATAGAAGCTCCCCCAAACGTGATAACTGGCAGAGGAGAATTAAAAACAGCTATATTTCGGTAGATCATGATGTCCTCTCGTGATTGACAAAAACGATTGTGTCCTGCAAAGTGCGGTTATGCATCTTATCACAATGGCCCATCTGGGTGAAGCTCAAGGTGTCATCGAGAAATTTCACCTGCAAAAAGTCCGCCCAGACCTCTTTAAAAATGAAGAGATAGTACTGCTATTAACTGGCGAGGGCCCAATTGAGGCCGTGACTAAAACGGCCCTTACTCTACCTCTCTATCCTTTTCAGGAAGTCATAAATCTGGGTGTAGCGGGTTCGCTTAAAAATCATGCCATTGGGGAAATTCATCCTGTTCGTTCTCTTTATCTGGTTCAGGACTTAAAACCTGGATTTAAATCTTTTCAAGTTTTTACTGATGGCCTTGATTGCTTAACCAGTTTTGAAAGAATCCTGGAATTTGAAAAAGCGGAAAAACTCCGGGGATTAGGACAGTTGGTAGACCGGGAAGCTTGGGGAGTGGCCATGGCCGCAAAGACTGCAGGCGTTCCTTTTAAGGCCTTTAAAATAATCTCCGACTTGGCCGGAACCATTGATGCTTGTGAGATCATTAAAGAGAAGGCCTATGAGTTTTCAGAAAAGTTAAGTGATCATCTGGAGATGTATTTCGCTTCAACTAATCAAAAAATTCAAGCAACCAAGAAAATGCTGCCAGGATTTCATTTTACATTTTCCACTGAGCATCTGTTTAAGGCCCTTCTCCAGAAGTTATCCATTAAAGAGCAGAGAAGTGAAGATGAAATTTTAGAATCACTTCCAGCTGAAACTTTACGTGAACAAAAACTTACCCCTAAAGAGAGATCAAAACGACTTCTGGAGGAAATGGAAAACAGAGTCGATCCCCTTAAGGCGAAACTCCTTCAACAAAAGTTGACCCTTCAGGAAAGTTTTAAAAGAAAAGGTTTAACCATAACAACAGACCCTCAATGGGAAAATCCCAAGGCCATCATCTCTTTTGAAGCAGGAACAGATCAGGAGCTTCAAGAAAAAATTGAGGCCTTAAAATCCGTGAGTCTCGCATCATTGGCAAAAATCATGAATGGTGACTTCAGTGTGGAATGAAATTTATGTCGAAGAGAGCATTAAAAATCATCCTCGGGTTGAAAGCATCCTAAGAAAGGTGCAAAAAGCGCCTCTTTTTATCGAGAGTTTTGATGAAATCTGGGGCCGTTCAAAAAAAACTTATCTTCAAAAACGAGATACCCTTAATCTCTTCCTGGCCCGAAAACATGGTCAACTGCTAAAACTTGCACCAGACGCCTATGGCAGCGCGGGAGAGCCTCATTACTATTTTATTCATGCCTATAACTGTATTTATGAATGCCAATACTGCTATCTTCAGGGCTACTTCAATACTCCCGATATTGTCCTCTTCATCAATCATGAAGAAATCATTCAGGAGATGGAGAAGGTCTTGTTGTCCCATTCAGGAAGAGTCTGGTTTCATGCCGGAGAATTTTCTGATTCTCTCGCCCTGACTCACTTAACCGGTGAACTTGAGCTCTATCATGAGTTCTGCCAGAAACATCCAGAAGCGATCATTGAGTTAAGAACTAAGTCCGTGAACACCAGAGAACTGGAAAAACTCTCCCCCTTACCTAATTTTATTATAAGCTTTTCACTTTCACCGGAAGAGATGGCCAGACGAGTTGACTTAAAAACCCCTTCAACTCAGGGACGTTTAAAGGCCATGGATAAACTCAATCAATTGGGATTTAAGATCGCCGCGCACTTTGACCCCATTATTTATGAAGATCAATTTAAGATCAGATATCAAGAGCTCCTCGATCAGATGAATCGCTTAAAAATAAATGAAAAACTCGCCTACCTTTCTTTAGGAGTCGTCCGCTTCACTAAAGACGTCTATCGAGAGGCAGAAAGGAACTATCCAGACTCAGTCATCCATTCAGGCCCGATGGTCAAGAGTTTTGATGGAAAGGTTCGCTACCACCGTCCGATGCGAATGTGGATCATGAACACCATTAAAGAACTCGCTATTCAGGCAAAGGTTAAACCTGAATCCATTTATTTGTGTATGGAAGACCATGCTTAAAAAACCAGAACTCTTTCAAAATGGTTTTCATCTGAGCTATTTCCCATTGGGAGATGATATCCGTCAGTTAGTTAAAAATGAGGATTGGGCCAAGCTTGATTCAGAGTTCAAAGCACTCACCAAAAAAGACGGACGTCTGTTTAATTTTCTAAATGAGTTTCATGATTTTAATGAAATTGAATTCATCATCAGCATCAGGGATGCAAAGAATGATTGGGAAGAAGACGGTATCTGGCACGATGATGGGTCCCGAGTCTTTGCCTTTTCTCTTTCCCTCACACTGGATGCCGATCATGTAGAAGGTGGAAGGTTAGGTGTGAGGCCCAAAGGCTCAGATCATTTTCTTGAAATCCCAACGCCTGGTTTTGGCACTATTATACTCTTTCTGACTGGTCTTTACGGTTTTGAACATAAGATCCATCAGGTAACTGCCGGTCGCCGGATTATCATTGCTGGCTGGTGCTCCTAACTATAAAGCTCATTGAACCGTTTTTGAATCTCCCGCGCCGTAACATCTTCCATATGAGTGGCAATGATCCATTGATGGCCAAAGGGATCTTTCACTCTGCCAGCTCGGTCTCCGTAGAACTGAGATCTTATTGGGAATATTTCTTCCGCTCCGGCCATAATGGCACTTTCAAACAAACCTTCCGCATCCCCAGTATAAATCTGAAGAACGACGGAAGAACCTCCCAATGATGTGGGACTTAAATTGAATTGAGGGTTTTCTTCCGAGAGCATAATGATAGTGTCATCAATTTTCATTTCAGCGTGAATGATAGTCCCATCAGGATCTTCCAGTTTCATCGTGATCTCAGCACCAAAAGCATTATTGTAGAACTTAAGTGCCTTATGGGCATCCTTAACGACTAATTGAATATTGATGGTTTTGTATTCTCTTGGAACGTAATTAGGAACGACACTCATAAGTGCTCCTTAGGTTTCGAAGAGTCCTGGAATGGATAAATAGCGCTCGCCGGTATCATAGCAGAAGGTCATAATTCTTCCCTTATGGCCCTGGGATAGAACTTTATTTACGGCAGCAAGAGATGCTCCTGAAGAAATACCGATGAATAGACCTTCTTCTTTTGCTGCCCGTTGGGCCATAGTAAAAGCTTCATCTTTTGAGATTGTAATCACTTGATCAATAACAGAGCGATCAAGAATACTTGGAATGAATCCTGTCCCAATCCCTTGAATGGCATGTGGGCCGGGAGCTCCACCAGAGAGGACAGGCGAATCCAGTGGCTCAACTGCGATCACTTTTAAATGAGGAAATTTCTGTTTTAGCACCTGGCCCAAAGCTGTTAAATGCCCACCTGTTCCCACCCCAGTCACCAGATAATCAAACCCTTCTGGGAAATCTTTCAATATTTCCTGGGCAGTCGTTTCGGCATGAACTTTAACATTATCTGGATTATCAAACTGCATGGGAATCCATGAGTCAGGAGTTGCTGATTGCAGTTCACGGGCCCTTTCAATTGAGCCTTTGATACCTTTTTCTTTCGGCGTCAGCTCCAACGTCGCTCCATAGGCGGCCATCACTTTACGGCGCTCAAGCGACATACTTTCCGGCATAACGATGATGAGCTTATATCCCTTAACCGCACACACCAGAGCAAGTCCAATTCCTGTATTGCCTGATGTGGGTTCAATGACGGTCATGCCCTTTTTAAGGTCACCCCGTTTCTCAGCTTCTTGGATCATTGAAAGGGCAATTCTATCTTTGATAGAGGCTCCCGGATTTTGTCTTTCAAGTTTGATCCAGACCTCAGATGAACCGAATAAACGGTTGATCTTAATGTGTGGAGTATTCCCAATGACATCCAGAATTGATTGCCCTTTCATGAGACCTCTTATTTTTTTAGCTTGTCTTTCACCTGATCAAAAAGTGTGCTGGCCGTGTCTAATACTTTACCTGCAGTTTTTTCAACTTTTGCTTTAATTTCTTCTTTAGGATATTTCGCAATCAGCTCTTCAACTTTTTTAGTCGCATCTTCTTTTGAAATACCGAACTTTTCTTGAACCAATGAAACCAGGGCCACGGCATTACCTTTCACTTTTTCTAAATCTTTTTCAGAAATAGAATCCCATTTTCTTTTGGCCTCATGAGAGATGTCTTTCCATTTCGACTTCAAAATTTCCGTATCGAGATTCATAAAACTTCCTCTGTTATGTAGGGTTTCAACCGCCTCGATAATAGCATGAGTATCGACATGGTGCTTAGCATACAATTCGTCGGCAGAGTAAGCACTCTGGCCAAACTCACCTTTAATCGCCAATGAAACAATATCAAACTCAAGACCGAGAAGCTTTAACTGATGAGTCAGCTGGGCCCCCATTCCGCCAATAAGCTGATGATCTTCAACTGTTACAACTTTTGATCCACTATCAGCTATCCAGTTTCCGATTTGCGCAAAATCCGAGTGATTTACAAAACTATGATTGATGACCGAAGCTTCAATGCCTTTGGCCTTAAGCTTTTCTTTTGCTTCAAGACCTTTCGCAACTAATGAACCAGAAACTACGATTGCCACATCTGAACCACTCGCTAACTTTTGAGGTTTATGTAGCTCATAGTTTAGACCTGCCTGAACTTCCAGAGCGAAGTTTTCCCGGCCAATGAAGAAGACATAAGATTCGCCGTCATTTCCGCTTTCACGCTCAAAGGCAATTTTCTTAACCGCTCCATAGATATATTCTTCAGCTTCTTTTGCTGAGGCCACATTCACAATATTGAGATGAGGAATACTCGCCAAAGCACTCATATAAGTCAAAGACTGGTGACTGGCCCCATCGGCCGCATCTTGAAAACCAGTATGAGAAAAAACCGCAATGACTGGTGCCTGTGAAAGTGATGCCATAATCAAAGGAAGATTTCCTTTCGTCACCCCGAAGGCGGCAAAAGTATCAACTACGGGAATGTAGCCGGCCTTGCTCATACCAATCGCCGTTGAAACCATGTTAGATTCTGCCACACCGATATCCAGGTAATGATCAGGAAATTCTGTATGAAAACCTTTAAGCCCGGTTGATCCTTGAAGATCACTGGTAATTGAGAAAACCGGATAATTATCTTTAGCAGCTCTTGAAAGCGCCCGGGCAACACCAACTTGGATCTTATCCTTAGGTGCCCCTGTTGATGCTTTTTTCTCTGGCTTAACAGTCAGGTCATTTGCCCAACTTGTGAACTCGGCCGGCACTTCTTCTGAACCCCAGATCTCTTTTAAGAAAGCATGAATGCCTTCGTCATGGGCCTTAAGTGGGAAGCCGTGACCACCTGAGGAAGAGTCGGCCGTGGCCTTCACTCCAAAGCCTTTTATAGTTTTAAGCCACAGGCAGATTGGTTTAGAAGAATCTTTCTGAACTTTTACAATGGACTCTTCTAAGATTTGATAGATCTTTTCCAGGTTATGCCCGTCTTCAACTTTGACAACCTCCCAGCCCTGATGTGCCAGTGATTCAAAAGTTGGTTGCATAGAAAATGAATCTTTATCGATACGTCCACCAAGCTTAGTGTTGTTATCAGACAAAAGCATGATGAAAGGATTGAGTTTTCCTTTTTGAGCAAGTCCTGGAACTGCGCTAAAGGCCTCTTTAGCTTCACCTTCCATCGCCGCCCCATCAGAAACCGAAACAATGGTGGTGCGACTGCGACCTGCGATCCTGTCTGCGACGGCCAGACCTTGCGCTTGAGGAAAAGCCGATCCCAGAGGACCGTTAGAAAGAAGTACCCCTTCCGGATATAAATGAGACTCGCCGTGACCAGTTAACTTTGAACCCATAGAGCGGAAACCTTTGAGAGTTTCCAGAGTTAAATCTCCATAACCCAAAACAGTTCTAAGGGCGTAAATGCCATTTTCAGCGTGGCCGATATCATTGACGAAATTGTATTTATCAAACCAATTTTTCTCTTTAAACATTAGTCCGTGAACAGCGGTCCATGCTTCTGTCATGGCAGAAGGTCCACCCCAGTGGCAAGCGGCCCCACCATTAACAGCGGCCAGATCCATCAACGCGATAAGGGATCTTGTGGCCTTAGGGTTGGCCAGTTTTACTTCATTTTGCCCGGCATCCTTAATCGCTACAGAATAAAGGGGGCCACCGGTAGGCGCTGGAAGTAGTTTTGATTTAATATTCAAGGGCTTAAGTGACATGAAGGACCACCTTTAAAGAGAATGGGATTTGAATTGAAAAGAGTATGAAACCCTAAAAGAGTTAAGTCCACAAGATTCTTCAGTTTTGCTATTGCCAAGGTGCTTAAAAAAGTTTAGATTTTTTGGACTTTAAAATAAGACTAACGACAAGGGAATTATTATGGCACGTCAATGTGATCTAACTGGTAAGAGCCGTCAGGCAAACCATAAAGTGTCTCACTCAAACATCAAGACACGTACTTTCAAGCAGCCTAACCTTAAGACTAAGAAAGTTTTTGATCCTGAGTCTGGTCAAACTATCCGCCTTAAACTAGCTACTTCTACTATCAAGACTCTCGATAAAATGGGTCTTTCTAAATTTTTACGTAAGTACTACAAATAGTAGTATAAATAACCTTTACCATAAAAAGTAACGAGCCCTCGAATGAGGGCTTTTTTTTTTGCATTTTAATAAAAAAAAGGGCCCCCGAAGAGGCCCCTGAAATTCTTAATAAATAACTTTCACATCTTTTATCACAACACCCCAACTAGACTGACTCGAGTCAGACGAGAATTCAACTGTGACTGAATTTGTTTCAGTATAATCAGTTTCATAATTCTCTCCTTTACCAGAGAGTTTTTCCATCACAGAACCTTTGGCATCTTTAAATGTAACGAAGTCATAGCCGGTTTCAGTGTCATACTTTTCAACCACAAACTTCACATACTTCGCTCCAGGGAAAGTATAGGTTTTGCTGGTCTTAGTATTGTTAGCATATGGATGGGTAGTTTCGAAGACATCAGAAAGTGCTTCAACTCTCCAGGCATTTTCATTCGGTTCCTGACGTGGAATTCGAGTATTTGTTAGAAAGTTATAAGCACTCACACGTCCACCGGCAGCTGTTGATTTTCTATAAGAAGAAGCTGGAACAGTTGTGGCCATCAAACGATTGCGAAGTTCAAGCACCGGAAGTCTTCCTTTCTCTGCAATCAGAAGCCCGACTACACCTGAAACGTGGGGAGTTGCCATCGATGTTCCGGAGAACACCTTATATTCACCATTAGGAGTTGAGGATAGAACGTTACTGCCTGGAGCTGCAACATGAACAGTTCTCTTACCAAAACAAGAGAATGAAGAAAGAACATCTTGAGCAGTATGTGAAGCCACACTGATGACGTTATCAACTTGGTAGTTAGCAGGATATGATGGGCGGGAATCGTTATTGGTACCGTCATTTCCGGCAGCAGCTACGAACACAATGCCTTTATCTTTTGCTGCCTTGATTGAGTCTTCCAGCGCCTGCGAAAAACCACCACCACCCCATGAGTTACTCATGACGTCTACATTCATGCGAGTCGCATAATCAATGGCCACAACTGCATCTGCCAGTGATCCAGATCCTTCATCAGAAAGGAATTTAACTGCCATAAGGGAAACGTCACCCATAACACCGGCAACACCGAGACCATTGTTATGTTCAGCACCGATAGTACCAGCACAGTGGGTACCATGGTCATTTCCATCCATCGGATTTCCATTTTTAGCATTGGCATTCCAACCATGGATGTCATCAATATAACCATTTCTATCATCATCAATTCCATTTCCAGGAATTTCTTTTTCATTAACCCACATGTTGTTTTTAAGATCTGGATGATTGTAATCAATACCGGTATCGATGACTGCAACAACAACTTTCTTATCCCCACGGGTAATCGACCATGCCTTCTCAGCATCAACATCGGCACCAGAGACACCTGGAGTTGTAGAAGATCCACCGTTTCTATCAGGTTCATTGGAACCAGTGTTGTTAAGACCCCAAAGTTTTCCATAAAGAGCGTCTCGTGGGGCAAGAGAACTTTGGTATTCTTTAACTGTACCAGTCAGCATACCTTCAACAGAAGGAATTGAATTGATCGCTTTATAAATATAGTTTGGTTCAGCAAATGCTACTTCATCCAGATTATTCAATTCATTTACAAGGCCCTGAGTTGATTTGCTGTTTGTTTTCAAAAGCAAATAATCACCGGCCAGAAGCTTTAATTCTCTCTTAACGTCTGCGCCAAGGAATGATTTCTTTGCGAGAAACTTCCCCATAGCTCCCGGTTTTACTTTAACCAGAACTTCACCAGGAAAAAATGGTGCTTCCATGGACTGAGCACTCTTTGCAAAAGCACTTGTTGATAAAACTGCGAGACCAAGTACGGCAGCAACAGACATTTTTTTCATTCGTTCTCCTAACTTCAAATTTTTCACGTTCTTTAATTGTAGGATGTCTTGAGTAATTTACAGGGGGAGGAAAAATAGTCTTACGCAATCAGTCAATTACAAGTAAACTAGTCGGAATGCTTTTTCCTCTCTTTATCTAAATCAAGACTTAGGTCACAATAGAGGGAAGAGGAAAATGAATGATTTATAATAAAAGCGGCCATCCAATTGAAGTGAAAAAAATCTCTATTCGCCTTTGGGGTCTGCGTGATGAAATTGAAGCGGCCATTGGAAGAAGAATGAAAGAATGTGAAGCGGCCGGAATCCCTCTCTTCATCGAAGATATTAAAAACTATTATAAGTTATCAGATCCTTCAGATGCTCCCGATAACGTCGTTCCCATTGGTGGTAAGGCCACGGAAGTCGGAATGAACTCCTTAATGGAGTCGTTAGGAGAAGAAACCCAGACTGAAGAAGCACCATCTGAAGAAACAGAAAATAAAGCATTAAATGAAGCAGAAGAGATAATAGCCGAACAAACACTGCAAGGGCTGGAAACCAATAAACCAAACCCCATTCTGGAACGACCCTATCAGCGCCAGCCACCAGACCTGGAAAAAGTCTCCTATGGTTTTATCTTATTATCAGATATCAACATGGAACATATGTTGAGTTTTACCAAAGATAAGTTTCTCCAAGGTCAGTCTGTTGTTGTGGAATTTTTAATTCCTCAAAACTTCATGATGACAGCAGATGTGACTTATTGCCATCACTATGCCATGAGAAGTCGAATCATCAGTTCAACTAAACCTGATTACCGACTTCAGTGTAAATTCTCATTTAGCATGAAAGGTGAACGGGATCATCTAAGAAACTTTTTAAAGTCGATCGAACCTACTCTTCCGGATAAGAAAAAAGGCAAGAAAGACGCTGAAGACGATTCAAATCCATGAAGAACCGACGAAGACTCTCCCTTTCTACCTTCTTGGTAGTTTTTTTCTTTTTTGTTCTTCTGTTTTTGGGGTTATTCGCCGAGGTATTTGAGTCTCAAACACCTGAAGTGGATATTGCTCAAATTTATGCCAATCCGGTCCCCATCAATGAACTCCAAAGACTTAAGAGCTTCAAACTGACTAACAAACACGGTACTTTTATCTTTGAGAACACACATCCCGAGGCCAATCTAAGTGGCCCATGGCAAATGATAGAACCTCAGGTTTTGCGCTTAAAAGGTGATGTCATTTCAAAGATCATTGATGCTTTAAATGTCATAAGAGTCAGAAATTTTCACCGGCTTGAACCCATTAACATCACCAGTTTCTCACTGGATAACCCTACTTTGACATTGTTTTTCACTAACCAAAAAAACAAAAACTTCGAATTTAAAATTGGTCTTATTAATCCAATTGATAACTCTGCTTACCTTTCTCTTTCAAGCCAGGATCAGATCTACCAGATTGATCCTATAGAAATGGCATTGGAGAGTTATGACCTGGCCCAATTAGTTGAATCAAAAGTTTTCGCTTTAAATATGGACTCACTTAATTCTCTTGAAATTTATGGCCCGGCCGGGCTCCAGTTAAAAATCCTCAAACGCGATGATCAGTGGATTGATCAAAGTGGAAACCAGCTATCTGAGACTAAAGTCAATAAGCTCTTTGAACGTCTGGAAGAAGTTAAGAGTTATTCCATTCTCGACCAGCTCAATCCTGAACAACAGGCCTTCATGCAAAAGACCATGACGGGTCCAGGACTTAACCTGAAGATTATTTCAACTCAAGGTGTGCGCAACTACATCATCAGTGATGTCCGGAGCCAGATCCCTGGAATGAATGTGATCAAGAGTGGAACTTACGCACTTTCGACTGATGAAAAACAGTCTTTTCTCCTGATAGATCAGGCCCAATTAAAAATGCTGCAAATCAAACCGAATGAGCTTAAATAAAATAAAAAAGGGACACCTAAGTGTCCCTTTTTTATTAATTAACTCAAAAAGATGAGAAATTACTTAATTTCTTTGTGAACAGTGTGACGACGAAGATTTGGGTTATACTTCTTCATTTCAAGACGCTCTGGAGTCGTTTTCTTGTTTTTTGTAGTTGTATAACGAGAAGGAGAAGATCCTTCTTTTCTAGCTTCTGTACATTCTAAAGTCACAATAACTCGTGGTCCCTTCGCCATAATATCCTCGCAATGGTAATCATTTACATAAAAGTCCACAAACTATAGACTAGATGCTCTAGGAATACAAGACTTTACTTGATCGAGAGTGTCGGATGCAGTGTGTAAATATTGAAAATTGGTCTTATACCCGCTTCATGAATGGAAACTTCATGGCCATGATTTCATTTGGTGCCAACCCTGAATCGATTCAGGAAGACCGCTTGGAATATTATGTGACTGTTCTTGAGAATGAGGACCAGGAAGTTTTCCAGGAACGATTTGATTCCCTAACGGATGCTTGCTTGTATTTAAATGACAATTACTCAGACTGGACTTTTGAAGATCAGACAGCTACAAAATCTGGCTGCTCAACTTGTGCTGCTCACTAAAATCGGGAAACATTCTTTGTAATTCTGTGGCATTAAAAATGCTCTTCATCGTTTCAGTGGTAAATTTCTCACCTGACGCTTCAATGATGCCTTTCCTAACAGTAACACCGTGAGTTTCAAACAAAGGTGTCTCTCCCCACAGCCATTCCCAGGAATTAAGATGTCTGAAACTCTCCTGAACCTCAGGCAATGAGAGAATCGTCCCGTCTATTTCAAAAGGAATTGTTTTAAAATGGTGGGCCACAAGCTCAATGACATCCTTAATTTCAACACCTGGATGCCTCTCATTCAAAGTGATCACCCGAGAGCGGACTGAAGCGATGGATTTGGTCTGGGTAGGTATTATCGTGTGCTTCAAACTCTCCTCGAGCCGGGCCAGATCGCTACTGACTAAAAAAGTGCCATGATGAAAGGAGGCCGTCTTTGTTTGTTTGTAGGCAGAACCTGAAATTTTTTTCCATTCTCCTTCCTGAGATTTAAGCCACAGGTCATTCCGAGGAGAGATCATAAGTTCAATGTCAGCTTGAGCGAAGGCCGCTTTTAATAATTCTGCATGTTTTTTACGGTCAATCATGCCTTCAGGAACGATAAAACTGAAATTTAAATTCCCATGATCATGAAATACACAGCCGCCACCACTTTGGCGTCTGACCAACCAGATATCGTTTTCCACTAAGTAGGATAGATTAGTCTCAAGCCAAGGATTTTGAAATCTTCCCAGAACAACTGAGGGTCTATTTACGTAAAAAAACAGTAGCGGCAGATCTGCACCCCCACGAAGGAAATGATCCTCCAGGGCCAGATTGATGAAGGGGTTATTGAAGGGTGAAGTAAAGACTTTCATCATGGGGCCATGATAGACTGCCTGTCATGAAAGAACAATCTAAGAGCGTGATTCTGCCACCCTTACCTATTGTAGGGACTTTAAAATTAACCACCTTGGATGGAAAATCGCTGGCAGGAATTGATGTAGTCAATGACAGATCAACTGATAAGCTCGATCCTTTTTTTAAGGATTGCTATGAACAACTTGCGCTTTTTCTTACCAGAAAATCGAAAAAGATTTCTATAAAACTCGATTATTCAGTGATTAAACCTTTTCAACTAAAAGTTTTGAAGGAGATGAGAAAAATCCCTTACGGCAAGGCGGCCACTTATAAAGACCTGGCCGAAAGAATGGATTCCAAGGCCTACCAGGCCATAGGATCTGCCTGTGGCAGGAACCCTTTTATGCTCATTTATCCCTGTCACCGGGTATTAGGTTCAAATGGGATGGGCGGCTTTGCTCATGGCCTAAAGATGAAAGAAGAATTACTAAAGCTGGAAGGCTATCTTACTTAGTAATTTCAGTTATCCATTTCGCAATGACCGAGGAATTTTTCAAGGAATCCTTTCTGGATCTAAGCCACCAGAGTGAAAGATTATCTTTGGTACTTACCGGCAAATCCAGGGTGATGATTTTATCATCATCCAAAAGGGTATTTATCGCCATGGCCGGCACACAACTCCAACCCAAACCTCTCGCGACGGCCGCTCTAATACCAATGACTCCGTCTACCATTAAGGGAGAATATGTTTGAGGTTTAAAACCTAAAGTCTGCTCTGGATTTAATAAAGAAAATCGAACATACGGTTTACTTTGAAGTTCCTTAAGAAGATCACTCCCTTTTATATTTCCCAATTTTTTCTTCCAACTCACCGGGGCTATGACCTTCCAGGGATGAACTGAAATTCTTTTATGGGCCACCATGGGATCATTAGGGGCAAAACCGGTCACGACATAGTCAGAACGATTATTTATGAGTTCTTTTTCCAGCTCAGATGAAATTGTTTTGAATGACCAGGTAAATTTACCTCCAGTCATTTCATGAAGCATCGAATGATGAGGAATTAAAACTTCCTCCGCTAACCAGGTGAAGGAAGCAATCCTGATCAAGGGCTTTTCATTCAGAATACTTTTTTGTCTCGCAATACTCTCATCCGTCCACTGCGCAATTCGGCGTCCAGCTTCCGTTACCACCCACTTATTTCCAACTTTTTCAATCAGTCCAAACTCTCCGGAAATTTTTTGCACTTTCCTGACTAAGGCAGCGGGATCGACTTTCAACAATAAGGCGGCCTCCCGCAAACTGCTGGTTTGAATGAAAGCATTAATGACCAAGCAATACTCGGGAGGAATAAGGTAGTTTTCCATGTTGATAATTTGTTAACTCAAAAATGACTTTTTAGCAACATACAGTTTCATTGGCCTGAGCGATAACCCTGTCATTATATAAAGGAGAAGTTATGAAATTTTTGGTCGTCGTCTTTTTAAGTATTGTTTTTGCTCAGAGTACCTTTGCTGATTGCAAACGCTTGAATTCAACCCCTGAGAATCTGAAATATTGTCGTTTTGATGACCTGAAGATTTGTTCAGATGATATCACCCAAGAAATTGTCGTTTCAAGCTATGAAGGAGAAATTTACGAGGACTACCAGGCAACTGAATGTGGGACAAATTATTGTCATTATAAAGAAGTGGTCACTCAGTACCCTCAGGGACGCTTTGGCACAAACCGTATTCACGCCATACTATATCCCCAGGGCAGAACTCTTCGTATCGTGTATCCATCGGCGACTTGTGTTTATCAAATTGAGGAATAAACTTTAGGGCGCTCTTAAAAAACAAGGGTGCCCAAAAAGACATTTGTCATTGATGGCCTTGGCGACTGAAGGCGGAACCATCTCCTCCCAACCAGGCTCATTATTCACTATCATCTGAAGCACTTTCGATGAATAGATATGAAGAATATCTTTATTGAATTCTGCCACATCATCAATTTGTTTCATGCCTTTTAAATGAGCAAAGAGATGATCAAATTCTTTCGGAACTTTCAAATTGGCCATGGTTTCAATCTGACCTGCTTCCGACTTGTAAGGATAGATGTAAACTTTAACATAATCACGGAAGAGCTGGCCTAAGGCCGCAAGAATGCCCCCTTCAACGTTGGCATACTCTTCAGTGAATATTTGCTGGAAGTTATAAATACCCAGCACCAGGCCCAAATGGGGAACATTGAGCTTAGCAAAGTAGCTGGCAAGTTTATAATATTGAGGATAGTTCGTGATCAAAACTTTCTGGCCCATGGTGCACATCAAATCCACCCGTGCCAGGAAATCCTCTTTTGTCACTGCACCCGCTTCGGCCTTTAAAGTCGAAATAGTAATTTCAGAAATGGTTACAATCTCTTCCGGCCTTTTACCTATATCTTTGGCAAAATTAGACAGGCCTGCTTTAACCATATCAAAACTGACAAGTGTAGGAGGACGATAAGATCCCCTTACTACCAGAACATCTTTTTTATACAAAAGATCATTAGCGAGAACAACTTCACCATTTTCATCAAACATGATGGCCTGAGTGTAACCTTCTTTTAAAAGCTGAAGATTCATCAAACGGTTATCAATATCTTTGAAAGCATGCCCGCCAAAACGGATGAAATTAATTTCAACCCGAGAAGCATCCAAATGATCCATTAAGGAACGAATAAAGGCTTCAGGATCATGCTGAAGAAATAAAGAAGCATAGGCCAGATTAAGACCCATGATTCCCAGAGCATCTTGCTGCATTAAATTTTGGGGATCAAACATTCGGACATGAATGACGACGTCACTTATTTCGGCCCCAGGTGTGCTTTGAAAACGCATCCCAAGCCAACCGTGGGCCTCATTCGTTTTTTTAAAATTAAGTGCTGCCACAGTATCAGCAAAAACGAAAAAAGCGTGATCTCTACCACGGGTATCACCTAAGCGCTCCTGAAGGAGGAGGAATTCTTTTTCTAGCATTTTAAGTAAGCGAGACTGAGAAACGTAACGTCCTGAAGGCTCTTTACCATAGATAGAATCTGAGAAAGTCATATCGTAGGCGGAAATGGTTTTGGCAATTGAGCCACTGGAACCACCGGCCTGAAAGAAATGGCGGGCCACTTCCTGGCCAGCACCGATCTCTGCGAAAGTTCCATAAAACTTCTTCGCTAAGTTTATTTTGAGGGCCTTTTGCCTGAGTGAGAGTGTCGTATCCATGGGGGGCTTCCAACCTTTAAGAACCTGAATTTGTTGAATTCAATGAAAGTGTACCATTTATTTCAAGGCTTTCTAAGAGAAAAAAGTCCTCATATTCGTTATTTGCTGCATAATATTAATGTAAAAAGTGTCGATACTAAGACATGAGTCCAACAAGGAGAACTTGAATGGAATATATTATCATTTCTACCCTCATCGCTGCTCTGGCCGCTGCCTCTATCAAGGGCCGGGAACCAGTCCTAAAACCAGTCCCCGTTAAAAAGTAGGATCTAGGCGAGGTACTTTGAAATCACTTCAAAAGTATCCCTGGAAGGTTGACCCTCCATTACCTGATTTAAGGCCTTTCGCATTTCCTGCTGTCTGACAGAATCCAACTTATTAATCAGCGAGAATGCCCCTGCGGCGCGGGAAGCTACTTGCGGATTAAACCCATCGATCATCTTGATTCTATCTGCCATCAAACGGTAACCAGCACCAGTGTGATCATGAAAAGAGACCAGATTGTTTTTTGAAAACTGTAAGTAAAGGGCCCGCAGGTAGTTAGGTACCTGCTTAAGGAACAAGGGATCATTCTCAAGCTTTGTAATTCGCCCAATCGCGAATTTTTTAGGAGAACAAGAGGAAAGCGCCCCAAACCATTTCAACATCACCAGAGAATCATGCTTCCACTTTTGATAAAACTTCTGAATGGATTCGTGCTCAAGCTCCACCCCACTGATAATATACTGCTGGAGAGCATGTATTTCTTCAGTCATGTTAGTTGCATGATCATAATGGCGTTTTAGGGCCTCTTTACCTTCATCTGTGCCAGAGGCCACTAGATAGGTCAGGCACTGATTTTTAAGTGCACGTTCTCCAAAAGCTTTGGGAGTTAACTCAAATTTAGAAATTTGCGACAGTCTGGCATGTTCCCTTAAAAACCACTCCTGGAAAACAATCCCGAGTTTCTGCCGAAGGTGCCTGTGGGTCAGGTGAATCCCATCAAAGTCCGGCAGAATCATTTCCTGAGATAGACCATTTTCTGTCGGAAGATCCAGAAGGTAAGACTTAAATGAAAGATCAATCGATTGATCTCGTAGTAAGTTTCCAAAGGCTTCAGTGAAGTCTTCACTAAGTTCTGGAGAATGAGCACCTGTTGCTTTGAAGTGATTAAATTCTTTCTTGAAGATGTGGTCATAAATTTTTTGAGTCGCCTCATACCTGCAGTAAGGATCACGTTCAAAGCTCATTAAAGTAATGAGATCAGAATTTTCATAAGGGTATTCAACATGAACCGGAGCTGAGAAACCACAATTCAAAGACGGGATCACCTCCGAATTGATTTTAAAACGAAAGCTTTCCTTAAGTTTTTTTAGTTCCAGATGATACTGTGTCTGTTCTTTGGTTTTTTTATCCAAAAGTCCGACAACAAATGGCATATGAAGAATATTTTCCGGAGAAACATTAATACTGGTCTGGGGATATTTCTGCTCTATCTCAAGAATAAATTCTCCACCTTCCATTTTTGAATTTATCACAAGAGTCGGTGTCCCGGGTCTTGCATACCAATTCTGAAATTGGGAGAGGTCTTTGCCTGAGGCAAGTTCCATGGCATGTAAAAAGTCTTCCGTAGTCACGGCGTGACCATCGTTGAGTTCAAAATACTTATCCATCCCTTTGCGGAAATTTTCTTTCCCTAGCAAAGTATGGATCATTCTGATGACCTCGGAGCCTTTTTCATAAACAGTTCGGGTATAAAAGTTATTGATCTCAATATAACTTGAAGGTCTTATTGGATGACTCAAAGGACCCGCGTCCTCCGCAAATTGGGCATCTTTCAGAAGGCGCACATCCTCCAGGCGTTTTACCGCTCTTGAGAGCATATCTGAAGAGAATTCCTGATCCCGGAAAACAGTCAGACCTTCTTTCAACGTCAGTTGGAACCAATCCCTACAAGTGACTCGATTACCAGTCCAGTTATGAAAGTATTCGTGCCCAATGACTCCCTGAATATTCTGAAAGTCATGGTCAGTGGCACTACGTTCATCTGCCAGGGTATAAGTGGAATTAAAAATATTCAGACCTTTATTTTCCATTGCACCCATGTTGAATGAATCAACGGCCACAATCATGTAAATATCCAAATCGTATTCAAGCCCGAAAGTGTCTTCATCCCACTTCATACTTTGCTTGAGGGATTCCATGGCATGGCCCGTTTTGCCCAGATTGCCCTTATCAACATAAATTTCAAGAGATATTTCTCTTCCTGACATTGACGTGAAAGTATCACGGGCAATATCAAAATCACCTGCCACCATAGCAAATAAATAGCTTGGTTTTTTAAAAGGATCTTGCCATTGGACCCAATGTCTTCCACCAGACAAATCCCCTGCTCCAATTTTATTTCCGTTGGAAAGTAGAAAAGGATACTGAGTTTTATCAGCAATCATTTTCGTTTTATAACGGGCCATCACATCAGGGCGATCGATGAAATAAGTGATCCGCCTGAAGCCTTCAGGCTCACATTGCGTGCATAGCTGAGGACCAGACTGATAAAAGCCTTCAAGGGCCTTGTTATTGGCCGGATCAATTTTATTTTCGATGTGAAGAACGAATTCATCATCTTCAATATTTAAAACAACCAGTTTATCTGATGAAACTTGGAAACGATCGGAAGATAAAGTCTCTTCATTGAATTTCAAACTAATCAGTTCCAGACCCTCACCATTGAGTTCAAGATTAATTTTTTGCCCTTTAAGCTCAGGGCGTTTCATAAGTTTTAAGACTGAATTCACCATTGTATGGTCGTTGTGAATGTCAACTGTCAGATCAATCGCATCAATATTAAACGGAGATGGTTTATAATCTTTTAGGTAAATTGTTTTAGGCGTTTGCATGGATCTCCTCCAATGTGATTTCATAACCAGTATGAGATCTTACGTTCAAGACTCCTGTATCAAAGATCAAATATTGGCCCTTAATACCTATCAGGCGTCCGTTGATTTCAGGAACTTTATCCAGATTAAAACTTGTGACTTTTTCTGGATACATCTGAACAGGATAATTAATTTTGACGAGTTCTTCATTAAGTAGCGTGTACTCAAACGTTTTAAGCTCATCTTTAAGTTCCAACATGAGTTTATCTCTCCATTCTATGAGATTGATAGACTCTGGTTCACCCTTTAACATTTTCCGCCAGTCTGTTTTATCAGAAATATGTTTCTTAAACAGCATTTCTATTTTTCCTGACACAAACCTGTTTTGAACTTCCAAAATCGGCAATGCTTCGCTTGCTCCCTGATCAATCCAGCGGGTAGGAATCTGAGTCTTACGAGTGATTCCCACTTTCAGACCAGATGAATTGGCCAGATAAATAATATGAGGTCTAAAGCAATTCTCTTCTCCCCATTTTGGGTCGCGACACGTCCCTTTTTCATAGTGACAAGTCTCAGGCTTCAAGATGCATAGATCGCACTCAGCAAGCTTGATAGTGCAAGGGAAACAGTAACCTTGCGAATAAGATTTTTTTGTTTTGGCACCGCAATTAGTGCAAAAGATTTTCCCCTCGTACGAGAGTTTTAGTTGTTTACCTACAAGTCCTGTGAGGTCAAAATGCACCTCGCGGAGTACCAATCCATAACTTATAGGATTGACCAAACTAGTCTTCATTTTAGAAAGAATACCTGAGATTTTCATGGCCCGAATTATCTTACAAATTGATTCATCTGTCCTAGAAAAATCTTCCTTCGTTGCATTCAGAGTAAATTACACAAATAATATTGTTCAGAGATAACTCGCAGTCTCATAAATTACAAAGGACGGTAGTATGAAACGATGGATCCTATCCATTAAGACAATGATCTTGTCACTAGCACTTGTACTCGCAGCTAGCTGTGGTCAACAAGAAGGTGTTCCTTCCATTAATGGAGTGGTCGGCCCCTTAATCAACGTAGTTAACGGCCAGGTTCTGGTCACTTTTAAATTCCTCAATCTCACTGGAGATTTTGGTTTGGGTGGACCGGTTCCGGATACTAGAAATTCAACTTTCGCTTTTACTCCCAATGTCCAGGATGGGGGGATGCTTTTTGTTCTGTCTCTGGATCCTCAGGATCTGGAAGATATCGATATTGGCATTGGTGATGGAAACTACCTTCCGGACGGAAGACCTCTTCCAGGAATTCCAGGTGGACGTCTTGAGAACTCACTTCGGATTGACACTCAGTTAAATGACCTATCATTTTACTACCATGAGAAACTCTTTGGTGTTTGGATTCCGGTCGGATTTGAAACTGCCGGAATTTCTGGTTACTGGAATATTAACCAGAGCGGAAAAAACATCGGATTCTTTGGTCTAGTTGGAAATGATGAGATTCGTGGATATAAGGCCGGAGGAATTCTTCTGCTACGTCGCGAGCATTTAAAGAACAAACAACTTCAAAACTTGATCAAGCTTTCTAAAAGATATCCTCACCAGGTTTTCTAAATACAAACACTTAGGACCCCTTAAGGGGTCCTAAATTTGTAAAATTTTCCCAACCTTTCATTTTATCAGCTCTTAAAACCTCCCCGACCTTATAACTGAAACATGAAAATCTTTTTGTTAAACCTGGGCCTAGTAGTGTTGCTGACATGTTTTGCATCATGCGGGAAGAAGACCAAGGTTAAAGATTCAAATCCAGGAATCTCTAATGTTCAGTCAACTGAAGACCAAGGATATATTCTAAAAGACTTAAAAACGGCCGTGTTGGACAATGACATTCAAGTTGTTAAAAAAATAATCTCTTCAAAAAATGAAATTGATCTCAACCAAATTATTCCCGGAACCGGAGAGACGCTCCTAACTCTTTCCATCATTCATGACTTTAGAGAAATCCGAAATTATTTATTAGAAAAAGGGGTCAATCCCGAAGCCCTCAATGGCATTAAACAAAGTCCCCTATTTGTAGCAGTTAAAAATAACCAGTTAAACTCTGCAAAAGTTCTCATTGACCTCAAAGTGGATATGGATGCTATAGACATGACCTCGCAAAATACCCCGCTCATCCAGGCCATTAAGAATGCCAATAAAGAGATGGCGATTTTTTTAATTAAAGAAGGGGCGAATCTGGAAACTTTGGACAAAAACCAAAGAAGCCCAATTCGCCTGGCCGAAGATAAAAACTTAACAGAAGTGACTGAGTTAATTAGAAGCATCTTACAGGCAGAATATGGCGCTCCTGATCTTAAGAGCTTTCGCACGCTTCTGAATGAAGCTGACCTGCCTCGCTTAAATTCGGTTCTCTCACGCTATCCTAAGCTCATAAATGATTACGAAACCATAAATCCACTGGCAATATTGGTTGATGGGAAAGATGAATACAAATCAATTAAGAGTGCCGAACTTCTGATTAAATATAAAGCGAATGTTAACGGTCCTGTGGATGCTGAACAAACACCTTTAATCAAGGCCACTAGAATACAAAAACAAGGTTTTGCCTCACTTTTTTTAGCGGCCAAGGCCAACCCACAACTCTTAGATAAAGAAGGTAAATCTGCCCTAATTCACGCCATTGAGCTTAATAACCTTGAATTGGTCGATTTGTTGCTGTCATTTTCAGCGGTAGAAAAATACACCTTCAGAAGAGATGGCAAGAAAATCACTTTTAGTGCCTGTCAGGTAGCACGTGATGTGGATAAGAATTTGACTGAGTCATCCGCCAAAGAAATTAATCGTCAGATCAGAAAGAGCTTAGCTTGCGGTTTTGCCTTCTGGTCGTTCTAACCGGAAAACAGGAATCAAAAGCAAAAGTCCAGGTATCGCAACCACTGTACAAAGAACAAAAAAACTTTCCCATCCCATCATTTTGGACATCCATCCTGTAGGACTTGCGAGGATCACTCGAGGAATCCCCATAAGTGCCGTCAGGAGAGCATATTGGGTGGCCGTAAACTGTTTATTAGTCAGTGACGCCATGTAGGCCGCATAGGCCGCTGTTCCCATCCCACTGGCCAGATTTTCAAAGGCAATGACTGCTGCTAATGATGAAAAACTGACTGACAGTGAAGGAAGGAGTGAAAAACCAAGGGTTGAAACCGCTTGTAAAATTCCAAAAAAGATCAAAGACCACCGGATATTCATCCGAAGCATCATGGTGCCTCCGATAATACCGCCTAAGATCGTTGCAATCATGCCAAAAGTCTTGGCCACCGTTGCAATGTCAGTCTTCGAATAACCAATATCCAGAATAAATGGAGTCGTCATATTCGATGCCATACTGTCCCCTACCTTATACAGCAGGATGAACAACAACATAATCCAGGCACCTTTGCGAGTGAAAAAATCTTTTAAAGGTCCAAGGACAGCTGCCTTTAAATTAGCAGGAATAGGGATATGTTGACTTTCTTTTGGAGCAAAAATGGTAAAGAGTACAGATGGCGCCATAAATACTGCTAGCCACTGATAGACATTTTTCCAGGGAATATGATCGGCCAAGTAGAGAGCAAGCGCCCCTGAAACCAGCATCGCCAGTCGATAACCAGTAACATAAAGAGAGGATCCAAGGCCCAACTCTTCATCTGGTAAAATTTCTCTTCGATAAGCATCAAGAACTACATCTTGAGAAGCCGAAAACAAGGCCACTAGAAAGGCCCAAAAACAAACGAGGTAAATGTCATCTTTTGGATTGGTAACAGATAAACCCAGGATACAAATCACCAACATGACCTGAAACAAAAGCATCCAGCCTTTACGTCGGCCTAAAACAGGAATTTTAAAACGATCTAACAAAGGGGCCCATAGGAACTTAAAGACATAAGGAAGACCTAAGAGAGAAACTAACCCAATCGCGGTGAGATCAACTCCTTCATCTGTCATCCATGCCTGAAGAGTAGAACCTATTAGAAGAAGTGGAAGTCCCGCACTATAGCCGGTCAAAAGCATGGCCAGCATGCGAAAACTAAAAACTTTCTTCAGGGTTTCATTCATAAGTAAGTAGGCTCATGATAGTGAAAAGCATTTTTTCCCACAACACTTTCTGCAGTTTTCTTTTTAAAAGAACCTTTCTTAAAGTCGATCTTTTTAATTACCTGACCCAGGGCCTCTGCAAGTAAAGGTGGAACTGCATTTCCAATTTGCCGGAACATGGCAGTTTGAGATCCTTGAAAAATGAAGTCATTCGGAAAGCTCTGGCAGGCAGCGGCTTCTCTAGGAGTTAAATACCTGGCCTCAACCGGATGGTAGTAACTAGTTCTCGCGGTTAAGATTGTTGGAGATGGCTCGTTGAGTGGTAAGCGTTGAAGTCTAGTCTGACGAAAACGATTTTCTCTCAGTTCTTTCCAATTAATTCCATAACGGAGTTTTTTGGGGAGGTAAGACTTTTCATCCGCTTCGTAGCGAATCCCCTTGCCGGCAGGAATAAATTTTAATCTTTCACGGTCTTCCAACTTCTTAATTTGCGCCATCTCTATATCGTGATTATAGATTTGACCATCAGGGGCCTTGAGGTTTTTAAAAGCTTCAGAAACTGTTTTAACTTTTTTTCCCGCCCTGGATCCATGTGTGGCCAGTGGGAAAAGACACTCTCCACCTTTAACACCCATAATAATAGTCCTGCGCCTTTTCTCAGGAACTCCAAACTCTTCGGCCGAAAGCACTCGCGCATCCATGTTGTAACCCAGGCGCTCAAAGTGCTTGAAGATTTTTTGTAAAATAACCTGATTTTTTTTGGCCACTAGACCTGTCACATTTTCAAAAAGAATGACTTTGGGCTGGGTCACTTTCACAATGCGGACAAATTCTTTGAAAAGATGATTTCTTTCATCCTCAACTTCACCCCGACCTACAGTTGAAAAACCCTGACAAGGAGGACCACCGACAACCATATCAACTTTTTGATTGCGCAAGAGTTCTTTGAGCTTTTTCTCTGACAATTTTTTAATGTCCCCTAAATATACTGCTGCTTCGTGATGGTTAGCTGCAAAACTGGCAATGGCCTCTTTATTGGCATCCACGCCCAAGAGACAGCGATGGCCTGCCATCTCAAGTCCACAAGAGAGTCCACCGCAACCGCTAAAGAGATCGATAAAATTGAATGATTTAGTCTGTGTTTTCATATGCTCAAAGTGTAATTTTTCAGTCATAGGGTGTCTATTAAAAATCAAACGGCTGCTCGAGATATCATGCAGGAGTTTGGTATATGAAACAGTTATTTTTTATCATTTTCCCTCTGAAAATAAGTATATTTTTGTGGTAAAATTGTGACAGCAAATCCATGATGGTTACATTTCTTATTAACAAAAGGTTTGAGTATGAAAAGAAGAGATTTTTTAAAAAGCACTTTGTTGTTTGCTGCTGTTTCAAGTGTTGTAGGTAAGGCCACTGGTCTTTTCACAGATGCAATTGCCGCTGACGTATTTGTAACTCCAGGCAAGCTTGGTTATAAAGAAGTTTCTCCACAAGCTAAAAACGGCAAGACATGTGGTACTTGTAAGCACTATAAGGCCGGCGCCAATGGTGTTGGTGATTGTGTTCTTCCTGCAATGAAATCTGCAATGAAGTCTGCAACTGCTCCTAAAGTTAAAGAAGCTGCTTACTGTAATATGTGGGCAAAAAAAGCCTAACTATAAGATAATTTAGTAATAAAGGGCCCTCTTATGAGGGCCTTTTTTTTTGCTTTGGCCCATCTTTACTAAAAAACCCCAAACCGTCAGAAATTTGTCAGAAGATGTTAGTTTTCAATTCGTTCTTACTTTGGAATAAAGGTCGCCGGCGTCAATGCCCGTGAAGGAGATCCAAGAATGAAACAACTTTTAGCACTTACTCTTATGTCCCTGTTTGTGGTTTCGGCCCACTCTGCAACAAAAGTTATTTACGGGAGTGATAATCGCCAGGACATGTATGAAGTGAGTAATTCTCTTCACAAAAAACTCGCCCAATCTACTGCCGGTATGATTGATGTAAGACACTTTAAAAAGTCATCGCGCCCAAATTTCTTTGATTTGATTAACACAGACACACTAGAGAACGCCATGAACGTTTGTGCTTCTGAATCATTTTCACAACAGCAAATCGCTCCTAACTGTTCAGGATTTCTTGTAGGCCCTGATACGCTTGTTACGGCAGGACACTGTTATAAATCGGGCAGAGATCCAAAAGATGTTTGTAAGGGATTTGCATGGGTTTTTGGTTACGATATGAAATCTTCATCTCATAATCCGACTCGTGATATCCCTCTACAAAATATCTATCTTTGCAAATCCGTATTAGCGGCAGAATTAAACGGAACAATGGATTATGCCGTTATTAAACTTGATCGTGCTGTAGTTGGTCGTGAGCCTTTAAAATTCAGGAATGCAGGAAAAATATCCAATTCAACGTCTTTAGTTGTTATCGGCCACCCTACTGGGCTTCCAACTAAAGTCTCTCCTGCAGGAAAAGTTACCCGTAACACTCAATCAACCACTTTCTCTACTACGCTCGATACTTTTGCTGGTAATTCCGGTTCAGCGGTATTTGATGCGGCCACGGGCCTGGTTGAAGGGATCTTGATTCAAGGTAAGAACGATTACATGCCCAGCAAGGCCAATGATGAACGCAGCTGTCAGGTCGTTAACAAATGTGACGATAACGGAAATAGCTGTGCTTCTGGCGAGGAATACGGAAATGTACAATATGGAGAAGTTGTTTTCCGTATCGAAACAATAGCAAAAGTTCTCCACCAGGGTATCAAGGCCCAAGTAAAGTAAGAATTTCAGAGGGAGAAAGTTCCACCAGAACAAGTTTTTGACGGGAACTCTCTCCAGAGAGCAAATGGACCCGGGCCTTTGAAATTTGCAATAATTCTGACATAAATTGAATCAAACAAAGATTGGCCTCTCCATCCTGTGGAGGGGCCTTTATCTTTATTTTTAATCTATCCCCATGTTCACCCATGACCTCGGATTTTTTGGCACCTGGCTGAATGTGGAGACTTAAAACTGCTCCTTTAGGGTGGGACTTGAGCCAACTTTTCATTAGTTTTTTGGTTCTCGACCAAGTAATGAGTAAATCGCTGGCACCACCACTAAGGTCAACACCGTAGAAACTAGACTACCAAAAATAATCGCAACTCCCATAGGTTTTAAAGATTCCGAGCCAGGTCCTAAAGAGAAGGCCAGGGGAACTGCTCCTGCCACAGTCGCAAAAGTGGTCATTAAAATAGGTCGTAATCTTTTCGGACAAGCATCCCTTAGAGCATCTTGTATGGAGAGACCATCCCGCCGGCGCTGATTGGTAAAATCCACCAGGAGAATCGAGTTCTTTTTCACTATTCCCATCAAGAGGATGAGTCCGATCATTGAATAAATATTTAGAGTTTGTCCCATCCCCCATAATCCAAGGAACGCCCCGGAAAAACTAAATGGCAAGGCCATCAAGACAGTTACCGGATCAATAAAACTATTGAACTGAGTTCCTAGAACCATATAAGCGATGAGTATTCCCATCCCCAAAGCAAATAGAAGACTTGAGAAGGCTTCATTATAAGTTTCCGCCGAACCGGACTCTATTAGATTGTATCCAGGAGGAAGATGCTCCCTGGTTATTTCCCTGACTTTCTCCAGTGCTTCTCCTTGAGATTTTCCAGGGGCCATGCCAGCGAAAATAGTAATGGCACGTTGGCGGCTTCGACGGTTAATCGACTGAACACCAGGGAGCTCTTTTACCTCAACGACATCCAGTAGTCTCACTAGTTCCCCGCGAGTGTTACGGACAAAAATTCTTTTTAAATCATCCAGTTTATCTTTAGAGGCATCTGCCATTTTAATGCGGATATCATTTCGATGGCCTTCTTTGGAATATTTCCCGACAACCGTACCACCGATGAGAGCATTGATGGTCGTCCCCACTTCAAGCACAGAAACCCCTCTCCGCTTGGCCTTCTCTCTGTCTGGGAATACCTGAATTTCTTTAACAGAAGCTTTGTAATCGGTATCCATGTCACTGAAGACACCTGAAGTACGCATATCTTCCATGATGGACTGAGAAGTTTTGATAAGAGTATCCCAATTACCACCAGTCAACGTGAATTCAACCGGAAAACCACGTCCTGAAGCCGAAAAACCTGCCTGAGAAGTATCTTGAACAATGACTTTACCTTTCTTGTAGTCTTTAAAGTGAGCGCGGTACTTATTCAGTAACTCAGTTTGATGTGGTCTTTTACCTGTTTCAGGATTTATCGCCCGATCATTTTTATCGTGAAGAGTGACAAATAAAAAAGATGAATTGGCCTCGGCAGAGGCCCCGAAACCTCCGACAGCGACAAAATAGCGTTTGATTTCTTTTTGTTCCAGCAGGTACTTCTCTACTTCCTTAGTCACTTTATCGGTGTACTCAAGAGAAGAACCATCGGGCGTTTTAATTCGCATATTAAAGGAAGAAATATCCTGCACCGGCACGAACTCTTTAGGAATAAATCTAACCACTGAAAAGGTCGCAACAAAAAAGATAAAGGAGCCAATCAGTAATGGTAAGCGGTGCTTAAGAGCTCCTTCCAGGACGGAAGAATAAAAGGCCACTAGTTTATCAAATACCCTATCAACAAATTCTCCAAACTTAGTATGTCGTTTGTTTTCTTCCATGAACTGACTGGTTCTCATTGGAGTCAGTGTCAACGCTTCAATATAGGACAGACCAACTGCAACGGAGATGGTTACCCCGAACTGAAAGAAATACTTACCAATAATTCCTTCCATCATCGCAACCGGAAGGAAGATCGCTATGATGGCAATGGTTGCTGCCAGGGCGGCAAATGAGATTTCATTCGCTCCATCCCTTGAAGCGCTAACCTTATCTTTTCCTTCTTCTTTGTGCCGGAAAATATTCTCCAACACCATGATGGCATCATCCACAACAATCCCGATGGAAAGTGAAAGCCCTAAAAGAGTAAATGTGTTTAAGGTAAAATTCATATACTTCAAGATTATGAAAGCACCGAGAATCGAGGTCGGAATTGCCAGTATGACATTTATGGTTGCTGAAAATGATCCCAGGAACAACCAGCAGACAATCGCGGTCAGAAGGGCCGAAAGTATCATGGTAAAAGAAAGTTCATGAATCGCTTCTTCAATGAACTTGGTGGAGTCATAGTTGACATACATTTCTACATTAGGAGGTAGATTCTTTTGTAGAACCTCCATCTTCTTCTTAACCCCTTCGGCCACTGCCATGGTATTTGACCCACGCTGTTTCCGGATACCTAAACCGATGGCATTTTTTCCGTTTGAGCGGGAAATTCTTCGAATATCGGCCAGACCTTCTTCAACATCAACCACCTCTTCCAGAAAGATGGGACGATAGTTGGCAGTACCGCCTCGTTTGATGATGGGTAATCTTTTGAATTCTTCAACGGAAGTGGCCTCACCCAAGGTTCGAACGTTTCTCTCAGTAATGGCATTTTCAATAAATCCCGAGGGTGATTCCCTATGCTCAGTTTGAATGGCAGCGATAACGTCGTTTACTGTTAATTCCAGTTTATTAAGCTTGTCATTGTAGGCCCAGACTCTAAGATTAGGATCAATGTAGCCGGCAAGGAAAACATCTGCGACCCCTGAAACTGTTTGAAACTGATCTTTTAAATTATCCCGAACATAGGCCATGAGATCTTTCGGGGCCATTTCTGGTGCGGCCACGGCAAGAAACATGATGGGCCGGTCATCCGGATTAATCTTTCTAATGGTGGGTGGATCAATATCATCAGGTAAATTCCGCTGGGCCTGGTTAATGGCAGATTCAATTTCTGAAACCGCCACATCAATGTTTTTTTCCAGATTGAATTCAACCGAAATATTCGCACTTCCGAGACGGGCACTGGAAGTAATCGCCTTGACACCTTCCACTGATAAAACTGCCGATTCAATTGGATCAATTACATCAAGCTCCATAACTTCAGGAGCAGCACCTTCATAGGTCACACCAATATTGACTACCGGGAAATCCACATCCGGCATCTGTGAGACGCCCATTTTTCTCATGGAGATAAAGCCGAAGATGATCATGGCGGCCATGAGCATCCAGGCAAAAACCGGTTTACGAATTGAGATATCGGATAAGCTCATGGGAGAACTCCTATTGAAGCTTCAAGATTTTTATAATTAAGGTGAGTAATGGAAACCAACGAATTATAAGCACGTTTGGTTTCAATAAAGATATTCAGAGATTGAAGAACATCCAGATTTGTAACCAGTCCATATTGATAATCTTTCTTATTTAACTTGTAGGCCTCTTCGGCCTTGGCCAAGGCCTTTTTTAAAACCTTAAGCTGCTCCTGAAGATGGATAATATTCTGATAATTAATCGCAATGTCTCTCTCAGCGGCCCTTAGCGTTTCCGAACTTCGAAGTTCAGCAATGCGCTTACCTTCCACTGCCTCACGAACAGAGGCCTGGACCCCACCACCTTGAAAAAGTGGAATAACCACGGCAATTCCCACGTCCCACTCAGAAGTGGCAAGCACACCAGTGCGGTCAAAATAATAATTGCCGGTTAAATCAACTGAAGGGAAATGGCCGCCTTTTGAGATATCAATTTGTTTCTGGGCGATTCTGGTTTCTTGACGGGTGGCCTGTATGTCAGGGCGAGAGCGTAATTGTAACTTATATTCTTCCAATGAAGTTGTGAGTTTGGGAACCTCCCCCAACTCTCCAATTTCTTCAGCTTTGAGTTTTGTATAAAATTCAAAAATCCTTTCGGCCTGACTAAGAGAAATAATAGTTTGCTGATATTGAGACTCTGCCGTTAGTAGCTGAGCTTCGGCTTCAACCAATTCACCTTTTCGGGATCTACCGATATTGGTTCTTTCCCTTATTTCTCTTACTCTTTCGCGACTGTACTTTAAAAGTTCTTCCACATTTTTTTTATCGATCTGAGCGACACTTAAATTGAAATAAGCATTAATCACAAGCTGATAAAGATTTAGCTCTGTAGAATCTTTCTGAAACCTGGACAAAAGGATATTTTCTTTTGCCAGTTCATAGGCCGAAAGAGTCCCTCCTCGTAAAAGCGGTTGGGTAAGACGAAGAGCGGCCGAATATTGACGGGTTAATTGAAATGGGCTGTTCCCATTGGAAGTGTCTGGGGCATCTATATTAGTATGACTTCCAATTCCGCTGATGTTGGGAAGGATCGCGGCGCGGGCGATACTCTTCCGCTCCTGACCTTGATTAATAACAGCTTCTGCACGCTTAATTGATTCCATGTTAAGACGAGCGGCCTCAAAGGAATCTTTGAGTGTTATTGACCCAAATGAGTCACTGATTATGAACCAACTAATAATAAGTAAAGACAGACTACTTTTCATTTACAAATCCCATGAGTTTATCAAGTACGGTCAATCCACGATCTAGATCGACCTGTTCTTCATTTGTTAATTTTTCAAGATTTTTATTTAAGACTTTCTCAACCTGACCTGTGATCTTTTTTTGAATTTTTTTACCTTCAGGAGTGAGACTTAGTTTCAGGCACCTTCGGTCATCGCCTTGATGGCGTTCCAGAAGATTCTGTTTGACCAGATGGTCTACCATCTTTGAGATGGCCGCCATGGAAATCTGCAAAGTTTGCGCCATTTGGGTTTGCCCCATCCCTTCCTTGCACAAAGTTAGAATTCGGAATTGCTGAATGGTTAATTCATTGCCCATAAAGCAGACCGATAAATGCCGAATCATCCTGATAGATTGCGGGATGCTATTTAAAATTTTTTTTGCCAGCATGGTTCACCAGATTAATTGTTAACTTAGTTAAGGATAATAATGAAGCTCCTTATTGATGTCCAGCTATGTTGAGGATTTGTATAGTACCAAACTTAAATTCTAAAACAGTCGCACTGACTTTTTTAGTCAGTTTTTCGGCTTTGCGATGAGAGTAAATGTAAGATGGCATATCAAAAACAAATCTTTACAGTTTTATACAGTAAACGTTTCTCAAGGAGGAGACATGAGATTATTAGCCGTTATGGCCGTACTTGGCCTTTCTTTCGAAGCCTTCGCAGGCTCATCATACTTCCAGCCTCTGGATGTAAATGCTCTTCATGATAAAGAACTTGCTAGTGAAAAAAAAGGTGAAGCACCTAGATTCGCCATTCCTCACAAAGTTTCTATCAAGCCATCTTGGGAAAAATCCAAGTCTGGTTATGTTTGGACCCACCAGGTGACTGCTCCTAATGCTGTTTCATTAAACTTCGGCTTTTCTAAGTTTAATTTACCAGAAGGTGCTGAACTGAACATCTATTCGGCCGATCGGTCTCAGTTCATCCGTACTTTTACGGCAGCAGATAACAATTCGGCCAAAGAATTGTGGTCACCAATCATCATGAGTGACGATGTCATCATTGAAGTGTCATCTCCTGCTGAAGTCATTGATCAGGTTGAAATTGAACTCGGTCAAGTTGGGCAAGGTTTCCGTACATTTGGCCAGTCAACTCTCAAGGCCGGCAGCTGTAACGTAGATGTTGCTTGTTCAGAATCTAAAGGCTGGGAAAATGAAGTGAATTCTGTAGGAGTTATTTCTACTGGTGGTTCTACTTTCTGTACTGGTTTCATGGTTAACAACACTGCAAACGATAAGACTCCTTATTTCATGACTGCAGCTCACTGTCGTATTACGGCAAGTTCAGCTCCTTCATTGGTTGTATATTGGAACTATCAAACATCAAAATGTGGTGGTTCACGTGATGGTAAGATGACAGATTTCCAATCAGGATCAGTTCACCTGGTATCTGGCACGAAATCAGACTTCACCCTCGTAAAACTCAACGGCCAGCCAAAAGCTGAATGGAATGTTAAGTATGCTGGTTGGGACGCAACTGACAGCATTGGTTCACCAGCAGTGGCGATTCACCATCCAAATGTTGATGAAAAATCTATTTCTTTTGAAAATGATCCGACGGTTCTATCCTCTTACGGTGGCGCAACTTCACCGGGTGACAGCACCCACGTAAAAGTAAGAGACTGGGATATTGGAACAACTGAACCTGGTTCTTCTGGATCGCCTCTATTTGACCTTAATCACCGTGTGATTGGTCAGCTTCATGGCGGCGGAGCTGCATGTGGTAATGATCAACCTGATTTCTATGGACGTTTACACACTTCATGGAAGGCCGGTCTGAAAGACCATCTTGATTCTGCTAAAACCGGTAGCATGGTAACTGATACTATTTAATTTCTTCCCGGCCCTCACGCTTTGTGGGGGCCATTCTTTAATGTATCCTGAATAAGACTTACAACTTCAAATTGAATTTCCCGATCATCGTCAATGTCAGTATGATCATGAGGCGAGAGGATATTTCTCACACTGGTTTTTTCTTCACGACGGGCCACATGAGGGCCATCATTGAGGAATAAGTCTTTTTCTCCAAAGACATTCAAGTGCTTCTTCACGTTCTGTGGAATGATATCATGGGAAAAGCCTACAGCATCTATAGTAACTAAGAGGTCCACTTTTCTGAAGCCCTCTTTCAGACCATCGAGTTCATCAGCGATTTCAATTGCGGTGTCTCCGCCGAGACTATGGCCAATTAAGATAACTGGATAGTCGGGATGAATTTTTTTGATCTCTTTTTTAATATCTTCTTTTTGATCCCAACCATAAAGCCTGGAACCTTCAACCGATTCTGCAATTCTACCTACTCCTGCGTATCCACCTTCACTTTTAGATGGAGAGCTAAATACATCCAGACCCTTGATGAAGAAAATTCCGGCCTTTTTTAAAGAACCGGCCTTAATTTCAGGCCTAATCTCCTCTAGTTTAATCCGGTCTTTCTTGGGATCTACCGATACTTCCTTAGGTGCCTCCGGCAAACTTAACTCAGGAGTGGATAAAGAAGGAAGCGGGACACTTGGTAAAGCGGGAATGCTTGCCCTGGCACCTGTTGATAAATCAAGTTTATAGTCAGGAGATGAATCCAGTGGAATTTTTGAAAGAATGGGCTTAGGCACTAAATTTTTAGTGTTACTAGGCTTTGTCAAGGCCTGGGTTTGGGCAAAGGAACCAGTAGTCGTTAAATCTGTCTTCACTTTTAAAGTTTAGCATTTGGCCTAAAATTCCTCTATTACAGGCAAAGTTTTTACACCAAGTGAATTGCTCAGTTTTTCTTTTGACAGGATTCACGGGCGACTTGCAATAAATCATTCAGATCCATCGGTTTATGAAGAATGATCAAGTCGTTGAATTTCTCAAGGGAAGGATCAACCGTTCCCATGGCACTACTTAAGGCCAGGGGAATTTTGCCGAAAGTGTCCGGATTCTTCTCTTTCACTTCATGAATAAAAGTAACTCCATCCATTTCGGGCATAAGATTATCTACAATAATAAAATCCGGATATTCGCTGGGATTTAAATTGTTTAAAATATTCAAAGCATCGGCCCCATTGATTGCTGAAATCACATCGAAACCATCACTGGATAAAGCAAAGACGATAACATCCCTGACGTCATCATCATCATCAATGACCAAAATTTTTTTCATTCTTTCCATCTCTTTCACGAGTCCGAGTGTAGCAAACGCCATGATTGATGTACAGGAATGACCAGCAGTATTAAAAGAATTTCGCTTCAGTTTCATTGAGTTTTTTTTCCAGAAACATAATCTAATCTTGATTTACTACTATCTTCACCACCGCTCATTGACTCATTCTTAAATTGGGTTTTATCTCATTTCAAGACATTTAAAGGGAGAAAGTTATGAAGGCCCTCGTTTTCCATCGACCAAAAAAAGTAACATTGGACACTATTCCTGATCCTACAATAGAAAAAAATAACGACATCATATTAAAAGTTACCTCCACCGCCATTTGTGGCTCAGATCTTCATATATATAACGGTCTTATTCCTCAGGTCAGACCAATGGTCATGGGGCATGAATTCATGGGAGTGGTTGAAGAAGTAGGTAAAGATATACGTCATTTGAAAAGAGGAGACCGAGTGGTCGTCCCTTTTCCTATATCTTGCGGCCAGTGTTTCTTTTGCGAGCATCAGATGTCCACTCACTGTGAAAACAGTAATCCAAACTATGGGCCAGAAGGTGGACTTTTAAGAGAAAAAGGGGCTGCCCTTTTTGGTTATTCCGATTTGTATGGCGGCTACAATGGTGGACAGGCTGAGTATGTCCGGGTGCCCTATGCTAACTTTGGCCCGAGAAAAGTTGATGATGATTTAACGGACGAGCAAGTGCTTTTCCTAACCGACATATTCCCGACGGGTTACTCAGCGATTGAATGGGCCAATATGAAAGGTGGCGAAACAGTTGCCGTGTTTGGCTGTGGCCCGGTGGGAGTCATGGCCATGAAATCGGCCTGGCTAAAAGGGGCCTCCAGGGTAATAGGGATAGATCATTTAAATTACCGTTTGGAAATTGCAAAAAAAAGCGGCAAGGCCGAAGTAATTAACTTTAAGGAAAATGATCCTGCCGAACTCATTCGTGAAATGACAAACGGCAGAGGAGCAGATGTCGTAGTAGATGCTGTAGGCATGGAAGCTGAACGCAGTATTTTTGATAAGGCGGCCCAATTAGTTCATTTAGAGGCCGGAACCCTAAATGCTCTTCGCATGTGCGTTCGTGCCGTAAGACGTGGAGGAACACTCTCTGTTGTAGGTGTTTACGGAACAACTTATGATAATTTTCCATGGGGACAGATGTTTGATAAGGGAATTAAAGTGATAGGTGGACAGGCACCAGTGCATACCCATATTGATTATTTAATGGGACTGGTAAGAGATAAAAAAGTCTTTCTGGATGATATTATCAGTCACAAATTCCCTCTTGATAAAATTTCTGAAGCTTATCAGATCTTTAACAACAAGGAGGATAACTGCATGAAGGTTATCCTGAAGCCTCATTAACAATGGCCAGCCTGGTTGATGGGAAAATTAGCAATGAACCTATAGCGAGGATTTCTCCTGCGGGGGAATTTGATCGTCAGGAATCCCTCTTTAGGAACCAGATACCAGACAAAGATATTGAAAAGGATCGTTACCATCTATATGTCTCTTATGCCTGCCCTTGGGCCCACAGAACAATTATCACAAGGAATCTCAAAAAATTAAAATCAGTAATTGGGATGTCAGTGACAAATCCTTTTATGGGGAATAAAGGATGGACCTTTGATGAATCAAAAGATCCTAAGTATCTGGCAGAACTCTATGTAGAAGCGAAAAAAAATTATACTGGGAAGATCACTGTCCCTGTCTTATGGGACAAGAAAAAAAACACCATCGTAAATAACGAATCCTCTGAAATTATTCGAATTTTCAATAGCTCCTTCGATGAATTAACGAACTCCGATTTAGATCTCTATCCTGAGACTCTTCAGGCAAAAATCGATGAGATTAACCATAAAATTTATAATGATGTTAATAACGGTGTCTATCAAGCAGGTTTTGCCAATAACCAAAAAGCTTACGAGCGGGCCTACGACAGATTGTTTGCAACTCTGGATGAAATGGATCTCCATCTGTCCCAAAGTCAGTTTCTTACAGGTGAAGTCTTGACGGAAGCTGATATCAGGTTTTTTACGACACTTATAAGGTTTGATCCCGTTTACTACGGCCATTTTAAATGTAATAAAAAAAGAATTAGTGACTACAAGAGTTTATATCCCTATGTAAGATCTATTTATCAAATACCTGAAGTTCGATCTACCTGTCATTTTGATCATATTAAAGAACATTATTACCGAAGTCACATCTGGATCAATCCGACTCAAATCGTACCCAAAGGGCCTGACTTAGATCTGGATGCGCCTCATGATCGCGGGCAAGTCAAATTCATGAGAACATCTCATTGATCCAAATCTTTAGCAATCACCGCACTGATGTTCAGCTTGGCTATTTCACCGGCATACTCATAATTAATCTTATCGGCCGTATCACATTCCTGATGATAACAAGGATTCTTGGTATCCCAGTCCTCAATTGTCAATAAGGCAGGGACCCCTCGATTCAAAAAAGGAAGATGATCACTCCCCCATGCACCTAAAGTTATTTTTGTTTTTAAGGATGTGAACTTGGAGGCCAAATCGGCCAGCCATCTGGCAAGTTCGTCAAACTCAGGATTGGTTTCAATTTCAACCAGTCCGTTAGAGTTATAACCGACCATATCCATATTGATGACGAGTTTTATCTTTTTCAATTCCTGAGTATCTTGCAAGCGTCTTGCATAATGAGTGGATCCGACAAGACCTACTTCCTCTCCATTGGTAATAAAAAAACGGATGGTTTTTTGATTTTGGTAATCCTTTAAGACTCGGGCCATTTCCAGCAAAACTGCGGTTCCGGAAGCATTATCATCAGCACCTGCAAAGGCTTCTCCCACGGAATCAATATGACCCATAATCATGATCACACTCTCAGGATTAACCAGACCTTTCCTTTCGGCAATTAAACTACATATTTCGCGGTAACAGATTTCTTGAATTTTATAGCCCATACCTTGCAGACGAGCAGCACTCTTTTCCAGTGCTTGCTGGTTTTCCAGCGTGCCTACATAACGAGTCTCATAAGCAGCCAACTCTTCAACATCAGTTTGGATGTTTTGAAGATCAACCGCTCTTGTGAAAGATTGAATGCTGACCCTATTGGCCTTGCGACTCTTGTTAGTGACGTAAAGGCCTTCATAGAGATAGTTTTTTTCCCGGCCACTTAGAGTTCTTAAATGGGATAAAACTGAATCAGGAGCATTCTTCTTGAGTTGAACAATCCATAAACGACCGCTTTGATGAACTGTCTCAACATATGGGGAGAGTTCCTCAACATCATGTGGATGAGAACTGATTACCTGAAATAAATCATTCCCTCTATAAGAAGAGCCCACCATCAAAAACAGGCCGGCACACAATAGGAGAGAAAATAAGTTATTCATTTAATTATCTTAGCTTAACTGTTTAATTTTTAGGAAAAGAGAATCTCTTCACTGTAAAAAATGGTGAGCGTCTAAGATTTAGACATCGGGACTAATTGCATTAGAAACAATGGGTTATAACCTCGACCCGGAGGCCATTGGCGTCCCGAAGGCCCTCCCCTATAAATGAAAGGATGTATAAGAGAGCCCTTAAAAAGCCTGATGGCCGGAACTTATATCTCTACTCAAGGACCCCAATCGATGAAGGGATTGTGCCCACCAATCCAGTGAATGAAGGCATAAAACCACGCCCCCATCAACGCTGGCATCCTTTAAGACGTGAATGGGTCATCTACGCCAGTCATCGCCAAAATCGAACCTTTCTTCCTCCTAAGGATTATTCTCCTTTGTCACTATCCAGAAATAAAGATTTTCCAACTGAAATGCCTTTGGGAAATTATGAAGTGGCCGTTTTCGAAAATCTTTTCCCTGCCATGAACTTAGAAACTGAGGAAGCACCGGAACTAAAAGTGAACACTCAGCCTTCAAAAGGCATTTGTGAGGTCATTGTTTTTACTCATGATCCAGACACCTCTTTAGGGCAATTACCCATTAAAAGGATCCAGTTAATACTGGAGGTTTTAGGAGAAAGGACACGTGAAATTGGGAAGAATGATCATATCCAATATGTAATGCCTTTTGAAAACAGAGGAGTGGAAATGGGGGTAACTCTCCACCATCCCCATGGACAAATTTATTCTTATTCTTTCATACCTCCTGTTCCCTCTCAGTTTATGGAGTCAATGAAGCGCTACTGGAAGGAAACAGCTTCCGGCCTGATGGAACAAATAATTCTGGATGAAAAATCAGATGGCCGCAGGATACTGATAGAAACAGAAAGCACCATATCGTTTATACCAGTGTTTGCCAGATACCCGTATGAAACATGGATCATGCCTAAACGAAAAGTTCAGTTTCTCTATGACTTAACTGCAGAAGAACTCTTTGATTTAAGTGCCGTATTGAAGGCCCTGATCTTGAAGTTTGATCATTTATGGAATCGACCCTTCCCCTATTTAATGAATCTGTACCAGGCACCTGTTAAAGGCGAGCATCCCTATGCCCATTTATTCTTTCAAATAACACCTCCATATAGGTCTAAAGACCGCTTGAAATTTCTGGCCGGCACTGAACTAGGTGCCGGGGTTTTTGTGAATGATTCCCTCCCGGAAGAGAAGGCCAAAGAGATTAGAGAGGTGGAAGTGGAGGTTGTAGATGAGTGAGCTCATTAAAGGCATTGCCCACGGAAGAGTCAATCTCATAGGGGAACATACTGACTACAATGGAGGTCATGTTCTTCCTACTGCCATTCCTCAATATACAGAGGTCACTCTTCAAAAGAATTCGACAAATATTGTAAGCATCAGTAGCTCTCATGATAGACAAGCAAGTTATGAGCTAGGTAAAGAATCCCCTACCGACACATGGATTGATTATTTGCAAGGGGCCACAAAATTTCTGGCAGAAATGCCGGGCGTTTCAATCTCTGGTTTTTCTGCCCATATTGAATCAACCATTCCGGAAGGCAGTGGACTCTCCTCTAGCGCGGCACTAGAGATGAGTTTTTTGAAGGCCTTAAAAATGGCCTTCAATTTCTCAATGAGTGAAGTAGACATGGCAAAGACAGGTCAGAGGATTGAAAATGATTTTGTGGGAGCAAGAGTGGGAATTATGGATCAAATGGCCACAAGTCTCGCCCATGAAGGAGAAGCTTTGTTTCTGGATACCCTACATTTGAGCTTTGAAAGAATTCGTCTGCCATTGGACATGATGGATCTTATGGTCATTAATTCCGGTCTGTCTCATCGCCTTTCAGCAACTGATGGAGGCTATAATGAACGAAGGGCCCAGTGCGAGGAGGCCTGTCAATTATTAGGTATAAATCAACTTATAGACATCACTCCAACTGAACTAGAACGAAGACAACTTCCTCCTCTCCTCATGAAAAGGGCAAAACATGTTGTAACCGAAGACCAGAGAGTTATCAAGGTCGTGAAGGCATTAAAAGAGAAAGACATTGAGGCACTTGGTCGTCTCTTTTACGAGTCTCATGAATCTATGCGGGATGATTATCAAGTTTCTATTCCAGAAATTGATCTATTAGTTGATCTGGCCCAAAAGAATAAAAATGTATATGGCGCAAGACTAACTGGTGGAGGTTTTGGAGGATCGATTGTGGCAATTACTAAGAAAAATTTAAAACAGGCCGTTGCCGAGGAAATGATAACTGCATATGAAAAAGAAACAGGAGGAAAGGCCACTTTGCTGGTCTGATTATGAAGATTAATGCTTATACTATTTCTATCCCGGATGAAATCGAAATAACTTTTCTTAACCTGGGTGGAATCATTCAAAAAATCAAAGTTCCTGATAAAAATCATGACATGGCCGATGTCGTATTGGGCTTTGATCAACCGGAAGATTATCTGTCACCTCATCCCTATTTTGGTGCAATCATTGGCCGTTATGCTAACCGGGTGGCCTACGGGAAATTTAAGCTCGAAGGGAAGCTGCACCAATTATCTACAAATGAGGGAGATCATACCCTTCATGGTGGAGTGAGAGGATTTGATAAAAAGTTTTGGGCCGTGACAAAAAATCATGATGGCCTAAGCTATACCTTAACTTATGAAGACCCTGATGGAGAGGAAGGATTTCCGGGAAACCTTAAAGTAGAAGTCACTTATACTCTCTCTAAGGGACGAGAACTCATCATTGATTATAAGGCAACGACAGACAGGCCCACGCCTATTAACTTTACCAATCATTCCTATTTTAATTTATCAGGTGGGACTGAAGATATTTGTAACCACGAATTATGGATCAATGCTGATCACTTCACAGCATTCAATGATCAGCTTATTCCATCAGGCGAAATTTTTTCCGTAAAAGGTTCTAAAGATTTTCGCACCCATAAAAATATTGGACAGGAACTGCGCCACTTGCCCCAGGGGTTTGATCATAATTATGTATTGAATCATGCACCCCTCCGAGATCCAAAGGCCCGCCTTTTCCATCCGGCCTCAGGCAGGATGCTGGAGATATTTACCACCGAACCAGGCCTGCAATTTTATTCTGGCAATTTTTTAGATGGAACTCTCATGGGGAAAGACGATCGGCCCTATCAAAAGCATCACGGCCTGTGTCTAGAGACTCAGCACTTTCCAGACTCTCCCAATCACCCTCACTTTCCAGATACCATCCTAAAACCAGGAACTGTCTTTCAATCAAAAACTATTTACAAGTTTACTTCAGCTTAGAGTAAGAACTTAAAGAAACATTTAGTTGAGGGAGCCACTCAACCCCGCTATAAATCGCCTAAAGCAAGGGGTATAAAATGATGGCAATGGCACTAATCGTTGGAATATGGACTACAACATGTATTCAATCTCAAATCTCTAACGTCAATCATGGTTACGTGAAAGAGACTTATACCATAGAGCAATCCGGAAGTTTTGAGTTTAAAAGAGAATGGTTTTATGATCCCGAGTGTAAAGATGCGAATACAGTTGATACTGAATCGGGAACTCTGGAGCTAGGAAAAAAGCTTCAGGGTTTATTCATTACTGGTGATACTTATGAGGCCAACTTTTCAACTCAAAGTGGAGTTGATTTAGGTGCGATTGCCGTCAATCGAGGACATCTCAAGATTGCCCGAGGTGTAAAAAATAGCACCTTCCGCAATACGATGGTCGGGTTGTTTGAATATTTTAAAGTCACTCCTTAACTTTTAACAACGAACCCCCATTCCAAAGTCACTTTTCCATTTTGGACCAGTCCCTTTGGAGGATTGGGGAATGGGCCTGCCTCGTTGAAAGATTCAATAGCAGCGTCATCCAATTCTTTAATTCCACTAGTTCCAATAATTCTCACTGCCAGAATTTCTCCCTTTTGATTCAAAGTCACTTGGAGAGAAGTAATGAGGTCTTCCGAGGCAGGAACTCTTCTGCCGGTCTTGGCCATCTGTTCGGCCTTATCATACAGGCTTCTGCCCCAAAACTGTTCGAGCTTCTGTTTAATACGGTGATAAAAACCATAGTACTTATATTCAATAGTATTTAAATTCGTCATATCTCCCAAAGGAACTTCTTCCAGATAATCATTAGTAGAGCTTACTTTTTGTGAGGTAACCGGACTTTGATCGTGGCCGTTCTTTTTATCGGTATACTCCTGTGCAGCTTTTTTGAAGGGATCTTCTCCCGCTGCTGATCCCAGATCAGTCAGGCTAACTTTTTTACGTCCTTGCATGGCCTTTCCACCACTAGGCTTACCTTGATGAAAAACATCATTTTTCCGGGCCCTGGTCTGACGATCAAATGATCGATCCTTATCGCTGAGAAATGCATCATTAATGATCTCTTTAGACTCGCTGTCTTCCGATTCCACTATTTGTTTTTTCTGGCTTAACTCCGGAAGCTTTTGCAGTTTTACGACTAAAGGTCTTTTACTTTGTTGGTCTTCGGTTTTTTTAAAGTGAATTCTGGACATTAAGGAGATGAGATGCACCATAAGTATCAAGCACAGGATAATGGGAAAAGTTGATTTACGATTGACCCAAGAGCGCCTCATTAATGATGCCTCCTTATGTAATTCTCTATTTTATGCCACATGCTCTGATTGGTGACATGAGATTTCTTAAGGTTGTTGACTGGCCGATAGAATTTCTTTACTTTCCAGTCATGAATATCGTGCGAAACATTCAGACTGAAATACTGGCATCTGACTGGGCCGTGTTAAAGAAACTTACCTATGAATACTGTAAAGAAGATGGGGAGTGGGAAACACAGACGCGCGAAGTTTATGATAGAGGAAATGGTGTTACCATCCTGCTTTACCATCCTCAGAAAAAAACTGTTTTACTCACAGTCCAATTTAGAATTCCGACTTTCCTTAACGGTAATCCAGATGGTCACTTGATTGAAACCCCTGCAGGAAAATTGGAAGATGAAAGTCCAGAGGAATGCATCAAAAGAGAAGTTCTGGAAGAGACAGGATACAGCATTCAAGACGTCGAAAAGATATTTGAGGCCTATATGTCGCCCGGTTCAGTGACAGAACTTATTCATTTCTATTTTGCTGAGTATCAGGATGAAATGAAAGTAAATAATGGTGGCGGCAACGACCAGGAGCAGGAAAATATTCAAGTGTTAGAAGTTCATCTCAATGATGCTCTTGGCATGATGAAGACCGGTGAGATAAAAGATGCTAAAACAATCATGCTTCTTCAGTATGCACAAAACATGAGGTTGTTATGAAGAATATGGGATATTCGCTCTTAACGTTTTTTATTCTGATTTCATGTGCAAGTTCCGACGAGAAAAGAAAAATTGCCTGGGAATCCTGGAAAGGAAAAACCACTAAAGAGATCGAAAAACATCCCTATTTCCAACATCTACCAATTCAAAAAGTGAAGCACACTTCAGGACTTGAAACTTGGGTCTTTCGCGATCAGGGCCGTTTTCAATCGGATTCCTACTGTCAGAGTATTGGAGGCTGCTTAGGTATGCCCATTTACAATTGTGACAATGCTTTCAGTATAAAAGATAATATCGTTTTGGGTTATGAGCAAAATGGCACTTGTCCACCTGTCAAAGTTATCGAAGCCTCGAAAAAATAAGAGGGATGGAATTGGCCATGTCAAGGACCAATATACGGTCCAGCTCACCATTAAGTTTTTCATCCATACAGATAGAGGTCGATTCATAGGCGTGATCAGTAGCATTGTGTTGGAAGTTATAACTTCCAACTGAAGAGATAATTCTATCAAAATAAAAGATCTTAGAATGCATGAAACTTATGTGATTCCAAATGTGGACATTAGGATAGGGCCACCAATCCTTGAGAAGATTTTTATAATGAGGATTACCGTAATACTTATTTGAGGCCCAGAGTTTTAGTAGACTCCAGTTTGCCCTTAGGTCATCTCCTCTTTCCAGCTGGTTTTTAATCTTTTCATTCATGATGGCGACATTCTCATTTCCGGCCATGGTCATATTAGTGGTGATGTAATCAATCTTTTTACCTGAGCGGGCCAAGGCCTGAACTTTCAGATGCAGCTTATTGAACATCTCAAAATTATCCCATTTATCTTCCAAGGGGGTCTTAAATATATTGTTGGAAAAAGTATCGGTCTTAATAGGGTCAGCGATCACCAAGTGATGTGAGACTTTATCCAGCAGATGAAGATAGGCCTTACCTATACTGTGCCGATCTTCATATGGGGCCTGTTTAATAAAGCGGCAAACACCTTTTAAACGGGTCTGCGGATTGTTTAAAATCCGGGAATATTGAGACTTGCCTCGTAGACCCCGACGGTTCTCATCTCTTAGCTGCTTGATTATTTTTTGGTGCAAATAATAAAGGGAGGATATTCCCCCTTTGAGAGTTCTTTGATAATTCCAGTTCTCAAGAAATTGAAGAGCAACATCCGTGACCATAGGGCCCTTCATATAAAGATCAACGTCCCGATTAGTAAAATCCGTTCCACGTGACAGGTTGTCAGCGTCGATCATATTATGGCCGCCAGCAATGGCCTCAACAAGATCTACCACCAAAGTTTTTGTATGATAAATGGCCTTTAATTTATGCCGAAAAAAATCGGATGTCTCAACCACTTCTATACCTTGAGACCTGAGCTTTTTTAAACACCTTCGGTGATTTAGTGCCCGCCCAATAAAACCATCAACCAGGATCTTTACATCAACTCCTTGACGGTACTTTTCCCCAAGTAAATCCACTAATCGGTTTGTTCCCTTATCACAGACGAAAACCAGTGAAGACATCAGGATAGAACTTCTTGCTTTCGCGATTAAGGCCAGTTTTTTTTGAAAGGCTTCCTGATCAACCAGGGCCTCAAGCTTATTCCCAAATGACAGTTCGGAGTTGGACAACTGATCAATCTCAATTTGAAGAGAGGGATTGAAGTAAAAGCTATCAACTGTCTTATAATTAATGGCCTTAAAATTAGAATCAAAATGTTCCAGTGCTAAATCAAGCTGCCTGAGCGGTGGGTGGGACAGTCCTCCCCACTCCTTCAGAGCAGGAACCGTTTTGTAATGAAAAAACTTTTTTTTATCAAAAGCAAACTTTGCGTACTGACGACGTTTGGCCTCATTAAAGGAGTTCCCTCCTTGCTTTAATATGTAGTGTTCAGTATTAAGACCGAACATATCCTGCAATAAATACCAGTCACGCTCAAACCAGTTCTTTATTTCATATTCATTTTTTTTCGAATTCCATTTATAGCGGTCGCGTCCTTCTTTTTTTAGGAATAAATAATCCTGTCCCTGACTGAGATGATTTAAAACCTGCTCAAAGCTATGGTTGTATCTTCCATTTTCAGGGAGGAATACCGCATTGGTGGCGGTATGTGCAGTTAACGATAGAAGACCTATGAGTAGGCAAAGACTCTTAAACATATAGGGTGAATTTTAGGTCATATTCGTACCGAACAGGGGTATCCCTATACTTTTTACACACAAACTGAATTACTCCATTTATCCACTACCTATAGATTTCATCAATGACTCGATAGAAGCTATCGATTGGATGGCACTTAGATATTTCAGTATATTAAACTCAGAAATATTTGGGGAGTAGCTCACTTCAATCGAAGCTTCCAAAGTCGTCAACACGGGAATAAATTCCCCGGCCTGGAATCAAAGAGCAAGACCAGAAATAAAGACATGGAGGATTTATGTCTTACGTAATGGTTATTATGATGTCTCTTTTTTTCGTTGCTTGTTCTTCTTATCAGACCAGTCCAGGCCTTCAGGCCGTACCCGCAGAGAATGAAACGCTTGAAGGCATGTTTAATTATCGTTAGCCCTGCAAAGCCTTAAAACCTGACATGAAGCTGAGCTCAGAATTGAATTCAGCTTCACAGGTTGTTTAAATATTACTTGATCCAGTCGCTGATGATTTTTTCCATCTTGCCATGAGCGGCCAGAACCGAGGGAAGATTTGTCATAAGATTAAGATCATTACAATGGGCAGCACCGGCCATCATAAATAGATCAAAGCCAGCATTTGATCGCTCATCCCCATCAACAACAGAAAGTGTCAGCCAAGGATCATTGGAGCCGTTGGTGAAAATAATACGAGAAGTACTTGGATTAAAGAGTGGAAAATACCATTGGTCATTCAAGGCACCATCCTCTCCCATTGGAAGCTGATAAAGCCTCTGGCAGACTTCATTGTGATAAGGAAGATCGATTCTTGAAGAACGGGAAGATTCAGATCCAGTGCCGTTAGCAACCTGGAACCAACCAAATTCCCTACAACTCTGCCACATCCACTGACGCATATTATCGTCAGCAGTAACAACTTCCCTCTCCGCAACGGCAAGCGAAATCTCAAAAGGAGTAGCACCCATTGCATTCAGAACTGCCAGGCCCCCTTTGGCGTAACCACTGATTAGATCTTCACTTCCAGTCAAAGCGTTACAGAAAACCTTATCACGGCCATACTGGACGGCAGCTGCAAGCATATCTGCTACAACATAAAGAAAATCACCATCATTAACCACATTGGCAGCTTTAAAAGTTGCTTTTACTTCCAAGGCACCTTCAGGAGTTTGAAGTTTATCTTCAATGAGCTTTACTGCCTCCCGGATTTTATCACCACAAACAGTCTTATTGACCACTTTGGCCACGTGAGCGTCGTATTCAAAAAATTCATTTTTCATTAGTACTGGCGCTGAAGATGCCAGAGCACCGGCCACCAGCTCAGGGTGTTTTTCGCGATAAAAAGCTGCAAGTGTTCCGGCATAAGAACCACCAAATGCTACCCACTGTCCTTTAAGACCACGATTGTTCATCATATGTCTTTGGAAAGTCGCAAGATCATTAATGGCCGCATCCAGATTTAAATGTTTTAAATTCTGAGATTTTAAATTGTTAGTTGGTAAGCTTTCACCATAGAAACGATGCTCAAGGGCCACTAAATGGGCCTTTAATTTTTTGGCCATATTTTCAACATATGAATAGGAACCAGTCCCGGCACAATTCCATTCACCACAGATGATATAAAACACCGGTGAATTGCCATCGACCGCATACTGGGAATCTACAAAAAAACGCTGTTTAAAAGTCTTGGAAGTGTATTTAGAATGATCAAGCCTTTGATCAAAGAAACCAATTTCTTCACTTCTCATCGACCCGTCAGCTCTGAGCTTCAAGGCCTGACCTCGAAGATCATTTGATTGCATTAATAGGGATCGTTTATGGAACTGAAGTCCATGATTCATGGCCACGGCGCTAAATGAGAGCGTTAAGGTAAGGCCCAAGGCAAGATTTTTTAATAACATGGTATCTCCTTATAAAAATCAACCCGCTAGTCATACCAATAAGCCTAAAACCGAGCAAGTTGATTCCCTGTCAAGGCATGTAGGTTTTATAGATTAAAAATTACTCATAAAGTGGCATGGATTCTGCTTATAGAGATAAGTGGAGGAAATTATGACAAAAACGAAACGCTCAGGGAAAACCCGTCTCATTAAAGGCTCAATGCTCTATCTGTGGGAGGAGATCAAAACCTTGAATCGAGTCAAATTCAAGGCGGCCTGGGGCATGCTCTCAGGCTACCTTGAAATGAAATTTAAAGGTTCGAAGAAGGCTTCTCGTCAACGCAATTTAGATCTCTCACCAGACGGGCCTTGATTTCAGTCAATGGGAGAAGCCCCTGATCGAGGACGGCGTCGTTAAAACATTTCTCATCCAGGATAGTATCCTTTTTACGTCTGACCTGTTCCTTGGTTTCCATAAGAATTTTGTAACCATAGTAATAAGAAGGCGCCTGACCGGGATAAATAAAAGAGTAGCGATCGAATTCAACTTTGGCCCAACTTTTAGAAAAACCTAGTTCCTTGACATAAACTTCCTCGACCCGGTCGTAAGAGATTTTGCCTTGATTAACTTCCGGATCTAAAAACATCCGTGCCATTCTCCAAAGCTTTCTTTGCAAAATCACAAACTGAACTTCAGGCCCCACGTGAGGGTAGATCATTTCTTCAGCGTAAAGGCCCCAGCCTTCTGTATTGACACTATTGGATGCAAACCAGGCGCGAATATAACTCACCCCACGCTCTTTCATGGCATGAAACTGAACGGCATGACCCGGAACTGCTTCGTGGGCCGTCAAATCAATGATGGCCTCATGAAAAGTAAAATCATCGAGCCCTTCCTGACCTTCAGAAGTCGGTATGACAAATTGGGCCTTTTCTTTGGTCTTTGAAACTAAAGGAATGCTCCGGTAATGAGGAGAAGGAGTGGATTTCATTTCACCAGGAGTTGCCAGTCGGATCTGAAAATCTAATGTCGGACTTAAGGTAAAAAGTCTTTTCTTTTTCACAAGACTCTTCAGGTCTTCACTGGCCTTTTGATAGGCCTTAAGGATTTCAGCATCTGAAGCATATTTTTTAGATTTTAAATAATGAATCACAGAAACCGGATGAGAACTTGAGAGCTTGTGTTTTACGGCAAGCTTTTTGGCCAGGATTTCAAAATCCTGATAAGTCTTTTTATAATCCGCGTGACCTGTTTCTATCAGCTTCTCCGGAGACATCATTATTCCTCTTTGTTTTAACAAATGGGCATAATACTGGGCCGGCAACAAATGACCCTTTCTGGTGTAAGGGAGGACTTTCTTCTTTAAAAACTCACGATATTCGCTATCCTGAATTTTTAATTCCTTAAAGTCTCGTTCCCATTCTTTACTTGGCCATTTTGAAAGGAGCTTATGAATCTCTTCCAGATACGCATCTGATTCAAGCAGATAGTCTTCCACTTCTTTTCTCAAAGGCCAGAATCCACGCATTCGTTTTTCACTCAACCGCTCCATCTTTGAAAGCATGTAGGACTTAATCCCATCGCTCAGAGGAAGCTGCTTTTTATCTCCTCGCACATAAGTTCGAAATCTCTTCATGGCAGCATTTAACTTCGACTTGGGAGCATCATCAAAAATAAGAGTTTGAAGGTTTCCATAAATGTAATCACTCAGAGGAATAAAAGGAATTACCCCTACTGCCCGTTCAACTTCAATTTCCTCCATATCCAAAGTAATACTTTCCTGAAGAATACGCGCATCAGTTATAAATTCCGGATGCTTCGCCTCCTCTAAAATAGAGGTTAACCTTTTTTGCCATTTATAAGCATGGATATATCGTTCATCATCAAGTGTTCTGGAAAAAGCAGTCACTTGTGGATCAAAACGAGTATACCCCATTGCTGCCACATATTCTGGTACCAGACTTCCTAATGAGAATGCATACTCCCGGGCAAGTTTATTTGAGAGCACTTTCCAGTGCACTGGCGCCTGAACTTTTTCCGGACTAGAACAAGAATTAATCAGGATAATAAAAAAGAATAAACCGAATACTTTATACATACAACACACCGCAACAAATGGTAAATATTTCAATTCAATGAAGATGTCTCTTCCTAGAGCATACCGAATGATTTACAGGTTGGAAGATTAAATTTTACTCGCGGAGGAAAAAATGAAACACCTTTTTTTAGGTTTATGTCTCTCTCTCATATCTCTTAATCTTTTAGCTTCAGAAGTCAGAGTGCAAAAAGTAAAAACTCTTGGCCCAATGAAGCACAAGGTAATATTTCAAAGCACAGATCTGAAAAAAATCCGAGGCTCTCAGCTTTTGAAGGGTAAACTTGTGGCCCAGTGGGGACTGCATGTCTTTGAAGTGGCCACTGGATACTATGCTTGTAATAAAAACCTTTACTGTAAGCTTACTGATTATGACCGCGTAGATACCTTTGAGAAGTGTGTTGTTAAAAAGAACAAGACTGTCGCTTGTCGTGGTCGCTTAGGCGGTGGCAGCTCTCAAAGTACATCAAATGATGAAATCAGATACGAGAACCCTGATGAGGTTTATGACGAATACAACCGTGATCGTCATCACTATGATGAGGTGAATGAATTCCCGGCAAGAGTTGGTGGGGAATTTGACGACATCCATTTCTAATAAAACTTATAAAGAAGGGGATCAAAATGATCCCCTTCTTTTTTATTTACCAAAAAAATCTGTCGCTTCAATTAATTGAGATCGAATACCTGCCTCACTGGCCGAATGACCTGCATCCGGAACAATGATTAGTTTTGATTCAGGGAAGGCCACATTAAGTTCGTAAGCCGAGACCGCCGGACAAACCACATCATATCGCCCTTGAACAATCCAGGTTGGGATATGGCGGATTTTGTCCACGTTATTAAGTATCCAACCGTCCTCCTCGAAGAAGCCTTTATTCACAAAATAATGACACTCAATGCGGGCAAAAGCATCGGCGAATTCATCACCCGCAAATCGTTCAATAAATTTTGGATCCATAAATAGCTTAGAGGTGGAGCCTTCCCAGATAGACCATGCCTTGGCAGCATGAGAGCGAACTTCTTTATCGGGCGATGTTAATCTTTTATAAAAAGCAGCGACAAGATCATGTCGCTCATTTTCGGGGATGGGTTCAAGATATTTGGCCCAAACATCCGGGAAAAGAAAACTCGCCCCTTCCTGGTAAAACCAATCAATTTCTTTTTTACGTAAGAGGAAAATTCCTCTTAGGATAAGACCTTTTACTTTTTGGGCATGTTTAATGGCATAGGCCAGGGCCAGCGTAGAACCCCACGAGCCTCCAAAAACCGTCCATTCATTAATTTTAAGATGATCTCTGAGTGTTTCCATATCTTCCACCAGATGCCAGGTGGTGTTGTCTTTTAATTCTGAAAACGGTCGGGACTTACCACACCCTCTTTGATCAAACAGGACGATCCTCCAGACTTTTGGGTCGAAGAATCTGCGCATGCTTGGATCAATTCCACCTCCTGGACCTCCGTGGACAAAAACCACTGGTTTACCTTCAGGGTTACCGCACTCTTCATAATACAAAGAATGAAGGTCACTGACTTTTAAGTAACCAGTCGAATAAAGCCCAATTTCAGGATAAAACTCGCGCATAACACTCCTTTATAACTAGCATGATCATAACAATACTTAAAAAAGTATGGAACGAAGAATCCACTAATATTTGCCCTCTATTTGTGAAAAATTATTTCAAGCAAAATGGGGGCATGAAAAAACTATTCTTACTGCTACTTTTATTCGCTATTGCTTGTAACAAAGAACAACCTCAGGATGGGGTGATCGTCCCAGAAGTTGACTCCACGACACCTATTGTTGTTGCCCCAGAAACGGGTAACGGGACAGGCACCGTCACACCTTCCACCTGGACAGAAGAGTTTATGATTCTGGTTAATGATCATCGCCGAAGCTTGGGACTTAGGGCCCTGATTCATAATGATGAGGTCGGTGAAATTGCCAGAAAGCATAGTCAGAATATGGCCACAGGTTCAGTGAGTTTTGGCCATACGGGCTTTTCAGGCCGCTGCTCTGATGCCAGGGATGCCTTGGGTGGCGGGAACCTGTGTGCGGAAAACGTGGCCACAGGTCAAAAAACGCCGGAAGCTGCTTTTAATTCCTGGATGAGTTCCTCTGGACACCGGGCCAATATTGAGCAAGTCCGTGCTACTCATACAGGTTTCGGGTATGCCAAGAACTTAAGTGGTAAATATTATTGGACCCAGATTTTTATTGAACTATAAAACAATTACATTAGAACTTTACCCTGGCAGCAGAAAGCTCTATAAAGAGTTAAAATTACCAGGAGTCAATTGTGAAAACATTTATCGCAGCTCTTTTACTCGCCACTACTTCGGCCTTTGCCGCTGATCTAGATGCACCTTCAGCGCTACTTAGAACGTTACCTGAAGGTTCTTATAAAGGATTAACTACCGCTGAAGAAGATTGTGTGGTGAGAGTCAAAAGGCTCACGACAGGAGTATCAGTAACGGTTTCTTCCCCCGCTCTTTCTAAAAATCATGAAACCTTGAATGAATCCCATTACAGATGGAATCCAGGCCAGCGCCTCTTTTTCTCTTCAGTCATTGAAAGAACCTCAAATTCATCTTCTGAGAGTTTTGTAAGAACAATTGCAGTTGAAGAAAAGACTCAATATGTTGTTGCCGGAGAGATCTTCCGTTCAGCAAATGGGACAAGAGAGTCCGTAGTTGAGTGTATCGTTAATTTATAATCCTTATTATTTGCAAAAAAAATCCCGCATCATGCGGGATTTTTTTTGAATATTTTTTAAGGTTTATATCTAGTTAATTGCAGATTATTATTCTGAAGTGCCTCAATCAAACGCGCCACAAGTCTCGTTTGATATCCATCCCGGGTATGAAAATCAAGTGAAGTATAACCCCACCAATCCCAACAACCGTTTGGATTACTCAGAAGATAACTGGTTTTTGCCTGTGGATATAAAATGATAAGCTTATTTGCTTCGGCCCAATTGTTATAGCCGGCCTCTGTAACAAAGGCCATTTGTATATCATCCAAAGTTTGCTTACAACCATGGAAGGCCACATGCACCTTGCAGGCCATCCCCTTATTACATGCTCTGGGAATATAGACAAATCCGGTTTCTTGCATGGAAAGCCGATTAATATTAAGACCATCAAAATGGGCCAATTGGTTAAAAGAAAAAATCCTCTGATTCAGGGCCTTGACCTTAGGCTTAAGTTTTCCAATAAGATGATTGAGAATATCTCCAGCAGTGTCCCGTCCGCAATTTGAAATGAAGGGTGATTTAGAGGGAGTTCCACAGGAATTGCCGTAATGATCAGTGGGAAAAGCATGGCCCACTGGCAATTTATTTTCGAAAACAATATTTTTCTCAGGTACTCCAAACTTCCGGTAAGTCTCGACTACAACTTGAGAGACAGATTGTCTGACTGTTTTATCCTCAGTTCCCGAAAGCACATACACTTTTGCCGTGGCGATGTTTGTAACAGGATCAATCTTGTTCATCCTGGCCATTTGCCTGGCCACTTCCACTGACCAGTTGGCCGAAGGAATTCCCCAATAAGTATTCATGCATAAATTGAGTGCATTCAGTGCCAGACCTCTGGAACAATAATAAGGGCCACCAGCGACAATGCCGACACCAGATACCTGGGAGGAAAAGGCAGTATGAAATTGCTGGGCCATGTAGGCGCCTGAAGAAATGCCGGAAACGGTGATCTTTTCGGCAAGTGAGATTTGAGAGAACAGCATCAAGCTTACAACAATATATCTTCTCATAAGGTCCTATGGATTGAGTGAACGGGTAAGACATCTATAAGTAAATTCAGTCTGAATTCCGGCAGTGATCTTACGAAATAATCCACGAGTATGATCATCTGTTGATTTTTTTATGATAAGCAGGAATTGATCACCCTCTTCTATTTTTTGGGAAAAAATATATTGATCAGCTTCCTCTTTCATAGTGGCACCGTACATCTCTACCGTTGAAAACAGAGTCGCTCGATAGCTTACAGTTAAAGTATCATCATCATGTCGGCACACAGATACGGCCGAAGAACTCTGCTCCTTGCAGGAAACCAATTCTAATGATCCCCGAGGGCACAAGCGCGAAGCATGAGTGATCATTGAGATGGATAGGATGGTGAGAAAAAAGAGTAATTTCATACCCGGAATCTAACAATCAGATTTCTGAAAAGCAATGACCCGGGTAATCTTTGGACTAATCAAATTTACAGGAAATCACGACATTGACCGCATTCTTAGGACCGTTTAAATTAAGAATGGCATACTGGACTGAGGCGACCTTTACCTTCTTGCGGGTACAGAGACCGCCGGTACTCACCGTTCCCGCTCCAACACCACAAACCAATGAACGGTATTCCGTATTGTTATTAACAACTACCGGAGTGGCCTCACAAAAATAAGGACCGGCCTCGAAAGTGTTCTTGCCCGAGTCAATCTTTTTCAATGGTCCGGGACTACCATTAATATTAACCTGATAACTCCAGGTTACTGCCAAGGCAGGGGCCATCATAATTAATAAAAGGAAGCTAAGGAAAGATTTCATGTGAGGCTCCTTGATGATTGAGAGTCTTCTAAATCAATATGCCTCTACCATGAAACCTTTGGTGATTCTGAGCATCTTCGGGAAAAATTTAGATTTCCGCTATATTTTCTAAAGGTGACAAAATGAAATGAGTCGTAACTTCACTTCCGGCCGAAACTGGAACTGCATTGATCTTCAAAGTTTGATAATTCTCTCTTTCGGCCGTCACATCATAGATTCCGGCAGGAATTCCCAGAACTTTAAAAGTTCCGTTTGCTTCAGTCACTGCAGTAGCAATAATCTCTTCGCCTTTAGTCACGGTCACTGTTGCACCACTAATGCCGGTATCATAATCCAAGACCTCTCCCGAAATAATCCCTGTCGCCATCACGCTCACCGCTCTTATAACAGGTTTAAAATTGAAACCTGTTATCTCTGTAAGAGTACCTTTTGGCACAAAGGAACGGCTTAAATCAAAATCTAATAAAACTTCGGAGCGAACTCCTTCATTGATTGTGAGGGCCGGCGAAATAAAAATCTTTAGACCTGATTGTTCACCGCTTGGAACTTTTAAAGGAAAATATTCGCCACTGGTAAGACTTACTGAAGCCTCCGTCACAACTAGTGAGATTTGATCATACACTCCGGTAGGGATTTGAATATCTGCCAGGGCCTCAGTCACTCCATTTCTAAGTTTTAAGAGGTCAAGAGTTAACTCCTTTTCAAGCACCGTCAGTTGCTCTCCCCCATTTTTCCGAATACTCATTTTATTAATGGTAACTGTAGCAGAATCCACATTCTCAAAACTAAAGGGAGCATCCGTGGCAAGTACTCTCAAGCTTCCCATGCCTTTTGAGATTTTCTCACTCTCCGGTTGACAGGAAATCAGTGATAAGAATGCAGTAAGAACTAAGAATCCATTTAATAATTTTTGCATTGAAGAACCTCTTTTTTATGAAGTCATCATCAAGCTAAACTCTTGAAAGAATGTGGAAATGTGATGCTGATTTAATTTTTTTTGGAATAAAGTCGTAGTGGCAATTGCATGAAGCAAACACTCAATTATGGAAAGATAACCTGGTCTTACGATGACTTTGATCCCAAAGTCCATAAGACACCTTCACCATTGTTAAAATTCACTCCCCTAAGAGTTCATGGCAAACTTCAGACTCCGGAGTTTAGTGATCGCGTGACCTTAATGCTCTTAACACATAAAACCTCAATCAGACTATCCTTCAGGGAAGCGTATTTAAGGTGGTTACTTGAAAGCGTACCAGCTGATCAAGAGCTAGGTGCCGGGAAGGCCTTCTTAATGTGGCTCAAAAAAACCAATCAATCCATTGAATGGAAACCTGGAGACTATAAGCTTCATGATTTATTCAATGATAAGAATGCCCCAAAGCATGAGGCAAATGATGACATGGCAGAAGGCCTTTCCTTTGCGATTAAACCAGTAGAAGTGGAAGGACGAAAAATAAAACTCTACCTGCAAGATGAAGCGGTTTTAAACCTCATCAACATGGCCTATGGTGAGGAATATGATTTTATCGAATTGATTAAGACCTACATTAAGATGAGATTTAAATGGGAAAGCTGGCGGGCCCCTGCCCCACCGTTTCTAGAATGGGTCAAAGGTCAGGCCAAAAGACCACTCTTTCTTCCAGGTCAGATTGGGCTTAGTTTGTGAATTAACGTATGCGCTCTAATTGCACGGGAACTTCTACATACTCCAAAAGGCGACATTCTGTTGTGACACTGCGAGGAGCAGGTTCATAACCGCAAATATAGCGGTAGCGATAAGGATAACCATGGTACCAACAGTAGATGGGGCGATCATAACTGCGAGAAGGGCCGGCAGAAATAGTGACATATTTATATCGAGGAACAGTCATCAGGATATTAACTAAGTCCGCATTTTGAAACTCGGCCTTAACTGTTAAATTTTTAAATGAGCAACCTCTGGAATCATAAAAATCAACTGTCCCCTGCAGGAAATCAGTATTCGTCTGTTGGATTTTAACCGATTGATCGATGGTATGAGACAGTCTGCCATCTTCAAAAATAAACCTCTCCTGACTGGTAAAACGCCAGGCCCCGTCTATCAGGATAAACTGGACGGGATTCTGATCCCTTTCTCCCGTAGTCCGAGTCCACAAACCGGAAAGGTCAGAGGCCAGAGTCAAGTGAGAGAAAACAGAGAGATAGATGGTAAAAATTATAGTTCTCATGAAGGTCTGTAGACCACATCCCTCAGATTTTGTCATTTGTATTTACAAATTTGCTGTGCCTTGTTACAAAGGGCCCATGAATACAAACAATAATACTACAGTCTATATAAGTAACCTTAGCTATAACCGTGACCGCAATGGTCTAAAGAGTATGTTCTCCCCTTTTGGCAGCATCAAAAATATCAAGATAGTGGTGGAGCCTTCTACCAATCAGTCCCGTGGCATGGCCTTTGTCGAAATGGCAACTGCAGCAGAGGCCAAAGAGGCCATCGCTGCTTTAAATCAAAAAATTATTGATGGCCGAACGGTTAAAGCTTCATGGGCCATTCCTATGAAAAAAACCAGCGCTCCTCGTGCCTCTTTGGAAAAAGACAGCAAGGCCCCAAAAAAGAAAATTGAAAAAGATCTTGATTATGCATCCATTCAGCTTGCTAAAAAAGCGCGCAATGATGCTAAAAGAAAATCAAATCCTTTTACTTTTAAATTACCCACAAAAAAATAATCTTTTATCTTAAGAAGAATTTGAAACTACAACTGCCCTTGCCGTTGTAGCAGACCTCTGTCGCCTTATAGGCCGGCACAATTCCTTCGTTCCCACTGAAAAAACTGATGTTAAAAGCATCCGCTGATTCATAATTGTCATTGGCATTCTGACTGGCACAACCAGCGGTTCTACTAGTGTGGTAAAGAGTACCACTACATTTAGTTTTGTTATAATCCCAAGGGCCAAAATTAGTATCTATAATTGGAACTCCTCCATTGTATGAAGGCGAAATAAACATGGCATCGGTAGTACCAACACTGAGAGAGAAGTTCTCCGGATTAAGAGATGCCTGATAATTGGCCTTCGTCATCTCTCCGATATAAGGAACATTAACTTCACTGACAAAAAAGTTATTTGGGGTGGCGGCAGTGGCCGTCCCATTAGAAAATGCAACTAATGTCCATCCACCACCACTGGTAGTCATATCACAATACACCGTGGTTTTATTTGATGGAGTGCCCGGGGTGAAATCGATGGTGTAAAGGCCTGAAGGAGAACCAGGGTTCTCCTTCAAAATTTCTTTGCAAGAAGATTTAAGCCTGCCTTCAGTTTTGGCCTCACGTATGAACATCCAGCCATTACCGGCCCCGAGACCTGAGACCGGGTCTCCCCACTGAGAACCGGAAGAGATCCAATGCGCTCCATTTAAGTAAGTAGTGGTGTTGGTTTCACCACCACCATTAATACTTCCCGTCCAACAGGCATAGTACCAAAAAGGGGTGTTAGAATAAAGTGTACCGCAATTACTGGCATGGGTATCGTTATCCGAATCCATAGTGGTCCAGCGATTTCCACTATGATTGTTAATACCTGCTACATCGCTACCAATAGTAGTGCGATTGCTTAAAATGGTGAGTCGATATAAATCCGCCGGATCAAAATTCTTCACCCGCATGATAGCTTCCCGATCCAGAGATCTGCCATAATCTGCGGCCCAGGCATACCGGAGCTCAAAGTCAGTTCCGGCCGACATATCATCCCAATGTTTGAGACCGACAAAATAATTAAAGCGTTCTAGAAGAGGAGCATCTTGTCCGCCATCGTTTAGCATGGAAGAACAGCTGCCACTAAAATCATAGACTGATGATTGGGCCACTGAACAGCGAGGTCTGGTGTTAACGGAATCAGCGTAAGTTATACTTGTAACAGGTTTATTAGTCCCTAATCGGGTATTTGACCACACGAGGGTCCAGCCGCCACCTTGCGAAGTCATGTCACAGTAAACTGGAAACGCTTCAGTGGCACCAGCAGCGCCATCAGGATCAATTAAGTAAAATCCATTCCCGGTAGCAAAACCGCGATCGAGGATTTCTTTACATGAGCGCATCGTAGAAAGAGAACGAATCCAAACTCTAGTCTCTTGATATTTTTTCAAGGTAAGACCCATACCAGAATCAACTTCAGTGCTGGCCATAGCATTTGTACAATAAAAATTATTCGTGGATGTACAGGTTGTAATGGAAGAAGGGACGAAAGTGTTAATAGAAGGACATTTCGGAGAATAACTTCCTCCAATATATAATCTATCCGCAGTAGTTGGGTCCACATTGATACAAGTATAAAATACTCTCCAGCTGTTCCCATATCCCTTCATAAAATATTGTCCGACCAGACCTACTGTTTCTGCACCACTTAAGTCAGCAAACTTCACCTGAGGTTGAGTTGCATCAGCTGCTGCAATGACTTGCTGGAAGTACAAGGGAATGGTTTTATCCAAGTAAGCAGTCTTCCAGGTCGTATCAACAATATTCACTCCCGTATTCACTCCCTCCATCCTCATCTGATTAAAAGCTATGGAGTTAGAACGGGAATAGGTTTCAAGTGTCGTATTATTGTAACGAGCATGAGACGGATAACCATGCCAGACCTTGGTCCAGCCTCCGCCTTGAGTGACCATGTCACAATCAACCGTCACGGCCGTGCCTTCCGGGTAAATGGTATAACTCCCGCTTCCCTTTGAATGACCAGAAAGAAGAATGTCCATGCAGTTCTTAGGTCTATCAAGTTTTTCCCGAATAAAATAACGGGCCTTGGCGGTGGTGCTTCCGAGGTTAAAACCACCAATTCCCCGAACACGTGTGCTATCTGTAGCTCCGCTAATACTGTAAAACCAATGTCTCGGATAATTCTCCACATCGGAAGCATCGGTTTGGTCTAGTGAGGCCGTGCAATCACCCCAACCAAGACCCACATTCGCGGCATCAAAATTATTCATCTGATCAAACCAATAGTTTGAGCCATTACTATTGCGAAAGCGAAACATTCCGGCACCAGGGAGATTTTTACAAGCACCAGTGATGGGAACTGAAGCGATGTTAATAAAGTCAGTAAGGTCTTGGGGATTTTGAAATTCAACCGTTGAGAACTGACTTGCCGTCCAGTTACCAATATCTCTGGCCATGATTTGATTGGCCGAGAATTTTTTATAATTTAACATTCCGACCGTGTTTACATCACTAAAGTTGGAAGCAGTGATATTAATCCCGGCCAATTCAGCTTGATGTTGAAGATAGGACTTTTTAACTGTCATACCACTGTTTGCGGCGTTGGCGTAAAAGAGAGTCCATCCGCCGCCATCAACATCCATTTCACAATAAGTCAGGATGGGATTAACCTGATCAGGATAAATCGTATAAAGCCCACTTCCTTTACTCTCGCCCATCTCAAGGATGTGCTGGCAGCTCATGGGATTATAACCACCATCATTAACAAAGAGCTGCACTTCAGACACAACTTCAGGAGTTAGATTTGAACCGGGAATACCAGTACCTGCATACAATACGGTAGATCCGATGGCATACCACCAGTCACTTTTTTCAACTGAACCATCTAACAATGATTGACTACTATTCACTACTCCTGTGCTCTTATTACTAAGCTCCAAACCGCCCCAGTGTCTGGCAGAAGTATCGATGCTAATTGCCTGATACCCCATCAGCGCCGTATCTTTAGTGGGATTGGTATACTGGGACCAAATATTTCGTTTATTGTTTTCAGGCCAGTAAAGTCTGAAAGTCAAACGGTTAAGGCTTCTGAAATTATCCAGTAGGTCCAAAATAGAATATTTATTATTAGCAGGATCAGTGGGATTCGTATTTAATGCAGAAGCAGGAGTGGCAAATACGCCACCAGCAACATTATGCCTGAATACTCGAGTCCATCCTCCACCATCAGAGGTGACATCACAAAAGAGATTCATTACCGGTAAGGCACCCGCACCATCGATATCCAGGGCATGAATGCCATTGACTGTCAGACCCATCTTTTTCAGGTTGGAACAAGTCGCAGAACAATCCCGGACCGTTAAAGGAGTGGGATGATTAACATAGAAATTAGTCCATTCCACATTGGTTTTGGTGGCCACGAAATGAGAGCGGACATCCTGATTCCAGACTTTTTTACAAACGCCGTGAGCGACAATGGTTTTTAATTCATTGGGGTCAACTTTAAAACCAGTGTCGACAGTATTAATCGCCCAAACGAGCTGAAAATTTGAGAAGAATAAAATGACAAGGCCTAAAAATGGAATCATTTGTTTTGCAATTGCTTAATTGAATTTTTAATTTCTTCCATATCTTTGGCATGCTGCTTTTTAACAGCTTCCATTTCAATCTGGAGTTTTTTATTCTGAAACTCAAGTGAAGCGATTTGGCGCTCAAGTTCTTTTTGTTTTTCTTTTGCCTCTTTTGAATCAGTGAACAATTCTTTTACTGCCTCAACTAACAAGGCCGTGATGTTTCCGTACTGGACTGATTTAAATCCATCACCACCGGTAGAGACCAGTTCTGGCACATGCTTCTCTACTTCTTGAGCGATAAATCCATAAGTTCGCTCTTTAGGCATATTACGTTCAGGGAATTCGTCCACTCGCCAATCGAAAGTCACACCATTTAGTTGGTTTACAGTCTCTAAGGCGTAAGGGATGGTAGTGATATTTTTCTTTAAGCGCTCATCAGAGGTATATTCATAAGAAACTGCCAGGACTTTGCCGTTGACGTGAAGTTTTTCGGTAGGAGCTGCTGTTCCTATACCGACGTTTCCAGAACTACTGATTCGCATCCGTTCAGAACCGCTTTGATTAAATGCTGTATAGGAAGCGATATTAGTTTCATTATTGTTTATGATAAAACCACCTGTGCGATATTTAACAATATCCACGGCAATGGTGGTCGCGTTGCTCACATCTTTTGTGATCAAACGAAGGATGCTACCTGCACTGTTCCCTGTATTGGAATTAACAATATCCAAATATCCTAAATTATCTCCGATTGTGGTGAGCCTTCCAAGATTTGTACTATTCCCTTCAACGTCTAAAAGATAACCGGGGGTTGTTGTTCCTATTCCAACATTACCTGATGTCCGATATACATTCCCTGAACTTTGGGCCCACTGGTTAGAAGCTCCTGAAACCTGAGCATCTACATATTGTTTATTAGCCACATCTGTAACACCTATTGGATTGAGCACTCTCACCACTGAACTTGTGTTGAAATCAAAAACCCCAGAAGGAATTGAGTCACCGGCCTTATTGACTGGAGTAAAACCCAGGGCGGTGGTAATTTCTCCAGAAGTAAGGGCCTGCCACGCAGAAGTGTTCGCTCCACTGGCCTTTAAAAACTTTCCAGCATCTCCGACAAGTGGAGAAGGAAGTAAGCTTGTGGAAATATCAATTGCAGGATCTCCCGCAACTCCATTTCCATTGGTGACATTTATTCTGTTCGCTGTTCCTAGAACTGTTCGGTTAGCAACAGTGCCATCACCTGTTCTGACAAGTACTCCTGTGCCGGTATTACTTGCCAGAGCGGCCAGATCCGTGTCGGCCGCTTGTTTATTATTAAATGTTGTCCAATCCGCTGAACTTAAGAACCCATTAGCAGTCCCACTCGACTGACTGATTGAAATCACCGGAGTGGTCGTCCCTGTGGCAACGCTGATGGGTGCCGTTCCACTGACACTGGTGACGGTGCCTCCAGTACCAGTTGCTGAGATGGATATTCCGCCAGCGGTGTTAGAAATGGTAACACCCGTTCCAGCAGTAAGATTTGCCGCAACTGGAGCGGCACCAGTTGAACCAATTAAGAGTTGTCCATTGGTTAAGGCCGCAGCTTCACCAATAGCAGTGGAGCTTGAAACCATGATTCGATTTCCTGCTAATGAAGAGGTATTTGTCCCCCCTCTTGCCACTGGAAGAACTCCGGTAGTTATTTTCCCAGCATCTAGCGATGGGATATCAGTTGCGGCCAGCATGGAGTTTATCCAATTTGTGCCATTGAATTTTAAAAAATTTTGCGAAGTCAAAGTGGTGATCGCCACTGCCGTTCCCTTAATCCTGTCCACGCTAGTGGCATTATAGGTTCCACTAACATCTCCAGAAAAAGAGCTCGTTGTTCCAAGCTTGGCACTGAAGGAATCATAATCAGTTTTACTGAGTAAACCGGCCGTGACTCCTGCGGCACTGGCATAAGGGATATTCAAAGTATGAACACCTGTGGCGGCATTAGTTGACCATGCAGGGGCCACTCCTGTTGTTCCAGGTGCCGCAAAAGTTTGTGTACCGACAGTTGAACCATTGATATTGGTAATACCTGCTCCGGAGACTCCGAAGGCCTGCCAAAGGGTCCCGTTACAAAACTCGATGCTGGAGGCATTATAACGAAGGGTACCGCTCTTAGTGGCGTCACAAACAACGGCATCTGCACCGATTTGCAGACCGCCTACAACTTCTAATTTTGAACGAGGAGTACTTGTGCCAATACCGACTTTCCCAGTGGCGTTCCAGATACCTGTTCCAGGTAAATTTACTACTCCTGAAAAAGTGACGGCATTGGTAGTAGTAGCGCCTCTACCAGTTACAGTTTGCAGAGTATCAGCTTCCGCCGATAAATAATCCGGCGTCCAACTAGTCCAGTTTGTACCATCCGATTTTAAAAGATTTCCAGAGGTGCCAGGTGCAGTAAGTCCGGTACCACCTAAAGCAGTCGGAACTGTTCCAAGACTCAAAACACCGGTGGTTGCATTATAATTTAAAGGTGTCGTTCCGGAAATGGCACCCCGAGCGCGGGCAGTAGTGAAATAAAGATTCACATTTTCTGGAACAACTAAAGTATCAAGTGTGGCCCAGTTTTTGTCACCACGCCAGTACTGTGAAGTTGTACCGGCCGTTATATCATCTTCCTTGCCATCAAGAGCTGTGGTGAGTCCCTGAATTTTTGATTGCTCAATGGCAGCACCAGTTGCGATATCAGCATTAACAATAGAACCATCAGCAATCTCAGTACTGCCAACAGCACCTGAATTAATTTGAGCATTATCAATCGTGCCACCCAAGTCACCACCGACGCTGCTTGAACTGGTAGCGACTGATCCCCAGATAAGTTTACCGGTACCGTCATTTACCAGAGCTTGCCCGGAAGAGCCGGCAGTTCCAGGTAATTGAAACACCAGATTTGCCAGAACATTATCTGGGGCCCTGAGTTCTATATAGTTTAAGCTGTTTGATTGATACCGAACTTTTCCTGTGACGGCGATATTCCCAATGACATCTAATTTCTCGGTTGGCGCACTTGTGCCAATACCAACCTTACCACTGTTAAAATAAATGTCTGTTCCTGAATTGGTCCACTGAGAAGCATTGACCCCACCGACAGCATCATCCACGTAGAGTTTATTTACAATCTGATCATCAGCAGTAGGATCTGGAACACCATTAATTGTACCCAAGAAAAGTGTTCCGCCATTTATGCCCAACTTACCAGAGTCGAGTGCATTTGTTTGCCCTTGAAGTTTTGCAAATGCCTGCATTACCGAGTCGGTAGCACTGATATCGGAGGCAACCACCGGTGCATAACCAGTCAAGATGGTTGCTAGAACATTATTCGAAAAGACACCCCAGGTATTATCACCCTTAAGGTAATGAGAGGCATCTCTAGTACCAGATAATTTCCCTGGATCAATTCCACCGGCCAGCATGAGATTAGTTATCCCACCTGTTGCGATGGATATCGTTCCATTGACAGTGATTGGACCTCCAGTTAATCCAGCTCCTGTCCCCACTGAAGTTACAGAACCATTACCCGTTCCGGCCTCGTCTCTAGGTGTCCACTGAGAGCCGTCCCAGGCCAGCACCTGACCGCTGGTTGCACCCATTTGAGTGATTTGTTTGGTCATCTGAGAAAAATTGGCAAACGGTATCGAATGGAGTGCCTGAAATGAATAAGCTTTTCCCGCAGTTGTATCAGTCACGCGGATAACCACAGACTCATTTGACGGTGCCATGGCCAGGACATTAGTTAATGTAGACGGGGTACAGTCTGGATCTAAACGAACATGGAAAACACCATTGCTTAAGGCCACACTAGGGATATTTTGCTGGCACAAAGTAGCACCCACACCAGTAGGAGTGGTATAGGCCAGTTCAAATTTTAAATTCACCGGTCCATTTACTGGTGAGCCATTACTATTTACCAATCGGCCTGAATAACTTAAGGAATTACTAGCAGCGGCTTCCTCATGAGGAAGCATCACTATCATCAAAATAAAAATGAAAAGTATGCCAATCCTCATTTGTGCCTAATGATTAAAGGTTTGATTAAGTAACTTTTAATACATTTTAAGTGAATTCTTAAAAAACACCAGAATGTTCCTAATCACAAATACTTATCGTATGGTCCCTTAAGGAGCTTAAGCCAGAATGACAGATTTTTGTGCCAGCTACTTTTTGGAGTATATTGATCTAGTAAAGGTAAGCCACAGGTATCAGAGATAATTATTCATAACTGCTTTCAATCCTATCAAACTTCTGATCATGGCCTTTTAGAAGCTTTGATAAAGACAAATCACTCTTCTCTTTGATCATCTTATCCAAATACCTTCTAAGTTGTAGGAATCGAGGATGGCATGAGCCGGAGTAATGAGTTTGTATGAGCAGATGAATGGCCTCATCCAGAGAGATATCCACTTTTTTAAAGTCAAAAGCTTCAAGGTCAATAAAGCGCAAGAGACGATTTACTCGAGCAATTAACTTTGGTTCTTTTTCATAACGTAGCCCGGTGAAAAGATAATTAGAAAGATTATGCTTTTTAAACTCATGAGTCCTAAAGCAGAGATTTACTGTGAGTTCTGCCTGATGATGATTCTGATGAATAAACTGCCCAAGTTCAGCAATTTCTACCACCTCACCTTGCTTTAATTGCCGCTCCTGCAGAAGCTTCAGTTCACCCAAGGCGTGGAAACGCCCAATATCCTTTTTTTTGGTAAAAGAAAATTCAAGATCAACGTTATTGCCTGAAAGGCATTGAAAGGCCCCTACAAAATGGTGGTTATGAATAACTGTTGGCCTTCTCCGCCAAAAATAAATATCTATAAAACAATGCTCTCCACGAGCAATGGTTATCGGAAGATCACTAAACTCCAGATACTTAAAGTTTTGTTCATGTAAAAATTTTTTAGAAAGTGAAGTTTCTATGAGCTTTTGATAGTCGTAAACTTCATGAAGACGAGCTTGCTCTAACAAGTTTCGTGCTTTCTCGTGAAAGAATTTTACTCCGTGTTGTTTTAAATGAAGATCCCCTTTACGGGTCAGTTGCCTTGCTATTTGAGTGAGTTTATCCATGGGTTTAAGTGTAGCACTATCTGAATATTTCCTATACCAATTCTTAACAAAACTCACTTTAACCTGACTTGAAGAACCCATAGGCAGATGGAATAAAGCCTGGACAATATTTAACAGGAGCATGTTATGAAATTTCTTACAACACTCACTCTTTTCGGCTTATCTTTTAATGCCTTCGCCTTTGAGCAATCAGCTAAGCTCAATTTAACAAATCTCTATGGAAAACTTGATGCTGGTGAATACGTTTTAGACGTTACTCTAAAATCAAAAGAAACTCCTTCTTTTGGTAAAGTTACGACTTCAATCGAGCGAGATGATAATGACTTAACTTGCACTACGACCGCAGGTTTTGAGTTAGGAGAAATGACTTTTACAATTTCCAAAAAAGATTCGAACTGGAAGAAGGAAATTAAAGAGAAGATTTTTGCGACAGTAACCCATTCTGTCCCAGGCACCGAGTGCGATTTTTCTAATGAGAACTTTATTGGCCCTAAAAAGATCTATGCAAGCATGGGTTTAAAAAAATCTCCCCTCCCCCTACCGGTTGCAGCGCCAACAGGTTATGAAGCAGTCCAGGTTTATTTAACACCCTTCTCCGGTTACCTCTATTTGGATACAACTATTGAGCTCCAAAATGATGCCTTAATGATCAATCCAGATCAGTTACTAACTTCAGTGAGTATTTACCCACTCAATACAGAAAATGCTTCAAAACTATTTTATTATGTACAGGCCAAAAAAGGGTCGTCACACTTGTCTCTGGGAAATGGATACGTGGACTTTAATTAAAAAGCCTATGGGGGAAGGCCAAAATCAGTCTTCCCCCATAGAACTTATCTTAGTGATTAATTCTGTCGATATTGATCATCTCTTGCATAATTTTTTCACGTTCAGGATCTTTTGAAACAACACTCGAAATCTGGTCAATTGCAGATAACGAGTTTTTCTGTCTTTCATTTTCAAGTTTTCTGATGTTCTTCTTCAACATCTTAACTTGTTTACGATCAACTTGACCTGAAATAAGTTCCTTAATGAGTACTGAGCGCAACTTGAAAGACTCACTCATGAGTTTCTTATTCTTTTGACTAATGTCAGTCAAAATCCCATTGAGTTGTTTCTTCTGTTGATCATTAAGTGTCTTCGAGTTTTGAATAACTTCCTGAATGTTAAAGAAGAGGCTTCTACCGTCAGTAACACTTTCCTGAGCGACTTTTTCATCAATTTTTTGTTGGGTTACTTGTTTAGAAGAGCAACTCATGGCCATTGCAAGAATAAAGATGAGAGAGAATGTTTTCATTAATTGATCCTTGTTAATTAATAGGATCACTCTATCACCCGACTAAACGGTTGATTATGATATTTATCATGTTTCAGGTATTAATTTCTTATCCCTACTTCAGCTTGAAGCAAAGAATAGTTCTTAACCAGATATTCCCATTGCTCCATGCAGTGTTCAAATTCTTCTTTAGCCGAATCTATCTTTTCATTAACTTCTTTCATGGCCATTGAACACATTTTGTCTTTATTAAACTTATAATCCTCTTTCAAGCTGTGCATTTTGTTCATGGCCTCAAGTACTTGAGCACGAAGTTTCTCGACTTCTACTAATACCATCTCTGGAAGTTCAAACTTATTTTTAAGCTCTTTAACTTTCATCTGCATTCGCGCCGCCAGAATCTTCTCCTGAGGAGTCAATTTTAATTTGAAGGCCAGTCCAGTAAAGCTCAAACTTTTAATCATCCACTTCGTTGGATCAAAATGGAACCATCGGATCCCATTTCTATAATCAGTTTGGAAATAATGATGGAAGTTATGATATCCCTCTCCAAAGGTAAGGAGGGCCATAATCCAGCTATCCTTGGCAGTATTGGTATCGGTATAAGGAGTTGAGCCCATAAAGTGACAAAGTGAATTGATAAAAAAGGTACAATGATGAGTCATGACAATTCTAGCAAAAACACCCAACGCCAGTCCGCCTAAATAGGAACCAAGAAAGTAGCCGCCGATGAAAGTGGGAAGGACCATACCAAACAACACAGCAATGGGAAGATAGTATTTGTGCTGCCAAAGGGTCAGCTTGTCCTGTCTAAAGTCCTTAGCAAATCTTTCATTAACCGTGCCATTCTTTTTTAAAAGAACCCATCCCATGTGAGCGTAAAAAAAGCCTTCATTTATGTTATAAGGATCTTCATTAGTATCAACTTTGTAGTGATGTAGGCGGTGATCGCTACACCATTTCAAAGCACTATTCTCAAAAGAAGCTGCCCCGAAAATAAGGAATAATAATTTAATTAAGGGATGAGCATCATAGGCCTTATGGGCAAATAAGCGGTGGTAGCCAGCGGTGATGGAAATACCAGTTAATAAATAAAAGCCTAACCCTAGGAGGATCTGCCCATAATGAAAACCATCCACTTTAACCCAATAATAAGTAGTCACAACTGCGGCCACAGGAGTTAAAAAGAGAAATAGAAAGTTAACGATATCGATATTTTTAAAAGAATATTTGGATCCCATTGATTCACCTGCAAAGTCTTAATGATTAATGGAATTTTAAGCCTAAAGAGAACTGTTTTGCACATTATTTATGGGAATAAATCAGTAAGATTTTACCGAATCAATACAATTCCATAGCTTAAAAATGGAACGATGCGCCTGTCAAACAGTCTTTCTTGATTAATCCAGTGGGGTTAATGCTCCCCCACTGGAAATTAGGAATTATTTTGAAGATTTTTTTGGTCTAAACATTTTATGAAGTTTCTTTTTGGTTTTTGATTCTTCCATTCGTAAGTTATCCAGAAATTCATATTTCTCAACATCCAGCAAAGGAATTTCTCTTTCAAGAAGAACTTTTTCATCTACATTCTTAAGTTCTGCCTGAAGGAGTTCTCCTATTGATTCAAGAACACCAAAGTAACCAATAAGCTGCCGACTCATATTGAGAGGCATCTTTTCAATAAAATACTTTTTAAGGAAAGGAACACGACGTAAAGGCCACGCCACATTTCTGTATATCAAGGCCTTTTTACTAGATGATTGAACTAAATTATATCCAAACTCATCACTCCATTTGTACATGGCCTGAAGAATGGCATCTTTTTGAAGATTATCCATCGTCTTGTTTGAATCCCGCCATTCTGAAATAATCTTGAATCGTGGATCAATTTCAATATCTGCCGGAACAAAACTGGCATCTGAGGTAATACCTAAGTTTTTCACAAATTCTGGTTTTCTGACCATCAAACGACTTCTGATATAGGGAATTTTAACTTCACCATTAGAAACATGATCAATGGCATGAGAAACCACTTCAGAACAAAAAAGCTGGTCAGAGTTATCCTGATCAAACCCAAAGTCATAATTAATGTTACCAGTTGTATCAGATGCTTTTTTCACTTTATGAAAAATAAAATGGGCCGCACGAGCAGCAAGTTCCTCATCTTCAAAGCGGTAAATCATCGTACGATAGTTTTTATCTCCAACATGATCTTCTAATGGTCTGACAAAAGAGCCAACTTCAATATGTGCCTCAACTGTCCAGAGCTTTCCTGCTTCATCTTTATAAACCATGCTCATATGGGAGAACTGCGTATCATACTCTCCCAGATTGGCTATGGCCGCTGAGGTAAAGGCATTCCCTCGGGTTAGGATGACATCTCCACTTTTGAGATCTGAGTTTAAATTAAAATCAATAAATTCAGGATGGCGCTTCACATGGGTATTACCAACTTCAAAGGCGTTATCTGGAAATTTAACAGTGCCTTGACTAGTTTGCAGATAATTTAAATTTACGTGGTCCTCGACAGTCCTGATAGATTTCAGGGCAGCTCTTGAAGCGTCAGCGCAATCCTTTGTGAGTCCCACACTTCGGTGGAATCCCCGGAGCCTTTCGTGCAAGGTGATTTTTAAGCTCCAAAGGTCCTGCAAGACGATTTCATGTCCATCATTTTTAATTTCTTCTTTATAAGTTTGAGCGGTGGCCCCTTCAAGGAAACGGGAAATTCCACCCATCGTTTCCACGCAGTTTTCACTCTGCATAGAATCAAGGTTCTGCTTAATTTTAGTCCGAATGTCTGATGCCTCTACAACAGTTGAAATTGTAAAGAGGACTAACAACTGTCCAAAAATTAGACGCTTCATAACCCTTCTCCCGGTCTTTTTATAGATGTTGGGAGTTAAGAGAGCAATTACCGTGCCATGATTAAATCTAGAATTTTATACTTTTGGACTGCTCAGAATAGGAAGGCCATTCTTTTTCTTCATGCCCGGTATTCGGATTACCATGATGGAGAAAAGATTTAAAATACAGGGACATCTTCTCCCGAAGTGCTTCACGACTTTGCTTATTGGAAGAACTCCACGCAAATCGACCAAAACTAGGTTTATCTTCCACAAAGTTACCTAAATAGAAGATGGCATCCAGACCATGAAAAGCTCCAAAGATATCTCGCCAAGGGGAAGGAGTCTCTTGCCAGGTGAATTCATATTTATAAATGCTCTTATTATAGGGTCTCAAACTCTGGGCGATGCCTTCCATAGTCACCAATAAAGTTTTACTTGCCGTTTTGGTGATTCTGTCAAATTTAGAGAGTGCTTCAGGTTTAATAATATCACTCTTTGAATAATGTCTCCCATCATTCATCATTCTAAACAAGTCCGCTTCGCTGGGTTTGAACATTGGGGCCCCTGCCAGATAGGATCCTTCATCAATGGTTGATCCAAGAATTAACGGTACTCGGTTGTAACGACCGATTAAGATTCCGGCCAAACCGCTATAAGGTAGGACCACACCATCGGAAACATGCTGAGTAGGAACAACAAAACGAGGGATACTTAAAAGTTCACTGGGCTTTTTATTAAGAAGATACTTTCTAATGGTTTGAGGTCCAACTTTCTTAACATAAAGCCTGGCCCCGGCCGTGTCTTTGGCCTTCCCATCGGCAACAAGTAAGTCATAGAGAAGCTTCTCTGATCTTTCTTTGACAATGATTTTTGGATAGGCATTTGGAAGGCCAGCGGAGCAAATGGCGCCGTTAAATAAATTTTTGGCCAATGGACTTTGAAGAAGTCCCCAAACATTCATGCAACCAGCCGACTGGCCCGCAATAATAACGTTGTCGGGATCACCACCAAACTGTTCAATATGAGATCTTACCCACTTTAATGCTTCAATTAAATCCAAGGTCACTAGATTTCCGGAATCATCAAGTGAATTTCCATTCTCAAGCGATGAGTGAAGAAAGGAGGCGAAAAGACCTAAACGATAATTAACACTGACATAAATGGCATCATTGGCCTTTGCAAAATACGCCCCATCATAATTGGGATCATTGGCAGTGCCTTTTGTATTGGAGCCGCCATGAATCCAGAAGAAAACCGGTCTTTTAATATTCGACTCAACACTTGATCGCCAAATATTCAAATACAGACAATCTTCTGAACCAACAGCTGATCCAAATGTGTCGGGAGTAGTATTGGAAAACATGTTGCCAACCTGAGCACATACCGGTGGTAAGCTCTGGGCCTTTAGTCTGGTGGCAAGACGAACTTTTCGTGGTGCCTTCCACCTTAGATTCCCAATCGGCGGCTGGGCATAAGGGATACCCAAAAACGCTTCAGTACCATATTGAGTATTCTTGCCAATAAACTTTGTGCCCTCTGAATAGACTTCCGTGTTCCCAAAACTTGATTGGATGAACAATAAAAGAACTGCAGCGTATATAGGTTTTGGCATAAGAATCCCCTTTTTAGGTACTGAAACGCTATCTTTTTTAGGCAGCACCGTAAAGGACTTAGGTCCCGAATCAAGGGAACTTTATGACCACCTTCCCAAAATGTTTACCATTTTCGAGATACTCATAGGCCTTCAAGGAATCCTCGACATGAAACACGCGATCAATCAAGGGTTGAATCTTAAATTGTTCCATATCTTGACCTAGTTTTTTTTGCATTTCACCACTGCCAACATAAATGCCGTGCAATGTCTGATTCTTTTGAAAAAGCGGAACCGGGTTAATTTTATTATCAAACCCAGTCAACACTCCAATTAAGGAAATACGTCCTCCCATCCGAGTGGCCATTATTGATTTTTCCAATGTACCTCCTCCACCAACTTCAATCACCCGATCAACCCCTCTTCCATCTGTCATAAAAAGAACTTCTTTTTCCCAATCAGGACGCTCCTTATAATTTATCAAACGATCTGCCCCCAATTTCTTGGCACGTTCCAATTTTTCATTTTGAGATGATGTGATGATGACTTGGGCCCCTTTGGCCTTTGCTAGCTGAAGAGCGATGATTGAAACTCCCCCTGTACCCTGAAGAAGCACAACTTCTCCTGCCATAATCTCACTACCTACATTTAATGCCGCCCAGGCAGTGACCCCAGCACAAGGTAAAGTTGCTCCCTCTTCCAAAGACAAATGATCAGGCAGTTGCGTGAAACTACTTTCATGCCCTGTCACATAATCTGACAACATACCCGGTTGAGTTCCACCTCCACGAGCATGCCTGGTCTTAAGAGGACTAACCTCTCCACCAACCCAATCGGGAAAAAATAATCCAGCGACTCTATCACCAATTTTTAAAGTTGAGACCTTCTTGCCAACTCTAAATACTGTACCCGCACCATCAGAGAGCGGAATGGTTTCATTTCCTGAGATATTTTTGGTAATGAGTATATCCCTATAGTTGAGAGAGACTGCCCCAACTTTAATCACAACTTCATAATCCATAGGTGAGGGAATTTCTATTTCATTAACTTGTAAAAAATTTTGAGAATGGTTTGTAAGCTTGTACTGCTTCATATAGCTCCTTATTGCTCGTTAATGGTCTTCATTTTTAAGCAATGATGTTATATAAACAAGTACTCACAATTTTATGATGTAGTATTAAAAAACATACCATGTGGATATCATGGGGGAATAGATGAAAGAATCAAAAAAAGAAAAAGCATATTTTTGTCCGGTGGAACTAACTTTAGGAGTGATGGGTGGAAAATGGAAAGTTCTCATCCTTTACCATCTCATGGCAAATGGCACAGTCCGCTTTGGTGAACTAAGAAAGATTTTAACTAGTGTTACCCAACAGATGCTTACCTCTCAATTAAGAGAGTTAGAATCTGATGGCATCATCAAACGTGAAGTTTATCCAGTTGTGCCGCCAAAGGTAGAGTACTCCCTAACTTCTTATGGAAAAACCTTGATTCCCATGCTGGAATTCATGATGGTCTGGGGGAAAAAGCACGAGAAGATGACTAAACGCCCCCGAAAAAAAATCAACTGCTAAAAACAAATTCATAGACCTAGTAGCTTTAAATTACCCATTCGTTGGGTGAGGCAGTTATAAGGGCCTCATTTATTTTATGAAAAAGCCTAGGGCCACTTGTTCTTAAGAAAAATTGACTTCCATTTTAATTCGTCTGCTATCAAAGTAAAAGAATGAAAAAAACATGTCCTAACTGCAGTGACCCACTGGAAGTCAAAAAGATGATAGATTTGACGATACTAGGTCGTTCGATTACCTGCAACGTTTGCCAAAGTAGTATTCAATTTAAATCAAAAATAATTTTAGAAATAGCGCTTTTTGTTTCGGCCACCGCCGCCATCTATTTTTACCAATCCCAAACCCTGCTTATACTCCTTTTGGCGGTATCACTGATCTTGGCCTTCTTGTACTTCTTCACGGGGATTCTAATATTGAACTCTTCTTCATTAAATAAGGATGGAGTTTAATTGCACACCCATCCACCCCCATTGAACGAGAGGCACTGGGCCTTGTTTTGAGGATTGACTGCAATCGTATAAATTGCATTTTTGAAATCCTTTAATTTATCTAAATCTGATTTCTTCAGGAGATTTTTGTATTCAAATTTTTCATAGGTATAGACCGGATCGAGTTTGAAATTTTTCCCATCAAAAGAAACCCAGGGCTCGAGTGATTTTTCAACAAAGTTATATTTTTGGTTATTGATCAGGGTTGTGCCATATTTGTTGTCTAGATCTTTTTTGGCCACTTTAAAAAATAGTTTCCTGTCTTTCATGATGGCAGTTCTTACTGGCAGGTTGGTCTCAACAAGCTCAGTCTCGTGCGTTTTTAGATTGAAGAAAAGAATTATCCCCAAGTCAGCGAAAGGGCGATTGTCCTTTAGAAAGAAGAAGGCAATTTCTTTTTCTTTTGAAGAGATGGCCAGGATTTTATGGCAAAGGCCATTGTGGAGTTTGAGCATACGGTAACGACCGATGCCCATATCCCGCAGATCAACTTTGGTTGTTGAGTTTTTATGTAGAAGAAAAACAGTTTGTCCATACTCATCATCTTCACTCACGAGATACTGCTCTGGCGAGCGTAAATCAATATCAATGATCTGACTTTTGTATGTACAAACGTCATGATCATTTCTGAAAGTTTTCTCGGCCTTAGCAAAGAAACTAATGAGAGTCATAAATAACAGAACAATGAATTTTGTTTTCATTGAATGATTTGTTCCACTTGTTTTTGAATGGCCGTTGTTCTGGCACTTGGTTTTGCGGCTATAATTCTGATCAGCAGAGCATCGTCAGAAAGTCTCCAAGCGACCTTACCTGAAGAAATAAATGATCGACCTTTAAGGATTACCATGCGCTCAACACCTTTGTGAGTCAGCTGTCCTTTAATTTTAAATTCAGAGGCATCACCATCAATCTCCGTACTCTCGAAAGATGTGTCAGGAGACTCCACCTTTAAGATGGAGTCCCTGAAATCTTTTTGGATGTCGATAAAACCAGTTACTTTCTGATTTCGATCAAACATGGTGATCATAGACGTTGACGAGTCTACCTGAAAGAGTCCAAAGGGATGACCGCTATTTGCGAGGACTGGTAAACTTAATAACAGCAGGGAGAAAATAATAGTTTTCATTTCTAGGCTCCATTATGTGATACCAGTAACAGTAAAACACTTACTGGATCACCAATGACACTTTGACACTTTTTGCATTTTTTGTCAATATGTCCAAGTCATTGCAAATTGACACTTTTTACAAAAAATGTCATAATTACTCCATGGCAAAAGCAACAACTACCAATATTGAAGAACGTAAAAAAGACATCTTGGATGCCGCTCTCTACTGTTTCCTCAATTTTGGATATTCAAAAACATCAATGGACGACGTGGCCAAGAAGGCCGGAATTTCTCGTCCGTTAATCTATCTAAAGTTTAAAAACAAAGAAGACCTTCTTTTGGGTCTGTTTGACCATATTATGGAAGGCCGTCTGGAAGAAGCTGAAAAGCTTTGTAAGATGGACATGACCAAGAAAGAGAAGCTCTCGAGGATGGTTGAAATCTTGAAGTTTGAACCATGGAGCAAGATCTCCGGGTGTGCAATGTCACAGGAATTTTTTAATACTTGCTGCAATTTGGATGAAAAGAATTTTGAGAAGTTTGAAAAACAAAAACTCAAAATCCTCATTGACATTCTAGGTGATAAAGCGGAAGCGGAAGTGTTCTCAATGGCCTCAGATGGAATGTTAGAAGATGTTCCATCTTGCACCGTTCTGAAGAAACGCTATGGTATCCTTATTGATAAATTTAGCAAATAGAACGTAATGTTCTCACCTACTAAGAAAATAATTTCTTCGAATTTTCACCTGTCGCAATTGTAGGATAAGTCTTAAGCGTCTTGGGATGGATCAACTCTTCATTATTCTTGTAAATCCGCGGAGTCTGATAAAGGTAAACCAATGCTTTCCATTTTGGCATATGCTTATATTTATCCGGATACATCGCTTTAAGATGATGGTGGATTGTCTTAGCATGACGGCAAGAAACACGTGGAAACAAGTGATGCTCAACATGGTAGCCGAAATTCAAATGAAAAAAATCACACACTCGGTTAGTAGTCACCGTTAATGAATTTTCCAGAGGATCGTTGATTTTAGTTAACGGAGAAATATTGTGGTTAGTTGAGATGTAGCTCAGAATCACATAATTTTGGATACAAAATGGAATAAACACCAGCCAAAGAAAGTTCTCCGCCCCTACCCAATAAATAAAGGCCGCAGCAGCAATAATGAGCGGAGTGAATTCTTTTGTCACTCTTCCATGGTCCAGGTTGGCCCACATTTTATTTTTAAAACGCATGTAGGATTGGTTAAGCACTGACTGAAAAGTAAACCAGTAGAAAAAATAGAAATAACTTAGCGGGTTCTTTGAGCCTGGTGATAAATCAAAAACTGCTCGCATGAACTTACTGCGCTTATAAACAGATAAAGTTGGAAACGCATCCGGATCTTTGTAAAGTAACTGGGTATTCCCGTGATGAAGGGTATTGTGCCAGAAACGCCAATAGCTTGGTGAAACAAGAAACGGGGCCAGACCAATAGTTCCGATTACATTTTGGATAAAGCGGCTTTTAAAAATTGAACCGTGAAGGGTTTCGTGAGCAAAAAATCCCATCCCTGCGTTTAACTGGCCAATCACGAAAGCTGCCAGAAGTTTTATGTACCAGGCAGGATCATATGAAACCACTGCATAAATGATGCCGATATTGATAGTAAGAAAACTTAGAAAATAGCCCACTCGCCCCGGTGTTCTTGCAAAGATTTCTTCGGGCAAAACTTTCTTAAGTTCTTGTTGATAAAAAGTCAGAGCTTTTAATGAGGGAGTGTTTTGCGGCTTGGTCTCAAGTGGTATGACATGAGAAACAGAAGACGAAACTTCTGGATTAACATCTAATTTCAAAGGGGGATCCTCTCGTAAAAATTTCACTGGATACTAGCAAGGTCCTTTCGCTCTTTAAAGTTCTCTTTTACAAGTAACTGTTATTAGGTGTCGTAACCTTCAGATTGTTTTTATTTAAGTTGATTCAGCATGAAAAGGTGTTTTGATTGGAGAGCTAAGTGGTTGTGTTTGATAAGAGGAGAAAGAAATAAAAGAATGGTGCCCAGGACTGGATTTGAACCAGCATGTCTCACGACGCCACCGTCTGAAGATGGTATGTCTACCAATTTCACCACCTGGGCACATCCAGGCATCATATTGAAAAAGTGGTCAAAATTCCAGAATTTTCTGAAGCTGGTTTATTTCTGACTAAAAAAATACAGAAAGATAAAGTTATAAAAAACTTCTCAAGCATAAATTAACCTCTCCTATACTAGAAGTATCTGGAGGAACTCATGCGATCACTACTGCTTCTTTGCTCGGCCCTCATTCTTTCCACTCCAAGCTTCGCCGATGTAACCGGTGCCTGGAATGGATGGGTTTACTGGAACTATCAAGGCAGTGGTTCAAAATGTTTTTCATCTCTAAAACTATCTGAAACTTCACAGGGCCTCCACCGCCAGGGTGGTAATATCGAGTGTGAGTTTGCGCGAATGGATATTAGTGAACAAATCCTTACGAAAATTGGTTCAGCACTTAGTTTTGAGAATGTAGAAGTGGGTTCATGGAAGGAAGATTCCTTTGAGTGGACTGAAAGATACAGTGACACTGTCTATATTGAAAATACAATCTCAGTTAAAGGCAATAGCATGGATTACCATGAGAAATGGATGCATGTCAGTGGTCGGGAGATCTACGATATTAAAGGGCGTTTTTTTAGAAAATAAGCAACTCGCTCAACTCGGAATCATCAGAGAAACGACATTCAGAAGGAACTGAGGGAATTCTGGTTCTTTTAGTGTTCACAGCAAAAGAACCCTTCTGAGTAATATAATTTCCAGACATTTCTGCTGAACCTGCCCTCCCTAAAGAAATTCCAAGCTTGAACATTCCAGTCGTCGTATTTAGCAGTCTATTTGTAATTTTTGCATTGGGAACGATTTCGCTGCCGGCATCCGAATGAACTTCGAATTCAGCAGGCACTTGTCTCAACTGTGAGTTAAATTTATCAGCTTCAATTTTTACAGCGATATATCCTGAGTCAGAAGCGCAGTCAAAAGTGTACATAGATTGGGCCAAAGCACTTACCGACAACACTAAAGATAAAGCGATCAATGCAAACTTCATAGAAACTCCAAACGGCAATTTTTTGGAAAATATAGCTTATAAAATAAAAAACGACACTCGAATTCTGTTATACTGTTAAGGATGTTTGAAACTTCCTTTATCGAGCTGGACTCAAAAGTTTATGCTCAAAATTTAAAATTCCTCCGTTCAGAGGTCGCTCAAAAAGCTAAGTTCTGCTCAGTCATCAAGGGTAATGCCTATGGCCATGGGGATAAACAGTTTGTGCAAATTGCTCAAAATGAAGGTGTGCGGATTTTTTCGGTCTTTAATGCCTTTGAGGCATTGAAGGTGCATGCCTCACTTTTAGAGGACTCCAGGCTCATCATTATGGGTGATATTGATATCCCTCAACTTGAATGGGCGATTGAGAACAATATTGAGTTTTTTATCCATCATCTCCAATATCTGGATGCTGCTATAAAAGCTGCCAAAAAAATGAATAAAGCGGCCCGGGTGCATTTGGAACTTGAAACCGGTATGAACCGATTGGGGCTTGAGAAAACAGAATATGATGAAATTACCCGTAAGATTCAGTCCAATTCACAGGATCTGATTATTAAAGGCATCTGCACTCATTTTGCAGGGGCGGAAAGTATCAATAATTATCACCGTATTAAAAATCAGCAAAAAAGCTTTGAATCCTCTTTGAAGTATTTCAGAGGTCATGATTTAGGTCCTTATGAAGTCCATGCTTCCTGCTCAGCTGCGGCTATCCGGATGAAGAAATCCCGTTATGATCTGGTTCGAATAGGAATTCTGCAATACGGCCTATGGCCTAGTCAGGAAACTTTTATTGATTACATTGCTAAAAGAGTTAATCAAAGTAATCCATTAAAAAGAATTATTTCATGGAAAAGCCGGGTGATGTCCTTAAAAAATGTTCCTATGGGTGCTTATGTGGGTTACGGAACATCCTATTTGACCGAGTCACCAAAAAAGATGGCCGTAATTCCAGTTGGCTACTGTGACGGATTCTCCAGACTTTTAAGTAACCAAGGGCGGGTACTGATTCGCGGAAAAAGAGTTTCCGTGGCCGGAACAGTTAACATGAACGCCATTACTGTGGATGTCACAACTATTCCTGATGTGCAGATTGGAGATGAGGTCGTCATCATCGGGCAGCAGGACGATCAGGAAATAAGTGTTTCTTCCTTTAGTGATTATTCCAATCAACTAAACTATGAACTCCTCTCACGCCTTCCTATGGATATTCCTCGAATTATTAAATAAGGATTCTTATGAAATTTTTTTATAATTCTCAAGCACTGCTTAATTTACCACTGTTTGGTATCCAGATTCCTTTAACCGACGAACGAGTCCATAAAATATGTGAGTTGATTAAATCAAAAGGACTAAACATCAATGGAGATTTCACCGAGCTTAAAATAGAACGGGAAGATCTGGAACGAGTGCATACAAAAGAATATGTGGGAAAACTTTTTGGAGATAAAGAAGCAATTCAAAAAGCCGTTAGCGATACCTTCGAACTTATTAATGAGCGGGGCGAATACCATCGGTATAATCCTAAGGACGCCACTTATTCACTTGAAGATTTAGTTCAAAAAGTCATCCTTCAGACCAAGGGGACCATTGCAACTGCCCAGGAAGCTCTTAGATCAGGGAGAAGTTTTTATTTGGGTGGCGGCTATCATCACGCCATGAGTTTTGCTGGCCGTGGATTTTGTCTCCTTAATGACATTGTTATTGCCGCTCGCTGGCTGCAAAAACATCATCAAACGAAACTTATATGGATCATAGATGTTGATGCACACAAGGGCGATGGTACGGCGGAGCTGACGCAAAATGATCCTTCAATTAAAACCCTGAGTATACATATGCAAGAAGGCTGGCCTCTGGATTCGGCAAAGCTTGATAAAAATGGCGTTTTAAATCCTTGGTTCATTGAAAGTGATGTTGAAATTGGCATCGCTCAGGATGAACAGCATCTCTATAACGAGAAGTTAAAGTCAGGCCTAGTCAAGCTTGAATCTCTGGACAAAATGAAGCCGGACCTGGCCATCATTGTCCAGGGCAGTGATCCCTATGAAAAAGATCAACTGCCAAGCTCTGGCCTTTTGAATTTAACTCAGGAAAAAATGCTAGAGAGAGACTTACTGGTTTACAACTTCCTGAATGAAAGAAACATTCCTCAGGCCTACGTAATGTCTGGCGGGTATGGCGAGTATTCTTTTGAGATTTACTGTCAATTTCTGGAAAAAATCCTGTAATAAATATAGCATTTCGCCTATTTTTTCAAAGTTAAGGTATACCCCTTCTCATCATGAAAAAATTAATCTTCACATGCCTTTTTCTTCTATCCAGCTTTGCCCATGCCCATGAGTGCTCAAAATTCCTTTCATCAGGCTGGGCCGCAGATCAAGGATATGCCTGCTCTGTAATTAAGAGTGACTTAAATAGAATGAAACTCCATAGAATGGAAATTTGCATCGGGAGCGTTCCCTATCTGGATAATCGAAGATATGCCCATGCTGAGTACAAGTCGATTCCGCTTTCTCAATACAATAACCCTTACTCACAGGCCGATGGAATAAACAACAAATTTTTCGATGTTTTCTATACCGGCCTGGCCTTTGTTGGGGAAAACGAAGATACTTCTTACATTCAAAACAGGAATGGCCTTTATCTGGAAACTTACCGGGAAGGCTCCAATTTAACCAATGAATTGGATTATAAAGCTAAAATCAATTTAAACCTCGAGACTGGCCGTGGAAACCTATCAACCTACTACAGGAAACCTTCATTAATTTTTAAGAAAAAATGGGAGCCAAGCATTCAGGTGAACTTTAACTGCCAGAGAGTTAATCTTTAATAGCAAGCATAGTGACAACCAGCACCTGAAGGGTCACAACCGCCCCCTGGTTGAGAGATGGCCGACACCGTCCAGCTGGCCTTTCCATCTTTAAATGGTCCATGAGTCAAGAGACACATACTGTTCCAGCCGCAGAAAGAGTATCCCGTCATCACACAAATTTTATACTTTCCTATATTTTTAGAATTCAGCGGATAGGTTTGATAATGAGATCCTTCATGCTTGGGTGCCTGCATTCCGGCATCGACACATTTTCCAGACACCGGATCAACATGGCCATCAAGGTCTTCACAGATTTTTTTATGAGCAGTAGAAATAATAGCATGTGTGTCCGAAAAGCATTCCAGAACTTTATTATTGGAATCCACTGTTACTTTTAAAGGGATACGAAGACTTATATCACCTGTTCCTGATTTGAGTTTTTTAAGATGAACGATTAGTTCAACATCATGGATGCCAGCAACCCCTAAGGCCGGTGATTTATTTTCTGTTTTCATAGAAACAATCTTAACATTTTGATTGATTACCGCATCAACGGCGTAAGGCGTCGCTATATTCGCCTGATTTTTTATAACTGTCACAGATGAACCTAAGACATGCTCATCAGTGACAAAAGTATACTGACAGGCCCTGGAATCAAGTAAATGAGAGGTGATCAGGCGTTTTACTTCTAATTCGTCGTATTTAGTTTCAACCCGGTTTTGACCTTTGTTTGCATTTTCCTGAAGTGCCACATAGGCCAGGGCCGCAAATCCCATAAGTCCAAATACAATTAACATTTCTACGATAGAGAATCCCTGCTGATTTTTCATTTATTAATTATGTTCTGGTTTTGCGAGAAAATCAAACCCACATCACTTATTAAGATAAGATGAAACAATAAGACTTAAAGTATTTATCGCTTTCTGGGATTGTCCTGACCAAGGAATTGCACAGTTCATTCTCATAAAGTTGACATAATCTTTATCACTGGCCGAAAAGATCGTTCCAGGAGCAACACTAATTGATCGCTGGAGAGCTGTCCTCTGAACATCCCTCGAATCAATTCCATTTGGCAACTGAACCCATAATACAAATCCACCTTGAGGTTGACTGATTTTGGTTCCCGAAGGAAAACTGGTTAAGATGGCCGTCGAATACTGGGCGACTAGAGTTTTATAAGAAGTTCTTAGTAATCGCAGATGTTTTTCATAAGTGTCACTTGAAAGAAATAAGGCCAGAGTATCTTCACCTAAGGCCGAGACGGCCGAAGTGCTTGCCGACTTTTGGAAGGCAATTTCAGAAGAATATTTTTTGGAGAAGACATAGCCTACTCTTAAAGCAGGGCTTATGGTTTTTGCAAATGAACCACACATAATAACTGAATCACTCTTATCAAAGGCAATATATGGTTTGGGTCTCCTTCCTTCGAAATAAAGATCCCCATAGATATCATCTTCGATAATAACGATATTTTCTTTGCTTGCAATTGAGACGATTTCTTCTTTGGCAGAATCTGGAACCAAGGAGCCTAGAGGATTAGAAAAATTTGAAACTGTTACTATAGCTTTAAGCTTTCCCGCCGACTTTATAATTGCTCCACGGACAGTGGACGGAGTCAAACCAACATCAGCTCCGATAGGAATCTCAAGAATCTTTAACCCCAGAGAACGAACTAGTTGAATGATCCCAAAGTAGCATGGGCTCTCGATTCCAACCACATCACCGGGCCTAGTTAAAACTTTTAAAGCAAGCCCTATTCCTTCGATGGCCCCAGATGTAGTGACGACCGACTCCACTGGCACTTTCACACCAAACTTTCTATATCTCGAAACGATCTGATCCCTTAACTCCGGTGAACCAGGAGGAAACCGGTACTCACTTATTAGACCTGGCTCCTCACTTAAGACTTTATGAATGGTGCGGTTCATTGCTTTATTGGGAAAAAAATCAGGTAATGGGGAAGCTGCTCCAAAGGGGAAGATCTTAGGATTATAAGTTGCTAGTCTTAAGGCCTTGATTAGTTCATCAGGATTAATATTATTTGTTGCGGGTATAAAAGAAGCATTCTTCTTAGGAATTTCCAGCCGGGCAGTTTGAATGAAAGACACATAGAACCCAGATCGATTTCTAGATTCTATCAATCCCCTGCTTCTTAGTAATTCATAGGCCTCAACTACGGAGGAGGCACTCACCTCTTCCTTCAGGCTAAGTTCTCTGACGGACGGAAGTTTTTGTCCAGCAAGTATCAAACCCTTCCGGATTCGTTCTTCAATGGAATTGGCCAATTCTTCATAAATAGTCATCACATGCTCTGTACTGGTTTAAATTTATAAAATCTGTATCTGTATTGTAAAAGAGTTCTCACCTAAGATCAAAGCATGAATATCCTCGCCGCAGTATTTTGCATTATTCTCTTTAGCTTAACAGTCCCATTTACCAGGATTGCGGCGATGGAGGCTCCTCCCGAATTTTTAATTCTTACCCGCTTATTGGGAGCGAGTTTAATCTGCCTTGTCGTGGCCCTTATCGATGGCTGGCTTCCACCCAGAAAAGCATGGATAGGTCTCATCTCAACCGCATTGGGATCAGTCTTGGGTTTTTCAAGCTTAACTGCATTTGCTATGAGGGAAGTTCCCTCAGGTCATGCGGCAGTGGCCTTAGCGGCCATGCCGATTGCCACCGCAGCTTATTCAGTATTAAGGGATGGCACGAAACCAGGGAATAAATTCTGGGCCTATGCCTTGGCAGGCACTTTACTGAGTTTTGGCTTCTTTTTTTCAATGAGCATCAACAAACTTCTTTTGGGGGACATCCTTCTAATTCTAGCAGTTTTCTCGGCGGCCTTGGGGTATGTCGAAGGAGGACGACTAAGCAGAAGCTATGGGGGGAAGAGAGTCATGACTTGGGCCATACTCTGCACTCTCCCCATCACTGTGACTTTTGCTTTATTTTATTTGCCCGACTCAAAAGTGGTGCTGTCTGATTGGAGTTCTGCTGCCTGGATTTCCATGGGTTATCTCGCCTTAATTAGCCAGTCCACTGGTATGTTTTTATGGTTCAAAGTCCTGGCAAAAGGACCTATGGAAAAGATGGCCTTAGTACAATTGATGCAACCATTTCTCACACTACTCGCTTCAATCCTGCTCCTAGGCGAACACGTCTTTTGGCCCACCTGGATCATCGCGGGATGTGTGGCCATTTGTATTTTAGGGGCCAATAAGGAAAAGGTCTCTGTCTAAAAACCAGACGGCCGAGGTAATTTCTTTACGACCTATGGCCTCAAAGTGCTGGATTCCTCGTTTAAAAGTCGGCATAGGACTTGCTTCATAAGAAGTAATTCAAGGGGAAACAAATGAAACACTTATTTATCACGGCCTCACTTGCCTTATTTTCGATATCCGCTTTTGCCAACCAACATGTCCAATGTGACATTAAGATTACTGAAAACACAGTTAAATGTCCTTTAGGAGTGGGTCTTTTTTGTAAGCAAAAGGACCTTAGAGAATCACAATTCCTCCTTAGCAAAGAAATTTCTGACGGCCAGGTTATCGAAGATAATCTACCTTTAAATAAAGTCGTTCTTTTTCCAGGAACCAGTAAACAGGATAAAAATAGCATTTACCTTATTGAAGGAGATGAGCGGGCAACTAAGCTCCATGAGGAAAAAGAATTAGATTTAGTTGAGTTTCAAACCAAAGAATCCATCCGATACCATATCTCTAAATCTGGAAATACTACCCATATTGAATTTTCAAACGGTAATTCAAAGTACCGCTTTGCCATTTCAGGTGAGTATAGCGGAAAAGTTCATGGTTGGATTCATGCCAATGTGGCCGATATTGATGGAGGTCGCAAGCTTCTTCCGGTTCTCTTATCGTGTGAACAAATAAGTTCCTCCATTGTAAATGAATCAGAACTTCAGAAGAGCGCAGTGGATGAATATTTAAAGAAAAAAGAAAAAGGATCTGCAAGCATACAGTAATAAAACAGACGCCATAAGCTGGAAGTCCTTTTCATAGGGCTTCTAGCTTCCACTTTAAACAGGCATTTTTTCTGACTAATATCACTTACGCCACTGCTTTTTCATCCGAAGACTTTAAGCTATAAGTAGGAATGACGAATTTATTTTTTAACGGAATGACTAAAGACTTTTTCCTAAAGCACTACTGGAATAAAAGGCCATGTTTATTCAAACAGGCATTGCCCGAGATCAAAGACCTCGGCACTACCAAGGATTTCTTAGAACTAGCACTTGAAGATGATTATGAAACTCGCATGGTCATAGAGACAGGTGGCGATTATCCCTGGCAAGCAAAAGAAGGTCCTTTCAAAAAGAGCGATTTTAACCAGAAGGCCCTTTGGACACTCATTTGTCACAATCTCGAAACAGTGAATGAAGATTTTCAGCAATTAAAAAAAAGAATCGACTTTCTGCCTCAGTGGAACTTTGATGACATCATGGCCACCGTATCTAATAAGGGAGCTTCCGTAGGAGCTCACATAGATGATTATTCTGTTTTTATCATCCAAGGTAAGGGAAAAAGACACTGGCTTTTAGAAGAAAATCCCAAACGTGGATATTGGCCTGACTTGAACATCAGACTGCTAAAGCAGTTTAATCCAGAGATTGAATGGATCCTAGAACCTGGTGACATGATTTATATTCCTCCCAATGTTGCCCATCATGGAATCAGCCTGGAAGACAGTATCTCTTACTCTCTTGGACTTAAATCAGTTCGCTATAATGAATTGTTAGTTAATTTCACCATGGATTTAATGACGGAACTTAAAAAGGAAAGTTATTCCGTCGACCGCAAGGCCGTATCGGCAGATCCTTTTTTAATCTCCAAGAAAGTCAGGGACGATATTTTTCAAGATATCACAACCCTATTCTCTGATCGGAAAAAATTCGAATACTCTCTCCAGAAGTTTCTCACCAGACCTAAAAACGAATCTTATTCTGAAGAGGAGCTAAGTGATAAAGAAATTTTAAAAATTCTTAAAAAGACCCGGTTAAAGCGAGATGCCTGGGCACGACTGGCCTCAATAAAAATGAGTAAAGGCCAGTACCGAATTTCGATCAATCAAAATATGTTCTTATTAAATACCACTGAGTACGAGATTATATGCGGCTATTTTGAAAGATCACCGTTAGAGTCTTTTAAGATCAGGCCTGAAGATTTAAAGATCATCGCTCTACAAGAGATCTTCATAAAAGGTTTCAGCATGGGTCTTTTCTATCGAGAGAATGAATAAAATTAAAAGTCCCCAGGTGCAGCTTCCAGTCCGGTTTTGATTTGACTATCGGCCGTTACCAGCTCCAAAGCATCAAAGAGCTTATCGATATCAAGAGTTAAAGTTCCGGCAGAACTGACTTCGTAGAAACCATTAAACTTAATAGTGGTATGATCTACGGTTGAGAAGCTCCCATTATTATTGCTGAATGAAACACTAGGTTTACCTGCCGTGCCGTCACAGTCACTTTCCAGATCAAATTCAATTCTTTGATACACTCCTGGAGGAACTGAGATCGTGAGGAGATTTGTACCAGCGGGATTAATTGTCATTTCTCCTAATGTGAGATCTAAATTGCTCCCTTCAGTTGCAGAATCAGGTTTCATCCTTAAGCGCTTAAAACAAAATTTCACATTCCCTACAGCTGCATAGGCCGGAGGAATAAGTGCATCCAAGCTCTTTTTGATCCAGGCAAAAGGTTGCTTGTCCTCCATTCTAAGCTCTACAGGAGTAACTGGATTTCCAGTCGTAGTCCCTCCACCACAGCCACCAATGACTAAAAGGAATGTAAATAATAACGCATTTATCATATTCATACTTTATCCTTCTTTAGTGTCAGGGGAAAGCCAAGGAAAGAAAAATGATACACATCTGTGGGATGAGCTTCCTCCTCCCCGATTTTTACTATTTTCTCCAAGGCTTCTTCCAGAATTGCTCTGGCCTCCGGGAATCGGGCAGCATTAATGACCAGGGATTGCCCTAAAATATATCGATTTTCCGAAGAAACTTTATAAATAGACTCAACAGCTTTATCCAACATTTGGTTATGAAATGTGGAAAGAGAAAGCTTGTAGATGTCTCCCTGACAGTTTAGCCGCCTAAAATTGCCATACTTTGAGAGGAGTTTATGTTTATTAAGAAACTTAAGTGACTTTCTGATTTCTGCGATTGAGACGCTAAAAAGAAGTCTCTCCTGAATCCAGCCTTCTTCTTCCTGAAATTCCGGGAGCTCACTCATTTCTCGTATAGCGACATTCCACCACTTTTTTAAATATTTGAAGGTTAGAACTTCTTCGGATGAATTTTCTTTATAAGTTTTGAAGCGCGTGAGGGTCTCCATCGCCTCTTCCTTATGCTCAACTGAAGAGTGCTCTAGAAGGACCAACTGCTTGAGCCATGATACTTCCTGAGCATTCCATTTAAAGGTAGAGGCCCAGATATCAACATTCTCTTCAGTCAGTGGCCTTTTGCCTTTTGCCACTAATGACAGGAGTGCGGGAGAGACATTTAATCTTTTGGCCAAATTTCTCATCGAGCACCCCTGTTCTTTATACCATCTGATAAGATCGGCCAAGTAAGTGTGTGACTGCCTATAATTGTACACATCTGGTTTACTTGGCCGATTCATACTTAATCCTTAGAAATTACCGGTTACTGATTCAAAAGCGTCCTTGACTGATCCTAGGCCATTGTATGCATTGGCAGCATTAAGAATATCCTGCACTCCAAGCACTAATGATTCAGATCCATCCACCACAAAAACACCTTCAAACTTAATCTTTATATTCTCTGCAGATGAGTAGACTCCGAAATCGTTACTCATTGTCAGACTTTTGCCAGCGCAGCTTGGCTCTAAATCAAATTCAATCCTGTAATAAGTATCGGCCGGAACATTAACTACTGAGAGAGTTGTTCCAGTTGATGAGATGGTCACTTCACCTAGCTGAAGATCAACATTTTCATCTACCAGTGGATCATCAATATCAGTAATGCTTCTTTTAAAACGTAATCTCTTGAAACATAATTTTAAATCAGTGACCGCCGCATAGGCCTTAGGAATGAAAAAATCTGTTAGTCCCGCTGTTGTATAGCTTCCCATACTAACACTGACAGGTTGGGCCCCGGAAGCGCTGACAGGACTGTCTTTGGAAGACTGACAGCTACATAAAGTCAAAAAGGCGAAGAGAATTGCGAATTGACGTACCATGATTAACTCCCCAGTTTCAAACCCCGTTATGAGGTTTGTTACATGGATGATTATCGATTGCTCGAACATAATTATCAACTACAATGCAATTCACAGTAAACACTCTATAAAGAAAAATTAGAAATAACGTCACGTTACAAGAATTAATAAATTCATATTTCAATTTATTGTAAACACTTTCAAGTAATAAAACAGCAGGTTTTGATAAAAAAAAACCATCGCTAGGCGATGGCTTAATAAAGTTTTAAGTTAAATTTAAATGGTGCCCAGGACTGGACTTGAACCAGCATGCCTCGCAGCGCTACCACCTCAAGGTAGTGTGTCTGCCATTCCACCACCTGGGCACAGAATATGGAAAAGGAGTTCGTCTAAATTAAGGGAATGGCCTCGTGTTTGTCTAGAGATTTTTAGCCCGGAAGTAAATCTTCGACATCGTCTAAATAGAATCTGATTCGATTCATGTTAGACCTGAGAGACTTCAATTGTTGCTCTAGTATATGCATGGATTGATCAGGAAATTGAGATTCGGTGACAACATTTCTCGAGCGAACTTCAACCGGTTCAGACTCATTATCTTCAACCAATGATTCTTTAATCAGATCGCTCAGAGGATCACTCGAAAGCGCCTCTTGATTAAGATCCTGACCACCAAAGAGCGAAACCACATTCAATGGGTCTCTTTCAACTTGCTCGCTACCACCAACGCTCATAACTTCCTTTTCTTTGGTCTTTAAGGACCTTCGCTTGAACTCATATTGCACGCTCCATGCCAAAGAGTCGGGTACTTACCGACACCAATGCAAAGCGTTGTAAAGCTATTAAGCCCCAAGTTCTATGGGTTTAGGTGAAAAAATGGTGGTGCATGTAAAGCTTTCAAAGCTGTCTAACTTTACACCGGCCAAAGATTGGTCAAGGGGCCAAAACTACCCGGTCGCGGGGGCCTAGAAAATTCTCTAAAATAGAGGGATGAGTAAACCTAACTGCTCGCAATGTCGTCATTTTTATATTACCTGGAACCAGCAGACACCTAACGGCTGTCGGCGATTTGGCATTCAATGCAAAGACCGACCTTCAAATATTATTGCCTCTGCGGGCATGGGGGAATGTCAGGGATTTGAGGCCAAAAAGCGTCCAGACAGCGAGAAGAAGCCTTTGGATTTAAACCGAAAGGATCTCTGGTAATCCACGACCTAGCACAAAGTAGTTAGGGGCTATCTCGTCGATGATTCCACCACCAATACATTTTTCGCCGTCGTAAAATACCACCGACTGACGTTGAGTCATGGCCCTTTGAGGATGATTGAAAATGACCTTCACCCGGTCCCCTTCCACCGTCACGGTACAAGGTTGTTCCGGCTGACGGTAACGAACCTTGGCCTTACACTTGAAAGTTCCTTGTGGTGGATCTATCAGCCAATTAAGCTCCACTGCCGATAGTCCGTCAGCATAGAGGGCCGGATGATCCTGCCCTTGGGCCAGAATCACTTCATTCTTAGCAAAATCTTTGGCAACCACAAACCACGCCTCACCAGGTCCACCAATTCCCATGCCCTTTCTTTGTCCCAGTGTATAGAAGCAAGTTCCGTCGTGCTGACCCAAAACTCGGCCGTTCACATCCACAAAGTTTCCTTTGGATGATTCGATATACTGAGAAAGAAAATCTTTAAAATTTCTCTCTCCGATAAAACAGATTCCGGTTGAGTCTTTCTTGGTGGAAGTGGCCAAGTCATATTTTGCGGCCAGCTCCCGTACCTTGGGCTTAGGCAGGTGCCCGATTGGAAAGAGCACGTCTTTAAAAACTTCTTTTTGTACGGCATATAGAAAATAAGTCTGGTCTTTATTTTGATCGGCCCCCTTGGTCAGGACTCCATCAATCAGCTGGCAATAGTGGCCAGTTGCCAGATAATCCGCTCCCAGAAGCTTTGCTCTTTGATAAAAAACTTTAAACTTTATTTCGCGGTTACAAAGGATATCTGGATTAGGAGTGAAACCTTTCCTGTAATCATTCAGAAACTCACTGAACACTCCATCCCAATATTCTTTTACAAAGTTTACTGAGTAGTAAGGCACATCAATGCGCTCACAGACTTTTATGACATCTTGATAATCATGGTCAGCGGAGCATGTTCCATCAGGATCTGTCTCATCCCAATTTTTCATGAATAGACCCAAAACTTTGAAGCCTTGAAGTTTTACCAATAAAGCAGTGACAGAAGAATCCACACCACCAGACATACCAACCACAACGGTCTTTTCACCGTTTGACAGATATTGCTCGTGAGACAAAGTAATTCCGTACTCTTTTAAGAGTTCCGGTTGAAATGAGAAGTCCATGCCGTTTTATAGCGGATTTGACACTTTTTTCCAAGGGGGAGAGGTCATTTTACTTAGTGATATCCAGCAAACTGCCAATGACCGCTCCGCCAACGTATTGATATGCGTGCCAGAGTGTCTCATGATTGAGCGTCTCCGGTGTATCCTGAGACGTTTGGTAAAACTTATAGTTAAAGTCGTCTTCCCAGTTCTGAGAAAATGTCGTGGATAAAAGGCCCTGCTCCCAGAAGCGGAAATTGTCGGAGTTCTCAAAACCATTCGGTTTAATTTCAAAACTCACTTTTGAGGTCATCTTCGATCCGTGCTCAGTGAGCTTAGTCACCCATTTGAGTTCATCACTTTGATCTCGCAGATAAACCACCATGTTTCCTTTCTTTTTGGACTTATCATAGAAGCTCGTGTCTTGCCCCAACATCTCGAGATTCACCACTCCGATAATTTCTTTATCTGCTTTCTTAAGTTCACGGGCATAGAGGTAAGAACCGTAAAAACCAATCCCCTGCCAATCCAAAAGTACCACCTGGACTGTATAGTTAAGATCAAATTGCGCCATGGCTTTTATAAGCCCCAAGGCCACCGCAACACCTGAGGCATTGTAATTGGCCCCTGGCATGGCCTCTTTTTCTTTCACAAAGAGGGTCTTTAAATCATGAGAAACCGTATCGTAATGGGCCGTCACCACTAAGACTTTTTTTGGATTGAGACCTGTCTTTTCCCAGATGATATTTTCAACTTTGGAGCCTGCACGATCGTCTGCCATCTTTTGCATATGACGGGTAAACTTAAACCATTTCTGATAATCCGGGCCATCTTTAACAAATTTTCCTTCTATCTTTTCATCAAAATCTTTTTGATAAAAACCTTTAATCGCCTCAATATCGGGAGTGGCAGCTGCCAAGGTCAGTTTTCCAGTATTTTTAGGATCAAATTTCTTGATCGTTTCCTGCAAATAATCCCTTGCCTTATCATGGCCCGGCAAACCTACCATTCGAGAGGGAGCAGAAACTTTCACCAGTTCATTCACCCAGGAAATCAAATCTTTCTGAGATACTTTCTGCAAATCAGTTTTCAGCTGTGCGTAGGTGGCCGGCGATCTTGCTTCCAAGGCCAGTGAGAAGCTAAAAATCGATAGAATAATTAATTTTCGGAACAATGGGTTCTCCTTCTTCATTAACCGGATCAAGCGGCAGGAAGCGTATTTCACCTGTCAGATAAACTTTGGAATTCTTGCCCTTCTTTTTGATAACGGAAACAATTTCACCTTCGAGAAGATCTTTTTCTTCAAAGAATTCAAGAAATACTGCTGATAAATTTTTGGGATGAATCCAGCACTCAATATATTGATCATGCTGATAAACCATAAAACCCTTTATCGGTTCAAGCCATGAGACTTCCTCTGACAGACGACAATTAACCAGCATGATTTTTTTTCTTAAAAAATAATCATCATTCACAACCAACATCTTTTTTGAGGCGTAAGCATACTCTCCCAGTCGTCCCTTGATGGCGCGTCCAGAATCATTTAATTCAATCTCTTCGCCGTATTGATGTTGATGAATCCCCTCATGCTCACCTAAGCTTTGTTGTTCTTCCAGATCAATAATTTCGCCTTCCTTTAGAAATCTTTTTGGCGTTATTTTTTCAACATATTCCGTCATATCCTCTTTCAGGCATTGATTAAAGGACAGCTCTTTCGTCTTTTCCTGGATCCCAAAGTTTTCGGCTAGTTTAAGGACTTCTTTTTTGGTTAGATCAGACAAGGGTAGAATCAAGCTGTTTAATATTTCACGGGGGAGTCTAGAGAGCTGCGCCGATTGATCAAATTTTTCCTCATTAGAGGTATGAACAAAGACCGAACCATGAACATCATGATGAAAAAGTTTCGCGTAATGACCGGTGGCCATATGCTTTACCCCTAATTCATTCATCTTTTCAAAAAGAAGCTGCATTCTCATTTCATGGCAATTCCAACAAGGAGTAGGAAGTCTTCCAAGAATTTTATCATCTATCCACGGGCCTAAAACATTTTCTTTAAAGGCCGGACCAGCTTTGATGATATGGTGAGGAATTCCCAATTTATGGCAAAAAGTTTTTAATTCTTCCAACTCATGAGTATTTAACTGGCACGAAAAAAGTTTTGACTGATCCCCGTGATAATCATCCAGCGAATTAACAATTGTGACAGCAACCAATTCATATTTTTGGATTTTAAGCAGGTACGCCGTGACATAAGAATCGACACCACCGGAAAGACCAAGCACAATCTTCTCTTTCCGACCTTTATTGTCAGGCACATAGGTATTCTCAAGCTTATTTTTCGTGTCCATAACGAGATTATAAGGGAGATTTCTATAAGGTTCCATGTTGTTTTAGCCGACATGAAAAAAGATGAATGCCTCTAACCCCTATGGCCTCTATTTATTCAAGAAGGATTTTCAGGATAATAAAGTCCTGAAGGAGCTCCTGCAGTTTCTGCGTTCAACAGCTCCTGGGAAAAGTCACAGCTTCTCTTATATTGAAGCGGAAACATCTCTCCATCCTCACTTGAGTCTCAGCGAGAATCTACAGCTTGAAGTTGGTTTCCGGAACTGGAGCGAGTTTCAGCAAGGATTAAAACCTGAGTGGGCAGCTTTAGTTAACCTTTTAAAAGAACCCAGCATTAAGGCCCACGAGGCCCAGGTATGGGAGCGCTTTTTAGTCAGTCTGCTTAAAGGACTCATGATTCCTTCTCAAAATCTTTTGATTGATATGAATGAAGAATTACTCTCACCCTTTTTGATTCAAAGTTTTAAAAAGAGTGTTCTTACCTGCACTCCTGAAAAAACGGTTTTTCTCGCCAGTGCTCACTCATCGTTATGGCTGGACTGCGCTCATACTCTGGTTGACCGAAAAGAGTATGTTTTTGAAGTCAAAACTCTTGATCAGGCCATGCTTAAGAAGCACTGGGCCGCTTAACCTTCACTGAACAATTCATTTTAATTGCAGTAGTCGTAAACTTATTCATCGGCTTAACTCTAACCTGAAGTGACCAGTTCCCTATTTCAAATTCTATACTTGAAATAAATGTAAAAGGCTTAATACAAGTTTGTGAAAGCCCTGAATAAACTTCCTGATAAGAATGGATATCAATCAGCGGATCAGCTACCGAGGGAAATTCATGAAAACAAATCACCTGTAAAATGTCCGCCTTTCCAAACCCCATCAGTGCAGGCAGAGAGGAAGAAAAAGCTTCAGGATGAGAGCTAAAGGCCTGGGAAAAGATTTTATGCATCTCTTCAGCGATTCTCGCATAATAGGCCTTTAAGATGCCTCTTGAATCAGTATCAAGTTCCCCAGGAAGTTCAGAAAATCCTTTTTTTACCCATAGATGAAAATTTCCGGAATATTCAAGGTCATGTAAGGCATGAAGGTCAAGCGCCATGCGATTAAATTCCATATCAACAAATTGATTGAATTTTTGCTGAATGGCAGGATCAATGAAAGGAAAGTATTGGGTAAAAAAACTCTTAATACCTCCACTTTTGGTATTCACAAAAGCATTCTTCTTATTGAGCTTTAAACTAACGGGCAAGGCCCCAGAACTTGTCTCAAGTAATAAATCCGCTTCATGAATATCTTCTGCCAAAGACGAATTAGAAAATTTTCCCACCACCCGGGGAAGATTAGGAACCTCTTGTATATAATCCATTAAAGATCTGGCAGTGAGTTTTGAGAGCTGACCCAAAAAAGGCAGCATTTCAGGATAAAATTGTCTGACCATACGGTCTTGCTGGGAGAGAACTGTGAGATAATTCTTATCCAGAGACTTCTGAAATTGAAGCTCCGAAGCCCCTGCTACGGCAATTTCCCGGGCGACAAGATACTCAAAAAGTGAGCCCTTAACTTCATTGAACAAGGCCTCTTTTTTTGTCTGATCCTGGGCCATGGTCTACTTGGCCCAGTAGGCTTCTTCCAGACCATCTTCTCTTTCAGGCAGACCTCGAAGAAGACGTGGAGAATTCTGACTTAAAACTTCAAAAGAAACTCTGTTGGCGTATTTACTGATTTGAGAAATAGAAGAATAAGTTAAAAAATTTGCCACATGCTTAGGCGAATTAGGAACTTTATTTCGGTGATAAAGATTTGCTGACAGATCATGTAAAACCGCCGCTAAGGCAGCATCTCCGGCGCCATTGGTGTTTTTAATCATATGCGGTCCACCACGGAAAGGATTGATGTGAGTATAAACTTTTATTAACTCATTACACTCATGCCTTCTTTGGGCCCTTGAATATTCAAACTTATTATACTCAACGATCGATTTGGTATGGAGCGACTCTTTAGTCGGTCTGGCCTGTTCTGCATCGGCAAGTGCTCCGATATAAAGACCCCGGGCCCCTACTGTTAATAAAACCATGTCACAAAAATCAAGGGCCCTTTCCGCAGAAAGAAGTGGATCACTTATTCCAGTCAAAGATAAAGCTTCAGACTCATTCATGGCTATTACAGAAACGTATTTAGGAATGAGTTCCAGCAGCAGATCTTTTTTCTCCTGAACTAAACCACTGGTCCCCAAGGAAAGAACCACTGGCACATTACCATTTTTAGCAATTTCCAGTGCCCTTAGAGTTGATTTAAAGATTGGAGAATTCTCATCACGAAGAGTGTATGCCGAAACTAAAAGAGCAGCGGCCTTTTCAATGACTTCGGCCGGGATATATTCGGCAGAAAGATCATTCATGCATCCTTTACTGATAGCAAAAGTTCGCTCCCCATCCGGCGCGACAAAACATAAGGCCCGACCCATAGGACGAGGACAAGGTTGAAGGTAGGTTAAATTAACTTTAGAACTGGTGTTGCAAATATATTTAAAAGCGTAATCGCCCAGCTCGATATTTTTATTAATAGTCCCCAGTGCCACTGAAGGACAATCAGAGAGAATTGAAAAATTGTGAAGGGTATTCCCAACTGCACCACCAGGGAACTCTCCTGTGATGGTGCTTTGATTTTTATTTTGCCAATAGATAGTGTCTGCCAGATTATCATCAATGATAAAAGACTCACCTTTTTTAAATTGATGCTTGGCCAGAAACTCTTCAGTCACTGGAATCTCAATATCAACCAGAAGCTGATCGATGCCTACGACATAAACATTTCCCGGACGATTGATTTCATCGTCAAAAGAACTTCTTTGTTTATCTTCAACAGGGAAATAGTGCTTGGTGTTGCGGCGACCTGGAAACTTCATACATGACCTCTATGGAATGACTCCAGTTATAAACCAAATGAAGCCGCTTTAGAAGAGACACATGGACGAAAGCGGTGTTTTAATGGTAAATTTTTCATATGTTTAGACTAGATCATCCCCAAAAATCCCCCTTGTTTGATTATTATGCTCCTCTAGGATCCCAGTACCGAGGTTTGCTCTCCATACCTCATTCGGGAGAGAATATCCCCAGTGAATTCACGGACTTTCTCTCAGGTGATCTCAGGGCCTACAAGGAAGATGTTGATTTTAAGGTCAATGAGTTAGTGGACATTGAGGCCTTACAGCAAGCGGGGGTGGCGGTTTTAGTCGCCCATGTTCACCGCATTTGCGTTGATTTAAACCGCGCTGAAAATAATTGCGTCCTGTTCTGGAAAGATAATACTCAGGGGAAAAAGCTAGTGGTAAAAGACCCCTCTCCCTTGGAAACCGAACGTTTTATTGAGGTTTTTTACCGACCTTATTATGAAATATTAAAGTCGGCCATTCAGGATCTGGAGAAAAGAAAACAAGCTCCCGTTTCCATGATTGATCTTCACAGTATGCCGTCACGTCCTACAGACTATCATTTAAAACAAAATCCTCTTCAAAAGATGCACCGCCCGGATTTTTGCCTCTCAGACCGGAAGGGTAAAACCTGTGAGGCAAAATTCATAGAATTCTTTCACAGAGAACTAACTGCCAGAGGACATGAATCAAGCCTGAATGATCCTTATGTCGGAGGTTTTGTGACTGAATACGTAGATCAGTTCCGAACCAATAACATTCAGATTGAAATCAACCGAAGCATTTATATGGATGAAGGAACAAAAGAGCTAGTTCCTGCAAAAGTCTCCCATCTGCGCCCTCTACTGACTGAGGTTCTGGTTAAAGGCTTCGAGTCATTTGATTCTTAATAAATTGTCATGTCTTTATTCTCTTTGGGAGGGCCTTCTTCTTTGGCCTTCTTCAAATAAAGATTCATCTTCTCATCAGGTGTGAGATCTGGCTCAGGTAATGGTTTTTGTTTCTCGCGCTCAAGTTCCTGACGTTTATCAATATCTTCAATTTCTATTCTACGTTGCAGCGTTAGTTCTGGATCATCGTTGTCGTTAAAAACTTTCCGGGTTGTGAACGTTTTTCCATACTTCTTCAGAGCATATTTATACAGAGGTTTAAGATGAAGCCCTTGATTACGTCCTCTTTCAAGATAAAAAATCATCTCTTTCAAAAGTTGTTCGCTCTCAATATCCTGAGACCAAGCAGAAAATAAATACAGCATTCCTTCCTGGTCTACTTGTCTGGCAAAATTCAATTGCTTAAACTCGGTGTAAAGAAATTTCCCCATGGCCGGATCAGCAGGATTGAAAGAAATATTCTCTAAAAATTTTGAACGTAGTTTTCGGGACTCATCATTATTTTTTTCGGTTTTTAAAATGTATGAATAGATATTTCCACTATCGTTAGTAAGAATATACTCAATAATATAATCCTTATCCTTGGAAACTAGTTCGACCAGTGCCTGCTGACCATTCTTAATCAGTCCATATTTCAAGGTACCCTTCGGGAGATACTTTGATCTTAAATGCAGAATATAAAGATCATAAATCATTTCCTCCAGAGACTTTGACTTAATCTCAATCTGATATGAAAAGATATCCTTCCATAATTTATCCAGGTTAAACTTCAAGATTCTATTCCTCACAAAAGGCAGTTTAAATAACTCCTGTCCTTGCGAGAAGTCCTGATAAAGATTCATTGGCATGGTATAGACACGAGAAAGTTCCCGACCGTTTGGAGCTAAAATGACAATACCTAATTGCGGGATACTGTCTTTACTTTTTCCTTCAATGAAGGGAATGGTCTGAAACATAGGATGCCGGACTGGCAGAGGAATCTTAGCATTTCTTATGGGAAACTCTCTCCATAACTGACTATAGTCTTCTTTGTAAGGTGGAATTTCCTCGATCGAAGCCGGCCTTAAATAGGAAGAAGAATAATTGCTGAGAGAGTAGTATTTGTTCTGCCCTTCTCCGGCCATCCATTTTGAATAAAGCCGATAAGGGTAACCTTTCAAGAGGATATATCCTCCTGTGATTAAAATACCGATTGTTAAGAAAATCCCTAAAAGCCAACGCATTCTAAACCCTCAAAAAAACATGCATATCTTTATAAGTTATATATCGGTACACAGAAAAAACTCATGAAAAAATTCTAACAGCCGAATAGTTGGATGGAATAGTCAGTTTAAAGGACTGGAGTATGAAAACGTATATCTTATTTATTGCGCTTCTGGGTCTCATCACAGCTTGTGATGCTCCTCAAAGAACGAGAGCACCTCAAACCTGGATCAATGGAAATTCCCTGGGAGATCCTAGTAATCAATCAGGAAGCTTTAATCCTTCGACAGGAACAGGAACCGGCACTGACACCGGATCAACGGGCACAGGAACCAGTGGGTTTGAGAACTGTGATTTGTCCAATAAGTACCAGACCATTGATATTGGCTGGTTTGGAATTTGCCAAAGTACAATTGATGAAACTTTAATTAAATTTAAACCCAGCCTCACTTCAAGTGATGTCAGAACCTGCCTGATCCCTACCTACAAGGCAGCAGATCAGAGTTCAACTTATCTGGGTCAACCACAATGTACCTACACCACGACTAATACGGTTGTTCAGGGAAAATTGTATAAAGACAGAAATGGCTTTCAATCATATCCACTCAATGGTGTCATTGTGATGAAAGAGCCGTTATTGCCAGAATATTTTAACTGTATGCAGGCCCATCTCAATTGGCCCGCCAATGTATGTCCCGCTGGAGCAAACAGCAACTCTTACTGTGCCTACTGGATTCCGCAATGTCCGTATGGGGCCAAAACCGGGAATCCTATCTGTGAACCACAGGCCCGCTCTTATATGAATCAAGTATGCACATCATTTAAAACGAAGTACCCGAATTCATACATCGATATCAGACTAAAAAATTAATTCAAGGTGGGCCTGGTGATAACCTCGCCCACACAAAACTCTTTAACCAATTCATCTTTTTTAGAAACAAAACTCAGAATGGGGATAAAGACATTGGCCTCTTTATCATCCATCACCATACCAACCACCACTTGATGAAAGTCTGTACTTATCCTATAGGATCGGACATAAGTCCTGATTTTAAAGCCATCAACTTCATCCTCATAGGCCCTATCTGGATTTTCAATGGTTCCGGGAATATATTGATCATATAAATGAAATTGCTCGAATCCAAAGTCATCTGGATCGCATTGCTCGATTAATCTAGACAGGTACTCCGACTTTTTAAGCCCAATCCACTCTGCAACATGCTCTGGAATAAAAAAATCGTCCCTTTTTTCCACTGGGTCCCCCTGGCAAAACCTACCCTCTCAACCATCATAACACTCTCCGAGTAAGATAGAAGGGAGAAAAGGAGTTTTATGCGGAAGATGCAGGATGCACAAGGATTGGACCAGTTAATCGAGGCAGGAAGCTCCGGTTACTTTCCCTTATTTTATCAGGACTGGATTTTAGAGTCGTTTGCCGACTCTATGGAAGTCAGACGAATGTCGTTTTCCCGGGCCGCTGAAACGGTTCATCGGGTTTACAAGTTAATTGAGCGTCATAGCTCAATAGAAAGAAAGAAGACTGCTATTCAGGCCTTAAAAAATGATGAAAGAAAAGATTTTGTTCTCTCATTCATGAAGATGGTCGAGTACCGCGCTTTGGATAAAATGCGGGAGCTGCATTGATTAAAAAGTTACTTCTAGGATTCATTCTTATACTCCCGGTACAGGCCTTGGCCGAGTACCGGGCCTATCAGTATATCGTCAAGAATAATGATCCTTATGCTGTCGCCACCAGAGCACAGGCCCAGTACATCGTCTCAACACTCAATCCTCAGATGTATAAAAGTTATCATGGCGGCTCTTTTGTAAGTGTAGATCTTCTTCGCACTTGGATCTGTCCGGGTTATACTGGAAAAGGTCAAAAGGTTTGTGACCATCCCTATGATAAGGAGATCCCAGTCCAATGAGTAATGCCATTAGAGACGTAGAAAAATTGAACTCCCGTCAAATTGAGACCGTCAAACGCAGGGGTGAGCGGGAAATTAAAACGATTGAAAATGCTCATCAAAACATTAAGGCCGAGATTAAAAAGGCCCATGCTGCTGAAATTGTCGATGTGCAAAACAACCAGCACCACCAACTAAATCAAGAAACCGAGAAAAAAGAAAAAGTCCTGGCCGAGATGAGAAATCATCTGCAAAAGACCAAAGACTTAACTGATAAAGAATTAAAGTCTCTGAAAAACCTTACAGAGACAGAAAAAATTGAGTTAGGCCGGAAGCTGAGTCATGACCGTTCAAGAATCAATGAAGAACATAGTCTCTACCTGGAAGAACTCAACGACCGCTACTCCACCGAATCACAAAAAGTGAATCTTGATGGGAAAAAACGTATTGAGGATATGAAGCATAGTAAACAGCAGGAGTTTACTGATGTTGAATCTTTCCACCAGGACAAGATTAATCATCAGTCCCAGGAGTTTACAGAACGCTTCAGCACTGAAGGTCGTAATTTTCAAAAAATGAAGAACGATCAGGATAATTATTTCAAGAAAGAGCGTATGGCATCTAACCAACGTCAGCAGATTGAAATGAAAAAACTGACTGAATCCCATACCGGCCATATTGAAGTTCGCGATAATGATTACCGTAAAGGACTTAAAGATCAGGATCTCTTTTTTGAGAAGAAATATTCAGATCAATTAAGCCGTCACAATGTAGGCTTTAAGACCTTGGAAGAAAAAAACAAGAAAGTTATCGATGACTTAAAAACCAACCTCACCGCACAGATTACGACCATCGCCTCCAAGAACGATGACCCATTTTTTAAATTTGAGGCCCTAAAACCTCGTCTGAAGTATCTAGAAGATGGAGTTGAAATTACCGTCGAGATCCCGGAGCATTCTAAACAAGATGCCCATATAACTTTTAATGGCAAAGAGGCCATTATTAGTTTTAACCGTCGTTATACAGACGCCAACAAAACCCCTGACGGAACAATTAATAAAGTTAATAAAGTTGAATCATTCACCACTCGCTTACAGACCGATACCGTGCTTGACCCAAAAAGTGTTAAGTCCAGCTATGATAATGGTGTAATGACTTATATTGTTAAGAAAGCTTAGTCATTAATCGGCCAGAACCACAAATTCCGAGAAATTCGGTTTACTAATCTGAACCACATCCTCTTCGACTTCCCGTACTTCCGCCCGGGGTGGACCCTTAGTGCAAAAACGATGAAGCTCCTTGAGAGATTCAATATCTCCCTGGGCCAGGACATGAACTGATCCATCTGGCATATTACGCACGTGACCAACGATGGGAAGTTTACTTGAGATAACAAAGTCGACTACCGAATAGCGAAACCCTACTCTTTGAACTTTGCCTTTTATAATTAGTGTCATCTGTAACATGCATGTATTTTGTCAAAAAAGTGAAGGAGATGTCCACTCCTTCGGGTTACAATTAGCATCATGAGACGCCCTAAACTGGTCCATTTCACCGGAATTGAATCGGACGAATATATTCATATTCGTGCCTCGATGACGTATTCCTCTCAGGGGAAGTTTGAAATTCTCGATGAAATTAACCAGAATCTGAAGGATATCGTCCCTACTAAGCCCATTCAAAGTATGGGGCTTTTATCCTCCAATGAATTTCGACTGAAGGTGGTGGGACTTTCCAATGATGACCAGGAAGTAACCATCCGAAACTTTGATTCTGATAGCTTCGGAAATTTTAATTTTAAAATCCCACAGCCACAGGCCATGAATGTGGCAAAGCTTAAGCTCTATGAAACCCGCTCGCATCCGGGATTAGAATTGTTAATCGGAAGTTTTATTCCAACCCTGATTCAAAAGCCGAAGAAAATTTTGATAACGGATTTTGATAAAACCCTGGTAGACACCCGCTATTCGTCAGTCAAAGAACTTTATCTCTCCTTGAGAAACCCTATACACTATTTCCCACCAGTAGATGAATCTATTAAGATTGTGAAAGAATTTGTAGAAGAAAATTATCAGCCATTTATTGTTTCGGCGTCTCCGCATTTTTATGAAAATGCCATTCGTGACTGGCTCTATCAGCGTCAGATTTTTACCGGTAATATTTTTCTGAAAGACTACCGTAATATCTTTTCATTTTTTGAAGGGGATCTTTCCACCAAAGATCTAAAATCCCAGGGCTTCTATAAACTCAACACAATTGTAAATATCCTTCTCATGACTGGTATTCCCGATGATCTCATCCTTATCGGTGATGGTTTTGAATCTGACACAATCATCTATTTGACTTTGGCAGCAGTTTTAGTTGGCCGCTATGACCCTTGGACTTTGTGGAATAATATCAAGCGAGAAGAATCTTTTAAGCTCACAAATCAGCAGCACTTCAGGTTTCTTTCAAAATTTTATCAGCTAAAAAATATGAGTGACGCCCACCCTAAAGGACGTCTAAGAATTTTTATCCGCTGCAAGCCACATATGCTTGAAACTTTACAAACGAGAACATTCAATCTGGATTTTGCCAATCACCTGAAACATCTCGTTCATTATTACGTAGGTTAACATGAAAACAACAATTGTTCCCCTCATTGGTGACCCTATTGAGAATCTTTACCAGTTGGGATTAAGAGAAAGAGAGGCTTTCCTTCATATTGAAAAGCGAGTTACGAAACTTCTATCCACAAACTTTATCCTGCAATTCGGACAGGATTTAGTTTCACGGGCACGTGTGATCTTTAAAAAGAAGGAAGAAAGCTTTTTTGATCAGTGTATCGTTTCTTATTCTCAGGGTCTCGGGATAGACAGCACTCGCTACTTAAGTTTTCTAACACTCTTTGAGCTCGCAGCACATTATGGACAGGTTTTTCCGGAGTTAAAAGGCATCCTTCCCGGCTGCACCAGCATTTTTGCCAAAAATGGTCAGGACATAACCCATACTCGATTGCTGGATTTTCCGTTAATCGGTTTATTTGAAGCAAAACCTCGATTCTATTATTGGCAAGCAGAAGGCCTGCCGGCCATCCTGACTTATAGTTGCGAAGGTCTCGCTCCCTTGTTCTTTCAGGGTGTCCATGCCTCGGGCATGAGCTTTGCTCTTCATCACAAACCAGGAGAGGGTTATCACCGGGAAGGGCAGAGTATTTTCCAGATCGGCTTTGAAGCATTATTTGAGACCCAGAATTTAATCGAATTTAAAAAAGAGTTGAAAAAGAAAATCTCCGTAACCAAATGGTCTTATCTTCTGCTGGATAAATCAGGCCAGGCCCTGGCCCTGGACATTGATGGTCCGGCCCTGAATGTAGAACATTACAATCTAAATGATTCCTCTCCTCTGATCTTTACTAATATTCCCCTTCATCAGGACAGCACAGGCCACGAAGCTTTTTTAAAATTCTCCGAAGATCGTCAATCCTGGTTAAAAAATAAGCTTGCCCATTCAAAAACCTTGCATGCACTGGATGTTGTAACAGACGTTGAAGACCAGAAAACAAAAAAATGGGTCCATCCGGCAGCGACGCTTTCTACGGTTGGTGCCTATTGTGTAAACCTCACTCAGGGCCACGTGGACGTTAAAGAAGGTGATTCAGCCCTGGTTGCATCAGATCAAATCCTTAGGCTTTCATTAAGTGGTCACCATGAGCTAGAAGTCCTTAAAGCTAAAGAGAAGACAAGTGACTTTGAAGAGGCCTGGAAAAGGGCCTCGAAGGCCCAAAGTTACTTTGATCAGGGTGAATATGATCTTGCTTATCATGAGCTTCAAATGGCCAGGGCGCTTATTCCTCATCCCATTTGGAAAGAGATCATGGGACTTTACCTAAGCATCTGGGATTTTAAATTCGTCACAAATTCCAAAGAGCTGTTACTCGTCTATAAAAACGTTAAAGCACTTAATTTACCTCCTGCTCTCAAGGATCAGTGGCTTCTACTCATGATGCGACTTGAGAAAAAGTTAGAACTTTCTTCCACCGTGAAGGCGTCAGATTTATCTCCTTATTTACAGGGGTTATATCATGAAGAGAGATCAGCAAATAAAGCAGCATTTGCCACTTGGATGAAACTCATTTATCCTCGCTTAGAAATTCTGGATGTTTTTTCTCCCCACCATAAATAAGAGGTTATTTTATATGGGTTTAATGTATGTATTTCCTGTAGGTGAAGATGAAGAGGATTTTGTTTTAAAAAAAGAGAATGAGCTGACTTTAAAAACTTATGGTCTTCCTTACATATTCTGGTTTTATGCATTATGTTCTGTGACCGTGGTCTTTTTCATGTTCCTGGCCATCAAAGAGCCTGTTCTTAAGCTCATTGCTCTTGGGGATGAAACGGATGCAACTCTAGGTTATGGTTTATTAACCTTCATTGGCCTTTTACCGGTATTAATTCTCTCCTTCTTTTTCTATGAAAAACGGATCGTAAAGAATAAAAATCAACTAAGCCTTATCCATAAAGTTTTTGGGATCACTGTTTTTTCTGAAAAATTTCTTCTGGAAGGCAGTGATGATTTCAGTGTTGAATCCTTCATCTCCTCCCCTAACGTGGCCCGTATGAACTCTAAAGAGGACAATGTAGGCTTCCAAAATAAAGGTTATTTTATTTTGTGGTTAAAAAGTAAGGACGGAAAAAAGATTCAGATTGATCGCCATTCAAGAAAAGTTGATCTGGAAAAATTAAAAAGTCTATTGGAACGCCACTAATAAGAGTAATTAACCCCAATTCCAAAACGTGCACCCAGAAATGAAGGTGAGATTTCATTATAGGGTTCTGGAGACTTAAATTTTAAGAGATGAGTTTTGTAAACCCCTAAAGACCCCTCTACCCCCCAACTTTTGTTTAAGAGATATGTACCGTTAACACCTGCTCCAAAAGTGTAACCATAGCTTCTGACCAAAAAATCCGTTCCCACTTCATAAGAACTAAAGGGGATAGCTAAAAATTGTGCTTCAACTCGCACCATAAGTTTTTTCATATCAATAAAGCGGTACGCACCACCAAGGCCCGCTTCCACCACATTAAATTTTTCTGTCTCTACTTTGGTCGTCATGTAATTAAGCAGTACTTGCAAATCCCAGGAGTTTTTCAAAAGCACTTCCCCTTTAAGTGAAACTCCATTCCACGCAACTGATTCTTTATCCATGAGTTGCGCATTCTCTTTATCTAATGTGATCTGAGAATTAAAAAGAAAATAAGAGGCCACAAACTTAGACTTCTTAACTTCCAAAGTCGTTTTCTTAAAGCGTTCGGCCACAAGACGGGAAGAATCCATAGATTCTTTTTCTGTGGTCACATCCATAACCCGGATATAAGCGATTTTACCGGAGACCACGACGGGATAAACCTGGGCCTGGTTACGGGGAATCTCTCCCACAGTGATCTTTTTACCCCTACGGATATATCCGATCGGACTAGTCATCTCACGATCAGAATAAATAATCGCACGATCTGCTGTTACTATTGCATCTTGAGAAGCCCACAATTTAGGGCAGAAAAAGAAGACCAAAAAAAGCAAGTAAAGAATGGTTTTCAGAGGAAGTATTTGAAATTTATGAGTATGAGAAGAAAACATTAATTTCCCGACCTTCTTAGTCTGAAACTTGTGACTCTATTGTAAAATAAAAGTACTCAGGATGAGTCTAACCCGACCCGAAAAAAAAGAGGAGTAAAAAACACACCCTCTCAATTTCTTTTTCATGCTTCCGAAGAGTTGCATGAGAACTAAGGTCTTTCGAAGGAATGTAATATGAAAACAGTTTCAAAACTTTCTCTCTTTGCCATCACTTTATTAGTGGTAGGCTGTAATGAAAAAGTTTCGCCTGAACTGATGAGCGGCAATGCGGAAGTGCCAGATGGAGTTGCTGTCCCACCTTCAGAATACTATTTCAATATTAATAATGAATCCTCGGCCTTGCTAAATTTCAACCTCCATAAATCCGGCTCCGGAAATCAAACTGCGCCTTGTGAAGTGAAAAATACAACTGGCCTGTCCAATGAAATCTTCAGGGGAAATCAGGCCGCCAATGACATAACTTGTTTTTTTGATGCTGAAGAACTATCCCTTCAACATGGGGGAATGAGTTTTAGCATAAATTCAAGTCCCAATACTTGCGACTATGTTGGGTACTCACCTTTTTCATATTATAACAAAATTCCTGGAGACTCGACTTCCCAATATCTACAAATAGATTGCACTAGTGACACGACCAATAATACCCATGTCGTTACGGCAGCAGGCAGTATGGGTCAGTCTCTCGTCGCTAACAATGGAGTTATGGGTTGCGGAGATATCGCTTCAAAAGATATTCCTGTTGGGGATAGAATAAAATTTCAGCTCGCTGAAGATGCAGAACTTTGTCGTTTTAACTACGAGGACTCCGATGGCGGAGAAAATTGTGATATTGGAACAGTTTCGGTTGATACACTTTCGGTAACATTTACAACGGATGAGAACTCACCTCCTGGTATCTTAAAGTATGAAATCAAAAACCGTAAGATTGATTGTGGTGGAAAAGTTGAGGCCTGTATTAAAGGTCCAATTACTCAAATTACCAAATCAGCGACTCGCGTAACTGAAATTTACAACACAGAACTTAATAAAATATTTAAAAAGACTTATGAACTAACGGGCCTAATGGATGATGAAGTCCCTGAGCCAACACTCACTTACGCTAACTTCCGAAGGAACCTGGCATCTACACAAATAGACTATATCGCTTCAACTGATGGTAACTATGCTTCGGCCTTCAGTAATTCTTTTATAGGCAAAAGTTTCAATCCAAATCTAATTGAGGCCTATAGTGCTAATAAGATGCTGGATGGCACGAAACTAATAAGCCCGGCACTTCAGGATCAATTTTCTTATCCTGAAAATAAATATAAAGCGAAACCTTTGGCGGCGGACCCCTTCATGGGTCTCGGTAGTCGAACCAGCCCTTTCTACACGTTCTACTGCTTCGATACGGCCTTTGATATTAAAGCTCGAATCAGGATGGTTGTGAGAGATTGGGATCGTGTTTCCCCAGGTTCTCAATACGCAGATTATTTGTCAGACATTTGGCGCGGGGTTGATGCCCGACAGGATAATCCAACTGAAGTTGAAATCAGCGGAGAGGATGACGGTTATTTTGTCTTCAATGATGTGGCCGACTGGGATGATGTAATTCCTATGATCAGAACTTCCGGGGGATTTGACCCATCCACGACTGTCTGGCAACCATTACCGGATGGTTCCTATACTTACGGCTGGTTTAATCCCCTCATCTTCCCAAGAATTGAATAAAAAAAAAGCCCCTCTCTCGAGGGGCCTTTTTAGTCTTATTTTTCCATGTAATTTTTAACTCTATACTTAGTACCCATGTACCAGAAAGTCAGAGCTGATAATCCCATTAGAACCGCAAAGAACATGAAGTAACCAGTTGATGCGATTGGGAAGAAGTTGATTTGTGAAACGTAAGCAGTAATCAAGTTACCAAAGAACACAGTTAACAACCAGATAGACATGATTGAAGACTTCATAGCACGAGGAGCTTGAGTATAAGCAAACTCAAGACCAGTGATTGAAATCATCACTTCTGCCATAGTGATAACCAAGTACGGGAAGAACTGCCACATTACATTGATTTTATCAGCGGATGAATCCATCCACATTTGCAATCCACCAATAAGGGCGAAAGAAGCAGCAGCGACGAACATACCAAGAGTCATACGCTTGATAGGCGTTGAAGTGATGTTTAATTTATCAAGGAATGGGTAAACCACCATTGAGAAAAGAGGGATAAGTCCCATAACCATGATCGGATTCCAGGCAGCAATCTGAGAAGCCTCAAATTCTACACCCATGAATACCAGGTTCATATTCATCGCTTGAATAACCCATGAAGAACCGTGCTGATCAAACAAAGCCCAGAAAATAGTGATTGAAGCAAAAAGCTTAGCGATATCAAATACTGCTTTAACAGCATCAATTTGCTCACGGCTGTGGTCTTTAATCGCGCCATCAAGGAATGATTCGCCAGTTTTACGTGTGCTTGAGTGTTTGAAAGCTGATCTCATAACCTGGAACAACCCGTGGCCATCAGATTTAGTCGGTGGAACGTGAATAAATTCCTTACGGCCCATCCAGAAAATGAATGTAGCAATGAGCATAAGGACACCCGGAATACCGAAAGCAATCGAAGGTCCGTAAGCTTTAAGAGTCCATGGAGTAACAATCGTCGAGAAGAAAGAACCGAAGTTAATCATGAAATAAAATACTTCATAAACTTTCTTTAGAAGATGCTGTTGATTGGCCTTGAACTGATCACCGACGTGAGCAGAAACACATGGCTTAATACCGCCAGAACCAAGCGCGATAAGCCCTAGACCCCAATAAAGGCCAAGTTTAGTTTCCCAAATGGCAAGGACAGCGTGACCAAGACAATAAACCAGAGAAAGATAAAGGATCGTCTTATACTTACCCCAGAATCGATCTGAGATAAAAGCTCCAAGAAGTGGGAAGAGATAACAAGCACCAGCAAATAAGTGATACGTTGAAGTCGCTTCAGCTTCTTGCATAAGAAGAACTTGAATCATGAATACTGTCAGGATAGATCTCATCCCATAGTAACTGTAACGTTCGCAGGCTTCGTTACCTACGATGTACTTAATCTGTGAGGGAAACTTGTTGTCTACCGCTTCGAGATTCGCGGCAGCCGTTGCTGCTTGTGACATAGTACGCTCCTATTTATTAGCTCTATTCAGAATCATTAAAATTAAAAGGCTTAACCCGTTTGTTACCACCTAATCGCTTAGGTTTATTTGGATCTTCGTCTTCTTTTTCCCAATGACGATACCAAGTATCCGACGGTTTTTCTTGGTTTTTTTCCTTACTTTCTATGGCAGTGCGCTCTACTTCTTCCCGCTTTTTAAGCCTTACTGTGGTGCTTTTTGGCACTGAAGGCTTTGAGGCCTTCTCTTTAGTGGGCCTTTCATGCGCTGAAATATCCAAAGTGACGTCTCCCAGAATTCTAGTCTGACAAGACAGTCTTTCTTTAGTGATATGAAAAACATTCCCCAAAAGGCGAAGTTCCTCAAAAGTTTGAGCTGTTAAATTCAACTCGCCAGATTTCACAATAATGGCGCAGTCTGAGCAAGTGGCACAGCCACCGCAGCTGGATTTAATTTTTTTTCCGGCCTTCTTCAGTTGGGCCAGAAGAGTTTCCTGGTCATTGAGTTCCAGGATTTCTCCTGAAGGCCATAATGTGCATTTATGATTGGTCATACTACTTTCTTAATTTGTTTCTCAATTGTGTCTAAAATTTTACTTTTAAACGGTTTTAATAAAAATCCAAGATCAACATTTACTATCGCTTCAGTTTCTTTGAATTCAATTTTAGCGCTAAAGCCTGAACCTTTGGCGGTCAGGGTTGAAGTTGCATCATCATTATTCATATCTGCTGAAACTCCAAACTTTTGGATCACTTCAGGGATGAGCTTTTTGGCCTGCTCATAACCTTGCTTCTTATCTGTAATCTGAGAATAAGGAACTTTCAATTCCATAGATATATCCTTTGTAAGAGTTATCTAGTCCCGGTAGACCCGAAACCGCCTGCTCCTCTCTTGGTCTCTCCCAAACTATTCGTGACCGAATACTTCGCTTGAATGACTGGAGCAATTACGAGTTGAGCAATACGAAGTCCGTGTTCAATGGTGAAATCTTCCTTACCAAAGTTTCCGATAATAATATTTACTTCACCACGATAATCACAATCGATAGTCCCAGGGGAATTTACAACCATGAGCTGCGTCTTAAGTGAAAGACCTGAACGAGGACGAACTTGTACTTCAAAACCAAAAGGTATTTCCATTGAAAGACCAGTGGGAACGAGTACTCGCTCCCCTGGTTTAACAATAAGAGATTTTTTTTCAGGGATACTGGCACGGATGTCCGCGCCAGCAGCGCCCTCAGTTGCGTAAAAAGGTAGTTCAAATTCAGGATCGTAATGATCCAGAGTTTTTACTAAAACTTCTACTGGCATCATACTACTTGGCCTTCTTAGGCACAGGTGCTACGGCCTTAGCAGAAAGCTTGATTTTACCAAAGCGATCAACTTCAAGAACTTTAACATCCAGTAGCTGACCTTCAGTTAAGAATTCATTTGGATCATTAACACGTTCATCAGCGATTTCTGAAACGTGAACCAGACCAGCAAGTCCTGGAACGATATCAACAAAAGCTCCGTATTCTTTGATTGTCACAACTGTACCTTTATAAACAGCTCCGATTTTCGGGCCATTTAATTGCATATCAGCAAGAGCAATCACTTCATCGATTTTTGAAACATCAACACCGAGAACTTTAACCGTTCCGTCTTCAGCAACATCCATAGTAACTTTGAAGTTTTCCTGAAGAGCTTTGATATTTTTCCCACCAGGTCCAATAAGCGCACCGATTTTATCTGGAGCGATTTTAAAAGACTTGATTTGAGGAACACCAGCTTTGAAAGTTGGACGGTGAGAAGTAATGGTTTTCGCCATCTCGCCTAGAATATGAATACGAGCATCTTTGGCCTGGGCCAGAGCTTCACGGAAAATCTGTTCAGAAATTCCTGCAATTTTCATATCCATTTGAATCGCTGTAATACCATCTTTAGTACCAGCAAGTTTGAAATCCATATCTCCTAAATGATCTTCATCACCAAGAATATCCGTAAGGATTTTATACTTGTCGCCTTCTTTAATAAGTCCCATTGCAATTCCTGCAACAGGTCCTTTAAGAGGAACACCGGCATCCATAAGCGCCATAGAGCCAGAACATACCGACCCCATTGAAGAAGAACCGTTTGACTCTAAAACTTCAGCAGCAATACGGATGGTGTAAGGGAAATCAGTTTGTGATGGCATAGCTTTTTTAAGAGCACGTTCAGCAAGATTCCCGTGACCAACTTCACGACGTCCAACTCCTCTGTAACCACGAGCTTCGCCAACCGAGAATGGTTGCATAGCATAGTGAAGGTAGAATTTATCAAAACCAACACCGTGGATAGAGTCATACATTTGCTCGCCTTCTTTACCACCGATAGTGACAGCTGCAAGCACCTGAGTTTCACCACGTGTAAAGAGTGCCGATCCGTGAACAGAGCTAAGGATAGAAGTTTCAGTTTCGATCTCACGAACTTTATTTACCGGACGACCAGCAATACGTTTTTCCTCATTAAGGATATCAGCACGCATAAGCTTATAAAGAACTTCGTCAGTAACTTTAGCTGCTTCTTTTCCGAAGTCAGAAGTCTCAGTTAATCCAAATTTAGCTGGATTATTTTTAAGTGCTTCCTTGATCTGTTTTTTAAGAGCTGATGTAGCACTAGAACGCTCTTGCTTAACGTTGATTGCAAGAACTTTACGGGCCTCAGCTGTGAAATCTTTGAAAGATTCAGTCATAAGAGTTGCGTTCGGAGTTACAGGTGTGAACTCACGCTTTTTAGCGCCAACTTCTTTAACCATCTTATCAACTAATTTACAGAATTCTTTGATGTTGGTGTGACCGAATGTAATCGCTTCAAGCATCTCTGTTTCAGAAACTTCATTCGCTTCACCTTCAACCATAAGGACGGCTTCATTAGTACCAGCAACAAGAAGTTCGATATTAGATGACTTGAACTCTTCCTTACTTAGGTTAAGTGTCAGCTTCCCATCAACTCTGCCTACTTTCGCAAATCCAAGTGGACCATTGAAAGGTACATCAGAGATGGAAATGGCAGCAGAAGCTCCTAAACCGGCCAGAACTTCAGGATCACCCGTACCGTGAGACAACACTTGTGCTGTCACAATTGTTTCATACATGAACCCTTCAGGGAAAAGCGGACGAAGTGGACGATCAATTAGACGCATGATCAGGATTTCTGCGTTTGATGGACGGCTTTCGCGCTTCATAAATCCACCAAGGAATTTACCGGCAGCGTAGAATTTTTCTTTATAATCAACCATGAGCGGAAAAAAATCCTGCCCATCATTTACTTCTTTAGCACACATAAGTGTGACGAGAACCTGAGTTCCTTCGCAAGATGCGAGGATTGAAGAAGTCGCTTGCTTGGCAAAACGTCCAGTCTCCAGGGTAATTTCCTTACCACCGTAGTTCATTTTAAATTCTTTTTTGTTATTCAACATAGAGTCTCCTAGAAATCGACGCAACAAAGGTTACGCCTTAAATGTTTTATATTTTAATGTTTTGGAAGGATTGATGAGAGTCGGGAGTTTGAGAGATAAAGAGGAAATTGAAAAAAATTCAAACTTACTTTTTATCTCTTAAAATACTCAGGACCTCTTATCGGACCTTCAAAAAAGAAAGGGGGCCACTTGGCCCCCTTTCATCATTAATTACTTACGTAGACCAAGTTCCGCAATCAGCTTGCCGTAGCGAGCTTCATCAGTCTTGCTCAAATGCTTAAGAAGTGAACGGCGCTGACCGATCATCTTCATAAGACCTCTCATTCCTGAGTGATCTTTTTTGTTTTTCTCAAAATGTGGAGTAAGATTTTTAATTCTTTCAGTAAGAATAGCTACCTGTACTTCAACTGAACCTGTGTTTTTCTCAGATCCGCCAAACTTTTGAGTGAGTTCAGCTGTTTTTGCTGTAGTGATCATGTGTCTCCTTTGCCCTAGCACCAAACTTACTTTGGAACCAAGTACAAGGTAAAATGATTGAGCGTTATTGCCATCATTTCCTCGTTAAATTATGAACTTATATGAGGTTTTATCTAAGAAATTCAGACATGTAAATCTTTAATTGCTCGATCAGACGCTCTTCCACTTGACGGATTCTCTCGCGCGAAACTCCGTACTGATCAGCAATACTCTGCAGACTCTCTGGAATTTCACTAAGTAATCGTTTTTTAAAGATTTCTTGGTCACGAGGCTTAAGTCCTTTAACAAACTCTCCTAATTGTTCTTTGAGAATTTCCAGATTCTGAAGGTCGGCCAATTTACTTTCCAAAGAGTCTTCATCATCCCCCAGAACATCTCCTAAGGTTTGACGCCCTCCGTCTTCGTCAAGGGGCCTATCAAGGCTGATTTCCTGACCATGAGTACTAAGACGTTGGTCCATCTCAACCACCGACTTCTCTGAAACTCCAAGATTTTCTGAGAGCAGTTTGACGTCAGGATTAATTCCCATATTCATCAAACGCTGTTTTTCACGCATGAGATTATAAAAAAGTTTCTTTTGTTCCTGAGTGGTTCCGATTTTAACCAAACGAAAATTATCCAGAATAAATTTTAATATGTAAGATCGAATCCACCAACTGGCATAATAAGAAAGTTTAGCACCTTTAGATGGGTCATATTTTGAGACGGCCTTCATAAGACCGATATTCCCCTCTTGAATCAGATCCATGATGTTTTTGTAGGCACTCTTGTATTCAAGGGCGATTTTAACCACGAGTCTCAGGTTGGCCAACACCAGTTTCTTGGCAACTTCAATATCACCGGTCCGGAGGAGTTCAGCTGTCAGATCTCTTTCCTCTTCAATCGTTAATAATTTATGACGAGAAATTTCTTTTAAATAAAGAGTCAGGGGGTCCTGAACTTTTAATGAGGTACTTTGTTTTAAAACGGGAAGAGACTCAACCATTTTAGGGATAAGGGCCTCATTGGGTCCCATCGGATCCAGAAAATCTTCATCTGCTTCAACACTTACTTCAATCACATGATCTTTTTTCTTCGTCGTCGACTTTTTTTGCGGGTCAACGATTTCAGGAGTGACATCAGCTTTAGTAATTTTTTTTGCCATAGGAATAAAATGGGTCCACTTGAAATTTAGTCAAGAGTACTCCAGTGAATATAATTTTAAAAGTCTATAGATTTAATTTAAGGCGGCCTGCGGCCACATCGGCCTTATAACGAAGGTAACTGATGGCAAAGATTCCATAAGAGAATTTTACGGGAATTTTTAAAACTTCATCTTGATAAGAATCAAAGAGAGAACCCTGATATTTAAGAGTCTGCTGCAGTAGTTCATCAGCAATTAACTTAGAAAAATCACTATTCCACATTTTTTGGGTAAAGAGTTTTTCTTTGTTCTTTAATTGGAGATCAAGGTATCTGGCAACTTCTTCTCTGAAAAGTTTTTGTCCGTCCATATCAATGTCTCTTTCAAGAATTTGCCATTTAACCTTCATTTGTCGCAGATAATTTTTACTTAATTTTAAATCAAAAGTCAGATCAAGTTTATCCTCATCTTTCATGAGACGATCCATTTCACCTAAAGTCACATTAAAATCAACCTGAAAGCCCCTTTCCGCCAAGGCCGCCAGATCTCTTCGGGGCTCAACTCTTATTTTAATTGACTCCTCATAAAGCAGATCTTTTGAAAAACTGCTTAAAACTCTTCGGGCCCATAGAGTCCATCTTTCATCGACGCTACTTCTTACCAGTAGAGGAATTTCACGATAAGTTTCCACTCCATTGAAAAAATCAGGAACGCCGGTCATGAGAGAGATGAATTGGGATGTCTCAAGAATCGGATCTTCCAGTTCCATGGATTTAATCCACGCCCGTGATTCATGATTAGTTACCTGCGAAGAATCTTGATAGCGAAAATGATGACAATAATTTTTTTGCAAATCTGTGAGGATGCCAGTGGACCCTACACTACGCGGAAATTTAACTTTAAAAGTATTAAGGTTTTCTTTCCGGCAAATGAGATCAGTGCAAATAACCTGTACGGTAGATTCCGCTGGAACTGAGACAACTTTCTTTTGTATTACATCAACTGCATTCTGGATACCAAGCATGTTCCTGATGACAAATGACATGATAAAAGGATTATTAAGATAAGGAGTCAGCATCCGGTAATCTTCAACCTCTCCCCCCCATGAACAAAAGGCCCGGAAGTTCCGGATTACAAGATCAAATTCTTTTGAGCGGGCGCTGTTCTTTTCAGTGATTGTTTTGACCATCGCCGTAGCAAAAGGGGAAGTTTCAATAGAAGGTATCAAAGTTGTTTGTGGATTTTGATAATAATAATCGAGAGATTTTTCAAGATTTCTTAAAGAAAAAATAGTGATGTTTTTAGAGCAATAATTTTTTACCAGATTATTCGAAAGTCTTTTAAACTCGTCCTCACCTACTTCAAGCTTCTTAGCATAAGCACCAATCGCTTTGATACTGGTATCCAAACCGATATATTGAAGAGTTGCGGCCATGCTACGACGGGCCTGCTTTTCTTCCCAAGGAGTTGAGTATTTGGACTGATCCAGATAGGAGCAACTTTCAACCAACCCTTGGCCATTTTCAAAAGTGGCCTGATAGAGCTTGATTTTTTTATTTTCGCCTTCTTTGGATTTATCATAAATATCACTAAAAATTTTAAGAAGGGGATCAGTTTGAATGTCGCTGAGGGCCTCTCCCATAAGGATGCCTTCAACCGGTACCAAGGCACTGGCCACGCAGGGAATCAAAAATAGCAAATAACCGACAAGTTTAATCATATGGAATGTCTTTTTAAACTTATCGGAGAATATTTCGATAGGTTTACCATGAAGTTATTATTTGTAGCTCTTTTAATGGTTGCGATGAATGCCTTGGCAAGTGAGCTCCCCATTAGAAATGATGGAGGTTCCATTAGTTATGCCACTGAAGGTCTTCTCTCCCGCAGAGGTGAGCTAAAACCTCCGCCTAGTATCTATGACACCAAAGAACTTAATCGGGTTCTTTTCTCCGAACTGAGAAACCAAAATAATGATCTTAAAAAGGTTAAGTACTATCTTTTAAATGGTGAAATCAGACTGGCAAAAGTCCATTTATCAAAGCTTGCATATACCCAAACCAAGCTTAGACCTATTATCTACCGATATCTGGCCATGCTCTCTTTCATAGAAAGTGATTTTGAAAAATCATACTTCTACAGTTCACGTCCTGAGATTCAGGATATTCCCCATTATGCAAAGATCTGCGTTCTCAAAGTTCTGAATCAAATTGTTCTGAGTAAGACCTATGAACTGGAAAATGACTGGGTCAGATGTAAATTGGAGAACTTGGGACACTTTCAGGATATGAATCTGATTTGGCTGGAAACTTTGGTACAGCTGAAACTTAATCCAGGCCGGGGAATTACCAAGATTCCCTTTAAAAGATTGAAATTAGCGGCACTGGATAATGATGAAGTTAAGGTCATGATGAAGCTCGCTCTTTATCTCAATCAAGAAAGTCTGATTTTAAATCAAATACCGGAGCTGACGGTTGATCAGTTACAGGACCCTGAAATACGTGAGCTTGCTGGACAAACTTTTTTCAGAACCGGAGCTTTGGCAAAATCCTATAAGTTTGTTGAAGATCTGAAATCCCCCAATGCTGAAAATATCAAAGGTAATCTTTATATTCTGAGAAATAAATATGAACTGGCCTACGCTCAGTTTAAACTGGCGCTGGAGCAAAAACAGAACTCACAAAATGCGATGGAACGAATCTTGCCTCTCGCCTGGCTTTTAGGTGACTGGGAAGGTGGAAGTAAATTTGCCGAGCAAGTGATTGCTTCGCCTCAAACTCAGATTAATAAGCTAACTCTGATAAGTGCTTTTTTAATGCAAAAAGGCGATTACGACGGGGCCAATCGTGTTCTGGAAGTCATTTCTCAAAGGTCTCGCAAAGGAACAACTATCGAGGTGACACAGCTGGGAAGTTTTACCGCCTTAATGCAGAACAAACCGGAGATGGTGAGAAAACAGGCCCTGCAAAGTTGTGATCAGTATGATATTGTTAATTGTTGGGTCTTATTTCAGCTTTCTCAATGGGATGCATTTCCACTTACGATCAGACGGGATGAAAAGGTATCAGATATAAAAGAATGGGAAAAACTCACCAAAGATGATTTAAACCAACCGTTAACGGAAACCGTTTTCGTTAACCAATTAGATATAGAAGAGATGGATGACAAACTCATACGACTTATCCCTACGCCCTAAAATTATTTTTTTTCATGGTTTGAATAACAACCAAGAATGTTTCGGACCCTTGATAACTCACTTTAAAGATCTCGGTTTTGAGACAGAGCTGGTGGTATTACCGGGGCATGGCCATGACAGAAGAGAGGCCCGCAATTTAAAAAGTGCCCTGACTGCTTTTGAACAGAGCATGAAGAGGCTCAAAGACACTCCCTACTACGCTATTGCTTTTTCCCATGGCGCTCTGTATTTGCAATTGTGGCTTGAAAAGAATCATCCCCATCGTCCACTAAAACAAGTTCTCCTCGCTCCTGCTCTCTATATTCATCGTCAAAAGATCATAGAAAAACTATTAAGGGTTATACCATCCTTTATTGTTATCAAGAGTCTTGCTCCCAAAAAATTCCGGCGCTATGAAATACTCACGGCCGGAGAATACAATACTTTGGTCCAAGGTATCCTTACCTTTCAGAAAATCAGAAAGTCTTTCAGAATCCCGACGATGATAATGATTGATCCCAAAGATGAGCTGGTTCATGCACAAAAGCTAAAAGAAGAACTTAAGGATGTAGATTTTATCGAGAGGGACTACCTTAAGATGGGTCTAGGTGGACACCATATTCTATTTCATCCGGATTATTTTGAAAAATCGGAGTGGGATAAGTTCACCAGGAAGATCGAAACCTTCCTGGGAATTACTAACTATGGGGCCTGAATTCTTTTCCATCAAAATGGAAGATGACATCTTTTTCTTCATAACGGGTCTTTAAGTTAACTGGACGACGCCAGATAGCGAAAAGATTTCGCAGAGTTTCATTGGCAAAACCCACATCCAGATCGACACCGTAGTGAACGTGATTTAAAAGCAATTCTTTACGGTTCATGTAGTTACCATCTTCGACTTCAATGATGGGCTGACCGAAGTTTGTAAGTTGGGAAAGAAGCTTCTGTTTAATCGCCTGAAAATCTTTAGAGTCAATCTCAAAACGACCAGTGCGAGGATTGTACTTGTAGGTAAATAGTTGCTGACGCTCACAGAAGTCCGGCGTTAAAAATTCATCAATAAAAGAGATGTCATTGTGTGACTTTCTCACTTCAAAGATCTTCTCTTTACCTTTTCCAAGCTTAGTGTCCCAACAGGCCTTCTCACGCATGTCCGTGCACTCATTGTACTCTTTACCGAACATACCGCGATCCCAGCGGTACTCAATGTCACGCATAAGCTCAATACCAACCTTATAAGGGTTAATATTCTGCTTACTCATGTGCATAACCCCGGCGTGCTTATCGGCAAAATCAATGATCTCAGAAGCATCCAGGGCCTTTTGAGTCATGATGGTTGAGTGCCAGTAACTTGCCCAGCCTTCGTTCATAATTTTGGTCATTCGCTGAGGAAGAAAATAATAGGCCTCTTCCCGCAGGATTCCGATAATGTCGGCCTGCCACTCTTCGATAGGAGCATACTGAATAAGGTATCCCAGAATATCCTTGGTCTTGTGGCTTAGTGGTTTTTCGGCCACGTATTCTTCCTCGTCTACTTTTACTTCTTCTTTTTTGTTAAGACGGGCCTTGGTACGCATGAACGACTTTAGGGCCTGAGATCTATCATCGATCAGGTAACCATCATCTTCATTTTCAACGATTTGTTGCTGATTAAGCTCTAAGCGGTGACGTTTCAGTGAACTCGTTTCAAAGAGTTCATTAATATCCAGGAGATTTTCCAGAGATAAAACTTTATCAATGAAGGTTTCCACCGTGTCGTAGCCATAACGCTCCATATAGCGGCGAATCTTAGTGCCATGATTGGCCATGACGTCCATCATCTTGCGATTGGTATTAGAAAACCAGGCATTGTTCTTAAAGAAATCATTATGTCCATAAACGTGGGCCATCACGATTTTTTGATCAACCCAGTTATTGGCCTGCAAAAGATAGGCATAACAAGGATTGGTGTTAATCACCATCTCATAGATTTTTTGTAATCCATAGGTGTAGCCCTTTGAGAGCTGATCATAATCCATACCAAATTTCCAATGAGGATATCGGGATGGAAAGCCCCCTTGAGCGGCCAGAATGTTAATCGTATCGTAATCGCAGACTTCAAAAACCTGTGGAAAAAAATCCAGACCGTAACCGATGGCATAGCCTTCGATTTCATTCTTAAGGGCAAGAAGTTCACCAGTAATGGGCTTCGAGCGGTTCATTATTTCCCCTTTCCAAGAAACTCTTTAATTGAGTCCAGGATCCCTTCCTTATTTTTTATTTTTGAGAGTATTAGTTTCTCAGTGTCAGTCCCGTATTTCCCAGTCAAATCTTTATAAAACTGGCCTGAACCGTAACGGCTTTCTACCTGTCCGTAACAAAAGACATTGGAAACTGGCAGGATTACGTTATCAAGAAGTTCCAGGCAAAGCTTGGTATCATCTGCTGACCAATTATCACCATCCGAGAAATGAAAAGGATATATGTTCCATTCATTTGGATTGTAATCCTTCTCAATGATCTCCTTACAAAGGTTATAGGCAGAAGAAATTAATGTTCCACCGCTCTCCCGAGTGCGGAAAAAAGTTTGTTCATCGACTTCTTTAGCTGTGGCATCGTGAATGATGTAACGAATCTCAATATCTTTGTATTGAGATTTAAGCCAAAGATTAATCCAGAAGGATTCAGTCCGGACAATTTCCTTCTGCTCATCTCCCATTGATCCAGATACATCCATCATGTAAATCACAACAGCTGCATTCTGCATTTCAACTTTGGTGTCAGATGAACGGTATCTGAAATCACGACGAATAGGAATGACTGCAGGATTCTCAGGATCGTACGAATCAGTCGCAATTTGTCTTTTCAAGGCCTGCTTATAAGTTCTACGTAAATGACGAAGAGAATCCGGTCCAGTGGTTCCGATATTGGTATATCTATCCACCGTACTCTTCAGTGACTTTTTGCCTTTCGGTTCAATATTGGGAAGCTCCAGCTCATCACCAAGAATTCGGGCCAGCTCATCAAGGGAGAGCTCAACTTCAAGCTCCTTATTCCCTTCACCTTCTCCGGCCTCACCTTGTCCAGGTTGACCATTTGGGTCCTGCTGTCCATCAACCGGATCACCTGGCTGCCCTTGACCTTGTCCCATTCCGCCTTGAGATTTATCACCAAAACGGAAACGTGGAATATCAATCGTCGGCATAGGAACGGTGAATTTATCCGTTCCCTTGGGAATAATCTGGTTTCCCTGAGAGACATATTTCCGGAGATTGTCACGGATTTTACCCTTAACAATCTTCCGGAATCTGGCATGATCTCGTTTAATCGGATGATCCACTCAAAACCCCTTAAGACTTAATCGAATCGCCTTTGGCAAAGATTGAAGCAACGAAATTCAATGCATCTGTGGCACAAATGTCACAGTAATTGAAATTCTTAATCAAGCGGCTCTTAACCACTTCGATTTTTTCCTGGGTTTGCTTATCAACCACATTGGAAATAATCGTTGTGAGCTTGATGGTGTCTCGCTGATCTTCGAAAAGCTTAAGTTCAAGTGCACGATGAAGACGCTCATTCATCTTATAGTCAAATTGTTTACCTTCAATTGCCAGAGCACCGATGTAGTTCATAAGCTCGCGACGGAAATCATCCTTGCGGCTTTCAGGAATATCGATTTTCTCTTCAATTGATCTCATAAATCTTTCATCCGCTTCCTCTAGTTTATTAGAGTATTTATTACGGATTTTTTCTTTCTGAGTATAGGCCTTGACGTTATCCACGTAATTGGCACAAAGAGTCTGGATCGCTGATTCATCAACAGAAATCGCCTTCTGAACATCGTTTTTGACGATATCCTCATACTCTTGACGACAGATTGCCAACATCTCACGGTAGTGATCCATTTGTTCAGGTGAATTCACCAGAGCATGGTGTTTAAGACCACTCTCCAGTTCATTGAACACCATGAATGGATTTAGACAACCGATGTGCCCATTCTTAACCAGGGCATTTGAGATTTTATCCTGAATATAACGAGGAGATATCCCCTCCAAACCTTCACGAACGGCTTCTTTACGAAGCTCTTTCACGTTGTCTTCATTATATCCCGGAAGAGTTTTTCCATTATATAGTTTGAGTTTTTGAAGCTTAGTTAAGTCTGATTTTTTTGGCTCTTCCAGACGAGTAAGAATCGCCCAAGTTGAAGCCATCTCAAGGGTATGGGGTGCAATGTGGATATTAGGAATTGTTTCCTTATTATAATCCTTGCGGTAAATCCTCGCTTCCTGGTCCAGACGAGTAATATATGGAACATCTATCTTAACCGTACGGTCACGAAGAGCTTCCATAAATTCATTGGACTGAAGTTTTCTATACTCTGGCTCATTGGTGTGACCAAGAATCACCAGATCAATGTTGGTTTGTGCAAACTTCTTTGGCTTAATTGATTGTTCTTGAGATGCTCCAAGTAGATCGTACAAAAAGGCCACGTCCAGCTTCAACATCTCGATAAATTCGACGATTCCTCGGTTAGCAATGTTGAATTCACCATCAAAGTTAAAGGCACGTGGATCAGAGTCAGATCCATAAATAGCAATTTTACGGTAGTTAATATCTCCAGTTAATTCAGTTGAATCCTGGTTTTTTTCATCTTTTGGCTGGAATGTACCAATACCACGACGGTCTTTCTCCGAGAGGACCAGACGTTTCACTCGTAAATGTTTCATCACGCGGTTCCAGTCGCCATCATATTTCAGCATGAATTCATTAAGGATGAATCGACAGGCCGGATTGACTTCACCTTTAATACGGACCTTATATTTTGAGGTATTCACCTTTGCCAGTTCAGCTAGAAAGCGATCTCGCACTTCAGGAGGAAGAAGCTTTAATGGCTCTTCATGCATTGGAGAAGGAAAAATTTTCTGACCACCTAAGATGGCCGATCCCTCTTCATCAATCCATTCATAAGTATAAAGGGCCCCTTCATCAGTTCTTGAATAATGTTCAAGCCCTTTTTTAAGTAAGCGGGCTATTGAAGACTTGGCCGACCCTACCGGACCATGAAGAAGAAGAACCCTCTTCTCAGTTCCGTAACCTAGGGCCGCACTTTGAAAGAAATTCACCAATTTCATTAAGTGAACATCAATACCAAAAATAGCGTCTTTCCCATTCTCAAACGGATCATCAAAGAAGTGGTAACGAACAACATCTTTTTTATATTCGGTATATTGAGAAGTACCGTAACTCATAATCATGTCATAAATTCTTTGAAAAGAATTTCGGGCAACCTTAGGATTCTTCATCACAAGATCGACATACTCCTGAAAGCTTCCCTGCCAATGAAGATGAGAGAAGTCTTTAGGATTGTAGTGCTGAGAAATAAAAGACTGAATATCGAAATTGGAGCTTGCCATGGACTTCCTCCCTAAGGCGATTTTAATGGGTACATAAACCCTTAATTTATTTTACTCTTTAAAGGTAACTTCTCCAAACGAATACGTGAAGATGGTAAATCTCACTCCCTCATTCCGAGTATTTTGTTCAAATATTCTATCTGCAGATAATTGTTTGACTAAAACACAGTTCACTCTATGATTAAAAGGATCATTGAAATTATCTCAAGGCGATTATGGGAATACTTTGTACTGGTGCCACAGATATTGGGCGTAAACGAAAGACAAATCAAGACTCGATTTGCTTAGACCATTCTCACCATTTTTTTGCCGTAGCTGACGGTATGGGTGGTCACAATGGTGGTGATATTGCCTCTCAGATGTCAGTAAAAGTCATGCCTGAATATTTCTCCCAACATATTAAACAGGACCCTCAGGTCCTGATGAAAAATACCATCCAGGAAGTTAACCGGGCCATCTTACATAAGGCCGAACAAGAACCTGAACTCCATGGTATGGGCACCACAGTTTCGGCCATTCATTTTAACGGCCCTCAATTGGTGATCGGAAACGTCGGGGATTCCCGAGTGTATATGATCAACAATCGGTATATTTATCAAATGACCCGCGACCACTCTTTTGTTCAAGAAAAGCTGAATATGGGAATTTACACCCGAGAAGATGCTGTGAAAGATCCTCAGAAGAATGTCCTGGTACGCTCGGTAGGCTTTGAAAGTGATTTGCAGGTGGATGTTTTTAACTACCGTATCTGCAAAAATGATATTTTTTTAATCTGCTCTGACGGATTGCATGGAAAAGTCTCTGATGGCGACATCCTGCATATCGTGCAGAGAAACATTCCCGACCCATCTCGTTGCCAAATCGAGGATCTGGACAAAACGGTAAAAGAACTTATCCAACAGGCCAATGATAATGGCGGCCAAGATAATATTTCCGTTATTATGGCCGTGGCCCAGGCCTGATAATCAGTTCAATCTTTTCAATGTTTTGTATTCCCAATCGCGAGGCTCTCGCTTAAAATATTTGTCATGGATAAGTACTATACCGTGATGGTTGTCCCCGAAACACAAAAAGGGGTTCGAACCTATAGAATTCCCACAGTGCTCTTTAAGTCACTCTCCTTCATGATGGTTATGCTGTTTATGTTGGTTGGGGTGCTGGCCTATGACTACTGGAAGATCTTGCAGCAGGTGTATGAAAATAAACATCTCTCGATTGAAAATCGTCAGCTGAAAGAACAAATTCAGTTGTTCCAGATGAAAATGAATACTCTGGGAGATGATCTCAAACGAATCAATACATTTGAACGTAAACTCCGGGTGATTACCGGGCTTGAAGACATCAGCACCAAAGGTCCCGTTTATAAGGCCGATAAAGATGACTCTAAGGAGTCTTTCACTTTAGAAGATCTGAACACCTCACTTGATTTAAAATTTGAGGAAGATATTGAGGATCAGCCAAAGTTCAAAGAATTAAAATCACTTTATGACAAAAAGATCGCGGCTTCACTGGGTCTGGAGCGAAGTTATCTTTTAACCAAACAGTGGTCTGATCTGGCTCGAAGAAGTTTTTCACTATCTAATGATTACGCAAGATTTGATTTTAAATATTCCCAGATTAAAGATGTGGTATCGGCCATTGAAGGAAATATTCATAACCTGGATCAATTCCTACTAGATAAAGAATCCTTCTTAAACTCTACTCCGACGATTCTTCCAGCTGATGGCTGGATCACTAGTTATTTTGGACAACGAATGTCTCCATGGGCCGGACGGCTTAAGATGCATGAGGGCCTGGATGTCGGTGCTCCATACGGAACTCCTGTTCACTCGCCTGCTGACGGCATCGTTACTTTCTCCGGAGAGAAGGCCGGCTTTGGAAAATTTGTCCAAGTTGATCATGGATATGGCATCGAAACGATCTATGCTCACAATCAATCTCTAACAGTTCGAGCTGGCCAAAAAGTAAAGCGTGGCGCTCTCCTGGCGGCCGTCGGCAATACTGGTCACTCAACAGGTCCTCACTTACATTACGAAGTTCGGGTTAATGGTATCGCCGTTGATCCTCTATATTTTATCCTAGAATAAAAAAAGGTTTTCTCATGTTAGACTCCATGATGCGCAAACTATTTGGAACAAAGCAGGACCGTGACATTCGCATTTTAAAACCAATTCTTGCTCAGGTTAATGCTCTTGAACCTAAATACCGGGCCATGACCGATGAACAACTTCAAGGGCAAACCCCTATTTTTCGGGAAATGCTTCAAAAGGGCGGAGCGACTGTTAATGATATTTTGCCTGATGCTTTCGCCGTGGTACGTGAAGCTTCTTATCGTGTAATGAACATGCGCCATTTTGATGTTCAGATCATGGGCGGTGTTGTTCTTCATCAGGGTAAAATCTCTGAGATGAAAACCGGTGAAGGTAAAACACTAACTGCCACACTTCCACTTTATTTAAACGCTTTAACCGGTCGTGGGGCCCACCTGGTAACTGTCAATGATTACCTTGCCCAACGTGACTCGGAAGAAATGGGTAAACTCTATAGCTGGCTTGGTCTTAAAGTGGGTTGCATTGTTGCCAATATGGATGATGAGGACCGTAAAGCTGCTTATGAAGCGGACATCACTTACGGAACAAATAATGAATTTGCCTTTGATTATCTCCGTGACAACATGAAGTTTGATCTAAATGACTACGTTCAAAGAGAACACCACTTTTGTATCGTTGATGAAGTTGACTCCATCTTGATTGATGAAGCAAGAACTCCTCTACTCATTTCAGGTCCTTCTGAAGGTGATACTCGCCTTTACGGAGAGGTCAATAAAGTCATTCCTCAGTTAAGCCTGGATAAGCACTACACCGTTGATGAGAAGGCCAAGTCGGCAGTTTTGACGGAAGAAGGTATTGTCCGTGTTCAAGAAATTCTTCAAATCGGAAACCTGTATGATATTAAAAATATCGAAGTTCTCCACCACGTAAACCAATCCCTTCGTGCTCACACGCTCTTTAAAAATGAAGTCGATTATGTGGTTCGTGATGGCAAGGTTATCATCGTAGATGAATTCACCGGCCGTATGAAGGAAGGCTCCCGCTGGTCGGACGGGCTTCACCAAGCGGTAGAAGCAAAAGAAGGTGTTGACGTTAAATCTGAGAACCAGACACTGGCATCAATTACCTTCCAGAATTATTTCAGACTATATTCCAAGCTCTCAGGGATGACTGGTACTGCTGATACTGAGGCTGATGAGTTTATGAAAATCTATAACCTTGAAGTGGTAGTTATTCCAACTAACCTTCCAATGGTCAGAGAAGATATGCCGGATGTGGTTTATGCTACCCGCAAGGCCAAGTATGAAGCAGTTTCCGAGCTGATTGAAGAATGTCATAAAAAAGGACAACCGGTTCTCGTGGGGACAATCTCCATTGAATCATCAGAAATCATCTCCCAAGTCCTAACCAGTAAAGGCATCAAGCATGAAGTCTTGAACGCCAAGAACCATGCTCGTGAAGCCGAAATTGTGGCGATGGCAGGTCAACGTGGTGGTGTCACAATCGCAACCAACATGGCCGGTCGAGGAACAGATATTAAGCTGACAGCTGAGACCAAGTCTTTGGGTGGTCTTTTTATTATCGGCACTGAACGACATGAATCACGTCGTATCGATAATCAGCTCCGTGGTCGTTCTGGTCGTCAGGGAGATCCAGGGAAATCGAAATTCTTCCTGTCTCTGGAAGATGATCTTATGCGAATTTTTGGTTCAGATAGAATCAAAGGCATCATGGTTAAACTTGGCATGAAAGAAGATGAGCCTATTGAGCATTCAATGATTTCAAATGCCATAGCTAAAGCTCAGAAGAAAGTTGAAACTCATAACTTTGATATCCGTAAGCATTTGCTTGATTTTGATAACGTGATGAATGAACAACGAAAGGTTATCTATAAAATCCGTCGTGACATTCTCAATGATGAAGGCAACATGGATCTGGTTCAGGATTTCATTGAAGAAGTGGCCTTTGACTTAAGCGAACAATATAAATCAGAGAAGAAGTCTTCCCTACGGGAATATCCTTGGGATGAAATCAATCAAGCAGTTCGCGCAGTCTTTGGAACAGATAAGACCTTAACACCAGAGGAATGTGCTCAAAAGGCCATGAGTCAGCTTGATGATTACATTAAGCAGGTTGGACAAGAATCAATCAATGCAAAATTTGAAGGCCTAGATCCTGAACAAGTTAAGTACACTTACCGTGAAGTTTTACTGGCAACCTTTGATCAGTTCTGGAAAGACCATCTTCTTGCCATGGATCACCTGAAAGAAGGAATCAATCTTCGCTCTTATGGTCAAAAAGATCCTTTAGTTGAATATAAACGTGAAGCCTTCACTATTTATGAAAATATGAAAGTGGCCATTAAGCGCGCAGTAGTAGAACGTATCTCTCACATCAAACTTATGACCCAGGAAGAGATTGAAGCGATTCATCGGGAGCAAGAAAAAGTTCTTGAAGCTCAATTCCGTGCTCATCAGGAAGCTGAAAAAGCGAAAACAATGGAAGAAGAGAAAAAAATAATTCGTGCGACCGTCAAAGTTGGACGTAATGATCCTTGTCCATGTGGTTCAGGTAAGAAATTCAAAGCTTGTCACGGAGCCTAAGTGAGTAACAACAAGAAGGATCTGACTCGAATTGAAGATCTGGGTGAATTCATCCACGAATTAAACGAGGATGAAGAATCCACTTCATTCGATGATTTTCCTTCTGAAGTTCCTGATTTGCCAGTAAGCGAAGAAGAATCGGATTCTTTAGACTTTGGAAGTTCTGAGGATTCTTCACCATTTGAGACTTCTTTTGCATCGGAAGAAGAAAGCACTGCTGATTTCGGTTTAAGTTTTGAATCCAGTGAAGGCGAGGCCATCACTGACCCGGTTAGTGAAACGGATTTTTCAAACTCAGACTTTGATACAAATTTTACTGAGGAGACTCCTGACTGGGCCACTCCAGACGCCACACAGGAAGAGGCCACAAATTGGGACGCTCCGAAAGAAGAAGTAACAGAAGAAATTCCTGAAAAAACGGCTGAACCTCAATGGGACGCGCCAATAGAAAAGGTCACTCCTTCACCGATTTATATACCACCTGAAAAAGAATACAAAACTCCTGAAACATTTGAAGATTTAAAAAAGTTCTCTGAAAGCTCCAGTTTTTCAGGCATGGCCACCGAAGGTAATCCCTCTTTCAGTGTCCTCATTAAAAATGTTCGTTATATTGAGGATGTAAATGACATCATCTCTCTAATGCGAGAACTAAATCTATTGTCGGACTCCGAGGAACAAACTCGAGGTCGTCTAATGAGAGGCATGCATCTAGTTCCAAGGATTTCGGAATACGCGGCCATATTTCTGGCCCATAAGTTGCGACGTTTTGATATCGACATTCAAATTGGCCTCTCGGATGAGATTCATCCGCCCAAGCATCAGGAAACTCCTGAGACAGGAATCGTTTCTAAGTTAAATCTTTATCAAAACCAAGGTCATCATTTTCAGTTTGATGATCCAAAACTTGATATTTCTCAAATTATACTCTCAGCAACTCCCAGTCTGGAGGGATATCAAATTCTTCGCTACATGGGTGTGGCCAGTGAACACAAAATGCTTGATTCACATATTGTAGAAGATTCTGAATCTACTGAAGTTCCCCGTCATTATCAAGAACTGGCCATGAAACTTAAGGCCCATGCTTTAAAGGCCCATTCAAATGCCGTTATCGGCCTGAATTATCAACTCACTCCCATAGGACATAAGTATCGGCTCACCTGTACAGGTAATCTGGTCTGGATCAATAAGCTATGAAACAATATGAAGTCGTGATTGTGGGTGGTGGTATCAATGGATGCGGGCTTATTCGCGACCTCGCTCTCAATGGCGTATCCACTCTTTTAATTGATAAAGGTGATTTTGCCTCTCAAACCTCTCAAGGTTCATCCAAAATGCTTCATGGTGGAATTCGTTATCTGGAGAATTTTGATTTTGGTCTGGTAGCTGAGGCGCTTGAAGAAAAAAATCTTTGGCTTAAACTAACCCCTCACCTTTGCTTTGAAAGAGACTTTTATCTTCCGCTTTATAAATATTCTAAATATGCCCCCTGGATGCTTGGATTAGGTCTTTTTATCTATGACTTCCTTTCTCATTTTCATAACCGACCGTTTGCAGTTTTAAATGCTCAGGAAACTTTGAAAAAAATTCCATCACTCGATCCAAAAGATCTTAAAGGATCAGGTAAGTATTACGACGGTGTGGTTGATGATGCGAAACTCACTCTTGAATGTCTGTATGATGCTCTACTTGAACCATGCGCCGAGGCCCACAGTTACCAGGAAGTGACCGCATGCCTTAAAACAAATGATGGTTATGAAATCACTTACCAATCAGTTAAAGATAAAAGTCAAAAGACAGTCAAGGCCAAGTTTGTAGTTTTCACAACGGGTCCTTTCACTGATCAATTACTACCTAAGCTCAATATTCCATGGAAGCCACAACTCATTCCTTCCAAAGGCATTCATTTGTGGCTTAAGAAGGGTTCCATTGATGCTCAGGGGTCAGTTGTATTAACGACTAAAGACAATCGTGTTGTTTTTGTTATTCCACAGAGAGATTCAATCCTGGTGGGCACGACCGAGACACCTGTTGATCAGGATATGTTCAACATTCAGGCAACCAAGACTGAAATCCAGTATCTTTTAAATGTCTTAAAGCAGTATTTCCCTAATTCTGATTTTGATGAAAGTTCCATTATTTCTACTTTTGCCGGTGTTCGTCCGCTGGTAAAAGAAGAAGGCCATAATGATGCCCTCGGAAAAGTGAGCCGATTTCATAAAATCTTTCGCCCTGATCACAGAACTTATGTTCTCCTAGGTGGAAAATATACAACATTTAGAAGAATGACCCAGGAAATAGCCCAGGAATTACTCCCCCGTCTGGGAAAACGCTATCAACCGAACTTAACTCTAAATCCCCTTCGTCAAAAATCCCTCATGCCGACATTTGGTGAGAAACCCGCTCTTACTATGGGAATGATTAAACAAATTATTAAGCAAGAACATGTGACGACTTTTGAAGACCTAGTAAAGAGACGTTTATCCCTCCTGGATGAACCTCAGCATTTGAAAAATGTTATGGGCATTCCAGTAGATGAAGTAAAGGCCTTATTTAAATAATGCAGAGCTTAACCGACGTCGCAGTTCGAGAATGAATTTTTAAATGTATTTTAAATTTCTCAAAGTACTTCTCAGTGGTAACTGAGTTAATAATCCCTCATGAATTTAAAATATCTGACTGATAAAGCACTCCTTGAAGATGTAAAAAAACTTGCTCAAACTGAGCGGGAAACCACTACAAATATTCTTCACCATTTGAAAGAGATAGAACGACGTAAGCTCTTCTGTGATCTGGGTTATCCTTCCATGATTCAGTATGCAATGTCTGAATTAGGATACTCGGAAACTTCGGCCATTCGTCGGATAAATGGTGCCCGACTGTTAAAAGAACTACCAGAAATTGAATCACAAATTAAAGATGGCTCTCTGTCTCTATCAAATCTCCATAAGGCCGCCGGCTTCTTTAGAAAAGAGAATATTAAGGAACCGACAAAAAAAAGAATTATTCTAAAAAAGATAGAAAATAAATCGGCCCGTCAATGCGAGAAAACCCTTTTGGAGCTTTCTCCTCAAACTCCTCTTCCCAAAGAATCGTTAAAACTAGTCGCTCCTGAATTTTCACAAATTAAAGTTAACCTTCATGAAGAGACTTTGGGGTTACTGGAAGAAGCAAAATGTTTGATTGGTTTTTTTTATCTTGATGACAAGTTCCTAAACCGATTGGCCCGGCACGCTTTAAATGATATCAAACACCGAAAATTTAAAATAAGACCAGGAGTACAAAATCCTGATACGCGCTATCTTTCAAATAAAACTAAAAGAGAAGTTTTTGAAAAGTCACAAGGAGTCTGTGAGAATTGCGGAAGTCTGTTTCTACTTCAATATGACCATATAGAAGCTTTCGCATTAGGAGGTAAAAGTCACACGGAAAATCTTCGCCTCCTTTGTTTTCATTGCAATCAAAGAGCAAGGATTAAAACCTATAACCAAGACCTAGCATAAATCGCGGGCCACCAATGGCCTTATTAAAAGTATTGGAGTCTTCGTCTTCTTTATACTTCTCTGTTCGGTAGTAATAATCCAGAAGTGCCCTGGCCCCAAAACCTTTAGATGTAAAAAACTTATAACCAAAACCAACTGAAAATCCAGAAGTACCGCCGTTGGCCGAGAATTCCTTACCACCGATGTTCTCCTGACCAGGTTTAAAGGTCGACTTCACTGTACCTGCGTTAGCACTTAAATGCACATAGGGTATAAACATCATGGTTTGACTGGGAAGCTTAGTGGGATGCCAGTTCACACCAACTGAAAACTCTGTGACATCATTAGTAGAACTTGAACCATTATAGGCCTGGTTATTAAGCCGCATGAGATTAACCATCGCTTGAATACTGAAACGAGAATACCAATCCCGTTCTTTCTGAGAATAAAACTCTCCTCCCAAACCAATATGATGATAACTTTGTGAATTATTAAATGAGTCATCACCCGATTCAGTTTTAGCACTTGCGGTCAGCCCTGAAATGTTCAGCACCCCGAAGACTTCTATATTCTTTTCAGGAATGATTGAAGGTTCCTGCTCATCCAGTGATCTCAGATCCTCCTGAGAAAGATTTTCATCAGTCACACTTGCCAGATCCTGGGCACCATCGGCCAAAGGTATCCCTAATTGAGTTGGATCTCCTGTTCCAGCACGAGTAGGAGTATCCTCTTGAACTAAACTCTGAGATTCATCTTTGGTGATTTTGACTGGCGGGGAAATTTTCAAACTCATGACAGAGTCATTTACAATAAAGTCTGCATTTACTAAGCGATACACCGACCACACGGAACGAGTAGGTGAAACACGCACACAGACGGCCCGGGCCACAATACCTGCAGTTACGATAAACTTCGCATGATCACCTTCAACCAGACCGTCTTCCGTACCACGGTTTATCATCAAGGTTTTTCTGGTCTCAGAAGTCCTTACGATTCTGATTGTCAGTTTTTCATCAACCTCAAGAGCTTGCGCTGCAAATGATACTATTAAGAATAAGATAGTCAGAAGCTTCATCGTTCCCCTTAAAATGAATACGCAATGGCAAAGTTCATTTTCCCTTCAACCAGACTCGCCTGATCTGGAAGAATTGCGCCAAATTTACTTTGTTCATATCGATCTAACTGAAGAGTTTCCATACTGCCAGAAAGTCTCAGTCCAACATTGTTTTTAAAATTATATCTCATACCTGCTCGGACTCCCGGTAAGGCCAGAAGAGTATAATTGGATTCCTCGCCGGCCGAAGGGGCCTTGACACTTGCCCAACCACTTCTCACATAAGTCCCAAGAAAAATCACCGGAGACTCAATGGCATAAGAAGCAAAAAGTGGATACCAGTTAATACCTAAGGAAAAGGAGTGTTCATCCAGACTGGAATTAAAATTCTCGGCTTCAAAGGCCGTCTTATTATTTCGATAGGTCGCATTTACTGTAAAACGCTGAAGCGTTTCATGCTTAATCACAGGAATAACTTCAAAATCAAGTTCAATAGAATACCGGCCATCTCGTCGATAACCTGCGTCCTTCTCAGTCTGAGCGTCATTGAAAGTCATTCCGTAAGCAAGGAAAGTTGAATACCGATTAGGATTGGCCACGACATACTTTCTGCGGTCTTTTTCTTGCAAAACAGAGACCTCGGATAAGACCGATCTTAACTGTTCATCTGAAAAGTCTTCTGACCAACTCTCGCCTTTTTCAAGTAAAGAGCGATACAACTTAGCATCGGCAACGGCTTTTTGAGATTGAGTGGCCAAAAAAGTCTCATACTCTGTACTAAAATTTGAGCGCTGTCGGAATTCATGAGCAAAAGCTGTTTTGGATTGCTCATCGTAAAAGGCATCATAGTTAAAGCCCGGCTCATTGACCTTTTTCAAATAGGCAGTCACGAGTTTTTCAAAAGTAGAGAGTCTTAACTGCCGCTGAAAATCAGCTTCATGAGGACTTTTATAAAGTGCGGTACGGTATCTGGAATCTTTAAACTTTTTCCATCCCTCAACATCCACCAAAACCCCATCCTCATCTATTCGGATTTCTCTTTCGTGAAGCTTTTCTATTTCTGGATACTGAGTTTTTAATTTAGCTATTCGGTCTTTATCGTCAGCGAGATTTTTCTGAACCTGAAAGGCCACCTTATCTTTCTGGGTAATAACACTGATTCGTCCAAACCGAGGGTCCCTTCTTCCTTTGAGCATCGTACTCTCAGAAAGAATCAGATACTCCTGGCCCTTAACCAGTAACTCCGGATCAAAGGTTTTATAAAGAATCCAAACGGAATTTCCGGTATTGATTTTAACATTACGGGCTTTGGCAACTGGCACCAAACGCAGGTCCCGATGGTCAAGGGAGCGGATCTCTTTAACGATAACCGCGTAATCACCTTCTTTTACCCCATCATGAATGCCTAGATTAAAAAGCGCGGTCTGCCCGCTGGAAGATTGACCTAACAGCCTGGCCCCACTCATACCCCATGCGGGAGCGGTGATGACAGACAGCAGCACTAGATTGATCAACATCCCTTTAATCAAATTCATGAAATTATTGTGACAAAGAAACAACGTGATGAAAACACTCAATTTACGAGCAATGTCATAGGACCACTCTTAGAGTTTAAGTCCTTGATAAAGCGTTGCAGAAATTCTATAAACTAAGGACCAGTTCAAAAAGGAAATTTCATGAAACGCAGACGCGAAAAAATCACTTATAACTATGAATGTTCACTTACCGGTGAACAGTTTGTAACTACTGCCAAAGCACCAAATCCAAAAGAACTTCTTACCGTGAAAGCATTCTATGAAATGAATCCGGATATGGATGATCGTCCTGCCATCATCAAGAAGAAGCTTGGTATTCCTGCTACTAACGAAGAAAAACATTAAGAGGCCACTGTGGAAACTCGTAAAGTTATCATTATTGGAACTGGTCCTGCCGGTTTAACTGCGGCCATTTATGCTGGCCGCGCCGATTTAAAACCACTCGTAATGGAAGGTCATGAGCCCGGTGGGCAATTGACTCTCACAACTGAAGTCGAAAACTTTCCAGGTTTTGAAAATGGAGTCATGGGTCCTGAGCTAATGGGTACCATGAAAAAACAAGCGGCACGTTTCGGAGCTGAATTTCTTCCCGTAATGTGCACAGATGTTGATTTATCAAAACGCCCTTTTACCGTAACCGCTTCTAATGGCCACTCTTACCTGGCCGAAACAGTAATTGTTTCAACAGGTGCATCCGCCAAATGGTTGGGACTTCCTAATGAGAAAGAACTCACCGGTCGTGGTGTTTCTACTTGTGCTACTTGCGATGGATTTTTCTACCGAGATAAAATCGTTCACATCGTAGGTGGTGGTGACACTGCAATGGAAGATGCTACCTTCATTACAAAATTCGCTAAAAAAGTTTATGTTGTTCATAGAAAAGATAGCCTTCGCGCCTCTAAACCTATGCAAGAGAGAGCTTTTAACAATCCAAAAATTGAGTTCCTTTGGGATTCAGTTGTCACAGAGATCAAAAGCAATGCTGGCGGTGTTTGTGGGGTTGTGGTTGAGAATATCAAAACGGGTCAAAAAGAAGAGAGAGTCACTGATGGGCTATTCTACGCCATCGGACACACGCCAAATACGGCCTTCCTAAAAGGTCAGTTAGAAGTGGATGACCATGGTTTCCTTAAAACCAAAAATGGTCCTGATACAAATATCCCAGGCGTTTTTGCTTGTGGCGATGTTCAGGATTCTTATTACCGTCAGGCGATTACTGCCGCAGGTTCAGGCTGTCAGGCCGCGATCAAAGCTGAGAGATTTCTCGAAGGCCATTAAGTGGTCAAACAAATCATCAATGTTAAAAATCGATTTCTGGAGTTCTACCAGCATCATGAGGTGCTGGTATCCATTATTGTCTTTGCCTTAGGTTTTCTTTTTGATGTTCTGACTCTGGGCCGGATTGATGATCTTTTAAATCTTATACAGCAGGCCGTTTATCTCATCATTCTGGGCGCTCTTCTGGTATGTGAAATCAAATTGAAGATTGGAACCCTGAACCTCTCACCGAAAGGCCAGAAGTTCTGGCAATACCATGATCTGGTAGTGCATTTCCTTTTTGGCTCTCTCTTATCGGCCTACACCATCTTCTATTACACTTCGGCTTCGGCCTTAACGAGTTTCTTTTTTATCATACTCCTAGCAGGGCTCATGCTCGCGAATGAAATTCCCAAGATTCAAAAACTTGGCCTCCCTGTCCGAGTCATCCTTTATAGCATTTGCATGCTCTCCTATTTTGCCTTCTTTTATCCTATCCTTATGGGACATGTTGGTGCTTTGCCTTTTTGGCTGGGATTTTTAAGTTCGGGACTCGTGCTCTTTTTAATCTGGAAATTCAACTTCAATGCCAATGAGCAGTTGAAGAAGCATGTTCTTTTACCTGCCCTTGGAATCCATCTTTTCTTTCTGGCAGGATATTATTTTTCACTTATTCCGCCAGTCCCGGTAGCAGTAAAAAAAATCGGGGTCTATTACTCAGTTGAAAAAACGGATGGTCATTATATTGGTAAACACCTTCGACCCTTCTGGAAAGTTTGGGATAAAGGCTCTCAAGATTTTATGGCCAGATCCGGCGACAAAGTCACAGTTCTCCTGGCAATCTTTTCTCCTGCACGTTTTAACGATCAAGTCTTCTTAAAATGGTACCGGGATGATGAAACGAAGGGCTGGACTCTGGAAGACACTATCCCCTTAAGCATTTTAGGGGGCAGAGATGAAGGCTTTAGAGGTTTTGGCACTAAACAATACTATAACTTAGGGCACTGGCGAGTCATTGTAGAGACCTCCGATGGCCGCGAAGTGGGCCGGATCAATCTCGAAATTAAGGCCGATACAACCTCAGATGATAGAACTTTTAAGAGTGATATTTTCTGACAAAAACTGACCACTTTTTTCCCCTTTGACACTCCACCTGAAAATTTGAAAAAATAAGCATGCGATTGATTCTTTGCCATGGAATGGTGAAAGTCGACCCAACTAACCCTAGCAAGAAACCAAGGACGGTGACATGCAGACTCTCTTTAACTACACAACCATCTCTACTCGTCTAGAGAAGACCACTCGCACTCTTTTCGTGACACTGAACCGTCCCGATTGGAATAATGCTTTTCGTCTGGAGATGTTATTTGAATTAGAGAGCTTATTAGCATGGTGTACAACTCGGGTCGAAATTAACTCCATTTTCATCGACTCATCTACTGCGCATTTTTCTACCGGATTGGAATTCGAAACTCTTCCAAAAACCAGTGCTTCTCAACTTGATAAAGTAAATATGAAGCTGCAAAAAATTATCTTTGCGATGATGCAACTTCCTCAAACTGTCATCGTTGATTTAGGCGAAGGCTCACAAACTCTGGCCTCTGAATTTTCACTTGGCGCTGATATCAGAATTGCTTCTAAAAAAACCAATGTCGCTTTTAATCACTGTAGCTATGGATTAGTTCCGGCCGCAGGAGGCATGAGCATGCTCTCAACTCTGATCTCGCCCGCTTTCGCCCGGTCATGGGTACTTTCAGGCAAGGCTATTGAAGCTTCGACTCTAATGGAATCCGGTTATCTCTCACTGACTTATGAAGCTAAAAATCGAACCGAAAAGATCCAGGAGCTCTTAACTTCTGTTTCTGCTCAGGCACCTGTTCAGAGAATTCAGGCAAAACTAGGACTTTTTGAAACTCTTCGATCTCAATTTGAATCAGGAATTGTCATGGATCGAAAAATTGCTAAGGCATCAATGGTTTCAGAAGACTGGAGAACTAAAAAGCCTGAGCAAAAAGACTTAAACTTCATGCCGGCAAAATCCATGTCTTACGCAGTAAAACTCTCATTAGTTAAAAATGACGATACAAAAAATTTAGAACATTAAATTAAAAAGGCCCCAGAAATGGGGCCTTTTAGTTTAAATTAGATTTGATTACATCTCATCATGGCCGTCATGAATGCATTGTGAGACCAGGTTAACTCATAAGCACCCTGCATATGTCCGCTAACGTGGTTAAACTGCTCAGACATACCGCCCTTTCTATCTGAATGAAAAAGCACACGTTCAAATTGCTTCTGGGTTTTGCCTTTCTCTCCCGCCTGACAGTGATACTCCCCAAGTGCAAGAGTGGCGAGAAACCAAGGATTACCAATTCCAGAAGTAGCGTAGCCATCATAGCGGTCTTCAGGATAGCGGCCAATAGCAACTCCCATATCCGGGAAAGTCTTATTAATCGAATAAAGATTTTTAAATGTTGAAGTTAAGGTTTCAACATAACGTTTTACTGCCGGACTCTTAAAAGAAAAAAGAGTCTGATAGGGAGAGTTATGCAGAAGAGCTAAAAGCGGGGCCACATCGACATTCGAATTTTTATAGCCCAGACCTCCATTCACACGGCGAATAGTTGTTTTAATCCCTATTTCAGAATCTATGAAATCTTTTTTCAGCATAGAAGCGATCTTAAGAGATTCACCTTTATAAAAATCCGCAGCCGCGCTATCACTTAATTCGCGTGCTAGTTTTTCCCCTTCTTGAAGTGCTGTATATTGAGCTAACAAGGTATAGAAATGCATCCCCATTTCTTCTTCCCATAAGTCAAAACTCGGCTCTCTCCAATGATGGGCCGTATACTCCAGATCTTTTTTAATGACTGAGTCGGCCGGTAAAACGCCGTGATAGAGAACTTTTAGCACATAGTCCTGATGACCTTCCTTCAAGAGAAGACGAGCGAACTTAATCATGGCAATCGCTCTAAGTGCTGGGCCATCATTTTGCGGTCGACCCCAGCCGCCAGTATATCCTGAACCATCTATAAAATATTTAGGCTCACCAAGACCAGTAAAAGTTGGTTGATTCTGACGGTAAGCTTCAGCATCGATCCAGGTAAAAATCATTTTCTTAATTTTTGGATCTTTTTTGAGTTCATAATAATCAATTAAGGCCCGGTAAGTAAGGGCAGTGTCGCGAACCCAATCAAAATAATAGTCAGGATTAGATCGACTAGGGCTGGCAACAACCATACCTGGTCTTACGTCCGGCCTAGTTGAGTTATCAATGACTACCTTTAAGCTGTTTTTGAACTGCACTTGTTTGGAAGGAATGGCCATGGCAATTGATGGTAGAAGAAGAAGTACGGCTAAAAATTTCATTTTAGTTCCCTTAGTTCATGGGTGTTTAATATCTGGCGCATTTCATCAAGACTAAACTTATGGCTGTGACCAAGAATGAATCCTCCGCCACCTGCACCACATAATTTTAAAATATAGTCCCCCGTTTCAAGTCCTCTTGTCCAGAGCCCACGCTCCTTAGTAGGAATCATTTCAGGAAAAAATTCCCATTGAAATTTAGAGATATGCCATAAATGATGAAAAAGATTTACGGGATCATTTTTTAGAACAGAGTCGATAGCAAAATTGACTTCAGTCGAAAGAATATCAGCACAACCTTGCTTGAACTGTGGATCTTTCATTTTCTCCTGGTAAATATTAACCAGAGGACCGGTTTGACGCGGCTTACCTGTGTTGACTAGAAAAAAATCTTTTAGTTCTGGCCCATTGGTGAGTACTTCAACCTCGCTAAAACTATGAATTAGAAGCGGTTTTTGGACATGACTCACTAAAGGATCTAGTCCCGAGCTTGAGCCATGAAAAAAATCTTCTAATCTTGCCAGTGCTTTGGCATCTTCGACCAAATCACCTGTTGGATTTCCAAAACGGTCATAGATGGCAGCAATCACCGCACCGGAGCTACCTAGACCAAAGCCATGGGGAATAGGAGAATCAAACCACATTCCCCCTTCCAAATCTTTTTTCATTAAACCCAGATCAACCGTCCGAACACCTGAATTTTCCATGAAGGCGAAAAGACTCTTGCGAGAATTTTCTCGCTCTTGTGTTCCATTGTCATGAAAAGACCATTGGCCCTGCATTTGATGGTAAGGAAGTGCAAGAGCTTTAGACCCATTCAAGATGGTATATTCTCCAAGGAGTAAAACCTTGGCCGGGAATGTTTTTAACATTTAACAGCACCTTCACCTCTTTCATCTTCAATTATTCTTTGAGTCAGAGGTGATAGTTCGTGAGAAATAAAGGTTTTAATTTTGTGCTGAAAGACTTCTGGATAAATTAAATGCAGGTTAGGTCCAGCATCTAGCGTAAAGTATAAGGGAAGCTGTGTCTCACGTCTGAAGGCCCAGATCATTTCCATCGCTGCCAGAGTATTGGGACGAAGAAGAGTGTAAGCATTTGGAGAGGTCATCATCATGGCATGAAGACTTAAAGCTTCACTTTCCAAAATGCGGCCCATCTCATCAGCGTCACCGGACTTTAAAGCACTTACCATCAAAGAAAAATTCTTTTTAGCCTGAACAAAACGGGCTTCAGCAAATGCATGTTCTATCATACGGTCATGACCGGCACGACTGGAAACAGTCTTTTCTTCAGCACTTATAATGAGGACAGAATCTTTTAAGTGAGCAAAATCCGGGTGTACACTAAAAGGGGTAGCATACTTATCCGAAGATTCAGGCAACTCACTCTCACCCCAGGTCGTAAAGCCACCATAAATCGAACGACAGGCGCTTCCACTAGCTAGCCTTGCAAGGCAGCTGGCCCGCTTACTAAAAAGTTCTCCAATATCTTCTTGTCCAAGATGATGTAAATAATCAGTCAAACAAAGGGCAAAGGCCGACATCCCTGAAGCGGAAGAGGCAATTCCCGTACCATGAGGGAATGTATTTTTAGTATGAATTGTAACACCAAGATTTTTCAACCAAGGTAAATCGCTCTGCAAACTCTCAAGATAAGTTTTAATCTTCCCAGCGAACCTGCCTTCCGGATGGCCATCAAGGAAGAGGTCTACTGTGAGTTCGCCATTTTGTTTAAAAGAAACTTTTGTTTCCGTAAAACATTCTTTCAGCGTCATTGAAAGAGATGGATTGGCCGGAATTTGATGACCTTTCTTTCCCCAGTACTTTACAAAAGCGATGTTTGAAGGCGATCGCCAGGTTGCCTCAAAGTCATTTGGGGTACATTCTTTAAAAGGGGCAAGTAAACTCATTGAAGGGATTCCGATCTTACGATTTCAGTATAAGGGATAACAGTTGTAAAACCACGACTCTCAAAATATTCCCGGGTTTCGGTGTGAGTGCGGTCAGATGTGACCAGAGCAAAATCTCCACCCCAGGCCCCGAGGGATTTCACTTCTCCCCAAAAATCTTTAAAAAGAAGGTCTTTCACTTTTTCATAATTAAGAGCTTTAGCAATAATCTCTTCATGAGTTTTAATGATTTTATTAAAGGTCACCAAATCATGGGAATGCAACATCTCACGAGTTAGTTGCGAGAGTTCAGCAATGATCAGTGCTTTATTCTCAATTTGCATGTCAGAGAATTTAATCACTTCCTGCTCTGAATTCTGCTTATGTCCGAGATAAACAAAGAATAGCTGATCTTTAAAAAGCGGATTAAATGCGGCCGCTTCCCACTGAGGTTTTCCTTCATACTTTTTATAAAGGATAGGTCCCATCGCCTGAGCGCAGGCCAGATCGTATCCGGAACCACCAATCGTTCTTTTTAAAAGCTCAAAAGGACTCACGTAGGCCCATTGGGCAACGTTATACATAAAGCTTGAGCTTGAACCCAAACCCCACTCAAGTGGAAATTCGATCTTGGTTTCCACGAAGACATCCATCTCATCCCGTAGGAAGTGTGGATTTTGCAGTCTTACCGCACAGAGTGCGTCCTGAATAAATTTTTCAGTAATATTTCCCTGAGGACGGATTGGTTTAAAATGCCAGAACTCAAAGTCTCCTTCAAACCAAACCTTTCCAGTATGATCAATACTTTTCCAGTTAAGTGTCGGTTGATAGGAGTGACGGTACTTAACTTTCATACTCTGACCTACGGTAGTAGGCAAGGCCAGGGCCTCGGCACCTTCTAAAACAAAGTATTCGCCTGACAATAAAAGCTTTCCGTGACCGTAAAAAAATTGATCTCGCATAGTCCTACCTTTAATTGTTTTTTAAGAAATCACGAACGGCCGTGAAAGAGACAACTTTATCCGCAAAAAATTCTTTTCCTTTCTCGATTTGCTCCAGAGAAGCATCAAGCTGCTTAAGAATATTGAGCAAATGCAGTTTCATGTGACCTTTCTGGATCCCCGTCGTCACTAAAGATTTTACTGCGCCAAAATTTTGAGCAAGTCCTACCGCTGCCATAATATTCATTAATTCAGAAGCTGTTGGATGTTCAAGAATGGCAAGAGAGGTTTTTGCCAAAGGATGAAGTGAAGTAAGACCGCCCACAGTGCCAACGGCAAGAGGAACCCTCAGGCTAAATTTAAAATTATCTCCATTCAGACTAACGGTTGAAAGGGAGCGGTACTGACCATCACGAGCAGCATATGCATGAGCACAGGCCTCAATCGCACGAAAATCATTACCGGTGGCAATCACCACTGCATCAATGCCATTCATGATGCCTTTGTTATGGGTCACGGCCCGATTAGGATCAACTTCCGCTATTCTTACGGCCGTCGCAAATTTCTCAGCAAATTCTCGGGCAGAAATATTTCCCGGGAAATTCCCCAGATCTTCGATAGGACACTCAACAGAGCATTCCACGATACAGTCCGGAGTATAATTCGAAAGGATACACATAATGATGTGCACTTCTTTTTCAGTATTTTCAAAACGAGAATCTTGGAGGACCCCCTCTTTCAATACTTTGGCCATCTCTTCCAGAATTGAATTTATAAAATTCGCCCCCATGGCATCACAGGTTTGGGCTTCAACTTTTAACTGATAGTAGTTTTCAATTTTATCAGTCATATCAATGAGGGTAAGTTTTTTAATTCCGCCTCCCCTTTGATCCATATTGATTGTGAGATGAGAGACCGCTTTTAAGAATTGCTCTTTAGCACCTTCAAAGTACTCATAGATTTTTTCTTTTTCTCCTTGCCACTGAAAATGAACCTGACCCACTTTAGTCGTAGATATGACCTGACTTTTAAAGCCACCTCTTTCCAACCAGAACTTGGCCCCAAGAGAGGCGGCCGCCACAACAGATGATTCCTCAATGACCATCGGCACGGAATAAACCTTACCATTAATGAGAAAGTTGGGGGCCAGTCCAAAAGGCAAATTATAGTTTGTTAGAGTATTTTCTGAGAATTCATCAAATCGTTTTTGTACGGTAGGGTCTTGGTGCCAGAAATTCGGCATTTGTTTAACCAACGAACTTGCTTCTACATTTAACTGAAGTGAGAGCCATTCTATCTTTTGCTCTTTGGTCATTTTAGAGAAGCCATTGACTGTGTTCATGTTTCCTCCCTCAGCTCGAGTAGAGATTTCGCCGTTAAAAGCGCTTCTCTCTGGCCCAGGAAATAGTTTCGAAGAGTTTCATAATCCTTGAGGGCAGGGGCCAGAAACCCTGATGCCATGCCAATCACAGAATTAGTTTTAAGTTTTGTTTTTAGTTCAAAGCCATCAAGGACTGATTTGATCCCGCCGGAAATAATAATTTCTTTATTACGAGTGGGAAGAGCATTTAAAATCTCCACCATCTCAGAGGCGGTATGGCCGACATGAATAAAGGCTTCTCTCGTTTCATCCTTCACACCACGCATATTCTCAAGAAGGGTGAAGTTTGTACCGCCAAATGCCGCAAGCTCAATGGCAGCAATTGGTAACTCAAGAAGGGCCCGCAAGCTTCTAGGTCCCATGCCTTGACCGACTTCTTTTATCACAACGGGATAAGTTGATTTTTCTAAAAAACGCTTCAGGGTCTCAAGGGGCGGAAGTTTATAACGGTCTCCCTCCGGCTGAAACCACTCTTGCAGAGGATTTATATGAATAATGAGCCCGTCGGCCTCAACCATCTTAACCATCTCATGAATTAAAGACTCACTGTGGTTAATCACCAACTCTTCGACTTGAGCGATACCAATATTGGCAAAGAGTGGACTATCTTTCATAAACTTTTTGACAGCAAATTCATTTAAGCGAGAACTGTCCGTTAAAAGGGATCGACAAGAACCAAGGCCCATACCTAATTTGAACTCCCCACATAAACGGGCCAGATTCTCATTAATCTTTTTTGCATGATCAGTTCCACCAGTCATACTTGAAATCCATACAGGATAATCAAACTCAAAACCTAGAAATGAGGTTTTCCAGGAATCGGTTGTACTGGGATGAGAAAAGAAAAGTGGTTCGTAATTAAAACGTAAATCAATTTCACTAGAAAGAGTTCTCGCTCTTTTAGCAAGTTCAATATGATCCCCCTTCCTTTCTGCTAACTCATCAGAAAAAGGGAGTTTTTTTGGTGATTTCATAGATTCTCAATTACCAAATCAAGGACTAAAAGTCATGAGCTTTTCTATCTCCTGTAAAGGCCGTAACTAGCTTGAATAATTGATAATTTCAGACTTAAGTTAGACTTTCTTACAAAGGACCGATGACCAGTACAAACTCGCGCTTCTCACCATCGGCCAACTGCCTACTGAGATAAGACACAGATCCTCGGAGAAGCTTCTCATTTTCCGAGCCTAAGTCCATACCAAGAAATATCTCACGCTTCGTACCCGTCCGCATCAGATCCTCTAAAAGTTTTTTCAATCGATAAGGGGTTTCCATCCATACCAGGGTTTCAGATCTTTTAAGTTCCAAACGTATCCATTGATCTCGCTCCGGTTCTTTAACTGGTACAAATCCGCAAAAAGAAAATCTTGAATGAGAAAAACCTGAAAGGGCCACCGCCAAAGCGATTGAGTTGGGAAAGGGAGATGATCTGACTCTAATCCCCAGCTTATGACAAAGATCGACTAAATTTTGTCCAGGATCACAAAAGGCCGGTAATCCACAATCACTTAATAAGTAGACTTTTTTCCCTGACTGCAGAAACTTGATGATCTCAGGCGCAAGCTTTCCTTGAGTGTGTTCATTGTAGAGCTGGAATTTATCGATCGCCTCTCGAGGAAGTCCCCATTTAAGCCAACGCTGACGGCCCACCTTGTGCTCTTCAACCAGGAGTATAACTTCTTCCTTTAAAGCATCAGTTAAAAGCATGGAATGGGCCATCGGTTCCAAGGGAAGATCATCAGCAATGGGAGTGGGAATGAGAATTAATTCACTCATGCATATTTAGTGGTAAAAAAAGTTCAGGTCGGTGAAAGTCAGGATTTTGTTCAGGATTAGGTTCCAGAGCGTAAAACTCACGAGGCTCCTGATCGAGACAGGCAAAAAAACCGCCATAGATTAATGATCCTTGCAGCTCTGAAGGAAGCTGGAACTTCATTGTGGCCGTCCATAGTTTACCATCAACATTAACTTCGTGAATAAAATCCAAAACCTTAGGAGCTTGAAAAATCTTTCGTGGTTCTTGAATAATGAGAGCAAAAGGCTGATTCAAGGGAGAGATTTGCAGTTCTAAATAAGGGGCCTTAAAATCATCCGCAGTCTTTCTTAACTGGAGGAAAGCTTCCACTACATCTTTATTCCATAAACCCCAATTTTTAGACCAATCATGATCAAAAACCGGATCCGTATACCAAGCTCGACTGCTTCTTTTATTAACGGAAAACTGGATCATGACATCGAGTTCTCGAATATCCCACTCCACTTTTAGCGAGTGTCCAGCGTGTCCAGTTCCATGTTTTTTAAGATAGGCCTGCATAGAGAAAGGATAACTAATTTCCACTGACTTGCCCATTACTTTGAGGCATACTGCTAACAAATGGAGCTACACCCTTATTTTCTTATCATACTTCCAGGTCTAGAGGACCTGGCCCATCAGGAATTGATGGAGAAATGCCCACCGACAAATGCCCGAGTCACAAAGGGTGGGATTGAAGTTGATGCCAGCTTAGACTGGATGGCCGAAGCTCATTTAAAGCTCAAAATTCCTACCAGGATCCTTTTAAGAATAAGTGAATTTAAAGTCAGGGACTTTCCTAAGCTGTATCAAAAAATTTTGCATTTTAACTGGACCAAGTTTCTCTCCCATCCTGTTCCCCTGTGGGAAATCAGTTGTACCAAAAGTCGTTTAAATCATACAGGAAGAATCGAAGAAACGATCAAGAAGGCCTTGGAGCAAGTACTGATTAAACAACCTCTTTCCAAGGACTGGGAAAAGAAGAATTATCCCCCACAAACTTTTTACGTCCGTCTGAATGATGATCTTCTGACTTTAAGTCTCGATCTCTCAGGCGATCCTCTTTACAAAAGAAATCTTCAAAGCGTAAAAGGCGAAGCTCCACTACGTGAGAATATTGCAGCGGCACTGGTTTATGAATTAACTTCCCATCAAAACCAAGAAGTCACCTTAGTCGATCCGATGTGTGGGTCAGGGACTTTTTTAACGGAAGCACTGACATTTTATACCCCCCTCCATTTGAGAACTTTTGCTTTTGAAACGGCGCCTTTTTTCAAAGGTAAAACTTTAAAAATGACCAAGACTGTTGAAGCTCAAGGTCTACTAAACCATGCCGTGGGTTTTGATATAAATGAAGAACTTCTTTTGAAAATAAAAAAAGGAATTTCAGGTTTGCCTATTACTTTTCAAAGTCAAGATTCAACTCTGACTCCAATCAAAATTCCGGGAGAGATGATTATGATTTGTAATCCTCCTTACGGAGAGCGATTAAAGATCGAAGGTAAGAGGGGCACATTTCTGAAAGAGGCCTGGAAAAAGTTTATTGAAGTCGATCGGCCCCTAAGATTTGGCTGGCTTCTGCCAAAAGACATGGATGATCTTTTTTTGCATCCTAAAGGTTATAAACAAGTTTCAAAAAGAAGCTTCAGGAATGGAGGTCTGGCCGTTACCTTCTGGATTTGGGAGAGACTCTAAGTCAACATCAGTGCAGTCGTTCCTATGACGAAAAGTCCTAGTAATATCAATAAATTTTTTATTGTCATTTCAGTTAAGTATTTCGAAAACAAAAGAATCATGCCTAAAGTAAGAATCATGGCCGGGATAAAATAAAACTCCCCTTTAAGACTCTCAAAGAGGCCAAAATAAGCAAGAGTCTTAAAAATCCCAATACTAAGCACTAATGCCGTCAGTTTGTTAAAAAAACCAAAAAAGAATATTTTAAGATATTTCATGATGATAAAAAACCTGTGATTTAACCCAAACTCCACCAACAAATTGAATGATGGCCAACTCTCCCGCCGGCACTTCATTTACGTCTTCAAGTGCTACGTTTTTCAAAGAGTAAATTTTAGTTTCAAATACTTCACCTTTAGGATGAAGAATTTTTAGAATATCCGTGACCTTTAGCCCTTTGGGATTTTTCACCATGATCGCCAGATGAGAACCTTTTTCAGATTCCAATACTTCGCCTACGTAATGACCTTCTCTCTTCTGCAGACGAGAGTTCTTGAGTTTAGGAAAGAGGATATCCGTTTTGTTGACGAGGTAAAAACCCCGCATCAAATCCTGAGAATAATCGTGTTTTAATTTCTCGAAGGCTTCGCTCTGGAATTCCTTTGTCAGCTGGGAGATTTCCACCAAGCGTGAAGGCTTTTCCCATCTTTGATCAATCCGAAAGAATGCTAATCCGGATTTTTCCAGATCTCTGGCAAACTCCACCAGACAAAACTCTTTGATATGGAACATAAAAGTTCCATGTTGGTTTTCAACAATCGGAAAACCTTTATGGGGAGACTCTTCACTTTCACCCGTCGCTGCCAACTCTTGATTTTGAGCAATTTTTTCTGGCATCAATGCCGAAAGCAGTGGACGTGGAGTATAAAAAAGAAGAATTCTTCCCAGACCTAAAAGCTCACAAGGTACGGTTAATTTTTTGGCGTATTCCTCGATCGTATTTTTTGAAAGCTCTATTGAAAGGATAATCCTCTCCATTTTGCCATTGGCCAAATCCACCCAACCTTGCAGGGCCTTGAGATTATGATTTCCATTTTCCGCTATAAACTGCAAAGGCTTGCCCGAATAAGTGATCCCCCAATTCAGAGCACCCGTATCCTGAACCCGAAGAGCATCAGCATAGGGCAACAGCTCTTGAACCTCTTTAATTTTGGAACCGAACACATCCTCAGTCATGAGAATATCCCATTCCATCAAGACTCTGAGTCCTAGTTCTTTAGAACGATTTGAAAGTAAAATAAAATCTTCACGAGACAATTTCCCAAAACGTGAAAGTGATTTGGCTTCCAGAATCACTTCATTGTATCCCTGATCTTTTAAAACATTCAGGTCATATAGATTTTGAGCATAGGTGGTAAGTTTCATACTTTTGACCTCTGCCGAACCAGGTACATACTTTGAACACCTTCAACATAAGGAATTCTCACTAAGGTAGATGGTCTGGTTCTCACGACCGCCTTCATAGTCAGGTCCATGATTTCATGAGCAAAGACTTTAATGACGTCTCCAGAGAAAGGAAGGATTTCTAATTCATCACCTTGATTAAAAGCATTTCTGACTTCAATGACGATCCCTGCCTTGGGAGAAGCATCGATCACTGGCCCCACCATCTGCCATTCATCCTCAGAGGAATTTTCTCTTTCATTGAAAATGGATTCCGCTCCGGCCTTTTCAACCAGACTCGCCTGGGTATAGGCCCTATGAGATACTTTTCCTAATTCCTCTTCCCATTTGAGAAGGTCATCAGAAAGAAAATGTCCATGGCCCGCGTAGAATTTTAAGGCTTCAGAATATACTTTTGACATGGTTCCGGCATAAAGATGAGACTTCATCCGTCCTTCAATTTTCAGGGAATCAATACCTTCTTCAATAAAGGCCGGCAGTATCCGCAGTCCCTCGAGGTCTTTAGAACTCATGAAGTAAGCTTTCTTCTTTTCCTGAGTATCCAGACCTTCCAGAGAATATTCGAAACGACATGAATGAGCGCAACCACCCCGGTTGGAATCCCGGCCTTGCGTAAAATTAGAGATTACACAATGACCTGAATAGGCCATGCACATTGAACCATGAATAAACATTTCAATCTCAATATCCGCTTCCCGTCTTATTTTGCCGGCCTCTTTGACTGAAACTTCTCTACCCAGAACAATTCGGCTTGCTCCCGCTTTTTTCCAAAGCAGGGCCGATTGAATATTTAAGGCCGAGGCCTGAGTTGAAATATGAATTTGAATACTGGAATGCTCCCTGACCGCTTGAACGACGCCCAAATCAGAAACGATGACGGCGTCAGTGCCAATCTCATCCAAAAATCGAACGAAGTCTGGAAGTTCCGCCAGGTCCTTATCGTGTAAAAAAGAATTTAAAACCACGTAGACTTTTGCACTACGCTCATGAGCAAAGCTCATTCCCTCCCGTAACTCATCCTGAGTAAAATTCTCGGCCGCTGTCCTGAGACCAAATTTCTGTCCGCCTACGTAGACAGCATTGGCCCCATAGAGGACGGCCACTTTTAATTTGTCCAGGCTTCCGGCCGGTGCCAGAACCTCAGGGATCTTTATAGGTACTTTCATGCAGGAGTGTTTACCAAAATTGAGACGTAAGTTAAACTTTTGATAGTAGAATAAGTTGTAAAAGGGTCCTGACTTTGAAAAAAGTTCTCTCTCTCCTGATGTTGATTTTCCTGGTCGTTATTGTAACTGGCGGAATTCTCGTATTTCATCGCTATAAAAAAAATCCTGAGCAAATTGTTCCTTATCCCTATACTTTTCAGAAAGAGGCCCCCACTACCCTGCTTGAAGCTCCTATTCTGATTACCGGCGACCGAATGGGTCTGTATTTTGCAAAATTCAAGGCAGAACTCGCCAAGACCATTTCTATTAATTTGGACAGGCCTATCAAGATTCAGAGCATGGCCCGGGCAGGAATCGGTCTGCACCGCACTCTGCATGAACTTAAATCTCTTTCCCAATGGCCGCAAATTCTTATCTATCAGGGGGGAAGTGAGGAATTTTCAGAATTAAAATTTAACCCCTCTGAAATCACCAAGATCACTGAAAACTTCAAACGTTACAACGATGACCGGATAGAAACTTTTCTCATTCTTTATCCGTGGCTTTCAAGAATTGTTTATGAACCCATTTCCCGGGTAGTCTTGCCTCCCTCGCCGATTGAAGAAGAGATGACTGAGAAGAGTTACTTGCAACGCCTGGAAACGGAAATCCTTTTATACGAACAGCAGCTCATCCAGATGGTTTCAATGGCCCGTGATAGGAACACTCTCCTGATTCTCACAACGACACCGATTAATCTGGATATTCCGCCTAAGAAAGTTTGTGAATTTACGACAACGACTGAAATTGAAGCCGAGATCCTGACTTTACGGGACCTCCTGCGCGAGAACAATCCTAAGTCGGCCTATACTAAATCTTCCAAGCTGATAACCCAGTACTCGGGTAACGCTGAACTGCTCTTTATTCACGGTCAAATCTCCAAAAGACTGGGAAAACTAGATGAGGCCAAAAACAGCCTGCTTGAAAGCAGTGCCTACGATTGTGGGGCATGGAGAGCGACAGCAGTTCACAACTCCATTATTCGGAAAGTGGCAAAAGAACATCAGGTTTTGTTATTTGATTTTTCTCTGCTTCTAGAGAAAGAATACAGCAACAATGTGACCTTCTTTGATGAAATTCATCCTCAGAATCTGTACTACGACATAGGAATGCAGCAGCTGGGTTTAGTCATTAAAAGAATCCTTAAGCTTTAGGAGAATCATGCAAGGTTATCATCAGGATTATAAGGCCCATGAAGTCGTTTGTCGGGAAGGCGATCCTTCATCTGACTTATTTTTTCTGGATTCAGGAAAACTCCTTATTTGCACCATCACCGGAACTCAGGTCAAGGTCATTGCCCGAATTGGGCCCGGGGAGTTTATCGGTGAGCTTTCCTTTTTTGATGGGAAACCACGTGCCAGTCATATCGTGACTCTGGAACCAAGCCGAGTGATTCAAATCCCTAAATCTGAGCTCCAAAGGCACCTGCCTTTTTGGTTTCTAGAAATTGGTAAAAGCCTAACTAAAAAGGTTCGTCTCCTTGACCAAATTATCCATGAAAGTAACTTCCGAAGAATTGGTGCTGAAGATCAAAAACCACTTAGCATAGAAGAGCAAAGAGAGATCTATTCCGTCATAACCCATCAACTTCCTTGAGTATTTTGGCCACCTTGGCCCCAGGCCGGTAAACTTATGCTACTCATCGGTGCCACTTTATCTAGCACCTCGTCACATAAGTGGCCATTTACTCGTCTTTGAGTTGGCACACTACTCGCAACGCATAGATTGAGGACAACAAGGAGGTTGACCATGAGAACACACATTATGATGGCACTAATGGCCTTAATTATCACGGCCTGCGCTTCCAAAAGAGACGTGGCCAGCATTGAAGATCCTCAGTATCAACAGGATCAGGAGCAGCATGCTCAAATGATTGACGGTCAAGCGTCTCGGATTCGTTAAAAAACTTACTCCCTTCGGGAAAAGTTGTTTTGCAACCTGTACTTTTCAACTATAGTGCAGTTTACAAAAACAAGCAGTTTCTCGGAGGGATTTTGAGTTGAAAACTTCATCACAACCTACAAGATTTCACAACCTCGACTCCATTGAAGATTGGACGATTGAGCATGCTGATGAAATCTATCAGATCAGTCGCTGGGGCGAGGGTTATTTTTCAGTAAATGGGAAGGGGGATCTATGCATCAACCCAACTCAGACGAAAAATGGGCCCGTGATCAACATGATGGAAATCGTGGAAGAGATGAAGAACAAGAACATTGCATTTCCTGCTGTGATTCGGTTTCATGACATTCTTCGCTCTCAAGTGGCCAATCTCAATAAGACTTTCAGAAGTTTGATTGAAGAGGCCAAATTCACAGGCTCATACTACGGCGTCTATCCGATTAAAGTTAATCAGATGCGTGAAGTAGTGGAAGAAATTGTCGATGCTGGTGCACCTTTCAACTATGGTCTAGAGGCGGGTTCAAAGCCTGAGCTCATTGCCGCTCTTGCCATGAATAGCAATCAAAACTCTCTGACTGTTGTTAATGGCTATAAGGATTTAGATCTTCTCCGTCTTGCTCTTCTGGGCAATCAGTTAGGACGTAAAGTAATCGTAGTCATTGAAAAGTATTCTGAACTTTTAGATATCATGAAACTTTCCAATGAAATCGGCGTTGAACCAATGATTGGTCTGCGTGCCAAGATTGCAACAAAGTCTTCTGGTAAATGGGCCAGCTCAGGTGGGGATTATGCCAAATTTGGTCTAACCATCACTGAGATCCTTCAGGCCGTGAAATACCTTAAGTCTATTGATAAGACTCATTGTCTGAAACTATTCCATTTTCATATCGGCTCCCAGATTCCGGATATCAAAACGATTAAGGATTCCATCTCTGAAGGGGCCCGTATTTACGCTAAACTTTATAAAGAAGGTGCTAAGCTTGAATACTTTGACGTCGGCGGCGGCGTAGGCGTTAACTACGATGGAACGCGCTCAAACTCCCCTTCATCAATTAACTACACAACTCGTGATTATGTCGCAGATGTGGTTTATATCTTAAAACAAGTTTGTGACCTGGAAGATGTTCCACATCCAAACATCGTATCCGAGTCTGGCCGTGCTATCACAGCTCACCATTCTTGTGTAATCACCAATGTTTTCGGTGCTCTTGAAATTGGTAAAGGACCGGCCGATAACTACAATACCGATAAGGCCGTTTCTGAAAATATCCTGGTCACTAACATGCGTGATCTTTCGACTGAGCTTACTCAGAAAAATTATCAGGACGTCTATAACGACGCGACCAAGTTAAAAGAAGAGTCAGTATCCGCCTTTAAATTCGGCATTCTTTCATTAGATGAAAGGGCCAAGCTTGAAACACTTTATTGGAGAATCTGTAAAAAGATCGTAGGTCACGCCGAACAGGATGAATATGCTCCGGACGAAATCCTTCAGCTGAAAAATCAGATGGCCTCTCAATACATGTGTAATTTTTCCGTTTTCCAATCGGCTCCGGATACCTGGGCCATTGGACAAATCCTGCCAGTGCTCCCCATTCACAAGCTAAATGAAAAGCCAAGTGAGCTATGCACACTCGTGGACATCACTTGTGACTCTGATGGAAAACTTGATACCTTCCTATCGGCCGATGGCCCAACTAACACTGTTCCAATGCACAAGCTCAATGGAGATGACTATTATATTGGTCTTTTCATGACAGGCGCATATCAGGACATTATGGGTGATATGCATAACTGTTTTGGACGTCTCAATGAAGTTCATATTTTCTGCGATGATGATGATCCAACTGACTTCTACATTGAAGAAGTGATTTTTGGTAATAAGGCCAGCCAGGTACTGGCAACTCTTCAATATAATCCAGAGACGATGGCCCAAACAGTGAAGGCTTCAATCGATACCCAAGTAAAACGCGGAAAAATTCGTCCTCGTGAAGGTGTTGGTCTGACTGATTTCTATGAGAGCTGTCTTAAGAGTTATACTTATCTTAAAAAATAGTTCACTCAAGGCCCCGCAAGGGGCCTTTTTTATTGGATACTAAGCAACTTTTTTAATTTTTCGCAGATAGAGAAAAAGCTCAACACTAAGAAAAAGAGTGAAAGACGAATAATAGGTCCAGATTAAAAAGACCAGCAAAGATCCAGCAGCACCATAGATTGAATACAGTGCCACTCCTCTTAAATAGCTGGTTAAGACTAAATTCCCAATGATAAAAAAACCAGCAGATACGATTCCCATTTTAAGCGCTTCTCTTTTTTTAGGCCGATGAGTGGGCGTATAAAAATGGATTCCCCAAAACATCGCCATATAAACCAAAATATTGATTAAGAGGGCCATCACTTCATAAAAGATGAGTTTTTCATTGGAACCAAAGAAGAACTGCACCATTCCTGGAAGGGATGAAGAGGCAATCAGAAAAAGACCGGCCAAGACCACCACCAACATGGCAAACAGTCGCTCCTTGATTGCTTTCCAGATGGAAAGAGAGGCAGTGGGATCATAAAAACCGTAGATAACATCCAAAGCATAGCGCATTTGTAAAAAAACCAAAGATGCTGACCATAAAAGGACTATGGTACCGATGATTCCTGAAATGGAGCCTAAGTTCACACCTTCGTTTACATTATTGAAGATAATCTGAATCATGGTCCCCACTTCCGGGGAAAATTCAAAACATAATTGAATGACTTTTTCCTGTACATCGCCGCCGATGAAAGAGGCCACTCCTAAGAGGATTAACAGGAAAGGAGCTATAGCGAGAGCTGAATAGTAAGAGACTGAAGATGAGAGCAGGAAGAGATTATCCTCATAGACTTTGTCAGCGAGATTTTTAAGCCTTGCCGTGAAGTTTTTCTTGATCAGTTCCATTCTCATCCATTTTCAAGTATTGCTCTTTATAGTTCACATAAGACTTATAATGATTTGAGATCTTATTTATTTCTTCCGGACTCAGAGCGCGCTCGACCACCGCCGGACGGCCTTTAATCATACTTCCAGGCGGAAATTTTTTACCTGGAGAAATCAAAGACCCGGCGGCCACCAGACAATGATCCCCTACTTCTGCTCCATCTAGAATAATCGCTCCCATACCAATCAGACAACCATTACCAATTTTACAACCATGAAGAATGACAGAATGTCCAAGGGAGGTATTTTCTCCAATGGTTAAGGAATTCTCTTCTGTTACGTGCAGCATACAGAGATCCTGAATATTGGTATTTTTTCCGATTTTAATTACATTAACATCGGCCCTGATCACACTATTAAACCAGATATTAACATGTGCAGCTAATTCGGCACGCCCAATAATCTTCGCCCCGGGAGCTGCGTAAACCCTTTCTCCTAAGCTTGGATAGTGTTCAAGATAATGGCTAAAAATCATAGTGACCTCTCAAAATTGCGATGACTGAAGAATCTTGTGGAAAAAAATGAGGGCCCAGGATTTGAATTTTCCCTCCCTGCTTAATCACTTCTTCGGCCAGTTCATTTAAAATATCAGTCGAAGATTTTTTATTCACTTTTTTATGAAGAGTGTATTCACCGGTGGCAAAATCGATTTTGCCCCAGATTTTTTTCTCACTTGGTAAAACCAGATGCACAACCCGCCCCTGGTGAGCTGCCTGTATGATATCACCCAGATCAGTCAAAAGTCGTTTGGACTTCATCATCCGTTTGATTCGTTCTTTAAGTTGGGCCGAATAAAAATCCATCACCTGAGAACGAAAGCTTTTGCAACGTTCAACAATTTCTACACAGGTTTTTTCATAAAAATCTTCCTGAATATTGGAAATGATTCCATAGGAGTGATCAAAGTAGCGTAAGAAGATGGACTTCATTTCATCCAACCCCGTCACAACGACAGGAAGCGAATGATAAAGAATAACATCCATGATTTTATGGGCTATCGTTTTTAAGGCGAGAATCGTTTTATAGGGAATAAGTCCCAGGTGTTGGGGGGCATACAGCCTGGATGATTCTTCATTGAAATTTTTTGGCAGTTCATCAAACTCGTACTGCTGAATGATTTCTAAATGTTGAAAGTCGCCCCGATAAATTTTAATGTCATACAACGAGATGTTGATTAGGACAAATTCAGGGTTCACCGAGATTTCTTCAAGAAGTGGCCTCACATGAAAGGTCTTTCCGATGATGCAATAGGAATGGATTTTTTGCTCTAAAACAACATAACCCTGAAGGGATTCTGAGAAGAAGAATCCATGAGACTTCTCAGGATGACTCTTAATAATCCTTTTAATCTCGACAAGATTTTTTTCCAAGGCCTTTTTGACTTTCACTTTTGCCTGCAGACTTAATTGAGTTTTCATATCTTCCAGAAAAACATCAAGTTCGCTCAGTTCAGGAGAATCCAATAAGGGAGTGTAAAAAAAGCTCAGACTGTCTGATTTAGAATCAAAAAGTAATTGGTTAAGACTAACTGGTTTCACGGTGTTTTGACCCTCATGGCCATGGAAATCATGATTCTATCCATTATAGCCTTGTCCAAGGTTTCATGATAGCGTTTTAACTATGAACAAAGACCAAGTTGCATTCGGAATTGATATCGGCGGGACTAATACAAAAATAGGTCTCTTTGATTACTCAGGAACTCTCCTGAGCTTTCGAACTATTCCTACACCCAAGGCCACAGAACCAGCATTATTCATCGAGCAGTTAGCTCAAGAATGTGATCATATCTTGTCCTCGGAACTTAAGCTTCATTTAGGTGATCCTAAAATAGTTGGTGTGGGCGCAGGTGCACCAATGGCCAATTATTTTACCGGAAGGGTGGATCATGCTCCTAACTTAGGTTGGAAAGATGTTCCTTTAAAAAAGTTATTTGAAGAAAAATTTAAAACCCATGCCGTCATTGAAAATGACGCCAATCTTGCTGCTGTCGGTGAAAATAAATGGGGCTCAGGAAAAGAACTCTCGGATTTTATCCTGATTACTCTGGGTACTGGAGTGGGATCTGGCCTGATTTTAAATGGCAAACTTTATCGGGGGAATAATGCCCTTGGGGGTGAAGGTGGCCACATCATCATTCCTCATGAAAAGAAACGTCTATGCTCCTGCGGGGGACTCAATCATATCGAAAGTTATCTATCCGCTAAGGGGATTAAACAAACCATTTTTGAACTCATTGGTGAAGAATGGACGATTGAAAAGCTAGGCATTGAATTTAAAGCAAATAACCTTCGCGCTGTTACTATAATCGACACTATTGCCACCGAGCTGGCGACCGGTTTTGTTTCAATGGCCGTTTTGATGGGCCCCCAGGCCTTTATCATCGGGGGTGGAGTTTCAAAACTAGGAGACTCATTCAATCAGGTAGTCCTCAAAAAATTTGATGAGTTGGTTCATTTCTCTTTAAAAGGGAAAGTTAAGATCATAACCGCCAGCTTGTCTTCTGATAAAGGTGCCATCTATGGTGGTGCGGCCCACATCATTGACGAGGTTTTCAGTTAATGGTGATCCCAGAAAGCTGGAGCCTGGATCCAGAACATAAAGAAACAAAAAAATTAAATGATATGGTCACCTCTCATGTGAGAAAGCTTGAGAAGGCCTTAAGCGTGGCCCAAACGAAGGATGAAAAGTATGCAGCTGTTTATGCTTTTTATCGAAAATACTATACACTGACCCTTTGTAAAACTTGTGTTGCAGCGGGGATTAACCGCTCCCCCACTCGAGATATTATTCTGGATATTCCTTGGAAAGAACTTAAACAAGACAGGTTTTTCTGCTTAAAGATATGGGAAAAAATAAATCACTGACACTTCCTTATCCGTTGATTCTAGCTTCCACTTCAAAGTATCGGGGTGAACTTTTAAATCAATTGGGCTGGCCCTTTAAGGCCGTCTCTCCAGGTGTAGATGAGGATAAAATAAAAGAATTAGGACATCCCCCTGGGGATCTGGCCTTACTTCTTTCAAGATTTAAGGCCGAAGCCGTTTTTGCCAAATATCCCGATTCCTGCGTAATTGGTTCAGATCAAGTTTGCACAATGGATGGTGTTATATTCGGAAAACCTCACACAAAAGAAAGGGCCATCGAGCAACTTTCTCAGATGCAGGGAAAAAGTCATCAGCTCCTGACGGCCGTCACGGTGATTTCACCAAGAGGGATTGAGAGCTTTCTAAATGTCACGACTCTTTCCATGCGCCCTTTAAATTTTCCCGAAATTCATTCTTACGTAATCCAGGATATGCCCCTGGACTGTGCCGGAAGTTATAAGTTAGAAGCGGCCGGTATAAAGCTATTTCAAGAAATTGAAATGAAGGATCATACGGCCATCATTGGATTACCTCTGATTGAGCTCACGACAGTTTTGTTAAAACTGGGATATCCTCTGTGAAAGTCGGCGTTGTCATTCTTTTTTTACTCGTTAGTTGTTCCCAGCTAGGAACAAAAAGACCTGATAGGCTTTCTATTCTTCAAGGCGTTACCGGCCCCCGTGGAGTTGAATTCAGTGTTGTCACAGAAAAATCAAAAACACTGAATTTTGAATTAAGGAGCTTTGAAGGGGAAATCATTACACCAGATGAAAGCAAAATTATTTCAAGGTCAACCTCAGACTATGGCGTCCATAAAGTTATCTTCACTCGTGATCCACAAAAAGAATACAACCTATTTGTTTTTGAAAATGGCAAACAGATTGATCAGCGCTTAGTTGGAAAAGGTCAGAGCGAGAACTCAAAATTACGGCTGGCAGTTGCCAGTTGTATGAATGATATCTACTCTCAGGATTATAAGATTTGGGATACCCTCGCTTCTAAAAATCCTGAGTACCTCCTCTTAATTGGAGATAACGTCTATACCGATGCTGCAAGTCCAACCACCACTCAGGTGACTGATCCGGACATCATCTGGCAGCGCTATGTTGATATGAGATTCAATGTTCCTCTTTATTTTCGGGAGAAATTAATTCCGATACATGGTATATGGGATGATCACGATTACGGCCTGAAAAATGGTGATTCAGACTTTCAGTATAAAAAAGAGTCTCGTGAAATTTTTGAAGCTTTTTTTGGGCAGGATCTTAGTAATGAGAATTGGACTAAAGGCCCGGCCTTAAGTGGTTTGTTGAATCTGGGTGACTTTAATTTGTACTTTTTAGACGGAAGAAGCTTCCGTTCATCTTACCCTGAGGGCGTGCATCTTGGGCTTGATCAATCGGCGTGGTTCTATTCAAAACTCAGGGAAGAAGGTAGTCCAAGTTTGATAATTAAGGGTGATCAATTCTTTGGAGGATATCACCGTTTTGATTCCTTTGAAGGCAACCACCCAAATGACTTCTCAAACTTTGTAAGTGAGCTAAAAAAAATCCCCACTCCCTTTGTGTTTCTCTCTGGTGATCGTCACATGAGTGAGATCATGCAATTTCCAAGAAGTCTCTTTGGTAAACCCAGTTTCGAAATCACTTCCAGCCCTATTCAGGCAAGAACGATAGTGGAAGAAGACAGTAACCCTTGGCGGGTGGTGACAGAAAAAGGGAAAAACAATTTCATCATAATGAACAATCTTGCTCTGGATAACCACTGGTTTCTGGATGTTGAGAGTTATGGAATAAATGGAGAACTTTATTTTCGACGGGAGCTCGCCGTTTACATAAAAGACCTGCAGAATAACCTGAATGAAATCAGAAAACGCCGTCATGGCAAGCGCCGGTATCGAAAGGCCAAACCTCATAGAAGACGCCGTCGTTAAATAACGGACTAAGGAAAATATGTCAGATACTAAAGGTATTTGGGGGGATGAGACTAAACACTTTCATCTTCTCACACCCGATCATGTCATGGAAGCTGCAGAAGCTTTTGGAAAGAGACTTACAGGCAGGGTCATGGCACTCAATAGTTTGGAAAACCGTGTTTACGATGTAGAGCTGGCATCCGCTATAGATGTGGAGAAAGGTTTTAGTCCAACTAACGTTATCCTGAAGTTTTATCGGCCCGGACGCTGGTCTAAAGAGCAGATACTGGAAGAGCATCGCTTTCTCTCAACACTCATGGAGTTTGAAGTTCCAGTGGTAGCACCGATTGAATTTAATGGATCGACCCTTCACCTTCATTCTGAAACTAATCTGTGGTTCACCCTCTTTCCCAAAGTTCAGGGAAGATTAAAGGATGAGTTATTAAAAGAAGAAATTGAACAGGTGGGACGGCTGATAGGAAGGATTCATAATATAGGATCGATGGGAAATTTCTCTCATCGTCTGTCCTTAAATCCTATGACATTCGTTGAAGCAAATCGGATTGAATTAGAAAAAGTAAAACCGGTCGAACACCTGAGTTTTAATCATTACTTAAAACTTCTGGAGCAATTGGTTTCAATCCTAAATCCACTATTTGCTGGTGTTACAACTCAAAGACTCCATGGAGACTTTCACCGGGGTAACATTGTCTGGACCTCGGCAGGACCAATGGCCGTAGACTTTGATGACTGCCTGACCGGCCCGGTGGAACAAGACTTATGGCTACTTTTCCCAGGTAAGGATCAATACAGTATTGATGATCGAGACCGTTTTTTAGCATGCTATAAAGAGATGACCAGAAAGGATCATTTGAGAATGAATCTGACCGAGGCCCTACGGACAATGCGGATGGTTCACTTCAATGCGTGGATTGCCAAGCGTTGGGATGATCACTCATTTCAACGAGTTTTTCCACAATTTACCTCGGCCAATTATTGGGATCAGGAACTCATAGATCTTAGAATGCAGCTGGGAGTCCTTCAGGAACTTAGCTATCACCATTAAATCAGGGCCAAACTGACTATTTTTTTCACTGTTTGGGTCCTCTTTGGCACCGCTTTCCTAATATCATCTTAAGTCCGGTTTTAATTTTTGACAGAAAATTTTGCCTGGGAGAGATTGGGTTTAAGAGAAATGACCTAGGAGGGTTTAGTGAAATATCTCAGTTTATTTGTTCTGGCAGTACTTTCTTTGAATCTGGTTTTAGTTGAATCAGCAGATGCTCAAAATCGTCGCCGTGAACCACGCTATGACCGTAATCCTCCTGGGCAGCATCGACCTGGTCCAGGTTATGAAAATCCAAGAAGACCGAGACCAAGACCTGATTATGATCGTCCCGCTCCAAGACCTACTCCTTATCCATATCCAACTCCAGGATATGGTTATCCAACTCCACCAAGACCGACTCCATACCCATATCCCACTCCAGGATACGGCCAACCTTCTCCAGGCCGTGTAACCTGTAGTGCAACTGATCGCGGGTGGGAAGAACATTGGGGTGGCCATGGAAGCTGTGGTTCTTGCTTGCAAGAACATGGCAACTGTACTGAAACATGTAAAGAAACAACTCAACTTTGTGAAGTTCAGGGTACTGATTATTACGGCAACCTTGCAATCTATCGCGCCGTTGGAGTGGATCGCTGGTCTGCTGAATCAGAGGCCAGAAGAAAGTGTGAATGGAACAGAGACATGCGCTCATGTGTAACTATCAGCTGTCAGTCACAAGATAGAGTTGTCTCAACCCGTAGTTGTCGATAAATCACCTCATCTCAAAGTGGACCCTCTCCAGGGTCCACTTTTTTTTATCTCATCTTGGCATACCAATTGTATCAATCTTCCAGTATAGAGTTTGATTTTTGAGTTTTACAGTACTTAGACTGTCTAAACTCTGGTCAGTTGTTGATAATCTGGAGGATATCCTATGAAGATAGCACTCATGTTAAGTCTGTTTTTGACTCTACAAGTGGCCCATGCTCAAACTTTAAGAGCAAAAAGAATCAAACAAGAGATGTTAGATCGAGTTGATGTGCTTGTGACTAAAGTAACAGAAACGAGGGATGCTCTGGATAAAGAAGACGCTAAAACAGCATGTTTTAAAATCAATGAGCTCTTTGAAATCTATCCCAAGCATTTAACATCCATTGGCTCCCACATGGATCTCTTTAACCGAAAGACTGTTAAAATTAAAAACGAGGCCCTGGCGCAATTGATTTATATGCATCAACAAAGTCTGATTTGTTCCAAAGGAATTGATCACGAATATATTGATCTGGATAAAACCGATAAAGAGATGAAGAAGATATTGAAGTCTCTTAAAAAACAAAAAAAGGTGATTAAAAAGGCCGACACGGATTACGAAAACAGCTTTTATTATGAATACGAATTTTAAATCGTACTATCCTTGCCCTTCATTGAATTTCACACCAATTTTAAATTCTATTTGTGTCTCATCTATTGCACGATGAGACATGATGACTCCTACCAGAGGATCATCAAGATCAAATTCTTCAAATCCCACCACGTTAATTGAACTGCCTTTTGGGAACAAATGAACATCCATGGTTAAAAAACCAATACCACCACGGGATAAATCAAAGAGTCTTAAAAAATGAACTTCATCGCTGGAATCAGTTTTAATTTTCACCCATTTATCAATTTTTGGCCGGGCACGGGGACTTTCACGTTTGCCGGCAAATAATTTTTCTTCTTCATCCAGGCTTACGCTGTCAAATTCATTATTAAGGAACTCCTGGTCTCGGGAAGAACGTTCGGCCATGGATTTGACTCTCATATAATCCGGGCCGTTTGATGAGCCTGGAACATCCACGTTAAGACGTTTGGTCTTCCAAGTATCCGTGAGATCTACACCAATCTGCCCTTTAATCACATGGATATCTGATTCTTCCAAGAGTTTAATCTCTGGAGGTACTTCAACTGTAAATACGGCATCTTTAACATTTTGAATATGGGCCTTGAAAATAAACTGCTCATCTTCGCAATAGCAAAAAAGTACGGTCTCATCAGCAAAGGCCAGATCCGTTGCTTTTTCAAAATGCAGAAGACCAGTATCGAGATGAAAGGAATTCAGACGAGAGCGAGAGATATTACGTTCACCTGTAGCAGAAATCTGCCACAGCACCAGTTCAGACTGGTTGTTATGGACGTGCTTAAAAATTTTCTGGTAAGCGAGGAAACCAGAATCCGACTTAATTACTTTCATTTATCTCTAAATTTGCCTAACTGTTTAATAAAATCTTAGCATATGTATAAGGATTAACAACAAAAAGGAAAATCGTGCGCCTGATAGCTCTTCTCATCTTTATCTTTCCACTACTCGCGGCCGCTCATGAAATTCAGACAATCACTCAACACGTTAATTTGCGGAAACAAAAAGAATCAGGATGGCAGCAGGATCTACTGGCCCGAATTGAATTAAATAAAACTTTTGATTTTGGCATCCAGTCCACATACCTCGAGCGTTTTGATCTTTTCGAAAAACGCCTTGGAGGGTTTATCATCTATCGGCCCTCAGATAAATGGACCCTGGAGGCCCGCTATCTGCAAGGCATGGGGAATGAAATCCTTCCTGAAAAACAGACTATCCTGAGCGGTTACTATGCTCTGGGAGAAGGTCTGGCGCCTTATGTGTACTATCGTGATACAAGATATTCCACTACAACTCTTCATACCGTTAACGTGGGTGTAGAAATTGAAAAAATTCCCGGGTTTATCATTATTCCATCTTTGATGGCGGGTAAGGCCAGTTTTAACTCGCCTGAAGAAACTAAGGATGTTCATAACTTTGGTATCAGAGTTGTTTATTATAAAGAAAAAAAATTAGCTGTTAGTGTTTTTGGTTATCAGGGTAAAGAGGCTTCTCAGGGGATCATTGGAGAATCAAGTCAACTGGTGGACACGCTTTCTGGCGGCCTGGCCTTTGCCTGGTTCTTTACACCTGATTTTAAGAGCGAACTTACTTTTGACCACACTGATTATGATCAGCTTGGAACAGAATTTCATACAACAACCCTTAACTTAAGCTGGATGTTCTAATGCTTCAGGAAATCTGCCTCATCCTTTTGAAAGCGACCGCTTTTTATTTTCTTACCATTAACATGGTCTATGGTGTCTTGATGCTCCTGTCGTGGCTTAAGATCAAAAAATACAAACAAAGAAGAATAAAAGAGAAGGCCATCACGGAACTTCCGGCAGTGAGCTTTATCATTCCTGCCTTCAATGAAGAATCTCTCATTGTTGAAACTATTCAAACCTATCTTTCATTACCTCAGGTAAAAAAAGAAATTATCGTGATCAATGATGGCTCTCATGATCACACCATGAAGCTCCTGCAAAATATGTTTCAGCTGCAGAAAACCGAAGACACGAAACTTTATAAATCCATCACTCAGCCTGAACTAAAAGTTCTGGAAGCCCCTCATATGGGTAAGGCCCAGGCACTTAACCTGGGAATTTCTTACTCGAGCTATGACCTGATTTGCACCATGGATGCTGACACAATTCCCATGGCACGAGGGGTAGATGCCTGCTTACGTTCTTTTGCCCATGATTCAAAACTCATGGCAGTCGGAGGAGTTATCCAGGTTCTCTCAACTCAAGTCTTAAAAGATAACTCCCCTCTCATTACCCGTTCCAAAGAATGGATCACATCCTTCCAGCGAATTGAATATTTAAGAACCTTTATTTGTGAACGTTTAGGATGGAGTTTTTTAGGTTCAACTCTTTTAATCTCCGGTGCTTTTTGTATGTTAAAGAAAGAGGCCATCAAGAAAATAGGTGGTTTCAATCATCGCTCAATCACGGAAGACTTTGACTTAATCGTGAGGCTTCGCAAGGCCTATCAAGGTGAGAACTATCACTTTAAAATTCTTCCTATTACTACTTGCTACACTCAGGTTCCCAGGAACTTAAGTCACCTCTCCAAGCAGCGCATGCGCTGGCAAATGGGCCTGGTACAAACGCTTTTTCAGAACACTTCACTTTTCCTACACCCAGGACATGGGGCCTTAGGTCTATTTGCGATTCCTTATTTCTGGTTAGTGGAAGCCTTTTCCCCATTAGTGGAACTTCTGGCCTACATCATCGTTCCATATTCTATTTATCAGGGGTGGGTGCCTTGGGAGTTGGCGGTGATTTATCTGGGTATTGGCCTGATATTTAATCTCATCATTACCTTGATCGGGGTTTATTTTGACAATAAGTACGTTTCAAAGAACAAGACTTGGTCCTGCTTAACCAGCACGCTGGAAACAGTTCTTTTGCACTTTGGGTACAAACAGTTAAATTCCTGGTGGAGGTTGAATGCTCTTTTAAGAAGCCTCGGTCGCAATCAGACCTGGGGTGAAAAACCAAGAGAAGAAATCATTCATCAGAATCTTTAAAGAACAAAAGACGATTATCCCATTTTTTTGAAATTTTTCGTTCTTCAGGCAGGGAAAAAGGTTTTTTCCGATAACCCTGCCTCTGTGGATCGCTTGCTAATTCAATCTGTTGATTCACCGTATGTCGAAAAACATCCATGAGGTTTTCATGGGCATTACCAGTACTCTCAACTCCCATGCGATTTAAGTCAATCAGTACCTGGTGCAAAGACTCTACAGTTGAAAGACATCCCGGAAGAGGTTGATGTTTAACCTTAAACTCCGAAACCCGATCACTGGTAAAGCTTACCCTCGGCACTTGATGAAGAACAGTGGTGAGCTTCATCATTTTCTTGGCACAAGGCCAGGTGCCATCGATAACAAAGAACTGGGCCTTTTTATTAAGACTCTCCTTGAGTTGAGGGCCTCCCAGGTCAATCGTCTCAAATCCCGGATACAGCACATATGATTCATACTCCGGATCAGCGAGCAATTCCTTCAAACGAAGATTATCATCAAAACCCACATCCACTAAGACTTCAGAATTTCTCAGGATAAGATGAGAAAATCTACCTGTACCTACTTTCTCTTTTTTAAATTCCATGGGATGCATGAGGATGATAAAACGGGATTCGGTATCAAAAGGTTTAATACGATCACATAGACATGTCAGAAGCCTACGACGACAATTAAGACATAAATTAAGACGTGGTGTTTGGTTATCAATCATCCGCCCGCAAGCTTAACCTTAAATCCCAGTTTTTCAAGATATGCTTTGATTTTCTCACGATGGTCACCCTGAATATCGATCATATTGTTCTTATAGGACCCGCCTGTACCACAAAGACCTTTAAGCTTCTTCTCAAGCTCTTTGAAGTAGGCCTCATTTTGAGGGAGTTCAAATAAAACAGTGACGGTTTTTCCACCACGCCCGTTTTTCTCAAGACGAACTTTTAAGGTATGTTGGCCGGGGACCATGTCACTGGATTTAGGACAGGCACATGGGTGCTTTCCGCATTTAAGGCAGCGTTTTTTGAAGTTGGGATCATCAGAATAAACAATTTCATAATCAGACATGACTAGTATTTAAAATTTGACTCTTCCATGAGTCAAGGACTAGTTGAACGCAGCACTTGAAAAGAGAGTTGCTACCATCGAAAACAGACCTAAACTGATTAAGAGAATTAGTTTTTCCATTCTTCCTCCCTTCCTGCTTTGGTTTTATGCTGACCTTTATGAAAAGACTTCTTACTTTTGCTACCTGTCAGAAATTGTAGGCCACGATTTTGTGATTATGGTAAGATATACCCATGCCCAGATATATTTTATTCCATAAGCCCTACGGTGTTCTCTCGCAATTCACTCCAGAAGAAGGCTCCCGCGCCCTATCCGAGTTTGGGCTTCCCAAGGATATTTATCCGGCAGGAAGGTTGGATAAGGATTCGGAAGGACTGCTCTTATTAACAGATGATGGTCCTTTAATTGAAAAATTGCTTAATCCCCGAAATGAGAAACCCAAGACCTACTGGGTTTTGGTGGAAAGAGTTCCGACAGAAGATGAACTGCAAAAGATGCGGGATGGATTAAAAATAGAGGATTATCAAACCAGACCCTGCAGTGTTCGTATTCTTGATCCTCAACCTGAGATACCGCCCCGTGATCCTCCTGTGAGAGTTCGAAAAACGGTTCAGGATATCTGGCTTGAAATGAAGATCGTGGAAGGAAAAAACCGTCAGGTAAGAAAAATGACGGCCGCCACTGGCCACCCGACTTTAAGACTTATCCGCAAAAAAATCGCGAATCTGGAATTAGGTAGTTTAAAACCTGGCGAATGGATGGAGATACCTAAATCAGAAATCCATTTCTAGGTTCTGGTTTCTTTTTTACGATCTTTATAAGTATCCATTTTATTCATCTGACCAAGTCCAAGTCCATAACTCTCCACCACTTTGAGAGATTTCAGAGCATCGTCAGGCGTGATTTCATCATTGAGTAGCTTCAGATAAGTAATGATTTTCAAATTAATTTCTTCCGGTGTTTCATTCAAGGCCTCTAATCGGAAATTTGCCACTCCCTTCTCTTTGAGTTCTTTAACTAAAAAGCCTGCTGATTGAGGAGTCGCTTTAAAGAAAGTATTCCGGCACTCTTGATCTGCCTTAAGAAAATGCATATTCCCATAAGGATCTTTTAGTTTCACTTCATGTTTCTCACATGGCCTGCCACAATCCTTAAATGAAGATCCATTGGACATGAAGGCCGCAAACACACAATGCTCCATGTGGAACTCCGGCATGTATTGATGAAGTGTCACTTCCATATGAGATGGATCTGCAAACTCCACCATATCTAACAGCTGATCCTGATTAAGGTCATAAGACAAGTTAACTGAATCCAGTCCTTTACTCACGAGATACTCCAGAGTCATTGAATTAGTCACATTAAGCGAGAAGTCACCGATTAAGGGAATTTCAGTTTTTGTTTTTAAGTATTCGATGGCCCCGAGGTTTCGAACCAGAATCAAATCAGGGGCACAACGAATGATGGTGTTTAAATTATAATATTCTGAGGGTTTGAGAATCCGGGTGGTGGCAATCCCTGCCCTGAGTCCCAGGGATTTAATCATCTCAACCGAAGAAGCATAATCTTTTCCAAATTCAAAATCCAGAATCACACTTTTGATTAAATGCCGGTATCCCTGAAAAAGTGCAAAGTCTTTGACCAGTCCTTCCACCTGAGCTTTTGCCCTGAGTAGAATATTAAGTCCTGTTTCACCTTGAGTATTTTTCATTGGAGTAACATGAAAAGCTTCCACCCGGGCAGAACGAGTGATACGAGCAAGATTCATTTTCTCCACCATTTCCCGGCGAAGCTCTTTTAATTCCTTATTATTCAAAAACAGTGGACTTTGGATTTGGGCCTCAAAACGATTCATTTTATATGCCGTAGTACCCAATGCCGATAACTCTTCTGAGACCTGCTCAGGTGTCAGTGGTCGACCAGTGGCCTCCGTAAGATGAGATTTTGAATAGGCCCGAATGACTCTGCCTTCTGGATCCGTGGCACTGACAATCAGTGGTTCGCCAATGCGGCCTTCAACAAAAAATGAAAGAGGAATACGCTTTTGTTTCTCGCGAGTGAGCCAGCCTTTCTGGAGTTCTTTTGCCATGGGTTCATTGGAATTAAGAAAGACCTTCTGACCCTTTTCTAATTTGAGATTCTTTTGCAAAAGTTCTACTTCAAGGTTCTGACCAATTTTTTGAGCAGCAAAAATTTTTGAACCTTGTTCCTCTTTACCCACAAACAAGAGTCCCATGCCTGCCTGCAATTTAGTTTTGGAAGAAATTAAAATGGTTTTCTTTCTCACCTCTAAAATTGTTCCAACTTCCAGCCCACGGTGAGCGCTATAGGTTCCATCAACCAATTGCTGATGATCCACCCCGTGAAGCCAGCCAGAAAAAAATCCGCGAGAATAAGTACTTGAGAGCTCTTCGGTTCTTTTTTCAAGGTTAACCGGAGCGCCATCCAAAACTTCCCGATAATTTTTTGCAGCTGCTGCCACATATTCAGGAGTCTTAAGTCGACCTTCCACTTTAAAAGAATTAACTCCCAATTCTTGGAGCGTTGGAACCTCTTCAATCCCCATTAAGTCCTTAGGAGAGACCAGATATTTTTTAGATCCTAAATCCTTTTTCACTTCGTCCACAAAAAGCTCATACTCCAGACGGCAACTCTGAGCACACTGTCCCCGATTAGCACTTCGTCCACCCAGAGACTCGGAAGTAAAACATTGTCCGGAATAGGCCACGCATAAGGCCCCATGGACAAAAACTTCCAACTCTTTTTCCGTCTTCTCCCGGATAAGCTTAATTTCTGAAATGGAATTTTCTCTTCCCAGAACAAAACGATCTATTTTTAAATCATCGACAAGTTTAATGGCATCAGGATTAGTCACTGTCATCTGAGTGGATGCATGAATTCTCTGATCAGGGGCCATGGTACGAATGAGTTTTGCCAGACCCAAATCCTGGACAATAAAAGCATCAGGGCCCATCGGCAAAATTTGCTCCAGGAGCTCAATGACTTTAGGAAATTCATTTTGAAAGATCACCACATTGAATGCAAGATTCACCCGCACTCCATATAAGTGACACAGATCAATCATTTCCTTTAAATCTTCCAGAGAAAAATCAGTTGTTCTCCCCCGAGCATTAAAAAAGGGCACACCAACATAAATAGCGTCCGCACCATAATGCACAGCAGCTAGGCACATATCCATGTTTCCAACGGGAAGAAGTAGTTCAGAATTCATAAGTTAGGAGTTGTATCTGAAAGGAAATCACCTTGGCCAATACTTGTGATTGCCTTAAGGTCGTTAGCCTTTTTGTTTAGGAAATATTTACAGTATTTCATCTTTTTTCAATCAGGGTTCTAATGAAACTAGAACATTTCTAATTAATTTCCTAAAGAGTACCCCCATGAAGCTCCTCAAATCTATCCCTCTTTGTCTAGGCCTACTGGTCAGCACCTCTGCTTTCTCAAAAGTCATTCAGATTATTCATACCAATGATCTGCATTCGTACTTTCAAGGAACTCGAGGCGGTATCGGCGGATATGCTCAGTTAAAGACGGTCATAGATGAGCTAAAGCAGGAGGCCACAACCAAAGGCATTCCATCTCTCTATCTGGATGGCGGTGATTTTGGTGAAGGTTCAAGCTTTTATTTTTCTAACCATGGAGTTGATTCCCTGCGGGCCTTGGATCTTCTAGGAGTCGATGTTACAGTTTTAGGAAATCACGACTTTATTCTGGGTGGTAAGCAGTTAAGAAATCAAATCCGACAAGCAGACCTTAAGGCCAAAATGTTATCCTCCAACCTAGTTGGAAAAAGACTCATGGGTCTCTCAAAACTTCTTCCAAGTTATGTCGATTATGATTTTGAGGGTAAGAAGCTTCGAATTTTTGGTCTAACCACCAATGAAATTCATTATATGTATCCACTTCGTCCCCTGGGTTTTATTTCTAATCCTCATAAGGCCGGTATCAAGCAGGCCAGTAGAGCGCGTAGAGACAATGTTGACTTCACTATCGCTCTTACCCATATTGGTCTGGAGAACGATATTAAATTGGTCGAAAAGTCACGAACTATTGATATGGTAGTTGGTGGTCACTCGCATATTCTCCTGGGACGCCCTCAACTTATTAAAAATCTGGAAGGCAGACTCATTCCAATTATTCAGGCCGGCGCCCATGCAGGTTATGTCGGGGCCATGACTTTAGATATTAAGGGTGATGGTCAGGCGGAGATGCTTGATTATCGTATGATCAGCATTACAAAAGACATGCCTCAAGAAAGAACGATGCAAGACTTCGTTGGTGAGGCCTATAAGAGACGGGAATCTTACTTCGGTCGCTCTTGGGATGAAGTTGTTGGCCATTCTGAAATCACTCTTAGCGGAAATTATAATGGCCAGGACTCACAAACCAGAACCTGTTGGTCGCGTCACCTGGCCCGGTTAACACGTAAGGTCGCCAAAACTGAATTGGGTCTTCAATTTGATGTTTTCCAAGGTGAAGAGATTTCACCAGGTCCAATTACATATGGAGATATCGTAGACAACTTTCCTCATTTCCGGGCCTGGGGAGATCAAGGCTGGCATGTCTCGCGGGCCAGAGTTTCCGGTTTTCTTTTGAAAAAAATCCTACAAGTGATGGCCAATTCAGAGGTTGCCTTACAGGTGATGATTGATGGTGTAGAGGTCCAAAATAAAAGTGGTCAAGGAACTGTTCCCTATGATCCAACCATCCATACTTCAAATGAGGCCATGGTAAGTGGGGAGCAATTAAGCAATCTACGGTTCTACACCATTGCTATGCCTTCAGAGATTCCATTTGGGATTTTGAAATTAGGCGGAGTTTTGGGGTATGGTCTTCTCAATAACCTTCGTAAGGTGCCAAATAGTTACTACTGGCCCCTACTTGAAGATTATATCCGAGAGAACTCTCCTCTTCGCTGCTTGAAAGACTAAAACTGAGACGTTCTCAGTAAAACCAAAGTACAGGCGTTTTCTACTTCGATCCCCTCTGCAGTCAAGGCCTTCTCTAGCCTGGAATTTTCTGCACCTGGATTGAAAATGACTCTTTTAGGATGGACGGCCAATAAATCCTTTTCATATTTATCTGAGATAGCAGGATTCACGTAAACAGTTACGGTATCAATATTCTGACCTGTCAGCTCCCCCAGATTATGAACCACTTTCTGACCTAGAACCTCTTCTTCACGGGGATGGACAGGAATAGTTTGATGTCCATACTCCTTGAGCATTTCCATGGCCTTATAAGCATATCTTGAGGAATCACTAGATGCTCCGATGACTGCTACAACTTCCATGGCCTCTCCTTAAAAAAAAATGCTAAAATAGACTTCAAAAAGTGAGTCATTATGGCATTTATTATTAAAACATTTTACTCCCAAGAAGACCTGGTTAGTCACCTCAAGGCGCATCAACCAAGCTTCTATTTCTCATCAAAAACATCAACTGTTATCCCGTATGATAAGCTGGATACCCTTCTTCCCTGGAAAGAAGACTCTGACTTTTTTCTTTGCAATCTCTCCAAGCTTCCGGCCAAAATGGACCTAAAAGAAAATGGGAATCTCATTCTAAGAGGAGCTGTCTCTTGGGAAGAAGCTAAAAATTTCTTGAGGGCCAAAGGAAGAAATCTCAAAACTTCCCCCACTGAACAATTGGCACTCATAACTGCCGGTATCGCAACCTCCTGCACGGGGGAAAGATGTTTTGCTTTTGGTAATATGCGCTCACAAGTTGTACGCTTAAAATACCTTGACTATAACGGGGAAGAAAAAGAACTCAGAAGAGAAGAGGATTTTAAAACCTCTTCACCTGCAATTCACGCCTATCAGGATGATTTTAAGTTCTATCAGAATTTTAAGAATGCTCCCTATCCCCGTTTTGAAAAAGCGATTGATTTAATGATCGGAACAGAAGGCCAGTTAGGTCTGGTGACCGAAGTCGAAATTGAAACCACTGAGAATGAAGCGGTAAACTATGTTTTCATGTTGCTTCCTCGTTGGGAAGAAAACATGGCCCCTCATTTAGAAATTTATAATGCCGTTCAATCTCATCGGAATGCTATTATTTCTTGCGAACTTTTAGATTCAAACTGCATGAACTATCTGAAGCCCGAGGAGAAATTAGGAAATAATCAGGACGTGATTTTTCTTGAAATAAAATCCAGCGCCTTTGAAGACATATATGGCAATGTTTTGTGTTCTCTGGAATTAACTTCACCAGATGAAGTTTATGAAATTGCAGAAAATAAGTTCCATCATGTTCGTGCTGGTGTTCCCCGTGCCATCTTTGAAGAAAATTCCAAGATGGGTGTGGTGAAAGTTGGAACCGATGTTCAGGTCGGACCAGAACATTTTCCTGACCTATTAAACTTCTATCGAAAAGCTTCCCAGATCGGCGTCCGATATTGCCTGTTTGGACATTTTGGGGATGCTCATCTTCACTATAATTACATGCCTAAAAAAGAAGAGACTGCACAATGTTTGAATGAGTTACAAAAACTCTATGATCAAGTCCTGGACTGGAGAGGCTCTCCCTTTGCGGAACATGGTATTGGTCTCATAAAGCAAAAATACATCAAAAAATTTCACGGTAAGAATCAACTTGAGCTGTTCCATGATCTTAAAAAAGAGCATGATCCCTACAATCAATTTTTTCCTCAAGGATTTATGAACGAAGGGCAATAAGAGCTATTTCTTTTTTATGACTTGGTAGAAATTTTAATTCAACTTTACTAAAACCATTGGACCGCATCTTCTCGCGGACATTGGCCACCACATCAAGATGCTTTAATTCATTCATCTTTAAGGTTAAAACCAATCCTCGTGGTTCAAGAAATGTGAGTAGTCGGTAGACTTCCTTTAACACCACCGTAGGAGGCAGATTAATATCACTGATTATCCAATCGATATCCTCTCTAAAGTCATTCTCCGATAAGGTCTCAAAAGGCCTGCGGAGATGTTTAAAATTAATATTCTTAAGAACTGACTTATCCATTTCGGCCGGATCAACGCCTATAACTTTCATGTCCTGCTCTAGTAAAAAGCAGCTGGCCCCTCCCGGTGCAGAACCTAATTCCAACACCCGTTCCTGGTGATCAAAAGGTAAATCAAAAGCTTCAAAGGCTTCGGCTATTTTATAATAAGCGCGGCTGGGAACTTCTTTTTGAAGGATTGAACTAACTTCTCCGGGTGTTTGAAATTGGGTAGGAAGAAGGTCGTAGGTACCAACCCAGAACTCATCATTCCCGACCATCATAATCAACGTCACTTTTTCGCCCACTTTAAAAATACTTCTATCAGAAATAGTTTTTAAATGTGCCGGGATTTCCAACTGATCGTTTCGTTTCCAAACCCAGGCCTTTGAATATAACAATTCACTTTCCCGGAACTTACCAATGCTAAATCCGGCCACACGGGCAAATAAAGGTTTAAAAGAGATTAACTTATCCCCTTTAAAAGTTAAAAAACCGGGTCTAGAATAGCTGGGCCTTAGTTCAGGGTAACGGAGAGATACCTCTTCTTTAAGTAAGGATTCAGCTTCAACATTCGTAAGAGCAAAATAGAAATGGGCCATTCAAAATGAATATCAGAGAATTCGCTTTTAATCTGCAAAAACTTTATGAAGAAATGGGGCAAGCTTTTTCTACTTATCAAAAGACAACTGGATTAAATTGCATGTCCGGCTGTGGCCGTTGTTGTCTCAATCCTGATGTAGAAGCTTCAATATTAGAGATGCTTCCTCTGGCCTTACGGATCTATGACGAAAAGAATGTTAATGAATGGATAAACCGTTTAGAAACTTCCGAGCAAGAGTCTTGTCTTTTGTACCAATCTGTTAGTGAAGGTAAAGGCCAATGCGGTTTCTATCAAGAACGTCCCTCGATCTGCCGTATGTTTGGAGTGGCCGGTAGCCTCGATAAGAGAAAAGAAGTTGCCTTATCTATTTGTAAATTTCTCAAAGAAGAATATCCGGAGAAAATAGAGTCACTTAAAACGGAAAAAAAAGCCGACGCTCCCATACTCATGCACTGGTCATCTCGGTTAACCGCTCTGCATCCTGAACTAACTAAAGAACGATATGCGATCAATGACGCTCTGAGAAGAGCTCTTGAGAAAGTTGCGTTTTATGCCCAGTACCAAAAAATTTAACACTCAGTTTCTTACAATTTCTCACTCTCATTTTTATTTTTTAATCTCAATGCTTCTTCCTATTTATCAAGATTAAGTTAAGAGGAGGTATTAGATTAAATTAAGTGACAATTAAGGTAGGCTATCCTAGGATTTTTGCAAATTTTAAAAACCTAAGGATAAAAATGAAGAGTTTAGTTTTCCTTTTCTTAGTACTTTTTTCAGCAGCAAGTTTTTCTCAAGCTGATCAAAAACTGGCCAACGGTAAATGGGCCTATTACGGCGAAGAGTTCTACACTACTCTTGCCTCCACTAAAAAGTTTGAACGCTCTCTTTTCAACCGTATTTTTAACGAGAATCATCTTTCCTCTAAAGGAAAGTATGATGTTATTGCTTCTCAGTGTAACACTTCAGGTTGCTACCGCCATTATTCAGTCGGTTATACTAAGGCCCGCCTAATTATGTTCGGTGAGCTAGATACTTTAAGAGATGCTGAAGGCACTTATGTACTGGACGTTTACTGTGGAAAAAAATTCTACTTTAGAGGTCTTGATGAAGTTTCAGGCATGCACACTCGAGTTAATATTGAGCATACCTGGCCCCAGAGTAAGTTCAATGGAAACTTTCCTAAGGATATGCAGAAATCAGACATGCACCACCTCTACTTAACAGATTCTCACGCTAATAGCCGTCGTGGAAACAATCCCTTTGGCTTCATTGAAGTTAAGGCCAATGAAATGGGCGGCGAAGGCTGTGATATGAGCCGTTTTGGCTTTGCTGGTTCAGGTGATGTTTACACTCCACCAGTTTCTCACCGTGGCAATGTTGCCCGCGCCTTGTTCTACTTTTCTTTACATTACAATCTTGGAATCAATAGCCGTGAAGAAGCAATCTTAAGACAGTGGAATAAAGCTGATCCTATTGATGCTAAAGAAATCATCCGTCATGAAAAGATCGTAAAACACCAAAATGTACGTAATCCATTCGTGGATTTTCCTGATCTGGCCGACAGAGTTTCAGACTTTTAATGAATTATCAGAACCCGCATGGTTCTAGTTGTCCCTGGTACTCTCTCACAGAGTCCCAGGGCGCACCAAACATCAAATGGTGTGAAGAAACGCTCTGTCACTGGATTTCTGAACCGGCCAATACCTGGTCTAATCTAGGGTATTTGATAATTGCTCTCTTAATCACTTATCTTTCCTTTAAAAATAAACATAATTTAAAATTAAAACAATTTGGGCCTATCGTCTTCTTTATGGGTCTTATGTCCCTTTTTTATCATCTCTCTAATTTCTATGGATCCCAGGTCCTGGATTTCCTCGGAATGTTTCTCTTTGTTGGTTGGGTCATAGGAATGAACCTCATTCGTTTGAACAAACTTGAGGAGGCAAAACTCCTCCCTTTCAATACCCTGTTAAGTTTAGTGCTCACCATATTAATGCATTTAATGTACCTGATGGAGATCAAGTTTCAGGGCCTGATTCTTCTGTCTGGAATTCTCATTGTGATTACGGAAGTGCTTGCTTCTAAAAAACAAAAGATTAGCATTAAGTGGTTTGTTCTATCCCTTTTTCTTATCGTGGTGGCATTTGGATTTTCTCTAGCAGATGGAACAAGATATTGGTGCGATCCTCATGAACATGGGATCTTCTCTCAAGGCCATGCTCTTTGGCATTGGATCGCCAGTGTTGCTATGCTTACTATCTATCTGCACTACACTCAACCGGCCTTAAAACCTCACCAAGACTAGGCATTCCCGTCACTCTACGGTAAATTTGTCTTCTCTAAACTCTTAGAAGGAGAAGCAATGTCTGGTTTTAATAAAGTTGTTAAAACGTATGATGAAGCTCTGGCGGGCCTCACTGATAATATGTTCTTAATGGTGGGTGGATTCGGCCTGTGCGGAATTCCAGAAAATTTAATTAAAAAGGTTCATGACCTAGGTAATAAGGGTCTGACGATCGCTTCCAACAATGCGGGCGTGGATGGTTTTGGACTTGGTATTCTCCTGGAGAAAAAACAAGTTAAAAAGATGATTTCTTCCTACGTCGGTGAAAACGCTTTGTTTGAAAAACAAGTGCTATCCGGGGAACTTGAACTTGAACTCACTCCTCAAGGAACTTTGGCGGAAAAAATCCGTGCCGCAGGGGCCGGTATTCCAGGTTTTTTCACAGCAACTGGTTATGGGACTTTAGTCGCTGAAGGAAAAGACGTAAAAATGTTCAATGGTCGACCCTATGTTCTGGAACCAGCATTCCCAAAAGCTGACTTTGCTTTAGTCAAAGCGTGGAAGGCCGACACTTTTGGAAATCTTATTTTTAGAAAAACGGCCGCAAATTTCAATCCTATGATTGCAACGGCAGGAAAAATCACAGTGGTTGAAGTGGAAGAAATTGTGGCCCCAGGTGAACTTGATCCAAACTTTATTCATGTTCCGGGAATCTACGTCGATCGCCTGATTCAAGGCACATTTGAAAAAAGAATAGAGCAAAGAACAATTAAGAAATAAGGAAAAAATATATGGGACTTTCAAGAGAACAAATTGCCCAAAGGATTGCCCGTGAACTTCGTGATGGTTACTACGTAAACTTAGGAATCGGTATTCCTACTCTGGTCGCCAACTATATTCCACAAGGGATGGAAGTCATGTTCCAGAGTGAGAATGGTATTTTAGGCATGGGAGAATTCCCAACGGAAGACACTATCGATGCAGACCTTATTAATGCTGGTAAACAAACGGTCACAGTAATTAAGGGTGCGGCGTTTTTTTCTTCAGCAGATTCATTCGCAATGATCCGTGGGGGTCACGTCGATTTGACCGTTCTAGGGGCCTTTGAAGTGGATTCAACCGGGGCACTGGCAAGCTGGATGATTCCCGGAAAATTAGTAAAAGGTATGGGTGGTGCCATGGACTTAGTCGCTGGTGCCGAGAACATCATCGTGGCGATGTCCCATGCTTCTAAAGACGGATCATCAAAAATCTTGAAAAAATGCTCACTCCCGCTTACTGGAGTGAATTGTGTAAAATTGGTTGTAACTGACCTGGCCGTGCTCCGCTTAGAAGACGGTAAATTTCATCTCCTGGAACGAGCACCGGGGGTTTCAGTTGAAGAGATCCAACGTCTCACTGAAGCCGAATTAGTCATTCCTAAGCACGTTCCAGAAATGACTTTCTAAATTTTTCTATGACCCGGCTCCGTATCTGGGGCCGGTATTTCCCTATCAGGCTCCGTTGGTTTCTCTGGCTCATTCGGTATATCAGGATGTGGTTCTATTGGTTCAGTAATCGAACCATAGTCGACTTCAGGCCTGGAATGTAATCCTCCGGTATCAATCTCAATGGGCAAGGCCCCGGGATTAGGATTTGTCGGAGCTGGTGTAGGTTCATATGGTCGTGGATCAGTCATGATGTCTCTCCTGATGCCCCTAGAATGAACAAAGCTCCAAGGCCCGTAAATTTAATTAATCCTAGTGTTTTTCATTTGAACTTACATTACCATTTAACAATGAAAAAAAGAGTTGTGATTAAAGTTGGTTCCATGGCCGTGACCGACGAAACAGGTGGAGTATCCCTTACTAAAATTCAGAATCTCGTCAAAGAACTTGAGAGTCTCAAAAAGCTGGGATATGCGCCTATTTTAGTAAGTTCCGGGGCCATTAATTCAGGAAGAAGTTTTGTTAAGAAACCCGAAGAAAAGAAAATGATGATCTCTTTTCAACAGGCAGCCGCGGCCATAGGCCAACCTTTACTTATGAAGGCCTATGTAGATGCTCTTCAAAGTCACAATTCACATTGTGCTCAGATCCTGGTGACCCATGAGGATTTCAAAGAAAGAAAACGCTTTCTTAATATTCGGAATACCATTAACCGTTTACTGGAAAATGATATCCTTCCCATCGTGAATGAAAACGATACGGTTTCTTATGAAGAAATCACAGTCGGTGACAATGATCAGCTGGCAGTGATGATTACAGAGGCCACAGATGCGGAAAAACTTATTTTATTAACTGAGGCCGATGGCCTCTTTAATAAAAACCCCAAAGACCCGGATGCAAAAAGATTTGATATCATCGACTTTAAAGACGATTTCTCCGGAGTAAAATTTGCGGCCAAGACCAGTATTGGTCGAGGTGGCATGGATACAAAACTTAAGGCCGTGCGCAAGCTTACCCCTATTGGTGTAGACGTCATTATCGGAACTTTTCTCATTGATTCACCTCTTACCCGCTTATTGGAACACAAAGGTGGATCACTCTTTAAAGGTAATCCAGAAAGACAAACTTCTCGCAGAAAATCCTGGCTCTCAACCGTAGTTAAAAATGAGGCCTGGGTAGTTGTGGATGAAGGCTGTTATCTGGCCATCTTAAAAGGTAATACTTCCCTTCTCCCTATTGGAATCAAAAAGGTACACGGTACTTTTAAACGGGGGGATGTGATTCAGATCAAACATAAGAATAAAAGTATTGCTGTGGGGATTTCTGAGTTCGATTATCGAGAGATGGATCTGATTAAAGGGAAAAAATCCACGGAGATTTCATCTCTCATGGCCAGTCCTCCTTCCAAAGTTGCCATTCATAAGGATAACTTACTGCTTAAGGCGGATCATTAAGTAGCCGCTACCTTTTTGACCTTGAAGCGCATTTGCTATTGAGAGATCATAGAATGGATTCCCATTCTATGGGGTCCTGAGACCCGAGTGTGGTTTTGCAGTCAGATCGTGGACCACACTCATCTCCTGGGACTAGACATTGCAAAAACTCATTCCATGTTTCTGAGAACTAAATTATTGAAAATATTCTTTGAATGACTCATGCCTTAATTAAAACTTCCATAGCAAACCGATAGTTTTTGCCGCTAATGAAAGGAATAATAGAGGAATAAAAGTACCCGCTACCTTTTCGACCTTGATGCTCATTTGAAATTGAGAGATCATAGAATGGATTCCCATTCTATGGGGTCCTGGGACCCGAGTGTGACCTGCAGGTCGGAACTTTGGGCCACACTCATCTCCTAGGACTAAACATTGCAAAAATTCTCTCCATTCTTCTGAGAACTAAACTCTTGAAACTATTCTATGAATGACTCAAGTCTTAAACTAATCTTCCCTACCGAATCGATACTTTTTCCTTGTCATTACCCGCTACCTTTTCAACCTTGAAGCTCATTTGAAATTGAGAGATCATAGAATGGACCCCATTCTATGGGGTCCTGAGACCCGAGTGTGGCCTGGCAGGTACAAGGTTTTGGGCCACACTCATCTCCTGGGACTAGACATTGCAAAAACTCATTCCATGTTTCTGAGAACTAAATTCTTAAAAATATTCTTTGAATGACTCATGCCTTAATTAAAACTTCCATATCAAACCGATCGTTTTTCCCGCAAATGAAAGGAATAAAAGTACCCGCTACCTTTTCGACCTTGAAGCCCATTTGAAATTGAGAGATCATAGAATGGATTCCCATTCTATGGGGTCCTGAGACCCGAGTGTGGCCTGGCAGGAAAGATTGGGAGGGCCACACTCATCTCCTGGATTAGGCCATTGCAAAAAACCGATCCAGGTATCTAAGAATTAAATTATTCTCTTTATTCAAGAAATGACTCAAGCCTTAAAAAAATCTTCCATACCCACCCGATAGTTTTTCCGCTAAAATCAGTACTCCTCTACGAGAAGGTTTTATGAGCGTCATTGAAATTGCCAAGCTTGCTAAGAAAGCAACCACATCCATCCAGTCTCTTCCAGAAGAGCAGCGGCTTATGGCCCTGGAGAGCATTGCCGTGGCCCTGACTCATCTTCAAGATGAGATATTGAATGAAAATAAAAAGGACCTGGCAGAGGCCCACAAAAATCAACTTTCTGAGGCCATTATTGATCGTCTGACCTTAACTGAAAAATCAATCCAATCACTGGCCGAGATGTGCCGTGATGTGGCCGATCAGGAACAAGTCGTCGGCACTATCGTTGAAGAATACACTCGTCCCAATGGACTCCTTATTCAAAAACAAAGAATCCCTCTGGGTGTAATTGGAATGATTTTTGAATCACGTCCAAACGTGGTGGTGGATGGTGCGGCACTGGCGATAAAATCCGGCAATGCCATTATCTTAAAAGGTGGAAAAGAGGCCCATCACTCTAATCGAAAGCTCTTTGAAATAATTCATACCGCTGTTGAAAGGATTCTTCCGGCCGGTGCAGTTTCTCTAATTGAAACCCGAGAAGATGTGACAGAACTTTTAAAACTTCATAAGTACATTGACCTCATGGTTCCCCGAGGCGGGAGTGCACTCATAGAGTATGTTCGGAAAAATGCGACCATGCCGGTGGTGGCCCACGATAAAGGTCTTTGTCACTTATACGTCCACGAGGATGCCGAAACTTCAAAAGTGATACCGATCATCCTTAATGCCAAAACACAAAGACCTGGAGTATGTAATGCTCTGGAGTCACTCTTGTTAAATGAGAACTATCCGCAAAATAAAGAAATTATTTCTGCGTTAGTTGAGGCCGGTGTTGAAGTTCGTGGTTGTGATAAAACAATAGATCTAAATCCCAAAGTGCTTATGGCCACTCACATAGATTATGATACCGAATACCTGGCAAAAATTATTTCAGTCAGGATCGTTAACTCGCTTGATGAGGCAATCACTCACATTCAGGCTCACTCTTCCCATCACACAGAAGCTATTCTTGCTCAAGATTCTGCAGTGATTGAAAAGTTCTTGAACTCTTTGGACGCATCGGCTTTAGTGGTCAATGCTTCGACCCGTTTTAATGACGGTGGAGAATTGGGCCTAGGAGCGGAACTCGGTATTTCAACCTCCAAGCTTCATGCCTATGGCCCTATGGGTGCAAAAGAAATGACAACAACTCGTTTCCTGGTGAAGGGAAACGGACAAACAAGATAAGGGATTTTTATGGCATCTTTTGATTTAGTTTCAAGAATTGATGAAATGGAGCTTAGTAATGCTCTTAAAAACACAGAGAAGATGATTGCAGGTCGCTTTGACTTTAAAGGCTCAGACGCCAAGGCCGAATATAAAGAAAAAGAAAAGGTCATTGAAATCCGTGCTGAAGACGAAATGAAAGTGAAGTCAGTGCTGGATATTCTTCGTACCAATATGGGAAAACGTGGCATCGGCATGCGTGGGATGAAAGAATCCGAGATTGAAAACTCAGGACTTAAGAACAAGAAGATGACTCTCTCACTCACGACCGGATTTGATAAAGATGCTCAGAAACTCATGAACCGCTTGATTAAAGAATCCGGCTTCAAAGGTAAGTCTCAGTATATGGATGAAAAATACCGGATTGAATCCAAGTCCATTGATGAACTTCAAACCTTGTTTCAATTTCTTCGCTCACACAAAGATATGAATTTAGAATTACACATGGAAAATATGAAACGCTAAGGAGCACTCAATGACTTTGATGGAACAGGTAAATAACGATATTAAAGAGGCCATGAAGGCCAAACAACAAGAACGTCTGGATGCCCTTCGCATGCTCAAGGCAGAGTATATTAAAAATAATACGGCCACCAAACCAACTGATGAACTCTCCGTCACGATTGCTCATAATAAACGTCTACAAGATTCTCTTGAAATGTATCAACCGGGGACAGAGGCCTACGACAAAATCTTAAAAGAGATGGATGTCCTTAAGGCCTATCTGCCACAGGCCATGTCAGAAGCCGAAGTGGTGGCACTGATTAATGAGATCAAGGCAAGTGGCGCTAAAGATATGGGTGCTATTATGAAAGAGCTTCAACCACAGATCAAAGGTCGCTTCGATGGGAAACGTGCCTCTGACCTGGTGAAAGGCGCTCTCTAAACGTGGCAATCCAGGACTTTGGTGAAAATTTTGATCTTGGTAAATTATTTCAGGCACGAAACACGGCCCGAAAAATAACCTACGAACTAGCAGATCTCCTTCGTCCTGGAATGACTGAAGACGATGCCCATAAACTCTACAAGGATCTTTGTCTTAAATATACCATAGAGAAACAATGGCATCCGCCCAAACTTCGCTTGGGTCCAAATACAGTTTGTAACTTCAAGGATCCCTCCCTTCCTTATGTTTTGCAGCAAGAAGATATTTTCTTCATTGATATCGGCCCCATCATCGATGGCCATGAGGCCGACTATGGAGAAACATTCACTATCGGCTCAAATTCAGAATACAAGCGAATCTGTGAGGCCCAACGGAAAATTTTTAATGAGGTCACAGAGTACTGGAAACAAAACGGTATCCAAGGTCCCGAGCTTTATGAGTTTGCAAAGAAAAGGGCCGAAGCCGACGGTTTTATCTTAAATGATAATCAGGATGGACACAGAATCGGAGATTTCCCACACCATGTCTTTTTTAGAGGGGGTCTGGCCGAATGTGAAGAGAAAGTGATACCAAACGCCTGGATCCTGGAAATCCATTTGTGGGACACCGGTAAACGCTTTGGTGCTTTTTTTGAGGATATTCTGACTAATGACTAAGAAAATTGTTTCCGCCTGCCTGGCAGGTCTTCATTGCCGCTTTGATTGTGCTTCTAAGGAAAGAGAAGAAATCAGGCTTATGGTGGAAAATGGTGAGGCCATTGCCGTTTGTCCGGAACAAATGGGAGGACTTCCTACCCCAAGGAATCCGGCCGAACAAATTGGAGATAAGGTTATTTCAAAGACTGGTGACGATGTAACCTCCCAGTATCAAATTGGTGCCCAGGAGGCCTTAAAGATGGCCCAGATGGTGGGTGCGACTGAAGCTTTCTTGAAATCTAAATCCCCAATGTGTGGCGTGGATCTCATCTATGACGGAACTTTTTCCGGGAAACTGATAGAGGGTGATGGGATACTGGTAAAACTGCTTAAGAAAAACAATATTAAGGTCACTTCTGTTGATTAGGGCAAAAAAAATCCTGCATTCGCAGGATTTTTATATGTTTTTAATTAAGACTGACTTTAACTTTTGCATAGTGAACATGTTGCAACAGCAGGCTTGTTAACATCATCAGCATCAATCCACTTATAACCAACATCATCTCCATTTGTCACTCCTCGGTTGCCCTGTCTGCTTCCCTGCATGTCTTTTGAGTCACCATCCTAGTGTCCCGTTGAATTCTATAAAGCAGGAATCGTGCCAGTTTTGAGATGATGAAAGTTCAAGTATTTAGCGAAGCGATGGTGATATTGGTGACATTAAAGACAGAAGTGATGGCACCACGGTGAAGTCACTGTGGCACCGCTAGTGGTTATCGACAATACTCTTCCCGAAAGGCGGTCTGAACTTCAACTGCTTCCCACTCCAGGCTCTCATCATTTAAATCATACCCTTGATACTTATCCTGAAGATAATGAACAAGCTCATGAGCAACAGAGTCATCCATACAACGTTGAGTGCGTTCGTAGTATGCGGCCTCATCCAGAATATAGATTTCATTTAAAGCGTGAGCAAAGGCATTGGTGATGCGTTCAGGACGAAATCCCCACTGAGGTTCAATGGCGTCCTGAAATTGTTTTAAAGGAGTTGAACTTTCATAATGGAAAGTAGGAAATGGAATTTCCGGTCTGTGGGCCAGACGTTTTTTCTCCAGGACTTTTTCCAGGATGAAATCCACCCCGTAACGTAATTTAGCAGGTTCAGGATTCGCCAATGAAGTGAGCGGAATCAGACTTAAGAGGATAAATAGTTTTTTCATAGAGAGAGCTTATGGACCAGTGCCATTATTATCAAGCCACTCTATAATTTTGACAGGGTCATTACTTCTTTCGGGAGAAGATCTTTTGAAAAAATAAAGAAAAACTCACAGAAGAAATCATAACTGCACCAAGCACCAGCATCTCCTCCATAAATTCCTCCTTATCGTTAATAAAAAATTGGTTCGTCCTTGAACCAGATGGGCCCTAACCTTGGACTCTCATCGCTCTTTTCCCTGAGGCTCACCACTTTAAAGTTCATCTAGTGATTCTGACTCTCCTACCATCCTGGCGGGGTCATCAGTTTCATTAACTAGAGGAGCAGGATTCATGCCAAATGAGGTTTTATAAAGAATCTATAACTTAGAAGCTTAGACTGAAATCATCAGGGCCACAGTGACCTTAGGTTGATGTCACCAGGGCCACCATGGGGGCGAAAAGTTGAGTAGATTCCAATGGTGAAAGAACATTTGATAAAAATTTTTCAGTGTAGGTATTGTGAAGTCTTTTTTTCTATGAAACCATCTTTTTAAGATAGGAATTAAAGATTAATTCCTCCACTAATTCACCAGGAGGGTGATGTTCATGAATCCACACTACTACCTCATGAAAAGTAAAAAAATTCTTCGTCTGGAAGAGGAAGAATCTTTTTCAAGTATGCCTCTTTCCATCCGCGAAAGGGTTCTAGATCAGCACGATGTAGTGTCGCTGGACCAGGAACAGGCCAACTGGCGTGTGGTTATTTTTCGCGATGAAATTCTGGATATTCACGAGTACACCGAATGGTTAACCACTCCGGAAGCTCTCATGGAAGAAGAAGCCGAGTTAGATCTGATTGCCAACTAATGGTGGCAATTTTTCAATCGTTTAACCCTTAAATTTATATGACCGTGGGTCTAACCCCTTAGACTTACGGTACCCCTAAATCTGGGCCCCGTTATGTGTGACAATGCTCACATAAATACGGAGGCAGCAGTGGAATCAAAAAATAATCCTCAAGACTCTTCTCGGCAGGAAATCATAAAAAATTTCATGCCCACAATCCGGTACTGGGCCAAGCACTATCACTATCAGTATCATCAGGTCCTTGAATTTGAGGACTTAGTCATGGTGGGAGTCATCGGGCTGATCGATGCCATGAATAAGTATAAGAAAGATAAGAAGAATCAATTTAAAACCTACGCTGAATTCCGTATCCGCGGAGAAATCATTGATGAGCTAAGAAAACAGGACTGGATGACCCGTTCTGAGCGAAATAAGCAGAAAAAATATAAACGTGCCAAAAGCAGTCTGACTGAAGAATTAGGTCGAGCACCTACATCAATGGAGATGTCAAATGTGCTTCCTTTTAAATCAAAAGACATGATCAGACTGGAGCAATATGAAAGTGGTGACACCATTAAGCAGTATGTAGAAGGTGAAACCTTTCAATTAACCGGACTTCAGAATTCTGAGTTTGAAAACTACTCCCTTAAAAAAACCTTAGGAGTGGTGATGGATGAGCTTCCCCGAACGATGAGACTCATAGTGACCCTGAAGTATTTTGAAGATTTAAACTTCTTTGAAATTTCAAAAGTAGTGAATCTTTCAGAAGGAAGAATCTGTCAGCTCCATGCTGAGGCCTTAAATCTATTAAAAGGATTCATTGAATCAGAGAAGATTGATATCCTGGCAGCTTAATCCAGACTAAAGTCACCAGAGCGAGCTTTCTGAGTGTTGGTCACCCAAATTCTAAAAAAAGCGAGAAGCTTATCTTTGACTTCCGGGCCTTCGAGAATGCCAAGTGCATGGGCCATCGCTTCGTAAGTCGAGACCCATTCTGGATGCTGTGCTTTTCTTAAACCATACTCACTGAGAATTCCGGGAGGAAGTTTCACTGCCGGTAGGGAGCTGAATCCTTCTTCCCTCTGCCGGACTTTTCTTGCCTGCTGCCAATTACCATCAGGGATGACTAAATGATAAGGTCCTGGAAAATTTTCTTTGAAATCTTCATTCAGTTCCAGAGCATCTTCATGAGGATATAAAAAAAGCGCCCGCCCTTCTCTGGATAAGATGGGGGCCGATTCAAACTGGTCATTCATCCGGCCGCGGATCATAATCTGGGCCTGTTTTGGTAACATTTTTTCAGCGAACTGGGCCGTATTCGAGGTGAGTTTTAATTCCCGCACATGAACCACTAAAGAGACATTGGTTTGAATCTCAAATGATCTAAGATGAGAGCAGACACAAAAAAATTGGTTCACCCGGCAATTTAAGCAGCGGTGAATATGTCCCGCCCTACGCTGGCTCATATGAAATTTGTAGGATAAGATTATTAAGAATCATGCGCAAATCCTAATTGAAGGGGCCTTAAATGGCAAAATCTGTTTTTGATTACACAGTTAAAGATATCAATGGTCAGGAGATTTCTCTCTCCCAATATAAAGGGAAATATCTTCTCATCGTCAATGTCGCCAGCAAGTGTGGATTTACACCCCAATACAAGGGCCTGGAAGAACTCTTTGAAGAGCTCAAGGAGCATGTGGTGGTGTTAGGTTTTCCATGCAACCAATTTGGTTCCCAGGAACCGGGGGACTCAGAGGAAATCAAAAACTTCTGTAATCTTACCTATGACGTGAAGTTTCCTCTTTTTGAAAAAATTGACGTCAATGGAGAAAACGCCGCTCCCTTGTATCAGTTTTTGAAAAAGGAACGCCCGGGGTTACTAGGAACTGAAGCGATTAAATGGAATTTCACCAAGTTTTTAGTTAATCGTGAAGGCCAGGTTGTGAAGCGTTATGCCCCTACTGACAAACCGGAAGACATCAAAAAAGATTTGTCGAAATTACTCTAGTATTCTCTTTTAGAGTTTTCCCCTTCATCAGAGTACAATGTTTCTTATTTCTGATCTGATGAAGGAGTCACTATGTTATTTAATGGTCAGGCATTCCGCCTCGAAACTCTCCCCAATGATATTTTAAAAGTTGTTTACGATTTAAAAGATCAAACCGCTAACGTCCTCAATGCTGTTTCTTTAAAAGAAATGGGTGAGATGTTGGAAGTCATAAAAAAACAGAAGGCCCGTGGTCTGCTTTTTACATCTGGTAAAGCAAGTGGCTTTATCTTTGGGGCCGACATCACTGAATTCCTGGATCATTTCAAAAAAACTGAAGAAGAAATGAAAACCTGGATAGCTGGAATTAATCAAATTTTTAGCGGTTATGAAGATTTGCCATTTCCCAAAGTTGCCCTTGTTAATGGCTTCGCTCTTGGCGGTGGCTGTGAAGTCACTCTTACTATGGACTACCGACTGGCAACTCCTAAGGCCGCCATGGGATTGCCAGAGACCAAACTGGGAATTATTCCCGGATGGGGTGGAACCGTTCGTCTTCCCAGACTTATCGGTGCAGATCACGCCATTGAGTGGATCACAGGGGCCAAGCACTACAAAGCAGAAGAAGCTCTGAAGTTTGGTGCTATTGATGGAATTGTTGAGGATGTAAATTTAGAAGCTGCAGGCCTTAAACTTTTGGAGAAATGTATTAGCGGCGAACTTGATTGGAAGGCCCGAGTAGAAGAAAAAAAATCTCCTCTGAAATTAGATAAAGTTGAATCCATGATGAGCTTTGATGGTTCCAAGGCCTTCGTGGCCGCCATGGCCGGTCCAAACTATCCGGCACCAGTAAAAGCGGTAGAGACTATGCAGAAGGCCAGTCGCTTAAACCGTGATGAGGCCCTGACACTGGAAGGTGAAACATTCGCTTTTTGTGCCAAAACTAAAACCGCTGAGTGTCTGACCCAGGTCTTCCTGGGTGACCAATATTTGAAAAAAGTTTCTAAGAGTATTACAAAGAATGCTAAACCCACTCAATTAGGTGCAGTTCTGGGTGCCGGAATTATGGGCGGGGGGATAGCCTATCAATCAGCTTCCAGTGGTGTTGCCGTTCTCATGAAGGACATCAAACACGAACAACTGGATCTGGGGATGAATGAGGCCAGTAAACTCCTCCTTAAAGCTGTCGAACGTAAAAAATCAACTCCTGAAAAGATGGCCAGGGTTATTGCCAGTATCACCCCCACTCTTTCATACGCCGATTTCAATCAAACTCAATTTGTGGTTGAGGCCGTGGTAGAGAATGAAAAAGTAAAAAAGGCAGTCCTTGCAGATGTAGAGAAGGTAACTTCTCCAGATACAGTTCTTGCCTCAAACACTTCAACTATCTCTATTACCAAACTGGCCGAAGGTCTCTCCCGTCCTGAAAAGTTCTGCGGGATGCATTTCTTCAATCCAGTCCATCGGATGCCGCTAGTAGAGATTATTCGTGGAGAGAAGACTTCCGAAGAAACTATTGCCCAGGCGGTAAACTATGCAAACCAGATGGGTAAAACTCCCATTGTCGTAAATGATTGTGCGGGCTTTCTGGTAAATAGAATTTTATTCCCTTACTTCAAAGGATTTGTTCATTTACTGGAAGATGGTGTGGATTTCCAACGCATTGATAAAGTCATGGAGAAATTTGGCTGGCCCATGGGTCCGGCCTATCTTCTGGATGTTGTAGGGATAGACACCGGTGTCCATGCTTCTAAGATCATGGCCGATGCCTTCCCGGATCGCATGGCCTACTCATCTAAAACCATTCTTGAAGTCATGTACGAGAACAAACGCCTTGGACAAAAAAACAATCTTGGCTTTTATGAATATGAAACGGATAAAAAAGGTAAACAGGTTAAGAAAGTTAATCCTGCAGTGTATGAACTGATTAAACCTGTTATCAAAAACCAAGTGGAAGTCACAGATGAAGACATCATCATGCGCATGATGATTCCGATGATCGTTGAATCTTCACGCTGTTTGGAAGATAAAATTGTGAACACTCCGGTTGAAGTGGATATGGGACTTCTCTTAGGTCTTGGCTTCCCTCCATTCCGTGCTGGTGCCCTGAAGTATGCTGATTCAATCGGTCTAAAAAAACTGGAAGAATTATCCGGGAAGTACCATTCAATCGGTCACATGTACGAGTTCACTCCCTACATGAAAGGTCTCGCAGCAGAAAATAAAACTTATTATTAAGAGGATTAATATATGAAAAACGCAGTAATCGTAGATGCCGTAAGAACGCCCATGGCAAGATCTAAAGCAGGTAACTTCAGACATGTACGTGCTGAGGAGCTCTCTGCTCACCTCATGCGTGAAATTTTAAAGCGCCATTCAAAAATTAACCCCGGTGAAATCGAAGATATCATCTGGGGTTGTGTTCAGCAGACACTAGAGCAGTGCTACAACATCGGAAGAAACGCCCAGCTCTTAACTGATATTCCTAAAACCGTTTCTGCTCAAACTGTTAATCGTCTTTGTGGTTCCTCCATGACTGCCATCCATATGGCGGTTCAGGGAATCTGGTCAGGTCAGGGAGATTTTTATCTCTGCGGTGGTGTTGAACACATGGGACATGTTCCTATGACTCACGGAGTGGACTTTAATCCTGCACTGGCAAAAACAACTTCTAAAGGTGCCGGATCTATGGGTCTGACTGCCGAACTTTTAGGACGTATGCATGGGGTAACCAGAGCTCAGCAAGATGAATTTGCAGCAGCTTCACACAGGAAGGCCCATGAAGCGACAATCAAAGGTCGCTTTAAAGATGAACTAGTCCCTACTCCAGGTCACGATGACATGGGCATTCCTTCTTTGATTTCAGTTGATGAAGTTATCCGCCCTGAAACCACGACAGAAACTTTAGCTAAACTTCCGGCGGTGTTTGATCCAAAAAATGGAACTGTCACAGCGGGAAACTCTTCTGCCCTGTCTGATGGTGCTTCTTGTGTCATCATCATGTCTGAAGACAGAGCGCGTGCTTTAGGCCTTAAACCTCTTGCCAGAATCGTTTCTATGGCCAGTACGGGTTGTGAGCCTAGTATCATGGGCTATGGTCCTGTTGCCTCTTCCAGGAAGGCATTAGAGCGAGCGGGCCTTAAGATAGACCAAATGGATATCGTAGAATTAAATGAAGCTTTTGCGGCCCAATCTATTCCCGTTTTAAAAGATTTGGGGCTTCTGGATGTTGCTGATAAAAAAGTTAATTTAAATGGAGGAGCGATTGCTTTAGGTCATCCCCTTGGTTGTTCAGGTGCAAGGATTACCGGAACTCTAGCTCATCAGCTTAGACAAAATAATAAACAGTATGGACTTGCGACAATGTGTATTGGACTTGGTCAAGGTGTGGCAACGGTCATTGAAAATTTAAACTAAAAAAGAAGGGGCCCAATTATAGGGCCCCTTTTTACGATTACAGCTCGCAACTGGTTCGCATGATCACTCTATTACTGCCAAGAAATGTCATCTGCCGAATGAGGTGAGTACCTTCCTCGACATAACCTTTCCAGATCCATGTTCCGACAAGCCCACTGCCACTATTGAGGCGTTTCATCTCAAAAGATCCTTCACCAGTCATCATGACTAAAGTGTCTCCTCGAAGAGCAAAACGATAGATCTCCCCGTTTTTCACTTGTGTTTTGCAGGAAATTCGTCGCCCTTCTGTTGCAGATGTTTTATCCGCTAAAAATTGAATATCGGCACCCGTAATTTTCACCGGTACATCGATCATGGATTCAAGTAGATCAATCCCCTGTCCATCTGCGCCTCTAATAGACTCGCAGGCCACGGCCCTGCCATTCAAATCACAGGATTCATTATTCTGAGCGGTTGACGATGAAGAAGCCCCTCCACTTCCTCCGCCATCCTTCCCACAGGAAACAGAGAGCGCTAATAGAACCAATAGGGAAACGAGTCTCATATTTTCTCCTTGGATAGATAAAGTCGACAGGGAAGCTATCAAGAAAATATAGAAAGTCATCGTATAAAATACTTACACTTTTCACTCTGAAATCATAACGCTGAAGAATAATTGCACAGCAAATCTTGCGGCAGAAGTTGCATTAAAATAATTTGGGAATTCACAAGATCTTCAATCTAGTGCGTGATGTATTTGAATAATTTTCAAAAAAAATATTCAAACTAATTCGTCGAACCTTAGGGCTTGCTAAGGTTTGAGTTTTTTAAAGAAACTCTAGACAAGTACACTTAACGTATGTTTTATATATCAAACAATAATATGCATTAACTAAAAAGGTGTAACGCTATGAGTAAGTTTCTCTTTATTATTCTCATGTTGCCGGCCTTGGCCCAGGCCCAAGAGAATCTCGAAACAATTGAAGTCGCTGAAGACAAATCAGGTTCATTTTCAGAATTTTGGGAAGAAAATAAAGGTACTCAGATTTTTTCTGGAAAGAAAAATACTGTTACTGATCTTAAAGAAATTCCTCAGCTTCAGACAAACAACTATCGTCAGGCCACTTCCCAAACTCCGGGATTGTTAATCTCTGAGATTCCGAATGAATCTCTTGCGGCCATTACCTATCGTGGTCTGGGTAATCCTCATGAGTCATATAATTTACTCCTTCTTCAAGACGGAATACCCGTTCCAGCTGATATGTACGGCTATCCGGCCCATTATTTTTCACCAGCCCTTCCTATGATGGAAAAAGTTCAGTTTATCCGCGGCGGCGCCGGGCTTATTTATGGGCCACAACCTGGTGGAGTACTTAACTATATGTCCCATCCGCTCACTAAAGGTCAAAAGACCTCTGGTAAGGTTGGTTTGACTTACGGTTCATACAACCTCTTGTCCACTAATAATGCTGTCTATGGTTCAAAAGGCGATCACTCATACGCTGTTGAATACTATCGTCGCCAGGGTGATGGTCCTCAAAGGATCAATTCAAACTTTGAGGCCGATTACGTTCAAATTCGTGACCATATCTTCAAAGGTAAGAATAAATATAAAATCAGTTTCAATGGTTATAATTCTGATCATGGTGAAACTGGTGGATTTGCAAAAACAGCAGGAACTGATCTGAATGAATTCGGTGACGATCTTGGAAAAGCTTCAAAGAATCACGACCGTTTAAAAGTATCACGTGCCCAAGTGGCCGGTGGTGTTGAACATAAAATTGATGATAGTTCAGAACTCCATGTGAATCTTTGGGCAACAGCTTATAACCGTTACTCTAAAAGGCAAAAAAGAGGAACAGCTCCGGCCTTTGGTGGTATCTATAACGGTACAACTAACGACATCACATCCCAGAAGTACTATGGCTATAATGGTGAAGTTCGTTACTTGAAAAATTATAATGCATTCGGAAACGAACACACTTTCTCTGGTGGCTTTTTATCTTACCACCTGATCTCTCCTCTCGTTCAGGAAACTGGGGCCCGTGCCGATGCTAACCACGGAACTGTAACCAAGAGAAGTGAGCGTGAAACTCACACCAACTCATTCTTCGCTGAGAACAGATTCACATTCGGAAAGCTGATGGTAACTCCTGGTTTACGTGTAGAGAATATCAATCAAAGTGTTGAAGAGAAGAAGGGTAATAAGCGTGAAGGTGAAAATACGGAGAATGTTCCTCTTTACGGGATTGGTCTTTCTTATCACCTAACTGATGACTCACAACTTTATGCCAACTCTTCAGAGGCCTATAAACCTCTTACATGGAGTGATGCTATCCCTACTGCAAGTGGTGAAACTCTTGACGGTGATATCGAAGATTCTAAAATCCTCACTCATGAACTAGGTTATCGTGGGCAGACGAAGCTTCTGAACTGGGATGTCTCGGCCTATCTGATTCGTTATGAAAATAGAATCGGTAAAGTTAATAACGTTGTTACCAACGTTGGCGCTGCTACTCATAAAGGTTTTGATATTGCAACGGAGTTTAAGCTTTCTCAAATGGTAGAATCTCTTAAACCAATGGGCGACTTTAACCTCTATGCTAACCTTGCCGTATTGGATGCAAAATTCACTAGCGGTTCTCAGAAAGATAAAACTCCGCAGTATGCTCCTAAGACCATTACTCGCGCTGGACTTATCTATTCTAAGGAAAACAAACTTAAAGTGGCCTTGATGGGTGTCTTCGTGGGCAGCCACTTTGGTGATGACGGTAACTCGGATAACTTTGAAGTTCCATCATACACAGTGTTTGACCTGACAGCTGATTACAACTTCAATCAAAACTGGATGGCATCTGCGGGAATTAACAACCTTTTTGATCGTGAGTATTATTCACGTGTGAGATCAGATGGTGTGATCTGGGCGATGGATAGAAATCTCTACGCTGGTATGACTTACAAATTCTAATGAACTAAGGGGAGGGCCTAGTTGGCCCTCCCTTACTTTACTGCACAAAATCGTCATCATTATCAATATCAAAATCTTCTACTTCATCTGCATCGTGGTACTCTTCATTATCAGTATTAGCTTCATCAAATGAATAACTGTCATCTTGAAGGGAAGCATCTTCATTTTCACGAACTTCCCCTTCAGCATTCCCCATTAGATTTTTACTGTAAGTTGCGCCAGCATTTTCATCATCATCAGAGGTCACTCCTTTTGAGAGTCTCTCCTGATTTTGATTAATACCGGATCCTTGAGTATTTTGAATAGCTTTGTCGAAGTTGCCATCGGCCTGATCGTAAAAAGTTGAATGTTCCTGATTGTTTTCATTTGGATTCGGATTTTGATTTTCCATTTTTGCCCCCTGAAAGGATTTATCCATGACAGAAGAGGAGCAGGATTGATGCCAAGGTTAAAAGAATGCTTTTATCTATGTTTAGCAAGATCACTGCCACTTGATGAGGAGGATCACCTCATCAAGTGTGGCATTTATTCGTATTGGCGACCTAAATCTCTGATCAGGTATCCGATTGCATAAGGAACGGAAGAATCCCGCGGAACCGAATAGGAGCTAGCATGAGTAAAACCTAGCTTATGAGTCCATTCATGAAAAACATTTCCTGCGACTTCGGCCGGAGTATAAGAATCAAAGAATTTTGTATTCATATAAATCCGCAACTCTCCTGGCGTTGTATAACCAACAGTACTGGTCCAAGAATAATAAAGCTGCAGTTCCAGATCCATCTCATGATCGATTTCCGGTCTCAGATCTTCCTTTCCATCCAGAAGAATCTGATAGATTTCTGCGTTGGTCAGACCTTTATTGTCTACAAACTGTTTTTTTTCCTGATAAGTAAAATTCAGGACTCGATCTCTAAATTCTTTGGAGCTCACAACTTTTTTTATGATCTCAATGGCCTTATAAACTTTATCCTCATCTAATCTTTCAAACTCAAAAAGATCGAGCTTAGCATCAAAGATTAAGGCTTCATGAGGAACCTCTTCACCTTCTTCAGGATCTGGTTCGGGTTCTGGATCAGGCGTGGGTTCAGGTTCCGGAGAAGGACATGCAGAATTAGGAGTTTGTTCCTGCTTACTAAGGGAAGAAGTCTGACTTTCACACTCTGGATTCTCATTACAGCTGACAAAAAACAGGAGAAGGCCCCAGAGAAGTAACAGCTTCGCCATAACACCATCCTTGGTTTAGGCACTGCTTTTCATCCATCCTGGATTCAGAGGCCATACTTTAGTATGCCCCTATCATAGGACCAACTTCAAGAGGGCAAAAAGATGCCTATCTCTCCTAGAGGGCCCGACGAGGTTTTATAAGAATGTTTCCAAAAAAGATACCAACCACCAGGGCCAAGGCCAGTGTGACCATAGTAAAGGCCGTATCAAGCCCACCCACAACATTTCTTTCCATCATGAAACTAAATGAACGGTAACCAACAGAACCTGGAACTAGCAGAATGATGCCAGGAAAATGGAAAATACTGGAAGGCTTATTTGTTATTCGAGCAAAAATATTACTCATGGACCCTACACAGGCCCCTCCAAAAAACATTCCAAGCTCAGGCCCGAGATAATGGGCCCCTAATTTAGAACAAAAGAAACCAAAGATACCTGCGCTGGTAATCCACTTCCAATCTTCCCGATTCGCTTTGAAGTTGATTAAAGACATGGAGGCCGTAAGAGGCAATGTTAAAAATGTAACCCAGGTTGGAATGGTAGCAAACTCAACATTAAGCGAGGGATAATGAAACCAACTAGCAAGTTTACTTCCAATAAATACACCAAAAGTAAGTTTTAAGAGGATCATCACTCCCCCCACCAATCGGGCAGTTCCGGAAACTAAGTGCTGGGAAGCAATTTCAGCAATTGCATTGGTGATAAATAGTCCCGGCATAAATATAATTAAACTGGAGAGAATAACGACACCAACATTAAGTCCAGGAAGAAGCTTCGCTAAAAGATAAGTTGCAAAACTTGCCACCACTGCCACCAACGCTTCAAAGAGCTGGGCCACAGTTCCTAAGGGTTTGAATAGAGCAATGAATCCCATAATCACACCCACCAGAATAGAAGCAAGTAAATCCCCCCATGTCCCACCGAATAGAATCATGAAACCTGATGTTGAAAATAAGAAATAAAGGACCCTGATACGTTTGCTATACGGTTCATCGGCATTTAGAATATCGTCTAATTTTTGATAACCTTCTTCATACGAGATTTCATTTAAGATGACCTCCCTTGAAACCTTATCAATACTTGAAAGCCTACCGAGATTCACACTGACTGGTTCAACTCTTTCAATCTTAGTGATGTCTTCCTCATCATTGCTAAAACTAGAAAGGATGGCCGTAGGCTGAGAAATAAAGCTTCCCTTAATTCCCATCCGCTGGCACATATCCGACATGGTCCCCTCTAGAGTATGGGCCGGAGCACCGGAGGCATGAAGAGCACTCCCGAATCGAAGAATGAATTTGACACGTCGTTTGAAATCAATTTTTTCCATTACCATGTCTTTTTTAGGTCTTCAATTATTCTCATGATGGTCATTTGAGAGAGATCTTTATAAGTCTTTAAGGCAGGGGACAAAATTTCATTTTCGATCATGTCGAAGTTTTTACTTTCCTCAGGGACTGAAATGAAGGCCGGAATTTTTAATTCTCCCTCATAAGAGCGATAGCTTATAGTAACATTAGGTTTTTCGTTGTTTTTTAGCTTTTCTAGTCTTTCATGATAAAGATGAAGTGGAATAAGCGTTGAGGCTTCTATCTTAACCACGATCTCTTCTGGTAAAATTTCACCAGAGTGCTTATCAGTATGGGCAGCAGTCCATGATAGCTCACTCATGACAATTATAAATGCATCCAGCTTCAGATCCCGGGCAACATCATTCAGAAAGTGCTTGTTATGCTCAGACCACTTTGGCCCAGACATTAATTCAGTGGCAGGGACCAAAACGAAAGACATATCCCTCATGCCCCTCGGATTCACTAAAGTTGTGGTTGTGGTTTTTTTCCCTGACTCGAGGAAAAAAATATCATCTGGCGCAAGAGAGGTTCTGGCACTTTTAACGTAATCGTCTTCCAACTTTCCATACTTATGAAATGAAGGGGACTTTTTCATTTTATATGAGGGAAGATAATCAAGTTCTGGGGCCAGTATTTCTATACTTTGCTCCCAAATATTCAAAAGCTTTTCAGTTAGTAATTGTTTCCCTTGCTCAGAGACATAAACGAGGTCTGCCCCGGCCAGTCCACCCCGTGTCGGCTGAATCAATGACTCAAAGATGACAATTCCCACTCGTTTTAAAGGTTTTTGGCCTGGCCCAAAAAGGTCATCAAGTTTGCCAACTTTAGGATCTCGTTTGGAGGTCGTTACAATCTTTGAAGACATCTCTTTTAAATCTTCCGAGGTGTATTCACTTTGAGCATCGTAAACGTATGTCCTATTGCCTCCACTTTTGATGGTACCCATAGAACAAGAAGAAAGTATTAAAAGGAGTGAGAAGATGCGTAACATAAACGAGAACCTTTATTAATGGTCAAAATCTTCTCCCATTCTACCTTTTCCCCTGTTGAAATTTCCAGACGAAAGGTTGGATGAACGATAATTTTACGGATGAATCCTGACATTTTAAAATCTATGCCGGTAAACTCCAGCTCTCCTTCACCTCGCAGTTCAACAGCAAGCTTATGCAGCGGCAAGAGTTCGGACAAATCAGACCATTTATTGACATTTCTCCAAAAGACTGTGCGCGGTGGCGCCAAAAGCTCAAATCGGTCGCCCTTGGTCCAGGTAAGCCCTCTGCTCTCTGCGATCCATACTTCATCATGATCTTGAATAAAGAGGTATTTATTTTGAAAACTCAGGTCAAAAATACTCAAGGTGGAGTCTCTTAAAAGTTGATTCCTTTCATAGATGCGGGCCAGTGAATGGTGACGAATTGAATGAAGAGGTAGTTCAGACTTCAAAGACAGCCAGTTTTCTAAATCCAGTCTTGGGAAGAGATCTCCATGAGATTCAATCACAACTAGTCGGAAAGATTTTTGAGAGCGATATAGCTCCGACAATATCCGGTCCAAAACCGGCCCAGTTGGGAAATAGAGAAAATAGGTATCACCTTCCGGTATGGTAGAAGTCAAAAGATCAGCTTCCAATAATTCCACATTCAAAAGATTGTATTTATCTCGAAATCCACGTCCATAATTGAGACGGGCCTCTTCGAATTCCAGTCCGATAGATTTACGCCCAGGATAAAGGCTCCCATAAAGGAGGCAACCTTCTCCCGCCCCACATCCCAAATCTACAAAGGTTCCCTGAACCAGAGGATGATTGAAGATAGTCAGGAAATCTTCACGGGAAGTATAAAGAGCTTCTTGAAGAAGTCCCTGATAACTTCCTTCACGAATTGTGACCTCATTTTCAATCTTTCCGTGAGGAAGATTAAAATGTTCCCAGTACTGAGGTAAGGAAGACTTCATAGTTTTCATCCCGGTCAAGTCCCTCTAGAACGTAGCTACCTCGTAGTCCAATATTAAATGGCAGAAAGATCCTCAGGAAATTTAATTCAAAAATAGTTTCCCATCCATAGGAGGCGGCACGATAAGGAAAACTCATCAAGCGCCCATTGAGTTCGTCATAAAAGAGATTGAGAGAAATTCTCTTAAGGTAAACATATCTTGAGAAGTTATAATCCGGGTAAAAAAGCGGCATCAGGTAGTTAGCGGAATACTTAGTGAACTCATTTAAAAAAATACTTTTTGTTCCACGCGGATAAAAGATCAGGGAGGAGTATTCATACAAGTCATTTCTTTGCTTTTCATAAGCAAATTGATGAAAGAAAGAATGATGATACCAAAAACCTGGCAGATAGATTCTGGAGTCGGCAGATGTCAAACTTCCCTTTTGCCCGGTACCAGTGATGTCTTTGCCTTCTTCTGTTCTAAGATAAGCGCTAACCCCCCATGCAGGATTAATATCCCTTCGGGCCATGCGTGAATAGGCCGCATAATTTAGCTCTGCTCCAGGAGAATGGAGTGCACCATCGTTAACCTCTGAAAAATCGTTTGAAATTTTATTTGTGACCTTTATCAATTTTGAGAAGGCGCGGGTACTGAAAGTATGAACAAATCTTCCCTGAATCGATTTCCATGGGAGTTGAATACCTGCCTCTATTGTGCCTTCTTCCCATGTATGATCAACTTCCCTGCCTGCCTGTATGACATCCTGACGGCGGGAACCATAACCTGCTCTTAAATCAAAAACGGGATAAAGATGAGACCATGTGGTGGAGACAAATCCTTCGACAGTCCTTTCATTTAAATTATAAACCGCCCCTGCTGACAGAGAGAAATTATTCAGGATGTCCCGGCTATACCCAATTAATGTCACCGTGTTCGATAAGGGAGGAGCAAGGATGATCCAGCTATGAAGATTCACGGCATTTTGAATCTGTGAATATCTGGTACTCTTGAATTCTTTCTTATTAAGAAGCTCACTCTCAAAGGCATGATAATTTTCACTGACTGAAAATTTTTCGTAAATTGGGTAGAAGCTATTTTCCGATTTTTGTTCAACTTCAAAACCCAGGGACTTTTGAACAACGTTCATTCCCTTAACAGTATAGTCGTTATAATAAAGTTTTGATTTGTGAAGTGTGGGAGCATAGGCCCCAAAAAGAGCACTGGTAATTTGGCGAGGACCATCTTTTGTATAGAGCCAGATATTATCAATGCCGGATTCGGGGCTTTCAAAAAGGATATGCCCTGCTTCAACATTCACAAATCCTAAATTGGTGGCACTCTTTGGCATTAAGGTGATGTAATCCTGATTCCTTAAATTGAACTTAACCAATGATTTAAGATCTTGTTGATCTTTTAGAACCAGAATAATTTCATCATTGCTCAGCCAATCCATGGAAGTAATGATTTCGTCCTTGGAAAACGGGAGCCTTTGTATCTCTTTTCCTTTTAAGTTTAACACGACAAGAAACTGCCCTAAATCAGGATCCCACTCCACATACAAAATGTTATCAGATGAGTGATTTAAAACCGCCAGACGTCCTTTTAATTTCTTTTTATCTAAAATAAAATTTTTCGTTTTAAGATCATACACTTTTAAGCGAGTATAATCCCGATTCCCCCAGCGCGGATCAACATCCAATTCAAAGAAGGCCAGTTTATTTTTTCGGAGCTTATAAGGATATTCATTCTGGAGAACTCCTGGATAAAACAATGTCCTCTCTTCCTTGCCATCAATCAGGACAAAACGTTCAATAAAAGAGAGTCCTTTTTTTAAGGCAATTATTTTTTCCTCATCAGTCACTTGAGGATAGTAATAATTCGTCCATCCGAAACGTTTCCCTCTATTTTGAACGATGTAAGGAGTAGGCGTCAGCTTGTCTGCTCGCTCCTTCCATTCCCTTAACAGTTCTCTCATTACGTTTTTATAGAAGTCTTCAAAACTCAATTGAGTCAGAGAATCGACCGAATTATAAAAGGTTAATGGATTCCAACTTGTCTCAGCACTTTGATTGGCAAGCTTTGAAAGAAATAAATCTCCATAATGATTTCGAAGCCATGAAGTGTAGAAGTAACCATAGACATAGTGATTTGGGACGTAGTCCTCATAGGAACCTAAATGGGCCTTATCATAATCCCATTTTTTATCAGAAAGTAAGATAGTCCTCAGATCACGCTCAAATAAAGGAAGTCGACCACGACCACCTTTAGTCAAGGCCGTCTCAATTCCAACCGCATCTCCCTCAAGAAACCAAGGCGGCAGGGTTAGCCCAAGGCCCAGGGCCTGACCAATTTCACCCAGGACAATTTCCAGGGCCTTATTAAAACCTCTACGGGTTTTTTGAAATTGAACGACATGACGGAATTCGTGAATAGAAAGTGTCTTTAACCATTCCGTATTGGTGAGTTCGGGATCAATTGAAGGAGTGACAAACCATTCAGATCTTCGTGGTGCCAGAGTAACAAACCCATTGGATACAATGGATTGATTGTGAAGAACCAAAGGAATACGAGGTGGTTTAACCTCCAGAGATCGGGTAACAAAAGGATAGGCCTTTTCAAGAAGATGCGCGACCCTTTGGGCATCAGGTTCAATGTTTTCTGGAAATATGATATCAAAGTTATCTGTGACGATGTGTTTCCACTCAATATCAGATGGATTTTGTTGAAAGTCGGCAGGCATTTCAGGAGCATCAATGACTGAGGCCTTGATTCCAAAAGTGAGAAGGAGAAAGAAACTAATCACAAAGCACTTCATTTTAAATCTCTTTTTTTCCTGATACCAATTCATCCCATAAAGTCTTGGCAACAACACCCAATTGATGTTTTTTATGTCTGATTAGTTTAATATCTAATTCCCTGGGATGAATATCTTCAAAATCGAGAATCATGAGTTTCTTTTCCTCTATCTCTCTTTCTATCGAATGTGCCGGAAGATGACCCCATCCTAAACCGGCCATAATGATTTCACGCTTGAAGTTACTATCTCTTATTCTCCATTTTTTCCCCTGATCCAGAAGGCCAAAACTCATTCCTTTGGAGCCTTTTTTATCTCCTACAACGACTTGGTCAATACTCGTCAGATCAGTTTGAGAACGAACTTTTTTTTCTTTATATAATTCCCGGCTCATGACAGGGATCATGCGAACCTGAGTAAAAGGAACGATTTCAAGAGAGCTATGGTCGGACACAAAATGAGTAATTCCGATCTGGGCTTCGCGCTCCAGGATTCGCGCCTCAGCTTCACTTAAAATATCGAATCCCAGATTAAGTTTGGTATGAGGAAACCTTTCTCCGAAGCTTTTAAAGACATGAAGAAGTTTTGGTAAAGGAGAGATACCATCGATAGCGATGATAATTTCAGGCTCTTCATGCTTTCTAAAACTTTGGGATAAACCTTCGAGTTCGTTCATTCCCTGAAGCACCTTAAAAGAGTGCTCATAAAAGGATTTCCCATGATCAGTCAGCTCCGGCCTGTAACCGCTGCGATCAAACAGATAAACCTCCATTTCCTCTTCAAGTTTCTTAATAGCTAAACTTATGGCCGGTTGAGTTTTATGCAACTCTGCAGCAGCAGCTTTGAAGCTTCCTGATTGGACAATCTTATGAAAAACAAGGACTTGCTCGAAAGTCATATGTATAACTTTTTTTTATATAGTTTATCAAAATTACTGTCTTTTTTTTTATCAAAATCTCGCTCATCATGGAAGCTCAAATCCAATCAATCTTAACAAATATAGGAGTTAAAGATGAAAACTTTGATAGCTGCCGTTCTTACAGTAACCAGCTTGGGTGCCATAGCGCAAACGTATAATGTAAACCCTGCTGAGACAAAAATCGTTTACGTTGGTAAAAAAGTGACTGGTGAGCACACTGGTAACTTAACGGCCAAAAGCGGCAAACTCACGCTCAAAGGCGAAGAAATCAGCGGTGGGGAAATCGTGGTCGACATGAACACTCTTACCAGTACTGATCTTACCGATGCCGAATACAATGCAAAATACGTAGGTCATATGAAGTCGGAAGACTTCTTTAATACAGCGAAGTTCCCTGAAGCAAAATTAGTGATCAAAAACTCTAAAAAAACAGACAAAGGCCTGGAAGTTAAAGGCGACTTGACCATCATAGGTCAAACAAAACCAGTGACTTTTTTAGTCACAGATTTCAAGAAGACTGAATCAGCAGTTTCCGGTAAATCTAATCTGACTTTAAACCGTACACTTTGGGGCCTTAAGTATGGTTCTACTTCGTTCTTTAAAGGCTTAGGAGATAAGGCGATCAATGATGAATTTACTCTAGCAATTGACCTTTCCGCCAAAAAATAATTTTCCCAATCAAGGGCCCCTTTATGGGGCCCTTTTTCTTTAGCGGAACTCATTTTTTCCTTATACAATCTCTTCATGATCCGTTTACTCCTCCTCTTCATCATTAACTCTGCTTTGAGCTATGGGGCCACTATAGCCATTATTGATACGGGTTTTGACCTGGATCATGATTACTTGAAACCAAATATCCTGAAAAAAGAAACAGACGAAGAGGCCATTGATTTTCATGGATGGGATTTCTTTGATAACAGTCACTTAAAAAAACCTGTGATTGAAGATAAATCATCCATACAGGAAATTTTACTCTATCGTAACTTGCGCGCCAAAGGCCATGGGCAGGGCCTGTCTCTGGAAGAATTTGAATGGTTCAAGAAAAAAAATGCTGACAAAAATTTCATGGAAAAAGTGAAGCTCTTTAAGAAGCATTCCCATGGAACTTTTGTAGCAGGTATTGCCCTTAGAGAAGGCGATAATATTAATATCTTCCCAATTCGCGGACTTAACTTACCCAATCCCGTTGTGGCAGTAGAAGACAACACCACGCCCGGACATGTACCGGTAAGAGGTAAAACAGCTGAAGAAAAATTCCAGGAAGAGATTCGTCAATCGATGAACCGGGTTTCTCAAAAATTTTCAAAAATCTGTAAATTCATCTCACATAAGAAAATTGAGATCGTAAATGCATCCTATGGAATCACTTATAAAAACATCATGACTAAGTTTCGTGAGCGCTATAAAGAGATGACCGGATTAGAGATTGAAGAAACGAAGTTAAAACTTATAGTGGATAACTACTTTGAAACGCTTTACAAGCGTGGTGAAAAAACCATGTTGAAGTATCCTCATATTCTTTTCGTCTTTTCCGCCGGGAACTCCGGTCTCGATAACGATACTTACCATCACTATCCTTCTCGTATTAAAGTCCCAAATGCTCTGGCGGTAGCCGCTATGAATGGTGATTACCTTGCCACCTTTTCTAACTTTGGAAAAACGCATGTTGATATAGGCGCACCAGGCGTTGCCATATTATCGATTGTCCCCAAAATTTATTCTGAAGACGGCAGTGACCTTTACTCTCCGTCCAGTGGAACTTCTATGGCCGCTCCATATGTTGCTAACCTAGCCGCCCAAATCAAAAATGCCAATTCATCCTTGATGCCCGCTGATATAAAAAAAATTATTCTGGAAACGGGAGAAATTAAGGATTATCTCAAACTACGCCTTGCTTCGGGTGCTATCGTAAGTAACCATAGTGCTATAAGGGCAGCACTTCTATCTAAAGACATGCTAATCGATCAAGCAATCACTCTTGGAAGATCAGATCTCATTCCAATGGAAGATAAAATCAGTATTGGAATTCCTCCGGCAAGATCTCCTGAGGATATTCAAAAAAAAGTCATGGATTCAATGCCAAGTCCCATCTCTCCTCAGGAGGTTGATGACGAGGCCACACCAGAAACTTTTACCAAATTAAAGTCTTCTTCACAGAAGAATCCAGTGAAAGTGCCACAGGACAATTTACAGCGGCCAATTTTAGTTGCTCCAGATGTTCCTGAGAAACTCTCTGATCCAATCCATTCCAATCAAAGCGAAGAACAATCTCAGACACTTTCCGAGGAGCTGCCTGCATCTTCTTCTCAACCTCAATCGACACTTCCGGAAACTCAATCCCCAGAGTCCGGGCCTTCATTGCCGCAATCGTAAGCATACAACTGGCAAGCGAAGTACACATTAAATCAGTCGGGGAAAAAGCTTCGCCGTTGCCCTGATTATCTTTAGGCGCATCAGTATGGATAATGTTTTTCGAATCAAGATGAATCGCCTCTGCTCTTAGATTACCTTGATAAGTGACTGTCATTTGGTGCATATAAATCCTCAATAGAGTTAATGCACAAATATTATGTTCATCGATTCAATAAGGCAAAAAAATGGCCCCAATCCTAGGGGCCACTATCATGGGAGGAGAATTTAGCTCTTCAAATCCGGGGTATTTTCCTTATCCCAGCTTGAAATCGTAATTTTTTTAGATTGTGTCTTTTCTTCTTTCGGAATCAAAATATCCAGAACTCCATTTTCAAATCGCGCCTCAATTTCTTCAGCATTTACATGCTGAGGCAGGCTGAATACTCTTGAAAACTTACCGTACCGCCTTTCCGATCGAAGGACATTATTCTTTTCAGTTTTCTCTACACTCTTTCTTTCTCCTGAAATGTGAAGACGGTCATCTTTTACTTCAATTTCCAGTTCTTCTTTTCGAAGACCAGGAACATCCAGGCTGATGGAATAGAATTTTTCAGTTTCATTTATCTCACAGGCCGGAGTAAAATTATGACTTTTATTAAATCCCTCAAAAATTTTCTCCATTTCTTTTTCCCATTGATTTACCGGATGGCGAAGAGCTGCCGGCTTCAACTCAAAGTGATACATAGTTCCTCCTTGGATAGAATAACTTGTTTTCCTTTCATACTTATAAACTGGGTCCGGACTAAAATTCGTCAAGCCTTGAGGATTAAAAAAATGATGAACCTCCTGATTTGGAGCATTTAGGTGTTACGTATGTATGCAACACCCCAACTCAAAAACTTGGATAGACATTATTTTTAATCCTGATAAATTCCGCGGCATATTACTCAACAACATTTTCTGTAGGAGGAAAATCATGAAATCATTAATCGTATTAACTGCTCTTGTTTTCTCAGTTTCTGCCAGTGCTCTTGAGAGCCATTATGGAAAAGTTTCTTATAAAGAAGGCGGATATGTTTGTTCTTTCACAAACTACGGCCAAGCTTTGGATTTCAAATGGGTTGTATTTAACATGGAAAGAAGAGCTGGAAAGAATCCTGAATTCAAGGCCCAGATTAAAGTTGATCAAGTTGTAGGCGCAGGCGAAAGCATCACTTTCTCTTCTGGTCTTACTCGTCGATTTGTTGCTCGTTCTTGTAAGTTTTTAGCTCGTTAATTTTCATTATATGCCAGTCCTCCTCCCCCTAATGGGAAGGACTGGCCTATTCAGTTAAAAAATCTCATAATTCTGCTCTTCACCATGAATTCCATGGTTTTTCTCTTCAAAAAGAGTCAACACAGGAATAAAATGGAGCCTCATTACAGGAGACTCCTATGACTAAAAAAGTCCCGGCCAAAAGGCCTGCTAGTAAAATCTTGTCCAAAAAAACCATCAAAAAACCTGTTCCTAAAAAATTAGATCCAAAAGCACAGACGATTGAATCCCTTTTGGAACTAATTCGGGTAACTTCAACTGAAATTCCTGATGATGTTGCAAAAACTTTAATGAAGGCCAGAAGCCAGGAAGAGCAAAACACAACTGCTTCTTATGCCATGAACATCATCAAAGATAATATTGATCTGGCCAAATTTAAATCTCAGCCTCTTTGTCAGGACACAGGAACAGTTATTTTTTTCGTATATCATCCTCCAGGGTTCTTTCAGAACGCTTTTAAGGAACTCATTAAAAAAGCTGTCGTAAAGGCTACCCAAAAAGGTTATTTGAGACAAAATTCAGTGAACTCTTTGACTGGAGAAAACGCCGGAACTAATTTAGGTGAAGGGCACCCATCTATCCACTTCTATGAACATAATAAAAAAGAAGTGGAAATTAAACTAGTCCTCAAAGGTGGTGGTTGCGAAAACGTCTCTACTCAGTACTCATTGCCTGATACGACATTAGGAGCAGGACGAGATCTTGAAGGAGTTCGAAAGGTTGTAATCGACGCAGTCTATAAAGCGCAAGGTAAAGGCTGTGGCCCCGGGGCCTTAGGGGTTTGTATCGGTGGAGACCGGGCCGACTCGGCTTACAATGCAAAAAAACAGCTTCTAAGAAAGCTTGATGACAAGAACACTCTTCCCGACCTGGCCAAGCTAGAAAAAGAAATTGTTGAAACCTGTAACAAACTTGGAATTGGGCCTATGGGCTTTGGTGGGAAGACCACGCTTATCTCCTGCAAGATGACTCACGCTAACCGTGTGCCTGCATCTTTCTTCGTCTCTATCTCATACATGTGCTGGGCATTCCGTCGTCAAGGCGTGGTGCTGGACAAGAAAAATACTATTAAAACTTGGCTCTATTAGGAGGAATGATGAAACAATTAACTTACCCCTTTTCTCCTGAAGCTGTACGCGAATTAAAAGTGGGAGATATGGTTCTCATCACCGGCAAGCTTTTTACCGGTAGAGATGCAGTCCACAAGTACCTTCACGATGGCAATAAATCTCCCGTGAATTTGAAAAATCAAATTATTTATCACTGTGGTCCGGTGACCATGAAAGATAAGAAGACCGGAAAATGGACTGTGACCGCAGCAGGCCCAACCACATCAATTCGCGAAGAGCCCTATCAGTGGGAAGTTATTCGCGATCATGGGATTGTAGGAGTCATTGGCAAAGGTGGTATGGGACAAAAAACACTGGATGCTTGTAAAGAGTATGGCTGTGTTTATTTACATGCCATTGGCGGAGCGGCCCAGGTATTAGCTGAAAAAATTAAATCAGTAGATGGTCTTTATCTGGAAGAGTTTGGTTTACCAGAAGCTATCTGGGAATTAACAGTTGAGGATTTTCCAGTGGTCGTGACCATGGATGCTCATGGAAATTCTCTACATAAAGAGGTTGAAAATTCATCGAAAGAAATTTTAAAAACAGTTCTTTAATTGAAAAGGGCCATCAAAAAAATGGCCCTTTGCTTATCATCATTCACTTTTTTCTGATTTAACTCTTTTACCGCTGTTTAATTGACGACGGGGTTTCTTAACGCTTTTTTCAGTTTCAGCATCCTCAGAGCTCACCGATGTTTGCTTAATATTTTCTTTGACTCTGGTTTGCGAAAAAGCAGAAAAACTCATTAATAAACTAATAATTAAAACGGCACGCATAAATTCTCCTAAGTTTTAATCATTATACAGATCCCCCTATTTTTCACCAAGCCAAGGCTTAACTCATTGAATTTACTATGATGAAAAACAACAAAACCTTTCTTTCTGGCAGATAATATGGTCACTTACCAGCGGAAAATGGAGCTGGCCCAAGTAAAGCCTGAACCGAAGGCCGCACTTGCAACCAAGGATCCTTTCTTGAGCTTGCCGGCCTTAACTGCCTCGGCCATACCAATCGGTATGGTAGCCGCAGTCGTATTGCCATACTTCTGGATTGTATTAAAAACTTTATCTTCCGGTATCTTTAATTCCTGGGCCACCATTTGGTTAATCCGCATATTGGCCTGGTGGAATAAAAATAAATCGATATCTTCAAGCTTCAATTTATTTGTTTCAAGTGCCAGTAGCGTGCACTCACACATTCTTCTGATAGCATTGGTAAAGACACGTTTTCCGTTCATATAAGCGTAGTGTTTACCGGCATCTATCATTTCGTGATTCATGCGTTCAGCACCTAAGGCCATACCAGGAGCTTCTAACCATAAGTCTTTTGCACCTTGGCCTTCCGCAAATAAGTGAGTTGAATAAATGAAGGAATCCTTCGCAGGATCCTTAACTTCCTTCCTTCTCATGACAATGGCCCCGGCACCATCACCAAATAGAACAGCAGTATCTCTACCTCGAGTGGTTTTATCCAAACCTTTGGAATGAACTTCTGCACCAACGATTAAAATCGTTTTATACTGACCGGATTTAATAAAAGCATCGGCCATGCTCATGGCGTAGACAAAACCAGAGCACTGCTGACGTACATCAATAGCGGGAATGCCTGTTAAACCGAGCTTGGGTTGAAGGAAACAGCCGGACCCAGGAAAGTCATGGTCAGGTGAGATCGTTGCAAATAAAAGACAATCAATCTCCTGTTTATCAATTCCCGCATTTTTAATGGCCTCTTCGCAGGCGTGAAGTGCCAGGTCCGTTGTGACCATATCAGGAGTGACCCAACGGCGCTCTTCAATTCCAGATCTTTGTACAATCCAGTCATGAGAAGTTTCCATCATCTTTGAGAGATCGTGATTTGTGATAATTCCTGGAGGCACGTACATGCCTGAGCCAATAATTTCAGAATGAAACATAACAAATCCTTTGTTATTTAAAGTTAGTCAGCAAAGGCTTCATTCCATTCAAGATTATGATAAACAGTCTGAACATCATCGTCTGCTTCAAGCACGTCAATGAGTTTTTGAATTTTATCATAGCTTTCTTTAGAAATTTCTTTCGTATTAAGAGGGAGTCTTTCCAGACCAGAGTCTTCAAGTTTAATTTTAAGCTCTTCGAGCTTTTTATAGATGTCATGATAGGCCTCTACCGGCCCCTTAACTGTCACAAATCCTTCTTCACTCTCAACATCATCAATATTGTAATCAATGAGTTCCATCATAAGATCATCAGTTGACATGCCTTTTAGGCTTTCTTCCTTGATGGTAAAAGTTGCTTTTCGTTCAAAAACAAACTGCAAGCATCCTGGAGTTCCCATACTTCCGCCATACTTATTGAAGTATGATCGGATGTTACTAACGGTACGTGTAGGATTGTCAGTGGCCGTTTCTATAAAAATAGCAACGCCATCAATTCCATACCCCTCATAGTTAACTTCCTCAATAGCAGCTCCGTCCTGACCCAAGCCTTTTTTAATAGCTTTATCAACATTATCTTTGGGAACATTGAACTCACGGGCCTTAAGGAGAGCAATTTTAAGGGCAAAGTTGGCCTCAACCTCTGCATGGCCGGCATTTTTAACGGCCATCAAAATTTCGCGAAGTACTTTGGTATAACTTTGAGAACGCTGCTTGTCTTGAGCAGCTTTTTTCATTTTAATATTGTTCCATTTACGACCCACGTAACACTCCTACTAGCTTGAAATTGATAATTAACTATAACTTAAAAAGATTGATCAGGCCGCAAAAAGGCGCAATTAACGCAGAGAGATCTTGAGACCAAATTCAAGTAAGCTTGATAATTGTATGATCATTATTTTTAAAGATGCCATTGATGATAATAAAGCTGATACAGGTTAGGCTTCAAACAAATCACAGACTAAACCTGTCGGACTAATCTTAAGTTTTTTCCTCTTGGTAGTAGTTTAAAAATAACGCTAGAATGAATTAAATGTGACTTTTCTCAAGGAGGAGAAATGATCTTTAAATTTACAGTCCTGGCCATGGCGTGCAGTCTTTATTACTTTACTCAATATATTGTTCATTAAAATAAATTTCATCGAATAACCAACATAAAGATTTCTTTTCCATCGACTGGAATAGTTGTGATCTCTTCGTGCAGTCCTTCCTGGTTGATGGCATCAATAAATTTCTGCAGATAATTACGGCCTGGATCTGATAAAAGAATTATCCCTCCAGGTCTTAAAAATTTCAATAGTCCGAGTGCGACTTCGCGGGCATGCTTGGCCTCATAAAGAATATCTGATCCCATAACAACATCATATTGGCCAATGTCTCCCGAATCCTCTCTCCAATTAAGGCGCTTATAAGAACAAACCAGAGTTGAATGTCGACAATTACGCTGAAAATAGGTCTCAACATCAGGATGAAAATCTGTTGCCAGAACTTTTCCTTCTAGATGAGTTGCTACCATTGAAGGATAACCAAGCCCACATCCCAGTTCCAGGACTCTTTTATTTTTAATCAATTCCGGATGGGAATGAAGGAATTGGGCCAGGGCCTCGGCCGCTGGCCATAAAATTCCAAAATATGGACACAGATCTTCTGCAAAGGGATCAAGCTGCTCTTCAGGAGTCATGGTTTCACAAATAAGGTCAATTGCCTCATCCAGGTCACGGATAACTTCCATAACAAAAAGTTTATTTCCAAGAGAACGTTGTTTAATTTGGGTGGGATATTTAATTTGATACGTCTTCATCCTCTTATTATAAACATAGTGGACTGCGAGTATCCACCATGTTTTGAGAATTGAAGATTATTTAGTTACTAACCATACTCTGACACGACGGTTATCAACTTCTGTTTTGAACTTACAATCTTTATTGTAAACGCGGTTGTGACGGAAAATTGAAATTCCACGAGGAACTACTTTCGCACACACTGTTTCTACACCATCATGATTAAAGGTAATAAGTCTCGTACTTGCATCGTAAGAGAGCCCAGGAATACGATTACGATAAAAATCAGTCACTGAATGTTGATCCCCATAAACCATCGACTCCTCAACCTGAGATTGAACATAAACGACATCACTACCGGCCTTTACATAAAAGTATGATGACGATTTAGCAAATCTGAAGTCATGCTCAACATCAAGGACTTTAATACTTGCAGCAGAAGCAGTACCAATCATAAGTGAAAGAGCAACAAATAACATTTTCATAATAAACTCCTTTAAAGTTTGTGGAGCAGGATTCTTAACCGATCAAAACTAAAATAAAAATAGAATCACTCCTCTTGACGAAGTCTTAACATACAGTTTCCCTTGAGTTTAAATCTCTTGATGTAGCAATAAATGCACTCATGAAACTTTACAGCAAAAGAATTTAGATAAAAAAAAGGCGCATATGTTATTCACATATGCGCCCTTCAAAAAAAGATTATGCTTTATCTATTTTGTAATCAGAAAAACCTGAGTCACATCTCGCATTGATGTGTGATAGCCATCATCATGAGGTTTTCTTGTTTCTTTTACTCTTAACTGGCAACCAGTAGGGATAATTTTATTATAACGAAAAATAGAACGTCCTCTGGTTACCACTTTGGCACATTCATGGAGAGCACCCTCATATTCATACACGATGGTCGAAGTTGAAGCATCAAAGCTTAAGCCTTCAACTTTTCCTCTCGTCTCCCTTTCATAGCGATCACGTCTGGAACCATGATTCTCTGTCGTCACTAAAGTTACCCATGCCCGTCCCATTTCTTTATTAACTTCGAAGTTTGCCTTGGACTCACTTCTCATGAAGAAACCTGGAACTTCCATAATAAGTGTTTCAGAAGCATAAACGCCGGAACACATCAATAATCCCAAAGACAGTGCTAACTTTTTCATAAAAAACTCCAATGTTATAGTTTGTACGGTCAGATTTTTTTTAACAAAGAGTTGGATTGAAGTGGACTTAAAATTAGCTCAAGCGCCTTGCGACCTATCTTTTACTTAAAAGTCAACTTGGCCCCAAGAGAACGAATTCGATATCGCTCACAACTCTGCACTCTTCTAATTTTCACATCGAAATTCCAGGAGAATTTTCCAACTTTGCAGTAAGAAAAAAACATATTAGCAACGGCGCTATCCTGACAAAATCTTCACACAAAGAAGAAGTGACATTTCAATGAGAGGAAAAGACTTGAGCTGATTGAGTAAGTGTCCATAAAAAAATAATTATTGTGAGTGCAATGAGTTTCATGCTGGCCCCTGTTCTGAGTAATCCATTCACAGATCTAACAGTGGGCCACGGATAAGTGGACTTAAAGCTATCTAAAACTACACTAAGTACTTACTTTCAAGACCAAACCATTCCTGACCCAGTTCAGCAGAAAGATCTGGTAACTGATGATTATGAATTAAATCTATAACTTCCTTCGCTGAAACCGTACCACCAGTGCGCTTCAAAAATCTTATTTTAACCAGGCCAGTTGCCATAAGTTCACCTTTATAAATAAATTTTTGCTGGATAAAAAAGTATTTATCATCATGTCCAATATTTCGGGTTTCAAGTTGAAATTTATTCCAAAGTTCCAGTGATTTTTTAAATTTAATCGTTTCACCAGCAACCACCGCATACCAGCCCTGCTCGGATGAGAGTTGATAAATCCCGTTTCTAAAGACCATATCCCAACGGCCGAAATCCATGAAAGAAAAGTAGACACCATTATTTACATGCCACAGTAAATCCAGATCTGTCGGAAGAACGCGCATTGTAACCGTGGTCTTATCATGAAACTGACAATTTCGGAGGAAAGGCCTTTTTAGGAAAATTAAGATGGTTCGCAGAATCATGTGCATAAATTTACCTCTCGATGATGGCAGCTACACCCATTCCACCCGCAGTACAAATAGAAATAAGAATTCGGCCATGACCTTTCTCTTTTAAAATTTTAGCTGCTGTAGCTATAATTCTTCCACCAGTTGCAGCAAAAGGATGCCCCAAGGCAAGACTTCCACCTTTGATATTCATCCGCGTACGATCGATGGAACCCATTGGTTTATCCCGACCCAGAACACTTTTACAATAATCGGTATCTTCCCAGGCCTTTAAGGTACAAAGAACTTGTCCTGCAAAAGCTTCATGAATTTCATAAAAATCAAAATCCTGAAGTGAAAGATTATTTCTTGCAAGAAGCTTTGAAACTGCAACTGTGGGTGCCATAAGGAGACCGGCGCCGCCGACAAAATCAACTGCTGAAACTTCACAGTCTTTGAAATATGCTGCCACTTCCAGTTTATTTTCCTGTGCCCATTCTTCTGAGCCTAACAAAACAACTGAGGCACCATCTGTTAACGGAGTCGAATTGCCGGCAGTCAAAGTCCCCTCATCTGATTTATCAAAGGCCGGGCGAAGTTTTGCAAGTTTCTCAAGAGAAGTGTCCTTCCTGGTAATGGTGTCTTTGCTTAAACCTTTGAAGGTCACCACTAAGTCATCATGAAATCCTTCATCAAAAGCTTTGGAAGCTTTTTGATGGGACTCATAAGCAAGTTGATCCTGCTCATTTCGGGAAATCTTCCATTCTTTAACCATGAGTTCAGCATGTTCACCCATGGATAAACCAGTGCGCGGTTCTTTAACTGCAGGAACTTGCGGCCTTAAAAGAGCTGGATTAAACTTAGAGAGGACTTTTAATTTTTCCGGGAATGTCCTGGCGTTCTGAAGCTTAATTAGCCAGTGAGTTAATTTTCTCTGTCCGATTAAAGGAATATCCGAATTAGTATCTGAACCACCTGCTATCCCAGAGTCTATTTGTCCAGCGGCGATTTTTAGTGCAATCAGATTGGCGGCCTCCAGTCCAGTTCCACAGGCACGTTGAATATTGAGTCCTGGAGTTTCCGGAGAAAGTTCAGATCCCAGTACAACTTCACGAGTCAAGTTCCAGTCAAAAGGATGATTCATTACAGTCCCTGCTATGACATCACCCAGAACTTTTCCCTCAAGTTGATTTTTTGAAACCAAATCATTGAAGGCAGCACTTAATAAATCAAAATTGGAGGCCCCTTGATAATTGGCCATTGATTTAACGAAGGGAGTTCTCGAACCACTTATAATAGCAACTTTTCTCATAAACATCCTTTTTGACAACCTACCGGTCGGTAGGTTAACATATTATAATCAAGGATAAGAAAAATGTCCACTGTATCAACTAAAACTGAATTATTACATGCAGCTAGCCGGATGCTCCTATCCAAGGGTTTAAACGGCTTTAGTTTGCAAGAACTCGCCACCGCCATGAATATTAAGAAAGCGAGCCTTTTCCATCACTACCCTTCAAAGAATGCCTTGGCCATTGAGCTTTACCGCTTCTATCAGGAAGCATTTAGTCAATGGATCCAGAGGTACTGCCATCTTTCCCCTGAAAAACAAATCATAAATTACGCAGAAAAACTCACCAGCTGGATTTGTGAGAAGAAAAGAGTTTGTCCCGTTGGGGCCTTAAGTCTTGAGTGGCAATTAGTGGATCCTGATCTACAGGATGAGATTATCAAATTACATCAACTGCAAAAAGACTGGCTTACAAAATTATTTAAAGAGATGGATATTCGCATACCAAGCAAAGAGGCGGTTATTGGAACGATGGCATTACTACAAGGTAGTATTCAACTGGCCCGCATCAATGATGATTCTAAAATAGTTGTAAAGAACTTAAAATCTTATTTAAAGAGCATAAAATCATGACCATTCATAATGAATTTCTAAAAAGACTAGAATCTTTTCCCGGTGCTCTCACACTTCCACCTCCTACTCTAAAAGAGTTAGGTCTGGAATACCTGGTAGTAGAGTCTGGCGTAAGAATGCATGCCAAAGTTCCTTTCCAGAAAAGATTCACTAATCCTGTTGGTTTTTATCAAGGGGGAATGCTTGCCGCTTGTATCGATGAAGTTTTTGGCCCATTGTCTTATATGACCGTTGGCTCTGCATGTATGACACTTTCAATGAACATGACATATCTGGGCGCATTCAAAGAAGAAATGCAGTATTGCATGATTGAAGCTACTGTTTTAAAAAAAACCAAGAACTTTATATTTATGCGGGCCGAAGTCCTCTCTCCAACTGGAGAACTTATGTGTCACGCTGAAACCCATGTGAAAATTTTATGAAACTAAGACAATTCTTCCTGGATAGACTTATTAATTTCTATGGACCTTTTTTAGGTGCAGGAGTCAAGCTTGAGAAAATGACGAAAGACTTTCGTCATGCCCGAGTTACCATGAAGCTCACTTTCTACAATAAAAACTACATGGGAACTCAATTTGGGGGTTCACTTTATGCAATGACTGATCCTTGGTATATGCTGATGTTGATTAAAAATCTTGGACCAGAGTATATTGTCTGGGATAAGGCCGCGACAGTAAATTTCAGAAAACCTGGGCGAGGAACGGTCGTTGCTGAATTTAATTTAACCGAAGAGCACTTGGAAGAAATTCGGGTCACCTTAGTGACCCAAAATAAAATGGATTATGTTTTTAAAGTCCAAATAAAGGATAAAGAAGGAAAGCTTATTGCAGATGTAGATAAGGTTCTTTATATCCGAAGAAAATCTTAAACAGCGTGAGGCTGATATTCGGCTTCTGGGTAGTAAAGAGACCATCCTCGGGATTTTTTCGAAAAGCTCATCTTCTCGCCACTATCGAGTGTGCCTAAAAATCGTTTACCATCGGAACTTTCGGCCTTGATGGTGAAGTATTTAATCTGATGAGTCCAATCGCTGAAACGAACTTTTACCTGTTTTCGCCCTGCCGCTTTCCAAACTTTTTCCAGACTATACCAATTCATATTCCCCTCCTTGGACCATTATGTTAAATGATACCCCATGACTGAAAAATCCCCTACTAAATCATCCTCAAGAGCAGGGCGTTTTAAAAAAAAGCTCGTCTCTGAGGAAGAATTACTTATCGAAGCTCCCCAAATCATGGCCAAAATAACGCCATTTCATGACTTATTAGTAGCAGGGAAAATCACTCCAACCCAATTTACTGCGTCTTATATCATTCTCTATCTATCCCATCGCTTTCCAGGTACCTGGCCGGGATCGAAAATATCCCAGGAAGTGGTCAGAGGTCTGCCTTGGAGAGAATTGCCCTTTCACTTTGAGCCCAACGTTATTAAACGCCTGAAACACGTAGATACATTGGAGGAAATTTTTGCTCAATTTGCCTTAAAATCAACTCCGCAGTCAGTGAATCGAGCTATCCTTGAGTGGTCCAGAGGTCAATATGCTCTAGAACTCATGTTTCGAATCCCCTCACCAGAAGAAGTCTTAAATCAACAAAAAAATGGCCGCCGCTGTGTGACCTGTTTGATTGACAAAAGAATCTCTAAATACATTCTAGGTGAGCGGGACGCATTGAGCTTTACGATGCATGACTTGATCCATGCGGATCACTTTTACTTCCATAACGAATGCTTTCAAGGTCAATTGGGTTTTTATGGTCTGCTCTATCAAACGATTTCCTATTTTGACTTATCACATGAGGCATTCATGTCTGAGTTTGAATATCTGATCGCTGATATGAATGCTTATGCCATTCACTTGATGAAGTGCTTAAAAGCCGCCATGATCCATTATTTTTCAGATAACTATTTTAAGGAATGGTTAAAAGAACTCGGCCCACCAGAGGCGCTCTATCTGTTAAATACTTCTGAATACTCTCCCGAAATTATGGATGCTGAAATACTTATTTGGCTGGATCAGTACCGTCTGAAGTGAATCGCCATTTACCATAATAATACATTGAGATAGCAGTACCTATATGCCACATGGAATGCCATTGGAACCAGGCCTCTGGTTCACAACCCAAGTGCATCTCATCGACGACAAACATTCCAAAAGAAAAAAGGAGAACTAAAAGAGACAATTGAAGAGTCCGGGCCTTAAGAAATTTCCATCCAGTTTCCCTAATGACATCTCCCATGGAGAATGAAAAAATCAAAAGACAAAAGCCGATCTTGGCCCATTTATTCATGTAATACATGGCCGTAAATAAGCAGAGATAATAAATGGAAAAATAGATCAGGATTTTGGGGAATGATTGTTTGAGAAGAAGTAACAGGTTAAGTATTGCAAAAAAGCTCAAGACTAAAATAATGGAAGCAAAATCCATCGCAAGAGCGAAGTTGATAAAACTCGCGTGACCAAACAAACTCGAAAATCCCATGAGTGCGCAGACTCCGGCCCAAAGTTTTAATTCAAGGCTTTTATTGGCAATTTCCCGGTAGATGGCCCACGCAGCTATGATATATGCAAATGAACTCCAGAATGCAGAAGGATGGCGAATGAGTGCATCACGGGTTAATTCACATTGGCAATTGTCCGGTAAGCATGAGGCCTGTTCAAACTGCGTCCATGGGTTCATGGTATGAATTGGGCCGAATTTTTTTCATTTTCTGAAACTTCAACCAAAGTGATCCAGGCCCTATCACCATAGAGTTTGGATAAAATCCGGCTGGCCTCCTCGTAAACAAAAAGTGCCGTGCCTTCCATGCCTGGATTTGGCATCACTCTTAACTGCAAGGCACCTAATTGTTCCAGACTTTTAAATTCTGCCAACTGAGGATCATCCTGGGCCACCAGAAAAGTATGATCAAACATGTGCTCCAGCCAGTTTTTAATTTCTTTAAGCCCTCCGAAATCCACCACCCAGCCTTCAATCGTTAATTCCCGGGCCTCAAATTCAAAATAAAATTCGCGAGAATAGCCATGAACAAAACGACAGTGAGAATTGGCCCGCCATTGCCGATGAGTACAGGGGAAGCCTGTGAAACGTTTTGTTGACTTGAAGTTTTTAGGATTCATATGATCTCCGGGTCTTTAAGACTGATCCTATCATGGTTCGGCCAGGCTTCGCCAGCCTTCCGTCTTTTGTCTAAGGTTTTTTAAAATCCTGATATACTTCCTGGCGGCCAGATCTGCCCCCAGATGCTGGAAAAACCTACGGGTGATAAATGCTTCAGGATTGGCATAAATTTCTTCATCCTTGGCATCTGTATGGCCATAACCCAAGACATGGTTGTTTCTGATGACTATCAACGATTTTTCTCCCATGGTCCGCCCTTCTCCCAAAATGATGAGATGATCACTGGGAAAACGCGCTTCCTTGGAAAGGGTATCTACTTTTTGATTGTGTTTAACAATTTCTTCCTTGGATTTACCCCCTTCCCGATAAGCAAAGGTTTGATCCTTCATTTCATGCAGTAATTCTTTAAGCTTTTTTTTGGCATCCAGATAATCCCGGAAATACCAAAGTCCATTAACTCCTTTTTTATAGGGTCTGATTTTGAATTTTTTCTCGGGCCCTTGATCTTGCAGATAAATCACCCAATGAGGCTGATAGGGTTGAAATAGGAGCTTCTTAAATTCTGCGATAAGTGCTGATCCGGTGACTTCGCCTTCAACAATAGCAGTCTTGATTAATAAATTCCGATGTTCAGCTTTTACCATAAGGAGTTCCCGGGCCGTCTTTTCCATATTAAAAGATGCTTCAAAAAGGATCACCTTTCCTGATTGATCTTTAAAATATAAAAGCCCTGCCTTACTAGGAATTTTTTTTAAGGCCATTCCATGATGTGGCAAATATAAGATTTTAGGATAGGTTTTGAATCTTAATTGTATCAGTTCTTTAAACAGTTCTAAAGTTGCCTTAGCGTCTCCAATCGCTCGATGACGATCCACAATTTTAATATTAAAAAAATTGCAAAGAGCATCCAGATTATAATTTAAAAGCCCTGGAATTTCATGTTGAGCGACTTTAAGGGTGCAGAAGTTTTTGACCTTAAGTTCTTGCCCCATCTCCTGGTACTTTTTCCTGAGTAAGCCTAAATCAAATTCAGTATTGTGAGAAACAAAAACTGCTCCTTCCAGACGAAGTCGAATGGCATCGGCAATTTCATAGAACTTGGGAGCTTCTTTTAAATCACGGTTTGAAATGGTTGTCAGGTTAGTAATATATTCGGGAATTACCTTTAAGGGATTGATCAAAGTTTCATAGACATCAATCACCTTACCATCCTCAAAGGTAATTAAGGCGATCTCTATTAAATCGCAATCAGCGTCTAAACCGGTGGCCTCAATGTCACAAACTACATATCTGCGTGCACTCATAACTCATTTTAGGAACTTGGCGATGATAAGCCAAGTTCTTGACCAAAATGACTGAAATAAGCTAAAAATGAGCATGAAATTTCAATTAGAAGAAAGCTGGATGCCATATCTAGACCAAGAACTCGCAAGCCCCTACATGCAGGAGCTCATAGAGTTTTTGCATCGGGAAAGAACATCAGGGAAAGAGATTTATCCAGCAGAAGAAAAGGTCTTTGAAGCATTTAGGCTCACTCCCTTTACCAAGGTTAAAGTCGTCATATTAGGACAAGATCCTTATCATGGCCCTGGCCAGGCCCATGGACTATGTTTTTCCGTGAATGAAAGTGTAAAAATCCCTCCTTCCTTGATTAACATCTTTAAAGAATTAAACAACGATTTGGGACTCTCCGTCCCATCTCATGGGTGTCTAGAAACATGGGCAAAACAAGGCGTGCTCTTACTTAACACGGTCCTGACTGTTGAAAATGGAAAGGCCGGTAGCCATCATCAAAAAGGCTGGGAGAAATTCACCGATAAAGTGATCGAAGTCCTCAATGCCGAGAAAAAAAATCTGGTGTTTATTCTTTGGGGAAGTCCTGCTCAAAAAAAAGCAGCTAAAGTTGATGAAACAAGACATAAAATTCTAAAATCCGTTCACCCTTCCCCGCTTTCAGTATATCGAGGGTTTTATGGATCTAGCCCTTTCTCTCAAGCGAATGCATATTTAAAAGAGAAAGGTCTAAAAGAGATCGATTGGAGTATTACTTAATACGCTTAACGACAGCCAGATAGAAGGGCCCCCAACCGGTAGTATCAGGTAGCACTTGCCAGCCAAATTCAGTTGGTTCTCCGAATGAAAATTCTTTCCGAATAAGTTCAAATCGTCCTGCTCTTTTTTGATAAAGCTTACGGATAATTTCATCATTTTCTAACTTTGAAAGTGCACAAGTTGAATACACAACAATACCGCCAACTTTCACGATATCGAGAGCAGATGCCAGCATAGCAAATTGAGAGATTGCGATAGCTTTGGTTCTTCCCGGTGCCCAGACAGAAAGTTCTTTTGAATCCTCCAGAACATGCCTTTCCGAAGAACAGGGAGCATCCAGGAGAACTTTATCATAAATACTTTTCTGATAAAGACTCCATTTAGTGGCATCATGAGCAGTGACTGTATGATTTTTTTGTTCCGACTTAGGTAGATAATCATCAAAGATGCGATGAATCCTGGCACGTCTTGCGGCCGATCGGTCATTAGATACAAGAAGACCTTGATTTTTTAATTTAAGCGCACAAAGTAAACTTTTGCCGCCAGGTGCAGCGCAAAGATCAACCACTTTCTCTCCGGGAACTAACTCCAGAGCTTCTATCGGAAGGATGCTGGCAGCATCCATTAAATAATAATTGAAATAACCTTCCTCGGTTTTCTCTGGTTGAGGAAAACTCTCTTTTACATTATGAATAAAAGAGATCCCAGTAACCAACAAAGGAGCTTCAGTAAATTTGAACTTAGAGAAAGGATTAAGAACAGCTACGTGCTTCTTGGGGGCCAATAGAGCTGCTTTTAGGCGCGGCCAGCGCTCACCATACATCTCACCATAAAACTGCTCAAAACCTTCAGGTCCTTTAGTCATGAAGAAATTGTAACAAATTTTTATACAATATGTAATATTCCCTATTTCAATATGAAACTTGGCTAAGGTTCAGTCTTTTGAGATAATAAAAAGATGAGATTACTCACTTTTTTATTCACCTTCCTACTATGTACTCAAAGTTTTGGAGCAAAGACTATGACAAAAGAAATAGCAACACTGGCCGGTGGATGTTTTTGGGGCATGGAGGAAATTATTCGTAACATTCCAGGTGTGCTTCACACAACGGTTGGTTATACAGGTGGGAAGATAGATAATCCGACCTACAATATCGTGAAACTGGGAACCAGTAATCATGCTGAGTCAGTACAAATTGAATTTGATCCTAAAAAATTATCTTACTCTGATTTATTGGGATATTTTTTCCGTATGCATGACCCGACTACCTTAAACCAGCAAGGCAATGATAAGGGGTCACAATATCGTTCTGTTATTTTTTATCACTCTCCTGAGCAAAAGCTTGTTGCCCAGGAAGTTATCTCTAAAGTAGAAGCATCCAAGAAATGGCCTCGTCCCATAGTTACTCAAGTTCTACCTGTCGAAAAATTTTACCCGGCAGAAGAGTACCATCAGGATTATCTTAAAAAGAATCCGGGTGGTTATACATGTCACTGGTTAAGAGATTAACTTCTTACAGTAGGTATATAAGGAATGACTGATTTACCATCAATCAATTTTTTAAACTGATTTAAGGACTCTTCTTTCAAACTAATAAATTCAAGACCCATAAACACTTGATTACTATTGAGTAGTTTAATCCAACGACAAACACCTTTGCCTTCAAAATCAACTCCTCCATTATGTAGAGTAAAATGTACTTCTGCTCCTATGTCATACTTACGGCCTTGATTGGTAATATCAATGGTCATACCACCTCGTCCAAAATAGACAATATCATCTTTGGCGCCATCTAAAAGTGAAGGAGATTCAACTGGGCCTGAAAAACGTTCATCTATAGGTGCCGTATAGCGAACTACCATCTTTATTAAATCATCGAGTTTAAAAGGTTTATTTAAAAGTGCTTCAGCACCTTTATCAAAAGCATCTTCTAACGTAATATCCGCAAAACCAGTAATTAGTATGACCGGTGGGGCCTCACTACTATTTGCCTTTACTACTTCCAGTAGATCTATTCCAGTTCCGCCAGGCATCCTGATATCAGAAATAATGAGATCAATTTTATTTTCATTGAGAATCTTTTGGGCCTTCAGAATATTTTCCGCCTGGAAAACCTTGGCACCCATAAATTCAAGTTCACTGGCAACAATATCCCGTAAATCAACTTCGTCATCGACGACCAGTAGGGTTTTGCCTTTGAGTATGTCTTCTTCCATAGCCTGCCTAATCGGTATTTATTGCAGAGAACCTTATCAAAATCTCAGTGGACCTGTAGAATTAAGTTTGCTTAAGGTTGATAGTTTAACTAATAAAATGAGTAACTTATGCTGACCCTATGGATTCTTTTGTTGTCTTTTTTAACTTTTGGAGGATCTGAAATTGAAGATGCCAAATTATCTATTAAGTCTCTTATGGCCCCTATTCTGGCAGGGCAGGCCAAAGCACGGCCCAAAGGAACAAACAAGTTTCGGGTCGATACTTGTTCTAAAGAGAAAGTGAATTGGATGAATGTATTGATGATGAAAGAAGAGGCAACTTTAAATTATAAATTTAAAGTTGGTTGCGATATTGAGGGAACGATTAAACCAAAAGTTTTTCAGGTCTTTCCCGTAAACCTAAAACTCAGAAACATCAGATCCTACTCAAATGTGGCATCTCAGAATACCATCACGGCCCAAGTTGAGAACAAACCAATATTAAACATAGCAATGAGATCGGGAATTCTTTCTGGGAGTAAAAGTACTGTAAAGTTTGAAGCCGACTATCAGGTTCAGATCAATCCTATGAGTAAAAATGCCATCGAAAAAAACCTCGGTGGAGAGCTTAGGATCTCTGAAATCAATGGAAAAAAAGTTAATATAAAAGAAAAAATTCTTGTGAATTAAGTCTTAGAAGTAATAACGAGCTCCGAATAACAAGTGCATTTCTAACCCTGTTTTGGAAACTAAATCCACGATAGGAGCAACTTCTGCAAAGATGTCCGCGGACTCCTGCTCGAAACGATGAGTTATACCCAAGGGAATTCTAACCCCTAGTTCAATGTCATCAGAAAATTCCATCCTCGCCCCAATCCCGTAATAAAAATCGAGAGGATGAACGTCGTTGAAATAAAAGGCAGCATCTTTATGAAGGAGATAGTCTGAATGAAGGCTAAAGTCAGAGTGTTTTCCAAAGGACCATGCCATGCCCGCATCAATGGCCTTGGAAGAATCAAGCCAATACTTCCCGTTAAGTCCGGTAGGATTTCCAATTGAAATTCCTAATCCCTTTTGATTTGCCCATGATGAGAGGCTACATAGAAGAATGAGGATAGCGACAATTGATTTCAAGCATTAACTCCTTAGAGACAGATACCCCTATTATGATCAAGTTAAACTCATTGTCAAAACCCTTTATTTCCGTGTTCAATTGTTCAATGGGACTAAGAAACATACTTCTGGCAATATCAAGTATTATCATCGGATTTTGCTTGAGCCTTTATTTTCAAACTGAACAAACCGTTGAATCCATGAATTGGGATGAGTATAAAAATCTTCAGTACAATGAAGAGCGCTCACACTCACTGACAGATTTAAACTTAAAGATTGCTCCTTATAAATTACAAGACCAAATCCAGGACATTTATGGCAAAAATCGTCTTGCTGGTGAAAAAACAAGAGTGATGGAAATAGGCGCCGGTAACGGACGAGTGCTAATGGAATTGAAGAAACTCTTTCCAGAGGTCGAATTCTATGGAATCAACAAAGAAAAGACCCATACTTTCTATCGTCGGGAAAGCTATGTCCTGACCGCCTTGAAGTTTGAAATTTTTAATAAGCACGATATCGAACAAGTCGATTTACCTTATATTATATTTGAGGATCTGGATTTTGGTAAACGTATTCCCTATGGCCAGAATAAATTCGACCTTATCTACACTCAGGATACTTTAAGGCACATCAAGTATAAGTTCGAGTTACTAAATGAAATCATGCGGGTGTTAAAACCAGGTGGCCTGTCATTTCATACGGATGTGACTGGAGTGAATATTTATTCAAAAGGTTTAGTCCTGGATTTAAGAGATGCCATGGGTGAATTAAGACGCCGGGGAATTGATATCAACACTCTTGAGAATCAGGAAAGCATACGTTTCAAAAAGCCTGACTATAATGTGCTATTTCCTGTTTCACCTCACCAGCCTATTCCGGAAAATCTGAATAACTTGTCCAAGGAATTAAGACGTCCTGAGATGGGTTATAACATTTTAGACTAAAAAAAAAGGCTTCCTCACAACATCCTAGATGTGAGGAAGCCTTTGACAGATAAACCTAGCTTCCGCAGCTTACGCAGTCTTCTGGATTGTCTAATGAACAAACCATCGCAGCTTGCTGATCCGCAGGAGCAGCTTTCGAAGTTTCTTTAATCGTAAATTTAATCGCATCCACTGCTGGACGAGTTCTAAGATAATACATTCCGGTTTTCAGGCCAAGTTTCCATGCAGCAAAGTGCAATGAAGAAAGCTTACCGAAGTTTGTATCTTCCATGTGGATATTAAGCGACTGAGATTGATCGATATAAGCACCACGATCAGCGGCCATCTCAAGGATCGATTTCTGCTTAATTTCCCATACTGTGCGGTAAAGCTCTTTGAGGTCAGCAGGAATCTCTGGAATGTACTGAACCGATCCATTGTGAGCGATGATCCGGTCCTTCATTTCTTCATTCCAGAGACCAAGCTGAATGAGGTCACGCACAAGATGCTTATTAACCATAGCGAATTCTCCAGAGAGAACCCGACGTGTGTAAATATTTGAGGTCACAGGTTCGATACACTCATTATTACCAAGAATTTGGGATGTCGAAGCTGTTGGCATAGGTGCCATGAGAAGTGAGTTACGAACGCCGTAAGTCTTAATCTTGGCCCTTAAAGTTGTCCAATCCCAACGTTCAGAAGGAGTAACACCCCACATGTCGTGCTGAAGGATGCCTTGAGAGATTGGTGAACCTTCATAAGACTCGTAATGGCCTTGCTCTTTTGCAAGATCAGCAGATGCAGAAAGGGCCGCATAATAAATCGTTTCGAAAACTTCTTTATTCACACGACGAGCACCTTCTGAGTCAAAAGGAAGTCGCATTTTAAAGAAAGTATCTGCCAGTCCTTGAACCCCAAGACCTACCGGACGGTTCTTCATATTTGAATAGCGTGCTTCTTCTACCGGATAGTAGTTAAGATCAATCACACGGTTAAGGTTGCGTGTTACTTGATAAGTTACTTCGTAAAGTTTCTTGTGATTGAACTCGCCGTTATCGACAAACATTGGAAGAGCAATTGAAGCAAGATTACAGACGGCAATTTCTTTTTCAGAAGTGTACTGCATGATTTCAGTACAAAGGTTAGAAGACTTGATTGTACCCAGATTTTTCTGGTTCGATTTCTCGTTGGCCGCATCTTTATAAAGCATGAAAGGCATGCCGGTTTCAATTTGTGAAGAAATCACTTTGAACCATAGATCACGTGCCTTAACGACTCTTAGACCACGACCTTCAGCCTCATATTTTTCATAAAGAGCTTCAAACTCCTTACCATGACAATCGGCCAGACCAGGGGATTTATTTGGACACATCAGAGTCCAATCAGCATCCGCTTCCACACGCTTCATGAAAAGATCATTGATCCAAAGAGCGTAAAAGAGGTCTCTTGCACGCATTTCTTCTTTACCGTGATTCTTGCGAAGATCGATAAAATCTTCAATATCAGCATGCCAAGGCTCTAAATAGATAGCAAAGGCACCTTTACGCTTACCACCACCCTGATCAACATAGCGGGCAGTATCGTTGAAAACACGAAGCATAGGCACGATACCGTTTGAAGTACCATTGGTTCCACGGATGAATGAACCTTTTGCACGGACATTGTGAATTGAAAGACCGATACCACCAGCAGATTGAGAAATTAGAGCACACTGCTTTAAAGTCTCATAAATGCCTTCAATCGAATCATCTTTAGTCGCTACCAGGAAGCATGACGACATTTGCGCTTTATTAGTACCGGCATTAAAAAGAGTCGGAGAAGCATGTGTAAACCAACCTTCGGAAATAAGATGATAGGTTTTAATAGCTTCTTCGATGTTTCCAATTTGTACTCCCAGGGCAACTCGCATAAATAAATGCTGAGGACGTTCAACAATTTTACCGTTTACTTTCAATAAATAAGATTTTTCAAGAGTCTTGAATCCAAAATAATCGAATTCAAAATCACGAGAATATGCAATTTCTGAAGAGATTCTATCTTTATGTTCACGAGCGAAAGCATAAATTTCATCTGAAAGTAGAGGTTGTTTTTCCTTAGTAAATTCATTTTCATAATTATAGAGAGTCTCAAAAGTCTCCATGAATGAATCAGAAGTTGAACGGTGAAGGTTGGCAACAGCAATGCGGCCGGCAAGTCTTGCATAGTCCGGATGAACAGAGGTCATATAAGCTGATACTTCAGCAGATAGATTATCCAATTCATCAGTAGTTATGCCATCAAATAAACCATTGATGGTTCGTTTAGCGACCTGAATAGCATCAACATATTTTTGATCTAAGTTATAACTTAGCTGTGAAATCCTGTGAGTGATCTTGTCAAATTGTACCGGCTCTCTTTTGCCTGAACGTGTGATAACAAACATTTCTAAACTCCTCTTCGCTTATCTTTTCTTAAATTAAAAATCCATATCTGTTGAGAATGCAAAGTTTGAACCAGCAGCTTCTTTCGTCGAATTCACGACCCCTGCTTTCTGGTATTCAGAAACTTTTCTTTCAAAAAAGTTAGTCTTACCTTGCATGGATATAAGCTCCATCCAATCGAATGGATTTTTGGCATCAAAAATATTTGAATAACCAAGCTGCCTCATCAATCTATCGGCCACAAACTTAATATATTCTTTCATAAGGTCAGCATTCATTCCGATAAGTGAAACCGGAAGGGCCTCAGTGATGAATTCACATTCAAATTCCACGGCCTCAACAATCAATTCACGAATACGGGCCTCGGATGGTTTATCCTGGATGTAGTTTTTATAGAGAAGACATGCGAAATCAGTGTGAAGGCCCTCATCTCTTGAAATAAGTTCATTTGAAAAAGTCAGTCCGGGCATGAGTCCACGTTTTTTAAGCCAGAAAATTGAGCAGAAAGAACCAGAGAAGAAAATACCTTCAATCGCCGCGAATGCCACAAGACGTTCAGCGAATGAACCGTTGCCGTAAATCCACTTTAAGGCCCAGTCAGCTTTCTTCTTAATGCATGGGATATTATCAATCGCCTTAAATAGATAATCTTTTTTAGCTGCATCCTTAATGTAGGTATCAATTAGGAGCCCATAAGTTTCAGCATGGATATTCTCCATAGCAATCTGGAAACCGTAGAATGAGCGGGCCTCAGGAATTTGAATATCGTTATAAAAACGAAGGGCCAAGTTCTCATTAACAATGCCATCCGAAGCCGAAAAGAAGGCCAAAATATGAGAAATATAATGACGCTCTTGATCGTTCAAAGATTCCCAATCATTTAAGTCGGAATAAAGATCAATTTCTTCCGCTGTCCAAAAACTTGCCATCGCTTTTTTATACATGTCCCAAATGTCGTGATACTTAATCGGGAAAAGAACAAAACGATCGTTGGTTGGTTTTAGTAGTTGCTCCGTGCTCATACCCCAGCTCCTTCTTCATGATGTGTGTGGTGGTGTAAATTTATCTGTCTTAAAATAAGCGTAGTAGTTAGTCTGACATTTGAAAAGATAAAAATCTATATATAGTAGCCTTGACATTTTTTTGACGGTTTTCTAACTAGATTTAGTGTAATTCCCGATAAATTTCATCGATAAAACTGAGTAGAAACTAACGATTTCTTACATGTAATTCTGCACAAGGCCTATCTGCTTTACAAAAAGAGATCAAGAATTGCACACACCAACAGGCCTGCAGCAAATCCAGGAAAGGCAAAACTTGCCTTTCCTTCAAGCCGATACTTACTCCATGCCTCCAAGACCACCACACTACTCATGCAAGCACCCGAGAAGGCCAAAAGAAAAGCAAGACCCAGATCGGCCTTGATGGCAAAAACAAAACCAGATAAAGAGGAAGCTCCTTCAATCAAGGCCGTCAGAGCATTAGCAATCAAAGCAGCTTTCAAAGAAAAACCGGCCACTAAAAAGGTCATGCTACTCACAAATCCTTCAGGTAAATTTTGAATAAAAATGGCCACATTCAGTGGCATCGCTTCTTCCCAGCCTAGGGCACCAACATCCACCCCCACCGCCAACCCTTCAGGTATATTGTGAATTCCCATGGCGAGCACAAATAAGTAAGCACGCCTTTGAATGTGATCAGAGCTCCAGAAATGCACAAGTTTATGAGCGACAAAAATAAATGAGAATCCCCACAAGCTTCCTTGCCATAAGGGGCCGAGAGAAGCATTTTGGATTTTTAAAATTTCATAGGCCGGTAAATACAAGGAAAATATAGAAGCACTAATCATCACACCGCCGCAAAAGCTCTCAGACCAACGCCAATGAGATTCTTTTAGATATCGATGGAAAAGAATAGGAAAAGATCCCAATAGGGTCGATCCCATAGTCACAAAGAGGAGTCCGAAGATGGTGGACCATAACATGGCAGATCACCTCTTCTATACATTACCTTCTAGCAAAAGCACTTTCCAGTTTTTCTCTGCGCAGCAAACAGGGTGTACTATCAGCATATAGAGAAAATCAATTAGATTTAGGCCCTATAGGGGAATAAGATAGTTCCACAATAACCAAAAGGATTTTATATGCAAATCGACATTGGAATGAATGAACTAGACAGGTCCGCTATAGCCAAAGGTCTAAACCATTTACTGGCCGACACTTATACTCTTTATTTAATGACTCATAACTTTCACTGGAATGTGAAAGGCCCCATGTTCAACACCCTTCATCTGATGTTTGAAGGACAATACAACGAACTGGCACTTGCCGTGGATTTAATCGCGGAACGAATTCGAGCTTTGGGTTACCCAGCTCCGGGGACCTATGGAGAATTTGTTGAGTTAAGTTCGATTAAAGAAGTAAAAGGTCAACCTGTAGCGGAAGAGATGATCAGGCATCTTGTGCGAGGACAGGAATCGATTGTGAAGACTGCCAGATCTCTCTTTCCAGTGGTGGAAAAAGCGTCTGATGAACCGACTGCAGATTTATTAACTCAACGTATGCAGTTACACGAAAAGAATGCCTGGATGTTAAGAAGTTTACTCGAGTAATTATAAATTTTAGTTTAGTCCTGCTGTTCATCCAGCAGGACCCTTCCTCCATAAATAAAAAATAATAAATTAAATTAGGCCTGATTTAATTTATTTTTTCCCACATACTTCTCGATAAGCTCTTACTATTGTGGAGGCCATTTTGATTTTTTATACACTTCAAGGTCCTAAATATAATCTCGAAATTCATGAAGATAATATTAAGCTTGTTAAAAAGAAATGGTTCCGTATATGGCACAGCATGCCAGCAGTAACTTCGTGGGAAATTAAAAATCTTTCTCAATTTGAAATCACCGTACCAAGTTTTTTTATTTTCAGCGGAAAAATCGAGTGGAAAACCTTTGAAGGTCAGCAGGGCCAGTTTAGGTTTACGACAACGCCTCTGATGGTAAAAAAGATTGAAACCTATCTACAAAAACGAGTGATTAAGAACCATCAACAATTTAAACAAATTCGCCCGGAGACTCGGGCGAAACGATCAGTTGCTTAAATCTTTTAATTGTTCGCAGGCAACTGAGGACAGTTCCCAGTAATTTTTTCCATAACAGGGCGGATTTTTTTTTCTGCCCTGCTCCTCTTCTATAATCAAATTCATAGGATAACTCTCTCAAAAATTGGCATCATTTTTCCATTGCCGGAAGCCAATGACTATAACGCCTGATCAATTACAATTGATCCCTCCTTTTTGCCCAAATT
>JANJTC010000003.1 GCA_024711325.1 Bacteriovoracaceae bacterium | reverse complement strand
TTTACCAATCGCTGATAAAACGCTGTCAGAGTCAGTCACACTTCCGGCAACGGCACTTAGTCCAGCAAGATCAGTTCCCAGGACTCTGGGTTCTGTAAAATATAATTTGGTTCCTTCCGCTACCGCATCGGTATTAAGGGTCTGCCAGCTCTTGTCCCCTCTCAAATATTGAGCGGCAGTTCCAGCTATTAAGGTTGGTTCTTTCGCAGCTAAATCGGTCGTTAAATTTGCAATTTTAGATTGAGCGATACTCGCACTTCCGGATACGTCGGCATCAATGATTGATCCGTCAACGATCTCAGCAGAAGAAGTTGAAGGTGTGGACCATGATAAGTTTCCCGAAGCATCCGTCACTAAGACTTGTCCACTTGTTCCCAGAGTCCCAGGTAGAGTGAATGTCACTGTCCCTGCAATTGTCGTTGGTGATTTTAGTTCGACATAATTACTTCCAGAATCTTTTAATCGCATTTTTCCTGAAAGAGCGATGTTACCCGTCACATCTAACTTCTCAGCTGGCGTGGCCGTTCCAATCCCCACATTTCCTGCGTTGTAATAAATAAGACTCCCGTCTTTATCCCACTGGCCGGCATTATCGAAGGCAGTATCATTCGCGATAATTTGACCTTCAAGTTTACCCAGGGCCTCCATTACATTATCTGTCGCTGTAAGTGGCGTGGCAGAACCTGATGTGTATCCAAGTAGTAAAGCGTTCCGCACCGACTGATCAAAATTAGTCCAGGACTTAATTCCATTTAAGTAATCAGTTGAAGCTCCGCTACTGATTAAGGATTCTTTGGCGGCAAGATCGGTTGTGAGGTTTTTAATTTTAGACTGGTCTATTTCAGCGGTAGTTGAAACGTCTGCATCAACAATCGTATCATCAAGGATCCGTGCAGAAGTAACTCCATTATTTGCAATTCCAATTGAACCACTACTTGTAATGGTTCCACCGCTTAATCCATCGGTAGCGGTAATGGAATTAACAACGCCACTCCCCCCACCTAGCGAACGAGGAGCCCATTGTTTATTCAGATTATCCCAAGTCAGAATATCCCCATCAATCGCATCCATTTGAGCCAGCTGTTTTGACATTTGAGAAATAAAAGAAAAGGGCAAAGAATAGATAGCTTGAAAGGAATAAATTTTATCTGGATCAGGTGTGCGATCGATAACTCTGATGTTCACAGTATGGGCCGAAGGAACTTTGGCCAAGACATCTTTTAAATTACAATTTGGAAAATCTAGTTTTACATGAAAGACGCCATTGACCAGGGTCACTCCATCTAAGGCTTCTGAGCATAATGTAACTCCTGGCTGGCTAGAGTAAACAAGTTCAAAAGTTAAATTTACATTGCCACCAACTGGTGAACCGTTGGAGTTCACTAGCCGTCCAGAATAACTAATAGACTCCGAAGCATGTGTCACTGTTGCGAGCAGAGACACCATCATTGCGAGTAGAAGATGCATCTCTTTATTTTATGACAACTTTTTATTTATAATGTGAAATAATAAACGAACAGATTTATTTACTTTTAAAGCTCTAACTCATCGAATTTCCCAACCAATTTAGTGGAAAAAAGTTCCTTATAAATAGAGCAGCCCCAAGAAACTGGCTACTATCTCACTGTACCGGATAGGCCATGACTGTAGTTCTTATCCTTGAATAATCCGTACCATCTACCCTACAGGCATTTACAGCCGTGGCTGTCGGTTGAGCACTCCCCTGTACTTTGATGACATGATTTCCGGCCGCCATATTATCAAACCAACGAGACCGGGCCACAGCTTGCCACCAATTTGGAGTATTACCCATGACAATATGATCCCCATAGGTAGCATTATCTGAAACGGCCACACCGTCGACTACAAATCTAAAACTACAATGGATTCCTGATTCATTGGCAAATACAGAACCATCAAATCTGACTTCAACATCTGCATTAGCGGGAAGGTTCATATTAATAATTGTTAAGTCGACCCATGTGGAAGTTCCGAAGTTTACCCCGGTAGAAATAGCTTTCCATCTCCAAGGAAAAGGTTGTCCATGAGCACTGATGCTTCCTTTCACATCAAGTTTCGAAGCTGGAGTTAAAGTTCCAATTCCAACATTACCAGGAGGAGTAATTCTCATGCGCTCTTCATAGGCAATAGAATTAGCATTGGTGGTGTGAAACCTCATACTTGTAGGTGCACTAGTTGCGGTAAATGTGGCATCTGCAGTTATATCGATTCTAGCACCTTGAACGAAATTTGTTCCATTGTGTCCATAGGCCAGAAAAGTTCCTAGATTATTACCACCAGAGATGGCGGCAGGAGCAGCTTTGGTTCCGCCTGCATTCTTTAAACCTAAGGCTGGATGCCCTGATGTCCCTCCTTGATAATTGTCAATTCCTAAAGAAGGATAGGTCGTAACTGTTGAACTTTGATTTTCTAGTAATAATAAATTATTAACATTATTGCCTGCAACATGAAGTTTATACTCTGGTGAAATCGTACCTACACCTACAGCACCTGTCTCACTGATTCTAACTCTTTCTAAATTGTTAGTTCGTAAAACGAATGGCGCATTTGTTAGCGAGCCAATCCATGCCCCTTCATTTGTTGCGGTATAAACTGAATCAGAGGAGAAATCATGGACACCCAAGCCTAGAGTAATATTATCGCCTGATACCGTTCCATAATTTGAATTACCACCATGAAATTGGAATATCTCATTAGCATCGAAAATAGCTTTCGTTGTTCCATCAGCACTCAAATTAAACCTATTAACAGGAGCATTCGTATTAATTCCTACACTACCGGCGTTATAATAAACGGATGTCCCATTCTTACTCCACTGGCCGTTGTTATTGAGCGCAGTACTAGTTGCAGTATTTTGAAGTTCTAATTTTTTTAATGCTGTTAGAAGATCGTCAGTGTCCGTCAGTGGAATTGCGGAAGTTGATACAAGATTATAGCCAGTAAGAAGGGCCATCCTCACTCTCGAGTCTAAAAAGTACAGCCGAGTTCCTTCCGGCACTGCCGATGTACTTAAAGTCTGCCAGCTCTTATCCCCCCGCCAATACTTGGTTGTATCATTCGGATTTGTGATCGTAGGTTCTTTTCCACTAAGCGCAGTAACCAGACCATTTACTTTCGCCTGCGGAACATCTCCATCCACCAAATTCAATTTCCCATACGTGATGGCGGAGTTTGCAATATCACTATTAACAATAGAAAGATCAGTTATCTCTGCACTCCCAACCGCTCCTGATACAATTTCCGCACTTCCAATGGTTCCAGTAAGATCACCACCAACTGAACTTGCAGTCGTGGCCACTGCCCCCCAGGATAAGTTACCTGCACCATCAGTAATAAGGGCGTTGCCGGAAGTTCCATAAGCATTCGGTAAAGTAAATGTACGAGTTGTGGCCAAAGAAAGTGGAGCTTTTAATTCAATGTAATTTACCGTATCTGATTTTAGTCGAAGTTTTCCAGAAAGAGCGATGTTTCCGGCTACATCAAGTTTCTCCGCGGGTGTTTCAGTGTTGATCCCGACATTACCTGTAGCCGTTATCCGCATTCTTTCCAGGTCAGCTGTCTTGAGCATCAAGTAACCGGCCTCTTTCAAGTTTATTTCTGCATATCCAAACACAGCGGCGATATCAAAACCATCAGCGAAAGCAGTCCCGGAAGTATTCGTGAACATCTGAATTCCTGATCGTTCAGAAGTTCCAGCATTCATATAAATATAGTTATTACTCCAACCAGAAGGTTTATCACCTAGAAAAACAGAATTATTGGCAGGAGAATACTTAAACTTTGCGACCCCGCCTAAGGCGCCAGCATTATTAAATTGAATATCTTCATCTGCTCCACCAGGATTAACAGTGACACCACTGACTTGTGTATCGACATAGTTTTTATTGGCCGCATCCGTTGCAACAGTTGGATCAGCGAGACCTGTAATCTTATTACTTCCCATGGCAAGAGGGCCGCTCATGATATCGCCGGCCTTTAAAACGTAGTTTACTTGAGCAGAAGAAACAGCGGCAATATTCCCATCAAGCTTTTCAATGGATGTTAATACTGTATCTGTTGCACCTATCACACCAGTAGTAGAGACAAATCCTGATAAATCAGTCCCTAACACTTTTGGTTCCGTAAAATATAATTTAGTCCCTTCTGGAACCGCATCAGTATTCAGAGTCTGCCAGCTTTTATCACCTCGATAATATTGTGCTGAAGTTCCAGCAGCTAAAGTCGGCTCTTTACTTCCTAAATCAGTAGTCAAACCCGCAATTTTAGATTGGGCAATGTTGGCCGATCCAGAGACATCTGCATCTACTATTGAGCCATCCGTAATTTGAGATGAATCAGTCGATGGTGTTAACCATGAGAGATTGCCAGAGCTATCCGTAGAAAGCACTTGGCCGTTTGTTCCCAATGCTCCCGGCAAAGTAAGTGTTACCGCTCCTGCTCCCACTGGCGCCTTCAGTTCAACATAACTTATGGCCGAGTTTTTAAAACGTAATTTATTACTGACTGAGATATCTCCCACAACTTCTAATTTATCAGAAGGCGTTGCCGTCCCAATTCCTACATTACCTGAGTTATAAAATAGAAGAGTTCCATCTTTATCCCACTGTCCGGCATTATCAAAGGCAGTATCATTGGCAATGATTTGTCCTTCAAGCTTACTAATCGCCTCCATGACATTATCAGTAGCAGCAACTGGAGTAGCAGCGCCAGTGGTATACCCAATTAATAAAGCATTTCGTACTGATTGATCAAAATCATTCCAGTTTTTCGTACCGTTTAAATAATCAGTGGAGGATCCTGTACTAATTAAAGATTCTTTGGCCGCCAGATCAGTCGTTAGATTTTTAATTTTCGATTGTGCGATTTCAGCGGTAGCTGAAATATCAACATCCACGATAGTTCCATCCAAAATTTTAGTCGAAGTTACACCTTGATCTAAAATGCCAATAGTGACATTTCCTGCAGTGGTGCTACTTACTAATCCTTGATCACCCATTACCGAGGTAACAGTTCCGCCGCTTGGAGCAACAGGAGTACGAGGTTCCCAAAGTTTGGCCGTGCTGTTCCAAGTAAGTACCTGCCCTTCAGCTGCACTCATCTGAGCAAGTTGTTTTGAAATCTCTGACATTAAGGAAAATGGGACAGAATGAACGGCCTGAAATGAATAAACTCGGTTAGGATCTTTAGTTCTGTCTGTGACTCGAATACTGATACTTTGACCTGATGGAATACCGGCCAAGACATTGGTTAAGTTACAATTAGGAAAATCAAGTGCAACGTGAAATACACCATTAACCAAACCAATACCATCCACTTGTTGCGAGCAGACATTAACCCCGAGCTGCCCAGAATAGGCCAAATCAAAAGTTAAATTAGCATTCCCACCAACCGGCGATCCATTGGAATTCACCAACCGTCCTGAATAACTTATGGACTGAGAAGCATGTGCCACTGTTGCGAGCAGAGACACAATCATTGCGAGAAGGAAGTACATCTTTATATTTTAAGATGCATTTATTAATAAGATTAAAATTTATTATTCAGAAGATTATTTTGCTTTATTAACTCCAACCCACTGTAATCTTATTATAGTTGGATGGAAAAATTTTCCATCCCTATGAGAGAAGCCTTAAATTATGGGCATTCACCCTTAATTAATGAACGATAACTCGGTAGTGCAATCCTCCATTAGGCCATTCAGCAGCAGGATCACTGATGTGAGTGGTACCATTTCCGCAATCCAAATATACTTTCACAGTATGTGTACCACTCGTAGCAAGTGTACCTGAATAGTTCGTAACTACTTGTCCTCTCCATGTTGTATGAGTGAAAGTACCGCCAGAGTCTACTAGCACGCCATTGAGGAATAACTGATTATAAAAATGTCCACCATCAACGGTAACCGTTGGTCGTCCCTGTTGTGTGGCCGTAATCTCTACTTTTTGACCCGCATTACCTGTGAAAGTCATTGGAGTTAAATAAGTACCACAAGCGACTGTCCCGGTAGCAATTTGCGCAGAAGTAATTTTGGGAATATCACTTGATTTAGCGAACTGATTCCAAGTTGTTCCGTTACAAAATTCCATTAATTTAGAAGTAGAATTGTAACGCATGCTTCCCTCTTTGCTCGCATTACAAGTATTGTCCCCTGAATTACCAATTTTAACATTTCCTTGAACATCTAATTTCTCAACTGGAGCAGTAGTACCAATTCCAACATTCCCATTGTGATCTATTTTCATTCGGGTAATTCCACCAACAGTATTATTTTCAACGGTTGAAAAATTAATGGCATAACCTCTAGCTGTTGATGACCAATCTTGCGTTGTTCGCATACTCATGCTTTCCGCATTACTATTCCCATTAATCCAACTTGATCCATCAAAGCCACCAGGTATTAAACTCAAGATAGTATCTCCCGACATAAGAGGAGTTGGAGCACTTTTTGTTCCTCTGGCCCGATAGGCAATTAACATCGGATTTTCTGTTGTACTATAAGTTCTGGCCCCCAGTCTTCCTCCAGGGCTTGATCCTTCGGCTTCTACTAAAATGCCTGCTCGCGAAGGATGGACTGTAGTGGAAGGAATTGTGCTATTCACATGAAAAGATGTTTCGGCAGGTTTAATTCCCAATCCAACTTTACCATCAGAAGAAATAACCATGGCCTCAATACCGCCATTTATAAAACGTAACGTTTGATCGCTGAAGAATTGATGAATACGGCTTTTCTCTACATTATTCTCCCTGAAAACGATACCTGCGCCATTGCCAGCGGCACCATCTGCTACAAAGGTCGCATTTCTATTTGTAGAGATCGCAGTAACTTCGACGTTATCAGTAACCGTACCTGTCGAAGTCGATTGAACGATCTGAAGTTTTGAACCAGGGGAAGAAGTCCCAATCCCGATATTTCCGGAATTATAGTATAGATTATTTCCTGTCTTGGTCCATTGAGCATCGAAGGCTGTTTTATTCGAACTAATTTGTGCTTGTAATTTTCCAACAGCTCCCAATAATGTATCAGTGAATATTACTGGTGAATTTGCTCCAACTAAATAACCATCTAGTTGAGTGGCACGAACTCTATCCTCTGTGAAGTAAAGGTTTGTAGCTTCTGTAACGACTGATGTATTTAAAGTCTGCCACGTTTTATCCCCACGCCAATACTTGGTCGTATCATTCGGATTAGTGATCGTTGGTTCTTTTCCACTAAGCGCAGTAACCAGGCCATTTACTTTGGCCTGTGGAACATCTCCATCCACCAAATTCAATTTCCCATACGTGATGGTGGCGTTTGCAATATCACCATCAACGATAGAAAGGTCAGCTATCTCTGCACTCCCTACAGCTCCCGAAACAATTTCCGCACTTCCAATGGTTCCAGTAAGATCACCACCAACTGAACTTGCAGTCGTGGCCACGGCTCCCCAGGTCAAGTTACCTGCACCATCAGTAATAAGGGCGTTGCCGGAAGTTCCATAAGCATTCGGTAAAGTAAATGTACGAGTTGTGGCCAAAGAAAGTGGAGCTTTTAATTCAATGTAATTAACCGTATCTGATTTTAGTCGAAGTTTTCCAGATAGAGCTATATTTCCGGCCACATCAAGTTTCTCTCCAGGTGTTTCAGTGTTGATCCCGACATTACCTGTGGCCGTGATCCGCATTCTTTCCAGGTCAGCTGTCTTGAGCATCAAGTAACCGGCCTCTTTCAAGTTTATTTCTGCATATCCAAACACAGCGGCGATATCAAAACCATCAGCGAAAGCAGTCCCGGAAGTATTCGTGAACATCTGAACTCCTGATCGTTCAGAAGTTCCAGCATTCATATAAATATAGTTATTACTCCAACCAGAAGGTTTATCACCTAGAAAAACAGAATTATTGGCAGAAGAATACTTAAATTTTGCGACACCGCCTAAGGCGCCAGCATTATTAAATTGAATATCTTCATCTGCTCCACCAGGAGTAACAGTGACACCACTGACTTGTGTATCGACATAGTTTTTATTGGCCGCATCCGTTGCAACAGTTGGATCAGCGAGACCTGTAATTTTATTACTTCCCATAGCAAGAGGGCCGCTCATGGTATCGCCAGCCTTTAAAACGTAGTTTGCTTGAGCTGAAGAAACAGCAGCGATGTTCCCATCCAATTTTCCGATCGAAGAAAGGACAGTGTCTGTCGCGCTAATGATACCGGCACCGGAAGAAAAACCAAGAAGATCGGTTCCCAGAACTTTAGGTTCTGTAAAATATAACTTAGTCCCTTCTGGAACCGCATCAGTGTTGAGTGTTTGCCAGGTTTTATCACCTCGATAATATTGTGCTGAAGTTCCAGCAGCTAAAGTCGGCTCTTTACTTCCTAAATCAGTAGTCAAACCCGCAATCTTGGATTGAGCGATGTTGGCGGAACCGGAGACATCTGCATCTACTATTGATCCATCTGTAATTTGGGATGAATCAGTCGATGGTGTTAACCAGGAGAGATTGCCAGAGCTATCAGTAGAAAGCACTTGGCCATTTATTCCTAAGGTCCCTGGCAGAGTAAGTGTCACAGCACCTGCTCCCACTGGCGCACGAAGTTCAACATAACTTATGGCCGAGTTTTTAAAACGCAACTTATTACTTACTGAGATATCTCCCACAACTTCTAACTTATCAGATGGCGTTGCTGTCCCAACTCCCACATTACCTGAGTTATAAAAAAGGAGAGCTCCATCTTTATCCCACTGGCCGGCATTATCAAAGGCAGTATCATTGGCAATGATTTGTCCTTCAAGTTTACCAATCGCCTCCATAACATTATCAGTAGCAGCGACTGGGGTAGCAGCGCCACTGGTATACCCGATTAATAAAGCGTTTCGCACTGATTGATCAAAATTATTCCATGCCTTCGTTCCGTTTAAATAATCAGTGGAAGATCCTGGACCAATTAAAGATTCTTTGGCAGCAAGATCAGTGGTGAGATTTTTAATTTTTGATTGTGCGATTTCAGCGGTAGCTGAAATATCAACATCCACAATGGTGCCATCCAAAATTTTAGTAGAAGTAACACCATCATCTAAAATGCCGATCGTGACGTTTCCAGAAGTTGTAGTGCTGATTAATCCCTGATCACCAACGACTGATGTAATAGTTCCCCCGCTTGGTGCAACAGGAGTTCGTGGTGACCAAATTTTGGCGTTATCATCCCATGTTAGCACCTGACCATCAGAGGCGTTCATCTTGGGCAACTGCTTCGCGATAAAAGCATAGGGAACTGAGTGGACGGCCTGGAAAGAATAAATTTTATCTGGATCAGGTGTGCGATCAGTGACTCTAATACTTACTGTTTCACCAGAAGGAGTTTCTGAAAAAATAGTTAGAATATCCGGTGAGCAACCGGGAAAGTTCAGTTTCACATGAAAAACACCATGTGAAAGATCCACTCCATTTAAAGCTTGAGAACAACGAATAATTCCTGGAGAACCTGAATAGGCCAAATCAAAAGTTAAATTCGCAGTCCCTGGAACTGGGGAACCATCAGAATTAACCAAACGTCCAGAATAGCTTAGAGACTCAAAAGCATGAGCTGATGAAAAAGTGAAAATGAATAGGAGTAAGGAGAAGATGGGCCCCATATTAACATTTTAAGGCCCTCTAAATATTTCAGGTTGAAATATTTCACCCCTCATGATGGCTTAGCAAGCTATTGAAATCACAGGCAATTATTTAAGCAAATTCTCGACTTATCAGGCAGAGAATTCCCCCTAGGCTTCAGCTACCAATTTATTGGGCACATTACGGTAAAACATAGTCCCGAGGCATATCCTCAGCAGCTGTCGCCATCTTGTCAAAGTACAAGTCGTATTGTTGATTATAGGCCTCTACAACAGCTGGGATAGTGATGTAATAAAAGTTTTCAAAGTTTTTAGTAAATGCAGCTGTCGTCATATTTCCAGCGCCTGTGAATACTGCACCACTATTATTGAAAGTAAAAATCATAAATTTATTATGCTGTAACTGATAAATATTCTGATTCGTTTGAAGAAACCTTGTATTAAGACCTTTATTAATCAATTCATTATAAATTCTGAAAGCTTCAATTTTTGAATTACGACCGACATCACGCTTTAATTTTTCGGCCCAATATATATCATCATCAAGAATGAATTTAATCTCTTTACCACTTGCTAACAATTCAGAGTAAAGTTTAGCGATTGCTCCACTGAAACGATGCGATATTGCTTCAACCAGTTTAGATTTCTTGGAAGCTTCAGTAACCTGTGTTAAGGCCATTTTTCCGTCAACAGGTGAAAAATAAACTGCAATATCACTCTCCGGAGCAGCTTTGATTTTTCCACGGCATTCATTCAAATGCGCAGAAAAATTTACTTTTTTATCCCCACTCTCCACCATCGCCTCAATCACACATTTGTGGGCCTCTACAAAATATGATTGCGACGAAGTTGTTACAAAATTCCAATTCTCATGGTTAATACTCGTACCAGTAGTCAGATTGCCTGATGAAAAAACAACTTTAGAAACTTTTGAATCATGAGGATTAACCACCAAAATTTTGTTATGAGCATAACCAAGCCCACCGGTACTTCCTCGATAGGTTAGTTTTAAGTTCCCGCAGCTCTTTAACTTCTCTGCATCCTTATTAACCCGGACTTCAGATTCATCACCACCGTCTAATACCATAGTTATCTTAGTCCCTTTCTTTAAGGTATCACAAAGGGCAGTTGCGACATTTTTATTACTGAAGCTCAAATAGGCGACATAAAGTTCTTTAGTATCAGGGGCCGTGATCCATTCAATTAATCGATACTGTGGAGAATTTTTTCTTATGACTGATGCTGCTTCATCAGCAGGCTTGCAATAAACACCGGATGGTTTGGCATTTATAGCCTTACCAGAATGACTGATCATGGGTCGATCATACTGGTAAGTTTCACAAACAGGATTGGTGAATAAAACTTCATATTTAAAAGGAGAATAGTCTGAAATTTTGATTGCCCAACTATTGCTGGAAAAAAAAGAAAGAAGTAGTAATGTTAGTAGAAACTTCATAAGTGAACTCCTGATAGAGCCTGAGTTTTAAAAGAATCTACAAGGAATGAACACTTAAGAGATAACATGGTCTCTATCTAATCCTGAGATATATAAAAAGGTATAACGTGGCACAACAATACACTCTTACCCTGCCGGTGTTTTCTAAAGGATTTCACATCATTACGGATGAAGTAGTAAGGGCTTTAGGTGAAATACCGGAAATGGGAGTGCTGCATGTATTTATCCTTCATACTTCCGCTGGCCTGGCCATCAATGAAAATGCCGACTCTAGTGTAAGACATGATCTGGATAAGGCATTTGATCACCTCGCACCAGAGAATCAAACATTCTACCAACATACCGTGGAAGGGCCAGATGATATGCCTGCTCACATTAAATCCATACTAGTCGGAAGCTCAGTGAGTATTCCTATTACGAATAAAAAACTTAACCTGGGTACCTGGCAGGGCATTTATTTATGCGAATTTCGTGAGAAGGCCCCTCCCAGAAAGTTGGTAATGACTGTTTTAAGTTAGTCTGGTAAATCCTCTGCATGAGAAAACTCTCTCCCATCCCACACGGGTCTTTATTCTTCGCTCCTATGGAAGGCATCACTGATGAAAGCTTCCGAAAAACAATTCTGAAGCTTTATCCAGAGTGGGATTATTTGGCGTGTGATTTCCTGCGGGTTCCTTCTGCAGGACGCTATCCGAATAAACATTTGATCCGTCATTTTGGAAAAGAACTTTTTGAGATTCCCTGGATCCAGGATAAAACCATGTTTCAAATCCTGACCTCACATCGAGCATTTACTGTCGATATGGTTAAACAGGTTGAAGAATTACAAATCCCCTGGATGGATATGAACATTGGCTGTCCATCACCCACTGTTTGTAAAAATCGTGGCGGCTCATTCCTTTTAACCGATCTCCCTTCTCTTCGAACGCTAGTGAAGTCAGTGAGAGAAAACTATACCGGAAGATTCACTGCCAAAATCCGCATTGGATACAATAATACTGACGGCTTCGAAGATTCCATCCGCATGTTAAATGATGAAGGCGTCGAGATGATTACCGTTCATGGTCGCACCCGGGAAGATATGTATAAGGCCCCTGCTCGCTGGAGTTTTATTGAAAGAGCGGTACAAATTTCACAGGTCCCCATTATCGGTAATGGTGATGTCTGGAATACATCTGATATTGACCAGATGATGAAAAATACCGGCTGCCATGGAGTCATGATAGCTCGTGGGGCCTTGAAAGCCCCTTGGATAGCTCAAGACTACCGTAGAGGTTTCTTCAATCCAACCAAGGAAGAAACCTTCCAGAAGATCAAACACTTCTTTAAAGATTATAGAACTCTCCTTGAAACGGAAAACATTTCAGTCCGTGGCTTATTAAAACAAAGTAAGTCTGTATCTAGGTTTATGTTGGAAGGGATTGAAGGCAGTGAGCCTTTAAGAAGAAAACTTATCCTCTCTCAAACAGTGCCGGAGTTTTATTCAACTCTTGAGAATCTTTAATTACTTTTTATCTTCCAAAGCTTTCAGTCTCTTTTCAAAAAGCTCATTCTGTTTTTGTAGTTTCTCATTCTGCTCTTTCAGTGAGGCAATTTCCCGTTTATAGCGCTCATCTGAAGAATTCATTTTATTATTCAATTCTTTTATAGCTTCAATAATAGGAGCAATTAAATTCTGATAACCAACAGATAACAACCCATCTTTATCTTCTCTGACGACTTCAGGATAAACTTTGGCAACCTCCTGAGCAATCAGACCAATTTGTTTTTCAGGATTGGAATCATCTTTCCAATTATAAGAGACACCTTTGAGTGTCGAAATTTTAGTTAAGCTATTCTCCAGGGGCTTAATATCTTTTTTGAGATTACGATCGGATGATTGAGTTAAAGTTCCAGCGATGACCATATTACCAGCGGTATCAAATGCCATCTTTTGAGCACAAGCTCCCGCAGGACAATTATACCATTGAGCAATTAAACTTGAGCCTGTGTAATGATGAATACTAAAACTTCTTTTGGCAGCTGTTGAGTTATTTATATCCAAAACAGAATCAGGTCTGGATAAAAGTTGAATTGTAGAGGTACCGTCATCGAAGAATCCATTGCCAAGCACATGTAGCTTATATGCAGGAGAAGTGGATCCAATTCCAACCAAACCTGAGCTGTTGATAGTTAGCCTTTCAACTCCATTGGTCCTTATCATAGCACTATTTACAACACCAGTAGATGGATTGGCATTTAGGCCATAAGCAATTCTCCCAGATTCAGCTCCTGTCCCGCGTGCTGCCCAGAAAGCATTGTTAGCTCCATCGAGACCTGTCAGGAGTCGAGGACCGATGGCTATATTTCCATTTACGTCTAGTTTGTCAGAAGGTGTGGTCGTGCCAATCCCGACATAACCTGTTGCTTCTGAAGTGTACATAAGCACACGATTATTTGCCGAATCATATATTCCTGTGATTCCTGATCCTGTTCCATTTGTCCATATGTAACTGTCTCCCCCGGCCATTTTCAAATCACCAGTGACTGCAATATCTCCAGCAACATGCAATTTATTTGTCGGCGTCGTAGTTCCAATTCCTACATTACCTCCATTGTAATATGCACTTGTTCCTGAAGATGACCATAGCGATGCTGGTCCATCTCCATTAGACCATGCCAAAACTCGTAAAGTAGAAGTTGAGAAATCTATGTTACCAGTCGTAAGAGAATCATTAACGAAAGCACCTAAACGGTCGGCAGCAGTTCGGATTCGTATATAGTTCGAATCCATGGTGACACTCGATAATCCACCATAAGTGGAATAACCATAGGCATACTGAGACGATACATTAATCACTTTTCCTGTACTATTGTCTTTGGCCAGAATGGTAACCTTCAATGGAGTTGTGCCTAAACCGTGAGTATAAGAATAAGTCGTACTACCAGCGACAGCTTGCCAGCCCGAATCGAATTGCGCAGAACCATTTGAACCAGTAAAGGCCGTGATTTGCGTGGTTCCATCCGGGAATTTTACTCCTCCACTTGTAGTCTCAATAGTCCCTGCAACTGAAAGCTTTTGACCTGGCGTCGTCGTTCCAATTCCAATGTTCCCACCATTCTTTATTGCAAGTTGCGGGCCTCCGTTATTCCCAAGATATAGATCGCCACCATCATTGTAGTTGTAGAGAATCATAGTTTCTCCAGAAGTGGAAAAACCAACGAGCCCTGTGGTGGCATTGGCCGAATCTAAAAAAGAAATTTTATTATGATGACCGGCCCCATGAAGTACCGCATCCGTATCTTTTATTTGAAGGATGGGAGCTGCACTTGCCATTTCCAATAGGCTATTTGGACTGGATGTTCCTATTCCAACATTACCAGTTGTACGATACACATTTCCAGAACTCTGCGACCATTGGTTAGCTGCTCCTGAAACTTGAGAGTCAACATACTGCTTATTTGCAACATCCGTTGTCCCTACCGGATTAAGCACCCTTACCACAGAACTCGTATTGAAATCAAACACTCCTGATGTGACTGAATCACCACTCTTATTAATCGGAGTAAAGCCTAGTGCTGTAGTAATATCTCCAGAGACAAGAGCTTGCCAGACAGATGTGTTGGCACCACTGGCCTTTAGAAATTTCCCCGCGTCTCCAACTAATGGTGAAGGTAATAAGGATGTTGAAATATCGATCACAGGATTTCCTGCAACTCCGTTTCCATTTGTCACACTCAACCGGTTAGTGGTTCCTGAGATAGAGCGAGTAATGGCCGTGCCATCTCCAGACCTGACCAATAAGCCTGTCCCCGTAAGTCCCGCCAGAGCAGTCAGATCATTATCGGCTGACTGCTTGGCAGCAAGATCAGTCGCTAAATTGAGAATTTTAGATTGAGCTATGTCAGCACTTGCCGAGATATCAGCATTGACAATCGTGCCGTCAACAATTTGTGAAGTGCTCACGGTATTTGATCCCGGAGTTCCTCCATCACTTGAACCTAACCTGACCTCAGCACCCGCATCATCCATAAAATAAAGTTTTGAGTCAGAAGTCTTCACATACAGCTTGCCATAGTTTGCCGTTGCCGTGGGTATCACACTCTCTTTTAGTGAAACAACTCCATCAACCGTAAACTTTTCATTTGGAGTAGATGTTCCAACACCAATGCTGCCGCCTGTGTAATAGAGCGATGTTCCTGTTTTCATCCATCTGGCATCTACGTACAACTTAGTTGCAGCATCACTATCTAAGAGCGGTGCTGCGAGACCAGTGACCGTGTTTCCTCCCATGAGTAAATTGCCACTCATCGTAGCGCCTGTTTTTAAAACATAATTTCCCTGATTGCCAGTGAGCTTACCAATCGAAGTGAGAATTGTATCCGCTGAAGTTACTGATCCAGGCGTTGAATCAAGTCCTGCCAAATCAGTGTCTCTTACTCTTAATTCTGTAAAATAGAGACGGGTCCCTTCAGTCACAGCACTTGTATCTAATGTGACCCAGGTTTTATCACCGCGGTAGTATTCCGCAGATGTTCCTAAACTTAATGAAGGCTCTTTCCCGGACAGAGCAGTCACCAAACCCGCAATCTTAGATTGAGCAATGTTAGCAGTAGCAGATATATCATCATCAACGATAGAGCCGTCTACAATGTCGGATGAATTCGTAGAAGGTGTTGACCACGATAAATTTCCAGAGGCATCAGTCATTAAAACCTGGCCATTGGTACCAAGAGCAGATGGCAATATGAATGTCACATTACCGGACAAAGTTGTTGGTGATTTTAGTTCCACAAAGTTTGATCCAGAATCTTTCAGTCTCAGTTTTCCATCAACTGCAAGATTGCCAGCGACCTGAAGTTTTTCTACCGGAGTAGAAGTTCCGATTCCTACATTGCCCGTATTATAATAAATAATAGATCCACTTTTCGACCACTGACCACTATTATCAAAAGCAGTATCATTCGCAATAATCTGGCCCTCAAGTTTTCCTAGCGCATCCAGAAGAGTGTCACTGGCACCAAGTGGTCCGGGTGTTGGCACGACCAGATAATTAACTCCTAAAAAAGTATCACGGACTGCTGGAGAGAAGTCTTTCCAGGATTTATCCCAACTCCAGTATTGACCTATAGTCCCGCTCGCTATTGAATTTTCTTTATTGGCCAAACTAGTAGAAAGATCTTTAATTTTTGTCTGAGCTATCTCTGCAGAAGGAGATATGTCAGCATCAGTGATTGTGCCATCCTCTATTTTTATAGAAGTTACAGCACTATCCTTAATGAGAATAGTCTCTACTCCTTGGTTGGCAATTGAAATTGTTCCTGAGTTTTCAATCACGCCTCCAGCTAGCCCAATCCCAGCACTAATGGAAGTCACTGTCCCGTTTCCTCCTGGATTTCGAGGTACCCATTTATTTGCAGAATTATCCCAGGTTAAAACTTGCCCATCAGTTGCACTCATCTGTGCAATCTGCAAGGCCATACGAGAAACGATTGATGAAGGAACTGAGTATAGGGATTGAAATGAGTATGCTTTAGGATTACTTAGATTAGATATATCTGTAATTCTAATTGCCACTGATTCATTAGCAGGAGTTAACGCCAGAACAGTAGATAAAGTTAGAGGATCACAGTCAAAATCGAGTTTGGTATGAAAAACCCCGTTAGACAGTGGAACATTCGAGACAATAGCAATACATCTAACAGTCGTAAGAGAATCCGTATAGGCCAGTTCGGCCTTTAAGTTCACATTTTCACCAACGGGTGAACCATTGGCATTCACTAAACGACCTGAATAACTTAAAGAATTAGAAGCGAACGCATTGGTACAACACAATAAGAAATTGATTAAGATGAAACGAATAATTCTGGAATTCGATTTATAACTTCTCACCTATATCTTGTCGGCAATCTAAGTAGTCTTATTTAATAATAACAAGTTACAGAGACGCATTACTCTAAAATATTTTATATTTAGGCTGTATCATAATTAAGCCTATATCGTTTGATTAAATCGTATGAGAAGTAGCTAACACCTTGAAAGTCCTTAAACGGTCATTAAAAATGGAAGCTTTCCCAATTAGCAACTTTCAATAAGTTGCAAGTCATACCTATAGATTCCCTTAAGGAAAACCGAATCTAAATCAGTAAATTTAAGCCAAATTGAAAGGATCACATGAAACACCTCAGCCTAAATGCCAAAATATTTTTCGTCATTTCTATTTTTGTACTGGGAGGAATCATCATAGCAAGCATCGGGATTTTTAATCTCTCAAGGCTAAACACTAATATTGATAATATTGTTGATGTCGTTTCAAGGAAGGCCCTTATTTCCCGGGCCCTCGGTGGTGATGTTTATTCAATTAATTCTTTGGAATACCAATTGATTGGTGAAAACAATCCTCAAAAGAGAAACGATATCATTCAAGAGATGGAAAAAACCGAAGCGATAATGAAGGATCGTATGACTCGTTATGAGCAAAGAAGCGAACCATCAGAGATGACAAAAGTTGAAGAAATGAAGGCAACAACCACTGAGTGGATTAAAACCAATCATGACCTGAGAAGTTTAATATTAAATAACAATAAAGTTGCAGCTCAAGGCCTGCTTGAAGGCGAAGCTAGAATCAAGCTTGTTCGTCTCGAGACCATATTGAACTATATGGTGAAACTTAATGAAGATTACATGGCCCAAGCAAAAGAGACGGCCCAAGATAGATACAATCAATCATCTACATTAATTCTAACAGTCACGACCGGTGTCATGCTACTTGGTATTATTCTGGCCTTTTTAGTTCTCAGAGCAGTCACAAGAACGATTGATCAAGTAATCTCAAATCTCACAGATAATTCAAATCAAGTGACTAGTGCCGCAACCCAGATTGCCTCCTCTTCTCAAGAGTTATCTTCAGCTGCTACTGAACAGGCAGCCTCCTTAGTTGAAACGGCATCTTCAATTGAAGAAATGAACTCGATGTTGCAAAAGAATGCTGACAGTTCTCAGCGAGCATCGGATCTCTCCGACAGTAGCAGCCAGAGCGCAGAGAAAGGTAAGAATGTTGTGCTTGATATGATCAAAGCTATCGATGAAATAAGCTCCAGCAATGCCCAGATTATGGATCAAGTTGAGGACAGTAATCGCGAAATATCAGGGATTGTAAAACTAATCTCTGAGATAGAATTAAAAACTCAGGTTATCAATGACATTGTATTTCAAACAAAACTTCTTTCATTCAATGCTTCAGTTGAAGCCGCCAGAGCAGGTGAACATGGAAAAGGTTTTGCGGTCGTAGCCGAAGAAGTTGGAAATCTAGCCCAGATGAGTGGAACGGCTGCTCTGGAAATTAGTAAAATGCTTGAGGCCAGCGTACAAAAAGTTGAGAACATTGTTAAATCTTCACAACAAAATATCAGGGGACTCATTGCTGAAGGTAGACAAAAAGTTGAAGCAGGAAGCAGAATCGCCCTTCAATGTGAAACAGTTCTAAAAGACATTGTAGATAACACCGGAGATGTCACTCTTATTTCAAATGAAATTTCAATGGCGACAAAAGAGCAAGCCGTTGGAGCACAGGAAATCACAAAGGCGATGTCTCAGCTCGACCAAGTGACTCAAACCAACGCTGCGACTTCGCAAGAATGTGCCAGTGCAGCTGAACAGCTATCTTCTCAATCTCAGGCCCTAAGGGAAGTCGTGGGTGTTCTGGTATCAACGATTAAGGGTTCTCGCAATAAGACTTCACAAAAGTCAGAGGTGACAAAGAAATCTAAACGCCAACCACCCAATAATGTAATCCCTCTGAAAAAGAATGAACTAAAAGTAGAAACGAGTATGTCCTTTAAGAAGGCCGTAGGAATGTCTGAACTGGTTCCTTCAGAAAGTGATTCAAGGTTCGAAGATGCATAGTAAACTTTAACCTTCGAGCTTGGATATGACCTCTTTCAGTAAAGAGTTTTCCTCCCAGTTCTTGGAAGTCACAAGATAAAATTCTTCTTGAAGGCCGGTATTACCAATTTCTATTAACTCACCTTTATCCAGGTGCTCCTGAACAGAGCGAAGAGGGGCCGCAATTAAGGACATACCTTCAATAGCAATAGCTTTTTGCATGGTTATGTCCTTTGATCCTCCAAATATTTCCACTTGAATATTTTGTTTTTTGAAGAAATTCTCCACCCCATTTTTTATTCTTTCACTGTGTAGAGGAAGCATGAATGAAATGTTATTAAGTGAATTGGGGAAAGTCGAAATAAGTTTTTTATGCTTTTTATGTCCGCAAATAACGACTGGAGAGCTGGCAATTTTCTTCATATAGTAATTTGACACTTCACTTTGAGTCAGCGGATGGTTAATGAGAATAAGATCCAGACGTTTCTCTTTTAAATCGTCTGCCGGATTCTCACTTTTTCCTCTGACCAGATTTAACTGGCAGGTCGGATCATTGCGGATGTCTTTACAGACATCCATGATCACGCTTTTTGGAACACCATTAAAAAAACCGACATTAAGTGATTTAGTCTCAACTTGTTTGGATAAATTTATAGAATCTATTAAGTCCTGTCCCAATTTAAAAATCTGGTGAGCATATTCATAAACAACTCGTCCGGTTGCTGTGAGTATGAGACGTTTATTCTTTCGTTCAAATAACTCGATACCTAAATGCTCTTCAAACTGCCTTAACTGAGAACTAAGTGCAGAGACACCTACTTTCAATTCCTCTGAAGCTTTAACCAGGCCACCATTATTTTCGATGATATAAAAGTAGTACAAATGGTGGTAATTAAACCACACCTTCTGACCATTGATATTTATGTGCATTCCTTACTCCTAAAGAAGAACATAACCATTTAAACACAAGGCAGGCCTCTAATTTTAGAATTTTTTCATTGAGTATTCTACTCGCTCTTTGGCGAGGAGATCTTTAGGTGCATTTAGCCGGATATCTTCCAGCCTTGGAACTAAACCGGCCAGATTTGCGATCTGAATGCCAAGTCCTGGACGGGCGTTTAACTCTAGTAAAATAGGTCCCTGATCGGGAGTAAGCACAATATCGGCACCTAGGTACCCGAGTTCCACCATATCATAACACCGGGCCGCCAACTCGAGAATTTCTCTCCAGAATGGAAGTTTTAGGCCTGAAAGATGATGACCAGTATCCGGGTGCACATCAATAACTTGATTCCTGATAACAGCATTATTTGTCCAGCCATTGGAGAGATTTAGTCCGGCCCCAATAGCGCCCTGATGTAGATTCGCCCTCCCATCGGAAGATTTGGTTGGAAGACGTACCATGCTCATGACTGGAAAACCTTCGAAGACGATGACTCGAATATCTGGAATTCCCCCATATGAGAAATCATCAAAGATAGGATGCTTATCTATTTTTGCCTGAATAATGGCCGTGTCACTTTGTCCGCCCAGGGAATATAACCCGGAGAGGATTCCCGAGATGTGATGCTTTACTTCATCTATCTCCATTAATTTATCATTTGAGCGACGGCAAAGAATTCGAACCTCGCCATTTTTTTCCTCTTTAATAATTTCTTTTATAACTATAATTCCATTTCCCTGAGAGCCCTTCGAGGGCTTAATCACGAATGAATCATAATCAAGAAGTTTTATATGGAGATTCTTTAAGGAACCATAGTTCTCAACGATAAGGTAATTTTCAGGGGTGGCTATTCCCCAAGCTTCCGCTCTTTGAGCTGTTAAAACCTTGTTATCTACCAGAGGATAGTTGGCACGTTTATTGTGTCGGAGAATATATCTCCCTACCCTGTTATTGATACCTAGTATGCCCATTTCTTTCAGATCACGGAAGATCATGTGGCTGTGACTCCATTTTCTTCTTTTGTCGAACTAAATCTCTAAAACGAATGAATTCAGAGAGACGGTAACCTTTATATTTACCAACCAAGATCAATAGGCCAATGATGGTGAAGAGAAGTTCAGGGTTAGTAAACATGAACATCTCCAGCGGAGAAATAAAGTATAAAGAATAAACTAAAACAGAAATGACCAATGTTCCAAATAGAGTCTTAAGAGTATTGACTATGCCTTCCTCTGCCAGCTGAATCGAGAGTCTTTCAATAATGGTAGTAATGATAACGATCGGGAAGAACGCCAAATGCTTCTGGGAAATAAAAGCTAAATCAACACTAAAAAAGGCGTAACTGATCATCAACATAATAATCATTGTTAGAATGATGGATAATCGAGGGACGGCCAATAAGTAAAACTTATCCAGAATATATCTTTCAAAAATACCGATTAGGACAACGATGAAAAAGAATAGCATACCGAAACCAAAGCTTGTTTCTTTAAAAAAGAGTGCAAGAAGAATCGGAGTGAATATGCCGAAGGTTGGAACGCCAATAATATTTCTGGCAAGCGATAACACTAAGGTTCCAATCGGTATTAAAAGGATTGTTGTAAACATAGTCTGGAGGGGAAGCGGCAAGCGATAAAGGCTAAACTTAGAAAATATCGAATCTGACTTGACCACCTCTTTTCTAAACTCTGCTTTATTATAACGATTGATTCTCGCTCTCTCGGCCTGGATTGAATAACTTACTTTTTTCTTGGAGATAAGCTTCTCAACTTCTTCATAGTTTCGATAAATAACCATAAAAGTATCAGGCCGTTCAGCGAAATATCCCCTATTGGTATCAATAGGAACCCACTTATTGCTCAAAAACACTTCATTGGCAAAAGTGAAGCGAATTTTATTTTCCTGGTCATCCTTCAGATCAGGCATACGCGCCAGAATTACAATCCGAGATGGAACACCATTTCGTCGGGCCATGATGTTAAAAAGCTTGGCCTTAATCAATGGAGAACCTTTGCCAGTATTCAAAGTTTCATGGATAGTCTTGATCGCTGTATTTCTTTGAATTTCTTCTTCAACGTAATAATAGATTTTTCGCACTAAGGATGTTTTATCTTCACTCCCCTCAAGTATCGCTCTCTCAAGAGTTTCAATAGCAGTAATATCTTCAGGTAGTAGCTGAGGAATTTTCAGGTACTTCTGAAGACCCTTAGGATATCTTTCAGTATAATCTTTTGGAATATTCTTGTAGACGACACGGTCAAGATCTACCCTTGCTGAATACGTCATCCGGACTTTTATCGGTTCTTTAGCAGACCAAGTTGCGAGGCTTGAATCAGAACTTGAATCAATAAAGACCTCAATATCTTTAGTTCGTAACTTTTCGTCAGAAATTTTCTGACCCGGACCAGGTTTAGGGATAGGAAAAGAAAAACTTAACTGCTCCCCCTTGGGTTTAACCGTTAAGTGAAAATTCCATACATCATCTACCATTTGAGGTATGAGTGATAAATTCAGGACTTCCGACTTATAAAAAAGAAGGGTCATGGGCAGAATAATCAGAAGGCCTGTAATAAAGACAACAAACTTTTTCATTATTTAATCACCCAGAACATGTGAACGGGCCACATCAACTATGAAGCGTCCCAGAAGCAAATTTCTTCCAACCAGGAACTTATATTCCATCTTGGATCTATCATTGAGATTAATGAGGACTTCTCTTTCGATGTTACCTATTTTGATTTTTTCTTTGATTACATATCTTTTAGATACAAAGCCTGAAGTATTAGAAACTCTTTGAGTAGTATCCACTTTACGGACAACTTCGACCACTTTGCTCTCAGAATCCAGAGTTTGAAACTTTACGAAAAGTTCCCCACGCTGTTCAACTTCTTCAATATTAATCGCATGAAGGGAAGTTGTTTTGGCACCAGTATCAATTCTTGCTTTATGCTTAACTTTTAACTCAGGCAATGAGACCCACTCTACGCGACCAATAAGAACCTTTTCTTTTAGGAGTTGAGAATGGGCGGGAACAACCCCCATGACTAGAAAGAGTAAGAGTAAAAACAGCTTCAAGTGAATCAGCCTTTTTTAGAAACTTTTTTGAGTGTTTCCATCATAATCCAGGGCCGTTCTGCTCGGCAATAGGGATTAAAATGTAACCAATTAAATTTAAAGAGAAGTTAAGGCGTAAAGAAGACTAAATGAATTGAGGATTATTCCGATAAGGCTAACAGGTCAGACAAAGGGGATAATATGCCAGCTAAAATAACGTCTTTTTTCACGTTTTGCTTCTTCTTCGCATTTTTCAGCTTCCTAGCCGTTCATCATGCGCATATGAAAACACCGTCTCAATCCCGGGAAATCGCTAGCTGGAAACCAGCTCCGGTGACTCCTTGGTACGACGCCAGCTATAAGCTTTAAAGATTTAGGGGATGGATAGCATTTGATGTTCATTCCCTAACACTTATTTTTCCACTTTCAGGTACTTCACATAGTTGCGGATAATGGATGACTTTCGGAAGTTTTTAATCTCTGGATACTGAAGCACAAATGAACTTTCATACATCATGGGTATCCACGGCAAGTCCTGATAAACAATCTCCTCCATCTCATGGATGATCAAATCTCTCTGATCCATATTGGTCGTTTCTTTTAATTTAAAATAGAGTTCATCGATCCGAGGATTGGAATATCCGGACTTATTAATCCCGGGGAAGTTTGAAGAAACCAATAACTGAAGGATATTTTCTCCATCTGGGTAATCAAATAACCAGTTATCGGTAAAAAACATAAGTTCCCCAGCCCGTCCCTTTTTTAAGAACTCGCCAAAAGGAAGGATTTCAATTTTTACCTTTAATCCAATTTTTTCCAACTGCTCTTTAATGAAGTTGGCCTCTTCAATGCTAACCCCTTGAGTTCCTCTGGTTGAATAAGTAATCGTTGGAACGTCTGAAGGGGAATTAAAACCTGCCATTTTCAGATATTCCTTTGCCAGGCCAGGATCATACTTGAAACGGAAATCCTTAGCAGGTAGATAGCCGGAAATGCCAGGTACCAAAACTGAATTTGCTCGGAGATTGGTATTATGCGAAAGGATACGGATGTATTCATTATAATCGATGGCATAAGCTATGGCCTGTCGCAAGTACGAATTTTTCCCAACCAAGGGGTCTCTCATATTAAAGGCCAGCCAACGATTGGCAAGAGTTGGAAAATGTTTTAATTCAATATCTTTGTTTCTAATATCTTCAACTAGCTCACCACTTTCATCATAAAGTTTACGAATAAAAGTCTTTGGGACTGTTAATAGATCAATTTCATGGTTAAAGAATCTATCCCAACGATTCTCTTCATTATTTATGACATAAAATTTTACACTATCGATGAAAGGAATTTTTTCCTGTGAAGAATCAAGTAACTTCTGAACATTAGCGTATCTATCCCCAGAAGTGGGATAATAGTCTAAACGATACGCAGGATTTTTTTCCATTTCCAGATAGTCTTCAACTAATCCCTTAAAAACATAAGGTCCTGTACCTATTAATATGGAATCTAGCTTATTATTCTCATGCACAACAATTTCCCAAGGGACTGGGCTGAGAAAATTAAGGGCCAGATAGTAATTGATGTTCGGTTCGCTTTTCAATAACTCAATTTCAAGTGTGTAGTTATCAATGGCCCGAATACCTTTAAGTGGTACTCTCTCAAGATTTTTCCAGTTATTCTGAATCAGGTCATTGTAATCTTCAAAGCCTTCAATTAAACCCTGAAATAAACCTCTGCCAGGACTACGCAATTCATTCAGGGCCAGTCTTTTAAATTGAGTGATAAAATCATGAGCTTTTAGCTCTCGTGGTTTACCTTTAAATGCGAGATGAGGATGGTAAAAAATATTTTTCTTAATCTTGACCGTGACCAGTCGGCCTTTATTGGTAATCTTAGGAAGTCCTTCGGCCAACAGAGGCTGGATCTCATAAGGGCGCTTGAGATAATGATATTGATAAAGTGGCTCCAGAACCTGGGATGAAACAAATAAAGAGTCATCACTGTAAGCTTTTGCTGGATCAAGACTTTCAACAGCGTTATCCAATGATAAGCGTAAGCTGGTCTTTTCAATAGGAGTAATATTCAGATGACTCCAGCTCCATATTGTGAGGATGACAAATCCAATTGTCAGCGTTGCCAGAAGTATTGTTGTTTTTCTCATAAAGAAAATTCTGCTTTTTTAAAATTAGAAAAAAATGACTCTTTCCGAATACCGGTTACAAGTTCGGCCATATCCTTGGCTGATGCAAATCCAAGTCCCATGCCATGACCACTGAACCCTCCTATTACGAAAGTTTCGACAGGCGCTGAAATCTGTCCTATTAAAGGTAATTCATGTTCAGTAAAACCCATGATTCCGGACCAGCGATTTATCACCTTATACTTAAGACCTAATTGATCACTAATATAATTTTCAAGACCTGCCTGAATTACAGGTGATATCTTTTCAAACTCACCTTTCTCTCCAGATTCATCCAATAGCCTCTTACCGCCAATCAACAGGACATTATTCTGAGCTTTTCTCCAATAGACTCTTTCAAGCGGATCATAATGAAGTGCAGGACAATCAAACCCCTCTTCAATTTCCACCGCCAACATCTGGGCCCTTCTTGGAATAAAGGCTTCTTTAAAAACCGCATTGAATTGAGGAAAATAACCATTCAGGGCCATTACAACTTGTTTGGCCTTAATCGTATTCGTCTCTGTTTGCACACCAGAGCCCTTTATTTCAAATGCCATTGAACTTTCTATGATTGTCACTTTTCTGGTCTCTAGAAGCTTTTTAATTGAGGCCAGAAGTTCAACGGGATTGATTTTGTATTCAGGAGAATTCTCAAAAGCGCCAAAGAATTTATTTTTAAGTGGATTTGGAATCCTCGACTTGTCATTCCAATGAAAACTGAATTTACCAGGATCAAACCCATCAGTTTGCCAGGAAACGTATTGCTGTTCTGATTGAAACAAAGTGAAAGATGAAGATGGTACGTAATTAAGATCAGATGTTTTTTTTAAAATATGTTGGTGTGCCAGTTCCAGTGACTTCTCAGCAAACCGGTATAAATCGATGGCCTTCGCTTCTCCCCATTTTTGAGTCAAGCTCTTATAGAATGAAGCACTCCCTTTGGTTAGAAATCCCGCATTTCGCCCGGATGCGCCGGCCCCGCAAAAACTTCTATCCAGCACGGTGATTTTTAAGTCGGGTCTCAATTCAGTCAGCCAATAGGCCGTTGAAAGTCCTATATAACCGCCGCCGACAACCAGAACATCAGTACTGATATCCGGACTTTTACCGTCTTTTTTTCTTATCCAATGAGATGTAGTCATGCCTAATCATAACAATTAGAAGCAAGCTCAGGAAGCTTTTTTGGGGGTCTTTATCTCGGGGTAGAAATCTTCCTCATACTCACTTTTATACTTTAAAAAAAGCTTATAATTGGCAAATTCAGTTTCCGACATCATTCCAATTTGCTCATCAAGTGACCTCTTGAAACACATGTCGATAAAATTGAGATGAAATGGATCCAAATCAATGAAGAAATCTTCAGTTAGAGGAACTGACTTTAGTAAATCTTTTAAACTTTTGGCATGGTACATAACCACTCCTTCCATAACTCGTATCGGAATGTTGTGATGCCAAATCAAGCTCGAATTTAAAAAACTTCCCGATGGAATAACGAACGTTTATAGTCATAACTGTAGTACTTTCATCCATAAGGATAAGTATCTGAGTTATCAAATCACCTATATTCTGAATTTTTTTTCCTGTTATACCATTATGAAAATGATCAGCTGGTATCTTTGGAAACCACGGGACAAGTCAATTGCTCGAAAATTCATTTTTTCTCCCTACCTTTCACCCAGAAGCTTGCGGTATCATCCAAAACCTGAAGGGGATCTCCTAATACGCCTCTTGACCTTTAGTTTCCTCCTGATTTTTTCAGTACTTCTCGCCCGACATTTTATGAATCCCCTAAATGTCTACGAGATCATGCTTTTTTCACCGGCAATCTACTTTTTAATCGAAACTCTAGGAGCGATAGGACAAATAATTTTCTATAAGACACCAACCTTCTCTATTCACCGATCTCCAGTTTTCGCCACATCTTTAAGTTATTTCTGGGGACGAGATTGGAATCTCTGGGTTCAAGACTGGTTGCGGGATACAACTCAATCTATGGGCCGGGGGAAACACAGCAAGAGAATTATCGTCGTTTTTTTTATTTCAGGTGCCTTCCATGAAGTCATGTGTAATCTACCGTACTGGATCTTTTATGGTGAGAGCTATTTTGGAACAATGATGGCATACTTTTTCATTCAAGCCGTGGCATTATGGATTGACAAAAAAATAGTTCACCACTGGCCAATACTTTGGAGAAGGCTCTACTTATGGATAGTGGTCATAGTTCCATCTCCGCTTTTTATTAATGTTCCTCTGCTTACTTTTTTAGGATTAATACATGACTGATTTCTGGGGAAATTTTCTGATTGAGATTGGACTTTTTTCATTCTTGGGCATTCTTTATTATTTCTGGCAAAAGAGAAGAATAATCAGGGATGAAGAGAATAAGGTACCTCTGGTTATGGGATATATTCTTCAATCCTGCCTGGTAGAAAAAAAGGATCTTCCCCAACCGGAACTGGATTCGTTAATTGAAGCTTTAGATGATTACCTCAATAACAAAACATCCTCACCACCCATACCAATGCTTAAATTTTATACCTCTACTTCCCAATGCTCTTCTGAATTGAAGGATATTATTACGATGGGTCTTCTTGAGCTCGAAATGGACCATGAAAAAAAATAATTATATTTCTCCAAAAGGCCATCAAAGGCTCCTGGATGAGCTCAATGAACTTTTAAGAGTTGAACGACCGGAAGTTACTCGACTAGTACAATGGGCCGCCAGTAACGGTGACCGTTCCGAGAATGCTGACTATCTTTATGGTAAAAGAAGATTAAGAGAGATTGATAGACGTATTCGTTTTCTAACCCAGCGCTTAGATAATGCCGTTGTTGTCGATCCGGAGAAGATCAGCTCTGACAAAGTGCAGTTTGGTGCAACCATCAAAGTTATCGACGAAAATGGCGCAGAAAGGCAATTTACTATTGTGGGAGTGGATGAAGTCGATACCGCCAGAAGTCGTATCAGCTGGCAGTCACCAATTGGCAAAACGCTCCTGGGAAAACAAGAAGGCGATGAAGTACTCGTCAAAGTTCCTTCTGGTGAAATAAACTTTGAAATTATCAGTATCATCTATAAATCAATTGATTGAGGTTTTATGAATTTTATCCTTCTAATCTGTCTGACCTTTGTACCATTTTCCATCTGGGCAAATTCAAATGAACTTGAATGCGAAGGCACCTTTGAAGGGAGGAATTTATTCCTCGAAATAAAAGATAGAGATTCTCGTTATAGAGATGCTCAAATCACAATCTCGGGGAAAGAAATACTTCATTTCCGAGTAGCTTCTTTTTATTCACCCGAAGCAAAAGGAATACAATACTATGGGCAAAGATTGGTTATGGAAGTGATCCACTGGCCCCATGAATTCCCACGCCCTAACAGGATTTATAAGGGAGTGCTACTAACACCTGACTTAGGAAGTCAGTATATCAAAAACCTAAGATGCCGTTTTCCAGGAGCATGATTTTATTATTCAGACACTATTTTCCGGGAACCTTTTTTTCCGGTTTGCCTTTAAAATATAGGCTACAGGATACATAAGGAGATGATCTTGAAGTTATCACTTTCGTTTTTACTTGTTTCGACTTTATCTTTTACTCTGCATGCCAGAAGTAAAGTTGATAAAGTTCAAAATTTATATGGGGTGTCCCTTCAATCTCATAAAGTAATGGCCGACAGGGTTTATAATGGCTCAATTGAAAGAACGTATCCGTTTCCTATCTCTTTGGTAAAAAATGGCATCACAAATTTCACCGATAAATGTAATAATGACTTCAAATCCTGGAGAAAATACACTTCTGAGGATCTTCACTGCAAATACCACAATGAAAATTTAATCGAATCATTCGTGGTAAATGAGATGCGCCCTACTCATAAAGCTTCCGGTGAATTTTATCTCGTAGGGAGACAAGTCTATAATCGCGGGAACTCAGGCTACTATGAACTTGTTCAAGTAACTGAGGGCCAGAACAGTAGTAATCAAAAAACAATCAACATTAGCTTCAAAATGCTTAATGACCAGGAAGTAAAAGCATTTACTTCTCCCAGGTTCTCGAACGATTCAGCATTTGATAAGAGCCTGACGACTTTTGTACTCACTGAAATATCGCCTTACCAAACTCACATGTCCTATAAATATTCGGCCCAAACTGATCATTGGCTCCTTAATAAAGAGGTTTCTGTTCCTCAAGTTTTTGCCTCTATAAGTAAGAGTATCAACAACTTACTCAAAACGGTGGAAGCAGAGTCTAGTTTTCAAAAACGTAAACTGGCTTCAGAAGATTAGATTTTAGGACGTGCCTATGATACAAACTGGCACATGAAATTCTTAAGAACTTACATTGAAATTTCCAACATCTGTAACCTACAGTGCAGCTTCTGCCCTGAAGTTGAACGTGATAATAAAATTCTTCAGGTCGAGCAATTTAGAAAAATTCTAAAAGAAGTCCTTCCCCATACTGAACAGATTTGTCTTCACTTAATGGGTGAGCCACTTGCCCATCCTGACTTTAAACAAATTCTTGAAATTTGCGAGGACGAAGGGGCCGTCATCCATCTCACCACTAATGGAACTCTCCTTGCTAAATACGGCTTCGACACCTTTTTAAAGTCCAAGGCCATTCGACAAATTAATTTCTCAATTCATAGTTATAAAGATAATTTCCCTGGTCAGGACATTCGCCCTTATCTTTATGACATTTTGCAGTTTTCCAGGGAAGCTTTAACCGAAGCCCCGGATCTTTATATTAATTACCGCTTATGGAACCTTCTGGAGAACACAGAATCCAAGCAGGAGAATAAAGATATCATTGATCATGTCTCAGATTTTTTTCAAATGCCGATTAATGAAAGAGTTCACGTGGGTCATCGAAAAAGTAAAAACATCACCGGTCGAATTTACTTCCATTTTGATAGTCGGTTTAAGTGGCCTGATTACAACGATCCGGAAAACGGCAGTAAAGGTTTTTGTCATGCCCTCTCTCAACAAATTGGCATTCATGCTGATGGAACAGTCGTTCCCTGCTGCTTTGATAAAGAGGCAGGCATACCTCTAGGAAATGTTTTGAACCAATCTTTTGATTCCATTCTTAATTCCACTCGCTTGATAAATATGCGAGAAGGTTTTAAGAATCACCTTCTGGTAGAAGAACTTTGCCGAAAATGCACCTACATCAGACGCTTTGATAAAAAACTCCGCCCCGAGAATGCCCCTACATAAAAGCACTTTTTTCATCTTTTTTGGTTGAACTACGGAAAAAGTACGCCTATACTATTTCTAAGTACGGAAGAATTACGGAGTAGGTAGTATGGCACTCACAAAAAAACAAAAAGACGTCTTAGATTTTATTACTGAGTACGTAAGAGAAAACGGTTACTCTCCTACTCAGAAAGAAATTCAAGAGCATTTTGGATTTAAATCATTGGGTTCTGTTCAAGACTACATCAAGTATCTGACCAATGGCGGTTACTTAATGAATGATTCCCACTCGGTTCGAGGTCTAATGCCTTCTACCGTCCAGCAAAACTCAGAAGAAATTCCTCTGCTTGGTAATATTGCTGCCGGTACTCCCATTGAAGCTATCGAAAATTCTAATATGATCAGTGTACCAGTTCATATGCTGGGTCGTGGACAGCACTATGCCCTAAAAGTTAAAGGTGAATCAATGATTGAAGAGGGTATTCTCAGTGGGGATATCGCCATAATCAAACACCAGACTCAAGCTGAAAATGGGCAAATTGTTGTGGCCGTTGTAGACAATGAAACTACATTGAAGCGCTATTACAGAAAAGCCAAACAAATTGAACTGCATCCCGCAAATAAAACGATGAAACCAATCATCATTAAAGACAAAGAATGCGAGATACGAGGACTCATGGTGGGTTTAATCCGAACCTACTAGATCTATCTTAAGACACAAATTCTAAGGCACACAGAAACGCTTTATATTCGTCAAGGAGGACGTTTATGCTGGCACACGCACACATGCATCCATCTCTTCATCAAATGAGTGAGACTGAGCTTTTTGCAAAGATTCAGTCGGAGCTTGTAAATAGATATGGCGTAGATGGTAAATTAGCTTCGGAGATGGCCTGGGATCTTCTTGAAGTATTATCGGCCGTTGATGGTGACATCGACATCTTTGAGAAATACTTTCTGCAATAAGTAGATCTCATTTAAATTAAAAAATTTGGTGAAGTTAACTCCTCGTGGCGAATGTCACAGGCCCGGATAGCTGCATCCAATTTTTAAGCTATAGAGTATATATAAGGGGGCAAGGATGTTAACAGAACAGGATCTCTGGATCAGTAAATCTTTTTTGATTCTTATTGGGAGTTTTATAATTTTTAGTCTGATTGGTGTTATTTAATTATCAAAACCCAGTGGGTGAAGCCACTGGGAATCTTTTAATTAAAAAGATAGCTCTCTACCATTTCACGGGATAAATCCTGATTCTGGTAATGAGGCTTAAGGTACAAATGTTTAATCACAATATGGTTTTTTAAAAGTAGACCGCAAATCGTATCTTTAATGGTTATCAACTTAATATTGTCTGGCAGGAAAGGTCTCCAATCCACAAGCGTTGTGCCAGACTCATTCATAATCGACTCAATTAATTCGGCATCAGTTTCTTTAGCATCAATAAAGGCCAGTCCATGCTTTTTTAAAGTGTATCCATAAGGACAATGTAAGCAGGCCGACTTACAACAAGTTCCCCTATTCTTAAGAAACTTGCTGGTAAAAACCGTGTAACCTTCTGGAGTTATATAAGAAAGTTCTTTTTCCATAAAATGCATTATAATCAAGGGATGATCATAATGCTTCTTCTTTTTTCATTTCTTTCTTTCGCTGAGGAAATGTCCTCAGAGAAATATTGTTTTTCTTCCGAACTTCAGGCCTTGACTGCCAAACAAAAATTCAGGGGCATTCAGGTTAATTCAGATATCGTCTCTTCTGATGAAAACTGTTTGATCATCCAGATGAAACCTCATCGCCGTGAAATGATTCAAAGATTTTTATTAAGCAGTATTCCTGGCATGAGAGTTACATTTTCTAGTGCAGAGATTAGACGTGAACCTTGCTTACTTAAAGTTGAAAAAGAAAAACAAAGTAACAGTTATAACTTAAATGTCGGTTACGAAAAGCATCCTATTTTGAACAAACACGAACAGAAGAGCCTTGGTTCAGAGGTCATTCAAATTCAGACTTTAAGAGATTTCGAATTGGCCGTAGATCAGGATCAGATTAAGGGAAGTTGTCGTTATCTAAATGCGAATCGCTATGAGATCACTATCGAAGTAAAAAGAAATCCTAAACCAATTACTCCAGTGGAACTACCTCCAGGAACGATTGTAGTCATGAATCAACCACCGGCCGATCAAGAAACGATGTCTCTTCAAACTCAACTGCAGCTATCACGGGGCGAAAAAGTGGAACTTGCAAATATTGTGAAACAATTAAAGGACAAGGGTAATAAGGTAGAGATCAAACCTTCCCTTCAGTTCAACGCAAAGGACAAGAACTCGGTGGAAAAAGTCTATTTAAGCATTCAATAGTTTTAATTTGACTCGCGTCTTACATTTCCTTACATCTTCATAGAAGTCTAAGTTTCCAACATTAAAGACCTGACATTGCCTTACAAACCATTTCTGACAGATTTGCCCCTTCTTAATACTTAGTTTGGGGCAATCTGACTAATATATATTTTGTTGTGACGACTTGAATAACTTTATTATTTTGGGAGGTTATGACTTTTCCCGCATTGGCATGTTGGTTGCTCTATAGGAGACCAGCAGGGGGAACGAACTCCATAAAAGTTCAAGAAATATCCCAGGAAAGAATAGCTAACCACTAAGCCTTTCCCCATAAAAGCCCTCCCCTAAATTTCACCGTTCCTTCCCCTGCAGGTTTACAAAATAAAAAAAGCCCGAGTTCAACCTCGGGCTTTTTTATTTTTTGGCATTCTTTTGAATTAATTAATTATGCCTAATCCACACTTTCACCGGTGAAAGTGGAAAAATCTGACTCCGGCCTGTAGGGGCAAAAGGTAACCTAGGAGCAAAACGACATCATTTCTGAGTTAAGTACTACGGTATTTCAGAGACTTGAATTTGGCACAGTTCCTGCTTTAAGGATATTGAGCTGAGGGTGAGAACTCCACAAAAGTTCACAAACTTTCCCCGGAACCAGAAGTTAAACCTCTTCGAAGTTCCTCGAAGGCCTGCACACACACCCACCATTGTTCCATTCTCAGCTAGGTTTCTTTTTTTAATTCCCCATACAAGTCCAATATCCCTGCATAGTCGTTCCAGCATCTGGATAGTTTCCTCGCCAAATAGTAATTGCAGAAGCAGTTATATCTTTGATCACCATTTTTTCCGTGTAGGCAGTAGCATCTCGATTTCGCATGGTAATTGTACAAGCTGGTACTCCGGTGAAACCGACGGCCGCAATAGAAATGCTACAAGGACTTGCTACACTGCCACCGCATGCACCATTAGCAAAAACAAATTCACCTGCACCCATCTTAATACCATTCAAGGTCCCCTGAAAGTTAGTGGCCTTAACGGTACCATTCACTTCAAGTTTGGTCGTTGGGGCCTGTGTTCCGATACCTACATTACCAGTTCCATCAACTGTAAGTCTGGTTGTGCCATCCGTCCCCAGATGGATAGGATTTGCTTGATAGTTTAATAACCAGGTACCACCGACCGTGTTACTTCCATCTCCTAGGTACCAGGAGTTAGTGCCGGCAGAATCTTTGGCCCTTAAAAATGCAGTATGAGCACCTTCACTTACGAGATTATTGTTGTCTCTTAATATCAACATTTCGCCTGTAGCACTGCTGATATCAAGAGCTGCAGACGGCGATGGGTTATTGATACCAACATTTCCAGTAGGAGAGATAACCAAGCGGTCACTTTGAGTGCTGCCAGCGATTCCTCCCCAAATTGAGAACTGATTATCACCACCGGTTAAACCAATATTATACGATCTTAATTCCCACTGTGCATGGGCACCTGTAGTCTCAGTTAAACGAATCGCCACCGGATCACTGCCATCGGCGACTTCTAGTTTTGCATTTGGAGCAAGAGTATTGATTCCGACATTCCCAGCTCTTTGTAGGGTTAAAACATATGATCCATCAGCTGTGCCATCATCTTTTCTAGGCGCAAATTGTAAGTCATCAGTTCCAGCATGTGTGATATACCAAAGTCTATCATCAACAACAGATGAAGATTTATACAATTCAAAATTACCATCTGTGCGGGTATGGCCTGAAACATGCAATTTACTCGCTGGAGTAGAAGTCCCAATCCCTACATTTCCTGAAGCTCGATAAATATTTCCACCATTAATCTGCCATTGCCCAAAACTATCTACGTATTGCTTATTAACCGCATCGGAAGCATTCACTGGAGCCAGCGGTATTTGTAAAGTTTGAGTGCCATTAGCTGGATAAACAATTCCATTAATTGTCGCTCCATTTGAAAGTGCTGCTTGTTTGTTATTAAAAGTTGTCCAGTTGGCAGATGTTAAGTATCCATCGGCTGCACCAGAAGCTGCCGCCATCGATATCACTGGCGTCGTTGTACCTGTGGCAACAGAAACGGGTGCTGTACCACTCACGCTTGTCACAGTTCCTCCACTACCAGTAGCCGAAATGGAGATGCCTCCAGCACTATTCGTGATAGTGACTCCCGAACCTGCCGTAAGGTTAGCAGCAACCGGAGCTGCGCCAGTAGAGCCTATGAGAAGTTGACCGTTAGTTAAAGCAGCTGCCTCACCAATCGCAGTTGGACTAGAAACCATAATGCGGTTTCCAGTTAGAGTACTTGTATTAGTTCCACCTCTTGCCACTGGGAGAACACCTGTTGTGATTTTACTGGCATCTAAATTAGGAACTGCAGTTAAATAATTCGGCGTCCAACTCACCCAAGAAGTTCCATTGGATTGCAAAATATTGCCACTTGTCCCCGGAGAAGTCAGACCTGTACCTCCTAAAGAAGTCGGTATAGTTGAAAGACTCATCACTCCTGTCGTTGAGTTATAACTTAATGGAGTAGTACCAGATATGGCAGCACGGGCCAGTGTATCAGTAAAATATTTATTAGTTCCTTCTGAGACAACATCAGTACTCAATGTTTGCCAGGTTTTATTTGGGGCCCAGTATTGGCCGGCCACTCCGGCAGCAATAGTATTTTCTTTACCGGCAAGATCTGTAGTTAAATTTAGAATTTTAGACTGATCAATATCGGCGGTAGTTGAAATATCAGCATCAACAATTGAGCCATCTGAGATACTTGAAGAGTCAGTTGAGACCGTGATCCAGGATAAATTCCCTGCTCCATCTGTTTTTAAAACCTGTCCTGAAGTTCCTTGGGTTGAAGGTAACGTAAAGAGAACGTTTCCGGCTGTTGAGATCGGCGCCTTAAATCCAACCCAGAACGCCCCATCGGTCATGAGTTTTAAATACTTCATCGTGATATCACTGGAGGCATCAATGATGTTTTGTTTATCTGCTAAAGCATCAAAGACCGCATTCTGTGAAGGGGCCATTACCGTTTCTGCATCATTAATTTCATCAGCTACAGTAGCACTTCTCATATCGGCGGGGCTAATAACGATATCAGCGCAAACAAAAGCATCAGCGAATAAAGAATAATCGAGTTTTTGATCAGGGTTACAAGCAGGAATAGCTAAAGAATCTGTACGTGCAAATGCTCTTACATTGGGATCTGTCTCAGTAGTGATTCCCGTATCAATGTCAGCTTCAGGTGCCCATCCGCCATTTGTCCATTTCAACACTTCCCCAACTGTGGCACCCATTTGATTTAATTTTGCACCAGTCACACTCCCGTCAGCTATTGCTGCTGCACCGGCCGGATCTTGAGGAACCCACAGTCCGTTTAGCCAAGTAAGAACTTGCCCGTTAGTTGCATTCATTTGAACGAGTTGTTTTGAGACATCTGACATCACTGAAAACGGAACTGAATGCAAGGCTTGATAAGAATAAACTTTTGGTGTGGACGGTGTTTCATCTGTTACACGAATAGCTATTGAATTATTCAGCGGAACTGCGGCCAGCACTTCACCTAATGAAGAGGATGGACAGTTGAATGTTAACTTAATGTGAAAGACACCATTTACTAAATCAACTCCGGAAGATCTTTGTGAGCATCGAATAATTGAAAGATCATTAGTGTAGGCTAGATCAAATTTCAGATTAACCGGACCCGTTACGGGAGCTCCGTTTGCATTAACTAAACGACCTGAATAGCTTAACGAATCCGCACTAAAAGCTTGGGAGATATTGAGACAAATCAAAATGAGAGACAGTTGGATTAATCGAAGCATTGGGCCTTAAGATACTGGATTAATGGACTTCTTAATTATAAGGCCCTTCTTAAAATCTCCCTAACCAGCAAAAATTTTCCAATCGTTTAATGTGAATTCTGATAGATGTGATCAACTAAGAGATAGAAGATTTAAGTACCGCCCAAATTACTTGTCAGTGGGACGTTTACAGAACGGGGCCTCAGGATCTTTCTGGCAAATATAGGATTTCATAGCTTCATTCTCTTCTTTAATACTCGCCAACTCTCTTGAGACTTCTTCTTTATTCTCAAAAAGCTCTCTTACCATGCCATATAATTCTTTGGTCGCATTAATCAGGGCATAAGTGAAGGCCCCGTAGTCAACGGCCTTAATCTCTGTTTCAAATCTATCCTCAGGATGAAGTTTTACTTTTTGTTTAACAACTAAACCAGGAGCAGATCTTTCTACTTCCTGAGCGATAACACCTAATTGTTCTACATCATCTTTCAGCAGTCCACCCAGCCCATTGTATTTAAAATGTACCGGATTAATTCCAAGAATTTCATCAAGACCTATAGTAAATGGGCGCACTTTTTCTTTAAGTCTTTCATCAGAGGCACATGTTCCTATACTCGTACCACTATAATACAAACATCCACTGGCCTTAATGTTGCCTACGACGTCAAGTCTTTGAGTTGGTGCCAAGATACCAATTCCAATATTACCTGAGTTGGTAATTGATAACCTTTCCACATCATTAAACGTTTTGCCTGCACCAGCTGTTTGAGAGATTACATAAGTTGAACCAATCATCCCATGTTGCCAGGCCACATTATTTGAACTGTGAAGGGATAAATAGGCCAGATCATTGCTTGAAGTATCATTTAAAATTTCCAGTTGTCCGTAAGCACCATTGGAATAAATTTTTGCATTTGCAGCACCCCCATAAGGAGTGGCAAAATTAACAGTTCCAGTGACATGCAGTTTTGCATTTGGAACTGATTCTCCAATTCCTATGTCTCCAGCGGGAGTAATCCTCATGTATTCCAAAGCACTTTTTGAAAAACGAATGGGTCCAGTCGAACTGCGGTTACTAATGTTCAAACCCGTACTATAGTTTGAAGCATCAAGCACAGCTTCTCCAGCATTGCCGTAACCACCGCTATAGTTATTGCCCAGCATTCGGATTGAGACTTGCCCGTTAAAACCACCCGGCATAATGGTTTTTACGTTTACGGCCGCCATGTCTAAGTTGGAACCAGGTGGAGCTGTGGTATTGGAATTTAAAACATCAACGGCAACCACTTCATTCAGACCAGTCGGACTTCCCTCAAACTCGGCCAAGACTCCCCCACCTGAAGATTTCACAACGTTAAATGGAAAGGCCGGAGTAATAGTTCCAATTCCCACATTCCCATTTTCATCTATACTCATTCTTGCAGTAGAAAATTTATTACCAGTGGCCGTAGTTAGAAATCTTAGTTCACCAGGTGTGCTGTCATTAGCGATGCCCGACTTAACGATTGCATGGATTCCAGCACTCGCACCATACTCGTCACCGTCATAAGCACGAAATGTAATATAACCAGCTTGATCATCATTTTGCATAATTAAAGGCGCATCTACTGTGCCACGAGCAGTATAGAAGTTTAAGTTCGCACCATTCCCAGTACTACTTCCCCGATAGATATAAGAACCTCCACCAGTAGCGCTAAAACTGCCTCCGGCCGTTTTAACTTCGAATTCCTGAGTCGGGGTTTTTGTCCCTATACCCAACTTACCTGAAGGTAACATTGTCATTAACGAGGTAGAAGCATTTCTCCAGTCAAAGAGAGGACGATTAACCAGAGCTGAAGAATCATCCCTACGGGAAGCAAATACCATCGCTGGAACAGTTCCAGTATCCTCAGCAATTTTTGTCTCAGCAACAATTTGCGTGGCCCTAGAGGCCCCTACAGAATTTCCAATAATGGATGGAGAGAATAAGTTAACCGTTGAAGTTGATTCGCCTAGAAAAAGCCTGCCACCAGTTGCGGCACTGTCCTTTATATTGATTCCGCCAGTTTCTGAAACTAATATGTCCAGGTTGTATGCCGGAGAAGATGTCCCAATGCCTACTCTGCCTGATGAATAATGAATTCCACCAGTCCCATCAGACCATTTCCCAAGATTGCTTCCAAGATTTGTTAATTGACTTCCATCGACAGCGGGAAGTTTTCCACCTGTTTCTAATTGAACAATTTTTCCAGCGACAGTCCCAACATCTACATTCAATGTTTGTCCGCTGGCCAAACTTCCAGAGCTGGTAAGACCAGTCCCGGCAGTAATAACCGGAAGTGAGGAGGTTGTTATTTGCGACCATAGTAAATTAGTAAGCTGACTACCATCCACTGCAGGTAATTTTGAATCGGTTCCTAATTGCACAATCTGACTTGCTCCGGTACCAACATTAACCGAAAGCGTGCGATTGGCAGATAAATCTCCCCCACCTAATAAACCAGTCCCCGGACTAATCGCTCTAGTGGTAGGAACGGCCCCAATGTCAGCAGCACTCGCTCCAGTTTTATTGATCTTACTCCACTCAATTCCTGCGGCAGCAGCAATATGACCATTGGAAAGGCCCCCACTTTTAACAATCAAGGCATTCGAACCATTAAGGCCAATGGTTGAGTTATCGTAATTTAGCGAGACATTCACACTGCCTGAGGTACCAGTTCCAGAAAGGGGTGCTGTCGAGGTAATTTCAGTGATTGTTCCAGAACTAGCACTAACCCAACCCAGATTTCCGGCACCATCCGTCTTCAACACTTGTCCGGCGGATCCATCACTTTCTGGAAGGACAAAAAGAATATTCCCTGTCGTTAGGGCCGGTGCTTTAAGTCCAACCCAATATGCCCCGTCAGTCATAAGTTTTAAATATTTCATAGTGATGTCACTAGTGGCATCAATAGTTGGTTGCTTATCGGCCAATGCATCAAAAACAGCATTCTGTGAAGGAGCGACGGCAACTTCAGCATCGTTAATAGCATCTTCCACAGTTGCCGATCTCATGGTTGCATCACTTAATACAATAGCAGAACAAATAAAAGCTTCAGCTGCCACAACATACTCAAGTTTTTGATCCGGATTACAATTAGGTAATGCAACGGCGTCATTGCGAGCAAAAGCACGCACTTTAGGATCATTCTCTACAGTGATTCCAGAATCATCATCGTCATCTTGAGGGGCCCAACCACCTGCCGTCCATTTTAAAACTTGTCCGACATTGGCACTCATCTGACTTAATTTTGCACCGGTCACACTCCCATCAGAAATGGCCGCAGCACCTGCCGAATCCTGAGGAACCCACTGACCGTTGAGCCAAGTGAGAACTTGCCCATTGACGGCCCCCATCTGAACCAGTTGTTTGGTCATATTGGACATGAGTGTAAATGGAACAGAATGCAGTGCCTGAAAGGAATACACTTTGGGAGTAGCATTAGTTAAATCGGTCACGCGAATAGCAATTGAATTATTAATTGGGGTCTCTTCCAGAACTTTCATCAGCGTTGTATCAGGACAGGTGAAATTTATTTTGGCATGAAAGACACCATTGACCAGATCCACTCCGTTTATTTCATCGGAACAAAGGATATCGGTAATGTCATCAGTGTAGGCAAGATCAAATTTTAATTTTGCAGGACCAGGGACAGGTGAACCATTGGTATTCACCAGTCGACCGGAATAATTTAAAGAATCTGATCCCAAAGCAACTTGAGATTTGAAACAAATCAAAATAAGGAAGAGCTGAAAAAGTCTAAACATTAAATTCCTAAACCGTTAGAATAACGGAATGGAATTATTATAAATGGGTGATTAATTTATTCCTAATTAATACAAAATTGCCTACTCCGTCACCGAAGATCAAATACTTATCCGAGTCCCAAATTAGTGCATTTAGAGTAAAACGCCATTATCTTTTGTCAGTTAATTTTTTCTCAATGAGATCAAGCCTCTGCTTTAACAAAGCATTCTCGGCCTTGATTTTGGCATTTTCAGATTCAATGGCCGCAATTTTTCTTTCTGCTTTTTCTATTCTATCTGAATTTTTTAAAACATGTTTATGATACAGCTCTCTGATCGCTTCTATAACCGGTGCCACCAAGCGAGGATAATCAACTGACAAAAAGCCATCTTCATTCTGAGAAATAGTTTCAGGAAATACTTTTTGAACTTCCTGAGCGATGACACCAATTTGTTTTTTACTCGCCGGTTGGTCTTTATAATTATAATTAAAACCTCTTATCTTTAAGATTTTATCGAGGTTATTTTCTAATGGAGAAAAATTTTCTTTTAATCGAATATCAGAAGTTGTGGTCCAGCCAACAGTTGAGACGCCACGACCATCAGCATACATAATGGCATACCCTGAGGCCACGTCACTACATGCATCCTCACATCCTGCCCCCACCCAACCAGTCGCTGCCATTGCTCCTTCAACATTGAGCTTAGTGGCCGGAGATGGTTTACCAATTCCTACATAGCCAGTTGATCTCGTTACAAAGAGAATTTGATTCTGGGAACCATCATCTCCATAACTCCATAGCCCAAAATCTGAGCCTACATGTGATCCGGTTTCTAAAGATGAGTTAACTCCCATCTCCCACCGCCTGTTAACACCGGTTGAATATTTCAACAGTCCAAAATTTCCGGCAGGCCTCTCAATTGATATAACATTGCTTCCTGTGGTTGAAGTAACTGTCAGTTTCCCAGATGGATTACTTGTACCTATCCCAACATTTCCCGTTTGGTCTATTCGCATCCTCTCAGAATTCACAACACTACCATTAGCAATAGTAAAGAAGGCCAGATTTGCACCCCATGAGCCGGCAGTTTGATTTTCTGTTGCATATGAAGCCACTGTAGCGCCTTGTGTGGCAGTATGATTTCTAAAAGTCAAAAGGCCCATGGTATCACCGGTTTGGACATAGGCCGGTACTGGAACAGTTCCCCGGCTTCGACGTAAAATCAAGTGAGGAGATAAGTTAGCATTGGAAGCTGTTCTGGATTCTATGACATTATAACTTTCATTCGCAAATGCCCTAATATCACCATTAACATCAAGCATTTCTTCAGGTGAATTGGTTCCTATTCCAACGCTACCTGAATTCTTTACTGTGAAAAGAGTTGTTCCTGCAGAGGTATGTGCTCCCTTTCTAAGACTTAGATCACCAGTTCCAGTGTTATTTCCATCTATATTTAAAAGTAATGTGTCATCAGCACTAACCAAACCAGAAGCGCCAAATCGGATATCTGCTCCATTGGCAATATTGCCGGCCCCTTCATTGAAATAGATTGAGTTAGCTAATTGTAGTGTTGTGGTAGGTGTCGTCGTTCCAATGCCGACGAAGCCCGAAGATATTATTCTTAACCATTCAGTACTACCATTTCCGAAACCGACATGCCCTGTAGCTGATGAAACTCCCAATCTTAAATTATTATTTTCTGTCCTGATGACGGTATCACCTTGAGAAGAGCCAGAAAGATATTGCCCGACTGCACCTGGGCTATTGATCGTAAGATTGGAGCCGTTGCCGGCGACAGAATAACTGGCAAGAATTTTATTGCCTCCAGCACTAACATTAACATGAAGGGGACTGGATGGAGCGTTTGTTCCAATTCCGACGTTACCAGATGAATAATGAATACCACCAGTAGCATTCGACCATTTACCTAGATTAGTTCCTAAATTAGTTAATTGACTTCCATCAACAGCAGGAAGTTTTCCTGCTCCATCTAATTGAACTATTTTTCCTGCAGTTGTTCCAACATCAACATCAAAAGTCCGGTCTGCCGATAAGTCCCCACCGCCGTTCAGACCAACTCCTGCAATGAGATTAGTTGAGCCGGCCTTACTGACCTGAGACCATAATAAGTTTGTTAATTGACTTCCATCAATGGCAGGTAATTTACCCGTACCATCGACCTGAACAATTTTTCCGGCAGTTGTTCCTACGTCAACAGAGAGTGTTCTGTTGGCAGATAAGTCACCGCCACCCAAAAGACCAGTGCCGGTACTAATGGTTCTTGCTGCTGGCACGGCCCCAACATCCGAAGCTGTTGCTCCCGTCTTATTGATTTTACTCCAATCAATTCCGGCCAAAGCGGCGATATGTGCATTGCTGATTCCTGCATTTTTTACTGCAAGGGCATTACTGCCATTTAGACCAATGGTTGAATTGTCATAGTTAATTGAGAGGGCCACGCTGCCTGAAGAACCAGAGCCAGAAAGTGGGACAGAAGTTGTAATTTCAGTCAACGTTCCACTTGCAGCATCCACCCAACCCAAGTTACCAGATCCATCTGTCTTCAAGACCTGGCCAGTTGTTCCGTCAGCACTTGGTAGAGTAAAAAGAATATTTCCAGCGGTAGAAATAGGCGCTTTAAGTCCCACCCAAAAGGCACCATCCGTCATGAGCTTTAAATACTTGAGTGTAATATCACTGGAAGAAGTAAGAGTGCTTTGCTTTCCGGCAAGGGCATCAAAGACTGCATTCTGTGAAGGAGCAATGGTTGTTTCAGCATCGTTGATGGCATCGGCCACCGATGCATCTCTTACCCGATCTACTTCCGTTGAATTAATAACGATGTCATTACATATAAAAGAATCTGTAGCAGAAATATATTGAAGAGTTTTATCGCTAGTACATGTTGGAGGAACAATTCCTGTGATATCAGTCCTGGCAAATTTACGGACGAGGGGATCAGCCTCAGAAGTAATACCCGTATCAGCATCAACTCCAGCTTCCCAATTCGAACCGTTCCACTTTAGAACCTGTCCCACGGTCGCAGCCCCCATCGGATGAAGTTTTTGAGCAGTCACTCCCCCATCAAGAATCCCAATGGTCACTGTATCATCAACCTTAACTCCACTTAGTCCTTGCTCAGCGGAAATAGTAGTGACTCCACCTGGTGTCCCAACTGGATCAGCGGCCGTCCACGCCGAACCATTCCAGGTCAGAACCTGGCCCGTAGCAGTTCCTGCCAGTGATAGCTGTTTAGCAAAATTCGCCATGATGGAATAAGGAACAGAATTCAGTGCCTGAAAGGAATAGACCTTGGGAGTTGCTGGACTCTCATTGGTCACCCGAATAGCAATAGAATTGTTTAAAGGCACGTTTTCTAAAACCTTGGCCAAAGTAGTATCAGGGCAAGTGAAGGACAACTTCGCATGGAAAACGCCATTAACAAGATCAGATGAAGGAATCTGATGGGTACAAAGAATATTGTTAAGATCATCAGTGTAGGCCAGGTCGAACTTGAGCTTAGCTGGCCCAACAACCGGAGATCCATCAGAATTAACCAAGCGTCCTGAATAACTTAATGAATCAGTAGCACCAACATTGTGGGAAAAACAGCAAACTAGAATTATTAATAACTGAATGATTCGAACCATTGATATCCTAATTCGCTAGATCACACGAATAAGAAATTATAGGCCCTCTATTAATTTATTCCTAATGCTTACAAATTTGCCTAGGGGAAGGCATGAAATTAGCTACTTATGGGGATGGGGGGAATACTGAAATAAGCTCTTTGCCACTTAAATTGGCCATCTCACCGACCATGTTTTTTACAAAATGAAGCTTCTGGATCTTTTTGGCAAATATACATTTTAAGATCTTCAATCTCTTTTTCTTTACGAAGATTATCTTCTTTTAAACTGGCAATTTCTCTAATGACTTCTTTCTTCCCATCAAATAATTCAGTAACCATTTCGTGTATTTCTTTGATGGAATTGATTATGACATAAGTAAATGCGCCATAATCTACCGCCTTGATCTCAGTATCAAAATTATCATCAGGGCTGAGCTTCACTTTCTTTTTTACGATTAAATCAGGTGCCGCTTTTTCAATTTCTTGCGCGATCACACCTAGTTGTTTTCCGCCATCGGTAGGTAGCCCACCTAGACCGTTGTACTTAAAATAGACAGGATTAATTCCAAGTAATTCATCGAGCCCTAGGTTAAAAGATTGAACCTCATCCTTAAGTCGTTCATCAGAGGCACAAGTTCCAAGAGATCCACCATTATAATAAAGACAACCTGATGTCCGAATATTTCCTTCAACATCTAGTTTATGGCCAGGAGTTGTACTGCCAATCCCGACGCTCCCTAGACCAACATGAATGACAGGCACATTGTTATTATAAAGTTGCATAACTCCATCAGACACCCAGTTAATACCGGTATCATTATCACCTATGGCCAGACTTACTGAAGGGGTCACTGCACCCCAACCGGAATTACTATAAACAAAGACTTTACTGTCAAAAAAAGCATTTCCGCCTCTTAATTCTAATTTTGAAGCGGGGGCGGCCGTCCCAATACCTAAATTCCCAGTAGGAGTTAAGACCATCTTGGTTCCACTATTATAAAATCCTAAATTAGTAGAGCCAGGAGCACCTGCTCCAGTTCCCATTACCCAGGAAGTTCCATTAGCCACGGAATAATATTCTGCCTGAGACGCCGTAGTGGCAGCTTCAACTCGGATTTGAGTATTAGCGGTAGAGGAAGCAACATGTAATTTACTTGCGGGAGTCGTTGTCCCAATCCCCACATTACCACCTGTGGCTATCGTGAATCGAGGTCCACCACTTGCTTCATCTATTGTGAAAGCGCCAGCTGCTCCATACGTACCGGCTAAACTTCCTACAGTTAGGAGATTCCATGTTTTTGAAGATGAGGAGTTATTAAGCTGCACATTTGTATAACTTGTATTAGAGCTTTGAAAGAGCGATGTCGTTCCTAAAGCTGTGGACACGTGAAGAGGAGTTGAGGGTGATGCTGTACCAATCCCAATATTGCCGCCGTTGGAAATACTCATCCTTGTAGCAGCAGTGCTTGTTCCATTGCTTACTGTTTTAAAGTGAATTTCGCTTCCATGGGCCGTCGACGTCCAATTTTCGGTGGTCCTAAAAAGAATTTCAGGAGTCGTGCCTGAGACTGTATAAGCGGTTCCATCATATCCGGCCGCAATAATCCCCAGTAGCATGTCCGCTGACTGAACAGCAGTTGGCGTAGCAAGTGTGCCACGAGATCGATAACCTATAACCCAAGGATTTTCTCCAATTGAAGAGGTCCTGAGACCAATTCGCCCACCAACATCGGTTCCTTCGCTGGATACCAATAGACCGTTACGATAAGGATGAACAGTTGAACTCGGCTGTGTCGAACGAATATCAAGCGTGGTAGTTGGTGAAGTTGTCCCAATTCCAACATTCCCATTTGACTGAGCAGTAAATACGGTAGTGTCATAAATACTATCGGCCATAAAATTTCCACCACCGGAAATGATTCTAAAGCCATCGTTAATGTCATTGTCTTTTAAAGCAAGAACTACCTGTCCGTTATCTCCACCTTCTATTAGAGACCCAAAATCAGAACCGGCCATGAGAGTTGAAAAATTACCACCGGCCGCAAAACCATCAAGACGAATTGAAGAATTAACTCCTCCCCGCGATACTTGGAGTTTTCGATCAGGCGTCGTAGTTCCAATACCAACATTACCAGATGAATAATGTATTCCACCTGTGGCATCAGACCATTTGCCTAAATTAGTTCCAAGATTAGTTAACTGGCTACCGTCAACGGCCGGTAATTTTCCGCCCGCTTCAAGCTGAACAATTTTTCCAGCAACAGTTCCCACATCGACGTTTAATGTCTGACCACTGGCCAAACTTCCCGTAGTCGTTAATCCTGTTCCTGCAGTGATTATTGGAAGGGATGTTGTTTGAATTTGTGACCATAAAAGATTAGTCAACTGACTTCCATCGATGGCCGGTAATTTACTGGTACCATCTACTTGGACAATTTTTCCGGCCGTTGTTCCAACATCCACACTAAGCGTGCGATCCGCCGACATGTTACCGCCACCCAAAAGACCAGTGCCGGTACTAATTAATCGTGAAGTTGGAACGGCACCGACATCAGAAGCAACAGCACCTGTTTTATTAATTTTTGTCCAATTAATATTGGCCAGAGCTGCAATGTGATTGTTACTAATGCCACTGTCTTTAACAATCAAAGCATTACTGCCATTTAAACCTAAAGTTGCATTATCGTAATTAACAGAAAGATTCACACTGCCGGAACTTCCCGTTCCAGATAAGGGAGCAGTCGTGGTGATACCAGTAATTGTTCCTGCATTGGCATCAGTCCAACCAAGATTTCCTGCACCGTCAGTCTTTAATACCTGCCCTACTGTTCCGTCTCCGGCCGGCAAGGTAAAAAACAAGTTACCTGAAGTAGCAGGGGCCTTGATCCCCATCCAGGTAGTTCCATCTGTCATGAGCTTTAATGATTTCATCACAACATCACTGCTGGCATTAATTGTATTTTGTTTCAACGCTAAGGCATCAAAAACAGCATTTTGAGAAGGAGCTTTATCCGTTTCAGCATCGTTGATAGTATCGGCCACACTGGCAGCTCTTATGTCCACACACTCTAAAGAGTCATTCATCAAAATATAATGAAGGGCCTGATGAGGCGAACAGGATTCAGGAACCAGGCCCGTGATGTCTGTGCGTGCAAATGTTCTGACATTAGGATCGGTCTCAGACGTAATTCCGGTATCAGTATCAGCTCCCGGCCCCCAATTCGAACCATTCCATTTAAGAACCTGTCCCGCCGTGGTAGCACCCATCGGATGAAGTTTCTGTGCAGTCACTCCCCCATCAAGAATCCCAATGGTCACTGTATCATCAACTTTGACGGCATTTAATCCTTGTTCAGCGGCAATCGTTGTTACTCCACCAACAGTGCCAACTGGATCAGCCGCCGTCCATGCAGAACCATTCCAAGTCAGAACCTGCCCCGTAGCAGTTCCAACCAGCGATAACTGTTTGGCAAAATTTGCCATGATCGAATAAGGAACAGAGTTCAGCGCCTGAAAGGAATAAACCTTAGGAGTTGCTCGACTTAAGTCCGTTACCCTAATAGCTATTGAATTATTAGTTTGAACTCCCTCCAATACTTCCTTTAATGAGGAAGATGGACAATTGAATTCAAGCTTTGCATGAAAGACCCCGTTGATTAAATCAACCCCAGGATTGTCATGCGTACAGAGAATAGTTGAAAGATTATTGGTATAGGCCAGATCAAACTTGAGGTGGGCAGTGCCGGTAACAGGGGAGCCGTCGGCATTTACTAATCTGCCAGAATAGCTGAGTGAATCACCGGCGAAGGCTGAAAATGATGGCAGATTGTAAAAAAACAAACTCAGTAAAAATAACCGCAACATTGAGATAAATTATAAGGCTTAGATTAAATTTATCCTAACAAGTACAATTCTGCCGAAGTTAATTTCAAATAATGATGACTTAGAACATGAGAAGCGCATGAAATTACATTTTTGCCACCATTTGTGGCCAAATCCTAGGGTTTAAAGATCAAACTAAATGAAATCTTAAGAAAATATTCTCTCACTACTAACCCTTCATCCACTCAAAAAGATGATAATGCTCACCCGACATACCTAAAGCTTCATAAACTTTCTGGGCGTCTTGATTCGTTTTATCCACATAAAGTCTTAGACCTCTTAAATCATGGTCCTCATTTACCATCTGTTTTAAGTGTCCATACATGGCCTTATAAACTCCATGTTTTCTAAAATCCGGATGAACGTAAACTGAGTGGATCCAGAGGACAGTCCCATTTCTCCAATCACTCCACTCTGGAACAGTTAAAAGGCAACCGGCCACTTTACCATCAATTTCGGCCAACCAATATTTTCCTTTACCAGGATCATCCATCACTGCAGTTACACCTAGGTTAACTGTGGCAGGATTAAGTTTCATATTTTCGGTTTCAAGCGCCATCTTGACTTGATATTCAGCAATGGTCTCAATATCGAACAAAAGGCCTGGTCTGATTTTAATATTCAAGAAAGCACTCCTCTGACTCTTTTAGAAAACTCTCTCACCGCTTCGTTAACATTCATTCCCTTATCTAAAAGGGCCCGAAGTTCAGCGGCCTGAAGATAATCACTCATTTGATCACCCGGATCCTCCTGAGTTTTAACCACCGCAAAGCCAGTGGCTTCAAAATGGTCAGCAAACTTGTTGAGTTCATCAACAGTATATTTTTGCGCCAGATCTTTGATTACTTTGACGTCCATAAACTAGCCTTTCATCTTTTGAATGAACTCGCGGAAACCATCTTCCTTAGTTACATTCACAAGGTCCTGAGGTTCACCATTTTTAAAACAACCAACTGATGGAAGACCCGGCAGTTCAATCATCTCTTTGATCTTAGGATTTTTTTCTACATCAATCTTAAATATCTTCACCCCTTCTTCACCTGCCACCCGTGCGAACATCGGGGCCGCCATACGACAAGAGCCACACCATGAAGCATAAAAATCAATAAAGACCAGAGGCTCTTTTTCGATAACATCAAAAATCGTACTGTCTTCTAATTCAATCATATTCATAATAATGGCTCCTTAATTTATGATTATCCGAAGTGAATCAAGTGATAGTTCGGCCTTGTCCATCGCCTTAACCATATTGTCACGGTTATAGCGAAGTAGCAGAATTTCAGTTTCTGAAACAGTTGGATTGACCTTCCGTAAGGCCTCAAGTCGTTCTATTTCAGCATTCATAAACTTCAACATATCATCTTTAAATTTTTCTTTGTATTGGCGAGCTCTTACCACGCAGAGTTCTTTACCTTTTTTAATACACTCTTTAATGAAATCTTTCGGAAGCTCTTTCATCTGAGCACGTCGTTCCTGATCAAGGGACTCCGTATTTTCATCGATAAATTTCTTGGGCAATTTCTGAGTCACATCCTGAACCTGGGCATTCAAGAGGACTCGAAGTGGAGTTGGAGGGAACCATTTCTGGAGCTGAAGCTTTTTATCTGCAATGGCACTTAAGAGGAAATAACCTTCAAACAAGAAAGATTCCTTGGATGGGGCCTTCCAAGTGGCCATCGTTACATTTCCCATTTCTTTGGAAGAAATAAAATCCATAATCCCCAGAACCATTGGATGATCCCAGGTAAGAAAAGTCATATCTTCCCTTTGAAGAGCAATTTCCCGTTTAAAGGTGATTGTCATTCCTTCATTCTCCAATCCCGGAAAATGAGGCAAGAACATATTGTCCCCAGGCCTGATAAAGAAGGTAAAAGGATCATTCATATCCTCAGCGTCCACACCCAGCCGATTAAAAAGATTGAGCATGAAATCACGCAGTTCAGTTGAATCATCAACGTCTTTAAGTTCTTTAACGAATTCCATCGCCTTAGTATGATTAAAAGAATTAATTTCAACTAACTGATCCTGACCCTCTTCCAGCTTCTTTTCAATCTCCTGATGAATGTTTTGTGTTTTCTTTAAGAAGGCAGCAAATTCTTTTTCAGGATAATTTCCTTCCTCTACACTTTGAGTAAGTTCTAGTAACTCTGGTCTGACCGTTGCATATAATTCTGTTCCGCCTCGAGGAGATGATTCGAAAGCATTAAAGCCCTCGTGATACCAACGCATCAATAGTTCATCACCGGATTTTTCAACATACGGAACGTGAATCTGGATATCGTTCTTCTGGCCAATACGGTCCAGTCGTCCAATCCTCTGCTCAAGTAAATCCGGAAGCTTTGGAAGATCAAATAGAATCAAGTGACGGGCAAATTCAAAATTGCGTCCCTCTGATCCGATTTCAGTACTAAGTAAGATATGTGCCCCTTCAGGATCAGCAAAGTAGGCCGCTTGACGGTCACGATTCATCAAATTCATTCCTGAGTGAAAGAAAGCAACTTTAACCGTTGTTTTCTCCCTAAGAACCTTCTCCAGTTCTACCACCACATCTTTATCGTGACAGATAAGAAGGGTTTTATCATTCTTATGATTTTCTACAAATTCTGCCAACCACTGAGACTTCAGTTCAAACAGTTTCTTCTCAGGTGCCTTGGTCTTACCCAGCTTAATCGGATAAGAATGGAAAACCCTCTTGGGAAAAAACTCAGAATACGTTGCCATGGTTTTGCGGGTGTTTCTAAAATAAACTCGCCCTGTTCCGTGACGATCGACCAGCATCTGGAGGGCCTTATCTTTATCCAGACCTTCTACATCCACTCCAATCTTAGCCTTAAGCATTTTCTTGTCATCGGCCTTAAGCGTTTCGCCTTTGATAAGTTTATTAGCAAGCTCCGTGATGGGTTTGTAACCAGTCGTCTCTTCTACAAACTGATTAAAGTTATGGAATCGATTTGAATCCAGAAGGTGTAAGCGAGCATAGTGACCAGCGAGTCCTAAAATCTCAGGTGTCCCTGAAAGCAAAAGGACTCCCGGAGTATCCTTTGCCAGGGCCGCGACAAAATCATATTCCATGGAAGAGTTATCCGGTGCCCATCTTAACTGATGGGCCTCATCGACTACTAACAGATCCCATTTCGATTCCATCGCCTGCTCAAGCAGCCAGTCTTCTTTCATGAGATATCTTAAAGAGGCAACAAAGAGTTGACCTTCTTCAAATGGAGTATCACCACGTTTTAACCCTGCATCGTGATTGATGGTCTGGAAAGTCATTTGAAACTTCCTGAGCATCTCCACAAACCACTGATAGACCAGAGAATCAGGAACGATAATCAGACAACGCTCCACCCGACCTGTGAGAATTAAGTGATGAAGGATAAGACCAGCTTCAATAGTTTTCCCTAATCCAACTTCGTCCGCCAGGAGAACCCGAGGTCTGGTTCGTTTTGAAACTTCATTGGCCACATACATCTGATGTGGAATTAAACCAATCCTCGGACCGGTAAAACCACGGATAGGGCTGATGAACAATTTCCTTTGATTTAAAAGCACATCATATCGAAGCTTGAAAATTTCGTTAGAATCAATATTTCCTGCAAAAAGCCTTTCTTCCGGTTTCGAAAAAGAAAGCGTATCGGCCAACTGAGATTCGGACAGGGTTTTCCCTTGCCCATGATAAGTTACAATTCCCTTATCTTCAGTGAGTGACTCTACAACGAAACTTGATCCATCCTGACCCTTGATCTCATCGCCTTCAATGAACTTTATTCGTCTAAGCGGGGCGGTTTGCATGCCGTATCGGCGATCAACTTTGGTCGCAGGAAAGAAACATGTAACTGTTTTGGCCTCAACTTCAACGATCACCCCAAGCCCTAGCTCAGGTTCTGATTCCGATATCCAGCGTTGGCCCATGATGAACTGCTTCATCGATCCTCCGTCCAAGGTGACAAATTACTACTATTGGACCAAGATATTACCAAATGCCACTAAGGGGTTAAAGCTTATGATGAAAAAAACTTCGATGATAATGAGTCTAATGTTGCTTTTGATGAGCTTTATGGCCCATTCACAAACTTTAAACACTGGGCCGTGGCGATTTGAGCTCAAAACCACCTATGGCAAGATCCCATTCATCATCCATTTTAAGAAAAACAAAAAAGGTTTTGTAGGTTCCCTTCAAAATGGCAAAGAGACCATAAAGCTGAATGACATCAGTATTGATCAAAATAAGATCAGCATCCCCCTGCAGATGTATGAAATGTCCCTGGAGATGAACTTGCCAAATAAAGGCATGATGGACGGGGCATTGGTTCGTCATAATAAAAACCCCAAAGTTGAAACTCCGGTTATAGCAGTGCATGGTGTTCGGGAAAGGTTTCCGGGCAAAAAGAATCCACCAACCATCGACCTGACAGGCCGTTGGGCAGTCACCTTAACCGATGATCAAGACAAAGCTGAATCGGGTATCCTGGTCTTTGAGCAAACCGGCCACACTCTCCATGGCAGTATTCTGACTACAACCGGTGATTACCGTTACATTGAAGGCTATGTTTCAGGTTCAGAATTTGAAGCCGCAAGCTTTGATGGTGTTTACAATTATCTGATCAAAGGCAATGTGAAGAATGGAAAACTTGAGGCAAGTATTCTTTCAAGTTATAAAACCAAGATTGAAGGAAAAAAAGATCAGCGCGCAGCTCTGCCGGATGCTTACAAACAGACGCAAGTAGCGGCAATGAATTTTAAGTTTCCTGATCTCAAAGGCAAAATGGTTTCTTTGAGTGATGAAAAATTCAAGAATAAGCCCGTGATCGTTCAGTTCTTCGGATCATGGTGCCCGAATTGTATTGATGAAATGAATTACCTGATTCCTTGGTACAAAGAAAATCAGAAACGAGGAGTTGAAATTATTGCCCTGGCCTTTGAAAGAAGCCTGGATCAAAACGAGGCCCGAAGACAGCTACTCAAAGTTCAAAAGAAGAAGGCGCTTCCCTATCCTCTGCTCATTGCAGGCTCTACCAGTCAGGATAAACCTGCAGATAAGATTCCAGGACTTAAGAACTTCATTTCATTTCCAACGACCGTATTTCTCAATAAAAAACATGAAGTGGTTAAGGTCCATGCCGGTTTTACCGGGCCAAGTACCGGTGAATTTTATGAAAACTGGAAAACTGAATTCAACCAAACCGTGGATGAACTACTCAAATGATCAAGACCATCGGGCTTCTCATCTTGTCTAATGTCTTCATGACTTATGCCTGGTACGGACATTTAAAGACTCTGGGCTCAAAACCTCTCTGGATTGCCATCGCTGCAAGCTGGGGAGTGGCATTCTTTGAGTACTGCTTTCAAGTGCCGGCCAATCGAATTGGATTTAATTACTATTCCCTGGCCCAATTAAAAATTATCCAGGAAGTCATCACAATGGTGGTCTTCTCAATCTTTGCTATTTTTTTTATGAAAGAACCACTAAACAGAAATTTTATCTATGCTTCTTTCTGTTTAGTGGGTGCTGTCTATTTTATTTTCAGGAAGTGACGAGAGCGGGCCATATCTTCAAGAGCTCTTTTACAGGCCGAATTAAAAGTAAAATCTGAAATCAACTGACCACGATGATTCATCAGTCGGCTTTGATCACAAAAATAACCATTATACTGTTCAATTTCCTTAAGAGCTTCACGACAACTTGACTCAAAGGTTAAGTCTGCAACCTGTCCGCGATTGATGTTAATTAAATCCTCACCATCGCAGAATAGGTTCCAGCGTGAGTTGGATAAATCTCCCAGGGCATCTCTACAATCCGAACTAAATGTAAAACGATGGCCAACCTGACCATTGGATCTTACCAGGATAGAATCATCGCAAAAGCGTCCTCTATGAGAGCGCGATTGAGTCAAGGCATCCTGACAGTCTGAGCTGAAAGTAAAACGATAAATTGGTCTTCCAAAGTTTGAAATAAGCTCTGAACCATTACAGGTGGCAGCTCTTTCTCTATATGGAGAACGCTGAGAGAAAGCACTGAAACTTAGAAAGACACATAAAAATGCTAACAATTTCATCTTTAATCCTCTTGTTTGTATTCATCAGAAACTTCAACGGCTTCGTCTGAGTTACCATAGTCATTTTCATCTGTCTTCAAGCTCTCATTCTCTTCAACCGGCATGGGTGATTCAGAAGTATTCATGCCCGGTGTTGGAAGGATTCCCTGAGGTTGACTCGCGGTATCGGTCTCATATGCCGATGCAGCACCGTGCTTATAAACGAGTTCCCCGCCTAATAAACCTGTCTGATAACCCAGGTAACAAGAAATAAGACCGATGATGGCTATTCCCAATTTGATAGGAAATTGAAATTCATTTCGAATGAAAAAGACTCCAATTGAAAGCACCAAACCAATGACTGTTGACCCCACAAAAATCTCAGCGGCTTCTTCATGCTCATGGATATAATCTTTTGAAACAACCCGGGCAACAGTGTCTTCTTCATTCTCACCCGTCTCAAGCGAAATATATCCAGAAATCACGACGGCCAACTGAAGACCAATGATGACTAGCCAGCCATTAGGAGTCATCTTGTTAATTTTAATCATGTAGGCAAAGATCAAAACGAGAATAGGAAGAATACAAGTGAGAACCAAAGGAAAATGAACAATCATCGGGTGTAAAGGAACTTGCATATCACCTCTTAAGGTTGTGGATTATCTGTTTAATATATCCAGACGGTCTGCAGTTTCCAAGATGATTTTCAAAAGTTCGCTAATGTGAGATTTCTGAGTTTGATGATTAGGCAGAACCAATCTAAAGAAGATTGTGCCATCGGCTCGCTGCGCATAATTGACCAAGGCCTTACCTTCTTTTACCAGTGCCTTGCGGACTCTTAAGGTAAATGCGTTGATATTTTCCTGGTCGTGACGAGCATGAACCTGAAAGCACACATTCAAATAGTGAGAATGAATCAATTTAAAACGAGGGTTTTCACTAATCTCCTTAGTCGCAAAATCCGCTAAGCTTAAGAGATGTTCAGTGCGCTCAATTAGCCCTTCTGTCCCATGGGCCCGCCACAGTAGCCAAAGCTTTAAGGCATCGGCCCGACGACCACATTGCAAAGAATAAGTCCCGGTATCCCATTCGGAATTATCATATTCATGAAAGAGGTACTCGGCTCCTCCACCGCGGTTAGTGTCTTTTAAAATTCCCGCATGCTTAGTTAAGAAAAAAGATGTGATCAATGGAGTTCCCAAAGTCTTATGGGCATCAAAGGTGACCGAATCGGCCAGATGAATCCCTTTTAGGAGATGTCGTTTACTTTTTGAAAAAAGTGCCCCGCCTCCCCAGGCCGCATCAACATGAAACCAGATTTTATAGGTCTCACAGATCTTGGCAACTTTAACTAATGGATCAAAGGCCCCCATGACCGTCGTGCCTAAAGTCGCCCCGACCATGATCGGCGTGTAGCCATCGTTTAAATCGGCCTTAATAATGCGCTCAAGCTCTTCCGGAATCATCTCACCCTGATCATTGGCCGGAACCTGAATAAGGTTCTGTGTGCCAATTCCGGTGATATTAGCGGCCTTATCAAAGGAATAGTGAGCTTCCTCTGAAACATAAATCCTAAAACGGTTATGTCCAAAACCTGTTTGCCGGATACTTGGACTGTATTCGGTTCGGGCGCACAGCATCGCAACAAGGTTAGAATTACTTCCCCCTGTCACCATAATCCCTTCACCACGCTCAAAACCCATCATTTCTAAAATTTCATTCACCAGACGTTTTTCAATTACAGTCAGGATAGGAGCAATCTCAAAAGTCGCCATTGTGGGATTTAAAAGGGAACTGGCGATTTCACCTGCCCAGGCGGCTTCATCAAAGCCACCGAAGAGTTGATTCAGGAACATGGGATGAATCGTTTGAACCGAGTGATCAAGAATAGTTTTCAATTCATCAACGACTTGTTCAGAATTTAAACCCTCTTCACTGAGTGCTGGAAGGATTTTTTTTAGTTTTTCAGGATGTGAAATTTTAACGACAAAGTCATTTTCAGCACTCTGCTTGATATACTTTTGGAGTGTCAAAAAAACGTCATTTAAAAAATGTTCTTTAGAGTGGAGCATTCATCTACCTATATTTTGTTAGAGATGTATCAGAACCTTACACTCCCTAGCAATCGTGAAAGCAAATGTTAGATAAAACAAGGTCTTATCTCATCATGATCTATTGGCAATCAAAAGAATACGGTTTTTAATTTTCCCTACACAACACGTAACCGGCCATAGAGGCCGCCTGTAACAAGGAGAACTAAGGATGTCAGTTCGACTAAACAGTCATTTGTCTGATAAGCAGCTCGCAGCGCTTAAGGATAAACTTTTAAGTGAAGCTGAGCGAATTCGCACAAACTTCCAGCTTAAAAAACATGAGTACGAAAATAATTCGCTAACAGGGGCCAAAGACGAAGTTGATTCTGCCAATGACAATATTTTGTTGGCCGCTGATATGCGCTTTTCCAACAGGGAAAGTCTCTATTACAAAAAGATTATGAAAACTTTAAGTAAAGTAGAGACGGACCAGTATGGTATGTGTGATGAATGTGGGGAACCAATAACGTTCTCAAGGCTCATTGCCAGACCAACTTCAGAGATGTGTATCTTATGCAAAGAAGAATCAGAAAGAGAAGAGTCTCAAAACTTCTTCGAACGTCGTTCCAAGTCTCTTGGAACCGTGATGAGTGTCACCGGACATTAATTCATGATTGAATACGTCGTCGAACTCAATATTGACGACCGCACATTAGCGAGGGCCTCCCAGATTTTACGAAATGGGGGGCTTCTTTGTTTCCCTACAGAAACCAACTGGCTGGTGGTTTGCGATCCTTTCAAGAAAGAAAGTGTTGATAAACTCTACCGTCTTCGGCATATCGAGAATACCAAGCACCTGACAGTCCTTTGTTCTACCTTTCAAAAGGCCATGGAAATCGCCTTTATCGATGATGGCGCTTTCAGACTTATGAAAAAAGTCGTTCCAGGATCTTTTACTTTTATTTTTGAAGCTCAGAAAAAAATCACCAAATTTCTCAAAGCTTCAAAAGTCGATCATCAGGTAGGGATTCGTTTTCCCCCTAGTCCACTGGCACTTAGTATACTTGATTCCTATGGTGATATTCTATTAAGCACTCACCTCTCCCATGAAATGCTGGATGACGCCGACCCAGAAATTCCTCTCTATAGTGCTCAGATTGAAGATTATTTTGGGAATATGATAGAAATGATTATCGATCCGGGTGAAGTGGAGTTCCTGGGGCCGACAACTATTGTTGATTTCACTTCGGGCCTGCCAGAAGTCGTCCGGGAAGGGGTTGGTAATCCATCATTATTTCAAAGCGGTATGCATTAAAAGCAGTTAATTATTAGTTATTAGTCAAAGTCCTACTTTTTAAGATAAAAATTGTTTTCAAAAAGAATGAATGGTGGGGCCATGAGCAGCAGTGTTCTGAATGTTGTTATTGTCGGTGGTGGGTTTGGAGGATTAGCAGCAGCAAGATCCCTTTCAAAATCAAGAGATATAAAAGTCACTCTGGTAGATAAAAAAAACTATCATTTATTCCAACCTCTCCTCTATCAAGTTGCTATGGCAGGACTTTCTCCGGCAGAAATCGCCTATCCCTTAAGGGCCCTTCTTTCTCAGCAAAAGAATGTCGACATCCTTTTAGGAGAAGTCAAAACCATTAATAAAGAAGAAAAATGGATTGAAACGGCAACGAATAAAATCTTTTTTGATTATCTGATACTGGCCTGTGGCTCAACTTATACTTATTTCAATTCCCCGCAGTGGGAACCCTTTGCACCCGGATTAAAAACCATAAATCAAGCAACGGAAATAAGAAGAAGAGTCTTCCTCGCCTTTGAAAAAGCTGAGAGAGAAAATGATCAGCAAAAGCAAAGAATGTATACAACCTTCGTGGTTGTCGGCGGAGGCCCCACTGGTGTCGAGCTGGCCGGAAGTCTGGGAGAAATAACCCGTTATAGTATTCTGAGAGATTTTAATCACATTCTGACCTATCAAACAAAAATCATTCTAATAGAAGCAGGACCTCGAATATTGCCATCCATGACTCCCGAGTTATCCCGGGAAGCCGTCAGAGAACTGGATCAGTTAGGAGTAGAAGTTAGAGTAAATACCAAGGTTTCAGAGATCAATGCAAAAGGAATCATGGCCGGCAACGATTTCATTGAATCAGAGACTATCCTTTGGGCCGCTGGTGTTGCTGCCAATCCACTGAATAAAACATTAGGTGCTGAGCTGGATCGGCAAGGAAGAGTGATCGTAAAGCATGATTTAAGTGTTCCAGGTCATCCGAGTATTTTTGTTATCGGCGATCAGGCCCACTATAAATGGGGCACGGAAAATATGCCTTTGCCAGGCCTGGCACCCGTGGCCATGCAACAGGGACGATTTGTCGGTCGTCTGATAAAAAAAACTCTCACGGGTAAAAGATCAATCGAAACTTTCAAATATATTGATAAGGGGCAGATGGCGACAGTGGGCAGATCAAGGGCCGTGGCCATGTATAAAGGTCTCCACTTCTCAGGCTTTGTGGCGTGGATGGCATGGCTTTTGGTTCATATTTATTACTTGATTGGTTTTAAAAATCGCTTGTTCGTTTTATTTCAATGGGCCTGGACTTATCTCACCTTCCGCCGGGGAGCACGGCTCATCATCGAGAAAGAATAGAGGATATGTCTGCTTCTTAAAAGCAGACATATCACGCTGAATTTAAATTCTTTTACATGTAAGCGATAGTCCACCACGACTTTGTTCCAAAGAATAAAGAATCCCTTCATCAGTGGCAGTCAATGATACAATCTGGAGCTGATCACGAAATACATTTCTGATTTCAATTTTCTTACCGGCAGTACAAAGGGCCGTGTACTCCGAATCATCTTCCTTAGAGGCACGTTTTTTTCCATCAACAATATATTTTCCGCCCTCACCTTCGATTTTGACTTCAAGAGCGTTCGCAGAGTTTCCTTTGGCCAATACTAAACGGACATTTGAATTTTCATAAGCACATTCAAAATTCCCAAGAAGATTTTGACAATCTTTTAAACCCGCAAAAACTGAAAGAGATGAAAGTAGCATCAAACCAGTTACTAACTTTTTCATATAAATTCCTTTAAATAGATAATGGTTCTTTCATCATCCCATTAATCTGATCATTTTCGACTTAGTCTGTATGACTTACATAGGAGCGTCTAATAGTTAGACATTTTCTGGCCTCCATTTTGCTAATTTAAAACATCAGGAGAGAGGAACCACCTATGTATGACGCCATAATTGTAGGAGGAGGACCGGCCGGCCTCAGTGCTGCCCTTATTCTAGGACGTTGCTTAAGAAGTGTTTTAGTTTGTGATGCAGGTCATCCCCGGAATGCTTCGTCTCACGCTCTTCACGCGTACTTAACCCGTGAAGGTATCTCCCCTTTGGACTTTCTACAAACTGCCCGTGATGAATTAAAAAAATTTGAAAAAGTTAGTATCGCGCAATGTGAAGTCACTAAAGCAACTAGACGTGACGATCAATTTGAAGTGACCCTACTTGACGGTCGTATCTTTCAATCACGAAAACTCTTGCTGGCCACTGGGGTGGTGGATGTTATACCCAAAATTCATGGCATCATGGATTTTTTTGGAAAGAGTATTTTCAATTGTCCTTACTGTGATGGCTGGGAAGTTAGACACCAGAAGCTCGCCGTCTATGGAAAAGCGCACAGAGGTCTAAAACTTGCGAAATCTTTAAAAACCTGGAGTAATGATATTCTTTTATGCACTGATGGAGCTTCTGGCCTGTCGAAGGAAGATTGTGAAGTGCTAGAAAGAAATAATATTCAACTGGTTGATCACAAGATAATAAGACTGGAAGGAGATGATGGTAGACTCAAAAAAATCATCTTTGAAAATGGAGATGTAAGCGAACGTGAGGCCATGTTCTTTAATACAGAATCTTATATACGCTCTCGGTTACTTGAACAGTTTGAATGCAATTTTTCAGAAGAAGATGGAGTGGAAAGAGGTAAATATGAAAAGACTGAAATTCCCGGGCTGTATGTGGCGGGTAATATTCTTAGAGAGGTCCAACTAGTCATCGTCGCTGCCGCCGAAGGGGCCCAGGCCGCCTTCGGCATTAATTCCGCTCTGGCAAAAGAGGATTTAAATTAACCTACGTTGTAAACGGCCTGAGGTCTTAAGATGATAAGGTTCGACCGACTGAACTTAGTCAAAAAATTAGTGAACGAACTTTCAAATAGACCTAAGAATCCTTTTCTCTCTTTAGATGCTGCCACAATCAATTTAGCATCTATGGAATCAGCATAGTTAAGGAACTCTTGTTTAGCATTGCCGGAAATAAAACACTTAATGATCACATTAGTGTGTTTATCAAGACCCAACTTAGGCTTCAAGGCCTCCATCTTCTCTACCATGATCATTTGGATTTTAGCTAAATCATCAGCTGATGGTGGAATGACGAAGGTGAAATCAAAATTATTTGCAACATACTCAAAGACATTAATCAAATGAACTTCCGCTGAAGTTGGAATGTTCAACTGTTTTAATTGAGCTAGAGTTTCAATACTGTTTTCATCCATATCCAGGGCGACAACAACTTTATCGAAGTTCATAACTTATCCTTTGCTTACGGCAATTAACCTGTTTGAAAGGATTATCATTGAATGCTGAGGCAAAAGATATGACCTGGATCATGTTGCATTGAGGAAGTTATTGAAAAAAGGCAAAAAAAAAGCCAGGGCGCGAGACCTGGCTTTTTAAAATACTCACACGTGTTTTAACTTACGACTATTCACCGAAAGCTTGGTGCCCGGTGAGGGACTCGAACCCCCACGCTCGCGCATTAGGTTCTAAGCCTAACGTGTCTACCAATTCCACCAACCGGGCATCTAGGTATGTGAGAGGAATCGATTATGACTAAGTCTTAAGATTTTGGCAAGAATAATTAAGCAGCTTTTCCATTTGGTTTTTTGGGCATTGCAGCCTTGGCCTTAACGGCGTCTTTTTTGAGCTTATCCACCATATTCTGAAGGGCAGTCTTCTCCTGACGAAGCTTGTTGGTTTCCTTTTTAGCTTCGGCAAGAAGCCCTTTACTCTCCACGATATCCTGAGTGAGTTTTTTTACTGAGTTCTCAAGCTGAGTAACTTTTACTTTCGACCCATCGTCACCAGTAGGTTGACCAGTCCTTTGCAACTTCAAGGCTTCCTGGAGCTTGGATTCAAGTGCCATGACCTTAGTCGAATTTTCTTTAAGCTGATTTTCAAGGATTTGATTATGGGCCTGCAAACGTTTTAGTTCCTGATCGTTAACGGTCGGTTGTTGAGGAGCAGAACTCTCTTTTGATGATTCAATATTAAGTTTCTTAATGACCTGCTCGAGGCGGACTTTTTCCTGTTTCATGGCGAGGATCTGGCCATGGTCTTGTGAAGCTTTGGATTGCCATTTTTCCGATTCTTTTTTGGCCATGTCTAGTTGGTTCTTAAGTTGATTATTGATCATCTGAAGCTTACGGGCATCATCCTTATTATCATCATCTTTAGTCGTCTGCATTTTTGAAGCAAGACTTGAAAGCTTAATTTTATAAACATCAAGCTGTTTGAAAAGATTGGCGTTCTGTTTTTCAAGATCTTTAATTGTTTTAGTTTGTGTCTGGGAAGGAGCTGTCGCTAGGGTTCTGCTAAGTTGATCCGTTTTCTGTCGAAGCTCAGAGATTTCATTTTCTTTTTTCTCCACTAGCTTGGTAAAAGATTCTTTAGTTTTTATCAGCATTAAATCTTTGGCCTTTAACTGGCGCTGAGATTTTTCAATTTCTTGGGAATAAAAAGTCTCTTTCTGGATATTTTCGATATGGAGCTTGCGGGTCTTCATCTCTTCAGCTTTTACTTCCGCTATGAGTTTAGATTCCCGCTCCAGAAGGCCGCCAAGTTTCTTTAATTCCATCTCATTCAGCAATTTTTGATCATTTATTTTCTGCTGAAACTGCTTACGAAGTTCATCATCCGGATCATCACTCTTTTGGGCGACCACCTCCACAGCGGCTTTAGTTGCCTTCATCTGAATTTCAGCAACTTTCGCCCGGGATTCTTTAAGAATCCGCACTTCTGCTGCAAGATTTCTTAATTGTGATTTCAACTTATCATTTTCTTGAGTCGCATTTAATAACTTGGCCTCTATGATTCTGGTAGAATCCTGAGGGTTATTTTCTCTTGCAGCTGACTTCTCTTCTTTTTTGAGGATTCCCTGGCGAATGATTTCCGGTAGCTTTTGGATTTGGAATTGATCTATATCACTATCACCCAGGTCATCAACGGATTTATTCAAATTTTTAGCAAAATCAAATAATCCCGTTTTAATAAGATCAGGGATCTTATTCCCTAGTGAACGAACTTTTAAATTACTTTCTTTGGTGCTCTCATCCACAGAAGCAGCAATCCGGTAGGCCACTTTTTCAATATCCAGCTTATTCCCGGAAACTCTGATGACGCTTTTTTCTTCTTCAAATTTGCTTTTAACGACATTGACCAGCTCATCCAGTCCCATCTCACCTTTAATAATCCTGACTTCATCTTCTGTCTCAACTTCTTCAGCAGAGCTTACTTTAGTCAGTGTCTCTTTCTCTGTCTCACTTCCCGCCACCACTGTTGATGTTATCGCCTCGTCTGCAGAACCTTTAACCACGGCCGATGATTCTTCCTGTACAGAACTACCTTTTAAGACAGTACTAGTAGCAATTAACTCATCTTTCTGTGAAAAAGATAATTTATCTGTAAAATCCGGAATCTCGTTATCAGAAACTAAAGAAGAAGAGGCGCCTTCATTTTCATATTTATGGAAGATGCGACCAGCTTCCAGAGCGGTGAACATCAACCCCCTGTTTTCAAATTTGATCCTTTCATCTTTAGTCCATAAACCAGTTATGATCACTTTATTGACTTCAGGCATATATGAGAAGTCGAAGAAGTCAGCGGATTGAACGGCAACATTTAGAAAATATTCATCAGCTTTTTTAGTGATGATGGAGGATAGACCGGTTGTCACATCCAGGATTTCCAGGCGTTGGGAGAAAAAATGCATCTGAAGAGCGAAAACATCCTCATAAACACCGTAGGTAATTTCAAACGGAAGTCCCGCTTTCTCTTTTTTCTTAAGACCTGCGACGTACATAACCAGATGGTCAAAGTACGTTTTTAAAGTAAGCGCTTCTATGCCACTTTCGAAAGCTTTTTGGACCATTCTGTCGAGGTATTCACCCGTATTGAATGGATTAGTGACATTAAAGGATCCCATTTCCTGGAATGAAGGATAATTATCACCTAATGTAATGCCACCATAACCTTGAAAATACTTATCCATGATAAATGAACCTAGATTTCCCTTAAACCAAATATCGTCAAGAATGATATTCCCATTATTGATAGTAAAATTCTGAAGATCACTTACCTGTGAGAGCGAAATGATATGACGATCTTTTTGGGTTAAATCATAGGTGTCATTGATGAGGTTAAAGTCATGAATGTCTTTGGTAATAATATGAGTCCAGTCAGCTGTTCCAGAATTTATTAAAGGATCAACCACCAGAATATTTCTGGAAATAAAGTATTCTTTGAGCTCTGGTAATAGAGCTCCGGTAAGATTGAGAATGGCGAGCTGCCTATTCATTTTACCCATTATGATCCGGTCTCCTTCATTGCCTGAAAGTGACTGAAAGCATGACACAGCTTTTTGTAAACTCTGTTTACTGGAAGATCTTTTAGTTTCTGATTTTCAAAATTTGTCAGGTAAGAGATGACTTCATATTCAAAAGTGTACTCAGACAGAATTTCAACCAGCGAGTCAGAAAATATCACAACTGCTTCCCAACTTGAGATCTGACCTTTGATAACGCCTCTTGGGAACCCTGAACCATCTGTGAGTTCATGTTGATAAAGAGTTACTTCTGCCAGTTCCGGGAATGCCAGAATAGATCGTTCTTTTATGTACTGATAACTTTTTTCAGGATGCTTTAGGAAAAGCGCTAACTCAAAATCGGAAGCCTTTTCCTTCAAAAGATATCTTCTTCCACTGCCCGGATTTCGGTTTTCAGCATTACAAGCTTCTGAAACATAGTAACTATAGTTCGATTCACATAGTCCAATATCTAAAGCGAAAGTTAAGTTATAAAAATCTTTCAGCATAAGATAATGAAAAAAATCATTAGTCATCCCTGCGATGATAGCGAAGGCAGATGAGTAAAGAGCTTTTCTGAATAGATGCATATCTGTTTCATGCATTCTTAACTGATCATCCAATGAAATTCCGCAGAAAGCTTCATGACAGGCCAGAGCAAAACTAAGGAAGTGTTCTGGAACTGAATAGTGAAGATAAAAGTCATGAACAATATCTGAACACTTCAATCTAAGATCTTTTTCAAACTGCAGATACCGAAGTTCCCGAAAATGATTTGTAAATTTATCTTTCAATTCCTGATTAACAACACATTCAAAATCAAAAGTAGAATTATTCGGAGCGTGTTTTTTAACAAAATCTGGATCAACAAGCACCCCGGGCTTCATCAGATAAAATTTTCTTTCACCGGAAATTAAAAACAGATGACCATCGCAAATAATTTTCTTCGCGAGGTCTTTTACCGGTAGTTTTGTTATCATCTGTTTTTGAGGCTTCATTTAAATCCTAATACTTCTCAATACCTATCGGCTGTCTCCAGAGTAAGATGAGCAACTTTAAGCTTAAGATTTCTTCTAAGGTTAATGGACTCTTTTACTTTGCTATCGTAGACTTTCAGCTTCGGGAGAATTGACATGGAATTTCTGTACTTCGACTGGATGGTGATAGCTGCTTACATCATTCTGGTATTTTATCTGGCCATTCGAGCAGGCAGACAAACGAAGTCGGCCAATTCTGTCGGTAGACAAAGAGCTACGGAACAATATCTCGCCAACAAATCACTTACGTTTACCGAATCAATTTGCTCAATCATCGCAACCGAAGTTTCGGCCCTGACTTTTCTAGGAATACCGGCCTTTGCCTTTAATAAAGATTTTTCTTTCATTCAAATTTACATGGGCGCCATCATTGGCCGTCTGGTGATTGCGAAAATTTTCCTGCCTAAGGTCTACGACCAAGGCTTAACTATTTATGAAGTTATTGCCAAAGACACAGGCCTTCCATCTGGCCAGCGCATGATTGCTATCTTTTACGCCTTCTCGAAAATTCTTTCAGTAGGTGTCAGATTATTCTCTGGAGCGATCCTGGTATCGCATTTTGTTGGAATGCACGTCTATTTAGGACTTGCCTTGGTTACTACTGTGACTTTTCTTTATACCCTGGTAGGAGGTCTGAAAGCAGTTGTCCGTACCGACATTATGCAGCTAGGGCTTTTTATCTTTGGCGGTATTCTCGCTCACTACCTTATTCCCCAAACCAGTGGGCATAGCTGGTCAGAACTCATGGGAATGGCCCAGGCCGCAGGTAAAACTTCTTTCTTCAGTTTAGATAACCCTTGGCCATTTATTTTTGGAATTTTTGGTGGAATCTTATTTGATATGTCCACTCATGGAGTGGATCAGGACTTCGCTCAAAGGCTAACGGCCAACCACAGCTTAAAACATGCTCAGCTGGCCATTTTCTTTTCGTCATTTATCTCGATATCAGTTGGTTTATTATTCTTAGGCGTAGGTGCACTTCTGTGGTCACATTACCAAGGCGCATCTTTTCCTTCAAATGTTGCCAATGCAGATCACTTATTCTCCTATTATATTGTGAATCATTTCCCGGCAGGTATTAGAGGGATCATGGTCGCCGGAGTACTGGCAGCAACAATGAGCACACTGGATTCCACTATTAATGCTCTTTGTGCCACGGTCTACAATGACATATTTCCAAATCGCAGCCCGGAGAAGATGAGATTCTATTCTTTAATGGATACCGCCATTATAACTCTATTGCTCTTTATTATTGCAGTCGTTGCATCAACCAATGATGGATTACTCATGTTGGGTCTGAAAGTTCAATCGTGGACAGGAGGGGCCTTACTCGGAATCTTCATGGCCAAAGTAATTTTCAAACGATGGTTTGTTTTCCGATTAAATACCATGAATGTGATAGGTGCTTATGCTTTTGGCATTGGAGGAGTGTATCTGAATACACAAATCCTCCAATGGGACTGGAACTTAAACGTTTATTGGGGTTGCATCCTGAGCATGATTTTCTTAAAAATCTACGCCTCTGTTAAACCAATGCAGAAAGATCCGACTTAACCAGTCCTTTAGGAATCGCTGAAAGAAGGGCCCGTGTGTACTCTTCTTTCGGATTTTTATAGATGTTACTGGCCTTATCCATCTCAATAATTTTCCCTGCATTCATTACACCAACTTCATCAGCGATGAAATTCACCACAGAAAGGTCATGGGAAATGAAAACATAAGTAAGATGAAATTCCTGCTGAAGATCTAAAAGTAGATTTAAAACTTGTGCCTGAACTGAAACATCCAGGGCCGATACGGACTCATCACAGACAACAAACTCCGGACGAAGCATCAAGGCGCGAGCAATACAAATTCTTTGTCTTTGACCACCTGAGAACTCATGCGGGTATCGATTAAGTTGGGCGATATTCAGACCCACCTTCTCGAAGAGCTCTTTTGCCATATCCAGACGTTCTTTGCGTCCACTTCCCACATTATGAATATTAAGTGGTTCAGTTAAAATTTCAGAAATTGTCATTCTTGGATTAAGTGAAGAATAAGGGTCCTGGAAAATAATCTGCATCTTACGACGAAGAAGACGAAGTTCTTCAGCATAGACATTTGTAATGTCTTTTCCGTCATAAATAATGCTTCCAGAAGCAGGCTCGACCAATCTCAAAATCGATCGCCCCAGAGTGGTCTTACCACAACCAGATTCCCCTACAAGTCCTAGTGTCTGGCCTTTTTTAAGTTTAAAGCTCACGTCATTTACTGCTTTAAAATGATCCACAGTACGGCCAAAAAAGCCGCCCTTGATTGGAAATTGAGTCACCAGGTTTTTTACTTCAAGAAGAATGTCGCTCGACTTCTCTCGTTCAGTTTCTTTATCAAAAACCACAACTCTTTCCGGTGAAACATGCTTTTCAACACCGGCTTCATCCATAAAATCTGAAACAGTTAAAAGTCGTCTTGGATTAGCACCCAGTTTTGGACGACAAGCAAGAAGACCCTTGGTATACGGATGTTTGGCAGTATAAAAAATTTCTTTGGCATTATTTTTTTCCACCACGTTTGAGCGGTACATAACAACCACGTCATCAGCAATGTCCCCAATCACTCCTAGATCATGAGTGATGAATAACATACTCATATGGTACTTTTGCTGAAGACTAAAAAGCAGATCCAGCACTTGTTTTTGAATGGTCACATCAAGGGCAGTTGTTGGTTCATCGGCAATAAGTAGTTTTGGCTCACAAGCAATGGCCATAGCGATCATCACTCGTTGCTTTTGACCACCGGACATCTCATGCGGATACTTATGAGCGCTGGCCGACGGATTAGGAATACCGACCTGATTCATCAGATCAACAGCGCGGTCCCATGCTTCCTTAGCGGAAATTTTTCTGTGAATACGAATCGTTTCCGCAATTTGATCACCAACTTTAAAAACCGGATTAAGGCTAGTCATTGGCTCTTGAAATATCATGGAGATTTTATCACCACGAATTTGTCGCATCTGAGCGTCGTTATATTCCAGGAGATTCTGACCATTGAAGATGATCTCTCCTTGTGGAATAGTGGCGGCAGGCTTCTGAAGAAGACCCATGATGGCCAAAGAGGTAACAGATTTTCCTGATCCTGACTCTCCAACAATTCCGATGGTCTTACCGGCAGGAATATCAAATGAGATATTATTAACTGCTCGGGTCACACCTTCACCGGTCTGAAAGTCAACCACGAGATTTCTTACTGAAAGAAGTGGTGAAGTCATTGCTATTTTCCTTTTAGCTTTGGATCAAGGGAGTCACGAAGAGCGTCCCCAAGTAAATTAAATGCGAGAACAACGAGGAACATGGCAGCTGTTGCACCAACGAGTTGCCACCAAACTCCACGGGCCAGTTCAAGTTTGGCATCATCAATCATTGTTCCCCAACTTGGTTCACCTTGTACACCAAGGCCCAAATAAGAAAGAATTACTTCTGATTTAATCGCAAACTGAAACTGTAATGAAGTATTGATAATCACAATATGAGTGACGTTGGGGAGAATGTGTAAAAAGAGCTTACGGAAATGTCCTCCGCCAATTGCACCGGCCGCCTGCACATATTCACGCTCCTTATGCTTCATGACCTCTCCACGAATAAGTCGGCAAAGAGTTACCCAGCTAGTCGCTCCTAGCGCAATATAGACAGCAAAAAGTCCCTTACCCAAAATCATGGTAATGGAGATAAGAAGCATAATATTCGGGATCGAAGAAAAAGTGGTGTATAGCCAAGTGATAAAATCATCTACCCACCCACCAAAATATCCGGCAAGGGCCCCAAGAATGACACCAATTGGAATGGCTATCAAGGATGTAAAGAGTCCCACAGACATAGCAATCTGAGTTCCATGAAGAACCTTGGCAAGTACATCTCTGCCAAAGATATCGGTTCCAAACCAGTGCTCTGCTGATGGCGGTAAATTGGAAGCTCCAACTTCTTTGGCCCAGTCAGATGCAATAAGTCCGGTTGCGGCCATCACCGCAATGAGTGAATAAATAACAACAACCACTAAAGACGCCAAGGCCATTTTGTCTTGAATTAGTCTTTTAAAGGCATCTTTCCATAACGAATTTTCTTTCATATTTCTCTACTTCTACTTCAATTTCACTCTAGGATCTGCAAACGTATAAAGTACGTCAGTCACTAAACTGAGGATTATATAAAGGACACTGGAAAGGATCGCCATGGCCTTAATCACCGGAAAATCTGATGAGTTAAGCGCATTCAGTGTGATACCTCCCAGACCGGGAATACTAAAGAAGTTCTCAAGTAAAAGGGCACCTAAAATGAGCGTTGGGATCTGAATCACAACATAAGTAATGATAGGAATCAGAGCATTTCTTAATACGTGCTTCAACAAGATAACGACTTCAGAAAGTCCTTTGGCACGGGCAGTACGAACATAGTCCTGATAGATCTCATCTAGAATAACCGTTCTAAAGAAACGGACATCCGGACCAAGACTTAAAAGGACGAAGATAATCGCCGGCAAAGCGATGAAAGGTACAAAATCAGGGAAACCATATTCAAAGCCCGATATCTCAAACCACCCTAACTGGTAGGCAAAGAAGTATTGGAAGAAAAGGATATAGGCCAAGGCCGACACACTCACACCTGCAATACACATAAAACGGACAAATAAATCAATCCCCTTGCCGCGGTAAAAAGCCACCACGAGGGATATGATGAGAGACAAAATAGTGGCAAAAACGAAGGCCGGTACTGTTAATGTCAGCGACGGATAGGCGCCCTGAATAATCATCTGGGAGATTTCCTGCTTAGTGGCCCAAGAACGCCCAAAATCAAAAGTAAAAGCTGATTTTACGACGTCAAAATACTGATCAAGCAAGGGTTTGTTTAACCCTAACTGTTCTCGTAATTCTGCCATCTGTCTGGCAGTTGCATTCTTACCAAGAAGAACCGCTGTCGGGTCTCCTGAAACCAGATTGAACAGAACAAAAATAATAAAGCTCACCCCGAGCAAAACCGGGATGAGATATAAAAGTCTTCTAACGATGTACTTGATCATTTTCCCTACTAAAACTTCTTACTGAGTTGTTTTTTAACTTCAAGATCTACATTCAGATATTGAAACTGATTATGATTAAATTCCATGACTTTATAATTTTTCAGCCATGCCTGAGTTAAGTAAATGTCGGTACGATTGAATCCATAAATCCATGGCACATCCAAAGCCGCCATCTCATTTAACTTTTCATACATGGCCGTTCTTTCAGGTGAGTCCTGCAAGATAGTTGCTTTACTGTAAAGAGCATCAAATTCAGGGTTACAATAGTTAGCACCATTGGATCCAGGAGATTGATTTGGACAATAGAGAAGACCTAAAAAGTTCTCTGCATCAGGGTAATCGGCCCCCCAGGCCATAGTATACATTTGATGCTGCTTCTTAGTGACTTTATTCACCAACTCAGGCCAGGTATTCATTCCAACATTAATCTTGATACCAATCTTATCCATGCATTTGGCAAAAAATTCAATCTGCTGGCGAGCAACAGTTTCATTTCTGGTCTGAATAGTAATTTCCGGTAAGCCTTTACCATTAGGATATCCGGCTTCGGCCAATAGTTTCTTGGCTTGCTCAAGATCTAATTTTGAATAAGGGTTTTTAAATTCTTTTCGGTTTCCGGCCAATCCAGGAGGAACTGGGCCGTGGGCAATGAAAGCTGTATTTTCATGGAATAGCTTATTGGCACCGTCCCTATCATAGGCCAGGTTCATGGCCTGTCTTAATTTCAGATTCTTAAAAATTGGATTCTCATGATTGAAAGCAAAGTACGCCACATCAAGCATAGGTAGCATGAAGAGACGCATGCCTTTTTCTTTATGCTCAGGTCTGAGCTCATTTTCAGGAGTTAATGTCTGCTGAATATTTACGTCTTTAATTTCAATCAAGTCATTTTTGGCCTTCATGAAAGACAACCACTTTGGTTGGGACTCAACAATGATGTAAACGTTGATCTTATCAACCAACGGAATCTTCTTTCCGGCGTCGGCCAATAGACCTAATTTATCATCACCCTCTTCGCCTTCTGAAGGATAGTACTTGGTACGAAACTTCGGATTACGAGTATAAACAATCATGCTGGATTGATCGAATTTTGGAAGAACAAAGGGGCCTGTTCCAACCGGATAATTCAGGAACTCTTTTCCAAAATGCTCAACGGCTTCTTTTGCCACAATAAAGGTGTACGGCATTGCCAAAGCGTAAAGGAATTGAGGGTATGGCTTTTTCAGTTTGATCTGAAGTGTATAATCATCAATCTTCTTTAAGCCCTCGATCGCTTCATCATAATTGGTGGCTTCAGCTTGAGAATACTTTTCTCTCCACTCATTAAGGCCAACGATTTTATCGTCAAGAACCCACCAGCCCTTAGCACTTAGCTTAGGATCGGCCAGTCTTTTGTAAGAATAAATAACGTCATCAATTTTCATTTCACGACCAATACCATCCTTGAATGCCGGACTATCATGAAATAGAACACCCTTAAGAATCTTAAAAGTGTAAGTTAGACCATCCTTACTCGCTTCTGGCATACTGGCCGCAAGGTTTGGCATAAGTTCATAAGGACGTTTTAAGGGGTGAAATTCAAATAGACCTTCGTAAACCTTCCCGGCTTCATTTCCAGAATATTTATCAGAGGCATTAATTGGGTCAAAACCAGAGATCTTCTCCGGCGACACAAGGTTAATTTCTCTTTCATCAAAGTTATTTTGCTTACTGCATCCAAAGACAAGCGTGAGCAAAACACTCAAAATTAGAACCAAACCTTTCATTTACCGCTCCTCTTTAAAAATAAGAATAATTGTAAGCTATTACGTGTGATTAATCTTTATAAAAACAGTGCGTTCCTGACAAGAGGTGCATTTTGCAACCAGAATAGTCGGAGAATATTATTTCCAGAAAAGTTCTAGCGAAAATGACGAATTCTTTTTCTCGAAATCGACTTCATTTGAGTATAAACGGATATTAGTCTGTGAAAAGAAAGATTCGGTAAGATTTCTTCCTTCCAGAACAACTCTTCTTCCCTTACCCAATAATTTAATTATGTTAAAATCTTTCCCGGTAACGCTTATAAAGAATTTTTCTTCATCCAGGGTGCAGACCAGGCCCTTTTGTTGCTCCGTGCAATTTCTTTTTAACCCTAACTTATGGGCAAGGTTAAATCTAATCACTGACCGAAGCTCATTTAAAAATTCTTTGGAAGTTAAAATCTTGTTCAATTTTAAGTTCTTGAACTCGTGATCAATTCTCGCCTCGAACGATTCAGTTTCCGAATCAAGCACTTCTTTTTTTCTGAGATCAACCAGGGACATCACCTCTTCACCTTGAAGAGGTATAGACACTGCCAGAATCCAATCATAGTTTTCTTTGAGTAGACTATCGAAACTAAAAACATACTGATTTTGACGTAGACTTAAACGTCCACGACCTTCACCGATCAATTGAACAGCATTCAGAAGTTTTTCTTTATTTTCATTATCTAAGTCTTTCGTGCCCTTAAAATGAGAGCAAGATGAGAAGAGTAATAAGAAGGCCATGTATTTTAAAAACATGACCTCATATTGAAATTCTTTTTATTGAAACGCAAGCTCAATCGAGTTGATCAGATGCAGGTATACGATCACTATCAAGTTCTTCCATTTGAGTCATAATTTCTTTTTTATCAGACTGATAGCGCACTTGCTTCAAAGCCGATTCTAAAAAGCCTTTTGCACGTGAATAGTCTTTAAGTTCCTTATGAATGATTGCAAGGTGCTTCAAAATCTCAAGATCCTCAGGGACTTTTTTAAAGGCCAGTTCAAGCTCAGCCAGAGCTTTTTTAATTTGACCTTTTTTGAAGTAATACCACCCTAAGGAATCTCGTATGTATCCGTCATCCGGACTGATTTTCAGTGCCGTCTGGATATATTCAAAGGCCTTGTCCATCTGCTCACCACGGACAAGTAAAGAGTATCCAAGAAAATTCCAGGCATGGGCATTTCTTGGCTCTTTCTCAATGATACTCATAATAAGGGCAGTGGATTCTTCAAATTTCTTTTCTTTCTCATAAAGATTGGCCAGATAATACTTGTGCTGAGTGGAGAAATTCTTCTCGTCCTGAACTACCATCATAGATTCCATGGCATCCTTATACTCTCCCACACCTTCATAAAAGCCGGATTTGATTACGCTGAACTCAATTCGCATTTCTTTGAATTCGGCGAGCTTTTGATTCACATGCTTAAGGAATTTCTCTCTCCATTCTTTGGTTTCACGGGAATGGAATTCTTCCTGTGCCAGAGTCGAAAGCATGTTCGCCATCTGCACGGAACTATCTGTATAGAGCCCACTGTCAGAAGGAATCTGATTGAAGTATTCAATCGATTCTTGATACTGCTTCATTTCCTGATGAATGGCCCCCAGGTAATAGAGTAATTTATCTGACTGAGGAGCGGCTATCAGCAGGTCTTTAAAAACCGAAATGGCTTCCGGAAACTTTTTGGCATCCGTATATAGAATTCCCAGCTTAACTTTTAAGTTAAGATTTTCTGGCTCAATATCACTTAATCGCTCAGCATATGGAATCACTTCATCAAATCTTTCTTTTAAAAAAAGCGTCTGTACCATTCTGGTTAAAATAGACGAATCGTTGGGCTGCTGTTTGAGATACTTTTCGTAGATTTTAATTGCCTGCTCGTGTTGATCTCTTTCTTCCAGAATAATTCCCAGCGCACTTACCGCCTGCCCAAGATCCGGCTGGCGGCTGTTGGCCTTTTTAAAAGAGGCAATGGCCTTCGGAATCTGACCCATGTCCAGATAGATCTTTCCCGCATAATAATCATACATCCCATTTTTTGAATCATTTTTAGCACAGTCTTTAAGCTGAGAGATGGCCTTGCTGGCTTCTTTAGACATTGCCAAAGACTTACTTAAAAAAACACAGGCATCCTCATTTTTTGGATTTACTGCCAGGATTTGGCGATAAATTTTCTTGGCCAGCTCTTCTTTATCTACACCAGTGTAAACACCGGCGAGAATGAGGCCGACTTTTTCTTCTTTTGAACTTGCGTACAACTTTTCTAAAACCACCATTGAGCCTTCAAGATCGCCGACCCGAATTAAGCTAATGGCATATTTTTTTTGAAGGAACTCATCATCTGGAACTAAAGTTACCAGGTGCTTAAAAAGGACGGCCGCAGTCGCGAAATCCCCTTCAAGTAAGGACATATTTCCCTTTAAGAAAAGATCTGTGGCCAAATAATTGACAGTTGATTGACTTGAGCGGGCCTGGATAACCATCTCTTCCAGACGTTTTGAAGCAATTAATAAAGCATCCCGATTCATCTCTTCGATTTGTTCCGGAGTGAAGTCCGATAGCTCTGGTTTAGGAGCTGGTGTTTTGTGAGCGCAGCTGAGGGTGAATAGAGCAATAAGAAGAAATGGAATAAAAGAAGAGTGCAGTTTCATAAACGTCCTGTGCTTTAAAGCGAGACCGATCAATCGATCCTCGCTCTTTTCTTTTATCGGCTGCTGTTAAGGGATTATTAGCTATTGCTCAATTTAACGCGGAAGGTTCACGACCTCAGGATAAAGCTGTAAAGTACTGAAAACAAAGATCTAAACTTAAGTGAGATAGGAAATTTTTACCGTTTTTTTGTGATATTTTTTCATCTTTAGGATTATTTATGACCATCTGGGTTGACAGCCTAGGGCGGTATTAGTAAAACCCAACCGTTTTCGAAAGTAATAGCGCGCAAAAACAGATTTCTTTGAGTGCGCTGCTCCTTTCTCTAAATAAAGAAACTATTAACGACAGTACCTTTAAATGAATTACAAGGGTATAACCACAAATTAGGGGAACAACATGAAAGACGTACGTATCATCAAGCGTTACCAGAACCGCAAGCTCTACGACACTTTCCAAAGCTGCTATGTGACTCTCGAAGAGATCGCTCAGATCATCCGTGAAGGCCATGAAATCCAGGTTATCGACAATAAGTCAAAAAATGACATCACTTATATGACTCAAATCCAGCTTCTTTTCGATCAAGAGCGTAAATCTCTTAAGCCAGGAAACACTGAACTTCTTAAGCGCGTTATCCGTTCTGAAGAAGGCACTCTTACTGGTTACATCGGTGGACTTGAAAGTAAGCTAAACCTTACTTTCGAAATGCCAGCAGCTGCTGTTATGGCCGAAGACTTCAAACCAGCATTTGTTGCAGGTCTTAACTCTTCTATGGAAAATTCTACTACTTTGAACTAATCTAAGGTTCATGAGTAACAAAAATTTCAGCATTATACTCATGGCCCTTGTGGCCATGAGTTTTTTTACCCCTTCCCTCTCTTTTGCCCAGGCTTCACAGCCAAAAGCATTTACCCCTAAGATCAAAACACCAGAGACGAGTAAAGAACTCTCATCAGAGGAAAAATCCGTATCTGAGGACGAAGTGGAAGAGAAAAGTTCTCATTCTGCCTCTTTGAATTCCGGATCCCCCAGAAGACTTCAGCAGCATGGAATCGGTTTAGGCTTAGGGCAGACTTTCCTCTTTGGAAATTATGGCAAACATGGAAATGATAAAATCACGCTCGATTTCCTGTATTCTTATGCTGCCAGCTATTCTTTTGATCTTTTAGTTGACGCCCACATGTCAGAACACAAGGACAAGAAAGAGCGCACCAAAGTGATGGGTCTTACCTCTTCCATTAAAGGTCGATTAGTTGAATACGATAATCTTTCCCCTTATTTCTTGGGTGGCCTAGGTTTTTATGCGCCAAAAGTTAAAAGAAACGTCAATGGCAGCACAAAATGGTCAGATCAGAAAGTAACCTTTGGTTTAAATTTTGGTGCTGGTGTTGATCTTCGTCTCAATGATCATTATGTTGTAGGTGTAATGGGACAAATGCACTGGCCGTTTAAAATTCAGCAGGACGATCAGAGCGATGTGAAAGGTTATTATATGAAACTTCTCATCACCGGTATGTACCTCTTCTAATGGAATCACTCACACGCCGCCTGTACATTTTCACTGGTAAAGGCGGCGTAGGTAAAACCACTCTCAGTAAATCATTCGTTCGCTATCTGGTAGAACATGATCACGAAGCTGTTTATTTAACTTTTCAAAATCAATCTCTTGGTGAGGTTCATACAGGGACAAGTGAAAAGACAGTCAATGGTATCAGGGAAATTGCTCTGGACTTGGAAGAGTGTGCCCGAGGTTACATAGAGAAACGTCTTAACTCTAAAATCATTTCTTCCTGGATAGTGAAGACGCCCTTTTTTCGGGCCTTGATTAATATGGTTCCAGGCTTTAGCTATCTCATCTATTTAGGAAAAATCTTGGAAATGGGGAAAGAAAATCCTCGGCTCATTGTTGTGCTTGATGCGCCAGCTTCGGGCCATGCATTAATCATGGTTGAATCAACTACCAATTTTAAGCAGATCTTTGAAAGCGGTGTTATTTTTGAGGATACGGGTAAAATGCTGGCGCGACTGAATGACCCAGAGTACACAAAAATTCACGTGGTGAGTTTACCGAGCTTGATGTCTTGGCAAGAGGCCCTTGAACTCCGCACTGGGCTTAAAGAACGCACCCCTGTAAATATTGATATTACGGTAAATAATTGCCTCTATCCTCTGCTTGAAAATGATCTGGAACAATTGCCTGAAGGCTTGCGCGAAAAAGCCCTAAACGAAAAGCAATTGATTCAAGAAAATTTATCTGAGATGCGATGCATCCTACCCCACTCTTTAAGTCGTGAAGCAACTGCGATTGAAGCGGATTTAGTTGGGTCTCTCTCAAAACTCATATAGAATAGTGAGACTTTCAAAGGGCGTATGTGACTCTTTCCACTAAATCATTCGAGATTTTCTGTGGCACCGGCGGGGTTGGAAAAACAACTCTGGCGACGGCCCGCGCTCTTAATTTATCACAAAGTGGCAAACGTGTTCTTCTTATCACCATTGATCCGGCCAGAAGATTAAAAGACCTTCTGGGGCTTCAGGGAGATGCTGTGGGTGAAGTCACTGAAGTGGAACTTCTAGGCTCTAAACTCCATGCTTTACTGATGTCGCCGGAGAAAACCATCCAGAGGATGGCAAAAAAATATAATACTCCAGACCTTGCAAATAATAGAATCGTGCAGATCTTATCAAAACCATATGGCGGAATGAATGAAATCCTCTCCATGGTTGAGGTACAGATGCAGTTTGATTCAGGATCTTACGATGTAGTCGTTCTCGATACGCCTCCGGGGGCCCATTTTCTCGACTTTCTTGAAAGCCTCGGGAAAATACGTTCTTTTTTTGATCAGAACTTCATCGAGATCTTCAGCTATCTGGGACAAAAAACTGCCAAGGCCGGAAAAAAAGTTTTCGGCATGGGAATCATCAATCGCTTTATTTCAACCGGCGTACGTAAACTCCTCGGATACCTACAAAATGTCACTGGAGCTGAGTTCATTGATGACTTTATTCAGGCGATTCAGATTATTTATCAATCCCGGGAGGCATTCCTTAAAGGACTTTCACTACAAGATAGACTAAAATCCCGATCCGAATGCAATTGGTTTTTGGTTACTTCAGTAGAACAAGGTAAGGCCCAGGAAGCAGTCGAATTACGCTCTCATGCCAGTCATTTTATCCACGAGGATCACTATCTCGTTTTGAATAAGTGCCTGGAGCAAGAACTTAAATCCTGGAACCCCGATGAATCTCATCTGATTCAAGTCAAGACCTCACTGGAAGGAAAAGAGCAGCTACTCAAGAAAAAATTAAACGAAGTATTTCCCGTGGTGCTGGAGTTTCCTGAAGTGATCAGTCTCTCCCCTACGGATCATATCCAACACCTAACTGAGAGATGGAAATCATATGCCCCACAAGGTTAATAACAAACAGGAACTGGAACTGTTTTTCTGCCATAACTGGAATGAAATTAATGCATGGATTGATCAGGCCCAGTCTGAACTTCCTCAACCAGTAACCTCAAGCGTTGACGTCAGAGAAAGCAAAACTAAATTTGCTCCGGTTGATCAGAACATGTATCCCGCTGGATTTAATAATCTATGCAGCAAAGACTTGCTTCATTGTGGAGATCATTTCAAAGAAAAATTTGATCAAATCAAGCCAAACCTCAAACGAGTTGGTCTACTCCCCGAATCCCATACCAAGAATAAATACTATCTCGATCACCTCCATCACCTAAAATCAAGTGTTGAAATGGCAGAGACCGAAGTTATCCTGTTTTCGCCAGATCCAAATCTGTTTGCTGAAGTCTCAGGAAATGTCGTAGAGCTTGAATCTTTCTCTGGATATAAAATCATTGTTCACCGTGCCCAGGTTCAGGATGGAGAATTTATTTCTTGTGATCCTAAGGTCAAATTTGATTTCGAGTTAATTCTCTTAAATAATGATCAATCAATTCCCCTTGATCTTGATTGGAAGACTATCAAGACACCTGTTTATCCTTCGCCCTATGCAGGCTGGTATAAACGTCAAAAGATTCACCACTTCAAATGCTACCATGATACAGCAAATCGCTTTTGTGAGCATTTCGATATAAATCCTGATCTTATCCAAGCGCGTTTCTCTTCCATGGACAACGTGGATTTCAGCACTAAAGAAGGTCTGGATGAACTCGGAAAAGAAGTTGATAAACTGCTCGTAACTCTTCCAGAGGGTTCTTCCGTGTTTGTTAAAGCTTCACAAGGAACTTATGGAATGGGGATTTCTGTAGTCTCCAGTGGAGAAGAAATCATTTCCATGAACAGAAAGATCCGAAATAAAATGGATGTAGGAAAAGGGAACTTAAAATTTACTTCTGTCCTGATTCAGGAAGGAATTGAGACAATTGTAAAATATGATGATGCTCCAGCTGAAGTAACCATCTATTTAATCAATGGCAGAAGCTCGGGAGGATTCATTCGCACCAATCCCCTGAAAGGAACCCAGGCCAACCTCAATTCCCAGGGAATGATTTATCAAAAACTTTGCCTCTCAGATATTAAGCAAGATTGTGATCATACTATAAAAGAAGCTGTTTATTCCGTGATTGCCCGCCTTTCAACCCTGGCCGCATCATATGAAATGAAAGAGTTAATGGAGCTAAAATGAAAGAAATGAAATTTGAAACCCGAGTTATCCATGTTGGTGGCGAACCTGATCCAACGACTGGCGCTATCATGCCTCCTATTTATCAAACATCTACTTATGTTCAGACTTCTCCGGGTGAACATAAAGGTTATGAGTACACACGTTCCCATAATCCTACCCGTTCAAGATTAGAAGAATGCCTGGCCTCCTTGGAAAATGCAAAACATTGTCTGGTAACTTCCAGCGGTCTGGCAGCTTCATCACTCATCATGCACATGTTACCAAAAGGATCTAAGATCCTGTGTGGTGATGATGTCTATGGCGGAACCTATCGTCTATTTTCAAAAGTATTCCCTGATATCCATGAGTATCGCTTCGTTGATACAACAAACTTAAAAACTCTTGAGCAAGAAATTAATGATTTCAGGCCCGCCTTGGTCTGGCTAGAAACTCCTACCAATCCACTGCTTAAGATTTCTGATATCGATGCCATTTCGTCTTTAGCAAAAAAAGTAAAGGCCCTGACAGTTGTCGACAATACTTTCATGAGTCCCTATTTTCAAAATCCGCTTAATCACGGAGCGGACATCGTGCTTCATTCAATGACGAAATTCATCAACGGGCATTCCGATGTGGTTGGTGGGGCGATGATGATGAATTCACAGGAAATAAGAGATAAATTATTTTTTTATCAAAATGCCATTGGACCATGTCACTCACCATTTGATTCATGGCTGGTTTTAAGAGGGATTAAAACTCTCGCCGTCAGGATGAAGGCCCATGAACAAAATGCTATGAGAATAGCGGATTTCCTGGAAGCTCATCCGAAGGTAGAGAGAGTTATTTACCCAGGACTTAAATCTCATCCCCAATATGAACTTGCAAAAAAACAGATGAAGGGATCCGGTGGTATGATTACTTTCTTCTTAAAAGGTGGAATTGCAGAATCTCGGGCATTCCTGGAGAATTTAAAATTATTCGCACTGGCAGAAAGTTTAGGTGGTGTTGAGAGTTTGGTGGATCATCCGGCGATCATGACCCACGCTTCAATTCCTAAACCCCTTCGTGAACAACTGGGGATTTTTGATAATCTAATACGTCTTTCAGTGGGCATTGAAGATTCAGATGACCTTATGAAGGATTTGGAAAAAGCATTTAGTCACGTTTAGAAAGAGCTTTGTGGTACATTTTCAGGAAGCGGATTGAATTTCGCTTCCTGATCTTCCTTCTTCATCTCCATGCCCTCTTTTGGTAAAAGGTCAGAAGCCGGTTCTTTTTTAACTTTTTCAATGAAGATATCCGGAACATCCGTGTAACGACTAAATACCACAGAATCATTTAAATACTTTTTCAGCAAAAGATAAGTGCAATAAGTCTTACCATGATGGGAACTGAGATTATCTCTGTCCCCCTCAGCAAAAATAAGACCATCGTCTTGAATGACATCCATTAAGTCAAAATACTGGGAACAGAAGTCAGAAGTATTTTTAGTTTTGTCCTGATTAATACACTCGGTTTCTTTCTTGGCAACATCCACACCCGTGGCAGACGTGACTTTAATGTGAACGGGTTCCCGGCAAACATCGACGAACCATTCTTTGGGCAGATATTTTTTATGGGTGATGTGAACGATACATGAGCTCTTATTAATGATAAATTCTTGCTTCAAAAGACCAAAGAGGGGTCCGCTTTGAGTCATTTTCATCTTATAAGAAGCATCCAAACAACTCTTGGAACTGAATCTGCTTTGGGCCATGGCCGTGGAGATTATCAGGAGAAAAAGAATACTAAACTTTATGAATGCCATGTCTATTAACCTCCATCATCACCACTGTAGCGTCTTTTTTTAAGAACTGAGTTTCTTTCCCGTCTTTAAGTTGAAAGAAAAGCTCTGACATCAACTCACCGGCAGGTCTGTTGTTTTCTGCTTTTATGAATTCAGAAAGATTTCTTTCAGGATGTCCTTCATTCCAATTAAAGATGAAACCGGTAGAGAACACAATGACTTTCTCACCCTTCGCAAGCTGAAAAGGTTGATCTTTCTTAAGTTCAAGCCTTCCATTCAACTGACTGTACAACTCGGCTTTTGAATTCGATAACGCCTTCAAATTTAAATTGTTCAAGTCGAGCTCCAGGATCAGGATATCAACTGATGACTGCTTTTTTTTCATTTCATTTATGGTGGTGATTTCATTCTCCACATCCGCTAAAAAGCTTTGAGGATTAAATTCTTTTTCCCGGTGTTGCCCCAGAATTCCCAGGATTGCGCTGGAAATTAAGTATGACTGACTGGAGAGAAGGATTTGGAAAACCTTGGAAGGGGTTTGGTGCAAATCGTAGAATTCTCCTCCCCCACCTTCACCGGCCGCATAGCGATTAGTAAAAATAACACCTTTAATGTCCTCACTTCTTCTCGGAACTAAAGCATGATGAACTTTTTTGGCCCTCACCATTTCAACTTCAGCATTCTGAAGAACTTGATCTAATTCCTGGCTAAATTGAACCATATGTCTTTGCAGCTTTTTTTGATCCTCAAGCAGACTCCAGAAGAATTGCAGCTGGTTGGATAGCATTGTCCAACTTAATTGAGGCATGGGAAGAGAGTATTCACCGATAATTTTTGTGAGAAACGCCCCTTCATTCTTAACCCATTCCTGGGCCTTTTGATTACTATGCTCATGAAAAAAAACAGCACCCAAAAATGTATTCATCACAGACTTAAAGCTTTCCTGGGCTTCGGGATGATCCAGTAAGGTTTGGGTATCGATCAACAAAAACTCTCCACGTCTTTTCAATTCCAGAGAATTGAAGGCTTTTAAAGAAAGAACCTGGAAATTGTCATAAAAATCAAAGAGATCAAATCCCTTTGCTTCGAGTTCTTTTTGAAGAAAATTGTGCTCATCCAGGATGATCATTCGGGTGCCTTTTAGGGTCAAAATCTTAGTCTATTCAGTGAGTTGTCCCACTACTTTCGATATTTCATATTTTACCGTTTATTTTTCTGCAAAACAACCGAAGAGAATCTATCAAGTGAAACAACTTTCACTGCTTTTTAGTTGGAAAAACTATGAAAAAAAACAATGTCTTTGAGCTACCATCTTTGAATATGTCGCTTTCCCTGTTGGGGATGGCATCTCAAGTTGAAGCTCTTAAATCTGAAAACAAAAAAATCAGTGAGCAAGCTGCACGCACTATTCTTAAGGCCCTCGACGTAAAAGATAATTATACCTTTGGCCATAGCATGCGAGTGGCCTATTTTTCGCTAGTAACAGGAATGGAAGCAAACCTGACACCGGAAGAAATGCATGAGCTTGAACTATCGGCCATCTTCCATGACATTGGTAAAATTGGTACACCTGACGCTGTTTTAAATAAGCCATCCAGACTTTCCGAGGAAGAGTTTCAAATTATGAAACAACACCCGGAAAAATCTTATGAGATTCTTCAAGACTACCCCTACTTTGAAAAAATTGCAGTTAATGCCCGTCTCCATCATGAAAGATATGACGGAAAAGGCTATCCACTCGGTCTTAAGGGAGAAGAAATCCCATTAGCGGCCAGGATTATACTCATTGCTGATACATTTGATGCAATGACCTCCACCAGACCTTATCGTAAAGGTCTCCCGTATGAAGTGGCATTTGAAGAACTGATACAGTTCTCCGGTTCTCAGTTTGATCCCAATTTGGTTAAGATGTTTATTCAAGGAATGAAAAAAGAAGCCTTGAAAGGCGAAGATGAATTTTTCATTCCGTTAATGGATCGAAGATTCAATAAGAACGCAGCTTAATCCTATTCATTACAGAAAGTCGTCTTGGCACTGGAAGATACCATTCTATTCTGCATGCTCTCACAGCCCTTGGTTGTTTCATAAACATTAAAGGGATGGCACTCAACAGCTTTCTTGAGATAACTTACAGACGAAGCATTGTCTTCACAGGTTTTGTAACTTGGAGCATCTACGCAGGCCCAATGTTTTCCAGTGCAATTGTAGACTAGGCCTCTTCCTCGGTATTCATAATCAGGTGGGGCAACATATTCTTTTTTAGGCTCAGCTTTAGTTGTTCCCTTGGCCTGTTTTTCTAAATCCTGAAGAATCTGATCAGTAAGATTTTCATCAGTGCCTTGAGACATATCTTCACCAACAATATCTTCCCCCGACTCTCCTGGTGTCTCCTCAATTGGAATGTCTGAAACAGTATCCGGAGAATCAAGAGAGAGATCAGGTTGAGGTTCAGTTTCTGTGTCTGTCGTTGTCGATATATCAGTCACAGGTGGTGTCGTTTCTGGTTCAGTTATCTGCTCAGGTGAATCAGTAGAAGTCACATCAACTGGAGAATCAGGAGTGGTTTCTGTTTCAACCGATGGATCAGCAGGAGTTTCAGGAGTAACTGTTACTGGTTCTTCAGTTACAGGTTTTTCAGTTACAGGTTCAGGCTTAGCATCTGTCACTTGCGGGGTTTCGGCTTTAGGCTCCTGAACTATCTCTTCCGTTCCTTCTGAAGAGACCGGCTCTTCCGGAGGAAAAATATAGTCAGAAAGTAAGAAGATGACTAACGCGACCCCAATAGCAATCTGAATAATTTTACTTTTCTTCTTCTTCTTGGCCTCTTCATCATCTTCTTCAGCAGAAGCTTCAGACTCTTGCTCATCTTCATCATCATCTTTAGAGGATTTTTTTTGAAATGACTTAAGTTTCTTCTTTATTTTATCAACAATCGATAACTCTTCTTCCTCTTCGCCTTCCTCATCTTCCAATGCGGAAAGATCAGTAGCATCAGTCGCATCGTCATTGCGTGACGAATCAGAATCATCTTCATGTTCTTCAAACTCTTCATCTTCGTCTTTCGCTTTTTTTCCCAGCGGAAGCCTTGCCTTCAAGTCATTTATAATTTTATCGAGGATAACGACTCCTGATGAAATGGGTCTTGTCCATGCCCTATATTATCCAGTATTCTCATTATAAGTGAGCCTGTGGAGTTTGCAATCAAATCCAACAGGAGATCAAGGACTTATCTGTGAGTATTAATCGTGATGAAGGTGTCATTAAGTTCAAACTGACACTAAAACGTGCCCCCGCACCTGAAATGAATCAGGTTATAGCCTTAGAAAAGTGGCGAGCGCTCTTTTTTAAGCTAAGTTTGATAGGCGAATACCCGATCGACAAGATCGGCTATGGAAACTTGTCTTCCCGTCTGACCAAAACATCCTTTTTGATTACTGGCAGTCAAACTGGGCACCTGGCCCATTTGCAGGCCCATCATTACACCAAAGTGATTGATTGTGACTTAAAGAAAGGTTCAGTTACTGCTGAAGGACTGATACCTCCTTCCAGCGAGTCACTCACTCATTATGGAATTTATCAGGCCAATCCGGCGATTCAGTATGTTTTCCATGTTCATCATCAAAAACTCTGGGAACTCCTGAAAAGTGGTCCCTATGATTTCATCAATGAAGATGTGGCCTACGGGACTCAAGAAATGGCCGAGGCAGCGAGTGCACTTCTGTGGAATAAAACATCTGGCATTTTTGTTATGAAAGGTCATGAAGATGGCATTATTTCTTATGGAACAACTGCCGAAGATGCCGGAAGAATCATTCTAGAGCTCTATCGGAAACTCGCTATCAGGCAATAAACTCGTCAATTCTTTTAGTAGTTGTCCTCCCTCTGTTTCATTCAGAGCAGACAGAAAAAACATGTCATATCTGACGTCATCAGGTGAAAGCAAAATAACCCCACGTGAATATTCAGGGGCCCATTCAACCGGTGAAATTTTCTCTTTAAGGCCACTAAAATCAAGATTCGATTTTTTAGTAAGAATGAAGGCCGACCATTTTCTTAACCCACCAAACTTAAGGGATAGCTCAAAGGCAACTTCACCCATCGTCCTGCGGTAATTGATTTCGCTTAAATATCTTATCTTAAGTTCACCGTGATCCTGATAGATAAAGGAGTCCACAGAAAAACCACTTTTAGTTCCTGCCGCCTCGTACACTTCAACAATTTTATCCAGGGCCAGTTGAAACTTCTTCCATTCCTCAGGATTGATATCTTGATAAAACTTCAAGGTCTCAAGCGTTGGATTGGTGAAATCTCTAAAAACTGTTCCCCGATACTGGTATCTTTTATCCACAATATTCTGGTAGCAAACTTTCATTCCATTTGGAAAAACGTAATGGGAAAAATCAGCGACTCGATTAAGCAGAGGTTCCAAAATCACCGGAAAAGATTTAATCACTGTATTTAGATCAGTCTTTGAAACTAGATAAAAATTTTGCCCGGACATTCCATGAGGGTTTTTTGCCAGGTATTTTTGACCCTCGCGAAGTTCAGGAAAATTCTGAGGACTTTTAATGATATGCGTATCCTGACACCAGCCCTCTTTAAGATTAAGTTCAGCACTCATCTCTTTAGAGTTTAGCTTTCGCTCAAGTTCGATATTTGTGAGACTTCCCCACCAATTCTCAGAATCAGACGTTTTTTTAATTGTGGGTCTTCTACCAGTAAAAAATTCCACATGCTTTAAATATTCCTCACTATAAGTTTTCTGACTCAGTAGAGGTTTATCATCAATAAAAAGTGCCAGAAATTCCAAGGCTTGATTAATGACCGGTAATGATTCTTTTTTTCCGAAGAGCACAGCTTCGTAATCAGCATTAACTTTAATCGCCTTCATTAGGAACGCTTGGTAATTTTGAAGTCATCATCATAATTTTTGAGTTCTTCCATAAATTGAGCATCATTCATGGCCCGCTCATGAAGAGCAGGATCAAAACCGATACCTCTGCTCCGGGCAGGAGTTAAAGGCCAGGGTAGAGATTGCAGGTAGTACTCCCAAAGAGTTTTATCCGCACGCCACTTCTTCATCCAGTAGGCACCGAAAGCGACATGAGTGATTTCATCCTCTAAGACCGTATCAAGAATTGAAGCGGTCGTATGATCTCCAAAGTTCCTGAAGATTTCGGCATAATGTTGAGCAAAATCCAAATTAGCAGCTTCAAAAGTCAGTGACATCATAGCGGTGTATTGAGCAGGAGTTTTAAGCTTCTCCATCTGACGCCAGAAAAAATCATTCAGCGGAAAATCACCAAATTCGTAACCGAGCTCATTTAATCGTCCAATATAGAGTGAGAGGTGTTTTTGCTCATCTCTTAACGCAGAAAAAATACCGCGTTTAAAACGAAGGTGCTCTTCATTTGAATGAGGATAAACTAACAGCGCTGCGGCCATCATCTCAATTGCCAGCAGTTCATGATTGGCAAAGCTATGGAGTGCCATCGCCTTCTTATCATTCTCATTCAGGTGGACGGCCTTGGGAAACTTCATTCTTTCGGAGGAAAAGCTGATGCGCCCAGATCTACCAGGCTTATGAGGAAGCGCAAAAGTTTTATACTCACTCCAATCTATAGAGTTAGCTAAATATTTAGCTTCCAAATTGTTTCCCAGGAGGATCTCTCGGGAAAAATCAAAATATGAAATTTTATCGGAATTTTCTGAATGCTTTGGCCGCGTTTCCACTCTTACCTCCACCGCCTGGCTTACTTCCGGCCGGTCGTGGTCTTCTTACACCATGTTCAGCGGGTTTTCCAGAGTTGGAAGACTTCTGCCCTTCAGCTTTTGAACGAAGAGGCCTTTCTCTTTCACCCTGGTCTCTTTTCCCACGATGATCCCGATTTCTATCCCCTCTTTCCGATGAACCTTCAGCGGAACGAGGCGGACGTCGGTTAAAACGACGTTTGGAAAAACATTCATCGCAGATGTTAAAGCGAGCATTAGCGGGCATTTTACATCCGCAACTTGAACAAGTCTTACCAATCTTATCAGAAAGAAGTTCATTTAAGCGCTCAATGGCCTTAGTTTTATTTTCAAGAAGCTGGCGTTGATCAAATTCAAAGTTCTTCTGATTAAAATGGCGGGACAACCACTGATAGAGTTCAACGCACTTAATGGAAGTTTCAAGATAATCAATATTGTCTGATTTATCATCAATCGGCTCGTTGTAAATTTCCTGGTTATCCACATAGTGGTTTAAAATCCAAAGGTAGTACTGAACATGTTCAATAAGACCAAGATTTACAGGAGCACAGGCAAATCCAAAAATTTCAGCATTTGAAAGTGTTCTGTCTTCATCGGCCGCTTCCACCATCTCGGCCAGCTCGATCATCTCTTTCATATCCACACAATAAAATGGTTTTTGAAAAGTCATGGTATTGAATAGACGTAAGAATTCGGAGAGCTGAAGCGTTGGTAACGAGTTAGACAATAAGGCATTATTCACAGAACTGAAAATATCCAGATCAGGACCCACCATGGCCTTATCACTCTGACCAAGATGATGTGCCAAAGCGCTTTTCAGGGTTCTAAGACCGTCTTCGACTTTATTCAGAGTTGTGACTTCACCCACTGGGAAACGTTTATAACGTCCTGCCCGACCGGCGATCTGTTTGATTTCTGAATATGTAAGTGGATTTTCTCTATCATTGATAAACTTCGAAAGGGCCGAAAAAACAATTCTCTTTACCGGAAGGTTCATACCCATGGCAATAGCATCAGTAGAAACCATGATGTCGGTTTCACCTTCATCAAACTTTCGGGCCTGTTCACGACGAACTTCCGGAGACAGACGACCATAAACAATAGAGACCTTGAAATCGAGCTCTTCTAGGTCGGCCTTATAACGAAGAGCATTTCTACGTGAAAATACAATAAGGGCATCATTTTTCTGTAATTGCGTCAGCGGAATCTGATGATCCAGAACATTTAGTTCTGTCATACGGGTGTACTCTTTAACTTCCAATGTATCACCACAAAGAGCGAGAATCTTTTTAACCAGCTCTAAAACTGAATGATCGCCACAGATATGAATTTCATCGGCCTGAATATTAACCAGAGCACGAGTCCATGCCCATCCCCGTTGAGGATCAGTCAGCATTTGTATTTCATCAATCACACAGCAATCAAAACGAGTCTGTAATTTCGCCATCTCGATCGTTGAAGAAAAGTGTGTTGAATCCGGAATTTCAATTACCTCTTCACCAGTCAGCAAAGTGGTCTTAACCCCTTTACTGTTCATCGTATCGTAGAGCTCGGAGGCAAGAAGCCTTAAAGGAGCGAGATAACATCCCTTCTTTGCCTGGCAAAGAGCTTCAATAGCATGATAGGTCTTTCCGGAGTTGGTTGGACCCATATGATAAATAATTTTACGATTAATTCTACGGGCATCAGTGTGCAACCAGAATTGACCAAGATATTCTCTTAAGATCGTTGAAGAAACATCCTTACGCTTTAGCGCCAGTATTGCCTGGGTAAAACGTTCGAATTCCTTTCTCAGGAAGACTTCACCTTTCCAGATATTCGTCTCAAGCTGAAGATAAAAGCGATCATACTCTTCCGCAGAAACCAGCTCTGGCTTAAGCCCTTGCTCCACTAAAAGTGTATTGAAAAAAACTGTCAATTTTTCTTTATAGACTTTACCGAGGTCAGATTTGGTACCGAATTTACTGCGAAAGTGGTGCTTTACTTCATTCTCAAGCTTATTCACGGATGAACGCTTAAGTTTATTTCGCATTTGATGAAAGTTCTTATCCAAGTTCTTTTTTAAATCAAATACAGCATTAGAAATATCTGAAATTCTTTTAACTAAAACCCAGTCATGCAGTTTCTCTTCGGCCTTATCGATTAAAGAAGCCTGGGTCGCAAAAACGGCTTCACGAACCTGGGTCCGGAAATCGCCAAGGCACTGAACACACTGACAGGTGAGGTCTTTATCGTTGAGCTTAATATCAAAATTAAGTTTCAAAAGATCCTGAGTCGCAGTGTGGTTAACACTCTTCTCTTCAGTCCAGGCCTTGTAAATATCCTTATAGGATTCAACCAGCTCTTTACTGAACTGACCGTCTACAATCATTGGATAAGTGGTGGTTACTGGGAAGATGAAATCTTCTACCAGGCAAGTTTCAACGATGGCCTCACGGTCAAAAACTTCTCTGACTCGTCCAAAGGATCTTTCAAACAGAGATTCTAAAGAGGGAAAAGAATCCAGAAGCCCTCTGGTATCAACGGCAATAGATTCAAGAGTGTCTAAAATCGTTTGAGAGTCTTCAAGAGGTCGCATACCGGATGATTCATCATCCAGTATGCTCGTCGTAATGAGGGCCTTACGTGAAACTTCTAGGCTGTTGCGGATGTCCTCGTACAAGGACTTTAATTCATTACTCAAAATCTGATTACTTCCTTAATTAGCAAGTTCTACTACGAAGGCCGTGGCCAACTTAGCAAATTTAGCAGCGTGCTTAGCATCGCCTCCTGCTGATTCTAGAGTATCTTTCGCAGTATGAATATTTTTATTACCATCGTTCATGGCCGACTCAAACGGCATTGAAGCTGGGAATCCATTGGCAGTCCAGGAAGCATGATCCGAACAACCATAACCACACCGTGAGTAGCCCCAAGGAACTTTTACGTACTCATCAACAATACGTCCGAGGAATTCGTTTTGAGCAGCATTGGTATAGTCGGCCATAAGAACGATATCTTTATCAATCGTGCCTTTAAAAAGCGTCATATCAAGCTGCATAACGCCTACGACTTTACGGGAACTCTGTTTGTAGGCCGATGCAATCTCTTTTGAACCCAAGAGACCCACTTCTTCCGCAGCGTAACCCATGAACTGAATCGTTCGTTTTGGCTTAAAATTATTGGCCATAAGAATTCTGATCACTTCAGTAATGGTTGAAATACCTGAAGCATTATCATCCGCTCCGGGAGACTTACCACCGCCGCCAAAAAATCCTGCAATTGAATCAGCGTGTCCGCCCACAATTACAATCTCTTCAGGATTTTCAGAGCCTTCAATTGTCATGATGATTGAAGCTTGAGGCCATCTATCGTGCTTATAAAGCTCAACTTTCACATCATTTCGGTTTTTGGCAAGGGCCGCCCAACTATTACGAATAAACTCAGATGATTCAACACCGGTTTCAGATTTATAATAACGTGTTTTGAAATCAGAAAGCTTGATGATCATGTCTCGGATGGACTGCTCTTTAACCTGACTTACCATTGGTCTAACAAGATGGCCCTGATCAAGGGAGTAATCTGAAAAGATCGCCCTTTTTGCAAAATACATCTCTCCTTGAGAAGTAAGGGCATTGATGGCCTCTTCTTCAGTGTCATGCTGAATAAAGCCACCACAACGATGAAGCTCATCATGAATCATATGAGAAAGCTGCTCGATTTCAGGAGTAGTTAAATTAACTACTGAAGCTCCTTGAGCGGAAAAACCAATATGGACAGATTTGTTCAATTTTGGGCGAATTTTAGAAAGAATCTCATTATCAACTGTTAACCACTGTGACGGTGCTGCCATCGTGGCCGCAGAAAGCGTCAGGACAATAATTCCAAAGACTTTTTTCATTTTTTTCCATCCTTGCTAATAAAAATGACTGTTATAATTAACCCATAGATTAAACTTGTTTGGAAAGTAAAAGTTCCGTGACTTTGCCTTACAGAGACACCTTGCGCAATAACCATGTAGGAGTTATATGAAAACCGCACTTACTGAAATGTTGGGAATTGAACTTCCTATCATCATGGCCCCAATGTTTCTGGTAACTAACACTGACATGATAGTCGCGGCCGCTGAAAATGGAGTGGCCGGTTGTATTCCCGCTTTGAACTTCCGGACTATTGAAGAGCTTGAAGCTGGTATTAAAGACATCAAATCCAGAACCAATAAGCCTTTTGGCATTAACTTAATCGTCAATAAGTCTAATATCCTGGCCAAGAAACAGCTCTATAAATGCTTAGACCTGGGAGTAAATTTTTTTATTACTTCCCTGGGAAGTCCGGAAGAAGTTATTAGGGAATCAAAAAAACATGGCATCAGAGTCTTCTGTGATGTCATTGAAGAAAATTATGCCAAGAAAGTTGAAGATCTTGGGGCCGATGGAATTATTGCTGTTAATTCTGGTGCCGGAGGACATCTTGGTAACATTCCGGCGAGTGTTCTGGTGCCTACACTCAAGAGTAAATGTAGTATACCTGTGATCTCGGCCGGTGGCGTTGGCAGTGGGGCCGGAATCCTTTCCATGCTGGCCTTGGGTGCTGATGGACTCTCCATTGGATCACCATTTATTGCGAGTACTGAATCAGGTGTTACTCCCGAATATAAACAGGCCTGTATCGATTATGATGCTGAAGACATTGTAGTCACAACTAAGCTTTCTGGCAGTCGCTGCACAGTAATCAACACGCCTTATCTGAAGAAAATTGGTACAGACCAAAACCTCTTTGAATCAATCCTCAACAAGAATAAGCAGCTAAAAAAATATGCCAAGATGGTGACTTACTATAAAGGCATGAAAATGATCGAGAAGGCAGCTTTTGGAGCTACTTATAAAACCGTCTGGTGCGCTGGTAGTTCAATAGAATTCACCAAGAAAGTTGAACCAATTCAGGAGATCATCACTCGCTTAAAAAATGAGTTTGAAACTGCTAAAGAAAATTTAAACAAGGTCGTAGGATAATATGAAGGCCGTATATAAAATAATTGATAAATTACTTGCTAACCCGACTGCCTTAAATTTGATGGCACTGGATAAAGTTTTAAGATTAGGTATCCCTTTCAATGCTCCTCATGGATTTAAAATTAAGACTTTGAATAAAGATGCAGTTATTGTGTCCCTCCCCAACCGCAAGCTTAATCATAATCATCTTGCTGGAATTCACGCTTGCGCTATGGCAACAGTCGGGGAATATTGTGCAGGACTATCTCTTCTATCCTCTTTTGGAATCAGTAAATATCGGCTCATCATGTCTGAAATGAACGTGACTTATTCCTATCAAGGAAGAGTTGATCTGGAAGGCGTTTGTTCTCCTCATCAAATTGATGTGGAAGCAATAAGGGATGGTTTAGAAAGCCACGGTAAATATTCTCAAAAACTCACCACCACCATCAGAGATTTGAATGGTAAGGAAGTGGCCATCGTGACAACCGTCTGGCAGCTAAAAAACTGGGAACAGGTTAAAACCAAAGGTTAAAAACCAAACGTGCGATGTACGCACAGAAATAGGCCAGCGCCAAAGTATAGAGAACCATAATAATGGGCCATTTCCATGAATCGGTCTCGCGCTTCATGACAGCGAAGGTAGAAATGCATTGTGGAGCGAAGACGAACCAAATGAGCAAGGCCACTAAGGTTCCTAACCCGAAATGCTGGACAAGGGCCAGTGACATTTCTTCTTCAGTCCCTTCCATTGAAAGAACCATTGAAAGAGCACTCACGACCACTTCTCTGGCGCCAATACTTGGGATTAAGGCAGTAGTGATTCTCCAGTCAAATCCAAGTGGTCTGAATATTGGCTCAAAAACCCGGCCGATATCAGCAGCATAAGATTGCTCTATTTGAGAGACACCATTTTGCTGAGGGAATGTCATAAGCGCCCAGATGATAACACTTACAACAAGAATGATTCCTCCCGCCTTTCTTAAAAAAATCATGGCCTTGTTTTTCATAACCAGTAGCAGATTTTTTAATTTAGGCATGCGGTAAGGAGGAAGCTCCATCAGTAGCATTGATGGAGATGAGTGAGGTAGAGTTCTTTTGAAGATCAAAGAGACGATTAAAGCTGAACCAAAACCCAACATATAAAGTCCAAACAAAACCAGTCCAGGCAATTTAAGCCAAGGCATTCCGGCCACAGCAATATTTGGAATAAGAGCGCCAATTAAAATGGCGTAAACCGGAAGACGGGCAGAACAAGTTGTTAGTGGAATCACCAACATGGTGATCAATCTTTCACGATGATTATCAATGACCCGTGTTGATAAGATTCCAGGAATTGCACAGGCGTGAGAAGACAAAAGCGGAATTACGGATTTTCCAGGAAGTCCGAATTTTCTCATGACTGAATCCATTAAAAAAGCGGCCCTTCCGAGATAACCCAGATCTTCCAGGAACTGGATAAAAAAGAAAAGCAGCACAATCTGGGGCAAGAATACAAGTACACCCCCGACTCCACTGATAATTCCATCAACCACCAGACTTCTAAGTAGTTCATTTGAAATCCAGGTAGAAGCAAGCTCACCCAAGGCCCCAAACATGGACTCGATTAAATCCATGATGGGCGATGCCCAGGTAAAGAGGGTTTGGAAAATCAGAATTAAAGTCACAAACAGTGTCACGATTCCCCATACAGGATGAAGAACGATTCGATCAATTCTCTCGGAGAATGTATCAGGCCTTAAGCTAGTGAGTGTAACTTCTTTAAGAAGCTGATCAATTTCTTTAAAAATACCATTTACATAGGCAGGAGACCTGAAAACTTTTTGTGCATTTTCAGGAACAACCAGAGTAGGCTTTTCTTGCTTCTGTAATTCATTTTTTAAAGTCGCAATCAGTTCTTTAGTACCTTCCCCGGTTGAAGCACTGGTAGGAATAATGATCGCATTCAATTTTTCAGAGAGAAGCTTCAAATCAAGGGAGAAGTTCCGCTTTTTGGCCTCATCCATCAAATTAAGAGCAATAATTAAAGGATAACCCAGACGCTTAAGTTGAAAGGCAAGGTAGAGAGACTTATCTAAATTAGTGGCATCAAGAACCAGAACGAAGAGATCGGCCGAAGCTTCCTTTTCCTTTCTCAGCAAAAAGTCTTTTGTTACTTTCTCATCCAAAGTTGTGGCATCCAGAGAATAAATTCCTGGCAGATCCACCACTTCCAAAACCTTATGGCCATTTTCAGAGACCCAACCGGTTTTCTTCTCGACAGTGACTCCTGGGAAATTGGCCACCCGCTGAAAACTCCCAGTCATTTTATTAAAAAGTGCAGTTTTACCTACATTAGGCATACCGATCAGGGCAATACTTGGAATCATTGAGCGACCTCGACACAGATCATTTCAGCTTCAGAAAAAGACAAAGCAATCGATCTACCTCTGACTTCAACAAGAAGTGGTTCTTTAAAGATGGGAGCTTTCTTAGTGATTTTAATTAATTCGCCATGCACAAAACCTAAATGCATAAGTCTTGATTCAATATCTGAAAAATCCCTCACCTCATGGTTAGCAAAGGATCTTACTGTTAGTCGGGTATTCATGGGGGCCTGATTAATAGTCATTTGTTCGGTATATCAAACCCCTTGAGACTTGGCCACTGGAACCTACAAAAATTCTGTCCGTCCGACCCTAGGTCATAAAGTCTCTTAAGCCGCAAAAGAATTTGAAATCCTGGCAACAATAGACTCCATACAAAATATAAGCATACTTCGCTTAATTCCATTTGAATCTGTTATTTCAATAGCCTCAGAAAGATCTGAAGACATGCTGGATTCTCCTTTATTGTAGAGAATTTTTGGTAATTTAATTTTGTCGTTTTCTGCGAAAGTCACAATGGAATCTACAGAATCAACAACTAAACCAAAAGATAGTCCTCCCTTATTAAAAACTAATATCTTTGAATCTTCATTTTCAAAATTCTTTTTATCCGAAAAATACAAACTTCTTGCATCAATGATAGTGACTAATTCACCTCGCAGATTTAAAAGTCCACGAACATGATTTTTCAAGCCAGGTGGTTGTAGCAATGTCTTTGGATAATTAATAATTTCTTTTACTTCTTTTATTGCAACGGCATAAGTGCCATCAATATTAAAAGTTATATAGGTTTGACGAAAACCACCTTTTGAATTCTGTAAATCTTTTTTGGAATTGTTACTTTGATACAGTTTACTGTGACCTCTAGTTATATCATTAACCTCTTGATCATTCAGAATCTTTTGGTGATTGAGAAGTAAAATATCTGTATCTCCATAACCTGTAATACAACCTAAGAACATATCAACTCTACTTTGTTCGAGTAGTGGAAAAGTAATTAGTTCATCAGGAAAATAAGAAATAATACTATCGATTGAATCAACCATTAATCCAAACAATTCTTTTTCAAGTCTCATAACTACAATTCTTCGCTCTCCTTGAGTGGCCGTTTCAGAACGATCAACTTCTCGGTATTTTAATAATGCCGCAAAATCAATTACTGGTACAGTTGACCCTCTTAGATCTATAGTTCCAATACAATGTCCCGCATTCAGAGCTGAATCACTAAGATTATCTATTTTTAGAATTTCTTGTATATCAGAAATTGGTAACGAACATTTTGAAGGACCAACAACAAAAGAGATACATTGATTGCGAGAACCCCTCTTCTTACTAAGACTTTCTCTTCTCGATCGACTTCGGCTTGAGTCTTTGGGAACATTATGAAGTTTAAATACCTTCGATACATCTAAAATCTGGACAATCCTTTCCCCGGAATTCTTTTTAAAGACTCCTCTGACAACTCCTGTAGTGTTAGTCACATCAAAATCACTACGCTCTTCTTCATTATTCCTAAAGACTTCACCTGTTTTATCAAATAATAAGCCGACGCAGGCCCCATCTAGCTCTATGATTGCGATTTTTTTACTATCAGAGTTTGTTGTTTCCTTTAAATTTAACATTTCTCTTAAATCTAGTATTGGTATGACGGTTCCACGAAGATTAAATAAACCTTTCAAATAGTCGGGAGCAAGGGGAACTGGCGTATAGTATTCAGGAGCATTAACAACCTCTTGAACAAAGGAAACAGCTAAAGCAAATTCACTATTAGATAATATAAATGAACCAAATATCTGATTATCATTCAAATCAATTTGTTCTTTTAACTCACTCATATTCATTCCCATCCTTTAGGCAGCATTAATTATTCGAGGAATTTTTTCAACTCGAAAAGTATAATTCGAGGAATCGATAAAAATCTTGCGACCTTCTTCTCCTCCCCCTTCTGAATATTTCACGTAAAGGTGATGTTTCTTTGCCTCCCTTAAAGCGACTCGATAATTATTCCCACCAACAAGCTTTGAACTGTCCGTAATACCGGGGCTTGTCATATTTCCTCCCCCAACTATTATGATTTCAACCATTGAAACATCGTCTTGTTTAATCTTCATTAATGCCATTAGTGAACAGATGGCCTGATCAACATATCTGCCGCCGATCTCAAAGGTTCGAACAGGGCTTTCCGGCAATAAACAGTGCGCCAAACCACATATTTTTTTTTCTTTCCATATAATTCCTATTCCTACGCATGATCCCAGTATCGCCTTTAATACTTCGCCATTCTTGGCAATCTTGACCTCACCAATATGAACATCAAATATCTTTTGCATTTTAACCAGCCTTAACTGCAATAGTACTTCGGTCGTGCCGATAGATAAGAGGTTCAACTAGCTTAAAAGGTGTTTTTATATATGATAGAGATTCAGACTCGCCGATAATCATTATTCCATCCTCAGCTAACTTAGGAGCTATCAAAGAGAGGACTTCCTCTTGATCTTCTGCCTTAAAATAAATTAAAACATTTCTAATCAATACAAGATCGAACTTATCTTTATGCTGATGAGAGCAGAATAGATCGTGTTGAGAAAAGCGTAATCTACCTTTTATTTCAGGCAACACCTCAAAAAAATCTTCTCCATTACTTTTCAAGTATTTTTTAAATAATGCTGTTCTCGTATTTCGAAACGATTCAATTGACCTTCCTGTATAAAGTCCTTTTTGACACCGCCCAACCATTTCATTAGAAATATCTGTACCAATAATTTGGTATGAGAACCCTGGAAACTTCTCTTTAAACGATTGGCAAACAATACCCAAACTACACGCTTCCTCTCCAGAGGAGGCTGCGGCAGACCATGCAGTAAATACTTGTTTCGGATGATTTCGAAACCACTCTGGAAGATACTTTTCCTCTATGAATTCCCAAATTCTAGGAGTGCGAAAAAAATATGTCTCGTTCGTCGTAACTAAATCAATGAACAGTGATTGTTCAGCCCGGTCATCCCTCACGAGTTTTAAATATGAATCATAGCCAGGTAATTTAAGGGCCATAATGCGTTTTCGCAAACGGCCTTCTACCATTGATGTTCGATTCGATGCGATTGTGATTCCTGTCAACTCATGAATGAGAATAAGAAAATCTTTAAAGCATTTTTCACTCAGGGTACCTTCCATTAAGTCCTCTTTATTAAGCAAACTTTTGTACTGCGAGCTTAAGCTGTTCAGCACCATGTGCAAGTTCATTAGTCGCTTGAGCAATCGCATCAGATGCAGTTGCAGATTTTTCTGTTGCATCAGCTACTTGTTGTATGGCCTGTGCTACATCTTTAGATGCAGTTTGCTGTTCTTGAGCTGCAACAGATATTTCCGAAATTGCAAGAGTTGTTTTGCTAACTCCTTCTACAATTTTCTTAAACGAGTTTGCGGCTTCTTTAGAAATTTCTCCACCTTGAGAAACTCTTTTAACAGATTCATTGATAAGCTTTGAAATATCTTTAGTGGCTTGTGATGAACGCTCAGCCAATTTTCTTACTTCATCAGCAACCACTGAAAATCCCAGTCCGTGTTCTCCGGCCCTTGCTGCCTCAATAGCTGCATTAAATGCAAGCAAGTTTGTTTGACTTGCTATTTCACTGATTACTTTGACAATTTCAGCGATTTCTTCTGATGATTTATTAATTAAATCCATCGACTCTATCGATTTTGCAATGGCCTGAGACCCCATATCTGCTTCTGCTTGAGTTGATTTTGCAATAGCATCTGCTGACTTTCCGTTTTGAGCGATTGAATCAATTGATGCGCTTAATTCTTCAATTGAGGCATTCATTTCCTCAGTGGTGGCCCCGAGAGATTGGGCACCTGAAGCTACCGTTGTTGCTTGAGAAGAAATTTCTTTTGCCTTCGAGGCAAAATCCTCTGCAATTTGTCTAACATCGTTTTGGAGTTGTATTTGTGGAGTCACATTCGTTGCTATTTTTACAACCTTTATAACCCGGCCCATTTCATCAGTGACTGGTGAATAAACAGCCTGTAAAAATATTTCTTTTCCAGATTGAGTCAATCTCTTAAATACTCCAGATTTTGGTTTACCACTTTTAAGATCAGGCCAAAACTGAGAATATTCAGAACTTTGTGTATAATTGGCATCACAAAAACGTCGATGGTGAACCCCTTTAACATCAGACAAAGTATATCCCATCGCTGACTCAAATATTGAATTACAATGAAGTACATTTCCTTCAGTATCAAATTCTATGTAAGCAAATGAAGACTCAATGGCCCTCATTACTCCCTTCATATTTTGTCGTTCAATTTCTGCCTCAGTAATATCATAACGAACACCTAGATATTTACGAGGCTTACCATTTTCCCCAAGAATGGGTGCAATCACTGCATCTACATAATAAGGAGTCCCATCTTTAGCTCTATTTTTTACTATGCCTCTAAAAATATTGCCTCTCCCAATGGTAGACCACATTTCTTTAAAGACTTCTTTGGGCATATCGGGGTGTCTAGTTGTATTATGTGGCTTTCCAATTAGCTCATCTACGGGATATTTTGAAACTTCAAGAAATTTTTCATTACATGATAAAATGTCGCCACGAAGATTTGCTTCTGAGACAATGCTCGTCTGATTCATTATATCAATCCTAACTTGAAGCTCGACCTTCAAATCAGTTACATCCACTCCGTAAAAGATGAAATTTGAATCTTCGGTATCAGATTTAGAAGTAGAGCCTAAAAGGAAGAGACTTCCCCCTTTTTTTGTTTTTAAATGCAATTCACATTTACCCAATGTCGAAGGGAGGGATTTATATGTTTCAGTTTCGAGAAAATCACTCGAAATGATTTCTGACAATGACTTTCCTTGAAGAGAATTTTCAGAGTGTCCAAGAGCTGTGGAAAGCTGATGGTCACATGTGACAATATTAAGATCACTATTATATGTAATTGACATGAAGCCAGAACGACTTGATGGATTCTTTTTATCAGAGTGAATTTCGGTTATGTTTTCTTGTTCCTTCTTTACTACTTCCATGCAAACTCCTTGTTCAATATTAATCGTTCTATCTAAATGTTTTATGTCCATGTCACTTTACTGAATATTTTAAATCTGTAAGAAGATTACTCTTTGCAGCAATTACTCCTACCTTTCGTTTCGAACTCGATTAATGCCTGAGTTCCAACTCCCTTTTGTTAAATAATTTTTAACATCTTGGTAAACTTCTTCTCGGTACAAATTTTAAAAATGCTATCATTTTATTAAGATTTCTTTAGTAAAATCAGCACCTTCTTAAGCTTTAAGCTTTAAATGGCTTAAATTACATGACACCAGTCAGGTTTTATGAAGGAATTTTTTTCCCCTTTTGGCATGGAGAAATTATTAAAAACCGCCAATAAAATGCCTCATTCAATGTACTTCTTTTGATTTCCACGCTTGGTTCTGGCCAGAATTTCAGTCTTTAGATACAAAGCAGAAACCCCTGGAGGAATCATGAAGTCACTTTTTTTAGCCCTTCCTTTCGTATTTTTAATCTCCTGCGCCCAAAACTACACCAAGGGTAAAACCTACAAGCTCACAATCCTTCACACCAACGACCATCATGGGCGTTTTTGGTCAAATAAGGATGGAGAATATGGCCTGGCAGCACGTGCAACTTTGATCAAGCAACTTAGAGAAGAAGTTGAAAATCAGGGAGGAGAAGTTCTGCTATTAGATGCTGGAGATGTGAACACTGGTGTCCCTCAATCTGATCTTTTAGATGCTGAACCAGACTTCAAAGGAATGGCAGCAATTGGTTATGATGTCATGGCCGTAGGAAATCATGAATTTGATAAGCCTCTTAAAACCATTTTAAAGCAACAAAAAGAATGGGCCAAATTTCCGTTTATCTCGGCCAATATTTACAATGATAAAACTAACGAGAGAGTATTTCCTTCCCATGTTACGAAGAATCTGGACGGGCTGAAAGTAACAATTTTTGGTCTTACGACAGAAGACACTCCAAAAAAATCAAAACCAGAAAACTCAGCAGGTCTAACTTTTATACCTTCAGTGGAAGAGGCCAAGAAGCTGGTTCCCTTGCTTAGACCAAAATCAGATGTCTTGATAGCTCTTACTCATATAGGACACTATCCGGATGAGAAGCACGGGGCAGATGCTCCAGGAGATGTGACTCTCGCCCGCAAAGTTGATGGCATTGATGTGATCATTGGCGGCCATACTCAAAAGCCGCTCTTTAAACCGGATATTCAGAATGGGACGATTATCGTTCAAGCTTTTGAATGGGGTAAGTATGTTGGAAAAGTTGATCTGGAGTTTAAAGATGGCGAAGTTACTCTCAAAAGCTATCAGTTGATTCCGGTAAATCTTAAAGATTCGGCGGTTAAAATTAAAGATGATGAAAAAATCCATGCGCTTCTTAGGCCATATAAAGAGCAAGGTGATAAGTCGCTTGCCATAGAAATTGGCTCAGCCGAAGTCGAATTCATTGGAAGACGTGATCTGGTAAGAACTCAGGAAACCAATCTGGGTAATTTAGTGGCCAGATCTTATCGTGAAAAATTTAATGCAGACATTGGTCTTACTAATTCCGGTGGAATCAGAGACTCTATCTATCCGGGAAAAATCTCAGTTGAAACTGTCATGATGGTACTGCCTTTTGGCGGTGAAGTTGTGACAACGGAATTTTCTGGAAAAGATTTAAAAAACTATATTGAGTATGTTGTAACTAAGCTTACTCCTGGCTCGGGAAGTTTCCCGCAATTTAGCGGCATTGAAGTTGTGTTGGATAAAAAATCTCAAAAGATTCAGTCTTTGAAGGTTAATGGGAAACCCGTTACCGCGTCGCAAAAATACAACATGGCGCTACCAGAGTTTATTGCTAAGGGTGGAGATAAATATCCAACAGTCCCTTATATAAAATACGGTCACATCGATGCAGACTTGCTTAAAGAGTTCATTCAGAACAAAAAGAGTGATTTGAAGGCGAAAGATTTTGCCCCTACAGGTTACATCAAAATAAAATAAAACTGATCTGAACAGTTTGTAAAAGTTTTCTATGAGATTATGGCTTCATCCCTTATCCTACTAAGGATGAGGCCACTTCTTCTTTTAACAATTTTCTTTTCCCTTAATGCTTTTTCTTCTGAAGAGATCATTCAACATAAATTTTATACGCTCAATTATAATGAAGAACATGAAGTGGCCAACTGGGTCTCATACGAACTTGATCACGCCAAAATTCAAAACTGCGTAAAACGCTCCAATAGTTTTAAAGCTGACCCTCTGGTTTCCACCGGATCTGCCGTTGCCAGTGATTACAAAGGTAGTGGATTTGACCGCGGCCACTTGGTTCCGGCAGGGGATATGAAATTTACTTCCCAGGCAATGAAGGAAACATTTTTTTTCAGCAATATGACTCCTCAACCAGGACCCTTTAATCAGGGCCGCTGGGGGCAGTTAGAACATCTTATGAGATCATGGGCGCTTAAATATAAAAAGATCTGGATCGTAACAGGCCCTATTCTTAATCAAAATCTCCCTGTCATAGGAAAGCAAAACCAAGTTTCAGTTCCTGATGAATACTTTAAGGTCATTCTTAGGCAGAATGGTTCAACTTTTGAAGGCATGGCCTTCCTTATGCATACTGATGTTCCTTACAAGGATCTTGCAGCTTATGCGACAACCATAGATAAGGTCGAAGACTTAAGCGGCTTTGATTTTTTTCAATTCTTGAAAGATGAAGTCGAAGAAGCCGTAGAGAAAAGAGCTGACTTAGGAAAGTGGGACTTTAATGCGAAATTTGAGTACTTGCCGTGTCAAGCTTTGGAAGATCAATCACAAATGTCGTATTAGGCGCTTCATCCTGATAGTAGAGTTTCCCATGATGCTCCTCTACAATCCCTCTTGAAATACTTAGACCAAGTCCCGTACCAACTCCAATGTCCTTAGTCGTAAAGAAAGGCTGGAATAGCTTCTGGCGGATGGCAGGAGAAATTCGTTCCCCGCAATCAATGACCTGAACACGATAGGTATCGCCCAGATCTTTCATTATAATTTTAATCCAGGGATGAGGATAACTAAAAGTTGCCTGATAGGAATTATTGATCAGATTCAATATCACCTGGGATATCTCAACCGGACGACACAAAATATAAGAATCATGTGGTAAATATTCCACGTCAACAGCAGTTCCGTTGTTGTTGATCCGCTCCTGGCAAATATCCAATGTCTCTTCCACGATTTTATTAAGTGAGTATTTAACCTTCTCATCCATTGACGATTCTCTCGAGAAACGTCTCATACCGTTCACAATTCTTGAAATACGGGAAACAGTACTATCCATTTTATCAATGTACTGAATAAGCAGTTCCGGACTCAAAGAATGTCGTGATGAATGTCGCCTTAGAAGATCAATATAACCTTTAATGATACTGAGGGGATTATTAATTTCATGGGCGATTCCCCCGGCCATTTCACCCAAAGCGGATAGCTTTGAAGCTTGAGCGAGGCGCATCTCAGCTTCTTTACGGCCCGTGATATTTTCTGCCATGACAATGACTCCACCAACTTCCTGATTTACGTTTTTCCAGGGTTGAATGGTCCATTTTAGCCACAGCTCCTGACCTTGAGAAAATTCAATTAAGTCTTCATCCCGAGAAAGAATATTCCCTTCCATGGCCTTCTTCATGGCCTCAATCCATTCAGGGCGGAATGTTTGTTTAACATTCTCCCCTTCCTTGGCATTGCTCATGAAATTCCACTCTTCAAGCCAACGAGAACTAAAGGCAAGATAATTGAAGTCTTTGTCAAACATCGCCACGGGTGTTGGCAAAGATTGAATCATCGATTTGAGTTGTTGCTCAGAAATGATGAGACTCTGTTCCCACTTTAGAATTGGCGTCACATTTACATTGACTCCAATAATTCTCTGAGGAGTGCCATCGTTATTTCTTTGAATGATACAACCACGGTCCAAACACCATTGAATATCACCCGACTTAGTAATCATTCTATAGCGACATTCGTAGAATATGGTCTCGCCTCTAATATGGCGCTCAATCTCCTCAAAAACCCGGTCAGCATCTTCAGGGTGGAGAACCTTCTTTAAGGTAGCAACTTCCTGAGGCAATTCATTGTATGAATAACCAAGCTTGGTGTACCAGGTCTTGTTAAGTGAAAGCTTGTTAGACCTGATATCTAATTCCCACTTACCAACTTGAGCTCCTTCTAAAGCAAGATCAAGACTTAACTTAGCTTCATTCAAATCATCCAGTTTTCTTTTAAGATCATTTTCAAGATAGTTAATTCGGTGTCGAAGTTCTTTTTCATAGGTATGTCGTTTTTCACCCTCGATTAATCTTCCGATGAAATCTGAACAGCTGACTGAAAAGTTCTTATCAGGGTTATCCCATTTTTTGGGTACACTTTCTTTTTCGCAACAAAGAACACCAATCATCTCTCCATCAGAAAAGATCGGGGCATCAAGCAGTGCATGAACATTATGGGGTTGCATGTAGCTTTCAATTAATTCCGATGTGGCTTCGTCACTAAAAGTATTTTCACAAGTTACAACTCTTTCCTCACGAATATGTTTGAAATAAATTGGCAGATCACTTCTCTTAATGATCGAACCCTGTGTATTTTTACCATCTACAATGTAGGTCATCTCTTCGTACATGGCCTCTTTGTCGACAGTAAAGAACCATACACCTACGCGCTCGATCTCCATCACTTCAGCAATTTTTTTACAGAGAATTTCAAGCGCTTGATAACGACTAGTCCGATAAATCTCAGGGTTTTTTGCAAACCAGCTCAGAGCAGTGTGGTAGAGCTCAAATTTATCATGCATTGCAGACCTCATAGGAATTTCGCAAACTAACCTTGAATAATCTATGAGTAAACTTAATAAAACTTTAGATTCTCTTCAGGTAATGAAAGGGACGATTTATCGTCCCTTTGGATTAATGAAGTCCGGCCCTTCGGAGGAGGGCCCCAACATCCGGCTCCTGACCTCTGAATTTTTTATACAGTTCCATCGGGTGCTCAGTTCCACCCCGTTCAAGAATAAACTCACGGAATTTCCTGGCCACTTCCCGATTGAAGATTCCAGAAACTTGGAAGAACTCAAATGCATCAGCATCCAGAACTTCGGCCCATTTATAGGAGTAGTATCCGGCCGAATAACCGCCGGCAAAAATATGTGAAAATGAGGTCGATATACTGGTACCAGGAATTTTTGGTAGCAGCGTTGTTTTCTCAATCGTTTTAGATTCAAATTCAGCAATGTCCTTAATGGTATCTGGATTGGCCGTATGGTAGGCCATATCGAGAAAGGCAAAAGAGAGCTGCCTTAATGTGCCAAGACCTTCCAAAAATTTCCCACTCGCTTTGATTTTTTGAACCAGCTCATTTGGAATTTTCTCTCCTGTTTCGTAGTGAACAGCAAAAAGATCGAGGCATTCTTTTTCCAGTACCCAGTTTTCCATAATTTGCGATGGAAGCTCTACAAAGTCCCAATAAACATTGGTGCCTGAGAGGTCACGATATTTAACGTTGGACAAGAGTCCATGGAGAGCATGACCAAATTCATGATAAAGAGTCAGCACTTCATCTAATGTTAAAAGTGAAGGTTTGGTTTTGGTTGGTTTGGTGAAATTACAAACAATCATGATATGGGGACGTTCAACTTTTCCTTGATACATCCCCTGCTCTTTTACCCCAGACATCCAGGCCCCACCACGCTTGGTTGGACGTGGAAAAAAATCTGTGTAAAAAAGACCTACAAAAGATTTAGTTTCTTCGTCATAGACTTCAAACGTTCTGACATCCTCGTGATATTTCGGAATATCGAAAACTTCCTTAAAGTTAAGACTATAGAGAAGATTGGCCACTTTAAAAATACCATCGACCACGCTCTCAAGCTTGAAATAGGGTCTTAGCATTTCATCATCCATATCCAGTTCACGCTTTTTCAGAATTTCTGAATAGTAAGCAGTGTCGTATGCCTGCAGATCAGTGATGCCATCCAATTCCTGAGCAAGTTTTTTCAGGCGATTAATATCTTTCTCGGCATGAGGTTTCGCCTTCGCGAGGAGTTCTTCCAGAAAATCCATGACCTTTTTTGGCGACATGGCCATGCGTTCTTCCAGTACATAGTCTGCATGAGTGTTAAATCCCAAAATTTTGGCACGTTCAGTTCGGAGTTTCAGAATTTCTTTCAAGTTTTCCTGATTATCAAATTTTGTATTAAAAGTTTTCGAAGAGCTGGCAGTTAGTAACTGCTTACGTAAATCACGGCGTTTAGAATAAGTCATAAACGGCAGCATGGATGGCACATCCAAGCTAAAGCACCAACTACCGGCCTTTCCTTTTTTCTCGGCAAGCTCAGCAGCTGCTTCAATCACACCTTCGGGCAGGCCATCGAGATCGGCCTTATCAGTAATCTCCATCAAATAATCATTGGTTGCCTTTAAAACATTCTGTGAAAAGGCCAGGGTCAGTTTAGCTAGCTTCTCATCTAGCTCTCTCATTCTGCTCTTCTCACTCTCCGCCAGAAGGGCGCCATTTCTCACGAAGGACTTATAAGTCTTCTCAATAATCGTCATTTCTTCGCTATTTAGTTTTTGGGCAAGACGGGTATCGTAACAAATTTTAACCTTGGCAAAAATCTCTGGATCAAGCGATATATCATTTCCAAAACGTGTCAGATGCTCTGACATCTCCGGAGAGATTTTATCCAATTCCTCGGTGCATTCTGCTGAATGAAGGTTGAAGAAGATTCCGGCGATGTAATCCACTTCTTCTGTGATGTCCCCTTTTTCCACTATGACATGTTGGAAATCAGTTCGTTTATCTTTTTTGAAGACTTCAAGCCGCCCTTTAGCGGTATCGATAGCAGCTTTTAAGGCCGGAAGAAAATCTGAAGGCTGAACTTTATCAAAAGGGTAGGCCCCATGGCTGGCCGATGGCTTTTCGAGTAGTGGATTTTGCATAAATTCCTCAATTAAATAATCTACGGTGGATTCCGAAAATTTTAACGACCATAATCAGCCATAGCAGGAGGAAAATGATCATCATCATATTAAGAATGAAAGAGGTTTGCAGATAAATCAAGACCGCAGCAATCAAGGCCTTAGATGACCTATACACGAGCATATCAGTGAGATATTTCGCCCCATATTTTTGTTCGGGTCTTAAGGGCTGGTACAACAGCTCTTTTCCACCACTAAATAAGGAATAGTCAGCAGCTTTTAAATAAATATAAAAAGCCGCCAGCGGCAAGAGGAGGTTGCCGGAAATAAACATCAGACTAGCAGTTGCAGCGATATAGGAAACAGGAATAAAGAAATGCAGTGCCTTCTCAGAGATTCTCGGAAGAATTAGAGGCAGGCATATAAACTGTAAAATAAAAGTTAATAAATTTGTCCAGGTATAGACATGGCCCAAATAGGCCGTCCTGTCATTAGAAAGACCAATGCTCTTTTCAAAAGAAAGATTAAACTTAAAATCCGCAATATTAATGACAAACTGAGAAAGCATGACCACTACAGCGATGTAAAAAACATACCTCTTGAGATCTTTACTATCCAAACTGGCCACAGGCGAAGGGCCTTTCTTTTTTTCTTCAGTACTGATGAGAACGGGTGTGAAGAGAAACAACAATGCTGGTAAAATGACAAAAGATAATGAAAACCAGGCAACTGAAGTGGTCCCCCACCCTCGGCCAATATATGTTGTCAGGAGTCCACCCAAAATTCCACCAATACTGCCGACAGCTCCTACCGGACCAACAATTAACTTGAACTCATCTTTGTGAAAATAATTATTGGCATAGGCCAGCAGTAGATGAATTTGCAAAACGATATAGATTTCCTTCCAAATAAAGGAAACATAAGTGAGGTATTTTATTTTGAGCACAAAGCCTAAAGTACTTAGCCCCAAGAGGGACATTGAAAGAACAGACGCCCAAAGAAAAACCTTCTGGACTGTATGACGAGTCTGATACTTATTAAAAATAAAGATGGAAATAGAAAGAAATAGGACGGTCCATAACCAGGCAATGGGAGAAGACTTGGCCCCGAATTCCTCAAAGAACATGGTAGTGGCAGCTGCCCGGACTAATGGATAATTAAAAAGAACAAAAAAGTAGGCCCCTAAAAAGAACCAAAGATGACCTTTATAACGAGGGTCATCACTTTTAAGCAGCTCGATTATTTTCATTCAGACTTAAGGTAAGTATCACCCTTCTGGATTTCTTCAAAGTCGTGTTGATGTTCGAATTGCGAAAAATCAAAAGAGGTCGTGAAGTGATTATTCTTGAAATCATCATTCGTCAGGCTCTTCATGAAATTAAAAAATTTCTCGCGAGTCTCAGAACTCATCAAGTGCTCCATAAGACATGAATCTTTATGGGCAACTTCTTCATTAACGCCAATGATATCCTTCAAGAAGTAATAAAGAAGAGTTCTGGAAGAAAGAATACCATGAACGGCTTCATGACCTGAAGGTGATAGTGATAAGAACTTACTTTCATCTTCCAGTACCAGATCACGTTTTTTAAGGTTTGTCAGAGCAGTCGAAACCGACCCCTTGGTTAGACCCATCTCGATGGCGATATCAGTTACCCTGGCATAGCCCTTTGACTCTTTTAGTTTATGGATCGCTAACAGGTAGTGAACCATGGAATGAGTAAGGTCATTATCGTGAGTATGTTGGATGGCGATCTTTTTGTCTGACATGCCTATAAGTTACTTATCCCCTTAATAGCAGTCAAACGATAAAAATTTGTTGCAGACCCTGAGTGGTGAAAAAATCCTGACTCGGTCTGTAAGCTACTGAAAAAAGGTGTTAAATAGATAGGGTAAGTTTTCACTCCCTTGGAGAGGGGCCAGAGCATGGTAAAATGGGAATATCTAAGGCTTTATTATGAAAAATACCATTCTCTTCCTTTTGATTCTTTTAGCTCTCCCTTCATTAGTTATCGGTCAATCAATTGATCAGAGCTTTGAAACTCCGACTAATATGACTGATAAACAAATGGATGATGCTAAAAATTTCGAACATAGCGGCATTAAAGAAAGAACCATTAAAGAAGGTTGTGCCAAGATTAACGATTGCAAAGATGAGGAAGATGGATTCCCTCTGGAAATGTTAATTGGTAAGGCCTATGCCATGTTTGGCCTCATCAGTGGTGGTGGCGGATTAATGCCTACTCTGACAAAAAAAGCTGCGCCTGAAGCTGCTACGAGTGGAACGGCCGGGGCCACTGAAGGTACGACAGCTGTAGTGGCAGATTCCAAATCAGGGGCTGACGCCGGAGGTGCTGCTGCAAAAGGCGCCGAAGGTAAAAGTGAAACTCAAAATGATTACTGCATGATGGTCGCAATGGCCTATGAAACCGTTGGCGGTTTCATTCAGCAGAGTCTCCAGAAAAAAGCTGAAAACAAAAGCGCTCAGCAAAGTGATGCCCAATTGCAGTCGCTGGTGAATTTAAAAGAAACCCATAAAGCACGTAAAACAACCGCTTCTTGGCAATCAGGAATCTACGGTGCTGTGGCCGCTTGTTATGGGGCCATGGCCTATACCGGTCAGATCGCGCTGGATTGGAAATATTGGGCAAAACTGGGTGGGGCAACAACTCTTATGGCCTTGTATATTAAAAAGGCCAAAAAGCATGGAGATGCGGTTAAAAAAGTTCAACTGGTGATTGATTCCCTTCCTAAAACCGGTGAATGTAATCCGTGGACCAAAACCTCGTGTTTTTGCAGCGAACTCACTTCTAAAACAAATTATCCAGGTGAGTATCAGGAAGTCTGCGTTCTTAATAAAGGAAATTTTGAGACTCCCAAAGTCGCCTTGGGTTGCGGCTCAGTAGTGGATAAAAAACTTCAATATGACAAAAACTGTGAATGTAAAAAAACCAATACCTGTTTAAAAAGTAATTTAAAATCCTACAATCCTAAATTCGCCGTCGCCAATAATTTTATGAATGAGGCCAACAAGGGTTTTGATATGTTAAATAGTGGCGAGTTTGATGAGGGGAAAGTTGCGGCCTTCACCACCGGTGCAGGTGCCATGGCCTCAAAAATTAAAGGTAAGCTGGATACTAAAACCATCCCGAAACCAAACTTAACTGTAGAGCAAAAGAAAATCGCAGATGCTTTAAAACCATACGTCCCAACGGAGCTTGCTAATTTTGCGGCGGCTTCGCCTTCTTCTTATAGTGGTGGTATTAAAGATTCAGGGACCAATTCGGCCGCCATCAGCAAGCTTTCACCTTCGGTTAAGGCCAAGCTCGCAGATGCTATCAATGTGAATTATAAACAGGGCAGCGGCATGATCAGTTCAGATACTGACGAACCCGAATTTAGTTTTCCGATTCCTGGTCAAGCGGTAGAAGAAGCCAGTGGAACAGAAGTCATAAGCTTTGCCGAGCAGGCCATTAGTAAGGCAGATGTTTCAAATACGCCTCAAACCCCTATTTTTGACATTATTTCCAATCGGTACCGCAGATCAGGCTGGGGAAAGCTGGAAACTGAAACAGTTGAAAAAAAGTAGTTATTCACCTAATTGATTGAATTGATCAATTCTCAATTGATGTCTGCCACCTTCAAAAGGGGTACTTAGAAAGACATCCGTAATCTTCATAATCATCTCAGGTGATGTTTTTCTGCCAGAAAGGCAAAGGACATTGGCATTGTTATGCAAGCGGCTCATCTTGGCATCATCTTCGTCACGACAAAGGGCCGCTCGGATGCCTTTGTAGCGATTAGCAGTCATGCAGACTCCGATACCGGAGCCACATAATAAAATACCGGGAACCATCTCACTTCGGACTTTTTCCACCAGTTTTTTTGCCCACTCAGGATAGTGAGTGGATTCAAGACTATAGGTACCTAAATCAATGACCTCGTGCTCTTTTTGAAGATGTGAAACGAGAAGATTTTTTTCATTAAAAGCAGCGTGATCTGAAGCGATATAAATTTTCATTTTTAAATATTAACAAATTCTGATTATTGAGTAATGACGCCTATCACCTCAGTGATGAAACAAAAAAAAAGGGCTTCACTTTTCAGTGAAGCCCGGGAGTCAGATTAATAGCGGTAATATTCAGGCTTGTATGGGCCAGAAGCGGTAATTCCTAAGTACTCAGATTGGGCCGGAGTTAAAACATCCAACTCAACACCAATTTTCTTAAGGTGAAGACGAGCTACTTTCTCATCTAAGTGCTTCGGTAACATATAAACTTTATTTTCATAGTTACTGGCATTCAACCAAAGTTCCAACTGAGCAAGAGTTTGGTTAGTGAATGAGTTACTCATAACAAAGCTTGGGTGACCAGTGGCACAGCCCAGATTAACCAGACGGCCTTCGGCCAGAACGATCACTTGTTTGTTGTTATCAAGGGTATAAAGATCAACTTGCGGCTTCACAGTGTCTTTAGTGTGACCGTAGTTCTTGTTCAACCAGGCCATATCAATTTCAATGTCAAAGTGGCCGATGTTACAAACAATCGTCTTATCTTTCATCGAAAGGAAATGCTTACCAGTGATGATGTCTTTACAACCAGTAGTTGTAACAACGATGTCAGCTTCTTTAACAGCATCATCCATCTTCTTAACTTCGTAACCTTCCATCGCGGCCTGAAGAGCACAAATTGGATCAATCTCAGTTACGATCACTCGAGCGCCTGCACCTCTAAGTGATTCTGCTGAACCTTTACCAACATCTCCGAAACCGGCCACAACAGCAACTTTACCCGCCATCATGACGTCAGTTGCACGGCGGATAGCATCCACGCAAGATTCACGACAGCCATACTTGTTATCAAATTTAGACTTTGTGACTGAATCATTTACGTTGATACATGGAACAGGAAGTTTACCCTGCTTCTCAAGATCGTAAAGACGGTGAACACCAGTAGTTGTTTCTTCTGAAATACCTTTGATGCCTTTATAAAGCTCAGGATACTTATCTAGGATTAGTTGAGTAAGATCTCCCCCATCATCCAAAATCATATTTAGAGGTTCTTTCTTTTCGCCAAAGAAAACGGTCTGATCAATACACCACATGAATTCTTCTTCGCTCATTCCTTTCCAGGCATAAACCGGAATACCGGCAGCAGCGATAGCGGCAGCAGCATGATCCTGAGTTGAGAAGATATTACATGATGACCAGGTAACATCAGCACCCAGATCAACCAGTGTTTCAATCAAAACAGCTGTCTGGATAGTCATGTGGAGACAACCAGCAATGCGAGCACCTTTAAGAGGTTTAGATTTCCCAAACTCTTCTCTTAAGGCCATAAGTCCTGGCATTTCGGCTTCCGCCAGTTTAATTTCCTTGCGACCCCAGTCTGCAAGAGAGATGTCTTTAACTTTGTACTTAAGACGTGTAGAGTTCCCGTAGGTACCCTCTGAAAAAGTTGCCTTCATTTATAATTCCTTTTCCTAAAACCCTATGGGTCTGGTAAATATTCGAAAATTACAATAATTTGCCCTAAAAACTAACACTCTTTCCATAAGGTCTCAAGTGTAACAAGGGCAAATCAAGGGTTTGTCTAAGGTCAAAATATGAAAAAATACCGTTTCGAGTACTTCGCTTCATGCCCAAGTGGCGTAGAAGAGCTTTTAACACAGGAAATTCTGGATTTGGGTGCCCAGACGGCGAAGGCCGTGCGCGGAGGAGTCCAATTCGAATCTTTCCACGAAATTGCCCTGAAAGTGATTTTATACTCCCGCCTGGCAAGCCGGGTCTTCAAATATCTGTTTGCTTTCGAGGTAAATAACGAAAAAGACTACTATCTTGAGGCCACAGACATCAAATGGAAGAGCTTGATGGATGTGAATCACACTTTTCGTCTCACGACGATCTTCGGGGACCTTCTACAAGAGCGTGAAGAATTCAGAAACTCTCAGTTCGCCAATTTAAAGCTTAAAGATGCTATCGTGGATTATTTCCGTCATCATGACGGTATACGACCAAGTGTCGCCAAAGACTATCCTGATGTCACATTCCTGGCGCGAATTGATCGTGGAGTTGAAAAGCCCTACCTCGTCACACTGATGTATGATCTGTGCGGAGATCCATTAAATCAACGTGGATATCGTCTTGCTAAGACAGAGGCTCCCCTAAAAGAAAATCTCGCTGCGGCCATTTTGAAAACTGTAAAATGGAACCCTAAAGAAGAAGGACTCCTTGATGCCATGTGTGGTTCAGGCACGTTCACAATAGAAGCGGCCTTGATGGCGGCCAATATTCCTCCTAGTTATTTGAAGGTTGAACGTTATTTAAAAAATCCCAATTTTAAACTATGGACCTTCCAGAATTATCCTTGGTTAACCAAGGATGAGCATCTTATGGAGAACTTCAATAAGTTCTTAAAAGAGATCACTGATGAGACAGAGAATGGCCTGGCCTATCTTAGAGAGCACAGAGGCATGATTGTAGGTAATGACCTCTCAGAAATGAGTCTCATCTCGGCCAGGGAAAATCTTAAGAAAGCTAAACTCGACGGAATTATAGAACTCACTCATAAAGATGCTTTAGCGACTCAACCCGTTTCAGAAAAATGTCTGTTCATCTGTAATCCTCCTTACGGAGAACGTCTTGAATATGGTGAGGACGAGAAACTTAAGGCCTTGTACAAAGGCCTGGGAGATCACTGGAAACATACTTTCAAAGGGCATCGGGCCGCTATTTTTACGGGGAATCTTGAAATGCTGAAAGTGGTGGGACTAAAAACATCTAAACGGCACATTCTCTTTAACGGGGATATTGAATGTCGGCTAGCTGAATACTCACTCTATTAATCAATCGTTGGGCTGGATGACAATATTATCTTCTCGAACTTTAATTTGAAAGTTCCAGCCCATTATCTTTGGCTTGAGATTTGTCAGATGGGTATTTACTGTTCCCGGCTTCACTGAGTTGTTTCCCCATACTTTTAGAATGAGATCCTGACGAGAAATATTCTGGGGATAAGCACGTAGAATACTGCTCAACATTCTCAGTTCCAGCAAAGTCAGATCAATATTGTTATTTTTAATCGTTGCCTTCAAGGTCTCAACATCCACTTGCAAGTTACCCAATTCAAGTTTGGTGGACATTTGCAGGTGAAACTTAATCTTATTCTCCAGCCGGATTATAATCTCGTCAGCATTGATATCTCGTGGAAGGAAGTCGATTCCACCCTCTTTATAGGAGCGGATCTTATTTTCATCACTTTGATCACCTGAAATAAAAATAATCGGGCAATCATTATAAAGAGGATGGTCAATGATTTTCTTATAGAGGGCATGCCCATCAATAATGGGCATATGGACATCTAAGAGAAAAGCATGGGGATAATTGTTTTGCAGAATATCAGAAAAAGCAGTGGCATCATGGCAACCAATAACATTAAATTTTTCAGATAATAATTCTGAAAAGCATTCTAAGTTTTGAATTTGATCATCGAAATAAATCAATGTCCATTTCATGTCGAAATTTTCTTCATCAGTTGAACGCCTTTAGTTTTAAGTCCATTGATCTCATAGTCCCATTCATCCAATTTGGAATTAAGGTTAGAAACATGAGTGTAAATGGTAGCATCCAGAACGTGGTCAGTTCTCCATACCTGATCAATCATCTGGTTCTTAGAAATGTAATCAGGATAATTTCTCAAGACCAGACACAGGATTTTGAATTCAATGAAAGTCAGAGGCAATTCTTTATTATTGATGTAAGCCTTGAGCAAAGTCAGGTTTACTTTTAGATTGGAAAACTCAATGAAGCTTCGGTGCTTTTGAAAAAAAAGAATTTTGGACTTTATTCGCGCAATCATCTCTTCCGGATTAATTGAACGATTCAAGAAATCGACTGCTCCCAGGACAAATGACTGAATACGGGCACTATCGGAATCATCAGATGAAATAAACAGAATCGGGCAGCCGTTATAATGAGGGTGTTCAATGATTTTCTCATAGAGAGAAAAGCCATTAAGCGTTGGCATGTGAATATCGACAAGGATCGTTGTGTAAGAGTTCGAAGGAAACTTGTTCAGAAAACTTTCAGGTTTTTGAAAAGTTTGTACTGAAAAATCCTCATTCAGGATTGTTTTAATACATTCAAGATTTAGCTTATTGTCATCAATGTATGCAACTTCAGCCTTCACAATATCTCCAAGAAAGTGGCCATTATTTAAGTCGATCTTCCAGTTTCATTGCCAAAGTCGGACTGGCAAATTTTAAAAGAGCGGTCTTATTCACAACCTTATCAAAATGTTTGTCAGACTTGCTGAAGAAATAACCCGCGACATCCTGATCTTTCAAAAAGATAGTGTGTCCCTTCGTATCGAACTTACGAAGAATGAACTCAGAATCCAAAAAAAGAATGTCCCTGATGGTAAAGTTCCTAGCTACATACATAATAATGCAAAAATCCGATAATTCAGCTAAAGATTTCTTTATCTTAACGCCCTTAGGGGAAGTCAGATCATGCCAGTGAACTTTAACTTCAACGGTACTGCCATTTTCAGTCTTAAAGTCGAAACCTCTTTGAGAAGAAGACTTGATCTGATGCAGCCCGAAAATTATTTTTGAGTACCATTCCCCCAATTGAATTGGAAGATTCTTTCCATTCATCAAAACTTTATGGTCTTTGAGAATCTGAAAAGTTTGATGAACAATTTCAACGGTATCAAAGATGGCCTTCTGATCAGGCAAGTGGAGAATACCAATATTCTTCATGACCTTGGCGGAAAGCGGTTTATTAAACTGAGACAAGTACCATTTATCAAACTCGTTGATTTCTAAAAAATCATAGGAGCTATAAACAAAGCCTTCAGATTTAAGTTGATTGATGGATTGAATGGAAGGCATTTCTTTCTGTAGATAGCTGTAGGGAATATACTCCCTGTCATTACTACCTCTGACATAAATGAGATCTTTGTCATAGTCGGAACTGCCATGAGTCGACCCAGAGAACTTCTGGGCCAACTCAAAGACTTTATCTTTTAACACGGTGTAACCTTTTAAATTAAATTACACCTATATTAACATGATAAGGGTTAAATCTCTAGTGAAGTCATATCTTCTGTGAAATCAGAAATGGTCTTGGCCATAGATAGATTGTGGATCAAGTAATGGGCACAATACACTTTGAAATCAGTCACCTTTGTTTCGTAATACTTCTTATTTTCAGCAGATGCAGAAGCAATTTTTTGGTCGGCCAAGACAGCTGACTGTAAAAGTTGCCATGCAATAACCATCTGCGAAGCAAAGTTGAGAAATTCCGTACAGTTTTGCAGGATCAAATTGTATTGATTATTTTTAGCATAACCAGAAATTTGCTGCATAACACCCTGAGCACTCATCAAGACTTTACTAAAGAGGTCCTTCTCTCTTTTGAATTTCGATTCATCCAGTGCTTGTACGGAGGACACAATTTCTTGAGTTAAAGCGGTCAAGGCCTTGCCACCGTCTTTAAGAATCTTTCTCATGACAAAATCAATGGCCTGAATGCCGTTAGTGCCTTCATAAATCATGGCAATCTGAGTATCACGAACAAACTGCTCAACTCCGTATTCAGTACAGTAGCCATAACCGCCATGAGTTTGTAATGAAAGTGAAGAGACATTAAAGCCCTGTTCAGAACAGTAGGCCTTACAAATAGGAGTCAATAACCCAATAATTGCCTCATGCTTATGATCGTGATGGGCCTTATTGAAAAGATTTGCGGTATACAAACAAAGAGCTCTCATTCCACGTGATAAGGCCCTCATCTTTAAAAGATTACGGCGAACATCAGGATGATGAATGATTTCTTTTCCAAACTGAGCGCGTTCCTTGGTGTACTTTTCGGCCATCATGTAGGCCAGATTGGCCTGTGATTCGCCTTGAATACCACAGTAAAGTCGTGCCTCGTTCATCATGATAAACATGGTCGCCATGCCTTCAAATTCCTCGCCGATCAACCAGCCTTCAGACTGAACGTCCTGACCAAATTGAATTTCACAAGTGGCAGAAGCGTGAATTCCCATCTTATGTTCAATCTTAGAACACACAACATTGTTACTTTCACCCATTGATCCATCGTCGTTTATCTTGAATCGTGGAACAACAAAAAGAGAAATACCTTTTGTGCCTTCTTCGCCACCCGGAGTACGGGCAAGAACCAGATGGATATTGTTTTCATAAAGATCAGATTCACCAGAAGAAATAAAAATCTTTGTTCCCTGAATGGCATACTTACCATTCCCCAAAGGCTTAGCTGTTGTTCTCAGAGCACCCACATCTGAACCTGCACCGGCCTCAGTTAAGCACATCGTGCCTCCCCAAGTTCCTTGCATCATTTTAGGTATGATGTGAGTCTTCATGAATTCATCACCCTTTAAATTGATCACGTTAAGTGCGGCACGAGAAAGACCTGGATACATAGTCCAGGCACAGTTAGCACCTGTCGCCAGTGACATACAGGCCACATATAAACTCTCTGGAACAGGAGTTCCACCGATGGCCTCAGGCATACCAAGAGCGAACCATCCATTGTCGTAAAAAGATTTTTGAACACCATGAAGAACTTCCGGAACAATCACTTTACCGTTAACGTGCTTCACACCAACCTGATCGGAAGGTTCTCGAGTTGGGAAAACTTCATTTTCAACATACTTGTTATATTCAGCTAGAATGCCTTTCACATCATTTTCTTCAAGACCGAACTCTTTCCAGTCCTGTACTTTTAAAAGTTCTGTAAGATTAAATTCAACATCACGAATATCAGCTTTGTAATGGCCCATAGGTACTTCCTTGTCCTGGATGAGATGATAATTATTTCCTATAAGGATACCTTAGAACTGATTTTTTTGAAGGGTTAGATGAGAAAAAGTGGTGAGAAGTTGACTGAAACGCTGAATTAAAAAGGGCAGCCGGAGCTGCCCTGAAAGCAGGTATTATTGAATGCGTATTATTTCTTCAAATGTGCGAGCTTCTGAATTAGTGATCTGAACCGGATTAAAGGCCGAATGAATTCCAGTATCAATCGTGTAGACTACTCGGTGACCATTACTCTTCGCATACTCCAACTGATAGTACGCTCCATTTTGACCTTGACCTTGGATCACATTGGCCAGAGTCATACCAGCACCTGAATAAGCCGCCGCAAGGTTAGGATTTTGTGACTTGGTTTGGTTGACAAGCACATTCACCACTCTGGAAACTTCAGTTGAATTTGACTGAGATGAAGAATTAAAACAGTAATTAAGATTACCTAGATTCACTCCAAAAACAGAAATAGGTTTTTGTTCACAACCATCAGTTTGACTATAAGTGGTAATTTTTCTGACTTCAGTTTTTTGTCCAATTCCCGGAAACTGCCCTTCATTATTAGAGTTATACCAGGCTTGGAAATTATTAAGTGCCTGCTGACTGGATGCTGGTACCGTGCCAGTATATGGATTAGTATTAACTGCAGGAATTGGGCCGGTGCCCCCGCCACTACTCTTATTATCTTTACCGCATCCTACGGCAAAAACTGCAAGTGAAGCACATAACAGAATCTTGAAAATAGATGCTTTCATAATTTACCCCTTGTAAGGAACCAATTGTTTGACTCTCTACATCCAAGAAGCATGCCAAAAAGACTAGTGTCTTTTTGGTTAGTTGCAAGGTTTCAGGTGTAAGTTTTTCAAGCGATTCCCTGAAAAGTGTCAAATCTTTAAACACTCCTTGTAAATTAGATAGACCAGCTTTTAGAATAATTCCATCCCGGAGTTGATATGAATTATACGTTACTTGGTTCTCAAACCTCACCCTTTGTCCGCCGTATTCGTATGGTCATGGAGAACATTCCCTTTGATTTTAAGGAACTCAATATTTTTGAAACTGCTGATGCCTTGACCTTAAATAAGTACAATCCTGTTAACCAGGTTCCAGTGTTAATCCATGAAGAACGCAGAATCCTTGATTCTCGTCATATTTTTAACTACCTCAATAAGATACATAAGTTTCAGGAATTAAGCTGGGAGGAAGAAAATCAGCTCACCATCATCGAAGGAGCCTTGAATTCTGGTGTCAACCTACTGCTGATGAAAAGATCAGGCATGAAAATTGATGAACCCTACATGTTTGTGAACCGTCAGAAGGAAAGACTTGATTCGGTTTTAGATTTTCTTAAATCTCATATCGATGGTCCCGCCCTGAATGATTGGAACTTTATCACAATGACTCTTTACTCTTTTCTAGATTGGGGCGTATACAGAGGCATACTCAATTTGGATTTACGACCTGAATGCATCAACTTTTTAGATCATTATAAAAATAAGGCCATTGTACAACAAACGGCCATACCGAAGGTTTAACATGAATATTAATAAGTACATTGATCATACTGCATTAAAAGCAGATACCAATCTTAAGCAAATCGAAACCCTTTGCAGTGAAGCTCGGGAATATGATTTCTTCTCAGTCTGTGTAAACTCATATTACGTCAAAAAAGCAGTTGCCCTTCTTAATGGCAGCTCTGTCAAAGTTTGTACTGTCGTCGGATTTCCACTTGGGGCATCAACCATGGAAACTAAACGCTTTGAGGCAATGAAGGCCATGGCAGAAGGTGCAAAAGAAATTGATATGGTCATTAACCTATCAGCGATTAAATCTGGTGAATGGCAGTATGTACTTGATGATATGTCCTCATTGTCTCAAGTTGTTCATCAGCAAGGCGGACTTTTAAAAGTCATCCTGGAAACTTGTCTTCTCACTCAAGAAGAAAAAATAAAGTCCTGTGAACTGGCCATAAAGGCCCAGGTTGATTTTGTTAAGACTTCAACCGGCTTCTCTACTGGAGGAGCAACTCTGGAAGATGTGAGACTTATGCGGTCTATTGTTGGCGAAATGGGTGTAAAGGCCAGCGGTGGAATCCGGGACGCAGAAGCCGCTAGAAAAATGATCGAAGCGGGTGCAACTCGTCTAGGTACTAGTGCAGGAGTGGAAATCGTTAAGGGTCTTGCTTCTTCGGCGAGTTATTAATTACTCGCCGATTAGTTTAACCATTCGAAGCTTACCAATTTTTAATATCAACTCCTGACCTTTCTCGAGATTCAAAGTGTCAGTCGAATGATTTTCAAAATTTACTTTCACAGCATTTTGTTGAATGAGTCTTCTTCCATCTGATTTAGACTTAATAAGGCCCAACTCCAGGAAAAAATCCAACAAGGCAACTGTACCAGCAGGACGTGCGATAGTTTGAATATCATCCGGTACCTGCTTTTTGGAAAAACGGGCCTCAAATTTTTCACGCTCTTCACGACCCGCGGCTTCACCGTGATAGTAGCCGGTAATTTCAGAGGCAAGGGCCTTCTTCGCTTCCATTGGATGGATAGTGCCAACGGTTAGACCAGTGATCATGGCATCAACTTCTACCGCAGGTTTACGGCAAAGCAGAAGATAGTATTTTTTCATGAGGTCATCAGAGATCGACATCAATTTACCAAACATATTGGTCGGAGTATCAGTCAAGGCGATGTAGTTATCCATCGACTTGGACATTTTGTTAACTCCATCAGTCCCCTCAATCAAAGGCATTGTGAGTATACATTGGGCTTCTTGATTATAAGCATACTGTAATTGTCGACCCATCATAAGATTGAAGGTCTGATCAGTTCCACCTAGCTCAAGGTCAGCTTTCAAATGAACAGAGTCATATCCTTGCAAAACCGGATAAACCATCTCATGAAGGTAAATCGCCTCTGAATTTGTATAGCGTTTGGAGAAATCATCTCTTTGTAAAATAGCACCAACAGTTGCCTTGCTCATCAATTGGATCATATCCAATCCAGAGAACTTTCCTAGCCAGTCCTTATTAAAAACCACATTAGTTTTCGACATATCCAGGATTTTTCCAACTTGCTCCTGATAAGTTTTGGCATTTTCCAAAACATCTTCAGCGGTCAGTATCGGGCGAGTCTTATTTTTCCCGGTTGGATCACCGATCTGGGCAGTATAGTCACCAATAAGAAAATAAATCTCATGGCCAAAATCCTGGAGCAAACGCAGTTTCTGCAAGACCACAGTATGACCCAGGTGAATATCCGGTCTGGAAGGATCCGCCCCGAATTTTACGATTAGCGGTTTTTGTTTTTCATATGACTTCGTAAGTTTTTTTAATAACTCTTCCTCTGGAAGAATTTCAAAAGCTCCCCTCTTAAGCTCGGCCAATTGCTCTGCGGGTAAAACGGTAATACGGGTCATAGAATCTCCTTTAACCCGCTTAGTTTAATCGACGAGGAGAAGTTAGTGAATCAAATTAACGGCAGACCACTGATAATTTTCGGCCCATCATAAAGATATAACTATCAGAAGAAACTTTCCCTACTTTGGCAAACAGGGTCATCTCACCGATTGAGTTAAATCTCGCCACCAAATCCACTTCATCACTGCCAAGATAACCGTCAGCACGGACAGTTTCATTCTTAAACGTGACCCTTAAATCGGAAGAAGATGAACTCTCAATAATAAAACGATTCCCTTCGGCATCACATTGTATTCTAGTGGCAGAAAAAGCTGAGGCTGAGAAGAACAGAGTTAGTGTAAATAATAGCGTTTTCATTTTATTCCCTTATTTTTAAAACCAATTGTGGCTGATCCTCTACCCAGACCATCTGATTGAAACTTCAGGTCATGCAAGTAGGTTCCTTTGAGGTCTTTTAGTTCAAAATCGACCAAAATCTTCTCTTTAAATGAATTAACATCATTCATGATCGTTTTGAGGACTTTATTCCTGAAACGGACTTCTTTCAAGATTGAGGGTAAACCATACTCCGGTATACCTTCCAATAATAGTTCATGGTCAGTGGCGACTTCCTTTACTTTTATGAAGAAATGCGGGATCCCAGCAACTTCTTCTATTTTTAAAGCAATCATGAATTTGATAGGGAATCTGAGTTCTGAACGCCCCACCAGGATTCTCTGGCTTCTAGGAAGTTTATGGATTACATCCATATATAAAGAAAATAGCTCTCCCTTTTGATCGGCCAGAACGAAAGCCTTCTCAGGACCTAAGCGCAGATTTTTTTCTTGTAAAGGCCCATCCCAAAGGCCTGTCTTAATCGTTGCTTCAACCATTTGATTGAGAAAATTTTCACTTACACTTAAAGAAAGATTCGTTTGTCGTTCAATGAGACTACGGTTCATTCCTCGTAAGGATCTTTCATAGTCATTAAATGTAATCGTCCGTCTTTTCTTTGCCAGAATTTCATTATCCGAACAAGCCGTCAGTATATTGTTAGGGTCACAAAAAAGCCCATCAATATCAAATTGTACGATACCGGTATTATTGACTTCCATCTTTTGAAGGTCCAGCATACCACTGACTTCGCTCTTAAGGTTTAGAGTTCGTGGCAAAAGAAGTCGCTTTGTATTATTTTTAATCACGTTTGAAAACCGGTCATTCATCTTTACGTTCAGTAAATCAAGAACCCCACGTTTCAATTCATCTTGTCGGCCCATCAGGAATGCTTTGATTTTCTTTTTATCAAAAGTTACGGTTTTATGGCCCACTCTTACTGAAACTTCCGGAATGATGATATCGGAATATCGAAGATTAATTAAATCCGGATTTCTTACCACGGCTTCCATAATCTTTCTGATATCGACTGATTCTAAAGAGAGAAGAATATTTTCCGGCAGAATGGCCGTTGACCATCCCATTGATGTCTCGGCCGTAACCTCTGGATCGACTAAAAATTCAGGTTCCAGGATTTCAACTTCAAAGATGATCGGTTGAGGAGAATTATTTTGTTTTAATTCAACTTCAAATGCCAGCTTTTCGGCGAAGAGGTGCAGGCCCTTAACATAATTGACCGTGACATATTCAACCCGATCTTCAAATGACTTTCCAGGTTTAAATTCTGAATTAAAATGCTGAACTGAATACCCTAAATTTTCAATCACTAAGCGGTAATTGGATTCAAAAATCCGAATCTTTAATATATTTTGCAAATCATTAACCCATCTCTGAGTACTGATAGGTGTATCACCGATAGCTTTTGCAAGATCAATGATAACGGGCCTGGAAAACTTTTGAGAATAGGGATCACCAAAATTATTATTTTCAAGAAAGATACGAAGCTGATCTATAAATGCCTCGGAAGATTCCAGATCAAATCGCGTTTTAAAGACAATATCCTGTTGGATTTTTGCCAAAGAATAAGGGCTAAAGATTATCGCCAGTAATAAATAGATGCATTTCATAGGTTATGGAATATAGCATTCTTTGGATCGTGCGAAGCAAGCGAAGTAAAAAATACAGAGCTAAGAAATCAAAGAGTTATGGATTTCTCCAGCCGACGCGAATGAGCCAAGCCTCAAATTCCCGTTTCTTTTTGACTGGATCTTTTGGGGGCCGTTCTATTGTAGGAAAAAATGGTGTTTGCAAAACAGGTGGAAGCCCTAAAGATTTTCTTCTGGCATCTAGACGACTTATATCTTCAATTGGGGAGGGCCTAAGCTCCCCTTCTATCCAGTCCATATTGGTTCCATAGAGCTGGGGTCTGCCTTCAAAATAAGCTATCCTGTCATCTGTATAGGCCAGAAGCTCCAAAATATAATCATTTTGGGCAGCTGCTAACCTCATTTGCACCAGGGACTCTCTCATAAAATCCGGCCAGGATATGGCATGTTGGATAATAAGCCACGATAAACGAACGCCTTTTTCTCCGGCATTACTTAAAACAGGAAATCCCATTTTTTCAATTAAAGCGGCAAGTTTATGGGCGTTTACTAGATGAATCTTTTCGAGTTCCGGATGATAGGTATCTGAAAGGATCCCGCGCTGAAGCAGTACCTCCCTCATTTGATGATCTTGATCTACCAGGAAATTTAGTTTTTCTTCCCAGACTGGATCAATCATAATCAAACTTTGACGGATATTCTGAGATCACCCAACTGATTGCTGGCACCAGTAAGTCGATTCAGAAGAAGCGAAACATCTTCCGAAACTGGTTTTTGATTCTTTTGATAACCAATCAGGATAGTCTCAATTGATTTAATTAATTGGGAAAGCAGGCCTTGAACGGCTAGTAGTTTCCCGATTTCTTTAACCTGGCTGGACTTATAACCTAATTCTTTGCCAAGTTTAGCAAGATCACCAAGCTCGCCAAGGGATAAGGTATAGGCGGCACCCATAATCCGATCTACTTGTTGGCCAAACTGTTCAAAACATGAATTATCTAAAGGGCCTTTAAAGTTTTCCATCAAACTTTTAAGGCTTTCCAGTACCTCAAAAGATTCTGTCACAAAGGCAGCTAAAAGCTCCTGGTCAATTTCATTATTTTTGTCGTCTAACATATTGCCTTCTTTGAATTAAGCTATGCTAAATAATAACGTACATGGGATTATAAACAATAGGTCGCGGCTAAAATTAAGGAACATAATTGACTCATATGCCCTGACTTTTCCCTTAAAAAGAATTAAAAAAAACAAATGAATACCAAAGATCATCCAATTATATTTTTTGATGGCGTGTGTGGACTCTGTAATGGATTTGTGGATTTTGTCATGTCGATAGATCACAAGAAGAGATTTCTATTCTCACCACTTCAGAGTGAATTCGCTAAAACACATCTACCGCAAGGAATGACTCAGGACCTTAATTCGGTTGTTTTGCTCTCTGAAGGAAAATTACATACAAAATCAGAAGCGGTAATTAAAGTGATGAGTGAAGTTGGAGGCATATGGAAAGTTATCACCCTTGGAAAAATACTTCCTCGGGCCTTGTCGAATAAGGTTTATGACATGGTGGCCGAAAACCGATATCGGCTTTTTGGAAAGAAAGAAACCTGTAGACTTCCTACAGAAGAGGAACGTCAACGTTTTGTTAACTAAAGTTCACTGCATAATAAGTTTTAAGCTCTTCTTAAAGTTCCCGACTAAAACCCTCTGAATAATTCCGAAGCACCTAAATTCTTTAAAATGATGCTTAATATGAAGCTTCTCGGAATTATTTTTTTCAATCCACTAAGGCATAACCCATTCAAATTTCTTTTCGCGAGGTGAAAAATGAAAAAATTTGTAGTGTTGATTGTTTGGGCAATAGTGCTCATTGCAAACGCAAATGCCTTTGATGTTAAGTTACTGGCCAACAACAAGGAAGCTTTCTCAAGAGAGCTAACCAAACAAGATGAAATCCAAGTGGATCAGTGGAGTCATGGTCATCCATTAGGAGGAGAAGAACTGAAGGCAAGAGCAGTCAAATCACTCTCTGAAACCTTCAATGAAATGGAGAGAATTGATACCAACTGTGAGGTAGGACTGATTGCCAGATTGCAAATGGATGCACTTAAGAATGAAATAATCACCTCAGAGAAAGAAGTGGTCACTTTCATCACTTATCTAAGAAGACATGATTTTATCGACGACATTCTTTATAAGTTGATGCGTGATTCAGCAAAAATCAGCTTTGAGCTAGCTGCAGCTTCAGAGACCAGATTATCTGGACACGTACGTAATACCTATACCCGACAGAACTCTGGAGTTGATCTGGAAAAACTATACGCTCCAGTCAAGACTTGGCCGGATGATATTAAAAAATGTTCTCTGGATACCTATTATCATATTACCCAGGACATAAAGTGGAATGGTCCAAAAGATCGCTACTTCCAAATGCAGAAATTAAACTACCAAGCGGTTACAAAGGGAATCATTAGCGTTCAGGTTTTCAACAAGCTTGAAATTCTAAGAAAGCGTTCAGTTCTATCCTGGCCAATCTATTTTAAGCGTTATGCTGATGTCATTAACAACGCTAAAGATAAGTTAACTAAAAATCCGGAACTGAAGGCCACAAATGATTTTACCGCCGAATATGTTTCAAGGAAGCAAGGGCTCACTCAAAGAGGAAATCTCTACGCCACTTATAACAGCACTCAGGTGATGATGCTGGCCCAGATTATTGAGAAGACTGCTAAAAGAATGGACTCCCGTCTTGTGACACTCAACTGGCAATATACCGACGATCCAAATGGGGAAACACAAGTTTATATTTTCTCTCCCATGGAACAATACCGAGCCGCTATTAAGATGCTGAGAAAAGATATGGCAGAAGTCATGCGCTCAGATGCCTTCAAAGGAACAGGCCTTGAGTATTCTCACCTAATCGCAGCCGCTTATGAGGCGGGCTACATTCGCTCAGAAGAACTGGATTATATCCTTAAGTTTGAAGATTTCTGGAACCCAAAAATCCCTAAGTGGAAGACTTACGCAAACTTCGCTTTCTCATTAGCAGGAACAGCAACTTTCTATCTTCCGCCACCTTGGAACATCATTGGTGCAATTGGATTAGTTTTTGCCCAAGGTAAGTATGTTTATGGAGATCCTGAAGCTGATCCGGATGATAACTGGAACGTAATAATTTAAACTTAAGGAGAAAATTATATGAAAATGAAATTAGGCTTAGCTCTTATATCATTCATGGCCTGTTCAGCTTTTGCAGAGGTCGGACCATCATTTAAGGTTCTGTTACGAAAAGATGGTTCTTACAAGACTTACTATACAAAAGTAGAAATGCCTGATCTTGAAAGTAGCAATTCTTTTGATGGGAAATATTTTAAAGTAGTAAAAGGTAAAAATAAGGAAGCTGTCTCTTTCGATGAAAAAGATGAACTCTTGCTGCTAAAAGCTGCCAATGTCTATTATCACTTAAATCAGGCCCGGGATTTTTGGGTAAACCAGATACAATCAGAGAAGGCCCAAACCCTTCCTAAAGTAACAGTGAGACTTGATATCTTTAACCAATACGATGAACTTGGACACTTTGCTCACGATAACCGCAATCCTCAATATAATAATGCCCTTTCTGTTCCAGAAGGTGAAACACCGACTTGGGTCCCGGGTGAAAGACAGGATAAGTGGGGCAATGAAATTTGGTTCAGACCTAAAAAAGTCATTTCCACTAAAGAACTGGGGCCAATGGGACCAAATCCTTTAACAGTTGGATTAATGGCCTTGGAGCAACCGCTTCTGAGTTACATGCAGAATCAGTTTAACCAGCGCTTAATGCAACAGTTTTTCTATCCAGCATATGTAGCAAGACCTCTGCATGAAGACCTAATCCGTTACGCAGGAACTTTCGCGCTGATGAAAGTTATCATGTACGGATCGAAGTACGCTGATAGTCTGTTCATAGACAAATATTATTATCTTGATACAGCTATGATTCCAGAAATTGCCTACCACGAATATTCACACCTGATTTTGAGTGATCACTTGGCAATGTCTCACTCAACTCCAGTGAACGAAGGTATGGCAGATTACTTTGCGGCCGTGCAGTCTAAAAAACGCAAAATTTACGGCAAAGTATCCGGTTTTAGTAACTCTGCTCCCAAAGATACTCAGGAAAAGCGTCTTTATAGTCACTGGGATGAATCAAACCGCTATGCAACTGCCGATTTCACGCTCTCGGTGCTTTGGGATGTTAGAGAAACCCTCGGCGAAGAAGTGGGAGATAAAGTTGTCTATCAGGCTAGAAAGTATCTTACCACTAGTACCTCTACAATCAGCCATGGTTTATTAAAAGCAATTTTAAAGGCCTGTGATGAAGTATGCGAGTACCCAAAAAGAGACAAATTGAAACTGTATAGCACTTTCGGAAGAAAGGGATTCTAAAATTGTTCGCAGGCAACTGAGGATATAAAAAGTTAAAAGAAAGTCCCGCTTGTCGGGACTTTCTCATTTATGCAGCAATAAATTGTCTTGAAAATGGGTAAATCCGGTTCATCAAGCAGGTTTCTTTCTCGTCTAATTTGATCTGGATCTTCAACTTTCGCATTCCAAAAACTTCGTCAAAATCAAGAACCTTTGAGGCCACCTCCACAAGTTTTAACATCGAGAATTTGGGCAAAAAGGAGGGATTATTTGTAATAGATCAGGTGTTTTAGTCATTGCCGTACGGCTTGATTACAGAAGAGGAGCAGGGCAGAAAATAAATTCCGCCCAGCTTTTAGAAAAAATTACTTGAAGCCGTCCTCAGTTGCCTGCGAACAATTTGCGGGAGACACTGTTGAAGCCACTTAACTTCTTTGGGTTCAAGAAAGAGTATGTAGGCGGCAATCATCACCCACTCAAAAAAGCCAATACTCATAGAAACCTCAATGCCTAAATGAAGCAATAGGCCCGCAAACAATACCGGGAGCCTGAATTCTTTAATCCAAACAAGAGACCCCATCGCGAACTCTATAAATAAAGCTGACCAAGTGGCAAATTTTATCAAAAAAGGGAAATCAAAAACAAAAGGGAGAACGATGCGTTGGAAATTAACTAATCTGGAGGTGTAGTACACTGCTGTACCATCAACCCAATCATAACCTTTGAGTTTAAAAAGCGTTGTGGCCAGGTAAACCAGAGAAAATTGCAATTGCATCAACCGTATCGTCAGTAATGATATATCAGTCCGATAAGGTAGACCCTTTTTTTCACTTAGATAAGCATCAACAGAATATTTAACGTGAGTTGGTGCAAACATCATGAGAAAAAGCATGCATCTCATTAACGTGTCCCCACTGTTTAAGATGGAGTAGTTACGATTTTGCATTGAGACCATGAGGATAAAACAAATAATGGTTGAGATCCTGGTTTTGAATCCCACCATGACAAAAACAGAAGTTGTAATGTAAGCGATTAAGACCATCCAGGCGGAGGTTTCAGTTGGGGAGAGCCAACGGTAGACATTAATTCTAAAATTGCTGTAAAAGTTCAATGAGTCATGTAGAGGAATTAAGGCGTTGTCACCAATTCCATACCAGACCTGAAAGTCTTCTACCAGGCTGATACCGTTTAAGAAGAGGAAGAAGCCAAACATTATGCGGAAAATACAAAGGGCACTGGCATCGGTTCTTTTATAGAAGAAATGGTCCCATCCTCGTAGAAAAGCTTTAAAAGAAATCATGTTTTAGTCCTCCATCTTTTTAGTAATTAAAACTTCATTCTTTTGAACACGAGGTGTTTTATAAATTGAAGGAATGGATTGGTCAGAAAAAGGATGAACTTCGGCCCATTTACGCTTTATCTGTAAACTCACAATGGGATTAGTCTTGTTTTCGTATTTTTTTCTAAAGTATTGAATGGCAGGATTAAGCAAAGCTCTCTGGCTTGGATTACGGAGGTTATCCTGGGAATATTTCATCCACCGGGCCTTTCTAAAGGGAGCAAGAATTCCTTTAGGCTCGACTTCAACATCGTATTCTTTAATGTCGCCATTTTTATATGTAACTTCTACAAAACTTTTAGAATCGAATTTAATAGGATTGGGCGCGAACATTGACCAACTAGGCCAGATACCGACTGCAAAGGCCACATTCATCGCTTTTTGTTTTACTCGAGAATTTAACGTATTGGTTTCAGGAACTCCCGTAAAATAGATGATCCCAAGATACATAAGGATGAGAGTGTTCAGGAAATACTTAGTTAGCCGTTTCATGTTGCCCCCTTAGAGTTCGGATGATTTTCTCCTTAATCTCTGTGCCTAAAGTTGACTCCTGAATACCTTCTATGAACGAATTGATTGTCTTATCTGCAAAAGCTTTCAATTCTTCAGGAGTAAAGAAATTCACTAAAAGAGCGATCATAAAAAGTTCAAAGAATGGGATACTCATAAAATACTGGATACAAAGATGAAAAATCATGCCGGTAATAATGATGGGCTTTCTCATTTTTTTAAACCAGATAAAAAACCCTAGAGAAAACTCAATCAACAAAGTCCCCCAAGTCATAAGCTTCAAGAAAAAAAGAGAATTTAACAGGAATGGTACAGTGAAGTTAGTTAAGTCCTCTAAGCGAGTGGCGTAATAAACCGCTGTCCCCTCAATCCATGTCTCCCCTTTTAGCTTATGCCAGACCGTCCATAAATAAATAACTGATATCTGAATTTGAATAATTCGAAGTGACCACAGGGGCCAGTTTCTTTTATTCCGAAATCCTGGAGAAAATCTACCCAGGAAGGAATCAATAGATAATGAATGACCACAAGGAGAAACAATCAATAAGAGAGTAATGGTTCTCATTAATAATTCAGAAGAGCTTAGTAACCAGATATTTCTTTGATGAAGACTTGTCATACATAATAAAGCAACGATCAGGGCCGGCCTGGTTAAAAAGCCAAAAAGCGACATTACGAGTGAAATACCATATACAATAATTAGGCCATAAGTGAATTCATAACTTAAATTGAACATGTGAAAGAGGTTTGCGTGGATAAAGGGAAACTGCTCCCGTGTCGTATGAAGTGAAATTAGGGCGTGAGGCCCATAAAAGTCCTGAACATTCCCCAGATCAGCGATGAAGTACATCAGGATCAGGCCTATCCAGATAATTCGAAACAATGCCATTCCTTCAGTTGGCTTTTCCTCAAAGAAGAATTTATTCCAGTATTTTCCAAACGTATTCATTACAGAACCTCATAGGTGAAAAATTCGTAACTATTAAAATTCGTGTTTTTTGATAGATGTGGAACAAAATTAGATTCTACATCCGATATTTCATTCCAATGCCGAACGAGATTAACTTTCAGAGGTATCTTGTGATAATTATTGGCCCTCAATTTCCGTAGTGCAAATTTGGCAGTATCAATCCACAAAAAATCATTTTGATCTTTTCTTATAACATCTGAAATTACCCGATATCTTTCTCCAAAAGCGAATTTATCTTCCAGATTCATAGTGGATGCTCGTGGGAAGAAGTAAGTATCTTTTGTTCCATCCATAAACTCCACCTCTGCAGACAAATGAACATTGGCACGTGAAGGATCAGGAGCAAACATAGTCCAACTTTGAAAAAGACTAAAAAATGAAAGATAGGAATCAACAGGTTGATAAATTTGACTTACAATTTTGTTCCCCATAGGAAGGTGGACCCTAATCATGGAGAGAAAATTTAAAATTATAAATCCACTAATGAAGATCTTTCTTACCCTGCTCATTTTGAACCTTCGTAATTTGGTTTGAGTTTGTTATCAAGTTTCCCGACAAGGGGAGCTAAACTTAGAATAAATTGCTAAAAAAAACTATCGAGTTATGCACCTTTAGGAGAACTCATTGTTAGCTTGAGATTGCATTACTAATTGCTACCTAAGTAATCACTTCACACGTTCAGCGATTTTAACGAGATGTTCCACTGGAAATAAATTAACCACTAATCCCGTCATTTCCATAGTTATCGTTAGGCCAGGTGGCAGGATTGTTGCCATCTGAAGGCTTGATCCGTTGGACGATAATTGATCTTCTGGTGTCAAATAACCCGTTCCGAAGGAAGAAGAAGAAACTCCATCGTATAAGTCTATAATCGAATAATTCGAAATCGGTGGTACTATTAAATAGCTCTGCTTAATTTCATTCAGTTCATTTAAATTAGATCTCCCAGAATTTGAAACGATATTTAAATCATCCAAACCAAAAAAAGCCTCACATCGGTATCTTAAAAGGTAATTTGCCACTCCTGTAAGTACAAATGGAATAGCTTTTGATGTCTTGTAGTATTTATCCATAAAGTCTTTAATATGAAGATCAACCTTGTGATCAGGAACTTTACCTGACCCAAGAGATTCAATTAATTCTTGATACTCATGACGAGTTTTTTTTGTAAATCCCATCTTAGATGCCCTAATTAATTCAAATGGATGATATCCCTCCTGACATTTAACGCTAAGAAATCTCTCGAGCTCCTCAACAGCGTAATTTTGATAACTAGAGTCTCGATAATTCCAATGTGATTCGAGTTCAATTTTAAACTCATCTAAAGTTTGGATTTGGGCCTTAAGACTTAAGGGAATGATAAAACAGATTAATATCAGCACAACGACAATACCTCTCAACTTTTTCACGGCTAAACCTTTGATAGATTATTATTAAGAACTTTCAAAAATAGAAAAGGCACCTCCATAAGAGGTGCCCATCGGTAAGTTAAGTTTGAGAGATGCTTAGCCGAATATTCCGTTACTACCGTTACGACCGTTGTTTCCATTTCGGCCGTTGTTACCGTTGTTGCTGTTGTTCCCGTTGTTCCCGTTGTGGCCGTTGTTTCCGTTATTGCTGTTGTTGCCATTGTTCCCGTTATTGCCGTTGTTGCTGTTGTTTCCGTTATTTCCGTTGTTGCTGTTGTTTCCGTTATTGCCATTATTTCCGTTGTTGCTGTTGTTTCCGTTATTGCCGTTGTTCCCGTTATTTCCGTTGTTCCCGTTATTACCGTTGTTTCCGTTATTGCCGTTATTGCCGTTATTTCCATTATGGCCATTGTGGCCGTTATCACCGTTGCGACCATTCTTACCATTGTGACCGTTATCTCCGTTACGACCATTCTTACCATTGTGGCCGTTGTCTCCGTTATGACCATTCTTACCATTGTGGCCATTGTCACCAGTAGTGGATGAGGTTGTGTCAGAAGTTGAAGAAGTGGTTGAGGCATCAACTGTGGCAGCACTTGTTGTTGTTGTTACAGTTGTAGTCGTTGTAGAAGCGTCTACTGTTGTTGAATCAGATGATGAATCTGTAGTTGTTGTTGAGTCATCACTTGTTGTAGACGTAGATGTTGATGAATCGGAATCACCTTTCTTCCGGTGCTTGATAATTAGATAAGTAACAACTCCGATAATAATGATCCCTACTATAATCATTGCTCGACGATAAGAGACAGAACCGCCTCCAGAGAAACCTACACCTTGCTGGTAGTTCTTCTCCATATAGTTCATGGCCACTCGTGAAGCTTCTTCTTCATGTAGATTTTGAGTCTGGAGAGCGGTCAATAAACGGTCATAATCTTTTCTTGCTTTCTCATCCAGAATATTCTTTTGCATGTAGCTTAGGATTTCTGATTCTTTTACACCTTCAGCTTTCAGAGATTCTAAAGCAATTTCTAGTTCTTTTTGCGCATGATCTCTAAAATAAGGATCTCTTTGATCCCATTCTACTGTCATATCATAGCGGAACTTATCGAAAGCCTCGGCAACACGTTTCTGTGAGGGTCGAGCTTCAGTTTTGTAATCATCCATAGTAATCGCATAGACATTATGAGGAACAGTCGTCGTCATAAAAATCGAACAAACCAAGAGCATACTTACATTTTTTTTCAGTTTCATTTTTTCCACCTTTTTCGGTTAATATTTTCTGACGGAGGGAAAATACTGAAAAAACATGATTTACGTCATGATAAGATTTTCTTAAGAGCTTCCTCAAAAAGCAGATGATTCCTTATTATTTTTTAATGTCGGGAGAGATGTGAAAAAAAACTCAACTACGTCAATTTGAAATAAGTCATTGAATATGAGGCTAGACCACCTCAAGAATTAAGATTCATTATTACGCTATTGCAATGTGAACACAAGGCGAGTTAAAGCAAAGATAACGCTGTTTTTAGGATACTTAAATTTTTTCTGAAGAAGAATTTAACGTAAGAGTCCAACAGCTTGATACACTTTTTCCAGCGTAGGACGAGCACGTGCTTCGGCACGTTCAGCTCCTGACTTCATCAATTGATCCAGATAATCTTTATTTTTCATCAGATCATCATACTTTTCGCGAACTGGTTTAAGGGTTTGAACGACGAGATCTGCCAGGTCCACTTTAAGGTGACCATACATTTTACCCGCATAATCTTTTTCAAGCTGTGCCGTACTCTTACCACTTAGAACTGAATAAATAGTCATTAGGTTTGAAAGACCAGCTTTGTTTTCAGGATCAAATTTTATTTCTGTTCCTGAATCGGTAGTCGCAGATTTTATTTTCTTTTCAATTTTTTTGGCATCATCAATGATAGAAACATAGTTTTTGTCATTTTCGTCTGACTTAGACATCTTTTTATCAGGATCTTGAAGAGACATAATACGAGCACCCATTTTGCCAACATAGGCTTCTGGCATCTTCAGAATACCTTCGCCATATCTATTTTCAAAGAAGCCCACAATATCTCGAGTAAGCTCTAAATGCTGTCGTTGATCTTCTCCAACAGGTACCAGGTCGGCCTGATACAATAAGATGTCGGCCGCCATCAGGACAGGATAAGTATACAAACCGGTATTAATGTTTTTAACGTACTTCTCAGATTTCTCTTTGAACTGAGTCATACGGTTAAGATATCCCATAGGGGTTAAACAATTTAATATCCACGATAGCTCAGTATGTTGATGAACCTGGGATTGGACGAAGATGATATTCTTTTGAGGATCTAAGCCAAGAGCAAGATATTGAGCAAAAAAGCTATAGGTTCTTTCTCTTAAAACTGCTGGATCTTGAAATACAGTTAATGCATGAAGATCGGCCAAGAAATAAAGACAGTCGTAATCATTCTGAAGCTTGGTCCAGTTATTGAGGGCACCAATATAATTGCCTAAGGTTAAATCACCAGTGACTGTACTACCGCTCAAAATTGTTTTTTTCATAGGTAGGATTATACGATCTCGATCGTGGCCAGTGAAGTGCAAAGATGGAAAAGGGATAGAAAACCTATCCCTTTAATTCAATAAAATTAGTCGGTTAAAAGCAGTTATGGTTCCAGAGCTGAACTTTTTCAACTTTGGCCGGGGGTTCGGTTGGACCATTGGTAAATTCTTGCATGAAATAGATCTTAAAAGTCTGCAAGGTATCCTCGCCACCGTTTTGAGAATTCCAGCTACGGCATAGGTGCTTTCCTAGTAAGAGAAGGTAGGCCTCATCTCTGGTCGCTTGTAGATTATCAAGAAATTTCCTCCAATCCTCTGAAGAATATGTTGCATAAAAGTCATCCGGCCGGTCAAACTGGACCTCTTTATTATTCAGCACATCCCATTTTTTCCCACTCTTTAAGGTACCATCCACAACCCACCAACCATCACTTCTTTGAGGATGTGGTGCAAACATCGCCCATCCCTGATTTAGGTGCAGAGTAAACATGACCTCATCAAAGGGTGAACCTATATACCATTCTCTTTCGGTGATAAAGCCTTCAATGTTCCAGGCGACAACTAAGGTTAGGAGGAAAGCTCCAACAAATTTTTCAAATTTATTAAGACGCATTTTGATTTTATCAAAACCGATAGTCTCAAATAAAACATTGATCACATCTTTAAATTTGGAAGATGAGCTATCATTGCCAGGAGTTGTGACTGTTTTATCAGAAAACATACTCACTTCTCCTACTTCTTTCACCTCATTTAAATAAAGACTGATTTCTGAGTTAAATATTCGCCCCAAAATCCGAATGAAAAACAAGCGTGACGAAAGTAAAAGTTTAGGTATCAAGGAAGTAATCAGGAGCTGTTGATTTTCGTCTTCAAAAACAAAATTATGGCCAGAGATGAGAGCGTCTGCTTTGGGATTACTGCTGGCCGGCAAGATGCGGACAGAATCAAGTAACAACATCTCTTTTGCGATAAGCCCCAACTTACGGGCAAGTTCCGACTTGCCATCATAATACAAGGTTTTCATTGCCAATGAAGAAGAGCGCAGTTTCACGTAGAGGTAATTCCACCAGGATGTAGGAATGAGTCCTACCCATATGATGAGACAAATAGGCACAAAATTACCCAGATGCATGGTAGCACCAATACCTAAATGGAATAACCAGAAAGAAACAACCGCTGCTCCTCGGAAGAGGTCTCTTTTGAACGGGATGATGAGGAGAAGGGGCCCTATGATCTCCAGCGCATATGCTGCAAAAGTCAGTCCCTTCATGATGCCATGATACTGACTTAACCACTTCCCGAGTGGAGTGGTGAAAATATCTAATTGCATCATGTAGTAAACAGCATCAAAGGTCGTATGATAAACTGGTCCCCACTTGAATAAGAAAGTCATAAAATAAAGTAAGAAGATCTGAATGATCCAAGTGACAGAAAAAATACTTTGAAATTCATTATCTGAAACCTTCGTTTCCGCAACAGCACAATCCATTGAATATCTCGCACTCATTGGCAAAAAGAGCGACCAGAATAAAAAAATCCGTATCAACATATCGCCACCAGAAGTGGCACCCTCAGGAAATCTGACTTGGAAAGAAATGATCACTAACCAGACGATGAGGTTAGAAAGTCTCGTTCTCCAACCTAGGGCGAAAGTGATTGAGGCCAGCATACCAATCACGGCCAGCATAAGCGCAAAGGAATATGACCCATTTAGTGAGAGAAGACCCATGCGGTAATTCAATTCAAATTGTTCCAGCAAAATCCAACGGGGTAAGATTCCCCCATCTGTAAAAAACGCTTCCAAGTCTGGGATACGTCTCGCAATGTCAAAAAAAGTGAGTACTCCAAAAAGAACTCGTACTAAAGCGAGCGAGCGTAAATCTAATTTGAATAAATTTTTAATCATATTGTTCCACCTTGCTGCGAGCCTAGTAGCATTTAAGCCAGGTGGATGTTGATTAAAATTTTCCTAAAGAATCTCCGGACACTCTGAGTTAGAAAGGAAAAGTGAATGAAATTGGACTCAGGTATAATTGCCCATAATCATCTTTTTTAACAAAGGAAGAAACATACATTAAAGAAGGTGTCCAAATCGTGAATGCCCGGACGGCCAGAATGAACTGTTGCCTATCTGGTTTTAAATACCACCACTCACTTCGCTTTTGATCTATATACATATACTTCATGGATAAAGCGAAAGACTTGGAAGGACTCACGATCAAGGAAGTCTCAACAGCATCTTCTCGGAAAGGTCTTGAATTGAAAGTGGAAGCACCAATTAAAAAGTTCACTCTTTCAATTAAGGGGAAAATTATATTAAGTCCGTAACTCGTTGAGGGAAAAGATTCATTTAGCTTTTTACCAAAGAGCTTATCTTGAATCGGTGAATCAACGAGTTCATGAATTTGTCGATATAAATTCACTAGACCATGGTTTCCGACATCAGTATATCCCATCCCAAAATTCAGCTTCCAGCCGACACTATTTTGAGAATAAAAAATTATTGAATTATTCCAGAAGGTCTCAAGGCTATCAGCATACACGCCTATTTTTTCGGTAAGCATTGGCTGATCATTTCTGGTCTGCAGGATGGGTTGAATGAAACGGCCCTTTAGACTAATGGAAGTACTATAATGCTTCCAGACTTCCATTATGCTCAAACTTCCGATGCCTGACATCAGTTTATCGGTTTTGCCAAAATAATCATTGGCCTCATGGAAGCGAACTCCAGGAAGAGTTAAATGGTTCATCTCGGAATCCCCGGGAAGCGCGTAGGGATTAACGGCAAGACTTTCTCCCAGAATTTTTGCCTCTACGGAAAGAAAGCTAAAATAGAAAAAAAGAATGAAGATGAACATTTTCGCATTATATTAATAAAATCTTTTTTTCAAAACATAATTGTATTAATTTGGAAATAATCCTGATGTAATTAGCTCTATGAAAAAATGGCTAAGTGTCAGCAATATTTTTACTCTCGTGATTGTCACAATCGTGGTGATCCTGCAGGCCCCTTCCTTTTTTAATAATATCCGACAGGCAGGAACTATTTTACCAGGGCAGCAATATGAAGTGATTGGAAGTAATACCTCTGCCTCGGTACATTTTCCACCTAAAGATTCCCGAGGAATAGCTATTTTTTGGGCGACCTGGTGTGGTCCATGCAAAGTAGAAATGGCACGTTTAAAATCTTCCGTGGAAAATGGGAACATTCCTCGTGAAAAGATATTTGCTGTGAATTTATTTGAAGATCAACAAGTTATTAAAAAGTTTCTTGCCCAAAATAGTTATCCTTTCACTTTTATCAGTGCCCCTGAAGTCGCCAAACAAATTAATGTCAAGGCCACCCCTACAACTTTATTTATGGATAATGGAATGATAACTTCCATGAGTTCAGGAATGAGTCTTATTGGAATCTGGAAGGCGGAGTTTTTTCTGCGCTAGTATCACTATTTAATTGGGGCCATACATCTAGCACCCATATGGTGGGCCAAAGCCGCTGGTCCGTCACGCCAATCAATTGACCAACGTCCGTACTGACTACTGTTACCATAAATATAGAAGCCACCAACATGGGGATAACGAGTGGTGCTTGCATTAGCGGTGAATAGATTAAAGCGGTCATTATGAAACTTACTAGCAGTGGCCCAGCTGCTAATCGTAACCGAATCTCCATCATTCGCTACGAGTGGAATCCCTAACAAGACATTAAAATAGGCAGTCGAAAAATTTCCAAACTGAAAGAGCCATCCATCCACAGCTGCAGAACCTCCAGGCCCCTGGGTACCATCAAAGGCAAATCCATTCAAATCAGTATTATCCGTATCGATTGAACTTGCGATCCCGTAACAACTTAGACCATCCGGACAGCTTAATTCGTCAGAAATACTCTCCTGAACGTTCCCCACCATATCCTGAATGCCATAGCGTGATTGGCAATCACTGGTTGCAATTTTTGAGCCTGTTTCAAAAAGATTGTCATGAATATCGAAACCACTTACATATTCTCTATTTTCTTTTGAGAGATTAGGCTTATTCATGTCGGAATTACATTTTCCCGTTCTAAGAGAAACATCACCAACCTTAAAACCACTTGTTTCAACATGATAAATCCAGTCATCCGCATTGGTATAGACATCGGGAAAGGCTGAAACTTCCTCACTCCAGGCAGCTGCGGCCCTCCACTCTTTTAAGCGGAGAAGACGTTTAAAAATGGAGGCGGCATTAACCGTATTCCCCGAGTATTCAACAACCTGATCAACTGGCACTAATTGAGTGTTACAAGCTTCATAAAACTTATCTCGACTTAATTGAACGAGAGGTGGTGAGTGAGCAGCGCTGGTAGAACCCCAGCCTAAAATAGTTGCATCTCCATAAGTTAAAGCAGTCCAATCAGTATTGGCCGCTCCATGCTTAACCCAGCAAGATCCGCCATTGCTACTTGGGTTATCATAGTAAGTAGCACCGATGGGAGCTTCAACTCCAGTACTTGTACTCGGATTGGCCAAATTCGAAAAGTTTTGAGAAATACAAAGTTGATCACCAGTTGCTCCACAAGTTGCACTTACATTACAACCAAGTTCAAATCGGTCCACCAACAGATCGTGTTGCAGATCATGATAATCAGTTCCAGAAATATTCACTTTACCCTGACCGGCAAATTCGCAACGGTAATGATTTAAAGCATCAGTCGATTTGTTCATGAGACCGCAGACTTCCTGGTTAGAAATCCATCTATGCACGAGTGCCATATTTTCAGGAGGAGCAATCACTCTAATTTCGCTGATCTCTTCAGGAGTCACTACATCATATTCCTGGCCAGCAACGAGTAACCTTACCGAGTAGTACCAGGCCTTTGAAAAGTCCGTGGGAAGCAGAGTTGTATCTGTAAAACTTCGGCTGGTCGGAGGAATACCATCAGTTGATGAAACCAAAGTCCTAAGGCCAACTCCTAATCCGGGAGTTGAAGCACGAAGAACTTTTACTGCCTGAGGCTGACAGGTATTACCCGGCCCCCAAACTTTCCATTTGAAACTAAGACTTCCATTTTCAGTTGGAGTACCGTCCGCGTACGTTTTATCTCCTATAGCATACACATCATCCCAACCATCAAAACTGATAACTGGCGGAGTGTTTATATGCCTTAACGAGAGTATGGAATTGCCTGATTGTCCGGCAAGGTCTGTTTGAGTAATAGTCACATTAAAATCTTCTCGATCGGCCAGTCCAGTAGTTGAAATATTTAAGCTTGAAATAAATGAACCAGATGAACAAGCTGTAGTCACTGAGGGGCTTAATTGCGGAGAAGAAATCGTGACAGGACCATCTCCATCCGTGCAGGAACCGGCAATGGAAAAACTTCCGGCATTGGAACTACTCACACAAACTCCGTCGATGATATCGACAAAAGCAACTTCCGGAATAATGGTATCTTTATTATATGTACGGGCAGGAGCATGACTGTTTCCGGCCCCATCAGTTTGGGAAGCAGTGATCGTATGAGGGCCTTCGGCAAATCCTGAGAAATCCAGGTTTGCGTTCCAGATACCTGAGGTACAATCAACCGATGCCATTACATTATTTAGAGCATCTTCAATGATAACATTTCCAATGCCTTCTTCCGTGCAGGTTCCTGTAACAGGAAACGAAGGAGCATTGGCGGCAGTGATATAGGCCGAAGCCGCTGGTGAAGAGTAGGCCACTAATGGATCAGTCGTATCTTGAGTAAAATCGCGGAATGCACTTTGATAGTTACCTGCCACATCAGTAATCCTCGCCTCTATTGTTGGAGTGGCATTTACGTTAGCAGCAAAGGTCAAATCGGCCGACCAGTTGGCACCATCACATGTAGCTGACACTGAAGACACACCACCCGTGATAACAATATTAGGTGTGAGGCCAAGAACATCACAAGTTCCTGAGACCGTAAAAACACTTCTATTTGCATTATTTATGTAAGAGTTTACTGCGGGAGAAGAAATCGCAATTGAAGGAATAGTCGTAAGTTTAACAAACCCTCGAGTGTCCTGACCTTCTATACTGGTATCAGGGTCAGTCAATTTAACAGTAATACTAACACTACCTTCAGCTGCTCCCGAGAAGTCAACACTTCGGCTCCACAGTCCGGCGGTACAACTGGTTGTGACAGTCGGGACATCTCCTTCAATACTTACATTGTTTAGGCCATCGACATTGCAACTCCCGCTTACAGTGAAGTTCAACTCATTAAGGGAATTTACATAAGCACCACTCGCTGGAGAATCGATTGAAACAATCACGGCGGTATTTTTTATCCAGGAATATTCAGACGCTGAATCTAGTTCCTGCTCTTCATTTTCGTTAGATCCTAAAACACATATTTTTTTTGCTCCATCAGAACCTAAAGAATCAGTGATAGGCGTAGAGATTGGATAATAAATTGAGTATCCATTTGGAACTGAGCAATCGAGCGTGTTATCCCCTAACTTATATTGGTAAAAAGAAACTCGTGTTCCTCCCACTAAAATATTTAAAGATGTATGACGAGTTAGAGGGGTGCTTGAAAGTGTGGCAACGAGAGGTTGTTCAAAAACGTTATTACCGTCGGTAAAAGTAATTTTATTATTTTGGCAGCTTAAGGCCATCAATAAAGTTAATAGAAGAATGAACAATTTCAGCTTCATAGGTGACTAATCGACATAGTTATAGATATTAATTAGGTTTTTCGCCCTCCTGACCGAAATGAAGTTATGTTGAGTATTTTAATCACTCTATGCACCCTTATCTTTTCACTTCCCAGCTGGAGTGTAGATAGGACTCTCATTCTCAAAAGCCCTGAGAATCAGTACGTTTTACATCGAAAAAACAAGACATGGGTGTCTGAAACTTGTCTAAAATCAAAATGCCAGGCCCTGAATCCGGCCAAAGGCAAGAATAAGAATCCTTCCACTTCTCAGTGGGCCTCACACCCTGCCGCAGCCTTTTGTGAACAAAATCAAGGTAAGTACATTACGGCCTCTCGCCCTACCGGTGATCAAGATGGATTATGCATTTTCCCCGATAAATCCTTCATTCTAGGCTGGGATTTTTTCTACTTGAACAGGCAGAAGAAATGAAGCTTACCATCTTCTTCGGACTGATTCTTTTTACTAACTTTATTCATGCTTTTGAAGTGGCCTACGTTACTAAATCCAATGGCATGACTCCTGTTTGTGATCGATCATATCTTGAACTTAAAAATCTCCCTCCCGTAATGGATCAGGGAAACAAGGGTCTGTGTTACGCTCACTCTTCCCTGCTACTTTTGGATTTTCTTAGATGCTCAAAAACATCCTCTCCCACTTTATGCTATCAAGAAAAAGGATCAGTCCTCCATCTAGCTCGTTTCGATCAGGCCATGGGTCAGGAAATTGAAATTGGTGGGATTCCCGGTAACGTCCTTAGTAATTTCAGATACCATAAAAGTAAACTCGCAAAAGAAGAATGTGCCCCCTACAGTAAATGGTTTGAGCTCGATGACCTGAGAAGAGAAGAACTAGATAAACTCAATCTTCCCTCTAAACTTGAAGGTGATCGAGACTACTTCATGTATCTCTCATCCCGCTTGGAAGGAAATGTTTCCTATGAAGATAAAACCTGCTTCGCGGACGAAATTCTTGAAACTGGAATCAATCTCAATACTCAAGAGATCATGAACATCTTAAATAAGTCCAAAGAGATGAGCTGGAAAGAGTTAAGATACAAAATCCTTGTACCTGAGAGTTGTCTTAAAAATACTATTAGTTATCCCGATTATAAAATCATCACTTATCCAAGGGGAAAACAGAAGAGAGACTTCAAAGGCATCCGTGACCATGTCTACCGCTCATTAATGAAAGGTTATCCGGTAGAAGCCTCATTCTGTGCTGAAAAAGACAGCGACGGCATCTGTGGTTATCACTCATCGACCATTGTAGGACAAAGACAAATTTGCAACCAGCAGGATTGCCGGCTTCAATTTCGCCTTCAGAATAGTTACGGGAAAAGTTGGCAAGAATACAACGATAATGGATGGATTGATGCGGAAAATCTCTCTAGTCACATAGCCGATCATTCTATGACTTTAAATACGATACTCCCCGATCATGAATCATTAGATATGGCCTTGGCGACGCCTCTATATTCCAATTCGCCCGTGAGCAGAAATTCAAATCAGGTTAGTCTTTTAAATAAAGGTAAGGAAGATCTGTTTGGCCATGAAAGCTGCTGGGATATCTCAGGTGGAAGCTATACTCAGGTGCAACCAGAACGAAATCCCATCAATTCAGTGCCAACCCCTGTGAAGCCGACAGAACCAGGGAAGAAAGTTATTTATGTCTGTAAGGGGGAGGGTAAAACAGTTTTCAGTGATTCACCTCAACCAGGAATGGAATGTAAGGCACGATAGTATTGAAGTATATTAAAGCACCCCCTAAGGGGTGCCATAATTAATTAGTAATTAAGAGTCGTGACAGAAGAATCCACATCCCCAGCCGTCTTTTCCATCTTTTCCATCTTTGCCATTGTTGCCGTCTTTCCCGTCTTTACCGTTGTTACCATCTTTCCCGTCTTTACCGTTGTTACCATCTTTACCGTCTTTACCGTTGTTACCATCTTTTCCGTCTTTACCGTTGTTACCATCTTTACCGTCTTTACCGTTGTTACCATCTTTTCCGTCTTTCCCATCTTTGCCGTTGGAACCATCTTTACCGTCTTTTCCATCTGATCCATCTTTGCCATCAGATCCGTCTTTGCCGTCTGATCCATCTTTGCCATCAGAACCATCTTTGCCGTCAGCACCATCATGGCCATCACGACTGTGTTTGATGATTAAATAAGTCACAACACCAATAATGATAATTCCAGCAATTATCATGACTCTTCGGTAAGAAACTGAACCACCGCCAGAGAAGCCTACACCTTGCTTATAGTTTTTCTCCATATACTTCATGGCCGCTTCTGAAGCTTCTTCTGCTGAAAGATTTTGCGTTGATATAGCAGCGAGCATGCGGTTATAACCACTTTTTGCAGCACCATCCAAAATATTAGACTGCATGTAGGTCATAATTTCTTTATTAGAAACGCCTTCATCTTTAAGTCTCAATAGAGCATCTTCCAATTCTTTCTGAGCATGTTCACGGAAATAAGGATCTTGTTGATCCCACTCAACCGTCATGTCATAGCGAAACTTGTCAAAGACATGAGCAATTTTTTTGTTCGTCACTCTCAACTCTGCTTTGTAATTCTTCAAAGTCTGGGCCTGCAAATTCTGAGGAATCGTAGTTGAGGTGACTGATAAAACTGCCAGAAGAACCCCTGTACTCTTTTTAAAACTCTTCATTTTTTACTTCCTTTTGTTGTTAAGATTAAACTAACGGAGGAATAACTACGTTGATTGTAAAATTCTCGTCAAGGATGACTTTTTTCAAAAACTTTTCAAAAAAGCGAGATAAAAGAGTGCATTGAAACTTGAAAATGTTTTTTTGAAAAAATTCAATTCAATGTTAAACAAGTGAGTTTATAGGAGTTAACGTGAATGGAAAAACTCCGACTTACTTGGCCACCACATGACCTACTTTGGACAATTGATTCAAATTTAATTTTTACTTAAGGGTTTACCCGTCAAACTCAAAGATGATCTAAATCATGAAAGGTGCAATGACAGTGCAGTATGAATCATAACAAATCTAAAAAAAGTTTTACCTATTCTCATCCTAAGCATCGTCTTTTTCTTTGGGTTTTATGAAGATGACAACATCCTAGAATCACCGATATCTAATCGTTCGTTTAAAACATATGAAAGGGGCATTAAGATGAGCGGACAGACTAAAAATCATTTCTCGGAAAATTCTTCAAGATATTTTGGTGCCGAATATTTCTTAGCTGAGAGAAAAGAGCCTCGAACAAAATATTTCCAGGAAGATTTCCCCAAATTTTTTGGAGTGGAGTATCTCCAACATTCAGTCATTGATCCTCAGGTCTTACCTTTACTTGAAAACCACGACATTACTCAAGACCCACAATACGCGCAGATGAATGTACAAAGACGTATTGATCTTCATGGCCACTACCTTGAAAGAGGAGGTTTTCCAGAAGACCGTCGGGTATATGTGGCGTACTCTTCTCCCGAAATGGGATTTGGAGTATTCGCTAATGTTTACATACCGGCCTGGACTATCATTGCTGAATATACCGGAGTCATCACTAACAAATTCCCCAATACTGATTATGCATGGATCTATTATTCAAGTCCGAAAGATTCAAACGGCAATGAAATCATGTTAAAAGTGGATGGAAGGGCCAAAGGGAATGTTGGCCGTTTTGTGAATCACTCCGAAAATCCAAATTGTGATACGGTTCATGTCCCATATAAAAATAGATGGAGAACACTTTATGTTACAAATAAATCAATTTTGCCGGATCAGGAACTGACTGTTTATTATGGTACCAATTATTGGAGTACTCGATCGAAAGTAGATCTATAACAGGAAACATCGAAAAATGTAAAACCACCGATCAAGTGGTTTTACATTTTAGTGGTAATATTTCGATTAGCGAAAACCGGTCACAACGTTTTCAATTCCACAGTAATTGTTAATGCCATCGTTGTTATTATCAACACCTCCGGTAGCATCCCAATAATAAGTAGTCTGTCCAGGAGATACTAAAGCAGTAGCAAGAGTCAGAACCTGATTCGTGTGTGCTAAAACAATTGCACCGGGATTAGTTGAAGCAAAGATAAAAACACTATCAGCACCTGGACTAGCATCGCTTCCTGTAGCATTAACTCCGTTACCATCAATATCGACCCATAGGCCATCATCGGTATCTCCATCTCTGTATATATCAAAAGTATTCTCTACTGTTGTGCTTGTGCAACCGACATGATCTGCGACTGCAGTGGCGTCGGCCTTAAACTTCATATTATCGCTTATGTTAAGTATAAAACAATTGTATGTTCCTTCAGGAGGGTTAGCACCAAATAAAGTCGGACTGGAGTACATATCAAATTCAACACCTGCAGTACCAAAGTTTTTAAGAAGAACAGGACTTGAACAGTCTTCATTTTCAGAAATATAAGCACTATAGATTTTTACTTTAAAACTTGTTGGACTTCCAGATGGGACGAGTGCGTGGAGTTTAGCCATTTGCGAACTAGAGCCTTTTACAACGAAAGCACTACTGCTGGTACTACTACTATCTTCTTTACCACAGCCTACTATAAAAGTAGCAATCATTGTTATAACAATGAATTTCAAACTCAAGTTTTTCATTCTCTCTCCTGCTAGATTTTTTATCACTATAAACATTTATTTATTTATAGTAACGTCTCATAACTGGGAGTAAAGATGCACACCGCCACAAAATATATAGTAACAACAATGCTTGATTTAAATTTTGATTCTAATGAGTTAGAGAGAAATTAGGCGAGACGCTTATTTTTAGATTTACCGAAAAATTTTCTTTCCAGTTTTTCTTCCATTCGTTTGGACTGATACTTTAAAAGTACTTCGTAAACTTCTTCAATTGGCAGGGCATAGATCTCAACCAGCTTCAAAAGAGTTTTAATAGGGACAGATCCACTAGCATTTCTCTCCCATTGTGAAATACTCTGGAATTGCTGCATTTTTAATTTTTTTGCAACATCTCCCTGAGATAGGCCAGCCTTCTCCCTCGCAACTCTGAGATAATTCCCCAGATCTCCTGCTTGGATAGCTTCTTGTAATAAATCAATCTCTTTGACCTTTTTGGTACTCATGCCTTAGCATTATAACACCACGGGAGCTAATGATGACAAGAGCTATGAAAAGTGACTCGAATGATTCTAATTTTTCAGGCGCTGAAGATTTGGCCGAAACATTTAGAACACTTGCCCTTCAGTATTCTGCCTTAGGAGCAGCCGAAGGAATAAGAATCGTTCCTTTTCTTTCTCATGATTTGCCTCTTTTTCATAAGGCGACCAAAGACGCTCAAAAAAATGCACTTGATTTCCTACATACAATCGTAACAATCCATGAAGAAACTATTGCCAATGGTGATAGGGCGATTAATTCAAAAAAATTGTTGTGGCGGGCATTGGTAAAACTTTCGTTAGTACCAGATCCTGATGTCTTTGAGCGTTTGACGGAAGAAGACATTGTCATTATCTATCATCAAAATCAAACTGCGCTATTTTGGAATCTTCAGTTTTTTAATTTCACTAGCGTTACAGTAGAACAGCTTTTTTTTAGCCCATGGTATGAATTCACTAAACGTGAACCTGAAATCCTTCAAAAACTTCACGACATGGCCATCAGAGTTACATCGGGAATGATGACAGGTTTCTTTGTTCCAGGAGTGCCAGGTCACGTAGTAGAAGAAGTGAATACCTTGGAATGTATTCGAACCTGGATGGAAATTCCTTGGGGGGCCATTCTTACTCATAATGGTTTATTAGGTGGTATTTTAATCGTTCAGAGAATGAAAGTTCTTGATGTAAAATAAAGTCGAAGAAAAGCCTGGTCCAGTGAGTTTTGACTACACGGTAACTGCCAATTCTGAAACTTCAAATACAGCGACGGACAGAGAAGGACTGTTCAGAAACAGCTTGCTCTGTGAAAGATGAGTATGGAACTAAAGTCCTAGAAAAGCCTTAACTGATATGTCTTCATCGATATCAGGCCAATGAACTCCGTAACCAGATGGAGAAATTTCAAAGTTCTTAAGCTGCTCAAGAGTTCCGTTTCTTAGTCTTTCAAACCAAGCAACAGGAATAGAGATAATACGACCGTCACTGATCGTTGCCGTTAACATATCTTCAGTAACAGTAAGTTTTAAGATTGATAGCTCATCAGGATTAGAAATCTTATATGCTAACTCACCCATGGAACTCCTCCCACTTCTTAATTAGTAGCTCTTGATTTTGCGAGATGATTTGCATCACCGCTTTTTGATGCTTAGGAGAAAGATTAAATACTTTTGCTACAACTAAAGTATCTAACCAAACCTTCATCTCACCACCATGGCCTACAACATGGATATGTGAAGGCTCATTACCTTCTCGGCTATAAAAGAAAAAACGAAACCCATCCTGTCGTAAGATTGTTGGCATAGGCAGATTCTAGCAAAATTTTAAACTAAGGAGAAGACGAGCGGTGCCTTCGGAAAATTGGGCGCGACTAATCCCCCCAAAAATCCGACAGGGGGGTCAGGATAGAATATGCATTCACGCTCTGAGTGAGGTTCGTTGTGTCTGTCTGTTGTATGTGTGTGAAAAATTGGTTGCGGGAATAGGATTTGAACCTATGACCTTCGGGTTATGAGCCCGACGAGCTACCAGACTGCTCCATCCCGCGACTGAAAGAAAACTCTTGGAAATTAAAGTAGTTATACTCTCCCTAACCCACCTTGTAAAGGGAAAACCCGTAATCTTTTAGTCCAGCATAAATAGCTAAATTTCCTAGGAAATATCCCGATATGCTCTTTGATTGCACTACATAAAGGATAAAATTATGCAAAGCTTGAGCAAGAAAGAAACAGAAGTTGTATTGAAATTGGATACAGAAGGTCTCTCTACTACTCAAGTCCGCTTAGTTAAAAATATTCACGCCCTACTAGCTCATGTACTGGTTTCTGATGAAGAAGCTGAATACTTTGAATCGAGTGCGGAGCTCTTGAAAAAGACGGCCGAACTGATTAAGCACGCTAATTTCTCGGCCCAGAACAAACAGATGTCCTATGGTGATCAGGCGGTGGAATTTGCTGTCGATTACTTAAATGAAGTCATCGATGAAAACAAAATCCAAAACATGGACAACTAGTTACTTGAAGAGACCGTAAACAAACGGCACAACTTCAATCGTAATAAGTAGAATGATAATAATCTCTAAGAAGTGATTTCTCGACTCATTAACTTCCGAATGAAGAAGCTTTGAGACTTCGGCCAAGTTATTGAGTTTCTCGTTAATGCTCTTCTGCCAATCATCAAATCGGAATTTTTTAGAAGTCGCTCGAAAGATAGTTGCGAGATAAAAATCCCCCACTGCTTTAAAAGAGTTCTCTACGTTCTCCACAATCTCGGAAATTTCCAAATAGATCTGGCCCGCTTCTTCGGCCAGCATCGAGTACTTATTGGAGAGAAGGCCCTTCTTGCGGCCCACGACTTCATTATAAAGAGTGTTCAAACGCTGATCCAAAAGATCATCGTAGTAGCGCATTTCTAAGAGTTGGTTTAAGGCAAACTCGATAACTAAAGGCACATCCATCGAACCACTTGGCTCAACTACTAAGGCCGAGTTCCAGTCCATGATGACCAGGTCATCTTTAGAGTATTGATAGATTTTTTCCAAAGTGGATTTCTTAAGGGTATCGGAAAGAATCTCTTTTGATTCGGCCAGGATTAGGGCGGTGATGTCTACTTGATCCACTAGAGTCGACAGCGAACCTTGGAGGCCTTCCATTTCCTGAATGAAGTAGGTCACATAATCTTCATTCATGATCCAGTCATTTAAAACCGGAATGGCGTACTTGATATCATTTTGGAACTCTCTCGCCTTTTCACGGGCAAGATTTTCAATCTTCTCATCCCGCTTCTCAATCCACGCGGCGATCTCAACTAACTGGGTCCAAGAGGTATTTTCAGGAATGGGGATTTGGAAACAAAGGGAGACGGTACCGAAGTGCCAGACTTTCGCCACCAGTTCGGCCTGGATAATTTCATCCAAAAGGTTTATTTCGACAGTCCCCAACTGAATGGAGACTGGTGAGTTCGAAATAATGAGGGACATGTTATGTTTACGATCTAACTTAAAACGCTCTTTAAGTTTTTTGTCTTCAAAGAGCGCTTCAACTTTTTCCAGGTCAATTTCAGAACCGATATCAAAAACTCGGTAGACTAAGATTTTCCCTTTCTTAACTCTGACTTCCATAACCTTTTGCCTTTGGAGCAGGTCTCATGGTCTTAGCAAAACGTGCTGCTTTTTCTTGAGCTTCTGTTTCGGCTACCTTGGTTGCTTCTTCTTCTGCCTGCCGCATTTTTAATTCTTTGATTGAAGCAACAGTCTCATAATAGCTCTCTTTTCTGAAAGCTTGAAACTTTTTATCGTTAGCAGGGCGTGCAGTTTCCGAAACAATTTTGGCAACTTTAGCGGTATTGAGGGTTTTCTTAGCAGAAACGAACTTACGAAGAGCAACCTTCTCACCATGCTCATTTAGACCAAGGGACTTTAAAAGCTCTTTTCTGGTGGTGAACATATACTGTCCAACTGGAAGAGACTGAATGTTCAATCCTTCAATCGCCACACGGCGAAGCTTATCAACCGTCAGGTCAACAGCGTCACAAATCTTACGGATCTCTCTGTTCTTACCTTCATTCAGGCGGAACTCAAGCCATGTCTTATTAGGTAGCTGCTCGATGACACGAACTGATTTCGGCTTAAGTAGACCATCCTCAGTCATAACTCCGCGCTTAATTTTAGAAAGGAGGGCCTCATTAACATGGCCAAAAACTTTTACTTCATACACTTTCTCAACTTCATACTTAGGGTGCATGATCATGTTGGCCAGATCACCATCGTTAGTCAGGATCAATAGACCTTCAGAGAGATAATCCAGACGACCTACCGGGAAGATTCTTTCCTTAACACCATAGATAAGTTCCATGACTGTCGGACGGCCTTCAGGGTCTGAAAGAGTGGTGATATAGGCACGAGGCTTGTTCATCACGATATAGATCTTATCGACAGCGGCAAGCTCAAGGTTCACGCCATCAACCTGGATCGTGTCTGAATGAGGATTCACTTTAGTCCCAAGTTCAGTCACCACGCGGTCATTAACGGTCACACGTCCATCAAGAATATAGCCTTCAGCTTTTCTTCTTGAAGTGATTCCGCAATCAGCGATAACTTTTTGTAAACGAATAGATAGGTGTTGATTAGACTTTGACATCTTTACTCCCAATCTGCCTCCCGGCAGTTTAAATGTTGAAAAAGAAAGCGACGATTTTAGTTGTCGTCGCTTGTCTCTGTAGTAGTTACTGATACTTCGTTAAGGAACGCCAGGTCAAGATCAAAATCTTTACCTTTCAGAATAGCTTCGTCGATTGATAGGTCTAAGTTATTGATATCTGCATCAACTTCAAACTCCATCTCACCCTCTGTAATTTTTTCTCCAGTCAATTGCTCAAAAGCAAAGTCCAGGGCCTTCTCTAATTCCTCGGCTTCTTTTTGAAGATCCATCGTCTCGGTCTCTTCAATGTCAGCTATATCTTTAGCTCTTAGAGCTTCAAATTCTTCATCAATTTCCGGTGCATTAAAAATCACACCTTCTAAAGAGATATCGACAACCTTCGGATCCACCACATTCATCAGGGTTTCTGAAGTAATGGCCGATTGATTCTGACGAACTGATTCTTCACGGTTAACAAAATCTTCCAGGATATCAAAAGCTGATTTACGAACGAAAGTCTCGCCATCAGTTTTTCTTTTCTCTTCTGATTTAAGCAGCATGGTGAAATTTGTATCGGCCGCAATAAGCTGAATATCTTCTGAAAGCTTATCCAGCTCTTCAGTTTCATCAACACTGAATTTCTTAGAAGTTTCACTACGGAAGACAACTGACTTGATGTCAGCGATGGTTCCAATCGTGTTCTTAGTTGCCATCTCTTCGAGTTCATACTCAGGTGGAAGATCTGAAACGTTTGCAAGGTTAAAGACTTCCAGGAACTCTTCAGTTGTCCCGTAAAGTGAAGGACGACCTAGCTCCTCAGAACGACCAGTGATCTTCACCAGACGCTTATCCATAAGGGCACGGATAATGTGAGAAGAATCAACCCCACGGATTTTTTCCACTTCCGTCTTAGAAACTGGCTGCTTGTAAGCAATGATGGCCAGAACTTCCAAAGCAGTTGGAGTCAGAACCAGAGAATTAATCTTAAATAAGTTTTGAACGAATTTAGAATAAGTAGCTTTAGTACGGAATTGATACCCATCGGCCACTTCAACCAGACGGATTCCGTGGTGTTTTTCTTCATAGCCCGCTTGCAGTTTTGAAAGGGACTCATGAATCACACGCAAAGGGAGCTCATTATCAATTTGGGCCTTGATTTTCTGGATAGAAATCGGGCGATCAGACATAAAGATAATGGTTTCAATAGCACCACAAAGAGTCTCTGGATTTAATCCAGTCCTTGCCTGCCATAACATATCTTCCTGTTCTTTCTCATCATAGTGATTAAGATCGAGGATGAATTCTCCTACATCAGGAGCAACAACAGAGATCTCTTCTTTGGCGACTTCCTCGACAGAGAGATCCCACTCATAGTTGATGTCATTCATTGAATCCATAACACTTCCTTATTGGATCGGAGCTTCTGCCAGTGCAGGAGCTTCGTCTTTAGTCTCATCTTCAGGTTCAAAGCCATTGGCCGTTTCAGGGTCAAATGACTCTAAGCTTTCCTTAACCTCGATGTAAATGGCACCCATATCCTCATTTTGATAAATTTGTAATTTTTTCAAACGGGCAAGCTCCAGAACCGAGATAAAGGTAATCACTTTATCAATAATTCCTGTTTCGTTAACATCTAAAAGCTTATCAAACTGGGTCGTCTCCCCAAGTTTGAGCATCGATTTAAGGCGAATGAGTTTTTCCTTAATGGATAAACGGTCACGTTTAACGACAGTATATTTTCTTTTCTCACGACGGATCAGATCCATCATAGTTTCAGTTAATTGTTGAAGATCCAGTGGGGTCAGGATTGAATTTTCAATCGCCTTACGATCAACCTTGGCCTTAACAAAAATCTCATGACCTTTTTTAGGCAGTCCCCAAAGTCTCTGGCCTAGACGCTGAAACCGCTCCAGCTCTTCCAGGCGTTTAATCAAATCCCCACGGGTTTGAATCTCCAGACCCATTTCCCCAGCGGTAATCTTAATCATGTTCTGATCTTGCGACTCATCAGCAATGGTTTGAGATTTAAGGAATAAGAGAGTCGCGGCCATGTAAAGGTATTCGCCGGCAACGTCAAAGTTCAGGTCCTGCATCTTCTGCAAATAATCCAGATACTGATTAGTGATGGTATTGAGCTCTAATTCCTGAATTCGCATTTCTTCTTTCTGAACCAGATGAAGAAGAAGTGCTAATGGACCGTCAAAACGATCGACTTTAACTAAGATTTCATTCTCGCTCATGCCAAACCTCCGAAGAGTCCAAGAAAAGAGAACATGATATAATTGGCCAAGTCATTTGCCGGCTTCAGGATATAGCCGATAGTATGGATTCCCATAAAACTCAGCACCATCACCATGATGAAAATAACTGGAGTATAACGGGCAAAGCTCTCATACTTATAAAGGGCCGGACCTTTCAGGAAAGAAGAAACCATCTTCGAACCATCGAGCGGCGGTAAGGGAATCAGATTAAAGAAGGCCAGGATGAAATTAATAAAGACCGAATAGCGAAGCATCTGGATTGAGATAGAGTAAAACTCCCACTCAGTAGAAACTTGAGTCACCACCATGGCCAAAATCAAAGCAGACAACGTCCCTAAAATGAGATTAGAAAGTGGACCTGCAAAACTCACCCAGAAAATGCCTGAGCGGTAATTTTTAAAATTTCTGACTTCAATTGGTACGGGGCGGGCCCAACCGATTATGGCAAAGTTAGTGAATGCAGCCATGAGTGGAAAAAAAATCGTTCCCCATGGATCATAATGAGCGGCCGGATTTAAAGTCAGGCGGCCCGCATTTTTAGCAGTCGGGTCTCCAAAACGGTTGGCCATCCAGGCATGTGCCGCTTCATGGACGACAATCGCCAAAAGAAAGCCAGGTAAAGACTGTGCTATATTAAATAGGACCGTATTCAAATCGTTCATGCTTCTTACATATCAAATTGAGACATATGACGCAATTTATAAGTTGAGTCTTAAGGTCAGTTACGCGCAGCAAAGCCTCTAAAATCTCACTCTTGTTTTTGGACATTCTTGATCTAGTCGCTCATAATAAATTATGGCCGACCAAACAAAAAAAGCTCAGATCGTACTAGCCGTGCTTGACCCCGCTAGTCATTCATTTTCTTTTCTTCTGCTTAAGACCAATGAGCGCCGAGGTGCTTTTTGGCAAAACGTAACTGGCAAGCTTGAAGATGGTGAAACTTTTGAAGAAGGTGGACTTCGCGAGGCCATTGAAGAAACCAATCTCTCACTTGAGTCCATTGTGGATATTGTGGACTTAAAACTCTCCTATGATTTTATCGATCAAAGAAAACGCAGAGTTCATGAAGAATCCTTCCTGATTATTCTGGATCAAAAGTGGGAGGTTAAAATTGATGAACATGAACACCAGGATTTTAAATGGGTAGCGATGGATGAAATTAACCGGGAGTCGGTTAAACATGAATCCAATTATGAGACTTTGGCAAAATCAGTAAATCTTCTGAAGCATTGGGGCCACTAAATGATCTGGCCGCTTCTTTTCATCATGGTGCCGGCCTTTGCTCAGGTTGATGTCTCTGCCATTCAGAAACTAAGCGATGAACTTCCGACTTTTGATCAGTTTAAAGAATCCGACGAAGAAATAAATATTAATCGTCAGGACCGTAAATTCATCCCCCCAGTTCGCGTCATCCCACTAGAAGAAATCATGAAGAGTGGCACTCAAATGGGTTCCATTAATGCTGGTGTTCCTGTTCGAAATCTTCAGGATAACAAAAATTATAAACTCACCAAACAGACTTTCGTTAGATATTTTAATTATGAAGATGAAAACGGTTTTAAATACATCCAGAACAAAGACGGCACCGTCAGTTGGAGAATTTTAAGCCGCTTTGTTGAACCAATTAAAGAAGAGCTTGCTCTCTATGTCCCCCCCCTAAAATATACTCCGGCCCCGGGTAATATCGTGCGCGCTGAATATGATAAGAAGTTATCCATTCCACCGGAATTCACATTGCTCGCGGGAATTGTGAGAGGCGACTTTATGCAAGACCTCTTTAACGATAGTAAAGCACGCAGTGGAACAAGTAATCAGTACGGGATTCATTTTTTTACTCAGTGGAAACTTCCCATTAAAGCAGGCGCTGTACTTCATTATGAAAAGTCCCTGTTTAAACTCAGTAGTGGCGAGCAGGTTATCTATTCCTCGCCTTCTTTTGGTCCACAGTTTAAAACCCGTGAATTTGAAGTCTTCGATCATCCGGTTAGATTTCAAACCCAATTCCGGGTAAGTCCTTTTGCCAGAGCAAGTGCCGAGTCCACGACTTATAAATTCAACTCTGCCGATCTTTTAACATCAATTGAGCGACCTATTAAAAACCGCTGGGGAGAATTTGTCTTAGGTCTTTATTTCCAGTCTCAATGGCTCAATCTCAAAGATCAATCTGGTTCTGTTAATGTAGAAGCTTCAAATAAAACCAATAAGAGTTTAGGTTTATCTTTTGCCCAGGTATTTGAATGAAAAAGTTTCTCTTCATATTCATCCTTCTAAGTTTTGAAGCTTGGGCCTTAGAGGCAGTTGTAACCGTTTTGGAAACGCCTCTCTTCAAATACCGCAGTTACGAATCACCCGTGGTGCAATATCTTAGAAAAGGTGATGTCATTAAAATTCATCCATCAGTCGGTAACGACCGGAAGTTTGATCAGCACGCACCAAATCCCAAAAAACTGGCACTCTTGCAGAAAAGAATGAAAAAAAGTCCTGAGTATAACCAGGATCCTCTCTTTCGGGGCGAAGCCGAAAATACCTACTATATTGAAGATGAATTCATTCCCACGCTGGATCGCCAGGGAAATACTGTTTACGTCCTATCTGAACACATCTATGTCTATTTCGGAGACTCACGTGAATTCAATCAAACAATCACTCATAAAGATCCAACAGACTATCGACTTGAAGAACCCCTTCCGAAAAATTATCCCCTAAAAAGTATCAGCGGATATCGAGGGCAATTCCTTTTAGGAGTAACTCAGCCTCATTTTGAAAGTTATCCCTATCGGGATAACTTTAAGACCAAAGGCTACACCAGTCCGATTGATTTAAATCTAACCTTACTGAGACAGGCCCCCGGTAACTACCATGAACGACTCTTCATTGGTGGCACCTTGAATTTTCGTTTTTATGAGAATTCCTATACGTTTCATGACCGACGATTTTCAGAAGAAGAAGGCATGAAGTTAGGTTTAGGGCCCACCATTAGTTATGATGCCTTCAAAGGCGAAAAGAATCGGGTTAATCTGGCGGCAACTATAATGATCAACTTTTTTGATCAACTTAATATCACCCAGACCTTGGATCAGACCAGTGATGCCAGAACCTACAATGCATACACTGTCGCTCCCCGCTTAAGTCTGCAGTACCACCGCAAGCAAGTCTTACCTGATATCGATTTCGTCTTAGGGACCGCTTTGGAGGCCAGTACTGCTGCCACTTACCGTGCCCAGAATGCCGGAGGCCAGACTGCCTGGTGGCAACACCTGGGCAATGATAAATTTACCACCAGAACTACTTTCAATTTAGGTGGATATATCGGAATCCAGTCAGCCTACTGATTCACTCGGGTAAAGTGCAAAAAAAATCTGCATTATTTTTTTAATATGTCTAAAGTTTAAACAATCCCCTCCGAAAAGATAATCAAAGGGACTTACAGGATGTGAGTCTACGCAAGAGAAACCACGGAGGGTTTATGACAACAACTACTACTAATTCTAAAAATTCAAACACCGCTAAAAACACTGTTAAAGATGTACTCTTCCAGAAAATTGGAAATACCTGGTTCATCTTTTCAGAAGTTAATAATGAAGTGGTTTATTCAGTCATGCCACACGGTATGGATCCAAAATCAACTAAGCTTGAGCTTTATGAAATCATCGAAGAGCATTTGACGAAAGTTGCTTCTCACAAACGTCGCGCTCCAGAAGCTGTTGCCTAGGTCATTATGTCTGCCTTTAAAATAAAGCCCACAGAAATGCCGAAGCTTTATCAACAGGAAAAACAAATCGTTGAGTCGCTTATAAAACGACTCAACGATAAAATTCAAAAAGATCCGGAAGTTTCAAAGAAGGCCGCGCTCATCATTGAGAACTGGCTCAAGAAGTCTAGGCCTTAAAATTATTCACTGTCTCGATAACATAATCGATCTCTTCTTGTTTCATGTAAGCAAAGCATGGAAGATTAATAATCGACTTAGCGATCCACTCGGCGTGACCATGAGAAATTTTTCCGCCAATATGAGCAGTCGCCCCCGGCTGAGCACTCATAGCTCCCGGATAAACAGTTCCATAACCAATTTCATTTTTCTTTAAGTATTCAATGAAGGCCGGACGAGTTTCAGGAGTCATCAGAGCAACTGAAAGATATCCGTTTTCAACAACATCATCAGATGGCTTCAAAAAGTTTAAGGCCGGATTTTTTATTTTAGCACGGTACTCTTTACATACATGACGACGACTATCCAGACGTGCATCCAGATATTTTAAAGATTCAACCAGGAAGTTCGCTTCGTAAGCACCAAGACGTGAGTTCCATCCAATCATGCCATGATCATAGTGACCAGTACGCCCGTGATTTAATAAGATCTTAGTCGTCTCTGCAATTTTCTGATCTGTCGTAAAGATACCACCGGCATCTCCACTCGCTCCCAAAACTTTTGCCGGATAATAACTGGTAGTGGCCACCAGAGCATTTGTCAGAATGTCTTCACCCTTGATTTTAACACCAATGGCCTGTGCACAATCTTCCACCAGGAGAACATTATTTTCACGACAGTATTTACGAATTTCCATTGTTTCAGGACAGGCCCATCCGTAGAGATGAACCAGCAAGAGTGCTTTTGGTTTAAACTTCTCAACACCTTCTTTAACTGAGGCCAGAGTGAGGTGAAGCGTTTCTTTAGAAACATCAATCGTGCAAGGAATGGCACCAACATTCACAATCGATTCGAAAGTTGCCCAGAAAGTCATATCGGGAAGAAGAACCTTGTCATTTTTTTCTACACCCGCAGCACGAAGGGCCAACTGAATGGCATCTGTTCCATTAGCGCATCCCAAAGCGAAAGCGGTTTTTGTATAGTCTTTGATGGCAGCTTCGAATTGACCAACGATGGGACCGCCGACAAAGTGTCCATTCTTGAGAAGCTCTGCTGTTTTTGCAGTAACGGTTTCTAAAAAATTATTTTCGTAACGAAGAATATCGATGAAGTTAACTTTCATAATCACTCTCTCTGTAAGAATTTTTGGTCATTTTACTTAACTTTCCAGAAAACGTCCTTGAATAACTAAAAAATTCCTAAAATATATCAGACTAAGTTAATCAGACTTTCTTGACAATTCAGACACTTCTCTTTCTTAAGACCACCGCAAAAAAGTGGAAAAAAATTCCTCATGTTCCCTGAAAAACGCACCGAAACGCTAGGTCAACAACGACTTCATCATGGTGATGAGGTCAAAAAAACAGAAATGGCACGGTTGCCTACTGATGGAATTTGAACAATCCATCAACTGACTTGGAGGTTGGGTATGATTTTAACCGGAGGATAGTCTATGGGTTTCAGAATTAACACAAACGTTGCTTCACTTCAGGCGCAGACATCAGTAGGTAAAGTGAACAAAGAATCACAAGAAAGTTTTTCAAAACTTTCTTCGGGTTCTCGAATCACTAAGTCAGCTGACGATGCGGCGGGACTCGCGATTTCAGAGAAAATGAAAGCTGAAATTCGTTCGTCTCAACAGGCAAACAGAAACGCGAACGATGGTATTTCCATGGTTCAGGTAGCTGAGGGTGGTCTAAACGAGACGTCAAATATTTTGACTCGTATGCGTGAGCTGGCCATCCAATCATCTTCTGATACCGTGGGTGATGTAGAGAGAGGAATGTCGAACTTGGAATACCAACAGCTGAAATCGGAGATGGATCGTATTTCCCAGGTTACTGAATATAACGGGAAAAAACTCCTCAACGGTCAAGGTGATCAGTATGAGTTCCAGGTAGGTACAAAAGGCGATGCCTTTGAAAACCGAATCGGCTTTGAAGCGGGCCAATTGGATGCTTCAAACGAATCTCTGGGTGTGAGTTCACTTGATATTTCGACTAAAGAAGGTTCTCAAGATTCTTTGGCAAATATCGATGCTGCAATTGAAAAAGTTTCGGGTCAACGTGCTGTTCTTGGTTCACTCCAAAACCGCCTGACTTCAACTTCAAACAACTTGCAGACTTACACTGAGAATATGAGCGCTGCTAACAGCCGAATCCGCGATGTGGATTATGCTGAGGAAACTGCTAAGCAAGCTCGTAACCAGATCATCACTGCGGCCGGTACTTCGGTACTTGCTCAGGCCAACGTAAGTGGTCAAAATGCCCTTAAGTTGATCGGCTAAGACACTAGAATCTGAAAAACCTGGCCTTTCCCTCTTGGGAAAGGCCTTTTTTGTTTTACTGCAACGTGTTTTTTTGTTATTTCCCCTCTATGACAACAGATAAATTAAAGAAAACTATCGATGACAATTTTTGTTATCGGGCCGATTTTAAATATACTCACGATAATCCATACCACGATAAACTCGAGGTTTTTGATTCGTTTGTTTTAAGGGATGAAGAAGCCGAATCCAATGTGGGTAAATGGAAAAATATTTTTGCCAACGAAAAACCAATTGAAGTTGAAATCGGCACCGGTTACGGCGAATTCATGATGGAATATTGCCAGAAGTATCCGGAAGTCAATTTCATCGGGTTGGATCATCGTTTTAAACGAAGTTATAGCGTGGCCCAGAAGCTCAACAAGCTGGAACATAAAAACTTTCGTTATCTGCGTGCCCGTGGTGAGCGTTTAGAATTCATGTTCGATGAAAGTGAAGTTCAATCTGTGTTTTATTTTTTTCCTGATCCATGGCCCAAGACCCGCCATAATAAAAAGCGCTTATTCCAAAAGCCATTTTTAAATGCCTGCCACAAAGTCCTCAAGCCAGGCGGCACATTGTTTGTAAAGACTGATCACGATGGTTACTTTGAGTGGATGCTCGAGCATCTTAAGGGCGATGATCGTTTTGAAGTATTATTGCAGTCGAAAGATCTTCGTCAGGAGTATCCTGAACATTTTCTCTCGCAATTTACGACAAAGTTTGAAAAAATATTTTTATCCCAGGGAACATTGATCAAATCCATCGTGCTTCGTAATCTGAAAGGATAGTTGATGGCCTTTGAAGAGTTGAAAGATCGGATCAAGGAATCGCCGGTTTCCACGGTGATTGGCCACTACATCACTCTCAATAAGAGAGGCGCTACCCTCGAAGCTATTTGTCCCTTCCACTCTGACACCAAACCATCTCTCAAGGTCAATGATACCAAAGGCATGTACAAATGTTTTGCCTGTGGTGCCGGTGGTGACGCCATTACCTTTGTAAAAGAATATAAAAAAGTTGAATTTGTAGATGCCCTTCGTGAGATTGCCGGGATCCTGGGATTTCCATTTGAAGAATTAAAAGAGAAGAAAAAAAATCCTAAGGTCGAAATGGCCTTCCGGGTTTTGAACGCTTCCGTTAAACTCTATAAAAAAGTAGCCTCTCAAAATCCCCCTCTTTTTTCTGAGTTCATTAAAAAAAGACAACTTGATCAGGAGACAGTTGAGAAGTGGCAAATAGGTTACGCTCCCGGAAGCAACGCTCTCTTCCATTACCTTGATTCCCTTCCCGGTGCTGATGGAGATTTGGCCCGGCAAACAGCTAAAGAAATTGGAATCATCAGATTCAATGAAGAAAAAAATAGCATTTTTGATCAATTCAGAGACAGAGTTATGTTTCCGATTCATGATCACTCAGGACAGGTTCGTGGCTACAGCGCCAGAACGGTAACAGGACATGTTGCTAAATACATTAATTCGTTTGATTCATTTATTTTTAATAAAGGCTCGATCCTGTTCGGATATGCCTTTGGTAAAAATGCTATCAGACAAAATGATCAGGTGATTCTGGTTGAAGGAAACATCGACGTCATTACTATGCACCAGTATGGTCTTCAACAAACAGTTGGAACCATGGGTACTGCCTTGTCAGAGCAATCTGTTCGGCTCCTTTCTAATATGACCAAGAATGTTTATCTCGCCCTTGACTCAGATGCGGCCGGAAAGAAGGCCATGCATCGTATTAACGCTGACTTCATGGCGGGCGGAATTCTTCCTCGATATCTTAGTTTTGAGCCTCATAAGGATCCAGACGAGTTTCTTCTGAACGAAGGCCGACTCGCCTTGATAGAGCGAATAGAGAAGGCCCCCATCTACCTTGATGTCCTGATTCAGGAGTTATTTTCAGAAAAAATCCCTGACACAACAGATCAAAAAATTGATCTTCTGCGAAAGGTGGAAGAATTGGTCTCTCCTTTGAAGGAGAACCTTTCTGCCACAGAAAGAGTGGTCAACGCGGCCAAAATTTTGGGAATGAAGTCCGATGCCACAGCAATTTTAGAAAATTATAAAGAGTTCCTAAGTCGTCAGAAAGAAAAGACTCATACGGTAATTGAAAGACCCAAACTGGAAGTAACAGAAGAAATTCTGGCAACTGAAGCCGAAGAGGCCCAGAACTTGCATAACCAAATTACAAGTCAAGTACTCCCGCCTCCCACCAAGAGTGAGAGGGTGTTTATTAAGGAAATCCTCTGTCATCCTGAGTTCTTGACGCACTTGAAAGCAGATGAATTTCTTGCCACTATTGGGCATGATGAGGTAAAAAAGCTAATTCAGTGGCTCGTTAAAATTTATTTGGAAATCGACGATGCGGAATATGTTTCCATCGTTCAGGAAGAACTTCAATACGGCGGCTACAGCAAAGAGATTGTAGATGTTGGAACTGAAGCTTTATTCCAGTATGGAAATAAATATAATGAGAAAGTCATTCAAAGGATGTTGAAGGACTACCACTTGATGCTAAGGATGGACCAGTTAAAGACCAGGCGCAAAGACCTTGTCATAAAACAAAAGTCCTCCCCTACGCAGATTGAAGTTGATTTAATTTTGTCCGAAATCTCAAAACTGGATAAAGAGATTTTGAATCTCAAAAATACAGGCCCCTAGGAGATACTATGTCAGTCGTCGTTGCCTTTTTAAACTCACGGGAATTTTCTCGTCTTGTCATGAAGGGGAAAGATCAAACTTATCTTACTCCGGAAGAAATCAATGACGCCATCCCGGCGAACATCGTTGATCCTGCTTCACTTGATCAGATCATGGACAAGATTGAAGAAGCCCGCATTCTGGTAAAATCACCGGAAGTTGATGAAGAGGACTCTGAGAAGTCCAGCACTGAAGTTGCGGAAGACCCTCTCACTATTGATGAAGAAGCCGAGCTTCGTGCCTCATCAAGTGACCCGGTTAAACTATATCTTAAAAAGATGGGATCAGTTGCCCTCCTTACTCGAGAAGGCGAAGTTAAAATCGCTAAAGAGATTGAAGAAGGTGAAAAAGAAATCGTCCTTTCTTGTCTTAAGTCAAAACATGCTCTTGAAGAGATCGTTAAACTTAAGAATAAAGTCGTTCAAGCTGAAGAGCAGAATGAGTATGTGAAAGATCTGGTTCGTGGTCTGGATGATGAATCAACTGAAAAAGAAATTCATGAAACCAGAGACCGTATCTTTGGCGTGGTAGAACACGTTAAGGACCTTCTGACACAAATTGTGAATGAAGACGGAACTCTGAAGAAAATGGAAAAAGATGAACAGAAAGTTATGGATGAAGTTGGTAACGAACTCGTTGACCTGACTTTTAACCGTAAGATCATCAACTCTTTCACCGAGCCGGTGAAGAGCTACTTCCTCCAATTCCGTGAGTTATACGAGCAACAAGAACGTATCTATAAGTTTCTTGAAGTAAATAACGATGATGAATACAAAGTTCTTTACGACCGTTTGTTGGAAGATGATGCGTTTAAGCGTGAGCTAGCACGTAACCTTTTCACGACAGACGCAAAAATCGAACAGATGGTAAGGACTCAGGAAGATATTCTTCGTAAACTTCGTCGTCTTGCCATTGACGCTGGTATGGCGTTTGAAGATATCCTTTCAGTTTATAACATCATCATCACTGGTGAAGAAAAAGCCGATAAAGCTAAATCTCAGCTGGTTGAGGCCAACCTTCGTCTCGTGGTTTCTATTTCTAAGAAATACACCAACCGTGGTCTTCAGTTCCTGGATTTGATTCAGGAAGGAAACATCGGTTTGATGAAGGCCGTTGATAAGTTTGAATACCGTCGTGGATATAAGTTCTCAACTTATGCGACCTGGTGGATTCGTCAGGCCATCACACGTGCAATTGCCGATCAGGGCCGTACTATCCGTATTCCGGTTCACATGATCGAAACCATTAACAAGCTGGCCCGGACTTCTCGTCAACTGATCCAGGAACTTGGTCGTGAACCAACTCCGGAAGAAATTGCAGAGAAGATGGAACTCTCAGTAGATAAAGTGAAAAAAGTCTTCAAAATCTCAAAAGAGCCCATCTCTCTTGAAACTCCAATCGGAGAAGAAGAGGATTCATCTTTGGGTGACTTCATTGAAGATAAAAAGATCATCTCTCCTGCTGATGCTGTGATGAGTGTGACGCTTTCTGAACAAACTCGTTCAGTACTTTCAACTCTGACTCCAAGAGAAGAAAAAGTCCTTCGTATGCGTTTTGGTATCGGTGAAAAATCAGATCATACTCTTGAAGAAGTTGGTCAGGATTTCTTCGTTACTCGTGAACGTATTCGTCAGATTGAGGCCAAAGCGCTTCGTAAGCTTCGCCATCCAAGCCGAGCTAAGCTTCTTAAATCGTATCTCGATAACTAAAAATGAAGGGCCGGTTTTCCGGCCCTTTTTTTTTACCTCTTAATTAACCTGCCATTTAGGAAAAATCGGACTATACTAAACTTTTGGAAAATTGAGCTAAATGGAATATACGCATATCGAGTCCCCAATTCAGGATCTATTACAGAAGAGTTTTGAACCTTCAGTAGTTTTTCTCGCACAAAAAATGGTCGAACAAGGCCGGGTTTCTCTTTCATTCATGAAAGGAACCTTTGAAACCTACTTCATTGTAAGTGGAATTCTGGCGGAGAATAATACCAATTACGAATCTAAGGTCAGTTACAAACAAGGTAACCTGACCACTCAGTGTACATGTAAACTTTGGAACGCCGAGAAGCCTTGCCATCATACGGCGAGCCTTCTTTTAAAATTCGATGAGCTTCGTCACAAAAATGAAAAGGCCGGTGGGCATCCTATTTCCTTGAGTCTCATGGCCCAGGAAGGTGTTCACGTTGAAAGATATGGAACACTCTTAAAATCAGCACCCAACATTCCAGGTGCGAAGATGAACTCAACTTTCAGTTCTCTTCAGTACACTCTGACAAATCGAAAAGTGATTAACTTCCCGGCCCCATCGAGATGGAAGGGGAAACTTCTGGTTAATCTCATCAAAGCCTCGGAATTGGAAGAATACCGGGATGTGCTTTATATTGATGAGAAATACACTTATCAATTTAGCCTGCAAGATGAAGACGATATCATCACAGAAGTCTCAATCTTTGATGTTCTCTATCTCTTCAATTGGAAAAACGGTGAGGCTTACGACCTTCCTAATGATGTAAGAGAATTGGTTTCGAAATTAAAGCTCACAGATGTAGTCGGTGACATCCAGAATTTTATCCGCCTTTTTCTGCCATTACGGGAAAAAGGTATCGGTGATGTTTTGATTGAAGGCGAACTTTGGGAAAGCTTCCCTGTGGAAGACATGGAATATCGCTTCTCGATCAATCCTTCTCCTCGAAAGAGTTTTCTCAATCTTGAGCTGGAACTCTTCACGCCTGACCAAAAACTCGTTCCTATGCCTTCCCCTTTCCTGCTTTTTGTCAGTGAACAAGGCTGGGCGGGAAGTTTCCGGACCAAGAATGATGCCATGTTATTCTTCAAAACCCTGATCGAGGATTTTGACCGGGAAACTTTTTTCCATAAGAAGTATCTGCATACTGCTTCCAAGAAAAATCTCATGTCTGAATGGATCGCCCTTCTGATGAAAGAAGACGAGCTGCCATTTTTTGATCCGACATTTAAAAAAGTCTTCATGCTGAAGACCAGGACTTTTAAAAAAGTTTTTCTGGCATTCCTGGATAGCTTCGGAGAACTAGGATTTAAAACATCATTCTACTTCAAGGATGATCGCAAGATCATTTTTCAAATTCCAAAGAATAATCTTCTGGAAGGAGTTGCGAATTTTTATCAGCAACTGACTCCACTAAATATTCCTATCTTCTATGATCAGCAGCAGATCAGAACCTGGAAGAGCACCATTCGTTTCGAGAGAAACAAAGAGCGTCTGGATTGGTTCCAGATGGATCTCGTGGTGACCGATGATGATCTGGATGTGATCAAGAACGCTGAGATCACAGATAACTTCCTCCTTTCCAATAAAGGTCTGGTTCTCTTATCTGATGAGCAGAAGGACCTACTGCGCTTTATGAAGCGCTATACGAAGTATGAAGGTGAAAAGAAAGAGCAAGGGGCCAAAGGCCTTTCGCGTTTTGGACTTTTCCTTCAGCGCTCAAGAATTTTTGAACTCTTTGAATTAAAGCGGCTGGGTATTGAAGGTGCTTTAACTGAGGAAGAAGAAAAATTCTGCGAGAAGATCATGACCATGCAGGACATGCCCCAGTATGAAGTGGATCCTCGATACGCCGAGATTGCCCGTCCTTATCAACTGAGTGGTTATAATTGGCTGCGTTTTCTTTATGAACATAAATTCGGCGCCTGTCTGGCCGATGATATGGGTCTAGGTAAAACACTTCAGACCATCATGCTGCTTCAGACTTTGAAAGATAAGGTTAAAAAAATTCTGATTATATGTCCGGTCTCAATTCTCTATAACTGGAGAAATGAACTTGAAAAATTCTCAGACCTTACCTACTCCATTTATTATGGAGATGAGAGGGAGTTTAAAACTGACGCTAAAGTGGTTTTAACTTCCTATGGTCTGATGAAGAAAGAGTCCTTTTCCACTTTGGGCGAAGATGAATTTGATATTCTGATTTTTGATGAAGTTCAGCACTTAAAAAATATCCGTTCACTCGGTGCCAATGCCGCCCGACAACTTAAGGCCAAATTCCGCATCTGTTTGACTGGTACACCGGTTGAGAATGATTTATCTGAATTCTACAACATCATGGACCTGTGTGTTCCGGGAGTCTGGGGTGATTTAGGCGTTGTTAAATCAACATCTAAAAACAAAAATCGCCTCCTCGCCCGAAGAACGGTTAAACCTTTTATTCTAAGACGGACAAAAGATCAGGTTTTAAAAGAGTTACCGGAGAAAGTCGAAAATCACGTCTTCCTGGATTTCACACCGGAAGAGCGCGAGACTTACCAGAACAAACTCAATGCTGTTCGCTCCAGCATGCTGGCCCCGGGTGCCAAACGCTACGGCGAAGTTTTAAAATCACTGCTTGAGATGAGGCAACTTTGCTTATGGCAGAAGCAGCCGCAGCTCCAATCAACCAAGATTGATTTCTTAATGGAAAATCTTGAACAATTAGTGGGCGAAGGTCACAAGACTTTAGTCTTCTCTCAGTTCACCACTTATCTGGATATGATTGAGAATAAAATTAAAGTAGCAGGCTGGAAAATGGCCCGGATTGATGGTTCTCAGACTATTAAGAAGCGTGGGGAAATGGTTGAGCTCTTCCAGAATGGAGATGCCCAGATTTTCCTTATTTCGCTTAAGGCCGGGGGCTTTGGATTAAATTTAACGGCCGCAAGCTACATCTTCCTGATGGATCCTTGGTGGAATCCGGCGGTAGAAAGACAGGCAATTGACCGGGCCCATCGTATCGGCCAGGAAAATAAACTGACAGTTTATCGTCCTATTATTAAAGAATCCGTTGAAGAGAAGGTTCTGATCCTTCAGCAAAGTAAACGAGAGCTCTTCCGGGATCTCATGGCAGAAGATGATGATGAATACTTCAGCGGTAAGCTGGATATGAATGATTTCCAGCATCTTTTGAGCTGACCTCAATAAAAATTAAATTTTAATGATATTTCCCGATTAAACCGATCAGTAAGCATCAGGTATATGAACCTATGATGCTCATTTTATTATTCATTATTTCAGGTCTAAGGGCCGAAAGCACTCATCCTGTGTTCACCAGTGCTAATAAGGCCTGTCAGCTATTTTACCAGAAAGAAGTCTCTCAATACGAACTGGTCTGCTTGAAAAATCGCAGTTCTTTTAAGCTCACACCAACGGCCGATCTTGCAGATCAGTACCAGCAGCTAGAAAAAAACATGAGTCAGTATTCTGATGATGTGAATTCTGATCAGGTCCAGCTTAAGAAAATCATTCTTGCTCATTTTGAAGAGAAGTTCCGTTTTGAGTATCCAGGTGATGAGGCCCTTCTTACACCTGCTCTAAAAAGTCTGAGTCAACTGCCTGACCAGCTGGGTTCGGTGGAAGAATGTCTGGAATCTGAAAAAGAACTCACAGTGACGCCTTTTATTGATCTACGTTTTGATCCTGAATCACAGTTAAAGATTGAAAGAGAGTTAGTGGATCAAAAGATGGCCAGTGAAGGCTTTCTTAAATTGGGTAAACTGCAGGATATTTCACTGGAGTTCGGAACAAAAAATGATAATTTTTTCCACGGAATTGGAAGACAGTTTATAGAAAATGAACAGGACTTACCCTGGTGGGAAGGTGATGACCGGGGTTATACCTTTGGTTTAAACTGGAGCGCCGAAATGAATTATGAAAAAGGCGGCCTCAAGCTTTCGCAATATACCGATGCTTACAGTGAACTCGCACGTGTTAATAACAAAATAAGAGATGAAGAAAATCGCCGCTATCAAAATCTGGTTACTGTTGATGGCCTCTTATTCGAAGTTCGTGTGAATCAAACTAACGGTGATAAATACTTTAAAGTAATTGGCTCAGTAGAGCGTTTAACTGATTCAGGTGGTCTCGCTCCAAAAATCCAGGACAAGTGGCATGAATGGGGGGGAGCAATCCAATATCATAATTTACCACATCGAAACAATGAGACCAGACTCCAAACCGGGCTGGCGGTTGGTATGGAAAAATCTTCAACTCCCCTCACCTGGTTAGGTGTTAAATATGCCATAGAAGGCAAAGTACAGGGCAGTACCGCCGGAATGGAGAATTCTTTTGTTGGACTCTCCACAGAAGTGGCAGTTAATACAAACCAGCTCTTTCGTTCTCAAGCAGGAAGTCCCCCAGTGCTTGAAGCGCGTCTTAAAGCTGATCATAAGCATTATGGCGATAATAAAAGTTATACCAACATCGGCGTGACTTTATATGGCACTGTCTATAGTGATAAAAAAGGAAACGTGCTAAAAGTATTTGCAGGAGTGGATCAACATAAGGATCCTCTAACCAGAAGATATGCCCACGCTGAAGACGACAATAGAAACCGGGCCGATCTTATTCATACCTTAGGGATAAAGTATGAACGCAAATTCTAAAAAAAGAGATACCGATGAAGGATCCAACCGAAATTCTAACCCGCACTCCCGAAATGGATTATCAGGAAGACCTACGAGAAACATCTCCCGAAGCCTTTGATAATATCATTCGTAATCGCAGATCAGTCAGAGTTTATACGACTCAACGAGTTCCTAAAGAAGTAATGGAACAAGTACTCAATTGGGGATTAGATGCCGCGAATTCTTCCAATCTTCAACCCTGGGAATTTTATTGGGTGCAAGATCCTCGAAAAAAATCAGAAATTGTAGAGGCCTGCTTCAATCAGCCAGCAGCAAAGACTGCTCAGGAACTCATTGTGGCCGTTGCCCGGATTGATACCTGGAAAGAAACCAGGAAAGACATGATTGCGCTTTTCAGTAAGAACGATAAAGTTCCCTCTTCGGCCAGGGCCTATTATGAAAAACTCGTACCATTAGTTTATTCTCAAGGACCTCTTAGTATTTTCGGATTTTGTAAAAGACTAGTAGCAAGCATTGTAGGTGTTTTTAGACCAATTCCCCGAGAACCTTATTCAAGATCTGATATGAGGGTTTGGTCGGTCAAATCAACCGCTTTGGCCTGTCAGAATATTATGATGGGTTTCTCTGCGCATGGTTTTGATACTTGCCCAATGGAAGGCCATGATTCCTCACGAATTAAGAAAACTTTGGGACTGGGAAGAAATGCTGAAATTGTCATGGTCATCAGTGTTGGAAAGCGCGATAAAAAAGGTGTCTATGGCCCTCGGGTCAGAATGCCGTCTGAAAGGTTTATTAAAATTATATGAAAAACATTTTTATTCTCATTCTTCTTACCTTATCTCTCAATACTTTTGCTAAGCCTGCCTATGAAGTCTTGCTGAAACAAGATGATGTCATTTGGGGGTTTGATTTTCTTAAGGATGGTAAAATTATTTTCACAGAACGCGGCGGGAAAGTTTTTGTCTTTGACCCAAAGACCAAAAAAGCTTCTTTACTCAGTGGAACACCTAAGGTCCACGCCGTAGGTCAGGGAGGAATGTTGGATGTGAGGGTACATCCCAGTAATGGTTACATTTATTTCACTTACTCTGAGCCGATGGATAAATATTCAGCAACTGCCTTGGGACGTGGAAAACTTGTAGACAATAAACTGGTAGATTTTAAAAAAATATTTACCGCTGATAAAAGTACCAATGATTACCATTATGGTTCACGCATTGAATTTGATAATGAAGGAAATGTCTTCATCACATCGGGTGAGCGAGCTGAAAGAGAGATGATCCAGAAAAAAGACAACTATCTGGGAAAAATCATCCGTATGAAGGAAGACGGCTCTTCGCCCGAAGTTTGGAGTCTGGGTCACCGGAGCCCTCAGGGATTGGCCATGAGACCGGGAACTCAGGAATTGTGGGAAGCGGAGATGGGTCCTCAGGGTGGGGATGAAGTTAATCTCATCAAGAAAGATGGTAACTATGGCTGGCCGATTGTGACTTATGGCCGTGAATACTCGGGACCAAAGATTGGAGTAAAGAGTAAGCCTGGAGTGGAAGGACCGATTGTGTACTGGGTTCCATCAATTTCTCCTTCTGCCATGACTTTCTGGAAGAACGATATTTGGCTCGCTAATCTCTCGGGTGAGCATTTGAGAAGATTGGAATTAAAAGGGACAAAAGTCGGAAAACAAGAAGAGTTTTTTAAAGAGCTGGGATGGAGATGGCGGAATGTAAGACCAGGGCCAGATGGAAATCTCTATTTCTCGACCGACGAAGGACGTCTGGGGAAAGTCATCTCAATTAATTAATAGTGGCAAGAACACGCTTAATCTCAATATTCTCCGCGCATTTAAAATGTCCTAACGGACAGGCCTTATGTCCATGTAAACCACAAGGGCGACAGGCCAGCGAATCACCGACATCAATCACAATAGAATCGTCGGCCAGAGGAGTATAACCAAAAGCTGGGACGGTAGAGCAAAAGATGGCAGTCGTCTTTGCATTCACACAACTTGCCAGATGCAAGGGAGCCGAATCGTTTACAAATACTCTCCTTGCCTTTTTCATGAGTGCCGCAGAATCCAACAGATTTAAAGCTCCACAAAGATTTTCTGTATTCGGAAGATCCTTTCGGATGCGTTCACAAAGCTCTTTATCGCCAGGGCCACCAGTAAAGTAGACCTTCCCAAGTTTTACCAACTCTTCAGTCAGTTCACGGAATTTATGCTCGCTCCAGGCCTTGGTAAACCATACGGAAGCCGGTGCCACCACAAAATAATTATCAGTCACATAAGGCGTGATCTTATCGATATTTTTCTGCTGAATCGGAAGTTCTGGTTTATAAATTTTGGAGTTATCCACAATTTCATACTCAGGAATGAGTTCCAGATTTCTCTGAACTTCATGCCAACCGCGCGGATCCGGAATCTGATGGTTTACTTTATGAGTATAGAACATACTCAGAGGATTTTGCTTAAAGCCAGCTTTAAAAGGTGACTTCATCATCGCCGAAACTAAACCTGAGTTAAAATGCCTGTGTAGATTAAAAACCATGTCGAACTTGATCTCTCGAAGTTCCGAGATGCGTTTCATGAGATTTTTCGTCTTTCCGCCTGCTTTATCCCAGACCCAGGTTTTTTCGATTGTTGGCAACCCTTGGATCACAGATTCATTACCCTTTCTCAGGAAGAAATGGATCTTGGAATTCGGGTAATGCTCTTTGACAGCACGGGCAAAATGGCTCGCAAGGATGGTATCCCCAATGAAAGCCGTTTGGATGATGAGAATTGTTTTAGACGAGGCGTCAGTCATGCGTTAAGATTAACACACAAATATGGAAAAGATCACGGCGATAATCCCGACATTCAACGAAGAAGTTAACATTAAAGAGGCGATCGAATCCGTCCTTTGGTGTGATGAAATAATCGTAGTGGATTCCTTTTCGACTGATAAAACAGTTGAGATTGTGAAGTCATTTCCTCAAGTGCGTCTCTTACAACATGAGTATGAGCATTCGGCCGCTCAAAAGAATTGGACCATCCCTCAGGCCAATCATCCCTGGATTTTTCTTCTGGATGCGGATGAAAGACCAACTCCGGAACTGGTAAGTGAGATCAAGAACCTGGTTAAAACCGGAACAAAGTATTCAGGCTTTTGGATCTACCGACGGAATAATTTCATGGGTAAGCGAATTGATTACTCTGGCTGGCAATCAGATAAAGTTATTCGGTTGTTCAAGCGGGATGAATGTAAATATCAAAATAAGCACGTGCACGCCGAAGTCGAATCGAAGGGCGAAATCAGTATTTTGAAACATAAGCTGATTCATTACACCTATAAGGATCTCACCTCTTATCTTAAAAAGGCCGATCGCTACACCACTTGGGGTGCGCTTGACCGCTACCATAAATTTGAAAAGTCCGGAAGAAAGATTGGGTTGCCTTATCTATTCTTGCGACCTTTCGGACGTTTTATTCGACACTATATCTGGCGTTTGGGATTTCTGGATGGAACTCATGGATTTGTTGTCTCGGCCTTAGCGGCCTACAATGTCTTTATTCGTGCGGTTAAAATCTGGCGCTTACAAAACGGTGAGAAGATCGAAGATCCCTTCAAAAAATAATGACCAAAACCTCTTTAAAAAAGTAACAAAAGAGGACCGCCTTGGTACCAAAATAAACAATTTTAGCTAATGATGCTGCGTTTTTCATATGGCGATAATGCCTGATCAAGGTATAAGAGTGGAGAAAAAGGCATAAAACTGGTAATAATTACCAAAAAAACGAGGCTATAAATATATGAAACTTCAAGAACTCATTGATCAAACCGAACTCGATATGACTGTAGCGCAAGTAAAGGCCTTCTTTTTAGGGATTTTATGCGCAGAAAGGTCGATGCCATTTCCCAAAGCAGTTGATGAATTATTAACTGAAGTTCCTGAGTCCAAGGCTTCTCTTGAGCCTGGTCTAATTAAGCTTTGGGATGAATTAAAAGCAAATTTAAAAACTGAACTTAAGAACATGTTTCCAATGGATGAAGTTGATCTCAATACCTTCATGGAAATCTCAAAAGATCAGTTGGATTACTTTCTGACCGCCATGAGTTTATCAGGCACAAACGCTGAATCATGTAACGATGAAGAGCTGGCCGAGTTGATTGAAGAGTTAGAAGAAACTGTCGCTGACATGGATGACTTTCTTTCTGAGGAAGACAACGAGAACGGTGAAGAGTTTAAGGAATCACTCCTGGAGACTTGGGCTGAGTTTGTTACTAGTAAGAAATAATTTAAAGCAATTAAGTTAAAATCAAGACAATCCATCTCGCAATTGTTTATCTCTTTTCTGAGGAATCAGATGGAAGAAATGATTGAGAGATGGCTCGTTGAAGTGAAACTTGCAGCATATGTTCAGGATTTCATAGAAGTCGCAGAAAAAAACAAAGTCGCCTAAGCAATCAAATTCAAAATTTTCTCTTTATAAGAATACTTAACTTCCGGGTGCTCAAGGCTAAAAATCTTGAGCCCATTATTTCTAAGTTTACAGGCCGGACACTTGAGACATCCTTCTTTCTCAATCCCTTCATAACAAGTGATGGTGGTTTCCAAGAGGTATTCTAAAACCCCAAGCTCATAACCTAATTCCATCGAATCTTTTTTATTAAGCTTAACCAGTGGTGTACGAATTTCAAATTTCGGATTAGCAAAATCCATTCTGAGGGCCGACTCAATAATGTCCATATAAGCGCGAGAGCAGTCTCTGTAACCGGAATTAGCTTCTTCCAGTTCCATCACACCCATATAAATGCAGTTCGCTCCAAGGGAGTCGGCGTGGATTCCAGCGAGTCTCGCCATAAGGCCATTTCGTCCTACGACTAAGGTATTGGGTGCTCTCCCTTCTTGATGTTCGATTTTTTCTTTATTTCCAATGAGAGCTGATTCCGTAATTTTTGAAAGGCAGCTTAAATCTAATTCAACGTGATCGACTTTGAAGTGATGAGAGATTTCAGTGGCCCGGGTAAGTTCTATTGAGTGGCGCTGATTATAAGTAAAGGAAAGAGACAGAACATTCTCTGCTCCAAATTCTTTCACCGCCAAAGCGAGACAAAGACTAGAATCCATTCCACCAGAGTGAACGACGACTGCTTTTTTTTTCATTAGTAAGGCCGCTTTTTTTCCCATTCATAGGCAGATTTGATGATGAGATTTAAATCATCATACTTAGGTTTCCAGCCGATAGTACTTTGAATTCGATCCGCTTTCGCTGTCAGGCTCGCAGGATCACCCGCACGACGAGGAGACTCATCTACCTTTATATTCACTCCGGTCACTTCTTTTACTCGGGCCAGAACTTCTTTGACACTAAAACCATGTCCATAACCACAGTTTAAGACTTCTGATTTACCACCCTTCTCCAGATACTCGAGGGCCTTGACGTGTGCTTCGGCCAAGTCAGAGACATGGATATAGTCACGGACACAAGTGCCGTCAGGAGTAGGATAATCAGTTCCGAAAACCTTAATAGAAGGACGTTTTCCTGTAGCAACTTCGCAAGCAACTTTAATTAAGTGAGTCGCCTCAGGAAAAGATTGACCAAGATGCCCTTGAGGATCAGCACCTGAGACATTGAAGTAGCGAAGGGCCACGTAGCGGAAATTTGAGCTTTGAGAATAATCTCTTAGCATATGTTCAGTCATGAGTTTTGACTGACCGTAAGGATTAATAGGAGCAAGAGCAGAATCTTCCCGACAAACCCCATCACCTGGCATCCCGTAAACAGCTGCCGTAGATGAGAAAATGAATTTTTGGACCGAATACTTTTTGCACAAAGAAAGCAACGTATGAGAGTTCACAGTGTTGTTTTGATAATACTTAAGCGGTTCAGAAACACTCTCTGGCACAACAATGCTTCCTGCGAAGTGAAGAATCGCATCGAAGTTCTTGGAAGCAAAAAGCTCAGAAAGCTTTTCCTTGTCGGCCAGATCCCCTACCACCAGATTACCAAAGCGCACGGCTTCTCTGTGCCCAGTCGAGAGATTGTCATAAACCGTGATATCGTGACCTTGAGTCCCGAGTGCTTTTACGACATGTGAACCAATGTAGCCTGCGCCACCAGTAATTAAGATTTTCATGTCCCCATTTTAGGGTATTCAGGCCTATAATTGAAGAATGATTGTTAAGTTTATTGCAGTTGCTGCCCTTGGTAAAAATAAAGAGTTTGGCCTAAAAGGTGCCCTCCCCTGGAACATTCCAGAGGAATACGAGCATTTTAAAAGAACAATTAAAGGTCAGTATGTTCTGATAGGTCGGAAAAACTATGAGCTACATGGCGAAGATGTAGAAGGCGCAATGCCCATCGTTTTATCCAAGTCCGGTTACACAAATCCCAACGCAGTTGTTTTTAGCTCCATGGATCAGGTTATAGAATATGCAGATGACATGGAGATTCCCAAAATCTATGTGATTGGCGGCGCTGAAATCTATAATTTAACTCTTCCCTATCTTTCAGAATTTTTATGTTCCGTCGTCGACTACGAAGGACCGGCCGATGCTTATTTTCCGGAATACCTCTTCTACGAATGGGAAGTTGTAAATCAAGAGATCCATGCAAACTGGACCTTATACCATTTCAAAAAGCGCCCTGACTTTTAACCCTTTTATCCCTAAGATATCCACACATGAATAACCCACAATCTAAAACAATTTGTTTCTTCAATTCCAATAAGGCCTGGGGCGGCGGTGAAAAGTGGCACCTCACTACCTGCAAAGAATTTCAGCGCCGTGGTTTCAAGACCATTCTTGTTACCAACATGCAGTCACAAATTGCCACCAAAGGTATTCAGGAAAAACAAGACGTATACCGTTTCCGTGTGGGTAATCTAAGTTTCCTCAACCCTATCAAGATTCTTGTGATGATGATGTTCTTCCGTTCACAGAACGTAGACGCCATCGTGATGAATTTGCCTTCTGATTTAAAGCTTGCTGGGATTGCCGCCAAGCTGGCTGGTGTGAAGAAGATTATTTATCGCCGAGGCATGCCTCACCCTCTTAGAAACACCTGGCTCAACCGATTTCTATTCACCAAGATTCTCACTCATGTGATTGTGAACTCAAAAGAGATCGGTCGAAGTTTAAAACAAGGCAATGAGAGTTGGTTTCCGGAAGATAAGATGGTCTTGATATATAACGGTGTTGATACTTCAAAACCTGTGGATAAAAGTCGCAAGCTTTATGAGAAGGATGAGCAAGAAATCATTATTGGGAATGCAGGTCGCTTGACCGAGCAGAAGGGGCAGAAGTATTTGATTGAGATGGCGACGCTTCTCAAAGCCGATGGGATTAAGTTTAAAGTTCTGATTGCTGGTGAAGGTGAACTTCGGGGTGAGCTTCAGCGAATGATTGATGATCAAGGGCTTAAGAATGAAGTTAAGCTATTGGGTCATGTGAATGATATGCCGGCGTTTTTTAATTCGCTTGATGTGTTTGTGTTTACGAGTTTGTATGAAGGGTCGGCGAATACGTTGATTGAGACGCTTCAGTATGGAGTGCCGACGATTGCTTGGGATGTGAGTTCGAATCCGGAGATTATTGAGGATGGGGTTACAGGGTTTTTGGTGGGGTTGGGGGATGTTGCTAACCTAACTAAGAACGTACGGGAACTAATAGAGAACTCTAAAAGGTCGGAGGAACTCAAAGAGAACGGTTTAGAAAAGGTTTCAAAAAAATTTGATAGCTCTAACAATATTAACATTCTGTTTAAAATCATATCTTAGCTGTATAGGGAAACTCTTTAGAGACAATATTATTTAAGCCTTCGACTATTTTCACTTCAGATTCATTATAACCTGTTTGAATATTAACAATCCTAAAACCCAAGTCTTTCACTTTGAAAATTAGGTCCTCACCTCGACTATTGTTTCCCAAGTTTGAATCTATGAAAACTTCAGAATCTCTATCAAGCTGATCAATTTCTGCGAGAAATTCTTCAAATCCTCTAAATACTTTAATCTCAAAATTATACCTTTCGGCTAAGCTGATCCAGCTATGTCTAATATACTTATCATCGTCAATTAGAATTATCGGAGCTTTCTCCAAGAAGATAACATCCTTAGGGAAGCAAATTTCAACACAAGCTCCCAATTTATTGGAAATAGTTAGTACTCCTCCCATCTGAGAAATCGATGTTTTGGCGGAAATTAAACCAATCCCATGGCCAAAATTCTTGGTCGATTTTGCTCTGGATGAATGAAAACTTCCTAAGACTTCTTTGGGAAAACCAGGCCCATTGTCTTTAACACGCAAAATCAAACTATCACTAAAGGTCAATTCAACATCAATTTTTGGAGTTTGGCTTGATTCTAAACTATTATTGATAATATTCGATAGGACTCGACTGAACTCTGTATGATTGAGCCATGCCCATGCAGAGGTAGGCACTTCATTCTTAAAACAAATGGTACCTTTATATTTCGGGAACTCTTCTTCTTTCAATTTTATTATAGCTTTAATTTCATTCACAATATTCAACCTAGAGAAGCGGGGCAACTTGCTTGTGCTCTTCAAAGACGTGTCTAACAAATAGCTTGAGATATCATGCAACATTAGTGCTGAGGTTTTTAAAATATCTTTATCCTGAGAGTCCCATTCATCTTTATTGGAAATATTTGCTATCACGGCTAACGGGGACCTTAAGTCATGGGTTACTTTTTGAGAAAGCTTTATAAAGGCTGCTTCTTGAGATGTCTTTTTTAGTTCCTTTTTTTTTGTCTCAACCATTGTTTTGATATTTTCAATCTCTTCGATTTTCAACCTGTTATTTTGCAAATCTAAAGGTTCTTCCTCTAGGGAATTTCCAATTTCTATAGAGAGAGAATCAAAAGATGATAAAATTCGCAGTTGAATAACTTTAAACAGCACTAATAATGCTAGTAAATAAAGAAACATCGACATGGAAACAAAAAGCAGGACCTCAGAACGAATTAATCTTGTACATGCCTTAAGGACGACTAGCTCAGATGAGTGATTAGTATCACATATTTCAGGTAACTCCCATCCCCCATTAAATCTAGCCTCATAAAGTATGCTGTTGTCTTGCTTGGATTTAGCATTTACATATGAAAAAAACTCTACCCTTCCCTTGGAGTTGAAATGTTCATTTATCAAGCTCCAGTTTTTGTCATAAATCAAGGAGGTTACCGTACCAGTAGACTCCTCAAGTTCAAGTTTTAGATTTTTTGAAGCTGAGAAAAAACCCCAACTAATCAAAGAGAGGAGGATTAGTATCCAAGAAATAGAGGTTATAATTAGAATCGATGTATTGAACTTCCGTGTTAAATAATCTTTAAGAGTAATCATATTCGGTATAATATTATGAAAATAGAAATAACAGGCAGTTTAATGTGAATATGATCAAAAAAATATTATTCATTCCCGGTGGTCCATGGATATCAGGTAAATACTGGGACATATTTTTAGAAAAATATTACAAAAACATCCCTCATGAGAGGATTGTTTTAATAAATCATGAAAGAGATTACGATCCTTCTTATATACCTTCTTTAACTGATTTACTTAAGGAAATTAAGAGTAATATCAACAAGCTGTCTGAAGTAAATTTAGTTGCTCATTCGTATGGATCTCTCATAGTACTACTCTTATTGAGTGAGATTCCAGTATCCCAAATAAATAAGATAATTCTTGTGTGTACCCCATTTTCGAACAAAAGAAATAAGATTGTAAGTAAGTATATCAATACTCTAGAGAAAATAGAATTAAACACAAATCAGGATTTTTCTCATTATTTTGAATCGATATTGAAACTTTATTTTAATGATGAATTAAATATAGAAAAATATAAAGAAATTACGAAAGATTCATTTATGATAGGTAATGATAAACTTCTCTTTGATGATGAAGCTATAAAATTAAGTTTACAAAACCTCAAGAAATATGAGCATAAAATATCCTTTATATTTGCGGAAAATGATCTAATTATCGGCAATGATTGGGAGAATCACCTTCAAAAGCAACCCCATATTATTAAAGATTCTGGTCATTTTCCAATGCTTGAGCAGCCTGAATTATTTTCAATTACACTAAATTCACTTTTGAAATGAGCGAATTCATCATATCACCAAACTTCTTCAAGAGAGGTTATATGAAGCTTAAACTGTTTACTGGATTTTTATTTCTTCTTCTCGGTTGTTATTATTTTCAATCTAAAGGGATTATTCTTAATGCAAAAGGTTTAAGTCTAGTTGCAATTGGCCAGTCTGAGCCGCAATGAAGAAAGAAGATATTCTTCTTATTATAGAAAAATATATATTACCTTTGTTCTTCATATCACAAGCAATAAAGGTACTCATAACTTTTCCAAGTGAAGGGCTAAATTTATCGCACCTAAGCAGTATTCTCAAACCCATCATTATCGCATTCTTAATGTTTACAGCAACCAATCGTCAACGATCTGTAAATTTGAAAACGACTTTAGGCTTACTACTTTCTTTTGGATCAATATATTTCGTATCTATCGAAGATAGGACTTTTTCAAAAACCAGTTTAATTTTTCTTTCTTCATCGCTAATTTTTTATATAGTCTTAAGTTTTATAGCTTTATTTAATCTAGGAAGATCTTTCTCAATCCTACCATCGTCAAACAATGTAAAGACAAGTGGACTATATTCGCTAGTAAGGCATCCTATCTATGCGAGCTATATACATATTTTTATTATTTTTGTCATAATCCATTTCAACTTTTTAAATTTAGTTCTATTGACTTTCTTTTGTATCGGCTTATTAATACGGGCCACAGAGGAAGAAAAACTACTTAAGAGTAGTAGCGAATTATATGCTGAAAAAATGTTTCAGATACCAAGGTTTTTCACAATAGTCCTTACTCTGCCAATACTGTTAACAATTGCATCAGTAGGTTTTGATCAGTATAAAGGAACCCAAAAAAAAGCGTCACTCAATATTAGCGGGCCTGTTTATTCTTTAATACCTACAAATGCAGATGACTGGTCCAGTTTTTTCGTAATGAACCACATTTATCCTCGTTTTATTCGACGCTCAGGAGAATTTAGATCTAATTCTGCGATCACAGAAAAGAATCTTTATTGCGAAGATAAAGAAAATTCACTACTGTCCTCAAGTTGCAAACGAGTTGTTTTGGAGTTTAAGTTCAAAGAAGGATTTATAGGCTGCAATCAAAAAAATTATACGCAAAAACATTTCAGGAAAGAACTTGAATCCATTTTATTGAGCAAAAACTGGATTCTCCCTAATTTTAGATGGTGTAAAGATTCTCCTACCTGCATCTCATTTGATAATGTTCCAAATATTCAAAATCATCTTGAGAGCATCTATTTAAAGTTTGGTTGGTCTTTGTTTGAAGAAGATGATTTACTAGTTGGTATAGCCCCGAATTGTTTTTCAATTAAATCAAAAGATGAAGGGAGGATAACTGAAGGTACTTTATTTACAAAAAATTGGATATTAGACATATCTACGAGTGATACGAATCCAGATATTTTTCTTTTTGAGAATTCTTTTTCAACCAAAACACATAATAATATAAAATTCTTCAACCCCATCTATTATTTCTTCTTGGCCAATGGAGACGAAAACAAAGTACCCACTTGGATAAGTAAGAAGTTGATGAATACAATTACAGAGGAATTTTCTCGAAGTGGGATTTTTCAAATTATAAAAAAGAATGAGTATTTACTCTCCGAATTTCAACAGTATCAATTCGATCTTACTAATTATACTTCTTCAAAGACTCCAAAGGTAATTGCTTTACCTGACTATCTAGAGGATTGTTCCAAAATTGCATTTCAAATAAAAGAAAAAATTAAAACGAGTGATCCAAATATAACTTTAAAATGTGTAAATATTTCGGAATATATAGAGTTTGGAGTTAAACAAGGGAAAACTTGGGATGCATTTATTGGCCCGTTGACTCCTGGTTTGCCGGGGAAAAATGCTTTAGCAACTCAATACTTTAATGCATCCTCTTCAGACAGATGGTTAGGTCGAAAATATCCTTCTCAAACAAGAGTCGCTCTTTTAGGAATAAGCCATGGTTCTATGCTTTTAAAAAAGAATACTTTTTGTTCAATAATGCCTAATAGTTTAGGTTTGAGTGATTTGACGATTGATGATTTTCAGAGCTGTAGCTATTAATACAACTTCAAAATCTATTTGTACGTAAACAATGGTCCATTTACTTGCACTTTCTTTTTTATTTCAAAAATAAAATTTCATACGCTTAGTTCTAAGAACCATTCGTAAAATATTCCCTATGTCTGTTAAGAAGACGGGGTCTTCCAGACGCCCAATGAAGGGCGCCTTTTCCAGTAGAAGGTATGTTATGGAAGACATGATCAGGGTACTGGCTCTGATTATTCTTTGGCTTCAACTTATGGTTGCAGTCTTAGAATTAATCAGATGAGGTTTCAGGGAAGGTGCACAAACACCTTCCCACCTGATCACATTAAAATGGTAGCAGAGTTTGAAATCCAACACAACATTACGACATAGCCCTGTGCTTCTTTCAACGTCGGAACCGCAAACTGTTCAAAAGGTATGTGGCACCTTTTGGTCCCTTTTGGTCTTTTGGACTATTTGATGTGTTTGCCGATGGCGTAATAGGTGAAGCCTTGCTCTAGGATCTTCTTGGTGTTGTAGAGGTTTCGGCCGTCGAAGATAAGTGGAGATTTAAGGCGCGATTTGATTTCTTCGAAATCTGGGGCGCGGTACTGTTTCCACTCGGTCATAACGAGTAAGCCATCGGCGCCGTTTAGAGCGTCGTACTTGTTCTCGAATTGATCGACAGGGATGCCCATCTTGGTCATGAGTTGTTCGAAATGATCCGCGGCCTCAGGGTCGTGAATGCGGACTTTAGCGCCGGCCTGGTGAAGGGCGACGGCCGTATCGATTGATGGAGTTTCACGGATATCATCGGTGTTAGCTTTGAAAGCTGTTCCCCAAAGGACGAAGATTTTACCTTTGAGGTCGTCGTTAAAGTGTTTCTTCACTTTGCCAACGAGGTACTTCTTCTGCTCTTTGTTTACTTCTTCGACGGCCTCGACAATTTTGAAATTGATTCCATGTTCGCGAGCAGTATAAACGAGGGCCTTAACGTCTTTTGGAAAACAAGAGCCGCCGTAACCAGGACCTGGGTATAAGAACTGGGAACCGATTCGAGAATCGGTTGAAATGCCGTGACGAACTTCTTCGACGTCAGCGCCAACGATATCGCACAGACGGGCCACTTCATTCATGAATGAGATTTTAGTCGCGAGGAAACAGTTAGCAGCATACTTTGTCATCTCGGCCGAGATGTTGCTCATGCGGATGGTACGCTTCACTTGGCGATTAAATGGCTCGTAAAGGTCTTCGATAGTGTCAGCGGCGCTATCTTCTTGAGCACCGATGATAATGCGTTCAGGCTTCATGAAGTCTTCTACAGCTGAGCCCTCTTTTAGGAATTCAGGATTGTTTACTACAAAGAATTTTTTGTTGGTTTTGGATTTTAGATGTTCGCGGACTTTGTCACCAGTTCCAACGGGAACGGTTGATTTGACCACGACGACTGAACCGTCTTTCAAATAAGGAGCGATTGAATCGCAAGCACCAAAGACATACTTAAGATCGGCCTGACCGTCGTCAGAAGAAGGAGTTCCCACTGCCAGGAAGATCGCCTCGGCCTTAGTGACTGAGTCATAATTATTGGCGAAATGAAGTCGGCCTTCATTAAAGTTTGACTGCATTAATGGCTCAAGGCCTGGTTCGAAAATTGGACACTCGCCTCTTTTCATTCGCTCAACTTTTGCGGCGTCGATATCTATACAAGTCACTTCGTGACCCATTTCTGCAAAACAAGTTCCAGTTACAAGACCTACGTATCCCGTGCCAATAATGCTTAGCTTCATTTTAAGCTCCAGTAAGAATGAAAAGAGTGGTCATTTTCGTTAATTTTGGTGCTTTTGTCTATGTGGAGGAGGAAAATATGAGCGCCGGAAAGGAGATTATATGAGTACCTTTCTCTTCTTTTTTTTGTCTTTTCTATCTTTTGGGGCCTTTGCCCAGGAATTTAAGTACCACCTCGAAGGCTCCTTTGCGACCTCGGCCAATCCTGAAACCATGGAACCCACCATTGTTAATTATTCCATGAACTGGAATGAGACCACTTCGGCCATCCAGGGAATTTATCAGGATAATTATTTCGCCAAAGATGGACCCAAAACTCTAAGTGGGACAGTCGCGAATAACGGAAGAACTTTCAACGTGATTTTTTCGGAAGAAATCAATGAGGTTAAATCTATTACATTCAAAACCATTCAAACTGGGCTTGCCAATGGCAGTATTCCCATAACAATTACTACTCGAAATAATATTGGTGTTCCCATTGATGCTCCTAACACCTTCGCACTCATGACAACCCGAAATTTGGTAGATCAAAATCCGGATGACTCAACTTGTATTCTTGGTTTTGGAGCTTTAACCGGTTACTGCGGACTTTATAATGGGACGATCCGAGAAATCTCGGATACGCGGGATCGTTGTAATTTACTCACAACAGGTAATGCCAGACTAGAACTTGCAACTAACACCAGTTTCAATTTTTATCCTAATTATCTTGCCGGCAATACGAACCTTGAGGTCCACAACATCGGAAATTTTTTACCATCACCTCAGAATAGTTCCATAAATATTTCGAGTCGGGTTTGTACTAGTATACCAGGCACAACATTTGTTGATCTCAATTGTAAAATTCTAAATTTAACTGGAGTGTTTTTTGAACAAATAACAACTGTGCTGTTTACGGGAACGTATACGATTACCGATGAGGTGAATGGTGATTTTTGTAGTCATGGGATGAATCTTACGAGGGAAGTTCCGTATTGAACTAGGAAGCAAGATCCTCCTTAATTCCTTTTAAAATGTAACTCCTCATCAGTACTTGGTAAGGAATTCCTCTTTCTTCCGCAATACTTTTTAATTGATCAACCGTGTCTTCATTTAAAGCAACACTCGTTGGCCTTAGTTTTTTCCGTTTTTCATCTCTTTGGGCCTTAACTTGAACATCATCCCATTTATTTTTTTTATACATGGCTGCATCTTTCGGATTGGTTTTAACTTTCTGTTTAGCCTTCATATAATTCTCTCTCTTTACTATTTGCATGACGAGCTGAAATGATTCGAATCTGTCCTGCTCTTATCGTAAATGCAACAAATAGCAATTTACCTTTATTTGTCTGAGCTATGATTCCAAAGCGATCCTCATTTACTATCGGTGAAATCTGAATTCCTAATTCAATCAGTGCAGGGTCGTTAAAAGCATCCTCCGCTTCTAAATAATCTATCCCATGCTTATAAAAACTTTTAACTCTGTTGCCTGTGTCCCATTCAAACTGAAAGTTCTTTTCAGCTATAAATTTCACAAGCCATTCACTGAATATAAACTGGGCCACATTAAACTCCTGATAGTGTATCACACTATCTCAAGCAAATAAACTCATACGTATTTTCAACAATATACAAGTCCTCAATCGAACAATTCTTTTTTAGGCAAACTTAACTTATTAAACGCCTTAAGCCTCCTCTGACTCACATCAAACTGATGTTTTTTAAGTCCCAGTTTAATCAGCTGCTCGTCTTCTTTTTCATAATGCTCGTTTAACCAATGAAGCTCCCCTTCCGAACCCCCAAAAGAAAGAGGGATAAAAGAATGGAGCGGAATAGGAACTTGCTTCAAAGTTGAAAAAGGATATTCCTCGACTCGCTTACAAATGCCAGCACGAATGGGATTTTGAAAAATGTAGCGATAAACTTGATAGTAATGCGTCTGGGATTCAATCAGGCTCCACTTATAACGACTTCCCCAGAGATGGTTGATAGTCTTGGCCTCGCGGGAAATTTTAATCGAAGTAGAACGCAAAAAGATCTGCATGATTTGATCAAGGTTGGCCTTGGGGGTGTGACACAGTAAATGGAAGTGATTGCCCATGAGAACAAAGGCATGAACCGCCAAAGATTGATTCTTATGAAGATAGAGCAATTGCTCGAGCATGATTTTCCAGACCACATCAAGAGGCAGAGGAAAAAATTCCTTATTATTGCAGCGAGAAGTAACATGGTAAGGATGTCTGTCCGAGCGGATAAGTAATGGTCTTGGCATAATGGTACACGCTACCTTTTCGACGTGGAGTCGAGCTTGGGATTAAGCTATAATCTTTAATGGGAAGGGTGAGACCGTGGGTTTCCACGGGCCCAGGTGGTTCTAGCACCAAGGGGTCAGCGTTAACATTGAACTGTTTGAGCGGGTAACGTGAACATTCCCTTCCCTTCTTTCTCTCTATGAAAATTCTCGGCCAATTATCAAATCGCTAAATTGCGGTTATCGTTCACGAATGACACTGGGTAGAAATAAAACTACTACCGTGAATTGACTTAATTACTTCTTAAATTGCCCGCTACAACTCTAGCTTTCATACTTAGACTTATGAAAGACTTCGATCGGGCCATGGAGGTTGCAGAATCCAGTCGAGAAGATTGGACCAAGACCAGTTTCTTAAAAGAAATGTTCATGGGAAATTTTACTTATGATTTGATTCATCCCTTTCCTGAAAAAAAAGGAATGAAGGATCAAGTTTTTCTGGATTTCCTGGACGAATATAAACTCTTTCTCACGAATGAAGTGGATGCAGATTTGATTGATCGTGAGGGGAAAATTCCGGCGCATATCATTCAACGCTTAAGAGAAATGAGGCTCTTTGCTCTTAAAATTGGAAAAGAGTACGGTGGTCATGGCTTCACTCAATCCGAATACAATGAAGTTCTCAAAGTTACCGCCAGTAAAGATGCCAATCTGGTGGCACTCATTTCGGCCCATCAATCCATTGGAGTCCCTCAGCCGCTCATCATGTTTGGAAATGCGGAACAAAAACAAAGTTATCTTCCACGATTTGCTCGTGGAGAGATTTCGGCATTTGCTTTAACGGAAGTTAACGTTGGTTCAGATCCGGCCAATCTTGAAACGACAGTTGAGACTAAGGCCGATCACTATCTTTTAAATGGTGAGAAACTTTGGTGCACTAATGGAACCATCGCTGATGTCATTATAGTGATGGCCCGTCATCCGGAAGATGATCTGATCAGTGCCTTCATCATAGAAATGAAGTGGCCGGGAGTTAAGGTTGAGCATCGATGTCACTTCATGGGTCTTCGTGCTCTTGAGAATGGAGTAATTAGTTTTACAAATGTTAAAGTCCCGAAAGAAAATCTCCTGTGGGAAAGAGGCAAAGGTCTAAAGCTGGCGCTCATGACTCTAAATACGGGCAGGCTATCTTTACCAGCGGCCGTTGCAGGAGCTTCGAAAAAGCATCTTGAAATTGCCAGGTCATGGTGTAGTGAGCGGGTTCAATGGGGGAAACCTATTTCTCAGCATGAGGCCATCGCTCACAAGCTTACAGATCTAGCGGCGAATACTTTTGCCATGGAAGCGATTTCAGATCTCGCCACGGCCCTCTATGACAACCATCAGGACATTCGGCTGGAAGCTGCGGTTGCAAAATTATTTTGCACAGAGACTGGATGGAAGGATGTGGACGAGCTTCTTCAGATGCGGGGAGGACGGGGTTATGAAACGGCGGATTCATTGCGGACTAGAGGTGAAGAGGGCATCCCGGTTGAACGGATCATGCGGGATTTTAGAATTAATCGAATCTTTGAGGGCACAACTGAAATCATGCATCTGTATATCGCGAGGGAGGCCGTCGATAAACATCTAAAAATCTCAGGCGTGCTTCTGGATAAAAAAGTGAAGACCCAGGATAAAATTCTGGCCCTTCCAAAGATCATGTTCTTTTATTTCTTCTGGTATTTAAAACTTTGGTTATTCCGGCCTTTCGGTGGCGGAGATTTGGGTTATATTAATCGCGCCACTAAAAAGCTTGCTCGTCAAATCTTTCATGGGATGGTTATCCACGGGCCTGGTTTACAAAATCGCCAGCAGTTTCTTTTTCGAGTAGTGGATATTGCAACTGAGCTCTATGTAATGGCAGCGACTATATCGAAGTCTGAGCAGGTTCATGGTTCGGGGGACTTAGCGAAGCTATTTTGTGAGAACTCTCGAAGGAAAGTGGATCAGCTCTTTAAAGATTTATGGAATAACTCTGATAAATTTAAATATAATCTGGCCCAGAGAATTGAGAATGATGAGTTCTCTTGGCTCGAGGAAGGAGTGGTTCAGGATCGGCCACATCGGATTCAACAGGGTCACTCTTCTGTAAGGTCTGTTCGTACACTTCACTAATTAAATTCAAGAAATCTTAAGGCTATAAAAATTTCAATCTTCTTCAATGCCATCCATTTTCATTTAATAATTCTAAAAAACTTTGCAATCCTGCACATTAAAACTTTGGAGTTTAAAATGAAAAAACTATTTACTGCTGTCCTATTTCTTTCTTCTGTCAGTGCTTTTGCGGCCTATACCAACATCGAATTCAGCCCAACTACTATGAACTGTCTGGTTGCGAATGATTCTGGTCGGGACATTGAGATCACTAGTATTCGTTATGAAGCATATACATATAGCGGCAGCAAGCACTGGGATACAAGAGAATGTTATAGCAATTGTACCGTACCAGCAGGTCTTGTTGCTCGTTTCCGTGGACCAAATAATAATCCACAAATCCAATCTGCTAGCTGTACTGCTAACTTCATCACCCGATAATTTTTCTGTCAGGAAGGTAGCTTCTACCTTCCTGACATCTTTAACCAAGAAAAATTTTTAAGTATAGTCCTGCGAAGAGTGTGATGATGATACCAATTTGCCATTTGAATTTATCGTCGATCTTTGTGTTCACGACCTGAAATTTCAAATCTACGCTTTCAAATCTAGTATCCATTTTTAAGTTCATTGTCTCAAACCTGGCATCCATTTTTGAATTCATTGCCTCAAACCTTTGATCAATCCTTTTGAACTCTTCCCTAAACTCAACATCCATGTGATGAAAATGATTCGTCTGGGCCTTAAGGATTAAGGTCAGCATTTCTTCTGTAGATATGGTCGATTTATCCACCTTAGATAAAATCTCATCGGACTTCTTATTCAGCCAAGAATCAAAAACATAATTATCAAACACAATCGCTCCCATCATCTACCTCCGGGAATGGAGGTAGTTTAACATGAATGAAGCAATTTGATGGCCAAGATTAATTTTCATAAGATTAGAGAATTATTCAAAACTAACAAAATGCCAAAAAAATAATTACTGTATTCAAATCGTACTTTTTTCTAGTTATGTTTTTACCTGGCACCTTTCCGACAAAGTAAACCCTTCAGTATGAATGGTTTGGACTTCAAATTCCCATTCTTTAAACTTTGTCCGAATATTGTAGATGTGAGTATTGATCGATTTTGGAAGTACACTTTGTGACGGCCAGATATCATTAACAAGCTCTTCTTTAGTGACTTTTTTGGGAAAATTCCTAAGGAGAAGTCGAAGAATTTTCATTTCAATTAAGGTGAGATCAACAGGCCTATCATTCAAATAAGTTGTAAGCTCCGAGAAAGCGATACTCACACTTCCAAGCTTAAGTGCACTATTCATTCTTACAAAATTCTTTTTGTTGTTTTTAAGCTTCAGGACGAGTTCATAAGGCTTCATATTACTAGAATAGAAATCATAGGCTCCTGCCTTGAGGGCCCTTAATTTATAGGCTTCTCTTTCCTCTGAGGCAGTAACAATAATAGGACAACCATTATAGTAAGACTCGGCTTGGATCGCTTTCAATAGATTGATGTCGGAATTTATCAGGATAGCGGAATAGCGCTTTTCCTTTAAGGCATCTTTGAAAACAATAGAATCATGAAAGAAGTCAATTTTGAAATGGCTTCTCAGTTCATCAAAAGGTATTACAGAAATAGAATGTTCATCACAATAACAAGCAAGCATGGCACCATATTAATGATTACTCTACGTTTTGAATTCTAAGAAATTGAAGTTTAAGAAATCTTAAGTGAGCCGAGGGAAAATTCGATGACCAGAATCACCTATTCTCATGATATCCCATAGGCAAACCAAGTCTAAGATCATTGCTGAACTAGGCGATTCGCAGACTATGACAAAATGGCAGTTGGAATTAAAACCGCTGATGGTTAGCTTGTCCCTTATGCTTTTTTACTCTTTAACCCAAAAAAAGTTTCAGATAGAGTCCTGCAAAGAGAGTGATAATTATACCAATTTGCCATTTGAATTTATCGTCGATCTTTGAGTTCATCGCCTCAAACCTGGCATCCATTTTAAAGTTAATCTTCTCAAAGCGGTCATCCACTTGTTCAAAACGATCGTCGATTCTTTTAAATTCCTCTCTGAATTCAACATCCATATGATGAAAGTGATTAGTTTGGGCCTTAAGAATTAAGGTCAGCATTTCTTCCGTAGATATGGTCGATTTATCCACCTTGGATAAAATCTCATCAGACTTCTTATTCAACCAAGAATCAAAAACGTAATTATCAAACACAATCGCTCCCATCATCTACCTCCGGGAATGGAAGTAGTTTAACATGAATGAAGCAATTTGATGGCCAAGTTTAATTTTTATAAGATTAGAGAATTATTCAAAACTAACAAAATGCCAAAAAATTATTACTGTATTCAAACCGTACTTATTTCCGATTCGTTTTTTACCTGGCACCTTTTTGACATTCTAGGGATAAAAAGAAACACCATATATGTTCACAACATCCGCTGATAAGGATGAACCTGGAATGGGATCATACTCGGTATAAGGTTCAAAGGTCCCACCATAACATGATAAAGCACCAGTAATATCTTTTGTGACATCTACTTCCCAGTCAGTAAATCCACAATTTTGATTGGTATCAACTTTAATACTATCGACAAGGTCCTGAGTATGAAGAGTCATCTCATTTTTCAAGGCAAGCTCAGCAAAAATTTCTGTTCTGGAATCATATCGATATTTTCCAGTGTAGATATCGGAAGTGGTTTTATCAGCGTCTAAGCAGTCAATGGCAGAATAATAGGTTGTTTTCCAGCTGTAATTTTCTGAATCAATAAATTGAATCTCTTGAAACGTGCTGTTACTCGTATCATTGGAGCAGAGGGTATAAGTCTTTCCGACGTAAGCGGAGCTCCCACTTATGACGGTCTCGGACTTGGATTTCTTATTACAGGAGATCACAATTAGGGAAATCATCAATATTAGTAATTTGTTTTTCATAAGAAGTTTGTCGGATGCTAGGGGAAAGAATTTACTCAATTTTTCTTAATAGAAGCTGACACCTCCAGAAGGTATGCGGTACCTTTTTAGGTATGATTAAAATGACTACCGCCGCTTTGTTTTTCCTCGCAGCTGGGATCCTTACCTCTGTTAGTATTCTTTCGATCTATCAGATCCTGTTTGCAATCCCCCTTGCCTACTTCATTTTCTTGGCGATTAAAGAAAAAAACATCCAGCTTCCAAAAAGTGCCTGGTTCCTTTTGGCCTTTGCGGTTGTGGCGGGCCTGAGCTTGGTGATCAATTTCGATTTGGTTCCGAGGCCATCAAAGAACTTTGGACGAATTAAGTACTTTCTCTATGGGATCGGCGGAATCTTTGTTTTGCGGGTTTGGCTTAATGAGGCCAGTGACCAGCTTAAAAAGAATCTGGTCCGAGTCTTCTTATTCAGCATGATTGTGGCAGGCCTTTATTGTTGTTGGGAATTTTTCTTCTCCGGTAAGGCCCGGGTGAAAAGTCTCACAGATACCATGCGCTACGGCTATGGATCGGCCATGATCCTCCTAAGCCTTTTAAGCGCCCTGCTCCACCGGGAAAAGATCAAGCATTGGTTTGATTTCAAAATGGGTGCCGTAGCCTTCGTTTTGGGGTTTGTGGGAATGTACCTGACCTATACCCGAGGTGGTCTTTTAGGCTTTCTTTGCGGAATTCCCTTTGTACTTTATTTTTATAAACCGAAATTGGGTCTGACTCTCGGCGGTCTGGCGGTTCTGGGAGTTCTGGGTTTAGGGAGTATTTATCTTTTTGGTTCAGGACAATATGAATCGAGATTTCTGACTAATAAAAATAATCCATCTGACGTCATTCGTAGAAGTCAGTGGCAAGCTGCCATTATTGCGACAAAAGAAAAGCCGATTTTGGGTTGGGGGCTTTCAAATTTTCATTCACAACTCAAGCGAATTAAAACTGACTATGATCTTGATGCTAAAGAATATCATGATGCTCATTCACATAATTTATTTTTGGAAGTTGCTTCGGGGACGGGTTTGGTTGGCCTTGCCTTGTTTTTGGGCTGGCTCATTGCCTGGGCGGCCGAAGCCTTTAAGCATGGGGGCATGACCCGGGCCCTGGTGATTCCATTTGGGGTCGCTTTAGTCGTTTCAAGTCAGTTTGAAGTTACTTTTGATGCAAATAACGCCAGTATGATCTTCTTTCTTTATGCTGTTTCTAGCATCAGAATGCCAAAAGGTAGCTGACACCATTAAGCGCTCTTATTTAGGGCCTCTTCAAGGGAGCTTCTTATCCATTTTTGATAATCTTGACCCTCATTTTCAGCTTTTGCTTTAATTGCTTCCAGCATTTCTTCACTAATCCTAAGCGTAATGGATTTATTCTTAGGTTTTAATTCAAACTTGACCTTTTTCCAGTCACTCCGATCGAATAAGTGTGAAAGATCTCTTTCGAGGGGATCATTTTCCAACTTTTTCTTTTTCTTTGATATTTTTTTTGAATTTTTCATATTTTTTAGCTTCCTTCTCTCTCATTAACCTAGCTGATATAACTCGTATTTTTCCAGCTCTTACAGTGAAACAAACGAACATAGGCTTTTTCTCCAGTTCATTTCCAACAGGAAAAACTTTTCAACTTCATGGCGATCAAACCTGGCCAATATCTTAGAAATATTACCATTATCCCATTTGAACTACATGATTCCCTACCTTATCATACTGAATGTATGTACATTTGTACATACATTCAGCGCCAAGCATTAGTATTGATCAACCGCCAAAAGGTAGCTGACACCTTTCTAGACCAACAATGTCAGTACGATATTTTTTCTCTATGCATTTTCTGCGTCTAAAAGTTAGAGTTATTGAATGCTAAAATATAGACCAGAAATAGACGGACTTCGTGCCATTGCGATTCTAAGTGTTTTCTTTTTTCATTTGGAGCCGGATCTCGTTCCAGGTGGTTTTATCGGTGTCGATGTCTTTTTTGTTATTTCAGGTTATTTGATTTCTTCCGGACTTCTATTTAATCTTGCTAAAAATAATAAAATCGATTTCAAAGAGTTCTATTCGAGAAGAATTAGAAGAATCATTCCTTCCCTACTCCTGATTGTAGTGGTTTCATTTCTTCTAGGCTGCTTATTCATGCTGCCGAACGATCTCTACACCTTCGCCAGATCTGGGATCGCTGCCCTGACTTTTTCATCCAATCGCTTTTTCTCAAAAAGTGTGGACTATTTCGCGCCTACCTCTGATGAGTTTCCACTGCTCCATACTTGGTCGCTGGCGATCGAGGAGCAATTTTATATCCTATGGCCCCTCATGCTGGCCCTCTTATGGAAAATAAAATCCAAGCGTGGAAGATTACTAACATGGATATTCTTAATTCTGAGCTCCATCGCTGCGTCCTACTTCATGACAAAAAGTATTGCGACAAAAGATGTGGCCTACTTTTCACTCTTTACTCGTGGACATGAACTTCTAATTGGTTGTCTCATCGCCTTTATCGAGCAAAACTACCGCTTTAAACTTAGTGCAAAAATCAGTACTCCCACTGCTTTTATAAGCTTAATAGCTTTGCTTTCCACTTTTTGGTTAATTGATCTGAATTCTAATTTCCCAGGTCTTCTGACGCTTATTCCTTGTATTGCCACAGCTTTAATTATCTATAGCTGTCACTGCCAAGAAAAAAGTCCATTTAAGACGCTCATGTCCTCAAAGGTCCTGACATATATTGGCCAGCACTCCTACCCAATTTATCTCTGGCATTGGCCCCTATTATCTTTCTACCGTTATACTTCGGGGAAAAGTTATCCCGGACATGTTGAATCACTTATCTATATTGGAGTGACCCTCTTCCTTTCAATTTTAACCAAGAAGTTCTTTGAAGTTCCTCTCTATCAGGTGAAATTTACCTTTAAGCAGTCTTTTGTTCGTTATTTGTTGGTTCCAGGCCTTGTTTGCGGAGCAGTTTTACATGTGACAAAAAAGACCGATGGACTCCCCCAGAGAATCTCACAGATTGAGGAGTATAAAATCGAAACGAACTTTCAAGGAAGTAAGTTTTGCGAAAAGAAAAATATTCGTGATTGTAATCTCATTACTGTTAAAGCTAAGGCGCCCAAAGTTCTTCTCTTTGGTGATTCCTTCGCAGGCCATTTTCAAGCCTTTTGGCTGGAGAGCCTGACCGGAGCGGAAGTAAATTTCTACTCTCGGTCTAGAAATTCTTGTCCTCCGCTTCTCTATCAAACCGAGGAAATGAAAGCTTCCATTTTAAGAGGCTCTAGCCGCCGTTGTCCCGAGCACCTGGCCGATGTTGCAAAAAACATTGATCACTTCGATGTTGTCATCATTGCTGGGAATTGGGCCCGCTACAAAACCTTTTTCAAGGGATTTGATGAGAGTTTTAAAAAGACTTTGGATATCCTTGAGGCCAAGAAGAAACCTACTGTGGTCATGGCACAAATCCCCACGCTAGATAACTTCCTTTATTTTAGTTATATCCGGGCGAAATATGCACCAGTGCAAATGAGATCCCTGCCTGAACTAAAAAATCGAATCAGTACCGCCCTTAAGAAGACTGAAACTCAAATTAAAGGTCTGATTGAAGGAAGACCACAGTTCTTATTCTTTGAAGTTCCTATAAAATCGGCCTTTTCCGGAGACGTTTTAGTTTATCGCGATGGTTCACATCTTAATCATTATGGTTCGAGATCCATAGCCCTGTCACAAAAAGTCCAAACCTTAGAAGAAGTTTGCCATATTATTGGTTGTAAGATTTAAAAGCACCAAAAGGTAGCTGACACCTCTTGCCTTTAGGGAATATTATAGGGGCATGTCAAACAGAGCGAAAACCCTACTCCTACTTCTAGTTGATATTGGAATTTTATTCCTTTCTCTAACCCTGGTTATTTCTTTAAGACATGGAAATCTTGAAGAGCATTACCGGCTCTTTGGTCTTATCTTTCCTTTTTGGATTTTGATGTATTTCATTGAGGGTCTTTATACTCTCCGAACTTACAATCCAGCGAATTTGTCTATTTCTGTTCTTAGGGGAACAGTACTTTCAATCCTGGTCTCATTTATTTTCATCTACCTTTTTCCGATTCAAGGAGAAGGTGTCACTCCGAAAACGAACCTAATCCTTACCGGTCTATTATCTCTTGCACTCATGTACGGCTGGAGAACCTCATTCTTTAAATTTTTCTCGGGAGACCGACGTCTACGAGAAACGGTTTTAATAGGCTCTCCAGAAACTCTTCAAATGGTCACTGAAGAAATTGAACGAAAACCCCATCTTGGTTACAAAATCATTGCAACAAGCGGAGAGATTCCTCCTGAAACTAAGCTTATTGCGATTGAAAGAAATTTTGCCAATACCGAGCTTTATCAAAAGATTTTCTCCATGCTGGGGTCTGTTGAAGTCATGGATCTGGCGGCATTTGCTGAGAAAATATCTGGCAAGATTCCGATTAAGGCGATTGATGAGGCCTGGTTTATTGAGTACTGCGGGCATCAAGAAAGTCGTTCGTATGACTTTCTGAAGCTTGTGATTGATAAGTCTGTGGCGATTCTGATGCTGATACTCTTAATCCCAGTCGCCGCGATCCTAATACCTATCCTACTGATCTTTCATGGACGACCTATCGTCTTTAAGCAAATCAGAACTGGGCAGGATAATAAGCCTTTCAAGCTATATAAACTTCGGTCAATGGTAGTTGATGCTGAGAAGAATGGTGCTCAGTGGGCAAAACCAGGGGATGCGAGAGTTACCAAACTTGGTAAGTTCTTAAGAAAAACAAGACTAGATGAACTACCTCAGCTAATAAATATAATCAGGGGTGAGATGAGTTTAGTTGGTCCTCGGCCAGAGCGACCTGAGATGATTGAGAAGCAATTAGCTCCCAATATTCCGTTTTATAATCTTCGTCATCTGGTAAAACCTGGAGTGACAGGATGGGCGCAAGTGACATTTAGATATGGGTTTTCTCAGGAAGATTCTAAAGAAAAGCTCCAATATGACTTATTCTATGTAAAAAATCGCAGCATATGGCTTGATATTTTGGTCGTCCTTAAAACTATAAAAACAGTCATAACAGGGTCCGGGCAATGAAAAAACTTGGATTAATTGTTCCTTGTTACAATGAAGAAGCAATTCTGTTGACCACCATAAATGAATTGACCCAGCTATTTTGCACTTTGCAAGGTGCTAATCTAATAACGTCGGATAGCTTTATAATCTTCATTGATGATGGAAGTAAAGACAGAACTTGGTCAATTCTCTCTCAACAAAAAGCTCTCCATAGCAACTTATTGGCGATCCGTTTCTCTAAAAACTTTGGTCACCAAAATGCACTACTTGCAGGACTAAATTTCTGCTTAGATAAGTGCGATATTAACGTATGCATTGATGCCGACCTACAGCACGATATAAGTAAGATAAAAGATTTCATTGAGGCCCATCTCAACGGGGCAGACATCGTTCTAGGAATCAAGGAAGACCGAACCTGTGATTCTTTCTTTAAAAAGACCATGGCCCAAGCCTATTACCTGATTCTCAAATTATTAGGAGTTAATATCTTCTACAATCATGCAGACTTCAGGCTTTTATCAAATCAAGTAACTAATGAGCTTTTAAAACATGAGGAAACGAACTTGTTCCTTAGGGGTTTAATTCCCATGATAGGATTTGAAACCTCGATAATAAATTATAAGGTAAAAGAGAGAATAGCGGGTTGTTCAAAATATTCTTTCAGAAAAATGCTGAGCCTCGCTTGGAGTGGAATAACTTCCACATCTATCGTCCCTTTAAGATTTTTTTCGCTTTTAGGATTCCTTATATTTTTCTTTAGCTTGCTTCAAGGCATCTTTGTTATTCAGCAATACTTTGCTGGGAATGTCATACCGGGCTGGGCATCCATCGTTATTCCTATTTATTTCATCGGTGGAGTGCAATTAATTAGTATCGGTGTTATTGGGGAATACATCGGAAAAATTTATCTCGAAACAAAAAAACGACCAAAGTTTATTATCTCTCAACAAATATAGATGTATGAATCATTGTTACAATTGCGACTCCGATAAAGTCTCATTCGAAAAAAATACATTCAAATGCATATGTTCTGATTGCGGAGCATGGGTAGCAAATATGGACGATCAGCAGGATTTTCATCTTTTATACTCAAAGAAATACTTTGATGGCGATGAGTATTTAAATTATGAGCTTGGCAAAAAAGTTCATCGTAAGAACTTCCAAAAAAAAATAAAAATATTAAAACCCCATTTCTCTAAACGAGACATTAGAATTCTAGAAATTGGTGCGGCCACAGGAGAATTTTTAAAAACGGCTAAAGAAAATGGTATTCAACAAATACTTGGGGTAGAAATCTCAGATTTTGCCAGAGAGGTGGCCATAAAAGATGGTCTTAAGGTTCTTTCACCTTTTGACCCTTCACTTGAAAAAGAAATCAAAGCACTCAGTCCTAATTTAATTGTGGCCTGGGACGTTTGGGAGCACATAGATTGTCCCTCACTAGTTATGAAAAAGTATCTTGAACTTTGTTCGCCAGACGTCATTTTTGCCGTGACGACAGTTGATTCAAGCAGTTCCGTCGCAGTCAAGAGACAAGAAGGTTGGCGACAATTCCACCCTCCGACTCATATTAATTATCCAACAAAAAAATCATTTGAGATTTTCTTCTCAAAAAACCACTTTAAGCTCTTGGAACATTTTCATTTTGGATATGTTAGACCTCTTGCTGTTTATCTGGCCGCTGTTTTTGGTCCCAAGAAGTGGCTCAAAAACTCAAGTTTACTCTTTAGTGTTCCGCTTTATCTCAATCTGTTTGACACCCAAATGGTCATTGCGAAACGAGATGATAAGAAAGATAACTAAATCTTCCATCAAATGAATCACTTACTAGTTTAGCACCGTCTTGAAGAAGAAATTCTTTAATTTTCTTTTCATTATCGTCCAAATTATTAATTACCCAGCGAGTGGCTTCTTTCGTAATTTTTTTACTCCGCCCATCTTGAGCAGAAATTTCTCTTTTAAAAGCTTCCAACCCCGCATAAGTTGTTTTATTAAAAGGTCTCAAGTCATTTATATAATTTAAATGGGCAAGTGTTCGTTTACTAGCAGCAGTGATCTCGTTTTCATCTAGATTACTGAGATAAAAAGAGTTCTTAATATCGCTAATTGTCGGAAAAAATATTCTAAGTTTATAAGTAGGCCACTTGCTAGAAAAGGAAAGAGCGATACAAAACGCCAAAGCCCAAGTTTTTTCTTTATTGATCTTTCTGGCTCCTAAAACCAGCATCATCAATAAAAATGGAAGAACCATGAGATCATAATGGAAGCTCATTGAACGATGAGCGTGATTAGGAGCGAGCAAGTTAAAGGCGATGCCTGGGATCGCAGGTAAAAGCCAAACCCATGCGTTTCTTCCAATAACAATAAACGGTGCCAGGAGATAAACGAGGTATTTCAATCTATCCCATCCCAATAAATAATCATTTAAGAGCACGGCCCAATACCGAGGTGTAGTGAGTATATTTACGAGAATCATTCCTGGAGTACTTCCAAACTCCTTAAAACGGGTAACAATGGGATGACCAGATTCAACCCCGGAAGTAAAATACGGTATCAATATTTTAAAAGATATGATTAACCAAATCAAGGCAAGAGCCCAAGTTAAAATGGAGTATATCCACTTGTCTCTCTTCGTTAATCCCAAATCCTGGTCTAGTAGAATACCAAAAGGGATGAAAAGACAGATGAAGCTGTAGTTTTCTTTGCTTAATAAGGTAATCGTGAGTGAAAGAAGGTAGAAAAGAAGTTTTCTTTGACTTAATGACCACAATAAAAAAATGATACCTGCAAATGCGATGGCATCTTCTCTAAAATCGAAAAAGTATGCTCCCCTAAAAGACCTGGAGGAAAATATCATTAAAAAGATGAGAACATGCAAATGCTTAAGGTCTTTTGCGGGACCTCTTTTTATAATCCATAAAATACTAAAAGTAAGAATAAGATTTTGAATCAAAAATACGAGATAATCAGATTGTAAATATTTTGTGATCCAGCTAACTAGAAAGAAACTAAAGCTTAAATGTTCTCCGAAATATGATCCATTAATCGACAAGTCACTTTTTAACCAAGCACCAAGTCCCCAGGGATGAAAAAGTGCCTGATTCACGAATGTCAGATCGTAAGCATGGGTATGAAACGACAAGTGTCTAAAGAATTGTCCTATTAAAATCAGTAGGGGAATGAGGTAAATGAGTGGGGTTAATCCCCTGACCCTCGATGTAAAATCGGAATAATTTTTCTTCCACATCAAATAGATAAGGGCAACTATACCAACAGCGTCCAGGGAGACTGCGAACGAATAAATGATTATTAATATATAAACCAGCAGGCTTAAATTAAATCTTCTGGTCATTTTTTACTGTATCCTGCTTTTCCTTAAGAACTACGGAAAGCGCATATACCATAAAAATCATTGAAGCATTGTTTGCATCAAGAACAACTTCAAATTGGCCAGAAACAGAAAACGCAACGATGAAAGGCACAATTGTTCCAGCGATATCGTTATTCGCTTTAATCATTTCATAAGTCCAGGTTATCAGCCAGGCCAAGAATGCTAAAAGACCTAATAGCCCTGTTCCAGATAATGTTTCCAGATAAATATTGTGAGCATGACCTTTGTATTCCTGATGTCTAATGCCATGTTTAACTTTTATTGCCTGTTCCTGATTAATAAAATCTGAGAAGCCAATGCCTAAGAGGGGCTTTTCAGTCCAAGCTTTATAGGCGGCTTCCCATTGAGTGAACCTTACACTATCTGAGCTATTATGACGGGAACTGATGAAGCGGTTTCCAATTTCTCCACTTCCAAAGAGATAGAACCCCCCTAAAAAAACCAAAACCACTGCACCTACACCAAAAGCGACCAGTCCTTTCTTCTTATTCCAGAAATAAATCACAAAGGGTAATGCACATAAAAGACCTAAAAGGGCCCCTCGAGTATAAGTAAGATACAGGCCAATGAAACCAAGAACTAATGAGGAAAAAAGGAGCTTTCGATTAACCATCGGGATAACGTACTTACGTAGACTAATACCCAAAAGGACGGGAAGAATCATTCCCATGCCATAACCATATCTCAAAGTATCTGTAAGGGTCTTGGCCCGTATTTGGTCGAGATAAAAGATTTGATATAGACAAATAAGGCCCACGACAGAAATAGCAAACAGACCACTATTTAAAATCAGCCCCTTAATTTTATCGCTGGCATTGCTTAAATATGCTCTAAAAAGGTAGATCGAAATGAAACCAAAGGCGAGGTATTTAAGTCTTCCATAGTTTTTGCCAGGTTTAATAAGCTCAGAATGATTAAATATGAGTGAAAGTAAAGCTATCCCAAAAAAAGCAATCAAGAACCATGCACTTTTTGGAAGCTTAAAGTGTACGTCCTTAAAAGAGCGATAAGTAAAATAAAGAGCAGGACCAACTAAAAGAACCTGACTGGCCCCTAAAAGAGAAACTGAAGTAAAAACTCCCAGAACTAAAAATAAAAGGGATAGTGTTGTTAAATGTAACATGACTCTAAGAAGCGAATGATCCTATCACTGGCCCTTCCATCACCATAAGGATTCATACTTCTACTCATCTTTTCATACAATTCAGAATTTTCTAATAATTCGGAAACCCCATTTACTATTTTTTCATAATCTGTCCCAACAAGCTTAACCACTCCAGATTCGACGGCTTCAGGTCTTTCTGTCGTTTCTCGCATGACTAGAACGGGCTTACCTAGACTAGGAGCTTCTTCTTGAATCCCACCGCTATCAGTAAGAATTAGATGACAATTTTTCATCAAACTCACAAACGGAAGATAATCCTTCGGCTCAATGAGATGAATATTTTCAAGATTAGAAAGAATTCTTTTTACAGGCTCTTGAACATTTGGGTTTAAGTGAACGGGGTAAACGAAGGAAATGTCTTTAAACTTTTGGGCCAAAGTTCTTATTGCTTGGCACAGGTCTTCAAAACCTTTGCCGAAATTTTCTCGTCTATGCCCTGTAATCAATACATACTTTTTATTCTCAAATCCGAGAAGGCCATTATTACTGTCACCTATGATATTCAAAGCATCAAATAAAGCATCGATCCCACTATTACCAGTAACGACAATATCGGATTCTTTAACTCCCTCCCGTAGAAGGTTTTCTTTACTCTGAATGGTTGGAGCAAAATGAAATTTCGATATTCTAGTACATACTTGCCTATTCAATTCTTCAGGATAAGGAGAAAAAATATCGTAAGTTCTCAAACCAGCTTCTACGTGAGCAACATCAATTCTTTCATAAAAAGCTGAGAGAGATGCTGCAAGTGTTGTTGTGGTATCACCATGAACCAAAACTAAATCTGGTCTAAACTCTTTAAGAATAGGTCTACATCCTAAAAGAATTTTAGCCGTTATATCAGTTAGATCCTGATTAGGGGCCATTAGATTGAGATCCCAATCAGGTCGAATTTCAAACAAATTAAGAACCTGATCAAGCATTTGGCGATGCTGAGCTGTCACCAGGACTTTAGTGTCAAATTTGGGATTATTCTTAAGTCTTTTGATTAAAGGAGCCAATTTAATGGCCTCTGGCCTTGTGCCAAAGATAAATAATAATTTTTTCATAAGGCTAATTATTATCTAAACTATATTATTTGGATAGAATATTTGAACTTAAGGAGATGCTCTGTGAATGTGGTTCTGATGCATGATTGGTTAACAGGTTTTCGCGGTGGTGAAAGAGTTCTAGAAGCCCTCTGTGAGATTTTTCCAGATGCACCTATATATACTCTTCTTCATAAAAAAGGATCTACCTCCTCTATCATTGAATCAAGAGAGATTAACACATCATTTTTAGACAGAATCCCTAACATTCACGAAAATTATCGTAACTTTCTGCCATTGATGCCATTAGCTGCTCAAAATTTGAAAATTCACCATAAGGCCGATCTTATAATTTCAAGCTCTCATTGTGTGATAAAAGGGGTACCTAAACCTGAAGGATCTAAGCACATTTGTTACATTCATAGTCCGATGAGATATATTTATGATCAATTCGATAGTTATTTCGGACATAAATCATTCGCGATAAGAGCTGCGGCCAATGCTGCAAGACCCTATCTCCAATATTGGGATCGTTATTCCAACCAAAATGTTGATTTATTTCTAGCAAATTCGAGGTTCGTAGCAAAACGGATTAAGACCTTTTATAACACCAATGCAGAAGTAGTTCACCCTTTTGTGGACTTGAAAGATTTTAGAGAAATTCAAATGTCTCCTCCAGAGAAAGCAGGGTATTTTTTGATGGTAACTGCTTTTGCACCTAATAAAAGGGTCGATTTAGCAATAAAAGCCTTCAACAGATTAGGTAGCAATTTTAATCTCAAAATTATTGGATCAGGAAGTTTTGAAGAAACAGATTATTTGAGAAGCTTAGCTTCTAAAAACATAGTATTTTCTGGAAACGTTTCAAGAGCTGAGATCGTAAACGAACTTGCTAAGGCCAAAGCACTAATCTTTCCCGGAACCGAAGATTTCGGGATTACTCCATTGGAAAGCCTTGCCTCAGGCACACCAGTAATTGCTTATAAAGATGCAGGCGTTTTAGATACTTTGGATGATTCTACGGCCCACTTTTTCACAGATCAAAATGAAGATGGTTTAATTGAAGCGATTCTCTCCTTCTCGAAACAAAATTTTGAACGAACAAAATTAATTGCTCGTGCTGAGGAATTCTCTCGAGAGAATTTCACCAAAAACATCCTTAGCTATTGCTGATTGTCTCTAATGTCATTAAACATTGCTTTAAACTAGTCTTCCAATGAGGAATTACTATGTTTAAATCTTTCTTGATTTTTGTTTTATCTAAAACACTATAGTGAGGTCTTTTGGCAGGTGTTGGGTAATCACTGGTATTAATAGGATAAACTTTGCAATTAACTTGCATTAAATCGATGATCTCGTGTGCAAAGTCATACCAACTAGCAACACCTTCATTTGAAAAATGGTAGATACCACTCTTAAATCTCCACTGTTTAATTCCATTTTCAACGATTAGAGATGCAAGATCTCGGGCATAAGTTGGTGTTCCGATTTGATCCGAAACAATATTTAATACCTCTCGCTCTTTACCTAATTTTAGGATTGTCTTTAAGAAATTTTTTCCGAGATCAGAATATATCCACGATGTCCTAATTATCGTAGCATTCGGATTCACCCTTAAAACCATCTCCTCGCCCAAGAGTTTTGTGCGTCCATAAACCCCTAAAGGGCTTGTGACATGATCCTCAGAATAAGGACAATGTCCATCTCCATCAAAAACATAATCTGTGGAGAGATGGATAAATTTATCACTAAAACCGGCCAAAATTGAAGGTGCATGGGCATTAACTTGACGGGCGATTCCTTCCTCTGTCTCAGCAAGATCGACTTTTGTATAAGCAGCACAGTTAACAATTAAGGAAGGTTTTTTGTCTTTAAAATAGCTATGAATACTCTCTTCCGAAGATAAATTTATGTCATTCCTCGTAAGACACACAACATCGGGGCAGAGCCTCTTAAGTTCCCCACCAACTTGCCCCGTTACGCCTGTGACATAAACCCGATTCATAGATCCCTTAAAAAAGGAAGATTTTTATCTTTATCTGATAGGAGCAAACTTTCTTCAGGCAACAACCAATCAATATTCAAATCAGGGTCAGCAAAATTAATTCCAGATTCATACTGAGGGCTATAAAAGTTATCACATTTGTATAGAAATTCTGCCGTATCACTTAAAACAACAAAGCCATGAGCAAAACCTCTTGGAACATAAAGTTGCTTTTTATTATCCGAAGATAATTCTATCGAAAAAGATTTTTTATAAGTTGAAAAACCTTGACGTAAATCAACTACAACATCCAGTACTTTTCCTGATAACACGCGCACTAATTTGGCTTGAGCTGCATCGTTTTTTTGAAAATGCAAACCTCTTAAAGTTCCATATTTTGACTTTGATTGATTATCTTGGACAAATGAACAACTAATTCCTGCTTCACTTTCGAAAGTTTGTTGATTGAACGATTCAAAAAAATAACCTCTACCGTCTTCAAATACTCTTGGTTCAAAAATATATAAATCTTGAAAATCTGTTTTTAAAAAAGGCATATGACCTCGAAGTTACCAAAGCTCTGTTTAAGAAGAAGGTATTCTTGCAAAATATGTGCTGAAATAAAAGACTCCCCTTTAACATTTGCAAAATAATATCAAAAGTTTATAGAATCTTAAGATGAAATTTTTGGTTACTTAAAGGAATCTCAACATTTTATTCGTCCGAACATTCCAAGTGTGCTCCTTCAAAACTTCATCCATTTTATTCTTGTCTGCGAATTCTTCTAAATTCGAAGTCAAGGCCTTGTTTATACCTGAGATGAAGGACTTATGATCCTGGGCCACAAAACAACATTCCCTAAATTCTTCCAATGACTCCAAATGAGTTGTAACTACTTTTTTCTCTGCGCACAAGTATTCAAAGAATTTCATTGGGAACATTGATCGGGTGTACTCATTCGCAACGCACGGGATCATGGCAACGTCAAAAAAGTGCAAATATTTTGGAAGCTCACTGTAACTCTTTGCACCGAGGAAATGGATGTTGTCCAGTCCGGTAAGAATATCAATGCTAGTATCTGGCTGCCCTTCTCCGATTAAGCCTATGAGAACTATAGAGCAATCAGCTTTCTCTATTGCAATTTGACGGAGAAGATTAAAATCAACCTTGTATGAACTTATGGCCCCGATAAATCCCAATATGGGCCTACCAATATTTTTTAAATCTTCTGGCACCTGATTAGGGTCCACTTTTTGAGAAAAATGCTTTTCATCCACCACATTCGGGAAATAAAAAGTTTTCTCTGAGAATCCCATCCCATCATATTTATTTTTTAAAGTTTTTGAGGTTACAAAGATCAATTTTGATTTTTTCAGCAGTTTAATTTCTTCTCTTTGTATGCGTTCAACTGGCAACCCCGGTGCGGCGGTTAAATCATCGACGCAATGATAAACGATAGAATTCGATTTTAAAAAATCAGCGCTTAGAGGATTGTAAGTCCAGTATATTACTGGACCTGAAAAAGAATTAAGCTCAAAATATTTTAGATATAGTGACATCAAGAAATTATTAAATAAAGAAACAACTTTATTTGAATGCTTAGGAGCCACTAATGGAGAAAATACAGTCAGATTCTCGCTAATTTTGCGAGGCCCTCTCAGGAACGACACTAGACGCTTAAAAATTCTCGTCAGATCACGAGTTGAGTTTTTATTCGGATTCCGAAGGCCCAAAGAATCAAAATAGACTACTTTATGCCCGGCTTCACTTAAGGTTCTTGCAACATGTTGTTTGTTTGTCCAAAAAGGATTGTCCCAATCTGCTGTAGAGATAATAATGAAATTCTTTTTATCCATTAATAGGCACTCTGTACTTTTCACCTTTCCATAAAACACAAAGATCAGGAAGTCCTTTATAGTCATGGGGTGGAACTTCCCAATTCAATTGATCATCCTCAATCCAAACTCTGGTATTCACCTTGACCCATAAAAAGCTCATCGCATCTACCAAATTCGCAAACCATATCCCATCAAACTTCTTAATATGTAGAAGAAATTCTTTGTGAGCATTGAGCCGCTCTTCTTCATTTAGCCAGCCATACTGATAGCTAGAAAAAGGGTGATCTAGGAATCCAAAAAATGTGTTGCTTCTATAATGATTCTCAAAGCTTTCTTTATAAATATCAATAGTGTTTCCTGCATTATGATAGGAATCTCCGTGAAGCATACATTGTTGAGAATGGGTCATAATTCCTGGCACATTCTTCGCCCAAGAAGCCCTGGAGACCAAATATTCTGGATCATTCTTAATAATCCCTGCCACAAAACCTTTGATACCAGCATCTCGCAGGCCTTCTACTGCATATTGTGGGTTTTGATGAAAAGGTGAGACCACAAAGTCAAAATTATAGCCAGAAGGAAGAAATTCTCTAAGTTTAGTTCGAGCTGTTTCGGCTTCCCACTTAGCATTCTCCCTAGTTCCTCCCCAGTTCGGAGCATGAGTTTCAGAATGTGAAAGGACACTGCCACCATTTTCCAGCACGTTCCTGATTAATTCTAAAGAAGCAGCATTAAAATCAAGAGAGGTCTTGATTGCCATCGAGAAAGGAACAGACAACTCCTTGTAAAGATCGACCAGTTGTTTTCCAGATGAGATTGCCTCATCGCAATCAATTCTCATAGTGACCGCTGAATTATATCCATAAGGAATATCAATCAAAACTGGCTTAGATTCATTCAAAAAGTCTTCAATTAAACAGGCATCTATTCCGTCAATTGGCCCAACCTCACGATTAAAAGTAAGTTTATTGTCCTTAATACCTGCATACACCCCCGAAGTACCATCAGATAAATAATACCTTGCAAGAATATTATCAAAAGCAGAATCAGTCAGAGTAAAATCTGAAATTGCATACGGTGATCCATCAGTGCGGATTCGACCATATCCTAAATTGTTCCACTCATCTGCGAAGTCAAACCTTTCAAAAAAGCGTTCGAACTTAAATGGAGATTCATAGACAAGCTTGCAATTAGCAAGAACAGAACTTTTTGCAATTGATTGAGACTTCAAAAATAATACTTTTTTAGACATAAAACCTGACCAATAAAAGGATTATTATGTCTTAAAACTATAAACACTGTCTCCAACATAGAGAGTATTGCGGAGCACAATCCGTCTTATTAATATTACATTTAAACTTTTTTTGCTAAATTCAGTTCATAAATTGTAACAGGATATCAGCTCACATGAGGGCGAAAGAAAAAATCGGAATTGATTTTATAGGTTTTCCAAAAGGAAAGCTTGGAATTGGCGAACAAATACGATCACTCATGAGATTGGCCTTAAAATCCGATTACGAAATAAATGCTATTGATTGTTACCACCCCTCTGATAAAATACAAAATGATGATAATGAATTTGCTCTTTATATTAGCAATGAATTTAAACATCCTATCCGCATATATTCAATTACTCACAATTATGCAGCAGCTTTGATTTATCGTTTTGGAAGTGAGTTTTTCGATAACAAATACAATATTTTCCATTTTGCTTGGGAATTCGATACCCGACAAAAGAAACTGGACCATGCTTTAAAATTTTCAGATGAGATCTGGGGAATTTCTGAATTCGTAAAGAAAGCTTATCTAAATGAATATGACATTCCAGTTGAGGTTATGCCGAACGCAATTGAAATACTGCCTTTCCCAAAGGCTTCAAGGTCAGATTTTAATTTGCCGAATAATAAATTTCTATTTTGTTTTTCGTTCGATATGAATTCTTTTTTAACGAGAAAAAATCCCATCGCATGTATTCAAGCCTTTAAACAAGCCTTCACTGACAGTGAAGATGTTGGACTTGTTTTAAAAGTTACCAATACTGATGCAGAATCAAAAGAATGGCAAACAATCCTCAGTCTAATCAATGGTAATAACATCTTTTTAATTGATGAAGTCTTGCCAAGAGAAAGGCTACTTTCGCTATTTGACTGCTGTGATTCGTATGTTTCACTCCATCGATCTGAGGGGTTCGGAATTGGTATTGCCGAGAACATGCTCATGGGAAAACCTGTCATATGTACAGGTTATTCAGGAAACATGGACTTTTGCTCCAACGAACTATGCTTTTTAGTAGATTATGAAATGATATCAGTTACTGAATCAGATTATCATCTTGCAGAAGGCTTTCAATGGGCCGACCCAAGCATTATATCGGCTGCTAAACTGATGAGAAAAGTTTTCTCTAACGATGATGAAGTGCGGTTAAAGATTGCAATGGCACAAAAAAACATAAAAGAAAATTTTTCAACTGAAGCATTGTCAAAAAAATTTGATAAAACGATGAAACAATTTATATCTAATCTCAATATCTCAACACTGGAACAATAATGAACAATTCACTCAAGGAATTTGGAATTTCAATTGTAATTCCAAATTGGAACGGCCTACATCTCCTTAAGCAGTCTCTCGACCCTCTTCTAAAAGCGACAAAGCATTTTGAAGGTAAGAGCGAGATCATTGTTATTGACAATGGGAGTCAGGACCGATCTGTCGATGTCTTAAAAGATTATTATCCGGAGGTAAAACTAATTGCTTATGAAACGAATACTGGGTTTGGCCATGCCTGTAACAGTGGTGCCCAAATTGCCCAATATGAGAGCATCTTGTTTTTAAATAACGATATTTATGTTCCTCACGATTTCCTATCACAATTAGCGCAAGCTTTTCTCGAACATCCTGATTGCTTTAGCGTTTCTCCACAAACCAACTACTGGCGGGGGAAAGAGCTTACTAATGAAGTTTTTTCTTCCTACATTAATTTTAGATTTAATCAAGATGGTGAGATAATTCAACACTGGGGCGTTAATAATCTGACAAATTTGTCCAATCGAGATGAACCTACAATTTACGGAACGGGCGCAGCCTTATTGGTAGACAAGAGAAAATTTTTCGAGCTAGGAGCTTTCGACCCTATTTTTGGCCTCGCCTACTGGGAAGACGTAGCCTTATGTTTGAAAGCGTGGGGGAAGGGATGGAAATCTTACTACACAAATAGAACTGTAGCTTGGCATAAGATTAGTGCCTCTGCTGAACAGGCCCCCAATGACTTTAAAGAAAACTTGGTTCTCTTAAATTATGTGATCTTTCACTTAATTTACATTTCCAACTTATCTATGACACTTAAGTTTTCAAAAACGTTAATTCATTTTCTTCTGAACACACCAAAGAAATCATTACGAAACAGAATAATTAAAGAGCTCCTTTTTAAAGCGCCTCAGATCATTAAACGAAGAATGGAATTAACCTTCTCTTGTAAAATGAATATCTTTGAAATCATGTCCATACCGCCATTACATAATGAAGGTTATACATCAAAGCCTTTTTTCTCTAAAGGAATTTAAATGAAAGATGTTTTATTACTAAAAAATAAATCTTTATCTATCGGCTTAAGCTTCGATGACATCACAGCTAGGCTAGATGCAAAAAAATTGAGTTATGATGTGTATGAAAATGAAATTCCAACAGAGATTATTCCAAGCTACAAGTCATGCATCTTGTATGGAACAAGTGCCTCACTGAATTTATCAGATTTCAAAGACAATTTGGGCTATATTCCTGATCCTGATTTGAATCCAAACGATATCAATGATATTGATCATTTATTAAAGAGTTTAAAGGATAAAGAAGTCTCCTTTAAAGAACAGTTTCCCACTGCTTCTGTTTTCTCCTTGTTCTCCTCAGACTTTCCAGAAAGTTTTAACTTCTTAACGCAAGACAGAGAGAAATCAATAAAGCCATTTAATCTTTGTCTCATCGCCGATGATTCATATAAAAGCATTCTTCCCCAAATTCTATTAAAAGAATCATCTGTCATGCTTATCTATATAGGAACAAATAATATAGAATGTGAGGAAGAAATTGATCGTCTTTGGGAAAAGTATCCAAACTTAAGTTTATCTACCTTTCAAGAGCCCGCATCTTTTATGCATGCGAATTTGGCAAAGGAAGTATTGGTTGAACTTGAAAGTAAAGACTTAAATACTGAGATTCAAATCTTAAGAGAGTTAAAGTATAGCGGTATCAATCTGGCTACCTCAAAAAAAGAACTTTTAAAGCTACCTGTTTTCAAAGCTTATATATTTTAATTAATGGGATTGTTATTTTTGAATCTCTCGTTATGATAATTTTGCTTTAAAAACCGTTATATTAAGTAGAAAATTTATCTTTATTATTACTTTTAGAACCGAGTTTTACATTGATAGAAAATTATAAGATCGCTGTAATCATTCCCTGTTATAAAGTTATAAATCACATTGAAGGGGTGATTTCTTCAATCCCACCGTATGTCGATCACGTTATTGCCGTGGATGATAAATGTCCTCAAAATTCGGGAAAATTTATTGAAATGAACTGTAAAGATCCAAGGATTACCATTCTATATAACAATGTTAATCAAGGCGTTGGCGGCGCTATGATAACAGGTTATCAATTCTGTTTAAAAAGTGGGATTGATATTTGTGTAAAGATAGATGGCGACGGCCAAATGGACCCAGCATTAATGAAATTGTTTGTTGATCCTATCATAAGAAATGAAGCGGATTACACTAAAGGGAACAGATTCTATTGGTTTGATGGCTTAAAAGAAATGCCTGTCTTAAGATTAATTGGCAACTCCGCATTAAGTTTCATTAACAAATTAATGAGTGGGTACTGGGAAATCATGGATCCCACCAACGGTTATACAGCAATTAGTTCCAAAGCTCTACTTCACTTACCCTTTGATAAGATTGAACGAAGATATTTCTTTGAAAGTGACTTACTTTTTAGACTAGGACTCATTAGAGCGATAGTGCAAGATGTGCCAATGGAAGCGAAATATTCAGATGAAAAATCAAATTTGAGCATTATAAATACAATGATTACCTTTCCATCAAAGTATTTAAAGAGAATATTTAAAAGGATTATCTATCTTTACTTCTTAAGAGATTTTAATGCGGGTAGTGTATCACTTCTTGCTGCAATTCCCTCATTATTCTTTGGTTCGATATTTGGGCTATATAAATGGTATGATGCTCTCTCAAATGCAAAACCCACTCCAACTGGCACTCTGTTTATCATTGCACTTTTAATTATATTAGGAGTTCAATTTCTGATTACCTTTATTACTTATGATGTCTACAACTATGGCGCTCACTCTCATCGTGCAAGAAAATCTAATTGAGATGAAGTGCCCTTTAAAAACCGATTACCTTAGAAAAACTAGAGATTAAGTCATGGATGAAATTATTTTAGGTACCCAGCATATTTTTTTGATTCTCATTTTCCTCGCGCCCTTTTTACTTTTAACAAATCTAGTACTAAAACGTGTTTCTGCAGACCTTCTCCCATGGTGGGGTGTGCTAGGGTTATGTCTGTGGGCTTTTATTAGTATTAACCTAGCATATGTCGGCTTATTACTTCCAGGAGTTCTATTTTCTGTTTGGGCGGCTTCGTTAACTACTGTCATTTTAATTCTTTGGAAAGATTGCTGTATAAAAAATTGGAGCATTAAGTTCAATAAAATTTTTATTTTTAGTCACTTTCTTTTTGCTTTAGCACTTTTGGTTCTTGTTCTTTATCCAGCAGCTCCTTACTTAGGGAGCCTTTATCCACAAACATCATGTGATACTTCACTTGGACACCTCACTTTTCTTCTTCCTCAGTTTACAAGTGGAGAATGGATAAATGCTTGGTGGGTAAGAAATCCATGGACTCCTGGTTTTACTCAAACTATCTTTTCTAGCTTAAGTATTGTTAGCTCCAAGATTCTCGGTAGAGGCGATCTTATTGGTGGAGTTTCTCAAATTTTCTTCCTTGCATCGCTAGGTATTGTTACATCTTACTCGCTTAAAAAATATAATTGGCTGTTTTTATTATCAATTATCAGCGTCCAAGTCATTGCTTTTCAAATGACTTACGCATATCAGGACATTTTGGCGATTTCTTTTTTTGTCGCTCTCGTAATCTGCTTTATTGAATATATTAACACTGGCAAAGCTCCATTTCTTGGCCTCGCATTCTTTTTGAGTGCAGCCTCATATTGCGTAAAACATCAAGGCGGTTTCTATGCAGTCCTTGCTTGGATGTCTCTTCTCATAATAGCGAGAAAATCAGTCTATATGACGATTAAAACATTTCCAAAGAAACAACTTGTTTTATGGATTGTTTTCTCGCTTTTAATATTCATTCCATTTGTTTGGAAAAACATCATTCTAGCAAAAAGCCCTTTCTTCCCCCTTGGGATTTATACCGAAAATGAATATTTTTGGGATAAAACGAGTGCTCATGAATTTGTAGCAGCCATGGATTTTTTCAAACCAAAATCTTTTAAAGAATGGTTCAAAGCCTTCTTTATTATTTCAACGGATAGGACAAAGTTTTCAGATACAAGAGAATTTGTTATCGGACCTTTTTGGTGGTTAACCTGGGGTTTTATAATAATCGCTTTTATTAAGTATCATTTCCTTGAAAGACTTATAGACAAAAATGTCCTATCTGAAATCCGTTTTCTTTTTTTACTTTCTATCTTCTATTTTCTGGGGTGGTTGGCCACTGGCCCCGTACTTAGATATCTGACACCTCTGGTGGGAGTCCTTATCTATTATCTTTGGAAAGAGATATCTACAAAAAGGATATTTAAATCTACAAGACTATTAACCCTTGTTTCTATTTGTTTCATTATTGCTTCTCTAATACCGACTATAAAATCTTTAAAATTTGGAACTATTCCAACATCTAAGGAAGAAGTTATAAGTTTCATTGATACAAAGATTGGTTCGGCTTCAGCTTATCAGTTTCTCGAAAAGCAAACGCCTGAGAAATCAATTGTTTTAAGTGTTCACAATAGCTGCACTCATCTCTATTCCCCTCGCCCAATCGTTGGGGACTGGTTTGGAATTGCTGGTCTACACCTCTTTGCAGGAAAAGAATTTGCAGAAGTAGCAAAATTTTTCACCGAAATGAATTTTGATTATGTTTTATTCAATAAAAATTTTGATTACTGGAAACCACAAGAGGTATTTGGAGATTATTTAAAGTGTCTTCACACGACATTTGATGAAAATGGTTACATTGTTTATAAGGTCTCTAAAAATTCTGAATGTATAGATGCTAAGACGAAAGAACTTTCTGTTATTGACGATTTTAGAAATCAGTCTGGTTTTAGCTTAACCCCTTTTTGGGCACAGTAATTTGAAGAAAACTATGACTCAGACTTTTAACTCAAGGAGTTCAGGGCTTATATCCAAAACCTTGAAGTCAATATTAGTTAGGTTTCCGCCATAGAATCTACAATATAATGAATAAAGGTATTCTAAGTTATTAGGAGTTGATAATTCTAACAACTGACTTTGAGTAAGGGGATACCTAAATCTAGAATATCCAAAAAGTACTCTTGCGACCCCTAGTGCCAAAGGTTTAGGAGCATCTATTTCATAATCAAGTAAATCAAAACCGTATATCGTAAGCTCGAAAAATTTTGTGATCTCAAAAAAATCTAAAAAACAATTTTTAGAAGGGGTCAGCATTCTTTCTCTGGTCATTTTAAAAAAAGGGATGTCTTTACCCCATGAATAACACCACGATAAATATTTCTGCCTTTCTTTAATTGAGCCTAGTGAATAATCCCAGGAAAGAAAACTGTCTCTATTTTTACTGAAATAATAATAGTCGAATTGTGTTAAAAAAGTATCTGATCCTAACTCCATACTGTCGTATGGTTCACTTAAGAAATTTAAAACACCGATATCTGTAAGACCTTTTTCAATCTCTATAGAATTTGTATCTGTACTATAGAGCCAACTTAAAAAAGAATATCTGCTTGAAAACTCAGTCGTGGCAATAAAATTCTGCTTAAATAGCTGATAATATAACTCAAGGTAGGGTGGAAGCTGCATTATAGTGCTTCCCTCTGTATCATAAAACCACTTTAAATCACGTCCACTCACCCTAGTTTGTCCTCGATAGTAATATCGGTGGGTTTTTAGCAACAAATTCCTTTGAAATTTGTGAAAAAGAATCTTCTGACGTTTTATACTTCTCAAGAGTCCTCAATAAAGCTTCAAGGGGTGACAGGACTTTATCCCAGGTGAACTTTAGCGCAGTTTCTTTTAGGAAATTAGGATCAAAAGACCTTTCATTAGCAATATCGATAGCTTCATCAAGAGAAGGGAGTCCTTTCCAATTGAGATTAGAATAAAAAACTACCTTGTCAGCAAACTCCTCTTCAATCCCTTTATTTAAGTATGAAATAGAAGGTAGACCGAGATAAAAATATTCTACAAGTTTAAGGGGCATAACATAATCCACAATGGCATGCTCATCATTAAATGGCACCACTGCAGAGCGACATCTTTTTAGCCATTGGGCTCCATTTCGCCGAGAAACTCGAGGTATCCAAGTAACATTGATACCGCCAAGCTTTCTATATTTAGTATATTCTGCACGAACCCCAGTTTCCATGGGGCCTATTATTAATATCTTTTTCTTAGTGTTTAATATTGAATCCAAATCAAACCAATCAGCGATAGCAGATAAGCATCCAGCATCAAAGAACTTTTCAGGATTACATTCCATCTCTAACTGGCTTGGCTCTATGCCGTTAGTTACATAAAGACCGTTGTATCTACGAGCAATGTTCGGCTGAATATACAATGAAGTTATCGAATTTTTGCTACAGTGTTTCTGAGACTCAAACCAGAAATCTTTTACCACAGCTTTCATTTGATGGGTATCATCTACATGATCATAGATATATGGAACGCCCAACTCGTCTAGAAGATGACCTACTGATGGGTCTATCACAATAGCAAGATCTAAGTTTAATGATTTTAAATATGCTAGATTTTTTCCATGATATTCTTTATTTTTCTTGAGTAGTTTTCCTAAGACCCTATGCGCTGGTAAATTCATAAGGCTAAGAGCTGATACATTTTGAAATACATTTCTTGGAGTCCAACACAGGGCTTCATACTTACTCCAAGGATGATTATAAGTATCATTCCATTGATCAAGCCTTACGAAAGGTTCAAAATAAATTACTTCATTTCCCCATTCTCCAATTTTTTTTGCGAGGACTTGAGGTCGTTGATCTAAAAAGCTCCATGGAATTACACTAAAAACACCAACTCTCATTATTATAAATCCTTAATCAATTAAAGTCTTTCACACTACGTAAATCAAATTTCCTTTAAAAAAACATCTTCAGCTTTTTTAGCAAATAAATAAAGCTAAATATCTGAAGAAATGACAAATGGTGAAAATGTAAAAAGAAGGAAACGAAGTATAAAAAAGCTTTAATTTTCAAGCACTTTACACGCCACACCGGCCTTGAGGGATATCCCAAAAAGGCTGAACACTTAAAAGATGTCCTCTACTTGTATTTTAAAGAACGACTAACTTGAACTGTCCTAGTATCAGAACTAGACAGTTCAAGTTATTAAAAAACATCTTAAGGCTAATGATGATTTAAGAAAATAGAAAGTCTAGTACAAACACTAAAATCGAATCTTTTGCTATAAAATTAATGTTGTTTATCAAGACTACTGTCTTACATATATGAATGTATGATGAACTGTGAACCACTTACAGAATGCGCACGAACAAAAGAAAAATTTACTCCAAATTCTTTTACTATTTCAGTCCAAGCCTTTCGCTCTCCAAGATCATTTCTTGCTTGATTACAATTAAAGTCATCAAAAATCAGGATGGCACCCACGGCTACCATTTTACTTCGAAATAAAAAAGTTAGGACTTCTTTGGCAGAATGATAGTAGTCGCAATCGACATGAATTACAGCGAAGATTTCGTTCTCAGGTATTTTAGAAATTGTTTCGCTAAATAAACCTTTATATATCTTTATGTTATTTGAAGGGATGTGTTTCTCTAGTACTTCAGAGAGTTCTAGGGCAGATAATCCTGCAAACTCCCCCCCGATCCAAGATTTCTGATTTTTATCAATTTCGTGGCTAGGTTTTGGCATGCCCGAGAATGTGTCAAGCAAGTACATATTCCGACAAGGATTATCCCAATGCTGTGAAGCGCCCTTGTTTGCATAAGCCAATATGTTCGTACTCAATCCCCAACCAGTTCCGAATTCAATGATACTCCCGTGAACACCAAGATATATCGCATACTCTACCGCTGTTACCAGCCCATCAAAAAGATTTTTTATATGCCTCTCACCTCGATCGTATTTACGAGAAGTCAAATATTGACTATAGGATAATCCTTTTAAAGAAAACATATCCCCTATATAATCCATTTTGTGATCCTTTGGTAAATGAGGGCTTTAAATTTTTTAAAAAAATATGCTAACGATCCTCTCTACCTAAGAAGCAATCAGAGCATGTAATTTGATTTGACGTCTTAACTGAATCTAAAAAAGCTTTTGTGCTCAAAAAACAAAATGAACTAACCCCGAATTTTTTAGCGAGTCTTTCTTCGAAGTCACCTTTCGTTAATTTCACGTCGCTTTCAGCTTCACAAAGTGCATCATAAGCTAGTCTAACTTGTGGTAAAATCCTACCTGTGCAATCACTTGTCATTACAGGCGATGGAATTCTAACATGTATTTCTCTAGCCCCAACTTCCTTAAGTCTCTGAATCACGACCCCAAGAGTTGCACCTGAAAGAACAGCTTCATCAACCAGAGCAATGCTTTTCCCCTTAATTACTGATTCTACCGGGATTAGTTTTTCTTTAAGAGATTGGTGTCTGTCTTTCGCTGTTGAGCTATAAAGCGTTTTTTCCGTGAAGTAATCTCTAATAATTCCAAAGAATAAGGGTTTTTTACTTTCCGCAGATAGACCTGTCGCGCTATAAATTCCTGATTCAGGAATAGGTACGACACAATCCACTTCTTCAATAGGAGCTTCTTTAGCCAAAGCCCGCCCTACAGAGATTCTAAAATCTGAAGCATTCTGGCCGGCGACAAGCATGTCTGGTCGAACACTATATATCATTCTAAAGAGACATCCAAACTGCCTACGATGTATTCTTATTCCTTCTTCAACACTCGCAATACTAAATTCGTCGCCTAATAAATTTTTAACCTTATCTGTTGATAACTTTACTTCTTTAGGTCTCTTCGCAGGCAATTTTTTTGCTTCAGTTGAAACAATTTTTAAAAGCTTCACGTTGAGTTTGTATTCTTGAGCAATTAAAGAAGCGAAGCTAAATTTGGTATGAGCCTCAAGATTGGCCACATGATAAACACCAGACTCGTCTTTTTGAATAAGTTTAAAAATTATATCGGCAATGTCATCAGCGAGAATTGGAAATACAGTTAAGGAATCATCGACTTCAATTGGTTCATTTTTTAATAAACTATCTATTACCCAATGAACAAATCCTCTCCCCTCAGTATGAACTGAGTAGCCATATATCAACCCAGACCTGATTACAAGTGCACTTGGGAGATGTGTTTTTAAATAAGTTTCAGCAATTTGCTTAGTTCTTCCAAAGGTATTTATAGGATCCAGTTCATCTGATTCCACATATATACTCCTGCTTCCACTAAAAACATAATCAGCAGAAACATAAACCAGCTTTAAGTCCAAAGAAGCGCAGATTGAAACAACATTCTTCAAACCTTCCACATTTACAGCGTAGGCTTCATTTGCATTTTCCTCACAAATATCTGGCCTAGGAATTGACGCACAATAAATAACAACATTAGGGCGAAATTCGACAATAAATTTTTCTACAACTGTGAGCTGTCTTACATCTAAGTGGACTATATTTTTATGACTTTGTTTTTTCTCTGAATGCGAGAAATAAGTCCCCAAAGTTTTTGTTTTTTTTGAGAATTTATCAAGCAACTTACCGCCAAGTAAGCCGGAACTTCCAATTATTAATACTTTCATTCACCAACCTATAAATCTTAATAAATGCATTTCTAAATTAAGAAATCAGCATTGGCAACGAAGAACAATGCCGCATCGCCCAGTTACGAATTCGCAACATACTGCAACAATACATTAAATTCTTCTACAGACCTTCTAGATTTAGATCTCTTTAAATGCCTTAACATTTTGTGGGGTAAGATAATTATGGAAAAAGACATTAGAGAACTTAAGAATATACATAAGGGAAAAAGGGCTTTCTTTATTGGGAACGGACCTTCTCTAAAAGTAAGTGACCTTGAATTATTATCGAATGAAATAACTTTCGGATGTAACAAAATCTACCTCGCTTTTGAAGATACAAACTGGAGACCAACATACTACAGCATCACGGATAGAGTTTCAGCTGAAGTGAATGCAAAACAAATATGTAAAATCCCTTCGACTAAACTTTTTGGGAATACAATAAAAGAAGCCTTAAAAGATTACCTCCCTGAGATCAGTGCCTACTGGTTTAATCACATTAGTCGACCGAAAGATAAGAATGGTGATTACGTAATTAAATTTTCTCAAAATGCCGATGTTAATACATTTGGTGGACATGCTGTGCTTTTTTTCCAACTCCAAGTAGCCTTTTACATGGGTATTTCTGAAGCTATCCTTCTGGGAGTAGATTTTAATTACAAGCTTTCTCCTCCAACAGGGGAAACAGCGCCCAATGGAGAAGTATTGGTAAGCGAAGGAGAGAAAAATCATTTCCATTCAAATTATCGCGAAAGAGGAGAAAAATGGATAAAGCCTGAAAAACATATTCAGCAACAATCTTTTAGCCTGGCTTGTAAAAACTACCTGAATGATGGGCGTACATTTTTAAATGCAAGCAGATACTCAGAGCTGAAAAGTATACAGCGGATAAGTCTAGAAGAGGTATTGGCCAAATGAGACTATTAATACTCGGGGCGAGTGGCTATGTTGGGAGTTATTTATTCAAAGCTTTTCAAAAAACAGAGCTTAATGTCACAGGCACGACCCATAGCTCCCCAGTTCAAGATTTAATAAAAATAGATTTTAAGAATATAACCGATGTTATTAATTTATTCGACACCACCGAATTTGATGTAATAATCAACACAATTGGACATCCATCACCTGATTATTGCGAGAGCTACCCAGATGAAGCATATGGCGGCAATTTTACTTCAATATTTAATTTAATTAGTGCTCTAAAAAACAAATCAAATAAACCTTTCTTGATTAATTTATCAACCATATATGTCTATAAGGACGAATCACAGACTAATAATGAATCGTCACTTCCATGCCCTATTAATACTTATGGTTATACAAAACTTTTAGCCGAATTATTTATAAGTAGGTATTATGAAAAAAGCATTTCAATTCGCTTACCCATGATTTTAGGGAATCCGGAACATCCAAATGATTTTCTAATGACACTTTGTAAACAATTGCAGAAAGATGAAGATCTTGAGCTAGATAATTCTGAATTAAGGTATCCAATCGACATTAATGATCTCTATAAAGTAATTATGAAAATAATTACCACTCAACCCAAAGGTATTCTCAATTTAGCAAACAATAGCAATGGCCTAACTCGTTATCAAATGGGCGTGATAATCAAAGAAAACATGAGAAACAGTAGAGGGACCTTAAAGGACACTGGAACGTACCCAGATCCTCAAAAATGGTTAAGAGTGGCACTCAGACCAAGAGATCTGAAAATGATATCTTGCCGAAAAGATATTGCAGACATCTCATTTCGAACTTTTAGACAAATGATTGAGATTAAATATCGTTACTACTTTGAAAGAAGTTACGGACAAACATTTAAGTAAGGCAATTTATGAAAATGATTCTTTCAGATTTTGATGGAACAATTACGATTGATGAAAAGATTTCTGAAGAATTCTTAGAACTTGTATCCCTATGCAATCGAAATAATTCTCCCTTAGTGATCGTTTCTGGCAGGCCCGCCTCATGGGGTAGTTTTTTGATGAATTATTTTAATATCCATGCATGTATTATGGAAGACGGTGGATTTATGCTTACAAGGGATAGGGATAATAGCAAAAAAGTTTTAAGGACATGTTTGTTGAATATAGAAGAACGTACCACTCTAGTTGAGATTAAAAACTGGATTACAATTAATCTACCACAAGCCATCCCATCTGACGATTTTGAAGACAGAGGCGCAAGCTGTTCATATTCACTAATAAATTTAAGCCTATCTGATTTTATTAAAATTGAGACCTTTCTATTCACGAAAGGGTTTCGAGCCTATAAAACATTCAAAAACTTATATATCTTGCCCAAAAAAATTGATAAACTATTTGGGATCCAATATTTTCTGAAATTAGAGCAAATTTCAAGTGCTGAAATCGTGTATTTCGGAGACTCTATAAATGATGAAAGTGCTTTCAATGGTCTACCCTATACGGTTGGAGTAAGCAATATTGAACATTATCTAGATCTACTCGAACACAAACCAAATATTATACTAACAGGAAAAGAAAATCGTTCAGTGAAAGGAATTCTCAACTTTTTAAGAACCCAAGCTTTTCAATCACAATAATGAAACCCTTAAAAATATTTCGGCACTATATTTTCGTTCATTCTCTTTCCAAAGAGAAATAGACAAAGATCGAGGTTCTTCTGGGAATATATCTTTTATTAGCTTAGGATGACTTAGATATTCAGTAACAGACAAGCGCCAACAAGGAAAAACTTTTCTCATTTAAGTATTTTTTTTGATTTCTTTAAATTAGTTCAGGATTAAAGAAATATTCTACCCAACTTTTAAACCGCTTGGCCGTCCATTTTTTTAACAAATACCATTAAGTACATCTTTGTAATAATTAATATAGTCTCCGACAACATCCTCTGGCTTCCAAAATTTTTCCATCCAACCCCTATTTGCTAAACCTTTTTCTATTATTTTTGATATATCAATCTCTAGCTGTTGCTCTAAATAGGTTTCAAGGTTCTGTAGTTGTACGTTTTCAAATGGACTATATTTTGCACCGGAAGATTTTAATAAAACATCCTCTACGTCTTTTGAAAGAGAACAAATTGCCACCTTTCCAAGAGCCAAAGCCTCTAGTCCAGTTCTGTGATAGCTATCTGTAGCGCATTCATCTATTAAAATATGGCAACTCTTTCTTATCATCAAGCTCTCCTTGATTGGAAATCCTTGCAACAGCCTGTACTCGAAGCGATTTAAATACTTGAATCTTAACTTTTCGAGAACTTGTAAGGTCTCCAAAATGCCTTTTGTCCCATACTTTGTGGCATGGTTTGTGCTTGGCGTAAAGCCAACAATCAATGGCCCGCCTTTATTACTTAATTCAATGTTATATTCTGGCTTGGCGAAATCTATTACATTGCGAAGTACTTTAAACCCTCGGTACTCACAAAGAGTGGCATGGTACTGGGCCAATGTTGACTTTGGCCCCTTAAAATTTAAATTTACTTTTTCAGGCTCAGAATGATATTGGATAAGACTTCGAATATTTGTTTCTAAAAATAGATTATGAAAGTGTATCAAATCAGCACCTTCTAAGACTGTATTGGAAACACTTGATGTATGACTGGTATACTTATTGATTGCGGCTGATAACTCATCCGGCGCCCAAGCAATCGGAGTTTGTTTTACATGATGGATAATCATAGACGTTAAGATATAGTTTTTTACTAAAAAAAGCACTACCGGATTTAAAAAAGAGGAAACATGTATAAAAAGCCTTATATAATTGCAGAAATCGGATGTAACCATAAAGGTGATATTGAAATTGCCAAACAGTTAATTAAGACAGCAAAAGAATTTTGTGGAGCCGACGCTGCAAAATTTCAAAAGCGGACAACAAGGGAATTATTGTCAGAGGCAGAATACAGTGCTCCGCACCCTAACCCAGATAATTCTTATGGATCAACTTATGGCGAACATAGGGATTTTTTAGAATTCTCACCAGATCAGCACAAAGAACTTAAAAATTTTTGTGAAAAGCTAGGAATTGATTATTCAACGTCCGTTTGGGATATTACTTCAACTAAAGAAATTATTGCTTTAAATCCTAAGTTCATAAAAGTTCCTTCTGGCTGTAATTTAAATAAAAATATTCTAACTCTACTCTGCGATAGTTACTCAGGAGAAATTCATATTTCTCTAGGTATGACTGACTTAGCTGAAATTACAAAAATATATAATTACGTTAAAGAAAAAGGTCGCTTAAAAGACACTGTCTTTTATTCTTGTACATCTGGGTATCCAGTGCCCCATGAAGATATCTGTCTATTAGAAATATCAAAGCTTCGTGATCTTTTCAAAGATGAAGTTCTTGCAGTAGGCTTTTCGGGACATCATTTAGGAATTGCAGCTGATGTTGCAGCCTATACCTTAGGTGCCCCATACATTGAAAGACATTTCACTCTTGATAGAACCTGGAAGGGAACTGATCATGCAGCTTCACTAGAACCAGAAGGTCTTAGAAAACTTGTAAGAGATTTAAATAACGTTCACAAGGCTTTGAACTATAAGCCTCAGGAAATTCTTAATATTGAAGTTGTCCAAAGAAACAAGCTCAAGTCGAATCAAATTAAATGGTAACAAACTTAGCTTTTATTCCATTAAGAGCTGGAAGTAAGAGCATACGGAATAAAAACATAAAAGATTTCAATGGCCGCCCACTCGCCTATTGGACGGTCAAAGAATGCGTCAACTGTAAACTTATTGATAAAGTGGTTATTGCAACGGACTCACTTGAAATCTGGAATGCAATAAATGAAAATTTAAAATCGGATAAGCTTCATTACTTCCCTCGGAACCCTGAAACAGCAACAGATACCGCTTCTACAGAATCGGTAATTAATAACTTTATTGATCAAGGGGGAATAGATTTTAAGAATCTCATTCTTGTTCAAGCAACTTCTCCATTATTGAAAAGTAAGGATATAGAAAGAGGCATTGAGTTAGTAACTTCAAAATCTTTCGACAGCGCATTATCCGTAGTCAGAGAAAAAAGATTTATTTGGCAATTCACAGATGGCGTATATGAGCCTGTCAATTATTCGCTAGAGAATAGACCCCGCCGACAAGACTTTGATGGGTTTTTGGTTGAAAATGGTGCTTTATATATCACTTCTAAAAATGATTTCCTTATAAATCAGGTTCGACTTAATGGGAAAGTAGGAGTCATAGAAATGGCTTCAGAATCTTATTTTGAAATTGATGAGCCTAGCGATTGGGAAATAGTTCAAGCTTTACATAAAAAAAGCATGCTCAAAGATTACAAGAGCAAAATTAAGAAAATAAAGTTAATTGCATTTGATGTTGATGGAGTTTTAACTGATTCTGGTATGTATTATTCTAATGCTGGAGATGAGTTAAAAAAATTCAATACAAGAGATGGGAAAGCGGTTGAATTGCTTAAGCAATATGGCTATCAGATTGCAATAATCACTTCAGAATCTACAAAGATAGTGGCAAACAGAGCAAAAAAGTTACATATTGAGCACGTGGTACTAGGAGCACAGAACAAGCTTGAGGAGTTAAAAAAGCTCACTCATCAATTGGGTGTAAATTTAGATGAGGTCGCTTTTATTGGCGATGATATAAACGATCATGAAGTTTTAAAATCCGTTGGTTTTTCAATCTGCCCTAAAGATGCTATCGACTGTAACTTAAAAGTTGTAGATTATGTCTCCTCAAAAAATGGTGGGGATGGAGTGATTAGAGATATTAGTGAGTTATTCCTTATAAACTAAAAGTTGTAACGCTTTTTTATTTTAGGCCATTGTATATGATCGTTATTAGCAACAGGAGTTTTAATTTTTATAAATTCTTGATTTAAGACTGTAGAACTTTGATTGTGAGAAATAACAACACCACTTTCAATCATGTAATTGATCAATCCATTCTTCTTGGCCATTTCATAAATAAAATTGTCACCGTAAAATATGTCTATCTCCTCTGGAATATCTTCCCAATTTTCAATATCTCCTAACATAAACCAGCCAATCCGCCCCTCAGGAACATTGGTTGTGACTTCAAGCCTTTCCTTTAGCATTAATTTGACTAAAGATAAGTATTCATCAATGTTTTTATTAATAACCGTTCTCACGGTCAAAATTCCGGGTTGGTGGAGGTTTTTATAAGTGTTTACACATGTCCCAAGCACATCTGGATGAATCAAGATGTCATCATTTAATATTAAGAAAAGCTGTGAGGTAGATTGTTGTAAGCCAATATTCCAAGCTTTATTTACGAAAATATTTTTCCCAGGCTCTATGATAATAAATTTTTCAGTCGGATGGTAAAAGCTTCTAAATGATTTTGAATCCGTGTTATCTATAATTATAATTTCTGAGACAACTTCTGATGAATTTAAAACGTCGAGAGTGTGTTGAAAAATATCTTTTGGGCCCATTAAAAGGGTTGGAATGACGACTGAAAGCATTTTTTACTTCTATTAATTAAATATCTATCTTCTTTTAAAATGATATTCATTTTATCTTAAATTATCTATGCTTTTAAACAATGAAAGACATTATCATTCAACTTACCCAAAAAGAGCTACGTGTTAGATATAAACATCTAAGTCTAGGTTATTTATGGTCGATTGCTAACCCTTTAGCCTATGCTCTTCTTTACTTTATGATTTTCAAAATAGTCATGAAAGTAAAAATTGAGAATTTCCCAATTTTTTTGATCTCTGCTCTATTTCCTTGGCAATGGTTTGCCAACTCTGTCGGGGTTGGACCTATGACATTTTTAGGAAACGCTCCCCTCATTAAAAAGGTGAATTTTCCAAGATATCTTTTAAGTTTTGTCGCCGTCGTTCAAGACATGCTTCATTTTTTAGCATCTCTGCCAATCATCGTTCTCTTTCTTTTCATATTTGATAAGTCTCCGACTCTTGACTGGATTTTGGGAATTCCGCTACTTTGTTTAATCCAGCTCATGCTAACTTATGGGTTCAATCTATTTATATCCACCATAAATCTCTTTTTTAGGGACCTAGAAAGACTGATTCAAATTGGAATGACTTTTCTGTTTTACTCAACTCCTGTTGTTTTTGATATAAATATGGTGCCTAAGGAGTATCAGCAGCTTATCGTACTGAATCCAGTTGCCCCTCTTATTATTTCTTGGCGAGACTTGTTTTTGAATGGATTTATTAATTGGCAGTACATAGGGATCAGTATGGTCTGGGCTTCAATTGTGCTTGTTCTTGGCCAATTAGTTTATAACAAACTCTCATGGCGCTTTGCAGAGATTCTATGACTTCTGTAGTAACTTTTTCCCACGTCACAAAATCTTATCCTCTTTACCACCATATTACAGGTGGCTTTAAAAACTTGCTATTTAATCTACCTAAAGCACTCAAGGAGATGAAATCGGCAAAATTTACAGCCCTTGAAGATATCAGCTTTGATATTAAAAAGGGCGAATGTGTTGCCTTTATCGGTAGAAACGGAGCTGGAAAAAGTACTACATTGGGACTCATTGCTCAAGTTCTAAAGCCTAATCAAGGAACTGTTGAAGTAAATGGAAGAGTCTCCCCTCTTCTTGAACTTGGAGGAGGTTTTCATCCAGACCTGACTGGAGTGGAAAATATAGAGCTTAACGGCGTTCTGCTTGGTTTGACGAGAAAAGAAGTTAAAGAAAAAATGAATCAGATCATAGACTTTTCAGAGCTTGGTGATTTCATAAATCATCCGATCAGAACCTATTCGTCAGGGATGCTTACCCGTCTCGGTTTTTCTGTTATCGCTCACCTTGATCCTGTTATTCTACTAATTGATGAAGTTCTATCAGTTGGAGATGGTAAATTTCAGCAGAAATGCTATCAGAAGATGCAAGAATTCAAGGATCGAGGGGTGACTATGATTTTGGTTTCTCACAACATATACGATATACAAAGGATATGTAGCAGGGTTATTTGGATAGAAAATCATAGAATCAAAATGGATGCTCCCGCAGAGGAAGTTCTCACAGAGTACAAAAAGCATTATTGTCTATAATCGAATTTAGTTACTAACTATTTTTCAGATATTTAAATTAAGTTTCAATTTAAACTTTTAATTATTACATTAATAATAAATATTGAATCACAAACTAAAGAAAAAAGCATAATCAACATGAATATTTTAAATTGGCCTAAACAGAAAATTAAGAATTACAAACTATTAACGAAGAAAGCTGAAAAATTAAAGTATCATGAAAGATTTGTTCCTTTAGATCATTTTTATTCGCCAATGGTCGTATTTGATAAAACAGAGGAATCTAAATATCAAAAAATACGAACACTCCCCGTGAGGGACATTAATCTAAATATTGAACAACAATTACGGTTCCTCGACTTTATGATTTCAAATCAGGATAAGCTTCCTTGGGATGACACCCCCAAGGAAGGATTGAAATATTACTATAAAAACTCGGCATTTGGTCATAATGATGCCATTACTTACTACAATATTCTAATCTGTTATAAGCCCAAGAAGGTGATTGAAATAGGTTCAGGTTTTTCTTCATGCGTTTTATTCGACACTGAAAACCTTTATTTCTCAGAAAAAATAGAAAAAACATTTATAGAACCTTATCCCGCACTCCTTAAAGATTTAGTCGGTGAAGACCTTAATAAGAGTACATTAATAGCAGAAAGACTTGAAGATCTCGATTCATCAATTTTCACACAACTCGAAAGAAACGACATTTTATTTGTCGACTCAACTCATGTGAGCAAATTTGGGAGCGACTTAAATTATATTATGTTTGAAATACTTCCTCGCCTTAAATCCGGCGTAATCATACACTTTCATGACATCTTTTTAAACTTTGAATATCCTGTCGAATGGTTACAAATGGGGATTTGCTGGAATGAGAATTATATTCTTCGTGCCTTTCTAAGCAATAACGAACGATACAAAACTTTGTATTTCAACAACCACATGGGGCTAAACTACCTTGAGCGCTATAGAGATGAATTCGAAGTTGCTTTCAAAAATTTGGGAGCAAGTTTTTGGATGCAAAAAGTTTGATATTTTATCTAAAGATAAATCACATGTAAAATATTTAACTTCACTTAGCCAAGTTTAGACTTTCGAGCAATCAATGGTAATGACCACGAGTGCCGCCAGTAAACTCCATGCTCAAAACAAGGCTCCTTCATAATTTGAATATCAATAAAGCCCGCATCTTTTAGATTTTTAATTAAGCCGGCTTCTGAAAATAACCTCATTTCCAAAGTATCGCCTTCGCCTCCATGAAAAATAAGATTGTCATATTCCTGAATATTGCCTGTCGAGGTTTCATTTATCAACACCCTACGATTATTTTTTTCAACTATCTTAAAATCATGGAGATCTGAAAAATGTTCTTGGTTATCCTCATTTTCAAGAGAATAAGGAACGCTCATGACTAAATGTCCACCGGGTTTTAAGAGTTTATAAGAATTTTCAAAAGCTCGGCTGCAAGGAGCTAGGACATGCTCAAATACATCAGTGGTTAAGATAAAATCTAAAGTCGATTCATCTCGATCTTTAATGTCCGTTATATCTAGTTTTGGCTCTTTGTGATAGTAAGTGTTTACATAAGAAACCCTATTGGCCAGAGCATTTGCATAGGTATCCCAATCACTCATTCCAATACCTCTTATCTCACTTGATAATGGAAATTCATTTATTGGGAGTGACTTCTGATATAGAGCGACTGAAAGAGCATGGATCATTCCTCTCATTCTCACAGTCGAGGCGCACTTGGAACAAGATGGTGTTTCGCGGTTTAAAGAGTTAACAGGGACACGATTTATTGTACTACAAATATTACACTGAAAAGTAAGCAGGCCAATGTCACTTTTATTCAACTCACTAAGCATATAATTCCTTAAAAACAAGATAATTGTCTTACAATTTGTAGTACAATAATATTAAAACAAGCACTATATAAGATTGATACTAAAAAATCTTTTCATATCCTTTAATAATATCATCCGCAGTATTACTCCAAGTATAAGTCTCTCTTATAAATGTACTTATATCCTTATGAGAAGAACTTAACGCAATATCCATTCCAGTTGTGATTGAATCAACAGACCAAGGGTCAACATAAGTAGCATAATCCTCAAAATATTCTTTAGCTGATCCTTCTTGAGTAATAAGTATCTTCGCCCCCTGAGATGCCGCCTCTAAAGCTGCAATTCCAGGAGTCTCACACATACTAGGCAATGCAAATAAAGAACAAGAGCAAAAAGCTGATTTTAAAATTTCTTTATCAGAAATTGGTCCAAGGTGACGAAAATAAGGACTGTTCTCAAAGCTTTTTAAAATATGTGGGTGTCGTACATTGCCAATAGAAACCAGCTTAATTTTAAGCCTTTCACATGCCTCTACTAGCCTTGCCGTATTTTTACGTTCATCAATATTTGCAACAGTTAAAACGAATGGAACCGAAATATTAAACTGTTTTAGGAATAACTCCCTGTTTCCTTTTACTAAGTAATCATCAGTTATACTGTTTCTTGTTTTCTGAAACTTATCCAAAGGAATTGAAAAAAGGCGGCTGATTTTCTCTGATTCCGCATCAGAGTTGGTCATAAGCAGGTCTGCTTTAGGAAACAGGTTCTTATAATGATAATGAAGTGGATAATCTTCTGTCAGTTCGTCCCAAAAAATGGGAGAAATCACAATTTTCTTTCCCAAACTTTTATAAGCATCTATTACATACTCAACACCCGGGACAGAAGAAAACTGATGAAAAATATCAAAGTCTTTTTGAGGGTTCCACATATCGTAAAGATCAATGGAACAACCTTTCTGCTCTAATGCTCGCTTGGATTCAAGAAGTTGAACTTCTCCCCCACCTTTAATAAAGAAGGCGGCATTCCAGGTATTAAAAAGAACTTTGTGCATGAATATTTCTTTTGTTAATCACAAACCTAAACTTGTTTCTCCAGCCTTGTGTTTCCAATTGTTCAAAACCTACAAATTTAATATCAAAACCATCAGGCCATCTTTTCTCGACCATCATTCTTATTCTCTCGGAATCGGCTTCATTTTCAGGAACAATATTCAATATAGCCTTATTCGAATCGGTCAAAACTATTTGGAATTGTCTTACCCCACAAACTTTATGATCCAAAAAATCCATAATGAAATGTGTTGGAAAGCTTTCACCGTTTATCTCTACAAGATCATGTACTCTTCCTTGTATATTATAAATGAAAGTACCATCACTTTCTTTTTTTACTGAGCCTATATCCCCCGTATCATATCGCAAAAGTGGAAATCCATAATTCGTAATTCCTGTTACTATTATGTTACTTTCTTCCGTTTCTTCCACAAAAAATGCTCTGTCAAAAACTTTCAAGCGAAAAGGGTCATGTGATTCTGTGCTATGAGCAATCACGCCAAACTCGGCATTGCCGTATCTGTTTACGACCTTACACAAAAGATTTTCTTCAATCGTTTTAATCATCTTACCAGTGATCATTTCGCCAGTAGGTTCAAAGACAGAAAACATTTTTTTTCTTTTCAATTTATTCGATTCAATAAAACTTGCAAGGGCATAAGCAGTGGAAGGATGCCCTTGAAGTAGATAAGGTTTGAAGCTTTTCAAATTCTTATAAACTAGTTTAAGAGCCTCATTTGAAAATGAGTCAATCATTAGAACTTTCCTGTTCTGACTCATTAGTTTGAAAAATTGCATTACTTTGTATTTCAACAAAGGTGGCTTAATCCCGAGTTCAGCAGAAATATGACAGTCAGTATGATGTGGCCTCTTACCTACTTGATTATAAGCATAAAGATTGATTGCGGCAGTCCAATCCAACCCACCATTGTCATAGAAAAAAAAGACCGACTGCCCAGTAGAACCTCCCGTTTTTCTTGCATGTAAACCGTTTCCTAAATATTTAAGCTTCTCAGCATTATCTCTAACTATTTCTTTCGTTAGGACAGGAAGGTTCTTTATATAAGAGATGTCCTCTTTAATCTTCTCTATATCAAAGTTATTTTGCTTGAACATTTCCTGGTAAAAAGGGATATGTCCTTGGCAAAAAACTAGCAACTTGTATAATTCTTCTTTTTGGATTTCTAATTTCTTTTCGTAAGACAAAGTCTCAAATAAAGTAAGCTCTCGAAGCTTAACTGCAATCTGGCGTTTAGTAAGTTTTTCTAGAATTGGATATAAAATATATCCGTTAAGATAGCTGATCATTACAGCGGTTTCCTCTGTGCATAAAAAAGTAAAATTGAGTTATCACCTTTGGTTTCCACATCAAACCCAGCTTTAAGAAGTACATTTAGTGATTTTTCAGTAGATCCAAATTGCGAATATTGTAATTCACCTAAAATAACTTCAAAGCAAGATAATATGGGTTCAATTCTTTTTAATATGGGATATTCCCAGCCTTCAACATCAATTTTAAGCAAGTTTCTTCCATTTAGATGGCCTTGCACTTCTTCTAATGCATCTAGAGTAACAACTTGAACTGTAGAATTACTCGAACTCTCGCTTACACCTAGCTTATTACCGCCAGTATTATCAGAAGAAATGGATAATTCAGCTTTTCCCTTTTTATTACTCAAAGCAACTTCTTGAGGTGAAACAATATTAGACAGTTCATTCATTGATAGATTTTCTTTCAATAATTCGAAATTTTTCGGTTCAGGCTCATAAGAAAAAATCTTCCCTTGCTGATTTAGAAACCTTGAAGCATAAACAGAGAATCCACCTATTTGAGCTCCAATATCTATAATTGTATCAAATTTTAAATTTTTCATCGTCAACCAATTGCAGTATTCCGTTTTTACCTCATCCAAGATTGCAGCATCCATGGATCTAGATCTTATACAGAATTTAAAATCATCTTTAAAAATAATACGGTTTCCATTTTCGTGTCTACTTAATAGCTCCACTTCTTCCCTTAGACGTATATATTCGTATACATTTGAGTTACCCGATAATTTCTTATTTCTTAAAAGATGAAAGCCCATAGTCGAAAGTTCTATTTCAAAATTTTCTATTTTATATTTTAATTTCGCTGCGATTGAACTCAACATTACATTTGTAATAATAACCCAATCAAATTCATCATCTTGTTGCAAATCTTGGTATATCTTTATGCAAGTACCTTTTGGCAGAAAAGGTAGGATATTGCGAAATGCTTTCCCTAAATAATTGGGAACGAGTAAATTAACTGTTTTATCTCTTTGGAATATATTAATTAATAAATGTTCAAATATTCGAACAGAAGCCTCATCAGAAGATTGTCTTTTTAGAATCCAAAGTGCGGATGACTTAAGCTTTATTCCAACAGGGCGCAATATCTTTGCAAGAAGCATTAGAAATCTAGCTTGAACATATCCGTATCCAAGCCGAGCAAACGCAAACGGACCAGAGATCTTAATAGTATTTAGTAACTGTTTCAAAATCACCTCTAGTAAGCATTCCTATTAAAGATACCTTTCCAAAAGGTCATGAAAATAATGCTAATATCCAGCCATATTGACCAATTCTTGATGTACCAAATATCATATTCAATACGTGTAGAAATACTCGTATCACCTCGTAGTCCATTGACCTGTGCCCATCCTGTGATACCGGCCTTCATCTTATGTCGAAGCATATAAGCATCAATCTCTTCACGAAACTTTTCAACAAAATAAGGCTGCTCTGGCCTAGGCCCTACAAGGCTCATATCTCCAACTAGAACATTCCAAAGTTGTGGTAATTCGTCGAATGATGTTTTACGTAGAAAAGAACCAAATTTGGTTCTTCTCGGGTCATTCTTCGTTGTCCATCCACTCCCTTGAGATTCAGCATCAGTTCTCATGGTGCGAAATTTCCACATTATGAACCCATGACCATCTAACCCCACTCGTTTTTGTCCAAATAGAATAGAACCCGGTGAAGTTAGCTTTACCCCTAAGCCGATAAGTAGCAAAAGTGGGGAAATTAGAATCAAACCGATAGACGAGAGTAGGATATCAAAAAGTCTTTTGGTAATTATACTCTTTGTATGAAATTTGGGTTGATTGATACTAATGGCAGGCAAACCAGCAAATTCTGAAATTTCGTGTCCAATCAGAGAAAAACTTAAATCTGGAAGAATTATAATTTCAATTAACTCTTTAGAAAGTATCTTTAGTAATTCATCGCCTTTTCCAAGATCTTTTAAGTAGTAACCAATTACTAAATAATCTGAATTCAAGTTTTTTAAATTTCCAACTGAAATATTCATTTCCTTGATTGAATATTTCTCATTCAAGCCGTTTGAGTCGTGCCATCCCTTGATCTTTAACCCAGCCTCTGGATTAGCTTTTATGACTTTTAGAAAATGCTCGATTTGTGGACCATTCCCCATAAGAATGACATGTCTTAAATTCTTTCCTTTTCTTCGCTGTATACGAAGAAACATTCGAATCCCTAGTTTAGTTGTGATGAACAAGAAGGTGGATAAAAGTGAGTAGTTTAATAAAACAATTCGTGACACTTTTTCAGGATGGAAAAAGTAAATGCTCATTACGAAAGTAACAATTACAGCAAAGTTTGCCTTGAAAACATTTAATAATTCGGAAACTAAACCCTGAAGCCGTTTTGAGGCATACAGATCAAATTTTCTAAAAAAATAATATTGAATTATGAGCAGCGGTAAGGAAAGCTTTAGATACCACAAATATTCGTTATTAAAGCTATCAAATCTCAATAGATAAGCAATAAGCCAACAAAACAGAGCAATCAAAAGATCGATAATTTTGTGAGCTAGAGTTATCTCTTTATGTAAATTTTTAAGCATGGATTAAGGCTTTAATTCAATGACCTTTTTTCTTCTAGAATCTGTAACAAGTAGGCCCCATATTCATTTTTGGAGTTGAGGTTTGCTTGCTCTTTTAATTGACTATCTGTGAGCCATCCTTTTCTCCAGCCTATTTCTTCCAGACAAGCGACTTTCAAACCTTGCATTTTTTGAAGTGTCTCAACGAACTGTCCTGCTTCAGTTAAACTGTCATGAGTTCCAGTATCCAACCAAGCGAATCCTCTTCCAAGCAGTTCAACTTTTAGAGTTTCATCTTTCAGATAAACATTGTTTACAGTGGTTATTTCAAGTTCACCTCGGGAAGAAGGCTTAATACTTTTTGCAATCTCAATCACGCGATTATCGTAAAAATAAAGTCCTGTAGCAGCATAATTAGACTTCGGATGAAGTGGCTTTTCTTCTACAGATAGTACCTTGTTAGTCTTATTATCAAACTCCACTACGCCAAACCGCTCAGGATCTTTCACCTTATAACCAAAAAGAGTGGCTCCTGTATTGTTTTCGATGACCCTGGAGAGAATAGGAGTAAACCCTTGTCCGTAAAAAATATTATCTCCAAGTATTAAACAAACACTATCCTTTCCGATGAATTCTTCACCTATTATAAATGCCTGAGCTAAACCTTCTGGTTTGGGTTGGATCGCATAAGAAATTTTAATTCCAAAAGAAGATCCGTCATCCAGTAATCTTTTAAATGAATCACTATCTTCAGGAGTTGTAATGATTAGAATGTCCCTGATACCAGCAAGCATCAGAACTGAAATAGGGTAATAAATCATTGGTTTATCATAGATAGGAAGTAACTGCTTTGATATCCCTCTTGTTATGGGATAAAGACGCGTACCACTTCCACCGGCCAGTATTATACCTTTCATTTATTTCCCTGTGTTCTCTAAATACCATTGTATGGTCTTATGAATTCCTGTTGTAAAATTTTCTGAAGCCTTCCAGCCTAATTCATTCTCAATTTTAGTAGCATCAATAGCATATCTTCGATCATGCCCAGGTCGATCAGTGACAAATGAAATTTGTTCCGAATATGGTTTTTTATCCGATCGAGGTTTTTTTTCATCCAAAATCGAACAGATCTCTTTTACAATATCAATGTTAACTTTCTCGTTTCTTCCACCGATATTGTAGGTTTCGCCAGATACGCCTTTATGAAAAGCTAAATCAATACCAGTGCAATGGTCTTCAACATAAAGCCAGTCTCTGATATTTTTTCCATCACCATAAACAGGTATTTTCTCCCCCGTAAGGGCCTTACGGATAATTGTAGGAATTAATTTTTCATCATGCTGCTTTGGCCCGTAATTATTTGAACAATTTGTCGTTACAACATTCATGCCATAAGTGTGATGATATGCTCTTACAATAAGATCGGAGCTGGCCTTAGAAGCTGAGTATGGTGAATTTGGAGCATAAGGAGTGGTCTCTTTAAATAGGCCCGATTCCCCTAAAGTTCCATACACCTCATCAGTTGAAATATGGTGAAATCTATGTGGCTTTCCTTTCCATGAAATTCTTGCAACATCTATAAGCGTAAAGGTACCCGTAACATTTGTTCGGATAAATTCTCCTGGACCAGTGATCGAATTGTCGACATGGGATTCGGCCGCGAAATGGATGACTCCTTGTATATCATGTTCCATGAAGATTTTTTCTAAAAGAATCCGGTCGCAGATGTCTCCATGTATAAACGTGTACTGAGGATTAGTTTCGACCTCTTTTAGATTTTTTGGATTACCAGCATAAGTAAGCTTATCAAGATTGATAATCCTGTAATCTGGGTGTTTTGAAAGGAAATGCGGGATGAAGTTTGAGCCTATAAAGCCTGAACCACCTGTAACTAGTATATTTTTTTTCATGCCCCATAGGTTAGCATTTTGGGATTAAGAAAGTCACCTATTGTCCTACTAGTAGATTCTCAAAAAAATGCTATTCGAGCCTGTCTCGTTTGCCATAAAATGACAGTTATAGAAGTTAACATTGGCTACGCGCGCAAGGATTCTTGCCTTAAGGTTAGTAATGAATGAAAAACTAGTCGAATTCAAGGGTCATACTGACGGTAGAGGACTACTTGTTTCTCTTGAAAGCCTAAAAAATGTTCCATTTGAAATAAAGCGCATCTACTACTTAACTGATCTCAAGCCGGATCACCCCCGTGGCTTTCACGCTCACAAAAATCTCAAGCAACTCGTTGTTTGTGTAAGCGGAAGCTGTGATTTTACTTTAGATGACGGTCATACCCGAAAAACAATCCATCTCTCCTCTCCACTTCAGGGATTAATCATAGAGCACAATACCTGGAGAGAAATGCATAACTTCTCGCAAAATTGCGTCATCATGGTCCTTGCTAGTGAATATTATGATGAATCGGACTACATTCGAGATTATGACGAATTCAAAAGGCTAGCTCATGAATCATCCGCTAAGTGATGTTCTTTCAAAATCGATAGGACCTAATACTAATATCTGGCAATTCGTAGTCGTTCTTCCTAAAGCTCAAATTGGGGACAATTGTAATATTTGCTCTCACTGCTTTATTGAAAATGACGTTGTCATAGGTAACAACGTAACTATCAAAAATGGAGTTCAAATCTGGGACGGTATTACAATAGAAGATAATGTCTTTATTGGCCCAAATGTTACATTCACGAACGATCTCCATCCTCGCTCTAAAGAGTACCCTTTGGAGTTTTTAAAAACCCTTGTTTCAAAAAATGCTTCGATAGGAGCAAATGCCACCATTCTACCTGGTATTACCATCGGTGAAGGGGCCATGATTGGGGCAGGCTCTGTTGTCACTAAAGACGTAGAGCCCTTTTCAGTAGTTGTTGGAAACCCGGCCAAAAAAATCAAGTCTCTGGAGAATAGTTAAATGGTTCCTTTTTTAAATTTGAAGCTTATCAACCAAATCCACAAAGATGAACTTCTTGAAGCTTGTAATAGAGTCATTGATTCCGGATGGTATATTGGCGGTACAGAGTTAAAAAGCTTTGAATCAGAGTTTGCAGCTTATTGTGGCGCTAAGTATTGTGCAGGAGTTGCAAATGGTCTGGACGCACTTTCCATTACATTCCGTGCATGGAAAGAAATGGGTAAATTAACCGATGGGGATGAAGTTATAGTCCCGGCCAATACCTACATCGCAAGCATATTGGCAATTACAGAAAACAATCTGAAACCGATCTTAATTGAACCTAGTATTAATTCATATAACATCAACCCTCGATTAATCGTAGATAAGCTCTCTAAAAGAACCAAGGCCATACTTCCGGTTCATCTCTATGGTCAGTTAGCTGAGATGACAGAGATATCGAAGATTGCTCAGGAAAATAATCTTCTTGTTTTGGAAGATTCAGCCCAAGCACACGGAGCTACCAGAGATGGTGGAAGGGCGGGCAGCATTGGACATGCTTCCGGGTTCAGCTTTTATCCTGGAAAAAACCTTGGCGCTCTAGGGGATGCTGGAGCGGTTACTACTAATGACCAGGAACTTTTTGAGGTCATTAGTCAAATAAGAAACTATGGCTCCAAGATTAAGTATACGAATACATACAAGGGATTAAATAGCCGTCTTGATGAGATTCAAGCAGCAATGTTAAGAGTCAAACTAAGATCTCTGGACCAGCAAATAGAAATGAGGCGAAGTGTTGCTGAAACATATCTAAATCAGATTACGAATGAAAAAATTTCATTACCAGTTGTTCAGAATCGAGAAGGCCATGTCTGGCATCTATTTGTCATCAGAACAAGTTCTAGAGACAAACTTCAAGATTTTCTAAAGAACAAGGGTATTGAAACACTTATTCACTATCCTATCCCACCTCATAAGCAGGACGCCTATAAAGAATTATCAGCATTAGAACTACCAATTACTGAAACCATCCATCAAGAAGTCTTGAGTCTCCCTATTTCACATGTAATGACTAAAGAAGAAGTTGAATTGGTAGTTACGGCAGTAAATGCTTATAAAGATTAGACGATGAAAGTTTCAGTAATCATTCCTAGTTATAATCATTCAGCTTTTGTTATTGATGCGATTTCTTCGGTATTGAATCAAACTTACAAAGACATCGAATTAATCGTAATTGATGATGGTTCGAAGGATCAATCCCCCACTCTATTAAAAGAATTCAATGAGAAGAATCACTTCACCTTAGTACTCAAAGAAAATGAAGGGGTTTGCGCTACTTTAAATCGTGGTATTAAAATAGCCTCAGGAGATTTAATTACTTTCCTCGCAAGCGATGATCTCATGCCCCCCACAAAAATTAGCGAACAAGTCGAAATGATGTCAAAGCATCCCGAAGTCGACGTCATAGCTGGGGCCATTACAATCATTGATGATACCAACAAACCAGTATCTAAAAGAACTCCTAAATATCTTGGGCTAGTCACTTTTGAGCAGATGTTAGAGAGAAATCAAGTCATCGCTCCAACAGCAATGTTCAGAAAAGAAACCTTTCAAAAATTTGGTAGATATAATCCGGAGTATGTCATTGAAGATTATTATATGTGGCTCAAAATTCTGAGTAACAAAGGTAAAATACTCAACACTGCCAATATTTGGGCTTACTATCGGGTGACCAACACAAATCTTGAAAAAAGATTCAAATGGTATTATAAGGGCTATTTACAAGTATTAAGGGAATACCTCCCAAGTGAAAAAATAAGTAAGTCTATTGCCAGATACAACCTTATTTATGTTACGAAAATGGTGCTATTACAGGGGATGAAAGGGATCAAAGAAAATTCTGATAAGTTAAATAGTATTTCATTTTCATATCGTTTGATAATTTATCTAATAGGTATTTGCCCAAATTTCATAAGATCAAGAGTTTTAAATTATCTACTGATTAACTATTAAAGATTTCTTTCATAGATATAGTTTATAACACCTTCATTTTTCAAAAGACTAAGCAGGCACGCCAGAGCTGATATTGGCAAAAATACAATTAACAGAAAATAATTATAAATATCATAAGCAATTAATTTCGGTTTGGTTAAGTGAAAGTCCCATCCTCTTTTTTTACGATAATAGAAGTAATTTGGGATCGGATGGACAAGATTTACAAACCCCTGCAAATATCCAAAAAGCTCATACATCAATCCAATTTTCTTTAATCTTAATTTATAACCATTGCTCTTCATGAACAGATTCAAAGCATCAGGAGAAAACTGATAAAGGTGACTTGATTTATCATAATAGGGCCACAAATGTTTAAAGATTTTAAATTGCCAGGATTTAGAATTTGGTACTGATATTACTAATTTTGCATCCACAGGTAGTTTTTTTAGATCATCTAATATCTTTCGCGATAATTCTAAGGGGATGTGTTCTAAAGAATGCCAAAAAGTCACACAACTAACGTGAGAGAAATCTATTTCAGACAATGAAGGAACTAACTTAAGTTGTAACTTCTCTCGGGCAAAAGTGATGCACGCTTGATTCACTTCTATTCCCTGAACATTATCAAACTCATTACGAGCATGATGGAGGAACTTCCCAGATGCGGTTCCGATATCCAAAAGGCCAATCCTTTTAGGATCAAGACTTTTGACCAGTTTCATTTTAAATTTGGTCAAACCGTCTCTTTTGATTATTTCCTGATAATCTAAATGATCATTTGTGATTTCGTCAGACTTCAATTCTTTTTTAATATTAAGGCCACAACTTTCGCACTTGAAATAGATCTCATCCAATTCAGTAAGCTTTGCCTCACAGATAGGACAAATATAATTATTCTTCATTTACGATCTCTTGGATGAAATAAAGAGGGCGACCTTTAACTTCTTCAAAAATTCTTCCTATATATTCACCTAACAGTGACATAAATAGTATTTGGATACCTCCAAAGAAGATAGAAAGCGCAATAGTCACTGTTAAGCCTGGAACAACACTATTAGTGAAAAATCGCAGATATAATACATAAACCATAAACATGAATGAAAATAAGACAGAGAACAGACCAAAATATCTCATCAGCTTTATTGGTTTCGTTGAAAAAGAAAATATTGCATCGAGTGCAAAACGAAACATTTTCTTTAAAGGATACTTTGTCTCACCTGCGAACCGGGCCTTCCTCTCATATTGGAAAGCGAATGATTTATATCCGCTGTATGGGACCAGACCTCGAATAAAGCGATGCTTCTCCCGCATTTGTCTTAATGCCTTAACGACATCAGAGGTAATTACACGAAAATCACCCGTGTTACGTGGAATCTCAATATCGCAAAATCGGCTAAGTATTCGATAGAATAAATAAGCACTGAAAAGTTTAAAAGCTCCCTCACCCTCTCGGACTTTACGTTGACCGTATACAATATGGTAGCCCTCTTCAACTTTCTTAAGCATATCTGGTATCAATTCAGGAGGGTCTTGCAAATCTCCATCCAAGATTGCAACGATGTCTGCTTTAGTATAATCAAGGCCAGCAGTTAACGCTAACTGATGTCCAAAATTTCGAGTCAGTTTTATAACTCGGTATCTTTTATTTCCAGAGAGTAGACTCATCATTTTGAGATAAGTGTCGTCCTTTGATCCATCATCTATAAAAACTACTCGCGTTGAGTACTTTTGATCCAGATCCAGTGCAACTTTATCTATTCGTTTGATTGTTTCTTCAATACATGCTGATTCATTATAAACAGGTATTACTATATCTAATTGTTTTTTCATTTTATCGATTCTCGCTAAAAAGTTTTCCCAAAAGTTTAAGTCCAAATACCCTTGGCAGGAATTTCATCATTAATCGCAGCACTTTTGATTTTAAACCAATCAATCTCGCCTCTGACTTATCCATTAGCAAAGAAAAATAAATTTCCTTCGCAACTTGCTCCGGAGTCAAAAGGTCATTTGTAACTTTTACCCCTGCTTGGCTTTGAAAATTTGTCCGAGTTCCCGAAGGTGAGAAAGTAATAATTTTAACGACTCCTCTGAGTTCTTCTTCAATGGCTTGACTCCATGAAAGAATAAAACTTTTTGTGGCCGCATAAGTAGACATAAATGGAAGAGGGTAATATCCAACTGAGCTTGCAATATTTATAATAGTACCACCACTGCCAATAAGATCTTTCTTGAAGTAATGTGAAAGAATCATAGGAGCAGCGATATTTACATCAATGGTTAGTAGCTCAGTATTAAGGTCAGTATTAGAAAAACTCTTTTTAAATCCAACGCCTGCATTATTTACTAACAATCCAACTTTCCGATTAAGCTTTAATTCCCCTAGAACTTCTTCTAGCTTTTGTCGATCCGACAAGTCCGCCTGTATTACAATTTCATTACCAAAGTTTTTCTTAAGTACAGTGACATCCCTATCGATCAAAACTAAATGATATTTGCGAGATAATAACTTTGATAATTCAAGACCTATTCCATTATTAGAACCGGTAATAACTGCATATTGATCTCTATGAGTTATGCATTCAAGCTTATCTCTCAATAAAACCGGAACTCCAGAAATGAAGTTATCAACATACTCTTTCTCATCACACACTAAGTAGTCCAGGAAAAGAAAGTTAAAAGGCAAAGGTAAATAGCCGTGTAAAGGCGTGAGAATCTTAAAAAAATCAAGCGGGATTAGCCAACTCGGAGAATTATTAAGCCCATGGATTGATGCTAGAACGCTTTTAATCCCACTGGCTTCAGTAGCTGCAAAATACGACTTATTTAAGTGTTTATCACCATCATTTATGACTTTAAACATCCCTTTTACTAAATCACCTACATATATAAAAGAAGCTTTTCCGGAAAATCCTAACCTGGCAAAGGGGCTTCTTTTTTCAATAAGCTTATTAAAAAAAGCTAGATGGGAAGAGGTCCTCATTCCAGGCCCCCACACCCAAGAAGGTCTAAAAATGGTAAAAGGAACCTTGCTCTCCCTGAGTAGCTGCTCACTTGCAAGTTTGACTTTCCCATATTCTGAACGAGGAGAAGCTTTGGAGTTATTAGTAATTTTAACAGTTAAACTCGTAAAAGATGCTCTATCGAAGGCACCTATCGTGCTTAAAAAAACGAACCGCTTGATTAATTTATTTTTTCTGACAATTTCAAGAATCTTTTCTAGTGAATTGTAGTCGCTCCATACCTTCTCTTTAGAAGTGCCCACATCAGCATTCGCGGCAATATGGAAAATATAGTCCGCGCTTTCCAATTCCGACCGATAGGCTGAGACATCATTCAAGTCAGCAGAAATGACTCTAACGCTTGGATTATCATATCGGGAAGGGTTTCGTTGTATAAGAACAATATCCCAATCATGTTGTGCAACAGGAATAAGAACATCCAAGAAGTTCCTTCCAATGAAACCTGTACTACCCGTTATTAAAATTTTCATTTTACCTTTACGACCATAAAGTCTTTATTTTGAAATTCTACCTTGAATTTCTGCAGACATTCAATGCCCCCATCTCGAATTACGATTGGTAAAAATGATATTTCCTTCTGCATCGATAAGGAGCAAAGATCATATTTAAAACTGAATTTTAGATGACCTAAGGGCTCAAAGCCCAAAACCCTTAATCTTTCAATCCCTTTCAAATAAAAATCCGGGCTATAGGCCAATTGGTTAATATCATGGACAGTGCCCCAGATTGCCTTTTTACTTAAAAATCGAAACGAATAAAACTCTTTATCATTAGGGGGAATCACATATAAAGGTTCTGGACTCCCCTTTACCCAATTCAGTAAATCCTTCAAGCTTTCGCTGATTTCTGCACCATGAAAGGGTTCATTCAAATTAGTGATTCTTCTTAGCCCTTTAAAAGATGAGTTCACTACTTTAGAAGTGAGAACAAGCATGACACAGACGACAAAAAGATTTTTCATGCTGGCCTCTTTTTATTTATCATCCATAGAATAACAACTAAAAGTGGTAAGCTTAAGTAGCCACTAGTAGATAGCTTCAAAAATGACTCAAATTTAATCGCATTAGATAAAATGAAAAGCGCAACAAAAGTCATGCTCATTTTTAGACGATTTTCCACTAAAGCAATTAAAGAAAGCACCATCAATGCAGAATCAAAGGAACTATAACGAAAAAGACATTTTACAAATAAAAATACTACCAAAAAAGTGAAGGCCTTTCTCCAGTTATTAAGTGCTTTAATATCTAGGCGTTCAAAATAATTGAAAAGTCCCCATGTTACTGCAAACAATGTCAGAGGTTTTAAAAGATAAAAAATCCTCATTATATAGTAGAAGTATAAAAATTGAGTATTCTTAATAAAGTAAGCATTGATAAGCCATAATAAGCTAAAGAATATAGAAATCGAGTAAAACAAAAATGAAAACTTCAAAAATTCAGAAGGATAAAAACGCCTTAATGAAAATATCAGGCCTAAGCATCCAGCAAAGTACAAGTAACCTTCATGAAAATGATCCTGCACATAAACATGGTTCTGGAAAAGTTCATAAATCTTAAAGTGTTCCTCACCTAAACTTCCTGTTTTATTTCCTCCGAGAAATAGAACAAAATTGATCCCAAATGGTATTAAAAAAGCCAAAGAACAAATAATAAGCTGTTTAATATTTCTTTCACGGAAGAGAGCTATTCCGGCAAAAGTTACAAAGTAACTAAGAGCGGTAGCAGGATGAAGAAATGAAGTTAATGCCAAAAGAAAAAAAGAAACTTTATATCTCTTTATATAGAAGAGAATAAGAGCAGCTATCTGTAAAAAATGAATTGAGGTGTAAGAAATGAGAAATGGTAATGGGGAATAAGACCAATGTAACCCTAGCTTATTATCTGAAAATAGAAATATGGCCAATGTTAGAACGCTTACTTTGAAACTTTTACTAACTTTATAGAAAAACAAGGCCCACAAAAAACCATAAGTACAAAGAATGGGCGTATAAATGATTGTATCTCTTAAAGGAAGATTGTCTTGATACCAAGGAAAGTGCGCCAGAATTTTATAAAGTAAAAAATTTGTATTCTTGGCAGCTTCAATTATTAAATCCCCGCCTGAATACCATGAATGGTTAACACTTTCAGCAATTGGCCATGCTAAAAGAGAATCTCCATTTATTGGATTGGCATTTACAAAAAGAAAGATCAAGGTCATGACTACAGATACGGCAAACAGCTGTACCAGTTCAGTTCTTTTACAATCCATTTTCTATTTATTGCATTTTAAGACAATATTCCAAGCAAGATATCTTAAAGGTGGTAACCATTTGAACAAAAAGCTATCCACCTTTTGGGATAACTTTAAAAATGGTTCTAATTTGTCTGAATCTTCTAAAATCTTTTTCCAATATCTTTCTTTGTTGGGATCAATTCTTTTAACTGCAAAAAACCATAGGAATACGCCTAAAGATGTTAGCCAATAATATTGAATTTCCACCTTAGAAAATACTTTCTTAATATTCTCGATATCTTCACGTTTAAGGGGATGCTCATCTTCAGTTCTAACTTTCGTCGCAATTCTTCGATAAATATTTATGACTGGATTATATGCAATAGGATCCCAGAAAAAAGCCTGACCACCGTCTTTTAACTTAGGTCTTAATTCTGTAATACATTTGACTATGTCCACATGATGTAAAAGATTTCCAGCATAGGTATAGTCAAAAGAATTATCGGGTATATTATTAAGATTATTTGCCGAAACAACCAAACCTTTTACTGAAGTACCATGAAGTTGAGCTAATTTTTCGGCCGTTTCCACCATTTTAGGAGAAATATCAGTGGAAGTGACATCCGCTCCCTTTTTAGCAAAATAAACTGATGCTTCTCCAAGACCACAACCAAGCTCTAAAACCTTTTTTCCCTTTAAATCACCCATCCAGGTTAGAATTTGTCGGTTTTCTGGCCCGGAAATTGATTCAAACGCTTGATCAACATAGACTTGATTAAGATTGGTATCTTCGGCCCATTGATCGTGAAACTGCGCTTCTTTCTGCTCTATGTTATTCATTTCTAACCTTAAATAATTTGTGTAGTATGGGAAAACTATTAAATTATAGTTTTATGCCCTTTTAAAGCTTTTTTTCCGGAAATTGATGGAGATTTTTGATGTTTACATTTAATACTTACAAATCGATCGCTAAAGCTCTTATTACTAAGAAGTCTCCCTACTATGTTCAATTTTATATTAATGGGAAATGTAACTTAAAATGCCGACAATGCAATATTGTAGAAACAAATTCACGAGTTGCAGAAATGAGCTTGGATGAGATTGAAGTTGCAGCTAAAAACTTGAAAAAAATAGGTGGGGCCATCGTATTATTAACAGGTGGCGAGCCTTTTATGAGAAAGGATCTACCGCAAATTGTGGAGATTTTCACAAAAAATAGTTTAAATGTACGCCTACAAACCGCTGGAACCCATTACGCTACTGAAACCATGCTTCGGGACTGCTATGATGCAGGTGCGAGAGATATCAATGTTTCTGTTGATTCTTTAGATTTTGCTACAAGTGATTACATTAATGCCGTTCCCGGCAGTGGTAAAAATGCCATTGAAACTATTGAAATGATTTCTAAGATTTTCAGAAAAGATTCAGCGATTTTAAGCTTTGGAACAGTTTTAAGCCAATTCAACTACCGTGAGATTCCAGCAATTCTCGATTTTGCAAAGAATATTGGATGGTTTGTTTCTCTCGTGCCTGTTCATATAGCAAACCAAGAAAATCCAATGGGTTTTAGAAGTTACGACGACTTTTTCAAATTCAGAAAGAATCAACATACTTATTTAGATGATTTAGGAAAAGAATTAATTGCTTTAAAGAGATCAGGTGCACCACTATTTGATTCAGAAAAATTTCTAGAAAGTGGAATCTCATTTCTAAAAGGCAATGCTCCTACCTGGAGAAAAGACTCGGTTTGTGACAGCCCTAATTTGTATTTTGCCATCCGGCCGAATGGTGATTTTTCAACATGTTGTGATTACTCTTTAAAGCAACCTCCCTCTCTAAAAGATCCAAATTTTGCGGATCTGTATAATCGTGGGGAAATTCAAAATCGTAGCGACGTTAATAAAATAGTAAAAAGCTGTGGAGGCTGTCATTACGGTAGTTATCCCGAAGTTACTATTTCAGTCCGAGATCCTAAGGCCTTTATTGAAAGAACTCTTATGGTTACCAAATTTGGAGGTAACAAACTTAAAAATGCGAAGGCGCAATCCAACTTTGTTCAAGAGATTGAGAATATAAAGGCTAAGTACCCTGATGTATATCCAACTCAACAATGGATGGCCCAGGATAACTATGAGAGAGTAGTAAAATGGTCAACAGTTGAAGGAAGAAAAGACCTCGTAAAAGAAGACCAGGAAATAAGAAAAAACCAAAATCGAATCCGAGGTCAGGGAGAGGATTTCATATTTGTTAAGGAATGAAGCTCGGGATTTTTAAAGACCTGAAAAAAATCTTCAAGCTCTCTCTGACATTTTTTCTCCATACCAAAAGTAGATTTGGAATAATTTGTCCTAACAATACGGAACCAATTATTCCATTTAATCCGTACTGTGGAATAAGTAAATATAAAGCCAATGACTGGATGATTAGTCCGGAAATTAGTAATGCAATCCAATCCGGAAGGGCCTTATCCAGAACAAACCATTTAAATCTTCCTACATTGTAGAAATTTAAGATAGACGTAAATGCCAAACCTCGTAAAAGAGGTATTACTTCCAAATATTTTCCACCATAAAGTAATTTAATGATCAGTGGGGACAACGGCCAAATTACAATTGCAAAGGCAAATCCAAGCCAGATAAGACAATTTGCTAAATGTTGTCGATTTTTTTCGTAAGCCTCTAAGCTTATGTTCTTACCCTGCACTACTGATGGAAAGATTGCAGTTGCTAATGAGACAGGAAATAATAGTGCAATATCTAATAAGGTAATCACTACAGCATATTTCCCAATTTCTATAGCGCTCCCAAAATAATCTAGAAATAAAAAAGGCAATCTTTGGTCAAAAAGTAAAATAAATGAAGCTAAAAAAGATAAGAGGCTTGGCCCTAATATATAATAGGCCAGTTTTGAATTATATTTTCCGCCACCCCACCCCTGCTTGAAGGCTAAAATAGCAGAGAAGAATTTAGCAAAAAATTCTTCAATCATATAAATAATGATGAAGCTTGATTTGGTGAAATGTTTTAACAATCCTATAATTTTACAAATAACACCTATAAAATAACTTGAATTTCTTGCAAGAAAGATGGGTTGCATGGACATATTGGAAATGAAGGGCAATTCATAAACCGTAAGGGCCTGCATGGGAATAGTGATCCCAAATATAAGCATCCAATACCAAGTTTCACTTCCGAACCCTGACGCAAGTCCAGTTATTAATAGCATAACAACAAAACCGATAGTTCCTATTAGAAGTCTTAAATACGTTACCGTTACAAGCACATTCTTTTGCTCTTCTTTTTTCTGAGAAAGCAGCTCTTTGATCACAACTTCATCATTACCAAATAAGCCAAATGTGTAATAAACTGCGACACCTTTCACTATGTAAGAAATAAAACCGAAGTCTTCAGGAGTTAATGTCCTGGCCATCCAGGCATGGACAAAAAAGCCAATAAACATTCTGATGAGACGTTCACCTATCAAATATGAGGCTGCAGCAAGTTTACTTTGTGATTGCAAGTTTTTTACCATCAATCCTCAATCTACTAATGTTATTTTAAATTCAAATCCTGCTTTATCATCTAAGCGATTTTCATTCCACTTTTCGAAATAAATAAGAGTTCTTTCTAAGGAATAAAGTCTAAGGATTGCTTTTTCATGCCTAGCAGGTAAATTAATACCAAACAACTTTAGCCAGTCTTGAAAACCTGAATAAAAATCCTGTAAGACATGCCCATGAAATAAATCTTTAGTGGAAACTCTCTCTTCTTTCACAAGTCTTCTATAAAAATCAAAGTAATCCACAAGCAATAGACCCGAATGAGAAACTTCCCAATCGATAATAACGAGATGATCCTTATCCCTTAAGACATTCCCTTGATGAAGATCAAAATGCAGCTGCCCGCTTAAAAGCTCAATATCCGGTTCTTGTTCAATTTTTGAAATGAGTTGATAAATTAAATTTACGCTAGGGTGCCCCTCCGCTCTCTTTTTCGCTTCAATTAACCACTCTTTCAGCGACACTTTCTTCCAATCATGAGAACGATAAAACTTCGTCATGGGTCCCATAACTAACTCGTGCAACTCCAAAATCGGCATTCCCATCACCGAATCACGATTCGAACAAAACGAAGTCATAATCCAGTTTTTTCCATGATCCAAAAGCTTGACTGAATGCGGAGAAAACTCGGACTGATTCTGATGCTTAAGCTCCTTTATCTCTCCTTCAAGCAGTGAAAGCTGTTCAGGCGACACCGAAACTTTAAGAACCTTTCCCTCTTTCTGTGAAGCAACGATTAACCGTTTTCTTCCAGGCTGAAAAAAAATAACTGAATCTGTAGGAAAAGGAGCTTCAAAACTAAAGAACTTAAATTTTCGAAGATTTTTTAAGGGGAGCTTTCGGTTCCTACCAAAGATATAGTCTAGATCACTATCCTTACCAACCCCTACTCTATACAGCGGATGATAGTAAAATTTGGCCACGGGAAAACCCTCGCCAAACTTAACACTAGACAGAATATCCTTAAACCATTTCTCATTTTTCACGGTGATTTAAAGGTAAAACTTATGATAGTCTTTGTCCATGTGCGGAATATTCGGAATTGTGAATCTATCTAATAACTCAAGCGTGGATGAAGGCGTCTTCAAAGAGGCCCTAAAAACCATTAATCATCGTGGTCCTGACCACCAAGGTTCATATTCTGATCCGGAATTTACCTTCGGCCATGCCCGGCTCTCCATACTTGACCTAGATCCAAGGTCAAACCAGCCTATGCTGCTGGAAGATGGAAAGTATGTGCTGACCTTCAATGGTGAGATCTATAATTTTCAAAGTATCAGAGAAGAACTAGCAGCAGAAGGTGTTAGCTTTCGCACTGAGAGTGATACCGAAGTTATCCTGCTTGGATACCGCGCCTGGGGAATGGATAAGTTTCTTGAAAAAACTCTTGGGATGTTTGCCTTTGGCCTTATGGACAAAATGGAAGGGAAACTCTTTTTAGTGCGAGATCGATTTGGTAAAAAGCCGCTCTTTTGCCACTTCGGGGATAAATCATTTGGTTTTGCCTCGGAACTTGCACCATTGTTTAAATATTACCCTAAGTTTAAACTAAATCCTTCAGGGCTTGATTCCTACCTTACTTTGAACTTCTCCCCCTTTAATGACCATTTAGTAGATGGCATAAAGTCCATTCCTCCCGGTTGTTACGGAGTCTTTGATCTTAAAGACAAGGCCTTAAAGCTTCATCGTTACTGGAATCCCTTTATTCATACTGAAAAACGCATCAATACTTATTCAGTAAAAGAACTTGAGCATGAGATTGAGCGTGCAGTAAAAGACCGGCTGATTTCAGATGTTCCAGTGTGCGGTTTTTTAAGTGGCGGGATTGATTCTAGTTTAATTTCGGCCATGGTCGCTAAAAATAGTGATCAACCATATCGAACTTACTGCATCGGTTATGAAGGTCAGGACAAATATAACGAATTTGAATATGCCGACATCGTGGCAAAAAAATACAATCTTGATCATCACAATGTGATGGTGTCTTTAGATGAAGCTAAAAAAGTCCTGATGTCAGTTGGAGATGTCTTAGATGAACCTATCTCAAACTGGGTTTGGGTTCCTTTGCATCTTCTTTCTCAGAAAGTCAGAAATGATGGCTATAAAGTGGTTTTAGTAGGTGAAGGGGCCGATGAGCTCTTCCATGGCTACAACTCCTTTGCAGGAGCTTTGAAAAACCTCGAAAAAGCTCGTAAAGAGCCATGGAAATTCACTGTGCCACACGAGCTCTTTGGCTGGGCGAGTAAGTACGCCATTCAAGGACACCGTCGTTTTGATATGTGGAGACGAGTCGCCGAAGGTGATCCGGTTTATATGAATACTTCTTTTGGTATTCCTAAAACCCTTCGAAATCGGCTGGCCGGTGATGCACTCCTGAATTCAGGCAATCCTGCAGCAGGTTACAATTACATCAAGATGGTCCAGCAAGATCTTGCAAAAGTGTCTCATGGAAGCTTTGATGACGTGGATCTTATCGCTTACACTGAAATCTATTCCAAGATGATCGAAGTATTGGTTCGCAGAGTGGACCGCATTTCTATGCTTTCTTCTATTGAGGCCCGGGCCCCATTTTTGGATCATAAAGTTGCCGAACTGGTTTTTAAAACGATGGGTAAGGCACGCATTGATGGAGATGTGAAGAAAGCATGGCTAAAGAAAGTAGCGGCCAAACATATTCCTATTGAATGCATTGATCGCAAGAAAATGGGATTCTCATTTCCATTTGAGCAGTGGCTCTATGGGGATATGGGGAACGTGGTTCATGAACGTTTTCAGGAGTCAAAAATCTTTAAGGATGGTTGGCTTAATCAAGACTACTGTCTTGGTATTTTAAAAGACCATCGCTCTAAGAAGCGGGACTATGCCCCTCGAATCTGGTCCCTTTATACACTTGCCACTTGGTATGATCGCTGGATGTAAATCATGATTCTTCATATCTTTGTTGCTGATAAATTCGTCCAGCCTTTTATATCGTACGTTAATGATACTTTTGATCCCAGAGAACATAAGTTTTATGTGATCAATAAAAGAAACAAGTTTGCCTTCACTTTGAGTGATAACTTAATTGTTCGCTTCAAGATGAATATTCAAAGCTTTTTCGAGCTTTGGGCACTTTTCAGGAAAGCTGACAGAGTCATTCTGCATGGTCTGTTCTGGAATAGTATCGTCTTACTTCTCGCCTTAAATTCTAATGATCTAAAAAAATGCTTCTGGGCCATTTGGGGCGGAGATCTTTATAAGTACTACGACCGACAAAATTCCCTCAAGCTCAGATTTTGGCATCACATTCGAAAGTTTGTTATCAGTCGCCTTGGTCACTTCATCACTTATCTTCCGGAAGACTATCATCTTGCCCAAAAATGGTATGGAGCTAAGGGCGAGCTTCACGAATGCATCACATACTTGAGTAATGTCTATTCACCCATTGAAAATGTTGAAGCCGAGAAAGACTTTTCTCAAAAATCAGTACTCATTGGAAATTCGGCAACAGCTGCAAATCGTCACGTTGATGCCTTTGAAAAGCTTTTGAAATTCAAAGGTCTAATTAAAATCATAGTTCCGCTATCTTATGGAAACGATAAGTATGGAAAGAAAATCGTCGAGATCGGCCAAAAAATGTTTGGAAATGATTTCATTCCTTTGACCACTTTCATGCCCATTCAAGACTATTACAAGCTTCTGGCAGGAGTAGATACGGTTGTTTTCAATCATGATCGACAACAGGGTATGGGTAATATCATTCAAGTTTTAGGTTTAGGTAAAAAAGTGTTTCTGGATAACGGCACTCCTCAATATCACCTTTTTGGCCGACTTGGAGTGAAGGTATTTGATGTGAAAAATATAGATCTTGCTCCTCTTGATGAAGAGAGCAAACGCGCCAATCAGGAAAAAGTTTCCAATTATTTTTCCAGAGAGAATCTCAAACTGCAATTAACTAGGATTTTCGAAACGACTTTATAGCTGAAATGACCTTATCTTGGTCTTCAGTGGATAAATCATAATAGAGAGGAAGTCTAACCAGTCGGTTTGATTCTTTAGTTGTAAACTTATCTTCTCCTCTGAATTCTCCAAATCTTTTACCGCCTGGCGAACTATGAAGGGGTACATAATGAAAGACAGTTAGGATATCATGCTTTTTCATGTGATCAATAAACTGAGTTCGCTCTTCGATATCATTTAATTTAACCGCGAAAAGATGAGCATTATTAGTGCAATACTTTGGGCAATCCAAAATCTCAATAATCCCACTCAATTCTTTTTTATAAGTTTCCCATCGCTCCAAACGGTTAGCATTAATAACATCAACATCATTAAGTTGTGGGAACAAGAAAGCTGCATTTAATTCAGAGGGAAGAAAACTTGAACCAATATCTACCCAAGTGTACTTATCCGTTTGGCCTCGCAGGAACTGGGAACGATTAGTTCCTTTTTCACGAACTATTTCTGCACGCTTCACAAATTTTTCATCATTAATAACAAGAGCTCCACCCTCACCGCATTGGATATTCTTGGTCTCATGAAAGCTAAATGCTGACATCACACCGAAGGTTCCCAATTTTTTACCTTTATAAGTGGCACCTAACGCTTGGGCAGCATCCTCAATTACAGGAATATTATGTTTTTTACTGATCTCTAAGACCTTATCAAGGTCACAAGACCAGCCTGCGTAATGAACAAGTGCGATACACTTAGTTTTAGACGTAATGGCCTTTTCAATCAGGGATTCATCCATATTCATAGTATCCGGATTAATATCCAGAAAGACGATCTTGGCCCCACGAAGGGCAAAAGCATTTGATGTAGATACGAAAGTAAATGAAGGCATGATGACTTCATCACCTGGTGCAATATCAAGAAGGATCGCGGCCATCTCCAATGCATCAGTGCAAGAAGTGGTCAGAAGAGCTTTTGGTGCTCCCAGGTAACTAGCAAGTGTCTCATGGCATTTCGAAGAGAAAAATCCATCCCCAGAAAACTTTTGCTTATTAAAAACCTCTGCGATGAAGTTTTTTTCGGTACCTAATACGACTGGCCTGTTAAAAGGAATCATGCATTAATCCATACGTGATAAATTAGTTCTTCATTATACTCATTGTAACCGTTTTTGATATAGAATCGACAGGCATTTGTATTGGTGGCCTGGGTAGCAACTATGAGATAATTGGCCCCACAAGCCTCTGCGTAACTTTCTGCTGCCCGAGTTAAAACAGTGGCAAGCCCTCGCCCTTGGGCCGTAGGATCAATGACTAAAAGTCCAATACTTGCCTCAGTGTCGTTTATTTTTATTGTAATAAATCCCAAGCATTTCTCATTTTCAAAATACCCAAAAACTTCATTGGCCATTTTTCCTGAAAGGCTGTTTTGTATCCACTCTTTGTAGAGCTTTTTAAATTCATCATTTTTAAATTGAGGGTCTAGCTTATATCTTGAAACATGTCCCGCCTCATAGGCCAGGTTGATCAGGTCAGGGGTTAAGGGACTCCCCCTTAAAGATTTTACATTCTCTATTTCTGTGGACTTAGTTAATTCTTTACGATGAATAATTCGATGATCATAAAAGCAGTTTCTCAATTCTAGTTCGGGAATCGGAGTTTTTGATTTCACATAAAGAAGTTTATAATTTTCTCTTATGGCTCTATCAAAATCTGGAAGTCCTCGGGCTTCACCAATCTTATAACCAAAAAAGTTTGAATCCCATTCTATTAATTTAATCATATGTTCCTAAAAAGGCAGATCTGCCATCGAATGAAATGAATTCTGATACATTAAGTTAGAATCCATCTTAACCCAAACATTTAATGATTTATTTGCAAATGAGTTTAGACCAATTTTATAGTCATTTGGCAAAATGTAATCGTTTTCTACATGAATATAAGGGCCAACTTGACTATTCCATATCTGAGAAATGCCGATTTGTAATGAGAAGGGCCCTCTCGCTTTCCGATTCTGCTCATTAAACTTGATAATCACTTCAGATCCGTTCCATTTAACTTCTCTTATAAAATTCCATTCTTCATTAAAGACAGGGTAACGAGTTAAAACGCCAATTTTATCTTTCCATTTAAATCTTAAGTCATAGCCCAAAAGTTCTAATAGCGTTTCTTTTTCCGCTTCAGTTCGACATGCAATATATTCGAGAGAGCTTAAGTCTAAACTATTTGGGATTACGGCTTCTGCATTACGATGAAACGTGATTGAGCGATCATTATGAGGCCCTTCATGGAAAATTTTATCAAATGGCATTTTTAAAAAGAAATCAGCATCATTACCAGTTTTGGCCCCACTGCTAGCAAGATTTCCATCTGAAAAAATGCAGTCACTTCTTGTAAGCACTTTTTTTGCATTTAAAAGGAAACAAATAGGAACAGCGCAATGTGCCTCATTAATAATCTCATTCCAGGGCTTACATCCTTCATTAATGTAGAGGGTTGGAGTCTTTGGCCTTAAGTAAAAACGTGCATAGGACTTCCAATTTGAGTCTGTTGAACTTATGACTGATGAATCAGCAATATCATTCCTAAGTCTCGCTTGATCTAAGGCATTGAACCTAGACAGTATTCTTCCATCTGATAAAATATTAACTGCATTTTCCAAGCTTGTTGTGTGATAAACGAAGTTTGGCCACCACTTACGATGCCCGCCTTGGAAACGTTGCTTTTGAAGGTCAATGTGTTGCTCAATCAGATGAGAATTCAATTTCCTCATATTGCTATTGATTTATCATAGCCTTCTTTCTGATGAGGAAGAAACTGAAGTGCCAATGAATTCTCATTAATATTGTTGTAGTTTATTACGGCTTCAGTCACTGACAAGTAAGGCAGTTTAGAAAAAACATTCAGGAAAAGTTCATAATTATCAGTAAAACTAGAAGGTATATTTTCTCTGGAAACAATCCCATGTTTTCTTAAAATGGACCATAAATCTAAAAGATCTTCATTTGTCCAAATAATCTTTTGTTTGCCAGACTCAATGACCAAATCATAATTCTCAGAAAAGGATAGTATTAGCCCTTTCCACTCTTCAGGATATTCAAAGGCACATAATGATTTCAAATTTTCCAACAATTCTGTTAGGCTCAAGAACTGTGGTTCAGATTGTAACCACCTTGAAATATTTTTAATGTGTTTGTGTTCAGGCACATCTTCTAATAAACTAGGTGTATATAGATGAATATAAATATCAATTGGAAGATCTTTGAGATACTTCTCCATCAAAGGCCGCACCTGAGTCTCCCAATTCAACTCCCCATTTCCGCAACCTAGAGGAGGAAAAGCAATACTTTTAATCCCTCGATTTTCGTATTGATCAACAAACTTCTGTAAACCTTTCTCAAGATATTCAATCTTAGAAGGATTTCTCCAGCTTTTTTTCGTAGGAAAACTCAACACCCATTTATTTGTGGTTTTATATAACCAGAGATTGCCGATATCTAATTTTTTTTCTTCACAAAACTTGTGATACTGCTGGAACATTTCTGGGAAATGCTTCTTGAATTCTTTAGCTATTCCTTTCCCCATGACTCCTTCAGTATTAACCGTATTAACAAGAACCTGGGCTGGGGAAAAAAATAAGTTACTTTTTAAATAGGTGATCATTAGAATCCTCTTCAAATACTATAGTACGTAACTTTTCCGAAGTGTAGTTTTTTCATCAAAATTTAATCTTCAAAGAGGTAGCGTGTACCTTCTTGTCAAAATAGAGCGTTAAGCGCTTGAATTATCACCCCTGAAATTTTCTCTATACTTGGATCTGGATTTTATATAAAATTGAGAAGGAATAAACAGGTGGGAAGGGGGTTGTGACCCTTCCCTAAATCTCATCAAGACATTCTTAAAATCACAGCAAGCTGTAATATTAGAATGAAGAGAATGAGAACCCTGGATACTTCCTCCATGAATTTCCTTGTTCAAAGGCGCCCTTCATTGGGCGTCTAATGGAAAGGACTCACAGAAGAGTTCCAAACTTACTCCTCCACTACTTTTAATGTCATGATTTACAGATGATAGATTGCGACTATTTTCTTTTTTGAAAATGGTCAGAAGGTAGCGTATACCCTAGGGCCTTAAATAATCCCAAATTGCTTTAAGATGTTTTCTAACTGACTGTTCTGAGAATCTGCGCTGTATTTCTTCGCCGTTTCAATATTGGTGCTCTTCACTTCCTGATAAAACTCCGATTCAAACACTCTCTCCATCTTGGCCACAAGATCTTCTTTCGAGATCTCCCCCAAAATTAACTCTCGCCCTCTTCCTTCCAAAATCTCACTGCATCCCACAGTCTTGGTCGTAATCGTAGGCTTCCCACAATACATCGCCTCCAGCACACTCCTCCCAAACTCTTCAATATGAGCGGGCAAAACAAAAGCGTCCAGGAGATAAAAGTAGTTCTTCACATCCATCAAAGTCGGAGCAAAAGTCACCCGTTCAGAAATCATGTCCTTGAATTTCTGATCAACATTTCCCCCACCCACAAAGAGATAGGCCTCAGGGTGTCTAGCTTGTACTTCTTTAAACGCTTCAATCAACATCCCAAGATTGCGCTTTTTATAATTCCCGGAAGTCACCAATCCAAAAACAAAAGCGTCCTGTGGAATTCCAAGTTTCATCCGCCACTCACGCTTTAAGCCTTCCGGATCTTCAGTATGAAATTTACTTAAATTTACTTCGGGATAAATCACCACCACTTTAGCAGGATCAAGTTTAAAGCGTTTCACCAAATCCTGTTTCATCATCTCAGAATTACAAACCAGGAGTTTAAAAGTTCCTTGAGTCAAAATCGCACTGTGTATTTTTCCTACTTCATGCTCCGAAGGTAACGGCTTTTTTTCCACCAGCTCATGGGCCAGGTGGACACAGTTATGAATATAGAGGACATCTTGATGAAGAATATCACCATGACCCACAACGAGTCCGGGCCGATGCTTTTTAATCCAGCGATCAACTTGCATTTGATAAAAGCGGCGACGAAAATAACCTGAAATTGGCCACCGCAGAGTTTTAACCGGTATGCCTTGAAACTCCTGAACCATTGGTGCATTCATCGTTTCAGCAATGGCATAAGACTCATGTCCCAAGCTCTTAAAAAACTTAAGCTCCTGTAATACCTTCTTAGGCACACCGGACGCCGTATCACGTAAATCTTTTCTCGAAATTAAAACCTTCATTGCAAAATGGTGCCACGTACCTTTTGAATTGTCACTTAGACGCCAATCTTTCTGTATCTTCAATCTTGAAGTAATTAATCTAATCCTACTGAACTTACTTTCTAAACCTACTTTCTTGCAATACTCCAATTTATCTTTGGAGGTCTTATGGAAGAAATGATTGCGAAATGGATAAGAGAGACAAAACTTGAGTATGAAAAGGCCAAAAGGGCCCAAAATCTCTTTAAAATGATTCAGATGTCTGAACTAGAGGATGCTTTAAAAGAAGTTAGAGATAAGCTATCAGGAATTCAATGAATATTCCTCAATCTAAATCTAATCAACCTTTCAACCGATAAACATCCAAAGGGAACATATGACATCGGCCAAATCCATCGAACAACTTTATCAGATCATTAAATCTAAATATGGCAAAGTTAAGGCGAAGAATGCAGTTAAGGCCATACTTAGCAATATCCTTGATGACCTAGAGAATGAAGGTCTGGAAGTTTCTGAAAAAAATATTTCCACAAGATTAGGATTGAAAGCTAAAGACTTCGAGGACGTTTTAAAAAATCAAGTTGCCTAAATGGTGCCACGTACCTTTTGAATTGCCACTGATATCGAAGCTTTACGTACCGCCTACCTATTTAACTATCTTTTCCTCTATACTCGGTTCACTTTTCAGTATTAGAATGTGAAAGGACAAAAAGGCGGGAAGGGGGTTGCCACCCCCTTCCCTTATTCTCATTCAAAAAACTCCTCGTTAGGGCGCCCTTCATTGGGCGTCTATTTTTGAGCTAAAAATAAAGTTCAAAAAGGCAGCGTCTTCCCCTCAAGTATTCCCCTCATCCAACCGATGAGAGTACCGTGAAAAAATTAATCCTTATTACTCTAGGTGTTCTAATACTCCCCTCGGCCCAAGCGGTGTGTCCGGATGGTAAAACCTATCCGGTGCATTTCACGTTTGATGACGGGCCCCATTCAGTCCTGACTCCCAGAGTGCTGAATATCTTAAAAGAAGAAAAGGTGCCAGCTACCTTCTTCGTTTTAGGGAAGAACTTTGCTGGTGGGAAGAGTAACCCCAATAATAAGACGGCCTATGCCCTCTTAGATCGAATGAAAAAAGAAGGTCACAAGATTGGCTCCCATACTTATGAGCACATCAATCATCCAACTTTTTCAGCGGCGCGAGTGAAAGAAAATATCATGAAGCCTAATCCACTCTTGAAGGATTATCTCTCCCCCGTTCTAAGGCTGCCTTACGGTGGTGGATCATTCCGCTCGAGCAATCCCGCCACTCAGGCCAAAAATGATATGGTCATGAACACAGTTAAAAAGGCGGGTTTTAAACATGTCGGTTGGGACATCGATACCAACGACTGGGACCCTAAGAAGCGTCCCAATCTGCTTCCCACTCTTCTAAAGGACATTTGTCGCTATAAAGGGGGCGTAGTTCTCTTCCACGACATTCAAAAGTATACTGTGGATAACGTTCAGGACTGGATCCGCGCAGTTAAACGCGAAGGGCATCCATTCGTGCCTCTGGAAGATCTGGTTCCAGAAGCGGCGAAGCCTCTACCGCCGGAAGCTTGCGAAGAAGAAACTGTGAAGAACGTGAAGGCCCTTCGAAAAGAAGTGGATGAAGTTCTCGAAAAACTTGAAGAATAGATTAGGAATTTATATGAAAAAGATATCAACACTCGCTCTTGCCTCTCTTCTCATCTCGACCGTCGCTTGTGCGCAAGCACCGGTCTTCACGACGGTAAACTCCAGCGGCAAAGACATTTTTGCGGGAGTTAAACTTGAGAGTAAAGGCATGGAACCTGAAACTTATCTCCTGCAGGTCTCATCAGACGCTCTCACTTCAAATAAGGTGTCTCTTCCAGCTGAGTTATCTCATCGCGAAGTGGTCGCCCTCTTTCCGGCCGATAAAAATCGCCTGGTGGTGATGAGTCAACGTACGGTTGAGCAAGGTGATAAGCCGCAATTTCATAGCTACAATCCAGAGAAAAAAGAATGGAAGAAGCTTGCTGAAGTTGATTGTGTGTCTTTTGCCAAAGTAAAAGTCGAGAAAAAAACCCTTACCCTCTCTTGCCTGGAAACCAACGCCAAAGGTGAAGAAGTTGAATCCAAGAAGCAAGTTGCTTTCAGAGACCTGACTTTAACTCAGCCAGGAGAGGTTACTCTTCCGATGGCCAAAGTCGAAAAAGACTCTGTCCGTGCTGAACTTTTAGGGGACACCTTTGAATGGAAAGAACTTAAAGTTGGCCAGGATAAAAAAGAAAAAGTCTTTCGCCCCTAAAACAAAAAAACAAAAAGGTGCCAGCTACCTTTTTGCAAATATCCTAGCTAATCCTACGATCTTCAAATATTGAATCTCCCTAAGAGGTTTGATATGGAAGAGATGAATTGTTTTTACAATACTTTAGAAATTAAACAAATCTCCAAAAATCTCCGATAAAAAACTAAAGGATTCTTTTATGAAAACAAAAGAAGCAATGGAATCGCTCTATAATGTCATAAATGAGTTATCAGGACCCATAGAAGCCAAAAATATGGTTTCTAATGCAATTTTCAATATCATCACAGACTTGCAAGATGAAGGTTTGGTAATTACAGGCGACGCTATTGAAGCAAGACTTGTTGAATGTGCCAATGACTTTATTTCTGCCTCACAAAAGCCTGAAGTCGCTTAATTGCCAATAACCCGCGCCTTTGCTAATTTGTTTCATGGCCAATTTCGATAAAACCTACTGGGATAAAAATTACTCCGACCCTATGTCTATGGATGGCATTGGCAATGCCAAAGAACACACCAGATATCTTAAATCATTCCTGGCAGTAGAACACGTCGAGATCACCTCCATCGTCGATCTGGGATTTGGTTATGGCCACCTCTTCCGCGAAATGATGAAGACCTTCATCCCTTACAAGGCCGTGGGTATTGAGCCGTCTCCTTACGCTTTTAAAAAGGCAAGACCCGATAAACTCCGCCCCGTGGACTCCACTGATCTAAAACTCTATCAAGAAGACCTCATTACCTGGTGCCGAACCAAACGCAAAGAGAATGAATTCGATCTCGCTATTTGCACTTCAGTCTTTCAATACCTAACGGATAAGGAACTAAAAGAAGTTCTGCCGGTAATCGCGAAAAGAGTAAAATATCTTTACCTCACGGTTCCGACAGATGTGGAACTTGGCCGCCAGGTTTCAGAGTTGGAATTTAAAGACGAGTACGCAATTCACCGCACTCGTGAAAAATATCAGAAGATGATCAAACCACATTTCACTTTTATCTCTAGTCGTATTCTGGAAAGTAAGAGCTTTTTTGATGAGGAAAGTACCTCGTTTACGGATCTGCTTTATCGGTTTTGAACTAAATTCAATCTTAACTTTCTCAAACCTTCCTTTGACCCCTTAAATTAAGGTAGCTTATGACCCACTAGGAAAATCCTATCATATATGATAGGATTCGTATGTATATCAGAGTTGAGATGGAAAAATGGGTTGAGAATTTACTTTGCGCTACTGAAAGAAACAACAGGGCGGAAACAAAAACTCTCAAACAAAAGATATAAAAAAATCTAAGAAAATTCTAAATGGTGTTTAAAGGTTACTCTATGAAAAAGTTCAATCCTAAGACTATAAAGCCGATTAATTTAACCACAAAAGAAAAAATTTATAAGTTAGACCCAAAAGACTTTTTTAAACATCAAGATAAAGTAGTTCAAGCTCTTTCAGAAGCATTACTTGAAGGTGATAAAGAAGCTTTTCAAGAAGTGATCATCGGTTACATGAACATCATCAATAAAGACAAGCTTGCCAGAATTTCAAAATTACCAATAGCAACGATTAGAAGAGTCGCCGCAGGTTCAAATTATAATATTGAGACATTGTTAAAAATTACGGCAGCAATCAATAAAGCTGCCTAGTTCTAAAAACGGCTCTTCTATTCTGAAAATTCATCAAATTTATTAGTATTGAATGAAGAACTGTGAACCTTTTTAAAGTCGCCCAATGAAGGGCGCCCTTACAAAAAGGAATTCATGGAAGGAATGATTAGGGTTCTGATCCTTTTCATTCTTTTGTTACAGCTTGCTGTAATTCTAAAAATGAACTGATCGGATTTAGGGGAAGTGTTTAGACCACTTCCCTACCTAATCATTATTCCCGAAAAAATGGTAACAATAATCTGCTCACGAGTAAATAGTTGAAAAGGAGCCAGGTAAGACTTGGAAAAGCGTTTTAAATTACAGTAATTTATAATAAAGGACTCACGATGAACTCAAATTCAATCAACGATATTAGAAAAATCACACGATCGCGTCTGGAAAAACTTATTCAGTACACTCAAAAAATCTTTGGCGAAGACCATTTCGTTTCTGCGTGGAATGAATTTTTTGACGATGAAGAAGATTTCATGGTCGATCATCCGCTCATGGAAACGATGATGCCATGGTTTATTTTTAGCTGGGAGTCCGAAGACGGTGTAAATCCTTGCCTGGCCTATCTTCTTGAGCACACCGAAGAATTAACTGATATTGAAAAAGAATACTTAAGTGGTTGCATAAAAAGCAGTTTCACTTTTTATGAAGTGAAGGATGTGACACCTGGTATTTCATTGCAAGTGTATGATCTCATCGAAAAAGGGACCTCAACCGTATATGAAAAGAGTGGATCCCAAGCTTTAAAGAAAGGTGATCTGATTTTTGCAAAGCCAGTTACGATTGCCGGTCATTCTTTTTTTGAAGCCTGTGCACCTATCATCATTCCTAGCTCTTATAAATTAGATATCGTGAAGTTTGCTCAACAGCCTAAATACAAAAAAAATTATGAATTAAGCAGAATCGATCTTTTTGTTGATATTTATTTTACCTCAATGAATCCAGTTCAACCTACTTTCACCAATACAGATGGCCACTTACTCATTCCTCAAAAACTCATATTTGAAATTGATGATCCTAAATTAACATCTGAAGCTTTAGCACCTCTTTGTAAGGACCACCACGATCCGCTTCAATTTCCCTGGCTTAGTAAAAAAAACGTTGTTTTGGGAAGTCTCACCATTAAAAAGAATAAACTCACAGTAGAAGTAAATTCCAACGAAAGGGCCAAAGCATTTATTAAACTTATCAACAAACTCATGCCAAAAGGGCAAAAGCTTAAGACCACTTTAATTGAATCCTTAGAAAAAACTCCTTCGTCAGATTTTAAAGTAGAAGATCATCCGGAACTGGAAGCATTGTTAAAGCAAAAAGTAGATGAGCACTGGAAGGAGTGGCCTCATATGAAAATTCCTGCATTAGGTAACAAGACCCCCACTCAGCTTATCAAGACCAAAAAAGGCCGAGAATTAGTGGATGCTCTCATTTCCGATTTTGAAAAGAAGGCGCTAGAGTTTCCAGTCAAAGGTCAAACCTTAGAAACCTTTCAAGAATTGAGATTAAGGTTGAAGCTTTAAGATGCCAACTTGACATTTAGCGCCAAAAGTACGATTGTCCGCCAATGTTAAAATTTAATGAACTCCCCCTCCTTGAGACCATTCTCAAAAATGTCCAAGAAGCTGGTTATGAAACTCCGACCCCTATTCAGGCCCAGTCCATCCCCTCGCTTTTAGAAGGTAAGGATTTGCTCGGCATTGCTCAAACCGGGACAGGTAAAACAGCGGCCTTCACTCTTCCGATGCTGCAGAAACTTGCCAACCGAAACTTCAGTTTAACGCCCAATGAGCCTCGTTCCCTGATCCTTGCCCCGACTCGGGAGCTGGCCTCACAAATTAAAGAGCAGCTGGATAAATACGGTAAAGACTTAAAGATTAAAAACGCTGTGATCTTCGGCGGTGTAGGCCAGGCAGCGCAAGTGGCGGCCCTTCGAAATGGTCTGGATATCTTAATTGCAACTCCCGGTCGTCTGATTGATCTTATGAACCAGGGTTTTTGTAAGTTAGGTGCGGTAGAAATTTTTGTGTTGGATGAAGCCGACCGTATGCTTGATATGGGTTTTATCCATGACATTAAAAAAGTCATCGCAAAACTTCCTGAAAAGCGACAGACCATGCTCTTTTCAGCAACCATGCCTAACGAGATCGTGGGCATTGCAAACCGTATTTTAAAGCAACCGGTTCGGGTAGAAGTCACACCTCCATCAACCACGGTTGAAAGAATTAATCAAAGAGTGATTTTTTGCCAGAAGGCCCATAAATATCAACTCCTCCGGAAACTTCTGGGTGATGAAGGTGTTGAGCTGACGTTGGTTTTCACACGCACTAAGCACGGAGCTAACAAGATCGTTGATTATCTCGCTCATCATAAAATTGAGTCTGCGGCCATTCATGGCAACAAATCTCAATCGGCCCGTGAAGCTGCTTTAGATAATTTCAAAAAAGGTAAGATTAAGGTTCTGATCGCCACCGATATTGCTGCCCGAGGAATTGATGTCCAGGGTGTTTCACACGTCATCAATTATGATTTACCAGTTGAGGCAGAAAGTTACGTTCACCGTATTGGAAGAACGGCCCGTGCCGGAAAAGATGGGGATGCGATTTCTTTTTGTGATGAGACTGAAAGAGATGCTCTTGCGCGCATTCAGAAGCTCATTAATAAAAAACTTCCAGTTGAAACCTTCGTAGGTGTGGCCGAGCAATCCGTTAAGGATTCAAGACCTGAGAGGCGTTACCGGGATCCACGGGCTAAGCCCAAGGGACCTAAACCTACGGCCAGCACTCAACCACAAGAACAAAAAAAACCAACCAAAGTTGGATTTAGATTCAGGAATAGAAAATGAAAAAGCAGTACGATTTAACAACTCTGTCTGATAAAAAACTCAGAACTTTGAGAAATAATTTAAACAATCGCCTTGAGTCCTTCTCGAAGGGCGGCGAAAAAAGTCTTCCACCAAGTCACATGCTGCATGGATTGGATGATGGTGAATGTAAGGCCCTTTTAGAGCGTGTGCATTCAGAAATGAAAAATCGCAGTAAGTAGATGCTTCTTTAATTTAAAAAGTACCTAACCCTCCTTTATAAAGCTTTCACCTTAAGGAGGGTATATGAAATTCATCACACTACTTTCAATCGTCTTCTTCACTGTTTCTTGTTCAAGTAATAATGCCTCACAAACTAAAATCAATTCATTAGAAGTATCCGACAGGCTGGTTAAAGGCGAAACCACCCAAATGCAAGTCTTAGAAAATTTCGGTGCTCCGGATGTAGTAGAAAAAACACCTGAAGGCGATATGTGGGCCTACAGCCGTCATTCCAATGAGAGTGGCTCAGTAGGGGGTGGTATCTCTCACTACATCTCTTCAGCGGCACTTTGGAATTGGACTGGTATGCATGTGGATGGCAACAAAAGTTCCTCTTCCACTAAAACGGCTTCGCTTGTTCTTTATTTTGGCAAGAATAAGACCTTGAAAACATACACTTTCAGGACTGAGAAATATTAATTAAAACCAGCACCTCTTTTGATATATACTAATAATATATACCAAAAGAGGTGACTCATGGATAAAGCAAAAATCTTTATGAATGGAAAAAGTCAGGCGGTACGCCTTCCAAAAAAATATCGATTCGAAACTGATGAAGTTTTTATTCAGGAACATGAGTTAGGAGTGCTCCTGATAGACCCCGAAAAAAGATGGAAAATGCTGGAAAAAGTTATGGGTTCAATGGGAGATGATTTTTTTCCAGATGGTAGAGAAGAAGATGATTGGACCCAAAGAGATAAGATTGTATGACATATATTTTAGACACTAATATCTGCATTCATATGCTTAAAAATAAAACTTTTAGTCTTTTAAAGCATGCTAAGAAAAAATCTTTAACTCAAATTTACATTTCCACGATTACAGAAGCCGAGTTATGGCATGGAGTATGGAACAGTTCAAAGATTCAAGAGAATGAAATGAAACTGAAAAAATTTCTTCAGTGTTTTCCTAAACTTAAATTTGAGTCATCTCACGCAGCTAATTATGGACAGTTAAAAACCGAACAAAGAAAGAATGGAAGAAGTATCGGCTCCAATGACCTTTTAATAGCAGCTCAAGCTTTAGAGTTAGAGGCCACTCTGGTAACCGCTAACGAAAAAGAATTTAAACAAATAAAAGGACTTAAAACTGAGAATTGGCTTCGTGCCACTTGATAAGCTTCTCAATCCCTTCCTCAAATGAAACCTTAGGCTTCCAACCCAAAAGCTTTTTGGCCTTGGAGATATCTGCCCAGGTCACATCCATATCGGCCTTAACCCGGCCTTGCAGACTGAGTTTGGCCTTTTTGCCCGAGAAGCCTTCCATCAGCGAAATCATCTGAAGAAGCGTAAAAGGATTATTCCCACCACCTAAATTAATGATCTCGTAACCTAAGGGTTTGGCCGCCAGGATGGTGCCTTCAGCGATGTCATCTACAAAGGTAAAATCCCTCGATTGAGATCCGTCACCAAAAACCGGCAGCTCTTCGCCTTTTAACAAATTATCCGCAAAGATGAAGGGTGACATATCAGGGCGTCCTGCAGGGCCGTATACCGTGAAGTAACGAACGACTGAAACATCAATGCCGTAAAGATAATGATAGGTGTAGGCCATAACCTCTGCAGCTTTTTTAGTGGCAGCATAGGGAGAGATGGGAGTATTAACCGGAAGCTCTTCTTTAAAAGGCATGGCCTGACCGGCGTACAATGAAGAAGTCGAGGCCAGCACCAATTTTTTAACTTGGTGAAGGCGCATGCATTCCAAGAGATTCAAGGTCCCTACCGCATTGGTACTCATGTAGATATCAGGGTTTTCCATGGAGTATCTGACGCCGGCACGGGCGGCCAGATTAAAAACCACATCAAACTGATGCTCTTCAAATAAGGCCCCAAGTTTGGCCTTGTCTTCAATATCTATTTGATGGAACTGAAATTTTTTATCTTGAATTTGTGAAAGGCGATGAGATTTTAATTTTACATCGTAGTAGTCATTAAGATTATCGATCCCGATAACTTCCACACCTTGGGCCACCAGCTTCTCTGCTGTTTTAGCTCCAATGAACCCTGCTGCACCTGTTAGTAAAACTTTTTTCATGGACTGATAGTAGCACTAGCGCTCATGATTTCAAAGTGGTCAACTGAGTATTTAAATCTCACATTATGACCTGCAATAGAGATCCCATACTCCTGCTGTGAATCCTTATCCTGACCAGGACGAGGATCAAGAGCGATAACCTTTTCAATTAAGCTTTTTTCATTTGGTGCTTCACATAACCACTTCACCTTATGAAACTTAGGGGCTTCATGAAAAGGTGAACGGGCCTGTATGGAATCAGTGTAAGGAACATAGGGCTTGATATCAAAAATAGGAGTACCACTCACGAGATCCACTCCCTGAACGAATAACTTAATTTCGTTATCCAAAATTTCTAAACGGGAGAATTTCACCACGGATAGGCCTAGTCGATTGGGCCTGTGAGGTGAACGAGTGGCATAAACACCCATCTTCTTTTTATTCTCAAAACGCGGCGGTCTTACCAGTCCATTAAATGGTCCCTGCACCAGATGAAATTCAAAAATCAGCCACAGATGACTTGAGTCTTCAATTCCACGAAAAGCTTCCATGAAAAAATCATTTTTGGGAAAACGTAAAACACCCCAGGCCTCTTCAATCAAAAGCGACTGACGAGGAACTCCAAACTTTTCATGAAAAGGAGTTTCAATAATAGAGATGGGCTCAATTAATCTAGAAATACTTTCTTTCCTTTTTTCTGAGCTTCTGCGTGGTATTCAAGGATTAGTTCATGCACGTCTACGTGCATGCGGATTGATTTCATTCCATGAAAATGCACATTTTTATCGTGAGCAATATCACTTAATATTTTATGGATTTTGGCCTTGTGAAGAAAAGAGACATTCTTTACAAACTTAACATGAACCTTGCCATCTTCTTCTTCAATCTCCATGCAAGAAAGTGCCGGCTTTCGAATCTCAAAAATAACGGCAAGGACAAGACCGATACAAATCCCCAGCAACAGATCTGTAACAAGAATAGCGACAATAGTCGTGCTGAAAATCAACAATTGATCCCACCCTCTTTTATACTGGTGTAAAAAATAAGAAGGCTTAATGAGCTTATAACCTACAGTCAAAAGCACACAGGCAAGGGTTGCCAAAGGGATGAGATTTAAAATTCCAGGAATAAACAACACACACAATAAAAGCCAGACCCCATGAAAGATGGCCGACCATTTAGTCTTCGCGCCGGCGCTGATGTTGGTCGAGCTACGTACGATAACGGCCGTGATAGGTAAACCGCCAATAAAACCAGAGAGAGCACTTCCTAAACCTTGGGCAAAGAGTTCCCGATTCTTCGGTGTTTTCCGTTTCAGAGGATCAATTTTATCAGCAGCATCCACACACAACAGAGTTTCCAGAGAAGCTACCACTGCAATCGTGAAGCCCACCTGTAACACACCCAAATTGAAATTTTTAAAGTCAGGCAACTTTAAATCGGCAAACACATTCTCAGGAAGAGAAACCAATTGTTGCGGACCCAGGAGATCAAAAAGTTGATTGATAACAACAGAGACGATCACTGCAATCAATGGTCCTGGAATCAATTTAAAAGGAAGTTTAGGCCATCCTAAAATAATAGCGAGTGAAATGACGGAAATAAGATTTATGCCAATTTCATCTCTCGAAAAAGCATTAGGAAACTGTTTAATAATTAAGATCAAACCAATCGCTCCCAACATTCCTTTGATCACGGCAGTGGGGAAATAGTCGCCAATGACACCACCTCGAAGCAGAGCAAAGAGGACTTGAAAGAGACCAGCACTGAGAACGGCGAGTCCAAATGTTTCAAAACCACCGAGCTGCGCTATGCCATTTACCACAATGACGGTGAGACCTGCGGCAGGACCAGAAACACTTACTTGTGAACCACTCACCCACCCAACAACAATTCCCCCAATAATTCCAGCGATAAGGCCGGAAGCTAAAGGTGCATTGGAAGCTAAAGCGATTCCTAAGCATAAAGGCAGAGCAACAAGGAATACAACTATCGAAGATTTGATATCGTCTTTGAATTCTAACACTTTCATACATTACCTTATTTGAGTTGAAAGGTTACCAGTCATTTGGTTTGATTTCTCTCTCAAAATTATTAAAAGCCTTGAAATCATTGAAGTATAGATAACTTAAGTGGTGCAAGTTGGCCCTGAAAAAGTGGGCATGATACTTGCTTAACTCGTAGTGACCTTACTTCCCAGGAAGGGAAAATTATTTCAAGGATGATGGTGGAACCTTATGACAAACTTAATCGATTGGAACAATTTTAATTCAAGCCTGCTCATTGAAGTTACACGTCCTACAGGAATTTTTACCTGCACAGGGGTGGCCGTCAATAAGAACACCGTTCTAACAGCAGCACATTGCCTGGAAGGTGAAATTCTGAAAGTGCGAATTTCAACTGAAGCAGTCTATGATAAAAAAGGCAAGTTCTTCGAAGTGGACTCCTTTGATCTTCATCCTGAATACAATGGACAAGAATCAAATTACCGCTCGGATCTGGCAAAAATTAAGTTAAAGTCTGAGCTCCCAGCAGATACCAAGTTTTATCCCATCATTAAAAAAGATTCCAAGCTCACTGGTACGCTTATGCGCCTGGGCTTTGGTGCTCGTGGGACAAAAAATGTGAGAACTCTGGTTAATCCAGAGTTCAAGAATATTCGTGAGATTGAGAAAGTTCTAGAGCTAAACGATATGTATTCATACTCGGGAGATTCAGGTGGCCCAGTTTTTCTTCAAAACCAAGGTCAAATGTACTTAGTGGCCATTCATTCGACGCTTTCCTTTGGCCCAGAAGGTAAATATTCCTTTAACCCACTGCTTTCCTCTCACCGCGAGTGGATTCACGCGTAAACTACTGTACCATGGGGTAATGAGGTTAATCTTATTACTAATGGTGGCATTTATGACTATTCCTGGTTTCACGAAAATTGAAAATTGGGAGCGTTTTAATTCAAGCCTTCTGATTGAAGTTACCCGTCCAAATGGCGTCTTTACTTGCACTGGAGTTGCTGTCTCGCCTGAAGTGATTATCACCGCGGCCCACTGCCTGGAAGGTGATGTGAAAAGTGTCCGTATTTTTACCCAAGGGATTTATGATCCCAAACAAAGTTCCCTTGCCATCTCTAAATACAAACTTCATCCGTTATATAATCCAAAAAAATCCCGTTATCAATCTGATCTGGCAAAGATCACAATGAAAGAAAAACTACCTTCATTCATCAATATCTATCCAATTTTTCAGGGTGAGAAATTTTTAGGTGATCTTTTTCGATTTGGGTTTGGAGAGAGAAATAAAAAAAATCTCAGAACGGTCATTACACCAACTCTCCGAAGAATAAATGGCGAAGAGAATGTTCTGGAATTAAATGATGAGTTTTCCCGCTCTGGAGACTCAGGTGGACCTATTTATCTTCAGAGCGGTAAGAGCACTTATGTTCTGGCCGTGCACTCTACATTTTCTCATGGGCCGGAAGGAAACTACTCGTTAAATCCGCTCTTATCAACTTACATACCCTGGATCTTTACTCACTAAAATCATATTTAAATACGGCATCAAGTTCAGAATTTGAATCCAGTGTGATGAGTTGCTTTAGAAGGCCTGTCTTAAGGTCATAGACCCAACCATGAATTATGGGATAGTTTCCTTCCAGCCAGGCCCTCTGAACAATCGATGTATGGGAAAGATTTTTAACTTGTTCGATAACATTGAGTTCGACCAGACGATTAACCCTTTCCATCTCACTTTGTTTACTGTCCACATCAACCTTATGAGCAAGGTAGGTATCTTTAATATTTCTTACCCAGTTATTGATGAGACCCAAACTTTTATTGGAAAGGGCGGCCTGCACGCCTCCACAATTATAATGGCCACAGACAATTAAATGAGGGACTTTCAGATTCTTAACTGCATACTGCAAGACACTTAAGAAATTTAAGTCGGTATGAACAACTAAATTGGCAATATTCCTGTGAACAAACATCTGCCCCGGATTTGAATTGGTGATCTCGGAAGGTGGAACACGCGAATCAGAACAACCAATCCACAGATATTGCGGCTTTTGATCTTCGGCCATTTTCGAGAAGTACTCCTTATCTACGTCTACTTTACTCTGGGCCCAAGCTTTATTCTCAAGCAACATTCTTCGTATTTTGTCCATATACTCCCTCTTTAAAAAGTGAACTGAGTGCCAAGGATGATTTCATTAGTTCTACTGAGGTTCCGACATTTTTTGAGTGTTTGATAAAGTCTTCGATCAAATCAACGATATCATCATCCACGAAGACATTTTTTGAACCATCAATGACCACTGATGATTTTTCAGGAATTTCCTGAAATATCTTCATAAGGGTACTTTTCTGAAGAAAAGAAACGTCCTTGTAAAACCTGATCAAATATTGATTTCCTTCTTGGACCATCACAATGGATTTATGCATGTTCGACCGGATAACAAAAACAAACCCAACCATCATACCAATAATAATTCCCATCAGAAGGTCTGTGAATAAGATGGCAAGAATGGTGACCATGAAAGGGATAAACTGATTCATTCCTTTTTGATACATCTCCTTAACGAGCTTCGGCTTTGTCAGCTTATAACCAACCAGGATCAAGACAATGGCCAGGGTTGAAAGAGGAATAAGATTCAAGATAAATGGGATCGTAATCACACAACTGAGAAGCCATACCCCGTGCAAAATAGCGGACAGCTTGGTTTTGGCCCCGCCAGTAATATTGGCCGTTGTACGGACAATTACGGCAGTAACTGGGATTCCACCTACCAGACCGCAGAGGGTATTCCCCATTCCTTGAGCGAAGAGTTCCCGATTCTTTGAAGTAATCCTTCCTTCTCCACTTAATTTATCTGCGGCATCAACGGAGAGAAGACTTTCAATCGAGGCGACAATCGCAATCACAAAGGCCGTGACATAAACCTTGGAATTAGACAGAGCTGACCAATCAGGCAAAGAAAAAGAAGTGAAGAATTCATTAAATCCTCCGCTATAGGGCAATTTTACTAAATGCTGACCATCTATGATGAGACCCGGGAAAAAATGTTTATACATTTCATTCATCAAAACAGCTGATAGTACCGCCACTAAGGCGCCAGGGATAAGTTGAAAAATTGACTTACCTTTTTGAGCGGCCCTCTCCCAACCAAGCATGATGAATAAGGAGAGCAACGCAACCAGAATTGAACCAAAATGAGTTGATCTAATTGCGAGCATAATTTCTGAAAAAGTATTTTGACCGTCTTTCTGGATGAAGCTCGTGTTACCCATAAAGTCATTGTCGAAACCCACAGCATGAGGAAACTGTTTCAGAATTAGGATCAAACCAATTGCGGCCAGCATGCCTTTGATGACAGAGCTGGGAAAATAATTTCCAAGGCTACCGCCTTTCATAAAACTAAAAATAATTTGAAGTAAACCAGCAAGAAAAACGCTGAGGGTGAAAACCTGAAATGAACCTAAATCTGTAATCGCTGAAGCTACGATGACAGTTAAACCAGCGGCCGGACCTGAAACGCTGACATGAGAACTACTAAAGAACCCTACAACTATTCCTCCAATAATTCCGGCAATAAGTCCGGAAGACAATGGAGCATTACTCGCCAAGGCCACTCCCAAACATAGTGGAAGGGCGACGAGAAAGACTACAAGTGAGGCGCGAAGATCGTGTTTCCAGTATGCAACATTAAACATTTTTAATCCTTTGATTGGATTATTAAATATGAAGACTTATCTCTTTAAACGCAACCCAAGAAGATTAATAAATTTTAATTTGAAAATAATTTTAAATACTTATAAACTATTTCCATGGATAAAATCATATGTTTAGGCAAAAACTACTTGGACCATTCCCAAGAGATGCAAGAGCCTGCCCCCTCTCGACCAGTTTTGTTTATAAAGCCCCCCAGCGTACTTGTTGAGCCGAAAGATAATGGCCAGGTCATTTTACCTTGGGGTCGTGGAGTCATTCATTATGAATGCGAAATTGTCTTTAAACTCTACAAGAAAAATATTATTGGCCTAGGCCTGGGTCTGGATCTTACCTTTCGTGATCTGCAGAAAGAATTAAAGCAGAAAGGTCATCCTTGGGAAATTTCCAAGACTTTTAAAAATTCTGCCATCATTACCCCAATTAAAGGGCTCAAGGATTTCCCCAAAGATTGGCAAAACACTCCCTTTACTCTCAAGGTTAATGGTGAAGTACGGCAGAGCGCATGCTTGAATGAAGCCATCATGCAGGCCGATCAAATTATTCACTATGTGAATGAATTTTTCCCCATTAATGACAGTGATCTGGTTTTTACCGGAACTCCAAAGGGAGTTGGTCCTTTAAAACCAAATGATTTGATTGAAATGTCATTTGGCCCTATTGAACATTCTTTTAGGGTGGTTGAATTTGGATAAGCGTCAACTCTCACATGACATTTTAAATATGATTGAACGTTTGCGGATCATGCATGATCTGGCAAAAGATCAGAATTTTTCCGTTATTAGTAAAGAAGAGCTTAAAAACGATCTAGATGAAACGTTAAAAAAACTGTCAGAAGACTTCAATATTCTCATTCAATAATCATCAATATACTCTTTGGGCACTTTAAATCTAAATACTGGCGTATCAATTTTGAAGGTCTGGCCCTTATCATCGACCATATTAAAATAGCCCCACATCTCTCCCTCTAAAGTAGGGAGGGGACAGAAGCTCTCATATTCAAAAGAGTCCCCTGGCCTGAAGTAAGGGGTGGCGCCAATGACTCCCGGACCCTCAACATACTTCACGTCTCCCTTGGCATCTTTAATATTCCACTTTCTTGAAACCAACTTGGCCGGTACCTCGCCAGTATTAGTGATGAGAATCTTATAGCTAAATAAGTACTGAAACTGTAAGGGATTTGACTGTTCAAAATCAAAAGTGGTTTTGATCTCAATTTTAAAATTATTACTGATAGATACAAATGGATAAGTCATGGCCTATTTTGAATCCTTTGCAGGTATAAAATCAAGTGCTGCTGAATTAATACACCATCGTTTTCCTGTCGGTGCCGGTCCATCATCAAAAACATGACCTAAATGAGAACCGCATTTGGAACAAAGGGCCTCCACTCGATGCATATTAAAGGCATAGTCATCTTTTAAGGTGATGTTTTTATTGTTTTTAACGTCTGAAAAGCTAGGCCAGCCGGTTCCGGAATCAAACTTGGTTTCAGAACCAAAGAGTTCCTGGCCACAGGCCACACAAACGTAGGTGCCTTTCTCATAGTGTTTATTATATTTTCCAGAAAAAGGACTCTCGGTAGCACCAAGGCGGCAGACATTATATTGTTCAGGGGTCAGTTTTTTCTTAAATTCATCCTGGGGTGTGCTCATATTATTTTCCGGGTTAGAGGAGCCAATGAGTGCCATGACTCCGGCAAAAAAGTTTTTCATAAACAATATTATACAAGAACTCTCCCCAGAATGAGAGGAATCTCTTACTATACAACAAGTCAACAAAGGGAAATGCTTGAGTTCATTTGAAGTTTACGCCTTGGCCATTGGAGCGAACCTCTCTTATTCCTCGGCCAGTATGGTTTTCTCAGTTTATGCCCGTCGCTTCTCTTCCACCTGGATTAATCAGGTTAAGGTCATGACTGCCTTTCTTGCATTCTTTCTGGCAATGATTTTCACCAATCAAATGGTTTCGGTCAGTCCTCATATTCTGGGCATGCTTCTTTTAAGCGGTTTTGTTGGTTTATGTGCCGGTGATATTTTCCTGTTCCGGGCCTTTACCACTTTAGGTCCCGCACGCTCCTTAGTGCTTTATAGTTTTCAACCGTTGATGTTAGGCCTTTATGGATTTTTCTTCTTAAAGCAAATTTTCTCTTTAAATCAAACTCTTGCAGTCATTTGCATGATCGTTTGCATTTTCATCTTCATGCTGGAAAGAAATAAGCTAACAGGGTCATGGGATGTTCAAAGCTTTATCTGGGCCTTTGCAGGAATTACCCTTGATGCCATAGGGGTGATGCTTACTCGAGAAGCCTATGAGATGAATGCCGGATTGGAAACATTTCAAGTCAATGTCATACGCTGCCTCGGTGCACTTTTGGGGTTCTTGTTAATTAGTCCTAAAAGTTTTCTGACAGTTACAAGGGATGTCTGGAATCTTCGTAAGAGAGAAATAAGTTTATTGCTTGGATCTGCCATCTTTGGGTGTTTTATTTCTTTGGCCCTTTATCTTGCAGCAGTTAAACATGCCCATGTAGGAACGCTTACTGCTATTTCTATTACAGGACCAGTCTGGGTTTCACTCCTGGAATGCCTCTACCATCGACGTCTGCCGAACAAGTTTTTAATCGGCGCTTTCAGTTTCTTTCTGCTCGGTTTTTATTTGATGATTATTGCTTAGTGGAGCGATTGAAGATTTTTTTCTCTTGCGGATTACCTGAACATTTCATGGTCTCTTTTTTATATCCCCAAAAGGAAAGCCTGTATCCCTGGAAAGGTTTGAACTTTGCCTGATACAGATTCGAGAATTGTTTTTCATCTAAAAGATCCATCGCCGAAGATTTCAGCGCCTTTTCTTGAAAATCTTTTTTATGTTTTTCATACAATGCTTCAATTCTTTCCAAATAGCCCGGAGTCATTCTGGTCACAAAGCGCTCATTTAAATTAATTGGCCCAAATTCAGGCCCACTTAAGGCCGCTTTAAAATCCAGATTGATTTTCGCAAACTGAGAATCAGAAGCTTTTAATTTAGCGAGGACTTTTTTAGCAAAGAAGGCCCTTTCCTGTGCCAGCGTGAGATTCCTCTCCCGGCTTTTGGGATCAATTATTTTTTTCCCATTTTGAGTAAGGTAAAAAGGGGTTTTAGAAGAAGAGGCCACAATTTGGATTTCAGTTACAATTAATTCAGGATTCATCTTGAGAAAATCTTCTATCTTATTTTTTAAAGGTATGACTTGATCCTCTCCAACAGTCGTCCGATTTTCAAAATCAGTCGGAATAAAGAACTGGCCAAGGTTATCTTTATCTTCCTTACATTCAAGTGGCACCAGTCTATTAGGATCATTTTCAGGATCCAGACCCTCCAGAAATTCACCGGAGTCATTAATATTCATGGCATATTTATAACTCGATTCATCTTCACAAATATGTAAATTAACTTTGTCCTTATACATGACTTCATTGAATATTCTACGGATGGTATTATTCTTTGTGACTTTCAACTCTTCCTTATACGTCCCGATCCCATAGGCTCCGTAATTTTTTGGAACAGTTTTCAGATTTTTTGTTCTGAACTTCAACTCAATTTCACATTGCTCACTATGGGGCGATGATCCGGGAACATACTTCTGACAGCCTGTAATATCAGGTCGCAGCCGTTGGAAATAAAACATGGCAAGACCCAATAATCTGGCCCGACAATCATTACCAGGACGCTGACAGTTAGAATCATTGGCCACATCATCCAGATCCTTTATCAGAGCAACTTTGACTAAAGGATTTTCAGTGAAGGCCTTGGAAAAATCTTCATTAACAAACTTCAAAACAAGGACGGACTTTTTTTTCATTTCATCTTTTGAAACAGGATCCATCAGTTTTTTAGGAGCAGTACAACCTTCATAAATTTGCTTTTTATAAAAGGCGAGGCCCAGCTTTTTGTTTTCCTGAGAAAAATAAAAACTCTCGGCGAAACCAGAAGTCCCCCAAAAAAACAAAATGAATAAATAAAATACCTTCATAGAAGCCTCGAATTAAGAACTTATCGGTTAATTGAGCCCCCCTCTAAACATATTTTAACTAGCTAGAATTACACGTTTTTGCCTTGACTTTTTATCTAAACAAAATATACACTAGAGTATTCAACATTGAGGAAGGAATTTAGCGAATGACTTTAGAACAACTCTTAAAAGAACGAGTGCTCGTTCTTGATGGTGCGATGGGCACCATGATTCAAAAATATAAGCTGGAAGATGCTGACTATCGTGGGGAACGCTTTAAAGACTGGAAACATCCTTTAAAGGGCAACAATGACTTATTAGTTTTAAGTAATCCCAGAGTCATTGAAGAGATTCATAAAAAGTATCTGGAAAGTGGCGCAGATATTATTGAAACCAACACTTTCAGTTGTACCAGAATTTCCATGGCCGATTACCATATGGAAGATCTGGTCCCGGAGCTCAATCTTGTAGCGGCGAAACTCGCTAGGAAATGTGCTGATGAATTTACTCAAAAAAATCCGGACAAACCTCGTTTTGTAGCAGGCTCCATCGGTCCCACAACTAAAACAGCATCACTCTCACCAGATGTTAACAATCCTGGTTTCAGGGCCGTTGATTTTGATCAACTCGTGGCAAACTACTATGAGCAGACCAAATATCTGGTTGAAGGCGGTGTCGATATTCTGTTAGTTGAGACTGTTTTTGATACCCTCAATTGTAAAGCCGCCCTTTTTGCCATTGCTGATTATTTTGAGAAAGAAAATAAACAACCTCTTCCGGTTATGGTTTCAGGAACTATCACCGATGCTTCAGGCAGAACTCTTTCAGGTCAGACAATTGAAGCTTTTTTGTATTCCGTCTCTCATTATCCCCTGCTTTCAATTGGGATTAACTGTGCTCTCGGTGCTGAACTTATGCGACCATATGTGGAGATTCTGGCCAAGGAAGCTCCTTTTCATATCTCTGTTTATCCTAATGCAGGACTACCCAATGAATTTGGTGAGTATGATGAAACTCCCCAACATATGGCAGGTACTCTGAAGGAATGGTTCAATAATAAATGGATCAATATTGTAGGTGGATGTTGTGGAACGACAAATGAACACATCAAAGCAATTTCTGATGCTGCTGAAAATTCTTCTCCCCGTCCCCTTCCGAAACTTGAACATATTCCTAAGTGGGCAGGACTTGAACCATTAAAAATTTTCCCAGGTTCAAACTTTATCAATATCGGTGAAAGAACCAATTTAACGGGATCCATTGCTTTTAAAAAAATGATCGTTGAAAAAAACTTTGAAGAAGCACTCCGTGTTGCCCGTGAGCAAGTTGAGAACGGGGCACAGATCATTGATATCAATATGGATGAGGCGATGATTGATTCGGAAGCCGCCATGGTACATTTTGTTAATTTAATTGCAAGTGAACCGGACATTTGTAAGGTTCCGCTCATGATTGATTCATCTAAATGGACAGTCATTGAAGCAGGCCTTAAACGTATTCAGGGTAAAGCTATTGTGAATTCCCTCTCGTTAAAAGAAGGAGAGGCAAAATTTATAGAGCAGGCCAAGCTGGTAAAAAAATATGGTGCAGCCGTTGTTGTCATGGCCTTTGATGAAAAGGGCCAGGCCGATAATGTAGAAAGAAGAATTGAAATTTGCAGCCGCGCCTATAAAATTCTGACAGAGAAAGCAAAATTTGCACCAGAAGACATTATTTTCGACCCCAATATTCTGACAGTCGCAACCGGCATGGATGAGCATAACAACTATGCTGTCGATTTCATTAATGCCACCAAGTGGATCAAGGCCAATCTTCCTCATGTTAAAGTCAGTGGTGGGGTCTCCAACCTTTCTTTTTCTTTCAGAGGCAATAATATTGTCCGGGAGGCCATGCATTCGGCATTTCTTTACCACGCCATTAAAGTTGGTCTGGATATGGGAATTGTTAATGCTGGCGCCTTACCAGTGTATTCCGACATCCCAGCTGAGCTCCTTGAACATGTTGAAGATGTAATTTTTAATCGCCGAGCAGATGCCACAGAACGTTTGATCGAATTTGCCGGCACAGTCAAAAATCAGGGTAAAGCTGAAAAGAAAGACGATGAGTGGCGATCACTTCCGGTAGAAAAACGCCTCTCATATGCTTTAGTCAAAGGCATCGTGGATCATATTGATGTTGATACTGAAGAGGCACGTCAGAAAGTTGCTCGCCCACTAGAAGTCATCGAAGGTCCTTTGATGGATGGAATGGGGATAGTGGGTGATCTCTTCGGTGAAGGAAAAATGTTTCTACCTCAAGTCGTAAAATCAGCAAGAGTGATGAAGAAAGCTGTTGCCTATCTTCAACCCTTCATTGAGGCCGAAAAATCCGGACAAGTGCTAAAACACGCCGGCAAAGTATTGATGGCAACAGTTAAAGGTGACGTCCATGATATTGGTAAAAATATTGTAGGCGTCGTCTTAGGCTGTAATAACTATGAAGTTATTGATCTGGGCGTAATGGTTCCATGTGAAAAAATTCTGGAAGAAGCTAAAAAACATAACCCGGACATGATTGGACTTTCAGGACTTATTACCCCGTCTCTGGATGAAATGGCCCATGTGGCAAAAGAGATGCAGCGTCTGGGATTCAAAATCCCCCTTTTAATCGGGGGTGCTACTACTTCACGTGTTCATACGGCGGTTAAAATTGATCCGTTCTACGAAGGCTCAGTCATTTATGTGGCGGATGCTTCAAGAGCGGTTCCAGTTGTAGAAAAGCTATTAAATGAGAATACCAAAGATAAAGCTCACTCTGACCAGAAAGCCGAGTATGAAAAGATGCGCATTGCCCATGCTGCTGCTCAAAAAGAAGAAAAATATTTAAGCCTGGATGAGGCCCGTCAAAATAAAGTTAAAATTGATTGGAGTTCATCGGAGATTCGAAAACCTATTAAACTAGGACTTACTGTTCTGGATGATTTTCCCATTGCAGACCTCATTCCTTATATTGACTGGACTCCCTTTTTTATGACATGGCGACTGCGGGGGGCCTATCCGAAAATTTTTGAAGATAAGACTGTGGGTGAAGAGGCCAGAAAGCTTTTTAATGATGCTCAGGCACTCTTAAAAGACATTGTTAAAAATAAATCCCTTAAGGCCCGTGCAGTTTTTGGATTATTTCCAGCTAATGCAGTTGGTGATGATATTGAAGTTTATGCAGTAGAAGATAAAGTTCATGAGTGGACTTGTGATAAACATGGAAAGCATTCCAAAACCTTACAAGTTGGAAATTCTGAAACTCTTCAAACCAAGCTCCATATGCTTCGTTCTCAAAGACAGATGGAAGAAGCCGGATCTCCCAATCCGGCGCTTTCGGATTTTGTGGCACCAAAAGAGTCTGGGAAGGTTGACTACATGGGTGCATTTTGTGTCACCACTGGAATTGGTCTTGAGGAACTGGCCAAAAAATTTGAGCAGGATCAGGACGATTATAACCATATCATGGTGAAGTCTCTGGCCGATCGTCTGGCCGAAGCCTTTGCTGAATGCCTGCATGAAAAAGTACGTAAGGAATATTGGGGTTATGTACCAACCGAAGCTCTATCACGAGACGAAATGATCCGCGAAAAGTATCAAGGTATCAGACCGGCGCCAGGTTATGCTGCTTGCCCTGATCATTTAGAGAAGAAAACGCTGTTTAAAATGCTGGATATCGAAAAGAATATAGGTGTGAGTCTGACTCATTCAATGGCGATGGTTCCACCATCGTCAGTTAGCGGTTGGTATTTTGCTCATCCTGAGGCCCGATATTTTAATGTCGGGAAGATAGGCCGGGATCAGCTTGAAGACTATGCACGCCGAAAAGACGTATCACTGACAGAAATGGAAAAATGGCTCTCGGCCAATTTGTTTTAAAAGGTAAGTATGGCAAAAGTAATTGATCACATTAAAAATGCAAAATCGACACTCTTCTCTTTGGAGATACTTCCTCCCAGTACCGGGGAAAGTATCCAGAAGCTCTTTGATAACATTGCTCCTCTCATGGAGTTTAAGCCAAAGTTCATCGATGTGACTTATCACCGCGAGGAATATGTTTTCAAGAAAATGCCAAATGGTTTACTTGAGCAGAAGTCGATCCGTAAACGACCGGGCACGGTTTCTATTTGCGCAGCCTTGATGCATAAGTTCAACGTAGATACTGTTCCCCACATCATTTGTGGAGGTTTCACCAAAGAAGAAACTGAGTATGCTCTGATTGATTTAAACTTTCTAGGCATTGATAATGTGCTTGCTCTTCGCGGAGATTGCATCAAGGGACAAAAGTCTTTCGAGCCAACTTGTGGAGGCCATAAATTTGCGGATGAGTTGGTGTCACAAATTAATTCCATGAATCAGGGGATTTATCTTTCAGATGAGCTTCAGAATCCCACACCTACAAAGTTCTGCATCGGAGTTGCTGGGTATCCAGAGAAACATTATGAAGCTCCCAACTTAAAAACTGACTTAAAATACCTGAAGCAGAAAATTGCGAATGGTGCTGATTATGTAGTGACTCAGATGTTTTTTGATAATAAGAAGTTTTTTGAATTTGTAGATAAGTGCCGCTCGGAAGGAATCACTGTACCCATTATTCCAGGGCTTAAACCTATTACTTCAAAATCTCAGATCTCAAATCTTCCAAGAAACTTTTACATCGATATGCCGGAAGACTTAATTGATGCCATTGATAACTGCCGTAACGATGATGATGTCAAGAACGTCGGAGTTGAATGGGCAATTGAACAATCTAAGGAGTTAGTAAAAAACAAAGTGCCTTGCTTGCATTTTTATTCGATGGGAAAATCAACTGCCATTCAGCAAATTGCAGAAAAACTTTTTTGATCAATCACGCGGACACTGCTTACAGTCATCCTTCTTGGTAGAAAGTTCGCGGAGTTCCTCCACTTTCTGATAGAAGAATTCTTTTATTTTTTTTCCCTGCTCGTTCTCCAAAAGCCAAGACAGCTTTGAGACTCCGGGCAGGGTCTTAACCAGATGATCCACCACTTCTGGTCCTGCCAGAATGGTTTTATCCTCAAGCAACATATGGACTTTTTCCAGGCATGCTTGCCTATTAAGCTCAGGATAGGTTTGGTAGACCTCATCTTCCCGCGCTGAGACAAATGTTAAGCTTTTGTCCAGATAGTGCAGGCCCTGTTTAAAGCGTAAGCATAAGGGGCATTCAGGATCATAAAGAATGAGAGGTAATTGGTATTTCATCTAACCTTATATTATCATAGTTAAAAAAATTTCCCAGAAGGTCAGAATGAACAGACGTGAATTTCTTCAGTTTCTCGGTGTATCCGGCGTTCTCGCCACCCTCCCAGGTTGCTCAACAAAGTCTCCCTTTTCCTCTAGCTCTCTCCCCCATCTTCCACCAAGTTTAGATGATAAACTTTTAACAGTAGATGGACTGGATTATAAAATTCTCATCCGTTGGGGTGACCAGATCAATAAAACTCAGAAGTTTGGTTACAACAATGACTTTATTGCCTTTCATCCCCTAACTAATGATCGTGGGATTTTGTGGGTAAACCATGAATATGTTACGCCTCTCTTCATTAATGGCGAAGAAAGAACAAAAGAAAATGTTGATCTAGAGCTGCTCGAAGTAGGTGGAAGCTTGCTGGAAGTGAAAATGACTAATGGTGAATGGAACGTGGTTAAGAATTCAAGTTACAACCGCCGTTTAGATGGCAATACTCAAATACCTTTTGCCTGGGATAAAAAGATTGCCGGATCAAAAATGGCCATTGGAACTATGGGTAACTGTGCAGGAGGATACACTCCCTGGGGAACAATATTAACTTGTGAAGAAAATTATGACATGTTCTGGGGAGACCGTAATCGAAAGGGAAAATCAATTGAGAAAAGCTGGGTTCAGTGGGATAAATTCTATCCTCGCGCTCCCGAACACTATGGATGGGTAGTGGAAGTTGAGCCTCTGACGGGAAAATCAAAGAAACTAGTTTCTCTTGGAAGATGTGCCCATGAATGTGCCGCCGTGACAAAGTCAAAATCCGGAAAAATTGTTACGTATACTGGAGATGATTCCACTTATGAACATTTATACAAGTTCATTTCTGACTCCAGCGATTCTCTGGAAAGAGGTAAGCTTTATGTCGCCAATCTCGAGAAAGGCGAATGGATATCACTTCACAGAGAAGACCAATCGGTTTTGATGAAAAACTTTAAAGATCAAACAGAGATACAAGTTTTCACCCGAGAAGCAGCTAAACTGGTTGGTGCCACTCCCTTAGATCGTCCGGAGGACATCGAATTTGATCCATTGACAGGAAATGTATTAATCACCTTAACCAATAATAAAACTAATAAGAACTACCATGGGTCTATTCTTAAAATCATGGAAGACAATAATGATCCCGGTTCTTTAACTTTTAAACATGGCACATTTCTCACTGGGGGAGCGGAACATAATTTTGCCTGCCCGGATAATATGATATTTGACCCTAAAGGCAATCTCTGGTTTACCACTGACGTTTCTGGTGGCGATATCAATAAGGGTGAATATGAAGGATTTGGTAATAATGGACTCTTTGTTTTCTTAAGAAGTGGGCCAAACCAGGGGGAAGTCATTCGCATTGCTTCAGCCCCAGTTGACGCTGAACTGACTGGACCTTGCTTTTCGCCAGACTACAAGACACTCTTCTTATCCGTTCAGCATCCAGGTGAATACAGTGAGTCTCTAAATAAGCTTTCCAGTCACTGGCCTGATGGTGGGAAACCTAAACCTGTAGTTGTGACATTATCCGGACCAGTCCTTGAAAAAATTGTTAATGGAACTTTATGAAAACTGAAAAACTAAAAACAGAAATTCAAATTTTTATTTGTAATCATAAACGTGATCACGATGAGTGTTGTGCTGACAAAGGTGCAAAAGAGCTGACTGATAAATTGAAAAAGTGGGCCAAAGAAGAACACAAAGGTGAAATCAAAGTTTATCGTAGTGGTTGTCTCGGAAAATGCTCCGAAGGTATTGCGATAGCATGTTATCCCGAGAAAAAACTTTTATTAGAAGTCGAACCTGAGGATTATAAAGAAATCAAACAGGGCCTCAAAGAGGCCCTGTAAAGTTAGAAGTCAAAAGACTTAATGCTATTTACTAAAATATTAGAAAAAACTTTAGTGCGGCTTCCTTCAAAGATCACATCATAATTTCCTGGCTTTAAGATGATGTAGTAACTTCCATCAGGATTAATTTTGTAAGTCTGAGTGACACTGGAATTACCGGCCTTAAAAATTTGAATCCGAGAGAATTCATTTTTATCCACTTTCCCCTGAAGACTTGGACCTTGCAGTTTGTTTAATAAGTGCATCCAGCCGGGGCGATTTCTCAAGACTGTTTTATCTCTCCATTTCTTAAAGCTTGGATGAAATCCCTGGAAGGTGCTGTTGACTTCGATGACATAAGGAATCACTTGATGCTCAGTGTACATCCAATCGATGTCTCCCCCATCAGCATTATAAAGGAGTTCCCATGCAGTTCCTGGTTTGTAATCAATTTTCTTGGCCAGTTCTGCGCCTATTGATTCAACTGCTTCTTCTGTCGGAGTTTTTAATGGACGACAGCCAAAAGGATAAATCACAATTTCTGAATAGGAGTGATAAGAAATATTGAAAACAGGTTTAATGGCAGATACCAATTTCATCATGGCCTGAGTCTCTGGTTCTGAAGCAGGTGCCTCACCTCGATAACTTTGAGAGTAAGTTTCACTACTGGAGCCGTTACAAGTATTCCAGCCTGAAGGATAGTTTCGATTAAGATCTACACCATGACCATTACGCGTATTCTTTCTCCACATCGAATCTTCTGTCCACATCTTATTATTACCATCAAGGTTGAACATTGGAATAACCCATATCTCTGTTCCATTGACCCAATTTGTGACTTCGGAATTCTTACCATATTGAGAAGTAAGATATTCAATCATGTCGGTCGTAATTTCAGGGGTCATCACCTCGCGAGCGTGGTGCATGGCATTTACCAGCAACGTCGGTTCTATTTCATCTTCACGGACATTATCAGAAATTTTCATGGCCAGAATACTACGACCTTCCAAGGTCCTGCCGATCGATTTTATTTCTGTGATTGAAGGATAGCGAGAATGAATTTCATTTAAAAAACTCTCAATTTCATCCGGATTTTTATATTCACTGTCTGGTCCGGCCACTAAAGACTCCGGAAAGGAAAATCTAATCGTCGTATTTTGAGCGATAATTTGTTCTAACTCGGAGGAAGTGAGATGAGCTTCAATTTCCATCGTCTGATAGTTAACGCCAGTGACATCGAGATCATGGACTTTCAAATACTTTTTCATTGAATCAGTCAGATCAAATCTGACGATCATTGAATCACCCGCAAATACCTGGCCCGCTAGCATAGCACCAGTCAAAAGGATTCCTTTCCAATTCAGCATTCTGCACTCCTTTGCATTGTACTGATCAGAAAATCAAATGATTATGGTTTCGTCCAGAAATTGCGGACGCGGTAAGAAGATATTGGGATGACCGACTAAAAGGCTTCCCTAAAGCAGAGCTTCAAGTTCTACTCTATAGGGAGCGATCTTTTCTTCCTTGTAGCCAACTTTGTCCATGGCCTCAAGTAAAGTCTTCATACATTCCAGGTCCCGAATTTTTTTATTGTAAAGATCAAGACCCATTTTAACGACGAAATTAAGATCATCATGCTTCTTGCTAGCAATAAGATAATCGCTGATTAAAAAATCTTCGTGCTCTTTGGTATCAGCGGAAAAACGACTTAGATACTTTTCAGCTTCAGATACCATTCCATGTTGAACCAATAAAGAAATAATGGCCCGGGGGAATTTGGTGAACTCGGAACAAGAGACAGCAATATTATCAAAGTACTGAAGTGCCACATCAGGCGAATTACTGATGAGGTTGTGCTTTCCGGCGATATACATGCCTGCACCAATATAATTAGTCAGGGACTGCTCACGCTCGTCTAATGACGTATAAATGTCATAATACATTTGCATATCATTAAAATTAGCAGTTCTAACTGCCAATCTAACAATTTGTGCCAGACGATCTGGGTTGGCCGGAAAGAATTTAGCTATCTTTTTAACCACCTGATAAGCTTCCTGGAATTTATTTTCTTTCAAGAAGATATCATAAAGACCCACCAGACATTTATAGTGAATGTTATTTAGCTCCAGACCTTCTTTATAGGACTGTTGGGCTTCCGTGATCTGTTCTTTAAAGTATTCTGTTTGACCAATATAAAACAGGGCCAGGGCCGGTTTTGAGTGAAGTTCAAGGGCCGATTTAAAAATCCCTAGCGCTTCATCATACCGTCCTTCGTACATATGGGACTTACCTTCTTCAATTTTCTTAGTGTAATCAGAAGGAAAAACTTTATTAGTAACCGTTGCAATTAAATTTTCTTTGATACTTTGAATGGTATAAGGTTTGATAATAAACGAGTCCACATCCTCTTCTGCTGCTTTAGCCACTGCCGACTGAGAAATATTTGAAGTCACCAGGATCAGACAAAGGTCTTTATTATGCGGCTCTTTTTCTCGCAGCAATTTAAACAAATCAAACCCAGAACCACCACCGATAAAATAATCAGATAATACGATACCAATTTTTTTAGAATGAATGATAGCTTCGGCTTCTATCAAGCTGCCGGTCGTATGAATTAAGTTCCTTTTAGATCCTAAATCGTACATGGTTTTCAGCAAACGATTCCTCGAACTAGGATTTTTATCCACGATTAATACTTCTGTTTGCTCCAGGAATGCCTTAAAAACACTTCTGTTATCCATTAATACCCCTTGGCCTTCTTCAAAAATTGATTGATATTCTCCTGACGAATTTCAAACAAGCGCATAAACACACCTAATGACAAGGTATTACTCTTATCGATTTTGAGGGTTATATACTGAGAGCCCTCGCCATCATCATCAACCGCTAAAATATCTGTTGCAAATTTAAGTTTGGAATCTTTCTCAAGGTAATTGAAAATCATATCCAAATTAGCGGAGGCAAGAGCTTTAATGCCAACTTGATTTGTTTTAAATATGATTGTGTCATCAAAATAATCATCTAAATGACAGATTACCTTAGTTCCATTTTGGATCAGATAAGATGAAACTTTTGTTTCACTGGTTAATTCTTTCAGCGTTTTTTCTTCATCTGTGACTTCTTCTTCAGGAACCAGTGCCAGTTTAGTTTTATAGTGAGAAGAAATCTTATCTGCCTTACTTTGTTTAAGTGCAGCTATCTTTTCTTTTATAGTTGCTTCGGCGCGCTCTTGATCTTTATTATCATACTCATCAGATGTTTTTCGAGATTGATTTTCCTTCCTACGACGCTCAATTGCTTTCAGCTTTTCTTCTAAAGCATCTATCTCTTGATCAGTAACTTCTGGAGTTTCAGATTCATTGATTGTTTTTTGACGCTTGCCCGGAACATCCTTGATTTTTTTTGTCACAGATAACGTTTCTGATTGTTCATCTTCTTCGTTTTCTTCAGGAGGATCGTTAGTCAGGTTTTTTTGACGATAAAAGGCATCCAGTTTTTCATTCTCTGATGTGTTTTTACCCGTTAGATTTCCGACCCCATGTTTTTCAGCTTCATTATGATTTTTATAGTACTTCTGGTGGTTGGAGTCTTTAATCTCTCTTTCTAAATTTTTAGCTTCAGACAAATTTTCCGATTTAAGACCTAATGGATCCCTATCCCCTTCTTCTGAATATTTACTTTTATTTTTTAAAATTCCCTCTAAAGGGGATTCTCTTCCTTCGATTTCCCCGGAAAGGTTTCCGCTTAATGATTCAGCAGTTTTATTTTTTCCCGAAAGATGACCACTACCTAGTTGATCGGTATTTCCTTTGCCTTCCAGATCCTGAAGTTTGGCAGCTTCCTGCTTAAACACCAACTCTTTATCCAAGCTTTCTAAAATGATGGTTTCTTTGGTATTAGCAAATAAAGAGTTTTTAGCTATTTTAAAAATTTTATTACTGCAGCTCAGCCGAGAGAAAATCTGAGATTGATTCTTAAAAAATAAATTGAAGTTATCCCCGCTAATGAGCCAACGGTTTTCTTTCCAGACAAACTCCGGTTTTTGATCACCGCTAAAATACCAGGCCCCGTCGTTAGGGACATACATTTCTTTATCTTCTTCCTTAATTTCAAAACGCCATGTTCCAGCTTTAACTTCTATCCATTGTCCTACGAAAGGTGCTGGACCCAGAAGACGTATCAACCATTTTGATAGAACCTTTTTACAATCCTGATCATTCTTGAGAATCCAAATATCATCTTCAAGCTCCAAAGAAGCTTCCCAAACAGGCAGACTTGAATTGGAAACTTTGAGCTCCTGCTCACCTTTGACTTCGGAAGGACTAGTTGCTTTAGCAAGTTGCGAACTAGGACTATTTTTGACCTGAACATTGAGAGACTTCATCCAAAAGTCTATTTTGAATTTTAGTCCTCGAGTATTGATACCTGGTTCAACTGAATCCTGGATACCTAGTTTCGCGATGGCCTTCTCGAGGTTTTTATCACCGCTGAAATTTATAACCACAATTTTAAAAATTGAATCCTTAGCCACTTTTTTCACAATTTTCATGAAAGTGGCAATTTCCAACAAATCTTCTTTTCCTTTCAGTGAGGTAATGATCAAGGCCGCTGGGACTGTGGTAACAAAAGAAGCTAAATCATTAGCTGATGGTATTTCTTCGCTCTCATAAATGGGCTTTACGTTCAAAGTTTCGTTCAAAACCGGATATTCACTCCGGAACAAAAATTTGATGATTGGAATATTTGAACTACTCATTTTGCAAATGCCATTTAAAAGAGTGTATATTTACAACTACCTATCGACTTCTTTAGGAAAGTCTTAATAAAGGAGCAAATAAATTAAGACTTACTTGGGCCAAACATTTATAAAAGGGTAATTCTTTTAACCTATAGAAAATTCAAGCTTTACAGTAACCTATTTCATATATAACTCCTGAGCGGCCATGAAAGAAAAAGACGATAACCAAGAAATTGAAAATCAAGACATACTCCAGGACTTATCCGAGCAAGGAAAGACGGACGAACTGCTTGAAATGTTTGAAGAACTTCCAACCATGGATGTTGCTGAGTTCATGGAAGAGAAGCCGCTGGATGAGGTTATCGAGTACCTTAAAAAACTTGACCTGGAAGATCAGGGAAGAATTTTTTCCGACTTTTCATTGGATTTACAGCTCAAACTTTTTCATTCACTTGACCGTCGTACCTTTGCTAATATCTTTGGCCAAATGTTCTCAGATATACGTGCGGATCTTTATCAGGAGCTCACCAAAGAAGAACAAATTGAGCTTTTGCCATACCTGTCTAAAAAAGTCAGAGAAGATGTAATCATCTTATCGGCCTATCCTCCGGAAACTGCCGGTGGGATTATGACCACGGATTTTGCCACCATCTTTGCAGACATGACTTCTTCAGAAGCCTTGGCCAAAATCAGAAATGATGCTCCTTCCAAAGATATGATCTACTACATTTATGTGATTGATCACTCCATGGTGATGAAAGGGCTTGTGACCCTTAAAGATCTGGTCATGGCGGATCCAAAAACTCGAGTCACAGAAATGCTCAACGAATTCTTTGTCTCGGCGGAAGTTAATGAAGACCGGGAATCAGTCGCCCAGAAAATTGAGAAGTATGACCTTGTGGCCATGCCTGTTTTGAACTCCCTCAATCAACTTGTAGGAATTGTTTCCCATGAGGAAGCCATTGATATTATCCGAAAAGAAGAAACAGAAGACATGGAAAAATTCATGGGGATCATGCCCTCTGAAGATGATGAAGAGTACATGTCGACTTCTTCCTTTCATCATTTCAAAAAGCGGGTCGTCTGGCTGGTGTCTCTGGCAGCAATTGGAATCATTTCAGGAATGATCATTAATGAATACCAATCGGTATTAGAGCACTTTATCATTCTGGCCATGTATATGCCCATGATGGCGGCAACCGGAGGAAACACGGGTTCCCAAGCGGCAACCGTGGTCATCCGGGCCCTCTCCTTAGGAGAAATTGACGATAAAGACTGGTCCAAGATTGTTTTAAAAGAAATGCGGATCTCATTCATGCTATCTGTTTGCGTGGCCCTTTTAACTTATTTTAAAATAGCTTTCCTCTCCTTCCATTCACTGCTGCCTGAGGGTTTTACAATGGTGCATATTGGAGGAGTAATATCTCTGGCCATCGCTATCCAAGTGATCACCTCTGCGGTCATTGGCGCAGGTCTTCCATTGATCGTGCGTCGAATGGGTGGTGACCCGGCAGTTGTGGCGAGCCCGGCCATTACCACCATTGTGGATATCACGGGCCTTCTCATTTACTTCTCTACCGCATCTCTCATTCTGGGTATTTCCTAAGCTTATATTCAAGGCTAGTATATTCTCCTCAGGAGAAGTCTATGCAAGTTGTTATCTTATGTGGTGGCTCAGGAACACGTTTATGGCCAATATCTCGAACTCTTTATCCTAAGCAGTTTGTAAAACTGTTTGAGAATGAATCTCTTTTTCAAAAAACGGTTAAGCGTAATGCCAAGCTTGCTGATTCATTTTCTGTAGTCATTAATCAAGAACAATACTTCATGGGTTTGGATCAACTTGAAGACCTGAGTCTTAATACTAAAAGTACTTTTATTTTGGAGCCCATTGGACGCAATACAGCCCCGGCCATCGCCATGGCAGCTCTCGCCTGTGATCCCAATGAGATTCTCCTCGTTGTCCCCTCTGACCATTTAATTGAAAAACAACCTGCCTATGAAGCCGTCGTCAAACAGGCCCGAGAACTGGCAGAAAATGATCGGCTGGTCACCTTTGGCATCAAGCCCGGTTACGCGGAAACGGGTTATGGTTACATTGAGGCCAATAGCCTGGAAGTGAAATCCTTTAAAGAAAAGCCTGATACTAAAACGGCCGAAGGATACGTCTCGGCCGGAAACTATTTTTGGAATAGTGGAATGTTCTGCTTTAAGGCCAAGGTTTTTCTGGAAGAATTAAAAAGCTATGCTCCAGATGTTTATGATCAGAGTGTAGCTGCTTTCAATCATGCCCGTCGTGATCAAGCGATTCGTTTACAGATGGAAGATATGAAATCCATCCGCTCGGAAAGTATCGACTATGCGGTGATGGAAAAATCTAAACGAGTAAATGTTGTTCCAGCAGATATTGGTTGGAGTGATTTAGGATCTTTTGATTCACTTTATGAGACCATGCCTAAAGATGCTAACGGTAATACCTTCTCTCACAATACGATTCATATGGGTTCAAAGAATAATCTGGTGATTTCGGATAACCGATTGATATCAACCATTGATGTCGAAGACTTGATGATTGTTGATACTTCAGATGCCATTGTCATTGCCAAGAAGGGTTCTACTCAAAAAGTAAAAGAGCTTGTAGCAGAAGTGAAAAGAAGAAAGCCTGAAATGGCCAATGTACACACCACCGCTCATCGACCATGGGGAACCTATACCATTCTGGAAGAAAACCAAGGCTATAAAGTAAAACAAATCACTGTACGCCCGGGCGCTAAACTCTCGCTTCAGTATCATCACCATCGTTCGGAACATTGGATTGTTGTCAGCGGTGTAGCGACTGTAACGATTGATGAGAATACGTTTGATCTGAATCAAAACCAATCTACCTACATCCCAAAAGAGGCCAAGCACCGACTGGCAAATAATCAAAAAGAGGACCTCATTTTGATTGAAGCACAGGTGGGTGGTTATCTCGGGGAGGATGACATCGTGCGCCTTCAGGATGATTACAAGCGTAACTAATTGATTATAGGCCCTCTAGACTGAGTGGAAAAAAAGTTGGTAAATTGAAGAACGTACACACACTTAGAGGGGCCTATGATTCGATCAGTATTGATCCTAATCGCGTTTTGTTATGTGGTAACTACACTTACAAAATTTTAAGGAATCGGTGAAATGGACTTCACCCCAATTCTTAAAAACTTTTCCGCTCTCTTTAAACCCTCGGCCATTCTTAGAAAAAATTCTCTTCCTTTCACAGTCATGATTCTCTCTCCTCATCCTGATGATGAATCCATTGTGGGATCACTGGCATTACGTCTCTTGCACGAAAACAATGCTCACATTCTCAATGTCGCTGTCACCTTAGGATCTAATCGTGAGCGACAGACAGAGAGAAAAAGCGAGTTAAATGAAGCCGTGGAGCTTCTGGAGATGGAATGTGTTTATCTGGACGAAAGCTGGAAGAAGAAAGAAAAGGAATTAAAAAGCCTGATTCAAAAATACCAACCTTCTCTGATTATTGCTCCTCACTTAAAAGACTTTCATCCAACCCATATTAAAACAGGAGAACTTTTAAAAAAGGTCCTGGTCTCCCTGAAAAAGGAAACCATCCTGATCGCTTGGAGTGAATTCTGGGGACAATTAAGTAAGCCAAATATTTTGGTGGAAGTTCCTCAAGAAATACTAGAGCTTCAAATGAAGGCCCTGGAAAAGCATATCGGTGAAATCCAGCGCAATCCTTATCATCTGCGACTTCCGGCCTGGATGATGGATAGTGTAAGACGAGGTTCTGAAGTTATTAGTGGAAAAGGTACAGAGGCTCCTCCCATGACATTCGGAGTTCTCTATCAGCTGCAACTTTTTAAAGCTGGAAAATTCTCCACCCCTAAAGTGCCTGCATTTCTAACCAACGAGATGAATATTGGTCAGATATTCAAGTTAATCTTAGATGCAGCCTCCGGATCTAAGACCAAAGTGAAATGAGGATGATCTTTTAAATAAGTCGCAGGACAAGATGGATCATCATGATGATTCAAAAGATACTTTACGACTTCGGCTTTTGCCTTACCAGTGGCAAGCATCACTAATCCCTTAGCTTCCATGATCGTTTCGATTCCCATAGATAGTGCTTCAGAAGGTATGATCTGATCAATGAACTGATCACGATTGGCCTCTATGGTTTCTTTTGTTAATTTAATGATTCGGGTACGGGAGTTTTTAAGAGAGCCTGGTTCATTGAAACCAACATGCCCATTTATGCCAATTCCCAAAAGTTGAAGATCAATTCCACCAGCTTCTTTCAAAGTTTGCTCATAATGAATAGCACCACCATCAGCGTGCACTGGTGGGAAAGCGAATTGCGATATTTTAAGCTCAAGCGGTTTAATGACATGAGTTTTAATATAATGTTTGAAGCTGGAAGGGTGATCTTTAGGTAAACCGAGATATTCATCTAACATGAAGAAAAAAGCATGATTCAAATCAATCTTTAAGTTCTGAACTTCTTGAATAAGGGCCGCATAGACGGGTTCCATAGTTCGGCCCGTTGCTAATCCGATCACCGCTGAAGGATGGGCGGAGACTTTTTCCAGAACCATCGAGGCCACCGTATTTATTGCTTCTTCCCGAGATTCACACTGAATAATGCGCATAAGCTGCCTTTTTTCAAACTTTCAATAAGATAGTATTCCGCCCTCAAGAGCTATTCAAGAGTCATCTCTGTAAAATATTCGGATTCCGAATCCAGTATTTGAAATCCGAATATTTAACGGTTAGAAAGCAGGGCATGAAGGCCAATCTTTCTTTTTTAATTATCGAGGATGACAAGTATGCCCGCTTGAATTTGCGGGAAATTCTCCAGCCGTATGGGATTACTGAAGAAGCAGTTGACCTTAAAATGGCCCGTAATAAGCTTTCAGAACGTTTTTATGACATTGTTATAACTGATATCGAGTTGGGCGATGAAAATGGCGTAGACCTTATTGAAAGCATAGTAAGGAAAGGCTCTCACTGCATTGTTGTCAGCTCCTTTGAAGGGGATGAAATCATTGAAAAAGCTTACGCACTGGGTGCACGCCACTATCTCTCAAAATTTAAGCTAAAAGATCAATTACCTGTCTATGTTCAGAAGTTTATACATTCCCGGAGTGCACGTTTTGAGAAGATTCTCAAAGACGATTTCATCACTCAGGATGAAGAACTTATAAATGATCTTCGTAGACTGTGTGAGGTGAATTGGAAAAATCAGAATTTATTCATTTCAGGGCCTACCGGGACAGGTAAATCTCTCTTAGGAAAACTCATCCATGAGATCACACATCCCGAGGCCAATCTGGTTCATTTAAACTGTTCAGAAGTTGCTGAGAATCTTCTGGAATCAGAACTCTTTGGCCATGAAAAAGGTGCTTTTACAGGAGCTGATCAAAAGAAAGATGGGAAGCTGAAACAAGCTCATGGTGGGACGCTATTCTTAGATGAAGTTGCAACCATGCCACTGTCCATGCAGCAAAAGTTACTAAAGGCCCTTGATGAAAAAACCTTTTATCCGGTCGGATCAACCAGACCTGAAAAGAGTGAGTTTACGCTCATAACTGCGACTTGCGAAGACCTGACTAAGAAGATGGAGAACAAAGAGTTTCGGGAAGATTTTTTCCATCGGATTAGTGGTTTTCAATTCCGTCTTAAGTCCCTCGCAGAGAGATCAAATGATATTGAACTATTGATTCGTCATTTTCAAAAGAGTTCAGGCCGCCGATATGTAGTGAAGGCAGAAGCTTATGAACTATTCAAAAAATATAGCTGGCCTGGCAATATCAGGGAACTTCGAAAGACCTGTGAGCGACTCTCTCAGAATATTTCAGGCGTGGTTGATGCATCTTTAGTCGGGAAAATGCTGGGAATTGAGACCAAATCCGCTCCCTCCTCTGAAGGATGGGAAGACTATGTTTTTGAACATGGCCTTAAGTCTTATATTGGCAAATTAGAAAAGAAAGCTGTGGAAGAGGCCTTAAAAAGAAATAATGGAAAAATCACTGCCTGTATTAAAGATCTGAAAATCTCCAGCTCAGCCTTTTATCGCATCCTTCAGGAAAATCAGCTCCAATTCTAAATTGGCATGGTCTTTGCTTTAAGGGTCTACATCTGAAACAAAAAACAGGAGTAGACCATGAGCTTACAAAATAAAACCATTCACCGCTATCGCCTCTTCTTTCCAAAAGACACCCTTCGTGAAGCCTCGTCTCGTACAGGTATCCAGATCACCCGGGTTTTTAGACTTTTTAACGGGAAACCGATGAAAGTCGAAGAACTTGAGGCCTTCGAAAAAGCAATTAATGACAAGATTGCTGAAAATCCCAATTTCTCCCGCCTGAATTATGTTTTGGAAGAGGCGTCTTCCCTCCTGACGAATGATGAATTAGGAAAACTCGCCGATTACATGGAGAGAAGAGTTACTAACAAAAAATATGCCAGAACTTATATCCGTCCACTTTTTCAAGATGTCAGCATCGCCTAAGGAGTCCGTATGAGAGGTTTATCTTCACTAGAAAGAGTTATTCTTGAATGCATTGGTTTACAAAGTCTCACATATGAAGAAGTGCAGACTCAAGCAGGCCTGCAGGAGAATGTGTGCTTTAACATTCTCCAGGCCTTGATCATTCGAGGCATTTTAAAAACTGACAGTAATCGCTACAAAGTCAGTGAAAATATTTCTCCCCTTATGATGGATGAAATAAATGGGCATGATGCTCGTAAAGCTGAATCACTTGAGATGATGGAAGCAGTATTGGAACATAAATTTGAGAAAGTATTCCGCTTTCAGAAAGTCGCAATGGATTCGAGAGATGAAAAAATTTTTGTGGCGATGCTTTCTAATCTTGAATCATTTTTGAAAGACGCTCACAAAAAAGCTGAAGCTCAAGTTCCACTTAAAAATCGAAAAGTCATCTTTTGGGGAATGGGAGAACTTCAGGCCCTTATGACTCAAGTGATGTCCGGGAGATAAAGATGAAATGGCTAATGTTAATTATTTTTATTGCCTGTGGGAAACATCAATCTCCTCCTGCAGTTGATTTGCAAGATTTAGATGGCGATCATGTGTTGAACTATCAGGAAAGAAGTGATCTCGAAAAATATACGGCTAATTTTGAACAACTTGGTCCACTGAAAGGTGTGATCAAATTTAATCACACCTCTTCGATGGAGGTAGCATTTTCCAATAAAAGTGATTCTAAATTTGAATCTCTCAAGATTTTGACTGGTCGAGAAGACGATGCGATACATCGACAGTACTATTCTGAGTGGAGCATTGTCGATCTCGATCAAAAAATTAATCTTCGAGATCTCAAGCATGCCTACTATACAGTTCATCTTCAGTTTGAAACGAATGAAACCAAACCCGAAGAAGTCGTCCTGATAAATGCCGGATCGAAAATGAGTATTGGAAAGTGGAAGCCAAATATGCGAGTAGAAATTTCTGCAGAAAACTTGAAAGAACTTATGTCAGGCAAAGCCCATCTCGCGTTTTTGAAACCATTTAAAAAGATTGATTTTCACGAGCAAAGTGCAGATGTATCAATTAAAAACAAAACCTATCGAATCTATCATTACGATGGAATAAAATCATCTGTCTATTATGTTTCAAAAGCTCTCTCATTTGAAAACTTCAAGCAACTCAACCGAGTGAAAAGGAGTATCCCTTACGAAATGGATCATTTTTTCTTCACTGATTCTCTTGGGTCACAACCGCACTGGTTTGAAAGACACTTTGCCAATGGGGATAAGGCCTTGATCTATGCCTCGGAGAATCTGGTAAACGAGCATTTGCTAAAAAGATTTCATTATAAAAAAACAATCATAAGTCGGGAGAATGGGAAACCTGGCAAAGCGCTTCACTTGCATGACTTTCCAGAAGCTAGAGTATTTATAAAATTGACCTCATTTAAAACCAAAAGGTCATTTCACGAATCACAAGAGAAACGGAAATATCGTGTTGGGAATCTGTCGCGTGAGGGATACGAATTCAGCTGTCTTCATAAGTTGAGGCATGTATCAAATGAAAAGCTTGTTCCAACTAGTTTTCAGGACTTTTATGACAATGTGGAAGTACAAAATGGAGATCTGATACAAGTTGAAGAAAAGATGCATCAAGGCCAATTTTTATGGAAAATGAAATTTCATTCAAAGAACGGGAATACCTCATTTACTTTAAGGGCGAGGGACTTATCAACTTATGTTATAACCGGGGAATATAGTCCGACTTGCAAGGATCAAGGTAAGATTATTAAGATCAATGATTCTTATGAAATGAATACCGAAGGAAAAATGAGCTTTGAAATTGAGAGCTATGTTGAGAAGCTCGACTAAAAGTCATACAATGAAAAGATGAAGCTATGTCTTACAAGTTGCAACATTCGATTTAATAATCCTGCCGATGGTGTCAATTCCTGGCCCCATCGGCGTCTTCATTTAACTAATACTCTTCTCGCCCATTCCCCAGATATTATCGCTTCCCAGGAAGGCCGCTTTGAGCAATTAAAAGATTTTGAAGGCCTGCTTAAATATTATGAAATCATCGATCAACACAGATCCTGGATTAAGGAAAGAATGTATCCTTCATTCTTTTTAAAGAAAGATCGCTTTGAAATCCTTAAGAGCGAAGACTTATGGCTTTCGGAAACACCAGATGTTGCTGGTAGCAAATCATTTGAGAGTGCCTTTCCCCGACTAATGACATGGGTCAAAATTCAGCCAAAGGAATCTAAAAAAAATTTACTCTTGATAAATACTCATCTGGATCATGTGAAAAAAGAAACTCGCTATCAGCAGGTAAGCGTTCTGGCCCAAGAGATTAAACGAATTTGGGACCAATCATCTACACTCATCATCATGGGTGATTTCAATGATGCTCCTCAAAGTGAAGTCAGAGATATCCTTATCTCGCATTTTCCGAAACTATTGGATGCCTGGAAAATATTTAATCCAATTGAAGAAACTTCACATCATGCTTTTAGTGGCGAATGCCAGAACGGATCACGTATTGACTGGATCTTAGTAGACCAAACAGTAACTATTGAAAGCTGTATCATGGATAAAAGCATGTCTGAGGGACGATATCCCTCAGATCACTTTCCGATTGTTTGCAAGATCAGCCTTTAACAGCTACTTCAGAGCCCAGATGAAGGTAAGTTTCAATTCCATTCTCTGTATTGGATAGAATATCCTGGGATGGCTTCCAGGCCCCTTTCTCCCCTAATAAGACGACAGTAGAACCACCAAAAAGAAAGTAGCCTTTCTCTTCTCCTCGCAAGAAATTTTTATTCCAGCGATGTGTTTGGACAATTTTCCCAACACAAATAGCACCAACCTCAATATAGGCCAGGCGACCAAAATTTTCAGTTTGAAGAATAGATACATGGCGTTCATTCTTAATGAAAATCTGATTCTTATACTTAAGTGCGAATGGATTAACTGAGTCATAAGCTCCGGGCACTCGGAAGTTATCCAATACCTTGCCATTATCCGGGTAATGATAGCGGTGATAATCTACAGGACAGAGTCTAGCAATCAGTAATGGACCACCTTCAAAAATCTTTCCAACTTGATCGTTACCGATTAGGTCTTTGGCCAGTAGAAAGTGCCCTTTAACTGGATAGAGGCCCTTCTCATTAATGGCATCAAAACCGACATACCGGGCCTCAGCGAAGGCCGGCATACGATGAGGTTCAGTTACAAAATTTCTCTTACCCAATTTAAAACGTCTGATGAAAAATTCGTTAAAAGAACGATAAGAATCTTTTGGATCTAAGGCTGGTCTAGTACCCATTTCATAGTCATCAATCGGAATATTGAACTTTTCTATGAAAGGGCGTACTTTTTTACTACTGGAAGGAAGATCTTGTATTCCGCCATAAACTTTACTGAAATACTTATTGGTGAAGAGACTTCCCATCTTTTGCCCAGCGACGGAAGTATAAAGAAATTTTATAAACCAATCCCCATAAACTTTTTCAATTTCATTCTGTCCGGTCATACGATTGTAGTATTTAATTTCCGGCGGATTGCTGACAGTTGTCATTAGGGATTTCCTCTTGGGTGTTAATTTAAAACATATTATACTTTGAGGGCCAAGTTAGTCAAAGTAAGGAGCTGTGAATGAAAACGTGTCTATTCGTTGTATTGAGCTTATTTTGCACGATGAGTTGGGGAGCAGATTTGCTGCCTGTTGAGAATAAAACCATCGAAATTTATCGAAAAGCTCTACCTAGTACTGTCAACGTCTCCAATATTAAACTGGCCAGAAATTTCTTTTATGGCGAAGTTGAGATTCCTCAAGGCGCAGGGTCTGGTTTTGTATGGGATGAATTAGGTCATATCATTACTAATTTTCATGTGGTTCAAGGCGGGAATAACTTTGTAGTTACTTTTCATAATGACCCAAAACAGTATAGGGCCAAACTGGTAGGAACAGCTCCCGAAAAAGACATCGCAGTTTTAAAACTTCAGGAAAAACCGGCCAATCTTTCTCCTATTACTTTCGGATCATCTAAAGATCTTCTGGTAGGCCAATACTCCTTCGCGATTGGGTCACCATTTGGTCTTGACTACACACTGACAACAGGAGTGATTTCCGCTCTGGGAAGAAAGATCGATGGTATTGGTGGAGTAAAAATTAACGACATGATTCAGACCGATGCGGCCATTAACATGGGAAATTCCGGTGGGCCGTTGCTTGATTCTTCAGGACAACTCATTGGCATGAACACAGTTATATTCTCCACGAGTGGATCGAGTGCAGGATTAGGTTTTGCCGTACCGGCCGACACCATTAAAGTAATTGTTCCGCAAATTATTAAGCATGGACGGGTTATTCGTCCAGGTCTGGGAATCGGTATTGTACCCGATAGTATGAAGAGCCGAATCATAGGAAATGGAAAGGGAATTATCGTTTCTTATGTTGATGAGAAAGGTTCCGCGGCTAAAGCTGGGATTAAAGGTATGACTCAGGATCGGTATGGACGAACGTATCTGGGAGACATCATTCTGAGTGTTGATGGGCAGAATGTGAATAATCTCGATGATATTTATCAAGTCCTGGAAACTAAAAAAATTGGCGATGAAGTCGTAGTCAAGTATACCCGTGACGGTAAAACTCATACAACTAAAGTACGCTTACAGGCCCTTTAAGTTCAGAGCTGCTTGCTTCAGAGTTTCCTCTTTTTTTGCAAAACAAAATCTCAAATACTTTTCTCCTTCAGTGGATTTTAAATAAAAAGCTGAAGGAGGAACAGTAGCGACTTTTTTTTCCTGAATCAGTTTCAAGGCATAGTCCACATCTCGAAGATTGGTTTTCTTAGAGATTGGGACCATCATAAAATAGGTGCCTTTAGGAATAGGAAAATCAAAACCCAGGTTTTTAAGTTCCTGGTAAAAAAGATCTCTTTTGCTTTTGTAGAGAGAAACAAAACCCGGCAGATAATCAGTCAGTTTAATTAATCCTTCTGCAACAGTTTCTTGCATTGGTGTTGAAACTGAGAACGTGACATACTGATGAACTAGACGGCAGGCCTCGGTTACTTTCTCATTGGCACAAATCCAGCCGATTTTCCATCCAGTCAATCCAAAGGTCTTCCCGGCACTGGAAACAGTTATCGTTCTTTCAAACATCCCATCCAAAGTTGCTGTTGGAATATGTTTGGCCCCATCAAAGAGTAAGAACTCATACACTTCATCCGACATCAAATAGAGATCATGCTTTTGAGCAATAGTCGCAACATCCAGCAATTCTTCTCGACTCCAAACTTTACCACTCGGATTATGAGGATTATTCAGGATAAGTAATTTTGTCCTCGGACTTATGGCACCTTCAAGTTCTTTACGATCGATGCTGAAATCCGGGGCATGCATGGTAACAGGAACCGGTATCCCTCCTGCCATTTTAATAGAGGCCACATAAGAGTCATAAAAAGGCTCCAGCACTACAACTTCATCACCCGGATTAATCAGGGCAGTGATGACAAGGTAAATGGCTTCAGTAGCACCTACTGTGACGGTAATCTGAGAATCAGGATGATAGCTGAGACTATAGAACTTTTTATAATAATGTGAAATTTCCTGGCGTAGATGAGGCGTACCCTGAAAAGGAGCGTACTGATTATGACCTTCCTGCATTTTTTTATAGGCAATATCTTTTAACCATTCAGGTCCATCGAAGTCCGGAAACCCCTGGCCTAAATTCACGGCATTATGTTCACGTGCCAGTTTAGAGATAACTCCAAAGATGGAGTCTTTAAAACCAGCAATTCTATGGGCTGTATCTTTCATTTAAAACCTTTTTATTCTTTGGGATCCATAGCATCTCTTACACCTTCACCTATCAGGGAAAGCATAGTAAGCGTTAGAAAGAGAGCTAATGATGGATAGGCCGCAAGCCACCAACCTTCAGTAAAATGCTTTTGGGCCTGATTTAATAATTCACCCCAACTTGGAGTGGGAGGATTAAGGCCAAACCCAAGATAGTCCAGACTCGCCAGGGCCGTAATATTACCTGCAATCACAAAAGGTGAGAAAGTAATAATTGGAGATAATGAATTGGGCAAGAGATGTCTAAAGAAAATTCTGGTATGTCCTGCACCTAATGCTTTGGCAGCTTCTACAAATTCTTTCTTTCTATTCTTTAAATACTCTCCTCGCACATAATAACTAATACTGATCCAACCGAAGACACTTGAGAGAAGAACCAAAAGGATCAGAGTTGGTTTAAATATAGAAATAATAATAATCAAAAGGAAAAATTGCGGCACAGTCGAAAGTACTTCAACCACTCGCTGTCCCCAGAAGTCTACTCGACCTCCGAAGTATCCCATGATCCCACCTAAAACAGTGCCGACTATAAAGGTGATAATCCAGACCATAAAGGCAAAGGTAATTGAATAACGTAAACCATAAAGGAGGCGGGTTAAAATATCACGACCCCGATCATCAGTGCCCATCCAATTATCCGACGTTGGCCCTGAAGGGTAATAAGCAACTTCTTTGTTAGATTCAAAAGGATCCCATTTAATGACAGGCCATAGTATCCAATCCCCTCTTTCTTCATCAATTTCAATTTCGCGGTAATTGGTAATCAATGTTTTCTTTTCACCAAAAACTGTTGGATGGTAATTCACTAAAACAGGAAAAAAACTTTTACCTGCATAGTTCATATAGAGAGGCTTATTGTTTGCCCAAAATTCAGCAGTGAAGCTCAAAAAGCAAGCAATTAGAATAATCCATGTAGATGCAACAGCAAGGCGTCGGGATTTGAACCGCCTCCACTTCTTTAAGCTGTCATCATTTTTAATAAAACGTTCAATCATGTGAAATCAATCCTTGGATCTACTAAAACATAAGCAAAGTCAGAAAGAACATTTCCGATAAGGAAAAGAGCACTCTGAATGAAAACCAGGCCCATGATGACGTTGTAATCACGGGAGAGAATGCTTTTATAACTTAGAAGGCCAATCCCATCTAACTGGAAGATCGTCTCCAGTAGTAGCGAACCAGCAAAGAAGACAGTTAAGAATCCACCCAATCCGGTCACAATTGGAATAAGAGCATTACGAAGGGCATGTTTCATATAAACCACGCGCTCAGATAAACCTTTTGCCCGGGCCGTCCGTATATAGTCCTTTTTGATTTCTTCAATCAGAGAATTTTTCATCAAGATAGTTAAACTGGTGAATGATCCGATAGTGAAACAAATCAAAGGTAAGGTGAAATGGTGCACGCGATCTAAGAATTGATCCCATGGTCCCAATTCATCATAGATCTCTGAGTGAATGCCACCAACGGGAAATATTTCAAGAAAACTTCCACCTGAAAGAAAAACGATCAGAAGGATAGCGAGCATAAAAGAAGGTATTGAATAAAATATAAACAAAATAATACTCGAGGATAAATCAAAATAACTACCATGTTTAATGGCCTTTAGTATCCCAAGAGGTATTGAAACTAAGTAACTTAGGATTAAGGAGATCACACCAAATTGTAAAGAAACGGGAAATTTACTGACGATAATATCAATGACCGGTTCTTCGTAAGTAAAGCTTTCTCCGAAGTTTAAAGTTGCGATATTTTTTAACCAAAGTACATATCTCATGTGTAGTGGCTTATCAAAACCATACTGCTTTTTAAGAGCTGCCATGACCTCATCAGAAACACCATGTGTATTGCTACGTCCAGAGCTTCCGACCTGACTATCACCTCCAGCTCCACCACCAAAGCGCATCTGTTGAAGCTTCTGCTCTATAGGTCCACCAGGTGCCATGTTGATAATAATGAATACCACCACAGTCACTCCCAGAAGCGTCGGAATGAGAATGGCCATGCGTCTAAGAAAGTACTTCAACATATTATTTTATCTTCCAGTATTTCTGTCCAATTCCGTACTTAAATGTGTCTTTTGGTTTCTCAACACGTTTAGAGTGCCCATAGAGTGAATACTTCGGATTAAACCAAAAGATGTAAGGATAATCAGCCGCAATTAAAGCATGGGCTTTTTGAAGTAAAGGAATGCGCTGTTCTTTTTCATATGTTTTCCGGGACTGCTCGATCAGCTTATCCACTTCCGGGTTTGAGTAGCTGATAAAATTTGAACCGGCGCCCTGACTCGAACTAGTGTGCCAAATTTGCTTAAGATCAATATCCACACTTCCTCCGCCCCATGCCAGTCGAACAGCTTCGAATTTTTTCTCATCTAAAAGTTTAACAAAGGAGTTCCACTCGATATTTTTAATCCCAATCTCAACACCCACCTTACTGGCATCTTCTTTGAAGATAGTCAGATACTTCATTTGTTCCTGAGTTGGTTCCATGATGGTAATTGATAATTTAGTTTTCTTACCATTAATCACTTTATCCAGTAATCCATCTTTGTCAGTATCTCTCCATCCTGCTTGATTAAGAATTTTCAAAGCCTCATTAGGATCATAAGGAACGGGTTTAACATCCGGATTTGCGTAATCAGATTGAACATAGATCGGACCTGTTGCATATTCTGCTAAGTTATACTCGAATTTATCCAGCATCAAAGGACGATTGAATAACATAGCTAAGGCCTTACGGACTTCACGATCTTTTAAGATTGGATGTTTTAGATTCCAGCCAATAAAGTTAAAGCCTTTAGGTGTCTTATTTTCTGTTTTAACTTTTACTATTTTATCTTTCCAAATTTCACCAACAGTCTTTTTGACAAAACCTTCCGGTCGCATGCCTAAATAATCAATATCACCCTTTTTCAAAAGTTCCAGGGAGACGTTCTCTTCTGAGACCATACGTAATATAACCTTCTTAATAGTATGGCTGTCTTTTTCAGATTCAACTTTTAGGCCCCACCAATCGGGGTTTTTAGACATAATCATCTTCTGACCCTTATCATATTTGGTCAGCATATAAGGGCCAGTTCCAATAATCTTCCGTCCGAACTGCTTTTTATTGCTCTCATCCGTGTAAAAATGTTTTGGCAAAATAGTCAAAGTCGCACAGACATCGAAATTCTGGAAGTATTCATCTTTGACCGTGAAGCGGACTGTATACTTATCCAGGACTTCAACCGATTTGATGGATTCATAATAAGGTCGAACTTGAACTGCTTTAAAATCCTCAGAAAAAATCACATCGTAAGAATACTTCACATCTTCTGCCGTGAAGTCTTTACCGTCGTGCCACTTAACACCTTCTCGCAATTTAAATTCAAAAACTTTTTTATCTTCTGAAATTTTCCATTCAGTCGCTAGCGCTGGTTTCCAGTCATAAGTATCAAGATCACGATCAAGTAACCCTTCGAACACATAACTATGAACCGCAGTCGTATAGGCATCAGAGCCGGACAGAGGACTTAATGTGGTAGGTTCCCCACCAATATTATAATAAATAGTAGTCTTGGATTTTTGGTTTTTCCCCTGGCAGGCAACCAGAGATAACAACATAAATAAAAAGATAATGTTGGCCAATTTGAACGCCATATAGAACTCCTTAAAAACTTATTTTCTTATATAAAGTGCGGGATCGAGTGACCACCGATCCAGCTTTAGGTTGTGATCTTCAACCCGATATGCTTCTAGCTTGGTATCAATTTCATTTAAACGAGCTTCCGAGTTTTTAAATTCCGTGAATGATCGTGCTTTATCTTCTTCTAAAAGGGAAAGCTCTTTTTGCCATTCAATTTCTAATTTTTGACGGAGAATTTCATAACGCTTATTGACCGAATCAACTTTCTCTACATGACCTGAAAGCTCTCGTTGATGACGCTCTTTTTTTGCCTGCATGGCCAATCTTTTTTTCAGCAGAATTTCCACTAACTCTTTGGCTATTTTAACTGTCTGCTCTAAATCAGCACTTTTAAAATTCAGATAAGACCCTGTGGTAAAATGCACTTTTATAATACATGTCTCATATTGAGGAACTTTTAATAAAAAGTAGTCATTTGTTCTACCTTCAATCAACCCTACGCAGCGCTGGTCAGGGTAAGTCGAGTTCCAAAACTCTACCCGATCTTTACGATTCAAAAATTTGATATTTTCAAAGTCAGTGCGGATTCTTGCCAATCTAGCATTACTATTTAAGCGCGAGATTCTTCCCGTGAAGTGACTTCCGTTTTCATCTTTAGCGGATTCCTCGGATTGTGACCATCCGGCAGTCGCATGAAAGAAAATCATGAAAATAATTAAGAACTTGGCCATGGTATGATTATGCCATGGACGAGAATTTTTTGGAGAAGGTTTTATTCTTTTCTAAGGATAATACTTGAGCGAAACTCTTTTTCATGCAGCGGCTCTTCATACTTTAAAACGCGCATACCCGAAAATAGTTTGAGAAGTTCTTGTTCACCTAAGTACTCTTCGGCCTGACCATTTCTGGTTTTGGCCCTTTCTCTGGTAGTATAGGCTTCATAAATTAAAATTCCACCGGGTTTAAGCCAGCTTTTGATTTTTTCAACTAATGAACGATCTACATAATAGAAACAAACGATAGCGTCAAAAGAAGCAGGAGCAATTTTATAATCACTTAAAGATGCCACGACTCCTTTTATTTTAACGCCAAATTCCTGGGCCAACAGATAAGATTTTTTTACGGCAACTGAACTGATATCAACACCGGTAACCTTGTAACCTTTTTGGGCCAAAAATACAGCATTCCGGCCCTCACCCATCCCCATATCCAGTACAGTTCCTTCATAAGGTATGTATTGATAGTTTTCTGCTAAAAATCCCGCTGGAGACTTTCCATAAATAAAAGTAGGGCGTGAGTACTTTTCATCCCACTGCGTTTTAGAATCCTGAGACGTTTTTACACCTGTCAGATGTTGAAAACGGCTACCAGAAATAGGATCGCGGGCAGCGAGATTGGTATTTATTGATATGAAGAGGATGAAAAGAATTAGCTTCATGTTTCTTGCGAATTATCATCTTTAGGAACATCTGAAAAGTCCTGCTCATCAGATTGATCAATAAAGACAATTTCTGTTTCTTTTATTGGTAAATCAGTATGAATTCCTAACTCAGCATCCAGATAAAGATTTAAGGAGGCGAGAATTTTTCCCATTCGACTGATTTTACGATTGATATAATCTTCAACCGTATTTGGCATATCCTCGGTTTGGAAAAGATACCAACTCATTTCTTCCACTAAAGTGTAATACTGGTCAAGGGTAGTTATCAATTCAGTACTACAATGAGAGAGGTCCATGATTGTAGTCCCCTCATAACGATTCTTAAAAATTTTGGGAAAGTGCTCTCGAGTACGTCTAAGAGCAAAAATTTCAAGATATTCTGATTTACGGTCCTTAATTCTGTTAAAAAGATTGTTGGCATCAATTTTTAATAAAACTAAGACACGCTGAGAAATTTCATCATTCTTGCTTTTCATAGAATGGCCCCAACTCCCCCTCGCTTACCACCAGGCCAGCGAAGCACATTTTGTTCGGATTTGAGTTCATAATAACGGGCAATTTTAGAAGAGAGTAAAGCCGCGTCCAGAGGGTATTTCATAAAATAGTAATTTTTTTGCATGGAATACAATTTAAAATCATTAACTCTGGAAAAGCTAGAAAGATGCATGAATGTTAATCGTTTTGTTTTCAGAACATACTTAAGTAGTCCTCTGACTTTTTCATTATAGAGCTTTAACTCACGAGCATCGATGACTGATGAAAGCACAATAATCTGGGTTTGCTCTGTGGAATTGACCAATGACTGCAATTGGTCGATTCGAACAGGGACAAGTATTAACCCTAGTTCTTTTAAATAATGATTAAAAACATAAAAAGTTTTAGGTAAATTTTCTTCTAGGGTTAGATAAAAAATAAAGGAAGTTTGCTCTGATTGTTTCATAACTTCCTTTTCGGAAGTTAGATCAGAGACTTAAACCAGCTCCAAATTTTCCTGACAAATCCGATCAGGATTCCTAAACTCAGTGAAAGAAAAGCATTGGCACCTAAAGCAGAAGTTGGTCCAATCGTTCCACAACTCAAAGGTTGAGACTCCGTCTTCTGTTCATAGGCCAAAGGAGAGATATAACGAGTTAATTGGCGGTTTTCAGTTTGAGAGTGGGCCTCAACCATACCGCTGACATCGTCATTATGAAGACCTAAATAAGGATCCTGTAAGGTAGGTGCCATTACGGCCAACATATTATTTGAGTGATCTAGTCCCATAGTATGACCCAATTCATGGGTGATAGTGGTTTTCAAATTTTCTAAGTCACTATTCAGATAATGTTCACCATTGATGACTATTTCTGTGCGGGCAAAATAAGGTCCATTGGTGTAGCGGATAGCTACTGCCAGGACGGAATTAGGATCCATCTTTGTTTCAGCAGCAAAATTTGTGGACCATCTTATCATGTTACTTGATCCGGAAGCAGTCAGGTCCCACAAAGTCAGACCCGTTTTTCTTTCCCACTCATCTATGGATTCTTCCGCTAACTTGATAAGGATGTTTTTCCGGGAAGAGTTATCATCTTCAACAACAATATTAATAGGCAGCGTGGCCCAATAAAAGCCATTCAAAAAATCCTGCGTGAGATTATATCCCCAGGCCGGGGCTGTTATAATGAAGATTAAAAGCCATTTGATCCACATGATTTTTCATCCTGAAAAATGTTCTTCTTAGATCTCTTCTATCCAACACAACTTCCCTCTTCTAGTTAGCACGCGATAATCCTTATCCGTCTCAACCTTAAAAGGTCCGTTTTGAAGAATATCCACCAATACCTGATCACTGACTTCCCCTTTAACCGTCTGGAGGTTTTCAAAGACCACCTTATTGGTCGAAAAGAAGCTCGTGGCACCAACTGGTTCAATAATTTCTTTCACTCTGCCCTCAAATTGTTCAGGACAGTCTTTAGCTCCTGCTGTGACTGTCGACCAAGCTGACTGAGTAAAACTAATTACCATCAACAGTAAAACGATTCTCATGCCTGACTCCCTGGCACTAATTTAGAATTGCTGGCGTCCTGCCGGCGTTTCATTGTCCTCCATAATTGCACGGTTTATGCCAATGCTGGAGAGAGGCTAAAATGTCTTAATTACTATCAGGACTGAATTGATCAGGGACAAAAGGTAACTTGGGGAAATAAAAAGGGCACCACTTAGGGTGCCCTTTGTCGTCTAACATTACTGATAGGCAAAAATTACATCATGACACTACATCATGCCGCCCATACCGCCCATTCCACCCATGCCGCCCATGCCTGGAGCACCGTGAGCATGATCATCTTTCTTAGGAAGGTCAGCAATCATGGTTTCAGTAGTAAGCATCAAACCGGCCACAGAAGCTGCGTTCTGAAGAGCAGAACGAGTTACTTTAGTCGGGTCAATAATTCCAGCTTTAACTAGATCTTCAAATCTATCATCGCGAGCATTGTAACCAAAAGAACCGTTTTTAGATTCAACGATTTTGTTAACTACAACTGCACCATCCATACCGGCATTAAATACGATCTGACGAAGAGGTTCTTCGATTGCACGACGGATGATTTTGATTCCGGCAGTTTCTTCATCATTATAACCTTTAAGACCATCAAGAGCGGTTGCGGCGTGAAGAAGAGCTGCACCACCACCGACGATGATACCTTCTTCAACAGCAGCGCGAGTTGCATTCAATGCATCCTCAACACGGTCTTTTTTCTCTTTCATTTCAGATTCAGTCGGAGCTCCTACACGGATAACAGCTACGCCACCAGCAAGCTTGGCCAGACGCTCTTGAAGCTTCTCTTTATCGTAGTCTGAAGTTGTTTCAGCAATTTGAGAACGAATAGCACCAACGCGGGCATCAACGTCTTTCTTATTACCGGCACCATCAACGATAACTGTATTTTCTTTATCGATTGTAATTTTTTTACAAGTACCAAGGTCTTGAAGAGTCGCTGTTTCAAGAGACATACCAAGCTCTTCAGAGATCACTTGACCGCCTGTAAGTGTTGCAATGTCTTTAAGCATTTCTTTTCTTCTGTCACCAAAACCAGGAGCTTTAACAGCAGCAACGTTAAGCGTTCCACGAAGTTTATTTACAACTAAAGTTGTAAGGGCTTCACCTTCAACGTCCTCAGAAAGAATAACCAGTGGCTTGCCAGTCTGAACAACTTTCTCAAGTGTAGGCAGAAGCTCTTTCATAGAAGAGATCTTCTTATCTGTGATAAGGATGTACGGGTTCTCAAACGTAGCTTCCATTCTTTCTGGGTTAGTCACGAAATATGGAGAAACATAACCGCGGTCAAATTGCATACCTTCAACAACATCAAGTGAAGTCTCAGCAGTTTTTGACTCTTCAATTGTAATTACGCCTTCTTTACCAACTTTTGACATAGCTTCAGAAATAAGTTTACCGATTTCCATATCGTTGTTAGCAGAGATAGATCCAACAGAAGCAATTTCTTCAGCTGTGTCGATCTTCTTAGACATTGATTTAAGTTTTTCAATGATTTTAGCAGTTGCAAGGTCGATACCACGCTTAAGGTCCATAGGATTATGGCCTGCAGCTACCAGCTTAACACCTTCGCGGTAAATTGCTTGAGCAAGAACAGTTGCAGTAGTTGTACCGTCACCAGCATCTTCGTTAGTCTTTTGAGCAACTTCTTTTACAAGTTGAGCGCCCATATTTTCAAATGCATTTTCAAGCTCGATTTCCTTAGCAACTGAAACACCATCTTTAGTGATCGCTGGAGCTCCAAAAGACTTCTGGATTACAACGTTACGGCCCTTAGGACCCAGAGTAACTTTAACAGCGTTAGCAAGAGCGTTTACACCGGCAAGAATAGAGTTTCTTGCTGATTCAGAGTATTTTAATTCTTTAGCTGACATATTTTTTCTCCCTTTAGGATGAATGGACTAATTTTTATTGAAGAACACCAAGAATCTCATCTTCTTTCATGATGAGGTAATTCTCGCCGCCAACTTTAACTTCAGTGCCTGAATATTTTCCGAAAAGAACTTTATCCCCTTTCTTCACGTCTAAGGCCTTCACAGATCCGTCTTGTAAACGGTAACCGTTACCTACGGCAACAACTTCACCTTGAGCTGGCTTCTCTTTATGAGTGTCGGGAATAATGATCCCGCCAACGGTTTTAGTTTCTTCTTCAAGTCTTTTAATAAGAACTCGGTCTTGAAGTGGTTTTACTGTCATAGATCCTCCATTCGATTTAAATTTTGCATTGCAAAAATAATATATAAAAATTGTCACGATTGTGCCTTCTAGAAGGTGGGTCTGCCAAGGTCAGTGTCAAGGGTAAGGCCTAAAAAAATTCTAAATGATCGAAACCTTTCAAGTTATTGACTCAACGAATGATTCAGTACTTAGATTTTGCAAAACAGCAATATTTGCCTCCCAAACTCTGAAAATCTCATGGCTTAGAAACATCAAGTTCCTGTCTGAAGCACCGATAGAGAAGTCAAAGTATAATGATCTTAGGCATTCTCAAGGAAAGAAGATGCTTCTAGCCCTTGCTCGAAAATTTTGTCCGATTCTGTCATTGGCCATTGCAACGGTGGGATGCGGGAAAAAAATATCCGAAGCACAGACTCAACCCGCCCGTTCTATTGAAAATCAGGAATTGCCGACAACTTATATATTAAGGCTTGATGGCTCTGTAAGTTCCAGTCAAACCAACATTCTTCCGAGAAATGCTTCTTTTCAAATCCCTGATCGATTAAAAGTCCGGGCAGGATCTACTTTGAATAAAGTTGTGGATATCATCTATGATGTAGACCAATACGACTCTGATGTTTATGACTTTAAATGTTCTTATGTCACTTCATCAAGTCCGAATGAAATGACACTGACCTACTGTGAAAACGATAATGGTAATGATTTCTACGATACAGTTTCTTTATTCCCAATTAAGGAAGGTCAATCCATAGTCATGAAATTCAGTGGAGCTTCTTCCCCGGATTTAGTTGTTGAAGCTATTTACAGTATGAATTGGAAATAGTTCGTTCTTTTCTCAAAAAAAAATTATCAATTATTCTTTAACTGAAGCTGGAACACGATTAGTGTCATGTAATCTCGAAACATCCTCTTTATAGACAGGATTAAGGTCTTCGAATCTTTTCCCGTTGACCAGCAAACGATAACCTTCCGTGAAATTCATTTGAGCGGTTTTTCTTAGGATTAGAAAATAATCATCTTCCGTAATATAACTCTGATATTTCCCATAGTACTGATTAAAGAGCTTAAAATCTTTTAGTTGGGAAATATAGAGAAGGGTTTTCCCTTTATCCGCACCATGATTAATGAAATGATCGATTAACCCTGGTTCTTTCCTTCTCACGATGAAATACATTAAACTCTGGCCGATTAACTGAGGCTTTGAATTAATTCTTTCAATCAGCTTTTCATTATGAATAATGTCTTCGGCTTTTGAATGGTAGATAAATGCAATGTCTTCCTGTCCTGTTTTTATATGCCAGGTAATCCAGACCATACAAATAACAAATGCTGTCGCCATAGGAACGGAGATCTTCCATGTAAAATGGTCACTTAACCACATTCTAATTTTCTTAGGCGTGGAAACATAGTGATTAAAAGGCAAACCGGCAGCAATCTTATAATCCAGAAAACGAATACGAGTTTCCAAATCAGGATGAGTCGAGAAATTTTTAGTTAACCAGGAGACAAACCAATTCTTCTGACTTTTTTTCTTAGTCCGTTTTTTTAGATACTCTGGTAGTTCTTCTGCCTGGGAAAGCTTTTCCAGGGCTGAGTTCAATGCCTCAAAGCTTGCGCCCAACTCCATGACGGCGTAAGCATCGGCTTCGAATTCATGGGATCTTATGGTATCAAACAGAAGAGAGTAATTAAAAAATATCCATCCGATGGTGGCAAACGCAAGCCAAGCGGTGATAGCTGTTGAATGAACTGAGATATCTTCACCCCAGTAAAGCAGTGTTCCTCCAAAAATGATCAGCATCAAAACGATACAACCAATAAATACAGAGATAAAATTTTTCATGAGCTCAATGACCCGTTTATGTACATGTCGATTGGCTATGTGGGCCAGTTCGTGAGCTATCACAGCATCAAACTCTTCCATGGTTAAAGCGGTACGAAGACTTCGTCCAATGAACATTGTCTGGTTTGAAAATGAAAGAAGTTTCAAACCCACGACAAAAGCGTTTTTAATGTCAGTTTCAATCCAACGAATTCGCATATTCGGCATTTGAATCTGAGAGGTTCGTTTATTAATGAGATCCAGATATTCGGGTTCAGTAATTTCACGATTCGGAATTAACCTCAACATGATAATAACTGAACATGCAATGGTTAGAACCGAAACAAAGATAATATTGAATAGCAGTCCGATAAACCACAAACTTCCCCACTCTTCGTAAACACTGTCCTGAAAGGCATAATTAATTAAGGAGTAAACCAGAATGGGCAACATAATGATGGCAAAATTAACTCTAAGGTCTCTGATTAGATGGACTTTAAAAGCGTCATAAAGATCAAGAGTGGTATGTTTTTCCACGTAGCGGATAAAGAATTGATAAAAGTAGAATCCGAGGAATATAAGACCAAGATAAACCATCCCTAATCCCAATATACCAATTTCCATCGCCTTCTCAGTAATAAGATGGGCTACAATAAGGGCAAGAAAACCTTCGAATATGAATATGTAGAAGTGATGACTAAGAATCATTTCACGGTGACCCGGGTTGCTTGCCTCAATGAGTGAAGACAGAAAAGTGTCGCGTTCTTTACTGAACTTTCTCCAATTATAGGCAATGGCCAGGACCATAAATAATATATAGAGCATGAGCTTGACTCTCCATCAAACTTATCGGATTTTGAGAGAGTAAATATTAAAGAAAAGTACAAGGGGGCGTTTATGCCAAATGCACAGATAACTATGAAAGATCTTTATGAAAAGCTGCCTAACCTATCGAAAAGTGACGTCGTTCTCGATGTTCGCAGTCCAGAAGAATATAAAGAAGCCCATATCCCCAATGCTTTAAATATTCCGGTAACAGTAATGGCCGAACGTGCTCAGGAATTGAAAAAGTATGACCATGTTTATATTCACTGTATGTTTGGTTCTCGCGCAAAAATAGCTTTCCAAATATTAAAGGAAGCTGGTCTGAATAATCTGGTATGTATTCATGATGCTGGAATGGATGCCTGGATTAAGAGCGGTTATCCAGTAGCTAAAGATTAAAAACAGAGTTCCTCGTGACTGACAACCTGGACTAAATTGGCCACGTTGCCCAGGCCAATTACCCCTAAACTCGCCTTGACCCTTACCGGGTATTTCAAGGTTGTAAGACCAGTGCAGTTATATCCCAACACCTTTTCATCTATCAGGCCTTGAGAATAAGTAAGTAATAGGGCGTTTAGCCTGTTCTGGGGCATGTCTTTTTCAAACTGCTCCAGACAAAGTCGCCGGCACATCCGCTGATTTCTTATGGAATAAGTACTAAATTCTTCCAATTCGTAAGTTTTAAGACTGGTGGCCGCCATTCGATGAGATCCGGTAGTGGGTGAATAGACCCTTACTTCACAATCACATCCAATCGCAAAAGCTTCGACGCTGAATAAGATTAAACTTATGAATATGAACTTCATGCCGATCTTATCGGCTGAAATTTTTCTTACTTAAGATCGTACCAATTATAACCCGAGCCCATTTCCACCTTCAGGGCAACACTTAAAGAAACCGCCCCCTCCATTTGCTCCTGAACAAGTACTTTCATCTCTTCTAACTCTTCAGGAATCACATCAAAAATAAGTTCATCGTGAACCTGAAGAATCATTTTTGAATTAAGTTTTCTCTCATTAAGAATTCGCTGAATATTAATCATTGCAAGTTTAATAATATCAGCAGCAGTTCCCTGGATAGGACTATTAATAGCAACTCGTTCGGCCATTGCCTTTACTTGTCGATTAGTGGATTTGATATCTGGAAGATTTCTTCTTCTTCCAAAAAGAGTTTCAGCATAGCCCGTTTCTTCAGCTTTTTCTTTAAGCCCATCTAGGAAGCTTTTAACCGAATAAAACTTCTGAAAATAATTTGTAATATATTTTTTAGCTTCCCCTTGAGAGATATGTAACGTTTGGGAAAGACCAAAACTTGTTTGACCATACATGAGACCAAAGTTAATCGCCTTAGCTCCATTTCTCATGTCCTTAGTCACTTGATCCAAAGAAACGTCAAAAATTTCAGAAGCAGTTTGCCGATGGATATCACGGTCATTTCGGAAAGCTTCCAGCATATTTTTATCTTGAGAGAAATGGGCCAAAAGTCTTAGTTCGACCTGAGAATAATCGGCAGAAAGAAGAATGCGTCCTTCTGAGGGGATGAAACCTTTTCTAAGTTTTCGTCCATTCTCTGTTCTAACCGGTATGTTCTGTAAATTTGGGTTATCCGAGGAAAGCCTGCCGGTAGCGGCATTACTTGGTTGGAAATGTGTGTGAATTTTTTTTGTTACCGGGCTAACCATTAAGGGAAGTGCCTTAACGTAGGTTGATAACAATTTTTCCACTTCGCGGTAACGTAAAAGGTATTCAGGAATAGGACTTACTTTTAAGGCAACCAGTTCATTTAAAACCTCAGCATCAGTGGAATAACCGGTTTTAGTTTTCCGAATTACTGGCAGTTGGAGTTTTTCAAAAAGCAGTTCCCCTACTTGTTTAGGCGACCTAAGGTTTACTTTATCACCTGCTACTTTAAAGACTTCTTTTTCAATTTCGTCAATTTGTGTGGAGAACTCATTTTCAAGTTCTTTATAAAAAGGGATATCAAGAGAAACACCTTCGAGCTCCATCGCGGCCAGAACTTTAATTAGTGGTATATCGAGATCATCATAAGCTCGCTCCACATTCATCTCTTTCATCTTGGCCCGAAGGATTGGATAGAGTTTTAAGATGGCTTCAGCTTTTTCACCTTGATATTTTAAGTCCTCATCAGTTTCCTGTCCGAACAGATCTCCCTGTCCCTTAGATGGAGCTGACAGTTTATAACCTAAAAACTCTTCAGTAATAGTGGTCAGATCATGACGGTATTCAGGATTTAGGATGAAATGGGCCTGAGCAAGGTCAAAATATTTAAAATCGGGTGAAACATTGGCGACAAATGCTAATTGGAGAATTGGTTTGGATTGATAACACACGACCAAAGCATGGGCTTCATGTAAAATATCAACCAGAGTCTTGGCCTCTTCTGAACTTAAAACCAAATAACCAGTAGCCTTAGATGTGGCCACGGCCATTCCACGCCAACATTGATGTTGGTCAAGCTCATCATCACAAACATGAGTGATGGAAATAACCTCTTCACCCTGAATATACTTTTTAAAATCAGCAAGTGTCCATCGTTCAACTGTCTTGCTTTCCGTCCTCGCAGGAGCAACATAGACAGGTTTATCTGAAGTAGGAGTAGCAATTTTGAAATTTTCAAGTTTTGCAAGCCATGAACGAAAGCCCATTCTGTTTAAAAAATCTTCAACGATCGGGGTAAGCTTAAGTTTGTAAGCAGTCTCATCATAAGTAAATTTAAGTTTAAGATCACAGACGATTTTAACTAATTCTTTGGAAAGGGTCGCCTTTTCAGGTCCGGCCAGTAAAGCTGTTTGGGAGCGTTTATTTTTGATGGAAGATATGTTTTGTAAAATATTTTCCAGACTTCCAAATTCTTCCAGAAGATTCTGAGCACCTTTAGGCCCAATCCCCGCGACTCCTGGAATGTTATCAGAAGTATCACCTACCAAAGAGAGATAATCTACAATCTGCTCCGGATAAACTCCCATTTTATCTTTTACATCTTCACGGCTGTAAGTTTTTTCTTTCATGGTATCGAGCATCTTAATCGGCCCATCCACGAATTGCATAAGATCTTTATCTCCTGAAGCTATCAGGATTTCATCAAAATCGTTTTTCCATTGAAGTGCCACCGAACCAATAATGTCGTCAGCTTCATAATTAGCCGCTTTAATTTCAGGTAAACCAAGCACTTTAATTAATTCATCAACTAACGCAAACTGAGGCACTAGCTCGTCAGGTGGTTCAGAACGATTGGCCTTATACTCTGGATAGATCTCCTTACGAAAAGAGCCTTCCTTAGTATCACGTGCCACCAGAATATGGGTGGGTTGATATTTTACAATCAAATTATGCAGCATGGAGAGAACACCATAGACGGCATTGACAGGAGTCCCATCCGGAGCATGCAGGGGTCTAATGGCAAAAAAAGCACGAAAAATGAAGTTCGAGATGTCGATAATAATTAATTTTTTCATTCTAACCTATTGAAGTGGAACGGGTGGTGTATCAAACCAAGAAGACTTAGTCTTGCGTAAATCTAATCTAGTACCATCATTAGCTATAACGGTGGTATCCGCCATGATGTCTCCAAGACGGTGGGCCGAATCTCCCTTAAAGAGAAAATATACTTCCATTGCGGCCAGAGGCAAGGCAAAAACGGCAGAAAAAACCCATCCCCAAAATGGGAACACTAAAAAGAATAAGGGTACAGTAAAAGGTAAATTACGAATGAAGGATTGAAATGCTGAGCAAGGAGAACCATCAATTAAAGAGACCACTCCAAAACCCATGAAACGTTTTCCTATGCTTTGGCCGTCGTAGAGTGAATCGGCTATGCAAAGATAAACGATTCCAAGGATTAATCCCATGGGGTAATAGAAAACGGCTCCCAGAATAACCAGGACTAGATCGATACTTTTAGCAATAAGTCGTGACCAACGGGCTCGTTGCATCGGCCCTGACATGAGAGACTTTCTATTCATCCGGATTATTGTAGCTAAAAATATGCAGGTTGAACGCATTTTCATTAATTCTGGAGTATGTTAATCGGATGATCTTCTGGTATACTTGTCTCAAAGCTGAGCTTAAGTTAAAGTAAGGCGTTGCTCGAAAAGCACGCCGCATAAGGAGTATATATGGCAAATCTAACAAGTGTAACTTCTGCTAATTTTGACCAAGAAGTTATGAATTCTGACAAACCAGTCCTCGTAGATTTTTGGGCTGAATGGTGCGGTCCGTGTAAGGCCCTCTCTCCAGTATTAGATGAGATAGCTACTGAAATGAACGGTAAAGCAAACGTGGTCAAAGTTAACGTTGATCAGGCTTCTGATCTTGCTCAGAAATACGGTATCCGTGGTATCCCTACGCTTATCTTCTTCAAGAATGGCGAAGTGAAGTCAACTCTTGTTGGAAATCAACCGAAAGCTGAAATCGTTAAAAATATCAATTCACTTTTATAATTCAGGCTGGCGGACCTATGGGTCCGCCTGTAACTTATGAGCTATATCCGTTCATCTCTTCTAGAAGCACAAACCACTCTTAATAAATTCATTGATGACGAAAAAAACATTAAACTAATTGAGCAATCAATTCAAATTTTCGTTGATTCATTCAAGAATAAGGGACGTGTTTTTAGCTGCGGAAATGGTGGCTCAATGTGCGATTCACTTCACTTTGCTGAAGAGTTGACTGGTCGTTATCGCAAAGACCGGGCCCCGCTTCCTGCTACAGGAATTTCCGAGGCCGGGCATATAACCTGCATCGCTAATGATTTTGGTTTTGATTATATCTTTTCCCGTTTTGTAGAAGCCTGGGGTCAGCAGGGAGATACTCTGCTTGCGATCTCAACATCAGGAAATTCCGCCAATGTTATTAAAGCGGTGGAAGTGGCCAAAGCCAAAGGCATGAAAGTCGTAGGACTTTTAGGAAAAGACGGCGGAAAGCTCAAATCCATGGTTGATGTTCCATTAATTATCCCTTGCCCCATTACAGATCGAATTCAAGAAGTCCATATCAAGTGCATCCATATCTTCATTGAAGGCATCGAGAGACAACTGTTCCCAGAAAATTATCTGTAAAAATTACAGTGTAATTTCTCTAAAGTGGCCATAGATTTTAACGTTTCTTATAACGACTCCATATTATCCAGGAGTTCTTATGACCGTGAAATTGTGGTTAACAGTATTTGTGTCCTTATTGTTTTTCCAAAGACAGGCCTTAGCTGAGACCGTTTATACAACTGTCTTTAATGTCTTTGAATCAATCAAATCAGAACGACTTTTTGTTCTTTCAGGTATTGATGGACGAGTTTATAAAACAACCAACAGTGAAGATAACCTTAAGCGTCTGGCAGGAATGGTGGGCCAGCTGGTGAAGCTAGATTATTCACTTGCAGGAAACGAAGCCATCATTACCAATATCAGACTTGCGGGTCCAAATGAAGTTGATACCCGTACTCTCGACCTTAATCATTTTCAATACAACCAATTAAGATCATTTGCTCCTACTGATCTTCAGACTTATGAAAATGCAGTAAAGGTCTTTAATGACATGCTTAACGATGGAGATAAAAATCGTTCTCAATGCTTTAAGCGTGCTCATATGTGGGCATTTGATATGTGGTCAAAATCAAATATCTATTCAGAAAAAATATTTATGTTCTACACCAAACGGTATCAGATTCTGGAAGATTTCAATTGGTGGTTTCATGTTGCTCCAATGGTTACAGCTGGCGGAATTGAATACGTCATGGATGGAACGTTCATGAAAAAACCAACCCCGGTTAAAGAGTGGTATAACTGGTTCCTTCATACGGATAAAATCACTTGTCCCGAAATAACAACCTATCAAGAATTTGAAAACAATCACTGGAATCGTCTGTGCTATATCATGAAAGTGCCTATGTATTATTTCAGACCACTCGATATGGAAAATCGGGACAAAATCGGTGAGCTGAGAAATCATTGGGTTCTGGAAGAATTACAAGACGCCCGAAAAGCTTTCAAGAATTGGGATAAGTCCTATGAGGGTCTTGATACTGGTAAAAAAGACAGAAAATTTTAAGGAATTATATATATGAAAAAAATATTATTTGGATTGATGACTGTTACATTAACAACTGCATTTGCTCATTCGATCGAGGGAACTCAAGTTCTGGAAGGCTCCCTCAAAACGAAGCTGATTGTGAGTGGCATTGAAACCACCTGCAAAGTGAAGATTGATAAAGTGAAAAATCTCATGGAAGAAGATTCTTATGGTAATCCCGCTTACAATATTCTGGTAAGGATGGAACTTAGTGGGAATGACTATGAAAGAAGCATCAAAGTTAAGTATGACAAACGTTCCTGGATGAACAATCTCTTTCAGGTAGGAAGTAAAACGGAAGTCAGAGATTTTGAATATAAAGCACAGGATGGTTCGACTTTAACCATCAACCAGAGCGGGCGGTTGGTTTCTGCCAGCATGCTGTATCAGAACAAAAAAATTACCTGCACATTTTAATCAACTAAGTATTAAGGGGCAGCAAACGTTGCCCCTTTCTCCTATCTCGCTGAATTTTCTTTCCCCACATTAAATTAGGCTTATAATGAGGTATAAATCTTTATTTTTCCATGGAAGGGGAATTTATGACGTTAGTTCAAGATGCTATCCGCTTTATCTCAGAGGGCGGAGTCTTCATGTACGTAATCCTGGCAGTGTGGGCCTTCGCACTAGCAGTTGCACTCGAGAGATTCAAAAAATTATCTTATACATATGATGTTGATGGTCCTTCATTTATGAATGAACTTCAGCGCTATATACTCTCAAACGATATTCAAGGTGCCATTCGAGTTTGTTCAGGATCTATGGCCGCACTTCCGAAAGTATTAAAAAGCGGTCTAAAGCGTGCCAATCAATCAACGGAACAAGTTCAAAATGCTATTGATGCAACTGCATTGGAAGTTATTCCTAAAATAGAAATGCGACTTCCTTATCTTCAGCTTGCTGCAAACCTTTCAACTCTCTTCGGTCTACTTGGAACAATCCAGGGTTTGATTCAATCATTTTCTGCAGTATCGGCAGCTGATCCGACACAAAAAGCAGAAGTTCTGGCAAAAGGTATTGCTGTTGCTATGAATACAACAGCATTTGGTCTTTTTGCAGCGATTACCATTATGATGGTTCACGCTTTCCTGGCAGCGAAGTCTGAGAAAATTGTCTCCGAAATTGATGAATTCTCAGTAAAACTACAGGATCTACTTGGTACTAAAAAAGCCATAGACGAGTAAGGATTAGCTCATGCTAAAAGTCCCTACCAGCCGCAAAAGAAGAAAACCGGAAGAGAAGCTAAATCTAGTTCCAATCATGGATGCTATTTTTATCTTCATCTTCTTCCTATTAATGTCATCTACCTTTCTTAGGATTTATGAGATCGGAAGTGATGTTCCGATTGTTTCTGATGCTGAACCTCCAAAAGACCAAAAGGATCCTCTGGCATTGACTCTTACAGCGGAGACGAATGAAATCACTCTGGCACGAGGCTTACCATCAAAGTCTTTTAAGAAGTTTCAACGTCAACCAAATGGTGAATTTAACTATGAAGAAATTCATAGTGTGCTGATTGATCTCAAAAAAGATCACCTTGATGAAAACACTATCATCTTTGAGCCAGTGGGCGATCTGACTTACGATGAAATTGTTAAAATCATGGATGCAGTCAGAGTTTTGAATAAAACTGATGAAGCGATATTCAAAAAAAATAAAGACGGGATTGATGAAAAAATCAAAGACCTGTTTAGTAAAATCATTTTCTCTAATTTAATGAGCTAAGAGGATATATGGCACGTAAGGCTTCACGATTTAGTGCGAGAAGAAGAAAGACTAAAGTCTTCGATATTGATATCACTTCTCTCCTCGATATTTTAACCATCCTGCTGGTATTTCTACTTCAAAGTTATAATTCGTCAGGTGTGATCATTAACGTTCCTAAAGATATTGAGCTTCCCCGCTCGGCTTCTGAATCAATGAATAACTTCGGTGTGAATATTCAGGTTTCTAAGTCCCAGATCTGGGTCGATGATACAGAAGTGGTTAACGTTGATAGCAGTGATAAAGGCCAACTCTTTGATGAAGGCGGGCGCCGGATAGTTCCCCTCTATAATGAATTAGTTAAGATTAAAGAAACCATTAAGCAGTCAGAAAAGCTTTCTCCTGAAGCCAAAAAGTTCTCAGGAATAGCAAATCTAGTAGTGGATAAATCTTTGAAATATAATTATTTAAAACGCGTTATGTACACCTGCGCAGCTGCCGGCTTTAAAGAATTCAAATTCGTCGTCCTAACTTCTAATTAGACAACTAGGTTCCAACACCCTTTTACGTAAGCAATGAGTCAATCTATCATCTACCACTGGGATCCCAATCAGGATCCCTAGTGAATTCATACATTTTCATTGATGTAAAAATCTAGACAGAAGATTTAGATAAGATCCAGCACATTTTATATACGTCATTACACAGTGTTTACGTAAAAGTGTGCTGGAACCTTTTGGAATTATATTTTCTTAGGGTAGAAGTTCATTGGTTGTTTCACTTCTACTGTACCGCCACCCATAGGTTCAGGAAACGTTATCCCTCTCAGGACATTCACCACACAACCACTAACATCTCTAGGAAGTGGAGTTGATCCATCAATACCGGCCTTGGATACGTGTCCAGAGGAGCCGATTACAAAGTTAAGTTTTATCGTTCCGGTAGCTTCAGTTCCACGTCTTTCAAGTTCACGCTGATAACAGCTTCGAAACTGAGGCAAAAACTCCATCAGTCGTTGGCGAATAATATCAGGATCCATAGAACCCAGAACAACTGTTTCCGAAGGAATCCCAGCGGTATAAATCATTCGTTTGGCAGATAACCCTTCGGCCCCTTTTGATTCTCCTAATTGGCCAGTGGTTGCACCAACAAGACTTCCCTGGTTCGTTGCTATGTCTGCTGTCTTGATATTACCTGATCCAGTACTCACACCAGAAGCGGCCCCCACCATCTCTCCGCCAGTGCCAGTGACTGCTTTTGTTTGGACACCCGAAAGTGATCCACCCTTAGCTACCAATGAACTAATAGAGCTTTTAAAATCTGCAGATTTATAAACTTCAACATGTCCTGCGGTTTTAGCCTGAAATTGAGACTGGGCCGTTGGGGTTTTAGCAGAAGGCATTTTTTGATTATTATTGGCCGCAGCGGAAGGTGTTGATACTACCTTCGGACTAGGCTTTTTAACAGGTTGTGTCCCCTGTTTAACAATCTTCTTCTCTGTAGCTGTCTTCTTCCCTGGATCTGGCTTCTTAGTTTGATCCTTAGTCTGCATGATATCAGGTTTTTTGACATCCGGTTTCTTCTGGGTTTCAGTCACTTTTTTTACTGCAACTTTATCAGGAGCAGTTTGAGCAGCTTTCTCTTTAACTTCAGTCTTCTCAACTGCTTTATTTTTGGAGACTGTTAAAGGGCGTTTGTAAAGAATTGTTGCCAGACGTTCTGGGGCAAGATCTTCTTTCTTTTCGTCTTCTGGAATCTCGATGAGATTCATACCAATTGAAAACATCCCTACCAGGAAGAGAATCATTGCCAGATACTTTCTAAACTCCTGATCTCGTTTAAGGATTGGAGCCGAAGCGACTTTCGGAGGAGCGGCAACATTCCTCACAAAAATTTGTAAATTATCTTTTTGTAATCGAAGTAGGTCCTGCCCATTGAGTTCAACGCTCGTACCCACATGTCCAGTATCTTTTTTCTTATCAGAAAGAAGGAAAACTCCAAACCCTGGTAGCGTATGCACAACAGCTGATCCACCCCGCACTTCTACGAAAGGGAATTTTTCTGTTTTACCAAGATAAGGGAATTCAAGTTCTTCACTCTTAGTTGTAACACCAGAGATGTAATACGTGGCTTTACCTTCAGGTAGATAATCAACACTAAATACTTGATCATTAAAAAGAATAATGACTTCGACTGCTTGTTTAGTCGATTCGTATTTGAAGATAGGATAAAGTTCTGCCTGGTCTTCAAATATATATTCAGAGAATTCAGCTTTAGGGTCAGAAGCTAATGGGTACACAATAGATGGAACTTCTGAAGAAACCGCTGGAGCTGCTTTAGGTAAAGCCCTGGGAGCCGCTGGCAATTCTGGCAGTGCTGAAGGAAGCGCCTTAACAGAAGCTGAACCATGGGCCGGCTCCAATGAATCGAGTACTGGAGGAAGAGCTTCATCTGCAGCGTAAATTTGAAATTCAAACTCGACATCGGCCAGTCGAAAAAAATCTCCGACATGAATTTCTTTAACGATGATCTTATCATCATTAACAAAAGTTCCATTGGTTGAATTCATATCATAAATGACTGCCCGATCATCAAAGATCTCGAGCACCGCATGAACGGCGGAGACAGAATCATTATTTACAATCAGATCGCAGCTTTCTGTGCGCCCAAGAAGATGTCGTCCTTTTCGGAAAACTCCACCTTGAGTTTTGTAATGAGCTTTTGTTGGTCTTAGCTCAAACATCTTAGGCTGCTTATTTTTTTCTAATTCCACTGCTATCCCCTAGCGAATGCCTTCTATGGCTTTTTTCATTTCTTTATTAAAGTTCTTACGTTCCGGAAGTTTATTTGCAAATTCTTTACGAAGTCGTGGAGAGATGGAAATATCACCTGGTGATCCTGCTTCCCCTTCAACCCCAATTTCTTCAAAATCAAACTTCTCGAATTTTTTGTATTCATAACGAACATTCCCTTTTGTCTGTGCAAAAGCACTCGAGATAAACATCAGACAAAGAGTTATGGCAAAAATTTTCATTCTGCATCTCCTAATTGAGACTTAATTGAAGCATAGTACTGCTTAAGATTTGCTGTTCGTGGTTTCTCAACCATATTAAAAACTCCGAGAGCATCTTTATTTCTTCCGAGCTTCTTTAAAGTCATGGCCAAATTTAAACCGATTTCGGCACGGCTCCACTCATTCTGTGGAATATTCTGATAAAAGTTCACCGCGCGAGCATAATCAGAAAGTAAGAAATAAGCTGAACCAACAGCATTCAAAAGATCAATATCCTGGGGAGCTTCATTTAGAAGGCTTTGAAAAATTGGCAGTGCCTGATCGGCAAGGCCATAGGTCAAATAAAGTTTGGCCAGATTATAGCGAGGTGTTTTCGAAAACTTGGCCACTTTATGAGCACGCTCAAACGCCACCAGAGCTTTTTGATCCTGATCCTGGCGAGCATACATAACGCCAATATTATTTAAGGCAGGTACGTAATTGGGTTTAACTTCGAGAGCCTTATTATAAAAAAGCAGGGCCTTCCGGAATGATCCTTGATTTAAATGGCAATTTGCCACCTGGTTCCAATAAGGAGCAACTTTCTGATAACGATTAAAGTATTTAGCGGCGATGGTAAAAGCACCATTAAAATCACGCTGGGTACATCGGACCGAGATATCCATTAAAGGATCTGCTGAAGTATTTACTTTTTCAAGTTCACTGGTTGAAAAACGATCCAAGGTCTCATCCTGAAGTGCCGGACTTAATGAGGCAGCATTACCTTGATAAAAATCCTGAACTTGTGCATTTGATAGAGGCACTTCTTTTTTAAAAGATTCATTGGATATTTTCTCAGGCACTTGGGATGTTTTCTCTTTGGTGGTAGAGCAAGCAACCATTAATAAGAGAGGAAGTATAATATATTTCATCGACGCCCACCTCTTTCCATAAGAACTGCTTCTTTTTCAGTGAAAAAGCGCTTAAAGCCTTCAAGCTCCGAGTACAGAACATTGAAGTTCGAATAGGACAAAATTTTATTCTGATGGATTAGTTTTTTTATTTCCACTCTTTGCTTCCGAGCATTTTGCAAAATAGGTTGATGGACTTCGGCCATTGCTTTTTTAAAACTGGTAACATACTCCGGGGCCTTCCCCTCAGGAGTAAAATTTTTCAATGCATTTCCAAATTCTTCATAGGCTTCAATAACGTAGCGATAAGCCTCGACAATGCCTTTCCCGGAACCGATCTTTTGAATGGAATTTACGTCAGATGTCATTTGATCCAGAATCTGAAGTTTTCGTTTAACAGCATTATTGAAAGTAGCTTCAGGAAATTTAAGCTCAACTTGCTCTAGCCGCTGTTTCTTTTCCAGTACTCCTGCCAACATTCTCTCCGCCATAAGATCCAATGCTTCTACGGGAACATCAAGTTTTTGTGTTTTTGCCAGTTGAAAAAAACGATTTTGTTTTGCGAGTATATCCTGGGCATCTTGAGAGCTCCCAATTGAGAGATATTGTAATCTTAGGTCTTCATAAGGACGAATCAGTTGTGGAAAGTTTTTAGAATTCGTTTCCAGGTCTTTGATAGTCTTTTCATAGGCTTCCCAACGTTTTTCACGAGAAAGGTCCTTTAATATCTCAAACGATACTTCCGAAAGTGCCACATCAGGAATGTCACAGTTGCGACCAAAGTCTTTAATTTCTATGGCCTTATCCAGATCATTATTGGCCAGTGCAATGAAGACTGCATTTTTATATGCTACTACTTTATTTGAGGAGTTTTCCTTACAAAGCTTAGCGAGCATTCGATAAGACAAATCTGAAGATTGAGCAAACTGTTGTCTTAAAAATAGGCCAGCAGCAATACTCAGGAAGGAATCAGCAAACTTTGTGACATCTGAAACTTCCATGTCTTTAATCGCTGTAACTGACCATTGGTAACTTTGAGTTGTTTCACCTAGCTCGTAATAAAGTGCAGATAGGTTATAAGCAGCATTGACTCGGGCCTTGGGAGTACTTTCCGGAGATTCAAATATCTGATGATAACCTTTTAAGGCCACACCCTTTTCACCTTTTTCAAGTGACTGCTGAACGCCTTCGATTTGAATTTTTGTCATCAGACTTCTTAATGCGTCAGCATATTTTCTGGAAACCCGAAATTCACCATTATTGATTCTTCCGACATAAGCTTTGACGGTGCCGTAATCTTTTTTCTTACGATAATGTTCCATCACCTTCGCCAGCATACCTTCCTGGGTTTTATAGTCTTTGGGAAATCTTTTCGAAAAATCGGCCATTGTCTTTTCTGAACCGTTAATATCACCCGATCCGTATTGGGAATTGAAAAGTTTCACAAAAATTGTTTTGGCCCTTGCAGACTGATCATCTACTGAAAGATAACGGGAATAGACGGGTACATAATACTTTTCCGCAGTTTTCTTGCTAAGTTTTGGCTGACCCAACGAAGACAACATCCCTTCAAGGGATTGTGACATAATCTTCTTATCATTATTAGTCTTAGCACTATCAAAAGCTGCCACATAAAGACCTAAAGCAGTACTAAAATTGTTAACAGCGTATGCAGTTTCGCCCTGAAAGAAAATCTTTTCAGCTTTTTGTCCGGGAGCTAGTTCGGCAGCTAATCCAAAGTAAGCTATAGCCTCTCTGGATTTTTGTTTTTTTAATTTTGGAACACTCTTATAAAGATTTGAAGTTGTAGCTTTTTGGAGTTCAGCAGCTTGTCGATTTACCTGAAAGGAAAGTCGGTCCAGCTGACTCTTCTCCAAAGGTGATCTTTTATGAATGGCTACAAGCTCTTTTGCCGTCGCCAAGTGATCCGAAGTTTTATTGAATTTATCGAAGATGTTCAATTCGGCGAGCAAAATTTCGTTTCTTCGATTTTGATCTTTCTCAATTTTTCTAACTTGTTCTAAAAGTTTTTCGGCCTGTTCGAATCTTCCTTGTGCGACAATCGCATTGGCGATTCGGATGAACTGATCGGTATAGTTAAGACCCAGAGTTTCATAAAATTTGATGGCTTCATTTATGCGTTTAGCATCCACGTAAAAGATACCAATATCCCGTTCCACCATAGAACGCATATCTACATATTTTCCTGAAGCACTCTTCTGATGGACTTCGCGCATAAGCGCGATGGCACGGTCATAATTTCTTACACGGTAGTAAGACCAGGCCAGATTAAAAGCATCTTTAGTCCACCATTTCTCATCCATCTTCCCAACTGAAGCTTCGTAAAGAGGAATCGCCTCTTTATACTTTTTATCATTATAGTAATAATCCGCTAGAGCGAGTTTTGATTTCGCGAGAATTTTAGGATCACGAGAAGAGCGAGAGGCCAACTTAAAATACTTTTCCGCATTTTTTTCATTACCAAGTTCTTTATAATTATAGGCCAGAATATAATGAACATCGCCAATATTGCGGTATCTGGGAAATCGTTTTGCCACGACTAAAGCAGCATCATTGGCAGCATCAAATAATTGATTCGATCTCTTGAAATAATCCCTTTTATTGACTGTTTTACGTTGCTCTACTGGAATCGCAAGATACTGCTCATTTTCCATTTCCCGAAAGAGTCTGGCCTTCTCAAGATTAAGTTCAGCCATTCTGAAAAGAGTACCAGGAGATTTAAAATTTTGCTGTTTGGCAAGACGAGAGACTTCGGCCAACTCTTCGTCAACAATCCCAATGATCTTTCTACGCCTATCATCAATGGTAAGTTTTGCTGCAAAAGCAGTTTGAACAATAATTAGGGAGAGAAGTAAAAACTTTAACATTCAGACCTCAAAGCAAATACATAATCTCCAAGCTCATCTGCCCAGAACTCACCATTAAAAGTCCAGAAATACTGCTTATCATTTCTTTCGATATATTTTACGTCACCGCGTTTTTTACCTTGAACGATATCACTTTGATAAAGTCGCTCTTTTCGCTGGGCCAGAACCTCAAGCTTAATGTAACTCATACCCTGGAAAGAAGAGTAAAGTTCAGCATATTTGGACACAAGGCCTGCCCGGACGTAAGCACCAAGAGTTGTGCGGTATTCATCAGCAAGTGTTCTAACGTTTTTAATAAGACTAGATGTCATGCTGCTTTTTGGCCGTTTTCTTAGCTGGTTGTATTCGCCAATTGAAGCCATCAAGGCACTTTTCATCTCAATGTAAGCTGCATCTTTACGGATAGATTTTAAAATATTGTCCAGAATATCAATTGGAGCTGGTTTATTTTCTTCATGATCGGCCATTAAGGTGTAATAGTAACGATAGTCTTTTCCTCGTGACAGTAAAAATTTCCTAAGATCTCTGGAGGGCTTTAGGAGTTCATTATAAAAGTTATCGACTGTTTTATTGGCGTCTTCATAAAGACACATTTTCATGTAAGACAGGGCCTTTAAAACTTCAGCTTCTGGCTTAAAAATAAAATCAAACACCGGGGCTTTATATGAAATAAGTTTCCCAAGAGTACGATTATAGTTTTTTAAGTAATAGCTGGTCCATGCCTCTTCAAACAGAATCTCTGGCCATACAAAAGACTCTTTAGGAATATCCAGATAAGTTAATTCAGACTTTTTATAATCATCACTGGCAAACTGAACACGCGCAATACCGGCAGTGCAATAATCACGGTTAGTAGCAAGTTGATCCTTCTGGGTGATTGATTCCACTTTACCGATTCTTCGCTCAGATGAACGAACGCAGTCTTTAAATTGAGTTTCAGCTTCCTGAGGATTATTCAAGTGTGAGTAAATCGTAGCCTTTAAATTGGCCACAAAAGGATATGCCACGTGATCAGCACTGATGCTAGAGAGTTCCCTTAGGGCTTCTTTATGGTGACCTCTCTTAAAGAGACGTTTTGCCAGAACATACTTAATGTTTCCCGATCTCGCTCTACGAAGAATTTCTTCAGGTAAAGACTCAAAGGTTTTTACCCCTGTATGATAGAGAATTTTATCAAGTGTTTCCTCCATTTCCGAATCAAGTGGCTTATTGTTTTTAACAATATAATCTTTCATCCATGGAACTACTGAGTAGTAATAACCGCTGTCTACCAATTCAATGATAGTTCGTCGATAGCCACTCAAAGATATCGAACCTTTCCCATAAGTACGATCGGCCGACTCATAAGACGACCATGCATTAGGAAGAATAAATAGTGAAGCTAATAAAATTTTCGAGAACATCCGTGTTCTCCTTTCTTAAAATGCGTAATTTAAACCTAGGCCCACATCGTAATTATTATAAAGCTTAGTGGCCTTATTAGTTGGACCACTTGAACCAGTTCTTTTTGTTTTGTCAGCATTATAAGTCTGGCCGGTCAAATCCAGACGAAGGCTCCAACTCTCATTAATGTAAAAGCGGAAACCTGTATTCCAAAGAGCACCGATTGTACTTTCTGATGTTAGTTCATTTTGATTAGAAGCACTGGTGTCGAACTTATTCCGATTATCCTTGGTGGTAATACTTCCTACTCCAAGCCCAAACATCCAATCAAAATAAAACACTTTGTTGAAGGTGTTAATTTTAGAGTAGAAGGGGGACCACATTACCATTGCTCCCATAAATGAATCAATTTCACGATAAAACGGTACCGTACCCTGCTCTTTTACGCCTTTAGCGGTATCATTCTCAGAATTAACATTCTTACCGTAAAGAAATTCCAGACCCCAATCTTCAGTCATGAAGTATCCCGCGCGAATTGTTCCACCGTAAGCGTCTAAAAAATCCTGACTAAGGTTATAGCCAAGAGTACCACCAACATAGAAGTTACCGTCTTTACGAAACTTTCTATTTTGTAGAACGTAAATCTCCTTGTCATTATCGAGCCAGGAAAAATTATAGAGAGATTTTTCATTAGCATAGACAAGGGTACTCATGACGAGTGACACCAGGATGAGAGCAATCTTTTTCATTTTCACTTCACTTGTTAGAACTATAGTCTTTATAAAATTCTAACATGCTCTGTAAGACGTGCAAGTATTCGGATTAACGAGGGCAAATGCTACCATAGGAACACTGACTGCAATGATCAGGATTAGTCTTCCAAGGTTCGTTTTGAGACCGCCAGATTGGGTATAATTCTTGTTCACATTTAGAGTAATCAACTAATTCAGACAGGCATTTCTTCTCATCCACAAAGCATAAGACTAATTCCACTTCATGGTCTTTTGGGATTTTCCCTAATTCATACAAGGCATAAGCATATGTGGAGAGCTGGAGCCAATAATGGTTTAAATTATCCTGAGTAATCCGACCGGTCTTAAAATCCCAAACCTGAGCCTTTTGATTAGTCTTAGGCATCAATATTAAATCGGGAATGCCCGATATCATGAAATTAAAGAATTTAAATTTTATTTGCTTTTCGGCCACCAATTCAAACTCAACAGTTTTATCTTTTAACAGATCCAGGGCCCACTCAACTGGAGCCTGCTGTTCAGTTCCGAAACTTTCTCTCGGAACCACAAAATTCCTTTCAATGCCTTTGGCTATCTGAGCATGGATATAAGTCCCCCTATCAGCTGAAGAACGCATGACAGTAGCCAGTTCCTCTTCACCATCCTCTTCTTTTTCTTCTGTATATACTGGGTGTATCTTATCCGGTTCATTTAATTTTAAAATATTACTTAGATAAAATTTCCGAGGACAATCCAACAAAGCATTGAGACGAGTAACGCTTAACTCAGCCGCGATTGCCAATTCACTACTTCCCTCTCCTTTGGAAAATATTCCCACAGAATCATGAAAGAATAGCGGTAATTGCGGCAGAGACTGACCGGCCAATATAGAACGCCAATCAAAATCTTGCTCCTGTTTGACTTCAACATTATGAGAACTTATTTCTTGATTCAACCAGACGCTTAGTCCATCGATCCAACTATTACGAGGAATATTGAAGAGTTCTTTATTTAAATGAAAATCAACCCAGAAAAGTTTTTTCTTTGCTCTGGTACAAGCGACATAGAATAAACGTTTTGATTCCGAGAAGCTTTTGTATTTAGAAAGCTCCTGCTCATAAGCATAATATGGAGATTCTTGTTTTTGACGTAAAGAAAGATCAAGGTACCATTTGAAGCTTCCAGGAATATTCCCAAACAAAGGTCCATCCGATCGCTCACGACCATTAGTGTAAATCCCACCCAGGTAAACATTCTCAAATTCAAGACCCTTGGATGCATGAGCAGTCATGATTTGAACCATGTGAGAATTTTCTCCAGATCGCAGATCCAGACTTATCCTCTGATTCTCCCCTCGAGTGAGCTGGATCATAATTGATTCAGGGTCCTGATGATACAGTTCAGAGATAATTTCCAATACTTGAATATTGATATCTGAATTCTCATTAGTCAGATGTAAATGATGAAGAAATTTACGATAAGCTTCCAACAGCCCCCAATATTTAACATTATGATCAAAATCCTCTAAGGCCTTTGTAGAAACATCTACGCTTAGATTCAATACATTCAGATAACTTTTTAAGATAAAAAGTGGATAACGATCTTTAGTGTTGGAGTTTGAATCAAACTGGCGCCTTAACAAGCAAACAAACATTCCAATAATAGGATCATCCAGTAGATCAATTTTAAATTGAGCAGTAAATCCGATCTTGGCGTTCATAAGTGACCGAATGAGTTCGGCACTTGGTTTTAACTTACTATAAAGAACCGTACAAACATCTGAGGGATTCGACCCTCTTTGAAGCTTAATTGATTGAGCAATCAGATGGGCCTCTAGCCTATTGATGGACTCATTGGAGAACTTTTCTTCTTCCAAATCTTTGTTTAAGGGGGCAGAGATGATTTCAATGGAACCTTTTTCCTGAGAACGTTCTATATCCAGTGGAACATTCTGATCTTCCGGTACAACAGAAAAGGGATCTTGACCTTCAAATGCTTGACCTAGTGGGAGGATGGTTTTGAATAATGAATTGTTAAATTCAATGACTTCAGGCAATGACCGGTAATTATTGGCAAGAGAGCGCACCTGAGGAATCAGATCACCACAATCCTGAAAGACCGACAGTTCTCCACCACGAAAACCATAAATGGCCTGTTTTGCATCACCGACACAAAAAAGACGGGAATAGTCCTCACCGATTAATCGTTGAATAATTTTAAATTGTAAGGCGGATGTATCCTGAAATTCATCCACAATAAAATAGTTATAAGTTTTCTGAATTCTTTCCCGATGTTCTTGCTGATCCAAACCTCGTGCCACAAAATAGGCGATGTCTCCAAAGGTCATTCCCTGATTGGGGTCCAACCCTTCATCAATCCAGTTAAAAAGTTCCTGGCACAATTTTAGCCACGGAAGAATTTTTGTCTCATAGTGAGTATTATAATCAAGGCAAATTCCATACCAGCCCTTAGACCAGTCCCTGATGATCTTTAATCCTTCCAAAGCACTATCATGCGCCGGAGATTTTTTACTGGCGGTTCTTTCAGGATTTAAACGTTTGCCCTCAAAAAGTTTAAAATAAATTTCGAGCTTATCCACATGATCGACTTCTGGCAAACCGGTTGCTTGAGCTTCACCTACAAATTTTTCAAAGGCGCTGCGTTCGGAATCGGCCGGTAAATCCAGGGCCTGTATTTTGAATAATGCATCCGAAACGCCATTGAGCTTAAAGGAATGAGTCAACACCTCACCAATCTTTTCAGGGTGAGCATGGGCCAAAGAGAACTTTTTCCAGGAAAGACGCAAGCCAGGATCATTAAAAATACTACTAAATGCCTTTAGCAGGTCTTTTTTCTCTCGAATAACAATATCCAGAATATCCATTGGGACGCTATCTGATCTCTTTTCAAACCATTTAAGAAGTAGCTCTTTGACCTGATCTATTCTTTCAGTATCAAATATAATTTTGGCTTCAGTTGAAAGATGAGGGAAATAACCAGCAGTAATGAGCTTTCGACAAAAGCCATCAATAGTCGTAACCATCAACATAGGAATGGCTTCATTGGCCACCGCCCAGAGACTTTTATTCTCTTCAGCTTCGGCAAGTTCAGAGAACTTTTCCGTTAAACGGATGCTCATTTCTCCCGCAGCTTTTTTTGTAAAAGTCATCATGACGACTTGCGAATACTTTTGGCGAAGATAATCTTCAAAGGATAGACCCATTACTGAAGAATAATCATTCATCCATTTTCTGGTTAAATAAACAATATGCTCCACCAGAACAAAAGTTTTACCGGAACCGGCCCCGGCCCTTAAAAGGACCCCACCTTCGTGCTCAATAGCGAGTAGCTGTTCAGAATTCGGAGTTCTACTCATGCTTAATCTCACTTTTCACACAAACCTTAGTCAATTCACAAAACCTGCAAGTAGTGGCCTTGCGAGGAAGAGCAGGAAAATCTTTTTCGGCTTGAATAGTAAGTACTAAGGAAGACATTTTCTCTTGAGCTTCCTTAAATAATTCCGGGAACGGTCGCTCCAGATACTTTTGCTTACAAAACTTGAAGGTTTTGACTTTATTGGCCAGATCTTCATCTGTGACTAGCAAATTTGATTCAATGGGTTTATCCAGTGATATATAGCCTAAAATGATATTCTTCTGAGCAAAATCTTTTATGGTAGTTGAAGCTGCTTTGGCATAAGTCCATAGCTGGAGACTTTCAAAGTCTTCAACTTCCGAATTAGTAGAAGCGGCTGCAGCCGTGGACTTAAAATCCAATAAAAGAACTGACTTAGTACTTACTCCCACACAGTCAATTTTACCGGTTAACTTGTACTCTTCAGTTAAGGAAAAATCCTGCTCCATAGTCCATTCAATCGACTCACCCATAATTTCTTCAAGCCGTTTTAAGAATTGGATTCCGTTTAAGGCCCGATGATTGAAAACGATCTGATGTTGCAAGTAAGTTTCACGGGAGAGCTGAAGATTTTTTTCCTGAATAAACTCATGCATGATTTCTTGAGTGAGTTGAGGTAAGTCTTCTTCATTCAGCTTACGCTTATGGAAGATTTCAATGATTCTGTGAGATATGGTTCCAGAAACTAATGAATCAAAATCTTTTTCCAAAGAGACTTGGGGAAAAACCTTATCCACATAACTGAAATAAAACTTTCGGGGGCAATCCAAAAATGATTGGAATTTACTGGCCGAAAAGCTGCCAGAAAAATTCTTTCTCTCCAGGCTTTTGAAATGATCTATAATTTTTTTCTCGAAGAACACCGATTTATCCGTTAATTTCTCGAGTGCAATGTCCTGAAATAATCTCTTCCATACAAGACTATGCTTTAAAGTTGACTCCGACATCAAAACCAGAACTTCCGCTTGAGAAAACAAGTCGCAGAACTCCCAACGCTTGAACTGGAGCTCTAATTCATTTCTTTTCAATGGCCCTAAAGCGGCCAATGCTTTCTGAATGGCTTCTGTATAATTTTGACCTAAGCTTTGAATTTCTTCAAAACGATCGTCAACGCATAACAAGACTCTCCGGTCCCGTTTCACATCTTCAAGACTAGACATATCCTTCATCTCAATCGTAAATGCTTCTGGGGCCATAGGCACATAAGATGTACGGGGCTGATTCAGAGTCACGACTTCATTTAATAATTTTAAGAAGAATGAATCGACTGCGATGTTTTCATCAGTTAAATCAGTGATGAGTTTTACTGCATCCTGATACAATTGAATGGCCTTAAACATTTTAAAAGCGGGTTTTTTATTTAAACATTTTGATAAATACTGTTCTAATGCCTTTAAGTCCCCTACTTCCCGAAACTCATCTTTTAAAGAGTTGAAAAGCTCTTTCAGTTCAAACTGAATCAATTGATTTGGAATTTTATAGCTTACTTTTTGAGAAGGAATGAAATCCAAATGCAAAGGGGATAATTTAGCAACTCCCAAGATGACCTGATCATGATCCTTGAGCTGGCCTCGAAGATTGAGAGACAACTCACGGGAATTAACCGGTAACCAGGTCGCTTTCGGATTTTTTTCAATCAAAGGCAGTTTAATTTCTTTTACCTTGGCTTCTTTTAACCAACTAGGCCAATCAGATCGTTTTAATTTATCTTTAAGCGCCAGAGGAAATGGAATAATGACATCATAGCGGATGGAAAGTGCTTTTAATAAGTCTACTTGCTGACCATTTAAATGCTGAAAGCCCCAAAAAATGTGAATTTTTTGAAGGCCCGGAATTTCGTCGCAAGATCGCAGGGCTTCAGTAATTTTCTGATAGGCCCCATGCTCATCCAGGTCACCAGTCAATTCCAGCAATTGCCAGAAAAGTTTAACCGCCTGACGGATTTCCTCAGGCTGCTCTTCTAAAACCGAGGAAAGTGCATCCTCATTTAGGGTAAAACTTCTTAAATCAGAGAAGAGGTTATAGGCCTGAGTAAATTGTTCAAACCCCAGTTGAGGCAAGTACTTATTTTTGAGAATCCCAAAAATCAGAAGAAGCTCCGACTTCCTCTTAACTGAAGGCTTAGGCTGACCTTCCCACAAGTGTAGCATCAAATGAGAAGTGAACTTAGCAATCGTAATCACATCATAAGTGCCAGTATGAGCTACTAATCGTTCCCGCAATCCATCAGCTTTGGCCGGACTCGGGGTGATGAAGATTTTCTCACCTGTATAGGTTTCTAAGTCAGTTAAAAACTGATTTTTTTGTGAGAAATAAACAATCTGCATCATAAGTGCTTTGATTCTACCTTTCTCAAGGAGAAAGATTAACAAAAAACAGAGGATAGGTTATAAATTATGGATCAAAGCCCCTAAGGAGAATGCCATGCTCGCAACGAGCCGTTTATATAGTTTTTTAGATCATAAGAATGGTTTCAACATTCATTTTTTAGAAGGTCAGAAGCTCATTCATGATTTAGTTCTCTTACATCCGATGCAAGCGTCTGGATTCGCTTATTTCAGGGATACTTTCCTTGGTTTACTGCCGATTATCTTCTTTCTTAAGCCAGGTGAATCACTAGGACTTTATATAGATTCTGAAGACCCTTATTTCAGATTAAAAATTGAAACGAATAGCTCAGGGCATACCCGTACGCTTTTATTACCTGAAGAATTTAATCTTTTTCCGATGAAAATTTCCGGAAAAGTTCGAGTAACCAAAATTTTTCACGGTCATCAGACTCCTTATACTTCCATGATAGAACTTAAAGAGGTTCCAACCAAGGAAGTCATTAATCAAATATTCGATGAGTCCTATCAAACGAATTCCGAAGTGATCGTGAGTGAAATCAGTGACCAGTCGATCATGGTGACAAAATTGCCCCCTCTGAATGTTAATTCAAACATTGATGAATCTCAATCTCGTAAAGAATTTGTTAAAAAACATGCGACTTTCTTTCATGATGTTTTTGAAATGGCGATTGATGATATAGAACAAATTGTGAAACTTTTTGAAGATCACGGTTTTTCTTATCTTGGAAGCCGACAAATCTCTTTCTTTTGTCCTTGTTCCAAAGACAGGATGATCCTAAACCTGCGTGGACTTTTTTCCGGTGATATTGATGAACTTTTTCTTGAAGAAGATACGGTTGAAATCAAGTGTGATTACTGCCGTAAGGTTTACGAAATCAGTAAGGCCGAAGTCATCAATAACTAATCACTTGAAAGGATTGATAATTTTAAGTTCCAGGCCTTGCTGCTTAGGACCTGAAAGAATACGCTCAAAAACCTGAGCATCATCATACATTCCACAGAAGTTTTCAGCTCGTGCACCAGATGCCAGAACCATATTCGTTAACTTTGTTCTTTTCATCGTGACGCCCTTGCTTTCCTTTTCAAACTGAAACCATTCCTTACCTTGATCTGGCATATCTACGAACCGGGAATCTCCTGTGGTGAGGAGAATCAGATAATCAGAGTTGCCCGCATATTTCAAGGCTTCCCCATAAGAGCGTTCAAGATCACTAAGAATGATTCTAGCTTTTTTAAAGTCCTTTTTCTCCAGGGCCTTTAAGTAAGAAAAATCACGGACAATGATCAAATGTTTCTGAGAGACTTTTTTAAATTTCTCATAAACGGCCTTAAAATCTTCAAGTAACGTTGATCCACAATCATTGGCGCCGCAGGTTCTGTCGTAAACCAGCTGATTTGGTTTAATTTCCATATTTTCGGAATAATGGAAAGTAGTTGCCCCTGCTGCTGGCTCATTTCGAATCCAATAGTAAAGTGAACTTAGGAAAACCAAACCTTTTTCTCCACACTGATTAAAATTCACCAGACTTTGTTCACGAGAAGCTCCGCTTTCAAGTATTCCAGTATTATAGCCATTACTATATATATAATTCCAAATCGGACGCATCTCCGCATCTTCGCAATTATTTTTAATATTCTTTTTACCTGTCATTTGAGAAAGGAAGGTGGATTCAGCCGAATTGCGCAATTTATAGAGATTGTAATTCCAGGTCTGACCTACACAGGTATTATCTTCAAAAGAAGTGCGTTTCTCACCAGTCTGCTGAAACCTCAGCATGGCAATCTGCTCTTCTTCTAACCCGGCAACCTGAAACCAAATGATTTTGGTAGGAAGTAGTCCGAACTGATGTTTTTTAAGGTTAAGGCTTGTGACTTGAGCACAACCAAATAATGAAAGAAGAACCAGCCACTTCATGAGGCAACTCCTGGACTCTCGATTTGATGCTGCTCAATCAAGGCGCTAATGCCGAAAGTCTTTTGAAAAATGGAAAAATAAAACAGTGCTGGGAATAAAAATAATTCACCGGCCACGTATGTCCAATAATTATTAGGCAAGGTAAACAATCCAAAAAGGGCCAGAAATAAAACCATCTTAAAGAACATCCGTTTTTGGTAACGGGCTTTCCCAACTGAAACAGTAAGGAATATCGCTCCGGAAGTTAGACACAGGATGAAAAAAAAGTCCGCTTTAGAGGGGAAAAAGGCAAAGACCAATAGACTGGCGATTAATGGCAAACGAGAAAAGATCTTTTGTTGAAGCAGACTGAGCTGTCCCAAAGTTGAGATAACCTGTAGGAGGAGGGCCATGCTACCCGCGACAATGGGCAAGGTTCGCCACTTCAGAAAATAGACCGGTGCCAACCAACCTAAACCCGCCAGGCCCTTCAAAGAGAAAAAAACCGCAGCACAAAGGGTCACTAGGTACATGGTAAAGCGCCCGGGGTGGGTCGGCAGTCCAAACTGAATGGCCATTTTTAAAAAAATAACTACACAGTACAAACCTAAAAGAACATTTATTGTCGTGAGAAAAGAACTACCCATGAAGCCTTCTAGCGCATAAAATATTAATCCTAGTATAAACATTTTTACGTAAATGTCTTAAGATGTTTCTTGCATAAATGATTCGGCGCAATTTAGGAGGCCAGATGGAAAGTATTGAAGCTAGTCGACAGATCATGTGGATGATCCCGTCATGGATGAATATCATGATGTACCTTTCCCTGATAGTTGCGACTTATTTCTTTGCCACTGGGATAATTGCCAAATACCGATACGTCACGGCAGGTGGAAAAAATATAAAAGATCTACTGCCGAAGAAAATAAATTTTGAGAATTTTCTTAAAACTATTTTCTTTCAGGGAAAAGTTCCCAGGGATTCTTTCGTCAACGTCTTTCATTCAATGATTTTCTGGGGATTTTTGACTCTATTCATAGCCACTGAACTTGTTGCTATTCATGCAGACACCCCATTTAAAGTTTTTAAGGGCACGACTTATATTGTGGTCTCTTTTCTGGCAGATATTGGAGGACTTTTTGTTCTGCTTGGTATCGGCCTTGCCTATTATCGCCGATACGTGGTGAAAAAACAGTTCCTTTCAGCGACTCGTCCGAATCAAGAGAAGTTCATGTATGGCATGTTGATTGCTTTGGTAGTTGTTGGATACGTACTTGAAGCCATTCGCATTTATGTAACAAATATGCCAGAAGGCGAACGCTTCTGGTCTCCAATAGGTTACACTTTTGCCGCCGTCATTGGATCACTAGGTTTGTCTCAGCAAACATTGGCCGGTACTTATAAAACACTATGGTTTTTGCATATGCTCAACACCATGGCCTTTGTAGCTAGCCTAGGTCATTCAAAGTTTTTCCATATAGTTGTTCTTCCGTTTAATGCTCTCATCACCCCTTACCGCCGCGGAGCCGTTTTGCAGCCGATGGATTTTGCTAATGAGAATGCAGAAACTTTTGGCCTGGGAAAGACTTCCGAAACTACAGTTAAAGAACGAGTTGATACTCTTGCTTGCGTAGAATGTGGACGTTGTACTCAAGTTTGTCCTGCCAACTTGGCAGACAAACCACTAGACCCAAAACTCATAGTTACCAAAATGCGTGATGTGATGTATGCAAACCCGGGAGTAGACGTGGACCTTTGGGGTGAGAATCCTATCTATGGTTCAAATGAACTTGATGCTTGTACGACTTGTGGCGCTTGTATGGAAGAGTGTCCATCTAACATTGAGCATGTTCAATTAATTATGGATCTCAAACGCTATAAAGCTTTGACTCTAGGAGATCTTCCTCCTGCAGCTGCCGATGCTGTCAATAAGATCAAGAATAATGGTAACCCTTGGGGAATTTCTCAGGAAGAACGATTCTCATGGGCCGATGGAGCTGAAGTTCCTGTGATTGAAGCCGGTAAAAAAGTTGATTATCTCTACTATGTAGGATGTGCCGGATCTTATGATTCTTCCAATCAAAAAGTTGTAAAGGACACTATCGCTCTTCTAAAAAAAGCGGGGGTTTCTTTTGCCGTCATGGGTAAAACAGAAAAATGTAATGGAGATCCTGTCCGTCGATTCGGTGATGAATATTCATTTTATGAAATTGCCATCGAAAACATTGCAAACATGAGACAATATACCTTCGATAAGGTTGTTACTCATTGCCCTCATTGCCTCCACACAATTGGCAAGGAGTACGGCAAGTTTGATGATGGCGTATTCGAAACTGTTCACCATACTGAGCTTCTTTCTGAGCTTCTACGTTCTGGTAAGCTAAAAGCTCTTAAAAATGTGGCCGATGAGCTTACCTTTCATGATCCATGTTATCTTGGTCGTCATCACGGCGAATACAATGCTCCAAGGGATATTTTAACTTCAATTCCTGGGATCAAATTAATCGAGATGCAAAAGAACAAGGACAAGGCCTTATGTTGCGGCATGGGCGGAGGTAATATGTGGTATGAGCTTCCGGAAGGTAAGCATCTGGCCGAAAACCGACTGGAGCAAATTGGCGATACCAAGGCCCCAAAACTTGCCACATCGTGCTCATATTGTATGATTAACTTCAACTCCTCTAAAGGGACTGTTAAAACAACTGAGGACCTCCAAGTTGAAGATGTTGCCTCCATTTTGGCCAAATCAGTTTTATAAAAAATTACTGGGCACAGTCCTTGCAAGTGGACTGTGCCTTTCTTCATTTGCTCAAACGATTCCCCTAGCTACTCCAGTTAAAACCGATTATCCCGGCATTCTGCAGACTTTTGAAAAACTCATTCAAATTGATAACGATAAGTTTAATAAGCGAAAAGATATTTTGATTCGAAACGGACGAGTTTTTAATACTGCCAGCGCCGTCCAACAGCTTGATCTGGAACCTGATTTTTTAAATTCAATTATTCTCCATTCTGATCCCGGCTATCTTAGACTGGCCTCAACTGACAAGTGCCGCTTTTATGAAGCCATCTTGACTGATTTGTTAAGAAGCGCTGAAGGAAAAATTACCAATGTGCTGATGACCTATGTGGAAAAAGATATCAGGCAATCAGCAATTATGAACAAAAAAGACTTCTTAAATAAAGTCGTGAATCTTGAATGCCCTGAAACTCAAAAAATGATTCCGCTGTTTCAGGTAAAGACCCTGGAAGGAACTCTCAAGGATATTAACTTTGATATCCCAACAGGAATTGATCAATGTCGAAATCTTCATTTAGGTTGGGTAAATAATCCTAAGACACCATTTTTGTGCCAGATTTATGAGTACGTCAAAGAAGCAAAGGCCGGAGGTGGTGATCCAAAAGATTTACCCCAAAGAAGAGCGGTATCTCGAATTCTGGAAGATAAACAAACCCTGATCCAGAAAGACTATATTGAAAATATTTGTAAGCACCTTGATGATGAGGAACTTTTCTGTGAAGAGTTTTTGAATGTGTCATTTTGGACAAAAGTATCGGGTGGTTATGAAGATAAAATCTATGCTGATGAAATCTGCCAACAAGTCGTTTCGGCAAAAGATCTAACCGCTCCTCAGTATTCGGCTTGCTTGGCGAGGTTAAAAAAAGAAAAGGATCTTTGTCTTTATCCTGCAGGAATTAACTCAGGTCTAAGACCCCAGCCAGATTGCGATCAGCTCTCCACGGCCCTGAATCACTCTTCATTGAAGGCCAATTATAAAGACTGTCCCGGAAATTCGGATCAGATGATTGCGACAAATATGGGGCGCATTTTAAATCATTTCGGAAGTGGCGAAGCCCTGCCCTCTTTTGGTACCTGTTCGGCCCTTTCGGCGGGAGTCACTTATAGTTTTAATAAAAACTATGATAACGAAGAAAACTGGAATCTTGAGGCTTGTTATCATGACAAGTTAGTAGACAGGGAAATTTGCACTAAAACATTTTTGGGTCAATATGGAGTATTTCCTGAATCCTATACTTCAGTAGTGGCCGATATCCTCACCAAAACTCGCGGTGCGGACTTAAGTCTAAAATGTTCCATGCTGGATTCTCAGGAGTATAATCCTCTTCTGCTTCAGTATAAATCTGGTTGTTATATTATCTATGAGCGTGAAAATTGCTTTATCTCAGAATGTAAGCATAAAATCCTATATAACGACCGAACCATCGATTTCATCAAATTAAAAAACAAGGCAACTCTGGCTTATTTTCCACTGTCTGTGCGGGAAGAAAGATTCTCTCAACATTATCTCTTAACTCGTGACTTCAAAAAAACCGGAAAGATCATGAATACTCTTTCCGCCATTGGGACGTATTTTCGTAAATCCAAGAAAGGGATAATTCATGGGGTTGGTTGTGCAGAAGACCTTCTTCCAACTTTCTTTAAAGCCCAGGGCCTGAATCAATGTACACCTTTACCTTTCATCATCAATGGCATGATGAAAGATAAGGATAAAGTTGTTTTTGTTGTACGGACAGGAGCAGATTCGGTTCAAGCGCCAAGAATGATCAGCTGGAGCACAGTCTATTCAGGAGTTAAAAGCTATCAGCGCATGCACCCTTTAAAACTTTGGACAATGTATGCTTTGGATTAGTGCTTTATTCATGACTTTTATACTTAACGCTCAGGAACTGCCGAAGTTTCTGACTAAACATTCCAGTGATACACTACGTTTCATCAGCATGGATGGCCGATATGCCTATATTCAAAAGAAGCCGGGAGTTCTGGGATTTGTCAGTAGTTTTAGAAGTATCGACTTTCTCAATGAGTCGGAAAAAAATTCTTTTATCGTAAAGGCTTCCCGCTACAAAAACCGAATGGTAATTGAATCCATCCCTAATACTCATGATGAAATGAGCCTGGTTAAAAACCATCGCCTTTATGTTACTGATTACGGAAACAGCAATCCCCGGGAAATAGGTATCGGGAAGAGTGCAAAACTTCATCTCAAAGATGAATGGGTGACATTCTATAATCCGATGGAAAAAATCATCCAGATTAAGAATCTACTGACTCAAAAAGACTATCAGATTAAGGTCAGTAAGAAAGCGAATCCTTTCTTTATACCTGAAGTTGAGATGATCGCCTCCAATCGGATTTATTATACTGATATAAATGAAAACGGTTATGCAGCTTTGGTTTCCTATGATCTTTCAACACAAAAAAGCACTGTGGTGTATAAAAGTTCTCAATCAGCTACGAGGCTGGAGCTCTGCCAAGCTGGGGATTACTTGGGAATAGGCGAATTCCCTTATGATGGAGTCATTCGAGGCAGTAAGATTCAGTATGCCAGGCTTTCTGCCCTTTTTGCCTCTGGTGGATTTAATACGGTCTATAACTCCATCGAGCAGGATATCGGCAATATGGTCTGTTTGCCTGAGGCAATCTACTTTGTAAAAACCATGAATCAAGATAAAGAATTAAATTTTAAAGTAACTGAAGCAGTTAAATTGACTTTAAAAACACAGAAGATTGAATCTAAATCCGATCTCAAACATGTTACTCAATTAATTGAAATGGATGGCCGGGTACTTATCCCTTTAAGAGGAGAATTTTATGTCCTTGAAGGTAAGTTTAATTTAGGGACTGACACACTTAAAGCTTTCCCCACCAAAGAGGAGTTACAGCTTGATATCTAAATTCATGCTTATACTCATAATATCGGCAAGCGCCTGGGGTTTTGATAAAGATTTTAAAACCATAAATGATCGAGTTCCATTGGAATTCAATCACCTTTTTGAATCTATGAAACTGAGTATTAAAACTCCTTCCGAAAAAATTCAATTGGTAGGAATTTGTAAGGAACTGGATGAAAATCTGGGATTTCTGGCCAAAGAGCATATTTTCCTTCTAATGAAATCGGAAGTTATTAAGAATGTTCTTGAGTATAAGTTCAGCAAAGTCAGAAGCTTTGATATGACAACTTTTCTATTGGAACGTCTCGAAGAAGATTTTAAGAAGAAAGAGAAATTTCTAACCCCTTTTTCTCAGTGGATCTGGCGTTCTATCCTGGCGGAATTAAATTTCAGAAAATCTTTGGGATTAATTAGTGCCAAAAGTTTTAATGCTGCAAGTTTTGGAGATGCCAAAAAGGGAGAAGCCCAGCGTTTCGCCCGCTATCTTACCTATCTGCTTCCATGGATTGATAAAATGGATAGCCTCGAAACTACTGAGTTCAATCAGCTGACTAAAGAAGTATCCTGGATTATTCTTCGACGACTTAATGAAAGATCCTTGCTGTTTAAACGTTATGCTTCTACTGCAGGAACAGGAACAAGGATTAAAATTTTCAATATTCCCGGCAAGCTTCTTGAGCTCCATCCTGAGGACATCAAACGCATGCAACAGGACACTACTCCTTTAGACCTTAAAGAAGAGTCCGAAAAAGAGAAAACTAAGGCACGCAGTGAGGTTCAGGAAGTCTCACTCGATGATTTAAGCCCCCTCTCAGAAGAAGTCTCCAAAGAGTTAGAAGAGAAAACACCATAACACTATAAGTCATCGTGTCAAAAAGTGTATAATGGCTGGGCCTTCACCGCTCACAAAGGATAAGTATGGCACTCAACAAATCCCCTTACCGTGGAACGCGGGATTTTTTCCCCAAAGAGATGCGGCTTCGTAATTATATTTTTCGAAAAATGGCAGAGGTCTCAGAACTTTTTGCTTATGAACCCTATGATGGACCCTTATTGGAAGAAGTAGATCTCTATCTTGCTAAATCTGGTGAAGAACTTATCAACGAACAAATATACTCCTTCACTGACCGTGGCGACCGAAAAGTTGCCATTCGACCGGAGATGACTCCAACTGTTGCCAGGATGGTGGCACAAATTCATCGTGAAGTGGCCAAACCACTACGTTGGTATGCCATTCCCAATCTCATGCGCTATGAAAAACCGCAGAAGGGTCGTCTTCGGGAATTCTGGCAATTTAATGCAGATATTTTTGGGGCCGGCCAGCATGGTGAAGTTGAAATTCTTCAACTCGCAGTCACTTTACTCAAAAGTTTTGGAGCAAGTGATGAGCATTTTGAAGTGCTGGTTAACGACCGTAGGTTTGTTGATTTAGTTTTTCAAAAGCTTATTGGTCTGGATCCAGCTTCAACAAAAAGATTATATAAATTAGTAGATGCCAAGAATAAGATGGCCCCGGAAAAATTCAGTACAGAAGTACGGCTCCTGACTAATGATGAAACCAAGGCGAAGGTATTTGAAGCTTTTGTCGGATTGAAGTCGGTGGATGAAATAAAAAATTTTGCAGAGACTTATCTGAAGGAATCGGAACAACTTCAACCGCTTTATGGACTCTTTGAAAAGCTAAATCAGCAAGGACTTACTGAGTATATAAAATTTGATCCTTCCATTGTACGGGGACTGGATTATTATACCGGCATGGTATTTGAAATTTTTGACAAGCATCCTGAAAATCGTAGAGCGATTGCCGGCGGCGGGTCTTTCGCCAATCTACTTCAGATATTTAATGAACCGGCCCTTGAAGGTGTGGGTATTGGTCTAGGTGAAGTTCCACTAACTGATTTTTTAAATACTCATAAACTCATGCCTGACTTTTCAAGGCCACAGATCGATTATCTGATCGCTTATCTGGATGCTAACAGTGAAACTCGAGCGATGCAGCTTACTCAAAAATTAAGAGAAAAACTTCAAAAAGTTGAACTCTATTTTGGGGAAGCCAAACCCAAAAAAGTATTAAGCTATTCAGATAAAAAAGAAATCTCAAATATAGTTTTCATCTCTGAGAGCGAAATCAAAATCCGAGAAATGAAGACCAGAACCGAAACGACGATGACTTTAGAAGAAATCATAGAAGGAACCAAATAATGGAAATTGAAAATAATCTCCCAAAAACTTTTGATCCCAAATCAGCCGAAGACAAATGGTATGCCAAATGGCTTGAGAATAAATGCTTTAAACCAAAACCCGGAAAACAGAATCAGACCTTCACTGTTCTTATGCCGCCTCCCAATGTTACCGGCAAGCTTCATATGGGGCATGCTTTAGACGCTACTACGCAAGATACTCTCATTCGCTACAAGCGAATGAAAGGCTATGAAACTTTATGGATACCAGGTACTGATCACGCCGGTATTTCAACACAGGCAGTAGTGGAAAAACTCATCTGGAAACAAGAAAAGAAAAATCGCCACGACCTGGGACGCGATGAATTTCTAAAGCGTATATGGGAATGGAAAGAACAATATGGGACTGAGATTGTAAACCAACAGCAAAAGATGGGAATCTCTTGTGATTGGGATTATTCAACTTTCACTTTGGATGAAATTCCTAATAAGGCCGTGAAGAAGTTTTTTGTCATGTTATTTAATGAAGGTCTTATTTATCAATCAGATTATATCGTTAACTGGGACCCCGTCCTTCAATCGGCCATTTCAGATGCAGAAGTGGAGCATAAAGAAGTCCGAGGACATTTTTACTTTTTAAAATACAAGGTAAAAGAAGATCCGAATTTTGAACTTATTATTGCTACCACCAGGCCGGAGACCATCTTTGCTGATACCGCCGTAGCGGTAAATCCTAATGATGAGCGCTTCAAAGAGCTGATTGGAAAGACCGCCATTATTCCAATTTGTAACCGCGAAATTCCAATCATTGGTGATGAACATGTTGATATTGAAAAGGGAACTGGCTGTTTAAAAGTAACACCAGGGCATGACTTCAATGATTTTGAAATTGGTAAACGTAACGGTCTGCCAATCATTAATATTTTAAATAAAGACGGGACTTTCAATACCAATGCTCCGGAAATCGAAGGCTTGAAGCCAAAAGATGCCAGAGCTGAAGTAGAAAGAGTCTTAACCGAACTTGATGCCTTAGTTGAAAAAAAGGATCACGTTCATCCTGTAGGCCATGGCCAACGTTCAGATGAGATCGTTGAACCGATGGTTTCTAAGCAGTGGTTTTTGAATACGACGGTGATGAGTGAAGTTGCCGTAGAAGCTGTTGAAAATGGCGAAATGACTTTCTTTCCGAAAGGCTGGGAAAATACTTATTTTGCATGGCTTAAGAACCCAAAAGACTGGTGTATTTCTCGCCAACTTTGGTGGGGCCATCAGATACCTGTTTATTACTGTCGTCATTGTAATGCTAAATGGGCAGCAGAAGAAACTCCAGTTGAATGTATTGAATGCCGGGACACTGACATTTACCAGGATCCAGATGTGCTTGATACTTGGTTCTCGTCAGGTCTCTGGCCTCTCTCAACCTTAGGTTGGCCGGATGAAAAGGCAATGGAGGAAAAGGGTTTCGATAAGTTTTATCCAAATTCAACTCTCATCACCGGTTTTGACATCATTTTCTTTTGGGTCGCCCGAATGATGATGATGGGAATGAAAGTAACCGGTAAAGCCCCTTTCAAGCATACATATATCCATGCCATCGTTCGTGATAAACAAGGCCGAAAGATGAGTAAATCTCTTGGTAACGGAATTGATCCGCTCGACATGGTTAATCAGTATGGAGCAGATGCCATGAGATTCACTCTTGCGGCCGGCTCAGGTTATAATCGTGATCTAAACCTCGATCCCGAAAGGATTGAAGGTTACCGCAACTTCGTTAATAAACTTTGGAATGCCTTCCGCTTCATACATCCTTATCTCGATAAGGCGCAAGATTCTCTTCCAGTTAAGTCCGAATGGCATCTTCATGATAAATGGATTCTGGCGGAACTCAATACAGTCGCTAAGCACATGAATGAATCTATGGATATTTATCGTTTTGATGATGCCAGTTCTGCCATTTATGCTTTTGTTTATGATAAGTTTTGCTCTTGGTATATTGAGCTGTCGAAAAACATTCTCCATGGAGATGATGAGAAAGCCAAAATAATCCGTGCGACAATGCTTAAGTATTGTTTCCGTAAAATCGTTACTCTTCTTCATCCAATCATTCCTTTCATCACCGAGGAGATCTGGTCCTATCTTGAAACAGATGAGAAGAAGCTACTGGTAGTTCAGGAGTATGTGGAGTTTGACCCGAGCCTTGAGAATGCCGAGGTTCAGGACATGATGAATAAGTTCATCGACGTTACCACCGGAGTAAGAAATATCCGCTCTTCGGTTAACATGAAACCTAAAGATGAAATTGATGTGAAGCTTTTTACCGATGATAAGAAGCTGGCCAAATTTATCTATGAATCCCGTCACTTTTTAAAAGATCTCGCCAATGTGAAGTCGGGTACTATACGAAGCAAAAATCAAGACCGACCAAAAAAATCGGCTTCTTTGGCCAGTGTTCATACTGAAATTTTTATTCCTCTGGAAGGCCTGATTGATATTAATGAACAGGTCAATCGCATTAAGAAAGATATGGAGAAAACTCAGAATGAATATAAGAAGGTTGAGGGGAAACTCAATAACCAAAATTTCATGAGTAATGCCCCGGAAGAAGTTCGCCAAGAAGTTCAGGAGAAAGCCAAGCTCTTTCAAGAAAAGCTTCAATCATTAAATCAAATCCTGGAAAGTTTTCAATAAAGTGACCTGGCGAGTTAAGCAAACTTTGCTTACTCGCCGGCTTCTTACTTCATGCTATTATGACTAAAAGGTCAATTTATGAATAAAGCTCTGATAGCATTCATTGTTTTTACTCTTAATCTTTCTGTGTTTGCACAGGAAATGACCTGTCTTGATAAGCTCCTTCCCTACAACAAACATTCAGGATTACATTTAATCACCCGTGATGAATGGAATGATGGTAAAGAGATGCTAGATAGTGATGGCGCTAAAAATGTTTTGGCCTATCTCACCAACAGCCGTCTTTTGTGTAAAGGCCATGAGGTTGTCATTAAGGTATCTCCTGTCTGCACACCTATATTGCCTGATTTAACTCAATCTAATACCTGTTTCATTTTTACTAACCTTGGCTACTTTATAGCAACCAGGGATAATGGCAGGAATGTAAATTTCATATTTAGTAAAGATAAGCGCTTTGCTGAACCCTAGATTTTAAAAAATTCACAGGCCTTCGTAAATATATCAGACATATTAAAAGTCTTTCGTTCTTTTAATACACCCGTATCAGGTGTGGAATTAACCAGGGTTGGATTATTTATCCCCATAATATTAACGTCAGTTAAAAAGTAAAAAGGACCTGTTCTTTGTGGATCTTCATTCTCATACAAAATAATCGTTCTGGTTCCAACATAAGCCGACAAAGCAGCTGCTGCACCTGAATAAGTAATGACCCCACCAGCGTAGGCCAACATTCTTCCCAGCTCTATCCAATCACGGTAGATAAACTTCACATAGGTATTCTTTGAAGATAAACGTGCCATAAATGCATCCATTAACATATGAACTTTAACTGCGTCTTCAGAAGCAAAAAGCACAATTTTCTGTCCCTCAAAATGTGAGATGAGATCAATCCATTCATCTTCAATAGTTGCATTTCTTAAAGGGGATAGATTAATGGCAATATAAGGAGTCTCAGTCTCATCTTCAATAATGGGAAGGAGATCACGGGATTTAACTTTTAGTCGTTTGTCAGCTGGAGAGCCTGTGACCAGTTCAAAAAGCTTAAAAAAATCCTCTACGATATGATGACCCACTGGCCGAATGATTTTGTCTGTTAATACCAGAGTTTTCCAATTATCTGCAAAACCAACTCTTTTGGTTGCCCTTAGACCCAACCCCAGGCAGGCATCAGAAAATGAATTGGTTAAAGAGATAAATAGATCAACATTATAAATACTAGAATTAGCACAGAATCGATGAACATCCATGACATTCTGAAGATCATCCTCATTGTAGAGGTGATAATAAGCTTTAAATGGTAAAAGGTTCAAAACCTCAACTTCATGACGAGAGGTGATGAAATTTAAAACCGCTTTAGGATAGTACTCACTGATAGCATGCAGGAAAGGGAACGCTAGAATACGTTCTTGTAAGTCAGAAGGAAGCTTAATCGCAATAACCTTAACTTCATCTATTTCTGGTAATTTTTCCATTAAAGTATTATCGGTAATTCCAACGCAACTCTCAAGCCTCCACGCACCTTTTTTTCCAAACCTTATGTTCTTAAGATTCAGTTCTGACTAAGGAGAACATTGTGCAAACTTCATGGCCCAAACTAGACTACTCAGAATGGAAAGCAACCTATGAAACCCTCCATCGCTGGCTCCAAATTGTAGGGAAACTCAGGTTATGTAAGTCCCCTTGGACCAATCATTCCTGGAATACCACCTTTTATATAACCTCTAGAGGTCTTACAACATCGGCCATTCCGCTTAACGACCGTGTGCTGACGGTAGATTTTGATTTTATAGAACATCAGCTGATCTTTCAGGATAGTTTAGGTAAAAATTTTTCCATCCTTTTACAATCAGAAAGTGTGGCTTCTTTTTATTCCCGCTTTCTTGAGGCCCTCACGGCCATGGAAGTAGAACCAACCTTTGATCCTCATCCCAACGAAGTCTCCGATGCCACAGCTTTTTATGAAGATAGCACACACGCAACATATGATCCTTTTCATGTTCATCAATGTTTTCAAGTTCTAGTTAGGGCCCATAATGTACTTCTAGATTTTAGGTCCAACTTTGTTGGCAAAAGTAGTCCTGTCCATTTTTTCTGGGGAAGCTTTGATCTGGCGGTCACACGTTTTTCTGGACGTCGAGCACCAGAGCATCCAGGAGGAGTTCCTCATCTTTCTAATGAGGTAGTAAGAGAGGCATATTCCCATGAGGTTATGAGTTGTGGATTCTGGCCGGGTAATGAACTTTACCCACAAGCAGCTTTTTATGCTTATGCTTATCCGGAGCCGCAAGGGTTCTCAAAGGCCAAAATAAATCCGCCTGAAGCCTTTTATCATCAAGACTTGCATGAATTTATTCTACCATATGATTACGTAAGAACTTCCACGGACCCTACGTCGGTACTCATGAATTTTTTGGATTCCAGTTATCGAGCAGCAGCAAACATAGGAGGATGGGATCGTGACATTCTTGAAGTCAGCCCTCATCTGTTTAAGCTTAGGGAGTTAAGTCGATTTTCTTTTGGCGATGAAGCCACAAGACAGTGAAGTAGCTGGTCGCAAATGCTGGGACGAATGCATTCACTAAAGGAATTGCCACCAACATGAGAAAAATGATTCCGCCTATAGAATAAGGGACGATATTTTTCATCACATCTTTCACACACCCTATAAAAGCTAAATCATGCCTTGACCAAGAGTAGTCAACAAATTGTACTGCGAGCAAAGTTGCTACCATTAAAAACCCAACAGGATAAAGAGGCGGAAACATATTTAGCACCAAGGCAATACCTGCCATCAGAGCTATTAAAATCAGTTTTTTAAATTCATTAATAAATGTATGGGTCATTCCTCTTTTAACTTCTGCCAGTGCTTTGGATTGATCTTCATCCATATAAATTTTTTGCACTAATTTTGTCTCTATGCGGGAACTTAGTAATGAGTTAAAAGGTGCGGCGATGACTCCTACAATGATCACAAACGTCCAACTCATCAGGAAGAAAAAAAAGATGATTAAGATTCCAGTTAAGATTTTTGCCAATAAGGTGGCCTGATCCGAAGTATAGATATAACCACGAAAAAAAGTTACAAACTGATCCGAATTTCTATAAATAGTTACCACTGAAAAGATATAGAGTGCCAAAGCAATCAGTGTCGGAACAATTGAAAGAACCAGATTTACCGGATCAGTGAAAATCATTCTTAAAGCAACTGGGAACGACTTTAAAACACCATTCATATTTTTCCTTCCAAAGGATAATGCTTGAATCTGAAATTGTAGATATCAGCGAAATCTTTCAGCTGTGAAATTTTCCCATCGGGAATATTCATCACAATCTCTTCAAATTCCTGCCAGTCCAGATAATCAAAATTTAATTGTGTGAGTATATGTTGATCCCGACATCTATGAAGTTTTTCTTTCGCTTTTGCGATCATGCCTTGGGCACCAATCAGATTTGATTCACGATAGTGGATACATGCGGCGGCCACTTGAATGACCGCCCAATAAACGTTACGGGCCGGATCTTGACGATCTTCCATCCAAACATCTTCCAGAGCTTCATGGCATTCCCAGTATTTCTGCTCATTGAAGAGGGATATGCCCTCTTCCATTTTTTTCAGATGTTCGGCCAAGAACATTAGAATCCGCCGAGAATATTCAATCCTGAGTCAACGTATAAAACCTGACCTGTCACACCACCAGAAAGATGAGACGCCAGATAGACCGCTGCACCCCCACAATCTTCCGGAGTTACATTCTTCTTCATAGGAGAGATTTCCTCCACCTGCGAAAGAAGCGTTCTGAATCCTGCAATTCCCGAAGCGGCCAGAGTCTTAATTGGGCCGGCAGAGATACAGTTAACTTTGATTCCACGTGGTCCCAAATCATAGGCCAAATAACGAGTCGAAGCTTCAAGTGCTGCTTTAGCAACGCCCATGACATTGTAATTTTTAACTACTTTTTGAGAACCATAATAAGTCATGCTGATAATAGAGCCATTATCATTCATAAGTTCATGAAGAGCATCAGTGATTCCCACCAGAGAAAAAGCAGAAATGTCACAGGCCATGGCAAAACCTTTACGGCTGGTATGAACAAATTCACGGGAAAGATCTTCTTTATCAGCAAAGGCTAGCGAGTGAACGATAATGTCAAACTTGCCCCAGTTCTTTTCAACAGTTTCTTTCATTGAAGAATAATGATCATCATTGGTCACATCCATTTCAAAGATAAAATCTGCTCCAATTTCTGCAGCTAACGGCTCAACACGCTTTTTGATGGCGTCATTCATGTATGACAAGGCAATAGAAGCGCCCTGCTCTTTGAATGCTTTGGTTATCCCCCAAGCAATTGAGCGATCGTTTGCTAAACCCAGGATTAAAGCTTTTTTGCCTTCTAATAGTTTCATTCATGCCTCACTTTTTAAGTGCGATAACTTTACCTAGCAGAGGCTAAACTTGAAAGTAAAAATCAGGAATTTGCCCTTCGCATTAATGAGTTGTAGGACAAAAAGTGCTGGCAATGTCTCTTAAGGCGAAAGAGTAAGGACCCTGACGGATTTTTTTAGGTGCACCACAGCCACCAGTTGCATAAATAACAAGATCATCTGCTGCTTTTATAACTGTTGAAGGACCATCACATAAGTGATTATCCTGGAAAACTAGCTTTTCTTCACGGGCGAGCTCAATCATTTCGCTGATGGTTTCTGGCGTATCTGCTTGCAAAGGAAATTGAAAGTGCAGCGCTCTTTTACCATAAGTCCTGGTTAGAATAATTTCAGTTTCAAAAACTTCACATTTCTCAGAACGTGCCCAACGCTCAGGCATAAATCCTGTATGACTGGTTTTTATTAATAAAGGAGTCAGGAGGGCGAGAGTAAGCATAGACATAGTTTCTCCAGGTTGATTTGGCTCGAGTTTTATTTTGAGTGCCCTTTAACGTCAAACACATCAATATGAATCTTTCCCTAAGATTCGACAATGGGTGTCTTAAATCCTATACTTTTGGCATGTTCAGGATCATTTTTCTCCTAATCTGCTTCATCCCCTTTTCTTCATTGGCCTGTGATGGTGGCATGTTTAAACAAAATATTTATTCTTCCTCCAACAACTCTCTTACAGAGAAGAAATTTCGAGAAGTCCTGACAGATTTTCAAAAAACGTTTTCACCGGAAGTGAAAAAAAAACATAAGGCCGATCTATTGGTATATGGCCAATGGGCTTCCGATTCAATCAATGCCTATGCTGAAAGAGACATGAACGCCTGGATCATTACTCTTTATGGAGGCATGGCCCGTCATAAGCGTCTCACTCTGGATGGATTGAAGCTGATACTTTGTCATGAGTTGGGACATCATCTAGGCGGAGCACCTAAGAAAGGTACTAACAAGTGGTCGAGTGCTGAGGGGCAGGCCGATTATTTCTCTACCATGAAATGTCTTCGCAAATGGTGGAAAGAAGAAGTCTGGGAAGCACAGGAAGTTCCGGCTTCAGTTAAAGAAGAATGTGCCCACTCATACAGCGAGAGCCTTGACCAACACCTATGCCAACGTATGAGCCTAGCAGGAAAGTCCGTGGCCAGTATGTTTCAAGATTTGCATCAGGAAGCCCCTGTTGATTTTGAGACACCTGATCAACTGAGGGTTATTATCACCAATACTCAGCACTCCGAAGCCCAATGCCGTCTTGATACATTCTTTCAAGGAGCGCTTTGTCCGGTTTCAGAAAAAGTTGATTTTAGCTATGCTGATCAAACCACTGGTGCCTGTCATGTAGCACTGGGGGACTCCCGAGGAGTCAGGCCCCAATGCTGGTTTGCCCCTTAATCTAATTTTACTTCACTTGCCATGCTTCGGTTGGATTGGAATTTCTCCTGATAGAATTTATCATAGTATTCCTTACGAAAGTTCGTGAACTTTTCAAATTTGGCAGGTTCCGGTATTTTTTCATTCAACCATCCCAAATGAGTTTTTTCCAGATCAGTAAGTTTTTTCATCCCAACATCAAGGAATTGAGGATGTAGATCTTTTCGTGCCAGAGCTAATTCTTTTAAAAGCGTACCTTCTGAAGAAATAAAATTGATTGCAAGATCTTCAGATAATTCCAGTTCCTGAACCATAAAATCGTGAACTTTGAGAATCCAATCATTTTGAAATTCTTCGTTTTCCATTACTTTTTCAAAGTCCGTTGTATAAAGAATATTATCTACGTATGAAATCTTATATCCCAATGAAGTCTCAGGGGTGAAAGTATGTTTTTCTTTCCATTCAGTTTTCTGCTGATTGACATAAATTTCAGAAGCAGACTGCTGAGACTTAATGAGCTCTTTAGTGGCATCCACAATTCCGGTACGAAGGTTGCCAACGTCGGCCAGAAGTATTGTGGCCACTGCCGCGGGTATTCCAAACCGCAGTGCATATTTTTGCAATACCGGTAGAACTTTCTTTCGGTTTTCAGGATTATAATCTAATACCTGATCCATATCTTTAAGAGCTTCCGCATTCTGACCATCTATTGCCATCTCTAAGGTAGAGGAGATTTTATCCCGCAAAATAGGTTCCCGGTCAAAAGAACCTGTTTCAGCAATCAGGACATTCATTACTGCCTGGGTAGCATTTCGTATCCGATCCTTTTTAGTCCTTTCAAAAAGCTCTTTTTCACGTCTTTGCTCTTCTTGCCATGATTTCTGAGAACTGAATTTAGTCTGATTAATGTGTTCGAGCACCGTCTTACGCTTGTCGGCCAGCTCAGCTTCCTGGCGTAATTTCATTTCGTGAATTTCTTTTATAGCTTTTTCTTTATGGGTCCGCAGATCTTTTTGTACGATTTCTTTCATCTCATTTTGGCGAGACAGTTCTTCATCCCTTAGGCGAGCAACTTTCTTTAACTCTTTCCGTTTAATTTCTTCTAATTTTTCCAGGGCCTTGTCTTCCGTTCTTCTAATCTTGGCCTGATGAAGCTCGTTCATGGTTTTAATTGCAGCAAGACCTCGCTCTTGCTTTAAAGTGAGAAATTTTTTTATTTTTGCTTTCCGTTTGGATAGATCTTCCAGAAGTTCGGCTTCTGTCCGCTTGATAAGATCACGTGATTCAAGTCGCGAGCGCTGGATGATTATATCCGCTTCTTTTTCTTTCTCTTTAAAGTATTCCTGAGCTTCATTGATTCTGATATGAGCTAGTGTTTCCCGCTCTTGAGCATCCTTAGTGGCAGAACGTAATCTTTTATCCGCTTCTTCAGTGATCATAACTTCTGTTCGACGGGCCTCCCGTATAATATCTTCCGACTCTTTGAGCATGAGGATCTTTTTCTGGTGAATATCTTCTTCTTTCCTTCTGTATTCGTTTTCCACTTCGATGAGGGATTTTTGACGAAATGCTTCAACTTCGGCTAGATAAACTTCTTTTTCTGCCTGAACTTTACAACGCTCTTCACGCTTGAAATTCTCCATTTCAAGATGTGCTTCCTCAAGACTTTCCTTTATTTTACTTTCACAGTCCTGGAGCTTTAACTTAAGTGATCCAAGCTCACGAAGTGCATGATCTTTCTCGTGGTGGAGACGATTCGTTTCATTTTTTAATGCAACAATCTGAGCTTCAACCTGAGTCTTGGAAGACTTAAGTTCAATCACCTCTGATTCCAGAGAAGATTTTTCTTTTTGATAAAGTCTTTGTTTTTGATTAAGTTCATCAAGTTGAACTTCCATGATATTTTTATGGGATTCGACCTGTGCCCGATTCTTCTTCTCTTCTTCTATCTCCCGTTGAAGGCCATTAAGTTCTTGCTGAAGCTTTGAGCGCTCTTCATCTACTAATTTATTTAAATTCTTCTTATCCTCCCGCGCTTTCTGAGAGAACAAGTGAAACTCTTCCCGTAGGGCAAGAACCTTTAATTCCTGAGATTTTTCTTCCGAGACAAGATCTTTTAATCGTAAGCTTGATCTTTCTAATTCAAAATTGACGGTTGAAAGTTTTCTGACAATATCCTGATTCTGGAAATCAGCCTGATTAATCTGGTTCTTTTTGAGTGAAAGTTTCTCTTCCACTTTCATGAGTTCCGCACGAAGTTCGCTGTTTATCGCCTTAAGATTACTCTCTTCATCATTTTGTCGCTGAATCTCCTCTCGTAATTTATGAGAATGATTTTCTTCTTGTTCCAGTTGAATCTTAAAATCAAGAAGTTTGCTCTGAGCATCTTTACGTTGCACTTCGAGCTTCAATACCAATTCCTGCAAATCTTTTACTTCATGATCCAGTAAAATTTTTTCTTTCAAGGCTCCAGCGATGTGGTGCTGGATTTTAGCCCCTTCCTTCATGGCTTCTTGGGAAGAAGACAGTATCTTTTGAACTTTTCCACTTTCAAGATTTATTTCTTGTTCCTGGGCCTCAAATTCTTCTTTGATGTTTTTAAGCTCTTCTTCAGCTTTTAATGTATCCAGCTCAAGATTGGCCAGTAGGATACGCTGATGATCAACATCCTTACTTTTCTTTTCTCTTTCATCTTTTAAATTGGCGAGCACTAATGTTTGGGAAACGATGGTATCTTTCAATGTCCTTTCTTCGTTTTCCAGTCTTTGGACAAAATCTTTTAGTTGTAAGATCTTTTCTTCAGTATCCTTATTCTTTTCAGTATTTCTGCGTAAGTCCTGAGTTAAAACTTCTTTTTGCGTCTTTAGCTGTCCAACTTCAACTTCCAAGCGGCCTTTTTCATGTGCATGACGATGATATTTATCCTCAATTTCTATTAACTGGTTTTTTTTCTTTTCTTCTTTGTGATCTAATTTTTTAAGTTCGTTTTCTTTTTCTCGAAGCTTTAAGTCCATGCGTTCCATACGCTCTTTAAATTCACCTTCAAAAAAGGGCGGGGGTTCTAAGCTGTCGGTCACAGCTCCTTTTTGTATCGATACTTGAAGATCAGTCCCATGAAGTGAGATAATATCCCCTTCGCGGTAACGAACCTCTTCCCTAAAAGGTAGCACAACAGTATCCAGATATATTTGAGCACGGGCACCAATCTCTTTGATGAAGATATTGCCGCCACTTACCTTTACTTCAAGGAGCTTGGGCTCCAATTGAGAATCATCTAAAGATAAGTCACAACGGGAATCTGATCCTATTATTATCGGGCCTAATTTATTGAACAAGTATTCTTTCGATGACCCATTACGGGTAATCTTGATTATAAGTGACACAATTCCTCCTAAGCAGCTTCTTTCTCTTCTTCAGCTGGCTTTTCTGCGATTGGTTCTGCCGATGGCTTCTCTTTCTTGCCCCACCATTTACTGATGGGTTTAATAAGAGTGACAAACCCCACTTCGACGCTCAGCTCTTTTGCGATCAAGTCTTCCGATAAAACTTCTATCGGATCGCGATCAGCTTCAAAGTTTGAAACTTGGCTAGGAAGTTTATTATTTGAACTCATGTTCCAAAGAGTATCCAGTTCATTCTCCAAGCGTTCTACCGTTTCCATATAGGCCTTTTCGCAAGAGAAAAATGTATTGGCCAGACTCATAGTTACTGAAAGGATGATCCCAATAATCGATGTCGACATAGAAAAAGAAATTTTTAACAGAAAGTTATCCATGATGAGTTTAGAACCTTCCACATCAGACAGATTCATTCCCCCAAGCTCCGGCAGGGCCTTCATGATACCAAGGAAGGTACCAAAGATCCCTCCGACAATAAAAAGTCCGGGAACGGTATTTAAAAAATCATTAAAAACTCCAACCGGAATAATTCCAAAGACGCGGTTAAAACAAGGATTATTTCGAAGAACGCTATTTGAAATTTCCAGAAACTTAGGGCGTTCTCCCCATTTAAGATATTTGATTTGTTTTAAAATATCCGTGACCATTCTCGCCGAGCCTTGCTGAACTAAGAAAATCCGGTCGGTAACAGTCATGATAGCATCAGGATTCCGACGCTTCATAATGGCCCTAACTTCGAATACTTCATAATAAGTAATTTCCAGCAGCCTCTTGCAGACTACATAGAATGACTGATCGGCCGCTTCAGTGCGTGCATCCTGAAATTTCTTCACTCTTTTAGTGAACTCTTTGGAAAACCAATCTTCTCGCTTCACGGTATAATAAATGAGGCAACGAAGAGAAATCGCCAATACAAAAAAGATTGCCATGACAGGCATCAGGAGATCGGTAGCAAAAACCACCACTCCATCAACTAGCCCTTGTACTAAATCCTGGCTGAACATACGTACCACCTTACTTAAAAATTAATCTTTCAAGTTAAAACGAATAATAACTTTCTGAGATTTTTCACAATTAAATTTTGCACAGTAATCTTTTATTGGCAGACCTGAAGCTATGTCTCGTCCTTTAACACCTTCTGCCAGGAAGCTTCGTCCTGTAACTTTCACTAAAGGAAGCATGTCTTTCTGGTGCTGATAGGTCATACTTTTTTTATCAAACATATAAGTAAAAATAGATTTTGCACGATTATAAGAGAGATCCAGATTGTAACTAACGGCAGCTCGATCTTTATCTGCCAAACTTTGTGGATCAATATATCGCCCCTGATAAGTGGGAGAAGAAAAGCCGATAATCTCGACTGAGGAAATTTCCTTGGCCACTTTCTCATCTTCTAAAAGAGATTTCGAATAGGTTGGTACGAACTGCTTAAGAATATTCTTCATATTCGGCTTAAGATCAGCTCTACCTGTATCAAAGTATTCATCACCAAATTGAATTGTCACATCCCCAGTTTTACCATCGACCCCAGCTTTGATCCCATTTCTGGCCAGGTTATCAGCAATTTTTTTGGCCAGTTTCTTTTTGGCATTCATGACTTCTTGAGCACGTTTTAAATCTCCGGATAGTCCTGCCTTATCCTTTTCCAACTGATCGATTGCTGCCATATATCGACCGTGCTCTTTTTGGGCATTGGCCAACTGACCTTTCAGCTGGTCAGCTTCACCTTTGACTTTACCAACCTCACTTTTTAGATTGGCCAATTGTTTATCCAAGGCTGCCTTCTCAGCGGCAACTTTATCTTTAAATTCTCCTAGACGTTTTATTTTTTCAGCTGCGGATGCCTTTTCCCCTTCTAGTTGTTTTTCCAGCGCGGTTTTTTCGGCATTCATCTTGTCATCGAAACTTTTTCGCATCTCGGCCATTTTAGCGGCATGGGCAGCATTTGCTGCCAGCATTTCAGCCTCAAGTTTTTGCTTAAGTGCTTCTTGTTGAGCAATTTTACCTTTAGCATCGTTTAACTGACCGGCAGCATTTGCAAGTTCCCGGTTGATTTCATTCACCGATTCCTTCATGCTTTTAGTTTGATTTTGAAGCTCACCAATTTTCTTAGCATTCTGAAGCTTCATAATGGCAATTTTACGATTCAACTCAGCTTTTGACGTATTGGCACTCTGAGAAGTCTTTTGAAGTTCTATAATTTTTTGATTTAGGTCGGAATTAAGTACATTAATTTTGGACTGATTATCAGCAATAGTCTTTGCTTTTTCTTCGACCTGAGATTCAAGCTTTGCCACTTGCTTTTTCTTTTCATCGAGCACTTTTTGTTTCTCTGAAATTTCTTTTTCCTGCTGATCAATCTGCTTACGGTTAGCCGCTATCACTTCAGCTTTTTCCTGAATATCCTGTGTCTGAGTTTGGATAGTCTGATCCATGACCTTAATAGCATCATTCTTCTTCACAATCATTTCATTACGGGTTTTAATTTTCTTATTGGATAAAAGATTCGTATTAATAATATTTCTGACCATTTGCTGGTATTGGTTCAGGGCCCGCGCTTTGGCCGCATTCTCCTCAGCTTGTGCTTCAAGTTGACGTTTTTCTTCATGCGCTTCATCTTGAAGAAGCGAAAGTTTACTCATAAGTTCTTCGTACATTTTCGCTTCATCAGCAGAAGCTTCTTTTTCAAGGTAATCATCTTTTAAAGCGTTATATGCCTGAATCTGTTTCTTCATATCCTGAGACTCGGCTTTGAGCTTCTGATTCTTAATCATATTCTGTACAGATGAAGTTCCCGTACGTAGAGAACCTACGACATATAAAAGTAAAAAGACTACGCTTAAAACCATGAACAAGTCTGAATATGAAGTCCAAAATGATCCGTCTTCCTGGTTTTTTTGCTTTAATTTTTGATAATCCAAACTCATTTTTAGATTCGCTTGTTAAATTAAATATTTTGAAAGTTTATTGATGAGAGAGGGTATCACCTATTTAAGGCCTAACATTAAAAAATCAAAAAGGTGATTACTCTCGCAGCCTTGGGCGATTTTCTTCTATCAAGCAAAATTGGCACTTGTTTTTTTTTAGATAGCCAGAAAAATTGGCTATACTCTAACTAGATAAAATTCGATGAAAAGTCTGATCAATATTTAAGAAAATCTTTAAAAACGGAATAGAGGTTTAGCGGCACTGACTTTAATCGTACGTCCATTCATATAGGTACCATTTAATCTCATAATTGCCAGTTCAGCTTCATATCCAGAACACATTTCTACAAAAGCAAAACCTTTACTTTGATTGGTTTCATAATTCGTTACAATCTTTGCAGAGCGGACTCTCCCAAATTTTGCAAACATATTAGTAAGGGTCTTGACTGAGATGGAAAAACCGAGGTTTCCAACATATATTTTTGGATTCATCATTGGCGAGAGCCTACGGCCGGTACCTCGAACAGAACAAGTTAATTAAACTTACATTTTGCCTGTTTAATTGTTTTTCCTTCACTTGAAGAGAATGAGAGTTGATACTTTTCTTTAATCTTCATCCAATCTTTAATGTACTTACAAGCATATTCCTGATGGACAGGCAGCCAGGCATCAATTCCTTTAGCTCCTTTTTTCCGATTATAAGATCGATTAGTTATAACCAGATTATCCGGATCATTCGCAAACTTTTCTTTTTGTTTTTTTGACCAATGAGCGCCTCCATAACTATGAGCATGCTTCAATGGAACGAGGTGATCGATATCAATCTTCTTGGGGGTGCTGTGAAATTCCGGGTAGTAATAATCCTGCCATCTACCCGTAAGGACGGTACAGCCACGCTTATTCAATTTGACAGGGATTAAAGAACGGGATTTTAAAACTTCATTTCGAGTATTGAGACAATTTCGGTTAGAGTCAGTCCAATGCTTCCAATCTTTTCTACTGTAAGGAATTACAAGTTGCTGATGAGTACAAGAAGTCACGAGAAAAAAAATAAATATCCTGATCATAAATATACGCTACCTTGATAGCGAATTTTTTGCAAATCATAAGGATTTTCTAATAGTCTAAGCTTGAGTTAGATTCTGGTTGTTGATGCATAATCTCAACCAGCGCATTCAAAGCATCCGTGGTGGTAAATATCCCAAAAAGATTTTCTTCATTATCCAAAACGATGGCCGAGCCAACTTTTTCGTTAGAGAGCTGAAAGGCGACATCCCCTAAGGTATCATTTATATGAACACTGAGAAGATTTGTACTCATCATATCCCCTACCTTCATCATGGAAGTCCAATTTTTTCCGACATGTAAGAGTAAATCACGTTCAGAGACGATTCCGATTACTTTTTCATCCCGAACGACAGGTAAGTGGCGAATGCCATTTTCCTGCATTAATTCAATTGCTTGATCCAGGCTGGCCCCAGGATCGATAGTCACCAATATTGGGCTGGTATACTCTTCAACTGAAACATTCATGCTGATCTCCTCGGTAAAATTAAAGCCTATCATGCAGTAATTTAAATGGAACCGAAGTAAAACTGTTTTTTTGGAGAGCTATAACGAATGGATTAAGTCAGTCACACAATAAATCAGTGACCTATACTATGAAACGCTATATACTGAATTCTCTCTTCACGTTTTGCTTACTGTTTCTCCCTTTTTATTAATTTGCTCTCAACTTTAAGGAATGATCATGAAAAATGCATCAGAGGATATTAAAGTTTTGATTGCTCATATTGAGCTGGATAAGGCTCGTTTCTCGCATGGCGAAGATATGGGAATTGAGTTCCGCAACGAAATTGATGCCTGGACCAAGATGGAAGTTGTCTTCCGTCAACAGATCAAGCTTCTGAAAGAGTGCAAGACCCTTGACCGTAGTCGCACAAAACGTCCCAGGAAGAACAAGGGAGATCTCAAGCCTTTGCTTTATTCTTTCCGTGAGAAGCTGGAGTAACCTTCAAAACGACCGTCGAAAAGGTCACTCGCCTTTTCGACGGAGTATCTTAGTTTGATCTTTCAATCAAGAAATCTTAAGTCCAGTTAATACTTCAGCTCACCGATAAACAATATCTATGAGTTTATCTAAGAGAAATGATGCTTTTGAACATTTCAGGCAGGGAAATTTTTCCAAGGCCATTAAGCTCTATCTGGAACTTCGAATTGATTACCCTCTCGATACAGACATACATACGACATTGGCGAGATTGTTTTATTTAAACCGCCAATTTGAAAAGTCCCTTCAATCTTATATGATGACTCTCCATCTCTATGCTTCTGCCCATTTTCAAAATCGGCCAATCAGTGGTGAAGAAAAATCCAAATTTCTGACAAGTTCATCCTTTACAACCCATATCGGTTGCTCACAAGTGGCCCTGGATATGAATAACCTGAAAATCCGTCTTTCAAAGCATTTTGATGTGGAAAAAAATCTAAATATCTATAGATCAATTCTCATGAACAAACCTGGTAAACTAGATGATGAATATCTCATTTTCTGTCATAGCATTGGCCATCATCTTTATGAACGTTTTATAGAATGGGATAATTTACAGTTAAAAAATACCAATGATGTAATGGCCATGGTTAAATTCTATGAATCATTATGTACAGAAGAGACTAACTTCACTCTGAGTTAAATCTTTGGACAATCTACTTTATTAAAGACTTTTAAATCCTTTACCAAATGCACAGGCATTCCTTCCTTCGGGGGAAATTGCACAAACAGATAATTTCCTTCGTTTTCTCGAAGCAATTGCCAAACTTCCATATTCTCTCCCAGAACACAATTTCCCACTTTAAGCTTAGGCGCCAAGGCCGGCGAGCAGGCAAAAATGATAAAAAGGAGTAAGTACTTCATTTCTTTATCTTTCAAATCACTTAGCTTTCTGTAAATCCGCTACGCCTCAAATTCATGCCATTTTAACTAAAGCTTCCTTCATTTCTCGAGTGTAAGCAGCATGATTTTCATTCCTTTTCTCATAAGTGATACCATGTCTTAGTACCTTACAAGGAGCCCTGTATGTCTCAACATTTTTATGGACCAGAAGACGTTGAAGATTGGGATTTGAAGTTTGAAGACCCGGATGAAGAGAAACAAATGGATTCAAAAGAAAGCCAGGAAGAAGAAGCTAAATCTAAGCTGCCTTCCGCGACGGTGACCTCTGCGGCCTGATTGTAATATCCGTTGGACAAGCAGTTTCTGGAATTTTGAGTGCCCAATTAACAGCGCTGGCTATGTCCTCAGGCTGGATCATTTTATCATGATCAAGTTTATCCTCGGCCGTCATGCTGGTGTTAACATAACCAGGGTAAATGGTAGTAACTTTAATGCCTCTTTCTCTTACATCCTCATAGAGGCAACCTGCATAACTCCTGAGGGCTGCTTTGGATGAGTTGTAGATCTCCCCACCACTCGTAGTAGTAAGGCCTGATATAGAAGATATATTTATTACTGCGGCTTCGCGATTCTCGGGAAATATTTTCAGTACTTCCTGAGTAAGGTGATAAATTGCTTTAAAGTTTAAATCCAGTGTTTTATCCCATTCTTTTAAATTGCTATCAATAGGATCAGCTTCTTCATAGCGACCGGCATCGTTAATCAGAATGTTGATTTCTTTGAAATCCCTTTTAATCTGCTCGACAAGCCATGGAATCCTAGAAATCTGAGTCAAATCAAAAGGATAATATTTTGCTGTGACCCCATACTGTTCACAGGCAAAAGCTGTGGCGGCTATTTCACGTTCTGTTCTAGCTATTAAGGCCAAATGAGTACCTTCTTGAGCCAAATTAAGAGCAATGGCCTTACCAATCCCTCTTCCAGCACCCGTGACGATGGCGACTTTATTCTCAAGCTTCATATAACACCTCACTAATCCTAGGATAGCTGTTATAAATCTCAAGAAGAACAGATTTAAACTAAATAGAACTTAAAGCAAAAGCATGAAAGACTAGTTTTTTGGTTTCATAAATTTAATAGTCATTCGATCACTTTCACCGATAGTAAGATACTTCTCTCTGTCTTCTTCACCTAGTCTTAAAGTTGGGGGCAGTGTCCAGACTCCTGCGGGATGATTTCTAGTATCCCGGGGATTAGCGTTGATTTCAGAGGTAGCAACTAAACGAAATCCTGCCTTAACTGCCATTTCAATGACGTCTTGTTCTCTAACATAACCACTTCGGGCCAACTTATCTTCTTGCTGAGGGAGGGCCCGATGCTCAACTACTCCCAGGATTCCACCCGGTTTTAGGACTTTATAAAAAGCAGCAAAAGCTTCTTTTTCTCCACCGTTAGTCATCCAATTATGTACGTTTCTAAAAGTTAAAACCATGTCTGCAATACCATACGCTTGAAATTCGATACGCACAGGAGGAGAGAAAATAGCATTTTCTATTTGAACCATAGGAAACTTTTCTTTCCATGCCTTGATCTTCTCTTCCATCACTTTAAAGTAAGGCTTATCGGCTACGGGAGAGGCCATAATATAACGGCCTTCCAGAGTTAAAAGGGGGGCCAGAATTTCCATGTACCAGCCAGCTCCAGGAGATATTTCAATTACAGTCATATTCGGAGTGAGACCAAAAAACTTTAAGGTCTCAGAGGGATTACGATAGATATCCCTCTTCATGTTCTCTGGAGTTCTAAATTCACTAGCAACAGCTTCATCAATCGTCTCAGGCAATTCCAAAACATCTTTTTTAGAGGAACAACCCATAAATATTAGAAGAGAGCTTAAAACTAGAATTTTCATTTTTTAGTCCTTTGTTTGCTCAAATTATATGATAAATTCCTCTCATGCCTACCGATTTTAAAAAACTCATGATTGCTCGGTTTTTCTTTACATTTGCTGTGCAAATGCAGGCCATTGTACTGGGATGGCGCATGTATGAGTTAACCAAGGACGCACTCTATCTGGGACTAATCGGTCTCACAGAAGCTGTACCAGCGCTTAGCCTTGCACTATTTGCTGGCTATATAGTCGATCGCAGTCGTCCCTTGATTGTTTATCGCAGATTAGTTCTGGTAAGTCTGGCATCAGGCCTAATGATGTTATTCTCTCAATTGCCTTATTTTGGCATACCGGAGTCTACTCAGGTACCACTACTTTTTGTATCTTCATTCTTAACTGGATGTGCACGCGCATTCTCACAGCCTTCAATGTACTCTATTGTGCCAAAGCTCATTCCCAGATTTCTTCTGCCACGTTCATCGGCCTGGATGTCTTCTGCCATGCAGACAGCTCGGATGTCAGGCCCTGCAGCAGGAGGAATTCTTTTTGGGATGATTGGAGTATCAGGGACTGCCTTCATCGTTTGTCTTTTTCTCTTCATCACTAGTTTATTCTTATGGCTAATGGAATTCAATCCTCCTGCCAATACTCCAGAGGTAGGGCGTTCAATCAAGGAGGATCTTCTTTCAGGGGCCAAGTTTGTTTTCAAGCATCCCATTCTCTTTCCAGCATTAACTTTAGATATGGTTTCGGTCTTATTTGGTGGAGTAACTGCTCTTCTTCCAATTTATGCTGCTGAAATTTTATTCATCGGTCCCACTGGTTTAGGACTTCTAAGAGCTTCTCCTGCTTTAGGTGCTTTTTTGATGAGTACCTGGATGATTAAAGGGGAGATTAAAAAGAATGCCGGTAAAAAACTCTTCTGGGCAGTGGCAGGTTTTGGTATCTGTATTTTGATCTTTTCAGTGAGCAGAAATTATATCCTCTCTTTTATCGCGTTAGTCGCCAGTGGAGCTTTTGACAGTATCAGTATGCTCATTAGAACCTCAGCAGTCCAACTGGTTTCACCCGATCATATGAGGGGCAGAATTGCGGCAGTTAATTCAATTTTTATTGGATCATCCAATGAGTTAGGAGAATTTGAATCAGGTTTAGCAGCTAAAATATTGGGTGTTATGCCGGCGGCCATATTTGGTGGAGTCATGTGTCTGCTTTCCGTGGGGATTATTTCTGCTTTTTCACCTAAACTCCGAGCACTGGACTTAGAGGAGCTGGAAAAATAAATTTCCAGCTCCTAGAATTACTACTCTTCTAATTCTTGTTTCTTTTCTTCCATTGCCTGCATTTTCGTTTTTTTCATTTCTTCATGCATATCATATTTACAAGCCTTGAATTTATCCATGCTATTGGCAGCATTGATACAAGATTTGGCCGTCTCCAGGCTCGACATCTTTTTTTCAATATGTGAATTGGCCTTTTGTTTCATTGAATCCAGATCTTTCTGAGCAAAAGCTCCAAAGGAAGAAAAAATAAGTGTAAAAGCTAAGATTAGTTTCATAAAAACTCCTTGGTTTTAGTCATTTTCCAATCTTAGCTTTAAAAAATCAGCGGTAAATGTGCAGTGAAGACCGAGCTTTATAAAATACTATCGTAAATCTCAGTCTCAGTGTCCTTTGGAACAGGTTTAATCTCGCCCAATGTAGCAGTGGTTGGATCAATTATATTCTTCACCTCAGTCACTTTATCTACAGGGAAACCACCAATGCGTCCGTGTTCTCGAATCAGATCTTCATTTTCGGCTAGATATACGCAATATATTTTATCACCTGTAATGAATGATTCATTCCATTGAATGCCAGGTCCTAATTGTTCAAGGGCCTTATTGGACTTCTCGGCCATTTCTCGAAAATCTCCACTAGAACTAGATCCTACACCCGGGACATCACGCTCAATAACATACTTTTTTAACATATACTCCTCCTGGTTAGAGGTTCATTTTATTATTCGCCTGTCCATTCTTTAACACAACTCAAAACATTCCTAGCTAAAACCAACTTAGATAGTGAGTTGGCAATGATTCCGCAGAAGCGCAAAATGAGCTTTAATAAGGAGGACAATATGGCAAACGTTTTTCATCCACATTCATACATGTCCACCGATTTCCACCGAGCTAAAGCTAAAAGCAGTCTATTAGCGGTACCAATCGGAAGATTTTTATTCTCGCTTATTTTTATCATGTCCGGTCTCAATCATTTCACCAGTGGAAGCATTAGCTATGCTGCCAGTCAGGGAATCCCAATGGCGGATATCCTTGTTCCGGTTTCCGGTCTCATTGCTTTAATGGGAGGATTAAGTGTTCTCCTGGGTCTTCATGCCAGAGTAGGCGCAGTGCTCTTACTTATCTTTTTGATACCTGTGACAGTCTTAATGCATAACTTTTGGTCATACACGGATCCCGAATTAGCACAGGTGCAGATGATTCATTTCATGAAAAACCTGGCCTTAATAGGTGGTGCTACCTTAATTGCTTTCTACGGAGCTGGACCAATAAGCCTGGATCATCGACTTGCAAGACGTAAGAAGAGTTAAACTAAAGATAAAAAATCTTTAGATAAGCTTATTTTTGAGAAGACAGCGCATTAGGCATATAGTCCCGCCCGATGAAATGGTTATTAATAATTCTACTAATTATATGCGTTTCTTGCGGGAAGAAGAGTGATGGCACCACGAAGAGATCTGGTGATTCTCCTCTTCCTCCCGCACCTGTTATAACCCCTCCTCCTCCTATTCATGAGAAACCTGATATCTTCGTGGAGGAAGAAGAGATCATTGAAGAACCGGAAGAATTTGAGGAAGAAAGTGAAGTCATAGATGTCACTGAGAATACTTCCCCTGACCAGCCATTTGTATATTTGGAAAAACTTGGTGTTCGTATCGAGCTCCTGTCTAAATTCAACAACCAACCACCAGTTGTGATTTGTATTAACACTCAAACTCTCAATAGTGAAAAAATCCTGGAACTTAAAGCTCTAATTGAGCTCATACAAAATGATTCTTTGGTTGTAGAAATTATTAATAAAAAAGATTTTATAACCTTATTAGAGACATCCATTCTCTCTCTAGAGGAAACTATGCCTGGATCTCGTCTTTGTCCAAAAATATTCCTCGCTATAGGCAATGACTTCCCATTAAACTAACTAGTATGACAAAACCAATTATTTGGATTGATGCTGATGCCTGCCCGAAGGTTATTAAAGAAGTTATTTATACTATCTCCGCGAGACTTCAGCTCGAAGTCATTATGGTGGCAAACAGCTCCATGTTTACCCCTCATAGCCCCTTAATCAAGCTGATCAAAGTTAGTGCAGGAGCTGATGTTGCCGATAGTTATATCGTTGAACATGTTTGCGAAAATGACATCGTCATTACCGCTGATATTCCTTTAGCAGCTTTTATTGTTGAGAAGAATGCCATCGCTCTAAATGTCAGAGGGGAAGTTTATACGGAAGAGAATGTAAGGGAGCGCCTTTCAATGCGTGACTTTATGAAGGAACTCCGAGACTCAACCGGAATGGCGATTGGTGGACCGGAAACCTTCGGCCCGAAAGATAAAGAGAAGTTTACAAATTCAATTAATCGGATTTTGGAGAAGAAACTTTTTGCTTCAAAGCGTCCTGTTCAAAAATAAAAATACCGGCACATGTCTTATTCGCGACTGCCGACTCATAAGATGCAAAAGTCTTACCAATAAGAAACTTTATTTTAGTTCCCTTGATACTCTTTAATTCCGCTTCACCTAAATCACTTCCCCCCTGATATGTTTCCGATGCTAGCTTTTTATTCGAGATTACCTCAAAGGTGTCACATTTAAATTCCAGCTTGTTTTCACGAGTTTGACGACAATGCAGATCAAAAGCAGGAGCCGCACTTACATTTAATTTTCCCTTCTGAAGGTCGACAGACAGGGTCTTACAGTTTTCAAAAGCAAAAAGAATATTATCTTTCAAAGGAACGACTCCCGCTTGCGCAGAAGTCGCCATCAATAAGAAGGGAAAGAATAAGTTAATTGATCGCAAGTTCTCTTTCCACGGCATTAGTGATTACAGAATCCATTGGATCTATATCTGGGGAAAATCTTTCAACGACCTCCCCTCTTTTATTGATCAGGAACTTTTCAAAGTTCCATTTGATATCATTTGATTGACCAGTTAATAGGCCCTTTTCCAGTAATCGTTCAAGTAATTTGCCATCTTCTTTCAAAGTGGCTTCAGGCTTGGTTTCTGTCAGATACTTATAAAGTGGATGCTGACCCTCTCCTTTAACAACTATCTTTTCAAACATTGGAAACTCAACTCCAAAATTCATTTTACAAAATTCCTGAATTTCAGCATTAGTCCCTGGCTCCTGAGCAAGAAATTCATTCGCCGGGAAACCCAACACGGCCAAGCCTTTCTCCTGGTATTGACGATTTAACTTTTCTAAACCTTCGTACTGCGGAGTGAGTCCGCATTTAGAAGCTACATTGACTATGAGGAGTACCTTACCTTTGAATTCTGATAGATTAATACTTGAGCCGTCTATCTTATTAACGTTGTAATGGTATATATTCTTTTCCATTATTCTGATCCTTTTATGAGTGGTAATTCTACATAAAATGTAGAACCTATATTGATTTCACTTTCAACCCAAATTTTTCCATGTTGGGTTTCGACGATTTCCTTGGATATAAAAAGGCCTAAACCAAGACCGCTAACTTCGGAAGAATTAATTGCTCTCTCAAATCGACCAAAAATTCGTTCCAGATCCTTCTCGGCAATTCCGTATCCGTGGTCGGTTACTGAAAGCAGACCTTTATTTCCTTTTTTTCTCATTTTGATTTCAATCGATTTTCCCTGACCGTAACGAATGGCATTAGTGAGAAGATTTCCAATCACCTGCTCCAAACGGAATCGGTCCCATTCTCCATGTAGTTTTTCGGTCGCTTCAATTGAAGGCAAATTAAGCCCGGCAGCTTCGAATAACAGGCTCATTCTCAAAACAACTTCTCGAACAATATCGCCTAACTCCTGTTCACTCTTATCAAGTTTAAGCTTGCCGGTGCGAATTCGGGAAACATCCAGCATATCATCGATCAGTCTGGTTAAGCGACTTACCATATCACTGGTTTGTTGGGCCATAGTCATTTGTCTTTCAACGGGTATTTCTTTATTGAGTTGTAGAGAGCGTAAAGTTAATTGAGCTTGAAGCTTTAAGGAAGTGAGTGGAGTTTTTAATTCATGGGAGGCAATAGACAAGAATTGGTCACGAGCAATTAATGCCTCCTCAAGTTTTCTCTCTTTTTGTTTCATTTCGGTTAAATCACGGGAAACAGTTGCAAACCCCGTTACCTCTCCTGTCTTCTCATCATGGGTCACAAAAGAATTATAATGAACCCAACGCTCTTCTCCCGTTTTTGAATGTTTGAAACGAAAATCTCCTACCCATTTTCCCTCTTTAAGAGTGGTTGGAAGAATCACATTTTCTACATAGGGGACATCTTCAGGAAAAAAGAGGTCAATAATTTGGGAATTTTCTGATTGATCAATTCCTAACATTTCTCTTCCGGCAGTGTTTACGTAAATGCCCTTGCCATTAGAATCGGCCATTCCAATAAAATCAGAAGAACTCTCAAGCACTTGTAGGAGTCGAGCCTGCTCACTTTCAATTTCTTTTTGAGCATGGATATCAGTATAAGTCCCCACCCATTGGGTAATATTACCCTTGGAATCCCGTAAAGGGACCGCACGGCCAAGATGCCATCTAAAAACTCCATCTGCCCTCTTGAGGCGGGTTTCATTTTGATAGGGTTCTGATGTTTCTATCGAGTGTAGCCATTTCTTTATTACTTCCTCAGATTCTTCACTTAAAAGGTATTGAGTGGGATTTAATCTGGAAGTTTCAAAATCTAATCCAGTATAATCATACCAACGCTGATTGAAATATGTTGGAAGGCCACTGGCATCAGTAATAAAGGCCATTTGAGGCATGGATTCAGCATAAGTTCGGAAAAGCTCTTCACTTTCTTCAGCACGCTTCAAAGCTTTCACTTGCTCGGTCACATCCACTGCCATGTTTAAAATCCCAGTGGTGAGATTATTTTCATCTTTAATGGGTTCATAGAATAAATCAAAAAAATGTTCCCTGTAGCTTCCATCTCCATTCTGTAGACGAATAGATTGGGCCTTAAATTGTTTGCCATAACCTGAGTAATAAATTTCATCCAGAATTCTAATAATCCCTTGTTCTTCCAGTTCAGGGAAAGACTCCCTTAAACTAAGACCAGTAAGATCTTGTCCGGCAACAAATTTTTGGCCGGCAGGATTAATCAGTTCTACCAGATGGTCAGCCCCGCTCAGCACCAGAATAACCACTGGAGACTGCATAAATAATGAATAGATTCTTTTTCTTTCAGTTATTGCCAGGTCTTTGGCATTTTTTTGAACTTCAATGTCTGTGGTTGTACCTACCCATCGTTCCGTCTGACCCTGCTCATTTTTAATGGGTATACCCCGTGCCATATGCCAGCGGAAATGACCATCGGCCATACGTAGGCGATACTCAGCTTCAAAGATATCACCTGTTACCAGTGCATCTTTCCAGGTTAAAAGCATCGAGACTCGGTCTTCATGATGAACAACATTAATCCAGCCATGTCCTAAATTTTCTTCCATCGAGGTATTAGTGAATCTAGGCCAGTTATGGTTAAAGAAAATCATTCCACCGTCAGCATCCGCAATCCACACCAACTGGGGCATGACCTCGGTTAAACTTCGAAAGCGTGCCTCATTTTCTTTGGCAACTTTTTCGAGCTTTTTTTGCTCCGTAATATCGTATGCCATAGCGATGAAGCCCACCACATTTCCATCTTCATCAATGTCTGGATCATATATCTGCTCAATTTCTCTAAGTCCTAACGACTTATGGTAACTGACAGCATTGAATTTGACCTGTTCACCATTTAAAGCGTGATCCATGTAGACTTTTCGACTCAGAAAAAAATCACTACCTATAACATCTTCAACGGTCTTACCTAACATTGAAGAAGGATCAACCCCGAACCATTCATAGTAGTGTTGATTGGCAAACTGATATCGGTAGTCATGATCAATATAGGTAACAAGCCCAGGATAGGCGTCGGAGATGAGTTTTAGTAAGTGTTGGGCCCGCATTCGTATCATAGGGATAAAAGGTTACAATCTTTTTAGCTAAATGTTTAGTGCGCGCGACGCGCCATTATTTATCAATGCCATTTTACTTCTCTCTTTGGTATTTTTGGTGGGTCAAACCAAAGAAGGTGCCATGCAAAAGAAGCTCGTTCCAGAGTATATTGAACAACTCGAAGTTTATCAGGCCGGTAAGCCCATTGAGGAACTTGCCAGGGAAAAAGGTTTAACTCGTATTTCAAAATTGGCGAGTAATGAAAATCCGTTGGGTCCTTCCCCTTTTGCTATCAGGGAAATGACTAATGCGCTTTGGGATGTCCATCGTTACCCTGACATGTTTGCCCACCAATTAAAAAATTCTTTATGCGATCTTTATCAATTAAAACCTCAGAACATTATTTTAGGAAATGGCTCAGAAGGAATCATGGGATATATCGTCCGCGCATTCCTTCAGCCGAATGAAGAAGTCGTAACTTCTGAAAATACTTTTATAGGTTTTTTAATCCTGGCAAAATCGGTTGGAGCAAAGCTTATTCAGGTTCCAAGACGATCAGATTATAAATATGACGTTGAGGCCATGGCAAAAAAGATTACTGACAACACTAAGATTGTCTACATTGCGAATCCCGACAATCCAACTGGTACTTATATCACTAAAGAAGAATTTGATTTTCTTATGAAACATGTGCCATCCCATACCATCGTGATTCTTGATGAAGCCTATTTTGAATTCGCCCAGGGCCAATGGGATTATCCGGATTCTATGAACTACAGGTATGACAATGTCATCACTCTTAGAACTTTTTCCAAAGCTTATGGGATTTCAGGCGTCAGATGCGGTTATGGTTTTGGACATGAATATCTGATTAGTAATTTGCATAAAGTGAAACTTCCATTTGAACCCAGCTTGATTGCCCAAAAAGGCGCATACGGTGCTCTGAAAGATTATCCTCATTTGGTTCGGACTCTGGAAAATAATAAAGAACGTTACAATGAATTATTCAAATATCTAACTGAAAATGGTTTTACACCGATTCCATCAGTAACTAATTTTGTGACTATCAAAACCGGGTCAGAGGAAAAAAGTTTATTTCTTTATAATGAACTTCTGAATCATGGAGTCATCATTCGTCCGTTAAGGGCCAATCTTATGCCTGATCATATAAGAATTTCCATGGGAACGAAGGAAGAAATGATGCATTTCTACGAAGCCATGGAAGATGTTCTACCTCGTTACAAAAAACAATTTGGAGGGGTTTAAATGAGAGTCTGCACCTTTAAACGACCAACTCCTTTTGGCGTTCAGAAAAGACTTGGTCTTTTTTTTGATGAAAAAATTCTTATTGATGTAAATCTACTCTGGCAAGCCGAGTTTGAACGTCAGGGATTTTTTGCTCCGGAGAAACGAGCTCAGCTTTTTGCTCCAACATCTCTGGCCCAATTCCTTCGCATTCATCAGGATGCGGCCATAGCCATGTTGCAAGATTCGCTTGAACTATACAAAAAGTTATCAAAGGAAGGGCTAACTCACTTCGCTTTTCACCTATTGGATGCTCCAGACGTGAGATTCGACGCCCCTTTGGATGAAATAGCTATGTACCGTGATTTTTATGCTCATGAAAAACACGTCAAGAAAGGTTTTGAAAAAAGGCAGGAAGATGTACCAACTGCCTGGTATGAGATACCGGCCTATTATAAAGGTGGTAATACTGGTTTCATTGGTCAGGATGATATAATTCCTTGGCCTTTTTATACTCAGAAACTGGATTATGAACTGGAATTAGGAGTCATCATAGGACGTGATGGAAAAAATGTGAAGGCCCAAGATATAAAGAAGCACATCTTCGGTTTTACTATCCTAAATGATATTTCTGCCCGGGATATACAACGCAAAGAGATGTCGATTCGCCTGGGACCCGCTAAAGGTAAAGATTGGTGTTCAGTCATGGGACCTGTAATCGTTACTTTTGATGAGTTTAATTACGAAGAACCTAATCTCCTCATGACTGCAGCAGTAAATGGTGAAGAATGGTCACGAGGTTATTCAGGGGATTCACATTACTCATGGGGTGAAATGATTGAACATATGGGAATGGAAGAATGGATCAGGGCCACTGATTTTATTGGTTCAGGTACAGTTGGTACTGGTTGTGGGCTTGAATTAGATAAATGGATCAAGCCGGGAGATCTTCTGGAACTTTCAATTGAAAAGATTGGGACTTTAAAAAATATTGTTGGAACACCAAACAAAAGAGACTGATATGAGTGATAATTTTCATGCAAGTGGAGTCTATACGAAACAGGCCCATGTAAAAATCCCTGAAGGAATGTTTGAAGAAGAGCATGGGCGAAAAGGGTTTTTCGGCCGGGTTTCACAAATTTATCACACTAACAAACCTACTGATTGGACGAATATAGAAGGTGATCTGAAGCCCCGCAATCTTCCTCCATTATTCAATGAAAAAGAATTCCAAAATCAATTTGTAAAAATTCTCTATAACAATGATCTAGAAGTTTATTTAGGGACTTTGACGAAAAACCCGGAGAGCTTTTATCGTAATGCTGATTTTGACGAAATGTTTTTCATACATGAAGGCTCCGGCCGAATGGAAACGATCTATGGGCACATTCCATTCAAAAAAGGTGACTACATCATTGTTCCTCGAGGAACCACTTATAAAACTTATATTACTGAGACTTGTAAAATCCTTAAAGTAGAGTCTAAATCAGAATTTGAAGAACCTTCCAGAGGAATTTTAGGACCGAATGCCCTTTATGACCAAACTGCAAAGTTTATTCCGGAAGCAGCTCTCGGTTCAGAAAATAATCTTAAGGCCTATCCAATTGACGTCAAATATCATGGAGAAATTACCAGAGTCGTTTATCCTTTTAATCCATTGGATGCTGCCGGATGGAAAGGCTCGCTTTATGCCTGGAAAATTTCTATCTATGACTACTGTCCGATAAATTCTCACCGTTATCATATCCCACCATCAGGACACACAATGTTTGTTGCCCATAACTTTATTATCTGCTCATTTGTGGCCCGCCCACTCGAGCACACCAGTGAGGGTGTACTTAAAGTTCCGTTTTTCCATTCTAACATTGATTATGATGAAGTCCTTTTCTACCATCAGGGAAATTTCTTTTCTCGTGATAATATTGATGCAGGAGCAATTACCTTTCATCCTCAAGGTATTCATCATGGTCCTCATCCCAAAGCATTTTTGAAGGCCAATGAGAATGAGTTTACAGATGAATTTGCAGTCATGATTGATACCCGGAATTCCTTGATGATGACTTCAGCTTTTGAGCAAAATGAGAATAAGGATTACTGGAAAAGCTGGATGAATAAATGAAAACTTTTAGAACCGATGGCGCCTTCGCTGATAATTATAAATTTCTAATTGGTTCAATCATTCCCAGGCCAATTGCAGTCATTTCGACCAGAAATATTGATGGAACAAATAACCTGGCACCTTTTTCTTTTTTCACTGCAGTCTCGGCATCTCCGATGATCATTGCCTTTTGTCCTATGATCAGGACCTCAAATGGCGAATTTAAAGATACTGTTAAAAACATTCTTCGAGAAAGAGAGTTTGTGGTGAATTTTTGCACTGAAGATAACTATACGAAAGTAAATTTAGCTTCCACTGAACTACCCTATGGTGAAGATGAGTTTTCCTTCACTGGATTAACACCTGTTGATTCTGAGATCATTAAGGCCAAACGTTTAAAAGAATCACCTGTTCAATTTGAATGTGAATTTCGGGATATGCTCTCATATGGAAAAACCCCTGGCTCAGGCTCACTAATTACAGGTGAGGTTAAGCTGGTTCATGTCGATGAGAGAATCATGAAAGATGGAAAAATTTCAACCGAGTTACTGAAGGCCGTAGGCAGAGGGGCCGGAAATGACTGGTTTAAAACAGACAGCCGCTTTGAAGTAGAGCGGCTGACCAAAGCACAGATTCAGAAATAATTATTCACATCTAACATGAGTAAGCGATTCTGACCCACTATCAAAGTGTAAGGTGACAGTTCCCTGAATTTCTCCTGTTGCTGACTGAGTCAGGCTCACGTCCATACTTTTGTGCGAGAACAGGGTATAGCGATTTGCATCACCAATGACAGAAAAGCGGCCGTTATTTGAGATGATAGTGGCAACATTATATTGAACAGGAGTGGTCATTAAGTCTTCATTCAATACAGTTTCAACTGCTGTTCCACAATTAAGATTTAATATTGCAGACGACGAACCATCAGCATCATAGCTAACAACACATGTATACTTATCAGCAAAGATTCCTGAACAGTAACCCTGTTGATTAACAGGTCTAGGCGAAATCACAACCCGGCAAGACCCCTGATTCCCCATTAAGCTTCTTGCCTCGGCCGTTTCACAGTTTTTCTGATGCTGCATGACTGGGTCTTCGGCTAAGGCAAAAGTACTGAATATTAAAATCGAAAAGATAATCAGATTTTTCAAGGGAACTCCTGAATAAGTATCTGGTAATTATATGGCAGATTTATTCGAGCGGATGAGGTCCTGTAAAAATGACACTATTTTTACTGGTTATTTTGATCCCGATTAAGTTCAAAAGCATCGTTATCATGTGGGATAGGAGGAGGTTGAGGCACACCAGTCAGCTCCCCACGCCCTAAGCCGATTCCCCTAGTGGCCCTGGCCATGGCAGTAATTGAAAACTTAGGCGTTCGATCTGCTTTAAATAATCCATTGGCCTCCTGAAAAGTGTCCGTAAACTGGGTATAGCAGTATCCGGCAAAGAGCTCGATTCGATGAATTGAATCCATTAAAGCTTCATAACGGCGTCTGAACTCCTGGGATGTAGTCGCTGCTGAGTACCCCCATGATTTAGTAATTTCATAGTCAGGCTCTACAAAAGCGATACCTCCGAACTCTGTTAACATAACTGGCTGTCCTCGATGAGCGTATCCATCCACCGTTATCACCCGTCCGCCAGGACGATATTTATTTAAAACTTCTGCTACACTGGTATGGCCACTGGTAGCATACTTCTTGAGAAGTCGTTCTGGCTGATCATCATAATCATGAATCCCGACAATGTCCGTAGCAGTACTTTCCCAGCCATCGTTTCCTATGCAAGGTCTGGTCGGATCAATTGTTTTAGTTAAATGATAAAGCGCCTGCACACAACTTTGATGTGCAATTTTCTCAGCAAGATCAGGGACACCCCATGATTCATTAAAAGGAACCCAGACAACAATACAAGGATGATTAACATCACGATTAAGAACCTCCAGCCACTCACGGGTTAAGCGCTCAACTGACTCTTGTGTAAAACGATAAGCACTTGGCATCTCCCCCCAAACTAACAGGCCCATTTTATCGGCCCAATAGAGGAAATTAGGATCTTCAACTTTTTGATGTTTTCTGACTCCATTGAAACCCGCAGCTTTAATCATCTCAATATCTTTGATAATGGCCTCTTCATTGGGTGGAGTCATAAACGTATCAGGCCAATAGCCCTGATCAAGAACTAATCTCATATAATAAGGTCTGCCATTTAATAGAAAGCGATCCCGATTATATGAAACAGAACGAAGTGCCGTATACGAATGAACTTGGTCGAGTCTTTTATTGTTGCACCAAAGTTCTAGCTCTACATTAATGAGTGTTGGTTTTTCCGGGCTCCATAGAAGCTCATTTCGGAAATCATCAATTCCTGGATCTGACATCGCAATCCTGCGGTGAACCTCATTATGAATAACTTCATAACGATCACGCGCCAGAATCTGATCTTTTGAACTTAATATCACCCGTAGCTCAAGCCCTTCCTTGCAAGGACCAGCAATAAAAACTTCACAACCAATTTCCCAGCGTTCGAGCAAGGGCGTGCAGCGGCAACGCTGGATATATGTTTCAGGTACTTCTTCCAGCCATACGGATTGCCAGATACCAGTAGTACGGGGATACCAGATACTATGAGGTTCTTTTTGCCAATCCTGTTTACCTCTGGGTTTAGTCAGATCCAATGGATCATCATCGGCGCAAACTGTGACAATTTGTTCATCGGTTTTATTTAAGCAGTTGGTAATATCAAAGCTAAATGGAGTATGACCGCCTTCATGAGAACCTAGGAAATGACCATTAATCCAGATATTAGCGAAATAGTCCACGGCCCCAAAGTGCAGGATTGTTCTATTTTCAGTGAGCGAAATAGTAAAAGACTTTTGATACCAGCAGCGGCGATGAAAATTGCGATCGTCAATGCCACTGGCCTTGGTTTCTGGCGCGAAGGGAACATTAATTTTATGCGTCCAACGATTAATGTCATTCGGTGTATAAAAGTTTTGTTCATTATCAAAGCAGAAGTCCCACTCACCATTCAACGTTTTCCATTTATTTCGACGAAAAATTTTTCTCGGGTGATTTGCCCCGCTTTCGTCCAAATTTGCCTCTGCTTTCATCCGCAGCCCCTTGAATTCAACTGTAGCGGTTTAAGTGTTTTCAAATCATTTCAAAACCCATGCCTGTTTTAATATTGAGCGTTCTAGTTTGGCACATGATTGGCATTGACTGGCCTGAATGAAATTAAGGAGTCCCAAGTCTTCGCGTTAAATTTAACTTGAACATTCTGGAGTTGATGCATGAACACTTCTTGTGAAACCACGGATCTCTTGGTTTTTTCTCATTTGCGATGGGATTTTGTTTTTCAACGACCTCAGCATCTTTTATCTCGTCATGCAAAATATCGCAGAGTCTTCTATTTTGAAGAGCCGGTATTTGGCATGACTGAGCTACCACGCCTGCATTTACGGGAAACTTCCGAAAATGTTCTAGTTGTTATTCCCTATCTTCCTTCAAATATTGAGCATTCAAAGATGGAAGCTGCTTTAATCGATTTGGTAGATGAACTCATTTATGAAGAAGAGCTGATTGATTATTCTCTAATGTACTACACGCCTATGGCCTTGAATTTCTCACGTCATCTAGAGCCACGTTCTATCATTTTTGATTGTATGGATGAGCTTTCTCATTTTAAAGAAGCTCCTAAATCACTAGTAGAATTGGAAGAAGAACTTCTGGGAATCGCCGATCTCGTTTTCACTGGAGGCCATTCCCTTTATGAAGCGAAAAAACACAGACATCACAACATCCACCCTTTCCCAAGTAGCATTGACTTTCATCATTTTAGCCAGGCCAGGACCCGATTGATAGAACCAGATGATCAAGTCAATATTCCGCATCCTCGAATTGGTTTTTATGGTGTCATAGATGAACGATTTGATCATGAGCTTCTGATGCAAATTGCAGATTTAAAGCCTGACTATCAGTTCATCATTGCAGGTCCCATAGTTAAGATTGATCCGCGGATTCTTCCTAGGAGAAATAATATTCACTACCTCGGTAAAAAAGATTACCACGCTCTTCCTTTATATCTGGCCGGCTGGGACTGTGCCATGATGCCATTTGCTCATAACGATTCGACCAAATTTATATCTCCTACTAAAACTCCAGAATTTTTAGCGGCAGGAAAACCGGTTGTTTCAACCAGTATCAAGGATGTGGTTAATCCTTATGGTAATCACCATATGGTGCATATTGCTGATAGTCCGGAAGATTTTATTGATGGAATAGATCTAGCGATGGAAGAAAGAAAACTTCCAGAGTGGATAGATCGAGTGGACCATTATCTGCGAGATCATTCTTGGGATAAAACCTTTCAAAAAATGGCGGAACTAGAACTTAGATGCAATCACTCCCATCCAAGGACTGAACGATTCAGAGAAAAGAGATCGATAAGCGTTAACGTGAGCGGCGCGGTTTAAAATGAAGCCACTTGAAATTTGGGGTGGGATTGAGTGTACACTCAATCGGGTTGGTGATCATTATTTTAACCAATGTGAGAAGAGTGGACATAATAAACGAATATCTGATCTAAAACTATTTGCTGAACTAGGTATTACGAAATTACGTTATCCATGCTTGTGGGAGATAGTTGCACCAAGAAGTTTGGATCAATGCCAGTGGTCTGAATTAGATATCAAACTCAATGAACTTAGGCGTTTAAATCTGCCTTTCATTGCTGGTTTTCTTCACCACGGAAGTGGCCCAGAATATACAAGTCTTATTGATCCGGATTTTGCTGTTAAATTCTCGACTTATGCGCGCCAATTTATCCGGAGATATCCATGGGTTAATGATTTCACCCCCATAAATGAGATTAATACTACTGCCAGGTTTAGTAGTTTATATGGACATTGGTATCCACATCTGAAAAGTGATCTCTATTATTTAAAATCTGTCATAAATCAATGTCAGGCCACTGTGCTTGCGATGAGAGAAATCAGAAGGGTTAATCCATCCGCTCGTCTGATTCAAACTGATGATCTAGGCCAATGTCAAAGCACCGATGTGCTCACTTATCAGCGGGATTTTGAGAATGAAAGACGTTGGTTAGCCTTTGATCTGCTCTGCGGGAAGGTAACTAAAGAACATTCTCTCTACGCCTATCTCATCAAGAATGGCATCACAGATGTAGAGTTATCCTGGTTTCAAGACAACCACTGTCCTCCCGATGTCATCGGTATAAACCACTATCATCTGAGCAACCGATTTCTAGACCATCGTCTGGAGTTATATCCAGAATCACTTCATGGAGGCAATGGAAAGCATCAATATGCTGATGTTGGGGCGGTAGATTCAGGTGAAGCAAAAATCATTTCCCCAGAAGATATCATGCTGGCGAGCTGGGAGAGGTATCATATCCCTCTCAGTATTACAGAATGCCATACTCGAGGTCCAAGAGAAGCTCAGATGCGATGGCTAAATGAAGTCTGGATTTCCTCACAGAAGCTTCGTACTCATGGAATACCTATTGAAGCCGTTACAGCATGGAGTTTACTTGGGACTTATGATTGGCACAATTTATGTACGACATCTGAAAACTTTTATGAGCCGGGTGTCTTCGACTTGAGAAATCCAGAGAAACTGCCGAAACCAACAGCACTTTCCAGGATGATTAAAGAGCTTGCAACAAATGGAACATTTAATTCTCCACTCCTCTTTTCAGAAGGAACATGGAGAACTCCGAGAAGAATTTTATGGGCAGCAAAACATCATGAATTCACCAGACTCTATCATCACAGCGAGGCCAGGCCTATATTAATTACAGGTGCAACCGGGACTTTAGGGCAAGCCCTTGCCCGGGTTTGCGGAGCTAGAAATATTAATTACAGACTTCTTAGTCGGCGAGAGCTTGATATTACAGATACCGATTCCATAGAGCATGCAATGGATCTGCATAAACCATGGGCAGTGATCAATGCAGCAGGATACGTAAGAGTAGACGAAGCCGAAAATGATCAGATTAACTGCTTCAAAAGCAATGTCATTGGAGCGGTAAACCTGGCACGTGCATGTAAAGACTACAAAATTCCTTTAGTAAACTTCTCATCGGATTTGGTTTTTGATGGCACGAGTGAATCTCCTTATCTTGAAAGCCATAAAGTTTCACCGATGAATGTTTACGGACAATCTAAAGCTCAATGCGAAGAGAAAGTTCTTTTAATTTATCCGAATTCTCTCATTATTAGGACCAGCGCTTTTTTTAGTCCATGGGATGAGTTCAATTTTATTACAACGACTTTGAAAAGCCTGATTCGTAATGATGAGGTGTATGCGCCTAATGACATGTTCGTATCTCCCACATATCTCCCGGATCTCGCCAATGAGTGCTTGAATCTTCTAATTGATGAGGAAAAAGGCATCATTCATCTGACTAATATCGGTGAAGTCTCGTGGGAAAACTTTGCTCAGATGGCCTTAGACTCAGGAAGAGAGAGGTTAAACATTAGGTCCGAACTCTTACGAGGCATTAGTTCCGATCTTCTGAAACAGCAGGCAAGACGACCTCGAAAATCAGTACTTTCCAGTGAGAAATATTCAAGACTCCCTCCTCTTCAGGATGCATTAAACAGATATTTCAAAGAACTTCAAATTCCGATTGAAGCCCCAAAGGAGCTCAGACAATGAAAAAAAGTATTGGCATTGCCGGGGCAGGTTTCGCAGGTGCCGTTCTGGCACGGGAACTTGCAGAGTCAGGAAAATTTAAAGTAACCGTCTTCGATGAAAGAAACCACGTCGCCGGGAATTGTCACACTGCCAGAGATGAAGAGACTGGAATAATGGTTCATCAATATGGGCCACATATCTTTAATACCGATCGTGAGGACGTTTGGGATTATGTAAACTACTGGGGAAAGTTTGAACCCTTTGTTAATCGAGTTAAAGCTGTTACTGAAAAAGGAGTTTTTTCACTTCCTATCAATCTTCTTACGATTAATCAGTTCTATCATAAAAAGCTTGGCCCAGCTGAAGCCCGAGACTTTGTTGGTTCTTTGGGTGATCAAAGCATAAAAGAGCCTAAGACTTTCGAAGATCAGGCCATGAAGTTTCTTGGAAAAGATTTTTATAAAAATTTCTTCTATGGATACACTAAAAAACAATGGGGGGTTGAACCTTCGGAATTACCCGCTTCAATTTTAAAAAGACTTCCGGTACGCTTTAACTACGATGATAATTATTATGATAAAAAGTTCCAGGGCATCCCAATTAGCGGCTATTCGGAAATTGTAAAACGCATTCTTGATCACAATGATATTGAACTACGTCTAAGCCAAAGGCTTGATTCTGATCGTAAAAGGGACTTTGACCATATCTTTTGGAGTGGCCCCATGGATGGGTTTTTTAACTTTAAAGAAGGAAAACTTGGCTATCGAACCTTAAAATTTGAACGTTTTGTGGAAAATGGGGATTATCAGGGAAACCCTGTCATAAATTATTGCGAAGAAGCAGTCCCTTACACACGTGTGGCAGAACATAAACATTTTGCTCCATGGGAAGGCCATGAGAAAACGGTCTACTTCAAGGAGTATTCCAAATTGTGCGAAGGTACCGACACTCCTTATTATCCTCTTCGTCTCGATAGGGACAAAGATCTACTGCAAAAGTATATTCAGCTTGCTGAGCGAGAAGAAAAAGTTACCTTTATCGGACGCCTTGGGACCTATCGTTACCTGGATATGCATGTGGTAATTGGAGAATCGCTTGACCTGGCAAAGAAATGTAAAATAGAAGATCTAAAAAACTGGCCCAAATTCAGCGTTCATCCTATTTCCTGAGGAGTTCTCATGCGTGTTTTAGTTACTGGTGGAGCTGGTTACATCGGAAGCCATGCAGTTCGGGAGCTCATTAATTCAGGTCACCATGTAACTGTTCTCGACAATTTATCTAAGGGACATGAGGAAGCAGTCGACCCAAGGGCAACACTATTGGTGGGAAGCACCACCAATCATGAGTTGATCATTCAAAGGCTTCACGCTCATCAAATAGAAGCAGTTATGCACTTCGCAGCTGATATTGAAGTTGGAGAAAGTGTGCTTGATCCTTATAAATATTATGCTAATAATTTTTCAAATACGCTAAAACTTCTGCACACAATGGTAATTGCCGGAGTGAAGAAAGTTGTTTTTTCCTCCACGGCTGCAGTATATGGGAATCCCGAACGAACTCCAATTGAGGAAGATCAACGAAGAAATCCCATCAATCCCTACGGCAGAAGCAAAATGATGACAGAGATGGCGATTGAAGACTTCTGTCATGCATACGGAATCGGATATACGATCCTGAGATACTTCAATGTAGCAGGTGCCAGCCCCGACGCCAGTATTGGCGAGGACCATAAACCAGAAAGTCATCTTATTCCTCGTATACTTCATGCTGTCCGGGATGGTGGAGAAGTTAGGCTATTCGGAACTGATTACGATACACCTGATGGCACCTGTATCCGTGATTATGTACATGTGGTAGACCTCGCTCGTGCTCATATTCTGGCCCTGGAAAAAATGGAAGAAGGTAAAGGTAATATCTATAACATTGGAAGTGAAAAGGGATTTTCTGTAAGAGAAGTGATTGCTGCTTGCGAAAAGGTAGTAGGAAATAGAATCAATGTCATTGAAGAAAAGCGCAGACCAGGGGATCCCGCCGTACTGATCGCTAGTAGCAATAAAATACGAAATGAGCTTAACTGGGAGCCCTTGTATCCAAGAATAGAAACTTTGGTTCAACATGCCTGGCGTTGGCATTCAAACCATCCCTCGGGATATGCCGGACCACTTGATTTACAATTAGGTACGTTTCAAACGAGTTAACGCTGTGCCGTTTCATTCTTCTGTGGTCAAAACCTCTTCTCACTCCTAAAATTTATTCCATCCAATCTATAAGGAGAGGTCATGGGACTCATTCTCAAACAGCTATTTGCTTTTATAAAATTACTTAATTCCGATACAGGAAATATCTCACTGGCACTAGGCATGACCTGCGGATTTATTCTGGGTATGACTCCAGTGCTGTCACTTCACAGTTTACTTATTTTTTTAATACTCTTCTTTTTCAGAATTCAGGTTGGAGCAGCCTTGGTAATGGCATTTTTCTTTAAATTTGCGGCCTACCTACTAGATCCTATTTTTCATTCAGTAGGTTCTAATGTTCTGGAGATGGAGTCCCTGCAAGGATTTTTCACCACTCTCTATAATATGCCCATTTTACCCTATACCCGCTTTAACAATTCAATTGTCATGGGTTCAGCAGTAGTTACTTTTGCGCTATCACCAATTGTCTTCATCGCTAGTCAGTATTTTATTGTTAAGTACCGTGAGATTGTTGTTGCCCGTTTCAGAGAAACAAAGTTTTGGAAGGCCATGCAAGCAACTAAATTTTACCAATGGTATTACAAGTACGATCAATATAAGTGGAATTAAGTGGAGCCTCATATGACTGATACAACTAAGAATAAGAAGAAAGGTCCGATTCGTTTTGAGGCCATCATTCCGGTCGCTATCCTTTCACTCATAACATTTATTTATTTTACATTCTACTTTGATCATCACATGAAAAAGCTCATCGAGTATGTGGGAACCCAGGCCAACGGAGCTGAAGTAAATGTTGATTCAGTTAGGACTAGTTTTATTCGAGGTTCTTTTGACTTAGATCGTCTCCAAGTTACTGATCCGGAAAGGTCCACTCATAATTCAATTGAAATTGGTAATATGCACTTTCAGTATCTTTGGGATGCCCTCCTGAGAATGAAATTCGTTGTTGATGATGCCAGCATCAATAACATTCAACTTTTAAAACCGAGAACATCTCCGGGGAAAGTATTACCTCCTGAACCGGCCAGGCCAAGTAAGATTAATGAGCTTCAAAATGAAGTGATGGCACAAGTAAAGAATAAGTACGGCGCCAACATGCTGGGTGACGTGCTTGCGATTTTGGAAGGCGGAGATTACGAAGATCAAATTCAAAAAATCCGAGAAACATTAAAGTCTGAGGCCAGGGTGAAGACCATGGTTACTGATGTCAACACCAAGAAAGCTTTCTGGGATGGAAAGATCAAAGAACTTTCTGATACTTCCAAATTAAAACAAATCGAGACAACTCTCCAGGCAGTTAAGAAGGAAAAGAACTTTATCCAGCAAGCCCAGGGAGTAAAAGAACTTAATGACCTTTTAAAAGACGTACAAAATCAATATAAAGAAATTGAACGTTCTTCTAAAAAGCTTCAGGCCGAAGTTAAGGCGGTAGCTGACTATCCCAAGGAACTTCAAGTCTTGGTAAATGAAGACATTGCCTCTCTTAAGAATCGTTTTTCTGTCCCCCAAATCGACTTTAAAGATATGGCCATGCATCTATTTGCTGGCCAGTTCGCGGAATACATTGCCAAGGCCCGCAAGTATCAGGCGTTGGGCGAACAGTACTTACCTGAAAAGAAAGATCCCGAAGACGTCGTTATTCCTCCTAAGCGTTCAGAAGGCAAGAACTACGATTTCCCCATCACTGCTGGTTATCCTTTATTCTGGCTAAAACGTGCGGCCATCAGCTCTAAAGGAACTGCAGACTCATATTCAGGTCAAGTTTCAGGGGAACTAACCAATGTCACAACTTCGCCTAAGCAGATAAAAAAACCCATCGTACTGGATATGAAGGGTGATTTTCCAGATGTTAGAGTCATGGGTGTTAAGGCCCTGATCACTGCTGACTTCACTCAGGACATCGGTAAACAATCAGCTTTAATACAGGTGAATTCTTTTGCCGTTCCACAGAAACTTTTTGTAAATGATGACAAATTAAAATTCGGATTTTTGGACGCTATTGGTACTTCTACCATATCGGCGACTCTGCAAGAGCAGAAAGTGAACATGAACTGGACCTCGGCTTTAAATAAACCAAAATTCTTAGTGGAGACTTCCAACAAGCTCGCCAAAGAAATGCTCACCAACGTGGTAAATGGCATATCTGTCATCAATATCGACGGAAAAGCCTCGGGATCCTTTAAAAATTTAAGCATGGATATTACATCGAACTTAGGAACGGAACTCGGGCAAGGCTTCACTCGAGAAATCGGGGCCAAAGTGGCAGAAGCTCAAAACAAGATCAATTCTTTAGTTGAAGAAAAAATCAAGAATCCCAAAGAGCAATTAATGGCCGCCATTGGAGGAAACAAGAACAACCTCTCCCAACTAGGAAATCTGGAAGACCTGTTTAAAAAGAATGAGAAAAGGATTCAAGCTGAAATCGCCAAGCTGAAATCTGGCGGCGGTGTAGATAAATTAAAAGAGCAAGGTAAGAAAATTTTCAAAGGTATTAAATTTTAGTTTCTTTCCGCTGGTTATCCTTAAGGAATAATCAGCGGAATCATTTCGATTTGAACTCCAAATCCGGTTCTTCCATAAGTTCCAACTAAACATACGCCACTCGCACTCCCACAATCTGTAATTTGTAGAAGCTCTGGATCCATGTAAGTATTAATAAGAGAATAGTCAAACATCACAAACCAGCTACCATCGTACTGGTTTTGGGCCATTACCTGTCCATTATCATTTAAAATATAGAGCCTGTTTGAACTATCGAATTTAAAACCAAGAATTTCATAACCTAAAGCCGTACCATCATACACATCTTGCCAGCTCACCCCATTGTCAGCGGTTTTAATCACCTTATAATTCGTATGGGCCAGAATATCCCCATTACTATTTTTAATAATAGTCCTCGAATTCCAAGTATTTTCAGCAATACGAAAGACTTCAGTAAAGGTAGTCCCACCGTCAATTGAACGATATATGACCGTGGTAGTGGAAGGTGAAGTTTCCTTCGCTGCAATCCATAAGCTGTTATCATCAAATATTTTTAGCTCTAATAAACGAAAATTCAAAAAAGTTTGGATGGTATTCCATACTGTGCCACTGCTAGTGCCTTTTCTGAGAATGGATGATGAGCCTGTGACACCGCCCATGTATACAGTCCCATCGGTGGCCACTGTCATCTTTTTATAATAAGTTTTTACCCCAACGTTAGTATCGACAATACTCCAGCTAACGCCACTGTTACTTGTTTTTTTAATCACATCATCAGAATCTATGTAACCACCAACATACACTTCATTAGCAGGTCCAATGGCAATACTCTCAGCATAGGCGTCACTAGTCGGACCTACGAATAATTCATTCTGCTCCCAAGTCGCTCCATTATCGCTGCTTTTTATAACAGTCCAAGGTTCACGAAATGTCGAATCAACTAAGTCAATCCAGGCGGCTGCCCAAATATTACCCAATCCATCAACCTTTAAATCATTAAAGGTCGTATATAAATTATCCTTATAATAAACTTCCGATCGATCACTCCAGGTCGCTCCGCTGTCAGTGGAACGAAGATTAATAATTTGATAAGGGCTTCTCTCATAAACACCAAAGGCCAAAACAGAGCCGTCACTGGCCTCTGTCAAAGTGATACCCTCTTTACTCACAGTCACATCTGAATAAGTTTCGACCCAAGTTGCACCATCATCGGTACTTCGAATAATTTTAAATGTATCAGGATCACTCCAAGTCGCTCCACCAAGAGATCCGATTGCAACAAGTTCCCCGCTTGTGAGCTTAATGATTGTATTTCCTTTATACCTGGCAGCTCCTGTATAGACTGCGCTCCAGGTAGCTCCAGAGTCAGTCGTTTTCATGACCTTCCAATTAGCACCATTGCCTGAATAATAGGCCTCCGTTTCAGATATCACATTGATGTCACCAAACAATTGATAACCACTACTTTGAGGAGTTACCCCCATTATTGATCCGCTATCCGTCCAGTTCCAACTACCAAGGGAGTAAACTCCTTTCCATACATGACCGTCTCTGGACACTCCCCACAGTACTCCCGCTGGAGAGATATCCAAACTGACAAATGTATCCATCGAAGGAATGGTTCCTATAGTAGTCCAGGTTAAACCATCATCAAGGCTTTCTCGAATCACACCACCATCAGTATCAGTGTAACCAACGGTATAAATGTATCCGGCAGCCGAAACAGCAATGTCATAACAAACGTGATTTTCCCCTATATTTTGGGCGAAATGATCAGACATAGTCCAAGTGACCCCATTGTCGGTGGATTTCCTTACAACCCATTCTGAGTTATATGTCACTGAATCAATGTCCCAGACATAACCGCAAACATAAATATCATTTGCTTTATTGGCCATGGCCAAAGGCTGAGATTCTCCAAAATCATAAGGTGCATAAAAATCCACTTGCGACCAAGTTAGACCAAAATCATCTGTCCGATTAATGACCCATCTCTCCCAACCAGTTCCATCAATAACAATTGAACCAATAAAGGTTGAACCATTTGGCAAAGAAACTGCGCTATTAACATAGTTCTGATCTCCAAAGGCCAATGGGAAATCTACTGTCCCGACGCTTTGAAATCCTGCAATTTTTAAAGTATTTGATCCGGTCTTATTAGCATCATCCGTCGCTTCAACGGTATGACTAAGAGGTCCCAGATTTATAGGAGCTGAATAAATTAAAGTGGAAGGATCAAATGTACCTACTCCAAATGCGTCCGTTGTAAAACTGGCGCCACCATTTGAAAAAGAAAAAGGCACCGTCTCACCGGCACGAATTGTTGGTGAGGTATAATTCCAAACTAATGTTTCTGGTGCTCCAACAGGATCAGAACCTGGATCAGGATCAGGCAAAGTCACAGACTTGGCCGCATTAATATGGACATCATTGCAGGAGATAAAAGTAAATAAAAGGCCAATACCCAATAATCGGATCATACAATGCTTATCGGAATATAATCAGGAAATTTTAAGAATTATCAAATACCTGGACTAGAACAGTCGGTTAACTCCAAAGACTAAACCATACTCAAAAAAGCGTAAATCAGCTGAACGGCCATCATTAAGCTTAATATCCCAAGCTTTTAGATCCACGTAAGGAAGGATAGACCATGAAAACTTCTCCAAAAAGAAGCCTCGAAAAATCCCTATCTGCTCAAAACCCAAAATCAAGCGATGCCCGGATAAAGTCACAATTGATTCTCCTGAGACTGATGAATCCAACAATAAGCTCAGTTTGGAGAAGAGTCTCCAATGCTCATTTTTAGGAGTATATCGATACCCCAGGGCCAGCCAATGACTACGAACATCTTTAGGCCTAATCGTCTCTGTCCGACTATCCAACATCAGATTTTTAGATGTTTCAATTCCGCCCAACCAGCCCCGCCACTGAAGGCCTGTATGAAAATCATAAAGAGGAATCGTGTCTTTTTTTCCATTGGTAAAATTCAAAAAAGATAAGTTGAGTTCATTGTTCCATATCCAACCTTCATTCTGTTTTTGAATCAAGAATCGGTAGGAAGAAACAACAGTGGAGGAATATGACTTATTTCCAAAGTCACCATCTTGCTCTAGGGCAAAGTGATAAGGGGATACACCAGCTCCGTGCCTCCATCCAGGGCGTTCGGCCGCATAGAGATTACATAAAACGCTGACTGAAATCAGAAAAACAAAGTAACGAAGTCTGTTCATGATTCAATTGTAACTCAAAAAGAATCAATTACTATACTTTAGGAATCATGGTGCAGTTCTTAAGAATTGCACCATGATTATTTGAAAATTAATAAGCGAGTAGTTTTCTTAAAGCTTCCACCACATCATTTGTTTGAGGAAGAATCACCTCTTCAAGATCCGGACAGTAAGCGACATGCACATCTTTTGAGCAGACACGCAGAATAGGGGCGTCCAATGTATTGAAGGCTTCTTCATTCACTCGGGCCGCAATCTCTCCGGCAAAGCCTGAAGTTTTGTGCTCTTCATGACAAATTAGCAGGCGATGAGTTTTCTTAAGTGACTTATAAACTGCTTCAAAATCAAAAGGCGCAATCGTACGGGCATCAAGAATCTCAATCGAGTGACCTTCTTTTTCAAGTTCCTTAGCAGCTTCTACTGACTTTTGAACTAAGGCACCCCAAGCGACGATAGTGGCACTCTTCCCTTCTTTAACCAAGCGGGCCTTACCGAAAGGAATCATGAATTCTTCGCCTGGGTCTGCAGATCGATTATAGCCTTGGTAATAAAGATGCTTGTGTTCAAGGAACAAAACCGGATCATCACACCGAATGGCGGTTCTTAATAATCCCATGGCATCGAGAGCATTGGATGGATAAACTACTCTGATACCTGGATTGTGAGTAAACAGAGACTCACCAGATTGGGAGTGATACATGGCCCCACCCCGAAGGTAACCACCAATCGGAACCCGTACGACCATTGGGCATTTAAAATCACCGCCTGAACGGTAACGAGTGGTGGCCATCTCGTTTTTTAACTGCATATATGCGGTCCAGATATAATCAAAAAATTGAATCTCAACGACTGGCTTAAGTCCTCTCATTGCCATACCAATGGCCCGGCCAATGATATTGGCCTCGGCCAGTGGTGAATTGAATACCTGGCCTGGTTTAGCTGCTTTCTGCACACCGTGAGTAACTTTGAATACCCCGCCCTTTCCTTTAAGGTCCGGATTATTATATTTTTCAACTTCTGAAAAATCGGCAACGTCTTCACCGAAGACCATCATCAAAGGATTATTTTTAATCTCTGATTTTAGAGTCATGTTGATCGCTGTCGCCAGAGGGATGTCTTCCTTGCCAGAAAAATTCGGTGTAGTTTCAAATTGAGCGGAAGACGGATCAATCTCAGAATACAAGTGATCCATATAAGTTGATTTGGCTGGCCAAGCTGTTTCCAGGGCCCTTGTCATCGCTTCACGGATCTCTTTAGTAACCTCATCAAGAATGCCTTTCACTTCTTCCGTTGTGAAAAGACCCGTATCAGTTAAAAATTTCGGATAAGAGTTAAATACATCTTTGGCCGATTCTTCTGCCAGATCTTCTTTTGTCCGGTAGTAAGAATGATCATCAGAAAGGGAATGTGAATAAGGACGAGTCACATTAGCATGGACAAGTGTCGGTCCATTGCCAGCACGCATGTATTTTTCAACTTCAACCATCGTATTATATGAATCGATCGGACAGTTCCCATCACAGGTAAAAATCTTAAGACCAGGAAAACCATGGAGAGCTTTGGAGATTGATCCACCCGGAGTGTTCATCCAAACGGGAGTTGAAATGGCGTAACCGTTATCTTCCACCATGAACATGACTGGAAGCTTGTTCACACATGCAGTAGTTAAACCTTCCCAGAACTCACCCTGAGAAGTTGTACCGTCACCACAAGAAACGTAAACAATCTCTTGATCATGATAAACGGGAGAATCTTTCAGTTTAACTTTTTTAAGATGAAGTCCTGCCTCTGCCACACCACAGGCTTGAAGAAATTGAGTTCCAGTACAAGATGATTTAGAAACAATATTAAGTTTTACATTACCCCAATGCGCTGGCATCTGACGGCCATGAGAAGCTGTATCCCCGGTATTTCCATTCGCCTGACATAGCATTTCGTAAGGAGTGACGCCTAGACCGATACACAGGGCACGGTCACGGTAATAAGGAATGAAATAATCGTGTTTAGGTTTCAGCACTTTTGCAGTGGCCGATAAAATTCCTTCATGACCAGCTCCAGAAATCTGGAAGAAAGCTTTGTTTTGCTTTTTCATGGTGATTTCTGCATCATCCGTCTTTCTTGAAAGGAAAACGTTCTTTAAAAACCAGGTAAGATCAGCTTTAGTAAGCTTATTTTTCTTAATGAGATCAAGTTTCTTGTTATAGAGCGGATTGGATTTTGAGTTCACTTCGGTAGCCTCTGTTTCTGACATGTTAATGCGCATAGTAACTCCCCTAAAATATGGACTCATCTTACCCTCTAGAGGCAAGAAAATCTACTTTTGAGAGGGAAATGGGTATTATTTCTCTACATGATGGTAACGAAAGATTCGTTCAAAATAGGCGCCGTGGGCCCTGATCGAAAAGTACATAATTTGATTTTGCTCAGGGTAAATAACTGAAAATTCCCAAATTCCCTCATCGATGAGCTTTAATTCTTCTATAAAACCAAGTCCATCGAGTAGAACTTCTGGTGTGTCAGGCAATGCCACAGGTCGATTTGACTTATCCGCCAGTCGCAAGCGTAAGGTCATTTTATTCTTATCATTCTTAACCAGAAATACTTGAGTATGAGATTTGTCTGGTTTTTTAAGATAAAGCTTAAATTGTTCTTTTAATAATTTATCTCTGATAAAAAAGTTTAATTCACCAAAATTTACTTCAGACGTTTGCTTAACGGTTACATAATAGCGGCCTGCAAGTAGTCGCTCAAATTCAAAGGGAATCGGCTGACCAGAATGGGTAACGAGTGAGATCTCAGAAGATTCACAATCGATGAACTTTCCTTCTCGATCTTTAAGTTGCAAGTAGAAGTAATGAACTAATTCTTTGTTTGAAATAACCGCGGGAAAAATTTGAACTCGGCTTTTTTGAGCATCTACCTCTCCAAAACGAAATAAGCTTTCAGAAGAAGGTCTTCGCTGAGGTTGTTTATTAGCACAACCAACAACCGATAAAAATATGGCCATAAAAACAAGTTGCTTCATTACCCGAGCTTATCGGTATGGATTTAGAAAACTTGGCCAAAGAAATCTGGATAGAATAAAAAAGGCTCCCAAAGGGGAGCCTGAATAAAAAATGCTTAGATGCTATTTCAGTGAGTTAGTAGCTTCAAACGCGTCTACAATTGAACCGTAAGTAGAAAGGCTGGAGAACAGAACCGGATTAGAAGTTCCCGGTAAGTTCACTTTCAGTTTAGGGTAACGACGGGAAGTATCAATCATGAGCGCTTTAAGAGAATCTGCATCCATCCCCGAATCATAGGAAAGAAGTAAAGCTGCAACTCCAGCGGCAGTTGGAGATGCCATAGAAGTACCAGAATAAGTATCGTAAGAGTTATCTGGAGTTGTTGAAAGGATATCTACTCCCGGAGCAAAGAAATCTACCGTCTTTTTACCAAAGTTAGAAAAGTCAGCTGGTAACTCAAGGCCTTTAGCAAAAGAAGAAGCACCGATCTCTAACCAGTTATTAAACTCGCGCTTACCTTTAAGGTCTGTGCGACTTGGAAAACTTGGAATCAGATCATTATTTTTGTTGTCGTTACCAGCAGCATGAACGAGTAGAACACCTTTTGATTCTGCGTAACGAACGGCTTCATCTACGGCCTTTTTAAATGGTGAATACATTTTACCAAAGCTCATGTTGATAACTTTAGCGCCATTATCAACAGCGTAGCGGATACCATTGGCAACATCTTTATCGCGTTCATCACCATTAGGTACTACTCTGATGGCCATTATTTTTACATTAGTAGCAACACCTTTAATACCTAAGCTATTGTCACGAACTGCGGCGATTGAACCTGAAACGTGAGTACCGTGACTAGAGTCAGGGCCGATCACATCGTTATTACCGTAAATTTTCTCATTTAAATCAAAATAGTTATCACCAACGATAGTACGCGAATTAAAATCTTCATTGTAATAGTACTTAAGTTGATCACCGTAATACTCAAGCACGCTATTTATGCGGGCTTCACTTAATCCACTTGAAAGCAGACTCAGCATATCGTTCTTCGCTTTTTGAACTGATAAATCGGTTGATTCTAAAGCACGAACCGCTTCAACAGTCATGGTAGAAACGCCAGCAGCTCTCAAAATACTTTCAGCTGTTTTAAAAGTATTTAGGCGAGCAGTATAAGTTGTAATAATGCTTTTTCCTGACTCAACCATCTGAGAAACATATTTCTGAACTTTCTCTAAGTACTCGGCCTGGGCAGCTGTTAATGACTCTCCCAATACTTCAACCTGGGATTTAAGTTTCTTCATCCTGACAAGTTCACGAGTTACTTCTAAAGTATCAGCTCCAATTTGGGCTTCAGGGTTACCTTTAACCAAGCGCATACCGTTGGCCAAAGAAGAATCTTCAACCATTTTTGCCATACCATCAACGCCGCCAATGAAATTCCAACCGAAAACATCATCAACATAACCATTGCCATCATTATCAATGCCATCGTTTGCAACTTCGCCTTCATTTATCCAGATTTTACCCTGGAGATCTTCGTGGTTTACATCCACACCTGAATCAATCACGGCAACAATGATATCTTCACTTTGTGGCATTCCGAATGTTCTGTAAGTTTCTTCTGTTCTCACACCTTCGGCACCTTCGGCAGGAGAAAGGTTAAACCAATTCTCAGGGCGAACTTCTAAAAAAGCTTTGGCAATAATCGTACCTTTGGCATTTTTCAGAACATATTTGGATTCATTCTGTTGTGCTTGTTTCAGGATGATATCAGCTTTTGGTATTTGCTGAACACGGGCGAAAGCAGTTGTAATTGAAAGCGGAAGAGCAAGCGCGAGTAGCGCTGTTCGAGACATCATAGGGATCCTTCCTTTGTTGATGATAACTGTCTACCTTTATGGCTTAAATTAAAATCGATTACAAGGGCCTTAGAACTAATGTCAGACTTTTTATTAGAAAAGTATGTCAGGTGGTGTAATTTTTACACCACTAGCTAGACTCTAAACAACTACTTTCCTATATCTCAATCCTAAAAAATTAAACAGGAGTTTCTATGAAAGCAGTCATTCTTCTCATTACGATGTTCCTATCAGTTCAAAGTTTTGCGCAAACGACCATGGGCCCGGAAGCAGTTGAAATGTTCAAAGTTGCTTCTCATCCTTCAGTCATTGAATGCTTAAGAGATGCCAATGTTGATCTAGTAAATATTGAAATTAAAAAGCAAGTTGCTCGTTGTCCAGGTTGTAATACTTATACTATCACCGGATACAAAAAGAGCATCGATATTGCTTCAACTGAGAAAGTTAAGATTACGATCAAAGGTAGAGCTGTTCCAGGGACATTCAGAGATTTCATTCAATTATACACTTGCGACGTTTCAGAAACTCGATAAATAAAATGGGGGTCAATAAGACCCCCATTTCTTCAATAACAACCAGGTAATCTCTCTTCACTACAAACCAACTTGTGAACAAGAGTATAAACATCCCAATTACTAAAAACCGTTTCTCCACGTCCCTTCACTACTGCCGCAAGGTAGGCCTGGTTATTCCTCATCACAAATAATGGTGCGCCACTGTCTCCAGGGGCCACTCGAGAAACTGAGCGTGACACAAGATGTTGTCCGGTGGTTTTTAAATTATTGAGAGAAGCACTACGTTTAACGTCAGTACTGGATTCCTCGATGAAGTTAATAGTCGTTACTTTAATGACATAATTCAAAGGGGTCTTAATGAAAGCAGCATGTAAAGTCGTCGGTAGCACTGAGGCAAAAATAAAGTCATCGCCCACTGGAAGAGCTTGATTTAAATAAACTACCGCCACATCATCATTAGGAGTTAACTTGGTCCGCTTTCCTCTGCTCGCAAGCTTTCTCATGAGCTCCGGAAGAAAACGTATATTCACCGTCGTCTGTATACTTTTTGAAGTAGCATAACCTACTCTTACGCGCTCTCCATTCGGTCGATTCACGTAACGATAATGACCAAGGTCAATCTGCATCGTCATCTCAGGATGAAAATAAAGATCTTTTACACAATGAGCAGCAGTTATCAGCGTCTTGGGTGAGAGCAAAGTTCCCACACAAAAAGCCGGAGCATCATTACCGGTATGATCAGGAGCATAGTTTCGAATTTGCACGACTGAATCCAGATTATCTGAAAGTTCGGCCACAGAAGGTGATAAGGCCAGGGAAACTTTAGAACCCAATAAAACGGCCAATAATAAAACAAACATTCTCTCTCCTCATAAGGGTGAGAGAATATTCTTTCGCTGATGAGTGACCATGACAATGGATGAATTCTTACAAAATACGACTTGTCTCCTAAACCAAGGCAATCGCAACTTTGATGGGTCTCTCAACTTCAAGACCTCGGGCCGTAAGTACATCAATAATCTCTGAAGGCCTGATGCTTGCTCCTTGTTTGACTTGAGCGGTAACAAAGATTCCTTCAGTGCGACAAGGAGAGACTTCATCGATAATTTCCATCAGTCTCTCATTTAGATCGAGAGTTCCCGAAGTGATATCAAGAATCATTGGCCTAATATCTTTATCTAAAAGCTTCTCGTCCTTTTTGGAATAAGATTGAATGATGATCTGTTCCTGAGATTTTAATTCATTCACTACGTTCACGATTTCAACCTTACTCTTAACAGGAATAAAATAAGTGAAGGCCTGTGCCGAGTCCTGAATAGAAGGTGTTTTGCTATCAATTACGGAAATGCCTTTAAAAATTATTCCAGGCTCTGAGTGATCCTGAAGACATTTCAACATGGCCTCAAAATCAGTCCATTCTGTCGGTACACGGACATCAAAATATTCAGTCAAAGAACTAATCCCTAATGTCAAAGCTGGCCCGAAAGAAAGTAATGGACGGATGTTGTAACCTTCTGAGTGTAAAGTTTCCAGTCCTGAGCGTTTGAAGATTCTGGCCATGACTTTTTGTAAATCCAGATGAGAAATGAAAGTTATGGGCCCGATTTTTGAAAATTCAATCCGATATTTAAATCCCATCGATTGATTTCGCTTCTCACGTAACTCCACGATATTTTTCTTCAAGACTTCAGGGGCGATATAGGGCTGATCTTCAATTGAATTCATGTCTTTAAGAAAATCACGCCGCTCCTCAACCATTCCTTTAAGGTCGCAGGCCACACCGCAGTGGTAACAAACCAGTTTCTTTTTATCTATATCAAAGGTTTTCTCCAGAGCTTCCAGGTTAGAGTGATGAACAATCATTCCATGAACTTTCCCACAAGGTGGCGAAAGTCTGTTATGAGTGGCTTTTTTCCATTCAATTTCCAGAAACCTTTCAGTCAAACCAACATCGATGTGGTCCCACGCAAGTTTACCATTCATGGGAATTGTGCCTAAAAAAATCTGGGTATCAATTCCCGATTCCTCTACACACTTGACCCATAAGTTGTAATCAAAAGTTTCATCCCAACCATCAAAACGAGCGCCACCCTTCCAGGCATTATAAATGATATTAGCAATTCTTCTGTCACCTCGGGCGACAATCCCTTCCAGTGCTGAAATTTTTGAAAAATGCTTTCTGAAATTGAGTCGGTATTTTTCAGCATGATCCTTTAGAAGATTCTGCTTACGTTCAATCTCTGGCAGAGTAATCATATTCGACCACTGAAAAGGAGTGTGTGGCTTAGGTACAAAGGATGAAACTGAAACAGTGATGGTAGGATTTCGAACACCGCACTCAGTAGCTTTTTGACGGGCCTTACCCGCAGTTTCCATAATGGCCACAACATCTTCATCTTCTTCTGTTGGAAGGCCAATCATGAAGTAGAGTTTCATTTTCGTCCAACCACGAGAAAATACATCCACGGCAGTTTGTAAAAGATCCTCTTCTGAAACATTTTTATTGATTACATCACGCATACGTTGAGAACCGGCTTCAGGGGCAAAAGTAAGAGAAGCATTCTTCACTTCGGCCAGCTTATCCAGAATACGATTATCAAGGCCGTAGGCCCTGAGGGAAGATATTCCAAGTGTTGCATTCTCTTTCTGCAATTTATCCAGAAGTTCAATCACCAAGGGAGTTACTGCTGAGTAGTCAGCAGTTGATAGGCAAGTCAAGGACGCCTCATCAAAGCCTCCATTCTTAAGCCCATCCATTATCATTCTTACAACGTTTTCCGGATTTCTTTCTCTCACTGGACGATAAATCATCCCTGCCTGACAAAAACGACAGCCTTCAGTACATCCTCGGGCAAGTTCGACCGAGAAACGATCAAAAATGGCGGTCATATGAGGGATAGGAGATTTTGTCGGAAAAGGATAATTTGCTAAGTTATCCACAAAATATCTCTGGACTCGATCAGGAATCACTCCGGCATACTCGGGCTTGGGGCCTGTTACCACTTCCATTTGAGTCATCGAATCGATAGTTGTCTCATAGAATTTAGGAACGTAAATACCTTTCCATTTGGCCAGTTCAAAAAGGATTTCATCGCGCTTCATGCCGCGGGCACGGGCTTCCCCTACAAAATGAGTAATACGAGCGAAGAGTTTTTCACCATCGCCTACTACGACAAAATCCATGAAAGGGGCCAAAGGTTCCGGATGAGTGGCACATGGACCGCCACAGATAACAAATGGCTCTTCTTCTGTTCTATCTTTAGTCCAGATTGAGATACCACCCAACTCAAGCATATTTAAAATGTTGGTATAGGACATTTCATACTGAAGCGAGAAGCCAGCGATGTGAAAATCTTTGAGAGGTTTAAAGTTTTCCAAAGTCACAAGTTTAAGGTCACGGCTTCGAATCTCTTTTTCCATATCAATCCACGGAGCAAAAACTCTTTCCGCCAAAAGTCCAGGATGTTGATTGATCTCATCGTAAAGAATTTTCATTCCCAAGTGACTCATTCCAATTTCATAAGTGTCAGGAAAACATAAAGCTACCCGGCCAATCGATTCATCCCAATTCTTTTTTGTTACGAAATGTTCACCGCCGATATAACGAGCAGGCTTTTCAACTTTATCTAAAAAAGATGCATAAGGATTATGAGACGCCACAAGGACTCCTGTTGTTCATTTTCACTTAGGAAACGAATGTTTTTTTTAACAGATAGTGGAATTCTTGGGAAGACTTATATTCGAGGTAAGTACTTGATGTTAGAAGCCCGAAGACAGAGATAAAACCCAACGGCGATCCTCTTCTTCGCGAAAGCCATCTAAAGACCGATCAATGGCATAAGTAGTTAAATCCATAATGAAGGTTCTAGAGCGGACTCCTATACCACCTGAGCCCCAACCATCACCATAACCTGCCCTAAGAAAGATCCGACGTCTGAAATCCAGCTCAGCGCCGGCGGCCAGACGACGTTTATAATCTGTATCATAAGCGTTATTAAAATCTTTGATATTGGCCTCAAGATGCAATCGTGACATTTTACTAATCTGCGGCGTAATTGATAATCCCAGGTCAACGGTTTGCTTAATCTCTTCCGGTGCCCCGGCTTCACCCGCACCTTCAAATTCATTGCTAGTGGCGTTTCTCAGTACCGCGGAAAAAGTTGGAAGAAAAGTATAAGGCAAGGTCAGACGAGCTCCTGCGGTAAGCTGAAGGCTTCTGCCAGATTTATAATCTGTGCTAGTATTAATGGAAACAGGCTCAGTGGGGCCGAACGACTTATAAAGATCCCGGCGATAAAGATAAACTCCTGAGGCACCAACTTTTAAGATCCCTCCAAATAACGAAGCATTTAAGGCCATAACTGGCCCATGATCTCTTCGTTCAGCAACTTCAAACTCGTTGGCGACATCATCATTTATGATGGCACGATTCCTCTGAGAAAATAGATAGCCCAGAGTTAAGCCCCGAACTGTAAAATTTGGAAAAAGATTGAACCGGGAGTGAGCAAGCTTCCCCTGGTCTTTGACGAGGGCCGTTCTCATTTCTTCTGGATCAAAAGAATCTATAAAATTTCCGGGAACTTCAGTTGCAGGGCCATTTCCAATAGCACTCATTAATCCAGAACTTGCCTCAACGTGAATATTTGCTAGGTGAAATTGAGGTTTTCTGACTGTGCCCAGACCTGCTGGATTATAAAAGGCTGACCAGGCGTCATCCACCTTATTGATATAGGCGTTGCCCATAGCAAGGGCACGTGCGGATGTAACGAATTCAGGGAATGCGTGATCTTCAAAGTCTAATACCGCATACGACAAACGAGTCGTGGCAAAAATCAAAAATATTACTGACAGTAGAGTTTTCAAACCGTTTACTCTCCTCATCTAATCATTTTAGAAGAAGACAGCATAAGTCTCAAGCAAGGGACAAAACATCCTGTTACCAACTGATTCCAAAGGAATAGCCAAAGAGAAAGACAGATTTGTCCTTAGTATCAGAAGTCGCGAGTTGTTGATAAGTTGTCTCAAATTTAGCAAAAAAGGCGTCCATAGACAGTTCAACCCCTCCACTTAAGGATTTTACGGTCGTTTCCATTTCTGGTTCTAGTCCATTTAAGGTCGGATCACTGGAATGAACCTCACCGCTAAAATTATAGGTAGCATAGGAAAAACTGGCATAGGGAAAAACATTGGCATTCAGACGATATCCGTAAAGCAATAGATACTCTTTACCCTGTAGATTAAATTCTACCGTCTCATCATCTGTCTCATGTTCATTTCCACCGAAAGCAACTGCCAGACTCATTTTATGTCCTGCACCTGCGGCTGTTCTGGGGGCCCCTATGAACTGGAATTTTCCTCCCACCATGGAATTTGCACTTCCGATGTGTGACCAGAAAAGGTCAAACTGTTCAAAAAGAGAATTGGATAAAAGGAATCCACTTCTACTGATTGAGGAGTAATTAACCCCTTCATCCACAGTTCCATTCGAGGTATTAACTGTTAATTGATTGGCCTTGGTTTGCTGGAATTCTACCTGACCTCGGAATGCGCCACCCTGTGTTTCAGGGGTAATAAAGCGATTACCTGGGACCAGGTACTTAGTGGCACAACTCACCTGAAAAAAGAGGCAGATTAGTAATATTATTCTCATAAGACTCTATTCATTCTAATCCGTTATCCTCTTAAAAACTCAGGGGTGGCAATTTTTTCCTCTCAATCATTGTGGTTAATAGCTAAGCTTAAGAATGCCGATATAGGTAGTAAGTATGAACAGCTTTAGCCTGATGCTTTCTCTATTCACGTGCTTGATTCTTGCCTCCTGTCAGGTAAAGGATTCTGCGCCTGGTGGTGGCCTCATTTCCGGACACTTACCAACAACCAATAAATTTACTCTTCAGTCGCCTTCTGCCCGAACTTATGTTGAAGGCGAAATCATTACTCTAAATGTCTCCTTTCCCTTTGACATCATCATAGATACCACATTGGGTACTCCCCGGTTGAGAATGACCATTGGTGCTACCACACGTTATGCCGATTACGTTGCCGTGACCAATCCCAAGCTCTTGTCATTCACCTACACCGTTGTGGCCGGTGAAACTGATGCCAACGGTATCGATGTCATCGCACTTGAACTAAATGGCAGCACTTTGAAGTTTGATCAATCCGGAGTGATTACTGATTGTAATGTTGCCAGCATTACCACCACAAATTTATCGACTCAAAAAGTGGATACAATGGGTGCAACCATTACTGATTTTGATCTGGTGAGTTTGCCTGGACTCTATAATGTGGGAGAAACCATTAATTTTACCATGAATTTCAGCGAAGCCGTTTATGTCACAGGAACGCCTTCTTTTTCAGTGGTATTTGGTGGAGGCACGCCAGAAGAAGTTACTTATCTCTCCGGTTCAGGAACTTCTGTCCTGACTTTTTCTTATACTGTGACATCAAGTAATTCTGATACCAACGGTTTCGATTCCTTCTCTTCAACTACTTTATCTTTGAATGCTGGGACAATTGAAGATGCTGTTGGCAATAGCGCCAGTCTGGATTTTTCTGCCTATTCTGGTGCCGTCCTGACTTATAGCTCGGCCGTTAAAATTGTGGGCGATTATCCGTTCGTAGTCGATGTCGCTGTCCCGGCCAACGGTACTTATATTGCAGGCCAGACATTAAATTTTATCGTTGAATTCGACCGGCCGGTTAACGTACCAATGGGAGTGCCTTACCTGGGAGTGACTATTGGCTCGACTCTTCGTCAAGTATCTTATGCATCTGGTGCCGGCACAAATTTTTTAACTTTTAGCTATACTGCCGTTCCGGGTGATGTTGATGCCGATGGGATTACAGTTGCAACTTCGATCACTTCCAACGGTGGAAATATTCGGGATCCTTCCCCCCCAACTACCAGCTACTTTGTTGATGCTCTTAATAACGTATTCAGTGTGCCTGATACATCGGGCATTATCCTCAATGCTTTACAACCACAGGCCATCACGGTTACCCGAAATACTGATGTTACGAATGGTAGCTGGGGAACTTTAATTGATAACAAATGGAATATCGGTCAGGTGCTCGACATTACGGTTGGATTTAATACTCCCGTTTTTGTCACTCAAACCATTGGTACACCTAGCATCCCCCTCACAATAGGTTCAACTACGGTGCAAGCACCTTATGTTTCAGGCCATGGTCAGAGTTCCCTGATTTTTCGTTACACAATCCTAGAAGGTGATTTAGATCAAGACGGCACTATTGCTTTGGGAAATATAAATCTTAACTCCGGGGTAATCGTTGATGCTGCCGGAACCAATATCCTTTTAACTCTTCCCTCTGCAGGATTAACCACAACCCAAATAGATGGAGTCAGACCAACCATTGATACAATTACTCCACCAGATAACAATACATATTCTGTGGATGGCAGTATCAATTATCTTGATATGCTCTTCACTGTTAATTGGTCTGAGCCTGTTCGTTATATGTCAGCTGCTGCTTATCTCTCAATGGACGTAGGCGGGGCTTCAACACCTTTACAATACACATCTGGTACAAACACAGCCGCAGTTGTTCACATGCCAGGCGGGGCCTTGACTGGACTCAATGATAGTGATGGGGTGACCTTAAGCTCCCCTCTCTATGGTACTGCCGTCATCAAAGATCAGGCCGGGAATGTAGCTACCGATTTTACATTTACGCCTCCGATCACCACTGGGATTTTAGTTGATACCACTCCTCCTCAAGTTTTATCTGTAGATCCCGCTATTGCTGATAATACTTATGTGGAAGGTCAGGATCTGAAATTTACTGTTGTCTTTGATGAATCAGTGACTATTTTTCGGGCAGGTGGTTATCCACGAATTCCCATCACCATTGGGGCCAGTACTGAATATCTGATTCCAACTTCTGACTCCACTGGCACCATTCATACTTTTAGTTATACCGTTAAACCCGATGATCTTGATACTGATGGCGTCACTGTTGGTACAGCTGTGGAAAGTGATGGTATTAATGCTTATGCCAGGGATGCTGGTGAAAATATTGTAACCGGCACTTTTGTTCCCGCCAGTACGGCAAATATAAAAGTCGATGCAACCGCCCCAACAGTTATCAGTGCAGTCCCTTCTCTTGCTAAATCTTACGTCAGCACCGAAACGATTCAAATCACAGTAACTTTTTCTGAGGCAGTAGATATCGATCTCACAGGAACTCCCTATATCGTTGTTGACTTTGACAATGGAACAGATCATTTAGATTATTTATCCGGCACTGGGACGGATACTATAATCTTCAGCCGTGAACTTGATGGAAATCATTTTGATATGACTGGCCTTCCTGCTGTCGTGAATACCATTAACTTCAATGGCGGTAATATTACAGATGATGCCGGGAACGTTGCTGAAGGAAATGGAACTGAGGTCGTTTTTCCAAGTGATGTTGATCTTTCAGCTCATTTTGTGACCTATCCTCAAGTTAAACTGTGGGTAAAAACTAATTTTGTGAATCTGGCGCCACCAACAGGAAGTGCTTCGATTGCCAATGAGGGAGTAGTAGGAACTGAAGGCTGTGGTAGCGGCACCTGTCGAAAATTTGATGGGACTGATGCACTTAAACTTACTGCTAATATGGATTTCATTTCTTCCGTCTTTATGGTGTTTAAAACGCCGGTGGCTATTGTAAACCATGATATTTTTTCTACAGACATTAAGCTAGTAGCCGATGGCGCAATCTATGATATGGATTCATTTAGTGCCACTTTTAACTTAGATGGAGTTGTTTTAGGTTCCAATGTTAATCACAACACTAATCTGGCAAATTCCACAACTCATATCATCCAGGTTGATTTTGCCTCAACCCAAGACTACACCTCTGGTACCTATTTATTGCCTACTACCTTTGACGGCGCTGTAGGAGACATCATTGCAGTCGAGGCCGGGCTAACACCAACCCAGGAAGGAAATCTCCTGAGCTATCTCAACTCACAATTTTAATCATCAATGTAGATCAGTATCTTCCATCCCTGAAGTATAAAAGCGCTTACTTAAATCGGAGTTCTGATTTCTGTTCCTGAAATCCTGATAATCATCGGCCTCATCTGGATCAAATGTATCTTCTTCTCCAAAACTATCTATTCCGTGAGCATTAACTTTTTCAGCATCTCGGGCAAATTCAGAATTCTCAGTATAGGCATACTTAACTCCAGGTCCAGGGTCTTTATTAAGCGTTAATGGTAGATCATCAATGCGATGGGATTCGTACTGATAATTATCGATATGAATTTGATCTGGTGAGGTTATTTTTTGATCTTTATGAAAAACATGAGAAATTTTACTACGGGCCGCTTCAAAATCATGCTCAGAAAATTTCATCCAAAGATGTTGCATGTTATTTTTCAAATGATTCCAACGTCCAATTAATTCATCATTAAGCATAAACCACCCCTTTGCAGTAGGTTTTGCACCCGCTGACTGTCGGTAGACAAGCATGTTTCATGCCATTCATTTTAAAAGTTAAGTAGCCTGAATGTGGTCGTAAGAGAAAAATATTTAAGGGGAAATTTTACCAATAACTGACAAAAAAAAGGGCCCTTCGAAAAGGGCCCTTTGAGGATAATTATCTTCTTTTTTGACCTGGCATACGGTGATCCACTTTACCAAGATATGCATTCTTGATGTTTTTCATCGATTCAATGCGTTTCTCGGCCATGACATCTGCAGCCTTATTAACAGGAATGTTTTGCTCATCAGAGATAGCAAATACCTCAAGAGTTTTATCGTAAATAGTGTCAACCATACGACGAGACTTAGAATCCGCCCAACCTTCAAATTCAATAGAAACGTTCATCACACCACCAGCATTAACCAAATAATCTGGAGCGTAAAGGATACCTTTCTCTTTAAGAACTAATCCATGTCGGTCTTCTTTAAGCTGGTTATTAGCAGCGCCACAAACAATTTTAGCTTTCAGCTGAGGAATTGTTTCATCATTCACCGAAGCCCCGAGAGCACATGGAGCGTAAACGTCGCAAGTAACACCAAAAATGTCATTGGGGGCAACGAATTTAGCATTCGGAAAGGCTTCTTTCATTCTCTGAATTCCACGCTCATTTACGTCAGTAAATGTGATGCTCGCTCCGGCTTCGGTTAAAAGCTTGGAAAGCTCAAAGCCAACTGATCCCACACCCTGAATTGCAATAGTTTTACCTTTGAGACTACGAGAACCAAACGCCTTGGTTACTGAAGCCTCAATCCCGCGGAATACACCTAAAGCTGTATAAGGAGAAGGGTTACCAGAACCACCGTTAGTTTGGGCAACACCTGTTACGTAGTTAGTTTCTGTGAAAATGTGCTCGATATCTTCCACGTTTGTATTAACGTCTTCAGCAGTAATATAACGACCATTTAATGATTCAATAAAACGACCAAAAGACCTGAAAAGGGCTTCAGATTTATTTTTTGGATCAGCGATGATTACAGCTTTACCACCACCCAGGTTTAAACCCGAGATAGCGTTTTTGTATGTCATGCCTCGAGACAGACGAAGAACGTCAATTAACGCATCTTCTTCACTGGCATATGGCCATAATCTTGTTCCACCCAGGGCTGGGCCTAGGGTAGTATCGTGAATCCCTACAATGGCCTTTAATCCACAAGATTTATCCTGGAAGAAAACCACCTCTTCGTGGCCCATTGAATACATTTTCTCAAGCGTTAGCATGACTTTCTCCTCTGGCACCAGATTTACCGGATGACCAAAATTATGAGTTGAGTTAGACTTATTTTTTACGCGAGAAGTTTCTTAAACTATGACGTTTTTGACAAGGAAGAATCTTATGCCCATAGTGTCAATAAAGGACACAACCAAAGTTTTTGAGGTGAATAAGGACGAGATTCTATATGATTCTCTCTATGACCGTGGAGAAGAGTTGCCTCATGGCTGTTTATCGGGTTCATGTGGGGCATGCCGGGTAGATGTTGTAAGTGGTAAAGATAATCTCCAACCCCCTGGAGTCATTGAACAAAATACCATCGAAGCACTTAAAGACGAGTTTACTAAATTACATGGATCTGATTTTGTGAAGGAAAAAGAAATTCGCTTATCTTGTCGGGCAAAAGTAATTGGTGACGTCACCATTATTCCCATTAAATGAGATTAATCACTATTTTAAGAGTTGCTGGCGTTTCTTAGAACGAATTTTAAGATTTATAGCATTGGCCGAGTTCACGGCCGTATCCCAGGCGGTATAAATTTGTTTTTTCGTATTGGCCTTTAAATCGCCGGCCACATACAGTCCAGGAACTGAAGTTAATCCGGCTTCATCCCCTTTGACGAATCCTCTCTCATCCAGTTCCGCCCCCAGCTCCCGGGCGATGTCGTTATATATAAGCATCCCCATAGAAACAAAACAAATGTCGGTTTCTATTGTGGTTCCATCTTCCAGAATAAAGCCTTCCAGAATTCGACCTTTGTCCTGTCCGAAAATATCTATGATGAGCGCTTCATTAACTTTAATGCCATATAAATTTATCAGCTTCTGAGTATCAGGCGAAAAGTCAGCTTTTTTCCCATTGGTAAGAATGTGAAAATCTTTTGGATGGTACCTTTCATGCAACATGATAGCAGACCATGCGGCCCCATTCCCGTGCCCTATGACGGAAGCTTTCTTGTTTAAAACATGGTGGCCATCGCATATTAAGCAGTAATCAATCGTTTGCGCGTTAGCATAATCGAAAACGGTTTCAATTGTACCTTTGATTTCAGGCTGCACATCCATGACTCCAGTGCATAGAACGATATATTCAGCAAAATGAGTCTGATTGTTGGAATCGATGATTTTAAAAATATCACCTTGCTTTTCAACTGAAACAACACCGGTATTTTTCTGGGTATGAAGATTATCTTTGAAGTCAGATTGCAAAATCCATTTCATCGTTTCAAGATTAGGTTCTTGAATCCCACGCTTATACTGAAAATGTCCCGGAATGTTTTCGATTTTTCTTACCCATAGATCACGTGAACGTTTTTTATCTTTGGGGGAGCCAGGAAAGAATAAACACTCATCATTATTTAAAATGGTTCTTAAAACGGCCATGGTTCCAGCGGAACCTCCGCCAATGACACAAACGGGATAAACTTTTTGATCCATGGCTTATTTTGCCCCAATGGCCTTGTGATGGTCATTGTCCTGAGCTTCATTTTTCTCTTTTCGATCAAGCTCACGTAAATGATCACCAGAAGTTGATTTAATTTTCACTTCTTTAATTTCTGAGTTCTTAACGCGGACAAGTTCGAAAGAGAATCCATCCCAAATGATGATGTGACCTTTTTTAGGAAAACTATTTCCAAGTTGTTCCATTAAAAAGCCATTCAAGGTTGAGTAGTTATCATTTAAAGGAATCTCAATATCGTATTCATTATAAAGATCTCGCAGTGAAATAGTAGAAGGTACTAACACTCCTTCCGCACTCTCCACACCAGGAATTAAATCCTCATCATCATCATGTTCATCCTGAATATCACCAAAGATTTCTTCCATGATGTCTTCAAGAGTTAACATACCAACGACTAATCCATTTTCGTCTTTCACAAGCGCCAGGTGAACTTTCTTGCGATTCATATGGTCAAAAACGGCTTGGATTTTCATATGCTCATATACATAAAAAGGTGGTTTCACATATTTGGTAATGTCAAAGTTAACTTGCTCTTCAGGACTTGAGAAAACCAGATCTTTAATATGCAGGAATCCCAAAACGTCATCAAGATCTTCGTCATAAACAGGGTATCTGGAATGAGCAACTTCTCTCACCATTTTAATGATGTCATGAAAACTTGACGTTTTTTTAAGAGACTCAATTTGAGTTCTCGGAACCATGATGTCTTTTACTTTAATCGATGGAAATTCAAGAATTGAATTTAAAAGATCAATTTGTTTTGAATCAATCGAGCGCTCTTCTTCGGCCATTTCAATCATGACTTCAATATCATCTTTGGTGACAAGACGGCTTCGTACATTAACGTTCTTACCTAAGACGAATTGAATAATTTTGGTAAAAGCTTTTACGATCGGCCACATAGCATAATAGAACGCCATGAGAATCATCACACAAAGTGGTGCAAACTTTTCAGACTGACCACGAGCGAAAGTTTTAGGCATAATCTCGCCAAACACCAGAATGGCCATAGTGGTAAGACCCACACTAATTGCCAGTGCGTCGTTTGAAAAAAATCTTTCAGCAATACTCGCAGACAAAGTTGCGATTAAAATATTGAAAAAATTATTCCCCACTAAAATTGTTGTAAGAATATCGTTCGGAATTTCGAGCCATTTCTTCATCGCCCACGAATCAAATCCATGTTCTTCAGCAATTTGCTTGGCCTTCTCATGAGGAAGTGAAAGCAGAGCTGCTTCTGATCCTGAAAAGAAAGCAGACAATACGAGGGAAACTGCAAGGATTAAAATCTCTTGATCGGTACTCATGATAAATGTTCAGTTGGTTGTGGTTTCAAAAAGTCGACTGAGGGTTCGGCCGGGGGTTCTATAAGAACTAACTCCTGTTGATTAATAAAATAGCGACCTTAGTATAACACATGATCCATAAAAAGATCAAAGTCCTAAATATATTTTATGGAAAACCGCCTCTTATTAATGAGATAGAGGTTTCCCTTTAAAGTCATGATCCGAGTAAACAATGCGGTCATGCATCTCATGATCAAAGTCAGGAATATCATTTATATTCTTCACTTTGCGAAAATTAGTGCTGCATTTATAACAAATGGCCACTAATGATAGCCTTCGGAATAAGAAGAGATCCAGCAGATATAAAACCACCAAACTTATTCCATAAGTCCAGATGGAAAGAATGGCAGCAATGACAAACAAAGCAACACCAATCTTACGGTTAAAGTCTTTCTGCTTATAGAAATCCATGCGGGTACAAACCGGACATTCGGTTAAAATCCCCTGCTCTTGCTCCACTGTGAAATGCACTTCTTGCACGTGTTTACAAATATCGCATTCAACTTTAGAGGCCAGGTGATCAGGTAGAACATCAATACTAGAACCGCAGCCTTTACAGGTAATTTGAACTTCCATCATAGAGGTAATCCGTGTTTTGCCATGAGATAAACTGAAATAAGTTCGCCCACAATAACAAAAAACTCCACGATGTAAAGAACACCAGTTGCACTCTGAATGGAGCGCAAACGGCAAAGTTTATAGGTGAAGATACTTAATGTGACTGGAGCAACATAACCCCATAAGTAACGCATAGACACAAAAAGCCAGTTATACATATAACCGTCTCCTAGGAGGGTTCCTTCAACGAGATAAGGGGCCCCAATCGTCACAATAACCGCAATTGAAGAAATGATTTTAAGGAAAAAACCAATCCAGAATATATGTAGACAATAAATGAGAGGCTCTTCTGTGAGTTTCGGAACGACCAAATAATAATGACCTAAAAGCATAGAGAAATTACTGATACCCAAAAGCACCATACTCATAAAGAAAAACATAATCCAGATAGGATCAAAACCGAATACATGAAAGGCCAGAACCGAAAATGTTATGACCTGAAGAATATAGATTCCCCACATGAGTAAGCTTTTTTCATCCCTATGAAAGATGGAGGTCATTACATTGGTAAGAATTAGAATCCCATAACACCAGATTTCAATTTGGCCGAGTCCAGGAGTCATAAAAAAATCCACCCCGAAGGCCAGGACCAATGATGACAGGACGATGGATGTGCCAAGTTTGTAGAAGCCAACCCCTGTTAGTTTAGTACTCACAACTGGAGAAAAGAGTTGAGTTCCAAAGGCCAGGGAAAGAAGAAAAAAATGGATACAAATTTGTGTGATGCTATTCATGGAGCTAACTATATAGCGAGCGATAAAGATCATCAATCATCTGATGATTTGGACCGGGAATCATTCCCTGATAGGGGCCACTTAGATTTTCAGAGTCAATTTTTAGCCACTGTCCCTTACCTCGCAATGAAGGTTGATCAGGAAAAAGAAAAACATTGAGCAGAATAACTCTGCCAGCTAAATTATTGGTGTATATCCCCATAGATTTGCCATCGAGTGGATTTATCCGAACACCAACTTCTTCTTCAACTTCCCGAACCGCTGCCAGGAGTGGCTCTTCACCAGGTTCAATTTTTCCACCGGGAAACTCCTGGAGGCCATGATAAGGGCCATCATCTTCACGGCGTTGAGTCCAGACTTCCAGAATTTGATTATCTCTTTGCCGAAAAAAAAGAACTAGCGCCACGGGGAGAAGCTTCATGGCAGGTCCTTATGGCCTTTAATAAAATTAAGTTCTAACTGCAAAAGCTCAAAGGCAAGACTACCCACAAATGGGGCCCACCAAGGCATCACACTATCATTAATGAATATGACCACTAGCCAAAAAAGACCTGCGGGTAGGATGCGGATCAAACGTTTCAATAAATCAGGGGCCCAGCCAAAAGGCTTTAATATCAAGGTCTGAAGATTAGATACTAATTTGAGCATCGACATTCGATACCGGTTATTATCCAACATCATGGAAAGGTCATTGGATGCGGACCAATTCCAGATGAAACCGAAGGCAAAAAGAGTCAGGGCTTCAAAGCTAGGATAAACAAAATAAAAAATGAGGACCAGGACAACAAGTACGGCCAGCTCGAGAAGTTTTCTTTTTGGGGGGATGAAATTCATTCCAAAAATCCATCTTTATGCAAAAAAGTCATTTCAGGAAATTGAATGGTAGCTGGTGCATGAACGATGAAATTAAAAACCGTCATAAAATCAGAAGTTTTCAACATCTTGTCTCTTGAAAATTTTGAGCCTACCTTATCCCATAACGGAGTATCAATCGCACCGGGAAAGAGGTTGGTAAAACGCACTTTATAATCTTTCCACTCTTTTTTAAGACTCTGAATTAAACCCAGTTGACCAAATTTTGAAGCATTGTATGCGGCAACATTCGGATAACCATAGTGAGCGGCCGTGGAAAGAATAGAGATGATATGAGTCTCATCCTTTATTAAAAAAGATTCCAGACCCTGGAACAACAAAAATGGGCCCAAGGTATTAGTGGCAAGGTGAAGTTCAAAGTTTTCAACACTGATTTCAGAGAGCGACTGCATTTCACATATACCAGCATTGTTCACAACCAAATGAACTTGATCCGTGAATTCTCTGACAGTCTCAAAAAACTCTTCAACCGATTCAGGTGAAGTTATATCAAGTTCTACATCGTAGAAATTATCATGTTCAAGTTCGGTTCCTGAACGGGAACCACCGAAAACTGTATAGCCGGAGAACAAAAGGGATTTAGTAATCTCTAGACCAAGGCCAGAGGAGGAACCAGTGATAATCGCACACTTTTCCATAATTCCCCCTCTGTCTTAATTATTTAGCAATACCTACAGCACGAGTTTCACGAATCACAGAAACTTTGATGGTTCCTGGATAAGACATCTCTTGCTCAATCTTGCGAGCGATATCACGTGAAAGCATAATGGTTTGTTCATCTGATACTTTCTCATTTTCAACCAAAACGCGAACTTCACGACCGGCCGAAATTGCATAAGATCTGTGAACACCTTCAAAACCATTAACAATTTTTTCAATATCTGAAAGACGAGAAACATAAGATTCTTTAAGTGCCTTACGAGCTCCAGGACGAGCACCTGAAAGTGCATCTCCGGCAGCTACCAGGTGTGCAAGAACTGACTCAGGTTTTTCATCGTCATGGTGAGCACGGATCGCATGAACGATATCCGGAGACTCTCCATATTTCTTAGCAAAGTCTGCGCCGATAACAGCATGAGAACCTTCGGCCGAAGCATCCAGAACTTTACCGATATCATGCATAAGACCAGCACGACGGGCTTGCTTAACATTCAAACCAAGTTCAGCGGCCATGTTACCTGCAAGGAATGCTGTTTCCAAAGCATGCTGATACTGGTTCTGAGTATAAGAAGTACGCCAGTTAAGGGCACCAATCAGTTTCAAGATTTCAGGGTGAATACCATGCACCCCGATTTCCATCTGGGCTTTTTCACCTAATTCACGCAGACGAGATTCAAACTCATGCTTACATTTTTCATAGAATTCTTCAATTTTAGCCGGGTGGATACGTCCATCTGCAATCAGACGTTCAATTGTCATACGCGAGATTTCTTTACGAACCACGTTGAATGAAGAAATTGTCACAACACCTGGAGTATCATCGATAATTAGATCTACGCCGCAGATTTGTTCAAAAGCACGGATGTTACGACCTTCACGGCCAATCAAACGGCCTTTTACACCATCATCAGAAATCTCAACTGAAGAAATTGTCTGTTCAGCAACATACTCACCAGCAAAACGTTGAATCGCAATTCCAACTACGCGCTTAGCTCGTTTCTCAGCTTCTTCATTGGCCTCTTCTTCAATGCGCTTAACTTTCTTAGCAGCATCCAGCATGGCCTCTTCTTCCACTTGAGCGATCAATTCATTCTTGGCCTGATCTTTCGTCAAACCTGCAACTTGCGTAAGCTTGTTTGCAAGGTCTTCCTGAATTTCATGATTCTTTTTAAGTTCAGCATCAAGTTTTTGAACACGAGTTTCAATTTCTGATTCTTTTGCCTTAACACGCTCAGTATCCTTTTGGACCTGTTCAGTTTTCTGCTCCAAAGCAACTTCTTTTTTTGTTAAGCCACGTTCGAAATCCGTAAGATGCTTTTTCTTCTTTTCCATTTCAGTTTCAAGCTGATTCTTTTCGTCACGAACGATTTGCTTGGCACGGTCTTCAGCTTTTTTCTTAATCTCTTCGGCTTGAGATTCAGCTTTTTTCAAAATATCCTGTGCCGCACTTTCCTTTGACTTCTGTGCTGCTGTGTTCTTGATGCTTACCAGGATGTAAGCAATCAATGCACCAACAACCACGCCCAGAACGGCCATCATGATTGGATTCATATATTCCCCTTAAAATCTTTCCTGCTGGTTTACGTCCCAGCAAAATTCTTCTGTTATTATAAAGTCCATGTAGCAGTCATGCTGTTCTACAGGAATTTTTTCTACAATTTGTTCTGACCAAGCGAGACCAATTTTTAAAAAGTTCTTGCCCTCAAGATAACGGTCATAATAGCCCTTACCTCGACCAAGTCGCGCACCGTTCAAGTCAAATCCTACTCCAGGCACTAAAAACCATTCAGGTTCGGCCGGATGGTAAGGTGGTTCAAGCCAAGTAGCTCCTTTTGGCATTCCGTTAGGAATTCCAAAAAGCATTTCACCTTCAAACAAAATCGGATAGGCCAGGCTTAAAGGAACAGCTCGGAAGAGTTCCTGATAAACCGGAGCGACTTCGTCTTTAAGAGGTAAATAACCAGCTCCAACTTGACCATGAAGTTCAGGGAGTGAAGAGATAAGTTTGATAAGTTGATTAGTTAACGAGAAACTCAACGATAGTATCGTGTCGTTAGACAATGAAGAGAGCCTAGATAATAAATCATTTCTAAGACTTTCTTTATCCACAATTAATTCTCTTCAAGACTCAAAGCTTGAAGGGCCGTTTCGAGAGATTCTTCAAGTTTGAGGATGTTCGTTTTATATTCATCCTCTAACTCTAATTTTTCCGTCGCCATTTTTAGTGCTACTAAAACTGCAACGTCTGTATCTCTAAGCAAAGGGCGTTTCGCCTTGAGTTCCTGGATTTCCAGCAACACAAGATCAATCACTGCCTTTGCATTGTGACTATCATGTCGTTCAGGTCTGTATTTAACCTTGCAACCTAAAACATCAAATTCTTGTTCCTGACTTTGGGTCATAGAAATAAGGTAGTGGAGGCCCGGATAAAAGTCAATGAAGACGCTTAGGGAAACGTTGTATTTTCAGTCGTTTAAGTCGTCTCTACACCAATTAAAGTTTTGAGGTAAAGTTCAAGATCAAACAAGTGTAAATCCTCAACTGATTCTCCTACTCCAATATAAGTAATTGGGACGCGAAGTTGATCTACAATGCCAACAGCACTTCCTGCTTTGGCCGAACCATCGCATTTAGTGAATATAATTCCAGTCAGTTGAAGTGCTTTATGAAATTCCTGGGCCTGCTTCAAAGCATTTTGGCCGGTGATAGCATCCAAAACTAAAAGAACTTCTTGAGGAGCATCAGGACTAATTTTTGACATGACACGTTTTGTTTTTATCAGCTCATCCATCAAATTCTGATTGGTATGAAGTCTGCCGGCGGTATCAATCAAGCAGTAATCATAGTTCTCAGCAAAAGCCTTAGCTACTGTGTCATAAGCCACGCCACTTGGATCTGCACCATCTTTGGCCCGAACCATATCAACTCCGGCCCGATCACACCAAACTTGGAGCTGGTCTACGGCCGCTGCTCGAAAAGTGTCACATGCCCCTACAATAACTTTGGCCCCTTGGGATTTAAGCTTCGTGGCCAGTTTTCCAATCGTAGTAGTTTTTCCTGCCCCGTTAACACCTACGATCATGAAGACGCGGGTTTTCTTTTCATTCGGATGAAAATCAAAAACGTCTTTGTGAATGTTCTGCTGAACTGGGGCCATCTTTTCTTTCATAAAGCCATAAACAAGATCTTGGATTTCAGCGGCACTCTTACCTTTACCGTCACTTTCTAGTTTACCTAGTAGTTGCTGAACCATACCTGTAGGTATATCGGCCGTATAAAGTACTTCTTCAATTTCATCCAAGGCAGGAGTGGGACCAGAAAATAAATTTCCGATTTTTCCCCAAACTTCCGATCGGGATTTGGATAACCCCATACTTAATCGATCAGTCCAGGATACTTTAGGAATCTCAACAGGAGGAGCTTTTCTTTCTTCCAGTTTAGCTTCAATCTTTTCTTCAACTTGATGTATTTTTTCTTCTAATTTCTTTTCAGCTTTCTTTAAACGTTGCAGATAATAGAAAAGAGCTCCGCCCAAAACGATAAAGCCGCTTACATAAACTTCAATATTTTCCAGAACGATACTCTGCAAATCCATTATGATTCCTTTTAATGCACGCTAGTATTAACCGGCCTCGGGCCCATAGTAAAGTCGTAAGAAATCCCAAACCATGGAGGCCGTGGCCCCCCACAACAAATGGGTATGAAAATTCTGTGTTAAATTCAAGAATGTGCCTTTCTGGATAGGATGATAAAGTACGGGAACACGGGCAAAACCATTGCGCCAGGCAAATTCCCAGTTTTCTTCTTTAGCAAGCTCCTTCCAGGGATAAACAATAACATCATCCCATTCCCCGTTACTTTTAACTCGTTTCAAAAAATCTTCTGTAGGAATTAAAAGTTTTGATAATACAGGCACAATAGGTTGTAAACGGGCCGTCATTACAATAGGCAAATAACCGAGAAACTGAATCTGGTCACGGGGAAGACTCGTCTCTTCTTCAAATTCTCTTTGGGCCACAATCCAAGGATCGCTTTCATGATCCTGTTTGTGTCCTCCCAAAAAGGCCATCTGTCCACCGTGAGTGGGCATGGCCTCCGAGCGTTTAATGAAGAAAACGTACTCTTCATTACATAAAAAGACGACAGACCCTTTCCACTCATAATCCTGAAGGGTATGCTCTGTTTGAACTATTTGTTTTATACGGTGAAAGTCCATGCGTCTTCGTTACCAATTTGAACTCATCCAGATTATTCGAAACTATTTCCAGGGGCAAGGCTTCTTAGACGTCTTAACTCCCCCGGCCGTGGAAAATCCTGGCATGGAAGTGCACATTCACCCTTTTCAACTTCATTCGGTGAATAAAAAAGAGTTAAGGCCTGTTTATCTTCACACTTCGCCTGAATTCTGCATGAAAGAGCTTCTTGCAAGCGATGAAGGGTTTGATAAGATTTTTTCGTTATCCTATTGCTTTCGGGATGAGCCGGATTCGCCGATTCATCGCTCTCAGTTTTTAATGCTTGAGTGGTACCGGAAAAATGAGCGGTATGAAAGCATCATGCAGGATATAGAAGGTCTAATCTCTTATGTGATTAAAGAAGGTAAAAAAAGAAATTTCCCGCAAAGAGTAAAAGACCAAAAGCTGATAAAAAAAACCATGCAGGAACTTTTTCAGGAAGAACTGCAGATTGATATTCTTAACTATCTGGACATCCCGTCGATTAAGAATTTACTGAAAAATTATTCCGATGTACCTGTCCCGAATGTTGAACTGGAATGGGATGATTATTTTTTCCTACTTTACTTAAATCGCATTGAACCTGTGCTTATAAAATACCCATTGCTCATGATTACAGAATTCCCGGCACCACTCAGCGCTTTATCCACGCTTAAGGCCAGTGATCCAAGAGTATGTGAACGCTTTGAAGTCTATATAGATGGAATTGAACTCTGTAATTGTTTCAATGAGCTGACAGATGCAAATGAACAGCGCAGACGATTCAAAATACAAAATGATCTAAAACAAAAATTATATCTCTATCAATTGCCTGAGCCTAAGAACTTTTATCAAACAATGGATAAGGGTTTTCCACCATCTGCAGGAATTGCACTCGGAGTGGAACGACTTCTCCACTCTCTTTTTGACATCGAAAATCCATTTTTTTACTGAATCATCTGTAGACCATTCATGACGGTATGAAGCTTTATGATAATTTCAGACTTAATATGCTGAACTGGCATACTCTTGGCCCATTCATAATGATATGAGGCTGAAGTGTTTTTTCGGATTTGTGACTCCATCATCAATTCATGATTCCGGGCCATGTCTGCCGAAAAATTCGCGTACCAGCGATAAATTAAATCCAGGTCCTTCACTTCATAAAGCTCGAGCAGATCAAGGCTTTTTTCAGTCAATATTCTTTTCAAAGAATACAAATTAAGCTGATTGATAGATTGTTTTTCGAAAGTCTGATTCAAATACTTCTGACTAAACTTTAGACTAAAATCGAGAAGCTTATCAGCAGGTCGATCCTCCATACTCTCCAGACCATTGTAAACTTCGTCTAATACTAACGCCTGGTAAATTCCTTCCCGAGAACCACCCTGATCCAAAGTATTTAGCCAATTTGCCAAATCCTCATCCTTAGCTTCAGTTTTCCGGGTAACATGAAAAAGCTCTTCTATAAATTTATAATCAAACTGACGTTTACGTTCGGGTGGTAATTTATCAAACTCCGTAGGTCCTTTAGATTGCCTGGTATAGCTTCCAACATCGGTTGATTTTTTTTCTTGAGTGGGTATTTCCGGCATAGGTACTTCAACCATCGGAGCAGGAGCAGCCCCTAGAAGTTTATTACTCCAATCAACACCGGCGACTTGAGTGATAAGATCTCTCACCTTCGTTTTCCAGGCGGGTTCAGTTACCTCTTGGGCCAAAGCATTTAAAGATAAAGATAATCCGAGAATAACGATCAGTTTTTTCACTTAGGTAACTCCTTAAATTTCCATATAGTTTAAGACGTAATGGACAGGTAACCTACTAGGAGATTCTTGCCTCGAAAGCTTCATAAGTCATTTTGCCCTATGATGTAAGAAGAGGAGCCACTATGTTTGAAAGATTTTTCCCGAAAAAGCGCCGTGTAGAAGATGATGTTGTCGTAACAGCTATTGTCTCTCAGACTTCCGCCCTCATCAATGACCTTTATAAACAAATTGATTTTCGCTTTAAGGAACTATCCGCTCAGGTCAAAGAAGTTGAATTGGGCTTAGTTCAAATGGAAACAAAACTTTTAACCAAAGACTTAAAAGACAAGCAGGCTTATGGGTTACTACATTATAAACTTCATGAAGCTAAGAACAATAAGCTCAATGAAGAGATTAAAGAATTAGAAACCAAACTCAACATTAAAAACTTCAAAGATCAGTAATCTCTATAGTGCCAGAATTTTCAATGAATTATTTTTATCCAAAGATGCTTTAAAATGAATTCTAAAAGAGCCAAATGTAATAAGTTTTGAATAATCTCTATCACTGATTTTAAGAGTCTTTTGCAACGTATAGTCAAAATTACCTAAAACAACCTTCCCAAATTCTAAATCTTCACGCTCATTTGCCGTCAGTAACTCATCAAGGTCTAATTTAAGTGTTACCATCTGCTTAAGGTCATTAGTAAGTTCTACATCGGCTATTTTTTTGTAAACACCATCTTTATACGCAATCATTTTTACAAATTCAGGAGTTGCATGAAAAGTCTGGATTCCATTATCAAAGGTAACTGTCTGATAACTTAAGGTATCATATGGCCGGACCTCGCTAAAGCCAATTTTACCTTCGATTTCAAGACAAGAAAGGAGGATCGTTTCAATCTTTACTACGGCCGTATTACCATCAACAACAATAGACTTCAAATGAGTCTTATACGCCCCAAATCTACCGCGAACAACATCCGCTTTTGTTTTACAATGGGCAGCTCCGCCATCGCTTACTTTTACATTATATCCGTTACTTGCAAAAGCAGTAATTGAGGAAGCCGCGACCAAGCTTATGAGGGCCGTGAGTAAGAATTTCATATTTTCTCCTGATTATTTGGCCAAAATATATCAGGAGAAACCTCATATCAATTAAGATCATGGATTTAAGTACTTTTTACAAATTGGTATTTTGCGCAAAAAAATAATGAAGTTATAACATTTTACCCAAACAAGAACATAAGATCTGTGAATCACAAAGTTGGTGCTGAAGACTCAGTCACGGTCATTTCTCCCGGATATATTATTCTTCCGTTGCCCACATAAGTAGAATCAACTCTAAATGACGTGTAATAAACATTTCCAGGTTTAAATCGTAAGTAAATATAACCGTTAGAACCTATATATTGAGTGGGAGCAAAAAATCCCTGAGGATCACGACTTTGGGGATTCTGAATAACTGTTGGAGAGGTTGTATAAGAATAACCAACATAAGTAAGATCAATGATCTTACTATCGGCATAAGAATAACCCTCCACCTTGAAGTGATACATTCCATTATTAACCGTTGGTTTATATGGTGTGCGAATATGAATATAGTTTGCAGTTGTATTATTAGAAGTAAAAAATGAAACGACTCCTATTGTTTTGGCACCCATGCCTGTACCGATGACGGCCGCACCAGCGACTTCTAACTTGGCCTGAGGATTGGTACTACCGATTCCAACATTTCCAGACTTAACAATAGTCAGAGCTCGCAAATTATCACCATCTGCCGTATCGCCCGTACTAATATTAATTCCACCTTCGCCTCTCAAATTCAGAGAATCTCCAAATTGTTGAATTTCATTTGAATCAATCGCTAAATTACCAGGAGAACCGCCCACAATGTTAATGGCAGCATTTGCAATACTGGCAGAAGTCCCAGCAATTGTTCCTCCATTGTTATTAACCTGTAAACTTCCCACAGGTGATGTTGTCCCTATACCCACATTACCAGTGGCCTCAGAAGCGTAAACAAGTACACGGCTATTTGCTGAATCAAATATACCGGTAAATCCTGTTCCCGTGCCATTAGTCCATATATAACTATCTCCTCCGGCCATTTTTAAATCACCCGTAAGAGCAATATCGCCATTAACGTCCAATTTACTCGTTGGAGTAGAAGTTCCAATACCAACATTTCCTTCAGAACTTATTTTCATTCTCTCTGCAGGAGCAACTGTTCCAACAGGAGTCGTAGTAAAACGCATGCTGGTTCCCTTTGCAGTTAAAGAAAAGTTTTCAGCAGCATCGATAGAAATACCCCCAATGTGTAGCCGGTCAATACCATCCCTTCCTTGAAAAGTAACAAGTCCATCACCACTTTGAGGATATGTTGAAGCGAGTGCAGTTCCTCGGGATCTATAACCTATGAAGTGAGTAGCATAGTTTGGATCAGCATAAGTATTACCTTCAATGATTCCATAAGTACCTTCTGCCTGCTGTCTTATCGTTCCATTAACATGAAACTTACTTAGAGGAGTAGTAACTCCAATACCAACGTTACCGCCGTTATAATAAACACTGGTTCCATTCTTATTCCACTGCCCCGTCGAATCAACAGCTGCCTTATTCGCAATCATTTGCCCTTCTAGTTTTGCCAGTGCCTCAAGTAGAGTATCCGTAGCCGCAAGCGGTGTCGCAGACCCGGCCACATAACCACTCAGTAGTGCCCCTCGCACGCGCGAATCTAAAAAATAAAGATTTGTTCCTTCAGGGACAGAAGTGGTGTTCAAAGTTTGCCAGGACTTATCTCCCCTCCAGTACTGTGCAGTGGTTCCTGCAGTTATGGTTGGCTCCTTGCCACCAAGGGCCGTGGCCAAACCATTCACTTTCGCTTGGGGAATGTCACCATCAATCAGATTCAGTTTATTATATGTAATGGTGGTATTTGCAATGTCTGCATTGGCAATTGATAGATCAGCAATCTCCGTACTACCGACTGCACCTGAGACAATCTCCGCGCTCGCGATTGTCCCCGACAAATCTCCACCCACGGAACTCGAAGTCGTAGCAACCGCACTCCAGGATAAAGTTCCTGTTCCATTTGTGGTTAAAGCGTATCCGGATGTTCCAGTGGTTGCAGGAAATATATAAGTCTGAGTGCTACCTAAACTCAGCGGGGCCTTGAGTTCGATATAATTTGCGGTATCTGACTTAAGGCGAAGCTTACCACTTAAAGCGACATCACCCACAACATCCAATTTATTTGTTGGTGTAGCAGTTCCCACTCCCACATTACCAGTACTGTAGGAAAGATCATTCACGGTCTTCGTCCAGTAAGCTTTATTGTTAACTTCAGTATCTACATACAACTTTGTTGCAGCATCCGAATTCAGCAAGGGTGCACCCAATCCAGTGACTGTGTTGCCACCCATGAGCAAATTACCATTCATGGTATCGCCGGCCTTTAAGACATGGTTGGATTGATTTCCGGTTAATTTACCAATCGCTGATAAAACGCTGTCAGAGTCAGTCACACTTCCGGCAACGGCACTTAGTCCAGCAAGATCAGTTCCCAGGACTCTGGGTTCTGTAAAATATAATTTGGTTCCTTCCGCTA
>JANJTC010000006.1 GCA_024711325.1 Bacteriovoracaceae bacterium | reverse complement strand
TTTACCAATCGCTGATAAAACGCTGTCAGAGTCAGTCACACTTCCGGCAACGGCACTTAGTCCAGCAAGATCAGTTCCCAGGACTCTGGGTTCTGTAAAATATAATTTGGTTCCTTCCGCTACCGCATCGGTATTAAGGGTTTGCCAACTCTTGTCTCCTCTTAGATATTGAGCGGCAGTTCCAGCAATCAATGTGGGTTCTTTAGCAGCTAAATCGGTCGTTAAGTTTGCAATTTTAGATTGAGCGATACTCGCACTTCCCGACACGTCAGCATCAACAATAGACCCGTCAACAATCTCAGCAGAAGAAGTTGAGGGTGTGGACCATGATAAATTCCCCAAAGCATCCGTCACTAAGACTTGACCATTTGTTCCCAGAGTCCCTGGCAGAGTGAATGTCACTGTCCCTGCAATTGTCGTTGGTGCTTTTAGTTCGACATAATTACTTCCAGAATCTTTTAGACGTAATCTTCCAGAAAGAGCGAGATTACCTGTTACGTCTAATTTCTCAGATGGTGTAGCCGTTCCAATCCCCACGTTCCCTGTGTTGTAATAAATAAGGCTTCCGTCTTTATCCCATTGGCCGGCATTATCGAAGGCAGTGTCATTGGCGATAATCTGACCTTCAAGTTTACTCAAGGCCTCCATCACATTATCTGTCGCGGAAAGTGGAGTGGCAGAACCTGACGTGTATCCAAGTAGTAAAGCGTTTCGAACGGACTGATCGAAATTAGTCCAGGACTTAATTCCATTTAAATAATCGGTTGAAGCTCCGCTACTGATTAAGGATTCTTTGGCGGCAAGATCAGTTGTGAGGTTTTTAATTTTAGACTGGTCTATTTCCGCGGTAGCTGAAATATCCGTATCAGTTATACTACCATCTTTAAGGTGAAAACCTTCAACTCCATCTGTTGCAATTGATATCGTTCCTACTGACGTAATAGGACCACCTACTAGTCCTGAACCCGTTCCAACTGAAGTCACCGTACCTGTCCCTGTTCCGGCTTCATTGGTCGGTACCCACTTAGATCCATCCCACCCTAAAAGTTGGCCAGGAGTGGCATTCATTTTTTCCAACTGACTTGCTACTATGGCAGATGGAACCGAGTTCAAGGCTTGATAAGAATAAGATTTGCCGGCCGATTCATCGGTCACTTGAATAACTATTGATTCACCGGAAGGAATTTGAGCTAGTACACTTGTCAAATTTGTCGGAGAACAATCCGGATCAAGCTTCACATGAAAAACACCGTTACTTAGATCAACATTGCTGATTAGTTGGGAACAAAGAACGGGTCCTACTCCAGTCGGAGTGGTATAAGCTAAATCAAATTTCAATTTTACAGGCCCATTAACTGGTGAGCCGTTTGAATTTACTAAGCGGCCGGAATAACTTAAAGGAGCCGTTGCATTCACTTTTCCTGAGATCATCAGAAACAACAATAGAACAAGAATTTCAATACGTTTAAAGGGCAGCATAGGTAAGTACTTTATCGGACAGATAACTATTTAAATTTAATTAATATTTATATCCGAAAGTGGTAAAGGCCCGGAATTTAAAGAACAAATAGTGCGAAGTCTTCAATGATAATTATTTAAAAGCTCATGACTAATGGAACCCATCTGTTGAGAAGTTATTTGAATCTCTTTTAATCCATTTTTAAGTACATCAACAAAAACTTTTAAATCATTGTTAAGAGTCGTAAATATTTTTTGAGAATCATCAATCCGGGCCATTTCAATCTTGCCAGTTATTCTTACTACTTCTAGCCCATTAATTATAGTAAGTAGGTTTTCAGTTGATTTGCAGAGTTCATTGATAATTGTAATTAAAGTTTGAAAACTTTCTTTTACACTTTCATTGTAACCGTTAGATAGATTATTAAGGATTATTGATTCCTTACTCGTATTAATATGCTCGCTCCCCTTTTCAGAGGTGTCGAAAAAATAAACCATCTGCTCAATCAGGTTAGAGGAATAAACGAGGAACTGATTGTCTTTCATAGTCTTATTGATCTTTATGGCAATCTCTGAAAAAATTTTTATTTCACTTTGGATTTCACTAATCATTTTTTGAAATTGTTCAGACACTCGACCAAGGCTTGCTCCAGTCGTTCCTAGCTTTAAAGCTTCAATATTTAGATTAAGGGATAGATAAATATTTTTACTGCATTCCTGAATAATGCTATCCGAAACTCTTCCTATACCTTTTCCTTGTTCTAGAAGCTCCGCCAGCATCTGGTGGGACTGATTAGTTACCTCATCCTTTTTGATGCCTGTCCATGAGTTCATTTCCATCATGAAGGCATGCCACATGAAATCCTCATAGGATTCAAAGCCTAAATTTTTGAGTTTTATCAAAAGTTTTTCAGCAGAGTCATTAGGTAGACGTTTAACTTCCTTCTCATCCAGGCGAATTTCACCGTAGAGCTTTTCAGTAACTTCCAGAATTTTAGTTGAAGGTTTGAAACGAATAGAAACAAATTCATCATTAAAAGGTAGTATTAAACTAAAGACCCAATAAAATTTTCCATTTTTAGTTTTGTTTTTTACATAACCACCAACAGGCATCTTTTTTTTCAAAAGGTGCCAGATCAGAAAAAAGACGGCACGAGGCATATCATCATGGCGAACAATATTATGAGGTCGGCCCAGCATTTCTTCCCAGCCAAAACCTGAAACTCTTTGAAAGATATTATTTCCAGAAATAATTTTACCTAATTGATCAGTACGGGAGAAAAAAAGCTCATCACTCCCAAAAAAGCCATCTTCTAAAATCACAAGCCCTCATTGTTAAATTATTCTTAACAATTTTAATCTATATATGCGAAAATTAGGGATTACGGAAAGTATGATTTTAATCAGTGATTTTCTTTAGTTACAAGTATGAAAACCCATCTCTTTAACGGCTGCCCTGGAACTCACATACTTCTTCAAATCCCAGACCCGAGGTTCTGTCCAATTTGAATCCAGAACTAAAACTTTTTTTCTTCCTTTAGAAATAAAGGCAGCGGCCGCTACGATAACATGGCCACTACTCGTTCTCTCTCCCACTCTCCGTGGTATCCACAAGCGAGGATCACGACCAACCGGATTTTCATAATCATTAATCTCATAGGAAGAAGCGACCATCTCTGAACCGATGTTAAAATCAATCAGCACTGGCCTTCCTTCACTGGTGGTTTTGAATATGAAGTCTGCCGCTAGAGATGGATCTTTGAAAGGATTATTTTTACATTTAAAACCATAGCGTTTTCCATAATTTTTCATATGGGAGGTGATATTAAATTTATTTTGAATGTAGTACAGATCTATCGCTTCTTCTAAAAACTGCATGCGTCTGCGATCTGATTCCATGGTACTCGCCAGTTCCTCACTTCCTTTGAAACCGGCTTCGTACATCTGCTCCCAGAAATGAAAGAAACCATAGGCAGTGCAGGTTGATCCGACTTGATCAATAGGGCTGATGATTGCTTGTGAAGTGGATTTCCTAAAACCCGAAACATTATCAGGGTCAAACATCATGATTCTGGTTTTCATCTCATCCAGAAAAAGAAACTCGATTGTCTCTCCGTCCTGATTTATCATGCGCCCGAGGAATATGGCCTTTTTTATTTGTCTGGAAGTCTTGAAATCTAATTCAACCAGGGAACCAATCCCTAGGTCAAAGTGACTATGCTTAATTCTTGATAGAACTTTTACATTCACTTCCTGGGCCAAGGCCGAGAAAGAAATTAAAAAAAGAACAAATTTAAGCATAGTCATTCGTATTATCTTGGAAGCTTGGCCATGATTTCAGCGCAGGCAGCAATTCCACCTTTATCTTTAACCACTTTATTCGTTTTCAGATCAAAACAACCTTTTTTCTTAATCAGGTCTTTAACTTGATCAATCATGCCGCAAGAAATGATCACACCAAATGCTCCGGTATCCTGGCTATTTCCCAATTCGAGCTGTCGCTCAATACCTTCTGCTCCGTTCTTTAAAATGTCCAAAATGGGAGCTCTCGTTTCATTCATCTCTAGAAGATCTTCTTTTGTTATCGTGAAACCTTCTTCTGCTGCCATTTTCTCTAAGGCCGCTTTATTTCCGCAAAACATCACAAATGTTTTCTCAGTCTCATCGGCCAAGGCGATAGAGCTTGCTAGCATTACCAACACAAGAAATAAGTATTTCATAGGATTCTCCATATAAGGGGTCAATTGGGAGGGAGACTAGCACGAAAGTGGAATCAGGATGAGAGGATAAATAAAAATTACAGAGTACTTTTTTAAGCAAAAAAAAGCCCTGGATCGAATCACTTCAATCCAGGGCCAAGCTTAAAATTAAATAATACGGCCAACTAGATCATAATCAAGCACTTCAGTGATTTCGACTTTAACAATGTCACCGGCACGGGCCATTCCATCATTAATAATCACTTTGCCATCAATATCCGGAGCTTGTCCAGCATGACGACCTTGCAGCAGAAGATCAGTTTCTTCATGAGCGCCTTCAACTAATACATCAATGACCTGACCTAAGTATGCCTGATTTAATTCCCGGGCAATTTCTCTTTGAGCTTCATAAAGCTGTTCGAATCTTTCATCGATGACTTCTTGAGAAACTTTATCTTTTAGTCGCAGGGCCGGCGTTCCTTCTTCATCTGAATATTTGAAAACACCTAAATGGTTGAATCGGGCAGCTTTAACTCCACGAAGGAGAGCTTCAAAATCCTCTTCCGTTTCTCCAGGAAAGCCTACAATAATTGAGGTTCGAAGAACGATACCGGGAATTTTCTCACGCAGGGTTTTAATCTTCTGATGAATAACTTCTTCAGTCACACGGCGATTCATTCTTTTCAGAACTCCATCGGCAAAATGCTGAACAGGCATATCAAGATATTTCGTAATTTTAGTTGATGAGGCCATGAGATCCATTACATCTTCAGTCAAATCATCCGGATAGAAATAAAAGACCCGAACCCAATCAATGCCTTCCACTTTCTCTAGTCGAGAAAGTAGTTCATAAATCATTGGATTTTTTCCTTCCGATTTACCACCACCAGAAAGATCAACACCGTAATCTGAGAAGTCCTGCGATATTAGATTTAATTCACGAACACCAGTGGCGGCCAATTGCTCAGCTTCTTTAACTAAAGAATCAACAGTACGTGAACGGAGTTTTCCACGAAGTGTAGGAATAATACAGAAAGTACAGTTTCGGTTACAACCTTCTGAAATTTTCAACCAGGCCATATAAAATGGCGAAGTATTTAAACGAGGGTCAAATTCTGTGTGGATGTAACGTGGAATTTCCACGAATGATTTCTTTTCAAGTTTTCCTTCTTCCATCGCTTTAAGAAGAGGAACGATTTTATGATATTCACCTGTTCCAATGAACATATCCACTTCAGGCATTTCAGCTTCAAGTTCGTTGGAGTACCGTTGGGCCATACAACCTGACATAACCAAAGCTTTGCAATTGCCCTCTTCTTTATAAGAGGCGAGATCCAAAACAGTTTCAATTGATTCCACTTTCGCGGCTTCAACAAAAGAGCAGGTATTGACGATTATGACTTCAGCTTCATCAGGTGATTGAGCGACAGTGAAGCCATCAAGCTTCAGATGTCCGAGCATTACTTGAGAATCTACTAAGTTTTTTGAACATCCTAGGGATGTAAAGAAAATGGACTTCTCTTGGAATTTTTTTGGTTCAAGATTCATTAATGGCACCTATTTGGAATTAATCTGTTCGTTCTAGAGGATTGCGAAAGAAAAGTCATTCCAATTGCCCCTCTACTCTGTAAAAAATCCACGGTAGATTATCGGCCGTAGTGCAATATGCCAATTTACGAGACTTCAAGAACGTAATATAATCAGTTTTATATGGGCTACATAAGAAGTGGATTTGCTAAGGCCAGACCAACACTTGGAAAGATCAAAAAAGTGATCTTGTGGAGTATTGCGGGCTTTTTTATCTCTACAAGCCTGACCGTTTTATTTTATCGGTGGATGCCCATCTTTGCGACCCCATTGGTAATGATTAGAACCATCGAATACGCTCTGGATGGTAAATGGGTTTCCATTCATAAAGACTGGACCTCTCTGGATGAAATATCTCCCCATCTGCAAAGGGCCGTCATCGCTTCCGAAGACCCTAAGTTTCTCTCTCACTATGGTTTTGATTTTGAAGCGATTGCCAAGGCCATTGATGCTAATAAACGCAGAAAAATAAAAATGGGCGCCTCAACCATTACTCAACAAACAGCTAAGAATGTCTTCCTCTACCCATCTCGCACTTATCTGAGAAAAGGCCTTGAAGCCTATTTTACAGTATTGATTGAAACCCTCTGGGATAAACGTCGTATTCTAGAAGTTTATTTAAACGTGATTGAATTAGGGCCAGGTGTCTACGGGGCAGAAGCAGCGGCCAATTATTATTGGAATAAGCCTGCCAATAAACTCACCCAAGGAGAAGCTCAATTATTTGCCGCCATTTTGCCTAATCCAAGGAGATGGAGCCCAAAAAAACCCACGAACTTTGTACTCCGGCGCAGAAACTTTATCAGGCGTAACCTGGCCCTTTTAGGACATCATTACTTCATGCCCTTAACTGATTCGTAGTAATTTTTACAAGACTTTAGCCTTTTTACCCTCGGCCTCTGAAATCTACCTTATTATTCTCTCATGAAATTTTTATGCCTAGGCTTGTTGCTGTTGTCATTCAACAGTTTTGCCGGAACTGTGGCCAATTGTGATGTCGTAAACGGCATTTACAATAATAGCCAGTCCTCTTTAATTAACCTGAAATTTGAGACAATTGTCGATGTCTTCACCATAAATAATGCTCAAACATTAACCATGAATTTAAATGGTAAAGAGCTTCGTTTTCTTCGATCAGACTTAACTGTTCGGCGACAGACAAAACTCATTTATTTAATGCGAGAAAACGGAAAGGTTAAGCGTGCAATTAATATCATGCTCGACCGCACTCCCAAGGAAGCCTCAGCCGAAAAAGAGTTTTATGGAAACATGGTTATCTCACCGGAAAATGAGAATGAGAGTAATCTATTCTACAACTTCTATTGCCGCTTTTGACCTTTTAGATAAAAGCATCCCACTGACTCTTTATTACGAAGAGAAGCATTGAGCACCATAAAGGCCACTTCCACCCCATTTCTAAGGCCAATCAGCTCATCATGCAGCTGGGCATTCTTATAAAATTTTGAAATTTCATCTTGAAGTTCAATGAACATGGCCCGGGCGCGGTTTAATCGATTTTGCGAACGCGAGAGACCTACGTAGTTCCACATCGTTTGCTTTAGTGTCATCTGGTCCTGAGTAATCAGTGCCAAATCAACTTCTTCCTCGGCCTGAGTCCAATCTTTGATTCGATCATGATCGTAATTTTTGACTTCATCAATATAGGTCAGTATATCTTCGGCCGCAATATATCCCCAGGTTAATCCTTCCAGCAATGAAGTTGATGCCAGACGGTTGGCCCCATGAAGACCCGTACAGGCCACCTCACCCACAGCATAAAGTTTTTTTAGATTGGTTCTTCCCTTAATATCTGTTTTTACTCCACCACAGGTGTAGTGAGCGGCAGGTACCACAGGGATGGGAACCTTCGCCATATCCACCAGGTTCTCAAGGCAATAGGCATTGATTGTTGGAAAGCGCTCTCTCAGATAAGTTTCATCTTTATGAGTGATGTCCAGATAAACACAATCTTCTTTTGCAGCAATCATTTCTTCCAGAATGGCCCGGGCGACAACATCACGAGGAGCGAGTTCCGCATCCGGATGATACTTCTTCATAAAGGGTTCGCCCTTAGAATTAATCAGGCGACCACCTTCTCCACGAACTGCTTCTGAGACCAGGAAACGTCGATGAGAAGATCGATTGTAGAAAGTAGTTGGATGGAACTGAATGAATTCCATATTGGTGACATACGCTCCGGCCCGATAGGCCATTGCATGACCATCTCCCCGAGCACCTTCAGCATTTGAATGGTGAAGATAAAGGGCCCCAATGCCACCAGTTGCAAGTACTGTTATTTTAGATAGAACCTTACGCACTTCTTTGGATTTTTGATCCAGTATATAAGCTCCCAGCACCTGATTTTCTTCATAACGTTGAGTTATATCCACACCGTGATGATTAGGTGTGATCAAATCAATGGCAGTATGAGAAGTCAGGAATGTAACATTAGGAAAAATCTCTACGTTTGCCAGATAATTAAGGAGAGCAAGCTGAATGGCCTTACCAGTCATATCTCCTTTATAAATAATTCTTTCACGAGAATGAGCAGCTTCTCTGGTGAAAAGCAGTTCCCCTTCTGCATCTTTGGCAAATTCAGTATTTGATTTATGAATAAGAAGTTCATCTATAATTTCAGCGGATCGGGTAGCTAGAACCTTAGCAGCTTCAACATTCGAAGTGAATGCGGAGGCTTTCAGAATATCCTGAATTAAATCTTCTTGATCATTCAAATCTTTAGGGCTGTAGATAATTCCACCCTGGGCCCAGAAAGTATTGGTGATTTCAGGACGTTTCTCACGGGTCACAATCGTCACATTGGCCTTACTTTCAGCAAGCTTAATCGCTGTAGCAAGTCCTGATATACCGGTACCGATAATTAAAACATCAGTATTAAAATCTTTCATAGAGTTTTGAATTTAAGAGATAGATCTACTCTGGGAGCTGAGTACGTAATTGAACCCATACTTAGAGCATCCACCCCTTCCAATAAGTAATGTTCCATACTGGTCAGATTAAGACCGCCAGAAACTTCGAATGTCATTCCTGATTTTTTAATTTTGACGGCTTCTTTAACCAGTTCAGGAGAAAAATTATCCAACATCACATGAGAGCATCCTAAAGTGATGGCCTCATTTAATTCTTCTAAAGAATGAATCTCAACCACGATATTGTTGTAGAAAACACCCTGATCCTTAAAAAACTTAAGAGCGCCGGAAAGTCCTCCCAGAGAGGTTTTATGATTGTCTTTGATCATCCAGGTATCGGATTGACCGAGACGATGATTAAATCCGCCACCCATTCGGACTGCGTACTTTTCCAAAGTGCGAAGACCGGGTGTTGTTTTTCTCGTGTCTAGAATTTTAATATCTTTTGTATTTGCTTTCACTACATGTTTTTCTGTCCATGTCGCAATTGAACTTGCATGCTGAACTAAATTTAGGGCCAATCTCTCCCCAGTCACCGCTAAGTTAAATGGCATTGTTTCAGGAAACTCAATGATGGTGCCAGCTTCCAGCTTCTTCCCCTCATATTCATTTAAGAAAGAAAAATGATTTTCTGATCCAAGGGCCATGAAAGTGGCAGCAAGATAGTCTGTCCCTGCCAGAATTAGTGGAGACTTCACATTTAATTGAAGTCTCACTGCATGGGTAGGCAATGATCGGGTGTAGTGAAAGTTTCGGGTTAAGTCATCTTCTTCCAACCAACTCTGTATTTGGGGAAGAAGACTCTTGATGCTCATTTCCATCATGGCGATTAAGTACTCCTTTTCTTTCCGAGAAGCAAGGAAATCCATTTTACACAGCACAAGAAAGCTTTAATCATTACTTGGACTTAACCCAAAAAACTTAGGCATGTGGCCTGCTAGGCTCTAGGTCATGAATAAACCATGGCTTCTCACTATCCTAACCATATCTTTCCTCTTTTTGACACTGCTTAAGGCCCATGAGCTAAGAAGCCTTAAGCCTTATTTTAAAGGTGAGGGGGTCATTAAACTCAAGAGCTTCGAAAATGCTCGCCAAAAAGTCTCTCGTGAAGATCTGGATATGCTGAAACTTTGGGAATCTATTCTTACAGGCCGGGCAGCACCACTTTCTAGATGGATGAAGGAGCACTACAGAAAACTTGGACTTAATCATTTATTTACACCATCAGGGTTTCATCTCAGTGCGGTTCTAATGCCTGTGCTCAAGATAGTTGGAAAAAAATATCATCTATTATTGCTTCTCCTGTTGGGGGTAGGTTTATGCTTCCTTCCTGGCCTTACCGCTTTGAAGCGAATGTTACTTATTAAATCCCATCAAAAACTCCTTGGTCTAAAACTTGGTTTTGCTGCTGCACTTATCATAGATATATTTTTTGGAACCTTCCAAAGCAGTGCCTTGAGTTTTACATATAGCTTTCTTTTCCTGGGTATCATTTATTCGGGAATTCAAGGTCTGGGTCTTATTATTTGGTTTTTCATTGCACAGATTCTTTTGGCCTACTTTCAAAACTCTGATATTTCAATTCTACTTTTAATCTTTTCTCCACTATTGAATCTGGGATTCTCAATTCTAATGCCTTTACTTTTTTTACTCTCTTTTCCTCTCTGGGACTGGCAATTAACTATCGGAATCACTCTCCTGAAACTTATTCAAGCAGTGGTAGAATTGTTTTCATCCATGACTCTGAGTTTCCCCTTAATTGAAACCAATATCGTTCTTCTTTTGATTGTAATCTTTCTACTTACCAGAAAATTAACTCCGGTTTGGATAATGACCCTGCTGTTTTGTACAAGTTTGAACCTGGATCGTGAGCGAAGTCCAGGGGCTGCAACGAATGAATTCGTTCCTCAAGGACAACACCTGAGTACCTATTACGCCGAAAAACAAGTAAATGTGAAATTTAGTGACGGAAACTGTAGATTAAAACTGGTGAGGGGTTTTTGGTGGGAAAACTGCTCCCCCTCAAAGAGAGGGAGCAGAAAAAACAATTTAAAATTTAAGAAACTTTCATATCGTTCATCAAAGACTTGAAAGTCTTCTCTTCACGAATAGCATACATTAGATTGCGCTTAACATTCTCATTTGATTTATAGAATTTAGCGATCTCTTCTTTTTTCATGCCTGACTGAGCAACCATCTCATCGATTTTTGCATCTAAATCAGCTTCAGTTGCTTCAATATTATACTTCTTAGCAAGTTTATCCAAAACGAGACCTGAACGAACCTGGAAGAGAGCTTTAGAAGTAACATCTGCATCCCAACGCTCGAAATAAAGTCCGATCATCTGATCGTTAAATCCCTGTTGTTTCAATGTGCGAGTAAGCTCTTCTTTAACTGATTGCTTCTGATCATCAACTAATGCTTTAGGAACATCAAAAGTATTTTCAGCAATGAGCTTCTCAAGAATTTCCTGTTGAAGTTTTTGAGTTACTTCACGCTTCTTCTGAGTTGCCATTCTTTCTTTATTTTTAGCTTCAAAATCAGCGACTGATTCAAAACCAAACTCTTTAGCAAGTTCATCAGTTAATTCAGGAAAATTCTTCTGTTTAATTTCAAGAAGCTCTACATGGAAAGTAACCGGAGCATTCTTAAGATCTTCTTCGTGGTAATCAGCTGGAAAAGTAACTTTAATATCTTTCTTTTCACCTTTCTTCATACCCATCATGCCATCTTCAAAACCAGGAATGAACTGACCAGAACCCATTTCCAGCATGTATTCCTGAGCCTTCATATTATCTGGTTTAGAACCGTCTGCTTTTTCGCCTTCAAAGTTGAAAACCGCGAAGTCACCTTTAGCTAATTTATGATCAGCATCTTGAACCTCAGCTACTTCAGCTTTACTTGAAAGATAGTTCTTCTTTAAAGTCTGATAGTCTTCATCTGAAACAACTTCAGATTCTTTTTTGAAAGTTAGTTTTGAATAGTCTTTAATTTCGAAATCAGGAATGATTTCTACAGTTGCTTCAAAGGCAACAGTCTTACCTGACTCATATTTTGTATTATCAAATTGTGGGTATCCAACAGCACGAATATTTTCTTTCTTAACAGCTTGGTAATACTGATCAGAAATAAAACGATAAAGAGCATCGTTTTCAACTTGTGGTCCAAACATTTTTTGAACCATCTCAAGTGGAGCTTTACCTTTACGGAAGCCTTTAAGATTTGAGCTGGCCTGTTTAGCAGCAAGGGCCTCTTTAATTTCTTTCGTAAGATCAACCTTATCGAAATTGAATACTAATTTCTTAGTACAGCCGTTAACATTTTCAATTGTGTAAGACATAGAATCTCTCTTTTCTAGAGTGAAAATAAATGAATAGTGTTTTTAACACAAAGAGAGAATTTGTCAAAAGAATCAGTAATTGACGCGAACCATATAAAGCCCATTTGGTGGTGCCACTGGCCCTAATCTTTGAACTTTTTCAGGACCTAGGGCAGATTTTAGATCCTCTAAAGTAATTTTGCCTCGCCCAATGTTCCAAAGGGCCCCCATCAAAAGCCTTACCATTTGCTTTAAAAAACCATTTCCAATAATCCTAAGAACATAATGGGACGGCAGCATCCAATCATTCTGAGAGACTTCCAGAATTTCACACTCATAGATTTCCCGAATGTTGCTCGCAACTTCCGTGCCTTCACAATAAAAATTTGTAAAGTCATGACTACCGATAAGAATTTTGCAAGCTGCCCGCATTTTTTCTATATCGAGCTCAAAAGGGTGATTAGTAATGAGATCATTCTGAAAAGCCGTGAAAGTGCGCTTACAGGTAAAACGGTAATGATATTCTTTTGATTGGGCATGAACAGTTGGGAAAAATTCTGCATCAGACTTTTCAGCAGACAAGATTCTAATATCATCCGGAAGGTTTACGTTTAAGGCACGAACTAAGTTCTCAGGTGCAATTTCCAGCGGAATTCCCACCTTGGCGACCTGTCCTAATGCATGTACCCCAGCATCAGTCCTGCCAGCTCCCAGACTGCGCACTTCCTGGGACTTAGAAATAACTCTTAAGGCCCGATTAAGTTCACCTTGAACGGTCGCTCCGGCACTCTCCGGCTGTATTTGCCAGCCTAAATACCGGGTACCCTTATACTCTAAAATTAGTTTATAGTGATGAATCACTTAAGCTCTCTGGCTCTTCTGCCCAATCAAAGATGCCTTCAAACTTCTTCCGATGAGTTAAGTAATAAATTAAAGAAGCCACTACGTAGAACGTAATAATTGCTGGGATCATTACTTCTTCATAAATAAATAATGAAGCAAAGATAAGAAAGATAATCATTAACACTTGTTTTTTATGATTCTTAACCCAATCAGATTTTTTAAAACTTGGGAATGGAATATTAGAAATCATAAGGACTGCGTAAAAAAGTAAGTATCCCACAGTTAAAGCACGGTATTCCAAAATTTCCGGAATACTAATTGAAATGAGGATCATACTAATCACGGCAGTTGCTCCGCCAGGAATTGGTAATCCTTGAAAATAGTCAGATTTATTTTTATCAATGGTGGCATTAAAACGTGCAAGTCTTAAAGCCCCGCAAAGAATAAAGAAAAAAGCGGCAACCATTCCCGGTCTTCCAGCTTCAGTAAGGAATCTAAGATAATAAACTATGGCCGGTGCAACTCCGAAGGAAACCAGATCGCTTAGTGAATCAAACTGTTCACCAAAGCTGGACTGAGTATTGGTCATGCGCGCAAGCCTGCCATCTACACTATCAAAGATGGCACCTAAAACGATGAACATGCAAGCTTTATAGAATTGCCCGTTGAAGGCAAACAATATAGCACTAAACCCACAGGCCATATTAAGGGCCGTAAAAGTGTTTGGAATGAAGTAGGCCAGTCGACGATTTTCTAACAACATTTTTAACCCTTAGGTAAATCTTTAATGGCAGCTATAACTGTTTGGCCAGGGACAACTTGTTCTTTTTCATAAACCAGAATATCGCTACTGGCAGGTACATAAATTAACAAAGTTCCACCGAAAGGATAATACCCAAAACATGCTCCTCCGCGACCACGATCACCTGATTTTAACCACATAGAGGGACGCTTTCCCGTAGAACAATCAATGAATCGCAGCAATGTACCTGTTTGATTTTTTGAAGTCAAAATGAAGTCAGTGTGTGCCAATTCTTCAACCGGCCTATAAAAAACTTCCGTTGGTGATCGACGATGCAAGCGCTTCCCCTTATTGGCCTTTAAATAAGTCACTTCACCTGTAGTAGGAAGATACAATCCTTTCTCATCCCAAAAGGAAATCGAGATTCTTACCTCATGACAAGTATCTGGATAATCTGGAATTGTTACGTGATGGCGAACTGATTCAACCGTTCCATGCGTAGGAGAAAGAAAAATCTCACTATCGGTCTTTATAGTATCCTGAAAAGCCACGGATGATCGTCTAAAGATAAAAAGCACCAGCGAGGTTAGTAAAAGTATGGGGATTTCCAAAATCAAAGGTAACTGGCTGAAAGCAAAAATAATTGAAATGATCATGCCGTAGGAGAATAAAGGTGGAAGGAAAAAGAACCTTCTCATGGATTGACCTTAAACTCATCTTCAGGGGCCCGGAAATAAAAAGACTCACGCTTTAGTTTTGAATCCAGCACCTTTTTAAAAATATCTTGTGGTCGCTTCCGTAGGAGCTCTACCGTTTCAATCGCATTGGAAATAAATTTAGAACTCGTTTCATCCAATGATATTGGAGAATGAATAAAGAAATGATGATCTTTAATACCTTTTTCTATTTCTTTTGCAGTTAAGAGAAACTGCTCAGAGTTCTCTCCTTCCCAACGGTAAAAAAAGTACTCTCCACGATATGCCTTGGTAAACCAAGTACCGGACTGATAACCGCACCATTTAGGAATTTCATAAGAGTAAAATGAGAATTGCGGAACACCAAAAAAATTTAAAACGTCAGCAAAGCCCTCTGCCAATCTTAGACCCGTATAAAAGCCTGGGCCATTAACTAAAATGACGGCCTTTAATTCATTGGCCTTTAAATTATGCTTTGTAAGCAATTCATAGGTTCTGCTCTGAATAATGGCAGATGCCTTTTGACCAGTCTGGCGCTCAAAAGCAAGCCAGTTGAATCCATCATCCAGGACACCTAAAATGAGGTCATAAGTGGAGTCTATGAACAAGTAACTCAAAGTTTAAAACAGTCTGGTTATATCATTAAAGAGCGCTACAAAGATCAGGAAGAACAATACTGAAACTCCTAACTTCTGGGCTATTTCCAGTTTTCTTCTTGAAAGAGGCCCACCATTAATTGCTTCAAATACCAGGAACATGATGTGCCCACCATCCAATACAGGAATTGGGAACAAATTGATCACTCCCAAATTGATACTAATAATGGCCATTAATCGGAAAAACATTGAGAGACTAATATTTAAAGAATCAGACGCCACTTTACCAATTGCTAGTGGGCCGCCAATGTTATTAAGTGAAACTTCTCTCGTGATGAGTTTTTTATAGCCACTAAAGGTTTTAACAATCCCATCCCACGTGCGAGTGAATGCACCCACCACTGCTTCTCCGAAACTATCAGCTTTTGCTACAATTAATTTCGGCTGAAGATATTCAACATTACTTTCAATCCCAATGATCTTTAACTTCTTACTATCGATCTCTTTTACTTCTGGAGTGAGCTTTTTTGTCGTAGCGGTACCATTGGAGATTACGCCAACTGTAACTTCCTGACCTTCTGGTAGGGTTTGAAGGGTTTGTCTTAACTCTTCAAAGCTCTTAAGGGCCACACTATTTACATGTGTTAAGATATCACCTTTTTTAATCTCGGCTTTATCAGCTGGGGAGGCCATAACAATATTTCGTACTGATAGATCAATTGGATAAAATTCCAAATTGGCCAGGATTTCAGATAGAGATTGATCTTCTCCTGCAGAAATTTCTGATTCGGATAAAGGATCGATTACTTCAACTCCATCTTTTTCGATGATTTTATAAAGGTAAGCTTTCCCTTTAAAATTGGCAGAAATTTCTTCAATGGATGAAGTCATCTCAGTGGGTTTTTGATCCAGGCTGACAAAAAACTTCTCACCTTTTTGATTCAAGAAAAGAGGCTTCTTAACAACCGAAACAATATTTACAAATTCATTGATAAAAGGCTCAAGATCCATATCAATAGGAAGATCAAGCTTCTCTTCATTACGCCTTACAGTCACTTTCTCAACTCTTGAGCCACGGATATTAAAATCATCAAAGCTCAAAACCTTTTCATCATTAATCCCAACAAGAACATCTCCCGTTTTAAGGCCTTTTTGATAAAGGGCAGACTTTTCAGTAACCACTCCTACTTTTGTTTCCGGAACTTTTTCACCACCGGCCAGAAGTCCCACATAAAGAAAATATGCCAATAGGAGATTTGCCAGCGGTCCACCAAAAACGATGCAAAAGCGGGCCCATTTTGATTTATGATTGAAAGCTACTTTCTTTTCTTCCTCAGTAAGGGGTGTTTCAGAAAACGGATCGTCTCCGAACATCTTAACGTATCCACCTAAGGGAATAATAGAAAGCGCGTACTCAGTTCCTTTGTGAAGGTATTTAAAGATTTTAGGACCAAAGCCAATAGAGAAAACTTCTACTCTTACGCCGAATAAACGCGCAAAAAAGAAGTGGCCCAATTCATGAAAGAATATGAGTGGTCCAAGGAATATGACAAAAATAAGAATCTTTTCTAACATAATTAGTCCTTAACGGAAGTTGGCCATCAGATAAAAGGCATATAACGGGGCCACAAACATGAGGCTATCTACGCGATCGTAAACTCCACCATGGCCCGGAATCAGTGATGAACTGTCTTTAATTTCAAATTGTCTTTTCAATTTTGATTGGGTGAGATCACCAACCTGAGAACTAAAGGCCACTACCGTAAAAAAGAGAACAGTAAAAACCGTAACTTCTCCGATAAAGTGGTTCCAATACAAACTTGTGGCCAGTACTGAAAAGAAAACTCCGCCAATCAGGCCTTCAATGGTTTTTTTAGGGCTAACAGCTTCCCAAAGTTTGTGCTTACCAAATTTCTTACCAGTAAAATAAGCCGCAGTATCAACCATGAAATTCAAAATGATCAAGCCGATCAATAAATACAGCCAATTATCAAAATGAATAATATAGCTCAGACAAATCAATGGAATCACCGTAAATAGACCGGCCCCCCAGGATGTTGCCCGAAAAATCTTAAGCAATGTTTCAGATTTTTTATAAATGATAAATAAGTATGAAAGCAGTAACAAATTTAAAACGATGCCGGCCGAAATCCAAAAGCTAAAAGATGATTCACTTATTTGATAAAAATTAAAGAAATAGAAACAAGCGATATAAAAAACCTGGGCAAGTATATAGCGTTTTGAAAAACGCGGCTGGGTATAAAAATTTGTAATAATTTCATCAATAATAAAAGGACCAATACAGCCAATAGCGATCAGGGCCGCTGTTTGCCCAAGGTATAAGCATACCGCTACCAGCGAGAGCAGAAAAAGACCTGAAATAATCCTCGTCGTATTATTCGACATTAGAGATTAACTCCTTGAACGAAAGCTGACTTATTACTTTCTGCCTTTTCTACAGAGCATTCAAGTGCTACCTGGGCACAAACATTCCCAAATCTTCTTTCACGGCAAGAAACGTGCTCAATAATCTTTTTGAATTCACTTGGGGTGAATTCCGGCCACTTGGTCGGAGTAAAATACAACTCAGCATAGGCCATCTGCCACAACAGGAAGTTGGAAATTCTTTGCTCGCCACCAGTCCGGATCATCAGATCAACATCACCGGTTTCAGGACGATACATGAGCTCATTAAGATCATTTTCATTCATCAAACGATTTGGTTGATTTAATTGAAAAGTATTAACCGCACGAAGTATCTCTGCTCTTCCACCATAGTTAAAAGCGAAAGTCAGTTGAAGACCTGTAGCATCCTGCGTGAGGGTTTCCATGTCTTTTATAAGGGAAACAGTTTCAAAAGGAAGATTCTGAATTTCCCCAATCACTTTGAATTTAATGTTATTGGAAAGAATTCGTTGCTTCTCTTTGATGAGAAACTTTTTAAGCAACCGAAACAAGGAAGAAACTTCTTCTATCGGACGACTCCAGTTCTCAGTCGAAAAAGCATACATGGTAAGTGCTTTAAGACCAATATCATCGGCCGCTTTAACAATATCAGAAACGACACCTGAGCCTCTGACATGTCCCCAGATGCGTGGACGAAAGCGCTTATTGGCCCATCGTCCATTCCCGTCCATAATAATGGCGACATGTTTGATACTCGACATAAAAGACCCTAAACGGTTAAGAGCTCTTTCTCTTTAGCTTCAACAACCTTATCAACTTCTTTAATAAAATTGTCTGTGATTTTCTGGATCTCTTCTTGAATCTTTTTAGATTCATCTTCAGAAATCTTTTTATCTTTCTCAGAAGCTTTTACTTTGTCATTTTGTTCACGACGAATATTACGGATTTGAACTTTGGCGTCCTCACCCATTTTCTTAACATCTTTTACAAATGACTTACGCTTATCTTCAGTCAAAGTTGGAAATTGAATACGGATGAAATTACCGTCGTTTCCTGGAGTCAGGCCTATATTTGCAGCAAGAATGGCTTTTTCAATTGCTGGAATTAAAGTTTTATCAAATGGCTGAATTTGCAGCAGACGAGCCTCGGGAGTAGAAATTTGACCCATATTTTTGATTGGAGTCTGTGAACCGTAGTAGTCAGCAGTAATTCCATCAAGAACAGCCGCAGTAGCTCTACCAGTTCTGACTTTCCCAACCTGGTTATGAAGCGATTTAATCGCTTTGTTCATCTGTTCATCAAGTATAGGCTTTAGCTCTTTTATCATAACCTAATCTCCTTAAACTTTCTTGGTAACTAGAGTTCCAATATTTTGTCCGTTAACAACTTTCGCAATATTACCTTCTTCAAACATATTGAAGACCACAATATCCATATCGTTATCCATACACAGAGTAATGGCCGTTGAATCCATTACTTTAATTTCTTTATTCAACACTTCAATATAAGAAAGTCTTTCAAACTTCTTAGCATCTTTATGCTTCATAGGATCTTTGTCGTAGATTCCATCCACCTTAGTCGCTTTCATAATGAGATCTGCATGGATTTCATTGGCCCGAAGTGCGGCCGTAGTATCTGTTGTGAAGTATGGATTTCCCGTACCTGCAGCAAAAATCACTACTCTTTTTTTCTCAAGGTGGCGAACGGCCCGGCGACGGATATAGGGTTCAGCAACTTCCTGCATAGCAATCGCAGAAAGTACTCGTGTATAAACATTTTTCCTCTCAAGCGCATCTTGAAGAGCGAGAGAGTTGATAACAGTGGCCATCATTCCCATATAATCGGAAGTGGCACGATCCATACCGGAAGTAGCACCGGCAACACCACGGTGAATATTTCCACCACCAACAACGATAGCAATTTCACAACCTGTTTCCTGGAGGCTTGCAATTTCCGAGCTTATTTTATTTAGAATCTCACCTGAAATACCATTGCCTTGATCACCAGCAAGAGCTTCACCAGAGAGTTTGATCAGAACGCGGTTATATTTCATGACACCCTTTAAAAGGAAAAGGGGACTTTCTCAAGTCCCCTTCTCTTTAATACTTGTTTGGGATTAATTCTTCCCTGTAAGTTTTGCGATTTCTTCAGCGAAGTTCTCTTCTTTCTTCTGAATACCTTCACCAAGATTTAACTTAATGAACTTAGTCACTTTGATAGAAGCTCCAACTGTTTTAGCAGTTTTTTCAATCAAACTACCGACAGTAGAATCAGAATCTTTAACGAAAGCCTGCTCATAGAGACAAACTTCAGAAGCGAGCTTGTTAAGCTTACCTTTAACGATATTTGGAATCATCGCGTCTGGCTTGCCTTGCTCTTTTAATTGAGCAGCATAAATTTCAGCTTCTTTGGCCTTGAAATCTTCATCAATTTCAGAAGCGTTAAGGAACTGAGGATTAGCAGCAGCAATTTGCATACAAAGATCTTTTACAAGTTCTTGGAAAGCTTCATTACCTGTTACATCTTTATCTGTTTCAACACGGCAAAGTACACCGATTTTCCCAGAGTGAACGTAAGAACCGATCATTCCGTTTCCATCTAGAGATAATGCTTCTACACGACGAACATCAATTTTCTCACCAATTTTGATAGTCAGTTCAGAGATGTTATCCTTGATCGTAAGACCGTTAGCAGTCTTAGCGTTTAAAAGCTCTTCAACAGAAGAAATGTGAGCATCAACAGCTACGTTAGCTGCAGTAGCAGAGAAGGCCTGGAAAGCATCGTTTTTTGCAACGAAGTCAGTTTCACAGTTTACTTCAACTAAAGCGGCTAGTTTGCCTTTAACACAAGCAGAAATCATACCTTCAGCAGCAACACGTGATTGCTTTTTGGCAGCGGCAGCTAAGCCTTTTGCACGAAGATAATCAACGGCTTTCTGAAAATCACCCACTTCATCAAGAGCTTTTTTACAATCCATCATTCCTGCGCCAGTTGTCTCGCGGAGGTTTTTTACGTCAGCAGCTGTATAGGCCATGGTCGTATCCTTATTGTTAAAAATTAAACTTCTTCTTCGTCAGCATCTTTAAGATCGATATCTTTTTCATACTTAGCAAGAATTTCTTGCTCAAGAGCTGAATCACGGTTGTCATCAGAACCGTCATCTTTGCGTGACTTAGATCCACCCTCAACGATTGCGTTAGAGAAGTAGTCTAAGAATAGAGTGATTGATTTAAGAGCATCATCGTTACCTGGAACAACGTACTCGATACCTGTAGGGTCACAGTTAGTATCTGTGATTGCTACAACAGGAATACCAAGAACATTAGCTTCTTTAACTGCAATGTGTTCCATGTTTGGATCAATGATAAAGATAGCTCCTGGAAGCTTTCTCATATTCTTGATACCGCCGAGAGTTTTCTCAAGCTTGATTACTTCTTTTTCAACGTTAGACTGTTCTTTCTTAGTAAGAAGTTTGTAGTCACCGTTTTCTTTCATCTTTTCAACTTTACGAATTTTATCAATCGAAAGAGCGATTGTTTTATAGTTCGTTAGCATTCCGCCAAGCCAACGAGAAGTAACGTGGAAAGCTCCACAGTCTTCTGCTGTTTTCTTAACCATATCTGCAGCTTGTCTCTTAGTTCCTACGAAAAGAACTGACTTACCAGAAGCAGTTGTTTTCTTCAAAAACTCATAAGCTTTTTCTGCCATTGGAAGTGTTTGTTGAAGATCGATGATGTAGATGCCGTTACGTTCACCGTAGACATACTTTTTCATCTTTGGATTCCACTTGTGTGTTTGGTGACCGAAGTGGGCGCCGGCCTCAAGCAATTGCTTGACGTCTAACTTTGAAGACATGAAAACTCCTTGGTAGGTTTTATCGAATCACTTTGTGCCATCCACTTGGATGGACCAACCAATTAAAGTGATTAGATTTGTCCCTTAATGGGACATGTAATTATTTGGTCTAGAGTAAATAGCACGCTGACTCGTTTAGGGCAAGCCTTTTGAGAGTGAAATCAAGGCGTTGAATCACTCGGAGGTGGCACTAAAACTTTCCGTGGCTTAGACCCTTGAGCAGGCCCCACAACACCATGACGCTCCATTTCTTCTATTAAGTTGGCCGCTCGGTTATATCCAACTCCCAGTCTTCTCTGAAGGAATGACGCACTTGCAACACGGTGCATAGCGACTGTTCTGACGGCCTCATCGTATTTCTCATCCTTGAGTCCACCACCCTCTCCATCTGTCGTAATTCCATCTACATCGGTGTCGACAATGCCATTAGTTTCAACGAATTCCATCGCACAGGTATCGTACTGAATCGGAAGAGTAGAAAGCTTTTCTACCAATTTTTCAATCTCATCTTCGTCCACGTAAGCAGAGTGCATTCGTAGGGTTTCGATCCCTTGCTTGAATAACATATCACCCTTGCCCAGCAATTTTTCCGCTCCCGGAGTATCCATGATCACTCGTGAATCCATATTCGTCGTCACTCGGAACGCCACTCGAGTCGGGAAGTTGGCCTTAATTACACCAGTAATAACGTCGGTGGATGGTCGTTGAGTGGCCAATACAATATGAATACCCGAAGCACGTGCCTTGGCCGCTAAACGGGAAATCGAGGTCTCAATGGCGGGACCTGATTTTGAAAGTTTCAGATCCGCGAATTCATCCACCACGATCACGATATATGGCATCTCAAAGCCGGCGACTTCAGCATCTGGATAATATTTATTAATTTTACAGATTAGATCCGGACCAGCGATTTTCATTTTCTTGTTAAAGCCTTCAATGTTTTTCACAGCGAAGTCTTTTAAAATGGAATAACGTCTTTCCATCTCATCGATGGCCCACAGTAAGGCCACTGAAGCAATTGAGGAGTCAGTCACAACCGGCATGATTAAATGTGGCAGTTTCTGATAAAGCGCAAGTTCAAGTTGTTTAGGATCAATCATGATCAAGCGCAATTTCTTCGGGGACAGTTTAATGATCAACGACACCAAAAGTGTATTAATAAAAACCGATTTACCCGCACCCGTAGTACCCGCCACTAAAAAGTGAGGAGTCGAGGCCAGATCAATCACTGCCGCATCTCCATAGGCATCCTTACCCATAGCAATTGGGAGACGATAACTTGAGTCTTTAAAAGCTTGTGACTTCAAGACTTCATCCAGATAAATTAAGTCTCTTGGATTTCGAGGTACTTCAATCCCAATAGTTGTTTTTCCTCGCATAGGATAAACCATTCGAATCGGTGCCCCTTTAAGAGCAAGGGAGAGATCATCTACCCGATTGGTAACAGCATTTACCTTAACACCTGGACCCAGATCAAGTTCAAAGGTATCCACCACAGGACCCTTTAAAACGTTAATGATATGGGAGGTAATATTGAATTCTTTTAATTTATCTTCAATCGCCTTAGCAATGGTCATAAAGTAACCATCATCAGGATCATTCTGATGGTTTGTCTGATCTTTTGGAGCGATACAACTGATAAGTTCATCGCTCTCAAAGAAAGGATCCAGATCTTTCACAACCTGAAATGGACTATCAACTTCTTCTAACTCTTCGTCTTCTTCAATCTCTTCTTCTAAATCCTCATCAAGAGAATCGTTGAATTCTTCAACATCCTCTTCAAACTCTTCGGATTCATCAAGTACTTCGTCCTCAGTCTCTTCGTCTTCAATTTCTTCTTCATCCATCTCATCAACCACTTCTGGCAATGGTTTAGGAATAGTGGCGCCTTTTATCTTCGGAGAATTCGTAATCTTCAATTTAGCTGGAGCAGTTGCAGTCGCAGTCACAGTTTCTTCCTGACGAAAACGTGCTAGCAGTTCAATGGCCTTAGCTTTCAACAATACAGGCCATTCCTTGTACTCAAGTTTTTGGATCCTAGAGATATTCAGATCTTTGAGCATAGAAGCGAACGAAAGTATGTTTTTCCAAATAAAACGACAAGTTTTGAAGAAGTTTTTCTCAGAAACGAGAAAGAAGAAGCTAGCTCCAAATAAAACGATGGAAGTAGCAAGTGTAAGTGAGCTGATATTTTCCCGTATGAGAAAGAACAATCCCTCACCGAGAGTTTCAGGAATCAAGAAGTAACATAGCCCTAAAGTTAGAGGTAATAAAGCCGCTATCACAATTTGATTTTTAATATCCTTTTTCTTAGTTAGTACGAACGTATGTAAAAGGGCAAAAGTTATAAAAGAGACGGTTACCCAAATGCCACACCAGTAACCGAAGTTGGCAAGTAAACTAAAAAAATAATAGGTGAAGAAATTGATTGATTGATTTTGATAAGAAATTTCATAGTAGTTATCGGGCAGATTATCCCGATAATAAAAGTAGATAAGGTTAAGAGTGGTAAGAATGAAAAGTGAATAGAGCTGAGCTCTTAAGATTTTTTTTTCCATACTTAAATTGTAAGGAGCGTTAGGAAGAAGTGCAAGTTATTGAAATAAAAAAAAAGCCCTCTTTCGAGGGCTTTTTTATAAAAATGGAGGGTGCATCTTGCTATTCTGACACCAAGTGACCCTGGCACTACCTTCGCCGCAAGTGAGCTTGACTTCCAGGTTCGAGATGTTACTGGGTATTTCCTC
>JANJTC010000005.1 GCA_024711325.1 Bacteriovoracaceae bacterium | reverse complement strand
AATAAAATTTGATCCCCACGCCCATGAGTGGTCTCCCGCGATGTATGTGGGAGTGGCCTCAAAGGTTCTTGATTTTGACGAAGTTTTTGGAATGCGAAAGTTAAAGACCCAGATCAAGTTAGACGAGAAAGAAACCTGCTTCATGAACCGGATTTACCCATTTTCAAGACAAGTTATTGCTGCATAAATGAGAAAGTCCCGACAAGCGGGACTTTCTTTTAACTTTTTTTATCCTCAGTTGCCTGCGAACAATTTAAAGGTTGATTTGAATTTCGCTATAGACGGAATCTTTAACAAATTCAAAATTCACTTTATCGTTCGATATGAAAGTCGAGTAAGATCCACAATCAGGCCCCATATCGATAACATCGATTTTAAGCTCACCACGTTTAGGGACATAATAGTTCTCCAAAACCAGAGACTGTGGCTCAGAACTACGATCAATCATGTATTTTTGTTTTGAAACACATTCATTTAATATTGTCGTTCCATTGATATCGACCCGAGATTTATCTGGAAAGGATCTTCCAGGTAGCATGATTTTCCAGTTGACTGAAGACAAGCAGTTTACATCTTCACAAATAGTATTGAGTTCCTTGGTTGAGCTCGACTTTTTATTGTCATTCCCACAGCTCGCAAGTGTAAAACAGAGACCAATAAACATGATATTGGTAAGACTTTTTCGGTAGCTCATAGTTGATCCTTTTTCTAGAGTTTAATAACCGCGCAGTCATTATTTCCAGAAAGAAGGGCTTGCAAAGACCTCTTGCAGAGCTAATTTCCTAAACTTGCGTCTTGGCCCATCAGGCTGGCCCAAGGTAATAAAGTAAATAACTCCATCACTTAAAACCCGATTCTGAGGCCCCGGCTCTCCTCTTATTAATTCTTTCTTAAGGTCCTATTATTAAATAATATATTAAGAAAAGCCGAATAAAGAACTAATGGAAAACAAGAATAGTACCGTACTCCTCACCTTATTAATTAGCGCTGCTTTGATTGGGGCCTATTCTATTTTCAAACCAACTCAACACTCAGAAAAAGAATTAATACCTGCCCATAATTATTCATTAAAAGTTCAAAACCAAGTCATCAAGGGTTATAGAAAACCCGCCACGGATAAAAAAGGACTGCAAAAAGTTGAGCAGTTCTTCGGAGACTCATCCTCAGCTACAGCGTTGAAACCTTCCTCAAAAAAAAGGAAGAATAATTCGAATAATCAGATCCGAATAGAAAACTCTACGTCCTTTGAACCTAATCCTTTTTCCAGTGAATCATCATCTAGTGCTTCTTCCCCTGCCTTTCAGGGTGATAATAATTCTGATTTTGGATCTGAAGATAAAGGTGGAAATTCTCTTAAGAATGATATCAACAACAGTAACACTCCTGTGTATAGCGGATCCGCTCCTTATCCTGTGCCATCTGAAACACAAAATACAGAGACACCTTCCGGAAAAAAAGAAGACTCGAAAACAACTGCTCCCCTAATCCCTGTTATCAAGGGAAAAGTCAGACCACTTAGTGGTTTAGTGACAAATAATACTAGTGATTTCCTTATCTCAAATGCGTACGCCAATACTTGTACAGATCCACGCATACTACTGCTTGATTTAACCACCATGACAATCCTGTTGGATAATCCCATTACAGAATCAGTCATAGATGAAAATACCACTTTCGATTTTGATCCAATTGAATTGAATCTGGATATGACGACACCTCAAAGGTACATGCTTAACACCAAAGGATGTACAATTAACTATCAGAGAATTGTATCAAGTTATTATGATGATCAGGATCTCGATCAATCAACCACTTTGATTTCAAAAATTATCAATACAAGAATCGCCGGCGTTCTACAGATAACTCCCCCTAAGGCCATTCAAAACTTATACATGGAAATACAAAAACGTTCCATGGCACTCGATGATTTTGAACAAGTTTATCAGATGATTAATCAGGAAGTAGCACTAAAATCCAACTTCCAAAGCACCTTCCAAGGGGGGGCCGCAGAGGAACTAAAGGATGCAGCACCTGATATTAACGGCCTTTCATTTAAAACTGATCTCAAAGAAAAAGAAACATATGCCTTTGCAGTGGATGCCTGGCATTGGAATCATTCTTATACCATCGCTCAGGAGTGGCATGTCGATGGGGAAGTCTTTGCAACAACTGCTAAATGGGATTATGTCCCTGGTGCCAACAGCCGCTCTGTTCAAAAGATCACTCTCATTATTGGGCAGAAAAATGCCACAGATGATTTAGTGGACCGAAACTCTCCTTATCATGAAGTTGATTTTGACGTGACTGTCCAGGACACATATCCTGCTTTTGCTCCTCCTCTAGGGCTCCATACACTATCTTCAAATCCCAGCTCCACCAAATCAATATCTTTGGCCCTGACTACAGGTGATCTGGTGGATGGAGTGTACTCGGCCTGTGAAACATTCTCTGACCTGGCCTTGACAGAAGGTAGTGGAGTACCAGACGATTCTGCCTTCACCATCAAGTGTGACAACGGTCCGACACAGAAAATTAATTATAATATTCAATCTCCTACAGATGGAATCGTAACTTTAAAAATTTGGGCACGGGATAGCGAAAACCGTAAGTCCGCGTTCCCTTCAACTTATGAAATTGAAGTTGATACTACTAAACCACTGATTGAATTCCCTAATATGCTGAGTGCTTACGCTGCAGATGAAACCGTTCAGTTTGACTGGCGATTGACTGAGAGGAATTCATCTAATACTCAAAACTTTACGATTGAGTTTTTTAATGGTTCAAGCTGGACAGCTCTGCCTTCAGTTCCAGTGAGTAATGGTCCACATGCCGGAACCATCTTTAACACTTCCTTTCAATTACCAAATATTAATACCAGTAGCGCTAAATTCAAAATTACATATTCTGATTTATTCGGTTTAGAGAGTGTGACTGAATCACCGGTTTTTGAAATACAAAGACCACTCCTGAGTTCAGCTCCCTTAGCCCTTAATATGGGACAATTAAATAACAAAACTACATCCAATGAGTATATTGTCACCTTCACTAACGCAGGTTCAGTTAATTCGAAAGTTTGTGGGCCTGTCACTTTATCTGGGGCACATGCTTCAGAATTTGAAATTGTAAGAGATGAGTGTAATGGAGTGGCCATTGGAGCTATAGGATGTGAAGTTCGGATAAAGGGAAAACCTATTCAGGTTGGAACCCGTACGGCGGCCTTGGTGCTGGCTTGTCAAAATGACGGATACACTACTCCGGTTTCAGTTTTATCTGTTAATAATGCCCCAGAAGTATCAAATAAAACGGCAACAACTCTAGAAGAAGAAGTTGTCTCAGTGAGCTTTGGGCCTATTAATGATACCGATGGAGACAACCTGACATACAGTTTTTCCAACGGCCCGGTCTCAGGCTCCCTTTCAAATTGCCAAATGCTTGCTGGAGAATATGTATGTAATTACACTCCTCAATTAAATTTTAATGGTACGGAAACTTTTAATTTCAAGGCCAATGATGGTTCAGTGGATTCAAATACTGGCAGTGTAACCATAACAGTGTTACCGGTAAACGACGCCCCAACTCTCGCTTCCACGCAAAGTATTACCACTGCCGAAGATACGGCAATAAGTTTTAATCTTAATGCGGGATTTGATGTAGAGGGTAGTCCGCTAAATTATATCATTGTCTCAGCGCCAGCAAGTGGCACATTAACATGCACTGGATCCACCAGTACTGCTTGTACCTATACTCCGCTAGCTAACTTCAACGGAGTAACTTCTTTCACTTATAAAGTCAGTGATGGTGCTCTGGAATCAACACTTGCAACCGTGACAGTCAATATTTCAAGTGAAAACGATCCTCCAGTTGTAGGGTCTAATCAGAATTTAACAACCAATGAAGATACAGCTTTGCCCTTTACTCTGAATCCAGCAACTGATGTGGACTTACCGGCACAAACTTTGACCTACAAAGTAATCTCTTTACCTACCAAAGGAATACTAAGTGGATGTATCGATAATTTAACTTATACCTCTGGCAGAAATTGTACATACACACCTGATCCAAATCAAAATGGAACTGATTCATTTACTTACCGGGCCAATGATGGACAAACTGATTCTACAGCAATAGCAACAGTCACCATAACCATTACTCCAGTCAACGATGCTCCCACTCTCGCAGCGACACAAAGTATTACTACCAGCGAAGACACTGCTATCACATTTAACCTGAATGCAGGGGCTGATATTGAAGGTGATTCACTTAACTACATCAAACTTACAAATCCTCTTAATGGTTCTTTGACATGTGTTGGAGGAACCAATCGCTCCTGCACTTATACACCAAACACAAACTGGAATGGATCAAACTCTTTTACCTATCAGGTAAACGACGGGGCCTTAAATTCTACAACAGCGACTGTTTCAATTTCTGTGACCCCAATTAATGATCCACCTGTTATGGCCGCAAATCAGACCTACACTGTGGATGACAACACTAATCTGGCGGTCACTCTGTCCCCTGCAAGTGACATTGATGGAGGGGCGTTAAGTTATAAGATTGTCACTCTGCCCACTAATGGAACGCTTTCAGGTTGCATTACAACTGGCGTTTACGGGACTGATTTGACATGTAATTATATCGCAAACACGAATTTCAATGGGACCGATAGCTTCACATTCATTGCCTTTGATACCATAACAGAAGCAGTAACCCCTGCTACAGTGACGATCACTGTTTTGGATAAAACCCCCCCGGCAGCACCTGTACTAATTACCAGAACTTCACCTGAATATACTAAGGTGACTCCGGTGACGTTTACCGCTGGTAGTTGCACGGATCAGGTCATGCTACTTGTTAACACCGGGACGCAACCAACTTCCGGTGCGGCCGGATGGCAAACATGTACTACAGTTGCCAATGCCATTACTCATACTCTTGCGGCCACTGGTGGACCTCATACTTTAAAAGTGTGGGCCAAAGACCTTAATCAAAACGTATCAACAACTTCAACTGATTTCATTATCTATTACGATGTCACTGCTCCCACATTGAGCTTAAGTCTACCACCGTCCTTAAAAGGTGGTTCAACTTATTCCCTTGCTTGGACGGCCACAGAGGCCTATACGACCACTTCTTTAAATTTCACTGTTGAGGCATATAACGGAACGGCCTGGTCAACAGTTGGAACAACTGCTTCAACGGCCGGACCTTTAAGCAATACGGCCTTTACCCGTTCGTGGACCGTACCCTTAGTCAATACCTCAACTGCAAAATTCCGTGTGTCTTTTACGGATCGCGCCGGCAACAATACTCTAGTGACGTCCGCAAACTTCACCATTGATTCCACTGCACCAATGCTTACGATTTCCACTCCGGCAGTTTCAAGTTATCACAAAGGCAGTGCCACCTTGACGGGAAGTTGTGAGACAGGAAGGGACATCAGCTTTAGTGGGGATATCCAGGCGAATTTTATTATCTCTTGTCCGGCAGGAACTTATTCACAGTTAGTTAACTTTTCAAATGGTGATGGTAATAAAACCATCACCCTCGCGCAAACGGACGCAGTGGGAAATACCACGACAGTTTCCAGAAATTTAATCCGGGATGAAATTGCACCGGTCATTACAAAGACATCAGGGGCCTCTCCCGACTTTACTAATTTAAATGTACCAAACACCTGGGGTGGAACTTGTGAAGGCAATTACACTATCTCCGTAACAGGTTCTGAAACCACTACATTTGCCTGTACAGCAGGGAGCTGGAGCTGGACACCTTCATCAAAGACCGTGGATGGGACTTATTCTTATGATTTAGTGCAAACAGATGCGGCCGGAAATCTTTCTGCTCCTCCTCTGACTCTTTCTTGGAAAAGGGATGCGACAGCACCAAGCTTTACCATGTCCTCTCCAATTGCTCTGTCAGCTCCACCGAATAAAACCCAGACAATTACCAATAATCTTAGCTCCCTCAGCTTCACCGGAAGTTGTGAAGGCACCAACCCTATTGTGATCTCTTTATCAGGGACAACCCTTCAAACTTCTTCTTGTTCGTCGGCCACCTGGTCATGGACCACTCCAACAGTAACAACTGATGGACTGAGAAGTTATATTTTTAAACAAACTGACCCTGCAGGAAATATTTCAACCATTACAATTAACTGGACCAGAGACACCACCGGTCCTGCACTTACCCTGGTCAGCGTTTGGAGTAAAACCAATACAAACACAACGACTTTTTCAGGGACTTGCGAGAATGGTCTACCTATCGAGATCACAGGAGCGCAAACCACCAGCACTACCTGTAACACAGGGGCCTGGACCTTCACTACTGCCGCTCAAACCACAGATGCAAAGAGAACCTTTACCTTCAAACAAACCAGAACTGTTTCACCGTTTAACTTCACTACCGTTACTGGTTACTGGATAAGAAAAACGACAGCTCCTACGGTCAGTAGTTTTACGACTACCGCTCCGTATCCATCACGTTCAAGTTTCATTCCTGTCTCACTTGATGCGGCTTCAGGAAATGCGGAAGTGAATTTAACTCACCTCTGTATTAAGTCTGATGATAATGTAAAACCAACTGCCGCTGACTCGTGCTTTGTGGAGGTAAACTCCCCGGCCATTGGTCTGGCCCTTTCTTCAACAATCGATTTAAACAACCATTACATCCTGATGGGATGGACACCAAAGGCTTACCTCATTTATCCATGGGTGATCGATGAAGCTGGAAATATTTCAAACCTCGCCTCAGCAGGTGCCGGAACTCTTAACATCGATAAAATCAGCGCGGCCTATGATCCAGGAATCCCTCCAGAAGTCTGGGACGTGATTGCGGCCAATATTCCGAATTCTCCACTACCCCCTACCAGAGCGCAAGGTGAAGTGCCTGCTGGAACTGACGTATACATTCGCTGGAAGGCCACAGATAATCTGGCCCTTCCGAATGGTTCAGTTTCACTTTCCTACACCCCAGATGAGATCAATTTCACTCAAATCGTCTCAGGCCTGAATGTGGCCAACTACGGCTGTGGAGCAATCACTCTCGCCGCAAACGAAGGCTGTTATAAATGGACAGGCGGTTCACCCCTTAATACCAGTTACAAAATCCGGGTAAAGGTGACAGATGCAGGGGATGTTTCCACTCAGCTGATTTCTAACCCGGTTAATATGGGTCTGATTAAGATTATAGCAGGTAACACAGAATCAGGCCTTGGTGGGTCAGCTCAAACGGCAATGTTCTATACTCGACGAAATGGTTACAGTGATCCTGGAACTCTTGTTGTCACAAGTGACGGTCAATTTTATTTTGCTGATTATAAGCGCGGAATTTTAACTATTGATCAGGCCGATGGTAAGCAGAAAATCTTTATTCAGGCAACTGGTGCCAGCACTGGAGATGGAGGAGCTGCTGTTAATGCCACTCTGAAATACGCAGTAAAAATAGCTCTGGACTATCAAAACCGTCTCCTCATATTGGACCAGGATCGGATCAGAAGAGTAGATCTGAATCTATCTACGCCAACAATTGAAACCATAATTGGAACAGGATCAAGTACTGCAGACACGGTTGCTAATCCACTTGATGTAAAAATATACTCCCATGGAACTTCGGGTGGGTGGGATCACACCAATCACGCATTTTTTGCGACCCCAAATGGAGACATCTATTTCCATTCTGAATATGGCATAAAAAACTATAATACCCCTGACTATCGAATACGAGTTTTCAAGGCCGCCACTGGTCAGGTCATCTCAAAATATTTTACGGGCACTGGTGATTCATATGTACCCACTCAAGATCTTTCAAAATGCCGTCTGGCCAATTCTTCGATCGCCTTTGACCCTTCGACTTCATTATTAACTGGAGTTTCTCTCATCACCTATCATAACGTGAGTTATCCAGACTGTGGACAAGTGAGTGAACGTTATGCTCGTGCCTACTTTGATCCAGACACTTTTACGGCCATTGCTCCTAAAGATGATCTCTATAGATACTATCACTACTTATCTATCACTGGGATGGATGGTCATAGTTATATCACCATTGCCAGAAACTACGTTATGCGAGTTAACTGGGATGGGACTTACACCCGCGTATTAGGTCATGGAACCATAGGTGAATGTATTGATGGGACACCTGCCTTATCTTGCATGGTCGATTTGCAAAACTTCTACGTAACTGCTACCGGTAAAATGTATTTCACTGATCGGGGTGTAATTAGAACCATTGATAATGATGGGAACGTTAAAACCTTATTTGGTCAAAAACTCACTTATGGCGATAATGTGAATGCTCTCAATGCCAGGTTCAGCGAAATCAATCGAGTCTTCTATTTAAATAATGGAAAAATAATTGCAAATGACATTGGTGGGAATTATCTAAAAGAGTTTTCTATTGAAGGAAACATCAACACCATTGCCGGAGATGGAGCTATTCGAACCTTTAATTTCACTGACAATGCTAACATTCAGAGTATGAGTGATTCAACTTGGATAGCAATAGATAAGGCCAATGGTAACATTTTCTCTAACTATAGCTCATCAGGGTATGGATACTATGCCAAGCTCAACCGTGTCACCGGCAAATGGGAATTAGTCATTGGTAGCTCCACTGGAACGCATTACTCTACGGCAGATAACGCCTTAGGAGCAGATGTTCTGGCATCTACTGGGAACGAATATAGCCGTGGTCTAATTTTGGGGTACGGTAACGGCAATCTAGTCATAAATCGAATGCGCTATTATCCGGCCAATCTACGTTATGAAGACTTTATGTTGAAACTTTATAATACTGCGGACGGGTACAGACAATCTCACCTCGCAGGAGTACTTGGGTATCCGGCTGATTCCGATGTCCGAAGAACCTGTAATGCTTCAATTGCAACAACTGCTGCTGACTGTGAAATGCCCTACTGGGATACCTTTTTTCAATTTCAATGGGATGCTGTTAACTCAAGATGGATCACGGCAATTGTATACTATGGAACACAAAGAGATATTTATGAATTTAAAGCAGGACTAATCAAAAAAATTGGAACAACGGGTGCCAATATTGACGACAGTTTTGTCTATGTAAACCTGGATGGGTCAGATTACTTCTTTTATTGCAGTTCAGGAAGGATCCGAAAATACAATATCACGACTCAAATTGATGAGGGTCTATTGCCTTGGAGTATGAACAACCTATCATGCAGAGGAAGATCCATGGATTTCAATCCAACGAATCGTTCAATCATATTTCCTTTTGAACAAAATGGTCTCTTCGGTGTAGGGGAATACTTTGTTCCATAATATTCAACCCTTAGGAATATGCGAACTTAAAAACCAGTTTCAAAGACATCTCCTGCTTCCGCACCTCCAATGGTAGTACCGTCACCTGCACCTCCCGTAGTTGTCGTGTCAAAGGTGGTGCTGGCCCCATCACTTGTCACCATGATTTCTCCGCAAGCTATGACGATGGAATTAACTCCGGATGTATCAGGAAGACTTGTTAAGTTTGAAAACGCCTTAATGATAATACTCTTACCTTCCAGGTTAATATCTCCTCCTCCTGCACCAGTGGCCCTAAGATCAGATTCGAGGGCAGTCGTTGTGATATTTTCGGAAAAGTTAAAACTCCTGGTGGTTCCAAGATCATTAGGAATGCTGAAGTTCTGGGTTGAGCAATCAGCGGTAATAAAGCTGTAGTGGGGATTGATAATATTTTGAGGAAGGCCATTTAGATCGACCCTGACTTCCACGTCTTCCTCTCTGACAGTGATTGATACATCTCCCTGAAGACCAACCAGGGTGGGATCTGTGCTTTCTAGCTCAGCTTCATATGAAACATTTGCCGTTTGGGTGGTCCGGGTTGCCTCAAATTCTTCAAACTCTTCATCATAAAATTCGCGACAGCCTATCAGTGAGAGGACAATCAGCAGTCCAACGTATTTAATGAGATTTTTCTGCGCGTTTTTGGTCCATCTTTTTTTTGGCCTCATTAGCGATCTCCTCATTGGATTTCACATCTTGTTGCTCTTTATCGAAATGCTCACGCGAGTATTTTTTTTGCTCTTCAGGGGTTAACTTACTGAAGTCAACTTTATCCGTTTCTTCCCGGTATTGATTTGTCGACATCGGCCACCTCCACTTTTCTTTTGAATGGTAACAAATTTCACGACAGCTAAAAGCATAAGAATCAATTCACTCAATCATCCAGGAGTTCCGGTAAGCGGGAAAGCGTACCATCAAAGGCCGGCGCTTTTTTGATCAGCCATAAAAAGTCTGGTCTGGCCTTTGAGACCCAGTCTCCTCCAATAATATTGTCATTAATATCCAGATCCAGAATATATTCGTAAACTCTCTTTTTAAGGACTTGTCCACTGGTACCCAGAACAGGTTCCCAACTATTTTTCTCAGGACTAAAGACATAACTGACTTCTGTGCGAAGATGGATTCCTTTTACTGTTCCCGCTGCTGCGTCTCTTGCAGGTGGTAAATCAGCGTTCACAACCGTAGATTTATAACTATAAGGAACATGATTCCAAACTTCTTTGCCGTGTTCTATATCGGCCATAAAACTCATACCCAAAAGACCTACTCGATTACTGAGAACAATATGAAAAGCACCTGCGTTCATATCATCTTTACAGTCCTCTCTGTCCCACCATCGCCACCATTCGTTATAACAACGGCGACCTAGCTGATGATTTGCTGAGGCGGGATGATCAAAAGCATAATAATAACTTAAAAGGGCCTTAATATCGGCCGACCCAAACGGCACTTCAATTCCATCTGGATTCATAACAACTTTAGGTGAGGGTTCATTATGGTTGACCATGGCCGGGGCCCAACCATGACAAATGCCCTCCCATATTTCTCGGTCTGGTGAAACCTGGGTTTCAACTTTTTTTCTGAGTGGATAATCATATCGACCGGTAAAAAGATCATATTTTTCCGAAGGGGCCAGCTCAGAGAGTTCACCATAACTCATCCTCTCAGCTTCAAATTTTGTAGGAGACTTAAGATTAAATCCATGGGGTCTGGATGAATTCCAGCGGTAATTGATATTCCCTTTTTTAAGCGGCCAGTAGTCACTTGACCAGTATTTATTATCATCTCTTACAGTTGCCTTCAAAGGCAGGTAAGAGAGCTTTCGGACAAATGAAGCACTCATGATTAAGGGATCAGAAATATTCTGCCAGGGTTTATGAATCTCCAGGGGGGCCGCAAAGGTGGTAGATACTGAATAAAATCCTAAAAGAATTGCAAAATAACTTTTCACCAAAACCTCCCTGGATTGATGTTGGTGAAAAGTTATTACTGATATTAAATGGTGGAAAGTTAATTACATCTTTAGAAACGAAACTGACCGCTCGTGCCTTTAAGACGAATTCTTAACCCTTCGGCCCATGATGTCTTCTTCTGTAGCTTTGACTCAAGGATGTCTCTTTTGCCTGCGATCATTCGCAATCCATCAAAATTTAAATCTCTGTGAAGTTCCAACAAATCCGAAGAAAGTATGTTTGTAGTCATGAAGGTTTTTTTTAACACAATAGAATCATTGTAAGACAGGGACTTGGGTTGTGCCCGCACTGTAATAGAAAACATTATAATAAGAAGAAATGCTGCAAGTTTCATTTGAACCTCCTGTCCAAAACATTACCTGCTGCCTTAACTGCTAAGGATATGCCAAATTTAAGTCATGAGAATTAGAATAAGCTTAGTTAAAATGGCACCTCAATTGGTGCGAAAAGAAACCACTTATGCTTTTTTTGAAAGGAAATGATCCAGAGACCATCTTCCGCTTCCTTTAATCATAAACAGAATGAATACAAGGAGGTAAAGCAGAGATAGTTCTTTAACTTTATAGGGATCATCTAAGTGTCGGCCAAAAGCTGCCACCAACATAGTTACACTTAAGGCCATAGCATTAAAACGAGTGAGAAGGCCGGCAGCTAAAAGAAGACCCCCGCCAAACTCTGCTAAAGCGGCAAGCCATGCAAAAAATTCAGGGGCCGGAAAACCTAATGCTGTTACACCTGCAATGAAACCTTCTTGCGGCGGCAATTTACCCATACCATGGCCAAAGGCCATCATGCACCCAACAGCAATTCTCACTAAAGTCATAGCGATTTCGTTGGTTAAATTATTTTCAGGATTCGCCGTGAATATTTTCATACACTCTTCTTTTATTTTAGTTTGAAAAAAATAATATAGGTAATTAGTGAAGCAATCAATTTATTTTCCATTAATCAGATTTCTTAATTTTTTAGAGAATGCCGACTCGTCCTTAGATTTTCTTAACTCATCCTCCCTCTCCCGAATATATTCAGTATCAGGTAACATGTGTTTACTGGTAGGAGTTTGTCCTATCGACGGTTGAATTTGAAAAGCACCCCAAAAATAGACTTCATCACTGACCAGATATTTACTGTCATCAAGATTTTTATTCCAGTTTAATGAATAGTCTTTGCGGCTCAGTTTTGATTTAAATTTTACAAATTTATTTTCGTACCCCCATGTATCAGTCACTGAATCAGTTAAAATAAAATTAAGAATAATTGGTTTTGTCGTATTCTTTATAGTTAAAAGCCCACTTGCTTCGTATTCATTGCTTTTAATTTTTTTTACATTAGTACTCGTAAACGAAATTTCCGGAAATTGTTTGGATTCAAAAAAATCATTGGCCTGCAAATGGTTATCTCTCATCTTGTGCCCGGTATCGATAGAAGGAGTCAGAATCAGGATTTTAATATTCTGTGGAACTTTATTTTTATCGAGATCTAATTTGCCTGAGAACTCTTTAAAACGTCCGTTTACCTCAGAAACATTCAGGTAACCTACTTTGAAAAGGATTTCAGAATGATCTCTATTGATGACCCAATCAGAGGCCTTTAACTGAAGAGAGAAACAAACAGTCAGTAGTAAAAGAAAATGTCTAGTCATGAAGCTACCTTATATTTTTTCATCATTATAAGGTGGGCTTTATTAAAGAGTAATGGCCAATCCACACAATAACTAGCACAAAGGTAACAAAAACTGCTAAACTTTAGCGAATGAAAGCAACTAAAAACGTTCAACATTCAATAGAAGCCTTTGGGATATTAAAAGTTTCGATGAGTGGGATACGAGTGGAACGGATACAAGACAGAGTTGTACCGGCAGTTCCTTTTCCTCATAAGCACGATTTTTATCAGTTGATGCTGGTAACTCATGGAACAGGTACTCATCAGATTGACTTTACAAAACATAAAATCACCACTCATCAGCTGTTTGTTATAAAACCGGGACAGGTTCATTCCTGGAGACTTTCAAAAGGCATAAAAGGTTATATCATTGAGTTCACCAGGGAATCGTTACAGATTGAACTTTTCGGAGAAGCAGATATTTTTAACCAGCTTCAGTTTCTTCCAGATCGTCCAATGATTAAAAATATTTCTTTTCAGAAGAATTTCCTCTCCATGGTAGAAATCATGTTTAATGAGTTTCAAAATAAATCTGACTATCATGATGTCTGCCTTAGGAATTATCTTTCAGGAATTCTTGTACAACTCATTCGCGAATGCTCTACTTTTAAAATCGAACACAGAAAAACAGTCAGCTCACTTGAGTACTTCAGGCAATTGGTCGAAACCCATTTTCGTGATCAGCACAGGGTAGAATTCTATGCAAAGAAACTTAATACCTCTCCTCGTGCCCTTTCTATGCAGGTATCCAGGGCGTACGGCAAGGCCCCCAGAGTGCTGATTCAAGAGCGCTTTATTCTGGAAGCTAAACGCTATTTGGCCTTTTCAGGCCTTAGTATTTCAGAGATTGGTTATGAGTTGGGCTTCCAGGATGCGAACTATTTTTCAAGGTTCTTCAGGCTGCACGAAAAAATTGCGCCAGGTGTTTTTAGAGAAAGACTGAAGATCAAAGAAGGGACTGCATCAGATGACTAGGTACTTTTAAAAGCCAATAAAGGGCTTTTTTGAGTGGTCCCAGTCCCTTTTGATGAAAGTCCTCACACTCATCTTCGACTTCCCCTTCGCTATCTAGACCATGACTGTTATCCATTCGAGACTTAATGTTATTTTTAACGTCATTGGTAAGAGCTTCACTTCCACTACAGAAGATGGATAACTCCGTGTTATAGAAGCTAGATCGGTTATCAAGATTAAAAGAACCGACCATAAAAGAATCATTATTGAATACAACTGATTTTGAATGAGTTCCCCATGTTGCCTGCTCCATCTCCTCATCCATCAGCTTTGTTTCTTTCGGGTACTTTCCTTTAAAGATGAAGGCCTTGAAGTTTTTAAAGGGAGTGAACTTTCTGATTGTATCCCTGAAAACAGTTGCAACAGGTATAGCATCGGATGAGGCCAGACTATTGGTCATGACTGAAATCTTCGATCTTCTCTCGGTTAGAAGCTGTGATATTTTGTCACTGACTGAATTATTGAGAAAGTAAGGAGTATCAAAAATCATCTCTTCATCTGTTTTGGCCTTGGCCTCCATCCAGTTCATGATTTCTCGTCTTAAATGGCGATAGTTTTTATCGTATTTCTTTGGCTTAAGTCTTTCCAGAAAGCCTGCCCCCTCTTTATCAGATGCAAAGGCAACTTCAGGGCATTCGTATTTCCCATTGGATAAAAACATTTCTTTGCCTTCTTTCATTGCAAATTCAAGGATTTTGTCATGCTCCTCATTAGGGGCCAGTGCCAGAGACGCCTCCTTTACTTTATCCTCATGACGTCTTAATTCCATTCTGTACTGATGGTCATTATAACTATCCCCGATATAGGAATTTTTCGAAGGTGGTTCAACTTCACCTGGGATCTGAGTCAAAGGTGAATCCCAGAATTTTTCGAAGCTATCGCTCATCGTTTGAACGATTTCACCTTGGATAGTGGCGTCTCTATCTAGAAAATTAAAATCTTTTGAAAGATCAAAGTATTCATCGGCAATATTTCTTCCTCCAGTGATGGCCTCTTTGCCATCTGCCACCATAAGTTTACGATGGTTTCGTGACTGAAAAGTCGAGAATTGAAAGATTGAAGAAGCATTGTAATAGCGAACGTCTATATTATGCTTTTTAAGCTCTTGCGCGTAGTATTCATCAAGTTTGAAAACACCAAAAAATTTATCTACCAGAACTCTGACTTTTACTCCTCTTTTCGCTGCAGCTGCCAGCTCTCTAAGGATTATTTTTCCAGATTTATCAGTGTTGAAGATATAGGATTCAAGATCAATCGTTTTTTCTGCCCTACGAATCATATCAATCCGAGCATACAATGATGCCATCCCGGAATTGATAATCCTCATATCATGCTTTTCAGATGAATATTTGCGATAAGGTTCGATATCGTTGGCATCTGATAATACAGCTATCGCCGTTCCTCCCAAGATGAGAGTTATTATCAAAAACCAAAACTTCATTAAGATCTCCTTCCCAGGTATTAGTTTACCTCGGAAAGGCCGTTTCTCATGTTTTGGGTTAAATTTTCCTATTATAAAGGGGGTAGATTTTTCCCCTCACGATATCAAAAAAAAATGGCCATCCGAAGATGACCATTTTTCGTCCACGTTTTTGAATTAAGAATCGCTTCTTTCTTGACCAACTCATTTTGAATTTCTTCAATCTGGGTCGTGGACTTGCTTCAATTCTATGAGTATCGGCCAAACTAGAGAACTGAAACTTGGCCCAAGCTCACAAAGCTGAACCTAAACGAAAATATCAACTATCGGTCCTGCACTGTATGTAATTTTTTCATAGTCCTCTATTACGCTACATATTGTTTACACACTTTATTTTACCGATCCAATCTTGTGTTATTTTGGCCAGCATGAATATTGGACAAGCTTATTATTTAACAAAGATTAAAGAAGATCTTTCGCTTAAGCAGCGAAACAACCCTCACTACTCGCTCCGGGCCTATGCGAGGGATGTTGGGATTCATCCAGCGACCTTAAGCCAGATACTTAAGGGGAAGAGACCTCTTCCATTAAAGGACTCCGAAGCTGTTGCCCTGAAACTTAATTTGGGACCTAAGGAGAAAACGCTTTTTATAGAAAGCTTACTCAGGAACAAGTCTGCCATTGACCAAATCAAAATAAGTGATTTTGATACTCGCCTTATGCTTGATGAATCTTATTATCAAATCATTGCAGAATGGGAACATTATGCTCTGCTTGAGTTGTTTCATTTGCAGCAGTTTAATCGCACTCAAGAAGACGTAGCCCGACTTCTTGATTTAACCATGAACAGGACAGAAGTCGTAATTAATAACCTGTTAGTTTGCGGGCTTTTGGAATTAGATTCGGAAGGGAAACTCCAAAAAGTGCATTCTGATATCAGAACAACAGAAGACATAAGCAGCCAGGCCTTAAAAGAATCCCATAAAGAAACATTAGATCTAGGGAAAGAAAAGATTGAACAAATAGCCATAGACATGAGGGACTTTTCTTCATCAACACTTGCTATAGATCTTAAAAAGATCCCTGAAGCTAAGATCATCATCAGGGAATTTCGTCAAAAAATGGCCGCTTTATTAGAAGATGGTGACAAAACTGATGTCTATCAACTGGCCATACAGTTCTATCCTTTGACTAAACTTGAGAAGAAAATTCACTAGGAGTGAGTTATGTATAAAAATACGATTTTAGCAGCATTAATGGCCCTAAGCTTATCAGCAATGGCAGGCGATAAAGGCAATGGCGGCTATTCAGTTGTATGCCGGAATGATGACGGAACCATCGCATCAGCTGAATTACTGGATATTTATGAAGGTCGTCTCATTCATAATCTCAATTACTCTAAGAACTCACTTAATGTTGCGGCCAGACTATCAGCGGTTCAGTATAAAACGCTCAATGAAAGGTCCTTCTCAGACAAATTTATAAGAGAAATCAAAAATATTTATTCAAATCTCATCTTTATTCCGGAAGGTAATGAACTTGCCCTGACCGAGGATGCATTTCCATCAATCAAGAAGAAGGATTGCCAATTTGAACAGCTTGCTAATTATACTAATAATGGTGAAATCATTGTATCTCAAGAAATTTATCAACATCTAGATAACCTGAACCGGGCAGCTCTTATAGTCCATGAAGCAGTTTACGCCATCAGAAGAAAAGCTTTGGATGAAAACACTTCAACAGCATCACGAAAACTCACGGCCTATCTAATGGCCGAAAAATTAAAATACGATCAGGAAGCTGAACTGAACCGAATGATTAAAGGCTCACTTCAACGAGCAGATGTGAGTAAAAGGCCCTGCGGTTTAACTGGCCCGATAAGCGAAAGAATAGAAAGCTGCTCTTATCAGGAAAAATCAAAGTACAGCCTGGTCCTGGTTACCAGAACTGAGGATATGGAAGAGATCTACAAAGACCTTGCAACAGGTTTAATTTGGAGTTCCCGGCTGGACTCCAAAATGAACCTTATCATGGCGGAAAAAGCTTGTCGTTCCAGTGATTTGTCATCTAAGGGCCATATTAAGGGTTCGTGGCGCTTACCAACGGTTGATGAGTATGCGTATGCCTCTGAACGTATACTTCCGATTCTTCCCGGTATGTATGCAGATGACGAAAATTATTGGTTCTGGACCAGTACCACCAGGCTAAATTTCGCCCTGGTATATAAAGGGGCCGCTGGAGAACGTGGATATGAATTCATCAAATCCAGTAAGAACGGCTCAGTCAGATGTGTCCTTCAGGATTAAAATCTTAAAAATACCCGTCCAAGGCCGCAGTAATGCGGCCTTTTTTTTTTATCAAAAAAATTCATGTTGCAAGACCTTGCTACAGAATGTAGATTGCGGCCCCACAGAAATATACAGGAAAAATGGATTCGGTGTTAAAAAGGAAAGAGATGTTAATTATGTTGTTGCGAGCTTCATAGTTAACAGATTCCTGATGGTGAAGCCCCGATTGCGAGTCGGGGCTTTTTTTTGCCTATTTTTGCTCATTCAGCTTTTTAAAAGTTTCGGAAAAGTTCAAGGTAAAATTCTCATTCAAGATGAATGGAAAGGACAAGGTTACACTCTCATTGTCTTCCTTTTTATTTTTGAACAATAAGTTTGCGGCCTTAGCTATTCCAGCTTTAATCAAACCCTGTTTTTTATCTTCATTAAGCTTAAACGCCTCCAATTCCGAAGAAATTTCACCTTGAATTTTCCCATCACTCGACTCTGCAGCAATAACCGCGTCCAGATTGGTCTTTGTGATATCAATAGGGATTTTATCTCCGGCCATTTTCTCAATTACACTGGACGTAATATTGGCCATTTTCCCTGTTATAATCCAGGGTGTAGAATCAGCTTCAAGTTTAGTCTTACCAGTAAGATTAACCGTTCCTCCTTCAAGGATCTCTGATTTTAAACTAAACTCGGTTAATTCATTAATAGAGCCTAATCCAAAGTCTTTAAGTAGAACTTCAACATCTTGCAGGCTCAGTATGGTTCTAACATTATCATCCTTGGCCTCTTTTAAGTTAAAACGTTTTATTTTCGCAACTACTCGGTCCAGATAAATATCCTGTTTTAGTTTTTTTCTGGCCTCATTTTTAACACGATTTATTTCTTCAACAAATTCTTTCGATAAAGTCAGATTCATCTCATCACTTTCAATAGAGTATATTTTATTACCTTGAAAAACCTCAGACCAATCAAGGTTCATCTTAACATTGTTCATATCGGCGATGCTGAATTCAGAGGTTTGATGGAAAATTTTAACATCTTTAACAAAGAGCTCTCCCTTAAATACATTAAAATCCAGATCACCTACCCTATAGGCATAACCTTTATCATCTGCACCAGTCTGATTAATATAACTTCTTAGTAAAAAAGGGGAAATCATTCTTATCAGCAAGAAAATTAACGCTAAAAATATCAGAGTAAAAAACAACCATTTTTTGCTCTTCTTATTTTCGGATCTGGAGATGTAAATAGATTTCATAACTGCCTTCCGGATATTTTTTATATTTGTTTTATAACAACTTTTTTACGGACGAATAATATGTAATAAGTCATTCCACAAAGTGCTCCACCCAGATGCGCTCCATACCCAATAGGTAGTGTACTGCCTCTAGATTGGGCAATCAGTCCCCAAAGATCCAGGGCCACAAACATAAGGGCCCCCCAAATAGCGGGAATAGGAATCAAACCTAAGATCAAAAGTTTTTCTTTTGGAAACATGAGTGAGAATAATAAGATCACTCCGGAGATTGCCCCTGATGCGCCCAACGCTGGTACTTCAGGCATACCAAGGATCATGGTACTGACTAAACAGTGTCCAATTGAACCTGTAATGCCAGCAGCAAGATAAAATCTTAAAAAACGATAGGGACCAAACACTTTCTCAAGCGTCATCCCAAAACCATAGAATACAAACATGTTAATAAAGATATGAAAAAGCATGTTGTGTGAAAAAACTGAAGTGATCAAAGTCCAAATCCGACCTTCTGAGACAGCTTCCCAGCTAACCAAAAAATGCCTGATCATAAAGGAAGGCTCGTAACCAAAGATAAACCACAAGAAGAATACGATGATGTTTATCTTAATTATTATAGAAACGACCAAAGGTTTTCTCATCTTATAAAGTGTGGCCTTCATCCAATTCAAAGTCATTTCCCAAAACGTCAGGGCCCTCTGGAAAAATTAAGAATTCCTTCAGTATCTTTATCTATTCAAAACTGTTTCGATTCTCTATGACCAAGGAGATCATATGAATAAAATCACTCTTCTTTTCATGACTGCCTTCTTTTTCTCTATTACAGCATGTAGTGACTACATAAATAGCAGGAGAGAAGGTTTAAAACCTTATCACATTGATGAAAAACAAAGTCAGGAAGAGAAACAAGATGAAAAAAGAGAATAAAATCTTTGTTGTCAGCATTGGCCGGCCTGCCCTTTGGCTTATTAACTGAAAGAAGTAAAGTTTGAGTGTGAAAAAGAACATCTTACAGATCAAACGAAATTGTTGGCGAATCAGTGAAATTGATAAGCTGTCTTTATTAATAGACTCCCAAAATTATTATAAAGCATTTATGGAAGTTGGGGGTCGGGCAAAGTCCAGTCTGCATATTGCAGGCTGGGAAATTGATGGTAGGATGATTATTAATCCCACTTATCCATCCACAGGATTACCTTTAAGAGAATATATCAATAAACTCTCAAGGAATTTGATTAATGTATATCTCCTATGTTGGAAGGCCCCATTCTATTTACGTTTTGGGCGGGAAAGATTCACTTCATTAAAATGGAAGATAAAGACCAACTCCAAGGTCCAATACAGGAACAATCACTCTCCATTTTTTTTTGGCTCATACCATGAGAAAATTGCTATCTTTGACCGGAAGTGTGCCTTCCTTGGTGGGATAGATCTGGCAAAAAAAAGATGGGATACTCCTCATCATGAAAGGCAGAGTCAACTTCGTTCCGATTTCAACGGAGAATCCTATAACCCCATCCATGATGTTCAGTATGTTTTTACCGGAAAAATCATTCAAGATCTGGAAACATTTATTCAAAAACGGGTCGACATCAACTTATTTGAGTCACAACAATCCAATCAAGCACTCAATGATCTCTGGCCTGAAACTTTTTCTCCGGAAGTTATCGCCACTTGGGGAGGGCTATCCCGGACTGTTGCAGAATCCAACATCCTTGAAATTGAAAACTTATATATTGATGCTATCAGAAGCGCTGAAGAATTCATCCTTATTGAGAATCAATATTTATCACATCGGATAATAATAGAAGAGATCGAAAAAAGATTAGAAGAAAATGATGGTCCAGAGGTTATTATTATCCTTCCATTTTATTACCGTGGCTGGTCTGAAAGTGCCATCTATCTTTCAGAGAGGAATCGCGCGATAAAAAAATTAAAAAGTAAAGATAGTGGCAGGAAGCTTCGGTTTCTTTATCCCTACATCCCTTCAAGCGATGAGGATATTTTTTTAGTTGTTCATTCAAAATACATGATCATTGATAATACTTTTATGACCATGGGATCTGCGAATTTGAATTTTCGTTCTATGCGTGTGGATAGTGAGATAAACTTATCTCTTGAAGCTCAAAGGAATGATGGCACAAAAGAGTTTATAGAGTCCAGCTTATTCAGGATTTTAGCTGAGCATCTGGATATCTCCTCAGAATCCTTTAGGCGTAAATTCTATCAGAATTATTCTCTTATAAAAACAATCGAGGTTTTTCAGAACACTAGACCTAAGACATTGAAAGAAATACCTATCCACAGAACAACTCTAATGCAGAAGTTTTTACTATTTCTTTATCCATTTATCGATATCAGGAAAGCCGTACCAAAAGAATATGCTTATTGGGCAACAGGAGGAATACTTATATTCTTCTTGATTGCGGCAAAGGTAATGAATGGACATTAGCATCAAGAGAAGAACCCGATTCAAGATTCTTCCTTTCATAACATTTATTTTTTTCACCCTGATTGCATTTCTTCTTTATCAAAGTTTATCTGAAATTAATTTCTCAGAAGTTAAGGCGGCCCTGAATAAAGTAAGTCTCAAAGGTTTGTTTCCTACCTTAGGGTTAGTCATCTTTAACTTTATTATTCTCGCCTCCTTTGACTTTATGGGATTTCGTTATTTAAAAGTACCTGGTATTTCAGCGTTAAAGATCTATTGCAGTGCCATGATTTGTTACACATTTACTTTGAATCTTGGTGCGTTTGTTGGTGGTTTAGGATTACGTTATCGGATATATAGCGGATGGAATGTCTCAATTGGAGATATTACCAAAGTCATTATTTTTTCGACCTTGTCAAACTGGCTTGGGCATATATTTCTTTTATCTTTCGTAATTCTTCGCGGACAGGAGGATGTGGCCAAGTTAACAGGCTTCCCCAGGGAGGCCACCTACATGATAAGTGCTTTTGGCATGATGATTGTTTTTTTGTATTTCTTTCTATGCAGTAAAAGAAAACAAATCACATATAAAAAAGAAAAATTTATCTTCCCTCCGATCAAACTCGCTTTTGTTCAACTTTTACTCTCGGTCATCCAATGGAGTCTTTTGACATCAATCATCATCTCACTTATGGAGCAACTTGGAGCTACGCCAAACTTTATTCAGGTGCTTTTCACCTATTTACTAAGCGGTCTTGCCGGCGTGGTGACTCATATTCCTGCTGGTCTTGGGGTTCATGAAGCTGTTTTTTTAAAAATGAACTTTGAAATTACTTCTTTTAACATACTTGCAGTTTTAATCCTCTTTCGGGTTACTTATTATTTACTTCCCCTTTTGCTGGCACTTCCGGGCTACTTGGGGATTGAATACTATCAGAAGAAAAATAAAACATAACAATCATACTCCATTATTGATTGCGGAAAGTTTTAGATTTAATTACATCGTAAATTGATACAATTTTCACCGAGTAATGATTTCTTTACATGGAGGTTTTTATGCCAAGAAAATCAAGTCAACAAAGCTCCCGTACCCCAAGGACCACCAAGAGAAGTAGTAGTCGAAGTAGACGTGGTTCTCAAGAGACGACTCTGGATCTTTCTCAATTGTCCCGCCAAAGTACTTATAAGAATCTCATTCGGTATCTCTCAAAAAATACCGCTGCGAAATACGTACTAGGAGGGATCGCCGGAGTCGTATTAGTAAGATTCGCCATGAGATATTACCGGGAGCATCCTGAGATATCCGATTTTTTAAGAGATAACTTTGAAAACGTGGAAGGCCGATTGCGACAGTATCGACAGAACCTTTCGTCTGATACTTCTTCAATGGCCCGTCACTAAGAACTTTAACCGGGAGATAAACGATGGCAAAGAAGACTACAAAAAAATCACCACAAACCAGGACTTCAAGAAAAAAAGGTCTTGAGGCCCCAACTGAAAATGAACGGTCATCAGGTTCATCCAGAGCATCATCTATTTCCAGGTCTTCAGCGGCAGGAGAATACAAAGATGTCTTAAGAGATTTTATCAGCAATCCTGCTGTAAAGTACGTTGCAGGAGGAATAGCGACTGCTATCCTGGCGAGAATTGCCACTAACATTTCTGAAAGGTATCCAGAGATCTCCAATTTCATAAGAGAGAATCTGGATACAGTTGAAGGTAAGCTCAACGAATTTAGAAATGACTATGATGCAAGTTCTGCCCGACATTAATCAAGCATTTTAAAATGCCGGAAGACATGGTTTAGAAATCTTTTGCCGTCAGCTCTTCCGGCCTTTTCATCTTCACCTTTGAGTTTAATATCAGAAGTACAAAAATAAGCCGAAGCTTCAGGATGGGCCTGGGTAGTAAGAAGAGGTAGAGTTTTGTGTATGACAATATCATGATCCAACCCTTGTCCAAGTGAGATCAACTCAGAGCCGAGTTTTTTAACCACCTGCTTGTGTGTAACAGGAAGTAAAAATTCTTCTTTCTGCTTTAAACTTCCCCAATCCTCCAGAATTTTAATCTTCCTGAGTCCAGTAACCTTCTCTCCTGAAGGATAAAGATCACCTACCTCGCTGCCAAAGGCCTGACAGAGGAGCTGATGCCCAAAGCAAACAGCAACAACTGGTTTGTTCGCCCGTAATTCACTCATCAAAAATTGAGCGAGAGGTATATGCCATGACAGAGGCTCAGTTACATTAGAGGCCGAACCAGCAATAAAATAGGCACTATTCTTATCTGCATCGGCCATAAGACCTTCGATACCAAACTTATCAGGCATATAATAAGAGGTTGGAATTCCGGTCAATTCAACCAGCTCATTGAAGCAATGGATTGAAGCCGTCATAAGAAATGGATCAATAAAGGCCAGTTGGTTTTTATGCATAGTAAAAGCTTAGTTTTTTCGTTTCTCAAATGCAATACAACATTTTATGAATGGATCATTTCTTGCAGAGATTACGAGAAGTTTTTTAAAGCAGGAGTATCTATGAAATATTTTATTTGTGCCATGATGAGTTTGAATTTTTGCCTTAGCGTTTATGCGGCCAGCATTACACATTGGGGAGAAAAAGTATCTGTTGGAAACGGTTATGCCAGAACTTATATTAAGCTCAAAAATAAAATCCCACAGTCCATGGGCATCGCTCTCTCAGCATCTGCCACGTCAGGCCTTAATCATGGGATGAAGGAATATTTACTTCCCCTGCCGAAAAGCGCGAAAGTTCATCCCATTAAACATGTTACTCTTGATTGGAATCCTTACGGGCATGAACCAGGTGGCGTCTATGACCGGCCTCATTTTGATTTTCATTTCTATTTTATTTCAAACAAACTGAGGCAATCAATTACTTGTCAGGATGATGATGCTCCCTTCTGTTTAGAGACGCCTGATGAAGATTCTCTGGTCATAGATTATGCACCAACTCCTGAGGGCGTGCCCAAGATGGGCTGGCACTGGGTCGACCTTCTTGCGCCGGAATTTAACGGGGGCATATTTACCCGGACTTTCCTTTATGGCTATTATGCAGGAAACCTGATTTTTATTGAGCCCATGGTTACTGTGGATTATTTACTCAACAAAAAGACCAGTCATAATGCCATCAGGGTACCTAAACAATTTCCTTATCAACAAGGTCACTACCCGACAAACTACACAATTTTTTATGATGAAATAAATAACCTGCACAAAATTGAATTAAATGCTTTTAAGGATCAGGATTTTGGAACAATAGAATAAAATTAAAAACCACTTACGACTGAGGAGGAAATTATGCTCAGGATAGGAATAATTATTGGGAGTACAAGGCCAAATCGAGTTGGTAAAGATGTCGCCCAATGGGTTTTTGAACAAACAAGAACTCGAAATGATGCTGAATTTGAATTAGTGGATCTCAAAGACTTCAATCTTCCTTTACTGGATGAACCAATCCCACCGGCGATGGGGCAGTACAGTCAACCCCACACTCAAAAATGGGCCAGGAAGATAGCAACTTTTGATTGTTTTATTTTTGTTTCACCAGAATACAACCACGGCACTAGTGGGGCACTAAAAAATGCTCTCGATTTCCTTTATAAAGAGTGGAATAACAAAGTGGCAGGATTTGTGGCCTATGGAAGCGCCGGAGGAACACGAGCTGTGGAACAACTACGGCTCGTTATGGCAGAGTTACAAATTGCCACTGTCCGGTCACAGGTTGCGTTTTCATTAAAAACAGACTTTGAAAATTTTAAGACCTTTAAACCTGCCGATTATCACAAGAATAATCTTAAAACTCTCATCGATCAGCTGATTAATTGGGGTAATGCATTTCGAACATTACATCAACGACCAGAGTTATCTTCTGAGCGTTCTGGGCCAGAAGATGACAAGAGCGCCAGTTTACATTAATCAATAAAAGCAGCGGCCATTAACCGCTGCTTTTATTTAGAAGTAAGTTTTAAACCTAATATTGAAATAAAAAGTAAAATCAAAAAGAAGAGCCTCGGCATTGAAAGTGACTCTTTAAATAATACAATCCCAAGAATTGCCGCACCCAAGGCCCCAATACCAACCCAAACACCATAGGCCGTTCCAATAGGAATTGCTTGGGCCGCCTTCGCCAAGAGATACATGCTCCCTGCAAGGGTAATAATGGTAAAGAGACTTGGAAGGGGTTTGGTGAAGCCCTCAGTGTATTTAAGTCCAATGGCCCAACACACTTCAAGTAGGCCAGCAATCAATAATAAAACCCACGACATTGTAATCGACATTTTAAACCAACTCCTCAGAGATTAATGATGGGCCCCTAGGTGCTTCAAACAATTTAAAAAAGATATAGGAAAAAACACCACAAAAAAAGATAATGAAAGACATAGGTCTTATGGATCCGTCATGAAAGTGGCTAACGAGTGAAGAGATAATGGCCGAGACAGAGAATTGGATAGTTCCCATCAAGGCCGAAGCACTACCAGCGTGCTTTTTTTGATTAGCTAAAGCACTGGCCGCTGCATTGGGACTAATCATCCCCATATTCAAAATAAACAAGAAAAGTGCCAGGCACATACTCCAAAGTGGGCCATCTAGTACGCCCACAAGAAGAATCAATATGCCCGTAAAAGCAACCATGGGATAAATAATTTTTAAAAGACTCTGAGGAGTCCTCTTTCTAAGCAATCTACCATTGATCTGAGAAAAGAGTATCAGACCAAAAGCATTAGTTCCAAATACCCATGCGTATTCCTTCGGAGTGAGTCCATAGTGAGTAATGAAAACAAAAGCTGAGCCAGTAATGTAAGCAAACATCCCTGCATATACCAAACTCATTGAAATGGTATATCCGGTAAACTCCCTATCCTTTAATATATTTAAATAATTCCTGAAGACATTTTTAACTTGATACTTTTCTTCCGGAGCATGAGTCTCTTTTAAAAATAGATGAACTGCTATCATGGCAAGTAAACTAATCGCAGTGAGAACCCAGAAGATGGAACGCCACCCGAGAGACGTTGCTAACAATCCACCGAAGATGGGGGCCAGGATAGGCGCCACTCCCATGATAAGCATAAGAAGGGAGAAGACTTTGGCGGACTCATGTGGTGGGTATAGATCTCTTACAATGGCCCGTCCAATGACCATCCCCGCACAAGAACCCAGTGCCTGAATGAAACGGAAGATGATAAGTGATTCAACATTTTGGGTAGTGGCACACATGTATGAGGCCACCCCATATAAGATCAAACCAAAAAACAAAGGTTTTTTTCGTCCATATCGATCTGTCAAAGGTCCATAAAATATTTGCCCTAAAGCAATCCCTACTAAAAATGATGCCAGCGATAATTGAACTGAGGATAAATCAACATCAAAATCTGCTGCAATTTGAGGCAAGGCAGGCAGGTACATATCAATGGAAAGCGGACCAAATGCCGTTAAGAGTCCCAGTACCATAATGACGATATTCATGAACACCTTTCTAATGACTAATATTCATTCAGAAAATCTAGTGCTTCCTGATTTAACTTTATCTCAACCGCTCTGATAATATCCTCAAGCTGGGACAAATTGGTAGCACTGGCCAAGGTAGCAGTCACACCAGGTCTGGCCATCAACCAAGCTAGTGAAACTTGAGCAGGAGTACTTTGGTACTCTTTGGCCAGTTTGTCGAGCTTAGACAGGATGTTCATCCCTTTTGGATTGAGATAACTTTTTACTCCCGCTCCCCGTTGGCCTTTATTAAGATCAGCTTCACTTCTATATTTTCCAGTTAAAAATCCACTTGCCAGGGAATAATAACTAATGACTCCAATCTTTTGATTCAGACAAAGTTCCGCGTAATTATTTTCAAAATCTTCCCGGTCATAGAGATTGTAACGAGGCTGAAGTGAGACATATTGAGGAAGACAGTGTGTTTGTGCGGTGGTGAGTGATTCAAGCAATCTTTCCGGAGAGAAGTTCGATGCGCCAATATACCTCACCTTGCCCGCTTTAATGAGCTCATCAAAAGCACTTAATGTTTCTAAGACAGTAGTATTAGGGTCATCACGATGAGATTGATAAAGATCGATATAATCCGTCTGAAGCCGCTTTAAAGAATCCTCGACGGCCTTAATGATATATTTACGGGACAACCCCTGCTTTCCAGGTCCCATATCCAACCCGACTTTAGTTGCCAGAATAACCTGACTGCGCTTTCCACTTTGTTTTAACCACTTTCCAATAATTGTTTCAGATTCTCCCCCCCTATTACCAGGGACCCAATTGCTATACATGTCAGCGGTATCAATCAGATTAAGGCCATTCTCAGTGAACATATCCAGAAGCTTAAAACTCTCAGCTTCATTGGCAGTCCAACCAAAAACATTGCCACCAAAAGCCAGAGGTGACACTTGCAAGGAAGACTGACCCAAAGTTCTCATTTTCATAAATTCTCCATCAGTAATCCGTAAGATTTTTTCCTCGCCTCTTGGTCATAAATCATAGAAAGAACCATAAAATGATTAATCCCCGCCTCTGTATATGGGGCCAACAATTTTTTAATCGTTTGAGGTGAACCTACAAATTTAGGGAAACTTGCTCTTAATTGTTCTCTTTCAATGTCAGATAAAGAATAAGCACGCGCCTCCGCTACACTTGGAAGAGGATTATTTTTACCGGTTTTAAAAAAAAGAGCAAAAGACAAATCTGAAGAGAGTGCCAACTCCTGGGCTTCTTGATCCGTTTCTGCACAAATAACATGACAGGCCATCATGGACAATGGATGCTCCAGGTATGTTCCTGGCCTAAAATTTTTATGATAGAGATTGATAACATCAATGGCCGGGAGTCCTGAGAAATGCTGGGCAAAAGCGTAGGGAAGGCCTTTTTGGGCCGCTAGTCTGGCGCCAAAATCACTACTTCCCAGCATCCAAATCTCAGGTCGATCAACATTCACGGGTACGGCCTTGAGAGGAAGCTCATCCATAAAATATTTTTCCAAGATTTCAATCTCTTCTGGAAAATTATCAGCACTTAACTGAACATTACGTCTAAGAGCATGAGTGGCTCGTGAGCCTGATCCGGGGGCCCTGCCAAGACCCATATCAATTCTACCTGGATAGAGGGCAGAAAGAGTTCGGAAGACTTCTGCCATATGAAATGTTGAATGATTGGGCAGCATAATACCGCCAGAGCCCACTCGAATGGATTTAGTTAATTGGGCAACATGCGCGATTAATACTTCCGGGGAGGAACTTCCGATGCCTTCCATATCATGATGTTCAGCAATCCAGTAACGTTCATAGCCTAGAGCTTCCACATACTGGGCCAAAGGAGCAACAAAACTTAAACTTTCGCTGGCACTTGTGCCCGAAAGAACAGGACAAAGATCCAAAACGGAAAGCGATATCTTTTTAGTCATCATGTTGGGCCTCATTATGCATCAATTACAGATACATTATAGAAAGGCGAATTTAATTGCAACTGTAAAAGGTACATTTTATAATTGCACTATGATTGATACAAGATTTCCGGTTTCGGTTCATATTATGCTTACCCTGGCCTATCACCAAGATGAGTTGATTAACTCTGAGTACTTGTCTAAAAGTTTGAACACCAATCCGACTTTTATTCGAAAGTTAGTGTCTCGCTTGGTAGAAGCAGGCCTGGTTGAAAGTTTCCGAGGAAAAGGCGGTGGAATCAAGATCGCTCATTCACCTTCAAAAATTACCCTGGCCGACATTTATGCTGCCTCCTTGGAAGATAAAACGCTCGTCTCACCTCATAAAAAGCCAGTGTCCAAGGCCTGTATTGTGAGCTGCTCCATGAATGCTATTTTGTGTGATATTGTCCAAGGCATTGAAAGCTCAACCAATTCCTACCTCTCAAAAATGTACTTAAGTGACTTGTTAAAAAAAGTTAAATAGCTGAATTGGACAGGTATTAATTGCCAGCTTCCCTCATTATACGTCGGGCCGGTACAATGAATTAAGGTGATCACCAAAGGTCACTGATCAAAGGCGTTGGTTATGAAGAAGGAATCTTTCATAGACATTGCAAATCTCATCTTAGGAATTACAGCGATATTTTGGTTTGGAGTAGTGATGCTTCCCAAAGTGGAAACCATCCCTACCCCATGGAATTTTTAGAACTTAGTATCCTGGGTCCCACACTCTAACATCTCCATCGCATAGACGTTTTGCACGTCTTTATTGACTGAGGTGTCCTGAATCCAGGATTTTTTGACCATTGGACAAGAGAAGATATTAAACTTCTTATCAACTTCATAAGTTTGAACAAATTTAATTAATGGTTTTAAGAAAGCTTCATACGCCACCATGTTGGCCTCATGAGACTTACTGCCACTAACAGTGGAAAGCTTGTCTGCCTGGGCCGAAATATCCTTTAGAATTCCCATCTTAGTTTGAGAAGCTGTTTCAGCTAATGCTTTGGCCTTCTTTTCAATGAGAGCATTGTCTTTTTTTAAGAAGGCATTAAAAAGCTCGTCATTTTTATCAAGAATGCTTGTAACTTCCTTCTTCTCTGCTGCTTTAAGTGGTTTTCTTGCCTCGCTCATCTTGTGGTCATGATCATGATCATGATCGTTGGGATGCTGAGCATTTGCCAGGCCTGTCATCAAAATCATACTTATAATAATATGTTTCATTCAGAACTCCTTATTTACAAGTTTTAGGGACTGATGCAATTAGTTCAATTTTCACATCCGGCCAGGTCACACCTTCATGAAGTGTGTTGCAGGCCTTAGTAAGAGTCGCAAGGTTATCTTTCATATCAAAATCCAGTACATTCATTTCACCTTTTAAGGCCACCGTGTTCTTGGACTCATCATAAGCTTTTGCCAAAGTAATTATCTTAGTTGCACCATTGAGAGAAAATTCAACATCAACACTTGTAGGTCCAACCTTTAAAACTTTTCCATTAATGGTTGATCCTTTAACCATGTTCTTGAAAAAGAATTGAAAAATTTTAGCATCACGGGCCTTATCATTAGTTGAGATAGACTTTGTATCAACTTCAAAAGTGGCGTTAGAAAGAAGCTCATCTATTGAGGCCGATTTGGTTGAAATAATCTTAAAAACATTAAACTGTCCTTTTACTCCCACTTTTTTTGGTGTCTTAAAAGCAGTCCAGCTCAGAGTCGATCCTTCAGGAGCATAATTAACCGAACATAAATCTGTGGCAGCAAAGCTCGTGAAAGATAATGGTAAAACAAACGCTAAAATTAAGACCTTCATAAAGTAATCCTCGCTATTAATGAATAAAGTTTTTGATCAGTAGAAGATAACATAAATGAAGGGATGTGGAGTGAGAAAAAAACACTTGGCCCAGCGCAACGTTGGAAGGACGTGCCGAGACGTCCTTCCAGGAAATTACTAATTACAGGCCTTAACAATTAAGCGAATCACATAAAGTGACTCATCAGAATCGCTATGATTGATCTCGTAAGGTTTTCCATCAATAATTATCTTAAATGATGATTCAGCATTAACATCCCGGTCACCTCGAATTTGTGCTATTGCCCGATGAACATATTTCTCAATACCTTCAATGGAAACCTTCTTGGTTGTTGTTAAAAACATGTCCTTATCCTTACCAAAGACTTGAACTTTAGTCGCAACTCCATTCTTAATCGTGCACTCTTCTCTTAAAAATTTCCCCTGAAGCTCGATCTCCGCAAACGCCTGAATCGAAAAAATGGCAAGGGCGATGAAAGTCATAGTTTTAAACATAATATTTCTCCTTTAAATCATTAATTGACGCTAAATCAGTCAACTTTAGAAGTAAAGACTCGACTTTCATCTAACGGTTTAAGACGAAGCTGGATAACCATTTGTGACAAGGGTAATATATTTTTATTTCGTTTGACCTTCCCTTTAGGGGAAGGTTTATAATTCAGGTCTAATCATGAAAAGGAAGCTTTTATGGAACATATTAATTTAGACATTAAAGGCATGACTTGTGCTTCTTGTGTCAACCGTATTGAAAAAGCATTAAATAAAGATGAGGGAGTGATATCTGCATCTGTGAATCTGGCTACTGAGAAGGCCAGCATTGATTTTGATCCCAAGTTAATCAATCGCGAGAAAATTCTGACTTTAGTTTCCAAGGTTGGTTATGAAGCACAAGTTTCATCTGAAATGCAAGGCCCTTTGAAAGATAAGGACTTTAAAAAAGAAAAGATTCTGGTTTTAATATCGGCCCTCCTCACCCTGCCTCTCGCACTCCCCATGGTATTTGAACCTTTCGGACTAAACCTTATGCCCCCGCCATGGATCCAACTTATGCTCGCCACCCCTATTCAGTTCTTCATAGGTGCACGATTTTATAAATCCGCATGGGGGGCCATTAAGGCCAAATCCGGGAATATGGAATTGCTGGTGGCCATTGGAACCAGTGCCGCTTATGGTCTGAGTTTATATATCTTATTAAAGAACCTTGAGCATCTGGAACATCATAATATTCATTTTTATTTTGAAGCTTCGGCCGTAGTGATTACCTTAGTATTATTAGGAAAATATTTAGAATCTAAAGCAAAACAACAAACAACCTCTGCCATTAAATCTCTCCAGGCCTTACAACCCGCCAAAGCAAGGGTCTTAAGAGAAAATAAGGAAGAGGAAATTGATATAAAGGAACTGAAGCTAAAAGATTTGGTTATTGTCCGTCCCGGAGAACGTATTCCAGTTGATGGTTTCTTGACCAAAGGAATGACTCAAGTCGATGAATCACTCATCACAGGAGAAAGTCTACCTATTGAAAAGAAAGAGAATGATAAAATTGTTGGAGGATCTATCAATGGTGATGGTTTAATTCATATCGAAGTTTCCGCCTTGGGTTCAGAAACCATGCTAGCTCGAATCATACGAATGGTTGAAGACGCACAGGCAGTCAAAGCACCTATTCAAAGACTAGTGGATAAAGTCAGTGCCTATTTTGTACCAACAGTCTTAATCATTGCCTTTCTCACCATCCTCATTACCGGGGGTATATATGCTGACTGGGAAATGGCCATTATCCATGGAGTCGCTGTATTAGTCATTGCATGTCCCTGTGCGCTGGGGCTTGCCACTCCAACCTCTATCATGGTGGGAACTGGTGTCGCTGCTAAAGCGGGTATTCTGATAAAAGATGCTGAAGCATTGGAAGTGGCCCATTCCATCACAACGATTGCTTTTGATAAAACTGGAACGCTGACTGAAGGAAAACCTGCTGTCAGCAAATTTCTCGCGTTTCATCAGTCCGAGGATGAGGTTCTTAAAATACTAGCTACGATTCAAAGCGGTAGTGAACATCCCCTGGCCAAAGCAGTTTTAAAAGAAGCTCAAAAAAGACAAGTCCTGCCAGGACATGCCACCTCAACCAAGGCCCTGCCTGGCAGAGGCCTGGAAGCCGTCATTAATGAAAGGAGATACATTCTCGGTAGTAAAAGGATTCTATCTGAATTGAACCTGATGGATGATGGCATTCTGAAGGCTTCAGTGGAAAGAGAAAACTCCGGAGAGACAGTGTCTTTTCTAATCGATGTCACTGAGAATAAAATTTTAGGACTTATTGGCTTCAAAGACACTATTAAAGATTCGGCTAAACTAACCATTCTAAAATTAAAACAACTAGGAATTAAAACGGTGATGCTTACTGGGGACAATCAAGGAAGTGCTAACTTGGTGGCCCGGGAATTAGGGATTGATGTGGTCAAGGCCGAAATTCTCCCTGATCAAAAATCGCATATAATTCAAGAATTAAAACAGCAAGGCGAAATTGTCGCTATGGTTGGTGATGGCATCAATGATGCTCCCGCCCTCGCCGCCGCTCACGTGGGGATGGCCATGTCTACCGGTACTGACGTGGCCATGCATTCTGCTGGGATTACTCTTATGCGAGGAAATCCACTTTTGATTCCAGATGCAATCTCAGTCTCCAGAAGAACATACTCAAAAATAAAACAAAATCTTTTTTGGGCCTTTATCTATAACGTAATTGGTATTCCCTTGGCGGCCTTTGGCTATTTAAGCCCGGTTGTGGCCGGGGCTGCGATGGCCTTGAGTTCGGTCAGTGTCGTTACCAATTCACTGCTACTAAGAAGATGGCAGGCCTCTCATGAAGCAGGCGGTAGAAAATGAATATAGGAGAAGTTGCACAGATAAGCGAAGTCAGCAGTAAGATGATCAGGCGCTATGAAGAGCAAGGTATTATTCCTAAAGCAGGAAGAAGCTCCTCTGGATATCGTCAATATACAAAAAATGACGTGCACATTCTTAAATTTGTAAAAAAATCCCGGGAGCTGGGATTTTCCATGAAAGACATCAAACAGTTGGTTAGTCTATGGAGAAATAAAAATCGTCCCAGCTCTCAAGTCAAAAAGATTGCCCAAAAGCATATTGAAGAACTTGAAAATAAGCTGCATGAAATTGAGTCAATACTAACAAATTTGAATCATCTGGTAGAAAACTGTCATGGGGACCATAGACCTGACTGTCCCATACTGGATGAACTCGAATGTCACTAAAGAATATTCTGAGTAACTGAACCAATCTCTTTATGCAGGAAATGTTTTAACTGATCGAGGCTTTTGATCCATCCTTTTTCTAGTTCTTCAATCGCTACTGGATCAGTTAGTCCTTTTTGTTTTATTAATATTTCAGTTCCTCCGAATCTTTCTTTAAACTCAATAGTTTCGAGGATATCGGACCAGAGGATACCATCTGGTCCTTCAATGCGGGATATCGATACAATTTTCTCAAGCGGCCTGTACTCAGTAATGGAACCTGATTGCACATAGACGCCCTTTTGTCCTCTATACTCAAAACGAAAATGTCCACCACTCTTGGCCTCAATTTTTTTTACGACCAATGGCATTCCTAGAGGGCAAAACCACTCCTGCAAAAGTTCCGGGTGGATCCAGGCAGCAAAAACGGATTCCCTATTTTCAGGAATAAGTTTTGTCACAATAACTTCATCTGTTCTGGCCAGGTTCTCATCTTCCAGAACCGATAAAAAATTTCCGGCCGGATCTTTAAACCATGCAATCAGGGGACCATCATTATGAGTAATACCTGATTCATCTGTATCTTGATATCGCACAAACTCAATCCCCTTGCGGGCAAGATCACCGACTGCTTGCTTAATATCCGACACTGGGAAATTCAAAACAGTAAAAGTGGCCGGTACATGATCCTTTTTAGGGTAAATTAAAACCTGGCCTCCTCCATGCAAATGGAGATGGAGAAGGCCATTTTCCTCGGTCACCACTAATCCCAGGACATCCCTGTAAAAGGTTTTGGCCTTAAGGATGTCATCAACTGAAAAACCACTAAAAGCATTGTTTTCTTTAAACATGAATTCTCCCTACAGATCGACATCCCCGTCGGGAATAACACATTTTGGGAAATGATTCCTTGGGACTTCGGTAATGGTTGTCTGAACGCGGGTTCCGGTTGTCCGGTCACTTGGCGCCAAAAGAATCCCCACCACTTGACTGCATCTAGGGTAAAAGCCACTACCTAAACGAAGGGCACTACTGGACAGTTCTTCAACTCTTGCCGGTGAGTAAGGACCCACAGTTGAATCATCATAAAAGGTATCCAAAAGTGACCAGATCGCCAGTTGGACATCACTATAAGTATAGATCCCTAGACCAGTAGGCGAAGTTTTACCTACAAAATGTTGGTTCAAGATCCAATTCACCTCGTCCAGGTTTTCAGGATGATCAACCAACCCCTCCGGAAGTTCCGCATAGCTTGAATAGAATTTGGCACTATAAAGGACTCCATGTTCTATATGGGTCGTCCAATCACCACACCAGCCCTTATAGATACCGTTTAACAGGCCTTCGTCTTGAATTGTGATGTCAAAATAACTTAAATCGTTCGGATTCTTAGTGACGCTGGTTAAACGCTCACTCTGAGCATTGGAAGCAAAAGACAGGAGCAAGGCCAGGAAGCAAAAATAAGATAAATACCACTTTCTCATATTTTCCTCTTTAGTTAAGTGTCTTAAGAAGCTTGTAGTTGAATAGAAAGAAAATAAAACGTGACATTGCAAAGGCCGAGAGCAAGCTGAAGAACAAAATTAAGGTCATTTAGGGTATTTTTGCCATATAATTAGGGAACCTTAATTCCAAACGGTCGATGCATGTACAAAAAAACAAGCACCATTTTTCTCCTAACTCTCCTGATCTTCTACTTTTTACTGCAAGCGTTTACCCGTACCCTCATCCAACGACAAGAAGCAATAGATGCTAAACAAACCAGTATCATTCAGGAGAACGTAAAAGACAGATTTAAGTTATTCCTTAACCTTCCCTTATCAATTGGAATTATAGGCGCTGACTACTTTTCAAAGGATAATTTTCTTTCTCGGCGTTACTCACCTGCGGCAGAGACATTGTTAAGAATTAATCAGGAAATCCTGGGACTAAATATTTTGAATCAGGAAGGTTTAATCGTCAGGGTCTATCCTCCTGAAAGTAATCCTGATGCAACAGGCAGGATCACTCAAAATTTACAAGCACTAAAAGATTCATATCAAAGAGGTGAACTCTTTTGGTTTTCTCCACCCTTTGACTTGTATCAAGGCAAAAAAGGTTTTGTCCTATATGTTCCCATCGTTCGGGATCAAGACCTCAAAGGCTGGTTTGCCCCGGTCATCAATGCTGAAATATTTTTCAATCGATTCAAGTTGGATGAATTTATTAAATCTTACGATCTAGTCATAAAGGACAAAGAAACTCATCACCACTATTTTACAACTTCTGACAAATCACTGCCGGATAGTAAAATTTACGAAACTACTGCTAACATCATGGGGCGAGAGATTGTCTTCCAGAACTGGCGTAAAAGTAATGGCGATTTTTTTCAGTTCCCCTGGTATTGGAATTTTTCCCTCGCCTTAATCTTCGCCATCATCTCGGCCCTTCTCGTAAAGCTTTATGAACAAAGAAAAAAGGCGCGAGAACAGTTAAATGAGATAAGTGCTCTTTTACGTCTGACTTCGAAAGAAGCATTAAGTAACCTCGTCGATATTCATTCTGAATTCAATCAGCTCGAGCCAAGTGATATTCAAAAAAGCTCTTTTTCAAAAAATGTTTTTTATCTCACTAATTTGATCGAACAGATTGATCTGTTGCAAACCATGGCACAGGCCAAAGAAGAAATCCATCATGAAGTGCATTCTTTTTTACCTCTTTTAGAACGGCAGCTGGAGATTCTCCATGAAGTGATTGAAAAGAAAGATCTTCGGATTAATTTTAGAAATGATAATTTAGCGAAAGTCTCCATTAGTGCTAATGGTTGGCTTCTCCAGAATAGTGTTCTATCCAACGTTCTCTCGCACGCCCTCATTTATGCTCAGTCAGGCAGTACTCTTGAAATTGAAAATAAGAGTTCTGAAGAAAGTCATTTCATTACTTTCCACGTCAAACAAATCTTACAAAAAGGCAAAGATGGGGCGACCAAGATGAATCGCCGGATGGAAGTGGCCAAGGGTATCCTCCATATTTATAACGGCGAACTTTTCATTCAGAATGACCTTTCCGAAGGTATGATTATTAGAATATTACTCCCTAAATATGATTAATTGCGAAAGAGAGCAGATTTTTATCAGCAAAGTCTAATAAAAAGCTGTAATATTTTACGATGACAAGAGATCTGATAGAAGAGTTCCATTCTAAAATTTCGACTCTACGCCTGGCAGGACATTCATTTGCGATAGCTACGATTGTTGAGACTATTGGCTCGGCTTCCGCCCGGGTTTCCTCCAAGGCCATCTTCTCAAATGAAGGTAAAAACCTCCAAGGCTGGGTTGGCGGAGGCTGTGCTGAAAGATTCATTGGACAGGAAGCTGTTGCCGCCATTAATGAGGCCAAACCTCGGACAGTACTTGCCGACTTGGATGATGAAATCTTCGGTCTGGGAGTGGCCTGTGGTGGGAAGATGAAAGTCTTCATTGAGCCCATTGTTCCTCCAGAAGAAATTCTAGTGCCAAAGAATGCATCCTTTCAGAAGGTGATGACTGAACTAAGCGGCCTGTATGGTATAAGGTTAAAAAAGAACCCCTCCCTTACTGATGCCAGGTCGATGGAAGAAGTGCTTTTACAATTGGCATTCGCTATTGGAAAAAAACGCTCCCGCAGCTGTCAGGCATTACGAAAGGTAAAAAATGTTCCTGCAACATTTGTAAAACCACTTATAAGCAACTCCACAAAAGAAGTTACAATTGTGGGACGTACTCGCATCACTGAGGCACTGGCCCGCCATTTTGCTCTTCTGGGATTTTCAATACGTGCCGTCGGTCCCGATCTTCAGGCAGAGGATTATCCTGAGTCGGTTCAATGCCAATGTTTAGAAGATGGTTATTCTGATATCAAGTTTCGAGAAGGAGAAGTTGTTATCATTGCTGGACATACTGCTCAGGACCCGGCTTTAGTTAAGAGCGCCATTAACCACAAGGCCCGTCATGTGGCCATGATTGGAAGCTTCAAACGCTCTGTGGAAGTATTAAAATATCTGGATCTTTTGGAACAAGAAATTTTATTCCCTCTGTTTATTCCCGGAGGTTTGGATATAGATGCCCGCAATCCTGATGAAGTCGCCTTAAGTGTGGTCGCCGAAGTCATCCTTGAATCCGGAGTACATTGAATTGAATCAAGAAGTCGCCCGCAATATATTATTAAATCACTCTCGATCTTCCAAAAATGGCATATTCCCTGACCGGGCCACTCATGCCGCTAAAATAACTAATCCATTTTGTGGAGATCATATTGAACTCCAATTATATGTAAGAGACAAAGTTATTTATGAACTGGGCTTTAAGGCCGCCGCCTGTGCGATATGTAGTGCCTCAGTTTCCATCCTCTGCCAGGAGATTAAGCATCAAAGTATCGAGTCCACTCTTGATCGCTGCCTGTTATTTGAAACTGCCATCACCGAAATAGACACTCCTTGGCCCGAGGAACTTGGCAATTTCCAATGTTTTGAACATCTAAAGATTAACCATTCTCGTAGAGTCTGTGCGCTTTTGCCTTGGGTAGCACTCAAATCGGCCTTAAAAAAACCAATTTAATGAATCATTAAAACTTTAGCTGGAAATTAGAAAACAATTCATGCAGCAAAGTTTAGAGTTGCCGTAACGACAAGCATTAATGGAATGCTTGTCCTAACAGGAGAATCTATATGGCAACAAGTAAAAAAAAATCCGGCAAAACTTCCAATAGAGGCTTTGCTTCAATGGATGAAGAAACTCAAAGACAAATTTCCAGTAAGGGTGGTAAGGCCAGTCATGGCGGCGGCCGTAAAAAATCATCATAGACTTTTGAGGATAAGGGAGGATGAACTTCTCCCTTAACCTTTATATCACTTAAAACAAGATAAGAATAAGGCAGTGCTGGAAGACGGCCCATGTTCAAGTCAAGATTTTGCTCAGGAACTTTATAATCAAGCTTACTCAAAAAAAAGATCACAGCTTCTTGCATGATTCTCTTAGTTATCCATTCTCCTGGACAGCGGTGTCCATTTTCATGTTCACCTCCTCCTTGAGGAATGAAATTAAAGGAATTGCCATTCCAGCGAATAAAACGCTCAGGGAGAAAAACATCCGGAGCTTTCCAGGACTTCATGTCATGGTTGGTCCCGTAAATATCGAGTACGGCCTTGGATTTTTTTAGGAATGTAACCCCTTTCCAGGTGAATGTTTTTTTTACTTTTGCATACACTGCCGGGAAGAATGGATAAAAGCGTCTCACCTCTTGAATAAAACATTCAAGAAATGCCTTACTACCGTGAAGTAATTTCTTTCGATTCTCCGGATGCATAATTAAAGCATGGAGTGAAAAAACAATATAAACTGAGATCGCCACCGTTGGCCTTAAAAGATTTAGAATTTCAACCGCAGCAATCCGTGAAGAAAGCAACTTCCCTTCGGAGTCTTTAAAAAAAACAATCCTCTCGAGTGGAGTTTGCTGAAGTTCAGATTCTGATTTCCTTAGATCTTCTACTATCCCCTGTATCCATCTTTCAGATTTCTTCCGTGCAACCCTCGCCCTAAAGTGGCCGAGATTACCAGCAGAATCAAACATCGCTGTTAGCTGGCGCGTTCGTAGTGATACTTCAGAGGTCTTTAGTTCTATTCCTGCCCATTCACAGACTGACAGGGTGAGAATCTCCTGCAATTGTTGATATAGAATTATTTGATTATGCTCTTTCCATTGTTTTGCGTAAGTATTTAACCACTTCAGAAATATGTGACTTAGATCATTTATCCTTTCTTCGGTCATTAAAGATAAAAATAAAGCTTTGCGCTGCTTATGTTCGATTCCGTCCAATCCTTGCACTCCACCTTTGCCGAAAAGTGTGGCCTTAATCGGCTCAGGAGCAGAGCCTTTACGCTCAAACAAGCTTTGATTATAAAATAACCTGGCAGCATCCGGTCCTGTCATAAAAATTGTCTTGCGTAATAATACTCTGCTGTAAAAAAATTCTTTACCTTCTCGAAAGGCTTCATCTCGGATAAAAGTATAAGGATTTTTGATAAAGGATAGAGTCTGATCCATGGATTTCCTCCGGCCAAGCTTTTTAAAAAGTATCGGGATAAGGGTCCGTTGCATAGTCAAAGGAAGTCAGAATTTTTGTTGCAAGACTTCATTCTGTAGAGCGATAATTAACTATATAATCCAGGTATAAAATGACTGAACAAAGACTGATTGATTTAGAAACCCGCTTTTCCCATCAGGATCACTTTTTAGAACAGCTAAATAAGATCGTTGTGGCCCAACAAACAACAATTGAACGTCTGGAAAAAGAAATCCTGGATTTAAAGCGCAGTATCAATTCTGAAAATGGTGTTCAGTCAAACCGAACACTTCAAGATGATAAACCGCCTCATTATTAAGTAAGGAGTTTTAAATGTTACGTAAACTACCATTCCTACTCACAGTCATTGCAATGATAGGTGGAGTTTTTATCTCTATTATTTTTGGGGCAAATGAATCGTTCTTCAAAGATCGTATCACTCAAGGCCTTGCAAAAAATACGAAAATACAATCCATTGCCAATGAGCAAGACAGAAGTGACAAAATCAAATCAGAAAGTGATAAGAATTGGCGCTACTATCAGCGCTATCATTTTCATGCCAATGGTATTGCCTCACTTACTTTGGCCCTATTAATTTTCCTGGCCTTTGTGCAAGCTTCAACAAAAGAAATTTTAATCGCCTCTTATATGATTTCGATCGGAGGGATACTTTATCCTTTCGTTTGGTTATTCGCTGCTATCTACGGACCTGAAATGGGTCGGGAACAGGCCAAGGAAGCCTTTGCTTTCTTTGGCTATATGGGGGGAGTGCATCTGATTGGTATTATTTATGCTCTTTATCTTGCTGCAATGAAGCCCTGGAGGGCGCCACTTGGCCTTTTAAAATGATTTAAATATAGCGCATGAAACCTTGGCTTGATGCCAAGGTCTTCCTAAGCTCAAGCCAGTTTTTCATTTTAGGGAGGCCCCTTGAAAGTAAAAAATTTATGGCTTGGTCTGACTGCTGTCATTGTTCTTTCATTTGCTGTTTTAATTTATTACGGAACAGAAATTTATTTTAAGGCCCCTCCGGTGCCTAAGGCCGTCGTAACCGAAGACGGCAGAACTCTTTTTACAGAAGCCGATATTCAACGAGGAAAACTTGTCTGGCAGAGCATGGGCGGTCAAGAAGTTGGCTCGATTTGGGGACATGGGGCCTATGTCGCACCTGATTGGACGGCCGATTGGCTTCACCGGGAAGCAGTCTTTCTTTTAGGACTTTGGTCCCAAAGAGATTTTCAAAAACCTTTTAATGACCTTACAGGAGAGCAGCAAGCCGCTCTTCAGAATCGTCTCGCAACAAATCTTAGAAAAAATACTTTAGATCAGGAGGGCAATATTACTGTCTCTGCTGATCGGGCCCAGGCCATCGAGGAAGTTGGTAAGCACTATATTGGCCTATTTGGTAATGACCCCAATCTACATAGCTTAAGAGAAGCTTATGCCATGCCGGCAAACTCCATTTCAAAACCTGAAAATATCATTTTAATGAATCGTTTTATTTTTTGGAGTTCCTGGGCCGCAAGTACCCTAAGACCTGGTGATACTGTTACCTATACCAGCAACTGGCCTCCTGAAAAATTAGTTGATAACAGACCTTCAAGCTCTCTAGTCATCTGGACTGGGTTCAGTGTCATCCTTCTTCTATTGGGTATTGGACTTTTAACCTATTACTACGTGAAAGAAGAAAGACACGAGTTTACCGAGGAATCCCTTCCTGAAAAAGATCCATTTCATAACCTTCCACAAACACCTTCAATGAAGGCAACCCTGAAATATTTCTGGGTGGTGACTGCACTCATTGTTTTTCAGATTATCATGGGAGTTGTAACCGCACACTACGGAGTTGAAGGCACTGGTTTTTATGGTTTCCCTCTGGCAGACTTCCTTCCCTACTCAATCTCACGGACCTGGCATATTCAATTAGGGATATTCTGGATCGCAACCTCATGGCTGGCGACAGGCCTTTATATTGCACCGGCCATTTCTGGTCATGAACCTAAATTTCAAAGTCTAGGAGTCAATTTTCTTTTCTTAAGTCTACTCATCATTGTGGTTGGCTCATCAATTGGTGAGTACATGTCGGTTATGGAGCAGATGGGACTCGATTTGAGTTTTTGGTTCGGGCATCAAGGACTTGAATACGTTGATCTAGGTAGATTCTGGCAAATCTATCTTTTCATCGGTCTGTGGCTCTGGTTAGTTTTAGTCTTAAGGGCCATATGGCCAGCTGTAAAAAACGGAACTGAAGGAAGAAATCTTCTCATTTTATTCTTAGTTTCATGTGGGGCCATTGCCTTATTTTATGGTGCAGGTCTTATGTGGGGAAAAAACACAAACCTGGCCATTGTTGAATATTGGCGATGGTGGGTTGTGCATTTATGGGTGGAAGGCTTTTTTGAAGTTTTTGCCACGGTAGTGATCGCATTCTTATTTGTCAGGATGGGAATTATTGGTACTTCCATTGCAACAGTTACCGTTTTATTCTCAACTATTGTCTTCCTATTCGGAGGGATCCTTGGAACCTTCCACCATCTTTACTTTTCGGGAACCCCTACCGCCGTCATGGCAATAGGTGCAACCTTCAGTGCCTTTGAAGTTGTCCCTTTAGTCTTGATTGGATTTGAAGCTTATCAAAACGTCAGAATCAGTAGATCCAAGAGTTGGTTAAAAACTTATAAGTGGCCAATCTATTGCTTTATCTCAGTTGCTTTCTGGAACTTTTTAGGAGCAGGCATCTTTGGTTTTGTCATCAATCCACCTATAGCCCTGTATTACATGCAAGGCCTCAATACAACCCCACTGCATGGGCATACCGCACTCTTTGGTGTGTACGGCATGCTCGGTATTGGGCTGATGCTCTTCTGTTTAAAAACCATGGGGTTCAAGGGAGACTGGGAGAGCCGAACTCTTGGAGCATCGTTATGGTTGATTAATATTGGTCTATTTCTCATGGCCTTCATGAGCCTGTTACCAGTAGGGCTCATGCAGACTCTGGCCAGTGTTGAGCACGGTCTTTGGTATGCCCGTTCGGCCGAATTCATGCAGACTGATCTCATGAATATATTACGCTGGTTAAGGGCCCCAGGTGATACTATTTTTGCCATCGGAGCTTGTATCCTTGGTTACTTCATTTTCACACTGAAAAGAAACTAAGGGTTTATCAAGGCCGCCTTAATTAGGCAGGTCTTTGTTAGTTGTCATGCCCAATTTATCCATGCATTATCAAGAGCATGATAAATAGCTATAAAAAATTTATAAGTAAGGAAGAGCTCAACGATCTTCCATTGTTTGAGTATGAGGGAAAAATTGAACTCATCGAAAATTCAGAAAGAATGCCCGAAATTTTTAAAATATTGAGTTCGGCGAAAGTCTTAGGTTTTGACACCGAAACCCGACCTAGTTTTAGTAAAGGTGAAAGTTATCCTGTTGCTCTTTTGCAATTGGCAACTCCAGATTGCGCCTACATTTTTCGGTTAAGTAAAATGGCCTTGCCACGAGAGCTCATAAGTCTCTTCAGTAATCCGGATATTATCAAGGCGGGAGTGGCCATTCGTGATGACTTAAAAGCACTCCAAAAGCTAGTGCCGTTTAATCCTCAAGGTTTTGTAGATCTGGCAAAAGAAGTGGAAAAAGTTGAGTTCACAAGCCTGGGCCTTAGGGCCTTAACAGGTATTTTTCTGGGACTTCGTTTATCTAAGGCGGCCAAGGTTACCAATTGGGAAAGGGCAACCTTGACTGAAGCACAAATTAAATATGCTGCCAGTGATGCGGTCGTGGGCCTTAAGATTTATGAGAAGATCTCAGAGATGGGGATTCCCGCCTAAGGGTGATCCACTTTCGTCAATCTGGTTACCTTTACCTTCTCCCTGAAGACTAAGCATATTGATGACATCTTCCACACCTAAAATAGATTCTACTACTTCCTCCGCTCTCCGTTTCATTTTGCGGCCGAGAACTGTACCAGTTAAGGTCACAAGACCCTCTTCTACACTGACCTCTATATCTTGAGCATCAACGTCAGGACTTCGCATCAAGGCCTCACAGACATCTTCATAAATCTTCTCAGAGGTTCTTATATAACCCTTAGGACCTTTGCCATAATGGGTCCGTAGTCGTCCGTGATTATCAAGATTTTGTAGCCAGCTGCGATTTTGATGGCCTCTTCCAAACTGATCATTATTATGATGTTTAGCACGGATAGAGTTTTTCCAACGGGCCTCATCACCAAAAGTTTGATGAGAACCATCTTCAAAAGGAAGATCATCCCACTCAAACTGAGAACCTCGCCCACTGGAGCCTTCGTAATAACCTTCATATCTTCTTCTTGATAAATCCTTACTTTCCATGAGGCACTCCTTGGAAATCGATCATCCATATAAAATAAAAGAAGGTTTATTATGAGTCGAGGCTCAGTCCAATAAGAGCAATCCCGTTTTAAGAAACTGAGTCATCTTCTAAGGGGTAATCCTTGGGGAGTTTAATTAAGAAATTAGAACCTTGACCTATTTCACTTTCCACCCAAATTTGTCCACCATGGGCCAATATTATTTGCTGAGTAATGAATAGACCAAGTCCTAGACCACTAACTTCATTGGCCGAGATTGCCCGCTCAAAACGATTAAAAATCCGCATTTGATTTTCTTTAGCGATACCTAATCCTAAATCCTTAAAGCTTAATAGATAATAAGTCTCATAATCCCAAACTTGAATATGGACCGGTTTACTCTGGCCATACTTCATGGCATTGGTCAATAAATTCATGACAACTTGCTCAAGACGGAATTTATCCCAAAAACCTGAAGAATCCTCACATGACTCAAAATGTACCTGGACTCCGGAATTTTCCAATTGATTATGAAGCCGTTCAATCACTTCATTGATCAAAGTACACAAATCAAATTTTTCTTTTTTTATTATTAACTTACCCGTCCTGATTCGAGTGATATCCAACATATCATCTACAAGCCGGACTAATCTTTGAACTTGTCTCTCAGTTTGATTTACCAGTTTATCCACCCGCTCCTGGGAATAGACTTTAAGATCTTTTTTTTCAATCAGCCTTTTTACAGTCTGGGTCTGCAGCGTAAGAGAAGTCAGCGGCGTTTTTAATTCATGAGATGCTATTGAAAGGAACTCATCTCTGGTTCTAATGGCCTCCCTTAGTTCTTTTTCCACTCTTTTTTGTTCCGTTATATCCCTGAACTCCATTACAGAACCAATATTTTCACCTACGGTCTGTAAAGATGAAACCGTGTAAGAGACAGGAAAAACTGTTCCATCTTTCCGGCAAAATACTTCTTCTTCGTTATGAATAGATCTTCTCTCTATTCGAGCCTGTTCTATCGGGCATTCTGAGATTGGATAAAGTGAACCATCTTTTTTCTTCCAATGGATGGAGTAATGAAGTGGACGATCATTAAGTTCTTCGAGTGATTGATAACCCGTCACCTTCATCGCCGCTGGATTCATAAAAGTGGGAAAACCTTTTCCATCCATCATAAAAAGACAAGATGCTGCATTATCAGTAATGGTCTTTACAAGGTGTAACTGATCCTTGAAGGCCTTTTCTGCAATCCGCTGCTCGGTGATATCCTGGAGAGTCACAAGGGCGTAATCCTCCCCTTCCAGCTCTAAAGTATCAATATTGGTGGAGATCATTAAGCGTTTGCCGGTTTTACTCATAAAATGGCCTTCATATTTTCTGACAATGCCTTTATGCTCAACTTCATTCCGCAATTCTTTTCTAGTTCCCAGATCCTGAAGAAGACCTAGCTGACCCGCATTTTTACCGATGACCTCATCTTTTGAATGACCGAAAATTTCAACAAAGGCAGGATTAACATCCACAATTTCCCCTTCCGTCAGCTTAACCAGTGAGATGGCAAACGGGGCATTATTAAAGATTGAAGCAAATTTTCTTTCACTGATTTGCAGTTTATCTTTTTCTTTTTTAAGTTCGGCAGTTGCTTCGATGACTCTGTTTTCAAGCTCATCATAGGCCTCTTTTAATTTAACCAGAGTTTCTTTGGCCTCTGTCATATCCTGAGAGATATAAGAAAAACGGGGAAGTTGATTCTCACTTTGAGAAATAAAACTGACCGTCACTGAAAAAAACCGCTTCACTCCTTCGGCAATATGCCAATACTCAAAAGTCACGGGCCTTCCGATTTCCTGGGACTTTTTATAATGCTTAAGCCATTGTCCAATCCTCTCTGGAGAATTTCCTAACTCAGAGGACCATTTGTTGCTGAGTTCTTCAGGCCCTTTGCCAAAAAATCTGGCTGCTGTTAAATTATCTGAGATATGGAGAATATCATTATCAGTAATTTCCACGATCCCCATCATCATGGGTGCAGAGTTATAAAAACTTCTAATAGTCTTTTCACTCTCCTCCAAACTTTTAAGATGGCCTTGTGAAGCTCGGGCCGCTTCCGCTAATGCGATGATTTGTGGTTTAATTTTTACCAACCACACTCCTGTAGATACTGAGGCCACAGCGGTCAAGGCCTTAATGCCTCCACTGTACCAGTAGTCTGAATTCCAGAGATTCCAGATCTCATTGAAATGGGTCCAACCACAGGCCCCAATAAAAACTCCAAATGATAAAACCATGGTAGAAAATGGTATTTTAATTTTTTTAACAAGAGCGTAAAGACTGATTGAAATAGAAACGTAGGCCAGACCAATCAGAAGATCACTTATCACATGGGTTGTTACCAAATGTGGTTTCCAGAGATAACAATGCCCATGGGGCATAAAGCCTGATTCAGAGAAATATTGAACTAGTCTTTCAAAAGCTCCTCCCCGATTTACTGCCATTTGAATGGGTTCATGCATTTGAATATGATCCAAAAGACCCTCCCTACTATTTTTATACAATTCCACAATGCCATAATGAAGTAAAACATTTCAATTGGCATGCAGCGAAACTTGGCAACCGAGTCTAGGATTTAGATCTCATCAAGAGTTACAATTCCACTAACCGGAAGGAGACCTCTATGAGTGGAAAAGAAATAGTATTAATTACCGGTAGCAGCGGCTTTATTGGAAGCGCCTTGGCAGAAAAACTCAGCAGCAATTGTGAAGTCATAGGAGTTGATAGGGATCTCCCTAAAAAAAAGATACCAGGAGTCACATATTACAAAATAGACATGACTTCAATTGTGGACATAGCAAGAACGATGCAGGAGATTAAAGAATTTCATGGTAATCTTCTGCATTCGGTGGTTCATCTGGTTGCCTACTACAGTTTCTCAGGCGAAGAAGATGACAGATACCAAGCAATCACGGTTGATGGCACTCAGTCGCTCCTGATTGAATTAAAGAAAAACTTCACGGTAGAGCAATTTATTTTCTCAAGCACCATGCTGGTTTATGATCCGGTAACGCCTGGGGATAAGATCAGAGACCACTCTCCGCTCAATCCATCCTGGCCTTATCCCAAATCAAAAGTAGATACAGAGAAAATACTAAAAGAGATTCATGCAGAGATTCCTATTGTCAATTTCCGCATTGCTGGAGTCTATAATGATTTTTGTCACTCTCCGACCATTTCAAATCAAATTATCCGAATCCATGAAGGCTGGGCGACTTCAATTCCCTTTCCGGGCAATCCTCATCATGGACAGAGCTTTCTCCATCTGGATGATTTAGTAGAGGCAACTGACCTCTTAATTAGAAAACGCAAATCATTAAGCTCATTTGAAACTCTGGTACTTGGAGAAGAAGAGGTTTTAAGCTACAAGGAAATGCAAAGCATAATTGGAGACAAACTTTACGAAAGGCCCTGGCCAGTCATTCGAATCCCTGCATTCATAGCATCGTTTGGGGCCAAAGTAATGGAGTCCATGCCTTTTATAAGAGAACCCTTCATTAAGCCCTGGATGATTCCGCATGCTGATGAACATTTTGAAGTCGATATCACCAGAATTAAAACCTTACTAAGGTGGCACCCAAAAAGAAAACTCGCCCAGAAGTTACCAGTCATGATTGATCATCTCAAAGAAGATCCTGATAAATGGTACGCGATGAATAAAATTGAAAAACCATTTTATCGAAATGTGAGGACGATTGGCACTCAAGCAGATAAGAACCAATGGTTGGCCTCCATCTTTGTCATTTTTCTCGGAATTTTATTACTTTCCAATTCTTTTACCCTCGGCAATTTAAGATCGGGAGAATCCTGGACACAATTTTTGGTTGGATTTGTCATCACTCTCTTAGCAGGTCTATCGACTATCCCAACTCTCAGGTGGATAAGATGGGTTAATGCGCTTCTGGGTTCACTCTTATTATTCTCACCATTAATATTTGAAGACGGTCCTGCTGCCTATTCAAATGATACTATAATTGGCGGGCTAATTATGCTCGCAAGCGTTTACACTCCATCCTCCCTAATGAAAGAACATGATAAGGGTATTCCTCCTGGCTGGACTTATAATCCTTCTACTGCTGGACAACGTTTACCCATCATGTTTCTCGCTTTTTTAGGTTTTATTCTTTCCCGATATCTTGCCGCCTATCAATTGGGCCATATTGAAACAATATGGGAACCATTCTTTGGCGATGGCACAAGTACTGTCTTGACTTCATCAGTTTCCAAGGCCTTTCCTATTTCAGATGCGGGCCTGGGGGCCTTGACCTACCTATTGGATATGATTGCTGCTGCTATCGGAGATAAGCAGCGATGGAAGACAATGCCATGGGCAGTTATCTTATTTGGATTCATGATCATTCCGGCCGGTGTCACCAGCATTGTCCTGATTATGCTCCAACCAATCAGTGTTGGGGCGTGGTGTACTATTTGCCTGGCCACAGCTTTTGTAATGCTGGTGATGGTGCCACCTGCAGTGGATGAAGTCATTGCATCAGTCCAATTCTTAGGACGTATGAAGCGGCAAGGAAAAGCTTTCTGGCGTATATTCTGGTTAGGAGGTCACGAAGAAGAAGAAACGGAAGTTCATCTACCTTATATTAAACCTCAAGGTTCTTTACTCCACCTAGTTGGTTGTGCCCTTTTAGGAATATGGCTTATGTTTGTTCCAGCTGTTTTGAGTATTGACGGTTCGGCCTCTGCAAATGTTTATATCATTGCCTCTCTCATAACGACCTTCTCCATCATTGCTTTTAGTGAAGTTGCCAGGATAACGAGATTCATCAATGTCCCACTGGCGATATGGCTTGGTATCTCGCCCTGGCTCATGGGTGAAATGAGTGATATGGCCAGATGGAATTCCATCGTTGTAAGTATCTTAATTGTATTGCTTAGTCTGCCACGGGGTAAGAAGGCCCAGCGCTTTGGATCCGTAGACCGAGTCGTTCACTGGACACCCATTAAGATATAAGATTGGCAGCTTCTGACAGCTGCCAATCATTCTCTTTAATGCAAATAATCTTCTATCATTGAAATATGACGTTCTTGTTGAGGCAAAAGTTCTGAGCGTATCACTTGTTTGAGCTCAGGTTCTATACTCTGATCCTCAAGTGCCACACGGTATTCCCGGATGCCATGTTCTTCACCAACTTTTAAGGCCTGAATAGCGGCCTTGTTCCCTAAGAAAGATGCCCCTCCAGCAAAGGCCTTACTGAAAGCTCCCCATGGGCCTGATTGCTTAATATTATCCCTTAAATCAGTCCTAACAAATCTCTTAAGGGTATCAACAGCACGCACATGGTCCATTCTGATGGAGGAAAGCTTTTGCTTTTCATCTTCGTCATTTATTTTAGCTAAGACCGAGTCAAAGCTCTCTACTGCCGCCATCTCGCCACGAATGAGTTCATCAATTTGTTTCATAAGTCCTCCTGGTTATTACTCATTCGTACTCTAGAGAATTCTTAACAAACTGAAACGGGACTAGTCGTCAGATAAATTTTTAATGAAATAAATCATTTTTCTCCTATAATCAATAAATGTCTTACTACGCCATTGATTTTGGAACTTCTAACTCTCTACTTTCCTTTATTTCATCAGAGGGCAAAATAACTCCTGTCCCCCTTGATCCACATGCAGGAGTTGTTTTAAAGTCCTTGCTCTATACACCTGAGAAAAACAATTGGTTTTTTGGGACTGAGGCCATCTCGGAGTATGTGGCCCATGAAGGCGAAGGTCGCTTTTTCCGCTCCATCAAAAAATTTCTACCGGAACCTGGCTACACCGGCACCACAGTCCACAATAAGAACATTAACATCTCTGAAATGATTGCCGTTTTTTTAGGTGAAATGAGGAAACGGGCGGATGCCTTTACTGGAGAAAAAGTAGAAAGACTAATTCTGGGACGGCCTGCCCTATATTCGCTGGACAAAGAACATGATGAGCTCGCTCAAAACCGGATGCAGAAGGCCAGTGAACTGGCAGGCTTTAAGGAAATCATATTTTGCCCGGAACCTATTGCTGCTGGTCTGGATTATCAAACTGGAGAAAAAAAAGAAAAAGTTGTCCTCATTACAGATTTCGGAGGAGGCACCTCTGATTTTACCTTGATGAAATTTCATGACCGACCCTATTCTCAGGATGATATTTTGGGACTGTCCGGAATTTTTATCGCTGGCGATGTTTTAGATGGGGTGATGATGCGCGATTTTATCTCCCCTCATTTTGGATCTCAATTTGAGTATCAGTTACCTGGTGGAACAAATGTTCTTCAATTTCCCCGAAATCTTCTAAAGAAAATCTGCTCGCCAGCACATATTACCCATCTGCGGGAAAAAGATACCTGGGAGTTTCTTCAGCACATTAATAAATTTGCTCTATCACCTCTTGACCAAATCAGGATGAAAAATCTATTCACTCTGGTTGAGTGTCAGTTGGGGTTTCCACTATTTAATGAGATTGAAAGAGTTAAAGTCAGTTTGGGCGAGCAAGCGAAGGCCCTCTTCTCTTATGGATTCCTGGACTTAATGGTTGAGCAGGAAGTTCATGCCCAGGCCTATCGACAAAGTGTAACTCCGACCGTTGAGGAAGTAATGACAACCATGATGGATGTGTTTAAACAGTCTGGTCTTAAGGTTTCAGATGTGGACATGGTGTGTCTTACGGGAGGAACCTCACAATTCCCCTTAATTCAGGAGCAGTTAAAACAGATCTTTGGCAATGATAAACTAGTCAGACATAATATTTATCAATCAGTTGTAAATGGTCTTGCTCAATTTGCCCTTAAGAGAATGTAATCAAGGCCTAAAATATAGATTAATCCAAAATTTTCGTATATATCCCCCTTTGAAACTGTTCTTAGGAGTAATATGAAATTTTATTTGCTGAGCTTTCTATTGAGTCTATCTCTCTCAACACTGGCCAATGACAAAATCATTTATGGTGAAGATAACCGTCATGATGTTTACACCTATACAGACCAGTCTGTCGTTGAACTCTCTCGCTCAACAGTTGCTCTTGTAAAGAAATCAGATATCAGTTGGGATGGAAAATTCTATAATATTCCTTTTCAAAGTCTTGAAGCGAAAATGAGTCTTTGTACAAGAGAGAGATTTTTCAATCAACCTACTGCCGCTTTTTGTTCGGGCTTCCTGATAGCTCCAAACAAAATCATGACAGCGGGGCACTGTATTGAAAATTTAGATGACTGTGAAAAGACAGCTTTTATTTTTGACTACCGTATGGCCAATAAAGAGCAATACTTCGGCAAATTTCCTAATATTTACTTATGTAAAAAAATCCTGGGTCAGACAAAAAATAACAGCGGCGTGGATTTTGCTATTATTGAAATTGATGAAGAAATCACCGACAGGACTCCCCTCACCCTGGGCACAAATTTAGAAATTGCAGTTAATGACCCTGTTTTTACAATTGGTCATCCAACTGGCCTTCCAACAAAAATTACCGACAATGCCCACATTAGAAGTATTAAATACGATGCGGGCCATTTCGTGACAAATCTTGATACCTATGGAGGGAACTCGGGTTCAGCTGTCTTCAATGCCAGGACTCATGAAGTAGAAGGGATTTTAGTTCGAGGAGACAATGATTACCTCACGATTAATAACTCATGCAGAACTTCCAACCGAGTCGGCAATCACGAAGGAAGGGGCGAGAGTGTAACTCTCATTTCACAAACCCATCAAGATGGTATTTATGGTGATGGAAGCAGTATCGCTAATGATGATCAATTTCGTTACATCTGGTTTGCTTGGTTTAATACCTGTAACGAATTTAAAGGATCTGTCTTCCGACGAGAAGTAGCGGCCTCCTTCTGCAGACGCTAGAAACCATAAGTTTTTCATTCGCCTCTCAGAATTAAGGCATAAGTCAAAGACTCAAATCACAAGTTCCAGACTCTGAGAGGTCAAAACTATTTAACTTACGGTAAGTTGGGAAGGCCCCTCCCGAAGTCATCTCATACAGACTGATTTTCTGTATTTGTATTTTTCCAAACTCACTATTTTTAAAAGGTGATAACAGATCACTCACATCCCGAAAATTTTTTAGTCTCACGATGGGCAAATAAGGACGATAATCTTCACTCTCCAGATTTAGTTCTTTGACTAAACCCATCTGGAGTTCTCTTAACTCTTTTGAGTATTGAACACCTATCCAAAGAAGTCTTCCGCGCTCCTGGGAAGGATAGGCCCAGACGCCTCTTAACTTCAAATTCAATGATGAAGTTTTTCTTATCTCTGATCTTATGACGGGATAAATCTGCTGCAATTTCTCCTGACCCATCTCCCCTAACTGACAAAGTGGAATATGCCAGAGCTCTCTGGGAACCCATCGATGCTCCATATTTTTTGCTTTAGATAAATTGATCTTTAGCTTCTTTAAGTCCGGATCAAGAGAGTTTACATCCAGAGCAATTAACAATCTCACGCTTTGGTCCATGGTAGACGATTCTGTAATTCAAACTGAAGAGAAAATGACAGAAAAGTTCTAATGATGATGAGAAGTCCCAGACCCAGGACACTTTGAACATCTGCTTTCAAGGTTACAGTGAAAATGATATCTCCCGCGACTAAAAACTCCAGACCTAGAATAATCGCTTGTCCTAAACGTCTGCGCAGGACTTCATAGGCCCCAGGCGTTTTGCTCCAGGTATCTGATAGAAACTTCACACTGGCATAAATCCCACCATCAGGATAACGACGATTCCTGTGGCCTCTACTATCTGGATAATGCTTGAAATGACTTTTTCAAAGTCCATTTAAAAACATTAACCAATAGGGAGATCATTTTAAAGTTGCTATGTAATACAGGTGAAAAAGACAGGTATTAAAAGAAGCGGTGAACCTGAATATTATTCGGATATATCTTAAATTCCACTTTAAAGTCTTTTCCCCTAAGCCAACTAGGAATACTCAGAAAAGCATTGGCCCAATGTGTATCAACTTCCTGATGATCATTGGCATGGATAAGACCAGTTTTAGTATCTTCAATTTTCATCCATAATTTAAGATGTGAGCAGTGGCTTGCCTTGAATGAAAGTTCTACCAAATCAGGTAAATTCAAATCCCGTAAATTACATTTAAAAAGACGTTGCGAATCGCCCGCCATCTGCCAATTGGATGCGCGTGAGGCCAGATAATCTTGTTCCCAAAACGTCTGACAACCAAAAACGTTCATTACATCAAGGGGATAATCATCAAAGGCAGGAACCACCCCTTCTTTAGCGATCAGTTCACTCCATACAGGACGTACAAAGACCTCAAGACTGTCTGGCACAATATCTGTTTTATGAGTCAAGATTCCTTCAGAACTTAATGCTCGAAAAATAGGAATGAGATTCTCCCCCATGCCAATAGAACCAAATAATTCGTGGACAATCACATCTGGCGGACCTTCATGAAATTGTTCCAGACGCAGGAATTGAGCATCATCACAAATTAATTCTGCTTTCCCATTTTTAAGTGGAATTTTCATAAGATGGCGGTAAACGGCCTGAAGAGCTGGATTCTGCTCAATTGAATAAACTTTTTTAGCTCCCCACTTAAGGGCAAGATGAGAAAGAATGCCTGACCCAGTTCCTACATCAAGGACAATTTTTCCCTCAACCTTGGGTCTTATCACATCACTATAATATTCCATGCGACGACGGTCCTGAAGCATCAAAAGATGCCATCTCGGAAGACTTTGTGCCGCCCTATGAAATACCGGAGGTAATTTTTCTGGAGGAAGACCAAGGGATTGATCTATGACGCTAGCGATGAATTCATTATTTTCTTCATTATCCATGCCATGAGCTTAGTCAAAGCCAGAAGGAAGCACAAGGTAAAAACTGCCCCCTTATATTGGTGTTAATTTCCTTGAAAGCAGTAGTTCATTATAAAAATACATAAAGACATCCAGGTGATCTTTTAGCCTCTCAGGATCCTTGGTCGTGCACCAGGTTTTCCGTATCAGGCGATTCACATTTGCTCTTAAAACTGCACAGGTATGATTTACAATGAATAGTGGATCGAAATGAACTTTTTTAAGCTCACCTTGTCCCGCAACGCAGGCCCTTTCACTTTTAAAAGTCAGATGTTTCGCTTTTGGCAAATAGGCCGAAACAAATCCAGGGTAACGTTGATGCTCATCAGTTTTCACCACGACTTCAGTTGATACTATAGGTGAAATTATCTGAAACACTCTTGTGAGACCATTAAAGTGCTCATCTTTTCGATTCCCATACTTTTTAACTGCAAGCTTTGAAAGATGTCCAAAGGCCGGAATTTGCGAGACTTCAAGGGCCAGAATCCTCCGACAATCCTCATCCACAGCAACCGTCACACTGAGCGGTTTGAGTTTTGAATTTTCTTTTGTGATGAGATCATCAAGTTGTATGTTGTGAATTCGACCTTTAAACCATTGAAGTTTTTTTTGATTAAGTTTTCGGCATCTTCTGGCGAGGTAAGGGAGTTTTCTTTCGACCGTTTTTTTATCGACACCCAGAAAAAGTGCCGATCTCCTCATTGAAACGCCAGAGGCCAGGAGTTTCAAAAGTGGGAAATTAACTCTTCGTCGCTTTTGGAAGTAGGCTTCTGAAAAGGTGGCATTTGAAAAGCGCGTTCCGCAAGCTTTACAACGAAAACGTTGAATGATTTTTGAATCTTCCTTACGACGGAAAGATCCATCGCGGATAAATTTTTTGGGAAATGCGCAGTTGGAGTTTGGGCAATTTTTTTTCATGCCTCAGATAGTGCAAAAAGAGATCCTACTTATAAAACTTTAACCATTTGAAGATTAAGGCCTTATAACGCACTCAGGAAAACAAATGACAACCCCTAATTAGTTAACAATTATCAATCCAACACCAATTAAGTAGGGCAGTTTGAAATCATTCAAGCTCTTTTAAGAGCCTTTTATACTCCGACATAATTTCTTTATCATCCTCAATAGCATCACGACCTTTATTAAAACCGTTTTTCATGCCTTGAGCGATCACTTCCTCTAGGCCATTTAATAAAGGTTTATCCAGAAAATCGAAAGCACCATATTTAATGGCCTCAAACATCAGATCTCTATTCCCATGACCAGTATAAAAGATAAATGGAACGTCATTCCCCATTTCCCTAAGTCGTTTAATAACTTCTACACCATTCATTTGAGGCATATTAATATCACAGATAATACAATGGATTTCCTCTCTACTAACGATGTCCATTGCTTCAACGCCATTTTCAGCAGTGAATATGTTGTCAGCATATTCTTCCAAATTGGCCTTTAGGCTTTTAAGTAAAAGAGGTTCATCATCCACTATTAATAAATTCCCTTTTGGCATAAAAGTACTCCTATAATTTTGATTTCCCTTGAAATCTAACTTTTCTTTTGGGAATTTCATTCATAACTTTATCAACTTTTTTCGGGATCTCAAGCTCTAAGAATACGTCTTCTTTCTTTTCACTTTTCGTTTCATCTTTTTTCTCTTCTTTTACTGGTATTAGATGGGTCTTGATATCAGTCTTAAAATCCAGTGTTGGTTTAACGATCAGGAGATTCACGAATTGTCTAAGTAGTTCTAGTTTTTTCTCCGAAACACCATGAATCAGTCCGATTCTGATCCGTTCGTCCCGGCTTTCAGCATTATCTAAGAAGTGAGGAACTAAAGTAGCATAAAATTCAACTGGGTGAATAAAATGTAGAACTGTAAACATCGGTAAAGGCACATCACTTTTGAAGATTATTTCATGCTCAGTCAGTCTTATAACTGTTATTTCAAAATTAACATCGAGAGTGCGAAGATTTGAAGAAGGCGAAAGTGTATAAGTAAAGGATTTGCTCTTATTTAACTTCTTTTTTAAATATAAGTCAGAGAATTTTTCAATCATTCCTCCTACAAGTCTTTCAGGAAGGCAAATCACAAAATTATAATTAAAAAATTTCTGCAGGGCCGAAGAGGAAGTGGCCATATTACTTAGGATAAGAATTGGGAGATAAGATTCCTGATTTCTAATTAACTCAAGAAGTTTCTCCGCTTGGTGGAGTGAATTGGGTTCTTCGTCTTGTTCATTAATATCGATAAAAATAAGAGGAGGCCTGACTTTTTCAAGGAAGCCCCTGGTATCTGCCAGTGTTTCAAAGTAAAGGGTATGCAGTTGAGATTCATTATCAATTTTAAAGGCATCCTTAAAAATGGAGAAAGTGGAATCGACAATAAATACAGAGTCTCTTTTATCAACCAAATGCTCCTTATGAAGATCAATCCAGGTCTCAACCGTTTCGGGCAATATCGAGCTCTCTGTATCATCTTCCCATGGGTCGGCGACCGGAAAAAGGGATTCGATGGAAGATAACATGGGGTACCTTAGGGCAAGCTCTGGATCGTTAATGGCCTCGATTTTCACTAAATCAGGAAAGAGTTTCTGAACAATGCTTAATTGACTCTGACCTAATTCTAAATCTGTTTCAATCGTCATTCCACCAGGATGAATTTCAGTCACTGCCGAACAGATCCCCGCTGTAATTGTCTGGAGAAGACCTTTTGCGACCGCATAATTGGGATAGGAGATCTTTTCATCAAAAGCGATATAGAGACTGTCTCGAAACAGGGATTGATTTTCTCCTCCCTTAATAAAGCTGAACTGAATGCCAGAAGCAAAAATAAAATCATTTTTCTTTAATTCTTCCTCATCTTTAAACAGGCCTACAAACAGCACGGGTTTAAATCGGGTGGTACGTTTTATGAAACATGTCTGACGAATATAGAGGTCCCAACATGTAAAGCTAGTGAAATCAAGAAAAATAATAAGGGGTGAAATATCCAGACAAATGGAGAGAGGCTCCTCCAATGAATGAGAAAGAGTAACAAGCAGCTTTTTTTGTTGAATGAATTCCTGAATATTTTTAATAAAATCAGGATCATCCCCTAAGTAATGTACTTTAAGCGGGTTCACTTTTCTTCCGATTTTATAAAACTACTTATCAATGCTTTAACAATCAAAGGATCAAATCTTAGGACTTTATTCCGGTTAGAAATAAGCGCCTTAATCGTATCCAGTGGGTTTGTATTCAATTCAATCATATCATGGACAAAAGAATTGGCCAAACCAACGACTTTTGCCAATGGATAAATTTTGGCCCCACTTAGTTTATTGGGAAAACCGTCTCCTCCCATATACTCATGATGCTGATAAACAATTTGGATGACTGATTCACTGATGCCTGAACAGTTCTGGAGTAAATCAGCACCTAATTCAGGATGCCTTTTATATTGGGCAAGTTCAAACTCAGTTAACTCACTGACTCTTTTACTCCTAATTTTCCGATCAAGTTTTAACTTCCCGATATCATGAATAAGACCACCCAAAGCGACAGCTTCAATTGTTCGGCTACTTTTCCAATTTAAATTTTTAGCAATCATCACACTAAAAAAAGAGGTTAAAAAACAATGGGCCAGATCATCATTTCCATTCTCTCTATAATCTCTCATAAGAATTGATAGATCCTTACTTCCCAAAATGATGTCATACATATTCTCACAAACTTTTTTGCCTTCATTCATTAATTGGGGATGAAGACCTTTGGTATAGACTTCCTCAATGTATTTTTCAGTCAGGCTTTTGGCCAGTAACACCTTTTTAGAAGTTGTCGCCTCATTGCTCTGTACCGTCTTTAAGATGAAGTCGTTCATAAAGTTAATATAAACCGAACGATCTTTGGTCTTGAAATAGATTGACTTGTCTTTGCTCGAAGAAAAGTGCTTAGCGATTCTTTCTTTATTAAAGACATCACCACGGTTAAAAATCTTAATGTATTTATTCTTTGTAAGCCTAACGTAGCAGTCAAAGATAGCTGCATTATCCAGGCTCAAGAGATGCAAGTCTATTTTTGTAAATTCATTATCCTGGACAGTAACTTCGACCTCCTCCTCGAGGACATCGTTTTCAATAATGCTCTTCCATGAGGAATGGAAGTTCTGTTCTTCAACAACACTGAGAATTTTATCCAGTCCATAAGGTTTAACCAACAATGTTGAAACTCCCATATTGGCCAGGTCTTCTTTAACAATCAGCAACTCATCAAGCCTTTTAGAACTTGATACAGTCAAAACGACTCGAATCATTGGGAAGTTAAGTCTGATGAACTTTAAAACCTCAGCACCAGAATGGTGAATAGTATCAATATCTAAGATGACACATTCGAATTTATTTTTATAAATTTTAAGCTGACATTCTTTTCCATTGTTTGCAATGTCCGCAACTAAATTGAGCTGCGTAAAGTGCTTACGTACCTTTTCGGCCCAGGCCATATCAGGATCACAAATGAGAATTGACATACATACTTATCGCCTAGAATCAGCTAGCTCCTTAATTTAAAATTAAAATTTAAACCAGGCCCTTAAGTTTTATTCCTTTCTAAATATCTTAACTGCCCTCCTTAATAATAAAGTCTTAACACATTCAGTTTATATCAGTTGATTATAAGGTTAAGTTGTTGAAAACCAGAAAAAGATAAGGAGTAATGATCTCGTATTGAATCTTTAGACTGATCCAGTTCAAAAGGGGGTAGGCCAATGAGTAATTCTTCAAATAGTACCTTCATTTCCATCCGTGCCAGCCTGGCCCCGATGCAATAATGAGCACCATACCCGTAAGCAAAATGAGTCCCCTTCCGATGAATGTTCAAAATATCGGGCGCAAGCTCGGAGTTCATATCCCGATTGATTGCATGAGTTGAGATAAACACAACATCACCAATGTCCATTGTTTGTTCCCCGATCGACGTCTCTTTTCGTACCACCCGAAAAATAAAAGTAACAGCAGGATCAAACCGTTTACATTCCTCTATCATCGAAGGAATCAAATTCTTATTCTCACGGACTTCTTTCTGTATTTCAGGATGGGTCGCCAATTGAAACATAATATTACTAATCTGGTCTGTAGTTGTTGCCATTCCCGCCACTAACATCATGATAAGCTGAGAGAGGACTTCATCATGACTAAAGTTTTCTATTTCAGGCGAATTCAGTAATAGCGACACATAGTCCTCACCGGGAGTTTGTTTTCGATCTTCAATCAGTTTTGTAAAGTAATGCTTAAGAGAGAGAGCGGCCTGATTGACTTCAATGCCGTCTTCGTTTCTGTATTGAGAGGCCCCACCGAAGAAGCCAGTCATGGTGTTCGACCATTTAATAAACTGCTCCCGCTCTTCCACTGGTATGCTAAAAAGGTCGGCCAGGATTAAGGAAGGAAGCTTTTTTGCAACACTTTCAACAAATTCCACTTCTTTTTTATTTTTTATTTCTTCCAGCAAGAATTTAACGGTCCAAAGAAGCTTTTCCGAAAACCTTTCGAGGACCTGATCTTCAAAACCATGAGCGGCCAGATTTCTTCTTTTGCCATGGGCCTGATCATCACTCATCACCATCATCTTACTTACGATTCCAAAAAAATCAGGAATTAAACTAAGATCAAGTTTAGGCATTCGAGAGATAAAAAAAGAACTTCGGTCTGCACTAAAAGCATCGCTGGTCAAAATCTCCCGAGCATGGTGGGCCTTGGTAATGACATGGAAATTTCCCTTTTCCCAAAAATAAATCTCTCCAAAATTCTGTATATAATGACAAAATGAAGTCGGAAAATCAGTGGTTTTGGATCTTTTCTTAAAATCCAGAAAAGATTCACCATTTCGGGTTATTTTAGACATCTTATTCTCCTTATAGGATTTGTATGCGTTTAAAGCTTCTACCGGTGTTTTGACCAAGAGGTTTTCTACCGTGAAGATAGGTAAAGTTATCGCAAATCACCACGTCCCCTACTTCCCATCGGTGCAGGTAAAGGAATCTTGGGTCATACAGCTTTTTTCTTAATAATTGATAAATGCCAGAAGAGTTCGCAGATCCCAGTATCTTAAGTTCAACTGGATTAAGTGATGTTTCAACTTTTTCGGCCAAGCGTAAGATGGTTTTACCAGTGAAAGGATGCTTTTGAACTAAAGGTATTTGAATCTCTCCACCATAGTGCGCACGTTTTTCAGTACGATAAACCATGATGAGCTTCCTACATTCCTTTTGCTCCTTTAAAGTTAAACTCTCCCAGATTTTTTCTGTATTTGTGAAAAGCGTTTCACCACCAATGCCTTCAGTATGAGTGCAATAGAACAGTAGTTTATGGGGTTCACGATAAAAAGCACCATCCCAGTGGAAGGGAACGGACTCATTTGAAAAAAGATAGTTACTGGCCTTAACATCATACTTCATATGCATAATCGGACCAAACTCCCAATGTAAAAGTTTATCCTTAAGCTCCCCTGTTTTGGAACTCAGGCCTTGAGCAAATTCAATTAATGCTTCATCATTAAAATTCTGCGATTTCAAAATAAGCATATTTGTCCTTCATCATCTTAGGCATCACTTGCAATTTTAAAGCATCTCTTAGGTGCATCAGCTCAAACTTATCTTTGATTTTTACCGTTACATTGTGCCAGGGAGTTGCCCACTTACTCGAACTGGCAACAAGCTTGACTCCAAATTTTTCATGCTCTGGATGATAAGGATGGATAGATAAACGCAACTTATCTTTAAAATAATGATTAATCAGTTCCGACCATGCATCGGACCTGCGCATGAGTTCATAAGTCCTCTCTTTAGTCTCTTTGGCAATCTGATTTTTAGACGAAAACTTATTTATTGAGAGCTCATCCTCCAAGAGGAATTTGTGGAGACCATTAAAAAGCTTTTTATAATCTTCTTGATTTCTTACTAAAAGTCTTAATTCTTCCTGTGTCCTTGAAAACTGCTTTAAAAGGCGCTCTCGGAGTTCATCGCCTCCAAGCTCCGGGTATAGATCATCCAGAGCAAATATCTCTAATCTGTGAAGTTTAAACTCCTGAATGATATCTTTAATCCCTTCCTGATAAAGAGTGATACTTTCATCACTAACTCTAACGACATCACTAAAGACTCTTCCGTCTGAACAAATGATTATTTTAGCGCCTGGACTATAGATCTTTGAAATCCTGTCACAGAGTTTTTGTAGATTCTGCAAGGCAAGAACCTCACCCAGGTCCGGTAGTTGCCCCAAGGTTTTTGAAGGACTGGGACTTTTTGCCGGGAAGGCCGGCAACAGGAACACCAGTTCCCGTTCTTCCTTCATGCGGGTAGCGATATGTTTAAATAAGGGAACCTCACTCACAAAGACTTCTTCAAGGTGAAAGGAGTATTCTTTTAAGATTTCGCTGATTTGGGTCAAAATGGTCATCCCTGTATCCTTGTAAAAGATTTTCTACCTATTGATACATGCCTCAAGATCATTTATTAATGCTATAATAACTATAACTACCATAGGTAAAGGCATATACATGAGTATCACGTTTAAAGACCTGGAAAATTTCATTGTGACTTCTAAGTCGAAGACACTCTCAGAAGCTTCTGAAAAGCTCAATATGGCGCAACCCTCACTGTCTTTAGGCATCCAAAAACTTGAAGCAGAATTGGGTTACCCTATTTTCATTCGTAGCCGCGAAGGAGTGAAACTTACTCCACAAGGAAAAAAACTATTACCAGAAGCTCAGGAAGCCTTGGCGGTTCTGAATAAGATCAAGGGTAAAAAAACAAGCTTAAAGTTTCGAATTGGCTGTCACCCATCAGTCGGAATGTTTGTTCTGGGTGATTTTTTAAAATATATGCATCTAGAGGCCCCGGAAGTAGGCATGGAAATTATCAATTCATCCTCGAATGAAATAAATAAAATGGTGGCCCAGGGTTCGATTGACTTTGGGATTGTTATGAATCCACTACAGATTCAAGGTCTCATCATTAAATCAATCGGTGAAGATGATGTGTGTGTATGGGAATCGAAAAATAGATATCAGTCTAAATTAATCTACAACCCTCAAATGCTCCAGGCCCACTCCATTATCTCTCGTTGGAAAGAGGCCCCCGGAGAAACAGTGGAAGTGCAGAATCTGGAACTCATTGCTCATCTGACGAATTCTGGTGCTGGATATGGAATTATACCATCACAGGTCGTGAAGTCCCAGAAACTGAACCTAAAGAAAGTCAATAAAGGCCCGACCTTTAAAGATCATTTGTCGCTAACATGTTATCCAGAAATGATTAAATCTAAAGAAGGCAGAATGATCTTTGAGGCTTTGAAAAAATCCTATATCCGGGTTAATTAAGACCGAACATTTCAATTAGCCCTGAGCGGACCAGCATCACTCCAATCGCAGCGATCAAGAGAGAAAAAACCTTATTAACAGCATCACTCACATCATCACCCAGAACCTTAACAATTTTTCCAGCATGTGAGAAAAGTAACCACACAATGAGGAGATTTAATGTCAGGCTTAGAATAGTGGTTACCGGGCCATATTGTTCTATCCCCACCATTAATGTGGCCAAAGCAGCAGGCCCCATCATTAAAGGGACGGCAATCGGCACAATCCCTACACGGGTTGGAGCAGGGGCCCCTTGATGACTGGAAGAATCTAAAAGATCTCGGATGGAAAAAACAATGAGAAGTAAACCACCGGCAACACGAAAGTCGCTTTCTGTAATGCCAAGAAAATTAAAAATGGCACGGCCACCAAAAATGAATGTGAGACCAATAAAGAATGCCGAGCCGGTGGCCCGATAAATCAGGCTTTTTTTCTCGGCAGCATTAAGATTTTTAGTGAGACCTACCAGAAATGGCAAGGCCCCTACAGCATCGATGGCCACAAACAATGAGACAAAAGCTTTAAAAAACATACTTTCCATTACCAAACTATAGCATTGACCGTAAAAGAAGGCCCTTTTCCCTAAAGAGAGCTGTAAAAAGTACAAGGCAAGCTCAGTTTTTTTCAGAACCTGACATAATGGTTCCATGAAAACATTTACCAGATACCTCTTGATAAGTTTAATAACTTTAACCCAGGCCTTCGCACTGGATGAAAGCTGTGACCTTTGGTTACAGAAAATCAAAGGGGCGATGAAGAATCCCACTGCGCTACAAGTTCTCACGCCAGGGATTGCTGGCCTTAAAATAAACTGTTCAGATCCTAAAGAGGCGGAAAAACAAATTTTTGAAGCTTTCTGGTATTTAGAGTCCAGTAAAAAACTCGATTCAAGCCTTCTGCTATTGGTTAGAAACATCAAAAAAGAAAATAAAATTCCGGCCCTTAAAAATGTAAGTGAGGAGCTGGCCGTTCAAACCCTGGGGTTGGCAATCCGCTCAGAATTATATGATCGTGGTTACTTCAAAAAAGGGTATCAGTTTCCAGGATGGGAGACCATCACGCAAAATCAGGAACGCCTCTTAAACGCTCTTCCACGTGTCTCTTCATTTCGCTCTGAAACTTTCAGACAAGTATTCCTGAAGTTGACCAATATGCCCATGACCACTGTGAACAAAACAGAAGTCCTGGAAAGCAACTCCCGTGCCATGGATAAGAGAATTGAGATTATCCGGAATGCCAACTCGAGTATTAAACTCGCAACATGGGGATTCCATGACGATTCGACAGGAAAACGAGTGGCAGCAGAGCTCATCAAGGCAAGAAGAAGAAATGTAAAAGTCCAAATTCTAGTGGATTCACTCGTAGCTCAGCGACACGGCTATAAGTCAGAACTTCAGCGCATGAAAAATTCAGGCATTGAAGTCATTGGATGGAAGTCCAAAGAAAACCCGTTCTATGGTATGCATTCAAAATTTCTGATAGTTGATGATCTCTACTGTATTGAAGGTGGCCGCAATATTGGAGATCTTTATCTTCAAGATAACAAGTGGAGTGACTTAGACGTGTATCATGAGGGGTCGATTGCTGAAGTAATCAACCCTCATCTTTTTGCCAAACTCTGGAATGAACAAATCAATCTGCAAAACCTTACCTATAAAAAGTTACCCTTAAAGACTGGTGTTCAGACCCCCATGGGTCAAACCGGAACATTCCTTAGTACTCCTCAGTTTAAAAAGTCCGATGCGGTTTCTAATATCACTGTGTATGCAGTTATGAATGCTAAAAAAGAAATCGAAATTGCCAACGCCTACTTTATCAGCACTCCTGGGCTGAAACGTGCCTTAATTGGGGCCATTGGCAGAGGAGTTAAGGTCCGCATTTATTCCAATTCCATGAAGAGTGTCGATGAACCGATTGTGAGTTTACCGATTCAGAAGAGCTTAAAAGAAATGTATGCAAACGGTGCCGAAATTTATCTCAAGAATGGACAAACCCTTCATACAAAAATTTTCAGGGCCGATGACTTGAGTTGGTATGGCAGTTATAACCTGCACCCGCGTTCTGGCCGTTATGAACTTGAGAAAGTCACTGTGACTACTGATTATGCTCTGAACCGTGATCTAACTGAAGCTCTGGGAGATAGCCTAAGACAGGGTAAGAAAGTTACAAGCGCCTCAGAGCTTGCCTTACCTGATCAGGCTGGACTGGATCTTTTGTTCGAAGCTATCTTTAATCAGCTTTAGAGTAAAATTCGACAAAGTCCGAAAATGGCCATTCATCTCTTGTTCTTAGAAGTAATATACCTCTATGAACAAAGAAGATATCTACTATCAGGCAATGCTTACCCGGGATAACCGTTTTGACGGTAAGTTTTATGTGGGCGTAAAAACTACTGGTATTTATTGTCGTCCTATTTGTCCTGCTAAACCTAAAAGAGAAAATGTTGAATTCTTCACCTCCAGTCTAACTGCGGAAAAGGCAGGATATAGACCTTGCCTTCGTTGCCGTCCAGAGAGTGCTCCCGGCTCTCCTGTCTGGATCGGAAAATCGGCAATGGTCAAAAGAGCAATCAAGATGATTCAATTGCAAGAGACACTGAGATTTGATGAAAATGAATTTGCCGCACTTTTTGGTGTGAGTGCCAGACACCTTCGGCGGGTTTTTACTGACGAAATAGGAAAAACACCGAAACAACTGGCCTTTGATAATCGCCTGAATCTGGCAAGGAAACTCATTACGGAAACCAGACTGCCACTAACAGAAATAGCTTTCTCTTCAGGATTTGAATCCATTCGTCGCTATAACGATGCTTTTAGAAAGCGTTTTAAAAAATCTCCCTCACAGATCAGACGGCTGAATTTAAAAAAGGATTCGGCACTGACTCTTTCTCTCGCCTATCGACCTCCCTTTGACTACAAGGGACTTTTAAGTTTTTATAAGGCCCATCAAGTAGGCCTTCTGGAAAGATTTGATGAGGATAAGATGATCCGGATTATCGAATTTGATGGCAAGGTAGGGGAAGTGACTATTTCCAACAATAAAGCTTCCCACTCACTTAAAGTAGAAATCGATTTTCCCGATAACTCCTACATTCACTCCATCCTTAGTCGAGTCAGGGCGATGTTCGATCTGGACTCTGATCCGGTCATTATCGCCAATGCCCTTGAGTCAGATCCCGCCATAAAAAAAATATTAAAAAAACATCCAGGCCTTAGGTTGCCATCTGGTTGGGACGGCTTTGAAACAGCCGTCAGTGCTATTTTAGGCCAATTTGTCAGTGTTGAATTTGGTCGAGCATTAGTGAATGACTTGATCCATTCATTAGGAGATGACTCCGGAAGAAAACATGAAGGCCAATCGATAAAACTTTTTCCCTCTCCTGAGGCCATAGCTAAATCTAATCTTAATGATGTTAGAACCACCAAGTCTCGAAAAGAAACTCTCAAAAATTTCTGTAAGGCACTGCTGAGTGGTGACCTTTCATTGGAATTAACTCAGGATAGTGATGAATTTATTCAAAACTTAGAAAAAGTAAAAGGCATCGGCCCTTGGACAAGTAACTATATGGCCTTAAAAGTCTTAAGGTATACGGATGCTTTCCCGGCCACAGATCTGATCATTGCCCGAGCTTTAAAAAAACATTCCATCGAGGGAATAAATAAGATGGCCCCATGGAGAGGCTATTTAACAACTCTTCTATGGAAAGAATATGCCAAAAGGATCATCAAATGAAATCTCAGCTTAAGCAGTGGAAATATGACTCTCCGGGGGGACCACTCTATTTAATTGCATCTCCAACTGGTCTGCGTGGACTTTATTGGCAAGAGCAAGATGTTGCATACGCCAGTGTCATCACTACTATTTTCATTCAGGCCCGAGATGAACTGACGGAGTATTTTATTGGAAGCCGAACTAAGTTTACGGTTCCACTTGAGCTCATGGGGACTCCTTTTCAATTAAGTGTGTGGGAAGAGCTTTTAAAAATTCCTTATGCACACACCTACTCTTATCGAAAAATTGCTTCATGCATAAAAAAGCATAATGCAGTCCGGGCAGTAGGATCGGCCAACGGAAAAAATCCATTGTGTATTATAGTTCCTTGTCACCGGGTCATTGCATCCGATGGATCATTAGGTGGATATGCGGGAGGAATAGAAGCTAAAATGAAACTTTTAGATTTGGAATACCTTGTGCAGAGCGGATCACAAAAATAAAAAATCTGCTAAAATACTGTCATCTATTTTTTATTAATAAGGAGACAGTATGAAAATGACTCTGGGCCTATTATTCTTAAGTATTTTCCTCACATCCTGTGGACACTTTAAAAAAGAAAAGAGTGCTAAACAAAGCTACTCTCCTCTTGTGAGTTTTGAGCAGGACGGAAAAAAGTTTGAAGCATCCATTCAGCTACCTAAAGAATTTAAAGAAAAAGTTCCTTTAGTTATTATCGTTCACGAATGGTGGGGTCGCACTCCTTATATCTTGAATAGGGCCGAGATGCTGAACAAGGAAGGTTATGCGACTTTAGCAGTTGATCTCTATGGCGATGGCATGACCGTTGAAACTCCCAGCGAGGCCCAGGCATTAGCAACGCCTTTTTATAAAAATCCCGAGCTCGGAATTGAAAAACTTTCTAAATATGTTGAAATGGCCAAAAAAGATCCACATATCGATGCTAACAAAGTTTACGTTATCGGTTATTGTTTTGGTGGAACGCAAGCTCTGAACTATGCTCGTAGCGGAGCTGACATTAAAGGAGTGGTAAGTTTCCACGGAGGACTTACAACAACAGTTTCTTCTAAAGGTATTAAGGCCAAAGTCCTAGCGATTAACGGTCTGGCCGATCCTATGGTTCCGGCAAAAGATCGTGCGAATTTTGAAAAAGAGATGAAGTCACTTAATGCTGATTATAAAATCATCAATTATAAAAATGCTTCACACGCCTTTACAAATCCCAAGGCCGCAGAAGTTGGGAAAAAGTACAACATTCCAATCGCCTACAACAAAAAGGCCGATGAAGCTTCATGGAAAGCCCTATTAACTTTCCTCAAAAAATAAAAATGGTTCCAACACACTTTTACGTAAGCGGCGCATAAGTAAAAGTGTGTTGGCTTGGAACCTTTGATTGCTAACTTGAAGACCAGTCTTCTCCAAAATCCGGATACAAGGTTAGTCCACCATCCACAAATAAGGTTTGTCCAGTGACATAATCAGAAGCATCAGAGGCAAGATAAAGCATGGCCTTGGCAATTTGCTCGGCCTTACCAACCTCTCCCATAGGAATATGCTTACTTATATTTGCCTTCTTCGATTCATCTTTGGCCCACGGATTAATAGGAGTGATGATGGCCCCAGGTGCTACATTATTTACCCGAATGCCCTTTTCGGCATACTCCAGAGCTAGAGTACGAGTGAGATTCAGTATTGCCCCTTTACTCATGCTGTAACTTAAATATTCAGGCTTAGGAATTAATTGATGGACACTTGTATTATTGAGAATGATGCCTCTAATCTTTTGCTGAAGAAAGATTTTAATCGCCTCGCGAGAACAAATGAATGTACCGATGGCATTTGTGTTGAAAACTTTCGAGAAGTCTACAAGGCTTAACTCATGGCTTGGGCATTTTCTTTGAATACCCGCATTGTTGATGAGCACATCTAGTCCTCCAAAATCTTCCAGAATTTTTCTGAACATTACCTGAACCTGTTGCTCGTTTGAGATATCGGCAGAAATAAGAAGGCTCTTACAACCGACACCCCTGACTTCTTCACAAATCTGTGAAGCAAGTTGACTTGCCTTATCTTCCTGATCTTCAGTAGGAAAATAATTGATAATGATGTCAGCGCCGTTACGGGCAAGTTCAAGTGCAGTCGCTTTACCAATTCCAGTTGCAGCACCTGTGATAAGAACCCTTTTCCCTTGCATTGATTTATCAGTGCTCATATTGCTCCTCTGAGAATTCAGAACTAATTCTGCTTTTCTTTCTTTCAAGCTTTAATTCATCCATGGCGCCAAAAGGATGACCTCCAAAGGCATGTCTCATCATGGCAACGGATTTATAGTCATTTTTCTTTTCATCCCTAGACCTGAATATTTCCATGACACTTTGATTTATGATTGGAATTGGTACCTCCAGATGAATGGCATCATTTAAAAGCCAATTTACTTCCCCAGTATCTTCAATATAAGCTGGAATACTGGTAAGTCCGCCTTGTTCCTTATACTGCTGGGCCATTAGATCAATCAGCCAGGAGCGGATAACTGAACCATGACGATAAGTTTTGAATACCGCTTCCATATCAAAGCTTATTAACTCATGAAAGCGCTCAAGGAGCGCCATGCCTTCACCAATAGCTTGCAGCATTCCAAATTCAATCCCATTGTGGATGAGTTTTACCAAATGACCTGAACCAGCAGGACCCATATAAGCATGACCATTTTGAATTGCTAATTTATCTAGTAAGGGCGCCAGCACTTCGTAGGCCCCCTTGTCTCCACCTGCCATAAAACATGCGCCATTTCGAGCACCTGAAATACCTCCACTTGTCCCTAAATCTATAAAATGGATTTTTTTAGAGGCCAAGAAGTGATATCTCCTGATTGAATCACCCCAATAGGAATTCCCCCCATCAATCACAATGTCACCCTCATTCAACAACTGAGAAAATAGCTCTACGTACTCGTCTACAGCTTTTCCTGATGGGATATAGAGAAAGATTTTACGAGGTGAAGAAGTATTTGCGATTAACTCCTCAATTTGGTGAACTTCTACTAACCCTTGTTCCATTAATTGTTCAGGGGCATTGCCGTGAGTAAAACCCACCACTTTTATCCTCTGCTCTAAGGCCCGCAAAGCAAGACCCATACCCATCTTCCCTAATCCAATAATGGCCATTTCCATGATTCATCCTTTGTGCTCTTGAAACTGTAAGAATAAAAAAAGAAGATGAAACGGAACCAGGTGTCTTGGAATTAACAGGATAAAAGCTTAGCCTGAGCACTGCGGAGGTATCTATGGAATTAGGTAAAAGATACTGGGCAATTGCAGAAGGATATATTCCGCGGGAGAGCACCGGAAAGTTTCCTGAGTTGGAAAGTCATGAAACAGTTTGCATTTTAAACGCTGGACCAAAGACGGCCCACGTTGAAATCACAATATACTTTTCAGATAAAGATCCATTAGGACCCTTCAAAGAAATAATACCCTCTCAAAGAACGCGACACATTCGATTCAATAACCTCAGTGATCCTGAGTTCATCCCGAAAGGGGTGGATTTTTCCAGTACAATTATTTCAGATGAGCCTATCGTCGTTCAACACACTCGCCTTGATTCCCGCCAAGCAGAGAATGCCCTTTTATCAACAATTGCTTATGGACAATAAAGAGGTTCACTATGGCCCAGCGATTAGAGGACTACGCTCTCCTAAGTGATTGCCATAGTTCGGCATTAGTCGGAAAAAACGGTTCTATTGATTGGCTGGGATTTCCTTGTTTTGATTCTGCTGCCTGTTTTGCCTCTCTACTTGGCACCGATGAAAATGGCCGATGGTTAATCTGTCCTCAAGGAACTTTTAAATCTGATCGCAAGTATGTGGAAGATTCAGTCGTACTCGAAACCACCTTTTATACCGATCAAGGCAGTGTCAAGCTCACAGACTGCATGCTAAAGGATGATAAGGACCCTACCCTTATCAGACTTGTTGAAGGGCTTGAAGGCTCTGTCGAGATGAATATGGACCTTGCCATTCGTTTTGAATATGGAAGCATTGTTCCTTGGGTAAGAAGAAATAATGGTAACACTGGCATCCATGCCATCGCAGGCCCTGAAGCGTTGGTGTTATATTCGCCTGTAAAACTTAGAGGTAAAAATTATAGGACTTGTGCGACCTTCACAGTAAACGCAGGAGAGAAAAAGAGCTTTGAGTTAATGTGGTATCCATCTCATAAGAGCATACCTCCTAAAATTGAAAATCCAGAAGAACACGTGCAGGCCACTATAGACAACTGGAGAAGCTGGCTGAAGCGCTGTCATTATAAAGGCTTCGACGAGGCTTCAGTCAAACGTTCTTTACTTACATTAAAGGCCCTCACTTACGCACCAACAGGTGCCATCATTGCCGCACCCACCACATCTCTTCCGGAAGATATTGGAGGGACTAGAAATTGGGACTATCGTTTCAGTTGGATCAGAGATTCAAGTTTTACCTTATATGCTCTTATCAAAGGAGGACATGAAGAAGAGGCCCTCCGTTGGAAAGAATGGCTCTTAAGGGCCGTGGCCGGGACTCCCTCACAAGTAAACATCATGTATGGAATTCGAGGCGAGCGGCGATTAACAGAACTAGAATTACATTGGCTTCCAGGTTATGAAAACTCAAGGCCTGTACGCATTGGTAACGCCGCCTATAATCAGTTCCAGCTAGATGTATTTGGTGAACTCATTCTCACGGCCCACTTGGGAAGAAAAAATGGGATTGCTATCAGTGAAGACAACTGGAGGATAGAGCAAAAGATGGTAAAATATGTATGCGAACACTGGCAGGATCCAGATGAGGGAATCTGGGAAGTCCGCGGCGGCAAAAGACATTTCACCCATTCAAAAGTCATGGCATGGGTGGCACTTGAATATGCAACAGAAAGTGCGAAAAGCTTCCATCTTCCTGGAGAAATAGAAGAATGGGAAAAGATTCGTGATGAAATACATAAAGATATATGTGAAAAAGGCTTTGATCAAGAACTCAATGCTTTTGTTCAATCCTATGGCTCCAAGGAACTCGATGCCAGTCTTTTAATGATGGCCCATGTGAAGTTCTTACCAATTACTGACTATCGGATTATAGGGACAGTAGAGGCCATACAAAAAAAACTTACCAGAGATGGCCATGTCCTAAGGTACCTCTCGGAAAAGAAAGTAGATGGATTACCAGGGACTGAAGGAAGTTTTATTGCTTGTTCTTTTTGGTTGGTGGACAATCTCCGCATGATGGGGCGAAAAGATGAGGCCATGGAATTATATCAAAAAATCAAATGTATCAAAAATGATGTCGGTCTGTATGCCGAAGAGTATGCACCAGAATTAAAACGCATGGTTGGGAATTTTCCTCAGGCCTTCACGCATATTGCAGAGGTGATTTCTGCTATGGGTTTTCAGGAGGCGGAATAGTAACTCTATCTGGAATTTACATATCCATCCTTAGAGAATAAACTCTTATTTCATGTATAAGCTCAGGAAATACCAAACAGAAGCAGTTGAAAGTACTGTTAAATATTTTCAACGAAAACGAGAACCGGCCTTGATTGTCCTTCCTACAGGCGCAGGTAAAAGTCTTGTGATTGCTGAATTAGCAAGAATTGCCAAGGGCCGGGTGTTGGTCCTTGCACATGTCAAAGAACTGGTCGAACAGAACTTCGAAAAATATAAAAGCTATGGTTTAGATGCCGGAATTTTCTCGGCCGGCCTTGGGAAAAAAGATTGGGACCAAAAAGCAATTTTTGGCAGTATTCAATCTGTAGCACGAGCTCCAACAGAATTCTTCAATGAATTTTCTCTCCTGATAATTGATGAATGTCACCGAGTGACAGATGAAGGTGATACCCAGTACCAGGAAGTTATTCAAAAACTAAAAGAACGTAATCCAAATTTATGTACCCTTGGTCTCACTGCCACCCCTTATCGGCTGGGATTAGGATGGATCTATGAATATTCTCATAAGGGTGAATTAAAAACGGATCAAAAGCGCTTCTTTAAGCAATGTGTGTATGAACTCCCACTGAGCTACATGATTAAAAACAAGTTTCTTACTCAGCCTGTTAAGGTGGACATACCGGTGACATGTTATGATTTTTCTGAACTTACTGAAAAAAATCGAATGTACACTATGGCTGAGGTGGAAGAACTTCTTAAAAATCAAAAGCGTCTTACACCTTTAATTGTGAACAATATCGTCGACATTACTGAGCGGTTTAACAGGCAAGGCGTTATGATTTTTAGCTCCACTGTTAAACATGCCCAAGAAATTCTTACCTACCTGCCGGAAAATCAGGCAAGATTGGTGATAGGCGATACTGATGTTAATACCCGAGATAAAATCATAGAAGATTTCAAAGCAAGAAAATTTAAGTATCTAGTAAATGTCTCTGTACTAACAACAGGCTTTGATGCTCCTCACGTAGATGTGATCGCTATCCTTCGTCCAACAGAGTCCAATAGCCTTTATCAACAAATTGTTGGCAGAGGTCTGCGTCTGGAGCCGGGAAAGAGTGATTGTTTCATCCTCGATTACACCGGTATGGGCCATGATATTTACACTCCAGAGATAAGCGATAAAAAACCGATGAAAGAAACAGTTCCAGTACTTGTTCCTTGTCCACTTTGTAGTTTTGAAAATACTTTCTGGGGGCTAGTTGATGATGAGGGAGAAGTCATTGAGCACTTTGGAAGAAAATGCCGTGGGGCCAAGCATGACCCTGGCACTTTAGAAATACTCCCCTGTAGCTTTCGGTTTCGATATAAGCTTTGCCATGTATGCGGCAAAGAAAATGATATTACTTCCCGTAACTGTGAAGAATGTAAGGCAGTCCTTATTGATGCTGATTCAAAGCTCAAACAGGCCAAACTCTCAAAGAACTCCCATGTGCTAACTCCTGAGAAGATCACCTTTGAAGAGCGTTTCGATAAGAATTCTGATCCCTACCTGGAAGTGCGGTATTACGATTGTGAAGCACAGTATGTGAGTGAAGCTCATTTTTTTAGTAATTCATCATCCATCAAAAAGTTTAATATCAACTTTTTAAGATCCCATTTAAGAAGACCTGAACTGGCCATGGAAATAAAAGTGCCTCAAGACGTAATTAAAAACCAACATCAATTACGACTCCCTTCATTTGTCATCGCTCGCAAACAAGAAAAGTTCTGGAAGATAACTGAAAAGGTTTTCGCTGAAGAATTACTCGAATAGTCATCACTTTTTACATCTCTGCTAAATAATTAACTAATTCTTTACAAGCTATATTCTTTCTAAAGTTTGAAAAGATCAGTAACAGTCTTTAATGGGTTGGTGTATAATTCTTAAGAAGCTCAACTGCAGGCCTATCAAAATGAGTACTCACAAGCACAAATCCGGTCTCGAACTCAAACCTGATCAAAAATTCCGGGCCTTTTTAGAGGCCGCCCCTGATGCCATTGTTGTTGTAAATCATCTTGCCCTCATCATCATGGTAAACGAACTAACTGAAAAGATCTTTGGCTACTCCAGAGAGGAATTGATTGGCCAGAAAGTCGAGATTTTAGTCCCCGAAAAGATCCGTGAGAGTCATGTCAAATATCGAGATGGATACATCGCTAATCCGCACACTCGTCCCATGGGCGAAGGACGGGAACTCTTAGGAAGACGGAAAGATGGAAGTGAATTTCCAGTTGAAATTAGCCTAAGTCCCATCCAAACTGAGGACGAGCAACTTGTCATCAGTATCATACGTGATATCGGTCCACGAAAACAATTAGAGGCCAAATTCCGTGGGCTCCTTGAATCAGCTCCAGATGGTATCATCGTGGTTGATACCAAGGGAAAAATTTCTATTATCAATAGTCAGACAGAAAAACTTTTTGGTTATACGAAGGATGAACTCATCGGCCAGCCGATTGAAATTCTGGTCCCCGATGAAGTCAAAAAGGCCCATGTCAATTACCGGGACAGCTATATTGCCAATCCCCACACACGACCTATGGGAGCTGGCCGTTTGCTCTCTGGCAGAAGGAAAGATAACTCCATCTTCCCAGTGGAGATCAGTCTCAGTCCACTTGAGACGGAGCAAGGTTTACTTATTACAAGTATTGTCAGGGACATTACTGATCGCAGAAATGCAGAAAATGAAATTAAGGCCACTCTTGCCGAAAAAGAAGCACTATTGAGTGAGAAAGAGGCCCTCCTGAAAGAAATTCATCACCGGGTTAAGAATAACCTTCAGGTGACATCCAGTCTCCTAAGACTCCAATCAGGTTATATTCAAGATGAACATGTACGTGGACTATTTGCGGAAAGCCAAAACCGTATTCGTTCGATGGCCTTGGTCCACGAGAAACTCTACAAATCAAGCGACCTATCGAGAATCAATTTTTTTGAATATGCAGAGAACCTCACCCAGCTCCTTTTTAGATCATTTGGGGTGAATCAAAATCAAATACAGTATAAGATTTCGGGATATGACGTCTTCTTGAGTATAGAAAATGCTGTTCCGTGCGGCCTGATACTAAATGAACTTGTTTCGAATTGTTTAAAACATGCTTTTCCAGATAAAAGAGCAGGCGAAATCACTGTCAATATATCAGAAATTAATGGCACAATAACAATCATCATTTCAGACAATGGAGTTGGATTCCCCAAGGACTTTGACTTTGATAAAACGGACACATTAGGACTAAAACTGGTTAATACCCTTGTCAAACAACTGAATGCAAATATTGAAATTGATACAAAGAAAGGAACAGAGTTCAAGATTCTTCTTAAAAGATCTGAGCAAGGAGAAGTTAAATGAACTCTGAATCCAAGAACAAATCAAGTATACTCATCGTCGAAGATGAAAACATTGTTGCCTTAGATATTGAACAAGGTTTAAAACGACTGGGTTATCTAGTGTCAGGTATTGTTAACAATGGCAAGGACGCAATCAAAGAAGCAACGGCGACAAAACCTGACCTGATTTTGATGGATATTCAAATCCAAGGTAACATGGATGGGATAGAAACGGCCGATCAAATCCAAAAACTTTTAAACATTCCTGTAATTTTTCTTACAGCTTATGCAGATGAAGCAACACTGCAAAAAGCGAAAGTTGTAGGCCCCTACGGATATCTTCTCAAACCATTTGAAGAATCTGAACTCCATACGGCCATTGAAGTCGTGCTTCAAAAACATAAAACCTTTAGTGCAAAAGAAACATTGTCAAAAGAAGCTCTTGCTCTTAGTGAAGAACGTTTTAAGCTCTTTGTTGACTTTAACAAAGAATACGCCCTCTACATGATGGATAAAGAAGGTAATGTTGTCAGCTGGAATGCGGGTGCAGAAAGGATAGAAGGCTTTACCTCAGATGAAATCATCGGGAAAAACTTCAGTATTTTTTATAGCGAAGAAGAGCGCCAATCTGGCAGGCCAGAACACGACCTTGCAATAGCAAAATCCGAAGGGAAATTTGAAGAAGAGAATTGGCGCTATAGAAAAGATGGTACAAAGTTCTGGGCAAGTACAGTGATCACGGCACTTAAAGATAAAAATGGGCAGCTTCGTGGTTTTGGAGAAGTTATTCGAGACTTAACCTCTGTAAAACTAAATGAAGAGAATCTTCAAAAAGCGATCATTGCACGCGATGAATTTTTGTCCATTGCCTCTCATGAATTAAGAACACCTATTTCTGTTTTGTCACTTCAACTTCAAATGGCCCAAAGGGAACCAGAATTCAAAATAGATGGTAAGCATTCAAGTCGTCTGGAGAAGTCCCTGCTTATTGCTATGAAGCAGGTCAAGATTCTCGAGAACTTGATCAACGAGCTCCTCGATATTTCCCGCATTCAAGCAGGAAGACTTGAGATTCACACGGTAAAAACTGATCTCTCCAAACTTGTTGCAGATGTATGTCACGATTTTGAAGATGCATTTAATTCTGCCAACATACAACTTGAATGCGATTTGCAAGATAGAGTGGAAGGTAATTGGGACAGCTTTCGGCTGGGTCAAGTGGTAACCAATCTTCTAACAAACACCCTTAAATATGCTCCAGGTAAACCTGTTAAAATTGTCCTCAGATCCATTAAGCATATGGCAATATTAACCGTACAGGATCACGGGCCAGGTATCCCTCATGAGTTGCAATCAAAAATATTTCAACGTTTTGAGCGCGCCAGCAGCCCTTCTATAAGTGGATTGGGCCTTGGTTTATATATTGCCCGCAAAGCAATTGAGGCCCAAGGTGGTGCAATTGAGGTTGAAAGTGAAGTTGGAAAAGGATCATTGTTTAAGGTAACTCTGCCTTTGAATCGTCAAGAAGAGGAGCTATTGTGAATCAAATAGGTAAATGCGGAACGCTTTTAATTGTTGAAGACAATGAGGCCCTCCTTGAAACGTACAAGGATCTACTGGAATTAGAAGGTTATGAAGTAGTAACTGCAAAAAATGGTCAAGAGGCCCTAAAAGCTCTTGAGATCATTAAGCATCCATGCCTCATACTTCTGGATATGTTTATGCCAATCATGGATGGATGGGAATTTTTGGATCACTTAAAACTAAGAAGTGAGGATCTGATTACCTCGCTTCCGATTGTCATTTGTTCAGCCGCAGGTGCATCTGCTGAAGAAGCATCGAAACAAGTCCGAGGCTATATCAGGAAACCTGCCGATATTGATCTACTCCTGGACACGGTTAAAAAATTTTGCAGACCATCAGTAGCTAATGACTAATCCTGACAGATGGGACCCCTACAATTTCAAAGGTTGAGCTGGCAATTTCAATAGCTTCACGATGAAAGGCCTTTAGAATATCCCGGGTAATTGCATCTTTAACCACCCTGACTCCATGTTCAGGCAAAATAAATCTCACACTTAGCTCTAACCAATTATCTGTCATCCGGTAAAATACACGAGGGATCATATCATCAGTCTTAATTCCATATTTCTTCTCGAGCATTTGTCGTTGAAAATCACTTAAATCTCTAAATTTCTCTGTGTGATCTGAAACAGTCTTAATTATAATGTCTTCGACTTTATCTGCTTGTTCAGTGTACTTGATAGGAAAATTCATTTCTTCCCAAATGAAAGAGAAGTCTCTGGTATAATTATAAACAGGATTCTCAAATATTTTATCGTTTGTTACTGTCACGATTCGGCCAGTAAACTGCCGCCCTTGAATCCACATCTCAGGATTAGCATCTTGAACTGAAGGTGGCTGGCCCATTTCCATAATTGTCGTCTGAATAAATCCCAGAGAAATAACATCTCCACGGATTCCTCCCATCGTAATTCTTTCTCCGACACTAAAAGTATTTCCACGCATAATAATAAGATAACCTGCAAAAGAGGTCACTACTTTCTGAAGAGCAAAGGCAAGTCCTGCAGTGACAAGTCCAAGCCCCGTGGTTAAACGTCTAGGGTCATCAAACCAGATTGAAAGCACAGCAAGAAAAGTCACAAACGCCACAAATAGATTTATCCCTTGTCTACTCCAAAACCTGAAACGAAGATTTTCTGTGCGAGAATAGATAAGATTCAAAATCCTGACGAGCAACCATTTCATGAAGAAAATGACAGATATGATTACGATCGTTAGAAATAATTTTTGACCGTTATCAGGATTGATACCGACCAATCTTATACCAAAGAATTCCATAGACCCCTTGTAAGATTTGAAAGATACAAAGAGGGGCCTTTAAAATGCCCCTCTTTATTATAAATAATCTTAGATATTCTTAGGCAGTTCAGTTACGTAATTAGCGGCAACTTCTTTGGCCTCAAAAAGATTTTCCTCTACCTTTCCAGAAACCCTAACCCGATCTCCGACATTCAATTTAGTAAACCCTTTATTATCAACAGGATTGTAAGTCATCGATTGAGTATCAACTACAATTTTCCTAATGCCTGTATCAACTGTAAATTCTCGTCCTTGGACATTGGTTATTTTACCTTGAAGGTCTATTTGGGCCCCTTCAGGTAATGTACCAATTAAGCTATAAGAAGTTGGAACATAGGTGAAATCTTCTTCATCATCACTGCTCGCAAAGAAGTAGGTATCAATGTTCTTAACGTAAACGCTACCAGCTTCAACCTTCTTTTTTTCAAGAAAGTCTTTATCAACTCGTCCAGAAACAGCGACTTGATCTCCATTTACCAGTTTAAAACCATCAGCTATCCAGGAACTGTAATCATCCATTTCAACCAAAACTTTGTTCCCATTAGTTGTGAGAGTAAAAGAATGTGGTTTAACATCTGAAACTTTACCGGATAGAGTCACAAACTCTCCATTCGATTTTCCAGCAAGCTCCCCAAAGGCCAGGCTCGTCATCGCTGTAAAAATACCAATTGCAATTAACATTTTTTTCATAGGGTACCTCCATTTGTACATTCAATTTATGAGTGCAAAATGAGTACCGGAAAAAGACGCAGATGGACCCACCAGCAGCGAGGTCAGTTTATCCAAACACTGATTCCAACCACTTTCGCATTCCTCCAAGGTCTTCTCATTGGTAAATCCTTTCTGAGTGATAGTGATAAACGTCCCACCAGGTTTCATACTAAATGTTGTGATTGTCTCAAGTTTCCCAAATAATGGTTTACCATTGGGCCCAAAAACGTTATCGACTTGATACAATTTTGTCCCTGGTTGAAAATCTTTGATATTACCAATACAAGTGTAGACGCCATCGCTGGCAGTATGTTCAAAACGATAAGATCCACCAATTTTAGCTTCAAAAAAAGGAACTCGCAGTTTCATTCCGTCTGGGAATGCCCACATTTCTAAAAGATCTGGTCTAATGAAGTAATTGAAGATGTCTTGTCTTTCACCGGGAACAAGTCTCATTATAGAAAGCTCATCTTTCATAAAATTCTCCTATGAGGTTTCTCTTTTAAGCATGTACCCAGGAAATATGTTATGCATCTTAAAAAGACCTAAACATAGGGAAGTTTTAACAAAATCAGGTGACTTTCAAATTTAGTCTAATTCCAGAACTTTGACATGAATGGCCAGCAACCCTTTTGGACCTTTACTGATTTTGAATTCTACACTGTCCCTATCAACCGGAAATCCATTAATGCATGCAGATTTATGAAAAAATAAATCGTCCATTTCGTCATCTGGGTGGATAAATCCAAATCCTTTCTCGTTATCAAAGAATTTAACTTTACCAAAAAACATTTCATCCTGATCGATTTTATTGTGACGAGCTGTTTCCTTAACTTGATTTTCATCCCATACTAATTCAAGAATTCTAAGAACTTCCTCACCTTTATGGATTTTCTCTAGCTGTGTAATGACCGCACTCTCACTTCGATTATCAACCAGCATGTCTTTTCGATTACGGTTCTTCGTCTTTGTCATGTCGTATTTTACAAATTGAACTTTTACTTTTTTCATGTACTCCCTATTTACATTCCAAGATTTCTTCTTCAAAACGATGTAGCTTGATTCTATTTGTCCGGTGATAGTAATTCACAGTGACTTCCGGTCTTGTTCCTTCCACTTCAGCAATAGCGACAGTTGCGGATGGACTTGCATCATCATGTCTTATGACCCAGCCATCACTGGTTTTCTCTTCATACACGGTAGGCTGATGCGCTTTCCACTTGTCCCGAATGCATTTCATTACTTCCTTAGCAGGACGACTGGTGACGTAGCTCAGTGTAGGTTTGTTCTGTTTCAAATCATAAGGCGTAGTACAGCCAGAAATGCTGACGAATAATATTGAAGATCCAATTAAAAAGGCTAAATTTGGTCGCATAAATAACTCCTTAGCTTGGTACTATACTATCCCAAAATTCAGCTTATAACTCTAGACTTGTTCCACATTCACATCTTTTGACTAAGTTAGGACTTTGCACAAGTTTTCTCAAGTGTGATGGTGCGTAATATTCTAAGAAGTTTAAATTAAGATCCGCCCATATCTCTTTGAATTGGAAAATGGAGTTCATTCCATCTAAGCATACCACCTTGAAGGTTATATACTTTTTCAAAACCTTTATTTAAGGCCATTCTAGTCGCTTCACTTGATCTTTTCCCAGAACGGCATACAAAAATAACTTCATTGTTTTTATCTTCTCCGTCGAGTCTTTTATCCAGTATTGGACCTAAGGGGGCCAGCTCTGCATTCTGGATGTGTCCTAGCTCATTGTTAAATTCATCACTCCCACGTACATCAATTACTTTGATGTGCCCAAGTTTAGTATATACATCCTCTGCCGTAACCGTTGGGATTCCGTCAACAAAACCGGTATTAAGAATCTCAGATTTAAAAGGAAGTCCACATTCAAGATTTGCAGGAACGGCTTCCTGTATTTTTTTAGGATATGCCAGTTTAAGATTGCTCATAATTTCGCAAAATTGCTCCCTTGTATTTTCAAGTTTCAGTCTTGGATTCAACTTTTTCTCTAGTCCTATGCTACTTTTTGTAAATCCCTTATAGTCATGGCCCGGGTAAACGGTTGTATCATCTGCTAGTGAGAAGAGCTTATCTCTAACGCTATTAAAAAGCTTGTCTGAAGAGCCTTCCTGAAAATCAGTTCTTCCACATCCTCTTACAAGTAAGGCATCTCCAGTAAAAACCATGTCTCCTAAAAGGTATGAAAGACATCCACCAGTATGCCCCGGAGTATGAATGGCCTTAATAGTATAACTTCCGAAATGAATTTCCTGACCATCTTCCAAATGTAAATCAGGACAGGGCATATCATAAGCAGAACTTAAAGCAATTTTTGCATTAGTTCGCTTTCTGATTTCGCCAGAGGCAGTAATATGATCTGCATGAACGTGAGTATCAAGGACATATTTAAGCTTAAGTCCTAAATCCATAATGAGGTTCAGGTCTCTGTCCACCATTTCGACCACTGGATCAATGAGAACAGCTTCCTTCGTATCCTGGTCACCAAGGAGATAAGTGTAAGTTGAAGTTTCTTTTTCAAAAAGCTGATAAAAGATAAAGTTTTTATCCATATTAATAACCTCAATTTTTTTGCATAGTCCTACTCTCTTTCGGCAGAACCGCTTTACAATATTACATTTCCATAATATAATTAACCTTAATCCAAGTCAAGAAGGCTTCATGATCTATGCGACAATCGGGCTATTCGTTGGTGTTATAATGGGAATAACAGGGGCAGGAGGAGCTATGATCTCTATTCCCCTTTTTATAAACCTTACAGGTACATCTTTAAAAGAGGCAACAGTTCTTTCGCTAGTTGCGGTTGTCTTTGGTACAGCAGTCAATTTAATTGGGCGCGTCTTCGAAGTTAATAAAAAAATTGCAATTTCGATGAGTGTTGCAGGAGCTATTTCTAATTATTATTCATTACCCCTAAAGGAGATTGTATCTGAAATTTTCATAGCAGCGCTTCTGACAGTCATTGGAGTTTATAGCATCTGGAGTGTTTGGTCTGGGAAAAGAAATACGCAGACTTTAAAAGAAGAAAATAATGTCCTCTCAAAGGCCGTAATAGCTGGTGCCTTTTTAGGATTAATGACTACCCTTACAGGTCTGGGAGGTGGGGTCATTCTTGTACCAATTCTTATTAATGTCTTTGGCAAAACTTATGAAGAAGCGCTCCCGACCAGTTTGGGCACCATTTTGTTAATCTCACTAACCGCTTTCATCTTTCAATTTAAAACAGCTTTCTCTCTCATCTCTTTTACGCAACTGGCCCTGCTTGCGGCCGGAGCTCTCATTGCCTATGGCCTACTTAAAGTTTTACTTAAGAAGATGACAGAAACAAAACTTCTTTTACTAAGAAGGACCGTATTCACCACTGTTACAATCTACTCGGTTGTCAGTGTAATCATAAAGGTGATTTGAAACTAATTTTTTATTAAGATGGAATGTTGCAAAACACAATGCCATCTTTAATCGATCTAACTTATCTTGCATTGATGATAAAGTTTCAAATTTGCCAGTATATTCTTCTTTGCTTTATTCCATTCATGAGTTCTTGTGGCCTGTTGAATAAAAAAGGGAATTGGGGAAAAAATGCTCTCTATCCAGTAAAGGCCGAGCGTATCATTTGGTCTCTTAAAAAGAACTTATCCTCAGCTCATGTTTGGCTTCCCGTTGCCGGGGCAGGAGTTATTGTTATAGGAAATTATGAAGATAAGATTTCTAATTGGATAGCAGAAGAAAAACATATTTTCCCTGATCATAAAACTGCTGATGACTGGAGTGATATTAATAATCAAATCCTGAAATATCAAACTAATGCTTCCACTCTACTAACACCGTCAGCAAATGAAGAAAACTCATGGGGAGATTATCTACAAAATAAAGTACGAGGTGCGGCAGTAGTAGTGACCTCTACATCTCTACCAAGATATTTCCATGACAGGATTTCAGAAACGTTTCCAAGACAGAGGCCCAACAAGGCAGATATGAGGAGCTTCCCTTCAAGCCACGCCACCAAAGCAAGTGCTTATAACATGATCAATATCAAAAATTATGAAGCTATAAATATGGATAGCAATTTTCGAATAGGACTTATTACTTTAAACACAGGGATGGCCGTAATTACTTCCTGGGCCCGAGTGGAAGGACACAGGCACAATCCCACAGATGTGATGATTGGCTACGCACTAGGATCTTTCATGAGCGGATTCATTTATGACTCCTTGATGAACCACGATCCAGCACATTCATTGGTAATACTACCTATGAATGATGCATGGGCCACCCAGTATATTGTTCAATTTTAAAATGTAAGCTTTAGTTTCCTTGATGATTATTGAAATTTCTTTGCCACATGCTTGAATTGGATTTCCCATCCAAATTTTGTCCCGCACCGTGAACCGAAGATCCTGAATGGTCAGCTACTCCCTGGGAGGCCAGCATTGATTTTTGTCGGGCGGCCTCAATATCCTCTAGGGGAGCTTCTTTGACCTCGAATTTTTTCCTCAAATTTTCTCTCTTCCTTTCGGCGGAAGTTTTTAATCGACTTGCATCATCAGTCTGATCTCCATTTGATTTTAAGGCCATCTGAAGATGATCGATTTTATTCAAAGCACCCTCAATTAAATTGTCGACTTTTTTCTTAATAAATAGAGTCAGGTTAATCATAGGGCCCCCTTGGAATGCTTTTTAACAAGCATCTTCCATGCCAATAGTAAAATATTCCTCACACCCGGCCAAAAATAAAACAACGCGTGGCACCCGCTTACAACCTTGATAATCCAATGAGAACTAAAAATAATAATGGTGCAAAGATAATAAGAAACACTTTATTTGAAACATGTAAGTATTCCGGAATCGTTACTTTCCCAAAATCGCCCCAGGTTTTTACAGTTTGATTTAATGTTTCTGACAGTTCCGCAAATACATATGATCCCACAAGCATTCCGCCCATGTAGTAAAGAGTATTTAAGTTACCCTGCCCCAGTGCTGCCGCCCCAGTACCTGGACAATAACCGGCCAAGGCGAAGCCCACTCCAAAAATTAACCCTCCTATAATATTGGCCACTAGCTGAACAGGTTTGATATGTGGTTTGACCAAACTTTTTTGCTGAAGAAAATAGAGGCCAATCATGCCGACTAGTATGGCAGAGAGCATGACCTTCATCACGGTAAAATCGGATAAAAGTAGTTGTCCTTCAAGGATATGGTACTTTGTAACCCCTCCCTTTTGGAGGAGAAAACCAAATGAAAGGCCGAATATCAGTGCCTGGAAAAATTTCTTCATATCTCTCCTCTAGTACAGAAACTGAATCGTAATTACGCCTCCAACAAAAAAACATAATAAAGAGATCCAGGAAGCGACACTTAGCTGAAGAGTTCCGCTAATACCATGGCCACTAGTGCAACCTCCTGCCAATCGAGCACCAAAGGCCATGAGTATTCCACCTATAAATGCATAAATTGCGTAGTTGTCCGTGCCATGAATTTTTTCCCATAATTTTGGGATCCATCTCACTTCAAATTCCCCTCCAGTATAGGACGAAATGAAGGCACCACCAATTGATGACAGCACAAATACAAATTCCCAGTTAAGCCGAGGCGGATTATCCTGGTAATATTTAAGATTGAGAGTGTGCTCTTTTGCAAATAATTTCCCAATCATCCCCGCCAAAGTAGCATAGGCAGAAGAGGCACCAATTGGTTTATCAGAAAGTGTGAATGTAAACCATGCTAAAACCCCAATAAGTGAACCTGCGAGATAAGGAGACCATGCCGATTGTCCAAGAACATTAATAACCTCTTTATACTCACTCATAAATTCTCTTGTTCTTAGTGTTGTCCAGAATAGCAATTGGGTACATAACTACTCCAAAATAACTTCACATTATCAGTCACCAAAAGATTAATCCGATTTAAATCAATTCAATCCAATATGTTTTAGGTTTTCTCAATTTATGGTTAGCTCGTGTGTCTGGCATAAAAGATCTGACCATGATCTCATGTCAGGAATTTAAACTCTGGAGTGCCTATGTACTTTGAAACTTTTAAAACTCCCGGCCTGGCCCATAACGCTTATCTTATTGCCTACAAGCAGAAAGGTATTTTAATTGATCCTAGAAGAGATATTGAAGAGTATGTAGTAAGTGCACAAAAAAACGGAATAGATATAGCCTACGTTCTGGAAACCCATCGACAAGAAGATTTCATCCTAGGCTCCAATACAGTAAAGGAACTTCTAGGAGCAAAAATTGTGGGGGGTAATCATGATATCTTTTCCCACTGCGACCTTAAGCTCAAAGATGGCGAAACTTTTGACGTTGAGAACTTTCACATTAAAGTTCTTCACACACCAGGGCATACACCTGAAAGTGTTTCCTATGCCTTTTATCAGGATGGAAAAGAAGAATGCTGGGCAGTTTTCACAGGTGACGCGCTATTTGTTGGTGACGCCGGAAGAACAGATTTGCCTGATATCAATCGAACAAAAGAAAATGCTGGTATCCTTTATGATGTAATCCATCAAAAGATTCTTCCATTGGGCGCCCAAACCCTTATCTATCCGGCCCATGGTGCTGGTTCGGTCTGCGGTGGCAATATCGCTGATTTTGACAATTCCACTTTAGGTTATGAACAAAGTTATAATCCAGTGTTCATACAAGACCGAGAGCAATTTATTGAGCATAAAGCACATGAAAGGATTCCTCGCCCTCCATACTTTAATTTAATGGAAGAAATTAATCTTAAAGGTGGAGAGAAACTGAACAGTTCGCCTAATAGTTTAAAGATTATGAATGCCAAAGAATTTTCTGAGGCCGCCAAAGCTGGGATAATTATAGACACTCGTCTTCCTGAAGCTTTTGCCGGAGGACATGTTAAAAGTTCTTATAGCATCTGGCTGGAAGGACTTCCTGTCTTTGGTGGATATCTCATAGAGAGGGAGACCCCTATTTACCTCGTGCTTGAAAGTGCCAGTGACCTTAATATTGCTTTCCACCATTTAACTCGTATTGGAATGGATAATATAAAAGGTGTTCTGACCAAAAATTTTGAAAGTTGGAGAAACGCCGGACTTCCAATTGAAAGCTCCGGAACAATTTCACCTCAAGATCTCAAGGCCAATTTGAGTAATTATTATGTATTAGATGTCAGAGAAATTTCAGAGTTTGAAGACGAAGGTCACATTCAAGGGGCAAATCACTGTTACGTTGGTGATCTGGGAAGATTTATAAAGCAGCAATCATTTGACAGGCCAATTGTAGTTACTTGTAGCGTAGGGCATAGAGCAAGTCTTGCTGTAAGTATTTTAATAAAAGAAGGGCATCAGAATGTCTCAAATCTATTAGGTGGTATGACGGCCTGGAAACAGTTAGGTTACCCGACTAAGATGAAAGAACAGGATCGGTCATTTTATTACAAAATAGAAAAATCAAGGCCCTCGCCAATCGAGCAACAGCTGCATTAGTATCATTTGTAGATTTAAGGGGATTTTTTAATTACATCCCTGGAAATCAGTACTTCAGAATCCCATCTAAGTAGGTGGCGAAAAATTGCTACACCCATTTGGATAATATTTGAATTTATTAACTCCAAAATCACGAGATCGATCAATTATATTTTCATACTTTAGAAGTCTATCAGGAGTTTTTAAAAATTTAACCTTCAATGCATTGATATGCTCACTATAGTTTGAATAATCCGTGAAATATACTCTCAGGCATTGGGTAACTTCTTCAAAAAGGGCCAAGTTATTTTTAGCGTCATGAGCACTCATCTCGTGCTGATTTAGAATCATACGTTGCAAGAATGAAGTCAACGTTCTTAAGACCCATCGATCATGTGAGCTTGAATAATTTAAACTGATCCAATTCTCAATATCATCTGGTATCCCGTTCTTATTCAAATAAGTATAGAACTTAGTATCACCATATTTCTTTGACTCCCATGATTCAGCAAAACCATTGGTTTTTAAAAGTAAAGCAATCTTCCTTTCATCCTGAAGTTCTTCTTTTTTTAGGATATAGGGTTCCTTTAATCCGACAATATATTTGTAAGCATCAAAGCTTCCAAGATTTTCTTGTAATAGACTCACTAATTCCTGTTTTGAGGATATCTTGAAAATTGAGAATGAATTTACATCTAATACTCGTTTAAATCGTACAGAACCCATTTTTTTGAAAGAGATGTAGGTACTTCCAAATTCGTTAATATCGGCCTCAGCTTCAGAATAAACATGGGTTAATTCCTCAACAGCATCAAGCTCATCACAATCTTCAGTTGCGATCTGTTTCAAGTCAGCTATATTCTGCAAAATACAAATTTCTCTCGTCCGTCCTCCTAAGAAGCCTCCGACCAGGCCCTTAACATCAATGACCTTAAATATAGTGTAGTCATTTATAGCGATGGTTTCGACGGGATCGGTGTGATGAATTCGTTTCGGAGTAGTTGCAAAGATATATAAATACTTGTCATTCCATCCACTGTAGTTTGTCCTCCTGCCCAAGAAAGCAAATGGAGCAATTCTTACATTACGTCCGATATGTGCAGAATTTGCGTTAGAGGCTTCATTGTATAAGTTCTTATTACCCTCTGCGATTACAAAGGCACTTAGGATTATAAACAAAAAGAATAATGGTTTACCCAAAACCACAATTAAAAGCAGCTTTCCCCAGTGCCGTTTTAAAAAAGATAGTAATTCGCCAAAACCTTTTAAATTGCCTTTCATAAATTTTTAGCAACCAAATCCGAAGTTATATTCCTTAAGCTTCAAAGCACCTTTTTCATCGATCTCAATAACAATATTATCCGGATCAATTCCTGGAATCTGTGACTCATTTAAAATAACCGTAAACATCTTTTTACCTCTGTGTTCAACGAACCTTATTTTCCCGATTTCTACTTTCTCTACTATCTCAAGAGAGCGAATAATGACTTTAAGAGATTCTTGATAAGCGAATTTTAAGCACATTTGTGACTTCACGTTTAGTTTACATGGATTGTCTTCATCATCGCTTAATTTAAAAATCTGCGTAACCTCACTAATAAAAGTATCACTTAGATAAGGAATAAGGCATCCTTCACTTTGAGTATTGATACAATCTTTTATCTTTGAGAGATCAACATGATTTTTTAACAGGCCTAAATTGTCTTTGACCTTTTTTTGTCTTTTAGATTCAATTTCCAGGCTTTCCCTTTTTCGTTTTTCAGAAGTCGATAAGAAAAATCCGTTTGAGATTCTGGGCATATCCTTTGTATCTAAATAATAGGCATCTTTACCGATCTGAAACTTAAAGGAGAAAATTCCATTCACTTCCTCAATACTTTTAGGAACAAGAACAGCACAATATGTTTCTGGCTCTAAATGCCCTTCACTCCGTGAAAAAAACTGTACTAGCTTTTGTTCTTCCTTTTCACAATCAAGGTAATTCTTAAAGAGTATCTTTTCGGAATATGGGTACTTCCAGCTGCAAATAACTTTATCTTTTCCCCTAAGTCCTTTTGAATCCAAAATATAATCCGGCACAGAAGAATAATCTCTTCCCTTGTAAAATCTCAATTCTTGCTCCACTTCTCGATAATGCGTCCCAAAAAGACCAGAGAGTGAAAAGAACAAGTAATCATTTGATTTGCTGTGAAGTTCAGGTGGTCTTTTAATTTCCCATGATCCAAAACAAGATCCAGGCCAGCCAGTGAACAGCTTCCAGGACTTTTCTAAATAATTTTCTCTATCTTCTTTTAAAGATATCTTACCAGGCTCAAGGAGTTGTAAATATTCACTTGGATTTAAATAATACTCAACATCATCATACTTTACCTTTGCGACAATACTCCCTGCATTTAAATCATAATGACTTAACTTAATTACTTTACATTTTTGAGCATCCTCTCCACTGGAACTCCAACTAGTGCCTACTGATGTGGCCATATCCAAATATTCTTCACATGAAGGAATCAGGAGCATTCTAGATTTTTTTTTAGAGCTCTTATCTGCTTCCCAGAAGCAAAATAAACCCTTATTACTTTTAAATCCTTCCCTATCAAGCGTAAATTTTGGTTTTAGGGAGAAATTAGAAGTTGAATAGAGGTTTAGAGGTGAAGAGCCATCCCAGGCAAAGAAACTATCTAAGCGAATAAGATCTTTATCAACATTCCATGCAAAACTTTGACAATAATCAGTGGCAAAGGATAATGAGGAATGCATAACCGCCCCATAAACCAATATTATCAGAAACACCTTATGCCTTGTAAACATTCATTACACCCAGTCAAAGTCACTTAAACATTTTTTACTTGTCTACTATTGTATGTGAAATGGGATAATATCAGACTTAATTTTTCTTATACACGAGGATACATACCCTGACTGAACTCCCCGAAGCAGGCCTTTGATTTCAGTTTACTCTCAGTTCAAAGGAAACTTCTTCATCTTTAAGTTCCTGGGGGAAGCTCATTGAAGCAAGCTGACCTTTAACACAAGTTTCGAGTGATTGAATGACTTTCTGATTGCCGTGACCCTGAAATTTTGGAATGGCGAGGTTGTCTGACCCTTTGATTTTCATATTAACTTTGATTGTACCCATTAAGAATTCATCCTCCAGAAGATGCTTTCTCTTACAAACATCAACACCGCCAAGTTTTTGTTTGATAAGTCTTTTAACGAGGTTTTTCTTCTGAGCATCAGATATCTTAAATTCAATATCCTTAGTACTGCTTAATGAAACTTCCTTCCCTTTTACTATTCCCACCAAAGGACCGACACCATTGTGAACGACAGCGGTTGTCTTCATTTTCGAATCAAGCAGCGAAAGCAGTTCTGAATGTCGTTTCTGCCTAACATTTCCCAGATAGGTAATGACAAATGGCACTCTTACAAATTTTTTTGCTGCCATTGCCGCAAGAAGTTCTTCCTCTGTTTTTACGCCATATTTTTTCTTTTTATCATTGAGTCTTTGTTCTTCCTGTATTTTCATTTCTGCCAATTGTTCCGCATGGCGGGACCTAACTGTTAAAAGTGAGGCATGGATTCCTAAAATCAATACCAAGATGAGGTGAAATTCTGTAATCGTAAATTTAAATTCCCATTTTATCATAAATGGCCTTCAAGTAACTTTCCCCATTCTTCGTCAGGGTTAATAAATTGAATTTCATGTTGTGGTTGGACATCTTTTAAGAAATCAAGTTCACGGTCCGAATAGAAAGCGCCAAGTGAATTCAATCTGTCCTGTTCAGAAGAAGTTTGCGTGAACCTTTGATCAAGAAGTTGGTCGCCTGAATCTAAAGTTCCAAGATCAATTATATCGGCATAACTTGTTCCTAAGAGGATAATAAATAGAACTAGAAGTTTCATGACAACCTCAGTTCTTTTATGAAAGCAGAAACTTTCGATACAAGATTTAATCGTTCCATGGATGCGGCATTTTTTCTTACAAACTCATCCAATAATGCATTATAGTGACCGCTGACCTTTTCTGAAACTTTCATCGATAACCATTTCCTTGAACTGATTTTAAAGCGAAGTTGCTTTAGCTTCTTAAGTTCCGACAAAAGGGCCGAGGCCGTGGCAATTTTATTTGTTTTAAAATTCTGGACTTTTATAAGGAGTTTGATTTCTATTCCAAAGTCACCTGCCATGGGTCTAACTGAAGCGATATCGCCACCTTTGATTATTTCCTGTCCAAGGATGACTCCAGTATCCAAAGTAATTCGCTTTGCTTTACTAATTATGAGACTACTAGCAAGAAATGAGAGGCCTTCATCGTGGCCTATTAATTCATCGGAACATGATTGATCAACCTTTCCAAACTGCCCTGAGATAAGTCTTGATTCGATAGCTATCTTTCTTAAAACTTCAATTTTAAAGACACAAGGAGACGTTTTAATAAACGTTCCGTCAGATAGATAGCTCTGAAGATCTTTTGCTACATTTGATTGTAAGTCTTTTTCAAATACTTTTCTGTGCTCACTTAAACGGTGATAAGCTGAAAATAAAAGTTTGGCCTCATCTGAGAAACCAAGAGTTCTTGCTTCATTGATAAAAATGTCTGGTAGATTAATAAACTCCCTGGCAAATTGAGTCTCACCTATTATCGTCATAAACTCTTTTCTCTTATCTAATGGTAGTTTAATGGCACTCCTGATAACCCGGCTTAGAGAAAGAAGGGTCTTATCACTTTCCTTCAGAACCTCTGTTATTGACTTTACTATTTCTTCGGAAGATTCCTCACACAAAGAGAATACATTAGCATGCATGCTTTCCCTCGAGGCCAGTTCACAGGCCCTTTTATTCTCTCCCAGTGTCTTATAAAGTGAGACCACAAATAACTTCTCTTCTTTTGTAGCGGCAATAGAGGAGGCCAACTGAGCAATCTTTCCGGTCATTTTTTTATCCGTATCAAAACATTTTTTTAGATACGGGAAGATGAGGTCGTTTTTGAGACTTAACTTATTGTTATACCACTTTGTGAATTCACAAGGTTTTTTGATGAATATGGGATTTTTCTCAACCAGAAGATTAAGCATTTCGGGCCCGCTTTCCTGGTGAACAAACTTATTAAGATCCGAAAGGGTCAGTTCTTTTTCCCTTTCATCTACAGAAACTGAAAAGCCTTCCATAAAAGAAGAGCTCATTTGGAGTTGTTGAACATTTCCAGGGAAATTCATTTTTTCCCAATATCGCCCTATTGATTTCAGTGCTCTGTCTTTATAATCCGTAATCAGAAGTCCTGACCAGAGCGTAAAAGCCTTTTGAGCTTTTTGAGTGTTCAGATAATAATATCCAAGCTGATACTGTACATAATTCTCATGGGGGCCTTTTTCTTTCAACGACTCTTGGTAGAATTCAAATGCTTTTTCAAACTCTCCGTGATCCATAAAACTATCAGCAATTAAAATTTTCAATTTCAAAATCTCTGATTTTTTTAGTCCTTTATGATATTTCAGAGCAAACCTTGCGTAATAAATTTGAGCCGTCTCGGTTCCTGTACCAAATGCCAAGAGATGCGCAAGTCTCCCCTTCTCATCTTGTGACTGGGCCTTTTGAAATGATGATTCAAGACTCAAGTAACCTTCCCCAAGCTTCCCTTCTTGAATTAATCGCAGCCCCTTCACTGTATCAGCGAAAAGTAAGCTAGAAGTTAGCATCAGGGCAAAAAGGATTAACGGCATAGGTTTTCCGTTTTTACGATGACCTGGTTCAAAATATAAAGCAGGGATTCTTTTTCAGCATCAATTTTCCACTCTATCTGGTTTTCGGAAAATTCTCTTTGGGGAGGATTGATGAAATTCACATTTCTATAGTACTGACCGAGTTGCTCCAGTTCCATTGCCTTTTCAATTTTAGGAAGATCATTCAAGTTCTGATATTTTTCCGCAAAATACTTCGCCTGGCGGAGTACCGCCTTGGCATCCTTGTAACGACAGTACTGAATAAGCCCATAAGCTTCCATAAGAAAGGCTTCTACTCTGAAGCTCCCTTTGGATGTCGCTAACTGAGATCTGAAGACCTGGCCGATCCCCATGACATTTTCCCACTTTCTTTCCTTAAGAAAACTGGATTGAAGATCAATAACGGCATCCGAAAATGAAGGGTGAGTTCTGTTCATGGCCGCAATGGTTTCCATCGGCGATTGGGCCATGGATGAAAAGCACCATAGAATGAGGTTTATAAGGAAAAAGATCTTCATATCGAGAAGAATAAGCAAAATGAATGCCTGAATTGCCCCTATAAACACTTGTTTAGAGGAGGACTTTCCGTATAAAATTGTAGATCGAGGATCAAAATGTCTAAACTTTTTACACTTCTTCTTATCATCACTTCTACCCTTGCTGTTGCCGATACACCGCCTGGCGCGGACTACGGAAAACTGCTTTTGATAGAAGAGCGGGAAATGAAACCGCATTTCGAATGGGGCGTAGATGGTGGAGTGGCGCTTGATAATGCCAGCGAAAACGTCTATTCGTTATCAGGTCTTTTGGACTATGTGGCCTCACCTCTATGGTCATTCGGGGCAGAAATAACAGTCAATAAAACAGAAGATAAGGATTATCTGAAACGTCTTCAGGCTTCGGGGGATATCAAGGTAACAAGCTACACACCTGACTGGTTCGGTCAGCTCACAGCACGGTTCCATCTCATCAAAGGGCATCTGAATCTTCTGAATAAAATCCAGACACCTTTTGAGATGTCATTAGTTGGTGGCGCCGGTGTGGCCTACAATTCAGAGTTGAGTAAAAGCTCTTCGCTTTTTTCCTGGGGAGGAGAATTCCTGATTCCTGTGACTAAAACTTATAAGGCGGCCCTAGGTATCAGACATTTTAAAACATATGCTTTTCAAAAAGATGAGCTTAGCTATACCAACCTACTGCTGGGAGTAAGATCTGAGTTCTAGCTCCGAAAAGGTTTCTAGTCCCGATAAAAAGGAACTTCTATCCAATCATTCTCTGTGAATATTTTTTTAAGGTCCGTCTCGAGATATTTTTTAAAAAGCAATACTTGGGCCTCAATACTGGCATAATTATCTAAAGCTGGATCATTCTTGATCTTTATTAATTCAGAGCTGTTGATATATTTCAAATAGTCATCAAAGGAAATGTGTTGGTATTTTCCCCTTACAATGAGAAAAACTAATCCATAAACATTGCTTTTGGTTCGCTCCACTAAACTTAGTCTTAATGTTGTCATCTGAACCTGAAACTCAAATTTGCAATATTTGATATTGAAAGTCGGATCTATATCTAAATTTACTGAAATTTGTTTCAGACCTAGAAAACCATCCAGGTGCTCTAAGATAAGGCGGGAAATTTTTGGATCCGGGAAGTTTACTTCATTCATTAATTGATCCACTTTACTTAATCACGATCGAAAGGAACTTCTATCCAATCATTCTCTGTGAATATTTTTTTAAGGTTCGTCTCGAGATATTTTTTAAAAAGGAATAATTGCGCCTCAATACTAGCATAATTATCTAAAGCTGGATCATTCTCGATTTTTATTAATTCAGAGCTATTAATAAATTCCAAATAATCATCAAAGGAAAAGTGCTGGTATTTTCCTCTCACGATGAGAAAAGTTAATCCATAGATATTGCTTTTTGTTCGCTCCACTAAACTTAGTCGTAATGTAGTCTTCTGAACTTGAAACTTAAATTTGCAATACTTATAATTGAAAGTGGGATCTAGTCCTAAATCTATTGAAATTTGTTTCAGACCTAGAAAACCATCCAGGTGCTCTAAGATAAGGCGGGAAATTTTTGGATCCGGGAAGATCGCTTCATTCATATATTCACCTCTTGTCATGGATTGAGTCTGCCCCAAATAATTATATTTTCAATATCGTAAAAAGCACTAAACCCTTCAGTCACATTGGCACCTAATGGGTCACGGATATCAAAAATGGTATAACCTTCGCGTACAATTCTCTCAGCCCATTCCTTGTTCTCTCTATAACCTAAAGTATCAATAACCTTTTCGTAGGGAATACGTTCATTTTGATATAGTTTCTTAACCTCTTTCCAATTTTCTTTAGCATCATCGCTCCATCTAAAAGTTTCAACCTCGACTAGATGTTTTTTCAGATGGTCAGCTACGTCATTCACACCACCGACCATTTTTCTTCCAACGACTGCAATCTTCCCATTACTCACACCTTCTTTAACATCATAAATTTTGAATTTTGATGGAAGAGTTTTTAGCCCTTCATGAAGTTTAGCATAACCTTTGGCCACAACAGGATTATCAAATTTATAATGCTCCACCCGCTCAAAAACTTCCTGAGTGAAAGCTTCCACATCATCCCAGTGTTTACCAATCTGGACGCCGGATCTTGACTGAGCAAATGTTCTGAAAGAATTTACGGCGCCTTCTAACGCCACTTTGGTCAAACGCCCGCCGGTTCCAAATGAGGCCAGATCAATCACCACCGCGGTGGCCATGATCGCTCTGGATGTGACATCCAGACTCTCACCGGTCAGGAGAGATTTTCCGGTAACAAATTCAATAAAATCTTTAGCTGTTCCAACTACCGGTACAAATCCCAGACCTATGTCTGTTACTGAAGTGGCAAGATCAACATAAAACTGAGAATCCCCTGCATCGCTAAGAACTTTATTATGCCCATGATTCACAAGATTCTGTGAGAGATTTTTTATTGCAGGGTCAGAGATTTTTTCCGAACGAGAATGTGTTTCATAAAGTTTTGAGATCTTTTTATGAACTTCCTGAATATCTTTTCCAGCACCCGGGATATCTCTCGGAGTTCCGCAGCTCACACCTCTTGCAAGGCACGATGAAAGCTCTGCTGTATGGTGCATAAGAGTTTCATCCGGAGTCTCGTGACCTTCAGAAATTGAAGGATGTATGCGTGGATTTTGTTGAATAATTCTTTCGGCCTCGTTAAGAAGTCCGGTTTTGTCTGCACTGTTTTCCAGAGTGGCTGATACCTCTCGTGGAAAATCGGTCGGGGTATTAAAGTAATGAGATTTAAATTCCTCAATTTTTAGGGCACGCTTTATTTTACCGCTTTCAATTTTAAGGACTTCTTTCTGAACCCTTGCACCGATACCGCTTTTAGGCGCCAATTCTTTTCTTAATTCAGCTTCATTGACCTGGAGATCATTCAGGGCACGAACAAAAGGTTTAATTTTTAAAGATGTTACAGGCGCATTAAAATGGACTGGATTCGTCGGGAGATGCGGCAGATTTTTTAATTGGCCTGATGGATAGGTAAAAAGTCGATTGAGCTCACTCTCTGTATAACTTCGTTCCGCCTCTGAGAGCTTCTTCATACGCTCCCGGACATCTTCGAGTGCTTCAGATGCCCCTTTCAGGTTGTCATCGTTTACAGTCTTCCACATAGGGTCTAGAGCATTATTAACATTGTCAGCATTCACACCCTTAGGTAACGGAAGAGGTCTAAGATCGGCAGGGATAAAATCCTTAATTTTTTCTCTTTGATTGTTATCAGCGGAAAAATATTGAATTATTTTCTCCACTTCTAGTTTTACATCAGTGTTGATATTGCGATAAGCAGCGGCCTCATTCAGGTAATGTTTAACAGACTCAGCTTCCTGTTGATTAAGAACGTATCCTCTCTGCCCGTTGATCCAGAAACTCTGAATGGCAGGATTCTCAAATTTAGTCCATGGCCCTGGTTGATGACCAGTCATTGTCCCCATTTGATATTCAAACGCAATATGCATTTGTGCATGGGTATGAAGGGTAAAGAGAGTAGCTGTAAGGGCCAAGAGATTAGTTAATTTCATTTTCCACCTTTTGGAAAAGTCTCTCAAGCTCCGCTCTTTGTTCACTATAATTAACTTCAATTATGCTTCCGTCCTGGAGTGATTCTTTTGAGTCAGTGAGATAGATCTCTTTAAACAGATCTTTCACTTGCTGAAGTTTAATCTCAGAAATATTCATTCCTTTATAGGAATTGATAAGGAAAGTGGATTTCAAATACCGAAAGAACTTGATACTGACTAAACTATCAGCGCTTTTCTGAAACTTCAGGATTTTTAAAAGTTTCAAAATGGACTTCTCTGATTCCTTTGCAATGAAAGATGATAATTTAAATTCTTCTACCGGATTTTCTTTCATGAGATCGCCAAAGCTTCCCATGTAAATTCCGCAGATGATACCCAACTGAAGACCCTCTATAATTCCTCTTTCTTCGGCCAGAAGTGCTTCTGTCTGAAGTTTTAATTCAAGTTGGTTCATGGACGCATGAAACATTTGGGCTTTAAGTAGTGTCAGGGATTTTTTGCCGCAAGACTTTAATTTTGAAAAATGCAGTAAGTTTGACTTTCCTTCAACGATCTCAGAAGAGGCTTCGGATGAAACAGCTTTGACATTTACATCAACATCAAGTTCCCGTAGAAGCACGTAGTTCTTTTCAACTTGTTCACTGGCAGTCTTTTGAATCATCGCCAGGTATTCTTCCGTTTCTTTACCTTTGGCACTTTCGGGTTCATCAAAAGCCGCGTATCGGACTTCAGAAAAATGATAACCCTTTTTCAGAATTTCAGACAGATGCAAAGTCGTCGCAAGAGCTAGTCCGGGACAAAGCATAAAGATAAAGAATATTAGTTTCATTTGATCCCAAGCTTTTCATTGATTTTCTCATTGATCGCCTTCCAGGCATAGTTCTGATAATCCGGATGATTATACTGAGCATCTCCCAGAATCTGTAAATCAATCAGCTCTTCAGCGTCTGATTTTTTTAGAACAGGTACAATCTTTGTTACATATTCCTTCTTCAACTTTTCATTTAACGTATAATGATCCTCTTCAAGAGTTTCAAGTTTCTTTTCAAAGTTCAGCTGATATCCCTCGACCACCAGATCCAGAAACATCTGATGATTCTGAAGGCGCTCTTTATGAAAGTTTTTAATATCTGCCCATTCTCTTTCCATGGAAAGGGTTTCAGCATTGATCATGGTAAGAACTGCTTTTGCTCTTTTATTGGTTTCTGGAAAGACTAACTTGGCATTCATGTCGAAAACAGTCCTGCAAAGTCTCTGGACCATTTCATGATGGTCTTTATCAAGTTCCTGATGAGCGGCCTCAAGTGTTTTATTGATGTCGTGAAAAGTATTTTTCAGCTCATTATAGGTTTTATTAGCTTCTTTCATTTTTTTTGCAGAGGACAATATGCTTCCAACTGCTGTACCAACTGCTAAACCGATATAACCACCTATCTTAGCGCCCGCTGCAGATCCCGCCGGCCCCACTAAACTTCCAATCGCAATTCCTGCAATCATCCCAGCGGCCGCAAAAGCCGTTGCCTCTTTACTGCCATCACCAATTTGCGCCATCCCGGTTTGATTGTTTCCAGCGTGTCCGGAAGAAGATGAATTTCCGCCAAAGGATGTGCTATAGTTCATCTGAAAAGTAAGATTTAAGTTATGATCAGCACCATCTCCCGTAAATTGATAATGAGGAACCTGATAAATACGGGTTGGAAGAAATTTCTCATTCATCCAGGAAATTATTTCATCAGGATTACAGGCATTGGGAAGAGATTCTGTTATGGAGGCAATAACTAGTGTTGCCTCTTCTAATTCTCTTCGTAAATTCCCTGCCTCTTGTTTCATGGAGGCAAGAAGAGGGAGATCAGATGAATGATTGAGGCCAGATTTCACCATCGGGCGCCAGTCGTTTATCAACGTCTCATAGCGTGCAGTGATAGAATTGATTTTTTCTGTATTATGCTTGTAAAGTGTAATGTAGTCGATGAGTCTCGCTTTATTATACTCAAGAAGAAATAGCTCATGCCTTTTAGTAATAGTCGGTAAATAATCTTTCCTGAAAATGGCGAGAAGATCTTTGGGAGTCTGCTGGGCAAACCCCGAAATAGAAGTTAATAAAAGGACTACTGCGAGGATGAAATTCATTTCTTCATTCCTTCTCGCAAGAGTCTCGAATATGAACCAAGATTATTAATATTAATTTTATCAGGATTAAGCGGGGATAGAGTTCTTAAGGCGCCAAAGGTTCCTGATTCTCTTTGTTGCAAAGTGTAAAGGTCTTTGAAATGTTGTGCACCAAACTTTCTGTTGTTGATGATAATAACCTCAAAACTTGAACCCGGAGTTCTGGAAGAAGAATTGAGTTCACCGTAAGAGTAATCATCCTTGCTGATCCCGCCAGTTGTGAATGCAATATTTTTTGAGAGAATAAGTTTTGCCATTGGATTATTAGTAAGCTGCTGGAGTTCATAGCATAGCGGGATTGTAAACAACTCGGTTTTGTTATCAAGATCAGATGAATCAATATTGATAAATGAGCGGCAAGAGGCCGCAACTTTTTTAATTTTTTGATTCAAGGAGCTTCTCTGTTTCTTAAGTATCGTTGCAATCTTGCCCCGAACCAGTTCTTTCTGATCCGTGGTCAGTGTTTCCAACAGTGCAACCATTTCTCTGGAAGATATTAATAGCTCCCGCAAATTCTCATTCAGTGATATTTCTTTTTCCAGAGGTTTAATGAACCCCTCTTTCCAGTCGGAGATGAGTTTTCTTTTTGCTGCTTCATTGATTTCTGAAAACTCAAAAGCATCTGAGAGTGATTCTTCCTGATTCATCACGATTAAGATTGATTGCTGTATAAGCTGATAGAAAACTCTCGCGAAGTGAAAATCCATGACAGTTGCAATCACCATATCTCTTTCTGCTTTTATCTCTTCAAAACTATTTACTTTGATGGCATTTTCTAACTGTTTACCTGATTCTCCGGGTAAGCCTCGTCTTTTTTCTCTTTGTTCGGCCGATTCTAATAGCGAAATAACCAGACCTGGGCCACCAGCGTGAGCTTTAACTGTTTCTTCGTCTGGCCAGAACCCACATTCTTTTTTATCGGAATCACCGCCTGGACCTGCCTTGCCAGATAATCCATTCTCTCCAGGCTCTCCGCCTTCTCCACCTCTACCCGCTTCGGAAGAGAGTTTTAGTTCATCGGGAGTTGAAAGTTTTAAAAAAGACAAAATAATTGTGCCGTTTTCTCCGCCACGTCCGCCTGTTCCGCCCTTGCCGCCGTATCCGCCGCGAGCACCATTTTTTCCGTTTTCCCCGTGATGAGGATCGCCATCACCGGTTCCAAATAATCCTGAACAATCGGCCTTACCATTTTTTCCTTTGCACCCATCAAGACCTTTTCCACCCATTGCGCCCTTGCCGCCTCTACCACCTTGCTGCCCATCTCCGGTAATGTTGAGTTTTCCGTTGATGAGTGTAGCAAAAATTTTAATGTCATGAGGCCTAGCTGAAACGTCCAGCCCTTTGAGGCCTTCTGGCCCGTCTGCTCCAACTTCATAAGGGGCCGTTCCGGAAACAGAACAAGCTCCACCTTTGGTTGTGTATTTTAGAGTGGTATCTACATAGGTCTGGGGAAAATGCGCATGATCGAAGGTCTTAATTGCAACATTCGGAGAGATAACCAGTTCACGGGCCTCAATCGTAAGACCAAACCCATTTGTAAAAATTGTGCGATCAATAACAATTTTCTCAGCTCTTAAAAAGGTCTCTGACAATAGATAAAGAGGCTTTTCGTTCTTTTTGATATTTAAAATATGTTTATTGTCCCAAGCATCTCCAATAGGCCCTGAGATATCCTGAGCATTCAAAGTAAAAGATGCAAAAATGATCAGAAAAAATAAGTTATTCATAAATTATTTTTCCTTTTGCTCCTTGCGATCCCATTTCCTGTTCACTTCCATCTGCCGCTGACGGAAGTTCCAGTGATGGTCCGAGAACAGAAAGTCGACCTAGAGATTCCCCTTGAGAGATTTTGAATTCAATCTCACTCAAAAGTGAATTCATGGCGAGACCTGAAAGTTCTTCCATAAAACCCGGTGAAGTTAAAACGCCGGTATCCCTTGCGAGTTTGAGACTCTCTTCGAAGACTCCTGACGCAGTTGATCCGATGTGATTTATGAAATCAGGTTCAACTTTTACAATCGTTTTATACTGATTATTCTTTTTCATTTTACTGAAAAGAATTTTCAGGTTTTTAGCACTTAGGACTTCCAGTGGATAACTTTCCCCCTGAGCTGAAGAGCCAAGCCATTCTTCAATTTTGAACATATCAATTGTATATGAAACACCTCTTCCTCCTTTGTTGCCAGGAAGAACGGAGGCCGGATATCCACCTTCTGAAACGAATGTGGGCATGAAGCTTTCTGATCTTTTTTGGTTAGTTAAAATAAGATTTCCACCACGGTGACCATCTTTTGAATGTTGGATGTGAGCAAGCCCCGGAGAAGACGCGCGATAAATAAACTGGTAAGGGAAAAAATAAAGCTTATCTTTCTTAATATCCAGAAAGTCCTCTTGAAGTTCAAAGCCCATAACTAGAGGAAATACGATTGATTCAAGTTTTCTGCTATAGCGGGCAGAAGAAGTTCCCGGGGCTCTTGTCTGTGTAAGATCAATCACTCCGACATCAATACTCTTTGATTTAATGCTCAGGTCACCGGGAAATTTAATCACTGAGAATAGAGGCGTTTTAAAACTTTCAGCTTCTATCTTTAATGCCTGGTTGACTTTGATTGACGCTATTTCATAGCAACCGTTACCAACTTTAACACTATTTAGGGAATCAAGTTTATTAGTTCCGATCCATTCGCAAAACTTTGCCAGATGCAAAGAGGTGTCACCTTTATTATGCATACGATGGAAAGCGAGAAATACGTCTGATAGTCTTTTAATCTTTTCAACCGCAGATGATTCAATTGCCAGGGATTGTCCGGTTTTTTTAGCATGCCTAAAATCAAGGATAAGATTTAATTCTTCTTTACCCTTTTTCAAAATCATATCTTCCGGGTGAGGGAGTGCAAACAAAGAAGCCTCAAGGTTTCTAATGAGTTTTTCAGCTTTATCCAATACGACTGATTTATTTTTAGCGGATGATAACTCTGACTCAAGAAATGACATTAAGACTTCTGCAGAAGAATATTGCTTATCAAAGTAATTGATCTTCTCCTCAGTCGTTAAAGTATCTGCGAGTTTGCTATTCTTAGACCACACATCAATCAGAGAATTGGTTATTTGAGGAATTTTTTCCACAGAAACATCAATACGTGAAAGCATGACAAGTGCGTCACCAAAATCTTCATAATATTCAACACCTGTGGATGCAGTTTGTGCTTCATTAATAATGAGTTCAAGAAAAGGATTTGCCCTGTAAGGGAACAATTCTTTAAAAACATGGGCCAGTAAAATGGAATCAGTCAGTGACGAGTTTGAAATATTTAACAGCTTCTGATCAGTATTAAAAAGATCCCGAGCTTCTTTTGATAACAATGAATTCCTGGTGCTGGACAATCTGGTATTAAGATCTGAGAATGCCATTACTTTCAGTTTCTTATTCCCGTTTTGTAGAATATTACTCAGCACACTTTTATAACGAAAGATAAAAGCATCATCTTCAGAGATCTGACAGTCTTGTACAACAGTCTGGAAATATTTAAGCCATTCAACCGCATTTCCAGAAGCTGTTTTTAATTCCTGATCGAGGCCTTTTTCTGCGTATTGAAGGATTATAAAAGAAGTATCTGGTGCCTCTTCACAGGATAATTTACTCAATGAGAATAGTTTTTCCCCGGTCTGATCAGAGATCTTTACAGGAGTTATGTTCTCTGAAGCTTTGACCCAGAAAGTTTTCCATTCAAAACCTATCTGACGTTTACTGCGGATATTGTGAATGATGAGATCAAGATCTGTCTCATCAGATAATTGCATATCTTTCGATGCTGTTAGAGCGTCGTAAGTTCTGAGATTTTTCTCGATGATCTTATCTTTAACCTGAATATTCGGACTGGTTTTCGAGCATCCCATTAAAAGTGTGCTTGCGAGATAAAACCCGATAATCATTTTAAACATAAGAACCCCTATATACTCTGTATAAGCAATATCAAGGCCAATTTAAAACCACTTTAAAGAGTTATGAGATGTTAAAATCTGGAACACTGTATAAAGATTAGACGATTCGGGGGGGTAAGTGGGAAACAAAGAAGAATTAAAATAAGAGCTGTTAAAAAATCGAGCTGTCTCGGTTGTTTTTGGTCCTGCCGATATGTCCAAAGTTGTAAGTATTGCTAAGTCTGTCCGGTCTCGTTAACATTAAGGCGTCCCTAGTAGCGCCTTTACCTATTATTAACAATTTATATCCAATTAAAATAAATACATAGAAGCACTATGCCTGAGCTACCCGACCTAATATTAAAAAATGAAAATCAAGTAATGGATTCGAGAGGTTATTGATCTACAGAGTGATTCTTGCGCTTTTTGATTTCACGACAGTTCATTCCGTTTCACGCCATTTCACGAATTGAGCACCCATGGTATCCCTTACTGTACAACTAATAATCCAAACAGGAATCAATTGCAGGAATTAAATCTTTAAAGTCAGAGTATGTATTTGAAAGAATCACAATTCCTTTTTTCGTACTAGGATTGAATTCGATGAAACTACTACTTCCATAGGTTCCACCATCATGGAACACATTTCCTGACTTCGTCCCATTGTGCCATGCCATGCCGACTTTGTTTTCACCATCAAAATATAGAAACTTATGTGAATCTAAGATTGCATCTTTGAGTAAAGTTTTTTCAGGCCAAACATTAGCATCCAAATAAACTTTCATTTGCTCAATAGTTGCCCTCATCCCACCTGCAGCCTCAAACTCACCTAAAAGCCAGGGTTCCACGTTTTGCATTGAATGAGAATGTACATCTGTTAGAACTACCGTTTGTGGGTCAGTAGAAAAATTCACTCCAGAGATCCCGAGGGGGACAAGCACTTCATTCCTAAGGACATCCGAAATTTTATCCTTATAGATAATTTCCACAACCTTTCCTAACAGGGAAAAACCTAAATTCGAATAAAGATACTTCTTGTCTCCAATCTCTAGCTGAAGTAGTTCTTGCATCAAATCATCATACGAATAGCCTAAATATGGATTCATTGGATTTTGAGGTTTCAAATTACTTGGGAGCCTTGGAATCCCAGAACTGTGTGTAAGGAGTTCTGCAATCGTTACACTTCCAATAATTCGTCCATGTAATTGGGGCAAAAAATGAGAACACTCTGAATTTAATGTGATCTTTCGTTCTAAAACCATTTTAGAAAAAAGTATGCCTACGACAGTTTTCGTAATCGAAGCAATTTCAAAATAGTGACTTGGGCTTAGTAAGATGTTAGACGAAGGACTAGCATGCCCTAGACAAACGCATGCTGCCTCTTCTCCGTTAACGACAGCAGCTGCTAGGCCATGAATAGATTCAGGTTTAACGAAAGGAGAGAAAAGAACTTTGAGTTTATTCCCAAGGCTACTACTCATCCGACCTTTTTATTTTCAATAAAAATTTTTCTCAATACATCGTTCATCAAGGTAGAATAAGAGATTTGATGTTCCTCAGCCACTGCCCGAACTGCTTCCAGAACATCCGAGTCAAAATTGGCTGTAATTTTTTCTCTCGATACTTTTTTCAAACAAGGCAGAGTAGAAAGATCAACATCGACCTTTCCAAAAAATTTATCAGACAATCTATCTACTTTTTTTAGAGCTTGCTTTAGATTTGGTTTTTTCTGTTTTGCCATGGAGCGCCTCCCAACATTTCCAGAGATATTCATAATTCTCATGGATGTATTTAATAATGCCTTTAACTACTCTTTTGGAAAATTGAGTCGACCCAATCACCTCAAGAGTCACAAGCGAAATCTTAACTTCTGCCTTATCCCCTTTAGCCATGACATGTACGTGAGCAGGGCCATGTTCTTTAGGAGGGGCGAAGACCTTTATTTTCCACTTTTCGTTTTCAATGACTGTCCCGACCTTCACCAACATATTATGCCATACTTTTATATGGGTATAAAGCCATACAATTTAAATGTTACAATAATGCCTGAGTAGATCTTTCCAGTAAATTCGACAAGATAAATGTACATGGATACCCGTGGGTGCTCTACATTTTTCATTTTTGATGTTATGTTTTAATTATTTCAACAGGATAGAACCAAATGCCCGAACTACCCGAAGTCGAAACAATAAAACTCCAACTCTCCCACTATCTCCCTCTGAAGATAACTTCCGTCTCATCCACGCCCGAGTTAAAACAAAATATCCTCCACACCTCCTTAGACCTCAAAGGCAAAACTCTCACCACCATTAAACGCAAAGGCAAACTCCTGGATTTCATCTTCGACGATGGCTCCCATCTACTCTCCCATCTTGGTATGACTGGCACCTGGCTTATTGGTGAAACGATAAAAACTTCAAAGCATACTCACCTCACTCTTAAAGGCCCAAGCTACACTCTTGCCTATGATGATCCACGTCGCTTTGGACATATGTACTATTATACTGCGGAAGAGGCCGAGAAGAAGTTGGCCGAACTGGGTATGGATCTGGCAGATCCGGAATTCACCTTGGACTATTTAACTCATGCAATTAAACGCTATCCTGAACGGGCCTTGAAAGTGACTCTCCTGGATCAGAAACTATTTGCTGGATCGGGTAACTACATAGCTAATGAGATCTGTGCACGTGCTCATATTCTTCCAACCAGAAAATGCAAGGCAATCAGGAAAGAAGAGTTTCCAAGAATTCTGAAAGCGATAAAAAAAGTCATTGGCCCGGCGCTGGCCTCGGGGGGAACAACCTTTCAAGGTGGCTATCGTGATTCATCAGGAGAAAAGGGGTCGGGGGTGCAACACCTGGTGGTCTTTTATCAGAAGATTTGTCAGATGTGTAAGAAGACTCCGGTTAAAAAGATTATTCTCGCGCAAAGAGGGACTTATTTTTGTCCTAAATGTCAGAAGTGACTAATGAAACCCCTCAACTCCTTGAAGTAAACTTTCTTGTTTATAGCCCCCATCTTGTGTTGTATTTTTGGGGATTGAAGAGAGTTTCCCATTGGTTTCTAAAACCACTGCCTCTACTTCATCCATCGAGGATAGACCATCTTGGCGGATACTGGCCAAGATCTCATCCTTATTGACTCGTACTTTTTTCATCTGTTCTTCAAAGAAAAAATCTTTATAGAACACTAACACCGGCCGAGACTTTACCAGTCGATTGACCATATTGGATTTCACTGCCAGTTTTGTGATGATCCACTGAAGACTGATCAGAAGTAATAATCCAACCAGGGTATCGGCAAGAGGGATATTTTTATTCATCATTCCACTTGATAAAGTTGAACCCAAAGCAATTGTCACAATAAAATCGAAGCTATTCATTTGAGAGAGAGTCCTGTTACCTGTTAATCTGAGCATTACGATAAGAGCAAAATATGATAGAAGGCCAATTCCTGCTGTTCTGAAGAGACTTTCCCAGGATGAAAATAAAAAATTATTCATAGTGATCTCGTTTCAATGCTTATCAACGGCCTTCCTCTGATTCTCACCAATCATACTTGTAGCCTGAATAAGACTTGCATCCACTTCAGAGGTTAGTTCTTCCCTAGACCTTTGATTTAGTATTTCAAGATGTTTTAACGCGATTTTCTTTGATTCCTTGCTTGTACTGTTTGCCAATATTTCCAGACCAGACTGCATGGCCTTAACCACTTCAAGATGCTTTGCACTTTCTTTAATCAATCCATAAAAGGCATCATTATACAGATCATTTATTTCCATCTCAGGGAAAAATAATCGGCGATATTCAGTGTCTGGCATTTTACAAGTCGCTCTTTGATTCTCCCAAATGATGAGAACTCTCACCAGTGAGCCAACAACATCTATCGCCGTGCCTGGATCATTAAGCGAGGGAGATAGGGCCTTAATCCCAATCCCTGATAGCACTGAGAGGCCAAATCGGGGATCATTTAAAAATGTTCGCTGGTCGCCAATGGCGAAAGCTTCCCTGATTTTTTCTTCTAGCTTTGTTGAAACTCCATTTTCTGAAATAATGAAAACCAGATTGCTCTGAAGATGAACATAACCACCGACATCTTTTTCAATATACATTTCAATATTTTCTTTCTCGGCCAGTTTCCCCAGGGAATCGACATCTATATTTTGAATATAACCAACATCACGGCACCTGACAGGCTTGGCATTTGAGGGAATTTGATCCATAGACATGCAGCCGAAAGTTGGCCGCTCTGCTCGATAGGCCAGGGCCTTCGCCGTAGCGCCCTCAACTCTGCGGATTGTTTCATGCACACTTCCCATATTTTTTAATTCCTCAACCCAACGAATAATGACCCAAACCACAGCGGTTAAAACAATGACTGTCATAAGCAGGAGAATGACCCGCCCTCGTGGGCCATAGTACTTAGTGGACAGAGCGATCAGGGAAACTACGCTATAAATAAAGGCCCCTAAGAAAATCGAAATGGCAGAATGAGATTTAGAATCATTGATAATTAGATTTGTGGCACGGGGAGTGGTGTGTTGAGTGGCGGCGGTATAGGCCGCCATCATGGTTGAAAGAGCAAAGGTTGTAACGATTAACATGGAAGAGGCCATGACGTTTAGTATGTTATCAACAGCATTTCCCCCGGCCAACTCGACAAATCCATCAGGTACATATCCATCTAAGAGAACTGCTGCCAGAGATGAAACAACCGCCAACAAGGCAAATAGGCCTGCTCGCACTGATAAGCGATGGGTAATTTTTTGAAGCTGGAAAGGCCACTGCTTAAACATTCAAAAAGTTTAGCAAAGTGGCCCAATCCCATCTTGAACTTTATTCTTAAATTACTCTTATACTAGGGCCGGATAGTCTGAATAACCGATTTCACCCTCAGCATAAATAGTCTCAAAGTTTGTGTCATTAAGCTTAGCACCCTCAGCAAATCTTCTTGGAAGATCAGGATTAGAAATGAAGGGTATCCCGAATGAAACGGCATCGGCCAAACCGTTTTCAATGGCAGCTTCGGCACTTTCCTTAGTGAATTTTTCATTCGCAATGTAGACACCACCAAAAGCTTTTTTAAGTTCCGGTCCTAAACTATCGGCCCCTTGGTATTCCCGGGAAAAGATGAAAGCAATTTTTCTTTTTCCAAGTTCACTCGCGACATAACCAAATGTTTCTCTCGGAGTGGAGTCTTTGATGTCATGAGAATCACCTCGAGGGGCGAGGTGAACACCGACATGATCGGCACCCCAAACTGAAATAACCGCATCAGTTACCTCAAGTAATAGGCGAGCGCGGTTTTCAATCGATCCGCCATACTGATCGGTGCGTTTATTGGTTCCATCTTGCAGGAATTGATCCAGCAGATAACCGTTAGCTCCATGAATCTCAACACCATCAAAACCCGCAAGCTTAGCGTTTTTGGCACCATTTCTATAGGCCTCTACAATGTCTTTAATCTCATTGATCTCAAGCGCTCTCGGTGTCACGTAGGCCCGCTGTGGTCTAAGCAAGCTCACATGCCCGGCAGCTGCTATCGCTGACGGTGCCACAGGTGCCTTGCCATCTAAAAAAAATGGATCAGAAATCCTGCCCACATGCCACAGCTGCATAAAAATAATGCCACCTTTATCATGAACGGCCTTGGTGACTTTTTTCCAGCCTTCAACTTGCTCTTGAGACCAGATACCAGGTGTATTAGCGTAACCAACGCCCATAGGATCAACCGCCGTAGCTTCTGAAAGGATCATGCCTGCCGATGCTCGCTGACCATAATAGAGGGCCATAAGATCATTAGGAACTCGACTATGACCACTGGCACGAGCGCGAGTTAATGGCGCCATGATGATGCGATTTGAAAGTGTGAAAGCTCCAACTTTTAACGGGCCAGATAAAATAGACATGGGACCTCGATGGTTAATGCATTAATGATAGGTACATTAAACCAATCAGGGCCTAAATGCAACAATTAAACGTACATTTTACTGTTTTAACCGATTGGATTCCGAAGTTCCTTCCTGCCTTAAAGAATCTTCCTGATTTTGTTTGATTTTGGTTTTGGTGTTGCTATCAGGAGCATTACCATGGGGATTCCCCCTATGTTTTTTAACGTTACTTTTTTTTGTATGTCCTTTCATCTGATACCTCCTAACTGTTTAATCTCTTAGAATATCCCGGATTAAAATCTCATTCCGAACATCCTGAACACCGGGCAACCCCTCCACGCAGTGCTCAGCTTCACGCTTCATTTCTCGACTGGTGACACTACCCTCTAGTAAAACCGTGCCGTCCAAAACTCCGACTTCTATATCAGAAGCATCTACGATCATATTTCCGGTGAGAGCATCACAAACATATTCCTTAATCCGCTCATCCGGATACTTCCATCCTTTGGGGCCCTTACCGTAATGACCATGCTCCTTTTGATATCTAAATCCTCTGTCCCATTCATGATTTTCCATACTAACCCCACCTCCGACGCTGTAATCGCGATCAAGGTAAAGATTGTCATCTCCATATGAAGGTCCACGATCAGATCCAAAACGGTTATCATTCATAAGTCCTCCTCATACTCCTACTATTAGGGACTTGTTTGTGGCGATGACCAAGACGAGAGGCAAAAGAAATATATGTCTCTTTTTATCAGTTGCGTTTTTTTGGAACTCCGTCGTACACTTTGGGCCACATGCTGATAGATATTATCCTTCCTTGTTATAATCGTGCTTCTATACTTGATCGAGCTATTCAGTCAGTGCTCAATCAGAGTCACCAACATTTTAGGTTATTTGTAGTCGATGATGGTTCCACTGATAGTACTGATCTTGTGATGGAGAAGTATGCCGAGGATGAGAAAGTCTTTTATCTAAAACAGGCCAACAAAGGTGTCAGTAGCGCCAGGAATTTGGGCATTAAGACCTCTAGTGCAGACTGGATTGCCTTCTTAGATTCCGATGATGAGTGGCTTCCGCAAAAGCTCGCAACTCAGGTAAAGTTCATCAAAGATCACCCTGATCTTCGTTTTGTTCATAGTAATGAAATCTGGATCCGTCACGGAGTTCGGGTAAACCTCAAAAAGAAATTTGATAAAAGTAATGTTGATATTTTCAAGCGCTCACTTGAGCTGTGTCTTATTTCACCATCGACTGTCATGATGAAAAGAGAACTCAGCTCCCAGTATGGCCACTTTGACGAAAGTTTCACTGTTTGTGAGGATTATGACTTATGGTTAAAAATCCTGGCCCGAGAAGAAGTGGGCCATATCTCCGAGGATCTTATCAGAAAATATGGAGGGCATGATGATCAACTCTCCACCCGCTACCCGGCGATGGACTTCTGGCGAATCAGGTCCATGTGTAAACTTATCAGCACCAATATTTCTCAAGAGAAAAAGGAAATGATCATAGAGGAGATTAAAAAGAAGGCCCCTGTTTTGCTACAGGGTTATCTCAAGCATCAAAATCATCAAAAGCATGTTGAACTCACAGAATTAATCCAAGACCTTATTTAGGTGGTAATCCAAAACAAGTTTTTCCTAACTCACCTTTTCTGAATTCTGCCAGGACAATCTTGTATACCCGATCTAAATCCGGCAGTCCTTTTTGCCTCAAACACCCTCTCACTTTGGCTATTCCTAAGAGAGCATCGTCAATACTGATGTCAAAAGATTCAAGCTTAAAGCGTTCAAGAAATTCCTGAGACTTTCGTGCCAGCAGATGTTTCACGATAAAAACGGCGACAGTTTCTTCACCCGCAATATCATCAGGAATGGCATGAATGGCACTCAACCACAGTCCATGTTCTTCCCGTTCAATCATGGGTGGCATGACTCCTGGAGTGTCCAGAAGCTCGATATGATCATCCACACTGATCCACTGCTGAATCTGCGTCTGGCCGGGTTTATCGGCCACCTTCGTGGCATTTTTATTCGCGAGTTGATTAATGATGGTGGATTTTCCAGTGTTAGGAAGGCCCACGATCATCATTTTGAGTTTCGCCTTGGACTCCATCAGTTCGGGATTGCACTCCCGGCGATTTTTTTCCACAATATTTCGGGCCATACTGATGGCCTTTTTCATAGCGGCCTTATCAAAGCAGTCTACAAAATAAAAAGGCTCACCTTGTTTTTCAAACCACTCGGACCATTTGGCCACAATCTCAGGGTCAGATAAGTTCATTTTATTTAAGAAGATAAGTTTAGGCTTCTGGCCAATTCCTTCATACAAGGCACGATTGCCGGATGCCAGAGGCACACGTGCATCACGGATCTCAAGTACAATATCAACCATTTTTAGTTTTTGTTTAATCTCGCGAAGGGCCTTGGCCATGTGGCCTGGATACCAATTATAAAGGGCCTTAGATGGGGCGCTGGGATCGTTCTGTCTTTTCATGGGCCGAATGTAACATAGGGGGCACTTAAATGCCTCAAAATTCCGGATCTGTGGCCTCCAGAATCTCAGAAGCCTTCCAATGAGGAAGATCCTGGGTGAGTGTAGACAACAAGTAATCGAATTTATTCTGGGCCTCATGGCGACGATCCTCGTCTGAGACTCCGTCGGCAGTCTCCCTCCATTCAGGGGAAAGGGCCAAACGACTTCGTAGAGCTGCTGTGAACAGATCCAACCAGGTAGGTGCAGTGAAAGTGAAATTAAGGGCAAGAGCATTCCCTTCAGCTTCCGTGGAGTGCCAGGAGCCTCTTGGTACAAATAACAAAGACCCAGGTGTCAGCTCAAAACTCTCAGCATCTTGAGGCATTTCCTGCGGTAGGGGTCCTTCCAGATAGCTCATCATTTCAGGATCAATCGGTTGCCCCATCGTATGTCGGGTCAGAGGATTTATCACATCGTCATTGGCGGCAATTTTCCATTTCTTAGTTCCATGAATTTGCAGCACAAAATTGATATTCTGATCAAAATGTGGAGCTGTACCTTTTCCATCCGGAGTGGCATAAATCAGGCATCTTCCATAGGTCATGGCGGGTAACCCAAGCTCTTTTCTTATTTCCTGAAGGCACTCACTTAAAAGGGGCGAAATATTTTGGACCTCATTAAAGAGTAAACCCATACCATTATCAAAGAGTTTCTGGGCATCTTTAGTTGTGGTATCAATTGAACTTAACTCATCTCGCACATCAGGCAGATGGGCCGAAATGACTCCGGGCCAGGAATTTAATAAAGCTTCCAGGGAAAATAGAAATGGCAGATCCGTTAGTGACTTTGTATCTCTTGCTTCAGGTCTTACCATAGAGGCCACATTTTTTTCATAAAGCATACGTACAAGAGTGGCAAAATCTTTATTCATGATTAAATCCCTTTAAAAATCAGTCTTAAGACATGATAATATTTGTAGTATGGCCCTTCTATTAAGTATTCTTTTTTTCTTTTCATGGGAAGTCCAGGCAAACTGGAAAGAGAAAATTATTCAGGATGCCCGGGACCTCTACCAACCAATTGCATACGCCCACTTTCAAAAACCCATTGAGTTTAAAATTCTTGATAGCCCGATCATTGCTGGCAGTGCTGAACATCAAGCGACACAACTAGCAGTTGTTCTCAATACCGGCCTACTCGATTCTCCCCGACTTTCACCAGATGCTCTCCGGATGGTTGTGTGTCATGAATTAGGACATCTCTTTGGTGGAAAGCCTCGAAAAAATATACCAATGGAATGGGATGGCCCCATCGATGAAGATGGATTTAGTTTCATGAGCGCCGAAGGTCAGGCCGATTATTATGCAAGCTATGTTTGTTTTCGTGAACTGGTAAAGTTCCAGGAAGGTGAGGAAATTGGCAGTGTTGATTGGAAGCGGGTTGGGCCACTACTCTTTCAAAAATGTAATGCAGATAATTTATGCTTAAGGACTGCGATTGGAGGACTCGATTTTTTAAACTTGGTCCGAGACTTTTCGATCTCGTGTGAATCTCATGATCCCAAAGTGGCCACAGTGCTCATCCGGGATAGCTATCCGGAAAGACAATGTCGTCTGGATACTCTGATTGAAGGTGCCCGTTTTGGTCAGAGACCTAAGTGCTGGTTTCCATAAGATTACCTGAAGATTGCCAAAAATAATCGGCTATTGGCCCTTTTTACCCACTCAATCCTCTCTCTAACCCCCCTTATTTCGCTCTTAGATAAGAAGTCGTTAAACTCTCAAGATATCCCTTAATAAGATCGAAAAGTAAGACCTAATGGATGAAACAAAGAATTGGTTAAAAACTGGAGCTGTTGTCGTAGTGGGCCTTCTGGCCTTTCTGGGATACAAATATAGTCCGAAAGAAAGGGCCCAGGTTCAAACAAATGTGGAGGCCCCCCCTTCATACCAGCATTCGCTTAAAGTTGGAAAAAAAGTTCTTAAAACCTATCGTAGTCCCGCCGCTGTGGCCCGACTTTCAGAAAGACCCGCTAACAGATTTGATAGCTCCCGCTTAAGAAGCCGCGTACAGGATTATAGCGAGAGAAATGACGGTTCTTATAGTGTCAGTTCAAATGCAAAAGGCCCTCTTCAGTCCAGGCCTGCGGCAGATTATGGGAGAGATAACGGACGAAGAAGTGACTACGGATCTGACTACAACTCTGATTCCAATTCTAAGCAGGCAGCTAAAACCAGTGATGGGTCGTCAAATGGAACAAGTTTTGCTGGTGGAAGTTTATTACCAACGACAACCAGTGGAGCTGACTCGGGAGTTCCTGAAAATAATTCGGATTCATCAGCTCCTAGGCCTGCCGAGGAACCTGTTCCCAGTCTCCATGGTAAAGTAAAACCTCTGGTTGGTCTGGTATCAAGCTTTTCAAGTAACCCTTTCATTCAGTCCGCTTATGCTGCCAATAATTGTATTGATCCTCGCATCATGCTCTTTGACTTAAAAGATATGTCTGTCTTGCTAGACAATCCGATCTCGGACGAAATCATTCGTGGAGAGGCAAGTTTTGAGTTTGATCCTATCGCTTTAAAACTAGAAATCAAGACTCCTTCTCGCTATCTATTACATACCAATGGTTGTGAAACTAATTATCAAAGGATTGTGACTTCATTCTTTGAAGCCCAGGATTTGGATTTCATCACAACTCTCATATCTAAAGTCATCAACACTGAAGGCAGTAGTTTTGTGGACGGGGCAACTCCGGAGTCATTAACTGAGCTTTATAAAAATATTTCGAATGTCGCCAAGGATCCAACTGATCCTGAAGCAGTCTATGATGCTATCAACGGAAACTCTACGATTGACCATTTATTCGACAAGGCCTTTCCGGGCAGTTCTCTTAATCAATTGGCAAATTCAGCTCCTGATCTAGATGAAGTCAAATATTTCTCAAAACTAAAAGAGAAAAGCACCTATCTTTATAAAGTCAGTGCTTCCCACTGGGATTCTAACTATCAGGTTGCTCAAGAATGGCAAATTGATGGAGTAACCATTTCCACAGATCCTCAGTGGAGCTATGTCCCGGTTGCCAACAGTCCAACTGATCAAGTGATTACTTTAGTTACAGGTAAGAAGGCCAGCAATGCTCTGACTGTAGACCGCTCATTTCCTTATCATGAAGTGAGCTGGGATGTGGAAATTGAGGATACTTATCCGGCGATCGGTCCGGTGATAAGTTTAAATTCCTCAGTGCAGAATCCGACTTTAACAAAAGCTATCCAGCTAGATTTATCTACTGGCATTGATTGCGAAACTTTTTCGGAATTTGCCATTACTGAGAATGATCAGACACTCAACACTGCGGCCTTCACAAACCTATGTACCGTTTCACCTGTCCAGACCATGAACTACACTTTGAATCAGGTCAATGATGGGCCTGTGACCCTTAAGTTCTGGTCCAGGGACATTGTAGGACGAGTTTCTGAAACTCCTACAACTCTTTCCATTGTAGTTGATACAACTGCACCTAAAATGTCTTTTGTTAATCTGCCGGCCAGTTTTACGGCAGATGAAAACCATAACATAGAATGGACTCTCACTGAAGATCACTCAACCACTACCCAGAATTTCTCTATCGAACTTTATAATGGTTCTTCCTGGGTTTCCATGGGTACACAAGCTTTAACCAGTGGCCCTCATAATGGAACATCCTTTATCAAGGCACTTCTATTTCCAAATCTCAATATCATTAAATCAAAACTAAGAATCACTTACGCGGACACATTGGGACAACAGACTGTTCTTGAGTCACCCAACTTCAATATTTTACGACCTTATCTAAGTTCACAACCCAATATCATCAATATGGGCCTGGTTCCCAATAAGAGCTTGAGCAGTGGAACTCTATTTAATTTCACAAATACAGGTCTGGCCCCCTCTAAACTTTGTGGGCCAGTGACTTTAAGTGGTACTCATGCCTCTGAATTTGTCATAAGTAGTGATGGATGTAATGGAAATATAATCTCGGCCGGCGGAACATGTCCTATGACCGTTGCTGCCACACCTACTCAAAAAGGCACTCGAGAGGCGCTGGCCACAATTACTTGTGGAAATGATACCTACACCGCCAAGCTTTTGATTGAATCAACCAACAACGCTCCGATTACTACACCAATTGCGCAGACAACTTTGGAAGACACTCCCTTTTATGTTGACCTGGGTAGTCTTCAAGATATGGACAGTGATTCACTGACTTATTCATTTCCCTCAGGTCCTGGTAATGGAACTCTGTCTAATTGTTATGTGAATGCAGGAAACTATTTCTGCCAGTATTCTCCTGACCTAAATTTCAATGGAGCGGATTCTTTTACTTACCGGACTTTCGATGGTCTGCAGTTTTCTAATACCAGCACTGTGACTCTTACCGTATTACCGGTTAACGATGCTCCAACTATAACTGGAACCCTAACCCTTACGACTGATGAAGATACGGCCCTTAATTTTGATTTAACTGCAGGCAGTGACGTTGATTTTGATACTCTCTCTTATATCATTACCTCTGGCCCCTCCCACGGGACTTTGGTCTGCCCAATTCCAACGAGTCTAAATTGTACATATACCCCGGCCCTTAATTACAATGGGCCTGATAGTTTTACTTACAGAGTGACTGACGGTCTGCTGAATTCAAGTGGAACAATTACAGCAACGATTACAGTCAATCCAATCAACGACGCTCCTGTGGTCGCAACGGATCAAACCCTTGCAACTCGTGATAACGTTAATTTTAATTTCACGATTGATCTGGCTAATGATATTGATACTTCCCTAGCGTCTTTAACCTATAAATTGGTTTCCGCACCTGCTGTTGGGACACTCTCAAACTGTATTACAACCAGTGCTTATACCACTGATCGCACTTGTAGCTATATAGCTCCTGCCAACCAGCATGGTCCTGTGACCTTTACCTATCTGGTTTATGATGGAGAATTTGATTCCTCATCTGTGGCCACTATAACGATTAATGTAAATGATGAGACTCCGACTGTTCCTAATTTATCGCCGGCCAACTTCTCCTCAACGGTTTCAACTCCTAATCCATTACTGACCCTAACCGCCGCTAATTGTACTGATATTTCTTATGTCTTTATTCAAGAATCCACCACCGCTCCAACGGCCGGTGCCAGTGGATGGCAGAGTTGTTCAACCGCTGCCGGGGCATTAAACTTTGATCCAACTATCACTAATGCTCAGGGATTCCGAACCCTCAGGATATACGGTAAGGATGCCCATGATAATATTTCCGGTGCCCAACTAGTTAACTTTATCTACGATACTCTTGCCCCAATTATTGTTTTTGAAAATGTTCCAACCTTGCCCAATGGAATTTCTTATCCTGTAAAATGGAGATTAACCGAAGCTTCAGTTTCTGCCGCATCAACTTTTAAAATTGAATACTCTTTGAACAACGGTTCAAGCTGGGTTGTTCAAACAAATATGCCAGTTGGGCAGGCAGGCCCTCATGCCAGTACTCTTTTTACTTATAACTGGAGTGTGCCAGCGGGTACCTATCCGTCAAGCTTACTCCGAATAACACTGACCGATAATAATGCCATGACAGGCACGGCCACTTCCAATGTGTTCAGAATTTTAGTTGATATAAATGCACCAAATATGCTTGCAGGTGGAATGACGATTAATGGATCAACCACTCCACCACCCACACCACAAAAATATGTAAGTGTAAGTTTAGGTGCAATAGACGACGACACTAACATTACCCACTTTTGTTTAAAAAATGGTAGTGCTGCACCTACCGCTTCAGATGGTTGTTGGAGAGCAGTGGATGCTCCTCAACCGGGGCTTGTGGCCTCTGAAACACTTTCTCTTGTAAACTTTCCATACCTTCTGGGCTTTGTACCTGGATCATTTAATGTCTATGCCTGGATTAAGGATTTATCTGGAAATATATCTACCAACACAGCTACTGTCGGGAAGGATATGGTCAGTATCACTTACTTCGGTGACTACTCTCCAGTTCTGACCAACTTTATCGTTTCAAATACCCGGACTCCACCTAATCCGATTACGGCCAATGAGATGGAATTCGATGATACTGATCCAGTCTATATCAAATGGACTGCCAGTGATGATAAAGGTGTTACACCAACGATTAAACTTGCCTACACTAAAGATGATGTCACCTTCACTGAAATTGCCAGTAATCTCAGTAATAGTTTAAATAACTGTTCGACCTTGAATGAGGCCGGCACCACTCTGGATGATGGTTCAACTGGATGTTATGAATGGGTCACCCCAACCGAGCTTGCTAATCAATATTTTAGAGTTCAATTAATCGTGGAAGATACGGCCCAGCAGGCCACTTCCATTCTTTCTCTCCCCATTAACTCAACCCGCTTTAAAATTCTTGCGGGGAACGTAGATCCAGGTGTGAACTCTCATGCAAAGAGTGCGATTATCGCAGTCCCTGGAAGTCCGTCCCTCTATTCATTGGCCGTCGCCAGTGATGGTAAGGTGTTTGTAAGAGACGCCAACTATGGTCTCATGTACATCAATCCTCAAACAGGAATTTTCGAACAGCTCTTAACCGTAACTGGTACTTCAACCGGTGACAACGGGCCGGTACGATCGGCAGGGGCCAAACAGATTTATAAAATCACCATGGACTATCAGGATCGTCTGATTATTTGGGACTATGACCGCATTAGACGCATAGATACTAAGACTGAACCCATGCAGATTGAGACCATCATCGGCGCTTATAATAATGGAGTGAGCGGAACTCAGACTACTGATACTGTGACAAATCCGGCCGACTTAAAAGTTTATCCAGGACCAACTGATCCAACTTTTCTTCAGCCCCTGCCAAATGGCGACATCTATTTTCAATCAGGTCCTTACGGAACGGTTAATGATGGTAACGTTTTAAGAATCTACCGAGGAAGTTTACCCGCGCCTACGATTGCTTCGATCAGGGTATCTGGAAGTGGGGCCTATGCTGATTACGGGACACCAACCGCTTTTCCAATGAGTTTAACCAGTGATACGGTCAGTTCCTATTCGCTTGATTTTAATTCAAGTACATCAGTATTGAATAAAATAATGGTGAAGCTTCAGGAATATCCATATGGGTGTTCATTTTATACTCTCGCTAGTGTGGATCTTTCAACCTATGCCTCAACAGGTCCCCATCCTCCAGAGCATATTTCTACCTGTGGTGACTGGGCCACTCGAAACGGCCTTGATGGTAAGATGTATCACATCAATAATAATGTGGCTTGGCCGATTCAAGTCAGTCGATACAATGCTGGAACCAATTCCAATGTTGTAATTCTGGGCGCAGGTCAGGGATTCTGTGCCGATGGCACACCAGCAACTTCTTGTCGTACAAATCTGACGGATATATTTGTCACTCAACAAGGAAAAGTGTTCTTTTTAGACAATGGTCTGGTGAGAGTGATTGATGACTCTGGCAATGTGCAAACGCTTTACGGACAAACAAAAACTTACGGTAACAATGGACTAGCTCAAGATGCCCGCTTTAACTCCATCTACTATATTGATCATGGAGTTGGAGATAATGTCATTATTTATGACAGTGCTGAGAAAGTTATTCGAGAAGTTCGGCCTAATGATTTAACATCTCAAGTTGTTCTTTTGGCCGGAAATGGGCAATCCGGAACGGTTGATTTTAATATAGCAGCGAATGCTCAGACACTGAATGGTGCCAGCTGGGATCAGCCGGGATCTTTTGTCACTAATCCGGTTGATGGAACTGTTTACTTCTCATGTTTAAGACCTTCTCTCTGTAAACTTAATCGCGGCACTGGTAAATGGGAGCTTCATTCAGGTGGGGGAACCAATACTACCTTATGGACGGCCTTAGGCACAGTTGATGGTGCGAACACTCACTATGGCGGTTATACAAACTCTAACCTTGCCTTCTACAATGGAAGAATGGTGACGGGCCACTACAGTTGGTCTGGGACAACAAGCCAGAATTCAATACTAAGAGAACTGGATGTTACTACTAAAACGTCCACTTTTATGGCCGGTAAAACAGAACTGGATGGGGCCTCAGGTTGCTCAAATGGAGCTGGTAATAATTGTAATTTGGCAGCAGCTAGAACTCTCAGTCGTGCCTTTACATATCATACCGGGCTTAATGGATGGTTATTTGAACATTTTGGAAATGAGCTTAAACTTTTAAAAACAAGTGGCACTACCGGAAGCATAACTCTTTTTGATACTCTTCCAGATGGCGTCCAATCGATGGTATGGAATGGAAATATACTTTACTATTGTGACGATGCAGGACTGCTAAAAAAACGTGACTACAGCACAAGCCTGGAAACGACCTTAAATTTCCCTGGCTCAGGCATAACATGTTACGGCTACAAAATGCTCTGGAAAAACGCTTCCGGCGATAAGCCTGCCCGACTTGTCTTCCCATTCAGACAAAACGGATTAAGCGGTGTCGCAGAGTATCTATCTCCCTAATCCTTATTGAAGCAGCGCTTTTGCAATGACTCTTAGTGCTTTTGTAAATTACCTCCTCCAAGGAGGAACTCATGATTCATGAGCATGTATTTATTTGCTGGCACGCTAATCAGGATGAAGGAGATGGAAAAGAGATCAAGGCCCCCACCATTCGGGCGGCCGCAAAAAAAGCAGTGGATATCTGGAGGCATGAACGTGTGGAAGAATTAGGTGGGAACAAAGTAACGGTATTTGTTAAAGATGAATCACGAAGAGTTCATCAAGTGATAGTGACCAGTGAAGGAGATCCAACTGCACCAGAAGCCTTTCTTTAAATGAAGAAGGGCCCATTCGGGCCCCTTCTCTTTTTCTAATGAAATTCTCATTGAAGTAAGAAATTCTGATTCAGAGTTTAAACCTAAGCGCATTATTATCAAGGTTAAAAACAAAAAAAAATGGCCATCCTTAAAGATGACCATTTTAACCAGTTCGCTCTCTGAATCGGGTCTAACCCTTTTCTCCTGCGATCCGGTATGAAGAAATTTTAAAGTTCTCTCATTATAGAGGCATCTGAATTTTTCCTTAACTCACAACTTCCTAGGGCCTAATTCTGACTGAATTTGATTCATCGGATTTGCTAAATGCAGAGGACCATCATTAAAAATTGTGCCTTAGCTTTCCTTACGGAGGTGGCCAATGGATGTCGTTAAAATAACTCTTCTGTGCTTGTCACTAAGTTTAGTTGCCTGCGGTCCGGCCCCGGACATGCCAACCTATTCCAGTCCCTTGATCGAAGGCCAAAGTGAAAGCGTTAAACTTGAAGTGCTGGATCCAAAAGATGAAATTATATTTTATCTTCTTCCGTTAAATGGTCGAGTACTTGCAAAAAAAACTTTATGGTCAGGAGGATATTGGCCAAGAAGTTTAGGCGGGATTAATCAGCGCTGGAATTTGCAAACTCTGCCGGCGGAGAGTACTTCACCAAACTGGGTGGAAGCTTTTCTCATGAGTCAAGATGAGCTGGCACAGCTCTCACCTACTGAAAAGTTTGATCTCTTCCAAGGCCAGTATGACTACCCTTTAAAAACCGACGTCAGTACCTTCACGGCCGAAAACCTTCGAGAGGGTCTGGTAGTAGCATCTGCTTTTTATAATGAACCTACACCTAAAACTTTATCAAACTCTGAAGGGATTCAAATCCCGTTTGGTTCATCGGATATTAAAGCGCTCCTGAGTTATTATTATCAAAAGAATCAAAATCCAAGTCAGCTACCGCAATTAGGAATAAAGAACAAACTGGATGCAGGATCTTTTCATGTGGTACTCGCAAACAATGTGGCACTTAAAAATCTTAGCTTTATTGTAGATATCCAAAGCGGTGGTGAAGTTATACCTATGCCAGTTAAGAGTTTTGCTTCAAGAGTTGAAGAAGAACGGACCGCGAATCAAACTTCACCGGCCGGAGCAACCCGGATTTTAAAAATGCGAACAAAAGTTTCTTATATTGTCCCATCCCTCAGGAATACCTGGGAACCAGTCATTGGAACTCCGGATCAATTGGTAACAATAAAAGAATATTCTTATGAGCTCTTTTTAAATTATAAAAATGAAATTATCGCGGGATCTTGGCTTTCCGAAGAACAACCAAAATCTCTATGGCTACCTAAAAAACTTGAAAAGTTTCAAGGACTCCTGGAGAATTTAAGCGCCCTTCTCGATGATTAAAATAATTCTCCCTCTGGTATTTCTTCTTTCCGCTTGTGGGAAACCAATAGAAGAAAGACATGAACAAAGATATCAGAACACGCTTTTACCAGGTGTTGCCGAAGAAACTCTTCTGGGAATGAAAGTTTATAAAAACTTTAATCTCCTCCCACTAACAGGGAGCGTTCAGCATCAAAATAAGTTCTGGTCCGGAAACTCCTGGCCCCTCATCAAAGGAGCTATCAACTTTCGTTGGAATTCTCCCGGAAAGGAAACCATTGGATATCTATCCCCGTCACAAAGGGAAGTTTTCTCCATGCCAACAGAACGACTTAAAATCCTATCACCTTCAGAAAAGTATGATCTTTATATGGGACGCTATGATTATCCTCTGAAGTATGATGTTGAATGGATTGCCCGCCAGGGGACCATGGATTGGGAAGGCCTATGTCATGGTTGGGCAGGGGCCAGTTTAAATCATGCCGAACCAATTCCAAGGGTGATGGTAAATCCTGATGGTCTGAAAATTCCTTTTGGTTCCTCAGATATTAAGGCACTGCTATCTTATGCATACTCTAGAGTGATTATTAAGGATGAAGAGATACTGGGCAAACGTTGCAAATCAATGAATAACATAGATGAGAACTGCGATAATGACCTGACAGCATTGAGCTTCCATGCCTTACTCGCTAACCGGCTCGGGCTCAGGGGAAAAAGTTTTATTGCAGATCTGGATCGTTATAAAGAGGTTTGGAATCATCCAATTATTGCTTACGAGGCAAAAGTGATAAGGATGGATTCAAAAGGTTCGGGAAAAGTTGGAATAATAAGAACTACATTCGAATATCTGGATGTGATTGAAAAAAACTCATGGGATCTTGCAGTTCCATCTTCTCTTTCCAGTACAATGACAGTTGAGTATGAACTTACCCTGGATCATGAAGGTAATATAACAGGCAGCAAATGGCTTACAAGAGAGCGACCGGATTTTTTATGGGTCATACCAGAGGTGGAAGAATTTGATGGTTACATGAAGAATGTTCGGGACTTAATAAAATAAAAAAAGGGCCATAAGGCCCTTTTCCTGGATCATCTGTTACTTTTTTTATTCTTCTAACACACATTCATCAGTCGCATCGGGACTAGTATTTGAGTTGTCAGTGGTATCAGCGGCCTGAGTCACATTTAAGTGAAGGGCCAAAAGACCACTAACTGTCAGAAGTAAAAAATTTTTCCAAAGTGATTTACGTTCCATCCTAGAACCTCCAAGTCCTAATTTCTAAACTTCCTGTAGTTTGAACTTCGCCAAACCTTCAGGCAACCTTAACGAATGATTCTTTAAACAATTTGGAAGAAGAAAAAAAGATAATCATAACTTATAAAATTCGACTTATTTAATGGGTAGGTTTCTTAAGCGGTGAATAAATTCCTGCTTGAATTTATAGGCAAAAAAAAGAGCTACCTTTGGTAGCTCTTTTTTCCAGTGTGCCCTCAGAAATTTGTCATTATCCTGAGATTTGACCTCCGAATCTGACATTTTTCTTTTGCAATAGATATAAGTTTCGAACCTCATATCCCTGGTAAAACTATTCTAACAAAGGACACTCCCATAGGGGAAGTGTCCTTATTCTAAAAATTGACTGAAGATGATGAACTTAAACGGCTATTTTCGATCGAGTATCATGAAGTTGAATTCATGATCATTATCTGCATTCTGAGGAAAATTTTGTTCTGAAACTTTTTTCCAATTTTTAAGGGAGAGCTGAGGGAAATAGACATCACCTTGGATGTCTCCCTTGACTTCGGTCAGGTAAATCCTATCAACTAAAGATAGGGCATATTTAAAAATCTTCTCCCCACCAATAATAAAAAGTTCGGTTTCACCACTTCGTTCGGCCTGCTTGATGGCACGGAAAATCGATGTAAACCACAGGACATTTTCTTCATTTGCTCTTGGCGTACTTGAAATAACCAGACTCATTCTACCAGGTAACGCTTTACCAATAGACTCAAAAGTTTTCCGTCCCATCAGTATATGATGGCCCATCGTATACTTTTTAAAATTCTGAAGATCATCCTTTAGATGCCAGGGAAGTTGATTATTAATTCCAATGACATTATTACTCTCTGCTTTAGCAACGATAAATGAAATTCTCATGTTATACCGCCACTGGTGCTTTAATGTGTGGATGTGCCTGATAATTCACAAGTTCAAAATCTTCATACTTAAAAGAGAAAATATCTTTCACTTCAGGATTAATTTTAAGTTGTGGGAGGGCGAAAGGCTCACGTTTTAACTGTTCCTGAGTTTGTTCAAGGTGGTTAATATACAAATGAGCATCACCAAAAGTGTGAACGAAATCACCGACACCCAGTCCACAGACCTGGGCCACCATATGAGTCAGAAGTGCATAGCTTGCGATGTTAAATGGTACACCTAGAAAGATATCCGCTGAACGCTGATACAGCTGACAAGAGAGCTTATTATTGGCGACGTAAAACTGAAACATTGTATGACATGGCGGAAGTGCCATTTTATCCACATCAGATACGTTCCAGGCCGAAACAATGAGACGTCTTGAATCAGGATTCTTCTTAATCATCTCAACTAAATTTTTGATCTGATCAACCGTTCTTCCGTCATGAGTCTTCCAACTCCTCCACTGAACTCCGTATACAGGGCCTAAGTTACCATTTTCATCGGCCCATTCGTTCCAAATGGAAACGCCATTATCTTTTAGATATTTGATATTTGAATCACCCATCAAAAACCACAGAAGTTCATGAATAATAGATTTCATGTGACATTTTTTGGTAGTGATAAGTGGAAAACCATCGGCCAAATTAAAGCGCATTTGATGGCCAAAAACTGAAAGGGTTCCCGTTCCGGTGCGATCTTCTTTTTTCACACCTTCACTCAGCACTCTCTGCATGAGTTCGTGGTATTGCTTCATCTGCCCCTCCCCTAAATATGTATGCTGCGTTCTTAAAATAGTACCAGAGATACTATGGCTTGTTCAATAGAAGCTTAACCGCCAAAAAAATGACAGGATTTTATTTCAGGAGAAGAGGACGCTTAACACGACGGTAAGAGTGGGTTTCATTGGTAGCAGCATCTGTATACTCGAAAACTTCAGGAGTTAATTTGAGGATTTTATAATTTTGGAAACCAGAAGCGCTCTTTTGATTCAGGTTAAAATAGGTTCCCCCTGAAATGCCCCATATACCCAGTTCCTGAACGTTTGTTTTATTCAGGACATATTCTCCACTTGGCCTGAGCTCCAGAAGCCTTCTTTCACTTTTGTTAGTACTTTCCCACTGACCTGTCAGAAGCAGTCTTTTTTCATTCATTTCCCGGGTTAAAATTGGGTCATTATGATGAACCGTTGAATAGTGCGAACAACCGAGCAAAATAATCATGGGCAAAACGAATTTCAACATACTCACACTATAGAGTGAAAACTCATTTACTTGAAGAGGTTTTCCTTCATAAAATAGATCATATTTTCAGGAGAATAAAAATGGCAGTGGTTAGCACCGGTCTTGAGCGTTTAATTTCAGAAAAGGCCCTACAAGAGAAGTTCAAAGGGAATATTGGCTACCTCTGTCATAGCGCATCTGTTACCAGAGATCTCGAGCATGGCCTTCTGGCACTTCAAAGAATTTTTGGTAAGCAGTTAACTAAAATCTTTGGCCCGCAACATGGTTTTGTAACTGATGTTCAGGACAATATGGTTGAGAGTACTCACTACATTCATCCCTATTTTAAATTGCCGGTTTATTCCCTCTACTCTGAAACCCGAATTCCTACAGATGAAATGCTGGAGGGATTGGACCATATTTTTGTGGATCTTCAAGATGTCGGTACCCGGATTTATACCTATATTTACACTATGACTCTCCTGATGGAGGCCTGCCAGAAGAAAGGCATTGAAGTGGTCATTCTGGATCGTCCCAATCCCATCAATGCTGAAACCCAGGAAGGAAATATTCTGGATCTTAAATATTCATCCTTTGTTGGTCGTCACCCTATTCCGGTTCGTCATGCAATGACGATGGGAGAAGTTGCCTATATGCACCAGAAATACTGGGGGGGCCAAAATTGCAATCTTACAGTCATTGAAATGCAGGGTTATAAAAGAAGCATGAGTTATGAAGACACTGGTTTACCATGGGTTCTTCCTAGTCCAAATCTTGCTACCATTGAAGCGGCCTATACCTTTGTAGGAACCGTTTTGTATGAAGGAACTAATATATCCGAAGGACGCGGCACGACTCGCTCTCTTGAGATTATTGGCCACCCAAAAATTGAATCTTTTGGGTTTCATGACAAATTAAAACCTGTTCTTGAAAAAGCAAATCTTAAGGGTTTTATCCTTCGCCCTCTGGTCTTTTTACCTACATTTCAAAAGCATATGGGCAAGCCTTGCGGCGGATACCAGATCCATGTGACGGATCGTAAAGCCTTTGAGCCATGGCGCCTTTGTCAGTATCTATTGCGGGAAATGTATCATGAGTTAGGGACCGAATTTAAATGGAAGGAACCACCTTATGAGTATGAGTTTCACAAAGTTCCCGTAGATCTGATTAATGGTACAGATGAACTTCGTCACTGGGTTGAAAAACGTGGTTCAGAAGATGAGTATCAGGGCATTATGCAAAAAGGTCAGAAAGAGTTTCAGGAACAGAGAAGATCGATCCTTATTTATTAAGGTTCAATCGACTCTACAAATTTAAATTTTTGACCTTTAACCTGTAAGACAACTGCTGACTTAATGGCATTACGGTTTTCATTTATAGAAATAACTCCAGTTACCCCTTTGAAATTTTTTGTCTCGGCAAGTGCATCCCTGATGGCCTTGCCGTGAGTGGATTTGGCCCGTTCAATAGCTTCAAAGAGAATTCTGGCTGCATCATATCCGGATGCGGCCTGAGAATCAGGTTTAGAACCAAAGCGGGCCTCATATCGTTTAATAAAACTTTGCACTTCAGGTCGGGGATCTTCTTGAGTGTAGTGATTAGAAAAATAAGAACCATTCACAGCATCTCCAGCAATATCCAACAAACTATCTGAGTCCCAACCATCACCACCCATAAAAGGTACTTTAATTCCCGCCTCTCGTGCCTGTCTTGATATCAGGGCGGCTTCTGCATAATAACCCGGGATGAAAATGAACTCAGGATTTTTCTCTTTAACTTTAGCTAACTGGGATTGAAATTCCACATCGCCAGCGATGTAATTTTCATCGGCCACTATAGTGCCACCGAGTCCCTGAAAAGTTTTAATAAAATAGTCGGCCAGACCCATGGAATAATCCGACTGAGTGTCTCTTAGAATTGCCGCCTTTCGGAGCTTCAATGATTTATAAGCAAACTTTGCCATGACTTCTCCCTGAAAGGGATCGATGAAGCAGACACGAAAGATATAATTTCCTTTTTGCGTCACCAATGGATTGGTCGAGCTCGGGGAGATCATAGGAATTTTATATTTTTGTGCAATGGGTGCGCCTGCTAATGATCGAGTCGATGCTACTTCACCCAGAATGGCGACAACATGATCGAGCGTAATGAGTTTTTCAACTGAGGTCCGGGCCTCTTCCGTAGTACCGAGAGTATCGTAAAATTTTAATTCAACTGTCTTACCAAGAAGGCCACCATTCTTGTTCATTTCTTCAATGGCCAAAGTTATTCCGTCTCGGGAAGAAATACCAAAAGTTGCTTCAGGTCCAGTAAGTGCGCCGAAAAATCCAATGACAACTTTTTTTGAATCTTTCTGACAGCTTGTGAATGAAGCAAGCATGAAGATGAAGATTGAAAGGAAAGCGAATTTCAAGAAGACTCCTCTTAATTATACTCTAAAAATGTTATTTCTATAAACCAAGAGAGTCAAAGAATACATTAGACATTAAATAATCGATGGGGTGAAATAAATACTATTGCACTTTTTTTTATTTGTCAGAGGAGGTTTATGCTGGAGACCATTGAACAATTAACGGGCCAATTTGTAGGAATCGTATGGGGCGTACCACTGGTTCTTGCACTCGTGGGTTCAGGGATCTTTTTCACAATCTATTTTGGCTTTCCCCAATTGCGTTTCTTCAAGCACTCCATTGAAATCATTTCAGGAAAGTATGATGATCCCAAGGATAAAGGGGAAATTTCACACTTCCAGGCCCTCTGTTCTGCACTTTCAGCAACTGTCGGTTTAGGTAATATCGCAGGAGTGGCAGTGGCGGTATCTTTAGGTGGCCCGGGGGCAGTCTTCTGGTTATGGGTCGCAGGCTTCATCGGAATGTGCACTAAATTTACCGAAGTAACACTTTCGGTGAAGTATCGTGACATCGAAGACAATGGAACTGTTCATGGTGGACCGATGTTTGTCATTAAGAACGCCCTTTCTAAGAAGTTTTATCCAGTCGCCTGGATCTATGCTTTTTTTGTTATCCTGTCGTCTTTTGGTGCAGGAAATATGTTTCAATCAAATCAAATGTCTTCCGTGCTTAAATCTTCAGCAGGAATCCCAGAATGGGCTTCTGGGCTGATATTTTGTTTTGGTGCTTCCCTTATTCTTATTGGAGGCATCAAACGGATTGGTAAAGTGACCGGCAAGCTCGTTCCACTAATGGTAGGAGTTTATTTTATTGGCGCCTTAACAATTGTTTTTTCCTTATATGAAAATGTTCCTGACATGTTTGTGCAGATTTTCGCTGGTGCTTTTGCAGGAACAGCAGCGGTTGGTGGTTTTGCAGGTGCGGCCTTTAAAGATGTCATCATCATGGGTATTCGCCGAGCTACATTTTCAAATGAAGCAGGAATGGGTTCATCGGCCATGGCACATTCAGCAGCAAAATCTACCCCTGTCCAAGAAGGAATTGTGGCCTTACTGGAGCCATTTATTGATACCATTGTGGTTTGTACCATAACCGCTCTTGCCGTTTTATTAACTGGTGCCTGGTCTCAACCGGGAATAGCAGGATCTGAAATGACAGCAGTGGCCTTTGAGACAGTAATGGGGCCAATCGGTAGATGGATTGTAACTCTGACAGTTACCCTCTTTGCCTTTTCAACCATCATTTCCTGGTCCTATTATGGTGAGCAAGGAGTTACCTTTATTGCGGGATCAAAATATATTCCACATTATCGATGGGTCTTTATTGGGTTTATTTTTGTTGGCTCAATCGCTCAGCTGCACGTAGTGCTCAATGTATCTGATGCTGTTTACGGCCTTCTGGCGCTGCCTAACTTATTTGCCTGCTATATGCTCCTTCCAAAAGTGAAAGAAGCATTAAATGAGTATCAGGAGAAAAGAAATAGAGGCGAGATAAAACCATTTAAATAAGTTGATCGGCTTGAATAAAAAAGGGCACCTCTTAGAGAGGTGCCCTTTTTTATTACTTGAACATAGGACTAAGTGGCATTGGGATAACAGCTGAAGGATTTACATTTGAAGTCATAAAAGATGATACATCTTTTACTTGAGACTTAGCACGGATGATAGCTTCAGTTACTGGCATAGAAAGTGACATCTGAGCAGCTACAACGGCCCTTTCTGAATTCACAATCCCGCCTGTCATTACTTTTTCTTTTAAGAAACCTTTCATGTCGACTGTGCCCATGAGAATTTTCTTCACTTCAACTGGTCTAAGATTTGGATTTGTATCTTTGATTTTTGCAGCAACATTGGCCACATATGGTGCGGCCTGAGAGGTTCCTGATACTTCCAGATAATCATTGCCTGGGATAGCAGAATTGATCAACATGCCAGGAGCTGCAATGTCGACCATCTTCGTGCCGTAGTTAGAAAACGGGGCAAAGAATTCATTTTTATAAGTAGCCCCGACTGTAATGACGTTATCGGCCTTGATGTTTGCAGGAGAAGTTCCAAATTCATCATTGGACATCCCATCGTTACCAGAAGCAAATACAAAAAGTGTATTGGGAGCTGAACCAACAAAAGATTTGCCATGTTTAACCATTGAATCAATGAATAAACGAGCGGCTTTGTTAGATTCATCTTCCTTAGGCTTACGGAAGAAAATAACCTTGAAGGCAGTATCAGTGATCATTTTGGCCTGATTGAAGCCAGTACCAAAAGAACCGTTAGCTACGTCACCCTTATGGAATGCAATAAAGCGACCAATATCTGAAAGCTGTTTCATTTGTTCAGAGGCCAAAGCGTCGAATGCCTTCTCAAGAAGAGACCATCGGTCGACGTTAGATGATTTCCGATGAGCAAGACCTTCTAAGAAAGGTTTTACTTCCGTTGGAAGTAATTTAATTCCCATCGCTTGGTTCTTAGATTCACGAATAGAAATACCTGCGACGTGGGTTCCGTGAACAAAGTTACCGAACTTGCCCATCTCTTTAATAAAATTTTTATCTTTTACTTTTTCACGAAGCCATGCAATTTCAGACTCAGTAGCTTTCCCAAGAAACATTTTCCCTTGAATATCAAAATATCTCTTACAGTCTGGAGAGAAAGTTCCTAAATATTTGTAATCGATGATCATGCCATTCTGTTCGGCAAAATTCCAGCCATGGACATCATCCTGATAACCATTGTTATCATTGTCTCGACGATCTTCCACTTCATTGATATTAGTCCAGAGATTCGGTGTAATCATTTCGTGCTTATAATCTAGCCCAGAATCAATCACAGCGATGGTAGCGGCGTTTACACTAGCAACTGATGCCAGTAATAAACTCATTGAAATCCATTTCATAATGTATTCTCCTTAGAGAGTTAGAGATAAGTAATTGTCTCTAGTATAGAGAGAGATCGTCAAGAATTAGGCCAATAAAAAAGCCTCACCGAAGTGAGGCTCTCTCTGTCATTTGAATAGGAGCTCTATGTTAAAGCTTCTTAAGAGCTTCAATGTTAGTGATGTAAGTTACGTCTTCCCCTCGGCAAGCATCATTCGTACAAACATTTGAAACCTGGCAACCAAGATTACTATCATAAACATAGTCATTATCGCCACGAACAAGAATACCTTCAACTTCAGATGTTCTAGTATTAAAGACGGCCGAACCAGAGTTACCACCGTAAGTGTCAAGGTTAGCAACAAAAAACTTCGTAGAGTGAGAGCGAACTTTTGCACCATCAGCAATTTTAGTTGGAAGACCAGTTGGGTGGCCTATAACAACCAAAGAAGCGCCTCGAGCAATTTTACCTTTCTTACGGAAAGCAAGCGGTCTTCTGTCGTTAGCAGGGCGATTAAGCTCAATAACTGCATAGTCATCCTTTGTGGATGAGTCCAATGAGCGAGAAATGATCTTTTTACATGAATAAACAGCACTTGAAGGGACTGTAACTGTTGTTTGGTCTGCATGATCGACTTTGAAATCAAAAACCCACTTACTTGCGCTACAGTCGTATTCAGATTTTATACAATGACCAGCTGTGACAAGTACGTTTGGTGCTACTAAAAAGCCTGAACAGTTAGCTGCCGTAATTTGCTTAGAGAATCTCTCTTTTGCGCAAATTCCACGAGACTGAAGTGAGGCTGCACTGATTTGAATTTCTCCACTAGAAAGTGACTTTAGGTTATCAGTGCTAATCATGGCCGCCGTTGATTTAGATAATTCAACAAACGCAGAGTTTCGTGATTCAAAAACATCCTGACGATTATCTTCGCCATAAATAACATCTCGAGCTTTATTGCCGGCAAAGGACTGAGCAGAAGCAAGGAAAGTTGTAACTATAAGGAGACTTGGTAAAAATTTCATCGGAAATCCTTTTCCAGGAGTTGAAGGTTAACTGTCAGGTATCATTCCAAAAAAAGAACCTAACCGTAAACTAATAGTTTCTTACATGAATAGTTCTTCATTTGAGCTGGTTGTTAATGGGAGAGTTTTCTTGAAACGCCAGACACGACCATCTGGGTCAATAACTTCACATACTGAGGAGGAAGAACCTAAAAAAAGGAAGCGGGATGGGCCTTTTCGGTAATAGAAAAAAGATACTTTTTGATTTAGAGCTGCGAAATCTTCAAAATCTAAACCAAATTCAACATTACTAGCAACTTGATGAGGAGCGCTTGGGACCTTGATGATTTCTAACCAAGTACCTTGAAGATCCAGACGCATAGAAATATCCGTGAGCTCACAGAGCTCTAATTCTAAAACCTCAGTCAAAAAAGAGAGATAATCTTCAAAATAAACTGTAGGAAGTGTGATTCCCATTAACTTCATAAAAATATTATACACAACCAGAACTCAAAGCGTAAACTTATCTCCATGAATGAATTACAGCAGCATATTTCAACAGCTAAAATTTTACATGTACAACAAGTGTGGGAAGGGTTTGAAATAGTTTTTGGATTTGAATCCAGGAATAAATATAAGATTCTTGATGAAAATTTGAAGCCCTTGGCCTTTGCTGCTGAGCAATCTAATGGTTTATTAAGTACTATTTTTCGCCAATTCTTAGGACATTGGAGAACTTTTCAAGTTGTACTCTATAATGAAAATCGAGAAAAAGAATACCTACTAGACTTTCCTTTTCGATGGTTTTTCAAAACTTTATTTTTAAGTGACATCCAAGGTAAGAAGGTTGGGCATCTTCAGCAAAAATTTGCTATTTTCAGGAAAAGGTTCGATGTTTATGATCAACACGGCCAATTAATAGCGCAAATCAATAGCTCCTTCTTTAGGTTTTGGACTTTTGAATTCTTTGATGGCCATAGAAGTTTAGGCAAGATTCAAAAGAAGTGGTCAGGTGTCCTGGGCGAACTTTTTACGGATAAAGACAATTTTGTTATTAATTATAATGACCCAAATTTAAACCACGAAGTGAAAGTTTTGATGCTGGCCACTTGCCTAATGGTCGATATTATTTATTTCGAAAATAATCAGGGGAGTAAAAAGTCTGTTCTAGACTTTGGGACTTAAAATTCAACTTTGCCCTTATTCTGGCCCTCTGATTACAATTTGAACATAAAAGCCTAATGTTATCGGAAGAACTGCCTCCACCTAAAGCCCATGGGACTCTATGATCGTAGTTTAAATGTTTCCTGGATCCACAGATTGTACATTTCTTATCTCTTAAATAAACTTCTCTTTTAACTTCATTACTCACTGTACGCACAGTTTTCACTGGAGAAAGTCGACTCTGAGTTTTTTGAACTTTAAACTTTTGTTTTTCAACTTTCTCTATAGTCGTTTGGACCATCAACTTCATTAGTGCATCATACGACAGCTCTTCTCCGAGCAATTCTTTTAGCTTCTGCAATTCTAACAAGGTTTCATTAGAAAGAATCATTGAGACTTTAGTTTTGTCGTGAGAAACACGTTCACTTGAATCGCTTTCATGAGCTTCATTACCGGATAACTCAAATAATTTCTTGATGCATGAACTTTTAGTTAAATTTTCGACTTCACCAAGAATCTTTTTTTTCTCAGCAGTATCAACAATCTTATTTTCTTTAAAGTATTGATTCACCAAGGCTATATTTGTAATAGATAAAGATCCATCAACAATTTTATCTCCTACCTCAGGGATATTTGTGACTAACTTCGAAGCTTGTATACGTCGATAGGCACTCGACTCAGAGTATTTCAGGATTCTAACGCAAAAATCAAATAAGCTTGTACATTTCAAATCAGAATATAATTTTCTTTGCTCAATTTCCTTAAGATGATGCAGCATCTGCAAAGTCATTTCTCTTTCATTTTTTGCAATAACAATAGCTTCATTAATTAACATTTCATCAGTCAAATGTTTAAGTAGCATAAATTCCTCCACAACATTACTGTAAAGAAGTAACATACCAGTTCCGCAATAAACGATTTAAAGATTATTCAATGTTAAGAATTTTTCAAAAATGCACTTTCACTGGTGAAAACCTGTTCGTCTAAAAATTCATCAAATCGGGTCGATGAGTACGAATCCAAACAGTTCCACTAAGATCAGGGATTAATTCACTAAGTATTTTTTGATGATATTGATCCAACTGTTCTCTGTTTTCTTCTGTGATTTTATCTAGCCCTAACCTTTTTCTCAAAAATGATTTTCTTGAAAAGCCGAGAAGCCAGAAGTCATGATCTACTTTCCTTTGAAGCTCACCGAACTTACTTAAAACAAGCCAGTTTTGTTCATAAGTCTTAGAAAAACCCAAAGTAGGATCTAAAATAACTCTTTCGCGCTTAAATGGTCTGAAATAAGAAGCTAATTCCTCGAGGTATTGTTCCCCTTCGAGACTTGAGATAAATCTCATGTGTTTGCCAGTAAGCTCCCTGTCCGGAGCAAGATTATGACAAAAAACATAATAAAAATTTTTATTTAATTTTAAGAACTCTTCCACATACTTATCAAATTTTCCAGAAACATCATTCCAAATGAGGGGTAATTTAATCCCTTCATCTTTCCAAAAACCTGCCAACCGCCCAATTGTTTCTGGATGATAGGTGTCAATGCTAATAGGCAGACTTAACGATTTCAATATTGAAAGAAAAGGTTCAAGCCTCTTCCACTCTTCCTCAAAATTAATTGATCCATTCATGGGAGCAGTGGATTCAGCTCCTACATCAAGAACATCAATTTTCCCAAATTCTTCAACACGTTCACTTACTTTCACCGGTGAAAGTGTTTCACCAAGCCCAGAAAATGAATTGGGGGTGATATTAATCACCCCCATTCGTTTTAAAATTAAATTAGAAGAATTCAAACTTAAGCTGGAGTAGGTTTACCGGCACCAAACATTGGACCAGCACCAACCACCGTACCCGGAGGAGGAGTATCAGTCGGCTTTTTAGTCATAACTGGTTGACCAATATCTTTCCCGGCCACAATATCCCTGATTTGTTGAGCATCAAGAGTTTCCCAGACTACTAAGGCCTCAGTCACTCGATGAAGGGCGTCCATATTATCTTGAAGAATTCTCTTGGCCACTTCATAGTTGGTTTGTACGAAATTCACAATTTCCATATCAATCTTGCGAGATGTCTCATCAGAGAAAGATACACTTTCCCCACCATAGACCATTCCACCATTTTGCTTGGCATAGTTAATAGGACCAAGCTTTTCACTCATACCCCAATTACAAACCATACTACGAGCAAGATCAGTAGCGCGCTCAATATCATTTGATGCACCATTGGTCATTTCACCATAAACCAGCTCTTCGGCCACTCGACCACCCATCAAGAATGAAATAAAGTTCTCACCCTTCTCTTTAGACAGGTTCAACATATCTTCATTTGGAAGAGTTTGTGTTACACCAAGCGCCTGACCACGAGGAATGATTGATACTTTATGAATCGGATCCGTATGAGGCAGGTTCATCCCCACGAGAGTGTGACCAGCTTCATGATAAGCAGTCAGTCTCTTCTCTCTTTCAGAGATCATCATCGACTTACGGGCCACACCCATAAGAACTTTATCTTTGGCATTCTCAAAGTCAGACATGGCCAAAGCTTTCTTCCCATCTCGAGCTGCAAGCAAAGCCGCCTCATTTACGAGGTTAGCAAGATCGGCCCCAGTGAAACCAGGAGTACCTTTGGCAATTGTCTCAAGATCAATATCAGTAGTCAGAGGAGTCTTACGAGTATGCACTTTTAGAATCTGATGACGTCCACGAACATCCGGACGACCAACAGTAACACGTCTATCAAATCGACCTGGACGCAATAAGGCAGGGTCTAAAACATCAATACGGTTAGTGGCCGCCATGATAATTACACCTTCATTGGATTCAAAACCATCCATTTCAACGAGTAATTGGTTAAGAGTCTGTTCTCGCTCATCATGTCCACCACCCATGCCGGCACCACGATGACGTCCAACTGCATCGATCTCATCAATAAATATAATACATGGAGCGTGCTTCTTACCTTGTTCAAATAAATCACGAACCCGGGAAGCACCTACCCCAACAAACATTTCTACAAAATCAGAACCCGAAATAGAGAAGAAAGGAACACCTGCCTCACCGGCCACAGCACGGGCCAATAAAGTTTTACCTGTTCCCGGAGGTCCAACTAAAAGACAACCTTTAGGAATTTTACCACCGAGAGTGGTGTACTTCTTAGGATCTTTTAAGAAATCTACAATCTCAACCAATTCTTCTTTGGCCTCTTCTACACCCGCAACATCTACAAAAGTAATCCTCTTGTCATTTTCAGTCAGCATCTTGGCCTTGGACTTTCCAAAGCTCATGGCCTTCCCACCACCAGCCTGAAGCTGACGGAGAAAGAAAAAGAAGAACAAGAAAAGAAGAATCATCGGCAGCCAGTTAATAAGTAATGTCGCCAAAAATCCTTGTTTTTCTTCTTTCTTATAATTAGGGATGATTCCATGTGTTTTCAAGATTCGAAAAGTTTCATCACCCGTATTTCCAGTTAATTCAAAATAAGAGCCATTTTCATAGCCTTCTTTAAATTTACCTTGAATTGTATTATCACCTTGGAAAGTGACTTCGCGTACATTTCCACTCTCCACTGCAGTGATGAAATTACTGAAGTTAATGTTTTTTGCGCTGACTGTTTTTTGCTCAAGAACCTTCATTACAAAGGCCATGATCAAAATCACAACGATCCAAAGCATTAACGTTTTCTGTTGTTTTTTCATGATAGGAACCTTCTTTATCTCGTAGGAATAATGACCGACTGTTATTCGGGTGGTTCAATTATAGCGAAACTCTTTCATTGTTGGGAAGCAAAGAGATTGGAAAGGTTATATAGAGGAAGAAGCTTGAGTCTTTCAGGCAACTTTTCTCTTTTTTGCATCCAGACATCAAGGCATTTTTGAAAAGTTATAAAACGCAGTCCCCGCTCTTTGCACACTTGTGAGATGTGGGGAAAAAGCGGATCATAAACTGAAGTATTTAGCGTTTTGCAAATAGACTCGGACTCCAGCACGAGTACTAGTCCAGGCATATTTCTCATTGCATCCGGATCTTTCAGTAAATTCTGCCAAGCATGCTCCAATTCAACTTTTTTATAAGTCGTCATTAAAGAGAGTGCATTATTAGAAAGCTGCGACAAAACAACTGCTATAGACTCATCATAGTTTTTCATTCCCTGCTTGTAGAGCATGAGTAAACCATGAGAGTGATACCCCTCCATTCCACCACTAAAATGAAAAGGCCCTTTCTTCCCATTTTCAATTGCCCTAATCATGCGTTCAATAGGAGTGATTATCTCTCCCCGATCGGTATTGGAGTAATTGTGGATCATCTCCTGAATTTGCAACTCAGAGAAATGCTTGCCTAAAATAATCGCCCCATTCTCATATGCAAAAAGCTTTGAAGGCCCACCGCGACTAAACACATTCACTTTGAGGACCATGGCCGAAAAGTTGGCAAAGTGTGAGTAAAATTTAAGGTATTTCGGATAGCGCTCTTTAACCAACGGAACAATTTTTAAACGAATGAAGTTTCTGTCATGCTTTAAATCTTTGTTGGTAGGATCATCCAAATAAGGAATTCCCTCAAATCTGGACAAACGCTTGATTTGCGCCCGACTGACACATAAAAAAGGACGAATAATACTCTTGTTCCTGACTGGGATACCAATACTGGCCTTAGGTGAAGTGGAGCGATGTCTTTGCATAAAACTCCACTCATAAGAATCATCCAAATGATGTCCCGTCCAGAGAAGCTCATTTGCCTTACGTTCTTTCATGCATAACTCTAGTCGAACTTTCCTTGCCCGGGCCTCAAAATTACTATCATTCGCAGAGAGTCCCTCAGCATGCAGAACGACCAGAGGAATCCCCTCTTGTTTACAAAAGTTCTCTATTATTGAAGCGTCATCATTTTGTCCGGATCTGGTATGATGATGAACAAAAAGGGCGCGAACTTTCCCAATTTTTCCCTGCTGAGACAGCCTATTGGCGACCCACAGTAGAGTCATTGAATCCAGCCCCCCGGAAACGGCAACGGCATGATCCATAACCAGCTCGTGAGGAGCTGCCACATTTCCAATAAATCGCCACACATGCTTGAAGAAAAGGGACCGGTAGGCAATTGGACTTAAATTTTTCATGGGCAGTACACTTCTAAATAGGGGAAATAATATTGACGGACTGTGTTCCCGCTATTAGTATGACACTACTTTTTTCTTGGGGCAACGTAGCTCAGTTGGTGAGAGCACAGCATTCATAACGCTGGGGTCGGCGGTTCAACTCCGCCCGTTGCTACCATTCTTTTCGCACTAAGTTAAAGCATGTATTTCCCAATTATTAAACCGAGAACATCTTCTTCCTATGAAGGAAATTTAACCTCTATGAAGTTGACACCAACTCACCTTAAATTTACCTTTATTTCCAAGATCATCCAGGAGTAATTCATGATCAATATTTTGGTCGTTGAAGATGAAAAAAAAGTTTCTGCTTTTATTCAGCAGGGCCTGCAAGAAGTTGGTCATCATGTAGAAACGGCCGAGACTCCAAGTATGGCCCGTGAAATGCTCAATGCAAAAAATTTTGATCTCATCATACTAGATGTCATGTTACCAGAGATGAGTGGAATGGATTTCGCTAAAGAACTCAGGTCAAAAAGTCATACAGGCTTTATTCTCATGCTCACAGCTCTTTCAACGACTAAAGATAAAATCATGGGCCTTGATTCTGGTGCCGATGATTACCTGGCCAAACCTTTTGAATTTGAAGAACTCCTGGCGAGGGTACGTGCTCTTATCAGAAGAAAACACGATGATAAGGCCCAGCTCATCAATGGGGACCTTAAGATGAACCTTATCACTCGTGATGTAACCCGGGATGACTCAAAAATTGAACTCACCACCAAGGAGTTCTCCTTACTCGAATTTCTAATGAGAAACGTTGATAAGGTGCTAGACCGGAATGCCATCGCAAAACAAGTCTGGGGAGCAGACTTTGATCCTGACTCGAACGTAATAGATGTTTATATTAATCACTTACGAAAAAAGATTGACTCCCCTTACCCTAAAAAACTTTTAAAGACTGTTGTGGGCCAGGGTTATGTCCTTAACAAAATTGACTAGTCTCTTTAAAGGTATCAGATTTCGTCTGACTCTCGTTTATTCTACTCTCTTTGGTTTATTCATCTGTGCATTCGCCTACATCCTTTCAAATCAGTATTTCCAATCAGGAAGAGCAGATTTTGATTCAGGCCTCTTAAACTATGCAATTGATCTCTCTGAATACCTTCATATTGATGACTCAGGCCTAAAAATTGATTTTAAATTACCAGAAAGTGAAATAAAGAAAGCTTTTCCTTTCATACTGAATAAAACAATCTATATCGTCAGATCATATGACGGTAAGATTTTATCAAGAAGTGCAGATCCTCTACTTAACTCTGAAATTCCTTTTGATTCTTTTCTTCCTTCCTACGAGGACTATACTCACCGCTACAAAACTTTCTCGGTTGATAATGAAGTATTCAGAGCAGTAAACGTCAAAATCAGCAATGAACATGATAAAGAAATGATTCTGCAAGTAGCAGCTTCTATGGACACTCTGATCACTCGGGAAAGAAATCATCTTCTGATTACTTCTTTAATGGTTCCAACTCTTATCCTGATTTCAAGCTTCATATCGTTTTTGATTGCAGGCAATGCCTTGGCGCCGATAAAACTCTTAACGGAAACCGCCAACACCATAGCCGCACGAAATCTCTCCCTGCGCATTCCTGTGCCACATACAGGAGATGAAGTTGAAGAATTGAGTAAAACGCTAAATAACCTTCTAGAACGTCTGGAAAAATCCTTTAAAAGTCAGGAACACTTTGTCTCAAACGCCAGCCATCAACTAAACACGCCTCTTGCCATAATTAAGGGTGAATTAGATGTTCTGGAATCCAAAGAACGGACAATGGAAGAGTACCAGCGGTTCCATCGATCGCTTCGGGAAGAATTAGAGCGTTTGGTAGAGCTCGTGAAGAACATGCTTCTTATCTCGAGAGTAGAATCCGGATTGGATAGTTTTGTCTTTCACTCGCTTCGCCTGGATGATCTTCTGTTAGGAACCTCCTCTCGCCTTAGAACGAAGGCGAAAGAGAAAAAAATTACCATTCGCTTTAATATTGAAGAAGATCTTAATCTGGAAGTCATGGGTGAGAAGCAGTTACTGGATAGCTTGTTTGAAAATATTCTGGATAATGCCATCAAATATTCCCCCGAAGAAAGCACCATCCAGTTAGATATTAAAAATGTAAATTCACAAGTTGAGGTTTGGATCCAGGATGAAGGACCGGGAATTGATGAAGATGACTTTGAAAATATCCTCAATGTCCGTTTCCACCGGGCCTCCCCTAGAGGGATCACTGGAACCGGGATTGGCCTTCCAATTGCTCAAAAGATTGCTCAGTTTCACCAGGCCGAAATTGATTACCGGAAATTAACACCCTGTGGAAGCTTGTTCATCATTCGTTTTAATGCGTTTCAAAATCAAGTAACTTATTCTAACCAAGACTCGCACTCTTAAGATTGGCCCTATAAATTGGCCACTGCTAAACAAAAAGTTCAATGATTTAGACAACTTGCTTCTTGTACCAAATTGCCCAAACTTTAGACATTTGTCCTCAAACCTCACAGGTTTTGGAGTTCAACTCATTAAAATAATTAAGCAATATCCTTGTCACAAAAATTGCAAGGAGGCACCTCGAGTTGTGGCTTTCCAAAGACACTGTCTGTAGTTTTTACAGCCTTAGGGATGTTTAACTGCACAGCGTCAAAAAGTTGGATACACTCTCCCCAAAAACGAACAATGTTAGCCATTATTTGTGAGGTCGTTGTGATTAAAGTGAAAAATTCTCGTCGCAAACTGCAGCCGTATAATCCAAACCAGGGATTTATTGGAACGGTGAAGGTAGATGTGGCCAATTACATCTTCTCATCAAGGCGAAAACGAGCACCCTACAATCACTCCAAAGCTCTGGTTAAGAACCTTCTTTCAAAAGAAGTTTCAGTTCATTTAAAAGAATCCAGAAGTCTGACTCGCTTCATTCGGAAACGGGATTTAACATTTCAAAAATCAGATGCTAATGGGAATTACAAGATATTCACTGTCCCATGTACAACTACAATCGTTCCACTTCAAAAGTCAGTTTTCAATACAATTGAAAAGGCCGCTCAATCACTCATCGTCTCACTTCGTTGTGTGATTCAGGATATCTACGGCTCTAAATCAGTAAAAGACTCTCCTTTTGTAAAATCCTTGCCGGTTGAAATTCGTAATATCTTCATCCAGGCAATTATGGAATCTCCTAACTACTTCCCCCAGCTACATCACCCGAATATGAAGAAATACCCTTTCTTCGATAACGTGGGCCTTGATCTGGTTTTGATTGAAGATTATCTTGAGCAATCAAAAAACTTTGAACAAATCCTGAAATCTAAAAAGATTTCAAAATTGCCAGAATTGCCATTTAGAATTCTTGAACTCAATGCGGGAGCTCCGTCTGGTGCTTCTAATAATATGAACGTACTAGAAGGTCACTACGAGCAAAACCCGGAAGTACTTGAGTCCATGGGCAAGATGTTGCCAAATGATCACTTTCAAGTTTTGGCCGACACGTATAAATCTTTGGGTGAAGACTGGACCGGCGTTAAAGATGGTATCCAGGTTATTCTTCCTCCAGGAGGAATGAATGGTGCCGCACCGGAGATCCATAACCTTGCTGCTTATTCCGGTCTGGTTTATGCAGATCCCGTCCAATTATTCCAGGATGAGAAAGGTTATATCCGACTTCGCACCATCAATGGTTCAAACCCAATTGTAACTGCTATCTACTCTAGAATTAATGCTGATTCTGCACTATTTGACGTTGATAAAGGCATCATCCTGAGAGATCCGGACACTAATGAGCCAATTTATCTTTGTGATTCACTAAAACTCGGTGAAGAAGGTGAAGCTCCGAGAGTATTGGATGTAAACGGGAATCCAATTCCGCTTCAATCAGACTACGCAGTTCCAGGACTTCTGGAGGCAATTTTAAATCATAAGATCTACATGGGAGGCCTTAACCGAATCCTTGATAATAAAATTATCCTGGCGGCCTTAACCACTTATGCTCCAAAGTTTTTCTCAGGAAAAATTAAAGAGCTGGGTATTCCTGTAAATGGACCTAAAATCACACCACCTGAAACACTACCTCCTAAGAAAGAATCAGTTAAAGTGATTGAAGACAATATGGATGAATGGGTTATCAAAGCACCAAATCTCTCCGGTGGCTCTGGAATCTACATCATGAAAACTCTCTCGAATGATTCTAAAAAAGAAGTCATGGAGATGGTTAGAAAGAATCCATCTCACTATGCCTATCAAAAACTGGTAAAAATCGCTCGCATTCCAGTTGCCATGAAAGACAAGACAGGAACCCGCTTCGCAAACCTAGCGGCCGATATCCGTCTATGGGTTTTCTATGGTGGTGGAGCTAAGGCCTTACCTAAAATGACCCACAATGCTTTGGTCCGTTACGCTCCTGAAGAAAAAGGGCCAATGAGTTCAATCGTAAACACCTCTAAAGGCGGTGGATACGCTCCTTTCGTTGTAATTGATGATGTGGGGACACCAGAGGCGGTAACGGCCGCAGAATTTATTAAACAAAAGTCACCAGTACCTCTTCAGACTCATCTTCCTATGTTTGTGGCGGCCCAATTAATTCAAGTTTCACGTCTGGCGACTGAAATTTATAACCATCTTAAAAATGGTACGGCCGATAGTTATACGATGTTAGGTCTGGCGCTGTCGCTTAAAACTCAGTCTCGAGAAGTTCTCTCATTCATGAATCCACGTGCAATTGAGCCGATCTATAAAATTATTGATGTTCTTGAAAGTAAACAGGCCACACTGGCGATAGCTGCTTACTTTGAGAAAATAAACACCAATCAGATTACACTGGTGACCACTCTTGAACGCCTGGAAACAAAAAATAAACTTCCTAAAGGTTTCCGCGATCAGATGGATGAGCTCTTGATTATCGATCAGGACATCGTTTACCAAAACTATACAGACGAGCACCGGAAGCATGACAGGAAAATCCTTAAAAATCTTAAGGCCATGCTGGCAGAGAAGGCCCAGGACAATAAAACTCTGATTAAGGAATTCAATGTTCTTCTGGGAATTCTTCGAGGAAGTATTGAGGCCAGCTTCCCTCGAGAGAACATTACTGGGAAAACAGCTATTAACATGATGAAACTTGTTGAAAGCTTTATGATCACAGTAAGAGATCGCTTACAAAACTCTGAAAAGGCCATTGAGTTTGCCAAGCTCTTTTCAACAGAAACAGTTCATCCGGAACTTAAGTTCGAGACTTTCGGTCTCTCTGATAACAGTCTCAATAAGACTAGTGGCTTCTTAACCGCATCCCAACGGGAATTTGCCACTGGTGAGCTACTTATTGATTCTGATTTTGTCCCTGATCATATAAAAGAGGCACGGTCGGCCTGGATGGAAGTTGAATCCAAGGCCCGTAAAATGTCCGCCGACAACAGAGTTAAATTCCTCGCCATGAAACGCGAAGAGCACTTCAAAGAATTCCCTTTCCTTCAGCGCATGAAGGACATCATGAATTCAAGACATGTTGGAGTGAAGGATCTGATTGAACTTATGCCGGTCATGCCTTACGCCAAATACAACCTTGAGCAATTTGCGAAAAAGCAGGGACTCTCTATCGAAGAAGTCTTCTCCAATGAATTAGTTCCTAATAAGATTTCAATCCTAAGCAGTAAAAAAATTCTTGAAAACCACCTTTCTGCCCGGGAAGACGCAGGTGAATGTTTTGCTAAAAAACGTAAATCTCATGGTCTTTTTTCTGATTCAGATATTTTCATCTGGATCCGGAAAGAACTTGATCCTCTTACCCAAATCTATACTGCCGGTCATGAAGTGATCCACTTCCATCAGATCGAAGAGACTACCAAGATGGAGGCTAAGGCCCTCTCGGACGGAGCAATTGCCCAGGCCTACTTCTTGAACTTCTATGGAAATTTCCTGGGTGTATCTGCAGCTTCTCTGGAAGGCCTGTCCGTGGATATCTCAGTTGAGCGTCAGCCTCTCTATGGTCTGGCCGACAGAATTGTTCCTTATTTTTTCAGTAACCTCATCACTGAAATACGAAATGGAATCAATGCCAGCCGTGAGGAATATGATGCCGTTTTAAATAAATACGGCTCTCTATTTGGCTACATGATGCCTAACTCGAACCAGGTAAAAGTAAAAGCACTCCAGGAAGTGATCCCCGCCCTCGAGAATGCCAAGAACATTCTTTTTGCGAAGGAACTCGGACTGGAAATCAGCTGGGATGAAATCCGCTCGGCACTTCCTTCGGCCAATAATCAGCAGATTAAAATCAATGCCGTGAAAATCATGCGTGCAATTAAGAAAGCACGTCCTGATTATGAAGCATTGACGGCGATTGGAAATCATCAGTTCTACGGCGTGAGTTTTGCTCGTAAGCTGGATCTTTCGAGATCAATTACGCTACGTCCGATTTTGAGCACCATCTCACTCGGAAATAGCTATAACCAAACCCAACAGCAACAGCAGCAGTAAGCTGACCCAGGACGATTGCAATGAGACTTGAATTACTTTCGATGGATGTTCCAAAGATACAACCTTTCCTGGAGACTGTTCTCCAGGATGGTGGAAAGAAACTCTATTCCATTGAGGGCGAGGTTCTCTCTATTCATAACCAAAATGGAATGAGCGGTTTTGAGTATCAGGAAGAAGGTCTTACGGCCCAACTCTTAGTGGGTCTGATTCTGGGTGGAACAGGTTATGTTTTAAAAAGAACTCTCCAGACTGAGAGTGAAACGCTGGAGCGCCATGATTACTATAATATCAAAGGCGAAATTACTTTTAGTTCAGACAGAGAGGCCTTAAAGTCAATCATAGTCGATTTCCATGAAATGGACCTGATGTGTCCAATAATTAATCATTTCTATAACTTCCTCTCTCTTGAATACAAAAAGGCCAATGACGGCAAGGCCAGCACACAACTCATTCATTCGGTAGAATGTTTTCTAAAGACGGTTTATAAATCAAAACTCATCCGTCTTCCGGTCAAAGACCGTTCAAATGATCCGGCAGTGGTGAATATTTATAATAAAATTCTTATGGCAGAGATGGATCCTGTTCTGACTTGGGAAGAACGTCAGCTGGTTTTCCAGAATTATAAAGATGAGTTGAAAATTATTCTGAATACAAAGATCAGGGCCCATAAATTATCCAAAACGGCATTCAAGCTTGCGCTTATGTCCAAGAGTGCTGGAAATTTTCTTGCCAGAATCATAGCCAGACCAGTCAACAACTTTAAAGGTCTTTTTTATCGTTATACGATGGGTAAGGTTATCTGGTTTTTCCAGACTGTCCGAAATAACTTAGGTTACTCCATTGCTCTGGCCGTCTACGGGCCGTTTACTTATTATTTCATCACCATGCCTATGAATCCCCATGCTATGCAGGCAGTAGGTCACGTACGTTCAGTCTATCTTGAGGCCAAAAGTGAAATCACAAGTCTTATGGATAAGAGTGAAGTTGTAATCAATGACATGAGAAGTAAAGAAGCAGTCGCAGAAGTGACTAAACCAAGCTCCATGCCGAAAGAAGATTCTGTTTCCACTACACAGGCGGCGCCGGCCGTGACTGTAGCACCCAAGAAGGCAATCCTTGCCAATATTATTGAAGCTTCGGCAGTGACAAACACTTCATCTGATCCACTAGTTATTCAGTTAGGTAATGGTCAATCTGAAAAGGCCAGTCCTGCTATCCTAAATATGCTTTTAACGACTGATTCCCAAAGCATCAATAAGACCAGTTGGTCTGAGCGTATGAGTAACTTTAAACAGCTTCAGATCGCTTATGAAGAGAATATTGAATACGCCTCACGAATGGGAAGGCTTGAACAGTTAGAAACTCAATATAACTTTCCAATGCAAATTGAGGCCACGTGGGAAGAACTCGAGCGTTACAACAATCTTATCTTCAAATTAAGAGAGGAAAATCCAAATCTCTCGGCCAAGATGAAGCAGTACCTCTTCAATGAGATCAACCGCACTCAGCAGCTGGAACTTTATCTCTGGGACCGTATGGGTCGTTTTATTCTGGATCAAGTCTACGTGATGTTAGATCAGGACAATGAGCAAAAGCGCAGCGATTACTATGTTGGTCGTGCTTTTGTTTTCATGGAAGAGATGACCAATATTCTCTCATGGCGCTATAAAGATTTAAAACGTCCGGAAGGTTACGAAAAGATCCAAAAGCTGGCCGAAGCTTATGCCAAGGCGAGAAAAGAACACGGAACTGTTCTTAAAAACTTAAAGGCCAATTCAAATCTCTTTAAGCAAAAAGATGTTTATGACACAAAAGAATTCCGCGCTCACATGAAGCGTCAGTGGGAAATTCTTTTCCTCCAAAATTCAAAGGCCGAAGAAGCTTCCAACATGGGTCTTAATATGTACATCTGGTCAGTGAGAAACACGGCCTGGGTACTTCAATCCATGTATTCGGCCAAGCGTGAAGAATTGGCGCTACTCATTCAGCGTGATGTTACCGGTAAATTATTGACACCTGCCGAGATGCTAACCAGAACAAAAGTTTCTATGTTATATGAGACTCTTCTCCACAACTTGACCTTAGAGTACGTGGGGATCAGAGAAGAGATCATGAACAGAATCGGGAAAGACATTGAGTCTACCCAAAGGATGATCGTGATAAATAATCTGAGAGAGTTTTTAAGTGACCGCGACAAGCTTGATAATTTAGGTATGGCGAATAACCAAAACACTGCCGGGACTAAAATATGAAAACTAAGCGTTCAAGCCTTTCTTCCAACATTCTCATTCTGGTAATGGCGGCATTTGTGATCCTGGTGATGATTAATGCGGCCCAGGCCCAAAGTAGTGACAGATCAGGACTTGTGGCCCAGACAAATTCCCAGAACCAATACCTCCAAAATAATCCGGGACAAGTCCTTAAGCTCAAGATGCCCCAAAAAAGTCTCGCTAGAGAACTCTGGGATAATACTTCGCTTTCTTACTATCAACAGTTTCTAGGCCCGACAGCTTCAGGTAAGGCGACTGAAACCTACAACGTTTTTCAGGAAGGAATAGATTCCCCAAATTCAGGTCGTGCTCCTCTGCAAAGTTTCCATGCAGTTAATCTTCGTCACCAGATTAATTTTGACTGGGCCATAGGCGCGACTCTTTCGGCCAGTAATGGTTATACCGATGAAGTTGAGAATAAAGATAAAGACGGTTTCACTTTAACCAATCGTCCCAAAACAGAATTCTTCAATGCCCGGGCCTATGTGAGTCTTCCCTCACTCAATCTTCCCGGTGCCACGCTCTTTACGACTTTCTCTTATGAGGCACCAACTTCATCCACCTCTAAAGATCTGGATATGACCTATGGGCTGGTATTGTCACAAAGTCTCGCCTTCAATTTACCGGATGTAAGATGGACAGCAGGTCTCACTGGTCAGATTTACCGCATGTATTACAAGAACAACGTAAAGGCCCCACTTTACCAGGGTGGGACTCCAGCGGCCATGCAAACTATGATTGTCAGCACCGGTCCTTATGTGAATTACCGATTCAATGATCGCTGGATGTTGGGCTCTGTCCTCACTTTTGACTGGGACCAACGGGGAGTGCAATCCGGATCCCGTGAATTCAACAATAACCTGCCTCATCGTGGGCGCGTGAATCTGACTTACTTCCCTCAGAAGATTAAATACCTGCAAAGTGTTGGTCTTTTCACCCAGACGCTCTTGAAGCTGCGTTCGGATGCCACTGCCATTGGTGCTGATTTCGCCGTTCGCTTTTAAAGATATTTAGATTTCATCTCAGGACCTGAATAATTAAAAATAATAGACCCAGGTAGATCTTCTCTAAGAAGCTCTACCTGATCTTTATTACGCCCTTTGCGGTCCAGATGCTTCATATTGATGGTAGGAACACCCAGGCAGCCTTCAGTTGGGGGCAGAAAGGTTGGAGTGATAAGGGAGCTTTTGATGCCCCAAATAGCGTCTTCCATCTGTTTGGTGGTAGAACTTCTAAAATCAGTCTTCATCACCTTTTCAATTACATCATAAGGCCTGTTAAATAACCCGGTATTATAATTATATTCTTGTAAACCGGTAGAGTATTCGCCCATAGGGGAGGCCCAACCATGAATGATGACGGCCCGGGCACCGAGATTTGAATTATTAGAATCTATTCCTTTCAAAAGAACATTGGGCCCGAAACGATTTCCATGAGAAGCTGCCGTGGCAATAATAAAACCATCGGAAGATTTTAAAGAACCCGGTTGATTCGACATCGAAGGTGAACTTCCCTTCCCGTCTATACCGCCTCCTTCACTTTTACCTATTCCGTGGGCGGTCCAGGTATTATGGAGAACTTTGTTGCTCGACAAATCAATGACAAACATTCTTCGCTCATTGGAAGGGCGGGTATAATCCACGATGGTGATCTGATTCTTATGAGTGATGCTCCTACCATGACTTTTTAAAACTTCCTCTCTACCGGCCATTGCCTTCATGAAAGCATCCTTCCCGATAAAAGGACACTCTATCTCTCCAGAGGGATTCTTTTTAAAAATATTTTTTTTAGTCAGTTCCTCTTTCATCTCCTGGGTCAGTTGATGAGAACCGGGACGGTAATTTTTAATAATATCCTGAAGTATAATACCCTGGGCCTTGGCCGCAATATCCTTTCGATCCCCACCACCACTCAGAAGGTTCGAAACCTCATTGTGAACAATACGACTCACATTAAACTTACTCTGCATCTTCCCTAAGAATTCTTCTCTTTGAGCGGCCGAGTTTAAGTACGGGAGTGACTGCATCTCTTTCATCAGAATGCCGACATAAACCGCACTGGGTTTTTGGTCGGAATTATTAATTACTTTTTCGGGATCACAAAAGGGCGAGGAGAGAAATTCCTTCTTTATTTTTTCATAAGAATCATCAAAGGGGTCGTTCAACTGTTTTTGAATGTCGGCCACGTTTTGGGCCAATGATTCAGGCGCTGCTGCCGGTGGAGGACAATCTTCTCCTGCTACCAGCAGCGGAGGACTTTGGGTCGAAATAGGTTCCGGTTGTCCTTCATTTCCATCAGGAGCGGCAGAACTCTGAATGATTCCCGCTTCAATAAACCCGCGATTTATGGCCTTCATGGCGTCTGGTAATTTATCCTTAATTTTTTGACAAACGACACTCCCCTTTTGAGGAGAATCTGATTTGGGATCACAAATATCGGCCGCGAGTGCCGACATTTCACGCAAATCATTTGCTTCCTTTCGGGAAGTATTTTTCAGAAAATCATACCGACCTTTTTTTTCTACCTGAAACTTTTTTTCACATTGCGAGAAAGAAGAATTTCTTTCTTGTTTTGTTTTAAATGAGACACAAAGATTCTTTCCAAATAAAAGAGGCTGACATTGGAGCTCATCCCCTTTACAAATTCCTTTCTCATAACTAGAGTTCGTGCGCTCAGGGAGCTGACAAAGTTTTTTTCCGCCACTTGCTCTTAATGTTGATGGCCAGCCTGCATAAAAGCAGTCATAACGTGCATCCGCCCAGGCGCTTGTGATCAAAGACCAGGAGTCAAAAAATTTTTTCTCCAAAAGCACCATTTTATGGTCTTCGTTTTTTTCAATTTCAACCAGTAGTTCTTTAAGTGTGCGAACCCAACTTACCCGCATTTGAAAATCATCTTCTGCGGAAAACGAAGAGAAACCCGTCAGCAACATGAAGAGTGAAATTAGTAGCTTTAACCTCATAAAATACCTCGAGGGCTTATCGGATCATAAACGAAATCCCCTTAAGCGCTGGGAAAAGCTGTCATTTCGCTAGTTTAGTGCCTTGTAATCTTTACTCAAGTGCCTAAAAACACTGGCAACTGACCCTATAAAAAGATACACCAAGTCATAAAAAGACCCTTATGGGAGGCCAGATGAAAAAGTATCTCTACTTATCAATGACACTTGTCGTTCTTTCGACTCCTGTTTTCGCTCAATCAACGGAAGAAGATTGTGATCCTGAAACCCAAGATTGTTCTACTCCGGGCTCCATTAAAGAGCCGGCGAAAACAATTTATCCTTACAAACCTTATTCAACGGAACAAATCAAAACCCGTTTAAGTGCTCTGTACGAAGGTGAAGGCTACATTGCCAACATCTATGAAATGGAAAAGCGCGGACTCAATCAGGCCAATACTAAAGTGCAACCTTGGGGTGGATCTTACTGGCCACTTAACCAGGGAATGATTGCCAACAATTATCAAAACAAAGATTACACCACTTTTATTTTCAGCATCAGAAAGCACCTCGACTGGAAAAAGAACGTTAGAGATGCAAAAAAACGTACTTCAAAAGTCCATTCAAGAGTCTATGAGCTGGATGAAGAAGATCTCGCAAAGCTAGCTCCCTCTGAAAAGTATGATCTTCTTTTAGGTGATACTTCTTTTGATCTTACTAACCGGATTTGGGACTACGCTGAGACCTGGGGTAATGAGAAGAAATGGGGATTCCTTTCTGCAATTGAAATTCCTGATGGCTACCGGATTCCAAATGCCAATAAACTTATGGCCCTTTGGGAAGGAATTTGTCACGGATGGGCAGTGGCCGCCGGTCACTCTCCCCGAGCTGAAAAAACCGTTACCGTCACATTACCAAATGGTAAGAAGATGCCGTTTTATCCAAATGACATTAAAGCATTAGTCTCTTTAATGTGGGCCAACTCAACCATTCAGAGTAACGTTATTTTTGAAGGTAATCGTTGTAATAAGAAAAATCCTGATAAGGATAAGTACGGCCGTTATATCGACACTGAAATTGATCGTGATGATACTGAACTTGTACCTCGTTGTGCTGATGTTCACCCGGCCATCTTCCACGTCTCGATGGTTAACCTTTTGGGCGTTGAAGGCAGAAGTTTTGTTGTGGATAAAACTGCTGAAGCGGCCATCGCCAATCAACCGGTCTCTGGCTATGAACTTTTTTATTACAACCCTAGGACTGGAGATGAAGGCACGTTAAAATCTGCCGCTATTTCGGTGGAAGAATATGGGGATAAGGATCCGTTCAAAGTGTCTCGTAATCCTGAGACGACCCACATTGTTGGTGTGAACGTGAAGCTAAAATACGTTGACTGGGAATATCCTCGTAAGAAAGAAACCAATTCAGAAGAAGACGATAAGATTTCAGACTTTGATTTTAACTATGACCTGGAGATCAATGCCCAAGGGAATGTTGTCGGCGGACAATGGCGTGTAACTAAGAAAAGTGGCCGTAACTTCATTGGAAAAACTCATCAGCCAGACTTCTTCTGGGTCGTTCCCCGTGATTGGAAAAATTATTTCCAACCTCTACCTGGCCTTCCAAAATGGGACTTTGACAAAAGTACGCTGCCACCAGCAGAATATGCTCCTGCAGCACGTGCAGCTCACAGTTTTATTTATGAAGAGTCAAAACGCTTCTTCGCTCAGTCCCCTAAGTGTCCGGTCTTTCCGGTAAATGGCGGCGAACCGATTAAAGTTGATTGTGAATTTAAGTATCCTCGTCCGCAGCCTTTGATCCAGGTCGTGGAGAAGCTTTTAGAAGCATCAAGAAATTAATTCGTAATATAGAAAAACTCCGCTAAGTATTTACTTAGTGGAGCTTTCTTACTTTTTCAATTCGTTCTGCCATTTCACCAATGATATAACCAATCGCGTACGGAGCTGAATCATGCTCCTTGGCCGAGCGGTGATCAAATCCAATTTTGTGGGTCCATTCATGGGCGAGGTTACTGGCCACTTGATGAGGGGCGAAGTTCTTAAAAAACTTCCAGTTCATATGAATGACATTTGTGTCCCCGGAGGTGTAACCAATGACCCGGGACCAGCTCTTGTTATAAAGTTTTAAGTAGAAGTTCATTTCGCCTGGTGTATTTTGTTGAAGGGTTTCCCGGCCTTCCATGAAAATCTGATAAATCTCTTCATTACTTAGACCCTTATTTGAAGCAAATGAGCGCTCACCTTTTGAATTTTTAAAGTTGATCACGCGGTCCTTGAATTCTTCAGAATTAACCACTGCTTCCAGAACTTCAAAAGAGCGATAAAGCTTCTCGCGACTTTTAGTATCGAAGCCACTAATCTGCATCCCTTTAACTGAAAGATGAGCGGCCTGAACAAAGGAAGGCGGCACATAAGTTGAATCCTCAGCGGAAACTATTCCTGGGGCCACGTCATGAGCGTGGGAAATCATATTCTGGTAAGAGGTGTCTGTAATTGATAGAGAGAACACTAGTGCCAGCGAAAAAATCCATTTTTTCATGGGCCATCCTTGAGAGAGGTTTGTCTATGGATGGCTTTTCGGATAATGAATTTTTAGCTTAAAGATCTAAGAGTCAGGCGGTAAAAAGTTCCCAATCCCTTCTAAAAGCACACCTTTTTTGGGAAAAAAGCTGCATGAAAACAGGTTTTTTGCTCCTCCTTTTGTCTTTTTCCGTCTGGGCACGTCCACTTGTTTTGGTCGGACATTTTGATGCTTTTGGAAAGGCCCCGTTCAATAATTCAGAAAAAATTGCCAAACGCTTAATGGAAAAACTAAAAGACCATCCGGAATTTGAACTCAAACTTTGTGCTCTCAATACAATATTTGATAAATCGACCTATCAGTTAGAAGACTGTCTTAAGGCCCAAAATAGAACCCCCCAGTTAGTGCTGGGTCTCGGTGAGGCCAATTGTAATTTTAAAATTGAAACTATAGCACGGAACCTGGATAACACTGTTGGTGCCGATAATGACGGTAATGAACGCCACAATTCAGTCATCCATCCAAACGCGGATGAAGTGATTGGCCTAAATTATCCTCTGGCCCAAATGTACTGCTCCCTACCGGAAAAAGAGCGAAAAGAACTGCAGGTCTCAAATCACGCGGGCTCATTTGTTTGTAACAATCTCGCCTTCCAGTTCGCCCACCTCTACCCGGATTTAACTTTTGGTTTTATTCATGTCCCCAGCCACCATTGCCGAAACCTGGAAAAAAAAGATGTGGTGACTTTGGAGAACTTAGAAAAGATGCTGACGGCAGCAGTAAGAGCAGCACCGTTTAAACGCCTCGCTACCACTAAGGCCGAACTTAAGAAGTTAAGACAGACCAATAAGGACAATCAGTGCTTAAGTGAGTTCTATAAAAGAACTAAAGGTATTGATGAGAAAAGTTTTTGGACATTTTAAGCGCCAGTGAATAACCGTTTTTGTACATCCCACCCATGAAATAAACATCACCTTCCCGAATGGTATAAGGTTCGCGCTTCTGGGCCTTCTCCCTTAGCCCGACCTTAATTTCCGCTTGCGAGAGATCCGGTAGAGTAACATCCACCAGTCCAGAGAGCCTTTGATAAATTAAAGGGAGCTCAAAGAGCGGTGGAAGAAGATGATGAGTCGCTGAGGTGGTTGAACCGATCAATAGACGCTTTAAGCGATTATTCCAGATTAAGTTATCTCCATCAAAAGTCAGTGAAAAAGAAGGCAAGTCCCATGAAAGAGAATTGAACTCGAGATAACTCCCTTGTATCGCCTTAGAAGTTTTGAGCTTTGAATCAGGGACCAAGTCCTTCCAAAAACGATTATAATTACCACCGGTAAAGATCACCTTATCAAAAGAAAGAACCCTCTCCTGTTGAGTTTTTAAATGAACTCGTTCATTTTGTTCCAACTCCGTCACAAAATCATTGATGACTTCAAGATGATACTGCTCCATCAACTGGGCCTCACTTAACAACCAGTCATTGTAAGTTTTGGGATCGATCAGATAGGCCTCTTCACTTGCGATATAAACTGTTTTTTTAAGAGGAATGGATAAAAGGGAGTCCGACATACTCCCATGAGGATAACGGGTTTTAAAAGCATCCAGCTTATCCGAGGCACCGGTAAACTGAGTCACAGGCTCCACCCCTTCAGGATTATCCAGCTCTATGTGCTGCTTAAAACCAGCATAGGCCTCCAGCAAAAGATCACCCAAGGGAGAATGGCCTTGTGAGAGTCCTCGGGGGGCCACAATGGCGGTAGAATGGAGACTACAGGGAAAAGCAAAAGAATCAGAGTTAAAAAGAGTGATTTTTTCGAAGCTTTTTTGTTCTTTGGCAAGAGTATATAATAAACTTCTTCCAAGGATTCCGCTTCCAATGATGGCAAGAGTCGTCAAAATCAATCCTTTTCATTTAATTCCCTCTAATATTCTCACAAAATCTTGCCAATTTCTACTCTGAGTCGTTACCATTTTCATTTCTTACTTAGAGATATTTTTTCCAGGAGATTCGCCTCATGGCCGCCCAGACACTCGATCCAAATGCTATGATTTTTTGCACAACAAAATTGGGAATTACTCCCACTAAAGTGATGGCCACTTGTAAATTATTATTCGAAGAAGAATGCACAATCCCCTTCATTTCCCGATACCGAAAAGAGGCCACTGGTGGTCTCGATGAAGTTCAAATCCGAGATATCCAGGAATCCTATAACGAGTATGTTGAAACTGAAAAACGTCGGGCCTATGTACTTGAGGCCATCAAAAAGATGGAAGCACTGACTCCCGAGCTAGAACGCCAGATCAAGGCCGCCAGTACCTTAACTCAGCTCGAAGACATCTACGCTCCTTATAAATCGAAGAAAAAAACCAAGGCCATGATCGCTAAAGAAAACGGTCTTGAACCATTATCTGAAATGATCTTAAAAGGTGATAAAGATATCCGCACCATCATGGCGGAGCTTGAAGAGAAGTTCGTTAAACCTACGGCCGGAAAAGTTAAAGACGTTCAAGAGGCCATCGCTGGCGCTTGTGACATTTTGATGGAAACTTTTTCTCATCATTTAGAATTAAAAGAAAAAATCCGTCAGACCTTCTGGGAATCCGGTGTCATGAAGGCCGCTCTTCGAAAAGACGGTGACAAGGTTGAAGACGCTTCTAAGTTCAAAGACTTTTTTGAATTCTCAGAGCCTCTGGCAAAAATCAAGGATCCCAAATCTTCTCACCGTTATATGGCCATGAGACGAGGGATGAATTTAAAAGTATTAAAAGTGGATGCTGAAATCATTCCTGAAATGGGAATCGGTATGGTTGAGCATGAATTTTTCCCGCAAAAAGAAAAACTCGCCAACTACGACATCTTAAAGAAATGCGCTGAAAAATCTTTCACTAACTACATTCAACCGTCCCTTGACCTTGAAGTGAAAAACGAACTCAAAAAAATTGCTGATACCGCAGCGATCTCAGTTTTTGGAATCAATCTAAAAAATCTTCTGCTTCAGCCTTACCTTGGCTCAAAAGCGGTACTGGGTATCGATCCTGGGATTCGTACCGGCTGTAAAGTTGTGATCGTAGATGACACCGGAAAATTTCTGGGCGATCACGTGGTATATCCCCATGAACCCAAAAATGATAAAGTCGGCGCCGCTCAGATTCTGACTAAGATGATTGATATGTTCAAAATTGAATACATCGCCATCGGTAACGGAACTTATGGCCGTGAGACTTTGGAATTCGTTGAATCTCATATCCCTCAAGTAAAAGACGGCAAAGTCAAGGCCACTATGATTTCCGAGGCCGGAGCTTCCATCTATTCAGCTTCCGATATTGCCCGAGCTGAATTCCCGGAAAAAGACGTAACAGTTCGCGGGGCGATCTCTATTGCCCGCCGTTTCCAGGATCCTCTGGCCGAGCTGGTAAAAATTGATCCTAAATCCATTGGTGTGGGCCAGTACCAACATGATGTGAATCAGGTTCAATTAAAAAATAACCTTGAGGCCGTGGTTGAGTCGTGTGTGAACTTTGTGGGCGTGGATTTAAATACTGCTTCAGCTCCCCTTCTTTCTTATGTTTCAGGCATAGGTCCTACTGTGGCCCAAAATGTGGTGAAGTACCGTGACACCAATGGTGGTTTCAAGTCACGTGCCGAACTTTTAAAAGTTACTCGTTTTTCTCAAAAAGTTTTTGAGCAATCCGCTGGCTTCCTGCGAATTTATAACGGCCCACATCCACTGGATGGAACCTTCATTCACCCGGAACGTTATCCGGTGCTTGAAGAATGGGTGACCTCAAAGAAAAAAGATCTTAAAGACCTTCTGACAGATGATTCTCTTCAAAATGAACTGGCCAGTGATAAGGCCTTAAGAGAAAAAATCGGTGAAATGACCCTAACGGATATTGTGAAGTGCTTAAAAGCACCGACTCAAGATCCACGAACGGCCTTCAAATCAGTTGAATTCACCAAAGGCATCTCTGATCTTAAAGATCTCAAAATCGGCCAGTGGTACCAAGGCCAGGTGACCAACATCACCATGTTCGGGGCCTTTGTTGATATCGGTATTAAAGAGAATGGCCTTCTGCACATTTCTGAAATGAGTGACCGTTTCGTTGAAAACGCCATGGATGAACTCAAAGTGGGCCAGGAATTAAAAGTGCGCATCTTAGGGATCGATATGGATCGCCGCCGTATTTCTCTATCCTGCAAAGCTGATTCACAAACTGAAGGTGTGACCGGGACGGGCACCGGAGCTGCTCCTCGTCGCGGTGGAGGCGGTAATCGTCCTCAACCTCAACAGCCTATGCATTCTGGACCTCAATTTAAGAATAATGCCTTCGCAGGATTAAAAAATCTTCAGGTTAAAAAGTAAGTCTCATAGGCCATCTTCGGATGGCCTTTTTTTTGTTCATAAAGAGTTTTAAATTAACTACACTAAGTTCCATCACCCTGTAGTTTAACTGGATAAAACGGGGACTTCCTAAGTCTCTGATCCTGGTTCAAGTCCGGGCAGGGTGGCCAGTTTCGGTACGAGTTTCATCTGTGAGAAGACTTCCCACAAATGCCATATAATATTGATTTGTTCACTAAATCCCTCTAGAAATCATCATCCAAGTCCTTGAAAAGAACAAACAGCAATACAAAAAGTTACAAAAAAACGTAACTTTTCAAGACATCATTCCCAAAAAGGATGTAAGATGATCAAGAAGAAGCCAACTGAGAATAGAGGCAGGATCGATACAGTTACCTTGAGGAAACCAATTACTTTAAACCGGAGCAAGATCACTTCAGTAGTAATTGAGATTGATCATATAAATTATGGCCTCAAAAAAGATGGTTCTGGACTTAATACTAAGGCGAGAAGCAATTTTACTATTAAAGACATCGAAAAGTTTCTTAAGTTGTTAGACGGCGAAGAAATAGCAGCAGTGGATCACACCGGAAAGATATCTCGGTTCAGTGTTCGTATTGACAGTCCTATAAAAGAAAAGTTCTTTGGCCAAACGTTTATAATGATCTTTGATATTGATTCCGACAAAGATAACGAGCTTCATACAATAACTCTTTTCCCTGGATGGCAAAAATGAATTACAGCAACAAAGAGATTTTAAAAAGAATTCAAGAAGCTAGGCGTGACAGTGGGAAGCTGACACACATTACAAATAAGGTTTCTCTCTCAACAGAAGACAAATTCAAAATAGGTTTATGCAAACATTTTGTGCAGTTTCTTAATGAGGAAAAGGTAAAACTAACCGAACTGAGCGAGCTAACAGGAATTCCAAAAACTCGTCTTTCTGAAATTACAAACTATAAGATCAAAAAATTTAAAGTCGATCAGCTACTTAAATATTTAAGTGTTCTGGCCTGCCATTCTCCAAGAGTAAAAGAATATTTAAATTTCTTAGAACAAGCTATTGAAGTACCAGCTCTAAAAGTGTCCGAGACTAAGAAATTGACTCGAGGCTTAAAGGAAGTCATTCAAATGGGCAGTGAAAGTCCACGACTACTGGCCTGGGGATAAACAGAACTGAACTGAATATATCACTGTCCCATAACGACCCTGATCACTTGGTACATGTTTCATCTGTGAGAAGACTTCCCTCAAGCGCCATATATAATATTAGATTTGTTCACTAAATCCCTCTAGATTTAAGCTCTTATAAATATCGCCGAAAGGATATTATAATTGTTATAACAACCTATCCGGAAGAGTGAGATGAAATTGAAACTTCAACAATTTGGTAACTCTGTAGGCGTGATTCTCCCTAAGGAAGAACTAAGCCGTCGTAGCCTCCAAGAGGGTGATCAGGTCGACATTGAACTTAACGATGCTCCTTTTTGGGACGAACTTAAGCAGTTCACAAAAGAGGAAAGAAAAGCCACCGACAAGCAAGACCATCTGTCTGACGATGATTTTAAAGAGTGGGAAAACCTTTGAAGACTGGAGAGATTATCCATCTTAATTGGAGTCCTCATTCTGGTTCTGAAATGACCCAACAGCATTATGGGGTAGTATTAAGTGTTGAGGCCTTTAATAAACTTATACCGAGAGTTGTCGTGGCCCCAATTACAAGCAAAGATCGTCCCGAATTTGGTCCTCTGAGGGTTCCACTTCAAACTGCACATAATAAAGTTCACGGCTTCATCTGCATGGATCACATACGTTGTCTTGATCCAGACACTCGCGGAGTTCAACTCACCCAAGATGAAGTGACTTTGGCCTGTAAGAATCAATGCAAAGGTATCTTGAAGAAGATTTTTGGACTTTAAGTCGTTATTGTAAATTATCCAGAACCCTGATTAATTTCTTATCCGCTTCCTGGCCAAGATTAACTAAATTTTCATCTTCAATTAATTCCATCATAAAAGATGGCCGGGCCAATTCGACGGAAATTGTTCCTGGTTTAATTTCTCGTATAACTGCATTACAAGGAAGCATACTCGCCACGTCAGTATTCGCCTGATAGGCCTCATAGGCGAGTTCTGGATTACATGCCCCAAGAATAATGGCAGGAGGGATTTCCTTGTTTAATTTTTCTTTTATTTTTGCATCCAAGTCGATTCGGGTGAGTACCCCAAAGCCTTCGGTCTTGAGCGCTTCAGTAACACGCGACGCGACCTCATTAGCATTACCAGTAACTGTCTTCTTAAAATTGATTTCTTTCATATGGCCCTCTTTGAGTCACGAATTTGGCACATAAAATATTTGCAAAGTAACGGCCAGTACATTTCCAACAGTATTGATCCACTAATCCGTTCTTGAGAAAAACCCTAAGTCAGTTAGAATAAATAGTATCCCGTAAATGAAGGCAAGGACGTTTGATTGGAAGCAAGTCAGTGGAGTCAGAATGTATTACTGGTGACAATGGATCCTGAGATCCGAGAGAAGATATCCTCATCTTTCGGAAGCAGCACAAGCTTAAAAGTAGTAGAGACTTCAGAAGCCGCAATCGATCATCTTACTGACTTTAAAGTGGATGCCGTCATCATAGATGCCAAGGCGACAATTGAAAAAACTTTTTACTTTGAAAATAAAGAAGTGATCTCCTTTCAGGAAATCTCTCAATACGCCAATCAACTCAACAACCATCTTCCCATCGTCATTTTGACCAATGCGCTTTTAAGTAAAGATGGAAGCTTCGCCGCCAAGTGCGGGGCGACCTTGATCATGGACCGAAAGGATATATCACTTAATAAACTAGTCTATGTGCTAAGAGTTTTAAGAAAACGAACCTTCAGAACCATCCTGACCCGAGACTTAAAGGTGGGCGAGTCCTATTCGGTTGATTTGTATCACTACCTATCAGTGAACAGAAGGTATCTTCCCTTCCTGAGGGCCGGAGAGGTATTCACCGAAGAAAAAAAACTTAAGGTAAACTCTTCGGAGACAAGGCACCTGTATGCTAAAGAAGATAAATTCCGAAAACTTCTGCAAGAGTTAAGCACTAATCAGGATTTCTGCTTTTCTGAAGAGCTGGCAGATATTCAGTTTAAATTCAGAAAACTCCACATCGATTTTTTTAATATTTCCACGGACGGCGCTCTCCATTTTGGAAAACTCCTGCAGGAGGACGGTTACGCCATCATTGAAAGAATTGAAAAGCTCGTGAATCAATATCCCGACGCCCACACCTGCTTAAAAGAATTACCCTACCCAAGGTGGAGTGCTCTGGCCCATGGAATTAATAGCGCCATCTACGCCGTCATTTTCGCCAAGGCCTGTGGTTTAGAAGAGGTCCAAGACATCGCCTTTGCCTCGCTTATTCATAACATCGGGCTGGCAGAAATTGACCAGAACACGTTAAAGAAAAAAGAATCCGACCTCAGTAGCACTGAGATGGAAGAATATAAAAGGCATGTCGGAAAATCTCTAGAACTCATTCATAGAAAAAAAATGCTAATCAGTCCTCTAGTGGAAAAGATCATTTCCCAGCACCACGAAAACTACGATGGTACAGGTTATCCTGAGCGATTATCCGAGGATGAAATTTCACTGGAGGCTTCCCTACTTTCCATCCTGGGTAGCTTTGATTATCTCCATACCGTTCGTCCCGGTGAGAAAGCAAAAAACATCTATGAAGTATGGGGCCAGGTGAAGCGTCATCATGCGGAGAGTACTTTGTTTTTTAAAAAGTTTCATCCCAAGCTTATAGAGAGATTGGATCAGTTCTTTGCTCGCCAGGTGTAGTATTAAGAACAAAATTATTAGTAAATTGATAAGCCCCAGAAATAATGATTACTTTCAATAATCAAATATTTTTTTGCCTCCAAGATAGCAGTTATTATCTTCAAAAGAATCTGAATTCCGACAGCTGATGAATAGATCATTTAATTCCATGAATACGCAGTACTGATCAGAATACTTACACAGAATAACTTTGTCATATTCTTCTCTTTCAAAATGCTTGTATTTCCATCGTTTCGGATCATTTTTGTAAATCACATAGATTCTTTTGGAGTCAGAGATAACTTTGTATTGACCACGTTTTATAAAATCAGAGAGAAATTGGCCCTCTGCTCTGTCTGATGGTATACCGTAGATTTTCTTTAAATTAGTCTTAATTAATTCAGAACATTGAATATCCTTATGAACACCATTTACCAGAAAGTGATTGAATTCATTTTCTAAAGGGAAACGCCTGCAATTAGTCATTGCAGCTTTTAAAAAATAATAAATGGCTTCCATGGGCCAGTGATGGAGTTCATCTATTTCTTGTTTTTCTTCGTATCTCTCTCTAGGAATAATTCTTACTTCGTAATAAATTCTCGCAATATAGGCAAAACCAAGCATAAAAATGACTACGACGCCTACAAGAAATTTCGTCATAACTTTCATATCAAGATCCAAGCAAAAAAATTCACACAAGATTTAACAAACGTGAGTAAGGACATTGTAATTGATTGCAAAAAAAATAGGATTTTTTTTTGAATGAACAAGATTGAAGGGCGGAAAGAAATCACACATCAAGTCTTCAACTAACTAGAATGTGAATACATCCAAGGCTTTAAAACATTATTAAGAAAAATTAAGAGTCGAATTTTTATAGTACTGGGGACACTAAGCCGATAATAAGGTTTAATATTACTTTTTCAAAAAATAAACATGAATAGTATTCATAAATATATCATCAGAACTTTTGCAGTTTCTTGTACTGCTCTACTACACTCCAATTCTGTTACTGCTCATATAGCTAGTCCCCCAGACAGGCAGTCAGTTGAGCAAGAGTACCTCGATCGACGCTATTTTATGCCCATTAGTGGAATTGAAAAAATCCTTACTCTTACGTTGCGGCTGTGTAATCGCCTCCCTACTCAGCAAGAGTTCAAAGACTTTATTTTAAATGGATCACATAAAGATATTCAATGTCCTGAAGTAATAAAAACTTACGTTAACCTTCAAAAGAAGAAGAAGAAAATTGGCAAAAACATTCCGAAACTGGTGAGTTTCCTTGAACGAAATGAGCACAAAGTTTACTCAGATACAAAGAAAATCTTTGTCATTTTAAATATTGGCCCTAAGGGATGGAAAGGAAAGTATTTTAAAAGTGATGATTATGCATATGTTATTGACTGTACATTTGGCTCGAAAAAATGTGATCTTTCCCCACTTGATCTTCAAGTACGTAGCTGCAAAGCTAGCAAAACATTTGCAAAAAAACATTGCTACTTCAATGGCAAAAAAATTATTGATTATTAACTGAATGATGTTTCTTGCTTATATGACATATGGATCAACTAAAATTGCAAACGAACCTAAGAATTTTGAGCCACGGTTAAATGAGTCATTAACTGATGATCCCTGGACTCAATGGCCTAATATTCTTATTAAGTACAGCTGGGTGGATCCAGGCAATGCTTTATACGTCAATCATCTCATGCCTGTTCATGTCTATGCCTGCACTCCAATAGATTTTGAAGAAGGTGATGATGGCACTATTAGAGACTTTTCTTACGATTGTGGCTGGCAAGAGCTTAACCTTTCTATCGAAAACAATTACAAGATTACTCTTAAGAACTGCTTTACTCCTCTTTTTGAGGGAGATGTTCACGTTGGCTTTACGGCAAATGGCACTGAGACATGTCACTATGAGACTTCGATAATCCCAAATGGAGAAACAGCCGTGGTCAAAGGCAGTAACCCATTAAAGTCCTTTTTAAAGAGTTTGAGTGATATAATTGCACCACGCGCTTATGCGCATATGCATCTTATCCCAACCAGACCAAATCCCGAAGATTTGTTCGGGATCAAAACCGAAAACAAAAGACAGTTGAGGCAATAAAAATGAAAAACATAAAATATACTATTGCGACCCTTGCAGTCTCTTTTGTTGCCCTATCACTCTCCAATTCTGTGATAGCTCATATGGCCTGGCCTGAGGACGAGCGTTCAATTGAGAGAAGACAACTCTATCAACGCTATCTTGATCCTATGAGTGGAATTAAATCAATCCTCAATTCTATGTTGCGTCTTTGTAATCGCTTTCCAACTCAGCATGAGTTCAAAGACTTCGTTTTAAATGGATCACATAAAGATATCAAATGCTCAGAATTAATTAAGACTCAAACCAATCCCCGAGCCAATCTAAAATTTGGCAAAGACATTCAAGAGCTAGCTGAGTTCTTTGAGCGGAATGAGCACAAAGTTTACTCCGATACAAAAAAAATCTTTATCATTTTAAATATTGACCCTAAGGAATGGAAAGGAAAGTATTTTAAAAGTGCAGATTATGCATATGTGATTGACTGTAAGTTTGGCTCGGGAAAATGTATTCTTTCTCCACTTGAACTTCGAGTAAAGAGCTGCCGTGGAAGTGAAACATTCGTAAAAAACCATTGCCTCTTCAATGGAAAGAAAATTATTGATTATTAACTGAATGATGTTTCTTCCTTATATGACATATGGAGCAACCAGACCAAAATCCCAATGTATTGTTCGGGATCAAAACAGAAAACAAAAGACAGGTGAGGCAATAAATATGAAAAATATAAAATATACTATTGTGACCTTTGCAGTTTCTTTTATTTTCCTACAACTCTCCAATCCTGTGATAGCTCATATAGCTAGTCCCCCAGACAGCCAGTCAGTTGAGGAAGAGCGGCTCGATCGACGCTATCTTTATCCCATGAGTGGAATTAAATCAATCCTCAACTCTATTTTGCGTCTTTGTAATCGCTTTCCAGCTCAGCATGAATTCAAAGAATTCGTTTTAAATGGGTCACATAAAAACATTAAATGTTCTGAAGTAATTAAGACCCAAACTAACCCTCGAGATAAACAGAAAGTTGGAAGGGAGATCCAAGGGCTAACTGAGTTCATTGAGCGAAATGAGCATAAAGTTTACTCAGATACAAAGAAGATCTTTGTCATTTTAAATATTGGTACTAAGGAATGGAAAGGAAAGTATTTTAAAAGTGAAGATTATGCATATGTTATTTCCTGCTCTTTTGGTACTGAAAGTTGTTTTCTTACCCCTCTTGAACTTCGGGCCAATAGCTGTCGTCCGAGCAAAACATTTGCTAAGAATCATTGCTACTTCAACGGCAAGAAAATTATTGATTACGAAACTAAATGATGTTGTTCATGTCTATTCATGTTTCTGCCTGTGCTCCAATAGATTTCGATGAAGGTAATGATGGCATTATCAGAGACTTCTCTTACGACTGCGGTTGGCAAGAGCTTAGTTCGGGATCAAAACCGAAAAACAAAAGACAGCTAAGGCAGTAAGTATGAAACTATTAAAAAAATTATTTAAGACTACTTTTATTTTTCATGTAATATTACTTTCACTTCAATCCCTAGGTCATGAATTCAGCCCCTTCGATAAAAGTTTACCTGAAGAAAAGGAACTTAATGAGCTCTATCGCTATCCGATGTTAGCAATAGATAATTTCCTTCACGGCACTGAACAATATTGCAACCGCTTGCCTTCAGAAAAAGAATTTGAAGATTTTATTTTAAATGGTGAGCATAAATCTATTCAATGTTCAAAAATTATAAAAGCGGCAATTCCATTAAAGAAGACAGGAGATCAAGTAGGCAAAAATCTTCCTCATCTTCCTGAATTCTTGAAAAGTAATCAATATCAAGTCTATTCGGACACAAAAAATATCTTTGTGATCTTGAAACACAAGCCGAGTGAATGGAAATACAAATATTTTAAGAGTGAAGAATATGAATTTCTCATCCACTGCACTTTAAGCCATGGAACATGTAAGTTTCACAAGATTAAAGAAATTGCCAGTGCCTGTCGAGCAAGTAAATCATTCGCAAAAAACTGCTACTTCGGTGGCAAGAAAATCATTGATTACTAGATGCTCACTCCCCCACCCCTTACTTCTTCTTATTCCGATTCTTAAACCCCGGATGCTTCTTGGCCACCACCACTTTCTGTCTCTTCGAGTGATCAATATAAACTGATTTCTCCTGACTCTTACCTGGTGTTGGAGCAGTCACTTGTCTGACCGAACCTTCCTGAAGCCAGATACCTGGGGCCTCGGATGTTCCTTTGAAAGTTTCAGTTGGAAGTTTTAGTTGGATGAGTTTTTGAATGCGCTCAAGGATGCCTTTCTCGGATTCTTCGCAGAAAGTGATCGCTGTTCCCGAGTTACCGGCGCGGGCGGTTCGGCCGATACGGTGAACGTAGTTTTCAGCTTCCATGGGGAGTTCAAAATTAATGACGTGGCTCACTCCCTGAATATCGATTCCGCGGGCCGCGATGTCGGTGGCGATGAGGATTTTCATGCTGCCGTTTTTGAAGTTATAGAGGGCCTTCTCGCGATCTTCTTGGGACTTGTCTCCGTGGAAGACGGTGGCGGCGATTCGGTGAAAGCGTAGGTACTCTTTAATTTTATCGGCTGAGTTTTTAGTTTTAGTGAAGACCACCACCAGTTCTCTATCTTCTTGCTTTAATAATTTACGTAAGAGTTGGAACTTATCTTCTCGTTTGCAGAAGATGACTTTTTGCTCGATTTTTAAAACGGTAGATGAATTGGGAGAAACCTCTACTCGTTTGGGGTCATTAAGTATTTTTTTGGATAAGGTGGCCACAGGGCCCGGCATGGTGGCCGAGAAAAACATACTCTGGCGATCCGAGGGTAAGGACTGGATGATGGTGTGGAGATCTTCGATAAAGCCCATATCGAGCATCCGGTCAGCTTCATCTAAGACCAGCATCTGGATTTTTCCTAAGCGCAGAAGGCCTTGTTCCATCAGATCCAATAAACGGCCAGGAGTGGCCACCAGAATATCAACTCCCTCGCGAAGAGCTCTCACTTGGGATTTTTGCTCGACTCCCCCGTAAATGGCGAGACTCGTAAGTCCCAACCCTTCTCCATATTGCTCGAAGCTCAAATGGATTTGCGTTGCAAGCTCCCGGGTAGGAGCGATGATTAAGGCCCTGATGCCCGTATCAGCTTGAAGAGAGAGTTTTTGCAGTATTGGTAAGCAGAAGGCGGCGGTTTTGCCAGTACCGGTTTGAGCTATCCCTAAAAGATCGTGGCCCTCGAGGAGAAGTGGAATACTGGCGGCCTGAATGGGAGTCGGACTCTCGTAACCCAAAGTTTTAAGATTTTTAAGTAAAGGCCCAATCAGGGATAATTCATTAAATGTTAACATGAATGAACAATTGTTCGAGAGACCCTATATGTCAAAGGAAACTTACTTTTCAAGACTTTTAAGGGTGTCTTCTAATGATTCGCGGATCTCATTTTGGCGTAAGATCCCTTTTTCCAGCAGCATGAGCTTAAGGTTTCTGTTGAGTCCGACTAAGTAGAGTTGTTTGGATTTTCGGGCCTCTTGTTGAAGAATGGCGAGTTCCCGATTCACCACCTGATCCACCGTAGGCACATCTTTAAATAAGAAGATGACCACCTTAGATTCCAGGGCCAGAAGCTCTTGCTGACACTGAAGTAAGCTCTCCCTCGCCTCTTTGCTCATCCTTCCCTTGAAGGTGATGATGGTGAAATTATTCTTAGTTAAAAATTTGTACTCAAATTCCATAATTGCCTCGGGAGCAATTCTTTCATAAGACCAAAAAAATTCATAGTAACTTTCTAACAGACTGGAATTGTTCATACATTCTGTACGAGAATATATGCATTTCGGATTAAAACTAGCAATTTTTTGGGGCATACTCCCCAATTCTAATCAGTTACTAATTCTCTGAAATGATCGGTAAAGTCTTGGAGGTCTTCGCCCCTAATTCTTTTAAATTCTCCATTCGACTGGCGAGACTTCCTTTGCCAGTTAACATCCGAGAGCGAAGATCATCAAAAGAATTTCCAACTTTCCGGATTTGTCCCTGCATCTGATCTAAGTCTTCGGCGACACCAACAAACTTATCGTAGAGCTGGCCTGCCTGACGGGCAATCTCAATGGCGTTCTTAGTCTGGCGTTCTTGTTTCCATAAACTCGCGACCGTTCTTAAAGTGGCAAACAACGTTGAGGGGCCAACCAACATGATGTTTTTATCCCAGGCGTGGGAGAAGAGTTCCCGGTCTTTTTGCATGGATAACATGAAGGCCCCTTCAATCGGAATAAAAAGCATGACGTAATCAGGCGAAGCTAACTTTTCCAGTTGCTGATAATTCTTGGAAGAAAGACCTTTGATGTGAGCATAAATTGAATCTAAGAAATGAGAGAGATCTTCTTCCAGCCCATCCGTCACATAGCGCTCGTAAGCGACTAAACTCACTTTGGAGTCCACAATCAGGTGCTTATTTTCAGGAAGGTTAATGATGACATCCGGTTGTTGAGTTCTTCCCTCATCATCCTTTAGGCCTAGGTTTTTTCCTTGCAGGATAAACTCTTCACCATTTCTAAGGCCGGAAGCTTCCAGTAATTTTTCCAGAATCATCTCACCCCAATTCCCCTGGGTTTTGACGTCCCCTTTTAGAGCGCGGGTGAGATTTTCTGTTTCCAGACTCATTTTCTGACCGGTTAAGACGATGCGTTCAATTTCCGCATGAAGTTTTAAACGATCCTTAGTATCCGTTAAATGCATTTCTTCGACTTTCTTTTGAAAGTCATTCATTTTATCTTTGAAAGGATTTAAAACCAGCTCCATTCCTCTTAGGGAATCTTCCCGAAAGCGTTTGGATTTTTCTTCAAAAATTTCCTGAGTCAGGGTTTTAAGTTTTAATTCTAATTTTTCCGATGATTCCAGATGAACCCGGTCCTGAATGGCGAGTTTTTCTTTTAAGATACCAAATTCCAGGAGCATCTTCTGGGCCCGAAAATGATAAAGGGCGAGTCCTAAAACCACTCCGCCTAAACCTACCAGAATCGTTAACGCCATTTCTAACTCCTTGATTCTTAGATTATTTCTTTTTTTTCGACTTTGTTCAAGGACCTCTCATTAAAGAGGGGAAATAATCCGATAAATAGGCCATGAGATACTTCTCTATACTTACTCTATTCCTTGTTTCCTGGAGCAGCTTTGCCCAGCGGGTTCCCCAATCTTCCTGCTCTTCTATTGATATTCGAGAGGTAAATCCCAAGATCAGTAGTAGCCAGGCCTTGAAAGCTCATTTCTCCACTCCTCGTAACCAGGATTCAATTGGCTGGTGTTATGCATTTACCAGTGCGGATCTCATGAGTGCGGAATTGGGCCACCCTGTTTCTGGGCTCCATGTGAGTGCCATTTACAACCGATTCATGCTGAATGATCCAAAACTCAGAGAAGAAATTGAAAGTGACAGGGCCAACAATCCAGCAGGCTTTAACTTCTCTCAAGTCTATGAGTCTGGAAGAGTTCAGATGGCGATTGATCAGTCAGTTAAGAATGGATGGATCTGCAGTGAGAAAGGGTTGCCCTTTGATAAGACTAAACCCAATCAAATACATGATCTGGTAAAAGCACTTGAAGGGTTAAAGCCTATTGCTATGATTAATCAATTAGATAAAGAAACTGTCTGCCGCGAAATTTCCAATATTTTATCTCCCTTCATTCTGAAGTCGGATGAGATCAATCAAATTGCTGATTCACTCCTAAAAGATAATCTCAATCATACGATGAGTTTATTTGCAGAGAACGCCTGTACGGAACATATTAAAGATATTCCTCCGATGAATGTCAAAATCGTTTTTAAAGAAAATGATTTGGATAAGTTCATGAAGGAAGTAAATTTTAATATCGTTAAAGGCAGGCCGCAGACGGTGGATTACGACGTTTCCCATTTCACTGGTTATAACGGCTTCCACTCCAGCATCATTCTTGGACGTCGTTGGAATAAAGGAAAATGCGAATACAACATCCGTAATAGTTGGGGAAAAAGCTGTGCTTCCTACAAGGCCGGCATAGAATGTAACAAAGAACAAGGAACCTACTGGGTGAGTGATGAAGATTTATTTAAAGCTAGCAATAATATTCGTTACATTTCAAACTAGCGCTTCCTGGGCCTGCACAAAGGTTACAATGGTGCACCAAGGGAAGAAGGTAGAGCTATGTCATGATCAGAACAAGGATCTCTACCTTTCAAAGAACTGTCCATCTTTGGAAAAGTGTTTCTTTGACAAAAAAATCACTCTTAAGTTTTATTCCAATCAAAGTCCAGGTTTCTCCCTATGCTATCAATTAGGAGGAGATGCCTTCTTCGGAAGTATTTCTGGAGTAAAAGATACAGTCCCCATGTGCCAGAAGAAGGGTCATTACGCCGATCAGGAGAGCCTTCTCCTACACTACAAGTCAGGTAATTGATTCGTTCTTCGCTTTGCCTTACAATTTGACTATGACAAAGAAAGAAAAATCCACTGAGCTTACTCTCCAGGTGAATCAGGATCTGGCCCGAAAGTTTCAGGAAGCCGCTCAGAAGAAAACTGATATTCGGGATTTCATCCAGGAATTTCTGGTGCAGTTTCTTTCTCCGGATACTAAGACCGCTTACGTTAAGGATTTAAAATTCTTTTTTGATTTTTTAAAGTCCGGTGCGGTTCAGATTTCTCATCCCAAAGAGATTCAAAGTTATCACTTCCAACTCTACCGCGACCATCTGATGGAGCGAGGACTTTCTTCGGCCACAATCAATCGCCGCCTGGTTTGTATCCGCTCTTTCATGAAGTGGGCCATCGCTGCCAAATTAATTGATCACAATCCGTTAGACACAGTTAAACTTCCAAAAGTTCAAACAGAGTCCCCTACTGTGGCCTTTGATGATGGTGAAGTTCTGCAAATGCTCAATGCTCCTGATCTCTCAACTCATAAAGGGAAAACCCACCGGTTGGTGATGATCCTGTTATTTCATCTGGGTCTTCGTCGCTCAGAGCTCACACATCTAAAAATGCATCAATTGGTTCAGGACCGTACTCACTACGTTTTAAGGATCCTGGGTAAGGGGGATAAGCTCAGGTTAATTCCACTCCATGAAACTGTTTATGAAGAGATCATGCTGTATCTGGCCCATCTAAAAGACCATGGCATCATTCTGGGGCCTGAAGACTACCTTCTTCAGACAGAAATAAAATCCAAGAACGACAAACCCATGGATGGCTCCACCATCTTTCGGGTCATCGGAAAGTACGCAAAACAATTAGGTATCAATAAAGCAGTCTCACCCCATTCCTGTCGGGCCACTGTGATCTCCCACTTACTCGACACTCAACATGCGGCCATCCGGGATGTTGCCACTTTTGCGGGACATTCCAATATCACCACGACTGAACGTTACGATAAAAGAAGAAAGAATCTGGATAAGAGTGCGGCCTACCAGGTGGATTTTGCGCTTAAGAAAAACGGCTAGAAACTGCCCCAAATGAAGTGTAATCTTTCGAACGAGCATTCGGGGAAACTAGTTTCCCCGAATGTCACAACGAATACCAAATTTTATGAGTATAACTTTTTGATTTGAGGCGTGAGAAGTACCTTTCTCTGTTGAAATGGCTAAGCAGATTCAATCTTTGAACTATTCTGATAATGATCACGAACCAGATCTCTGGTCATATTCACGAAACTCTGAATAACTTTTACCCCTTGAGAAGTCCCTTCGGTAACTTTCGCATAAGGGATAAACATGAAGACTTTTTTATTCTTAGAAAAGTCAAAACTCGACTGAATAGAAAAATCAGATAGCTGACAGACTAAAGAATCAACTTTGTTTGAGGAGTAAAGGAGATTAAAGGCAAAGGGGGCCAGATGCTCTTTAACTTCATTAAGATTTTTAGCATCTTTTAATCCCAGCATACTGGTATTGATCAAGATCCTCACTTGAGTTTCTTGTGCAATTTTTTTCATGTAGGTTTCTGATTCCATCGATAAGAGCATCCCATTCATCGTTAACTGCTCAAGGGAGACCAGATGGGCCTCAGAAAAATGCGGCCCATACTCCATCAATATTTTACTCTTAAGCCTGATACGAAAATCTCTTCTTGGAAGTTTACCCTTTAACAAATAAACCAGAACAAAATCCCGGTAAGTGGATTTATTGAAACACTCAGCAATCGACATGCCTTTAAAAGGGCCGGTGCTTGAGATGAACGAAATATCCAGAGGCATAAAGGGATCAATTTGAGTTTGATTTAAAATATATCTCTCATACATCTCATGCATGGTGGTCTGATGAATTTTATTATCAGTCCGGATCCACACAGGAATCAGACTCAAGCGTTCCAGGGCCTTCTCACGATGGTTAAAATCATCCATCAAGGCCGGATTGCTATCGAGCTGGGACTTGATAAAATCACAAGTTTCAAAATAATCGGCCCAATGAAATACCATGGTCCCATTCTCACAAAGAGCAAATTCTTCGCCCAGTGTTTTAGTTAAAAGGGAGTCATTTAAGAAATTTGGTGCAAACAATTGAGTGATATTCTGGAAGGCCATAATGTCCTCTTAGTGGCAGGAGATTCATCGTGAATCGAGATCCTATTTTAACTCATCTCGGGTTTTTTTTGAGAATTTTAAACTTAATTATCCCAGGGATCGCACAATCGACACAAACGATTGATTTTCCTTTCGGAAGTGGGCAAACGAGAAATAACTAAAAATCAATGAGATACCAAAAGGTATAAACAAGCTCATGACTATGTGGCTGAAATCTAATTGAACCGGGAGTTGTCTCTCTACAAAGATATCTGGCATGAGATCGTGACCAAACTTCTCAAGCAGCAGGAGGGAAATATGTCCACACAGGCCACCGATCAGGACAGTAACGGCAGAAAGTATCAAGGTGAACTTAAAGCACAGGCCCACCAGCTTTTGTTGAGACATTCCCAGAATCCAAAAGCTCATCAAATCCCGTCTGATTTTGGAATAAAAAATGAGAAGCCCGGAGGTGATGGCAATAGCTACCAAGAGGCTCATACTGATAAATAAAAAAAGCATGACTTTGGTTTCAAGATTTAATGACCACACCAGGGCCTCATTCATTTGCTCCCAGCTTAGAATTCGTTTAGAAACTTGAGTTGGAGTATTTGCGAGTTTTTCCAGCACGGTTTCAGGAACTTCCCCAAAAAGTCTTATCTGATTGATTCCTGAGTTTCTCAAAAGGTTTTGAACCATACCCAGTCGTGCCCAGATTTCAAAATCATCCACTTCGGAGAGCTCAGTATAGAGATAGTCCGAAAGGGTCTCAGAAGTAAACCGTGGCACCTCCCCCATCAGGGAATCAGTCACCCCAGGAGCAATCACTTGAACTTCGTCCAGAAACTGAAGTTTTATTTTACTGGAAAGCTCACTTCCCATCACCAGGCCTTCAAAGTCTTTGTTCATTAAGAATTCTGGTCTCTCATCTTCCAGATTAATGCCATGAAGTTTTGCCGGTGCGATGAAATTCTGATGCTTCAGCATCACTTCAACTTCAAGCTCCGAATAAAATGGGATGGCCTCTTTCCGCAAAATCTCTTTCACTTCACTCAGGGACTCATCAGTCATTTCATCAAAAATAATTAAATGTGTACCGTGAATACTTTTGGAGCGGCCAATGAGTCCCGCTTGCAGCCCACCCATGATGCCTTGAATGACCATAAGGCTAAAGGCCGAAAGAAACAGACCCGTCACGGCAATAAATAATAGCCGCTGACGAGTCTTCGCTCTTAAAATATAAGTAAAAAAATAACTAAAGAAGGGCCATGTTTTCAAAGGTCGTAAAACTTTTTCTTATCGTTAATCATCATAGATAAAAAAGGCGCCATCTGATAACGCTCAGAACTGACTTCTTTTGAGAAGTTGTTCAAACGCTCAGCAATCTGATCTAAACCTTCCTGATCGGCCCATTTACAAAGGCCGCCGCGGAAAGGAGGAAAACCTGTTCCATAGATCATCCCAACATCAACTGTCGCAGCTTTATCCACAATTTTATCTGCAAAAATATAGGCGGCTTCATTCACCATTGGCAAGAAAAGCCTCATCTGAATTTCCATTTCATCTTTGCGAATTTTTTTAGCAGGTAAAAGTTTGGTAAGCTCAAGGTTTCGTCCCATCACTTTGCCTTTATCATCATAGAGATAAAAACCTTTATTGTTTTTCTTACCCAGAAGTTTTGCTTCAAAAAGTTTAGTGGATAGCGAACTAGGCAGGGCCCTTTCTCCTAGACCGTCGTGCATGATCTTTCCAACTTTCACACAGACATCCAGTCCAATTTCATCCATCAGGCGGCAGGGACCCATAGGCATGCCGAAATTCAATGCCGCTTCGTCCAAGGCCTCAACTGAAACGCCTTCTTCTAAGAGATAGGCCGCTTCATTTAAATATGGAGCTAAAATGCGGTTAACTAAAAAGCCCGGGCCATCTTTAACCACGATGGGAGTTTTCTTAACATCCAAAACCCATTTAACCAGGGTGTCGATGGTTTCTTTGGAAACTCGTTCATGGGTGATGATTTCCACTAGTGGCATTTTATTAACTGGATTGAAAAAATGTAGCCCTGCAAACCTCGTTGGATCTTTCAAGGCCTTGCTCATTTCTTCAACTGAAAGCGAAGACGTATTACTGGTCAGAAGGCAGTCTGGTTTTACAAAAGTTTCAACTTCCGCGAATACTTTCTTTTTAATATCCATATTCTCGACAACCGCTTCAACCACCAGATCCGCAGACTTAAAGCTTTCAAAATTAAGTGTCGGCTCAATTGAGCGCATCTTACGGTTAAAATCATCTTCCGACATTCTCTTGCGTTTAACTGCGCCTGAGAAATTTTGTGAGGCCTGTTTAAGACCCAGCTCCAGAGCTTCCGGCGTGAGATCCTTCATCAAAGGGGCCTGATTACTTTGAGCAAATAACCACGCAATCCCACCACCCATGACGCCGGCACCAAGGACTGCTCCCCGTCTGATTGACTTCAGTTGATCCTTGTTATCGAGCTTCTTGGAATTATCAGTCAGGAAAAAGATGTGCTGCAAATTTTTACTTTGAACACTTTGAGAAAGCTCCGCAAAAGCTTCCGCTTCAATAGAAAGATAATCAGAGCGATTTTTAGTCGCGCCACTTTCCAGAACTTCCAGGATTTTTAATGGGGCCGGATAAAAACCTTTAGAGGTTTCCAGTACCTTTTCCCGGGCCTTCTGGAAAATAATTTTTCGGGTTAAAAAATTATCCACCACCTGCTTTTCAACTTCTTCTTTCATGCTCTTTTTCTTACCGGTCTTTTTTTCAAGCAGATAAGTTTTGGCCAGTTCCTGCATTCTTTCTGTCGGCAGCATGGCATCTGCCAGACCCATCTTCAGAGCGTTTTTTCCTTTGATCTGACGACCAGTCAGGATCATATCCATAGCAGTGGTAAGCCCCACTTTTTTTGGTAATCGGTAAGTTCCGCCAAAACCAGGAAGCACACCCAACATCACTTCGGGTAGACCTAATGCTGTTTTAGGATTATCGGAAATAAAAATCTTTTTACAGGCCAGAGATAGTTCAAGACCACCACCTAAGCAAATGCCGTCAACTAAAGCGACTGTGGGCATCTTAAGATCATCCAGAGCATTAAAAATGGCATGAGCTTCATCCAGAGCGCGCAAAGCTTCGGCCTCAGATTTAAGTCCATTGATGACTGAAATATCCACTCCCGCCAGAAAGACTCCAGGCTTATGAGAAAAGAAAACTAAACCTTTAACGGCCTTCTTTTTATCCATCTCAGTGGCTTCAAGAATGGCCTTTTTTAATTCTTCCAGTGTCTCTTTGGTAAAAGTGGTCATGGATTTTTTTTCGTATTTTCCAAAACCAATCCAGAGAAGATCATTTTTTGTTTCGACAGTAAGAATCTGATAACTCATATGAACTCCGCTTATACTTTAAGGTTCTCGATAATAACTGCTCCACCTTGACCGCCACCAATACAAAGTGTGGCCAGACCATACTTTTGACGACGACGCTTAAGTTCATGGGCAAGAGTCACCACTAAACGTGAACCGGTAGATCCAACTGGATGACCAAGAGCAATCCCACCACCGTTAACATTTAGTTTTTCCAGTGGAATGTCTCCAATGACTTCATCAATTCCCCATTTGGCAGAAAGGGTTTTATCACGCATGACTTTTTGACAACCCAGAACCTGGGCCGCAAAAGCTTCATTTAGTTCAAACAAATCCATTTGTGCCATCTTAAGTCCTGTACGCTTTAAGACTCCATGAGTGGCCATAACCGGACCCAGACCCATTCTTTCAGGCTCAAGACCGTGGAAGTGATAATCCACCATACGGGCCATTGGCTCTAAGTTATATTTTTTAACAGCTTCTTCTGAGGCCAGTAACCACATTGAACCACCATCAGTAATCGGACAAGCATTACCAACAGTCACTGTTCCGGTTTCTCTTTCAAAATAGGGTTTAAGTTTTCCCAAACCTTCAACCGTGGAGTTCGCTCTGAAGCCAATATCATCGGCAATCATTTTATCAAGCTTAGCTCCGGCCGTGATAGGAAGAATTTCTTCCCGGAATTTACCTTCTTTGGTAGCAGCTGCGGTTTTATGGTGAGAGAGATTGGCAAATTCATCCTGCTCAAGACGCGAGATACCTAATTCCCGGGCCAGGGTCTCGGCGGTTTGTCCCATGTTTTTTCCACAGAAAGGATCAGTCAGTCCTTGCTCGATTGCAATGACCGGCGCCAGGAAATGCGGACGAAAAGATGAGAAGACTTTTAATTTCTGGGCAGGACTTTTCGCTTTCATCAGTTCCAGAAAAAAATCCGTCATGAACTTGTTGTACATAAGGGGCATCTGAGACATGTTCTCAACACCTCCAGCAAAGATCAGATGATTTCTACCGGAAGAAATTTTGTCATAGGCCTGAGAGATCGCCTCCATACCAGAAGCACAATTTCTATGAACGGAGTAACCAGAAGTTTTTTTATGAAGACCTGCCTCAAGAGCAATAATTCTTCCGACGTTTGGATATTTGGCAGGTGTGCCTGTGTTTCCTACAATCACTTCATCAATTTGATCGAGCGGAAGTGCATATTTATCGACCAAATGGCGAATGAGGTAGTGACCTAAATAGGGAGCGGCGATTTCTTTTAATTCAGCACCGGCCTTAACTTGCGGAGTGCGCTTACCATCAACGAGATAAACTGGTTTCATTATGAAGTCCTTTTCAAAGGGAAAATAGAGTAAATATCTGGGAATATTTTAGTTCAGATCACAAGATAGATTAAGACAAAAGCAAATCAGTCAGGTTAAAAGGTTCCAACACACTTTTACGTAAGCAGCTCGTTATAAAAGTTGGGCCCAATCACTCTTCCTGTCGCGCGATCTTTCTTATAGTCAAAGACAGATTTCCTAAGCCCAGTCTTGATACTCTGGGCCTCATCTTCTCTAAAAGAAGCATTGAGCCACTCTAACAACAATCCAACTTCGCGGTTAAAAGGCCGGCTTAGCTCAAAGGGTTGTGTCATGGAATTTAACTGATAGAACAACGTACTGTAGGGATAGTTTTCGGCCTTCTCCGTAATCCCTGCAACAACTGGATTTCGATAAATATACTTAAAAACATTCATGAGATAATTTTGGTGTTCGATAATGCACCCCTTATACCTTCCCCCAAAAATTTTATTGATTCGCTTTGTTCTTCTTTGAATGCTTAAAGTGAGTTCTTTCATAAAAAAATACATCACTCGGTCAATATCCTCCTCCGGAGACAAAACGAGTAAATGAAAGTGGTTATTCATGAGAACAAAAGCACCGATCTTAAGATCAAACTTTTTTTGAAGCTCACCTAATTTCGCGGTCATCATCTGCCAGATTTCTTGGGATGGAAGATAGAAATATTCCTGGTTATTGGAACGAGCAACGATATGGTAGTAATGCTGATTGGAGCGAACAATTGGTTTACGAGGCATATTTTCTCCTAAAGAAGAAAACATCTAGACCCAGAATCACTACTACTCAAAACTATTCGGGTCTTAAACTAAAAACAATTCAATAAAGAATGATACGCCGCTTACGTAAAAGTGTGTTGGAACCAAAAAAAAAAGCCTCGGGGGTACCGAGGCTTTTTCGAGGGGAGATATCGATGGAGGAGAATTTTAAAAAATTATCACTGCACCTGCAAAGATAGATAGAGCACTTGAATTGATCACTTCATTTCCTAGTTCCTGAAGACGCTTTTGGTCTGGAGAATTATAAGGATTCTTAGCATCCTCAGAACCCATTTCTCCTAAACCGCTTGAGTAAGCAAGTTCAAGATTGATACCGAAACCGCGAGAGATCATGATTTCAGTACCGGCCATAACAGTTCCAGTGGCATGGCTAGAATCGAACTCTTCTCCACCAAATTGAGCACCCATTGGATTATAAGAATCGTTATTGGAGTACTTCATATTGGCCTTCTGATAACCTAAACCAGCGCCAAGGTAAGGACGGAATCTTTCACCTTGAGTGATGAAGAACTTTCCGTAAAGATCCAGACCCATAGACTTATATTGAATTTCACGTCCTTGGGCACCATATGTATTGTAGTAACCACCGCCATAATTTCCGTAGAAGTTATGAGCGAAATCAGTTGTTTTTAACTGAGCAAAGTTTAAACCAATACCAAGACTTAAACGTGAATTGATATTTGACTCAAGTCTTAGACCAGCAGCAATCTCTGCTTCAAGCTCTTCTGTCTCACCACTGTAAGTAGTTCCGCCAGCGTAAGGAAGAAGCTTAATTTGCTCGAAAGTACCAGTTCCAGTCGTAGGAGCAACTTCAGCAGTTGAAACTACCGGTGCCGCCTGTTGAACCTGAATCTGCTGTTCAACTTCTACTTTTTTATTCTTACGATATTTATTTTTGAAAGGATCACACTCAGCTGAGTCTGACTCTTCCATAATACATCTAAGTTTTTTCTGATTCTCTTCATACTTTTGGTTGAAGTCTTTAATCGCTTGAGTCGATTCGATTTTTTGATCGATGTACTCTTCCTGACTATCAATCAGTTTTTCAGTTTGATTAGTTAACTTCCCAAGGTCTTTTGCTTTTTCCTTGTTCAGTTTAGTTCCCGTCTTCTGCTTATTAAGCTCAGAGCGGATTTGTTCAAGCTCACCATCAGTGACCGGTCTCTCTTCTGCAAGATAACCATCAACATTGATAGGTGCCGAATTAAGAATTTGTTCTTCACCCGTTTGGGCATAGGCAGTGGCAAAACTTAAAGAAAGCGCCAAAACCAATAGGTTTGTTTTTTTCATACACTCCTCCTCGAAAGGAAATGACAATTTGCATCAACTTTAAAGGAATTATCGATACGGCGGAACATAAACTGGCGAGGAGAGTACTTTTTACACAGACTGTCAAAAAAATGATTATCTAGCTACTGGGCCCATACTGCGGTAGTAACGAAAACGCCCTGTAGGATCCTGATCAAGCTTATTCTTGAATTCTTTCAATGGTTTACCGATCATTCCATTAGGATTTCGGATCACCCACTCGTCCATTTTCTTCATGAAAGTGAGCCCAAAAGAGACTGCCACCGCAATAATAAGCAGGTATTCAGTAGAGGTTTGCCCTAGTTCAGATTTGAAAAATCGACGGATCATAGGTCTATTATAACCTAAACTTCCTCAATTCCATAAGACAGGGCCAAAAATCCCAGGGATTGGTACCTGAATGGTCCCCAGTACTCAAACCCTTGAATTGATTGATCTTGAACGGCAATATCTATCGGCAGCCGCTGGAGGGCCGGGATCAATTGTTTGCGCTCTGTTTTAACCGACCGAAGATCCAAAGTAACACTTTCAGAAGGGGTTGATTCCACAGGTCCACTTTGAAAAGGTAGTCTTGAAGCGTCCTGCTCGAAGGCCTCTTTCAAATCTCTTTCATAAAAGCCGGGTTTAGAGCCTGGAAGTTCCGGATAAGGCCAGTGGTAATAAGAAAAGTCATTTCCTCGGGCCAAAACCCGGTAAGGTCGTTCGGAACCTAAAAGGTGACTGTCGGTAAAGTAAGTTAAGTTCAAAGGAGGAAAAGGGGCCGCACTTCTTCTAACCGGACTCACCTGAGTTTTTCTGAATAAACGATAAGGGGATCTAATTCCAAAGGGAACATCTTCCGGTAAGTGAGAAAAGAAAAGCACTCTCTCTCCCGATACCACACCTTCAAAACTTGCCAGCAGCAGGTTTTCAAATTTATTTTCATGCAATTGCCAAAACTGCACAGAACTCTCCTTATAATCCCCCCCTAAAAGCACTAAACGGCGCTTTAATTGAGTGGCCAAAAAGAAGTCTTGTAAACGATAGATAGGTGAGAAAGTCCTGAAAAAATAATAAGGAACCTCCGAAGCGGACAGACCTGTCTTAAGTTTTTCTTCGGCCGATAAACCCAATAGATGAAGCAAACTGGAAAACTTAAGCCCCTTTGACTGTTGATACTCCTGATTTAAGAGTTCACCAAACCGGGTGTAGATAGTTTTGAGCCATTTACTGCCTTGAAGTTCAAAATGCTGACCTTTAGGTTTCATGCTCGATTCATAGACCTGATTTTCAAAACGGGTCAGCTCAGAAATAAAGTTCTGATTGAAATCTTCTTCGTTTTCAGAGTAGACCTGGTCAAGATCGCTATCGTCGAGAATCTCCGGGAACTTCCTGAGCATTTCCTTAATATTCGTCAGAGGACTCTGACCTAGCTGAAGTCTTCTCTCATCGGTGACAAAATCAATGTCGGCCTCAACCAGAAACTGCCGCAGATCCTGAAGTTCAGGAATCTCGTATTTTTTTCCAAGACGGATTAAAGACAAAATCTCAAGTTCAGAGAGGTACAGACCAGGATAACTATCCACTGTAAAGCGTTTATCATTGATTAACAGAGTAGAGCGATTGCGCTTAAGAGAAATAATTCCCCGAACTAAAGACATAAGTCCTACACCCACCAAAATTTCCTGATAACGATTTTTTAACAAGTCACAAACTCCCGAAGAGATTCATAGCCTTTCATAAGTGATTTCATTCTAGCATGATCTTCTTTCTTTCCTTGCTCATTCAACCAGGCCGTGAACTGTTCCGGAGTATTCACCTCGGAGATTCTGCCACAATCCAGGGCCAGATCGTACTCAGTGGATCTGTGGTGAAAAGGTCCACAAGACAGACTGGAAGATCCAGCAACCAACGGCTCCAGCACAGAATGAATGCTACCCTCGAAGCCCCCACCCACATAAGCATGGGGAAAATCCGAATAGAGTTCGCACAAGATGCCTTTTTTATTAACCAAAATGGTATTTGATTCTTGGTAAGTCTTAGTCTGATAGTTCATTTCAAACACTTCCCGACCCAGACCATCCAGGGCCTCTCGAAATAAATTCAGAATTTCATCACTTAGCTGATGAGGCACAATCACAACTAAGACATCTTTAGGAAGGTCTCTTAAAAGAAATAAATCGCTGGGCCAGGCATTCCCCATAATGATGGTCTTACCCACTTCATAGGAGGCCAGATGCTTCTTGAAATCCTGATACAAAGGAAAAAGAACCTGGAACTTATCCTCTTTCTTTTCCATCCGCCGCTTAATTTGCTCAATTCTAAAATCGGACTCAGGTCCTGAGAAACCAAGCTTTGATCCTTCTAAAGCGTCCAGAGCGCTAGCGTAGACAATTCCCTGGGCATTTTTCAAGAATAATTTTTTCCAAAAAGAGGGACCTTTACCCTTTGACCTTTCTTTTTTAAAAGTCACCCATACCATCCTGAGCTGATGGTCTTTTTTCATGGACCATAAAAGGAATTCTGGAAAAAGATCATAGCGAACCAAGATCAGGGTTTTAGCTGTCACCCAGTGAGTAAATGAGCGCCTTTCAATAAAAGGAAAAAGCCTGATAAAAGGATATCGAAGATAACGGACTTGAGTAGGATACTGGGCAGCAAGTTTCATGATCGCCTTCTCAACACTGGGTGAGAAGAACACCAATTCTACTTTCTTTCCGGCCTTAAGATTATCTTCAATTAAGGGGGCCACTTGCTGATACTCCCCTTCCGAGGAAAATTCAAAACACAGATCTGCCACAATCCCCTTCTCTTTAAAGGAATGGGCACGGGCCTCAAATTTGTTCCGTTTCTCAAAACGCCTGCGCTCTATGACCTTTGTATTCCAAAAAAGGATCAGGCACAGTAAGCGCAGAAGTGGGAAATACAAAAACCAAAAAACAATGAATACTAACGCTCTCATAATGATCCTAATATCTCGTGGGTGACCTTCCGCACTTCATCCACGGAAATCTCTTCCATGCAGTAGTGCCGGTCCCGATAACATGGGGTCTTCCCCGTAGTCGAACAAGGCTTGCAAAACATCTCTTTAGATAAATAGCGGGATTTTGATCCATGGGGCGCAAAACCAAAACGTGGATCTGTAGGCCCAAAGATCGTGAGGCAAGGCACCCCATAGGCTTCGGCAATGTGATTCATCCCGGAATCGTTTCCAATGCAAATCCTGGCATGGGCCAGAATGCTCATGCTTTCCTTCAAGGAGGTTCTCCCTTGAAGATTATGAAATCGCCCGGAAGTGATCCCACTAAAAGCTTCACAAAACTTATCATCCGGGCCTGCCAGAACCACCAAATGAAAATCTGTCTCACTTAAAAGCTTCTGGGCGAGCTCCACAAAATATCCCACAGGCCAGCGTTTATAAAGAAACGAAGCCGAGGGTGCCAGCACTATATAAGGGCCAGGAATCGGATAAACCGGTAATTCTGATAACGAGGTCATCTCTTCATGAGGTCCATGCCGAAAGTCCACAGTCCTTCTTTTGGCCCGAATATCCATAAAGATGCTTTCGAAATCTTTCAAAATGCGCTCAACCTGGGGTTCAAGCCCAAAAAACTTCTTATCAAAAAGCCGTTTCAACCTCACGCATTTGATTTTCGTCAGGAAAAACCTCTCCCAACGACGCTTATCCACCGTTAAAGACGGGATCGTCCAAAAGGACAACTTTAAACGAAAAGAGCGCAGAGTTGCATGCAGATCCAGAATAAGATCAATCGGCTCTCGGTTATCCAGTTCCTCGATCTTACTGACCAGCTCCGCCCATTTCTCCCCTTTCCGACGATCAAAACTGATGACATGACTGACTTCCGGGTGGGTATCAAGGAGAGAAGAGAACTCTTTAGAGGTCACAAAGGAAAAGCGTGCCTCCTTCCCCAAGAGGGAACGAAGCCAGTTTATAGTTGCGGTCTGAAGAACTACATCTCCCATGCTGGAGAAGCGGACTAAGAGGATATGCATGCGAAAATTATAGGCTTTTACGGGGGAAGAAGTAAATAAGGGTACTCCTAAATGCGGGTTTAAAATCTTTTGAACCTACCTTCCAAGAAGACTCCCCATGATTACTTTTTACCCTTTTAATACAAAAGAATGTTTTAGTTTGATCTTAAGCAAAAAATAGTTAATCCTATAGTTATCTAGTTTCATAAAGCATATTCAATCCTGGAGGATTTATGGCCAAGAAAGCGACAAAGAAAGTATCAACTAAGAAAGCTCCTGCTAAAAAAGCTACTGCTAAAAAAGTAGCAACTAAGAAAGCACCTGCTAAAAAAGCTACTGCTAAGAAAGTTGCAACTAAGAAAGCTGCTCCTGCTAAAAAAGCTACAGCTAAGAAAGCTCCTGCTAAGAAAGCAAAATCAGCTCGTAAGCCAAATGCTGCTTTCATGAAAACTCTTACTCCATCTGCAGATCTTGCAGCAGTAATTGGTTCAACAGCAGTTCCAAGAACTGAAGTTGTTAAGAAGCTTTGGGCCTACATCAAGAAGAACAATCTTCAGAACCCTAAGAACAAGAGAAACATCCTTGCTGACGAAAAACTTTCTAAGGTTTTCGGTAAGAAAGAAGTTACTATGTTCGAACTTGCTAGCCTTATTGGTAAGCACCTTAAGTAATCTCTGATCTAAAATTAGAGGCCAGCAGTTCTTCTCCGTCCTGCTGGCCTCTTTTTTTTTGCTAAAAAGCGGGATAAGTAATTTTCTTTCGATAAACTTTGGCAAAGGCCGTAAGTTTATGGGGCCTGGTCTTTAAAATTCCGAAAATATCCAAAACGTTAAAACCCTGAACTAAAAGAGCATCGCCCACCAGGGACCTATGACATCTCCATGGCACAGCTTCAGCACACATGATCACAACCGTCTTTTGCCGGGCAAGAGCCATCAACTCCTTTAAGTTTTCTTTGAACTCTTTGGTCTGCATATAGTCAGCGTAACCTCTAAAATTGAGATTCCGCCACGCAAGATTAAGTTCCATCCCTTTATTGATCGAACGCCTCCCACCCAACCCCTCCATGTGAAGGTAATCAATATGGTTTCGTAACAGATTCTTTTTTAAACGTGCCTTCCCAAACTGAGGACAATAGCGTGAACCTGGATAACTTCTAATATCGACTACGAGATCAATTTCGAATGACTTAAGTATCTTGATAAACTCGCGGGTGGTATGGGTAGAATGACCAATGGTATAAATGATTCTTTTTTTTTGGCCTATCATTAATTCAGCTTAAAATATTCCATAGGAAGTTGAAATAAACCCAGCGTAAGCTTTTCATTACCCAATCAAATCAAGTAGGATGCATCATGCTTGATCTCCTCATTGTGGCCCTCTGCCTCCTACTAAATGCTTTTTTTTCTGCTTACGAGATGGCCTTTGTGACTGTTTCTAAAGAGGAAGTCGACGAGCTGGAAGAAACAAAAAAAATTATTTCAAGACGACTCGATCGATTCAAAAAGAAACCTGAGCGGACTTTATCCATCATTCAAATCGGGATTACCCTGGTCGGGGCCATTGCAGCTGCTGTCGGTGGTACCGGAGCAGTTGAAAACCTTGAACCGTATTTAATGAAAAATCACCAATTATCCGCTTCAATGGCCGAAGGGATTGCCGTGACAATTGTCATTTTGCCACTGACCTATTTCAGTGTGGTCTTTGGAGAACTCCTGCCTAAAACAATTGCGCTAAAACATCCGACAAAAGTTTTAATTCTTGGAACAAGTGCCCTGAGCTTCATTGATAAAATGCTCTCACCTATAGTCACTTTCCTGGAAGTCTCAACCAATGTCCTGTTAAAGGCCATTGGAGTCAGCACTAAGATTGAAGAAGAGGATAATTTTTCGCAGATTATCGATATCGGCACCCTTCCGGACTATCACCAGAAGTTTGTCGAAAACCTGGTCTCACTTAAATCCCGAAAAGTTTTAAAATCCATGCTCTCATGGGAGAAAGTCATCTATCTGAACTTCAGTGATAGCGAGGAAGAAGTCAGACTAAAGATCGCCAGTTATCCTCATTCCCGATTTCCTGTCATGGATGGAGATACCCTGGTTGGTATTTTAAATGTTAAAGAAATGCCGGCCAGAGACGCTAATATTCCATGGGAAGGCATATTACGGCCTGCCCTTAAGGTAGCTGCAACTGACAAGGTTCTGGATGCTTTCCTAAAAATGCAGGCCAAACAAACTCATCTGGCCGTGGTCACCAGTGGCAATGAACATATTGTTGGTATCATCACCATCGAAGATATCCTGGAAGAAATCGTAGGTGATATCTACGAGAAAATCGATATTTCCCGAACTTCGAAGATGTTATCAAACCGAAGTAAGATCAATCTCAAAAGCTAGATTTTCTTTAGATTTAAAGGCTTAATCACAAGATTCTTGGTGTCGAACCCCTTCTCTTTCAGATAGTTCCGAGCAGAGGTTGGATTCGTTTTATTGTAGGCTTCTTTGATATCAAAAATTTCCAGATTAAGGCCAGAAGCTGTTTTTCTGATTCCTGAACGGATGGTGATGTCACCCACATAGATGTATCTGGCCTCTTTGCTACTTTCAAGAGCAGTTCCAAAAAGTGGTTTATGATGAATATCATCCCTCATAATGGCCGTCGTCTCAACTCCATCAATCATGAACCGAATAGAGCGAATGCCGAAGTATTGAACATCTTTATTAGGTACTGACACCCAAAAATAATTATTACTCGGATCAACATTAGGAAAGGCCGTATCCGTTCCAAAGATGCCACCTGTTCGGTCTTTGGAAAGAGTATAAGTCAATTGCAGCTTGCCTTTTACCGACTTAGGGTTCAGATCAATAATTCTTCCGAAGATGATAGTATTAGTGCTGTTGCTTCTTTCATTGTGGAGTGCGGCCTTGTTGCCTCCGGTAGGAGCTATTGCAGAACAGGCGCTAATGACAAGAGCAAGAGACAAGATCAAAAGATTTTTCATACGTTTCTATATCCCCATAAATGTAAATGGCCGGTTCTCTTCCGTTTGAAGTTTGAACCCTTTTTCATTATAACTCTCACGGTATTTTTGGTACCGCTCCCAATTCTTTTTCCCGTGAAGATTTTCTAACTGCTTGTGAAAATTTTCTTCCAGATCAATCATCTTACGCCGCTGATCAAAACTCGGTTCCTGCATAGGTTTTTTTGGCCATAAAGCTGCACTCTTTTGATAGAACTCTTCCCTCAGTTGACGGTGCTGAGCTATCTGCTCTTCACTGAGTCCCAGCTTATGGGTAAGAAAATCCGTCCGTTCAAATTCCATTTTCTCGGCCGCATCCTGAAATTCAGAAGGTCCGAAAGTTTGGAACTCCGGAAGTTTTTCTTCTGTGGGTTTGTCACTGGCAGCTTTTGAATCTATGGTTTTGATTGGTGCAGGTAACGGTTCTGAATGAACATTTTTTTCACGGTCTGCATGAGTCTCGATAATAACTCTCTCAATGACCTCTTTTTCCGGCTTTCTAGTCAGAAGGAGGTAACCCAGAATTATATTAAGTGCGAGACTCGTCCCTAAAAGTATCTTCATCATTTGTTTAAAAGGATTGCTGCTTCTTTTGCAAAGTAGGTAAGAATGATATCCGCACCGGCACGTCGGAAACTCATAAGAGATTCCAAAATAACTCTATCGTTATCAAGCCATCCATTTTGGGCGGCGGCCTTCACCATGGCATACTCCCCGCTCACATTATAGGCAGCAATCGGCAGAGTGCTGAGCTCTTTTAACCGATAGATAATATCTAAATATGGTAGACCAGGTTTTACCATCAGGATGTCGGCACCTTCAGCTTCATCCAATTGAGCTTCACGTAGGGCCTCATTACTGTTAGCAGGATCCATTTGATAAGTTTTTTTATCACCTTTTTTTGGAGCGGAATCCAGAGCGTCCCTGAACGGTCCATAAAAAGCCGAAGCATACTTTGCGGTATAGCTCATGATGAGCGTGTTGGTGAAATTTGTTTCATCCAGCGCCTCTCTCAGATAGCCCACTCGCCCATCCATCATGTCCGAGGGTCCGATGATATCAGCCCCGGCTTCGGCACTACAGATGGCCTGCTTGGCCAGCACTTCCAAAGTGGGATCATTTAAAATTTCACCCGTTTTTGGATCCACCAAACCGTCGTGACCTTCACTGGAATAAGGATCAAGAGCAATGTCTGCCATCACCATCATATCCGGTAAGGCCTCTTTAACAGCGCGGATTGCACGCGCATTAATTCCATCCCGGTTATACGCTTCACGAGCATCAGGTGTTTTTAATTTTTCATCTATGGCAGGAAAGAGATCGATACAGCGAACTCCTAAGCTATAAAGGAGCTTGGCCTCTTTTACTAATTCATCAATAGAAAGACGGTTTTGACCCGGCATGGATTTAACCGGTATCACCTGATTTTTTCCTTCAATCACAAATAAAGGAGCGATGAAATGATCAGGCGAGAGATGAGTTTCACGAATCATGGAACGAATATGTTCATGACGACGATTACGTCTTGGACGATTGAGCATCATATTTAAACCTTCTGCATGGATTTAAAAACTAAGGCATACATCTGCATCTGTTTCATCATGGCCGCAAGGCCATTTGAACGATTCATCGACAGGTGCTCAGTAATACCAACTTCTTTAAGAAATTCTGGTTTGGTGGCAAGGATCTCTTCGGGAGTTGCATCTGAGTAAACACTCACAAGAAGACCCACAATTCCTTTCACTAAAAGAGCATCAGAGTCTGCATAAAAATAAACCCGGCCATCTTTGAATTCCGGGTACAACCATACTTGGGACTGACAGCCTTTGACTTTGTACTTGTCTTCGCGCTTGTCTTCCGGAAATGGGGCCAAGTCTCGACCTAAATGGATGAGTTCTTTGTAACGGTCTTCCCAGTCTTTGTACTGGAGAAAACGTTCTTTTACCTGAGTGGTTCTCTCTAGCATATTCACGTAACTTCCCTTGCTTGGCCCCGTAGTATGCCCCTGTCGCAAGACTTAGTCAAAAGACTCAATAAATTTCAGTGGGAACCTTAAAGCTTTTGTCTCTGTGCACCGAAATAGTAAGTGAGACAAAAGGAAGAGTGCAAATGGCCACTTTAGACTTAAAACCATTAAGTGATGAAACCATCGATGAGATGGGCTTCAATAACCATGATTTATGGATGGTAAGAATCGGCAAAGAGGTCCTTGGGCCTTATGAAACCGAATCTCTAAAGCAGTACGCTTTTGAGAATGAGGATCTCTTTATTGATGCCCTGGCATCTCGCATGGACAGTCATCAGTTCCTCCCATTCTGGAATCATCCTATTTTTCAAAGACGTCAACCTCAAGTCGTAGCAGGTATTCCACACCAAGGTCATTTTTGGTTACTGGAAACCGGTCAAAAATCAGGCCCTTTTAGTTTTCAGGATATTGATAAGAAAATTGAAATGGGACTTTTAGTGATGACCGATCACATCTCAACAGATGAAGGTCATCATTGGAAAAAAATTTTTGAACTTGAAGGCTTTGATCGAAGACTCCATAGTGTGGATGAACTTCCGATGGCCCCCACTGAAGCGAGTTTTCAAAAGGCCAAACTGCAGCTAGTGGAAAAAATGGAGAAACCCAAATCCCATACGCAAGAAGAACTGGCCGAAATGTGCCATATAGGTCAACAAAAGGGCAAAGTTTTAACTCTGAAACTCGATGAACTCACCCTTCAATCTATTAGGCCCGCAACCGAAGTCAGTGGTTCTCTGAGATGGGCGATTCCAGGAGCTGCTGCGGCCGTCATCATTCTCCTTACGACAGGATATTTCACCTTCGCCCCCGAGTTAACTCCGCTGCCTACGAAGGCGGAAGTGGCCGCTAAAGAGAAAAAACCATTCTATCAAAGACCTCAAGCTAACCCGTCACCTCAGGGTGTGATTCCCGATATTCAAAGAGCACCGGCCAGTGTGGGAAATGTTACTCCGACTCCAAGTCGTGCCTTTAATCAGGATTCCCGTTATCCAACGATCATGGAAACCCATAATTACGAGCAACCTTTTGATGATCGTGCTAATGACCAATACGGACATTCTGATCCCATGAATGAATCTCCTGCGCCGGAAGTACATTCTTTAATTAATACCAGCCAGACTGAAGAACAATCCCTGGATGCTGCCATGAATGGCATTCAGCAGCCCATTGATCAACCGGTGATTGAAGAAGCATCTGACTTCTAGTAAGCTCTCAAGGGTGAGAAACAAATACAGAAATCCAGAAACTCCCGGAAGCCTCTTTCTTTCCCTAGAAGGGATTGAAGGCTCAGGCAAGACCACTCAGATCAAGGCAATTGAATCTTTTGTACAAAATAAAGGGATGCGAGTCTTAACTTTAAGAGAGCCTGGTGGAACAACTTTTGGAGAAAAGCTTCGTGAAGCGATCCTTCAAAGTGAAACCCCCCTTCATCCTTTGGCCGAATGCCATCTCTTTCTTGCTAGCCGTGCTCAACTCTTAAATGAAAAAATCCTGCCTTTTCTTTTGCAACCGGGTTCCGTTGTTATCCTGGACCGTTATATTGATTCAACCCTGGCCTACCAGGGAAAGGCCCGAAGGCTGGGTTATGAAACGGTCTTAACTCTACATCAATTTGGACCCCTGAATTTACTTCCCCACCGCACTTATTTTTTAGACATTGGCCTTGAAACCTCAATGGAGCGCCAAAAAACCAGAGGGAATCAAAAAGATTATTTCGAATCCCAGAAAATGGAGTTCTATCAAAATCTTCTGGATGGATATCGTGAAGTCGCAGAAATTTTTCCAGATCGCATCCTTAAAGTTAACGCAGAAAATACGCCAGATAAGGTCACTCAATTGATTATCAGCGACCTGGAGAAAATCCTTCCATGAATCTTGAGCAAATCCTTTTAGAGAAGGCAAAAAACCAAGAGCTAGGCCACTTTTACATCCTGGAAACCTCGGCCCCGGAATCGTTGGCCCACGGAAAACTTCTGTCTTTCGTTCATGATTTTATTCGTGAATATTATCAAAAAGTGGAAGGTCACAAACAAAGTCTTAACCATCTCATGGATCACCCGGATGTTTTTGTCCTGGGTAACCTTGGGCAAGCTGACGAAGAAAAAAACGATAAATTTTTTAAAGTGGAAGAAGCAGAAGGCCTTGCCCGCTTTTTTGAATTTAAACCTGTTCAGGGAAAGAGAAAATTCGCTGTTATTACTGATGGGCATAGAATCAACCCTACCGTTGCAAATAAATGGCTCAAACTTCTGGAAGAACCTTATGGCACTTCCACCATCTTCCTGCTCAATCCGCGGGGAGGTCAACTGCTCCCAACCATCCACTCCCGGGCCATCCATTTAAGACTTCCGACTAAACCAGATCCATTGGAATTTTCTAACTGGAATGAAATGCTGATCGACCTTAAACAAATGACGCTCTCCCAATTTTTAGAAAATTATGGCCGAAGTGAGCCTAACCTTTCCTACTGGGTAAATGAACTCATCAGCTGGGAATCCGAGCAAATAGATAACCCCATTCCCAAACAGAAATTAGAAAGCTTCCTTAAGAATTTTCAGGAAATGGAGACCTTCCATCAACCAACTGCAACAAAATGGACCCTGTTCTATTCTTATGTCCGGGATCATGTTTTACCACGTCTGTAGGCAATGGAATCATTGACATAGCACAGGATTACTCACAGAATAGCTAGATGACCATAGACCAAAACGTAGAAGAGGAAAAGCTACCTCCTACGGATCAAATAAGCTCTGAAGACGAAACTTCAGGGGACTCAGATGGTGAAACATCTGAAGATAAAGAGAACCGAGAAGAAAATAGATTCAAAGAAGGCCAGATCCTGCGCTTTGTGAGAGTCCGATTTCCCGGTAACTCACGCTCGTTCCCATTTCTTGTAGGCAAAAGACGTATTGAATACGGCCAGAAAGTGGTCGCTATGTCCGATCGTGGTATGGCCGTGGGTTATGTGAACTCTTTTCCTTACGAAGTTCCTTTTAACAAAAGCATGTTGCCCATCAGAAGCATCTCAAAAGTTGCGACCGATGAAGATATCGTCAAAGATAAAGAAGCTTATCGCCAGCAAAAAGACGCTGAAAATATCTGTAATGATCTCATTCAGGACTTCAAACTCGATATGCAGCTGACCCATGTGGAATTCACTTCTTTCGGAAAGAAAGCCGTCTTCTACTTTATAGCACCTGCTCGAGTGGATTTCCGTGATCTGGTAAAAGACCTGGTCGGAAAACTCAAAACTCGGATTGAACTCCGTCAGATCTCTGTTCGTGATCGTTCTGCTTCCATAGGTGGGATTGGTCCTTGTGGTCGTGAACTTTGCTGCTCCTCCTTCCTGACCAAGTATGGAAACGTCGGAATAAAAATGGCCAAGAATCAGGACCTCACCCTGAATTTTTCCAAACTCAATGGTGTTTGCGGCCAGCTGAAGTGCTGCTTACAATACGAAGACGATGTTTATCGTGAGAAACGGGCCCGTCTTCCTAAAGAAGGCGACTATATTTCTACCCACACCGGCGAAATGGGCCGGGTAGATAGACTTCACCTTTTAACTGAACAATTTGTCATGATGACCAACCGTGGAGTGCGAAAGCGCTACGTCGTTGACCTTTATAAAGACACCCTAGATAGAGAATCTGCCAACTTCCCGAAAGAGTTTGATTCAGTTTCTGATGAAACCCATAAAGTCATTGGAATGGATGAGGCCCAGGCGAAGAAGGCCAAGGCCTTTGAAGCTGAAGTTAAAACTTATAAAGAGTCCGGGAAGTCATTTGCAGAAGGTATTTTTGAATCCCTGTTTGGTGAAAAGTCCCTTGATTACGCGCTTCCTGAAATTGCTGAATTAGAAAATGACAGACCTCGGATTAAAACTCCGGATGAAGAAGAGGAAATCTCTTACACGATGTCGGATGAAGATCGTCTTCCGGATGATGAAGATGAAGACATTCTTGATCATGGTACTGTGAGAACGAGAACTGACAACACAGATAGAAATCGTGGCCCTCGCCCTGATAACAGAAACCGTGATCAGCAACGAGGACCTAGACAGGATAATCGTCCTAGCGGTCCGAATACATCTAATCGTGGTCCAAGACCCGATAACCGAAATCGCGGTCCTAGACCTCAAGGTGCAAATCCAAACCGTCCTCAAGGTGGAGGACAAGGTCAAAATCAAGGAAGAAATCGACCACCGAGATGATTTTATGAGGATACTTCATACATCTGACTGGCATCTAGGTAAACGTCTCTTCAAACTCGATCGCTCCCCAGAACATGAACTTTTTCTGGCATGGTTATTACAGACTTTAAAAGAAAAAAAGATCGATGTCCTTTTAATTGCCGGGGATATTTTTGATACTCCCACTCCACCCCATCAAAGCTTAGAGACCTTTTATAATTTCCTACATCAAGTTTCAGTGGAAACTCAGACCGAAACAATGATCATCGCAGGCAACCATGATTCGGGCCTTCTGCTTGAGGCACCCTCTAAAATTCTCTCTCCTCACAGGGTCAAGGTATGGGGGAAACTATCTCCTGATCCTGAAGATCATTGGATTAAGCTCAAAAACTTTGAATTATGTGCCCTACCCTTTTTCAGGTCCTATGAATTATTACCTCAAGGTGACGGTGATGCTCTCGAGGCCTTGAAAAAATATCTCACTAAAGAGCGAACTCTTCCTCAGGTGCTCATGCTTCACCATCTGGCCGGAGTCTTTGAGGCGGCCGGTTCCGAACAAGTCATAGGTTTAAGTGGCGTGGATTCAATCCCTACCGAGCTTTTAAGAAGTTTTGATTACGTGGCCTTAGGCCATATTCATAAGCCGCAGAAAATCGGTAACATGAGTTACTACTCAGGCTCACCTATCCCTTTGCGTTTTTCAGAGACTGCAAAAAAGTCAGTCGTCTTAATCGAAGAAAGAGAGGGTAACTTCTCTTCTGAAATCCTTCCTTTACCAGTTTTTCGAAATCTTTTTATCATTAAGACCAATGAGTCTGAGTACCGAAGTGACATTGACCAACTGACGAAGACTTCTGATTTAAAACCAATGGTTGAAATTCAAATAGAGCTATCCTCTCCTAAAGTAGGCCTGATTGATGAAATCAAGGAGCTTCTGGATAAAAAAGAAATGGAACTCCTCTCTTTCATGCCGCTTTATCAGGACGGAGAAAAGAAAGAACGCAGAAGCGAGAAACTTTTTGATCTCTCACCGGTTGAATTATTTGAAGAATTCTTTGCGACCAAATTCCCGGAAGCCGAAGGTATGCCGGATGACTTAAAGGATGATTTCAAGGCCCTTCTGGATAAGGTGAAACATGCGTCTCATTCGCCTTAGAATCAAAAACATCGCTTCCCTTAAAGGTGAGCACCAAATTGATTTCAAGCAGATTCAGGAACAGAGTCCATTATTCGCCATAACAGGTGAGACCGGTTCGGGAAAGTCTTCCATCTTAAATAGTATTGGTCTGGCCTTATATGGACAAATTTATAAAAAGAATGTCAATCAAGTGGACGTGGTTACACTGGGTGAAAAAGACGGCTCAATTGAGCTGATCTTTCAGGTCAAAGGTAAATATTATCTTGCTGACTGGAGAGCGCGGGTTCGTAAACAAAATGGTGAACCTTATTCCACTCCCCAGACTCCTGTCAGAAATCTTTACGTCATGGAAGGGTCGGATTTTTCAGATGCTAAGAATATCTCAACTGTCTCTACCCCTGAATTACTTAATCTGGATTTTGATCAATTCTGCAAGTGTATCATTTTAAATCAAGGAGAATTTGCCAAGTTTCTCACCAGTTCCTTTTCAGATAGAAAAGATATTCTGGAAAAACTTTATCCAGGAGAACTTCTGGAAAGCATGGGGCGGGAACTAAGGCAGGAACTCGATGCACTTGTGGCCACAAAGAATGAACTGGAGATAAAACTCGGCGAACTCAAAGGTGATACCTATTCAGGTGAAATGCTAAGAGATGATAAAGTAAGATTAGAAAAAGAATTGAACACTCTTGAAGTAACCTCAAGGCATATAGAAAAACTTGATTATCATTTTGTCAGTCTCTTTTCTTACTATGAGAAATTCTCTGACAATGAAAAGAAGAAAGAGAATATCAAACGAGATATGGCCCAGGAAACAACTCGTCTCAATCACATCATCAAGAGTGGTGAAGAGATTCATGAGAGATTTCAAAAGGTAAAAAGGGAACAGGAAACAGAATTACCCCTGCTTCAGGAATATCTGAAGAAAGAAGAAAATTTAAAATATCTAAAAGAAAATCATCAAAGTCTTAAGCAGAAGTCCCTTGAGTTAAATAAAGAAATGGATCTTCTGAATGGGAAATTAAAAACCAAGGAAGAAGAGGAAAGAGACTCTTTAGGAAAACTCACAAGTGCTAAGAAGACCTTAACCCACGGCCTGGATCACTTGAAGGCCGCTCGCCCCTTTTTTGAGAACTTATTTGATCTATTCTCTGAGAAGGAAATCCTGGGAGAAGAGTTAAAAGGTAAGGCCGAACGACTGAGTCAGCTGGAAACCACTGGCAAGGAATTAAAGATCCAGGTGGAGCAAATTGAAAATGCTCTCAAGGCCATTCCTTCCAATATTAAAGAGCTGGAACAGGATATTGAAAAAAGAAAGCTTACCCTGGCCCAAAAAGTCGAGATAAAACAAAGGGCCGAAATTAAATCAGATGAATTGAAAAAACATTCCCAGAAGGCCCTGAAGGAAATCACTCTTTTGGAGCAAAAGCTTCTGACCCTTAAAACTCTCCTTTTGAAAACCCAAAACGATATTTTCCCTTTAGAGGCGACTTTAAAACTTCAGGAAGTCCTGAATGCATCTGAAGTCTGTGTCGATCACGCTCTTGCCCGCAGCAGCGATCAATGCCCGGTGTGCGAACAGGCCGTCCCTTTGTCAAAATGGAAGTCCTTAAAGGAGAAATTAGGCCAGACTGATCTTGAATCGATCCGGCTTCGTTTTGAGGAAGGAAGTAAGATCCTTTATAAGAGTCAGGAAGAGGCCAAGCTCTATGAACAAAGAATTGAGAATGAAAAGTCCCAATTAGAGCAGAAGAATAAAGAGTTGCTTGAACTAAAAGCAGTTTGTGATGAAATCCTGCCGTCGCTAGCTGACCTGGACCGCGAACTTTCTGTTATCCGCGAACAAACATGGAACCTCGCCCGGCTTGAAAAAGAATTATCACATAAACGCCTTGAACTTCAAAAGACGCGTGAAAACTACAGTCAACTCAAGGCCCAAGTGAGCGAGTGTGAACGACTTTTGAAGAGTAAAAACGAAAAACTAAATGAAATTGAACAAAAGATTTCTCATATTGCCCCCATTATTAACCGGGAATCCATTCGTGATTTACGCATAGAAATCAGAAACCTAAATATCTACCTTGAGTGTGAAGCTGGACTGGATAAGATCACGCAGGAGAAGGCCTATCTCACTGAACAAAAGATCAAAGGCCAAATAACGACGCTTGAATACAAGAATAAAGAAAACGAAGTCTCCCTCAAGATCAATCTTTTAAATGATGAACTTCAATTGGCCCTTAAGGGCGAAAAGGCATCCGAGCTTATTCAAAAAATAACCATTCGGGCCCAAACGACCAGTGAGGAATGGTCTCGCCATGTGGAAGAGCAGAAAAAGCAGGAGCTGATTCTCAAAGATTCAAATGGAAGGCTTTACCAATTAGATGAACTCACCAAGGATTATGATCTTCATTTCACCAATGAACTCCATGCAGTCAAAGAACTGGCCCGAAGTTTTGAAAGCGAGCAACTCACACGCCTAAGAAATCTTGATTTAACCTTTTCCTCTCCCAGAGAACTTTTCCTCCCATTAAAGGATCTTTTGGCGCGAGAGAAAGAACAATATAAAAGCGCTGTAAACCAGTGCCGCATGAATTTTGCAACGGTTTCGGCGCGCTTATCCGACTGGGAAAAACTTCAGGATAAAATTCAACTGCTCGAACTTCAAAATAAAGACATCAATGAAGCCTTGGCCAGAAAGATGAGGCTCTTTGAAGTTTTGGGTAAAGATGAACTCAGAACTTTTGTTCTCTCTTTAGTGGAAGAAAACCTCATTCATCAGACCAATGAAGAACTCCAAAAACTTTGCCAGGGAAGATATGAAATCGTTCATCAGACCCGCTCCTTAAAAATGACTCCGGAGTTTTTCATACTGGATAAATTCCGTGAAGGCGGCAGAAGAAAAGTATCCACTCTCTCGGGAGGGGAAACTTTTATGGTCTCCCTCGCCATGGCGCTGGGTCTGGCCGAAATGACTCGAGGCCAGGCGGAGATTGATTCCCTCTTTATTGATGAAGGTTTTGGAACCCTCGACCAGGAATCCCTTGAAGATGTACTGGATATGTTGGCCCAAATTCAAACCCGAGGGCTCATGGTGGGAGTCATCTCCCATATAAAAACTCTGACCAATGCCTTACCAGTCAATCTGGTTTTAAACAAACGTCAAGATGGAACCAGCACTATCAAAGTTCAATTTAACTAAGGTAGTCTTAAAAAAATTTGGGTCCAAAAAATCTTGCCTTGGGAATCCTCTTTAAAACCCAACCCTGTGTGAGTGTAATTTTGATCTTCAATCGTTCTTCGATGATCAGGAGAGTTCATCCAGGCATTGAAAACTTCTTCTGCTGTCTTCTGACCTCGAGCAATGATTTCTCCACAAGCAGTACTTCTTAATTCATCCTGTAACTTTCGGCAGCGCTTTTTCATTCCACCGTGTCCGAATCGTACTTTGCCTTTTGCCATATCAGAACTGTGCCAGAGGGCGGACTCTTCGATAATGGGCGAGTACTCAAGGGCATTGAGTCCAAGATTTAACCGATGATTGTTTACCAGATCCAGATAGGTGTGATGAGTAATGGTTTCCTGAAAAACTTCCGGTTCTGATTTTTTAGAATTTTTTCCACAGGAAAAGAGCAGCAGGAGCAAAAAAAGAGACAGGAATGTTTTCATCCCTTAATTCTGGCAAAATAATTCACTCTACTTCAAGAAAAATTTGCGTCCAATAGATGACTCCGGCTTCGCTCTTAGCAATGCCCAGACCGGTGTGGGTATAACGAGTGTTCAAAATTTTACCAGCATGAGTGATGGAACTCATCCATGCAGCGAACACGGCCTCCGCTGATTCCTGCCCCTTAGCGATGATTTCTCCACATAAATTTCCTGAAACCATTTCAAGAATAAGCTCGGAACATCTTAGACTGGAGCCTGTGTGGCCAAAGGCCACTGAGCCGCTTGCCATCTTTTCACTGTGCTCTTGCGCTTTTAGCTCTAATTCCTTGGAATAAATATATGAATTAAGGCCCTGGTCATGTCGGTAACTGGCCATAAGTTGAATGTAGTCTTCACGTAAATTGGGATCAGCTTTGATTTGAGGATCTAAATAGGCCTCAAGAGGATTGATATTATCAACACTTGGACTCTTACAACTGATGGTTAAAAAAAGCAGGATAAAAATAAATTTCATGGACCTAATTCTATTGAACAGCCTCACCGCGTCAAAGAGAGGCATCTTTTACCACGATCAGGAATAATTCATTTGCAATTCCTTGATGGCGGACTAGAATCCTCGGGATTTCAGGCCTTTTTGTATAAGGAACAATTCATGAAAAGAATGCTACTACTCTTAACCGTCGTTCTGGCCTCACAAGTTTCGGCAGCTCCCTTACATCTTGACCTTGAAATGACCTCCGAAGAATATCAAAAACTCCTGCAGAAGATTGATTCCCAAAATCAAAAAGCTTTTAAGGCAGATGAACCTGCTATTGTGAATGCTTTAAAAATTGGATCACGTTTAAGTCAATGGATTGCCCTGGTTAACCAAAACCGTTCTCCAGAAGCGGCCATCCGTTTAACTTCGGCCGCGACCCGTCGAGGTATTCCGATTGATAAACCTAATATGTACTCACCTTCAATCATTGAAAATGATACTCGCAAAATTTTAAACGAATTACCAAAGTCAATGAAGGATGTTCTTCTTGCCACGTCTGAGCTTCCAACAACAATTGGTATCGATGATGAGACGTTCATTATTAATGCCAGAAAAGTAGATCGAAATTACCAGAGTGCTGCCCGCTATAAAGGTGTAGATCAATATCGCTCCGAGTATATCAAGGCGGCCAATAAAGATGTTCGTGGATATTATTACTTAATGACCAATAAAATCGGAGAAACGGAATTAAGCAATGTGGCCACGATTCCTGCTTCTAAGGTTGAGACAATTAAAAAATCTTTGACTCAAATGTGCTTAAACGGCACTGGCAACTTAACTCGTTGTAAAAAAGAGGTCACCAAGGCCTTTAGTAAAAATACAGTTGATGAAACTTACAAGCGATATATCAAGGCGGCCAAACGCACATGGGATGATTTCTTTAAGATACCTCCGTATGGACGTCGTCATGATTTCAAATGGTCGGATGCTGTGGCCACCGTTCCTTTTAACACTCCTGAGATCCCAAAGTTCATCCCTTATCTTCAGGTGAATATTGAAGATGAATTTCGCTGGAACAATTGGCGCCTTAAAATAAATTTTGGCAATTATCCAAATGGTCCACTTTTAAAATTTGAACCTGGTGTTGTTCCTCACGTCAATGAATTGGGTGGTAATGAAATTGTTATGGATTCAAATCAGCCGATTGAGGAATATGAGTCTCAATGGACTATCCGTCACGAGTTTGGCCACATCATCGGCCTACCTGACTGTTACCATGAGTTCTATGACGTTCAGGCCAGTGCCTACGTCAATTACCAACTCGATACTACAGACCTGATGTGTTCCCGTGCTGGTAACATGAATGAGCGTATTTACCTGGAACTTAAAAGCGCCTACTCAAGATATTAATTCTGACAAAAAGGTGCTTTAGGATCTTTCTGGCAAAGATAATTTTTCAGAGCTAAGTTTTCTGCTTCGAGTGATTTTATTTTTGTATTAAGCTCTTTTACCCCTTCAATGACAGGTGCTATCAAATGACCATAAGAGACGGATTTAATGCCGTCTTTTCCCTGCGTGACGACTTCAGGAAAAGCTTTTTCAATTTCCTGGGCCATAACACCTAACTTTCGCGACTGATCTTTACCTGTTTTCCATTGATAGTAATAACCATTAATCGTTTCGAGTTTTTCCAGCACATGGGGAATTTGTTGAAAGTTCTTTTTTAATCTTTTATCGGAAAACATAGACCATGAATTTGCCATGGCCATTGAGCCATCTCCCATGTTACCCACCTGCAACTTAGCACTCGGAGCAGTCGTACCAATTCCAATATTACCCATTTGATCGATCCGCATTCTCTCTGTTGGGACGACAGAACCAACTGGAGTGGTCTTAAAAAGTAGATCCGATGGTGTGGAACTCATCGAGTAACTTCCGGCAGAATAACCTTCGATGGTGGCCGCCGCATTAAAGCCGGAACCATTTTGGCCATTAAAACGAATTTGGCCTAATTGATCGCCATAGGCCGCTGGACCTGGGGCCATACTGTTTCCAGTGGCCTTTTGTAGAGCGATGATAGACGTATCAGACATGGTAGCTGAATAGGTCGACACGGTAAAAATAGCGTGTCCATTTTCTTCGGAAATCTCCAAGTGAGAACTAGGGGTATTAGTACCAATTCCAACATTTCCAGTATTATAATAAATATCTGATCCGGTAGTAGACCAAGGAACTTGTAGATTGGTTAACTGACTTCCATCAACCGGTGGAAGTCTACCCATACCATCGATTTGTACAATCTGCCCTGCCGACATACCCACATTGACTGAAAGATTGATGTCTCCCGTAAGAGTGCCGCCACCCATCAGACCAGTTCCTGGCAGAATTTGACGATTCAGTGGCACAGCTCCCAGAAGAGATGCAGTGGCACCGGTAAAATTAATATTGGCCCACGGTATTGAATTCGAAGTCTGCGTTGTATTCCAAAGTGCATTAAGTTTAGTTTCAATATAAGTGAAGTTCTGATTCATCTCAGCGGAACTGATGACTCCACCATTGGTAAAACTTTTATAAGGAACAATGACCTGACTGTGGGCCTCAAAACCCAGCATGAGAAAGGAGACAGTCAGTAAACTCTTTTTCATATTTCCTCTTTTCATTATGGGCCCCACTTAGCTTCATCCCATTTACTGTTATCCCAAGTAACCGGAACGGATGGAGTTTTTGCACTAATTATGTTGTTAAAAGGGGCCTGGGAACAATCACTGTTAACGATGATTTCCACTGTCTGAGCATCCAGCGAAAGCACAACATCATGGACCACGCCACACTTATAAGGGCCAGTCCAGGCAGTGGCCCCTTCAAAACCGATTAGAAACATGCTCCATTTACCATGAGGAAGGTTAACCACGTTTGAGGTCGTTAACTCATAGGAAGTCGATACTTTTGTAACAGGGTCAATGATTTTCAGAATGGCGCCACCATTAAAAGTCATGCCGGCAGATAGTGAGGAAAGGGAAACAATAAACTTTGATTCAGTCTCTTTGCCTTTACTGCAAGCAGAGCCCAGGAGAAGAAATAAAATCATTAGAGTAATGTTTATTTTTAGCATGTACTCACAGATCGACAGCTTTTGTTAAATAATTGATGCTTTGATAGTTGAGCAAAGCTCATCGGCATCAAGTGCCGGAACCAACCGTTTTGGAGACCTTCTCGTCAACTTCAATGATTCGTTTCATGAGGTCTTCAATAGCCCAGGGTTTAACAATATAGTTATTAACCCCTGCCCGGATACTTTCCAGGACATAACTCACTTCAGACTTAGAGGTCACCATAAGAACTGGCAGGACTTTGGCCTTAGCATCAGCACGGATAAGCTTGACCAGATCTATGCCCGAGCCATCTTCCATCATCAAATCTGTGATAACAAATTCCACAGGATCAAGCTTTAACTGGGACTCTATGATTTTGAAACCTTCATTGCCAGACTTGGCCGTAGAGATTTTCACCACTCCAAGCTGAGTTAAACTATCACTGATCATGGTTCTCATGCTCTCGTAGTCATCACAAATCAGAAAATGCTTGGATTTTATCTTGTCTGGTAATTGCATTAGTCATCCTTTGGCATGATAAATTCAATATCCTCAATGGCAATGGATTCATCATCCTTGCCTGCCATATAATCCTTCAAGTTTTGAATGAGCTGGGCCTTCTCATCCAGTTTATACACATTGATCCTATACTCTTTCATTTTCTTCTGAGCTTCAGCATTAAAGACTCCATTAACTGAAAGGTATAAATAAACTTTGTACTTGAGTTCGGCCATTTGGGCCGCTTCAGTTTTTAAAAGTTCCAGTGCCGACTTGGCATCTGAAAAGACCAAGGCAAAAGGCCCCGATTGAAAATAGACCTGTGAGTATTCATCAGTATTTCGACTTTCAAAACAAGAATACTCCTTACCTAAAAGTTTTCGGACTTCATCAGTATGAGGAACTTTAGCATCCGGAAAAAAAATAACCTTCTTCATATTCATCAACCTTAACCAACAAGCTTCATACGTTCTGATTTAGTAGACAATGGTACGCTCAGATTAATGGTAATACCTTCACCTTCTACGGAATCCATCTGCATGGTTCCACCGGCCTTCATGACGGTGGCATAAATGGAAGAAACACCTACACCTCGACCTGAAATATCAGAGACTTCATCCCGCGTGGATAATCCACCCGATAGGATTCTTTGAATGGCATCATCCTGTGACTGGATGGATTGGTCTTTTTCCGCCATTTTTCTCCAATTCACTCCTCGCCCATCATCTTTTAAAGTCACTTTAAGTTCATCTCCCTCTGATTTGAAAGAAAAGACTATATGACCTTCTTCAGGTTTACCGGCATTTCTTCTTTCATCCGGAGTTTCAATTCCATGATCGAGTGAATTTCTTACAAAATGAATGAAAGGTTGAAAGATATGATCCCATTCACCTTCAGGCATGGTAGTGCCTGCCCCTTCCAATTTAAAACTCACTTTCTTATCTAATTTCCGGGCCAAATCCTGGGTGATAGTTTCATACATTTGAAAATATGAAGACACCTCTGTTCTGAAGAAACTATCTTTAAATAATCCAAAGAGCTCAGGGCCTCGTTTGTTTAAAATCTCTCCAAAACTCTTAAGTTCGCTGACAGGGATCACCTTCATCTTGCTGGAACGCTTATACTGGAGAATGGATTCATATTGATCAATAAAATCTGTAATCGACAGATCAAGTTCGGCCAGTTTCTCACTGACATAAACCTTCGCCTCAGCAGGACAGACTTCCACTTGAAGATAATTTTCAAGATGAGATTCCAGATCATGACATTTTTCGGAAACCACAGAAATATTAAAATAGGAAAAATTCCCTTTAATGGTATGAATCAGACGCTGAATGTCCTTGAGACCATAGGCCTGGTCGAAATAATCAAAACAATCAACCAGCATTTTTTGTGATTCACCCAGAATTTTATTAAAGGAATCACGGTTACTGGCAATTTTATAAATCATTTGAGAGAAATTCCATTCTTTCTTGAACTTCTCCATGTTTTCAAATTCCTGAGTTTTATCCGTACCTACCAACATGATGTATTGAAATTCCTGAGAATCTCCACTGGTAATAGGAGCATATGACAATTGGATCTTTTGATTTTTTGAATTTGACCTCAGGTCAGGTGCAAGCCTAACCATATCTTCCAAACTTAAGACATTATCGTAGACCATCTGGAAAAGTTCTTTAAAGGATTCTCCCTCAGATTCGGAAATTCCCATAATTTCCCGGGGAGTGGCCTCATCCGGAATGACTTCAAACATGCTCTCAGCGACTTTTGAATAAACAGGATGAATCTTATGGTCTTTGTTTACGATCACAAAACCCTGTCCTAGAGCGTTTAACATCCCTTTTTGGATATCCGTCAGATTCTGAAGTTCTTTGGTTCTTTCTTCTACTTTCATTTCCAATTCAAGGTTATAAATCCGGAGATCCTCAAGAAGGGATTTTATCCTGCCACCCATATGATTGAAGGCCTGACCAAGTTTTGAGAGTTCATCCCCACTATTAATTTCTACGTTGACGTCAAAATTCTCTTTTTCAAATTCCTGAGCTGCATAAGTTAACTGATCAAGATGCCAGGTAAGCCATCTGGCAGCAATAGTACCAAGAAGAAGTGATATCGAGGCCATCAAGAGGAGCAGGGCCAGGCCCTGTCTTAAAAAAACTTCCTGAACAAGCAGGACCTTCTTTTCTGGAATAAGGCCAATTAACAAAAAATCTTTATTGGGTCGGGAAAATGACACAAAATGTGATTCATCAAAAAGGGACATCTTAAATAGACCGCCGGCCCCAGGATAATTTCCAGTCCTCTCCCTGATCTCTTTTAAGTCCTCAGATGAGATACTTGTTTGATCCTTAGAAAAAACCTTTCCATCAGATAAAGCGAAATGAACACGGCCGTTTTTGGTTGAAAGAAGATTTAAAAGCTCGGGTTGCTTAAAGACAATAGCGGCGAAAGCTTCAGGTTTCCCCAGGTTTTTCTTTAAAACAAAAAGGTTATTTTTTTGATCCAGAATGGAGATGCCAGACTGTCGGGACTCAATGGAACTAAAATTCCAATTCACCTCTGACTTTTTTTCATAGAGTACGGAAGTTTTAGATGCTCCATCCGGTAAGTAATAATATAAACCCACTACTTTATTCTGATCACCTGATAGAAAGTGTTCTAAAGATTCAGAAACCTGATGGTTGTTTGGATCAACTCTGGCGATCAGGGAAGTCAGCAGAAATTCATAATCATCAATGACATTTACAAATAATCTGGATTTTGAATTAATTTCATTACTCAGGCTATCGTAGACAAATGCTAATTTATCTTCTTGATAGGTATTAAAGGTCAAATAAGCAAAGATACTTAACCCACAAATTGAGAGAGAAATGGTTGAGGTTAATATTTTTGTTTTTAACGAAAAGTTCATGCATACTATTCGTAAATAAATAAAAAAATCTTTATGAAAGAAACCTTTAAAAAAACCGACAAATCCACTCTTGCTCTCATAAGCATCGCCGTCATTGGTATTTTGATCAGCGGATTCTTCCTGATAAGCGATCATTTCGGTATGATGAAGGGATCCAAGGCCGACAGTATAGCTACCATCGCTCAGTTCAAGGCCGATACCAGAGTCAAGCGATCAGGAGACTTGCACTGGTATCCAGTAGCTCAGGAGATTCAATGTTATCCAGATGACTCCGTTTTCACAGGTACAAATTCGATTGCCACCATCGACCTGGTAAACGGCGGCTCAATCACTCTTCATCCAAATAGCTTAATTACCTTAACTGAAGGTCGAGTATCACTAAACTCAGGAACAATTGATATTAAAATTGATCAAGGCAAGCTGGAAGTTGAAAGCTTTGGAGAGATCATTCAGGTCGCTTCAAATGATAAAATCCGAATAGAGAATCATGAAAAGAATAAAAAGATAACTCCTCTTGCCAAGACCTGGTCAGGTGCTAATAAGACTAAGTACCAGGCCTATGTGCTTTCACCTACTCTTAAACTCCTTAAACCAGAAACTTTTGAAAACATTCCAAGATTAGAGGACAAATACATTAGTTTTGATTGGTACACCGAAAATAAAAGTGCAAACACCGATTTTAAAATTGAATTTTCGCAGGATCAGGACTTTAAAAATATCCTCCTGGTAGACAGAACCATCTTTTCCAGTCTGAAGATACATTCAGGTAAACTTCCAGAAGGACTCCTCTACTGGCGGGTGACTCATGGAGAATTAAAAGAAACTTCTTCTTTTTATCATCTCGGAGATTTCAGAATTGATCATATTCAACCGCTAAAGTCTGAAGAATATCAACTGGAAGAAGCACAAACAGCAGGTATTCCTTTTGAATGGACCAATCCACTTCAACTCCCGCAATTGCTTCAAGTATCTAAAGAAGAAAGTTTTACCGCTAATGTAACGAATGAAACGATCAATGAAACTAAGAAGAAGCTTAACTTCACTGAGGAAGGTCAGTACTTCTGGAGAATTGGATATGTTCTAAACGGCCAGACTCACTGGTCAGAAGTTTCAAATTTTTCCTTGAAACCAACTTTGAAAACGGTTCCTCTTGCCATTAATAAAATTCCTCGGCCCTTGGACTTTTCACTAATTGAAAGCTTTGAAATTCAAATCACCGCCCCTAAAGAAATAGAGAATTATGAATTCCTCCTTACTCAAGGGGAGAAAGTGATTCAGAGTTCTAAAGCTCAGGAACCAAGATTTAAGATTGAACCTCTACCGGATGGCGTTTATATCTTACAAGTAACCGGTTCCAACCAAAAGCAAACTCTTACAGGTCGGGCCACTAAAGAGATTTTGGTAAAAAAATCCAAACCAATCAAAGCGCCACCAAAGATTCCTGCAACGATTCCTGCAGAACCTACAGCAGAACCTCCTGCTGAGAATCCTCTTGAGGCCCCTAAATTGAAAAATAAAAAGAAAGTGAAAATCTTTGTTAAGGCCTTTAATGCAATTTTCAATAGTCTTTTCCCAACGGCCGAAGCGGCCACTCCGGAATATTTTTATTCCCTGCAATGGGAACCGGTTGAAGGCGCTTCTTATGAAGTAGAAGTTTCTAAAACAGATCAAAAACAGGTTATTTTAACTGAAGAAACAACTGAACCACGATACAAATTGATTATCTCTGGTCCGGAGGCTTATTACTGGCGGGTCAGAACTAAAATTGGCGATCGATGGAGTCCCTTTTCGGAGTACGCCCTGGTAGAAGTTCAAGATAAAGTACTGGCATTAAAATCTCCGCTCATGATCAGTCCGGCCCATGGTGCCAATGCTATCTTGAAAAATAATGAAATGAGTTTTTCCTGGAAAGCGCCAGTCAAGGGAACTTACTTTCTGGAGTATTCAACGGATCCAAATACGCGCAAAGTAAAAAGAAAAAAAGTATCTGGTGAACAGGAAACAGTTCGAATTGAAGGCGCTCCTCAAAAAATATACTGGCGCGTTTTTGTTAAGAGTCCTTATGGAAATCGAAACCCGAACAAACAGTTCTTCACTAGTAAAGTTAAAACGATAAATGATAAGTTCCCATTCGGAAAAGTGCTTGCCCGAGTGGCCCTGCACCAATCTCAATCGGACTTTCAGCTTGAGGCCAGTTCAGTCGATGTAGAAAAGGAAACTCCTCTAAGCGGCCAGATTCTGACCATGGATCTGGAACATTTCCCTCATCGCTTTAAGTATAATTCAATCCATTTAAGCTTACGGTCCACGGCCTTGAAAGATGGGGACAATAAGCTGGATGAAAAAAAACTAGGGGCAGAGTTTAGTTGGCTATTAAGTCCAAAGTCCAAAACCCACCAGCAGTTCTATCTGGGCTATTTTCTTTTAATGCAGTATGATTTGCAGCTCGATTCAGGTGTAGAGGCAACTTATTCGGCCAATTTCTTAAGCGCCCGCTACCTCATCCGGCACCCTTTATCACAAAGGTTAAGGGCCGAGCTTAACTCCATGATTCAATCACCCATTACTTTTGACTTCACCCCATCCCTCAGTTTCAGGCCAGGTTTAAGCTACCGCTTAAATCAAAAATTGTGGATTGATTTTTTCGCCATGTATGAAAGGTATTATACCAGACCTGAGATTGATAATAACAAACGCGGTGCCAACATCACTCTAACGAACCTTGCTTTTGGATTAGGACTCAGTTGGAATCCATACAGCGTTGGTTTTTAAAAAAAAAGGCTTCCTTCCGGAAGCCTTGGCAGTTTCTTAAAATTCAGCATTTTTGGGAGTTCTTGGGAATGGAATCACGTCCCGAATATTGTTCATGCCTGAGATGTACATGACAGCACGTTCAAATCCCAGACCAAAGCCTGAGTGGGGAACTGAGCCATACTTACGAAGATCAAGATACCACCAGTAATTAGTAGGATCCATTTTAAGATCATTCATACGAGCAACTAACCGGTCATAGTTCTCTTCACGCTGAGACCCGCCGATGAGCTCACCCACACCTGGAACCAGCACGTCCATGGCCCGAACAGTTTTCCCATCATCATTGAGCTTCATATAAAAAGATTTTATCTCTTTTGGATAGTCCGTCACAATGGTTGGCCGCTTAAAGTAGACCTCGGCCAGGAAACGCTCATGTTCAGTCTGCAAATCAGTTCCCCATGAAACCGGGAATTCAAATTTGTGAGTTTTGGAAGCTTCCTGAAGAATCTCCACGGCCTTAGTATAGGTCACCATTTCAAAAGGTGAGTTCATCACGTGTTCAAGAGTTTTTAAATTTTCTGGAGCATATCTACTGGCCAGAAATTCCAACTCATCACCGCAAACTTCAATGGAGCGCTTGATAAGATGCTTAACGTATCCAGAGGCCAGGGCAGCATTTTCTTCGAGGTCCATGAATGCGGCTTCAGGCTCAACCATCCAGAACTCCGAAAGGTGACGGGCAGTGTTTGAATTCTCGGATCGAAAAGTTGGACCAAAGGTATAAACACGCCCGAGTCCTCCAACTGCAAAAGTTTCAGCTTCAAGCTGACCTGAAACGGAGAGGAAAGTCTCCCGGCCAAAATAATCCTGTTTAAAATCAATATGCCCTTTTTCTGTGCGAGGCAATTTATCCAAGGGCAGAGTCGAGATGCGGAACATCTCTCCAGCGCCTTCAGCATCTGAAGCCGTGATAATCGGCGTATGCAAATAAGTAAAACTCTCATTGGTGAAATATTCATGAGTGGCCTGGGCAAGAACGTGACGAAGGCGAAAGACAGCGGAGAAAGTGTTAGTGCGGGATCTTAAATGAGCAATTTCTCTTAAATATTCAAGTGAGGTTTCTTTTTTCTGAAGAGGATAATCTTCACTATTCAGACAAAAAACATGAACTCGTTTGGCCTGCATTTCAACCGGCTGCTTACCTTGAGAAGCTACTAAAAGACCTTCTACTTCAACTGAAGATCCCATGGTGAGCTTTATGACTTCCTCGTAGTTGGAGATATTGGCGTCTACGATAATCTGAAGATCTTTTTGAGTGGTCCCATCATTGACCACCATGAAGGAGAATTTCTTCGACTGGCGAAGCGACTTGATCCATCCTTTAACAATGACAGTCTGGTCCACTGGTTTTGTGTCAAAAACTTTCTTAATAAGAAGATACTGAGACATGTGAACTCCTATCCAAAAACTTTGTTTTTAATTTCAAGAGCAACTTCTGTTTTTAAGCGAGGACCGAATTGGGATACAACTCTACTCGCTGCCATCGACGCAAGTTTTCCGGCCGAGGCAAAAGTATGGTGGTTAGTAATTCCATAAAGGAAGGCCCCAGCATACATGTCGCCGGCCCCATTTGAATCAACGGCCTGAACCGGATAAGGTTCTATGTCAATGAAGGTTTCCCCGTCAAAGATCATCGCCCCGTTTTCACCTAAAGTGATGACAAAGGTTTTAGCGACTTTTTTAAGCTCTTCACGGGCCAACATAATATCATCAACCTCAGTGAAGGCACAGGCCTCAGACTCATTGGCAAAGAGCAGATCAATCTTCTCTCCCATCATTTCCCTGAGACCTTCTTTAAAAAACTTTACCATGTTTACATCTGAGAAAGTCAGCGCAGTTTTAACCCCGGCAGCTTCAGCAATTTTTCTCGCCTGAATGGCAGCGGCCCGTCCGGTAGGAGAGGCAACCAGATACCCTTCCATGTACATATATTTAGAATTTCTGATGGCATCCATATCCACTTCAGTTTTAGAGATGCTTGAAGTTATCCCGAGGAAAGTATTCATAGTTCTTTCAGCATCCGGAGTAATCAATACGAGACATTTTCCAGTGACACCTTCTTCGCGATCCTGATGAAGAAGATTGGAATCAACTCCGTTGTCCTGTAAATCCTGAAAATAAAAATTCCCAATGGGATCCTTGGCAACTTTACAAGAGTAATAACCTTTTCCACCAAATTGAGCTGCTGCAATAACGGTATTGGCCGCCGATCCTCCACATTGCTGTTTTTTTGGGGCCGTACCTAAGGCATTTAATAGATAATTCTGGCGCTCTTCATCCACCAAAGTCATGAGACCCTTATCAATTTTATGTTTTGAGAAAAAATCATCGTGAACTTCATACTCCATATCAACAAGAGCGTTCCCAATGGCATAAACATCGTACTTTTTAGTCATGAATGGTCTCCAGAGTAAGTCACTACTCTAATCTTTTTAAACTGAAAAATACACATCATATCGAGTCGATTTCCCGATATATTCAACTGATGGTTTCTGAAATAAAACCGCTGACTGCCGAGGTCGCTTGACCACCAGCCTCTTGGCCTTCAAATCCAGGGACTTTTTAAATATCTGGATGGAATCTGCATCCGAACCCACGAGACTTCGAAATATACGCATCTCTTTCCGGGGCGAGGTTTTCTCATTAACATCTTCAAACATAGGATCAAAATAAATAACATCAACCGTAGGAGCTGCCTCCAAGATAGAAGAGGCTTCTCCTGGAAGGAAATGAAAGGATTTTATTTTTGGATGCTGAGCATTCATCAGAGCACTTTCAATCAAAAAACGGATCACTGGATGCCTTTCACAGGCCCAAACCTCACATCCAAAACTGAGTAAAAGAAGAGAATCCCCTAACATTCCGGCCGTCAGATCCAGAACTTTCGGCCGATAAGGTCCTTTGACCCCTACTGCTCGAGCGAGCAGTTCTTTTTGCAGAGAACTTTTTTTAAAGTATTCCTCATGACGAACCAGCTCCTTATCAATTTCAATACCTATCGGTCGCTCTCGGGGAAGATCAGAATGCAGCCAATACTGACCCTCTAACCACTCAAAAACAAGCTCTCGTCCCAGCTGTTCTGAAAACTTATTTAGATCATCAAATTCAGGCCCGTTGGTGGGAAGAATTCTTCCCTCTTTTATTAGTTTAATCATTCCAGAAAGTATAAATGACCAACTGCATTTAATCACTCTTATTTCTTAACAAATCTTTTACGTGGGCCTAGGATATGGGGGTTAAAACATTAAGTTCTCATAGAAGGAAATATCATGAAGAGTTCACACGTGCCTCTTAACTATCATCCCGAAAAATTAAAACGGGAATTAAAACCATTTTATATTGGTACCGACGAAAAAGACATCGAACTCATGTTGAAAGAATTGGGATTATCTAAACTGGAAGATCTTTACGCTCACATTGAAGATGGGGTGAAGATGGAAAGCGTTCCAATGCACAAGCACATGAGTTACGAAGAACTCATTACCCATGTCAACGATCTGGCAAAAAAAAACAAGCAGAAGATTTCATTTCTTGGAGATGGTTTACCTCAGTATAAAGTAACTGATGTTGTTGGACCAATCTGTGATATTCGTGGACTCACTACCGCTTATACTCCCTATCAGCCTGAACGTTCTCAAGGAACACTTCAGACTCTTTGGATTTACCAATCTCTCATTTCACAATTAACAGGTTTTGAGGCCATCAATGCTTCTTTATATGATCGTTCAACTTGTCTATACGAGGCCATGAACTGTGCTCTGCGACTGGTAAAAGATGCAACGACTGTTGTGGTGGCCAATACTCTTTATCCGGGTGATCTAGAAGTTCTGGATACGCAGGCAAAAGGTACAGATCTAAAAATCATCCGTGCTCCGGTTAACCCGCAGTCGGGTAAGATTGATATGGAGGCCTTAAAGCGTATTTTAAACACGACTCCACAAGTGGCCGCTGTGGCCTTTCCTCATGTAAATAGTCTCGGTAATATTGAATCAGTCGATGAAATCGTTGATCTGTGTTCAACTAATAACATCAAATCCATTGCGGTAGTTGATCCTATGATTTTGGGTAAAGGTGGACTAAAAGCTCCCGTCAAATTCGGTACCAGCATGCAAGGGGCAGACATGGTAGTGGCCGAAGGTCAGCACCTGGCCTTGGGACCAAATTTTGGAGGTCCGGGCCTTGGTGTTTTTGGTATTCGTTATAATCAACAAGACAAAACTTCCATTCGATCAACTGCGGGCAGATATGTTGGGAAGACCAAGGATCTTAAGGGCCGGGATTGCAAGGCACTTATTCTCTCGACTCGCGAGCAACACATTCGTCGTGAAAAAGCGACATCTAATATTTGCTCCAATCAATCCTTTGTTGCGACAGTGGCCGGTGCTTCCATGCTTGCCCGAGGTGACGAAGGCTTTGAGGCCACACTGAAAACCTCCCGGACACTTGCAGAGAAAGCGGCCGAAGGCCTGACCCAGTTTGAAGGCGTAGAGCTTAAATTCAAAGGCTCGGCTTTCTTTAACGAATTCACACTTAAAATTCCGGTAAATGCCACTGAGTTTATTCGAACTGCTAGTGCTGCCGGTATTCAAATCGGTGTGGACGTTTCTGGACGTCATCAGGAAATTTCAGGAGAGAACCTGATCCTCATGAGTTTTACAGATATCCATTCTGAAAGTGACGTAAATGAACTGATTAAATTCTTTGCTTCTCAATTTTCCAAGACCAAGAACGGGACACCAGCACCTAAGATTGGTTCAGTCATGATGAGAGTAGAAGCACCAGAGATTCCGAAGCTAAAATCGCAGGAGATCATTTCTTATTATGAAAAACTAGGGAAACAAAACCTCTCTCCGGATGATGGGATCTATCCTCTGGGTTCATGCACCATGAAGTATAATCCTTATATTAACGACTACGCTGCATCTCTGCCTGGATTTACTAACATTCATCCAGAAGCTCCGATTGAGGATGTGCAAGGTTCCTTAGAAATTCTATATGAAATTCAAGAGCAGTTTAAGGCCATCACTGGCCTTCCAGGTGTAACAACTCAACCAGTGGCCGGGGCCCAAGGTGAACTTGTTGGCCTTAAAATGTTTCAGGCCTATCATCGTGATCGCGGTGAGGGTGACCAGAGAAATGTCATCATCATTCCTCGTTCGGCCCATGGTACTAATCCAGCTACTGCCACCATGGCAGGTTATGAATCAAAAGTTGTCGATGGCCATATTTATGGAATTTACACTGTCGAAGCCTTGCCAAGCGGAGAGATGAACCTTGATCAAATCAAAGACTTCTTAAAAACAGATGGCCACCGAGTTGCGGGGGTCATGGTTACAAATCCTAACACTGCCGGAATTTTTGAAACACAGTTTAAAGAAATGAGTGCACTGATTCATGAAGTTGGCGGTCTGGTTTACATGGATGGAGCTAACATGAATGCCATTGCAGGCATCATTGATTTAAACAAATTGGGAGTAGATGCTGTTCACAATAATCTACATAAGACCTGGACCATTCCTCATGGAGGAGGCGGTCCGGGGGATGCCATAGTCGCAGTTTCTTCTCGCCTGATTGATTTTATGCCGGGAGTTCAAGTCATCAAAGACAATGGTCAATTTACCGTTGTTAAACCAGAAAAATCAGTTGGATCTTTTCATAGGCACTTCGGTAATTTCGCTCATAAAATCCGGGCCTACGCCTACATCAAGGCCCTCGGTTCTGATGGAGTTCGAAAGATGAGTCAGGTGGCGGTTCTTTCTGCCAGATACTTGCATAAGAAATTATCCAAGAGCTTTCCATGTCTTCCGATTGAAGCGAATAATTCACCACGGATGCATGAGTTCATTCTTACTCTTTCTCCTGAAACCTTTAAGAAGATTGAGGTCTCTGGTACACCGAAGACAAATTCCATTGCACGTATTGGTAAACTCTTTTTAGATTTTGGTTTCCACGCACCGACGGTTGCTTTCCCTGAACAGTATGGACTCATGATAGAGCCGACTGAAACCTATTCTAAGAAAGAACTCGATCAATTCATTGGAGTGGTTGAAACCATCCTGAAACTTGTCAATGAATCTCCGGAGGTTTTAAAGACAGTTCCCCATTTCACTCCAATTGATCGGGTAGATGAAGTTCAGGCAAATAAAAATCCTGTTCTGTCGGAGAAGATTACAAGTAATCTTCCGGAAATTATCCCTGATCGTGTGGATGCGGAGAAACTCCGAAATTCTACTCCAGGTGATATTTGCGAATTAATTCTTAACAGTCATCGAAATCAGTAATTGGTACCTGGGTCAGCGTTTTCGCTGACCCAGACCTTCTTGAAACAGCAAGTAATTATTCAACTTCTGTTTTATGCACAAAGAGTGTCTGTGTTGGATAAGCAAAATCCAGTCCATTGGACTCAAAAGTTTCATGAATTGAATATAAAATTCTCTGATGAATATCCGCATACAGATTATAATCAGGATTAGTGACCCAGTAGACGATTTCAAAGTCTAATGAGGATGCGCCAAAGCGTATGAAGTGAGCACGATCAAATCGCGCCTGTGGTTCATCAACGATGATTTTTTTTATGAGTTCAGGTGCTCTTTGTAAGTCTTCCCTTTTTGTTTGATAAGTCACACCTAACTGAAAAACTACTCTACGCTCTTCCATGCGCTTGAAGTTTCTGATCCTCGAGGAAAGAAGATCTGAGTTTGAAATAACAATTTGCTCTCCGGAGAGACTTTTTACTCTGGTTGTTTTAAGACCAACATGCTCAATCGTTCCCATGGTGTCGGGCCCAAGATTAATAAAATCTCCTACGATGAAAGGTTTATCCAAAATAATAGATAAAGAAGAAAATAAGTCTCCCAGGATGTTTTGAGTGGCCAGAGCAATGGCAACCCCCCCTACTCCCAAACCGGCCACAAAGGTGGTCACATCAACACCCAAATTATTCAGAACGAATAATACAACTAAAGCAATGAAAAGAGTTTTTAAGAGAATGCCTACAAAATTAAGTGAAGTCTTAACTGATGGGTCATTATTCTTACGAATAATGGTAATTGAAAGCCAGCTGTTAATTAATTGTCGGCCCCAAATAATAAATTGGATCCCCACGACAACCACCAGCAACTTCGTAATGATTGCTGTAATATTCTTGTTTAAAAGCAGAGCGTGAGATCCTGCATAAAGAGCGACTGAAAGAATAAATAAAAGCTTGGTTTTTGCCAGAGCATCTATAAACATGTCATCGTAAGGATTATCATTCCTTTCAAGAATACTTTTTAATTTCACCAGTAATATGGCCTTAACAAACCACAATACAAGATAAACACCCAGAGAGATGGCGAAGAACCTGAAATAAGGAGCCTCATTAAAGTGCGTTAAGAATTCATTCATGACTTTCACCTTGAAAGGATTAACAGGGTATGACTAAAATTTTTTTTAGATTTTTTATACAATAAGTTAGCGTCATACGTCTTGAAAATTATGCCCTTCTTTAGAAGACGTCTAATCTGCGCCCTGTTTATGATTCCCGTATGAAGCGAATACTCTTATTCTCCACTTCTCTCTTCCTGCTTGTCAGTGCCCAGGCATCACAAGTTGAGTTACTGACTCAGGACGATATCCTTCATCCCTATGAAGAGCTCAGACCCGATAAAAGACTAAACTTATTTGAAATGATGGAGCAGGAGCAACGACAAGAACAAGTCAGTGATGACTTGAGAGAATTTGAAGAGACCAGAATTAATGAAGAAGGGGTAGATCCCATTCCTGAGTAGCACTTTTTGGAAGCTCAAGCAAAAATGTCGTATGCGTGGTGCCGCTCACATACTGGAGGGAACCTCCATGTTTTTCAGCTATACCACGTGCTAATGCCAGACCCAGACCGGTTCCCTTACCTAGATCCTTGGTTGAGAAAAAAGGCTCCATAATCCGGGAAGCAATTTCAGGAGGAATTCCATTACCAGAATCTTTAAAATAAATCTGAATTTTATCATCACTTTGATGAACGCTGACTTCAATCCATTTATCGGGAAGAAACTCAATGGCATCAAAAGAGTTATTGAGAAGGTTTAAGATAATCTGTTCCAATTGAATCTTATTCCCTACAACAGAAAAATTCTCCAGACCATAAAAACGTAAATTGACTCCATGGTTTTTCATCCTCTGACCGGTAAAGGCCAGCACATCGTCGACTAAAAGTTTGAGAGGAATCTCAGTCACTGGACCTTTTTCATCCTGATGAACAAACTCCCTTACCCCTTGAATCGTTCGGTTAATTCGTTCAGAAGTGTAAAGTATTTGCTGAAGGCCATCGGCCAGATCTTTTTGTTTATTCGGGTCACGATAGATTCGTAAAAGTTGAGTCGTTCGGGCCTGGATAACGGCCAGAGGATTATTAATTTCATGGGCAATCCCGGCCGACATCATTCCTAGTTCTGCATATTTTGATTGACCAAAAAGTTTATCATTTCTCTCTTTCAGCATGGTTGCCATCTCTACATCATGTTTATTTTTCATCTGATCCATGTAAACCATGAGTCCGCATCCAGAAAAACTGATACTAAGAATTAGCTCTACTAACAGTCCATAACTCTCCGTCAGCGGATTAACTCGCCAGAAAGGAAAGGCCAGACGAGAAAGGAAAAATAGTCCCGTCAGATAGAGTGCCAATTTGAGAAGAAGTGAGGATTCTTTACCGGCAATTTTTTTTCTTGCCTCGGTCACCATACTAAGGCCTACGAAAACCACACTCAGAGTAAAAGGCAAAGTATATTGAGTGAAGGTATAACCATATGAGGCCATGGCGACTGAAATAAATCCGCCTAGCCCCAGAGTGATTAACTCCCACCGATGGAAAAGTTCTTTCAGGGCCAGATCTTCCAGGAATAATCGAAATCCACGGATGGGCCAGATCCACCCTACCATGGAAAGGGCAACCACTTGGGGAAGCATGTGCTGAAAAACTCCACAGGCGATGACATTAACTGACAGTGCCAGCCATAATTCGGAAAAGTGTGCCATCTGCTTAGTCTTACTTCTTCGGTAATTCAGATAAGAAAGTCCTCCCATCAGAAGTGTTACAAAAAGGGATAAGACGAAGAGAAATTCAATCGAAGTCTTCATAGAAATATATTAAAGGTTAAATTTCTTACAGTGAGATGAATTAATTCTTAAGAGCGATAGACGTATTTAATATACATTTCTTACATTTACTGATATCAAAGTTTTACGCTCAATGCCGAACTTATTAAGGACACTATCTCATGAGTTTTAAACCTCGATGTACCTTTGCCATCATTTCCCATCCAGATGCCGGTAAAACGACTATGACAGAAAAGCTCTTGTGGTTTGGGGGTGTTGTACGTGAAGCTGGAATGGTTAAGTCAAAGACTGGGGATTATGCTAAGTCTGACTGGATGGAACTGGAAAAGCAGCGCGGAATTTCTATCACCTCTTCAGTAATGAGTTTTGAATATAACGAGCGCGCTCTTCACCTCCTTGATACTCCCGGGCATAAAGATTTCTCCGAAGATACTTATCGAACTCTTACGGCAGTTGAATCCGTTTTGATGATGATTGATTCTGCTAAAGGTGTTGAGGCCCAGACGATTAAACTTATGGAAGTTTGTCGTATGCGGGATACCCCTATTGTCACTTTCATGAATAAATTTGATCGTGAGGCCATGGATCCTTTTGAACTTTTAGATAATATTGAATCTATTCTTAAAATTCAGTGTATTCCCATGACCTGGCCTGTTGGAAATGGAGTCGACTTTAAAGGAGTCTATGATTTTAAAACAAAACAAATTTTAAGTTTTAAAGATTCAAGAGATCCTTTTTCGCCAAGTTATGTGGATGCCTCCGATCTGGACGCACCTTCTTTGAAAGGGGCCATTGGTGATGCTCTGGTCACTAAATTAAAAGAAGAACTTGAAATGGTGGAAACACTTATTCCTGAGTTTTCAATGGAAGAATACCAGGCCGGAATTCAAACTCCGGTCTTCTTTGGATCGGCCTTAAAAAACTTCGGTGTTAAAGAGACCCTTGATCTGATAACTCAAATTGCTCCTACTCCGAGACCCAGAGAGGCAGTATTACCACCATTTGATTCAAGCTCAGAAAGAATCACCATTGATCCGACAGATAAAGAATTCACTGGGTTTATTTTCAAAATCCAGGCAAACATGGATCCTAAGCACCGGGATCGCATTTCATTTATGCGTGTCTGTTCAGGCCGTTTTGAGCGTAACGATAAACTTTATCATGTCAGAACTGGTAAAGAGATTAGAATTGCCACTCCACTTATTTTCCAGGCACGGGATCGGGATATTGCTGAAGAAGCGTTGGCGGGCGATATTATCGGTCTCTATGATACGGGCAAGTATCAAATTGGTGACACCTTCACCATGGGCAAAAAACAGATCCGTTATACAGGTATTCCAAGCTTCTCTCCTGAGCTTTTTATGCGGGTGACCGCAAAAGATCCTATGAAGGCCAAGCACCTTGAGAAAGGACTGGCGCAACTATCAGAAGAAGGTGCCACTCAACTTTTCATTCGTCGGCAAACAAATGAGAAGATGCTCGGGGCAGTTGGTGCTCTTCAATTTGAGGTGGTGAAGTTCCGTCTTGAGGATGAATACTCAGTTCCTGCCAACTATGAACCAGTTGCCTGGGCCGGAGTAAGATGGCTAAAATTTAAAGATAAAAAAGATGAAGAAAAGTTTGCCCAGGAATACTCATCGGTTATCATGGAAGATAAGGAAAAGCGATTATGCTTTGCTGTAAGAACTGAATGGGACCTAAGACTGGCCATGGAGAAAAATCCAAATGTTCAGTTTTTCAAAAACTCGGATTACATCGAATGAAAAAGAAACAAACTAACAAATTAATTTACATTCTTCCGGTGCTGGCACTTGTTGGCTACTTTGCCGGTCAAACAATCAAGAAACAGTTCCTTTCAAGTGAAGAAACTAAGATTGAAGAGGAAGTATTCCCCATTGTGAGGGAGAATATCAGCGATGACATGAAGCTGGTCATTGAGCCTGATCATATTGAAATTATCGAAGGTACTATTGTGGTCTACCTCAAGCAGGATACCAATGCGCCTTCTTCTCCAAGTGCTACCAATTCTCGGGATTTTATTAAAGGCTATTTGAATTCAAAATTAGAAAGCTGGAAGGAAACATCGGCCTGGCAAGACAAAGAGATTCAGGTTATGTTCAATGATGAAGCACTGGAAGAAGAAAACTAGATGTAAGGTAACTCAATAATGAAAGTCGTATTCTTAGCGGACTCATCCAAGTAAAGCTTCCCACTATGCTCTTCCATCATTTTTCGGGACAAAGATAATCCCAGTCCAGTACCGCCAAACTTCTTCGTAGTATAGAAAGGTTCCATCATTTTCAGGCGAATATTTTCCGGTATGCCATGCCCAGAATCTTTGACAATGATCTGTAAACAATCACTCATCTTCTTCACGGACAAGACGACCCAAGGATCAGGAGTGCCTTTAACAGCATCGAAAGAATTATTTAAGAGATTCAAGAGTACCTGGGAAATCTGCACTGACCGACATTTAATTATTTCATCATGAAAAGGCTCAATCCTAAGATCAATTGATTCCAGACGAAACCGATCACGGCAATAACTAAGAGTTTCCTCCAGAAGATTCTTGATGTGACATTCAGTAAAAGATTCTCGTTTCCCTTCTCGCGAAAAATTTTTTAAGGACTGAATAATATCATTAATGCGCTTTACGGTAGCATCAATCTGATCCAGGCCCCTTAGAATAAGTTCTTTATCCGCCTGATCGGCCAGGACCTGTCTTCTTAAAATTTGTGATCGATGACCGATAACTCCCAGAGGGTTATTAATCTCGTGGGCAATTCCAGCTGTCATCACTCCCAGGGCCGATAGCTTTGACTGATTTTTCAGTAACTCGCCTCTTTCTTCCACTAACTTTTCGAGTTTAAACTGCTGCTCTTGTTTAAGTTCAAATATAGTTACCGAAGGTAAAATAATGGCCATCAAGATATTAGTTAAAAGCAACAAACCAAAACCCAGATAAGTAAATTCCGTATTATACCGAAGGAAGGGATAATCCAGATTATGAATAGAAATGATAAAAATAGTAAAAAAGAGCAGGTAGTGATTTACCGAAATAATCTTTTTATCTAAGTTTCTAATCCCACGAATCAAGACATCCATCATGACAATAAAAAAAGCTATGCTCTGAGGAAGAGTAAAAAGCGTAAAACTAAAACCTAAATAGGCCAGGTAAAGAAAAAGTAAGTAAGCAATCAACAGTAACCAGTAATGCCAGTTTTTAAGCAGGGCCACCTTACACACACTTTCCAGAATTCTTCTCATGGTTCTGATACGCCAAATCCAGAGAATGGTTGGTAAGGCCACAATTAAAGGCGAATGCTTATTAGAAAACATAGCAAGCAACATGTAAGCGCCGGTTGAGAGCCAATACTCACAGCCTTCCCACTGTCTTTTGTCTCTTTCTGCCCAGTAAATCACAGAGCTGATAAAAATCATTACCATGATAGTTGAAAAAGAGAGAAGAAGCATGAGCTCAGTTGTAGCTTGCATTTGCCTTCAAAAAAATGACCAGGCCGAGACCTGGTCACTCTATTAAATATTAACTCAATCTTAACTTATTTTTTTGGTTTAAACCAGCAAAGAGGACGAAGGCCAGCCTTGTGTCCGGTTGATCCATGACAAGTTCCTTTGACTTCATCTTTTTGAGAAACTTCTTCATTGAAAGATTTCTCACAAAGAGCACCTTGTAAGTACGTATCAAGACGACACTGATGGGCCGGATGGGCATCATCTGTTTTTCTTACAACATTTGTGTCAGGAGTTTCAAATTTAGCTTCCGCTTGATTTCTAAGTGCCGCAAAAAGACCGGCCACTGAAGCACCGGCCATACCATTACGAACACAGATGTTTCTGTCATCCTTATTGGTCCAGGCCTTAGCACATGCATTCACCAGAGTTGCCGGGGCATTGAGCGTTCTGACAATAGAAGCATTATCATCATTCAAGAATGCCTGACGTAAACATTTTAAAGTGGCGAAATAATCTGCCTGACCTTCATTAGAGGCCCAACGATTGAAAAGGTTTCTAACTTTTGGGGCCCCGCCCAAGTGGTGGCCTATTTCATGACAAAGAACGAGAGCAAAACCATCTGAGGTAATAGAAGGATGACGGGCAAGTCCTCCGTACATATTAACCATCCACCCACCTAAGCGAGTAGCATTAGCATTTACCGTAGCATCTTCCCATTTACGGTTGATAGTTAATTTTCCACCCATTTCAGCTACGATTGGAGCATAGATGGCCTCAAGCTTATCAATAACAGCATTGAACTCATTTTGTGAAATACCAGTGAGGTTTTTAGAATCAGCAGGAATGGACAAGTCGTTTTCTGGAAGGAAGCCGCCTTTACCATCCTCAGTGCAGGCAATGACTGATCCAGAAAGTGTTAGAGTAAAAATAAGTGCAGTTAAAAATTTCATGTGGTCTCCTTGAGATAAATCTCTACTGAGAATATTTTAGAAATTTCCGTCTGCGTTAGTCAGCTTATTATTTCTTTATGTAAGAGAATGTAATGAACAAAAAAAAAGGCCGGGATAAACCCGGCCCTTAAAAGAAAGGAAATTATTCTACTGAAGGCTTAAACCAACATAGTGGGCGAAGGCCTTTTGAGTACCCAAGAGAAGCGTGGCAAGTTCCTGTGACTTCAGATGATGCAGTCACATCTTCATTCATAGACGCCGTACAAAGAGAGCCTTGGAAGTAAGTGTCCAGACGGCACTGATAGGCCGGATGATTATCGTCAGTCTTAGAAACGATACGAGAATCCGGGGTCTCAAATTTCGGTTCAACTGTAGCATTGCGAAGGGCCTGGAAAAGTTTAGAAACTGACATACCTGCCATACCACCACGGATACAAAGAGCTACATCAGAGTTCCACAGATGCTGTCTTCCACAAGCTTCCGAAAGAGTTTTAGGCACTTCCATCTTAGCTACAACAGCAGCGTTATTGTCATTGTTCCAAACTTTACGAAGACACTTTAAGTTAGCAAAGTAATCAGCTTGACCTTCATTTGATGCCCAAGGAGAAGACCATGGAGAAACTTTTCTTGGCGCTCCACCAATATGGTGACCAATCTCGTGACAAACAACCAACGCAAATCCATCGGCAGTAATTGTTTCATGACGAGCAAGACCACCAAACATAGAAACTTTCCATGTCTTACCTAGTTGCTGGGCATAAGCATTTACCGTGCCATCAGTCCAATTACGCTCAACCAGTAGATCACCACCGTAGTTAGCAACAATCGGAGCGTAGACTGTTTCTACTTCATCTATGACTTTATTGAATGTTTCTTCTGAAATCCCGCCAACGCGTTTTTGATTTACAGAAATTCTAAGATTATTTTCCGGGACGAATCCTTCACTTCCATCTGGCGTGCAGGCCATAGAGGGAACCGTGGCGGCAACGAGAGTAGCAAATAGCAATCCTTGCTTAAAACATTTCATTTCTTTCTCCTTAAAGTATGAACTTCTTAACCTAATTCTGACATAAGCAGGAATTCATTTCCTACCATGAAAGTAAAGTGTAAGTTTTTGTTGGATAGAGTCAAATAGTCGGGATTAACAATTCAGGCCCCGATGTTCAGGGCCTGAAAAAAAGATTTATTCTACAGAGGGTTTAAACCAACAACGTGGACGAAGACCAGTTGAGTGTCCTGTTGATCCATGACACGAGCCAGAGACTTCATCTTGTTGACCGATTTCTTCATTGAAAGATTTTTCGCAAAGAGCACCCTGGAAATAGGTGTCCAGTCGACACTGAGTTGCTGGATGACCATCACTTGTTGATGAAACCTGGCGTGTGTCAGGTGTATCAAACTTAGGCTGCTTGATTGACCATGCCAAGGCCGCAAAAAGTTTAGCTACTGATTCACCGGCCATACCACCACGAATACAAATGGCACGGTCTGCTTCATTGGCCCAATTTTTTTGACAAGTTGTGGTCAAAACTTCTGGAACATTCATCTGACGAATGACAGAGGCATTATCTTCTGATTGCCACACCCGGCGAAGACATTTAAGAGTCGCAAAATAATCGGCCTGGCCTTCATTAGAGGCCCAGTCACCACCAGCATATCTTGGAGCGCCACCAATATGGTGACCAATTTCATGACAAACAACGAGCGCAAAGCCATCGGCCGTAATCGTTTTATGTCGGGCAAGTCCTCCGAACATAGAAACTTTCCAGACATCCCCTTCTTGTTGAGCATAAGCATTAACAGTGCCGTCAGTCCACTTACGAACGACTTCCAGTTTTCCGCCGTACTCTGAAACAAGTGGAGCATAAATCCCTTCAATTTGATCAATCACTGAATTAAATTGATTCTCACTTATGCCAGTGATGCTTTTAGTGTTTACAGGAATGTTGAGTTTATTTTCTGGTACGAAACCTTCTTGCCCATCTTTAGTACAAGCGAAGACTGGTTGTGTTGCAATAAGGGTTGCAAGCAGCAATCCTTGCGATAGTTTATTCATTAATCCTCCTTGATTAATTATTAGCTATCAATATCCTGACACATTCCAGATTTTGTTCCAGTGATCTTGCATTAATGTAAGAAGATGTTTAAAAAAGTTTTAAGATGAAATACCACATGGCCAAAGTTAGAAAAGAGAGTGGAACGCCAACTCCCACCATCATGCCGGCCAGACGCGGGCGTAGATTATGGGACGCTGCCAGAATACTGGCCGTGATCATAGGTGCCATACCGGCCTCCATCACGGCCACTTGCAAAATATCTTTATCAACTCGAGCAAAAGAATAGGTCAATAGAATGATTAAGGGAGCAATGAGTAGTTTGTAAGAGAGTCCTGCAATCAGGTAGCGAAGCTCTTCATGAATATCATTCCAGTGAAGCTGAAGGCCCACAGATATAAGTGCCATTGGAGTTAATAAAGCGGCCAGGCGTTCTAAGACCTGTCGAAAGTCTCCTTCGGGCCTGAGCCCAAAGGCGCCAAGAAGAATACCGGCCAGAAAAGCAATAAACGGAGGAAAGAAAAAAATCTTTTTAAATAAGATCCTCTTTCGCATTTTTCCAGAAGAATAAGTGACAGCGATCCACACACCAAAGCTTGAGACGATTAAAAAACTTCCTGTTTGATCGAGAAGTACAGCGTGTTTTAAGGCCTGGGCACCATAAAGGGCCTCTATGACTGGAAAACCAACAAAAGAAGTATTACAAAAACCGGCCGTAAGCATGAGACAACCTATCAGTTCCTGATTCCAGCCTAAGCGCTTTCCTAGGGCAGAGACGCCAAAGAATGCCACACCGAAAACAATCCATGCTACCAGGACGACTGAAATCAAAGACAGATTCCAATTCATATCAGGAAGAGTCAGTAAACAAATAGCAGGCATTGGTACATAAAGTATGGTTGTACCTAAGGTGGAATGAGCATTGCCCGGCAATGTTTTAACCCGTTGCAGGCCCACGCCAATAAATAAGCAGACGACAAGAGTGAGTAGACTTACCATTTGTTAATTTCTTGAATCCAATGATTTTTAAGATCTTGGGTTAAAAAAGAAGCTTCAAAAGAATTTCTCGCCAGAGTTTTAATATCTTCTTCTTCCAATGATAGGGCCTGGGCCACTTCCAGATAATTTTGATTAGCATAACCACCAAAATAGGCCGGGTCATCAGAATTAATTGTCACCATAACTCCTCGATCCATTAGCTTCTTGAGGTTATGGTCAGACATCTTTTTAAAGACACAAAGTTTAACATTTGAAAGCGGACATACAGTCAGGGGCATCTTTTCTTCAATGATTCTTGTCATCAAGGCTTCATCTTCAAGAGAGCGGACTCCGTGATCAATCCGCTTAATTTTCAGCAAATCCAAGGCTTCCCAGATATAAGAAGGTGGCCCCTCTTCGCCTGCGTGAGCAACGGTTAAGAAGCCATGGATTCTCGCCTCTGCAAAGACCCGTTCAAACTTAGAAGGTGGAAAGCCCACTTCAGATGAATCAAGCCCCACGGCCAGGATATCTTTCTTAAAGGGCAGGGCCTGGTTCAGGGTTATGAAGGCTTCATCTTCTGTCAAATGTCTTAGAAAGCACATAATGAGATGGGAAGTGATCCCCCACTCTTTTTCGGCCGCTTTTAGAGCATGATGGATTCCCCGAAAGCATGTCTCAAAAGAAATCCCTCTGGAAGTGTGTGTCTGGGGATCAAAGAAGATTTCAGTATGAACAACATTGTCTTCCTGACATTTTTTCAAATAGGCCATGGTGAGATCATAAAAATCACGCTCATGAATGAGAACTTTGGCCCCTTCATAATAAATATCCAAAAATGACTGAAGATTATGAAAATTATAAGCTTCTTTTAACTCTTCTACCGTCTTAAACCGTAGTGGTATTTTATTTCTGGTGGCGATCTCAAATAAGAGTTCAGGTTCAAAAGTTCCTTCAATGTGAAGGTGCAGCTCAGCTTTAGGAATTTTTTTAATAAGATCTATTTGTTTCATTCACAACATCATATTCATGGGAGAGAATATTGGCAAATAAGTTAAGGGAGTTTTTATGCTGAAGCGTTTTGAACTCGAGGCCAACGGAACCACCGTTTCCAGAGAGTTCTTTGGAGGACTGGCGGCCTTTCTGGCTTCCTTTTATATCATCATTGTTAATCCTTCCATGCTCTCTCTGGCCGGGCTTCCTCACAGTGCCATTTTAACCAGCACGATTCTCATTGCTGCCTTTTCAACCATTCTCATGGGAGTTTACGCTAACAATCCAATCCTGCTGGCCCCTGGTATGGGGCTAAATGCTTTTTTCACTTTCACTGTTGTCATTGGAAATAAAACAGAACCGGAAGTGGCCCTGGGTATTGTCTTTTGGTCAGGAGTTTTGTTCTTATTATTATCTGTTTTGAAGATCCGGGAAAAGATCATCAGTTTTATTCCCACTCACCTTCGCTACGCCATTTCATGCGGCATAGGACTATTCATCGCTTTTATTGGATTTGAGAAGGGATCAGTTATTGTTGATCATCCAGCGACTTTGGTGCAAATGGGTTCTCTATCCCCTATGCTTCTGACATTTTTTGGTGGTCTCTTCCTCACGGGACTTCTTGTTTCTAGGAATGTCAAAGGAAGCCTGATTCTGGGAATTTTAATTACTTTAGTGCTAAGTATTCCTATGGGAAGACTCTGGGGTGATGAGGTCCTGATCAGGTGGAATGGACTTATGGAATATCCGGATTTTTCTTATTTTGGAAAGATTAACTTCCTGGATTCCTTTAAATTCTCCTTGCTCCCTACTATAATCGCTTTTATGTTCACAGACATGTTTGACACCATTTCTACTCTCATAGGAGTCTCGCATGCAGGAGATCTTCTGGATAAAACAGGGCAGCCTCGAAATCTTAAAAAGTCTTTGATGGTGGATGCAATTGCGACTATGCTTTCCGGAATTTTTGGAACTTCACCCACCACTAGCTTTATTGAGAGTGCCGCTGGTATTCAACAAGGTGCAAGAACAGGTCTGGCGGCAGTTTTTGCAGGACTTCTGTTTCTGCCGTTTTTGTTTTTTGCTCCCTTACTCTCCATGTTTCCCGTTTTTACGACTGCTCCTATTCTGGTGCTGGTGGGATTATTTATGATGATTCCCATCACTAAAATAGAATGGAATAAATTTGAAATCGCTCTTCCCTCTTTTCTTGCTATAATTCTAATCCCCCTGACTTTTTCCATCACTCAAGGGATGATAGTCGGGCTACTTTGTCATTACTTTTTGTCCTTCTGCGTAAAGGTTTTAAATGAGAAATAAAATTGTCTTTTATCTAAATGGAAATCGAAAAGAAGTGGGTGCCCGCGAAGCGTCCATGATGTTCGCTGAATACCTGCGCTACGATCAGGGTCTAACTGGAACCAAGATCGTTTGTGCTGAAGGCGATTGTGGGGCCTGCTCAGTGCTTCGCTATTTCCCCCATGTGAAAGGGACCGATACCAATAATTATCTTCCTATAAATTCCTGTATCACTTTGGTGGCCCAGCTGGATGGTTCAAGTATCGTCACAGTAGATGCGCTTAAAAAAAACAACGAACTACATGAAACGCAAAAGGCCATGGTTGAATGTCATGGAAGTCAATGTGGTTTTTGCACACCCGGCTTTGTGATGGCGATAACAGGAATGGTCGAAGAGAAGCTTGCAAAGAAAGATTTCAAGATAGATGAACAAGAGGCCAAAAACTGCATGACAGGAAATCTCTGTCGCTGCACGGGCTATCAACCAATAGTCAATGCGGCCATGAGTATTGATCTGGAAAAATGTGAAGGTTTAAAAGAAAGGTTTTATTCTGAACGTCAGGAAGTTGAACTAACAAAGATTTTTTCTGAAAGTGTCCTGCTCGAATCCGACGAGTTTTTCTACTTTGCTCCTAAAACCTTGAAGGAAGCCTTGAATTACTTAAAAGATTTCCCTGATACCAAGATTGTTGCATCAGCGACAGATCTGGGAGTGGTTCATAACAAACGGAAAGCTCACTTAACAAGACTTTTAAGTCTTCATCTTGTCTCTGAATTGTATAAAGTGGAAATCAGCGAGACTGAAGTTAAACTGGGTGCTCGTGTGACTCATACTGAGTTCAGGCACTCTATGAAAGATAAGCTTCCAGAGTTTGCCAACTATCTGGATATCTTTGCATCTCCACAAATTAAAAATATTGGAACTGTCATTGGTAACATTGCCAATGCTTCACCTGTGGGTGATACACCTCCAGCCTTTCTGGCCTTAGATGCCACTGTCAATGTAGTAGGCCCTAAAGGCGAACGTGAGATCCCAATTTCTAAATTCTTTCTCGCTTATAGAAAGACTGCGCTGGAACATGGGGAGATCATCACTACTGTGAAGTTTAAGCTGCCTTCAAAAAACTCTTCTATAAAATTTTACAAGAACAGCAATCGAAAAGATCTTGATATCTCTGCTGTGAATCTGGCGATTAGAGTTGAATGGAAAGACGAAAGTAAAAAAGAAATTCAGGATATTATGATAGCGGCAGGAGGAGTGGCGGCAACTCCCCTGCGTTTAATTCAAACTGAGACGGCCCTTAAAATTAATTTTGATATTGAAGCTGCTGTAACGACTCTTCATTCTGAATTTACTCCCTTAAGTGACGTTCGTGCCACCAGTGCTTACCGACATGTCTTAGTGGAGAATTTCTTCCGCCGCTTTTTTGCTGAAGTGGGAGGTGTCCAGTGAGCCTGCCACACGATTATGCCCATACCCATGTCTGCGGTGAAAGTGAATTTGTCGATGATCGCCCGATCATGAAAAATGAGCTTTTCTGTGACATCTTCTTCTCATCACGGGCGCACGCACTGATTAAGCATGTCGATTTTACTGAGGCCCTAAAAATGCCGGGCGTGGTTGAGATTTTTACCGGTCGGGACTTTCATGACAACATGTGGGGGACGATCTTCAGGGATCAACCACTGCTTGCCATCGATAAAGTGAATTATGCAGGTGAAGGAATCGCCATTGTTGTTGCCGAAACATTGGAAGCTGCTCAGCGGGCAAAACACAAGATTATTATCGAATACACAGACCTTGAGGCCGTGCTCTCGATCCAGGATGCCAAAAAGAAAGGCTCCTTCATTATGGAGTCCCGAAAAATTGAACGGGGTGATGTTGACGAACAACTAAAAGCCGCTCCTCATACCATTGAAGGCTCAATCATCATGCAGGGGCATGATCATTTTTATCTGGAAAGCCAGGTTTCAATCGCCTATCCCTTAGAGGACGGTCAGATTGAAGTCCATTCTTCTTCTCAGCACCCCACAGAAACTCAGCATGTGGTGGCCCATGCTTTAGGGCTATCCGCTAAAGATGTGGTCTGTCAGGTCAAACGCATGGGTGGTGGTTTCGGGGGTAAAGAATCTCAAGCGGCCCCCTTTGCTGCCATGGCCGCCTTGGCCGCCATGAAACTTAAACGTCCGGTCAGAATTTGTCTTACGAAAGACGATGACATGATCATGACGGGAAAAAGAAATCCTTTCGAGAACGAATATAAAGTTGGCTTTGATAAAGACGGCCGCATTCTGGCAATGGATTTAAAACTTTTCTCCGATGCCGGTGCATACGCCGACCTGTCCACTTCCATTATGGAAAGGGCGATGCTCCACTCGGATAATTCTTATTTTATTCCGCATATGCGGGTTGTAGGACAAGTCTGTAAGACCAATCATCACTCTCACACGGCCTTCCGAGGATTTGGCGGCCCCAAAGGTGTTGCTACCGCTGAGAAGATCATTGAAGAAATTGCTCATTATCTAAAAAAAGATGCGGTTGAAATCAGGAAGCTTAATCTTTATTCAGAAATGGGCGGACGTAACCTCACCCATTATGGCCAGCTCGTAAAAAATAATTGTCTGGAAAGACTGGTGACTGAACTTGAAAGTAAATGTGATTATAAAAAACGCCGAATGGAAATTATTCAGCACAATAAAGAGAACAAAGAATCCATTCGCGGCATTTCTCTTACCACTGTTAAATTTGGAATTTCATTTACCACTCGTTTTCTCAATCAGGGAAACGCCATGGTCATCATTCATAACGATGGCTCTTTGCAAATTGCCACTGGGGCGACAGAAATGGGCCAGGGAGTGAATGCCAGAATTTCAGAGATGGTAACTGGTGAACTAGGCTTGCCTCGAGACGCTGCTCGGGTGATGCCGACTCGAACCGATAAGAATGCCAATACTTCTCCTACGGCCGCATCATCGGGAACTGATATCAATGGGGCGGCAGCTCTTCTTGCCACCAGAAAAATCAAGAAGCGGTTGAGTGAACTGGCGCTAAAACTGTTAGATATTCCCAAAGAAAAATGGGCCTCAAAAACCGCGGGTCTCGGAACTCAGCCAGAAGTGGAACTAAGTGATCCTTACTTAAATGAGAATGATCCCAATGCCGGCACTGATTGGGAAAGTGGCATTGCCACCTATTTTGATATTCACTTTAAAGATGGTTCGGTCTTTCATCCCGAACATCTGGATAAAAAAATTGAATTTAAATACCTGATACTTGAGGCCTATCTTAACCGGGTTTCCTTAAGTGATTATGCCTTTTATAAAATCCCGGGAATTGAATTCAATAAACTCACAGGTCAGGGCGATGCCTTCTTGTATTTCACCAATGGTGCCGCTTGCTCTGAAGTCAACATTAACCGCGATACCGGTGAGATCAAAGTTCTTCGCACTGATATCCTGATGGATCTTGGCCGCTCAGTGAATGAAGATCTGGATCTGGGACAAATCTCCGGGGCCTTTATTCAGGGTATGGGATGGGTAACAACAGAGAATCTTTTTTATAATGATCAAGGTCTTCTCCTCTCCCACGCACCCAGTACTTATAAAATTCCAAATGTGCAGGACGTGCCAAGAGAATTTAATATTGAACTATTAGAGAATGATGAAAATTATGCCAACGTCAGAGGCACCAAAGCGGTAGGTGAACCTCCGCTTCTTCTGGCCATCAGTGTCTGGACGGCCGTTAATCACGCTCTCACGTTCCTGCCTCGTTATCAGGCAGAATTTCCATCAGTGCGAATTCCCGCCACCAGTGAGAATGTTCTCAGAGCGATGATTCCAGAGAGGTTTAAAGCATGGGAATAAATTATTTTGAGAATTGTCAGAAGTTAATCGCCAGTGGCACCTCTTTTGTCACCGTGACCATTATCTCGGTTCGGGGTTCTGTTCCTCAGGACCCGGGAGCAAAAATCATTGTCACCAAAGATGGTTTGCACTCCGGTACCATTGGCGGCGGACGTGTTGAGATGGCAGCGATTGCCCGTGCCCAGGAAATATTAGAATCAAAATCACAAGTTCCTCCACTTATAATCACCTGGAATTTGCAAAAAGATATCGGCATGTCCTGTGGTGGAGAATCAAGTTTTCTGTTCGAACACTTCTATCAAAACCACTGGCCCATTGTGATTTTCGGAGCAGGCCACGTCAGTCAGGCCCTAACCCGGATCTTAACTACGCTCAATTGTCATGTGACCTGTATTGACCCCCGAGAAGATTGGATTTCAAAACTTGTCGGAGTCAAAGGCATCTGCCATCCGAATCCTCAGGAACTCATCAGTGCACTTGATCCCAAAAGTTTTTTCCTCAGCATCACTATGGGACATATTCATGACCTTAACATTCTCCATGAACTCTCAAAACATGCTCCGAATGCACCATATGTTGGTGTGATTGGCTCATCCGTTAAAGGCATTCGAATTAAAAAAGAATTAAAAGAGCTGGGAGTAAGTGAAGACTTCATTGAAAAGCTTCGCGTTCCGATGGGTTTGCCTTTGGGATCAAACCTTCCGGAAGAAATTGCTATCAGTATTACTGCTGAACTTCTTCAGGTGCGGGATAATTCAGACAAGTAAGCTAGAATTTCCTCAATTCAAAATTGATATTTATTCTCATGCTCTTTTCCTAAATATTGCCGAGCTATTCTCATAACGTTTAGTTTCTCCTGTTAAAAAAAAGGAGGATGAATGAAATTTCAAATCGAAAAGATCGAGGCAATGATATACACAATCCAAGGTCAAAGAGTGATGGTTGATAGTGATTTAGCAAAGCTATATGGGGTCGAAACAAAACGCTTAAAAGAACAGGTTAAAAGAAATATTGACCGCTTTCCCCCTGACTTCTTGATTGAACCTAATTTAAGTCAGTTAGCTGATCTAAGGTCGCAAATTGCGACCTTAGATCAGCTAACCAGTGAAAATTATGTTTTTAAACATACTCCTTACTTATTTACAGAAAATGGCGTGGCCATGCTTTCAAGTGTTCTACAAAGTAAGCAGGCCATTCAGGTAAATATCTCAATCATGAGAACATTCACAAAGTTAAGAAGTTTTATGGCCTTGGATAATTCTTTAAAAGATGAAGTGGGACAATTTAAAAAAAACACCAATCAGCTCTTTAAAATTGTTTTTGAAAGAATGGATAATCTCGAAGATCAAATTACCCCAAAACTTCCTTCGAATAGAAAAAAGATTGGACTTAGACTAGATCGCAAGGACTAGCGATTTAGTCCTTGCATTTTAAAAAGGATATAAGTTTTATTTTCCGTCTCTAGGAATGAGAACATTTGTATTCGTTTTCTTATAGAAGTGTGTCTCAAAACCAGAGACACACTTCTATAATCAATCATTAAACTTCGAAATAACTTTCAACCGATTAAGCCCACCACAAGGATAAGATTGAAGTTTAATTTGATCAAAAATTTCACTGCTTTCGACTAAAAACTCTTTTTTGTTTCCCGCAAAAGCTTTGACATTAGATTTTGGAACAAGAGTCACCCACTTCCCATTACAGAGACCTTCAATCTGCACCTCAAGTGGGTTGTTATTTACAAAATAAGTGAAATCAAGCTCAAGTCGGTAAATCCTGGCCGGTTTGCCGAGTTCAATCACCACCTGTTCACAATGCCCAGGAATTCGGCTTCTGGCCGACTCAAGTCCATCAAACATATGAATTGGTGCAAAGGGAGAGAGCACTAAAGAAGCGGGACTGTAATGCTCATCAGTAGCACTCAGAACTTTCGCTCCCAAGGCCAGAGAAGCGTTATTAAATTCGCCCGAAACTTTTACCCAGTTCTTTTTGATCTCAGTTTCAGTCACATCATACTTAATGCTAAGAGGTTTGACGGTCTGAGGAATTTTTTCTTCATGGGCCCGGCACTCACCATTAAAGGACTTCTTCACATCATCGGGAAGATCTGTATAAAGACCCAAACGTGTGAATCCCCCGTCTGGGAATTGAGACACTCTGACTTCGGAAATCATTTCAGTATCGTGATCTAAAGTGATTCTCATCTCGGAATGACCGGTGAGATTAGTTTTGGGAAGAATCTCTTTCCAATCACCTTTAACTTTTCCTTCAAGTCTCACCGCCGGAGAAAAGTTTCCGGAGTGATACTTCGTGGAAAGAAGAATGTATTTAACCTTGGCCGGTTTTTTCAAAGTAAATGTCATGACATCCATACCGGAAAGATTATGACGAACCGTCTCCCAGCTATCCATAATTTTTCCCTGGGCCCCAAAAAGCTCAGGATCAAATTTTGGTAAATGATCACTGATAAGATTATCGGCCCGGGCAAATAATTCATTGGTCACTTCTGTGACTTCTCCGCCCACACAAAGATTGTAGGGAGCGAGAGGATCCAATGGGCCTCGCTCAGTAATGGCCTCCGGGCGAGTTCTAAGAAAAGCATCAAAGATCAGATTTTTATAACCGGTATTTACAATTTCTTCCTGAGGGATGGAGTCCGCAGTGAATGAGGATTTAAATAAAGTGTAATCAATGCCTTCAATATTTAATTCTTTTAAAATAAGCTGAGCCGCTTCTGCATTAAAGAGCACTCCCTTTAAATCAGCATTGGAGAGGACGACTAAACCTTTGCCACGATCTGGCCCAAAAAAGCAGTGAAGGAAAATACAACGGAATCCGTCATTGGCCCCTTGATGAAGCATAAAACGATTCGGTCCGGCCTCTACGATAAAAATCCCAAGCCCCATTAATGAACCCATAAATTTGCGACATCCTTTATCAGTCCCATGAAGCATCAAGCGGGCCGTATCATGGGAGATCCCACCGGAACCTGAAAGTTCATGATAGGCCTTCTCAAGATGCTCAAGGAAATGAGTCATGGAATGGGCAGTTCCCATGGAGCCCGCAGCAAAGGCCGGAAACATCTTGCGGGTGCCCTCAACTTCTTCGCCATTATCTTTATAACCGTGAGCGTACTCAATGCCTGGAAGAGTGCTTTGGTCAAAACTAAACTCTTCCATCTCAAGACTTTCTAAAAATGGTCTCGTGAGTTCCTGAATGGATTTTCCGGAATGCTTTTCCAATAGATATTCCAGCACTAAAAAGCCTCCGCCGGAATATTGAAACTTCTCGCCCGGTGGATTAATGACTTTTACTGGTTCATAACCGTATTCAGCATTCCCCTTTAAAAACTCTGAAATCTTAGGCATCTTACGATCTGCCGGCACCCCATTCACGTAATGGAGATTTAAGGCGGAGTGACTCATGAGATGAGCAAGTGTGACTTTAGGATCCAGCCCCAGTTCCGGAACAAGATCATTCACCGAGGTTGTGAGGGCGATATTATTTTTTGTGAAGTATTCAATCGCAAAGGCCGATCCCACACTCTTACTTAAGGAAGCAAATTCAAACCAAGTGGTTTTTTTAGCACTCCCAAAGGCCAGGTTCTGATGCCCTTTCGGTGTGATCACAGTGATCTGAGCGCCATTGATCTGGTGCTTTGAAAGGGCCTTCTCTAAATCACGGTAAAGGGAATTATAAGGATGGGCCCTCATACGTTTTTGCGTAATCAGCCATAAGGCCTCTTTAGCATTTTCGATTTCTTTTTCTTCTGAATTATTTATACGATCTTTCAGAAGTCCGAGTAGTTCAGCTCCATTTTTCCCCTGGGCCGAAATCAGAAACTTCATTCCAAATTTATCCTGATACTTCTCGCCCCAAAGTATCAGCTCTTGCTGATCAGTTTGAACTCCCGACTGCTCACTTGCGGCCAGTTTATCTAAGGTTTTTTTATTGCCACCAATATCACCATGAAAAGAAGCGGCATCCAGAATATCTTTTTTCTCAAAACGACGGATAAGACTCTCGGCAGTTTTTTCACAGGTGGCCACACCTTTGGCCATTTTTTTAGCAAAACGCCTGCTTCCACACATTTCAAAATAATAATTAAAGCGCTTCACGTAATCGTTGATTTTGAACTTCTCACTATCGAGTCTCACTACATGTTCCCATGGAGAATTTGCGGCACGAACTGAATCAATAGTGAATGGCAAAAAGAGCTGAGTGGCAAACTCCACCGGGTTTGAGTCAGTCATGAGCTTGATCATGAGTTTCATAGCAACCGGATACCATTTCTCGGTTCTCTCATCCCACTTCACTTGTACGATCTTTTTATCGTTAGATTTATCTTTCCGGATAAACTCATACTCTTCGTGAGCGATGGTCAAAAAGTCTTCCAGAGAAAAACGTCCATGATAAATTTCATGCCACACTTCCCAGCGGGAGCGCTCAGCAGTTGCTAAATCATCCATCACCCGTACAGGCGTGCCACCAATCTGCGCTGGTAAGGCGACACAACCATTACCTGATAACCAGTCAGTGATATATTGCAGACTCTGAAAAACGTTGTAACGGATTTCATCCGGATGATTGTTGGCGATAAAACTTGATTCCTTCATATCGGCCACAATTAAATAGCGAGCGTAGAGCGGATCATTTTTATCCAATCCCTGAATATCCGGACCATGAATAAAGTCCAATATCTCCTGGTGATATTTTTCATCCAAAAGAGACTTCACCATCTTCTCTAATTTGCTGGAATCCCCTTTTTGATGAAACTTCCAGGCCTCAACTAAGGCAAGTCCCAGTCGTACAAAGTCCGGATGGGCCACCCAAAAGCCGGATAAGTCGCGTTTCATCTGAGTGATGACATCCCGAATATAGCCCTTAATTGTCACTTGATAGGAAGGAGATTTTAAATCGTTACTTACTGGCAGAATGCCATACATCCCACCGACTTTAATTCCTCCCCGAGGACCGACCACTTCGGCCAGAAGATCATGTGAGGCCTTAATGTATTTAATCACGATATCCGGATCGGCCTTAACCGGGATGCGGTAATTGGCGTCTTCTTTAAAAAGCCTGGCAGTACTGGCCAGATAATCATGCCAGCCTAAACTTGCTCCGGCAAAATACGGATAAAGCTCATCCATGATTTCATGTGTTCTAAAAACGGCACGAGGATTTTCCAGCACAATCATCAAACGGATACTTCCCACTGCATAGGCGGGATAAGTTTTTTTAAGTAACCTCTCGGCGGCCTCCAGCATGATCCGGATGTATCTGGCCTCTTCTTCGTTTTCTAATTTAGGCACATAAAAGGCCAGGGCCTTAGGGTTATACCAGTTCCTGAAAAAATGCAGAGCAAAGTCATAAAGATGAAGAGGAATCGCCTCTTCTTTATAAAATAAAAAGAAACACGGAAGAGCTAACCCAGGAAAACGTTTAATCGGAAGAGAGAGTTTTTCTTTTTCCAGTTCATATTTTTTTCCGTCTTCTACACTTAGGGTGCCTTCAAGACACTGAGTCAGGTTAACTCCCGCAGCGATCAAATCTTCCCTCAGAGGAGTTTTTGAGTCTTCATCATCAGCTCCCCATTTCGGAAGGGATTCATGGGTGGAAAGTAATTCCCTCACGATTTCCGGCTCATCTTTTAACTTACGATGGTAAGCATTCATCGCATTGATGGAAAGCTTGGCCGAATCCGGTGGTCCAAATAAGGTCACATGATTACCACTGAGCCACTCAGGAATTGGTGCTACGGCCTTTCCACCCGAGCGGGCATAATGATCACTCTTCGGTCCTAAGACAATTCGCCCTTCCGCATCTTCCAGACCGAAGACAGTCATATAATCCGGACTAAGATAATCTCTTTTATATTCCTGATTAAAGCTCGCCATCGCGCGGGTTCTTTCATCGATAAATTTACGATCCCGAGCACGACGAACGAGAACAGTTTTAAGTTCTTCCTTAACTTCATTATAGAGTTCGCACAGAAATCTCAAGGACTCTGTCCCCTCAAGACCGCCACTCTCCCCTACTTGAAGTAAATCTGTAAATCCTGGCACAGGTGTGGCAGTTTTTAGAAGATGGGCCTTAATTTTCGGTGAAATAAAATCGTCGTAATAATCAATTTCTGATTTTTTCAAACTAACTGCCTCTGTAAGTAGAATAGCCATAAGGGTTTAATAAAAGTGGAACGTGATATTTTCTATCAGTATTCTTCACATTAAAGATAATTGGCGTGTTCATGAAGAAGAATTCTTCATCTTTAAAATACTCTTCCGTATTAAATGTCAGTCGGTAAATACCTTTTTCTTTAGGACAATTAAAAATAATCCTGCCATCAGCATTGGTCTTGTCCGTTCCGATTTCTTTCCAGTTCTCGCCATTTTTTTGTTCCAAAGTAACAGTCACATCCGCTGCCGGAGCACCTTTGGTGGTATCTAGAATATGGGTACTAATCATGGATCCTACTTTTTAAAGGTAAATGAAATGCCATTTACGTTATCATCGGTAACATTGATCACTTCAGTTTGAGTTCCAAAAACTTCGTGCCAGGCCTCGATTGTATATTCACCGGCCGGGAGCCCCTCAAGTTTAAATTCCCCTTTCTCATTTGAAACCGAGAAAAAAGGATGATCTATCACTGCCACATAGGCGCCCATCCAGGGATGAACGGAGCACTTGGCCTGAAGGAATATTTCTGGTTTTGTAAAAATTTTCGTAATCCGCTGATCTTTTCTTGGCATGGCCACATTAAATTTCTGATTCTCTTTAGTCACTGATCGCACATTGTGAAAGATCGGATCAGAATTAATAAATGTCACTTCCTGGCCAACCCGTGCTGCTGTCACCCGCGGTATATAGATACACCCTCTTTGATCAAGTTCAACACTCTCTGAAGGCACGTCCGTATACTTTTTCCCTTCATGACCTTTCACAACCCGCACTAATACATTTTGAAGTTTTCCATCATGGACTATGACTTCATTGGAAAAAACGTCCCCTTGCCCCGGATTTGAACATCCGGCGGGTAAGTTAAGTTTTTTCCCTTGAGGAACCGGGCCTTCAAAAGAAACCACCCCTTTAACATCAAAAGCTTTACCCTTTTCAGCAGTAGCGGTAGCAGGTTCAATAACTTTGACTTCGTGATGATGCTTGCGTGACTCAACCGGAGTTTCTGCCACTGCACTGTTATCACCTTGAGAAAAGATAATCACTCCTGTAATCAGGGCAATTCCTATGACGGCGGCACTCATGGAACGCTTGGGGTTTGAAAGTCTCACCACAAAGTATTCTCTGATCGCCGCTCCACCTGCACTAATTAAAAGGAGGATGAGCCAGTTAAGTTCATGCCCATAGGTATTGGGGAAGTGATTGCTAAGCATGATAAAGATTACCGGTAAGGTAAAATAAGTATTATGAGTGGAACGATTTTTTGCATTCTTTCCCCAGTCCTGATTGACGGGTTCGCCTTTTTTGGAAGACTCAACCATTTTGAGTTGGCGTGGAATAATCCGCATAAAAACATTGGCCGTCATCCAGGTACCGAGCATTCCACCCACATGGAGGTAGGCCGCCCTACCGCTTAAGGTGTGGCATAAAAAATAAGTCATGCCTGCAAACCAGCTCAAAGTTAGCAGATGCCCCAATAGTGGTGCTGTTTTTACAAAGGATCTTTCCCAGACAAAGTCATAAAAAAACCATGATCCGAAGATGGCAAGTAAACTTATCCCAATTCCTTGCCAGTAAGTGATATTGGAAACCATTGAATCCAACAAGAACATACCTTCGCCAGTGTAAAAGATGAGTCCTACTAAGAACATCCCACTCATCCAAGTCCAGTATGATTCCCACTTAAACCAGTGCAAACGATCGGGGACTTTAGTGGGTCCCATTAAGAGTTTTTCAACATGATAAAACCCTCCTCCATGAACCATCCATACCTCTCCCACATGGCCAGGCTTTTTGGAGTCAGGGTTGGCCTCGAAGCTGCGATCAAGCCACATGAAAAAAATGGAAGTTCCTATCCAGGTTACGGCCACAGTAATATGCAACCATCTCGCAAGAAGTAAAATCCAGTCGAAAATGTCTTGATTCATTGAGACCCCAGCATGAAGAAAGGCAAAAGAAGATACATCCCCCACAAAGGGGGATGCATTAAATTTACAAGTTAAACGTTTCGATTAATGTTATTCAAATCTTCGAAAGCAGTTTTTAGGCGAAGAACAAAACTCTCCTCACCTTTACGGAGCCATACTCTTGGATCGTAGTATTTTTTATTAGGGGACTCAGGGCCTTCCGGATTACCCAATTGGCCCTGCAAGTAACCCTTTTTATCTTCATAGAAATTCTTAATGCCTTCCCAGAAGGCCCATTGCATATCCGTATCAATGTTCATCTTGATCACACCATAATCAATGGCCTCACGAATTTCACTTTGAAGAGATCCAGACCCTCCATGGAAAACAAAAGATACCGGTTTAGCACCCGTCCCATATTTTTTCTGAACAAAGTCATTAGAGTTTTTAAGAATTACCGGGCTGAGCTTCACATTCCCAGGCTTGTACACACCGTGCACATTCCCGAATGAAGCGGCAACTGTGAAATTCGCTCCGACTTCACGTAAGTGAGTATAAGCATAGGCCACATCTTCCGGTTGAGTATAGAGTTTCGAATTATCAACATCAGAGTTATCAACCCCGTCTTCTTCGCCGCCGGTTACTCCCAATTCAATTTCAATGCCTGTTTCAATGGCATTCATGCGCTTAAAGTACTTGGCAGAAATTTCCACATTCTCTTCCAAAGACTCTTCCGAGAGATCGAGCATGTGTGAGGAAAATAATGGTTTCTTATGAGTCTTATAAAAAGCTTCACCCGCATCCAGCATGTGATCAATCCACGGCAGAAGTTTCTTGGCCGCGTGATCAGTATGAATGATGACAGGAACACCATAGTGCTCGGCCATGAGTTGAATATGCTGAGCACCTGAGATGGCCCCTAAGGCCGCCGCTTTATCATTAGCAAGCTTTAAGCTTTTGCCTGCATAGAATTGACCACCACCATTAGAGAACTGGATGATCACTGGAGAATTCATGGCCTTGGCCGTTTCAAGGACACCATTGACTGAATTCGTTCCAATGACGTTTACTGCCGGAAGTGCGAATTTATTTTCTTTAGCGTATTGATAAAGATCAGTTAAAGCTGAACCATAGACGAGACCGGGTTTGAATTTCATCGTCGAATCCTTTGTTTAAGACGTAAAAATTGTATTAAAATGAGAACTCATTGAAAAGGAATCACCATGGCAGAGTCACAAAATAACCTCATCCAATATTTCAAGACATTACTTGATACTTTAAGTTACGAAGACTATGCGCCAAATGGTCTACAGATTGAAGGTAAAAAGAGTATCAAGCGCCTGGGTTTTGCAGTTTCTGCGACTCAGGACTCACTGACAAAGGCCTTAGAATGGGGTGCTGACGGTCTTGTCGTGCATCATGGTATTTTCTGGAAGCATCAAGGGGCCCGTCCCATCACTGGGGCCTGGGGAGAACGCGTAAAACTTGCCGTCAAAAATGAGCTCAATCTTTTTGCCTACCACTTACCTCTGGATGCTCATGCTGAAGTTGGGAATGCTGTCGCACTTGCTCAGGAGTTGAATTTAATTAATCTCACACCATTTGCACTTTATAAACGCCAGTACCTTGGTACTAAAGGTGAATTCACCCATTCCGTTACGGCGCTGGAACTTAAAATATCCCTTGAGCAAATTTTAAAACATCCGGTCATACTCGCTACACCCAACGGGACTGATAATATTAAGAGTGTGGGTATCATCACTGGTGGGGCCAACAACGAATGGTTCCGCGCTATGGAAGATGGATTGGATGCTTATATCACGGGAGAAATCTCCGAATATAACTGGCATGATTCCATTGAAGCAGGTGTGCATTATTTTGCCGGAGGACATCACGCCACAGAACGCTTTGGAACGCTGGCACTAATGAACAGGGTCCAAAAAGATTTTCCGAACCTTCAAACCATGTTCTTTGATTCGGATAATTTAGCTTAATTTAAAATTATTTCTGAATGAGAAAGTACTGCTCGCCCTGCTCATTCATATTGTAAGCGGTAAGCTCGGCGAGCGGCCCATAACCAAAATACAGATCACATCTGGCATTGCCACGAATAGCGCCACCGGTGTCCTGAGCAATAAAAAAACGTGAGAAAGGAACTTTCACGACTTTTCCACTTTCATCCACGTGTGAGGCCTTAACCGTCTTAACAAAATTAATCATCCCCATGGTTTTATAAACCCGCGAATCAATCGCAAGCGAGCGACCTTCAGTCAGAGGGATATTATCCAGCCCAACCGGCTCCTCACTCGATTCTTTAAAATAGACATACGACGGACAAGAACCGAAAATCTCTTCTTCTTTATCTGGATTTTCTTCCAAAAATTTTCTTTGACCCGGGATTCCGGCATTATCCGGTTTAAGATAACCCTTCTCAATCATATACTTGTAAATCATCTGAAAACTGCGGGTGTTTTTCCCATCATAACTCAGGTACTTCACTTCTTTGGACCCATCTGGATTAAAGATATTGATTCTTCCACCACCTTGGACGTGCAAGAGATAAAGATCATAAAAAGATTCTTCTACCCAAAAAATTTCATACCCCTTCCCAGCGAGAGCTCCCTGATAATCAATCGCCACTCGGGTATGGTTTTGTTCAGAAGGCTGATCCGGTTTCCGGTAAATGGCCCGTTTAAAACGCTCCGTTGGTACTCGTGAACCATGCAGATCAGGAGAATAATACGAAGTAAATTTAGTAGAATTCTTAGTCCGATAACCCGGCTCTCTTTTACCGGGTAGCGGAATGTAGAGAGCAAACTTCGCGTTTACTTCCTGATTAAAAGCATTCAGGCACAGATTTTCCGGATTACTTTTTAGGCACAGCCGAGCTTCTGTAGTTAAGGTCTTAAGCAGTACCAAGGAATCTTTTAAAACAGTTTTCGGATAGTACTTAGAACCGAACTTAATCGTTCCCTTCAGGCTTCGGTTCTCATAAGACTTAAGCTGGCGTTCAATAGCGAGGTCCAGGTTTTTAAATTCCAGATCATCTGCAAAATTCAGGCTTTGATATAAACGTTGCGTAGGAGTGACTTCGGCCAGAAGCTGGCCTGCAAATATAAGTGAAGCAAAGAACATCAATGTCTTCATCGGAACCTACCATTCAAAAGTCTAAGGTTTAGGTTAAGATTCGCTGACTAAGTCTGTCAAAGTTTATTCTCCTACAAACTCTTACCCATGAAAAGAATCGGGGAAGCATGAAAATCTTTCAAGACTTCAAAGTCAAAACCAAGTTTTAAATAGAATTTTTTATTGAGTGCATCAGGCCCAGTCATAATATGCACACCTTTAATATTCCTAGCTTTAAGACTCTTCTCGACTGCCTTAACCAAGAGTCCACCAATTCCTTTACCCCTTGAGTCGTGATGACAATTTATATGCAGATGGGCAGGATAAGTTTCAAAGTAGCTTTGAAACTCTTTTAAATGGGGCTGTATACTCATAAGGTCATCTCCCTCAGAAGAAGATGCGGCCACGACGTAACCCAAAACCTTATCGTCCGCCGCCACCCAGGCGAGTTCCGGATAATGGTTTAAATAAAAACCCAGATATTTATCATAGAAGGCTTCTCTATCAGCGGCATCCTTAAATTCTTTTTTGGTAGAACTCTCAAAAAAGATGGCCCGGATTTGCTCCAAAATAAGCGGATCATTTTTAATCTGCTCATAGGGAATTATAAGCGCTGACATAAGTTCCAAACCTGATACTTGGCCCTAAATGGCGGATCAATGTGTTTGACATCCTTTGGGGCCTCAAAACGATAAAGATGAATCCACTCCGGAAGATAGTCTTCGATCATCTTCATAAGCGGTAAATCCGGATTTTTTTGCAGGAGCTGTTTGGTCGTGAAGTACCAGTCAAAAAGTTTTTCAAAGTTCTCTTTATCCCTCACCTCTTCAAACTCTCCATGAAAGGCTTCCGGAAGTAGAACTTGAAAAGCTTTGGAAGTTTGGGCCCAGCGGGCAAGCCTGCGGCAAGTATCAGAACTTAGACCAAAAAATGCTCTCCACGCTTCACAGGAAATATCCGCCCATTCCAGAGCAATCAACCACGACTCTTGCCGCTCAGGACTGGTTAAATACTTCTCTACTTGTTTTAATTTGTGAATCTGGGTGCTCTCAATAGGCAGCCTGAGCTCCGGATGAGATTCCCCTTCACTCATCATTTTCCCCAGGAAACCCAAAGGATTTCCCGATTTTTGCATTTCACTCCAAAAGTAGGCCCCTGAGATATCTTGCAGCTTCATCCCGGCCATGATCTTTCTGAGCTCGGAAGAATAGCTAAGGCCATATTTCAGGCCAAACCGCACGGCCCTTAAAAAACGAACCGGATCTTTGCCGAAGTCTTTTCCCACTGGATGAAGGAGCTTACCATGAAGATGCCGGAGTCCTTGTGAAGGATCCAAAAACTCCCATTCTTTTTTTGAATTAAACCTGACCCCCATGGCATTAAGAGTGAAATCTCTCCTCTTAATGGATTCTTCAAAAGGAAGCTTAAAATCAAATTCGACGGTAAAATTTGAGTGATGATGAACGTCTTCTATAAAAGTTTCAATTCGTGGAGGTGAAAACTCCATCTGGAAGTGATCCATATCCAGCCGGATTATGTCATAGGAAAGAAAAGTTATCCGGCCGAATTGAGATAAGGCCTTACCAAGTTCTTTCCACTGATTTTTATTAAAAGCAATGGTCTGATGACTGAGCTCAACATCCCAATCTCTTCCCAACTTCCCAGACATAAAAAAATCCCGGATGCTTCCACCGACGAGGGTTGGGATAAAACCAAAATGTAGAAGTTCATCTAAGACTGGATGAAAAGATGATGGCAGTTGAGATTCAAATTTTTTTCGGTCAAAATTCACAAAGATCCTCGCTTACCTATTATGGGAAACTATAAAATCTTTGGAAATCATTTTATCAAACTTGCGCAAAGCACATGTTCTAAAGATCTTTGAAACTGCCCCACTTGAGTGGTGTTGATTATGCCTTTTCGTCCTCTAAAAGTTATTGATTCCTATGAGATAACCATTCGAAAAAGCATTCCGGGAAACTTGTTTCCCGGAATGTCACAACGTACACCATATTTTATGAATATAACTTTATGATTTGAGGCGTGAGAAAGACTTTCTCTTTTGAACAAACACCACTCAAGTCGGGCAGTTCAGAGATCTTTGACTGCCTCTAATAAAAACTTATAAAGCTCTTTAATCTTATAACTTTGGGCCTCATCAGCATGAAAAGCAAAGGATACCTTATTGCTAAAGGTCTCAAAATCCTTACCGGCAGTTTTAAGCTTGGATTTAATGTGAGAGCGCTTCAAGACATGAGTGGGAACAACTGCAATACCCAACCCCTCATTGACCGCTTGAAGCATCTGACCAAAAGAATTCACTACCAGACGAGGTTTAATGTTTCTGGGTACTACCCCAAACTTCTCCCGACACCAGCGATAGAAATTTGGATCATTCGTTTCGTAGAAGATGATCGGCATCCCCAATATGTCTTTTAAATCAGTCTGTGCCGTAATGTTGAATTTATCAGAGAATACCAAATTCGTGTGTTCCGCATGAAGATCAAGTTTTTCTGCAAAGGCCGGCACCAAATGCTCCGGCATGATTAGGCAGTCGATATCATGCTGTTCAAATTTCTTAATTATCGTTTCAGGAAAATCCATGGAAAGCCTGACTTCAAGTTCTGGGTAAGTAGAAAGGAAATCCAGCATCCGGGATGAGAGCCAGGTTTTACCCAGACCATAAAGAGATCCTACGTGCAACTTGCCCTTAATTTCATGATTTTCTAAATGGATCTGTTCAATAGTCTCTTCAATACGCTTAACATACTGCTTGGCCACTTTGGCCAGACGAATTCCATTATCAGTCAGGATGACAGATTTCCCCTGGCGGGTAATTACCGGAAACCCCACTTTGCTTTCAAGATTTTTTAAGGCCTGAGAAACAGCACTCTGGGTAACATGGAGCTCCTCAGCGGCCTTAGAGATATTCTCGTTTTGAGAGAGAGCGATGAGAACCTGAAGCATAGAAGTTTCAATCATATGTCTACCTTATAGTATATATAAGTAAAACTAATATGATTTAAGCTGGAAGTAAATAGATAAAAAAAGGCCGGAGAAAACTCCGGCCTTTTTGAATAAGTCTTTTAAGAACGATTATTCAGCACGCTCATTGAGCTTGTCTTTACGAGCAATCATCACTTTCTCTTGAACATGAGAAGGACATGGTTCGTACTTAGCAAACTCCATTGAGTAACCAGCTTTACCGGCCGTACCTGAACGAAGAACAGTTGCATAGCCAAACATTTCAGAAAGAGGAACGTGAGCATTAATGATCGCGTCTCCAGTTTCAGTGTTTTCAGATCCTAAGATCACACCACGACGAGAAGATAGATCTCCGATAACAAAACCTTGATAGTCTTGTGGAGTTTCAACTTCAACTTTCATGATTGGCTCAAGAAGGATTGGCTGTGCATTTTTAATAGCATCTCTCATTGCCATACGAGCAGCAATACGGAACGCCATATCTGATGAATCCACATCATGGTACTGACCATCTTGTAAGTAAGCTTCAACGTCAATCACTGGGAACGCTGCAAGAGGTCCCTTGTTCATAACGTCATTGAAACCTTTGTCACATGAAGGAATAAATTCGTTAGGAATTACACCACCACGGATTTCGTTAACAAAACGGAAGACCTGATCTTCACGCTCTTTTCTATCAGCAGCAAGAGGCTTGATCACACCTGCAACTTTTGCAAATTGACCAGAACCACCGGTTTGTTTTTTATGAGTGTATTCAAACTTAGCTTCACCGCGGATAGTTTCACGGTAGTTAACCTGAGGAGCGCCCACTTCAACTTCAGCTTTATATTCACGCTTAAGACGTTCAACATAAATTTCAAGGTGAAGCTCACCCATACCAGCGATACGTGTTTCGCCTGACTCTTCATCTGTGAACAGGTGGAAAGTAGGATCTTCTTTAATAAAGCGCTGAAGGCCTTTAGACATACGGGCCTGAGCATCTTTATCTTTAGCTTTGATTGATAGTTCGATAACTGGAATTGGCACGTGCATACCTTCGCAAGACAGGTGCTCCATGTTTCCATCTTCAGCAACAAAAGTATCACCGGAAGCACAATCAACACCAATCATGGCAATGATGTCACCAGCTGATGCTGAATCGATATTTTCTCTGTCGTTAGAGTTCATACGAACGATACGACCGATACGAGTTCTCTTCTTCGTACGAGTGTTGATCAAAGTATCACCTTTATTCAGGGTACCTTGATAAATACGAGTATAAGTTAACTGGCCGAACTGCTCATCAGTGATCTTGAACGCCATACAAACAAGCGGCTTATCGAATTCTGGAAGAAGTTCAACTTTATCGCCTGTAGTAGAATCGATCGCTTTAGACTTCTCTGCCGTTACTGGAGAAGGTAAATAACGAGCAACAGCGTTAAGAAGTAACTGAACGCCTTTATTTTTGAAAGCAGAACCAAGAAATACTGGTGTGAAAGAAAGAGTGTTAACACCTTTTCTTACTGCAGAGTGGATTTGCTCTTCAGAAACTTCCTGACCTTCAAGGATGGCCTCCATCATTGAATCGTCAAAAGCTGAAACAACATCCAACATCTCTTCACGAGCAGAAGCGGCCTGATCAGCTAGCTCAGAAGGAATAGCTTCTTCACGAACGAACTCACCGTTATCGCCATCAAAGTAATAAGCTTTCATGCTAATTAGATCGATAACACCTTTGAAGTTCTCTTCAGAACCAATTGGAAGCTGCATAAGAACTGCATTGTGATTTAGTTTTTCACGAAGGGCCTTAACACCGTTGTAAGGATTAGCACCCATACGGTCCATCTTGTTTAAGAAGGCCATACGAGGAACGCGGTAACGCTTCATCTGACGGTCAACCGTGATTGACTGAGATTGAACGCCTGCAACTGAACAGATAACCAGGATCGCTCCATCAAGAACTCGAAGAGAACGCTCAACTTCCACTGTGAAATCCACGTGTCCCGGAGTATCGATAAGGTTAACCTTGATTGATTTCTGATCACCTTCAGAATAAGTGATACCTTGCTTATCAATCCCAACCCATTCAACAGTTGTAGCTGCTGAAGTAATAGTAATACCTTTTTCACGCTCAAGGTCCATGTGATCCATGGTTGCCCCAGCGCCGCCGCCTTTCACGTCTTCGATTTTGTGAATCTTAGAACAGTAGAAAAGAATACGTTCAGATAGAGTTGTCTTACCTGAGTCAATGTGGGCCGAAATACCAATATTTCTGGTTTTGGCCAAGTTCTTGTCAATCATCTTCACTCCAAAATGGTGTTAGAGGTTCTATTAAAAAATTTTAGCCTGCATCATAAATGAAGGGTCCCGCTTTCGTCAATTTTTTTCCATGCTTAGAAGAGCTTTTTGCTTGTTGCCAAAAGCCGATTTTTGAACGAAATTTCTGAATATGAACAGTAAGAAAGATCTAGATAAATCAACCCTCTACGAAGCCGTCAAAACCTTAGTTGAATCACCGGCCAAGCATATTCACCTGGACCAGCAAAAGCTCTTTACCCTCTTTAGTATAGCTTTTCAGTATATCCTGTTCCGCTCGACCAAGAATCCGGGGCATTACATCATCCGTATTGAGGATTCCATGTTGGCGGAAAAATTGGCCCGCAAGGCCAAGGATGAGACAACTCGTAAGTTCATGAACCGCCTGCTGATTCCCAGACGCCTTGCCTATGGGAATTCAACTTTTCATCTGGATTACTTCCCGCTTGCAACTTGGGGCGTGACAAAAGACCTTCCTAAGGAAAAGATTCAGGGTGCTATCATTGTTAAAAACACCTCTCATAATCCTTTAATAGATGAATCCGACTTCCGTCATGTTACCGACGACCAACAGGCCATTTCGCTCTTTGGAAAAGATTATTACCTCAATACATTGATGGAAATCTCTCCTACGACCATTACCATTGCCTTTGAAGAAGTCTTTGAAGGGCTTGAACCTATCCAGTTTGGCTTTATTGAAGAGCGCTCAGAACGGATGGTTGATGGGGTCATGATTTCAGAAGACGTGCATTTTGAAGAAGATTAGCCCTTAACCTCTTTCTTAACGCCTTCATGATATTCATTTTCAGTGACATGACCTTTGCGGTCCCACTCTTTCCATTTTCCATGCTTTAAATCAGACTTATATTTCCCTTGGGACCTGATGCTTCCATTACTGTAGTAAAAGACCCAGACCCCATTTTTAAGGCCGTCTGAATAATCCCCTTCGGCCAGAATCGTGCCCGTATCATAATTATGCCGCCAAAAACCGAGGCGCTTGCCTTTGAGGTATTCACCCTCAGCGGCGAGAGTTCCATTCTCAAAAAATAACTTTTGAACTCCATCTTTCATGAGTTTTGGATAAAACAGATCTTGAGGAGGAAGACTCCAGGAAAAACCCTGAATCATCTCTTCTTTTTGAAGTTTCCGGGCAACCTTCATGATAAAAAACCTGGCCCCTTCGCGCTCTTGATCAGAAACCTCCTTCAAATAAGAAAGTTCATCTTTTAATTTACCCATGTATCGAGGGATCACGCTCTCAAGTTTCATGACTTTTTCTTCTTCAGGACTAAAAACGCATTTGGCAAAAATTGGCAGAATCTGATCCTGACTGGTCAGAACTTTTTCAATGTCATCTGAATTAATTTGAAGAAAATCTTCAAAAGTCCGGATGTTTTTCATCACCCAACTCATAAAGATCGGATCCTCCAGGACGCCTGCGGTAAAAATTTGTCCGCGGGTCTGGCCCCCAGTGGTTTCCATATTGATGACGAAATCTTTGAATCCATCAATTTGACGTTTTTTAATTCGGTCTAGCATTCCCATGACCGGATTATAAGGCCTTTCGAACTAAGGCAAAAAAGATAATTTTTTGCCTCTAAGAATTTTGTAATTTATTGAAAACAGGCTTCATCATGGACTGGATTTTATTAAGATCTTCTTCAATTATGGAAAATGCCATAGATAATCGTAGTCCGTTCTTGGAAACCTTATCCTGACCCATTTGCAGAAGGACCGCACTCGGCCTGGCAGCACCACTGGAGCAAGCTGATCCGGCACTGATTTCAATGCCATTGACATCAAAAAGGGCCAGAGCAATGTCACTGGAGAGATTATTGAGATAGAAGTAAATGGTGTTACTGCACATCCTCTCCTCATCAATCAGATCCCCAATTCCTTTGAGCTCCTCTTTTAAAAAACTCACGAGCTTTTTTCGCTGCAAAGAGTTCTTTGCAACATCAACCAAAGTGAGATCTTTTAGCGCCAAGGCAATACTTTTTATACCCTGAACATTTTCAGTTCCTGAGCGAAGATTCCCTTGCTGAGCACCACCCATAATCAAGGGATGAAAAGAAAGTGAGTTTTTAAAGAAAGAGAAACCAACCCCTTTTAACGCTCCAAATTTATGAGCGGAAAAAGTCCAGATATCACCATGAGAGAGCTCTCTCCATTCCGGAATCTTACCTGGAGACTGGACGGCATCAATATGTAAATAAAGATCTGGGATACCTTTAAAGAGGGCCAACTCTGCTAATGGACTCACTTGACCGGTTTCGTTATGCACCCAAAGATGATGATAAAGAATGATGAGGTCAGGATTGTTATCTTTCTTATCTTTCAGAATTTCATAATTTTCCTGATGGAGATAATGGAGATTTTTATCTCTTTTTAATTCTAAAAATTTAACGTGGCTTCCAAAAAATTTTTCCTCTAGAGAGACCACTGCAGGATGATCCACCTTAGAGTAACAAATTAAGAGATCTTTACCGGCCAGTCGTGCCGTCTCAGAAAAAGAGTAAGCAAAAGTATGAATGGCCTCAGTAGCACCTGAATGAAAAAACAATTTGCTGTCTTTTTCATCTTTATGAAAGGTTCTAAAAATTTCTGATCGGGCCTCATTGACGCTTTTGCGAGCGGCCTTACCATCAGAGTGCTGACTTGAGGGATTTGCGAAAAGAACATCGCCGCTTCTCAACCAGTTAAGCACTGAGGCTGAGAGCGGCGATGTTGCATTATAATCGAGGTAGAGACGTTCGAGAGCCACTTATTGCATACGCGATTATTGGTTCATTTCCCCAATATTAGAGCGAATTGTGGACTCTGTTCCGCCTGTTTGTTCAGCAGCAGCTGAATAAGCAGCTCCGGCACCTTTACGAGCAAGGTCACCAAGAGAAGTAGTAGCTAGGTAATCTTGCATGATTTGACCTAGGTTTTCGAAATAACCTTTTGTCAGGTTGAACTCTTTTGTATCAACGATAGCGTTGATGTCGTTTCCTGATTCATCTTTCATCACTTCGATACCAGAACTTGGTACAGCAAGAATATCACGAGCAGGGTTGATGTTCTCACCAACACAGTCTAATACGTCTTTTACTGTAATTTCGTCTTGTGAACGAGAAAGGACATAGCCCCCGCCCGGACCGCGAACTGACTTAACTACTTTACCTGTACGAAGCTTTCTGAAAAGCTGCTCAAGATAGTGTAGAGAGATTGATTGTCTTGTTGAGATCTCTTGAAGTCTAACTGGGTTTCCATTTGAGTGGAAAGTTAGGTCAAGCATAGCTCGGACTGCGTAACGGCCTTTTGATGTAAGTCTCATTGTCTTCCTCCATAAATCCAAAAAAGTTGGTAAATTTTGATCGGGTTACGAAACCATCCTTGTCACCCGTGAGATTTTCACCTGAATGTCGCTCACAACAATCCAGACTAAATATCTCCTAAATAGTATGACCTTTTCTTTTTTCTCACGTCAACTTTTAAATCTGAAACAATTCTCTATTTTTGGTAGGGGCAATTTTGACTAAAAAAAGGGGAATACTATCAAAAGGTTAACTCGCTACTTAGGGAGCGCTGGTGTTAATTTGTCTCCGGGCAAAAATTTCCGACAAACTAAGTTAGTCTTCCAAAAGTGAATACAAAGAGAAGTTTCGAGAAGGACCTTCCCCTGAATCTGAGGGACCTTCATTGATGGATATTTCGAGTAAATAAGCTGAATAATTTTCCGGCAACTCTCTCATCAGACGAGAAAAGAACTTAAGACCCCATTCGACAAAAAAGTATTGTTTATCTTCTAAGTAGACAGGTATTTCCAGTTGAAGAATTTCTTCATTCCTCTCAATCCGGTAGAAATCCGCGTGCAGAATATTTTTATACTCCGACATAATGGAATAAGTCGGACTAAAAGTTTCTTTCTCGCCTATGAAGGATTGAGTAAAAGTGGTTTTGCCGGCCCCAAGGTCACCCTCCAGAATAATCATGGCAGGAATTTTAGTCAGGTCCTTTAATTCATAAACTATGTAAGACAAATCTGACTTATATACTTTTTTCCATTCCCGGATTAGTTTCTTATTCATCCCTAATCCTTTAATAGCTCATCTAAGGCTTTAAAAGCTTCAGGAAATGATTCAATTAAGCTTGTGGCCGTCATTGGCCTGACTCCTAACTTCTCAGCAGCATAACGCCCGGACCAGGTATGAATAAGTACGCCCAGTAAAATAGTGCGATTGAGGTTCTCATAAATATTATAGAGCGAGTCACGCTTTTTGAGATTTGCTTCCTGTCCAATCAGTCCACCGAGGATTCCGGCAAGAACGTCACCCACTCCACCTGAGGCCATGCCATCATTGGGCGAAAAATTAAAAAAAGTTTTACCATTCGGAAAGCCCAAATAAGTACAAGGTCCTTTAAGAATGACTGAACAATTAATCCGCTCAATGGTTTCTTTTAAGTAGTAATAAGGCTCTTTTTTAACATCTTCCAGCGGTATTCCGGCGAAGCGAGCGAATTCACCAAAGTGAGGAGTCATAAGAGTAGGAGCATTTCTTAATCTAAATACTTCAGCATCATCTTTTATGTTTAAAACATTAATGGCATCTGCGTCTAAGACCACTGGCCCTGAAAAGTTATTGAGAATCTCCAGCACCAGGGCCCGGGCCCTAAGAGAACGGGCAAGGCCTGGACCAATGACAATAGAGTCATATTTATTGAGGTCTTTAATTAATTTGCCCCATTTTGCCTGATCATGGGGAATATAACCGGTCATCACTTCCGGAATAAGCCGTGAGATGAATTCCTGATACTGCGGCTCCCAGGTAGTGGCCGTTACCAGACCTGCACCTACTTTAAGTGCAGCAGTACTGGTCATAACTAAAGCTCCGGTCAAACCATGGGATCCACCAATGACCAGCGTGTGGCCAAAAAGTTTTTTATCCCCGAATTTATTTCTGGCAGGAGGCAAATCATCTTTAAGATCTTTATCAATGAGAAACTTATCACCGCTCTTATTAATAATTTGTTTTGGCAGTCCACTTGGTATCACCTCAACTTCACCAACGTGCAAAGCACCTTCGGCCTGATAATATCCAAGCTTAGGTAATCCCACCGCCAGAGTCAGATCGGCCTTAATGGCATTGCCTTGAACTAAACCTGAATCACCCGCAACGCCTGTTGGGATGTCCAGGGCTATCGTATAGGCCTTCTCCTGATTGATCAGGTTGATGACATCGTAAAGAAAATGAGAGAGCGGTAATCTCACTCCTGTCCCAAAGATCGCATCAATAATAATCTTTGGTGCCGAATTATGTTGGAAATAGGCTTCCAGGGCAGTGACTTCATCAATATAAGTGGTTTTTACTCCGTAAGTTTCAGCAATTTTCAGCTGATCCTTAACTTCCAAGGAGCAGTCCTTTTCATCAAATAATAAGAAAGCGCGGGAACTGTACCCCATGCTCGCCAGATGCCGGGCAATAGCAAGACCGGTTCCACCGTTGAAACCTTTTCCAATCATGAAAATAAGTTCACCTAAATGGATTTCAGCTCCCAATTTATTAACAATGGCCTTGGCACCAAGGAGGGCCACATTTTCAATGATAAGTTTTTCTGGAAAGTGGAATTTCGTCTGTGCGATTTTTTCCAATTCCTTCATTTCTGCATGTGTAACAATTCTCATAATTAACCTTTCAGCGGATATTTATTAATCAGAGTGAGCATTTCTTTTACTACATGCCCAAGTCCTATAAAGACAGATTCAGCTATAATCCAATGTCCGATATTATACTCTTCGAATTGAGTTTCTTGAAGAAGTGTCTCTAAAGAATCAAAAGTAAGACCATGTCCGGCATGATAGCCCCAACCGGCTTCTTTAATGATACTTTCTCCATGATTAAATTTAACCAAGTGAGCAGTCACATCTTTTTTGTCTAAAAAATCCCGTGCATATTCGCCGGTATGAATTTCCACTGCATCGGCCTTCAGTGAGAGACATTTTTTTAATACCACTGCATCGGCCTCAACAAATAATGAAATCTTTGTTGAGGGCGAGCCGGCCTTAATATCTTCGCAGGCCTTTTTTACTCTTTGATAATTGTCCGGATCAATGACATCTAAACCACCTTCGGTAGTGCGCTCTTCTCTTTTCTCAGGAACAAGACATACCCATTCAGGCTTCTCTTTAATGGCAATCTTTATGATCTCATCTGAACAACCGATCTCCAGATTCAGGGGCAGTCCCATTTTCTTACACATGTCATGAACAACGGGCACATCATGATCCTGAATGTGTCGACGGTCTTCTCTTAAATGGATGGTAATCTGGTGAGCACCGGTGGCCAATGCAACCTCGGCGGCCCGCATGACTTCAGGATAATACTCCCCTCTTTGCTGACGCAAAGTGGCCACGTGATCAATGTTAACTCCAAGTCGAGCAAACTTCATAATTACCCCAAGGCCTTAGTCACAACGGCAGTTAATTCATTACAAAGTGACTGAACCATTTTCTGATCTCGACCTTCAACCATGACTCGGGCCAGAGGCTCAGTGCCCGAATAACGAAGAAGGATTCTTCCCTCTGTGCCTAATTTCTCTTCCGCCTGAAGCATCGCTTTTTTAATCTCCGGCACCTCTTCAAAAGGCACTCGTTTGGAAACTTTCACATTCTTCATTTCCTGCGGAAAAAGCTCAATTTCATTAGTGAGTTCAGAAAGATCTCGGTCATAAAACTTAATGCTCTCAATAACTTTCAGGGCGGCCAAAATTCCATCACCGGTTGTTGAGTATTTTTTAAACACCAGGTGACCAGAAGGCTCTCCCCCAAAAAGTGCACCAGTCTGCCGCATATGCTCGACAATATAGCGGTCACCTACCTGGGTTCGGATAAAATTGAGCCCCTGCTGTTTCAAATAATACTCTAAACCAAAATTACTCATGACGGTTCCCACCACTTCCATGGTTGAACCAATTTCTTGATTATCTTTTAAGAATTTGCCACACAGACCAATGAGTTTATCCCCATGAATAACTCCACCCGAGTGATCGACTATGGTAAGCCGGTCACCGTCACCATCAAGGCATACGCCAAGATCTGCCCGGTATTTTTTTACTGCTTCCGCACAGGCCTGAGGATGCAGGGCCCCACAACCAGCATTAATATTGGTACCGTTGGGAGTATTTCCCAGAGGAATGACTTCTGCACCTAATTCTTCAAAAACCACTGGTGCCAGTTTGTAGCCGGCCCCATTAGCACCATCTACCACAATCCTTAGTCCTTCCAGTGAATACTGGGGAGAAAGCGCTGCTTTGGTATGGACAATGTATCTTCCGATCACCTCATCGAGGCGTTTGGCATTCCCTAGTTGATCTCCTGTTTTTTGGGGGATTAAAAAAGGTTCCAGCACCATTTTTTCAAGTTCTAATTCGATTTCATCCGGAAGCTTATGTCCGGTACGATCAAAGATTTTAATCCCATTATCTTCAAAGGAATTGTGCGAGGCAGAGATCATCACTCCTGCATCGGCCCGCATACTTTGGGTGACAAAGGCAACCCCTGGGGTTGGCAAAGGACCAGTTAGGATCGCTCTTCCACCCTGTGAACAGACGCCGGCAGAGAAGGCCTGCTCAAGCATATAACAAGAAAGGCGAGTATCTTTACCAATGATGATAAGAGGTTTTTTAGAAAAGTTTTGCTGAAAATAACTGGTTACCGCACGGCCTAGAGCGAAGGCAACTTCACCAGTCATGGGATAGACATTCGCTTTACCGCGAATTCCATCTGTTCCGAACAATTTACGACCTGTCATAAAGACTCACTTTGAGAATGAAACTAGAATTAAATATACCATCTTATTGTATATTCACAATAATGCTCTTTGGACTGATTTCCAGCAGGTGAATGGTGGGAGGGAGGACAACTTTGAGAGGAACTTCTGTTCGACCCCGTGCCTCTTCGGGAATGTCGGCCCAGACCTGCACAGTGGAGGATACGTTTGATCGGCTTTTTATTATTTTATCAGGGACCAGAAGCTTAACTGTGGCAAATTTTACGTTCCCAGTAATTTTCCGCTTCTCAGAAAGGAAACGGATAGGAAGATCTTTCAGAGTGAGGTTGGAGCTTGATGCTTTGAGCTGATAAAAAAACTTAATATCAAATCCACCCGTGATCGTTAAGCGCTCATCAGGCACCTGGACTTCTACCGGAACCTGATCCAGTCCAGGCAGCCCTTCCAGATCAATTGGCCTGATAGGAAGCTCTTTTATTTTAGAAATCAGTGATCGAGGACCATAGACTTCTACTTCAGAAGGTTCAAGCCGCGGTTTTTGAAGTGAGAGTTTATCCGGAAGTTCCCCAGCAAATTGGAGTCGGAGAGGCACTATTTTACTCGCCTTTTTCTCCAACTTAATATCAAGTCGCCTTGGTAGTACTCTTTCAACAATCATACCAAAAGGTAGGTTGAGTTGGGCGGGATTTATATCCACGCTAAAATTTAATTGCCGGCGTGAATTGGCCCGGTTTAAATCAATCACCAGTCGGTCTTCTCTTTCTGCCACTGTCCTGACAAAGGCCCTTGGACCTTCAATCATGAAGGTTACTTCATGCACTGGCTTAACAGCAAACATCATATCTGTCGGCAGTATATATTCCAGGGCCACTGTTTTCTCAAATTTAACTTTTTCCGAGTTCAATACATAAACCCACAAAAAGAGCGATAGAAACAAGGAAAGAAATTTAAGGGAATGCTTTTTAAGGCGATTTCTCATGATCATGGTCGCCCTCCCATTGTTTCAACTGCGCCGATGCGGTCGATTTCAAGCAGGAACTTCCTGAGATATTTTCTTAAAACTTCCTCGTTTTCCATTAGATGGAAGACACCATTGTAACAAATATTAATACGACCTGTTTCTTCTGAAACAGTGACTACTACGGAATCAGAAATTTCTGTAATGCCTAAAGCTGCCCGGTGACGAGTGCCGTAATGGCGGTCAATCTCCACATTTTTAGAAAGCGGCAAAAAGCAGCCCGCTGCCTGGATGACACCATTGTAAATAATAATGGCCCCATCATGGAGAGGAGAATTGGTTTGGAAAATGGAATAGATAATATCAGAATGAATCCTTGAGTCCAGACGGGTACCTGAAGATGAATAATTCAAAAGACCATGGTTTTTCTCAAAGACAATCAAAGCACCAGTCCTTTCACGGGATAATGCTGAACAGGCCGCAACCACTTCTTCAATTTGCTGATCAAACTTAGACCGACCATTTCGACCGATGAACCTGGTACTGGAAATTGAAACTAAGGCACTTCTGATCTGATCCTGGAAAAGAACAATTAAAATAATAAAGAGGTAATCAAAGAAATTTTGAAGGACCCAGGATAAAGAATATAGTTCATAGAATTCAGAGAACCACCAAAGCATGGCCAGGGCCATGATCCCAAAGAGCATTTGATAGGCACGTGTGCCTTGAATGATCAGGAGAAAGCGATAGACGATGAGTCCCACGACAGCAATGTCCAGAAGATCCAGAAGTCTGAAATTGGCCAATAAAATGCCTAGCTGTTGCAAAGAAACCTCTTAAAACGATGATCGATATGACAGCTTATCGGATGGATTTGTGTGAAATAAAGGGGACCTTACGATCCCCTTTAAAAAAATATTAGGCAGCTGATTTTTCTGATTCTGAAGACTCGGTAACTTCGGTGCTTGCAGGAGCTTTCCCTGTGCTTTTTAAACTCTCAACGATTTCATCTGACATCAGCATCTTCTTACGAAGGGCCTCACGGGAAATCCCCATGGTAGTTGCGGCCTTGGACTTATTGCCTTTATGACGTTTAATCTCGGCCAGGATCATTTCTCTTTCAACCAGCGCCACCCGGTCCTTCAAAGGGATAGAAGGATCATCCGCATGAGGAATATTCTCCAAAAGGCAATTGGCCGTTTTGGAAACATCGATAATTGGAGAAGACTTGCTTCCCAGGTCAGTAATGATATGGGCCTTAGGATTGTACAATACTGCCTTCTCTACTGCCTTTTCAAGCTCTGTGACGTTTCCGGGCCAGGCATAATTAATCAACTGGTCTTTCACGATATCCGAGAAATCCTTAAGTAGCAGTCCCTGTTTACGGCATTCCCTTCTCAAACATGAACTCAAGAGGTCTTCAATATCCATAGGACGTTTTCGCAGAGGCTCGATATTAACTTCTGAAGAACACATGTAGTGATAAAGTTCCGGATTAAAAGATCCTTCTTCTTCAATCATCTGTTTCACGTTTTTACTGGTGGTGAAGATCGCTCTAACATCGAGTGAAATATGTGATCCAGGAATGCGGCGGGCATTCAAAACCTGTATGAGCTTCATCTGAAGATGAATTGGCATAAAGGTGACTTCATCAAAGACTACCGTTCCACCGATTGATTCTTCCAGTTTACTTTTAATTCCATCCGAGCCAAAGATCTCCTGAACCAAAGTCTGCTCATCCACGCCTTTGCATGAAATCACAAAGTAAGGGGCCAGTCCTCTTTTGCCTTCATTATGGACAATTCGGGCAAAAAGTTTTTTTCCGGTTCCCGGCTCTCCCATAACCAGCAGAGGGGAATCAATATCTTTCAAGCGTACAATGGCCTTACGGATTTCTGATGTCTGAGGAGATCTTCCAATCCAGGCATATTCGCGATCATATGGAGTCGAGAATCTACGGATGAGGGATTTTTCTGACATAGGACTGTAGTGATGGAAAACTGATGAAAGAATCAAGGCCAGAACCTTCATGGTCTTTTCATCTTCCACAGTAAATCGATCTTCATTTCTTTTATTCAGGACTTCAATGACTCCGATGATTTTATCTTCACGGTTGGAAATTGGACTACAGATAATAGAGCGAGTATCAAAGCCTGTCATTTTATCCATTTCTTCCGAGAAGCGAACTTTGTCTGTTGTGGCATCAATATTCAGGGAAACTCCGGTCGTAAAAACCGAGCCGGCAATCCCCTTTCGGTAATCAAATTTTAGTAATTCTTTTTCAATCCCCAAAGCGGCCACTGCCTCAAGTTCATTGGTTTCTGTATTAATCAGAAAAATGGATGCACGTTGTCCGTTTAAGATCCGAACAATTTCTTCCAACATACTTTCTACAAATTTTTCTTTATTTCCGAACTGGGTAATATCTTTAAATAGAGACAGGAGCAGTGAAAACATCTCAAAACCCTCTTTTTCAGAGGCATAATGCTGCGTGAGAGCTAGCTGGATCAGACTATCTTTCAGACGTTCTGGCGGAAGGCTTTGAATATACTGTTCAATAAAACGCTTCATGTTGCCATAATCTTCCGCATCTAATTCTGCTCCATAATTCATGGCCGCATCCGAACTGGAAGTCATGTCATGGAAAGCGCGCACAATATTGGCGCCGAAATCAAATCTCAATCGTTTAAATTGTATGGAACAACGAAGAGTTGATCCTACGGGGAGAGGAAAACTAGTGGTAAAGCCCAGACCTGTCATACTGACATCCATGAGTTTTACTTTATCCACGAATTCATAGCGGCCCTGTTCATTCTCAAACTCAACCAGGAACTGCACATCATCGCGGGATTCAACTGGCACCCGAAAGGATTGGTAGTATTTAAATTCTGAAAAACTGGTTAGCATGGAGGCTCCCTTTTATATCTATCCAAAGGCTTATCGGAAACTGACGCTCAAACTTTAGAAAATATGCCTTTAAAACTTGGCAGTTCAAAATCAGGGGGTTAATTGACTGAAAAAGAAGGCCGCATAAACTTTTAACACCCCAGGAAGATCTTTCACGAAGACTGTTTTCTTAAGTCTTAAGATGAGACAGTTTGACATCTCTTCAGCTTAAGGATCTGCATGAAACACCTATTATTACTGAGCTTTACTCTTTTCTCATTCGCAGCATTTGGATCAAGTATCCTGAACGTGAAGGACCTGAAGGTTGGCGACCGGCTTGAAGGTGTCAATAACATCACTAAACGAGAGTGCACCATTGAAGTTCTTAAAAAAGAGGCCATCGAGAATGAGCAGGAGATTGTCATTATTGTTGATGGCAAGGAAGATGAAGAATATCGTCTTAGATATCGCAAGGGCCTTTTGACTTATGAATACACGGCCCAGTTGTATGATCTGAAGGATAACAGATTAAATGCTATCGTTAAGGCACAGGCCGTTTTGAAAACGGGTAAGATTTCAGACCGCACAACTTTCCGCATCGTTCAGGAAGTTTATTATGAAAATCATTTTGTTCTGAATACTTTGGTGAATTGCCTGAAACTAAAAGAAGCTTAGAAAGCCTTTTGAATGCGATCTCGGAGTTTTTTCTTATTAAAACTCTCTACCATACACTTTATTGGCGGTTGGCCGATTAAAATCAGCACATGCGCTTCGTTAAAATCTTTATGGAGTGAAACTTTCAAAAAACCCTTTTTCATGGGTTTCATTTTCTTTGAGATAAAACAAGACTCAACATTTTCAAAATTAAATGTCATCTGGGGAGCAAGCGAGCGTTCAGAATAGGAACCGTAGCTAATCTTAAAATTACAAACCTTCTTCCCTTTCTTTAAAGTAATTTCTTTGGAAAAATCAATGTTATTGATGACGACTTCAAAAACTTCCGCATCTTTATCCCTTGCCTGACATGAAAAATCCGGTCCTAGCCCCTGAGCATTTGCCGTTAAAGAAAATATCAAAGAAATTAATGGTATCAGCGTATTCATACTTTTCATTTAGCGGCCTTCTTAACAGGTGAGCAATAAGGAAGGCTATGGGACGAACAGTGTAAATTCCCATTGCCAAGATGAGCATAATCCCAGGTATCTATGAAAGAGGCCTGCACTTTTTTTTGTTTTAACTTTTTAGTCAGATAGTCCCTGAATAATGGGTTCTGAGGATCGGAGAAAATGATATTACCATTGGCAACAACAGAATTGGTGGGGTTTGGCATGAAAGAACCACCATCACCAGGCCTTGCTAATTGCTTCTGCCCATTTTCATCTACCGCAGGCGTTCCATAGAACAAATCTGGCACATCAATTAGGCTTAAATGTTTTCCACACTGAGGTAGGCGCGAAAGAATCTTCTGGGTAATTTTCTTTTTAGACTCATCAATACTTTTCTGAACCAATTCATTGTAATCTAAAAACTCTGGTTCTTTCATGGCCTTTAAAAATTCAGCATTGGTAATACTTTCAATCTCACAGGTCTTTAACTCTCCCTCATCGGCGTGTGCATCAGAGAGAAATTGGGCCTTAATGAAATAGAACGCCTGTGAAGCTCCATTTTTCCCTTTAGCGTCTCCTTTACTCTTACCCCCTCGGGAGGGAGCTGCAAAGTTATCCAGAATGTGGCAAAACTGATTGCCTACACCTCTTAAGCTCCGGGATAGTCTGAATTCTTTTAGATCAGCAGTGGAAGCATCCGCCTTTAAAAAGCTACCTGAAAAAAGTGGATGATTAGCTGAGCGCGGTTCTGATAATAATTCCATCGCCTTTTTAGGACTGGCAAACATAAGCGAAAAGTTGCATTCTTTGGGGACACCAGGGAGATTGGTGGGAATGACCTTAAAAACTTCATCCACATGTCCTACAGAAAGCCAACTAACATCCATCTGGACGATGTTCTCATCCTTACCACAAAACTGAGAGGCAAATTGTGAACTCTGATTATCTCCAATCAGGCAAAATCCACCTGGGAGCCCTTCTATATTTCCGCCCATTTCTCCACTCTGAAAAGATTTTCCTTCCGGAACCAGTAATTGATGATCAGTTTTCAGGACTTCACCTTCGGTAATCTCACAACTGGATATGCTATTGACGAGTTTTTTAGCAGCATCTTCGCCACCTCGATCATAACTTCCAATCTTTCTAACAACCGGACGACCACTGGCGGGATTTATGAATGATTCAAAATAATCCTGCTGCCAGGTGTAGGACTGACTTTCAGCGGGGATCACTTTTTTTAAGATTGATGCAGGTATTTTGCCTTTAGATGAGGCTATCTTACCTTCCAACTCTTTTTTTAGTTGCTGAAAATCTTCAGGGTTAGAGGGAACAACGATGTTAGGAGAAGATTCAGAAAACTTATAACTCTCCAGCACCTTGATAATAAATTCCCCGGGCACACTTTGAGATTTTGGATTAGCGTAATGAGGCGACAGGGAGATCACAAAGGTTGAAACCGGGTATGTATCATCGAGTAAGGTGGTGCCTGAATCAGGACATTTTTTGACATCGGCAGCATAGTTAAACTTACAGCTCTGCCCTAGTACGCTAAAGGAACTGAGAAGCATTACCATTAGAAGGATGAGTGGGCGGATTAACATCGCCACATTATCGGGTATTAAACTGGTCAACTTTAAAAGGATTTTTATTAATCACATAAGTCGTTGAATTCAAAACAAGTGCTGAAGCAACTTTCTAATGATGTTCTGCCTTGAAATATTCTCAAGCTGCTCAATTCCGGGGACTGCATTTAGTTCCAAAATAAACAAACGGTCATGTTGGATAAATAAATCTATCGCTCCATATTGAGCACCCGACAAAGTAATAAGCCGTTTTACCTCAGAATCAAATTCATCTGGAAAAGTCACAAGTTCAGCTTCACCTTCTCGCTTGAAATTAGCAGCAATTCCCGAACGGGCCTTTCTTCTTAGCACTAAGGGCGTTTCATCTTTAATAAAAAAATAGCGGTATTCAGTGGCATCTTTTATCAGTGGTTGAATGAGATAATCCTCATCTTGCATCTTCTTCTTTTTCTTCAGCCATCCTGGCAGAGTATCTCTGGTTAAAACTTCAATTCCCCATCCACCTTGACCAAAATTTGGTTTCACTACCATTTCTGGGTAAAGCACGGAAAACTTTTCAGCAGTAATGGGATCAATACCTTTTAACCCCAGCCAGGGAAGTGCCGGCAGATCGTGTTCTTCAAACCAGGCCCATTGAGAACTTTTAGAGCGGAAACGTTTTAAGACCGAAACCGGATTAACAACTTGATTCTCCGGCATGGATCCCAAGATCAATAGATCAAGGTCACTCTTATAAACTCCGGTAGTGCGGGCCAGATATTTATCGGCGGCCGGTAAATCCAGGTCTGTCCAGGGATCGAACAGCGAAACGGATTGGCCGACCTCTTCAATCAACCTATTTATGAAATAAGTATTTTTATTTTTTGCAAAGACACAGATTTTATTCATAAAGACAGTTCCGTAAACTTTAACTAAAATGGATGCATGCTTTTTAAAACTCTACCTATTATGCTGTTTGTGACTGCGTTTGCCTATGCCCAAACTGTCGAGACGACCTCTATCGAGGAAGCTCCGAAGACGCCGCTTACTTATCCGTTAAATCCTGTCGTTAAAAAGTTCTGTGAGCAGCTCGATGAAAAGTTCAAGGCCTATAAGTGGGGCGAAGCTCACTGTGAATACTTTGACTGGATTAACGTTCGTAAAACAAATAAAGGCACTCCTCTTATCTGGACCACTTTTGGAGAAGAAAAATCAAAGGGTGCGGCCAACACGACTTTAATTCTCTGTGGAGTCCATGGAGATGAAATTACTCCCGTAAAATTTTGCTGGGATTTGATGCGAGAACTTAAATCGAACCATACCTTTAACGATAAGATGGTGGTGGTTGCCCCTGTTGTAAGTCCGGATTCATTTTTTATACCAAGACCTACCAGAACGAATGCTGCAGGCGTGGATGTAAACCGCAATTTTCCTACAGCAGACTGGAGGGCAGAGGCCCATAAACGCTGGAAGATCAGCTATCGCGCTGATAAGAGAAAATTTCCAGGCCCTTATGCAGCTTCAGAACAAGAAACGATTTTTCAAATGAATCTGATTTTGCGTTATAAACCTAACAAGGTCATTTCTGTCCATGCTCCGCTCACCATGCTTGATTATGATGGCCCCTCTCTTCGAGCGGAAGCAGGCAAATCTGCCAAAGAACTTCTGGAGCAAATGTCCAAAAAGTCTGATGGTTATAAAGTTTCTAACTACCCTATTTTTCCCGGGAGCTTGGGAAATTGGTCCGGAAAAGAAAAACACATTCCAACTTACACCCTGGAATTACCAAACTCTAACCCACTCGAAACTGATAAGTTCTGGCTTCTTTTTAAAGATGCCGTTATCTATGCTATTGAGCATCCGATGAAACCTACCATCGATTAAAGTTCTTCTATCTGTGGCGGAGGCGGTAACTTTTTGACCAAAATTGCAGGCAAGAAGACTAAGGCCGCTCCAATTAAATAAGCATTCATTGAGCCAAATTTCCAGTACACGAGCGAGGCGTAAATAGGTCCAATCACCCTGCCTAAGGCCCCAAGTGAGCGGAAGATCCCCAAACTTTGTCCCTGCATATGTTTAGGAGAATAGAAAGAAATGAGGGAAGTCAGGCAAGGAATGATCATTGCCGATCCTAATGATAAGAAGAATAGCCCCAGATAAAGCATCCAGCCTGAATGAGCAAAGGCCAGAATGACAAGGCCTGGAATAATACTGATGAGTCCCTGAAAACTCATTTTAATTTCCCCCACTTGATGGGCCTTGCGACGAACATAACCACCTTGAACCATACCAATGACAAATCCGATGAAGATAAACATATAAGCGTTATCCATCGAGGTATACCCCATACGTTCCACGGCCAGGAAGGTCAGGGTGAACTCCATTCCAGAAAATGCCGTAATGAAAAGAAAGTAAGACATGTTTGTAAGATTAATTCCCGGGGCCGGCAAAGGCTTAAGTAATTTGACAGGATTAATACTTCGTTGAATATGAGATTTGATACCAGGCCGTAACGTCTCTGGAAATGAGCGCCAGATAGTAACGAAGTTAAATAAACTTAAGCATGCGGCCAGAAGGGCGGGAATTGAGAATGGATTAACACCAAAATCGCCAAGCCCAGGATTATTAATCAGGGGATTATACATTGATAATATCCCACCCAGAGCAGGGCCAAAAACAAACCCCAGAGCAAATGCGATCCCTATGGCCGCCATTCCCTTGGAGCGATTCTTCTCATCCGTGACATCACTTACGACCGCCGAAGCAATCGAGAGATTACCGGACATGAGGCCACCTACTAAACGAGCGATAATAAGTAAGGTGAATGAACCGGAAAAAAACCAAATCACATAACTTACAAATAAACCAAAGACCGAAAAGAGGAGCACAGGACGACGTCCCACACGATCAGAGATGGCCCCCCAAACCGGTGCGGCCAGAAACTGAATCAATGAATACAGGGCGCCCAATAATCCACCAAAAAGCACGATGGTCGTCATTTGAGGTGTACCATCAGCACTAAGCGAGATGGTTTGAATATTTGAGATAAGGTTCATCATTCCGCTTAAGAAAAAATTATCCTGATCCACTTCCAAATAGTACTTGGCCATGGCGGGAAACATAGGGAAGATGATTGAAAACCCTACCAGATCCAGAAACATTGTAAGAAACATCAGCTTTAAAATTTTCTTAGAGTCTTCGGGTAGTTTTGAAGGGGCCAGTTTTTCTTGTTCTTTAATCACTTCTTGATACCTTTCCTTAACATTGGTCTTATAAAAAAGTTCATGCTTTTCACTTTCAGATCCATTGGCATAAACATTGATAAAGTGAGCATAATCAGCAATCCATTCAGGATCAGCATTGAGACAAGGAATATGAACTAAATGACCGCCGGCCTCTTTAACCTCGTTGCCAAGTTCATGGCCAATTTCATCTGTGGTTTCCAGACAATCAACAACGAAGCTCGGACAATAAACTCCGATTTTTTTTACACCACTCTCGATTTTTTTTAAGACTGTAGCATCTGTATAAGGCCCCAACCAAACTTCAGTTCCAAAACGAGACTGGAAAGTCATGGAAATCGGGATGGTAGAATGGAGTCTTTCCTTAATGAGTTCATAGGTCTCAAGACAGTGGAGAAGATAGATATCTTTTTTATCAAGCACACGCCGAAGTGGAATTCCATGAAAGGAAATGACGAGTTCATCCATATCAGGATGGGCCTTCAACGATTCCAGAATTTTTCGAACGGAATGATCAATGAATGCTTTTGAACGGTGATATGAATTCACAATGGTAAATGTTGGTATGTTCACGCGTCTTTTGAATTCTCCATTCAAAGTATCTATGACTGAAGCGACCGTGCTCTCCGAGTATTGAGGGAACTGAGGCAGGATCAAAACTTTCTGGGCCCGAGTGAAAGGATCTTCTTTTTCCCATTCATTAAAGACATCACTGGCGCGGGGCCTGGTCAAAATGAAGGCATGATCAAGCTCCAGATTCGGATCCAGATTTGGCCTGATAGCATCGGCCACTTTAACGGTATTAGTAATTAAGGGAAAACCCGCTTCTTCATAAATCCTGGAATAGGCCTCGGCCGATCGTTTAGGCCTAAAAGGCAGAATAAACAAGTTAAGTATGATTTTCCAGTACAAAGGATGAGCATCCACAACTCGAGGATCTCCTAGAAATTCCTTTAAATATTCACGAACATCCGAGACTTTAGTGCTCTTTGGGGAACCTAGTTGTCCAAGAATGACTTTGATTTTTTCGGCCATACGCTTCTTTGTGTTGTAAGATTCCTCTCTTTTTGTCATAAATGAGGCTAAATGACTAGAATCAAAAGTCTTAACAGAGGTTAGACAAATGTCTAAGAAGAAGAAATCAGAAGGTCGTAAGGACCAAGAACTAGGATCAGTAACTCTTTTGGGAAACACTAAAACCAATTATCCGGAGACTTATGCTCCGGAAGTGCTGGAAAAGTTCCCAAATAAGAATCCCGATAACGATGCCTGGACCAGCTTCATCTGCACGGAATTTACATCTCTGTGCCCTAAAACCGGGCAGCCGGATTTTGCCAAAATTTTTATTAACTACATTGCCGATAAAGAGATGGTGGAGTCAAAAAGCTTAAAGATCTACCTCTTCAGTTTTCGTAATCATGGTGACTTCCATGAGGACTGCGTCCAGAAAATCTGTAAGGACCTGTTTAAGCTGATGAAGCCTAAGTATATAGAGGTTCAAGGGGACTTCACTCCACGCGGCGGAATCGCCATCTTCCCTTTTGCCTCTATGAGCAATGGCTCAAAAGAGTTCAGTGAACTCAAGAAGATCCGTATGGCCAACTACACTCCTGGAAAGTACGGAATGGACCTGGCCCGCCTTTATTGAGATAATGGGGTATAATAGCTCCAAAAAGGATTTTATATGTTAGGCATTGGAATGAGTGAATTATTGGTAGTACTTTTAATTGTAGTGCTCTTCTTTGGCGGCAAAAAGCTTCCTCAGTTAGGCTCGGCAATCGGGGAATCTATCAAGAACTTCAAGAAAGGTGTGAAGGAAATAGAAGATGATACGGATAAAAAATCCTAGTCCTTAATTGAACTTCTCTACAACTTTCATCACCACCGGTTCATTCTCATTTAGCTGTTCGGAGACTTCAAAAATCTTTAGGACGACATCTTCATAAGAAGCAGTCACTTGCTTTTGTTTAAGGATCTGAAGAACATATCTCGCTGCCCGATCAATCAACTTATTATTGCTTGGGCGAACCCAGGTCATCACATTACCTTCATACCTCCCCATGATGCCCATGATCAGTGTTGAGTGTGCATTTAAAAGCATCTTTACCATCAAGTGATTAAACAGCTGATCTTCTCCCCAGGCAAAAGCAGCTTTTTCATTCTGGCATTTAAACAACACTCTTCCATCATCATATGTAATGCTGAATTCTTCAGTTGGTATATGTAAGGATCGATTATTCAGACCCTGCCTGGAAATATCGAAACCAAAGAGACGTTCTTTATTGATTTTTCCATCAACTTCCTTCCATTCAACAGGTCTTGGAGATCTCCAAAGGAGTTCACTCCAGGCGTGTCCTGATGTCTCAGATTCCGGAATAAAAAGATAACAAAGACCATGGGGAGCATTATGATCCAGACGATTTTCAAAAGGCCTTAAAGAGAAAGTTGGTGAACGTTCGGTGGTATCAGTCAGAATACTTATGGCAAGAAAAGGATCAGTCACATAATTTAAATATTTCTCTTTTTGATAAAGACTTGCCTCAAGACTGGTCATGGGAGCCAAAGCATCATAGTTAGTCAAAGTCAGCCGATGGAGAAAATCCGAGTAGAAAGTATTAAAATTATCCATGTCTTTATGTGAGTAAAGAAGGCCCACACCAATTCCTAACATCAAAACAGTCGAGGCCTGCATACGAGTGGAACCAGAGATGGCCATGGGCCCTACCGTGAGGTTGATTTTTCTTATCTTCTGATTTTCAATGACTTCTTTGGAACGAAGAATCGGCATCAAGACTTCATCTGGATTACAGTATAAGAAGTAAGGACTACGACGGGAAAACTGTGAAGCTTTCAGACAAGCACCAATCACAAAAGGAGTTTCTCCCCCTTCAGTTGAAGCAAGCAACAAATCCTCAGGACCAAACCCCAACTCAAGCAATTGCCGCTCTCCATATTCCGTTTTATCTTCAAAACTTTCAACTGACTTAATGAGGGCAAAGTCTCCTCCGGCCATGAAGGAAATAACCTGATCGGTTTGACCAAACTTTTGGCGATAAAGAGTTTCAAGAACCAGAGATAATCTTCCGGTAGCACCACAGCCACACATGAAAATTTTGTGTCCCTTCTCCAGAGTATCTTTTATGTCAGAGGCCAATTCCCACAAATCAGAATTCTTATTGCCCATGATCTTAAGGGCATCACGGTCAACTTCCTGTAAAAGTTTGTGGGCCTCTTTAATATCTTTTTTTACCAAGGCAGACAGATGAGTTGTTTTAGGATGAAAACTCTCTGTCACTAAATGGCCAAGTTGAAATTGCTGACTGATTTTTAAAAAGTTATTGGTTTTCTCACTGGGAGACATTCTATTGGCCTTGAAATGAATTAATCATCACTGCCTATGATTCTACGAATGACGCAATGCAAAGCGCAAGTGATTCGCTCTAGCCCATCTTAGGTAATCGGATAACAAACGCTGTATTAGCCCTTGAATCATCAAAATAAAAATCACCTTTATGTTGTTCAACAATACCTCGAACAATGGCCAGGCCCAGGCCAGTGCCTTTCCCAATGGGTTTGGTAGTGAAAAAAGGCACCATAATTTTATCTCTGATTTCAATAGGAATACCATGACCAGAATCAATAATGTGAATTTCGACATAATCAGAAGAATCCCTGCACTCGAGTCGAATCCATTTTTCTTTCTGTTCCGAGACAGCATCAAAAGCATTACTCAAAAGATTGAGCAGTGCCTGGGAAATACTTACCGGTTGGCATCTTAAAACCGGATCCGAAGTGAGGGGCGTTAATTGAACTTCACAACCATGCTTCTTGAATTTCTCCTGACAAAGAGAAAGCGTATCATCAATTATTTGAGAAATTTTTGAATGTGAAAATTCATCCTGACTGGCATCACGGGCAAAGAAACGTAGACCCTTAATTATCTTTTCTATTCTTATAGTAGTCGAAGAGATGTCTTTCAGAATACTCTTTAAGGCATCAGAGGTTAGTTTTCCTTTCTCATCCATTTTGAGTAATTGATGGGAACAAAGGGAAATAATGGCAAGAGGATTATTGATCTCATGAGCGATGGCCCCTGCCATCTCACCCAAAACCGCCATTTTTGAAGCATGAGCACTTCTGGTTCTTTGCTCTTCAAGTTCTGCTGTCCGATCCTTAACAATCTGCTCTAGCTGCAGATTCATTGCTTCAAGTTTCAACAAGGCCTGTGCTCTTTCTTTGGCCTGCAGGGCCCTTGCCACAATATCAGCTATATTGCCTGCGAAATTCTGCTCGGAGATTGACCAGTATCGTTTTTCCATCAACTGCTCACAACATATAACTCCGACCATTTTTCCATTTACCCTGATCGGCGCATCCAGCATTGATACAATATTTAAAGGTCTAAGATAAACTTCGGAGAATTCATACGTAGCACTATCCAAATGAGCATCGTCGGCATGCAATGTTCTTTCTTCCGAGAGATACTTAAAATATGCCGGAAAATCTTTTGCTTTAAGTTCAATTCCAGCGTCATGTTTTTTCGAGGAAGCTTCATAAAGTTTTTGGCATACGATGGCAGTCTGATCTTGATTTAAAAGCCAAATACTGGCCCTCCCAACATTAAGGGCCCTTGCTATTGCTTCAGTTATAAATTCAAAACTAATCTCAACATCTCCAGCATCAATGGAGCTGATCCGAGATAATTTTAGCAATTCTTCGTTGAAGGCAAATTCAGAGTTTTTTAAAGCGGCCATTAAATCACCTTTCTGGTTGGATGCAACTTTTCGGAGCATTCTTCCACTTACTTTAAACAGTGAGTCTAGAGTATTCTTGTCAGATCACCCTCAGAATATGATAAAGACAAGATCTCTTGAATTTAAGAGAGAAATTCAGTATTTTACTCTTATTCTGAGTCTTCTATTGGAACCCAAAATGGTCGATTTTAAATTTCAAAATCATACTTTAGAGACGATCCTTTTAGTTAGTTCCCTTCTTTTAATCTTCTCCGTACTCTCCAGTCGAATTTCCTCCCGCTTTGGTGTTCCGGCCTTGTTGCTTTTTCTTGGAATTGGAATGATGGCCGGATCTGAAGGTCCGGGTAATATTGATTTTAACAACTATCCCCTTTCCTTTGCCATTGGTAGCGTTTGCCTTGCCATCATCTTATTTGATGGTGGATTGCAAACCTCCTGGAAGAGTGTCCGGCCTGTTTTGAAAATTGGAATTTCTTTATCATTATTCGGAACATTAGTAACCGGGATAGTAACCGGTATTTTCTCCCACTACGCACTCGCTCTTACGTGGAAAGAAGGAATGCTATTAGGAGCGATTGTTTCCTCTACAGATGCCGCGGCAGTCTTTAATATTTTGAGTGCTAAAAGTTTATCCCTCAAAGGAAGTATTAAACAAGTCCTTGAACTGGAGGCCGGAAGCAATGACCCTGTCGCCATTTTCCTGACTCTGAGTGTGTTGAATTTTGTTTCTCTGGATGGTGGCGGCCAATTCGCCTCGATGGGACAGATGTTCATCCTGCAAGGAGGAATAGGAATTTTGTTGGGATGGACAGGAGGGAAAACCATACAGTGGCTTATTAACAATGTGGGGATTGAATACGAAGGTCTCTACAGTGTTCTTCTATTGGGGTTAGTCATTTGTCTCTTCGCAGGGACATCCTTAATCGGCGGAAGTGGATTTCTCGCTGTCTACATTGCAGGACTAGTGGTGGGAAATTCAGATCTCCTCCATAAAGGCAGTATCACTCGATTCTCAGATGGTATTGCTTGGATTGCACAGATTCTGGTTTTTTTAACTTTGGGTCTACTTTGTTTTCCTTCACATCTTATTCTTCTCTGGAAAGAAGGCTTAATCCTTGCACTTTTTATGATGTTTATAGCAAGACCACTCAGCGTTTTCATTGCCACTCAAAAAACAGGAATGAAAAAGAATGAACGTCTTTTTGTTTCTTGGGTTGGCCTCAGAGGGGCCGCTCCCATCATACTGGCAACACTCCCCTGGGGAATTGGTTCTCCCCATTCAGAATACTATTTCAATCTTGTTTTTTTTGTTGTTCTCATTTCTGTATTCGTTCAAGGAGTCAGTATCCCCTGGGTTGCAGGACGACTGGGAGTTATTGAACGTCTTAAAGAAAAGCCTTTTGCTAAGACTGGCGTGCTTCCCTCAGGCTTCATCTTAATTGAAATTGAAGTCTCTGAAGATGCTGTTGCTGCAGATCGAAGGATTGTGGAACTTTCACTGCCGTCAGGAGTTTTATTTACAAGTATTGAACGAAATGAGCACTACCTGATACCAAGGGGAGATACTGTCATTGAATCAGGTGATACAATATCAGGGCTGGCCCGTCCCAGTAATTTAGAATTCCTTACAAGTCTTTTCGGAGATGCCAGAGCAGTTACGTAGAAATGAAGTACATACCAACAAAGGTCAACAAGACAATTGCGATCACGGTCAGAGCGTCCGGTTCGATAAACTTCCTTCGCTTTTCTTCGTGGTACAACTGACCCATGACGGCCACAGAAGTGGCAAGGATCACGGCCATACCAGAAAGCATTTGAGATCGGGATACGTCCCCTAAAAGATTCCCTGGATGAAAGATATCCAGAGGAATCAAAAGAATCATATTAAATGAATTACTTCCAAAGATGTTACCCACTGCCAGATCAAAGGCACCCATCCTTACTGCTGCAAAAGTGGACACCACTTCAGGAAGTGAAGTACAGAAGGCCACCAAGGTTGAGCCGATGAAGGTTTTTCCAAGGCCCGTGATCTCTGCTATTTCTCCAGCAGCATCGGCCAGAAATGGCGCGGCCACAAAAATGATTAAAGCACACACGATATAGACTGAAATGGCACGAATCAGGGCCTTTTTCTTTACTGCACTTTTAGCAACGACTTCAGACTTATCAAAAAAACGTTGATCGTAGTAAACCAGACGTATTCCAAAGATGTAGGCAATACCGATGGCCATTGGCCCCAGACCTACCTCTCCAACACTTAAACCTGACATGTGGGGGCCCAGAAGGATGGCAATGACTGCCAGAATCGTCATATTGATACTAATTGAGGCGGAAAGAGCGTGCTGAGCACCTGCCCGTGAAAACATCTTATGAGGATTTCGATGTAATAAATCTGCAGTGGCCAGGATAAGTAGATTCATCAAACTACTACCCATTAAGTCGCCGACCGCGAGATCAGGCATATCTTTTTTTATAGCGCTGATGTCGATCAGCAGTTCAGGTAGTGATGTAGCTCCGGCCAAAAGGATACTGCCTGCCAGTAAGCGTCCCAGTTTAGTCAGCTCACCAATTTGATCAGCGGCCCGCGCCAGGAAGATACCGGCAAATACAATAGCGAGAGCAGATAGCAAAAATTGTAAAATAAGTTCAGACAAAATTAAGCCCTTCAGCCATGCTTTTAAATGAGAAACTTATATAAAATTAATTTCTCTTTTAAAATCTGCACTAAGCTAAAATCCTAAAAGCTGATCTATTTCAACTTTTCTATTGCTTAACCTTCAAAACCCGCAACCTTCTCACCACTCCATCTGGAAAGGTCCAATCAATCTCCTCTCCTACTCTAAGTCCTAAAAGTGCTGAGCCAAGTGGGGCGGTGACGGATATTTTCCTTAATTCACTGTTTGCTTCCTGGGGATAAACGATGGTCATTTCGCAGACTTTATTATCAGTCACATTTAAATACTCAAAATGGCTGTTCATCTTCACTAAATCATCCGGAATATCCATTGAAATGACTCTTGCTCTTTCGACCTCATTTTCAAGCTCCTCAAGGTTATCCATCTGAGCTATTAAAGCATTTAATCTTTTATAATCCGTCTCAGTCAAAGTTATCGATTTATTGCTCATATGAACCTCCATATAAAGAGAATGAATTCAAAAGATTGAATGGTGCTATTTTTTATTGGTGAATAATGGGAAGAAGAAGAAGCGCATTAAACATTTCTAGATTATAGGTAGGGTCACAACATTAAACAATACAAGATCCCTTGAGATTGAGTGCTCTAACTTATGGTTTAATGAAAGACCATAAAATTAGTTTGGTATTTAGCGATGAGTCCAACTCAGAGAAGAAGATTCTGAAAGCTTAGCAAGCTTCTCGTCACTGATCTTTTCACCTAGAAGAGCAGTTCTTAAAACTTCCAGCCTTAGTTCAACAGTTTGACCTCTTTCATAACCGGAGGAAACCGGCCCATGAAGAGGAGCATGTCCGCCTTGATCAACCAGGACAAATTGTGAAAAACCTTTGCTCGCCAGTTTATAATGGAGCAAGGCACCTTCTGCACTGGTAGCGCCATCCATGCTTCCTTGTATATAAGTTGTCGCAGAGATGGAGAGCTTTTCCCCAGCATCATATAAGTTTGTGAATTCATCAGATTCAAGTCCCAAAGAAACACAGTAATTTTCATCCAGATCATTAAAATTATCTGACACAAGCTTTCGCTCTTGGAATACAGAATAAAAACTTATTCCTTTTAGGTTCATCCCTAATTCCTGACAACCAATCATTCCCATCATCACGTGTCCATAACCGAATTCTTCATCCGTGGCTTCTTTATACTCAAAAGTTTTCAGGACGGGATAAAGAACGGCATCATTAAATAGAATATTATTCAGAAAAGTTTTATATACCATTAAGGAGTCATCCATATAAAGCATCATCGCCCCGACTTTAGAAAACCAATTTTTTGCGATAAAAGGATCGTTTGATATTTCCAGTATTCGTTCCTGAGTGAGTGCTGGAAGTGAATCAAAAAAAAGTTGCAAAGTTCTTGTCCTGCTCTGAGGTCTCATAAGTGGAATGCCCCCTTGGAAGACAACCCCTTCAAGAACAATTGCACGAGTTGATTCAGGGAAATGATGACCATAGAGATGGGCCACAACAGTGCCGTAAGAGACTCCATAAACTGAAATTTTTTGGATACCTAGCTTCTTTCGGATTTCTTCAATATCTCGGGCCGTCTTTTCTGAACTATAAAATGTCGGATCAAGGTAAAGTTCCTTGGTAGCAGGGCGAGAACAAGAATTCCCTCGTTGATCAAAAAAGATCACGTTCCAATCTTGAAGTTCAAGATGAGACTTATGAGCAGTATCTCCCGGTCCACCGGAAACAAAAACTACGGTTTTTTTAAGAGGATCAAAGGGTTTATTCGTCCATGCGAAAAGATCAGTCCTACCCCTTTCTGGATAGTCATAGTCCACAGGGACTTTTAACCAGATTTCATGTTCTTTAGGTCGTTTAGTGCTTTTACAGATTTCTCTTCCACTGCGGTACTCATCTGGAATGATAAGAGCAAAGCTTTGTGTACTTAAAAGGAGACTCAGTGATATCAATAGGATTCGCATGGCCCCTAATATACTAAAAGAGGCAGCTTATTCATTAAGATCTATAACTATTACATACTTCCCCCTTCCAAATGAACAAATTGCTCAACTATACTCCGCCCAAGAAAAGACCTCAGAAAAATTCGAAATAAGCCGATTTAACAAGCAATGTTTAAGTCTTTACTCATGCCATTTTTAACCCTGCTATTCCTGGCCAGCTGTAGTCAGAGTGGTAAGCAATCTGACACGAAGCTTGAGGTGAGTATGAATGCACTCCTCGGGGATCTGACCTTTTCTGGCGGTGCCACCTTGATGCTCGTTAACTCTTCTACCAAAGAAGTAATCACCAAAGACCTTATACCTCCATATAAGATGCTTATTCCTCATGGAACCTGGAGCCTTTACCTGGTTGGCTTCGACGGTGCTTCTGAATGGCAGGGACCTCAGCAATGTGGTTCCCTTTTGGACGTGAATTTTTATGAAGCTACCTCGACTGTAACAATCTATGTGAACAGTAATAAATGTGCACCAGAACCATTCTTTTCAATCATTACCAAGAAATCAGCAACGACTATGCCTATAGCTCAGTGGGGTTCCAACTGGGCCGAGGCTAAGTGGGGACCCTAATGAAAACCTCTTTTAAATTTCTAACACTTTTATTTGCACTCGGAAGTCTTACCACTCCCATGAGCGCAAATGCTGTCACCTACATCTTTACAGACAACACACCAACTTCAGCTCCACAAATGAACCAGAACTTTATAGATGTGGAGACTGCCATTGCGGCAAAGGAAAATACCATTGCTTCTGGAACAACTCTGCAGTTTTTTCGCGGTGACAAGACCTGGGCAACATTGAATACATCAGTAGTTCCGGAAGGTGCTAATTTATATTTTTTGGAATCAAGAGTAAGAAATTCTCTTCTTACTGGTTATACGGTTGGATCACCAACCTCAATCGCTCCAACAGACACTCTTATTCAGGCCTTAGGAAAACTTGAGGCCCAGATAGCAGGAAGTGGTTTGACTTCTATCACCGCAGGTAATGGACTTACAGGTGGAACAATTACTACCACGGGAATGATAGCAGTTGATGTTGGAACTGGACCATTGCAAATTGTTCAACTGGATGGATCGGGAAAATTACCGGCAGTCGATGCGAGTCAACTCGTAAACCTTCCAAGCTACACTGGTTTTATAAGCAGCTGGTCCGATATTACTACCATTACCTGCTCCGCAACGAATCCTGTCTTTCCCGGTGAATATATGATTCCTGCCTTAGCAGCTGATTACAACAGTGGAAGTTTTAATTCCGCTACAGGTATCTTCACTGTTCCTCAGAATGGAGTTTATGAAATTTTTCTGGACGCTCCTAATGATGCCTATATGTCTGGCAATTTCAGAGTTCTAAAGAATGGTTCAACAGAGATAACATTATCTGCTCCATCACATCACTCAGTTAAAAGACTGGTTGCCAATGACACTCTTCAATTGCATGTCGCTTGCTACGATATGTACAACAATGGTTTACCAATGAACCTCAATGCTGGGCAATTTGTATTTGGAATAAGAAAAATTTAAATTTTTTATTTTTTTAACTTCGAGACATAAAAAAAGGGAGCCCCTGCTTGGCTCCCTTCTTTTCGGCATCTTGCCTTTGAGAGTGACATCCTGTCACATCTTACATTCATTATACCTAAAGTTTTTTACGAACAAAGGAAAATATCAGGAGGAAACTTTTTCCAAGTGATCTTATTTAAACCTGTAAAGAACTTCTCAACATAATGGAGAGTTCTCGCATACAATAGAAGAATATTTCTCTTTAAAGCATCGAAAACTATAGAGTACTGGAGTGAATAAGATGAGTAGTCGACCGCAAAAGTCAGGAAAGAAGATTTTCCGAACCACCTTCACTTATTATATACCGGCCCCTCCTCACCGAAAAACTGGATACCGTGAAGTCGAATTTGATAAGATCATGCAGGGTATTTTACAAACAGGCTTTGAAATTGAATCGTTAAGTACCCAGGCCACCGGTGGAGAATACGGCGGACTTTTTATTGTGGCATTGCTTAAAACTAACAGTAAGAAGGTCTTTGAAACGGACTTAAAGCAGGACCTTCATGACCGCTTTAAGTTATCCCATACACATTCTTCACCTGACTTTATTCTGGACGAGGAAGAGGATGTTTAAACTCTTTTTACTGCTATTACTTTCTTCTTCTTGTTCATTCTTTATAAGTAGAATTGATACGCCAATTGTTAAGGATGAAAAACTAGCGGCCCAGACCCCTGCAATAGCAGGCCATTGTTCATTTGATAAAAAAATTGAATTTCAACTGGTAGGGCCTAGCGGAAATTCTCAGAATGTTTATAACGAGATGATTAAGGGGCTGAATAAATCATCCTTGGATTTCTTGGATCACTTCGCACTCTGGAATCTGCTGCAATTATCAGTCAGGCCGGATCAATCATCTCCTACTTCCCGCTTTCAAGTGCTAGTTCATCAAGGTGAAAAGAGTTATTACTTTGATTTCTTCTCAGAACATAATGTGGATCAGTATCCATTTCTCTATGGCATTGAATGGGTTTTGAAAAAATTTGGGAAGAAAAGAAATCTTGAATACTATGCACATATTCTTAATCAGACTCTTCCCCAAAAGATAAAAATTGGTAAGGATTTTGAAAGCTTCCTTGTAAAGAACATTCCCCTTATCAAAAACAATTCTGAACTCGCTCCTTACTATTTTAGAGGGAGTGATGTATTAAAAGAAAACGAGACTTCCCCGAATCTAGATTACAAAACGGTCATTAAGCTTTACCGCAAAGTTCAAAAAAATCAAAAAATCATTGTGAATACTTCTCTAACTCATTTTGTAACAGACAAAGGCAGTACAGGTAGTTGCAACTATGATTTCAATCTTTATGACAATTCGATCTTTCTGATTGATAAAGTTATTCCAGTGGCCAATCTTTATGGTTTATCTTTGCCTAATTCAGCTTTTCTGGCTTCTTCTTCCCAGAAACTCGAAAGGATGGCCTCTCTGGAAGGTCTGCCCCTCTTTAAAGGGGAATCCAAAGTCAGAAGTTCTGCAGTCTGCATGATTGAAAATAACAATAATAAGATCTGGGCCTTCTCTAACCAAAGTCGTGATCCTGGCCAACACCTGTTTCACCTTGTGCGCTATGGACTTCCGCAGAGTCAAACTACAGCAGAAGTAGATAAGCTAATTCGCCACTCAAGGCACCTCTTTTTATCGGATCCGGTGAGGCTGATTATTGAGTCGGATAGAAGCTCAGAAGATCAGATTGAAAATCTGCTTAAATTAAATATCCCAATCTATAATGCAGATAAATTAGGCAATATATGGGCCTATACAAAATTCAAAGAAGGTAGTCGTTTTATTATTGATGACCGAAATCCGGGAGATTTTAAGTGCCAATGATTGAAGTCTACGGTCGGGCCTCAAAAACATCAAAATTCCTGAGTTACCAAGACGAAGACCTGGATATCAATCTTCTGGACTGGTTAAGATCAAGGGATATCACAATAGCCTCTTCCTGTGATGGAGAGGGAGTTTGCAGAAAATGTACTATGCAAAACGGATGGGCCACTTGTGAATTCACGCTCAAAACTTTTCTTGAGCGTGAACCAGCTGGAAAAATTATTATTGATTATCTCTAGATCTTCTTAAACTGTCCTAGACCCGTTACAAAGTAACTATCAACTTGATTATTTGCATTCATCATTGAGCTTACGGTGTATTCAAGTAAAAGTGTTGCACCGGCAACTGGACTGGCCTTTGTTCCCTGATTCTGAATTCCACCAAGTTTCATGGTAGCAGTGAAATCAAAACCAAAAAGCGTGTGAACACTTTCAGGGACAATCTGAACCGCCGTTAAGTAAGCGCCCTTACCATCATACTGACCGTGGGATGAAAAAATGATGCTATATCTGAATGTCACAACAGCAATGTCATAGAGATTTCGGTAGATAATCTGGTAAGTACGCTTAGTGGGTGCTCTCCAGTTTTCTGTATCCAGAATATCCACCGGTTCGCCGGCGACTCTTGGAATAACACTTATAGGTGCATATGAAGTCTGATTACTAGGCTTGCCTTTAATCACCAATTTATAAATGTCTTCTCCCAAGGCGACTAAATCGCGGGAGACAGTAATGACCTTCCCTGCCTGTTCGACTGGATCTACATTTCCGCTCTCATTAGGAAGGCCAACAGCAAGTTGCTTGTAATGAAGCGACTCAATTTGGTTTTGACCTAAAACATCCATAGAAATTTCTTGAATTTCCATACTAGCGATCGTTTGAAACTTCTGCTCTGATTCACTATCAGCGTAAACAGAAGAGGCCCCGATTAATGCCAGGCCTAGAACAAAAGATTTCAAATTCAGCATGTTTCCTCCTAAGTATCCTTCCGAGAATGGGCCTATAAAGCCACTCATGACCATTAAAGTCAAATAATTGTCACTCTTACATTTTCTTTCAATCTAATGCATGTAGTTATTACATTTATTTCTATATAAATCGGGGTTTTTCCTTGCCAAGCTTTGCTTTAGCTAAGTAATATGCTCGGGCAAACACATTAGATTTTCTTATAAGTTTTATAATGCTGACTAATATCAAAAAGGCTTTCATGAAATTTTTACTCTCTCTTTTAATTGTTGCTACTTCACTTTCTGCCCAGGCCATTACCATCGGAACCTACAACATTAGAAACTTTGACTATGATCAAAGATCTCAGGTCCCAACTGATAAATCGGCCCTGGCAACTATTATCAACAACCTCAAAGTTGATGTTTTAAGCGTTGAAGAAATTAATAACACTGCAGAATTCGAAAGATTTGTCGCCAAACAAATGCCGGGCTATCTTACCGAGCTTACTCGTTGTGGTGGTGCTCATGGACAGCGCTTAGGCTTTCTTTATAACAGCAAAAAAGTGGAGCTTTTGGGCTTTAATGAAGACCTATCGCTTTCAAATCCTGGTGGACAAGGAACATGTGATTCCGGTTCACGACCAATGGCCATTGCTCTATTCCAAATTAAGGCAACTAAGCAGAAATTCTATGGAATGACGGTTCATTTAAAATCTGGTCCAAACGGAGCGGGCAAAAGAGAAAAGCAATACCAAATCATCAAAAGAACTATTCAAGATTTAAAATCCAGAACTGGCGTAAAAGACTTCTATGTTGCCGGTGACTTCAATACGACTGAATTTTCTTCACGCGGTTCAGACTATAAGAAGCTAAATGCAGTGGTAAGTGAACTTGGTATGGTAAACCTTGCTGCTAGAGTTGCTTGTACTTCATACTGGTGGGGCGGATCTGATGACGGTATCGAGACTCCTTCAGTTCTTGATCATGTCATCGTATCTCCAGGACTACTTAAAATTACCCCTGAGACGAAGGTTTCTGGACACTGTCAAAAAGTTCGCTGTCAGGAAGTTTCTGAGAGAGAACTAGGTATCAGCTACGAAGGTGTTTCAGATCACTGCCCAGTAACGGCCACTATTCAATAATCTTTAAAGGGTCCCTTCGGGACCCTTTTCTTTTCTCCTCCATGTCTCTAGAATAAAGACAGGAGACCTTCATGAAATATTTAAGCATTGATATTGAGGCCACAGGACTTGCTGAGAATTGTCAAATCATCGAATTTGCAATGATTCCTTTCGACACCCAATTAAAACGTCTGGAAGAACCCCTCGCTCGTACCATGTATATACATTGCCCTTCATTTGAAGATCTGCGTGACAGTCTTGACCCGTGGGTCAGAGAGCATAACGAAAAAATTATTCGAAAGGCCAGCGCCGAGGGCCTCATGCTTTCTGAATTCAAAGAATTTTTAATTAAGTATTTAGAAAGCCCCGAAGTTCGCCAATATTTCGGCAATCAAAAAGTCGTCCTTTTTGGAAAATCAATGACTGCTATAGATCTGCCTTTTCTTACCCGTGATTTAGGCTGGGAATTTATGCGGAAATACTTTCATCATAGAAACCTTGATCTTTCTGGAATCGGTTATGCATTGATTGACATGGGGCTTCTTCCAATGGGTATGGATTCAGGGACCAATATGATGAATTATTTAGGCATGGGTTCTGTTGCACACACAGCGCTTGAGGATGCCAGAAATACTGCCATCATGTACCTGAAGCTATTGGATAAATTCGGAATCAAAAAAGATTAGTTTTTAGTCCTCAGACTTCGATAAGAATTGAGCAGGATTTCTGACTTTATTCTTTACCCTGATCTCAAAATGCAAATGTGGCCCAGTTGAGCGACCGGTATTTCCGACAAGACCAATGACCTGCCCTTTATCAACTCTATCACCCTTATCGACTTTATTTTTTCGATTATGGGCATAGACTGTAAAAATGTCATCTCCATGAGCTATGACAATCATATTCCCGTAGCCACGAATTCCGTTGTCAGAATAGATCACCACACCCGTATCGGCCGCAATGATAGGTGTTCCACGCGGGGCCGGAATATCTATTCCATCATGATGCTTTCTTCCTCGAGGGCCAAAGTGAGAGGAAACACGGTAAAAATGAGGAACTGGCCAGACGAACCGTCCTGACCCCAGACCTCGATAATCTTCAATAACGTATGTATCTTTTAAGAAATAAGCGATGCCGACTTTTGAAGGGATGAAAATCCATTCACGACCCTTGAACGATTTATTAGGATTGGCAGTCTTTAATTCGTTAACGGTCACGCCATAATTTTTAGCAACTTTATTTACTTCAGAAGATTTTTCAACATAGACGTACTGCCCACTCCTCATGCTTGAGCATGAAGTGAGGATAAGCATGAGAATAAAATTAAGTAAAATATTTCGCATTAAGTCTCTCTATACAATTGGCGAGTTCACTATAATCCTTATTACATCCATCAATCAAAGCCTGGGGTGTAATGGCGATCCACCCATTTTTTACTGCTTCGCAATCAGATTCAGGATTTGACTCATAACCTTCGTAAATACCAGCTATCCAATAATATTCTCGGTCTCTTGCATCTAGTCTAGCATGAATTTCTTCCGAGTAACGTCTAAAACCAATTTCAGTGAGTTTTAAGCCTTTAATTTCATTTAATGGAATATTTGGCACATTGATATTGAGTAAGGTCATAGGATGAATGGTCCTATGAATATCTGCTTCTAAGGACCATTTAATAACTGTAGCGGCGACTAAATAAAGATGCTCCTCAGTCACAGAATTAAAAACTAAACTGACTGCAATTGAAGGCACATGGTGAAAAGTTCCTTCCCGGGCCGCGGCAATTGTCCCCGAATAATAAAGATCCTGTCCTAGATTCGCTCCCCGATTTATTCCAGATACTATGACTTCAGGTCTTGAATCTTTCAAGACATGCCCTAGTCCCATGAGAACACAGTCACTGGGAAAACCTGTACATCCATAAATATTATTCTCTAACCGCTCAATCCGTAAGGGTTTATCCAGGCTCAAAGAATGCCCAGTGGTTGAGCGCTCCTCCAAAGGAGCAATGATAGTAGTGTCATGATGAGGACTCAATTCTTTAAATAGACTTCGTATGCCAGGTGCGAACACGCCGTCATCATTAGCGAGCAGAACTTTCATTTAATTTTCTCCAGATTTTCATTCCTTTGAGCTTAGACTGATCAACTTGTCTAAAGCCTGATTCAATCTCAAAACTCAAATCAAGACTGAATTTTAAATTTTCATCTAAATCCAGGTTGAGAGACTCTTCAAAACTTTCGGCATGCAAATATACATCTAAGTTCCTTGCATCAATCAATTTCCACAGGTCAGGTAGCTTTTGATATTGATCCTGCCATTTTAAAGGAAGAATAATTCCTTTTAGGTTTGTTAAAGCTAAAATTCCACGCCAGTCCCCCGCCGGATGAAACAGCCATAAAAAAGGGTTCTGAATCTGAGCATAAAAACTGGTCTCCTGATGATCTCTGAAAATCAGCAGATATTTTTTAGAGTGCTGACTCAAAAGGTTCAAAAAGGAATGAATGGTTTCTATTTTATCATTTTCAAAGGTTAAAAAAACACGGTCATTTTTTACGAACTTGAGAAGCTCGTTTAAATCTTTAAAGGAAATAAGATTCTGACTTCTCCCGCGAAGGTCAAAAGCGAAGTCCTTGATGCCAAAATCAATCAAAGTTTTAAGTGTTGTGGCGTCGTAACATCCATGGATGATGAGACTATTCATTCGGTCATTATACTATAGAGCCCAGACATAAACTCTTTTCGGAAACTTGTTCCTATGGATTCTGGATGAAATTGATAAGTTATGACATGTGGTGTTCGACTAATGAGAATTTCATCATTCTGGATAAAGTTGTGAATATAGGGGTTTCGAAGGCCTGCCTGACTTAGCACAGTCAAAGAATTATAGCGTTGAACAAAAACATCCCCTTTAATTTTTAACCATTCCCTCCACTCACCTGTTAATTCCAGCTTAATTTTTTGGCCATGAAGGGGCTCTTTTGACCTGATGACTTCTTCATTTTGCAGCCGCCAGAAAATTTGATGGCCAAGGCAAACTCCGAATAAGGGACGTTTCTGGGAGAGCCAGGAAGTAATTAATGGGAACAACTGCTGATAATCATCAGGATGTCCCGGCCCCGGTCCCAATACTAAAAGTCCGCTTGAAGGATTCTTGTCATAGTCTCTCCAGGAGATCACTTTGACCTTAAAACCTATTTCAGTTAAAGCTTGAACCACATTGAAAGAAAAGCTATCTTCAAAATCGATAAAAGTTGCATCCATCACAATCTTTTCACTCCGAAATAATCATTCCGGTAACGCTCAAAGCTCTCATCACCAAAGTTAAAGATTACATTGAAGGAATAACGAGACTCAACCAAACGATCAGAATAATTTAAATTCAGTATCCAGCAATTGTTATGAGGCATGATATCCAGCGAGTAAACGGTCCTGATGTTGCTGCCTGCCTCAAGATCCATGTCTTTTACCATGGCCAGTCCCAAAACATCAGTTGGCCTTACCTGGCCACCAAATGAAAGAGTGTTCAAATTAGAAGAATTAAAAGAATTATAGTTATAATTAGAAAATAAGTTCAGGTACTCAAAACGCCGGGTAAAATTCAGGGTGAAAATATTTTCATTCTCATAATGGAAGTAGAACTCTTGTAAGTTAACATGCCATCGGTCTCCAGAATAACCAGCTTCGAGCATTAGTCTTGTCAGTTGTTTCCTAAAATCATCTTCTTCCTGCTCATCCTGATTCAGGAGGTAACCTTGGGAGACATTAAAATACCCGATTCTTTGATAATTAAAATTATCCCTGAGATATTTATCATCCACCAGGTAGCTAAAAGCTTTAGGGGTCTTTCGAATGAGCGTATTATTCCATTGGAGTTCAAGGGTATTCTCTGGAGGCACGATTGTTCTGGTAGTATTAGCACCGAACAGAAATTCTTCAGACCTGATAGCATCTTCGTAATCAAACTGACCTTGCTGACTATTTCTAATCTGATTCAAATAACGTTTATTCCCATACTCACTTTCTGAAGAAACATAATGATGGATGAATTTAAATTCTTGGGAATGTCGGTAACTATTTCTGATCTGAAGAATATTTTCCTTGGCCAAAGAGGATTCAAACTCCGGAATATCTCCCACCAGACGATTCTCTTTAACTGATTGCTGAATGGGAGCGAGTCCCTGCTTACGTTCTTCCCTCAGGGCCTTTAAATCACTCTCCGAAATATATTTAAGGGGAATCTTCTCTTCATAGGCCAGACCAAAAATCTTATCCATCGTGAAGCTGATTTCAGTCCGGAATAAACCGGCATTTTTACCAAAACCAGGCTCATCCTTGTCTGAAAACCGATAAGATTGTTGATCGAAAGTGTATCGGGTTTTTAAACCAACCGGCCCCCAGGTTAACAGGTGCCACATCACATAAGGCTGAAATGATAAACGATCCGCATTTCTAATGAAGTTGGCATCGTTTTCATCGACCTGACGAAAGCGTGAAAAAGATCCATCTCCCCCAATGGCCATATGCTGGAAGAAAGGAGTCTTGCTCTGTAGAACGGAGTAAGGAACTGTATTAAAATTCAGCCTCGGCATGACCTGCACATATGAGCGGTCAAATTCAATTGGATCAGAATAAAGCTGATTACGTAAATAATGAGCATCACTACCGATACTGAAGAGATCTTGTCTCCAGTTAACGAATCCATCAAATCCCAGATCACTTCCCAGAACTTTTGGATCCGTAAACTGAGGATTACTCAGCATCATATCCAGATCCCTGACACCAGTGTAACGAAGATGTGATCCCAGGTCCGGAGACCAGAACTGATGATGTTCTAATTCTGCAAAGTAGCGGAAAAATTCCTCGCCTGACTTATCTTCATTATTTTTACCGGGCTCATATATAGTGTCATTGACCAGACGGTTATTGGTTTCAAACCAGGACATTTCAGAGAAGCGTTGACGGTATTGGAAGTCCCCTCCGTATCCTCTTTCCGCCCAGAATGTAGGGCTAATCGTCATATCTTTATGCTCATTAATCGCCCAGAAAAAAGGCTGTTCAAAGGACATCCCTTCTCCCTGGCGACTTGAAATACGCGGTATCAAGAGTCCGGTTTTCCTCTCGGTCAAAATGGGCAAGATCAGATAAGGAATATAAATGACATCGACACCTTTAATCTTGAAAAGGCCGTGTTTAATTTGAACGTATTGACCAACTTGAATCTTAATGAATTTTCCATATACAGACCATGATTCAGCACAATCTTTGCAGGTTGTGAATTCAGCTTCTTCGGCCAGATACTCATTTTCATTTACCCGAATGAGTTCAGTTGCCACCAGATTAAAGGCCGAAGTCAGAATCCGTGCATTCTTAATGGTAGCGGCCCCAGTGTTTAAATTGTATTCAACATGTGAGCCATAAAGAGTCATATCTTTGGTGATGAAGCGCACGTTGCCTTCAATCTTCACCATCATATTTTCCTGATCAAGCGAGGCCAGCTCTCCATAGACAGTATCTTTTTGGCTGATGATGACGACATTTCCGACTGCTTCAAAATAACGGCCGTTGTTCTTTCGATAGGCCTTATCAGAAAAAACTGAAATTTTATCACCTAATGTAAATTGAGGAGTGTCAGCTGCCGAGGAGTTTTGAAAAGGAACCAATAAAATAATAAGAACCAGTAACCAGTATACGCTGATTTTTGTTCTGTCCTTGAACATGTGAAACGATATCTTGAACAAATTCTAACCCTTCTTCATGAGATAGAGCTTCCATAATTTCTGCAGGCATGGCCTTAGGATGATCAAAAGTTGTTACAACAACCTTACCTATTCCGGCCTTCCTGACCATTTTCAACATAGCACGAAGATCCGAAAGATTTCTCTTCGAAAAGGCCATAATCACCAGGTCATATGGAGGTCTGGAAAAATTATAAGTCCCAGAGTGTAAAAATTGAATAAGTTTTCTCATCCCATCAACATTATGAGAGCCAAAGAAAATCCACTCATGAGTATTCTTTCTGACTTCGCCTCTATGAGCAAGAAAGGAAACTGCCTTTGCCCACTCCTGTGGGATAAAATTTTTATTCAATAGTTGGCAATATGCTGCACCTGCTAATACTTCATTTCGAAGAGAAAACTCATAATCCGGTAAATTAATCTCATTTTTCAATGAAATAACTTTTGCCCCTACTGCTTGAGCTTCCCTCTGGGCCTTCTCGCATAGATACTGACTCTCTAGAAAATGAATGAGAAGAGATTTGGATCTCAGTGTTCCCAGCTTTTCACCAAGAATCTGATCAAGCCTTTTGCCCAATAATTCCTGGTGATCCCTTGAGATGGAAGGCAGTAAAACTAAGTCAGCATCAAAAACATTCACAGCATCTAGTTTCCCACCCAAACCTACTTCCAGTAATAAATATTCAGGGGGATTTTTTGAGGCCCATTTACAAAAAGCAAAGAATAAAAATTCATAAAATGACAATTCAAGCTTCTCGTCTAAAACGGCCTCATGACATTCATGGATCACACTTTTTAATTCATCAAGATCAATTTCACCGCATTCATTTCGGAATCTTTCGGTAATCCTTTCAATGTGGGGTGATGTCCAGACACAATGAGAATGACTCTCAAGGTGTTTTGAAAGTCTGAGTGTCGTTTCGCCCTTGCCGTTAGTTCCGGCAATGATCACTATTTTAGTTTGATGAAATTCGGGAAGAATTTTATTAAGGGCCTTTCTTATTCGGTCAAGGCCCGGGCGCATATACTCCTGACCGTAATGGGTCAGGAGCCAATCAAGAAGTTCTTGCATGAGTTACGGAGTAAACATTTTAACAAAAAAACTTAGCTCTTTTTTAAGATCTTTTCTGTGAATGATTCGGTCAATGAATCCATGATCTCTTAAAAACTCAGAACGCTGGAAGCCTTCCGGTAAAGTCTGACGGATTGATTGTTCAATAACTCGAGGGCCAGCAAAGCCAATCAATGCCTTAGGCTCAGAAATATTAAGATCCCCCAGCATAGCGAAGCTAGCGGCCACACCGCCAGTAGTTGGATCTGTCAGCATAGAGATATAAGGGATTCCGGCATTTTTTAAGCGTGATCTTGAGGCCGAAGTCTTGGCCATTTGCATAAGCGAGAGAATTCCTTCTTGCATCCGGGCACCACCGGAACAGGACACAACAATGACAGGAATTTTTTTATCGTATCCAATATCCATCGCCAGAGCGACCTTCTCTCCAGTGACAACTCCCATCGAGCCACCCATGAAACGAAAATCCATAACGGCCATGGCCACTGGTTTTCCATCAATCGTGGCCGTGCCGCAAACTGTTGTATCTTTAATTCCAGTTGTCTTGATGGCGTTCTGGAGTCTTTGAACGTAAGGCAATTTATCCTGGAACTGAAGAGGATTATTAGAAATGAGATCAGGACTGATCTCTTCAAAACTGTTCTCATCTGTCATGACCGCAATTCGCTCATAAGCAGAAATCCGGTAGTGGTAATCACAAACCGGACAAACGTTCAGGTTTTCTTCAAGCTTCTCAGTTTGAAGTATTTCACCGCACTGATTACATTTTTTCCATAATCCTACTGGAGTGTTTGAAACAAGTTTTTTAACGTTTTTTAACTTTGGATTTTTGACCTGATGAAACCAGCCCATTGTAACCCTTCCATTTTTGTAAATTTAAAAAAACCATCTTAGACCGAAAATTAAGGGTTTGAGAAGGAAAATGCCATTTTCATTGGGCAAAGGAATCTCCCTGAGACCTTTACTTTATTCATTTAGTCGCTCCAAGTCTCTAATATCACTCTTTCCTGTATTAGATTCATCAATTTGATCCTACGGCAAAGCAGTTAGCGTTTAATCTAAAATAAAGGAAATGGCAGGAGTTTCCGATAAGTTCCCTAAGGTAGGACCATGTTCAAAATTTCGCTGTTAATTATTAGCATAAGCTTAATGAGTTTTAGTTCGTCAGCGCGAACTCTCTATACTCATGCGGAATTTGTTCATCAGTCAGATACTCAAAAGAATGCCTTCATTATCAAGACTATGGAAATGGTGGTGGAGCTTGAGTCCAAGTATGAAAAAGAACTTGTCTCCCAAAACCCTGATCAGGAAAAATTACGTCGTTATTCAAAAATTTTAAATGAACTCAAATCCCTCCTCATCTCGTCGGCACATTCCGCTGAGGTCAAACCCTTAGCACTTCCGACTACCAGATCGGCCAAGGATTTTGCAGGCATTGCCAATGACTTTAATAATCTTTTGAAAAAACCAGAAATGTGCATCTATGGTGGCTGGATTTCACGCATGTCGCTTAAGGGTGTTAAGCTTGCTGACGGCTCCACAACGAAAAGATCTTTATGTATTCATCCCAATCATATAAATGACGGAATTCCGGCCACAAGTTATCCGGCAGAAACCCTCGCTTATGCTTCCGCCAAGAACTGCATGGGAAAAAATAAAATCACCTGTAATCCAGTGGTTTTTGGCTATAAAAAACAATCCGACAACACTCTCTTCTGTGTTGATGCCGGAGTAAGCTCTTCAGGAGTGAATCAGGCCGATAACTCATCTTTGTATTGCATGAGAGCGGCGCTTGAAGAGAAATCCTCTCCTGATCAGGATTCAGTCGAAAGCAGACTTAGTTATTTAAGAAAGGCACTCTCTGAAAAACCAGAGATCTATCAAAGTGTTCAGCAGCTCATTTTTAAATCATGTATTTGTGTTGATCCGAAAAACAATATCAACAAGGATTACCTCAAGTACATGCAACCCCATCAAACCTGCTATGGGATGATGGAAATGATGGCCGAAACCACCATCTGTGAAGATCCTAAATTTGCGATGGATACCACGGTGTTTGAAAAGATCAGAGACTATGCTAAAGATAAGTTTGACCGCTCGACTTCTTCACCTTCACAGATCAGAGATTATTACAAAAATTTTGTCATCAACATTCAGTCGAATACTCCGGAAGAATACACTAAGTTCTGCGGTGGCGTTCCGGTAAAAAAAGCTGAAGTCACACCACCTGTTGAGAAACCTGAAGTTAAAGTTGAAGAACCGGTGAAGAAGAAAGAATATCTTTGTAAGAATGCAACCTGTAGCTCTTCAGAGACTAAAGAAGGTGAAGCAGAAGCCTCCCAATCTTGTCAATATGAGGTCACTGATTCAGAAGGTGCCGCAGTTGAATTTAAAGAAGCCTCAAAAGAAGTTTCCTCATCTGAGCCCGTTACCCTTAAAGTTTCAGGAACAGTTGGATCAGAGAACGTCAATTTAGAATGTATTGTCGAATCTAAGCCTAAAGAAGAAGCGGTGATTGATGAGACTCCTCCAACTCTTGAAGTGGCCAAGAAAGAAGACGGTAAACTCAGCTATAAAGTCACAGCAACCATCAGTGAACCTAACCAAGGCTGGGCCTTCAGATGGTTCTTTAAGAATAACGGTGACTACAAACCAGTTGAAGGCTGGAAGACTGATTCAAAAACCACTCCAAAATCTGAAATCACTCTGGCCGGAGAAGAAGAGACACCGGAAGAAGTACCAGAGACGACTGTACCAACAGAAGCAACACGGGATCAATTGGAGATCACTCAAGCGCGTTCAACTGTTAACTACGATGTTTGCGGTGAAATCAGCAAGGGTGATAAGAAATTCGAAAAGTGTACCACAATTGACATGTTGGCGAAGGCACCTGCTAAGGCTTCCGGCCATGGTGGGAACACAGGAAATGCTGCACCTCAGACTCCCATCCGGGGAAGCAGTGATACATCCGCCGTTGGAATCAAATAATTGTTCGCAGACAACTGGGGATTTTAAAATCACTTGAAATTCTTAAAGAACATTCACTTTCTATTTCAAAATAGAAACCCTATGTCTTTTATATGGATTCTTATGACCGTCTCAAGGATCAATTATAATTGACCCACTTATTTTTAAGCTTTTACTAAAACGTAAGTATTCTAACTCTTTGAAAAATCGACGTAAGATAGGATAAAAAAATCCTCAGTTGTCTGCGAACAATTTAGAAGTTAAAAACTTCGCCGTCTTTTTCCAGCACCTTCACCCGCCCCTGCCCGATGCCTTTCATTTCTTTCAAAATTACATCACGGTAATTAGGTTTTAAATGGGTCAATATGATAGGAATCCCAGGAGGCATCTTGGTGATTTCTTGCTCGATGGACTCAGGAGTATGATGATCAGAAATTTCAGCGACTTTTTTCAGATGATTGGGGAAACTCACTTCGGTAAAAATGGCCTTTAAATTTTTAACTTTCAAGGCCAGCTCCCAGATGCGATCGGTTGGACCTGTGTCGAGAGTGAAAAGAACACTTATCTCACCCTTTTCAATGATAAAGCCCATGGCATCGTAAGCATGATTCACTTTTACGGGGGTAATTTTATAATCTGCTAACTGAAAGCTCTTTTCTTCATCCACCGCATGAATGGTCATGGTCGGGTTTTTATCATCTGGTAATAAAGTGAAATCGGGCCAGATAATATCGTTTAAGAAATGATCCTTGATGATTTTTTTTACTGTCTTGTGAGTATAAACCTCAAAAGGTTTACCCTTTAATCCAAAACAGTTATCAGAAATAAAGGCCAGGTCTTTAATATGATCTAAATGACAATGGGAAATCAAGATATGATCTATCTGTGTTTGCTGTTCAATTGTCAGGGCCCCGGCGACTGATCCAGCATCAATTAAAAGTTTTTCATCGATCAAAAATGATGTGGTTGAAAAACCTTTTGCCAAACCACCATGACCACCAAGAACCTGTATTTTCATCATTTTATTGTAAAGTGTTTAAAAATATTCCTCAAGCCACTACTCCTGAGTGCCCTTCTTTTGCCGATTTAATTCGGTGTAAATTTCCTTAGTTGGACGGTCAAGAATCACTCCCAGAAGTTTAGAGAGTTGCTTTGGAGTGGCCCCACTATCCATTATTTCCTGGGCAAGAGTTTTAAGTTCTCCCGAAAGACCGCTTTTGGATTCTTTGCTATGAAAGAGGAAAACAAATTCCCCTTTAAAGTTGATATCTTTTTTCTTCTGGGGCCACTCACCCGCTTTTAACTTCATGACTTGCTCAAACTTCTTGGACAGTTCACGAACAATTGCCAACTCTACTTCCGGTCTGAGCTCGGCCAGTTCATCCAGGGTTTCTTCAACTCTGGTGGGGGCCTCAAAAAAGATATGCGTCCCATAACCCACTTCCGCAAAGATCTTGGCCCTCTTTCCACTCTCGCGGGGGAGAAAACCATGAAATTGAAAAGGAATGGGCGGAAGACCTGACAACTCTAAGGCCATAATAGGAGAAGATACACCCGAGTAGGCCTCTACTTTAATGTCATTTTCATAGGCCGCAACCACTAAGGGATAGGCCGGATCAGAAACAATTGGACTGCCAGCTTCCGAGGCCACATAAAGATCCTCATGACGGGCCATCTCAATGAGTTTGTTAACCTGTCCGCTTTCAGACTGGTCATGCAAAGAAACAATTCTTTTTCCAATCAGGCTGATGCCTAAATGACTTAAAAGATCTTTGAATACCCGAGTGTCTTCCACGGCGAACTGGGTGCCGTTCTTTAAGGCATCTGAAACCCTGGTCGTCAGGTCGCCCAAATTACCGATTGGTGTATTTAAGAGAATGATTTTTCCCACTCTAAACCCCTTTTAAGTCTCATGCTAAAATGACGAAGTACTGGCGAAACGCCGAACCATCCAAAAGGAGCTACCCCATGAGTATGAAGGCCAATGTTCTACGAGACGCTAATGGAAACATTATCGTTCATATGCAGGGGGATTTAAACTACGATCATTCACTTCCCCTAAGAAATGAGCTGCAAAATATAGCCAATTCAAATCCTAACTCACAAATCACTATTGATTTGGGTGCCATCGACTTTGTTGGTTCCTCAGGAATCTGTCATTTCGTGGAAACAGTTAAGTTTATTAAAGAAGGCCGCAAGGCAAATGTCAGCCTCTCCAATGTAAAACCTGAATTTCTGAAAATTTTCCGTCTCTTTTCTTTAAATGAAGCCGATTATGTGGCCGAGCTCATGAACTTTGACAATGACGACATTGACCAGCTCAACACTCGTTTTGGAAATCGTAACCAGACTTTTGAAAACTAGAAATTATATTGAAATAAGTTAAGCTTAAGAGGAGGCATTTTGCTTCCTCTTTTGTTTGCGAACTTTTGTTGAATGACTTCAAATCGTTCAAAAAACCCACCGCGACCTGAATCCGCGTCAGAAGAACCGCCCTCATCATCCCGATACTCATCACTATAAATATCACTTGAATCCTGATAAGGAGAAGACCTGTCGTCATAGCTGCCATAACGTTTTTGATGATGGGAGATTAAGACGTAAGTTCCGAACAAAACACCGGCGTAAAGACCAAGAGAAGCACCTTGAGCGATATTTCTGGTAGAGCCACCAAAGGCCAGTGAAGCAGCACCCAGAAGGGCCCCACCAGCAGTTCCATACCCCACGATCGTCATGAAAGCTTTCGCCTTAACCGGAATTTCGGCACGGGCCTCATTTGGCTTCATCAGGGATAAAGTGAACAGAACGACCAGAAGTGTACAAAAAGATTTTTTCATATCTTAAGAGTAATGAAACTTTGGATTTTTTGCAAAAAAAACAGTTACCCGACTTCTTCAGTCTCTCGAATAAACTCTTTCACTTTACTAAAAGTCAGACGGTGAATGGGACATGGGCCATGCTCTTCAATTGCCAGGCGATGCTCACGAGTGGGATATCCATAGTTTGTGATAAATCCGTATTGAGGAAAAAGTTCATGCATCTCTCTCATGAAAGCATCACGCTTTTCTTTTGCAATAATCGAAGCCAGACCTATGAGCGATGACTTGATATCTCCTTTGATAATAGGAATCTCTCTCCAGCCAGCGGGTTCTGTTTCCCATCTAAACTTGGATTGCCCATCAATCAGAACGGTAGTTAAAGATTTATCACCTACTGAGAGGAAATTTGCGGCCTCCTTCATTCCCCTCATCGATGCAGCAAAGATGTTTTCCCGGTCAATGACATCATGATCCATATTCCAAGTAACAAAACTTAGGTCAATTCCTTTCCAGTGGAAAATCCCCTTCTCCCGATAAGGAAGATTTTGAATCATGAATTTTCTCAGGAGCCTCATCCGCTGCTCGTGAGGAAGTTGTTTTGAGTCTTTCACCCCACATCGCCTGAGTGAGCGTAACAGCCCAATGAGTGAAGCGTGATCACTAACCACCAATCGAACAGCACCAATGACCACGGGCCCGCTTAAAGGTGAACGTCCGACTTCATCCACTGCAATGATTTCCTGGGGAAATTGAGTCACAAGTTTTAATTCAATCATCTTCACACTTATAACTTAAATTTAAAAAAGCAGTAAAAATTCTTACCTGAGTAGAGAAGTGAGCCGTGAGCGATGACCAAATAATCCTGAAAGGAATTTTTGGCTGGCAGTTAGACGAAGTTTTTGGTGCCTCTGGAAAAGTTCTTCTCCGATAGTTGAACTCTTCACTTCCCCTATTTCGAGTAACCAGCCATGCTGATCCTTGGTGATACGGGCCAGATCAACTTGCCCGAGGGATCTTGTTCTAAGTAATTGAGGAGAGACCAAGAGAGGAAAACCTAATGAATGAAAGGTCCGTGAAATGAACAGCTCATTTTTAAGTCCGGAGGTATTCTTTAACGCCTTTAAAGGTTTTCCGGTGGATGGTGCATGGCCCGAATTCCATAATGGCGCTTCGGTGTTCTTTTGTGGGATAGCCGTAATGTTTTCCAAAACCGTATTGGGGATAGAGTTCATGCATCTCTCTCATGAAAGCATCACGCTTTTCTTTAGCGATGATGGAGGCCAGTCCAATTAATAATGACTTTGAGTCACCCTTAATAATGGGAATTTCATTCCAAGGAGAAACCTTTTTGCCCCAGCGGAGTTTCATGTGTCCATCGATCAGGACTGTGGTTTGATTTTTTTTCGCCTTTGAAAGAAACTCAGACGCTTCTTTCATGCCTCGAAGGCTTGCCGCTAAAATATTCTCCTGATCAATAATCTCATGATCCATGTCCCAGGTGATGTAGCTGATTTCAATTCCTTTCAAAGTAGCGACTTCTCTTTGCCTGAAAGGATTAAGCCCTATACCTAGTTTCTTTAAAACTTTTAATCGATCGTCTGAAGAAAGTTTCTTTGAATCTTTAATTCCCTTAGTTCTTAAAAACTTAATAAGAGCTTTTAAGGCTTCCGGATCTTCAATCCATAAACGGATGGCACCAACGACGACAGGTCCACCTAAGGGGCCACGTCCAACTTCATCGGTCGCGATGATTTCTTGAGGGAAATTCGGGATAAGTTTTAATTCCAGCATGTATGCTGGTCATATATTAAACTGAGTCTTTACGTCTAGAACGTGTAACCAATATTCACGCCAAATAAAACAAAAGTTGGAATACGGTTTAGTGCCCGGATGACCTTCTTCACTTCTTTACGGTCACTGCCACCGGGAATATCATCCAGAACGTTGTCTTCAAGCTTAGTTTCAGCAACTGGAATATTTATCCGAAGCCAGTCTACTCCCAAGGTGAAACCATTCTGCCACTGCCATCTGTTTCCAAGCCCACCAGTGACGCCTATATTATGAACCTCAAAGTCAGAATGGATTTCATTACCAAGATTATCTAAAAAATCACTTCCTAAACGGGCCTTAAATTCATTCAAAACTGCCCCGAAGGTGAAATGAAAGGAATTTCCAACATAACGGCGGGCCTCTAAGGTATATCTTTTTTCTTTAATCTCTCCTAAATCAACTCCCACAATCGGAAAATTAATGGTGGCCCATGAGTACTCGCCTTCTAGTGACCATTTTTGATTAAAGATATGTGTATAAGAGATGGTCTTTTTAGAAGGAAGCCATGAAGTGAGAAACTGGTAACCCACCATGATTGAGCCGGTGGAATCATCTCGTAAATATTTTGTTTTAGTAATTTCAGTTTCGATTCTTTGCGCTTTATCGAGTATAGGAGTGGGGATTTTCTGGACCTGGGCACCTTCAACCACTTCTTCTACCGGTGACTGTTCTGGCCGCACTAAAACCGGTACAACATCCGAGCCTTCTGTTGGAAGTTTCTCAGTCGCAAGTTGAGCGTGAACTAAAGGGATATAGAGAAAAAGCAAGACGAGGTACTTCATTTATCCTCCCTAAAAAAACGAAAGGCCCCTTTCGGGGCCTTTCTGCTTTTGAAACCGTTTTTTTTGATTAACGAGAGTAATCAATAGCAACGCGAGCTGCTTTACCAGTTCTTTCACGAAGGTAGTTGTGTTTAGCGCGACGAGATTTACCTTTAGAGATAATCTTCACACCTTCAACTGCCGGTGAATGGAAAGGGAAAACGCGCTCAACACCTACGCCATCAGAAATCTTACGAACGCGGAAGTGACCGTTCATCTGACCAGGGTGTTTCATGGCAATGCATGTACCTTGGAAATTCTGAATACGGGTCTTCTCACCTTCTTTGATTCGAACAGCAACTTCAATTGTATCACCAGTTCTGAAACCAGTAATTTTTGAAGAATTTGGGTTTGCGTAGTTCTTTTCAACAACATCGATCAAATTCATAACGTCTCCACAATCTGTCTTCCATTCGTCACACCTGGGACCAGAGGGAAGGAAAAAGTTCATGCATAAAATGCATGACAATTAATATATAGGATCAGAGGCTCGGGCCAGTCGGTCACAATAAATTGCAACTGCTGAACGAACAGACAGATGATTATATCCGTCATCTGCTATGCCAAAAATAGGCTCTAGCCGAAAATCGGCCTGTTCAACAACCGGAGCAGTTAATCCCCATCCTGTACCAAATAACAAGAACATAGGCTTGCCGTCAAGCTGTAACTTGTGCATCAGCTCTTTTTCTTTTCCATCGTAAGATTCAAAATTGGCCCCGGTAACGACAACGCAGGGCGCCTGCCCTTCAATTCGAGTGATCTCAGCAATGGCAAGCTCTATAGAATCAATAACATCCGCCTCGGCCAAGGCATTTTTCCGATCAGGATTGTAAATCAGGCCGGAATCCGTTTCCCAAAATCCTAAAATCTTTTTCACCATGGTTTGTTGATTCTTGATCGGAGTAATCAAAAAATAGCGCTTAAAACCAAAGGTCCGGGCAGAACGGGCAATATCGTGAATATCCAGATTAGTCACCGAAGTGGTGATCTCTGAGCCGTCCTTTGAACGAATCGGGCCATGTACTAAACCAATATAACAGGGAACAGGGAATGCCATATGTATCCACTTGAAAATGAAAACATCTGGATAGCTCGTCAAGGGGTAAATGTCTAGCGAAAACGGGGAGATTACGCTTTCCATTAAGAGTAAAATTAGTTACACCTGTCATACTTAAAATGACAATTTTTCGAGTGAATATTTTATGGAAACAAATGCTTTAAACTTTCGTCCTAATGAACTTTTTTTGATTGCAGGCCCCTGTGCGGTGGAATCAGAAAATCAATTACGGACCATCTTGATGAACGAAAATCGCCCGACCCTTATTCGCGGTGGAATTCATAAGATGCGCACCAATGCCAAATCCTTTCAGGGATTAGGTGATGAAGGCCTGGAAGTTGTTAAAAAACTAAAAAAAGAAATCCCTTTTGATTTTATAACGGAAGTCACGGATGCCCGGCAGATTGAAACCCTGCTCTCGGTCACTTCTGTTTTTCAAGTCGGTGCCCGTAACATGTATAACTATGAACTTTTAAAAGAGCTCTCTCGTTATAACCGTCCGGTAATCTTAAAGCGCGCTTTCAGCGCCACGATTTCCGAGTGGTTGGGTGCAGCTGAATATCTTTTCAATTTAGGTGAAAAAAACATCATCCTTTGTGAACGCGGTGTGCGCTCTTTTGATAACAAGCTCAGAAACCTTCTGGATTTGGGCTCAGTTATTTATTTAAAGAAAAATACTCCTTTTAAAGTCTTGGTTGATCCTTCCCATAGCATGGGTCTAACCCCCTACGTGGCCGATGCGGCCTATGCAGCGGTAGCTGCAGGCGCTGATGGTCTTATGGTAGAAGTTCATCCGGAACCTGCCTGTGCCCTTTCTGATGGTCAGCAGGCCTTGAACATTCCTCAATTTGATGAAATGGTCGCTAAACTTAAAAAACTCGCTCCAATATTTGATAAAGAACTCAGGATGTAATTTATGGCAAAGGCCGATTTTGTACGTGTGATGTTTAACGACATCTCTCACAAGTATGATCTATTAAATGATGTTCTCTCTTTGGGAACTCATCGCTTATGGAAAAGAAAATTTGTCCGCATCGCTCTTAAAAATAAACCTAAGACCGCCCTGGATTGTGCCACCGGCACTGGGGATATCGCCTTCAAACTAAAAGAATCTTGCCCTGGCCAGGTGGTGGGAATTGATTTCTCCTCTGGGATGATCGATTTCGCACTTGAGCGTGCTAAGGTCAGTCCCCTTCCGGTTGAATTCAAAGTCGCTGATATTCAGAACCTTCCTTTTGGAGATAAAACTTTTGATGTCACTACCATTTCATTCGGAATTCGCAATGTAGAGAGCTTGGAGCTAGGTCTCAAGGAATTAGGCCGGGTTTCCAATGGAGTTTATATCCTGGAATTTGGTCAGCCTAAGAACACCCTTTATAAAAAACTCTATTTCATGATGCTTCGAATGTACGTTCCTCTCTTTGGTCTAATCTCAAAAAGAAAAGATGCTTATGAGTATCTCATCGCCTCTTCTGAGACTTTCCCAAGTGGACAAACTTTTGTGGATATTATGAAAAAGAACATGACGTTTAAAAATTATGGATTCATTCCAGTTTTCGGCGGCATTGCTTATATTTATTATGCCAATAACGAGGGCAAATAATGATTTCACCTATTTTTGATCCTAATGCCTGGAATGAAGTCACGGATGTTAAATTCGAAGACATTACATTTCACAAGGCCAAACATACTGGCGCGGTTCGAATAGCCTTTAATCGACCTGATCTTCGCAATGCTTTTCGTCCACAGACCGTTGATGAACTTTTAACGGCCTTAGAGTGGTCTCACCGCCAAAATGATGTGGGTGCTATTTTGCTCACTGGTAACGGGCCTTCTTCTAAAGATGGTGGCTGGGCCTTCTGCTCCGGTGGTGACCAGAATGTTCGTGGCAAATCCGGTTATGAATACAAAGATACAAAACCTGGAATGCCGGTGGCCCATGGGCGTCTGCATATCCTGGAAGTCCAACGTATGATTCGTTTTATGCCAAAAGTGGTGATTGCCATGGTGCCGGGTTGGGCCGTGGGGGGTGGGCATTCTCTCCACGTGGTCTGTGATATGACCATTGCTTCTAAAGAGCACGCCATCTTCATGCAATCAGATGCAAAAGTTGCAAGCTTTGACGGTGGTTTTGGTTCTGCCTATCTTGCTCGTCAAGTTGGACAAAAACGAGCGCGGGAAGTTTTCTTTCTTGAGCAAAAATATTCGGCCCAGGAAGCGTTTGAAATGGGCATGGTTAATAAAGTCGTGCCTCACGCTGACCTGGAAAAAGTAGGTCTTGAATGGGCCCACACTATTTGTCACAAATCTCCTACGGCGATAAAAATGCTGAAGTTTGGTTTTAATTTGATTGATGATGGTCTGGTAGGCCAGCAGGTTTATGCCGGTGAGGCCACTCGCCTGGCCTATGGGACTGAGGAAGCTCAAGAAGGAAGAAACTCATTTCTGGAAAAGAGACAACCTGAGTTCGAGAAGTTTCCCTGGATGTACTAAATGAAGGAATCACCATCAGCTCTTATTAAATGGCTTGATCGTGATTTTTATAAGCTGGGTGCCTTTCTTACTTCCTATGATGGGAAAGATGTCGTCTTCGCTAAAGGTGGTTCATTTACCATCGTAGAAGAGTTCTTAGAAACCCCATCTCCGGTTTTCTATCTAAAAGATTTTTATCACAACCACTATCTCGCCTACTCCCCGGCCGAAACCATAAAGATTTCAAGAGATGAGATCTCACTTCCGGAAGATGAACCTCAACATTTTTCTCCTCTATCCAATGACGATGATCTTTATCAAAAAGATTTTGATCTGCTGGAGAGTGCTTTTGGAACTGATTTACAAAAAGTGGTTCTGATATCGCGAGAAACTTATGAACCCTTCGAAGAGAAAAATACTATTTCTCATCTGATGAAGAAGGCCTTTAGCTTGGGGAGTGGAATTCCCTATGGGTTTTGGAATAGTCAGTATGGAGTCATAGGCAGCACTCCCGAATTACTTTTTGATGTGCAAAACGAAGTGCTTAAGACTTACGCCCTGGCCGGTACCGCCAAGAGTGGCCAGGAGCAGAACCTCCTGGAGTCCTCTAAAGACCGGCATGAACACAATCTGGTGATTCAGGACATTCAAGAAAAACTCGAGAATTTCTCATCACAAATTAAAACATCTGCGACTCATATTCATTCTTTTAAATCAATTATTCACCTGCGGACTGACATTGAGGCCAAGGTGTCTCCTGATACAAATTATACGGCCCTCACTAATACTCTTTCTCCCACCGCCGCTCTGGGAGGTTACCCAAAACTTGAGTCCTTAAATTTTTTAAGAGGTTCTCATTATGGGAGAAAATATAGTGAAAGATATTTTGGTTCGGCCCTGGGACTCATGAGCCAGGAAACCAAAGAATTCATCGTCTCAATTAGAAACGTGCAATGGGAAGGGCATCACCTTTTCATTGAAAGTGGCGGCGGAGTTGTGAGTGAATCTATTTTTGAAAAAGAACTGGATGAGATTCATTTAAAGAGAAACACCATCAGAAAGCATTACCTATGACATTAGAGCTGAATAAAATCTTCTTTTGCACCGGGGCCCGCAATCATGATCTGTTAAAGATTTTTGATCAGCATGATGTGAGGTTTGAATACGATGAAAGGATGGCAAGCTTTAAGGCCTTAGGCCTCTCAAAGATAACTAAGACTCCGGTTGGCATCTGTACCACCTCCGGTACTGCTGTGGCCCAGTGTGTGCCAGCGATGCTTGAGGCCTACTACTCAGAGTTACCTTTAGTTCTCATCTCTGGAGATCGTCCCAAAAAACTTCATGGAACTGGTTCTCCTCAGACCATTGAGCATGAAATGCTCACTCGGAGCTGCCGTAGGACATATCTTGAAATTGATTCAAGTGAACTCTCCCATGTGGATTTGAATCAGTTGGAATTTCCCGTGCATATCAATGTACTGGTGGATGATACGGTTCCGCATAATATGGATATATGTTTCCATGAAGAGCTCAAAGCTTATAAGAATTTTATAGATAAGATTAAAAAGCCACTTTTTATTTTCTCCCATGAAAATACAAGCATGCGGCCATTCATTGAAAAATTCGTCCAAAGTAAGCTCACGTTTTATGCTGAAACATTAAGTGGGGGACATGATCTGTCTCCAGTTAAAACCGAGAAGAAACTCATCGAACTTTTCCAGGCCGGTTTTTTTGATGCCGTTATAAGAGTGGGACACACACCGCTCAGCAAAATCTGGCGTCTCTTAGAAAAGTCTCCACTGCCTGTCTTTCATTTTGATCCAAGAAATCTACCGGCCCTCTCGTTTGGGGAAGTTCTTCCGATGAATTCGGACAATCTTTTGAAGAGTGATGAGTTCTGGAAGATCACCGCTCATCTTCTGCCATATCCAGTAGCAGATGAGACCATCTGGTCACTCGAGGAACTCATCCTGAAGTATCCTGAAGCAGAAATCAGTTACTGCGATAAACTCAATCAGCTCATTCATAGTGATGATGTCGTTTATTTAGGAAACTCGTTAGTTATCCGATTTTTTGAGTTAACTCAGAGAAAGAATTTGGTGGTATTTGGTAATCGAGGGGTCAATGGTATCGACGGGCAACTGGCCTCTGCCATAGGCCTTGCCATGGGAACGAAGAAACAAGTTTTCTGCATCCTTGGTGATGTGACCACTTTCTATGACCTCACAAGTCTTCGGGATATGCCGGAGAACCTCAAACTTATCATCATGAATAATAAAGGCGGCAGGATCTTTGATATGCTCAAGCTGGATAAAAGAATCGTCATGGAGCATGATCATGATTTTCGAGATATCGCTCAAGGGCTTAAACTCTCCTACAGTCAAAAGCTTTCCGATTTTAATCAAGTCCAGGTACTGGAACTCTCACCTGACCGTGCTCAAAGTGAAGCCTTCCTTCAGGAGTGGGTACGATGATACACATATTCCACGGTTTTCTTGGCTCACCCCAGGACTTTTCCTATTTAAAAAGAGATGACGTCATCTTGCATGACCTTTATGAAATGGAAACCTTCCCTACGATTGGTCGGGAGGACACTCTCATCGGATACTCCATGGGGGGAAGAATTGCGATGGAGATTGCTCACGCAGCTGGATATCAATTTAAAAAAATCGTTTTGATCAACACTCATCCAGGCCTTGAAACGGAAGAGGAAAAAAATCTTCGTGCAAACTTTGAACTAAGTGTCTTGAAAGAATTTGTGACAAAGACCCAGGAAGAATTCCTTGAGTACTGGAATGACTACCCCATCTTCTTTCATGATGCTCCTTTAAAGGATATACCAGAAGATCGTTTTAAAAAATCACCTGAGCTTTTTGAACGCTATCGCCTCTCAAAGCAAAACAATCATCTGCCTGAGCTTATTCAAAACAAAGATAAAGTCTTATGGATTGTGGGTCTGTTTGATGAAAAATATATGGAAGTGGCCACTGAATACATCATGCCTCATCAAATTCGCGTGAAGGGTATTCCAGGTGGGCACCGCTTATTCCAAAACTCTGTGGAGCTCACTAAGCTTTTAACTGACGAAGGCATATTATGAAAAACTTCATTCTGGCAGCTCGCCCGAAAACACTTCTCGCCGGAGTGATCCCTCCGATGGTGGCCTACGCCTATTTTTTATCAACCGCCAGATCCGGGGCCGCACCTTATTTAGTGCTGGCCGTCCTGGGAGCGCTCTTTATCCAGATTGCCACAAACTTTTTTAATGATGTGATTGACCATGAAAAAGGGGCCGACAAAAAACGCGTTGGTCCGACTCGGGTTTCGGCCGCGGGTTTAGTTGATATTAAAACAGTGAAGAGTTGGGCGATCATATGTGTTTCGCTGGCCGCTTTGTGTGGAATCCCTCTCATCATCCGAGGTGGAGTGCCCTTTTTAATATTGGGTCTCGTCTCTCTTTATCTGACTTATGGTTATACCGGTGGAAAAGTTTCTCTGGCCTATCGCGGTTTAGGTGAGCTCTTTGTTTTCCTCTTCTTCGGGCTCTTCTCTGTCATGGGTTCCTATTATTTATTTTCCCTCAAGCTCAACCTGGGTTCATTTATTCTGGCCTCAATCTTCGGGCTTCTGGCCACAACTTTCATTGGTATAAATAATTTACGAGACCGGGAAACAGATTTAGAAGTCGGTAAAAGAACTCTGGCCACCAGATTTAGCGTGAGGTCTTATCAGTATCTGATCCTCGCTACTATCTTTACTCCTTACTTACTTCTCTATTACTTTAAAGATTTAAGCATGATCGGTTGGGTAATCCTCGCGATCCTTCCAGCGATCAAGCTCACTAAGATTACCTTTAAAAATAAAGGGGCCCTGCTCAATGAAGGTCTGAAGTTTTCAGGTATCCATCTGATTATCTTCTCACTCTTACTGAGCTTCGCCTTTATCTATGAAAGTCTTCTATAGTCCCTATCAACTGACTCCCCTTAAAAGGGCCAATCGTTTGAGTTCTATGGACTCCAAAAGTGGTGTGCTGTTAAAAGGTGTTCTAGGCAATAAAACTACTTTTGCCGATTATTTTCCCCATATCGCTTTTAATGACCGAAGCTGTGAGCAGTTTCTGGATGAGTTTAAATTCCAGAAAGAAGTTTATGATAAAAAGGTTTTTGATTTCCTACTGCGGGATCATCTTCTTTATTGGTTAAAACCTAAGAAGTTTTTTAACCACCAGCTCTGGACCGGCCTTGATCCCTTGTTAGCTAAAACTATAAAATATAAATTACTGCATAAAGAGGACCGGACTTTCATGATCCCACTGGAGCAAGGAAAGTTTGTCAGGCTTGATGCCAATGCTTTATTTAACCGCTCCGAATACGATTATTTTGTCAAAGACATCCCAGAAAAATATCTTTCTCAGATTCACTACATGGAAGATCCTTTGATGGATAAGGACTGGAGTGGACTCACTCTTAAGAGTGCTAAAGACTTTATTAACGGTACTCCTTTTGATTACGCCATCTATAAAGCAAATTGTGAATTTAAACCAGAAACTGAAGCGAAGATCATTTACAGCTCGTACTTAGGCCACGATCTGGGGCGCTGGCATGCTTATTGTGAAGTGGTGGAAACGGGAGATCTCACCTTTGAGCATGGAATTCATACCCCCGGTTACTTTCAGGAAGAAAAAAACTTTTTTGAAGGTAATTATCAGGATGGTTTTATTGCCGACACCCAAAAAGTTCAGAAGCTCTATCGGGAAGTTTCAGATCTTAAATGGAAACTCTTATGCTCGATATAGATTTCAATCAGACAGATCCTCAGGTTATTTGCCATCCTCAGTATCAGGAGCTGGTTCCTAAAATCCTGGAAGGCCTAAAACCCTACTCCTTAAAAAATCACTTCATTCTTTTTTCTTCCGGCACTACCGGAGGCCACTTAAAAGGTTATGCCATTTCCCGCGAGGCCTTATTTACTAATGCCAGAGCTGTTAATGAGCATTTTCACTTAACGGCACATGATGTCTGGGCCCTTTCTTTACCGGTGTATCACATCGGAGGTCTGTCGGTGGTGGCCCGGGCCCACCTCCTTGTGAACAAACTCCTGGATGCCCGTCATTGGGAACCTTTGGACTGGATAAAAAAAATTGAAGACGCTACCATTACCACCATCGTTCCCACTCAATTATATGACTTAGTACAACGAGGAATCAGAGCACCGGCAAATTTAAAATACATTGTAGTGGGTGGAGACCTCCTTAATTCAAAACTAAAAAGTGAAGCGCTGACTTTAGGCTGGCCTGTGATCCGTACCTTTGGCATGAGTGAAGTTTGCTCTCAACTGGCCTCGGCGACGAAACCTGAATCCGATGACCTTTCCATTATGCCGATTCACGAAGTTAAGACGGATACGGATCAAAGACTCTTAGTTAAAGGCCCGGCCCTCTTCACTTTGCAGTTTGAATTATATAACGATCAGGTCAAAGTCACCCAAAGAAGTGAGTTATGTGATGATGCCGGTTTTTATCGCACATCAGATCGAGCGCTGATTTCAGGCAAGACCCTTCACCATTTAGGGCGTCTGGGTGATGAATTTAAAATCGCAGGCCATCTGGTAAATATGAACCAATTAAAAAACACACTCGGTTCTTTTTTGGTGGAAAAAACGGCTTATGGGAAGATGGAATTTTCTTTGGAAGATGATGAACGCAAAGGCAAAAAACTTCTGCTTCTTACTCTGCCCGAGACAGAATGCTTCTCCAGAGAGATCTCTTCACTCATTCATCCAGTAAAAATCGATGAGGTCCGAATCGTTTCAAATTTTGAACGAACGGCCTTGGGCAAATTAAAAAAGAGCTAAGAATTTTTCGGTGCGGACGTTGAAAGCAATAGTGCAGCAATTATTTAGGGAGTAAATCCGGCCGCAATTTTTTAGTCATGAGCTTTTTCTGCTCTTTTTGCCACTCTTCAATCTTTTTATGATGACCGCTTAAAAGCACTTCCGGCACTGGCATGCCTTCAAACTCCTGGGGCTTAGTGTACTGAGGATACTCAATCATACCGTCTTCAAACGAATCATACTCAGAAGACAATTTATTACCCAAAATTCCCGGAACAAACCTTACCGCTGAATCCAGCATCGTCATGACCGCTAATTCCCCACCGGTTAAGACAAAGTCTCCGACAGAATAAAACTCATTCACATACTTGAGAAGAAAGCGCTCATCCACACCTTCATAACGGCCGCAGATAAAAACAATATCTTTTTCCGGATGAGAGAGAACTTCTGTTCCAAACTCACGGGCAACTTTATTATTCCAGACTCTCCCCCGAGGAGAAGTATAAATCACATGGAGTTTATCCAGACCATTATAAGCTCCGGTATCCACTACCCCTTTAATTAGGGCGTCCCGAAGAATGTCGGCCCTCATCACCATGCCAGGACCTCCTCCGAAGGGAGAATCATCGACACTACGGTACTTGGTGGTGGAGTAATCGCGAATATTAACGAAGTTTATTTCAAATTTTACAGATTCACTGCGCTCGCCCCGGAAGGCCTGTCCAGAGATGCCACATTCAAGGAGAGGTTTAAAATATTCTGGAAAAAGTGTGAGTATCCAGATTTTTTTATTCACTCCGTATACTCCGGCATGATGACTGTGATTTTTCTGTTTTCTAAATCGATTTCAGGAAAAAATGCATCCACATAAGGCAGAGTCAACTTTTCCCCACTTGAAAGCACAATGTCCAAAAGGTACTGCATACCATTATCAGAAAAACTTTCAATTTTACCTACGAGCGCGTCCTCTTCATTCACCACATCCATACCAATCAGATCAACCAGGTAGACCTGATCACCTTCCGGCTCTGGAAATGCTTCCCTCTTCAGATAAATTTCAAACGGGATTAGCGTCTCAAGATGAGTGCGGTCTTTAATGCCTTCAAACTGGCAGATGACCTTGTTTCCAAAGCGTAGCTTCTGAATGTTCCATTCTTCACCTTCAGGTTTAATTTTAGACTTAGGTGATGATGGGTATAACCACACCTTCATGTCATCATCTAAAATCGATTCATCGGGATTAGGATTGATCAGGCGCAGTTCCGCTTCCCCCTTGATTCCATGAGGGTGTGCAACAAAGGCCAATTTAATGAGTTCGTCTTTATTCATAAAATAAATAAACCCCAACTAAAGCCGAAAAGGCCATAGTCGGGGTTACAAGAATTTGAAGTAATAATACGAATTACTCGATGATTTCGAGAACCGATCTTTTTCTTAATTTGGTTGAGGCCGCATTAAGGATGGTTCTGAGAGCTCTTGCAGTTCGACCTTGCTTACCAATTACTTTACCGAGGTCAGACTTATCTACCTTCAGCTCAATAACTGTGGTCTGTTCGCCTTCAATCTCGTTTACTTCAACTCGATCGGGCATATCCACAAGTGCTTTAGAAACGAACTCGATCAGGGTCTTTAATTCGCTGCTCATAGTACCTACTTGAAAGGTTTACCCCCCGTTATGAGCACGGGGTTAACAACATTATAACTTAATATTGTTGTTTTTAAGCAAAGATCTTACAGTGTCAGAAAGTTGAGCACCCTTGCCAATCCAAGTCTTTATGCCTTCAACATTAACAGTCTTAAGAACTTCTGTAGCTTTTGGATCGTATTGACCTAATTTTTCAAGGAATTGGCCATCACGAGGGCTACGTGAATTAATAGCAACGATCGTGTAAACAGGACGGTTTTTGCGACCACCACGGGCCATTCTAATTTTTACCATTTGGAAATCTCCTATAGATTCGCATACAAATTTTTTAAATTTTATAGATCATGCTAAGGGCAAAGTCAAAAGCTTTGCCCGGAAGTACTTAGAAATACTTCTTACCGAATTGGCCTTTCTTATCAGTCTTCTTCGGTTGCTGGCCCAGCATTTTCTGGTTTTGAGTCTGAGAGGCCTGTCTAAAGCCCTTAACTGGCCCCATTCCAGGGATATTCGGCAGTCCGCCGCCCTTCATCATACCCATCATACCCACCATCATTTGACGCATCTGCCCAAAGCGTTCAATGAATTGGTTCACATCCTGAACCGTTCGCCCGGCACCGGCAGCAATGCGCTTTCTGCGAGAAGCGTCGATTAAATCCACATCCTCACGCTCTTTTTTGGTCATGGAGTTGATTAAGACCCGCATTTTTTTCATTTCATTTTCGGCCGGAGAAAGATCCCCCATCTGACGAAGAGCACTTCCCATACCTGGAATCATTTTAAGAATGGATCCAAAAGAACCCAGACGGTTAATGGTTTCCATTTGTTTCACAAAATCATTTATAGTGAATTTGCCTTTTTCAAGGTTGGCCATCATGCCCATAGCTTCATCTTGATTGATTGCCTCTTCAGCTTTTTCAACTAAGGATAAAACGTCACCCATATCAAGAATACGCTTGGCCAGACGATCCGGATGGAAGGCATCCAGATCCTTCATCTTTTCACCAACCGAGATGAACTTGATTGGCACACCCGTTACATAACGAATGGAAAGGGCCGCACCACCTCGGGCATCAGAGTCCATTTTTGAGAGCACAATTCCAGTCAGCCCAACTTTTTCATGGAAGACTTTGGAAACATTCACCGCTTCCTGTCCGGTCATGGCATCGGCCACCATCAGAACTTCCGGATTATCCAGGGATTTACGAACATCCACGAGCTGACTCATGAGTTCTTCATCTACTTGCAATCGTCCGGCCGTATCGATAATTGCGATTTCTTTATGCAGTTTTTTTGCTTGTTCAAGACCAGCGCGGACAATATCCACCGGCCTCATGGATAAATCAGAATCAAAATAATCCACACCTAAATTTTTAGCGTGGGTGATGAGCTGATCTTTAGCTGCCGGTCGGAAGTTATCGGCCGGAATAAGATAAACGTCTTTTTTATTTTTATTTCGCAGATACAGAGCAAGCTTCCCGGCAAAAGTCGTTTTACCGGCACCATTGAGACCCACAATCAGGATCGGCATAACCGGGGGACGCTTTAAATTGAGTTCCGAGTTTTCACCACCCATCAGTCGGGCGAGCTCATCGTGCATGATTTTTACAAACTGCTGGCCTGGCTCAACACCACGGAGAACTTTCTCTCCCATCGCCTCAATTTTTACTTTTTCAACAAACTCTTTGACGACTTTGAAGTTAACATCGGCCTCTAAGAGTGCAGTTTTCACACCTTTGAGGGTTTCTTCAATATTCTCCTCAGAGATTTTATTTTTTCCACGGAGCGATCTAAACGCATCCGAAAACTTTTCACTTAGATTATCAAACATGGGTCTCTCCCTTAAGATTAAGCTCGATGAGTTTACTACATTCAGAAGGATGAGACACTAGGAAATCGGCCCCACTTTCTTTCAAGAATTCAAAACGAGAGTCTTTATTCCACATTGCACCAATGGCCAGGACACCAAAATTCTTTGCTCCAAGCATGTCATTGGAGCTGTCCCCAATGATACAGATGGATTCTTTGGAAGCTTTCCCGACCAGGTCAATTAAACCCGCGATATGGGGTTTAGGGAAGGAATCATCCACGGTAGAAAAACTATCAAAATAGGAATAAATACCTAACTCCTCTAAAATGCGCAGTGTTGACGATCTTCCTCGGGCAGTCCAGACGTAGAGTAAACAATGGGGGGCAAGTTCCTGAACGAGCTCAGAAATGCCGGGAAAGAGCTGAAATTTGGGGCCACTGGTATCAATCAGGGTACCATCGCAGTCAAAAATGATGTGTTTCATAAGAAAAGATTTTAGTAGTGATGACTCCATATTTACAACTACTAAAGCTCCCTATACAACTGACCTTGCTATGAATCATCCACGCCCTTTTAGTCCCGAACTTTCTCAAAAGATCGAGAGCTTCCGCTCTCATGCCTCACCTATTAAGTTGGGACAGATTGATTTTTCTTCCAAACTCCTTTTGGCCCCCATGGCCGGAATTTGTAATATCCCTTACCGGGTCTTGATGGAAGATTTAGGTGCCGGTGGAACAGTTTCTGAACTCATTTCCTGTCACGGAATTAATTACGGGAATGAGCGCACCCTTGAGATGCTTAAAATTCATCCTCAAGAGAAGAATGTCGGCATTCAACTCTTTGGTGAGGATGCTGAATCCATGGCCCGCGCAGCTGAAGTGGCGGAAAGTTACGGACCAAAGTTTTTAGATATCAACATGGGCTGTCCAGTGACAAAAGTTGTGAGTAAGGGTGGCGGCTCGGCGATGATGAAAGAAGTTGAAAAGCTCGCTCCTCTCTTTGAGAAAATGCGCTCGAAGATGAAAACACCTTTATCCATTAAAATTCGCACGGGTTGGGATGCTAATTCTCTGAACGCCAAAGAGATCATAAATATTGCTTCTAACTCAGGCATTGAATGGGTCGCCATTCATGGCCGAACCCGGACTCAGCAGTACACGGGTTTTGCTAACTGGGATTTTATTGAGTCTTTAAATGAAGATAAAAAGCTTCCTCTTATCGGGAATGGAGACCTCCACCATCCTTATGGTGTTTCTTCCCGGCTTCAAAAAACAGGTTGTGATGCTTTGATGATTGCCCGTGGGGCCCTCCGAAATCCTTTTATTTTCCTGGAATCACTGGATCCTGAATACGCCTCTCAAAAACGTTCTGTCTTTTTGGGGAGCGACTATTGGGAAGTGGTGGAACGCCTTCATCATTATTGTACAGAAACTTTTAAAGAAGAAAGAACTGTTCTGGTTCAGCTCCGAAAATTAGTGGTGTGGTTTGCGGCAGGTTTTCCGCATGCGGCGGCCTTTCGTTCTCAGATCTTTGGTTCCCAGGATCTGAAGGATTGTATGAAATTGGCCGAAGATTACTTCCTCTCTTTAGGTGCCTCCCAAAAATTCATCAATTACGATGAAGTCTTCATGAGTTCAGGTCACGGTTAGCAATACTCAAACCAGAGACTTGTTCTAAATACGAAATAAGACTTGCTTGGGCCTTGAGTGAGTCAGCTAGTGGGTTTGATATTCTTTGTTCAAGATGATGAAAATATTTTCCGCTTACAAGTGCTGCGGGTTCATTGCTTACGGATAGCCAAACTTGTGTTTCAGCTCCTTTAATTAAATCATCCGTCGCTCCCGCTCCACCCATCCGGGTTGGCACCCATCCCGGATCAACTGCGTTGCTGTATGTTTCAGGCCTCAGACGGGAAAACCATTTGGCCAGCATGAGATCGAAAAGTTTTGTGTCGCTATAGGAACAGTTACGATTATCCAGGTTCAACGTTCCGCTCAGATGCATTCCCGAACTCATGAAGACCATGCGCTTGGGTTGTTTCACGAGACAACAAAGAACATAGGGGGCGAGAACGTTTATGGCAAAGAGTTCTTCCGAACTTGCTGTAAATACTCCTGCATTATGGATGATGACATCAAAAGGTCCATGGGCAGAGGCCTCTTCCGCGACGGATTTCACTTCATCTGGCCTTGAAAAATCTCCGATAACATAGGGAACATTTTCTTTCATTGCAGATTTTTTGTTTCTAGCGTGTAGAACAACCTCATGTCCTTGCTTCAAAAGCATTTGACCGGCAAGAAGCCCCAGGCCGGTGGTGGATCCCGTGATAAATATTTTTTTCATTTTATTTTTCCTTTCAGTACTGGTTTTCACCATATTTAAATTCAACTGCTTTCATCACTAAAGCTAGGAAATATGGGTTATAACCCCCCCCTTATTCCGACTTGTTAAATAAAGTACTTAAGATCTGGCCCAATCCTTCCGAAAATATGAGGGTATGGCCCTATTACTCTTCCTGGTCCTTATTCCTTTGAGCTTTGCCGGTTCTCCACCGAATTGTGGTGAACTGGGAAATATTCTTCAGTCTTATGAAAAAGACCTGCAAAAAAAGTTCATCACCGACTGCGGGAAGATTGATTATAAGACCCTCATTCAGGATATTCCGGTTAAAGATCCTGAGTTTCTAAATGGCAAGATGTGTTCAGATCTGGCAACAATAGAAACTCAACTGGAACAATTAAAACTGGAAGAAGCGGTTTTAACCGGCATTAATCAGCTTAAGAATACCGTTGCCCAATCTAAAGAGCGTACCGAAAAAAGTTCTGGTGCCGCTCAGCGAGTGGCCGGGATGAGTTTTGTTTCAAGCCTCAATACCGCTCAGTCTCTGGAAGTACTCTTACAGACGACAACAGATGACGGGACCCCTTTTATTCAAAAGCTCAAGGCCTTTCCTGAAAATCAAAGACTCACGCAAAAAGATTTGAGCGATAGGCTGGTTGAGATCTGTAAGGCCAGTGATAAAGCTTATTTAAATAACAAACACGTTATAGACGTTGACGCTTGTAATCCGAATGTCTTTAAACCAAATCCGGACGCCGCCAAAGAAATTCTTGGGCTGATAAAAAATTCAGATCCATCAATTGAGCAAATATCCAAGTGGCAGAAGATGCTCTCGATCCGAAGAAAAAATGCCGGACCTGATGATGCTGCTTATTCATTCAATGACATGCAAAATGAGCTTAGTGGTGCTTTCGCTACACTTGATTCCAAGGATGTTCTCTCTAAAGGTCATCTTGAAGCGATTAAGAAGCTGGATGATTTTGAAAACGTCCCAGGTTTTAGTTTTGTAGAAGATTTAAGTGCGATTAAAGACCAAAAGAAAGCGAAGGTCGCCTCAGATAAATTCTTTCTTCTGATGGGAGACGCTAAACTTCGTCAGCAGTATGAAGTTCAGAGTAAACTTTCTATCGTTTATGATGATCTAAAAGACATTCTGCCTGATCTTACGGAATCTCAAAAAGCTGATTGTTCTAATGCAAAATCCCTCTATAAAATCGCGCGCAGTTGTTACCAGCATCTGGCCGATGTTCAGTCGAAATTAACCGGCGATGCCAAGGCCAACTTAGGACGTTTTCTACCGGCGATCAAAACTTCCATCGATTATGCTGATGCTTTGGAAAATAAAGAGGCCACTTGTAAGGATGAACTCAAAACCAAAGATGTTCTTTCTGAAAGTTGTTATGCTGAATTTAACCGGGACCACGCCAGCGTTCAGGATAAAATCCTGCAACTTAATCTCTTAAAGGATAAAATTGGCGCCGAGAATATTGAACTGATGAAGTTCCGGAATTTTGCTCTCTTAAAATGGGGAACCCAGAAGTGCCAATCCCTCTCTTCACCTATGGATCTTTGTGAAGAAAATACTCTTATTTCAAAAGAGGCGTTGCTGACTTTTAGTGACACCTTAAAAATCGCCGTTGTCTTCTCACCCAAACCAGAAGCTGAGGAAGAAGCCGAGAAAATTTGTGACGAAGACCGTAAGTTTAAAAAACAAGAAGAGCGTCTTTGTGAGTTTTTCAATGACACCACTTCCGACATTGTGAAACCGGCGAAGAAAGAAGATTTTAACGGGCCAGTAGTCGCACCAAGTGGTGGCCATGAAGAGGCCCAGATTCGGGATGCCTGGATTCAAGGTGGTTCAAGTCTCTTGACGGATGTTTTAAGGCATTATGTGAACAAGCAGTACACTCAGTCTTACACCAATCCTTATCCCTACAATTATTCACCTTGGAACAATGGTCAAAGGCCCATGGGAATTTCCGACACGATTCTTTTCAATGCCCGTTATCATGGGGCCTATGGTTTTTATATGCCTACTCCGGGTTATCAACCCTACACTGCCTTCGGGAATGCTTCCCTGGTTTCACCCTACAAAGCCGTCTCGGCGACAGGCAATAAGTACTTCGGTCTTTAAATTGCCAAATATTTTTGGCGAAGTCACCGAGTCCCCCACTCTGGTTAACATTAGTTTCAAAGACTTAACCCCATTCGGCAAAGTTTTCCTCAAGTGAGCTAGAATAAAGCTAACAGCATGAAACTCCGAAAAAGATTACAGGAGATCATTACCAGCATGGATGTTAGGTACCTCATTTTATCATTATTTCTTCTCGTCTCATGTATGCCCACTGCTCAAGTGAGTAAAGGCAATCTTGAGAACACAGAAACCACCGGAGGATCAGACGGTGGTGGTACTGATGGTGGCGGAGTTATTTCCGCAGTCAGTTGGAATTATCTAGGAGCAAATACTTCTTCTATAACTGTTAACGTATCAAACCTCAACAACGCTTATATTGTCGGGACCCCGATTGAAACCTATCTCGGCACCTCTGAAAATTTCATCAATGCCAATTACTGTTTAGTCAGCACCTATTCGCTGGGTGGAATACCTTATGAACTTCGCTCACGTATTGTTCCTATTTCTTATTATGATTTTAATTTAAAAAGAACTGTAAAAAATCTCAGAGTGGATTTTGATGATGTCACAAATTCTTCTGCCTATTGTGATAAAACTCTGAGGGTAAAAAACAGTAACGGTGATTACGTTCCGGATACGACTTCTCCACCTATCTTTCAGTATGACCCTTCTTTAATATGTCCTACATGTACCAGCATGCTCACCGCTACCAGAGTCAGACTCTTTAAGCGCGTGACCTATACTTCTCCTACTGTGACTTATCTGGATGAAGTTCCCATGGGTCAGGTGAATACTGGACTCCTGGCCATGCAAGTTGATCCCAACTATTCCAATACCGGAAGCGGTGGCACTTGCAGTAAAAGCGACTGTCAGGCCCGGGGCTTTGACTGTTGTTTAGAAAATCAATGTGTCAGAGATGGTGCTGTGAAACCAGCAGCGGCCACCCAATATGCTTCCCTTCTGCAAACCGCAGAACAAGAACGCTTACAAAATCCTCTGGCCTATTTAAATTACCCACAACTTTATTATATTTGTGGGACATCAGTTCCAACAACCGGCGGATCTGGCAGTGGTAGCACTGGTGGTAGTGGATCAGGTGGATATGATGCGGCCTTTGAGCAATTAAAAAAAGATTACATGTGTGTTGAGCATATAAAATCTCAATCAACCCTTTCACCTTTTCACAATGAACTTCTTAGCCGCGCAACTCCCTACACTCCGGCAACTGATTGTTTAACTGCCACAACTGATTCAAAAAAACCGATGTATTTTGAGACGGTAATGAAACGTCTTTACACCACTTGTGGATGCTCAAAGACTGAACTACCGGACATGATTGCCAGCTGTCCGGCCTATGAATATTCAGTAGTCTTGAGAGATACAGCTAATCAACCTATTCGCATTGACTGTTATACGCCTCCAAGTTCTCCCCAAACAATTCCGGCCCATCAAACGGTTTCGGTTAATTCACGATCTGCCCCTCATCGCTTCTTTGATTCCACCGGTGCGGAAAAAGATATTTCTTCCGGGGCTGAACAAGAAGGTGCTCCTTTTGAATATATGGATGAAGGAAAGGTTCTTCCGCTTCAGCAGAACTTCAGCATGAATGCCATTCTGGGACAGATGACGGTCTCTTTGGATAAGGCCTTGCCTGCCAAGACAGTTAATGTTGAACTGGATCAGGTTTATTTTATCTCAACCACCTCCGGCTACTACACTCCATGCCCGACTTGTGGCAAGGATTCATGGTTAAATACTTTCACGGCCCATCCATCTAGTTCTACCGGAACAGGACTTCAGGCCATAGGCCACAGTACGGAGAGAGACGCCTTCTCGACCAATACGACGGCCGGAAACTATGAAGACACTATTTTCGGACGAGCCTGTTGGTTACCACCGACCATGATTCCTTTTTCTCATTCTGCCCGTAGTACTGTTAAAGATCAGAGAGCGGCACGACTGGAAACCCAAAGCGCTTTGTTTGCTAACGGTTACCAGAGAGATTGGTTTGGATTTAATAAAGGGGCCTTGATCGGTTCTTTTGATGGCGTCAGCTGGTTTGCTGTCGGAAAAGGGCGAATTGTACGCTCTACCTCTAAAAAACTTTTCCTGGCCATCAATGCTCCTTTTGCAGATCTGGCCAGTCCTACTTTGCATGTTGTACAGGTAAATGCTTATGACGGTATTACCCAGGCCGCACAAGTGGATTATGATCCTGAATATCATCAGTATCATCCTTACCAAAATGAGGCCGGAAATTGTCAGAAATATCACATGTGTGAGACCGACACTGATTGTGTCACCCAACTCGGTTGGGAATATGCCTGCGCTGATGTCAAAGACGTCAAAACCAACTGGCCGGAATTCGATGGAAATGGAAATGAGAAGCCACTCACGGCCACTGCGACTTCCATTGATCAAATACTTCTTCAGAAGAGATTTCCTTCCAGCAGCTCTAAACGTTGTATTTACCGTGGTGCCGGCTCCATCTGTCACTCCAATGCGGGAAGCATCTCATCCCTTGACTTAAATAAGAGAAAACTTCTGAGTTGTGCTCCTAACTTTTATTGTGCCAACGTCAATCAATCAGGTCTGTTTAATTCCAAAGTGGCGCGTTTTGCGGCCAAGCTGGAAGAAATTCCACTTAGTCGAAATCATATTTATGGTAAAGATGCTAATGTCCTGGGTCGTCCTCTTCATTACGTTGCCAGTGGTGAGAGCTCCTCTTTAACTTCTGTCATCAGATCAGTCTTAAATGAAAACCTACTTTTAAATGAAGGCTCCGGAAACTTTTTCACAGGTCTTTGTCAGCCTGGCAAAAGCTTGCCAGATCAGAATAATCAGCTGACGAAATCAAATCCATTTAATCAGCAGACAGCCCCGGATTCATCACGCAGAACGGACTTCATAAATCAGATTGGAAGTTGTAACTCCGGTTTATTTACCGAATACCGACATTCATCTTGCCCAGTCATCGGAAGCGATGGCAACTATGAACAATTTGCCAGTAGCACTTTGCCTTCCGGTTATTTCAATAGAGCTACCAATCAAAATGCCTGCGGTCTGGAAACCCTCTTGCCTACTGCTTCTCTTGGTTCATCACCAGATAGCCTACAGAGTTCTTCACCATTTAGAAGTATTGAGGCCAGACCTTTAAATTCTCAAATTATTCTCGATCAGACTTTAGTCAGGGATGCCTGCTTGAGAAGGGCCGGAGCTGTTTGCCATACGGACCTTGATTGCTCTCCAAATAAAAAACATGCGTCTCAAGTTGAAATTTTCGGCACGAGCTTTTTTGGTAATGCCGCTGAAAAATCTTACTATAGTGAATACCTGGTTTGTGGCCAGGGTGATACCAAACCACTTGCATCAAATACAGAAGCTTTTAAAAACTATGACATGACCAAAAACCGCTGTTGCCGTGAAGTGGGAAGTGATCTCACAACCTACACCGGTGATTTACCTACAAGTACTGTCCCTAATAATTATGATGTGAACACGATAGGACTTAAGATGTCCGTCGCTCCTGGTATGGCCCCGAATGATCCGAAACGCTACTCAAGACTTGCCACAGTGGAAAATGTTGGAAAAACTTCTCTGAAACCGATTCTTTCGGCCTATCAGGAAAGAACTCCTGCGAATCTACTGACATCAAATCCTTCAAATGCATTTGGAACCAACGTCATGAGTCCCCATCAATGGAAAACTCTAACTGAGGCCAATTCAGAATCTTGTTGTGGTGGTGGTTGGATCAGAAAATTTTCTGATGGTTCAAATGACTGGACCCGCCGAGATCGTTTCGTGCTGGACGTGACGAACTTTCGTTGTATCAACTCCAGAACGCCGCTCATCACAAATTCCTCAGATGTAGCCTACATGTACAATAATAATCCGGCCGATGTTCAGTCGTTAGTAAATCAGGATTATGGAGATTACTGTAAAGATTCATCTAATACCAATGGGGCCTGTGCTCAGTACTCGATTACTGATTCCTCAACTGACACAATACCTGAAGAGTTTAAAGATGCTAACAATGATAGTATTCCAGAAGAGGTTTACTCGTATGATATTACCCGCGTAAATACCGTCACACCTAACTACTCTTCTTCCAATCGCGATTACTATTTTAGACCAAGAAGCGGAGATGGTAACAGCAATGTCTTTATTGATTACGCCAGCACTGCCAGTGATGCCCGAAGAAACATCACTATTAAAATACCAAGTTATGTTTCAAGAGATTTTGATCTTGCTTATGCTAACAACACTCTTAATCTTCGTATGGAAGCGGCCAACGCTGCCGTTGTCAGAACCTGCCTGAAAACTCCTGCCTACAACCCCGGTGCTCCCACGACGGGATATACTGGTGTGGCCTGCGGTTTACCTGGTGGCTGTTGTTATTATTCTTACGATCCTGCCACCCGTATACTTAAAGCTGCGGCCGATGCTGCCATGATAGCAAGCTCATTTTCAGGAAGAAAAGTTGGAGTGGCTTTCGAGGCCCTCACTCCTGGGCGCACTAATGTACCAAGAAGCAAACCTGGAACCAGTGCTTATTACTTAAAACGTCTGGGCCGGCTTGAATTAAGTGGGATACCTCAGATAACATTTGAGGCCATCACTTGTAATGACAACGCTAACCGATTAATCCCCGGGATTTATAAAACAGGCGTGAACTTCCTGAATGACCCACTCATTCCTGCAAACTCATTTACCAGTTCAAATATTTCTTTCCGCCATACTTATCCGGCCAACACCTCCGGCGGTGTGAAGAACGTCACTAAGAACTTTACCAATATTCATGGTCTTCTTAATGAACCCGTTTTCTCTGCCAATGATTTCAAATGTTGCAGTCCTCTAGGGAAGACTGTCACTGATGGCGGGAAATGTTGCTCAGGTTATGCCTACACAGATGAAGATTCCGGAATCAAAACTTGTTCTCTCCCGGCAGGTGCGGATCTGATGATTTATTTTAACCGCTTTGTTTCAAATGAAGGAGTGGGAGATGATAAACCAGGGGGCGGCCTTCTGGAAGCTGACTTTGATGCCACAACTGGTGAGCCACTGTTAACTGCTGCTGTTAATGATAAAATCCGGGAATTAGGAGCTGCCTACTGTGCCTCAGGTAAAGTCCGCCAAGGCGGGGCCTTTGGTAACTTTGAAATTGAACCTCAGGGATCAGAAACAAATTTAACCAATCGGATCTATAATATTGTTGATTCATCCAGAGATCAGGGCCAGAATTCAAACGCTGGCGCAACTGTCAGCGTTGGTTACAATGCCTTCATTGAAGGCTTCCGTTGGAATCACCATCTTTATTGTACAGAACCAGAAGACTAAGGAAGACATGAAAGCTGCGACTCTTAAAACTCCATCTGAAACGGCGATTGAAATGCGTGAGATGGTTATGCCCAATCACACTAACAATCATGGAACAGTCTTTGGTGGAACTGTTATGAGCTGGATTGATATTGCGGCAGCGATGGTGGCCGCTCGTCACTGCGGGCGTCCTGTAGTGACCGCCCATATTGATGATATCGACTTTATTGCCCCAATAAAAATGGGATACCATGTGCTTATTCAGGCCTCATTAAACTATGTGGGTAAATCATCCATGATTGTGGGGGTGAAGGTAACATCAGAGAATCCTTATACAGGAGAAGTCAGAACTACTACCAAGGCCTATCTGACTTTTGTCGCTCTGGATGATTTGGGCCGCCCGGTGTCCGTCCCAGGCCTTAATCCTCAGACGGAAGATGAGCTCCGCCGCTTTGATAATGCCAAGAAGCGGGTTCAAATGAAAAAAGATGTACGGAGTACTTTAAAAAACCGAAGCTGATGAAATATTCACTCAAGGATTTAGTTCTTTTTATAATAGCTCTCCTCCAGGGGACTTCACTTCTCCTGTGGGCATCTCGCTTTGATCAACTACCGATCATAGGAAACCTGACTATATTCTTGATTCACGTTATGCTGTTTTATTTTAATCCTATTGTGATCACTCATAATTTTTTGCATACGCCTTTTTTCAAAAATTCTATTCTGAATCAGGCCTTTTCCCTTTTAAACTCAGCAAATTTAGGTTTGCCTCAAATCCTCTATAAATATCACCATCTAAATCATCACCGATACAATAATTCCATGGAAGATCCCTCCTCAACTTACCTCTTTGGTAAAAATAACCAACAGGAGCACTGGATTACTTATTCGGCCTTCTCACTTTTAAGGGATGGAACTAAAAAGGCCTGGTTGCAAACCATGCAGAAAAAAGAAGGTCACTTGCTTGCTTCTGAGATCCTGGTCGTTCTTAGCTACTGTGGAATCCTGATTTTCATTGACTGGAAATTCTTTCTGATGGTCTATCTCCCCCTATTCTATTGCGGTTGGTTTCTGGCCCATGTGGAAAATTATTTTGAACATTATAAGGCCCGTGCCCCATCCGATCGCTTTGGAAATGCCGTCAGTCACTACTCAAAAATCTACAATCTTTTTATGTTCAATGAAGGCTACCATCAGGAGCATCACATCTCACCGCAAGAGCATTGGACCAAAAGACCTGAAACGAAAAAAAGATATTTTGAACAAATGCAGAAGGCAGGTGCCTATCAGGCCAAATATCCTCCGCTCTTGGGAATGCTGGAATAAAAAAAGCCTCCATTCGGAGGCTTTTGTGTGTGTGCAGGAAATTAAAGCTATAAATCATTTAAGCTGTTAATAGATCTATTAAACCTGTCAAAACAACTCATCGTCAAACATAAATAACTATATATAGTATTATTGACTGTCACGATTTTGACGATCAATGGAATAACAGCGACTTTACAACTCGCACAAATAAAAAAGCCCTCGCTATTTAGCGAGGGCCCTTTATAGTTAAGACTAATGAGAATTAGTTATTGTGGCTTTTAAGAAGTTTACTCTTACGAGCAAGGCGCTTAAGTTTAAGGCCGCTCTTCTTGTTTTTAGAAACTTTCTTCGCAGGACGCGACTTTTTTAACTTTTTCATGAATCCTCCTCAATTTTATAATTCGGATGAGCTTATAATAAAAAAATAGATTTGGAAACGACAGGAACAACCATGCGCATAACTTATTTACTGTTTTTTATATCGCTTTCAGCTTTTTCTCGGCCATCTCCACAGATTAAGGTCATCCCCAATCCTCAATCCATCGAAGATTTTGATCATCAGTTCAAAGGCTGCCTGGAAAATTCTGAATGTGACCAGATCATGGGCCTGCAACTCACCCGCTGGAAAGATTTACTCACCAAGGTTCAAGCAGTCCCGGCCGCTAAAAAGGCACAATACCTTGAACTCTTCCGTGCCAAATACGGCATACCCGTGGAGTTCTATACCACTCAAAAATCTCAACAAGGCTTTAAACCCCTGCTCTTTAACTCTCACTGCAAACTCCACAATCCTAAGGACCCGGAATCTAAGATACTGAAAGGTATGGCCTTCCTGAAATCCCTCTCAAAGGACAGAGCTGTTATCTGGCGAGACCAGACTCAAATTGAAGTCCCTGTGGGCGAGCTTCTTGTCCCTCAACCAGTTATTGTTTATGGAGAAAAAGAGACCCAAACCTACCAGCTACCCATTGGTGATCAACCACTCTTTATTAAAAAGAATGAGCTGTATGTCTTGAAGGAAGAAGAAGGACTTTTTTATGTCCTGAAAATTTCACCCAACGGGGACTGGAAAATTGAAAATCTGGACTTCACTCGTTTAAGCGAATGGGAAGAAAAGCGCTCAGAAGTCAGTTGTCCAAAAGATAAAACTAAACTTGCTCCGAAAATTTTTGAAATTGAGTTTTGTAAAAGTGTCTGGAATGAAGACCTGAAGAAAACAGTGGTGGTGAAGATGCATCAGGGATGTATCATTTAATTGTTCGCAGACAACTGAGGATTTTTAAAACGCTTGAAATTCTTAAGGAACAATCATTTTCTGTTTCACAATAGAAACCTTAAATGAGTTATATGGATTCCTAAAAAGCAGAATCAGGTATCCAATACAATTGATGCCTTTAAATGAAGGCCCTTTCCAAAACTTACTTAAAGATAACTAATTTAACTCTATATAATCTGATCGCAGCTGAGGATAAAATTATCCTCAGTTGTCTGCGAACAATTTACAGGTTGAGAGTTGTTTTCTTTTGGATGCGTTTTCCGCCAGTACAGTTCCCGGCCGTATCCAGATAGCGTTCAACAAAGAAGCCAGTATTGTTACCGGTTGTTCTAAAACGAATTAACTCTTCAGTGTGAATAACATATTTATTGAAAGTCTGATCAATTGATCCTTTTTCAATTTTCACACAGAAATGGTCTTTATCCGAACGGCAATTCTCTTGATTTACTTTTTTAAACCAAATGGCCCCAGTCGGTCCGGCCTGGAGAGGATTAGTCAGTGCCGTAGCATTAGCACATATCTCCTTCATCGCTCCTTCTGATGGAGTCTCGATTTGAGTGAAGCCAAATTGAGAGTTATCTTTTGTTTTAAAAGCATAGCTGCCACCTATTTGATCAATGGTAACAGTTACATCTTTAGATGCTCCAAGTTCCAAATCATTGCAATTTTTTTGAGAGTAAGAGAAGTTATATTCAACCTGAGCAGTTGAAAGACTTGGAAGACGATCGGCCTTTTGACCTAGCTTCAGACATAAAGCAAGAAATTCTCTGCCATCCACGGATTCCTGTAGAAATTCACGCATGCTTCCCAGACTGCCGCGTGGAGTTACCGGTGCTTCCTCATTACAAGAGACAAGGATGAAAAGAGAAAGTAACAAGACTTTAGTCATAGGCCCTCCTAAACAATTACGAGATAATATAATTGTTCCCTATTTAGGAAAGGCTCGGCAAGTTTATTTCAAGATGGCGCGGGAGATTTGAGACTTATTGGCCCCACAGATAGATTGTGTGAGTCTTTTTCTTTCAGTAAAAAATCCTATTTTGCCTTCTGGTGAGCTGACTCTCAATCGCATCCATTCTTTAGTATGGACGGTATAGTTTTGATCATTATTAAGAGTGCCTTTTTCCACCATCACACAAATCTCTCCATTTAAAGGAGTGCAATCATTACTACTGATGCCGTTGGTAGTTATCCATGTGGCACTTGTGCCTTCAAGACGAGGATTACTGAATGTAGAAAGGTCTGCACAGGCCCCGGCCAGAAGCCCTGAGCTTTGAGTTTCTACTTCCGGAAAGATGTAATCCAGACCATCGATACTTTTCTTAAAAACAAAACCCGCTCCATTATTTTGAACGACAACATTAATATCCGCATTCACCACTGTCTCACCTTCACAATCAGATTGAATGGTGGTGAAAAGGAAATTTGTGGTTCCGACGATAGAGGGTAAGATGGTCGATTTTTGCGCCAAGGCCCCACAAATACTTGCTAAATTATTTCTATCTGAACTTGATACAGAAAGTGCACTGGCAGAGCGAGATTCGCCAATAAGGTTTCTTGAAACCTCCGACTCATACTTGCCACAAGATACAATCAGGAAGGTCAGAAGAAGTAAGGGGTATTTCATGATTAACGTCTCACCATTTTATTTTTTATGAAGTGACTTCTCATACGACTGGCCTCTGAGACATAATTTTCAAACCAATGAGTTTGAGTCAGACGAATGAAATGTTTCTCTTCAGGACTGGTAAAATTGATTCCAGGGGTTCCCAGCATTTTAACCAGATAAAAATTAGCAAACACAGGAATTTTTAAAACCGAGGCCATGGCCTTGGGATCCTGGTGAAAAGACTTTTTGTGAGAGTAATGAGTCACCAGATTATCAAATTTATAAAAATTATCACTTACGCCCTCTTCACAGAGGGTTTCAAGCTCACTTTTAATCACCAGGTGATAATCCCTGAGAGAAAAATCCTGATTGAAGGCCAGTTCTGGAAAATAATCTTTCCCTTCGGCATCAATGTGAGTGGAGCGATACATGGAAACCTTAGGAACTAAACTTGCATCGGTCTGAATTTTATCATGATGAAATTGGGGACAAAATTTCATATCGGCCGTTTTGCCTAGATGCTGACCTAGAGTTAAATATTGTTGATAGAGAGCGCTAAAATAAATCCGTCGAGGTGAAGTTTCATTTAGATCCTCCATTTCCATCGAGGCGGGCATTCGTGAAACTTTCATTTGTACCTTCTGCAATAATTCAGAGGCATAGGGAAACTGCACTGTCTTAGGCGTATCATTAAAATGGGCGCAGCTAACTAATAGGACCGACATCAAAGCAAAATTCAAATGTTTCATTTTCCACCTCACCAAAGTCTTTTCGTCAAAAGAAAGCTGAACTTGATTAACTGTCGAAAATTGTCCAATATAAAGGGATGAAATACTGGCTAATGAAATCTGAACCCGATGTCTTTTCTTTTGATGATTTGAAAAAACGTCCCAAAAAAACAGAACCCTGGAATGGAGTGCGGAACTATCAGGCCCGCAATTTCATGCGAGATGAGATGGAAAAGGGAGACCTGATCCTGTTTTACCACTCTAGCTGTCCTATCCCTGGCGTGGCCGGCATCGCTCGGGTTAATTCCAAGGCCTATCCAGATTCCACTCAATTTGACCCAGAGTCCGAGTATTTTGATCCGAAAACAACTTTAGAACAGCCCCGTTGGTTTTTAGTGGATGTGAGCTTCGAAATGGACCTGGATCACCATGTATCCTTGGAAGAATTGAAAAATCATAAGAAGTTAAGTGAGATGAGACTTCTTCAACGAGGTAACCGGCTTTCAATTTTACCAGTCACCCGTGAAGAATTTGAATTCATAAAAAAACTAGGTCTTAGTTAAGCTGAAGATAATTTCCATTGGCACGGATAAGATTTTTTTCAACTCTTAGATTATAAGCAGATGCTTTACTGGTCCCTTTCTCCTGGACTGAGAAAGTGTACTCTCCTTCCGGTAAAACTTTATAAAACTCTGAACCTTTAAAAGCATAACTTCCAAGATCCCGGGCAACCGGACCTACTTGTCTGATTGAAACTGAACCTGAAACATTTGCACGAGAAAATTTAATTCCGGCCCCTCTATGAACGGCCTTCATATAATGAACCATTGAGTCCCGGTTATCTTTATAAAATCCAGGAATATCTCTATAGGCCGGCCACTTGGTATGTGAGAGTTCCACAGTAATCTGCAGATCGTTATGCCAGACATAACTCCAGTCCTGCATTCCGCCTCTCACGACATACCATTCAGCACCATTGGTAATCCCACCTGGAAATTCCCGCGAGCTTCTCATTTCTGGATTGAGTTCCGCGTATTCAACGGATAATGCCTTGACCAGATCTTCTAATGGATGGGCGTCGTATTTTGAATCCCAAGGATAGTTGGCAACAATGGTTCCACCGTGAAAATTAGCAGACAGAGAGAATTGTCTCTCCCCTTGAAACTTCATCACATGCTGAACTTCAACCTGGCGACCATTAGGTGAACTTTGAGTATCTCTGATCATGTCAGGAAAATTTCGGTTTAGATCGCTCCAGTTGGCATTGGCCCTCTGTTTAAGATCACTTCCGTCTGGATTCATAGAAGGCATAATAAAGATTTCCGTATTGTTCACAAGTTCTGTGATCTCAGAATCTCTTCCATACTTTTCACCAATTTCTTCAATCAGACTGACTGTCAGCTCGCGACCAGTAATCTCATCACCATGCATAGACGAGATGTACTTAAACTCCGGTTCCACTTCATCTCGGGCCACATTGTCTGAAATCTTCATCACCAAGAGGTCCTTCCCTTTGACGGATTTTCCAATGTTCATAAGACGCATGATGTGAGGGTACTTAGTGGCCGCCACTTGCAGCTTTTGGGCAATTTCCGCTGAGGATGGATAATCGGCCAGAACTTTTTCATTTATTTCTTTCATGTTGAGATAAACGATTTTCTTAGAATCAAGATACTTCGAAAGACCTTTTGAACCATAAAGTTCAAAACCTTCGGAGGTCACGTGATCAATGATTACGGAACCGGTATCGACTAAGTCTTTAACAATTGCGGGGTTTTTACCTGGGACAAATAGTTCTTCCTGAATCTTGACATTGGCGCCGGCGGAAGCCGTTAATGCGAGAAGCGAAAAAGCAAAAAATAATTTCATCGTGAAATCCTTTGTTTTCAATCTATTAATGTTAGCCGCTTACAAGATTGAAAAGCAAAGGATGTCAGAGAAGTGACAGAATTTTATAGATAAATTATTTTTAACGGAACAAGTAAAGCCGATTCCGTGATGAGTAAACTGCCATGGCATCATCCGTAATAACCAGATCTGAAAATACTGATGAGTAGTCATAGCCCATAGCGAACTCATCCACCACTTTCAGCGTTAAGGGATCGATAGCACGAATTTTTCCATCAAAGCTAGCTGCAACAAGATGTTCTTTCCACCAGCCAACAGCACTCACTGGTTGATCAGATACAGAAACCCTTTTAAGAATTTCTCCCCCAAAACTCATGAGAATCACTTCCCCATCATTGGTGCCCAGAATAATTTGTTCCCCTCTTAAGACAGGATGGGCCATTACGCTAACGCCATAGCTTCGAGAGATGGCACCATTATCAGGATTCAGTGCCTTAAGATCGCCGGAAGGAGATCCCGTAACAATGACTCCCCCGACTAATACGGGATTTAAATCAGCATCGATAAACTTGGACTGCTCTACCACTTTTGTTTCCCAAAGCAGTAGACCTTCTTCCAGGGAAAGTGCTCCCACAAATCCATCAGCAAAACCTAAAATTACTTTGTTTCCGATTAAAAGTGGTCTGGTCGTTCGCTGCAAGGTCGTAGTCACAGGCACCGCCCGTTTATACACCCAAAGAATTTTACCCGTTTCAGCATCTAAGTGAACAATCTGATGACCACGTAAATAAACCAAGAGGTGGCCTTTAGAATAAAAAGGTGCACTCTCCACCGGGGCACCTAAATCAATGGCATATTTCAACTCACCAGTCAGATAGTGACGAACAAAAAAACGGCCTGAGAGACCTCCATAGGCCACATGGTCGTTGAAGAATTCTACCGGCCCACCCAAGGGAGTTTTGTCATTGGATGACCAAAGGGCCCTGCCACTTTCAACATCATAAGCAGACATAACTCCACTCATGCTTCCCATGTAAACGATGTCGTTAAAAATTCGAGGCGCACCTAAGCCGATCGGGAGGTTCCCTGAAACATACTCTGGATCCAGGTTTTTAACCCAAGCAACTTTAAAAAAATCTGTTTTTTTCTCCGGTGCCTGAGGTTTAAAGGTTCCACAGGCCACAGAGAGAAGAATTAAAAAGAAGTATTTCATTGAGCAATTTGTGAAAGATACAGTTTCGCAAGCTTGGCCTGATCATCATTCGGAAAAGTGTTCATAACGTAATCAAATTGTGTCTGGGCCTTGCCTTTTTCACCTTTTGCAAGATAAAGGCGTCCAAGATCAAGGGACACTTTCGCTGGCATTAAAACTTCTTTTTTTTGTGCTAGCGGCTCAAGTACAGCAATCGCCTCATCAACTTTTCCAAGTTTTTCCAGGATTGCAGATCTTTGCATCGCCACAAAAAATGAAGCTACCGGATGAGTTAAACCAGAAAGGGAAGAAAGAACCGAATCAGCCTCCGCGTAATTTCCTTTTTCATAGAGGAATTTACTCATTTCCAAGGCCACGGGAAGCATCACTGGAGCAGTACGAACGCTTTCATCAAGATTTCCAAAGGCCTTGATTAAAGCAGCAGTCTCTATTTTCCCTGCTTTTGCTTCTGCCCATGGACCAGTTTGAAATTCAAAGACTTTTACGGAGTTATTCAGGGCAGCCGACTGTTGAGATTGTTTCCAAAAAACAAATCCAGTGGCCCCAACCAAAATGGCGATCAAGAGAATGAAAAGTGATTTTCGATGCTCATAAATTGTGTGACCCAAGTCTGTTTTATTGAGTGTCTGTTCAAGAGTTTGAGTTTGAGTCGCTTCGCTCATTTTTATGGTCCTTTTGATCTTTAAAATTCAATAGAAGTTTAAAACTCCTGCTCACTCGTTGTCAAAGATCAAAAGATTCCTTAGACTTAAAGAATGAAGCAATTATTCCTCTTATTTGTGTTCTTATTCTCCACTCATGCTATCTCGGCGGATATGAGAGGCAGAATGGGAATTGGCGCCACAAATCAGCTGGCCAATGGAATTCCGGCCATCTCACTGAAGGTTCAACAATCAAAAACCTTCGCTCTTGGTGGATTATTGGGTTTCAAATCCAATGAGGATGACACTCTTTACGGTGCAGGAGTTAAGTTCTACCGCATCATTTTTGACGAACCACAGCTCAATTTCTATATGGCAGGCCTTTTTGCCATGGAAAACTTTTTAGATGATAAGGATAAAGTTAAATCTGGCTACCAGGTCGACGGTACTCTTGGAACTGAATTCCATTTTACAGGTCTTGAGAGTATCGGATTTTCCTTTGAATTTGGTATCTCGGCCAGAAATGCAAACTCGGAAGATGGAAGAAGCTTTGAGACTTTGGGAGACCAATTCTTAAAGGCCGCTGTCCATTTTTATCTATAAAATATGTTGATGAATAAAATCCTCCTTCTATTTCTAATCCTCATGCCCTTCTCGCTTTTCGCTCAGTCTTCTGAGCAGATTATGCAGGAAGTGGAAGATGATCTTAATCCGGGTAGTGATATTTTCTCAGACTTCAATGAGGATCTGGAATCTGCCCAAGTCCTGGAAGATGAACGCTTTTACCGTTACGGCCGTTTTTTCTCGGTTAACTTAGGCGGAGGTTTCACTACCTTTACCGGTAACCGTGGTGCGGCCTATGAAGACAATCATCCGACTTTTCACTTATCAGTTAACTATTTTCTGGATTTCCAAAAGGCCATCACTCTCGGTCTTGAATACTCCAAACACACCATGATCCTGGATACCGTGGTGAATGGTTATCCTGATCAAGGTCCTATTGGTGCTGTGGTGACAGATTTTACCCGAGTGTTTGTTGGCTACAAGTACTACATTGACACCACAGATTTAGGGACGGCAATCACTTACTCAAATCCCCATTTGATTGGCCGTCTGGAGTATTGGTATCAGACCAGTAAATTCATTGATCGTGAAATCCCTAAAGATTCCGGAGGCGGAATTGGAACCGGAATTGGGGCGGGCCTGGAATTTCCAGTGGAACTCAAACAGTCCTACATCAGTGTAGAAGGTATTTATCACGTCGTTAATTTCTATGATAAATTCACCCAGGATTTCCGCCAAATCCCCGGAGAAGAAGACAGCACCTACGGCTTTGAAGACTTAACCGGAAACGTAATCTCAGTGGTCATTACCTATAACTTCACCTGGTAATCGTGTGTTTTTTTCACACTTTCCATTTGTTGAGTCCAAACAATGTTATAAGAAGGCATGTCTAAACTCTTCTTATTGGCCTTTCTTTTATTCAGTCACCTGTCTCAAGCTTCAATTGATAAAGCTGATTATCTTCAATTAACAAGAACTCTTGAAACAACTTACGCTGAACAAATCCGTTCACTAGGTGGAAAGCTTAAATTTACCCTTAAAGAATCTACTGATTCACCCAATGCCTTTGCTGCCAAGAGAGTAGATGGGACCTGGGAAGTCACTGTGGTGGAGACCCTCCTCTCATTGAAGGAGCAAACCAAGTCCACCTTAGGTATTATTTTATGCCATGAAATCGGCCATTTCCTGGGGGGAGAACCTTATGTTGTGGGGATCCAATTAACTCCTGCCGTTCGCAGCCGCGCCCCTAAAAAGATGTCATGTGAAGGCCAGGCCGACTACTTTGCTACAAGCGACTGTATCAAGAACCTTGGCCAGAAGCTGCCTGATCTGTTTTCGGACAACCAAGGCCTCCTTAATCCTTCAATGGCCGAGGAATGTAACCAAAACTATGAGGACCAAGAAAAAAAGAACCAATGTCTTGAAACTTTGGTGGCCTCTCATCAAACAGTTCTTGTCTACCAAAAGATGCTTCAAGCGATGAATGTACTTTCAGGATTTTTTGGCAGAATTGAAAACGAGCGTTCAGACCGCACCCTTAATCATGTAGGTGAGTATCCAAGTCTCGATTGCCGATATCAGACTTTTATCAATGGAACCCTATGTTCGGGACTTTCTGAGAATGAATGTAATGATGCAAAATGGGCCCGGCCCGCGTGTTGGTTCCTCTAATTGTTTGAACAACTAAAGACTTAAAACATAACCTCTAATTCTCGTCATTGACTCGATCATCCGCTTCCCCGAGCCTTCGGCTTCCGGAAATGCAAATGAACTCATGATAATCGTTAATGGATTGTTCGTTTTATCCAATAATTCATTCTGGCCCACTTCATTTACTTTTTTAAACTGAGCTTGGGCCATTTCATGCTGAAGACCTAAATAATAAACAGCATTACCTTCACGTAATGGAATCAAAACAAGACGATTATAAAAAATTTCATTTTGCTTATTATAATTAAGAAGATCCTGGCAGATGGGATTTCTAAGAGTAATGGCCTGTCTGATTCTTAAGACGGCTTCCGGATCAGTTAAAGCACCTTGAAGGAAACGGCAATTTTTCCCAATGACTTCCTCATAACTATATTGAGTTAGATTACTGAAGGCCTGATTTACATAGACCAATGGTTGATCAGGCAGATTAACATCAACCAGTGTAATTGGATGAGGAAAACTGTTGCCGATTACTTTTAGGACTTCTGATGGTTTCATTGAGATAATTCTAGTTTGGAAGAATCATGAAATGAACTTTAAAAGGCCCCTTTTCGGGGCCCTTTAAAAAGATTAAGTTTTTTTTGCGTTTTTCTTCTCAACCTTACGCATTCTTCTTTCAATATCGGTTGAGGTTCTAAAAATTAAATGCACAGGAGTATTGGTTAGATCAAATTCTTTTCGAAGACCATTTACCAGATAACGTCGGTAGTTTTCAGGAATCCCTTGGGACTTATTACTAAAAAGTAAAAAGGTTGGTGGACTGGTTTTTAGCATCGAAGCGTATTTCACCTTAAATCTTGTGCCATTTGTTTTCTTCACAATCACAGGATTTCTGTCAGTGAGCTGAAGCAGGCAACGGTTCAAGGCCCCTGTTGGGATCTTACGATTGCGGACAACCACTGTACGTTTAACAGCTTCCCGAAGATAGTTAATGTTCCTGTTCTTCTGGGCGGAAATCGTCACGAGTTGACAAAAATTCAGCCAAGGCACTTCATCCCTAAGGTTCTGAATCCATTCCTTCTTTTTCTTCTGGTCAGCAAAGGTATCTTTCAGAAGGTCGATTTTGTTTAAGCAGATGATGACTGACTTGCCTTTTTCCAGAGCAATATCACACAGTCGACGATCCTGATGGGTGATTCCAAGAGTTGAATCAATCATAAAAAGTACGATATCTGATTCTGTTATTGATCTTAAAGATCGATAAACACTTTGGGTTTCAATGAAACCTTCAACTAACTTGGATTTCCTGATTCCAGCAGTGTCGACCAACTTCACTGAACGCCAGCGGTTGATATATTGAGCGAATTCCAGATCGGCCACTTCCTCTTCTGGAGCAGAATCCCAATTTTTTTCAATCTCACTCAGTATCTCCTTTTCAGAGAAAAGGTCAGGTCCTGTGTTAGATTCATCAAAACTAAAATCCGAAGAAGCGCCAACGTCGGCGTCTTCGCCGTCAGCAAAAGTTGACTCTTCTGTCTGGCCATATTCAACGTAGATTTTCTTTTCTTCTTCCGTCAGGTCTTCTTCATCAATTGAAATATTCAGATCCACGTCGCCGGATTCCTGGAAACGTTTTAACTCTTCAAACATCTCATCGTTGTCTTTACGGAATTGATTGTCCCGGGCAGTGAGCATTTCAACATCCGGACCGAAATAAAGGTCGATATAGCCTTCGATCGGATCAACCGTGGTTCCAGCAATCTCTGAAACCAAGGCGCGCTGAGCGCCCACTAAGCAATTTAAGAGAGTTGATTTACCGGCGTTCGGTGCACCAATGATCGCAACTGAAGAAACTACATCATTACGTGGTTTAACTCCATTTTGAAGATGGCCATCAACTGTCTTGGAAAGCTCGGATTCTTTAAATGAAGTCGCCATTTTGAGCATACGCTCACGCAATTCATAAAAGCCGCGATTATGTTCGGCCGAGACTCTTAACATGTTTTCTTCATCCAGACCCAGGGTGTAAAAATCGTATTGATCCCCTTCCTGTTTCTCAGTATCAAACTTGTTCATCACAAGCCAAAAAGGTTTCTTCGTCGATTTAATGTAATCACAGATGCCTTTATCAAAAGGCAGGAAACCTTCGCGAACGTCCACGATGAACAAGACCAGGTCTGATTCATTGATGGCAAGTTTCGCATGATCGGCCATGATGTTAAAAAACGGATCAACATTGTTTTTTTTCTTATGAGTATCGATTTCAATTTTATCCGGATAAAAGCCACCGGTATCAACCAGAATGACATCTTGCTTGAGTTCTTGCCCGTCTACATATTCTTCCAACTGAAGAATCCCATAGTGACGATCACGGGTAACTCCGGGCTGATCATGAGTCATGGCCAGGTGTTGTTTTTTCATCAGTCGGTTAAAGATAGTGCTTTTCCCGACATTGGGTCTTCCAATTATGGAGACAACCATCGATCTTTGATTCATTTTTTCCTCCAGACTCTCGTAGACTTCTGTGTGCGAGGGAGTCCGATTTCATCTAAAACATAGTTATTGTTAAACCATTTAGGAGAGACTTTAACGTGAAGATTAAGATGAACCTTCCCGCCAATCATCGCCTCGATTTTTTTTCTGGCATTAATTCCAATCTCTTTAATAATTGAACCACCCCGGCCAACAACAATTGCCCGCTGAGATGGACGATTCACAAGAATAGAAGCAGAAATATGGGCTTCAGGAATCGCCTCTTCATCTTTTTTCTTGATATCTTTATACTCATCAATGATTACAGCAATCTCATAAGGAAGCTCTTCTTTTAATAGGCGGAAGGCCTGCTCACGAATGTATTCAGTAACAAAAAAGCGCTCATTCATATTGGAAGCATCTCCACCTGGATAAAGGTGAGGATTACTTAAGGCCGCATCCTGGATCGCGCCAGTAATTTCGTGAATGTTATGGCCATCTTTTGAAGAGATCACAAAATGTTTCTCAATTAAAGGGCAAAGCTCCTGCATCTTAACCAGTGCCGGGCCTAAGTTTAAATCTTCTTTTTTTACAAGATCTGACTTCGTAAAGATAATCCATGTTTTTGATAAAGGAGCATCAAAGTTTTTAAGGAAGTCTTTAAACTCGGTCACCACATCCGTCGTCAGGTCAATCAGAACAAAATTCAGATCAACACCTTCAGCACCCATCTGGGCCTGGCCATTCATTCTTTTATTTAATTCCTGGGCCGTGGCATGCACTCCCGGAGTGTCGACTAAAACAACCTCTGTGCGGTCAATGGTGAAGGCACAGTGGAACTGATTACGAGTTGTCTGGGGTTTTGAACTCACAATCGAGAGGTCAAATCCCATAAGATGATTGATGAAAGAACTCTTTCCAACATTTGGTTTCCCAAGAACGGCAATCATGATCGCTTTGTTATGGGGATGTTGATTTTCAAATAACATGGTATCTCCTTAAATTAGATCTTTCTTTAAAACTTCTTGTGCCAGCTCTTTTTCACCGGACTTCTTAGAGGAGAAAACTCCTCTGATTCTTGCCACATCATTGATCCACAGAGTGATCTCGAATTGATCTCCCTGATTTTCAGAGGTGTAGCGTGGCAACTTTTTATATTTCGCCAGGACTTTTTCCTGAAGTTTGGATTTGGCATCAAACTGATCAAGAAAATTTATGTCAAAGGCAGTTGGAATAAATTTATTAAGCCATGAGAGAAACAGAACCCGTGTGAATTCAAATCCATGATGGCGATAAATTTGGGCCAGCAACGCCTCAAATGTATCGGCCAGAACAGAAGCTTCCAAATAGAGCTTTTTAATAAACTCACCCTTCCCTACAATGATAAGATCACTTAGGTTAAGACCTCTTGCCATAATCGAAAGACTCGCTTCATTCACCAAGGCACTTCTTAACTTGGAAAGATGACCTTCCTTCTCCGTGGGAAATCTCTTAAATAGCTCTTCTGTTAAAATGAGCTGGAGAACTGAGTCTCCTAGAAATTCCAGTTGCTCCTGATGAGGAACACTAAATTCATGAGAAAAAGATGTGTGTGTAAAGGCCTGGGCCAATTCCCGCTTAGGAATTTTGAGAGCATGAATCTCCATGAAACAGTCAAAGTCTTCATGTTGAAAAAGATTTAAAACTTCAGAGGGATCTTTAGTTTCAAAAACTTGAGACAAAAATTGATGTAAGCGAGGCCGTGACATAAATCACCTTAAGGTCGTCTATCTGAAGTCCCTCGAGAGCTTCAGCAAAATTTAAATTTCACAATGAAAAGAGTTCTAATGGTTTTGAGCTTCTTTCGCAACGAACTTGAGAGAGTATGCAAAAATTTACCATCACGCAACGCAAAAAACAGGAGGTGTGCTTCTCACGCCTCAAATCATGAAGTTATGTTCATAAAATGTGATGCTCGTTCGAAAGGTTATCTAATAGGAATAACTAACTTCTAGAGAACGAAAGTCAGGGTATCCTTAGATTTTTATCCGGGCATTTGCTTTACGAAGGCGCTCGGCCAGGGTCTTGACCAGAATTTCCAACCATTTAGGCTGGGTCTTAAAAATACCGTCAATGGCCTCTTGAGGGATCTGAATCAGATCACAATCGGTAACGGCCTTAACAGTGGCACTTCTTGGCTCCTCATCCAGAAAAGAGATCTCACCGACAAGCTCCCCACTGTAGATATGACCTAGGACCACTTCTTCTAGTCCTCGCTTCTTGGTGACGACCAACTGACCACTTTGTACCCAGTACATGTTACTCGAGTGATCCCCCTCTTTAAGGAGGATTTGGTTGGGACTGAGCATGACTTTAGTCGCGGCCATTAATGATCTCCAATTTCAGTGAGATATTCAGAATAAGTTCCTGGATAAAATCTTACTCCGCCCTTATCGACTTCTGCAACCTGAGTCGTTAGTTGTTTTAAAAAGTGGCGATCATGGGAAACAATTAAGATTGTGCCTTCATAGGCCTTCAAAGCTTCAATCAACACTTCCCTGGATCTAATATCCAGGTGGTTGGTAGGCTCATCCAGAATCAGCAGATTACATGGATTCGTTAAAATCGTAGCAAGGATCAAACGAGATTTCTCTCCGCCTGACAAAACTGAAACTTTTTTCTCAACGTCATCCCCTCTAAAAAGGAATGCAGCCAGGAGATTTCTCATATAACCATCAGACTTATCCTGAACCCGGTCACGAACTTCTTCGAAGACAGTTTTATTAGGATTTAGAACATCCATAGAGTACTGGGAAAAATAACCTATTTGAACGTTGGCACCAATCACGGCCTGACCTTCAGTGGCCTCGGTAAGTCCACTGATGATTTTAAGTAACGTTGACTTCCCTGCACCGTTCACACCCACAACAGCAACTCTTTCAAGTCGCTTGACGAGTCCAGAAACCCCAGAGAAGACTTTTTTCTCTTTGCCTTCGGGAGTCACCCAGACTTTAGCGAGATTATCCATCTTCACGACATCGTTTCCAGAGCGAGGAGGTTTCGGGAATTCAAAGTTTATTGCCTGATCATCAGGAATAACTTCAATCCGGTCAATCTTATCCAGTTTTTTCACACGGGACTGAACCTGAGCGGCGTGAGAAGCTCGAGCTGCAAATTTTGCAATGAACTCTTCTTCTTTTTTTAACATCGCTTCCTGGCGCTCAGAACTTGCTACCAGTTGTTCCCGACGTATTTCTCTTTCTTTGACATAATAATCATAATTTCCGGAATAAACCGTAATGGTCTTATGATTGACCTCAACGACTTTTTTCACAATGCTGTTCATGAAGTCACGATCATGACTTGTCATGAAAACAGCACCTTTAAAGTTACGTAGCCAATTCTCAAGCCAGATGATGGATTCCAAATCAAGATAGTTGGTTGGCTCATCCATTAAAACAAATTCAGGTTTTTGTGCCAGAACCTTGGCCAGAGCGATACGCATTTTCCAACCACCCGAGAATGATTCAACCGGGCGTTGTTGGTCTTCCGGCATGATACCCAGACCAGTTAAAACTTCCGCAGCTTGATATTCAATATCGTAACCACCAAGTTTTTCAAATTCAGTCTGATAATCCCCGAGTTTTTCGAGCATTTCATCAGAGTATTCCCCTTCTTCCAGGGCCTTTTCAATTTTTGAGATTTCAGTTTTCAGGAATCCTAAACGAACATTTCCGTGAATGACTTCTTCTAAAGCACTCCGACCTTTTAATTCCCCCACATTTTGTGAGAAGTAACAAAGACGTAAGTTTTTAGGAATATCCACTGCTCCTGAATCGGCCCGTTCTTCACCAGTAATGAGACGAAACAGAGAGGTTTTACCAGCACCGTTGGGACCAACCAGTCCCACTTTCTCACCTGGGCCAATAAAAAAAGAGCCGCCTTGATACAGGACTTGCCCACCATAAGATTTGGTTAAATTAGATACAGTAATCATCATGCCTCCGAGGGCCACAGAGTAACGGATTTCCTGTACATATCCAAGCCTTTTTCGTAATATACGAACCCATGGAATGGAATTTAATTGATAAACAGCAAGAATTTTTAAAACAACTTGAACGTCAGGGTAAAAGCTTTAATACCGTAAAGAATTATAAAGCTGACCTTCAATGCTTTAATACTTTCCTGATCGCCAAACAACAGCATTTAAAAATCAAAACTTTTACCATTATTCAGGTTCAGGAATACTCTCAATATCTGGACAAAAAATATGGGTCACCCAATTCAGTCAGACGTCGAGTTCAGGCCTTGCGTTTGTTTTTTGATTACCTATTAATGCTTAATATCTTTCCAGAAAATCCTCTCAAGAAGATGGCGGTCTCACCAAAGGTATTGGATGATCCAGAGCCTTCCGCCTTCCCGGAAGTCATTAAAACCTATGAACTTTTAAAGCAAAGAGTTGCCAGCTCCGAGGGACTGACCCAATTAGTGAACATGCGGAACGTGGTCATTTTCCATTTAATCTATGGCTCAGGGCTTAAGGTATCTGATCTGGCCAAACTAAGCTTTGGAAGCATCCTCAAAGATAAGAATAATTACCGCGTTCTGGTTGAGCATCCCAAACGTGATCCTTACTCGATTCCACTGCCTGTGGTCTTTAACCATGATTTCCACCTTTATCAGAAACTGCGATCAGAGCATTTTGAAAAACAAGGGCTTGAAATTGAGGAACTGCTCTTTAATGCCAATCCTTATAAGATTCTCTCCGGAGGGCTGTCTCCTCGGGGGACGGAACTTTTCTTTGAAGAAATCCGCCGTGAATTAAAAATAGAAATGACTGCGAAGTCCCTACGCCAATCTTGTATTTTCAAGTGGCTGAATATGAATATCAACCACGCCACCATAAAAGAATGGTTGGGAGTGACTCCTGGTTATTCCCTGGAACTTTACCTGGAAGAATTAAAAAAAGATCCTGCCGGAAAGGTCTTTCAGGATCTCGAGGAAGATGATGAATGATTCAGAGTTCATTAAAAAAACTTTTGAACTTGCCTCGAAGGCATTGGGAAAGACCTGGCCCAATCCACTAGTGGGTGCGGTCATCGTAAAAGATGGAAGAATCATTGGTCAGGGTTATCATCATCAGCAAGGTCAGGATCATGCTGAGATTGATGCCTTGAAAAATTGCACTGAATCTCCGGAAGGTGCTACCATCTATGTCAACCTCGAGCCATGTTGTCACACGAATAAAACGACTCCTCCCTGCGCTCAAAGACTGATTAAAGAAAAAATTAAAAAAGTTGTCATCGCAAACCTTGATCCAAACCCTATGGTGTTCGGTCAAGGAGTGGAACTATTAAGGAGTAATGGGATTGAAGTTGATTATGGGATTTTAGAGACGGAAGGTGAAGAATTGAATGAGGCCTTCTTTCTTTCACAAAGAAAAAAAAGACCTTTCATCCACTTCAAGGCCGCCGTCACCCTCGATGGAAAAACGGCCCTACTAAATGGTGAATCACAATGGATCACAGGAGAGAAGGCCCGCGCTCATGTTCATTACTTGCGCTCACTTCATCAGGGAATTATTGTTGGTGGTGAAACTGTTCGGAAAGATAATCCAAGACTTACAGTGCGGCTTCCAGATTATAAAGGTAATCAACCTTGGAGGATTGTTTTCACTCAAAGTGGCAACCTCCCTTCGACTCATCATTTATTTACTGATGAATTTAAAGACCGCACTCTTATTTATACCCGACATGATTTAAGTTTCTCTTTTGAGGCTTCTCAGGTCATCAAAATAAATTCGCTGACAGAAGCGTTGAGTGATCTTTTTAATCGAAGACTCATGAATCTCATGCTGGAGAGCGGCCCTAAGCTTGCCTCTTCTTTTATTCAGGCCGGCTACATTGACCGGGTTTCTCTCTACCAAAGTCCAAGTTTTCTGGGTGCGGGTAAAAACCTCCTGGGCGAACTAGAACTCACATCACTTAGTAACAGACCTCGTCTGACTCATTTAGAATCAAAGTGGATCGGTGACGATCACTTTCTTACAGGAAGATTATTATGTTCACAGGATTAATTCAGGAAGTTGGAACCATTGAGTCCATCACCACCAATGCAGAAGGAAAAGAGTTTGTCATACGCGCTCCTGGTTTAATAAAAGAAATAGCTATTGATGATTCAGTGGCAACCAATGGAGTCTGCCTGACGGCGACTAAAATTCACGGCGACTCTTTTCGGGTCCAGGCGATTCATGTGACTCTGGAGAAGACTTCTATTGGTCACCTTAAAACTGGTGATAAGGTCAATCTGGAACTCTCCTTGAGACCTCAAGACCGTTTAGGCGGACATTTTGTCCAAGGCCACGTAAATGCTCTGGGAAAAATCAAAAAGATAGAAAAAACCGGCAACAATTGGGAAATAGAAGTCAGTATTCCAACAGAGCTTCGTAAATATATGATTTCAGAAGGCTCAATTGCTCTGGATGGTATCAGTTTGACCATCGCCCGACTGACAGATTCCTCTCTTACGGTGGCGATCATTCCTCACACCCTGGAAAAGACTTCATTATCAGCTAAAAAGGTTGGAGATGTTTTAAATCTCGAGGTAGATATGATTGCTAAATATATCGAGAACTTCCTTCGTTTTAATAAAGACAAACAAAATGAAGAGTGGGCCCGCAACTTTTTTAATGTGAAATATGAAGACTGAAAAAATACGTCCTTTAGATTCTATCGAAACTGCCTTAGAAGCTCTCCGCCAGGGCCAAATGATCATTGTAGTGGATGATGAAGACCGCGAAAACGAAGGTGACTTTGTCATGGCGGCCGACTTAATCACCCCAGAGGCAGTAAATTTTATGGCAACCGTAGGCCGCGGACTTATCTGCACACCTTTATCGGCCGAACTTGCGGAAAGATTCGATTTAAAACGTCAGGTTGAAACGAACACCGCATCTTTAGGCACGGCCTTCACCGTAACCATTGATGCCCGTGAAAAAATCTCAACCGGCATTTCAGCATCTGACCGTTCTCACACGATTAAACTAATGACGGATAAAGCGACGACAGATAAAGATTTTGTCAGACCCGGCCATATCTTTCCTTTAATCGCTAAGGATGGTGGCGTGCTTGAACGTCCCGGGCATACAGAAGCCTCGGTAGATCTCTCTCGCATGAGTGGATTCTCACCCGTTGGCGTGATTTGTGAAATCATGAATCCCGATGGTTCCATGGCGCGCTTTCCTGAATTGTGTGAGCTTGCTGACAAGCATGGGCTCAAGATGATTTCGATTGCCGATCTCATTGATTACCGTAAAAAAACTGAAAATCTCATCACCACCGTTGAAAGCATTCCTTTCCCAACTAAGTTTGGTGAATTCCAAATGTCTATTTTCCGTTCAGAAATTCTGAACCAGGAACATGTGGTCATCATGAAAGGCGATCCGTTGGAACTCAAAAAAGGTGAAACCCTTTTACGGATTCATTCTGAGTGCTTTACAGGAGATATATTCGGAAGCTACCGCTGTGATTGCGGAGATCAACTGGAAGCATCTCTAAAAATGATCGAAGAAAAAGGCTCAGGGGCCATCATCTATCTTCGCCAGGAAGGTCGTGGCATCGGTTTATTTAATAAAGTGAAGGCCTATCAATTGCAAGACCAGGGCATGGATACGGCCCAGGCCAATGTTCATCTTGGCTTCCCGGTAGATTCTCGTGACTACACCATGGCAGCACAAATCCTTCGCTACCTTGAAATCAAGTCAATCAGACTCCTGACCAATAATCCTAAAAAGATGGATGGCCTCAAGCACTTAGGTTTTGATCAGATTGAGAGAGAACCCCTTGAGATAAATGCCAATCATAAAAACGCCCAATACCTTCTGACCAAGAAGATGAAACTCGGGCATCTTTTAAAACAAAACCTTTTAAATCAATAAGTGAGATTCATATGAAAATTGAAGGATCATTAAACGCTTCAAAATTAAAAATCGCTATCGTGGCCGCTCGCTTTAACGACTTTATTGTTTCTCGTCTGGTGGGTGGTGCTCACGACTGCTTAAACCGTCATGAAATAGATCAAAAAAATGTAGATGAAGTCTGGGTCCCCGGGGCCTTTGAACTTCCCGTAGCGGCCCTGGCCCTGGCAGAGTCCGGAAAATACGATGCCATTATATGCCTGGGTGCCGTCATCCGTGGGTCAACCTCCCACTATGACTATGTTTGCTCGGAAACAGCGAAGGGAATCTCTCACGTATCCCTCAAAACCAAAATTCCGACTATTTTCGGTGTCGTAACCACGGATACGATTGAACAGGCAATTGAACGGGCCGGAACCAAGGCCGGCAACAAAGGTTGGGATGCGGCGATGGCGGCAGTGGAAATGGGCAATTTGCTTCAAAAGCTTCAAGGGAAATAACGCACTATTGCTTTCAACGTCGGCACCGCAAATTTAGTGGTGGCGACGCGTTAGATCAGTTAATGTATTGCTTTATAAGTTTGCCAAATGCTCAGGATTTCATTATTATTCCCTCTCTCTCAATTGTGTGAGGATGCAGGCTCCCTGTTGGAGAATATTTATTTTATTGTTTCCTGCTAATGCCTAAGGAGAATTTATGGCAAAAATCGACATGGGGCGTGCGCGCTTCAAAATTCAACGTCGTCTTGGTGTTGAATTACCTGGTCTTGGTAAGGCCGGAGCTCTAGAAAGAAAACCGTATGGTCCAGGCCAGCACGGTATGCAACGTAAGAAGCTATCGGACTATACTGTTCGTCTAGTTGAAAAACAAAAAGTTATGTTCAACTACGGTCTTCGCGAATCTCAACTTCGTAACTACGTTAAAAAATCTAAGAAGATTAAAACAGCTTCATGGGTTGATTCAATGATCATCTCTCTTGAATCTCGTCTTGATAACGTTGTTTTCCGTCTTAACTGGGCGCCTTCGACTCCAGCTGCTCGTCAGATGGTTTCTCACAAGCACATCAAAGTTAACGGTAAAACTGTTAACGTTCCAGGCTACCAGGTTCAACCTAATGACGTGATTGAAATCACTGATACAGGTGCTAAATCAGGTAACTACCTTCAGGCGAAAATTCGTCCTCGTATCTCATCAATCCCAGCTTTCTTGTCTAAAGAAGCTTCTGGTGAGAAAGAGAAAGCAAAAATGGTTGCAAAACCACTTGCTGAAGATATTCCATTCGCTTTCGAAAAGCGTCTCGTGATTGAATATTACTGGAAAGTAAAATAATCAAAACTGAAGGCCCTCGCAAGAGGGCCTTTTTTTTTACTTTAAAAGTTGAGAGACTTCTTTCTCGAATTCATCGGCCTGTTTCTGACCTTTAATCATTCTGGAAAGTAACTTCCCATTTTTAAAAGCCAAGAGAGTGGGAAAGCTTTCAATTGAGCGCATTTTAAATTCAATACTATCCACTCTTTTAGTCACTGTTTCCCCCAGATCCTGCTTGAGTCTTTGAAGCTGACCTTTGGTGATGTCTTTATCCAATAAAATCATAAGCGGTAACTTAAGCTTAATGGCAGCGTTTTTAATTTCAGGAATTCCTTTCTGAGAGGCCGGTTCATTGGCCGACCATAAATAGATCAATCCCTTTTTATGAGTGCTCACAAATTCCTGCAACTCCCTATCACTTAAGTGATCAGGAAGAGGCTTAGGCTGGGCAAAATTTTTAATACTTTTACGACACTTATCTCCCGAGAAGCTCACTTCTATTCTTCCATCAGGAGTGATCTTGGAAAGTCCTGTCCCTTGAGGGATGGCCTTGACAATAACCCACTCGCCTACAGCACCTGTCGGCGAAGAATAGTAGGCATCCTTAGGGCCTAACTTCGTCTTGGTCCAGTTTCCCCGGGCCTGCCATTCAAGAGTCTGCTCTTGTGCGGCCTTGCCACATTGCAATTTATTAAAAGAAACCGCATGGACAAAAGGGAGGGTTAAAAGAAAGAAAAGCAGTGCTTTCATTTTTTAAGAATTTTCACTTTATCCAAGGTCTTTTCATGAACCTCAATCGCGAAGCTCACACCTTGTTTAAACTTGAAGTCCTTAGGAAAAGCATTCTTCGGTAAAAAATAAGATTGTCCCAGAGAATCAATGACTTTGATTTTTTTATCATCAAATTCATTTCCAATTTTTCCGCGGATCAAAACATCCCTACTGGTTTCTGCATAAGCGCTCAATGATAAAAAAAGAAGTAAGAGGCATTTCATATTATTGCTCCGAAGCGCCCGAGAGAATTTTCTTTAATCTCGGAGTCATGAAAAGTTTGGATTCACTAGCAGGTCTTTGTGAGAAATATCCCTGATCTTTAGTACATCGAACAGCATCTGCGTCCGAGCCTCCACATTTATCAGCTCCACAAGAAGACATTCTGATAAATTTACCGCCACCTTCTTTTTGTTCACAGACAACATAACCGGTACAAATGCGGCTTCTTCCCTTAGGACCACAGCCCGGGCCGTTGACGATTTTCCGTGGAAGATCACTCACCCATTTGCAAGTCTCGGCTTTATAATTACGGGGATTCTTCTCATCTTCATTTTCTTCAACAACTTTCACTTCTTCTTTTTTAACTTCAACTTCAGGCTTCTTCTTTTCCAGGAGGGTCTGACATGATTTGGGTGATGATAAAGCATCCCATTCATTTTGATGACTCTCATCTAATCCAGACAATAACTCAGGCTCTTTTTGATGCTTAAACTTTCGCTCAATCAGACAGTTTACAGAGGCAGAACCATCTTTGATCTTTTTAACCTGATCATCCGAGAGACAGACTTCCTTACTCTTAGGGAATTTGGCACAAAGACCCGAAAAGATTTCCAGAACCTTCTCCTGTCTCAAAGCTTCCTGGGCCTGAAGAAAGTTCTTCGCTTCTACCGTCATTTCTTTATCCTTGAAATTTGGATGAGTTTTTTCAAACTCACCTTCAAGCGCCTTGAGTTCTTCTTCTAGCTTGTCTTCCAGAATGGCCGCAACTTCATCAAGAGTAACCGTGGCCTTTTCTTCTTTAGGTTTTTCTTCTTTAGGTTTTTCTTCCTTAGGTTTTTCTTCCTTGGGTTTTTCTTCCTTAGGCTTTTCTTCCTTAGGCTTCTCTTCTTTAGGCTTCTCTACCTTAACATCAACCACAGTCACGGGTTTAACTGTTCTTTCCCCGGCAATTTTTCGGTCTGCGGCAGATAATTTATCACAATCTGTTTTATGAGAGGCGCAACGATCAATGTCGGCTTCACGTTTAAACTCAGCTTCCTTCTTGGCCTGCACATCACTACTAAGACCTTGTTTGGCCCATTCGTTCTTTTTTTCCAATAGACCCGTAACTACCCTGACCTGGGATTTTTTTAAAGCACTCTGAGTACTGGTTAAACAGTAGGCCTTATTAGTTTTACAGCTTTCCTGATATACTTTTAATTCTTCATCAGAATACTTCTGCCAGGCCTCTTTATAGAATTTTGTGTACTCATCATTGGGAAGCTTATTATTGAATTTATGAGTCGTTCTCCACTTATAAAGCTCCTCTTCTCGGGCCTCCTCCAGCTCTTTTAACTTCTTTTCAGGACCGGATTGGGCCAATAAAGACTGGGTAAACAGAAGGGACAATAAAATGAGTAAACGCATAAGAGATCCTTTAACAATGATTTCCTATGGGCCCTATCGGAATTTTAACGAGAATTATGAGTTTTTAAGGCTGAGAAGATTTGTCGGCCGCTATTTGGGCATGAACATGCTCTCTTAAGGCCCTCAAGGTATGGATGGATTTTTTCACATACTCATCGGCCTTACGAAGACGGGTGATTTCATCAGATAGTTGAGGGTTATTTCGGCTAAGCAAGGTTAAGGCCCGAGATACCGAGGCATCGATTATAGAAAAGGTGTTAGCAAGATCATGGATGTATTTTCTAGTGTCGTCGTGATTCATATTAACCTTTCTTGGGGAGAGAGAGTCTCCCCAATCAAGATTATCTTAGAATGGTTTATACATAGCTTCAAGGCAAAGAACAGTAGCAAAGATGGCAGCAGAAATAGGTACTGCAGCAATAAATCTTAACCACTTAGTCTCTTCTTTTAGATGCATATAGTAAAAGGCCACCAGGAAGGCCTTCCCTACTGCCAATAGCGTAAGAGATGAAGCTTTAGCAATTTTACCAATTCCGGGTATTTCAGCTACCCAGATTTCAATGGCCGTCAGAACCGCTAAAAGTAGAAAGATTATGAGATACTCTTTCTTATGGCTCTTGTGTTCATGGGGTTCGTGAGTTTGTGCATGATGTTCAGACACGGATTACTCCTTAGTAGCAGGACGATTTATTAATAGCCCTACATCAATCATTAGTTTATTAACGTCATTAGTTTCAAAAGAATAGAAGCCGCGCACCCGGTTCTCACCATCGACCAAGACAATCTTCTCGGAGTGAGCGATATCAAATAAATCTTTTGGATTCTTTTCAACGCCTACCTTGAAACCATCCCGATAAAGTTTAAACATGGCATCCTTGTCAGTACCCGTTAAAAATGTCCAGGTAAAAGGATTGGCCTTGTGCTTGCGGGCCAAGTCAAACAACACCTTCTCGTTGTCATGTTCAGGATCAACTGTGAAAGTAACTATCGCTACCTTCTTACCAGTCCCGCGAACCCGCTTTTGAATTTTTTCCAGATCAGCCAGCATTTTTGGGCAAACCGACGGGCAGCGAGCGAAGACAAAGTTGGCCAGGTAGACTCTTCCCTTTAAATCCTTAGAACCGAATCGCTGACCATTTTCTGAAATCAGCTCAAAATCCGGCACCTGGGCAATAATGGGAAGTTCTGGTGGAAGGGTTCTGTTAAGCGACCGATAGATCGGATAAGAAAAACCAAAGACTAAAAAGAATACCCAGAACAGTTTGGAACGAACGAGGATTTCCACCACGTTCGTTTTACGAATAAATTCTGGTTGGGCCGCAATTGTCATTATTTTTTACCGTTTACTTTGTCCATAAGTTCATTTCGACGCTTGTTATCAGCACCGGTTTCACGCAGATCCTGGACATAGTAGGCCAGCGCCCATAGTTCTTCATCCGTCACCACATCTTTCCAGCCCGGCATTCCCGATCCCGTTACACCGTACATAAGGCGTTGAACGATAGAAGGGACATCGGTAATAGAACGCAGATCGTGATAAGTGAAATCAGGAGGTAGAACTTTATAATTATACTCTCCATCCTGAGGTTTTAATTGAAGGAGATCAGCGCCAATATCAACAGTGGTGCCGAGTTCTTTGGCCCAACCATTGATCTCTTCTTTAGTCGCGTAACCACGGTGGCACTGAGTACAAGCAGCGGTAACGTGATAAACTTTACGACCTTTTTCAATCGCCTGGTGACGATAAGTATCTCCGAAAGGATCGGCCGGTAGATCCAGCTTGGTACCTAAAGTTTTATCTTTACCTTCCCAGACTTCTGGAGCGAAGACCTTGATGTATTGAATAACAGCATCTAAGCGTTCATTGGAAATATCCCAAGGAAGCATCGCTGTTCCTTTAAGACCATGACGAATAATTCTTACGAAATCTTCATCATGAGGAAGCTCTCCGTAGTTAACCCAAGGAAATTTATAAAGACCCTGAGTAAAGTCACGAGGAGGTGGCAATAGACCTAGAGCGGCCGGCCCATTTCCCTTACCGTCCATGCCGTGGCACTGGATACAGTATTCAACGTAAGTTGTGTAACCAAGATTTAAAGTTTTAGCACTAACCTCTTTCCCTCCGAGGATTTTACCTTCCTTAAACGGAGACTTCTCAACAACACAGGCCGTTGAGAGGAAAAGTGCCATCATTGAAACAAGGATAAGTTTCATCATCAGTTCCTTTATAAAACAAACAACATTAAATACATTAATAGCCAGACTACACCTAAAAAGTGCCAGAACTTTCCCACATTCATGAGTTTTAATTCTGTTACAGCTTCGGGTTTTCTGAAAATAAAGTGACCAAGCCACATAAGAGTCATAAGACCCATGACAATGTGGGCAGAATGAAGCCAAGTGAACGCATAGATCATCGAAGGCACATGTCCGTTTGAGGCCAGGATACCAGAAGCATTAAGGGCACCCCAAAGTTCCCACTGGAGAACTAAGAAAGCTAAACCCAACGCCATCGTGGCAAACCAGAAATGCTTGCGATAAGTCACCTCTTTCTCAAGTTTAAAGTAAGTGAATGAACTTAGTGCCATCACGAGCGTACTTAAGAAAGGAAGCAGCGTCGGCAAGTTAGCAATTTCAACCGGCGGCCAGGTAGATGAATTAGAGCGCACGAGGAAATAACCCAGAAATAAGGTGGCAAACATCATCCCAAAGGAGATCAAAGCGACAGTCATGCCTACTTGGTTCTTAAGATTTTGTAGCTCTTTTCCCGGATTATTAGTCATCATACTTTTACCAATTCTTCAGTCTGATATTGGAAATCACGGTCACCTTTGAGATTTGGATTACCAAATTCATGAGGACCGGATTTAACAACAGGAATTTCTTTAAAATTATAGTGAGGGGCCGGAGATGGTAGCTCCCATTCAAGTGTTCCCACTTCCCAAGGATTTGAACTGGCCGCAGGAATGTTCTTCCCGAAGATCGTCTTAAAGAAGTTATAAAGGAATATGAACTGGGCCAGACCCATTGCAATTGCTGACATCGTAATAAAGATGTTGATTGGAATCAGGCGCTGTAAAAACTCATAGATAAATGGGTTGTATAAACGACGGTGCATACCAGCGTATCCAACAACCATCATTCCGGTGAAAATTCCATTTAAAGGAATCATCGTGCACCAGAAGTGAATCTTGGCCAGACGCTCATCCATCATTCTTCCAAACATCTTAGGCATCCAGAAATAAATTCCGGCAAATCCACCCAAAAGAACCGAAGCGGCCATAGTGTAATGGAAGTGACCAACGACGAAGTAAGTATCGTGAAGGTAGAGGTCAATTGATGTCGACGCAAGGTAGAGACCAGTCAAACCACCTAAGCCGAAAACGAAAACCACACCCAATGAAAAGAGCATCGGAGAGGTGAAGCGGATTGATCCCTTCCAAAGCGTTCCCAGCCAGTTAGCAAAGAAGATCGCTGAAGGAATTGAAATCAACATCGTCAGTGTCATAAAAGACTGAGTCAAAAGTGGAGACATCTGAGTCGTGTACATATGGTGACCATAAACAACTGTTGAAAGCACAGTAATCGTAGTCAAAGAAAGGGCCGTCATCTTGTAACCGAAAGCTGGCTTACGAGAGAAGAAAGAAAGTAAGTCAGAAGTAATACCCCAAGCTGGAAGGATCAGGATGTACACTTCCGGGTGCCCAAAAATCCAGAACACGTGCTGGAAAAGAACCGGATCCCCTTTACCAGAAGTAGCAGCTGCCCCGGCAAGGAAGAAAGTTGTTCCAAAAACACGGTCAAAAGTTAAAAGCAGGAGACCTGCCCCTAAAACCGGAACAAAGATAGCGTTCAGGATTGAAGTCAGGAAAAGTCCCCAAACAGTTAAAGGCATCTTGAAGTAATCCATACCAGGAGCACGAAGTGTGATCACGGTTGTGATGTAGTTCACGGCACCCATAGTAGAAGAAACACCAAACAAGAATAAAGAGATGAGCCACATGGTCTGACCAGCGCCGGGCTGACCAAGATTAGTGGAAAGAGTTGGATAAGAGGTCCAACCACCAGCAGCAGCACCAAGAGGTAATGCAAGTGAGGCGAGAAGAACAACCCCAGACGCCATGGAGAACCAAAAAGAGAGCATGTTCAAAGTTGGAAAAATCATATCCCGCGCCCCGATGAGGAGAGGGATACAGAAGTTACCAAATGCCCCAATCAAAATGGGAGTAATGGCAAAAAAGATCATGATCGTACCATGCATCGTGAAAAGCATGGCATAAGTGTCCGGAGGAACCACTCCATCCGAATGAGGAAACAGCAAGTGACCAATTATCGGGAATGGTACTCCCGGATAGGCAAGAGTCCAGCGAATCAGAAGGGCCATGAGACCGCCCATCAAAAGCCAGAAAATTCCGAACCAAAGGAACTGCTTTCCGATGACTTTATGGTCAAAAGAAAAAAGGTACTTTGACCAAAACGACGTTGGAGCGTCGTGAATATGTTGTTCTACGAAGGCCATTATCTACTCCCCCACTTCCAACCCCAACGGAGATCCATGTTCTCCGTATCGTTAGTAGCGATTGCATTAGCTTGAGATTCATTTATCCAACGGTCATAATTTTCCTGAGAAAGCACAGTCAACTGGGCCTTCATCAGATAGTGATGGTTTCCGCACATTTCGGCACAAGCGATTTCAAATTTCCCGGTTTTAGTCGTATCAAACCATAACTTGGCATAACGGCCAGGAATAGCATCAGCTTTAATGTAGATGTTAGGTATATAAAGTGAATGAATCACATCTTTTGATGTCATTTGAATCATGACTTTTTTACCAACCGGTACCACTAGATGATTTAATTCAACAACGTCATCACCTGTATTAAATTCCCCATCTTTTCCCGCATGACGGAAGTTCCAGGCCCACTGTTGTGCCAGTACCTGAACCTTAATCACGTCAGCATCATTCTCAGGGAAATTCCAGAAGACTTCTTTCATGTCCCGACTTGAAATTTTTGTGATCACCATATCAACGGAGAGAAAAACACCCAAACCAATGAAGGCCGTAATCATCAAGTGTTTCTTCTCATTTCCGTGAGTGTAAAAAGCCTTTTTGTGGCGTTTTGAAGCATACAGAAAAGAGAAACCGAAGAGCCCAACACACAGAATAGCAAACCAAAAAAGGTTTACGTATGTGGTGTAAGCGAAGAGCCAATGAATCAAGTGGCCCGAGGTTGAAATGTCTTCCGGTGGACTGATACGCTCCCAGAAGCTCATTTGTTCAGTGACTTTCGTCACTAAATTGCTTCCCTGGGCGATCATACCGATCAGACGTTCAGAAAATGAAATGTTCATCTCACAACATCCTGAGAAAAAGATTAATAAAAACTTGATTTAAGTCATTGAATTGTAACTTAACTTATTCGGTTCATCTAGCCTAAACCACTCTGTTTTTTTAGCGAAGAATGAGCAAAACACCAAGGACTAACGGCAAATAAAAAAGAGTTGCCCAAAAATAACTACGGGCCCAGTCATTAATTTTTGTTTGTTCCCTGACTAGAAATCCATAAAGGGCAAAGCCTAAGAGGATGACACTGATCGTTATTGCGGCCCAGAAATAGTTCTCCCCCCTCCAGCCAGAGAAGTAAGGAATCATTCCATAAAGCATAAGTATCAAACTGTAGATCGTGATATTCATTCTTAAAAATTCAAAAGAATGTGTTTGAGCAAATGTCAGAAAGCTCGCCATGCCGTATTCATTCTTCCGATAAAGACTAATCGCCATGAAATGTGGGATCTGCCATAAGAAAAGTATTCCAAATAAATACAGACCGGGCCCGCTCACTGAATCTGTAACAGTAGTCCACCCCATCAAAGTAGGAAGTGCTCCCGGGACGGCCCCAACATATAAGGCATAGGGGGTTTTGAGCTTTAGAGGCGTATAGAGATAAATATAAGAGAGCGCCGAAAAGAGACCCAGAGATGCCGTCAGAAGATTTGCACTAAAAATTAAAATCGCAGTTCCTACCAGAATCAGACCCCATCCCCAATACAAGGCAACTTCCGGTTTTAAACGTCCCGCCGGTAAAGGACGGTCACGTGTTCGCTCCATGAGCTTGTCGGCCTCTCTTTCTAGGTAGCAATTAAGAGATAAGCTTCCAGCGGCCTGAAACCAGATAGCGATGAGAGAAATAAAAAGCCATATGATATTGAGTCTGATGGGGGCAAGAAAGACACCTATGAGTAAAGTCACCACCACCAAAATAGTGAGCTTCGGCTTAAAGAGATCCATTAGATCATTTAAGTAAGTTGGAACTGGTTTTCCAAAAAAATATTTTTCATAACGACGAAGGCGCACAATTAAAAACAAAAGGACGGCATATGAAAAAAGTGCAGTGGTAAAGTGCCAGATGATCATTTCCCGACTGGCGCTGCGGCCCATCTGCAGACCTAACAGGAGTTGGATCACCATCAGGATGTTTCCAAGAACCGCGGCCATCTTCCACTTAGGAAGATTTTTTATCAGATAACTAAAAACAAAAAAACCAGTAAGAGTCGTAAGGATTCCCAGAAGCCGGTGCATGAGGGAAAGGCTTCCTGCCAGAGGAATTGAGGCCTGGACTTTCCAGCACTCCCAGAACTCCATGGTTGATTCACACTGAGCGAGGAGAGAAGATTTTCTGAGAATTCCACCTAGAAAAAACTGCAGTAAGAGTAAGAATAGAAAAAAACCAACCGCATCTTTTACTTTAGGATTCCATTTCTCTTTAAGACTTTCATCAAAAGACAACCCACGGGTTGCCTCGAGTGTTGCCAGAAAGATCAGAGAAAAAACTAAATGCAAGACTGTCGTGATGGTGGGTAATTTATAAGAGAATGTCGCCCACCCCAGAAGGGATTGGATGATAATTAAAAATAAGGGCAAAAGGGCCCGGGCCTTTAATTCTTTAAACCGAACAATTGCCCACACCACGCTGCCGATGCCCATGATGCCTGCTAAAAACCGGTGAAGAGATTCATAGAAGGCCGGTGACATGGTTAATGGTAGAAATTCTCCAAAACACAGCGGCCAGTCAGGACAAACCAGCGCAGTCTTTAAGACTTGTAACTGGGCCCCAACCAATAACAGAATAATGGTCCCCGTATAGAGGATATAAAAAAGAACGTTCATTTATACCATTGATAGAGCATCAGATAAACGACAACACCGGTAATGGAGACATACATCCAGATGGGAAATGTTATCCGCGCTATTTTTTTATGCTTCTCCCACTCCCCTCTAAAAGCATGCCAAAAAGTTTTAAGGATCATCGGGACCATAATGGCCGCCAGAATGATATGAGGAATGAGAATGATGAGGTAAATGGTTTTAATCCATCCCAGATCAGGAAATTTTTTAGATGGAACATGATAATGATAAATCAGGTAGCTCGTAAGAAAGGCTCCGGAAACCATCAGAGCACTGATCATGAGTTTTTTATGAAGCTCTTTTTTACCTTGCTTGATGGAAACGTAACCAACGAGTAAGAGAATACCAGCGATGGTATTTAAAGAAGCATTAAGGGCCGGTAGATCCTGAACTGTCATGGGTCTCACTTAATCGGGCGAGAGCGCGATGCTTTTTAATCAATCTATAAATTAAGTAGTACGGAATATAGATCGCAAGAATGAAAATGGCCAGTACGAGTGTGGTATTTGAGTCCTTCCCGCCCTGACTATTGCCTACGCAATAAGGACAGGCGAGAAGGTCTGTAACAAAAAACAATGAAAGCGCGAATACAAAGATTCTATTCATTATAAGAGGTACACAAAAGTAAACACGAGGATCCAGACTAAATCTACAAAGTGCCAGAAAAGACCCAGGATCTCGAGTCGATTGTAGTCCCCATTATCGTAGTGACCTTTACGAGCATTGATATATTCACAAATCAGGTAACCCACACCAGTGGCAACGTGGAGACCATGGAAACCTGTGATCAAAAAGAATGTTGAAGCAAAAAGACTTGTTCCATGAGCAAATGAAGCAAGGGTAATACCTTGGTGAACCAAGTGAGTGTACTCATAGGCCTGAATCCCTAAGAATGTAGCACCACCGATAATTGTCACAAGTAACCAGTTAAGCATGCCTTGACGATTACGCGCCTTACAAGCATCAATGGCCAGTACCATAGAAACGGAAGAACAAATGAGAAGGAAAGTTGCAATCCCTGAAAGAAAGATCCCCAGGTACTGAGAAGGATTTGGCCAGTCAAGCTTCATGCGAAGAACGGCATAAGCGATAAGGAAACCGGAGAACGACATACCGTCGGTCGCCAGGAAAATCCACATTCCTATTTTGCCAGGTGTGGCCTTAGCAAATTGTGGATCGACTCCACCGATTAAAGGATTTGATTGATGGGCCCCATGAGCGTGATCTGACATAAGCAAACACTCCAAAAATAGGAAATAAGGATATTAATTTGCTCCATTGTACATGATCTGGATCATATCCCGCAACCTTAACACAATGAAGTTTCTGAATTTATTCTCGAGTGACTAGATGCAACAGAGGTCCGCAGACCTCTATAAAAAAAATTTAAACTATTCGTTTTGAAAACTTCGGCCACCTCGTCGAGAAAAACCACCTTCTCGCTGACCACCAAAACGATTTCCCCCTTCAGGACGTTCAGGTCGTGGGTTGGCCACAGTAACACGAAGGGGGCGTCCCCCAACCTCTTTTTCATTTAATTCTTCAATCGCTTTAGCACCCAATTCATCTGAGGCCATTTCAACAAAAGCAAAGCCTTTAGATCTTCCTGTCTCTCTGTCCATCATGACCTTGGCAGATACAACTTCTCCAATTTGTCTGAACACTGCTTCCAGATCTTCTGATCTAAGAGCGTAAGAGAGATTTCCAACATACAATCTTTTACTCATACAATGCGTCTCCTTTGAGATGCGTATTATACCTTTCGCCAATATTGATTTCTACTAGAAATCTTGTCGGGGTAACCTAATTATGAGATATAACCCACCGTATAAATAGATCAAAAGATAAGGACCATTTCATGACTCAAAAAACCATGATCCTCGGAAAAGATGCCGCTTTAGAAGACACCATTTCCCGTCTCCGTAATCTGCTTTTAGATTGGGGCTTCGATGTAGAAGAAGCATCATGGTTAAATCCGGTTCCCAATGTATGGTCCGTTCATATCCGCGACCGCTATTGCCCTTACCTCTTTACCAATGGCAAAGGGATAACGAAAGAAGCGGCGCTAGCGAGTGCACTGGGTGAATTTTTTGAACGCTTAAACTGTAACTACTTCTTTGCAGATTTTTTCCTGGGTGAACAAATTGCGCAATCAGACTTTGTCCATTATCCACAGGAGAAATGGTTTCCATTCTCAGGGGACAAAATGCCTGAAGGCCTGATGAATGAATCTCTTTGGAACTTCTATGATTCGGAAAGAGAATTAACCCCATCTCAGCTCGTTGACACCAACTCAGGTAACAGCGAGCGCGGAATTTGTGCTCTTCCGTATACCCGCATGTCAGATAATAAAACTTATTTCATTCCCATGAATATCGTTGGCAACTTGTATGTATCAAACGGTATGTCAGCGGGTAACACCAAAACTGAAGCGCGGGTTCAGGCCTTGTCTGAAATTTTTGAACGTTCAGTTAAAAATAAAATTCTCTCTGAAGGCATTAGTCTGCCAACTATTCCTCAGGAAGTTTTAAAGCGATATCCTAAAGTGCTTGAGGCGATTGCGGAGCTTGAATCCAATGGCTACCCGATTATCTGTAAAGATGCTTCTCTGGGCGGACAGTTTCCGGTCATCAACGTGACTCTCCTTAACCCTCAGGAAGGCACGGCCTTTGCTTCATTTGGGGCCCATCCAAAATTCCAGGTGGCCCTTGAGCGGACCTTGACTGAGCTTCTTCAGGGTCGTCGTCTGGATCAATTAAATGTTTTCTCACCTCCAAGTTTTGAGCTCGATGATGTGAAAGACCACTTAAATATTGAGGCCCACTTTATTGATTCAAACGGACTTATTCACTGGGACTTCTTTAAAGAGACACCCGATTATGAATTTAATGACTGGAACTTTGGTGGGACGACTACCCAGGCCGAATTCGACTCGATGATTGAGATCTTCCATCGACTTGAAAAAGATGTCTACATCATGGACTTTGAGCACCTGAAGGTTTACGGCTGCAGAATTCATGTTCCGGGGATGTCGGAAATTTATCAACCGGAAGATTTAAACTGGGATAACAACAATAGCGCCGTGAGTGTACGTAAGAGAGTTCTCGATGTTCATGAGCTATCAGCAGATGAATTAATGGAGCTTCATGGTGACCTGGAAGACAAGGGTTTTGACGACATGTTACTCGTCACCCACGCTCTGGGAATTATTCCTGATGCCGGCACCATGTGGGCGGATTTACGCTTCGGTGAACTTAAAACCATGCTGGCCCTGGCAGCGAAACACCATGAACTGGCCATCGCTGGTACAGACTGGTGCCTTCACTTCCCACCTTTAAAACCAGAAAGAAAACTTCTTTATCTTTGTCTTAATACGCTTCTGCAAATTGAGATGGATGATAACCTCAATACCAATGAATATCTTCCTACCATTGAAAAACTCTACACCAAAGAGATGGTTGAGCGGGCCCAGAAACTCATTGATGGTCTGGAAAAGTTTGATGGTCTGTATGAATCCGATATGAACTTAAAAGGCTTTGAGATGCATCAGAAGCTACTCACCTCTTATGAGAAACTTCAAAGGGCCAAAGGGCTGTGGGCCTCTAAATAATGGAGAAACTCTTCTTTCATCCGGATAGGCGAATGGATTTTGACTGGAGAGATAAGTACCAGCTCCGGTTAGGAAGTGTCCGCCCTCATAATAAAAAACAAATTTCCGAGGGACTCCGTGACATGTCACCGGAGTCCATTCGTTACCGTTTTTTGGGCTCAAAGAGAGATTTCTCCGAGCAGGAACTCCAGTACCTCACAACTCTGGATGGATGGAATCATTACGCCATTGGAGTGGAAGAAAGAACTGAGCTTAAACGAGGTGTGGCCATCATCCGGATGGTGCGCTCTTCTGAGACAGAGACTGAAGCGGAGATTGCCATCACTATCATTGACGAATATCAGAAGAAGGGACTTGGCCTATTTCTGATGAACTTAATTATGCTTGCGGCCTATGAGCGAAAGATTGAAAGACTCTCCTTTACTTTCCTGCCACAAAACGAGGCCATCTCAAAATTGATCGCCCGGATTGGGACTCCAATCCAGGGGCCTCACAACAAGGACTATGTTCAGGAGTTTCTGGATCTAAAAAAGATTGATCTGGAAAAAGTTAAATCTCAATTGCTTCCGACCCTTCCATTGATTGAAACTTTTCACTTAGAAACTTGAAATAAACTTCTTTTTCAAGGTTAAGAGTCCGAACCACCGAGTACACCAGAGCAGGCTCTTTACTCATGAGGCGGCCTAAATTCACTCTTAATTCTTTCCACGGCATTGATAAGGCCCGGCCTAGTTCAGAGATGATGTTCTTGAGTCTCTTATTCTTGCGACAAGACAGCTCTTCTTTTTCACAACGCTCTTTTAAGGTTAACTGAAGTTCTCCCATGTCCGCACTCTTTAATAATTCAGTTTCTTCTTTTGAAAAAGAAAGGCCAATTTGAGAAACCACTGAACCAAAGGCGGTACCATTCGGGATAGTCCGGTCAAAGCCTTTCACTCCCATGATCTTTCCTTTAGAGAAGAAGGTCTTTTCAAATTCTTTTTTCGTCACCTTATTCATTTCCGAGGCCCAAATAATGACCAGAGATTCATCCGTTTGATAGATAAACTGATAGTAATTTTTAAGACGTCTCAAGAGACCATTGTTTTGCTCACCGGAGAGAGTCAGCTCGGATTCATGATCATCATCAATTAACTCATAAGTACCGGCAATTCTGGTTTTACCAGCAACCATAGGTACCCCGTAATAAAATGAACGGTCAGTTCCCTTCCAGGTTAGACGTTGTTCGGTTGGGGCCAGGGTAGATTGAAGTAAGGTAATATTGCCTTTTAAGGCCTCGGCAAACAGGTCATGGTGAGAAGAATCATCCATATTTAAAATAAATTCGATGCCAAATTTTTTACCGTCAAAATCAGCGATGGTTCCAAATGCAAAGAAGGGTCCGAAGAGCAACTGACGTCGAACTAAATTCTCCTCAGTTAAACTTAAAGAGACCGTATTCGGAGAGATTTTTTTCATCTCCACAATAAACTGATTCTGAATACCAGCAGAGGCCGTGGCCACATTCAGTAGTCCGGCCGAAGCTCCTACATAGGCCTGAATCCCGCCGTAAGTCTGAAACGTGCCGGAATCACCTTCTCTCCAGCTTGCGAGTTCATTCAAAGTTTTTGGCATGGCAAATGTTTGCAGCTTCTCTTCTTGAGAACTTTTATTTCTAATCGTGGTCTGCATCGCCCCTTTATAAGGAACCAACCCCAGAGTCACCGTATTCTTCACCAGTGCCGCAAGCCCAGCACCCAACTCCCAGCGACGTCGCTTCACTTCAATCCATCCCAAATCTTTTTGAACCGGATAAAGATTAAAACGGTTTAAGGCCACCGGAGAGGAGTATTCAATATGAGACTGACGATAAGAAGTTTGAATGGCCGGGTTAACTGAGAGCATCTGGGTAGAATCATTGGCCCCAATGGCCACCTGCCCGTTTTCACTGATCGAGATCGGAATATTATACGGCTCACTGGCAGTTCTCTGAGTCTGAAGGAAACGGACATCAAGTTCTTGTCCATAAGATAGAGTGCTTAAGAAGAGGCCACAGAAGATGATTTTTTTCATCCTGAGATCATAATTCGGCCGGGAAGACGGTGGAGCAATAAGCGAGAATTCAGGAAAAGATTATCTGTCTAAAATTTCGACAGTATAAGACCTGAAACGAGATTACTTGAACTTGGAAGTAACTTACTCCTCACTCAATTCACGGCATCTTTGTTCAAATGTAGTAAATTTTAGATTAAGCTAAGAACATCATTTAATTATAATTTATGAATTATTAACTTTTCTTGATTTCACTTAAAAACAGATAAAGACGACAATCACTAAATATATCAGGAGACCGCAATTAGAAGCCTACTAACAACAATCTTTTTTTTCTTCATTTCTGACTCCCTAATGTCTGACTCAAAAGTGAAGTACGACTATGAGAAATTGAATAAACTTGAAAAATCACGAACAACTAGAACCATAGTGATTCCTGAAAAATATAAGTACTTAGATCACACTAGACCCAAATTTGAAAAATCACGTTTTGAAGTTATTCCTTTAAACTCTCACGTGAAGACAACTAATGCCCGCTTTTTATTAAAGACCAACAGTGACTTTGATATCGAGCAAGTTAAAATCAAAATCCACAATGCTAATGAATTAGTTTTTAAAGAAAAGGACTATACACTCACACGTATTTTTAAAGGTCCACAGGGCAAAGAAATAAATATCAACGTTTCCAAATTGAACCCTGGTTTTTATCGACTTTATTTAAAGGTTAAAATTGAGAAGGATAAAAAGAATGAATACCAATATAGAACTTCATACATTGATTTTGCACGTTTTTCGGTAGAAACAAAACCTCCGGGGGTGGAACTCCCATCCCCTGAGCAAAACAATGCAACTATTAAAGGGATTGATTCTGATGGTGACGGGATCAGAGATGATGTTCAAGTTTGGATTAATAAGAATTATGTTAATCAACTTCAAATAAAGTTAGCTGTTCAACAAGTGGCAAGAACATTTCAAACTTTGTTAACTTCAATTGACAATGAAGAACTAAGTAAAGAAGCCTTAAGTCGTTTTTTAGATAGTTCCATTTGTTTAGAAGTCATTGCAGGTTTCGATGAAGAATCTAAGATAAGAGCGAACATCAAAAAACTTTATCTAAATACAAAAGACCGTTTATATGCTGAGATAAAGGCCAATCAAAAGCTTAGTGGGCAATCCTATATCGCATTTCAAGATATAGAAAAGAAGAAAGCCCTTTGCTCATTCAACGTTGATTAGTAGGGTTCCAAGCTTGGAACCTAAATAAAAAGAGGAAGCCTAAGGCTTCCTCTTTTTATGGATCCACAAAGCGGGCAGGAATATCGACTACCAGAATTGGGTTTTAAAGTAGTGTGTTGAAAAGAACCCGGGAAATTTCTTTGTGATGAGGATTGGCCTCTTCGTGCTGCTTGGAATCTGTTGGATTCTCGCCCCAGATGTAGGTTTCAAAGTCTTGGGTAAGATCGAGACCACTGAAGAATTCGAGATTGTTTTTGAAGTGCTCAGTGGTAATCACCGTGTGCTTATAGGCCTGGAAATAGCCTTTTAAGAATGATTTAAGGCCTCCGATATCTTGCAGGCGATAATCTATATAGGCCATGAATTCGGCGCCTAAAGCGTAAGCGCGGCTATCGGTGTTTCTTTTATAAACGGACTGAGAGCCAAGGTTACTGCCTGTGAAATTTGGGAGGGGTGACCGACGATAACCTTTATCGCGCCAGCTGGCGATGGCCTCATCGATCCATCCGGAGTTGCCGTTCGCTGGCATGACCCCTTTAGCGAAATAAGAGTGAAGCATTTCGTGATCCAGGGCCGCAAGTGATGTTTGAGTAGCTCCTGCATGCTCCATTCCACCTGTGCCAGGAATGGTTTCGTAGGCCACAAGTGAAGGATGTCCCCAAGGACCGTAATCGGCCTCAAGCTCTTTCATGACTTTCTGGGCCTCGGCCTTAAACTTACTCGGATGAGACCACCAGGAAGTATAGACCGTGACAGGAATTTGTCTTCCATCGATGGAAGGATAAGTGAAATCCAAACGCTTCTTTCTTCCCTTGGGAGTTGTATGAAAATACGGACATGAGACCGTGAAGTATTCTGGATAAACAATACGGTAAGAATTAGGTGATGTCTGAGTCAGCGCTCCGTTGGTATAGATATCCTGACGGGCCCGACTTGTTCCTGCGAAAGTGACATTCATGATCATCTGGTACTGATCAAATTCAAAGTTTGAAGGAATGTATTGCTCCATGAACTTACGGTACTTAAGATCACGAATCCAAAAAGCACTTGAGACTTTTCTGGTCAGAAGGTTATAGCGAACATTCCGTGAGAATTTATTTTCCAGTTCTAAAGTATGCTGGCCTGGCCCAACCTCATGATCAATCTGGCGAAGTTTTGAACCATCGGGAGATTGAGTTTCGATAATAGAAACTGGAACACCATTGAGATAAGCATTCTTGGCCGTTGGGATCAAATCAAAAACGGGTTTTCCGGTTTTATCGGCCTGGAAGATGATCTTGGATTTAACACTCGTCTTCTTCCACATCACATTATAAGTGATATCGTATTCAGCAGTTTTAAAATCAACGAAGATGGCCCTTCCCTTTTCGGTCTCAAAATCTGGCGGGGCCAGATGAAGGTTGGCGAAGACCGAGGTACTGAGTAAGACTGAAAGGAGGGACCATTTTTTCATAAGATTTCCTTGAGTGAAGCATTTTTGTGTTCGCAGGCCTTCTTGAGAAACCACCTAAAAACAGGACCAGAGGTTCGGGGAAAAGATTTTTCAGGATGGTACTGAACACCAAGTGCCGGACGATGAGTGTATTCAATTGATTCAGCAATTTTTCGGTTGTTGGAAAAAGCAGTCACCCGTGTCAGGGGATATTTATCCTGATTTTCCAAATAATAAGGAACACGAATGCCTTGATGATGAATTTTAAATCCCCTCACAGATTTTGAACGATGAATGGAATCCATTAGAGAGTCAGGACCCTCATCAATGTAAACCCGGTCAAAACGATTGATGCGATTTTTGATTCCAACTTCGGTTCTAATATCAAGGTATAAGGGAATGCCCTGAGCGACCGACATCATTTGAAATCCGCGACAAATCCCCAGCATCGGAAGATCTTTGAATTTTTCTTCCTCTGAATACATTTTAACTAAGGAGTATTCAAAGGGATCCCGCACCTCACCTTCTCGTGAATAATTCACCAAATGGAGATTTTTTTGGGTGTAGTCTTTGAGTTCAGGAGAAACTTGATTCAGATAATACTTGGGATCAATATCGGCCCCGCCCGGAATTAAAACCCCGTCGAGCTCTTCCAATGAAGCGCGCAGATCCGGAGTATTGTGAAGACTAATAATTTCAGTGGAATAACCTAGTGACCAGGAAGACATGTGAAGGCGAAAACGATACAAAAAGTCACAGTCATAACTGCAACCCACCTTCAAAGACTCTCCCCTCGGTAGTTCACAGGCAGAAGTGGTGAAGGAGGCCAGGAGCACTCCCAAAACAAAAACTCTTTTAATCATTAGTTTATTTTAAAAGAGTCCCCCCTTTGCCCAAAGGATAAAGTATTTTAGGCAAATTCTACTCTTTTAAGAACTTCACCAGACCAATTCCGAGTAATGTCCTTGGATGATCAGCATCGGTTAGAGTCGCCTGTTGATAGACATTTCCTTTCTCATCCACTCCCGGAGCTCCATAAAAAATGGCATCTTGATTGGAGTAATGAACCCGTCCAAGACCAATGTCAGTATGAACGATGTCCCCTTGAGTTAATAGCCGACGAAAGCCGTCTTTATCATGCACATAAAGAACCTTTCGCCCTTCGAAGTCTTCCCCACGAATCGCAATGACTCCGGCCTGCATCTTAGGGGCAAAATAATCAAAGCGTGCCACATCATCCTTACCAGCGCGAGCAATAATTTTAACCACACCCTTTTCAATCAGTAACAAGGCCTCACTTTTTGCATCTGTCGCTAAGGCCACAACTTTGTCCCCATCCACACTCATCTGATGACGAATGTTTTTCCACGGTGACTGAGCATTAGCATCAGTATCTTCCAGAATCACTTTCCACGAGCCATTAGCATAATGCCAGAGGCGATCAGGCGAAGTTTCATTGTAATTTCCCTCACGGGTTTTAATCACGATAGAACCATCACCACCAATGTAAGGAGTGTAGATGAAGGCCGCACCCGGATTGAAAAATGGGATGACTTCATCTTTTTTCCAGATCCAAAGCTCGGGACTGTCACTCTTTAAGCGAAAAATCCAGGCATCACTTGAATACGGAAGAAGATTATCTCCCGCCATACTTAAGGGACCCAAATTTCTAATATCTGTGACTTTTAAAGTCTCTTTTAATTCAAAAGACTTTTGAGCATTAAACTCGTTGTATTCATACCAGGTGACTTTCCCAAAGGAGGCCACAGGGTTAGAGAATAAATGCTCCCCTTCGGCGCGAGCGATGATCTTAAATCCATTCGCCCACTGAACCATTGAGCGGCCCTTCTCATCCATGCATCCCAGATAAACTTTTCCCGCTAAAATCGCCGGCTCCGAAGTGAAGCACCACATATTATCTGGAGCATTCCAAGCACCCCGATCATTTAGGCGTGCTAAAAGCTCAGGCTTTCCAAATTTGGCAAAAGAAGTAAGAGGAAGCAAAAGGAGAAGGATTAATGTTTTCATAGTGGCATTATACCTTGAAGGTTCTCTCTCATCTCCGACATTTTCTTACCGATGAGAGACTGTGAATAAAAATGAAGTAAGAGACTTTTCTTATCGACTTAAAGATATTGCCAAAGACCTGAGTTTTCTAGGTCATCCGCGCTATCCCTTAAAAGATCTCTACCTTCTTTTCCCACAGCATAAATTCTTCATCGATGGCCTGGAAGATGTCAGCGTGCCTTTCCCAGTGAACGTTGCAGAAAAATATAAAGCAATGGATGCCTTCAGCAGGGATCTCGCTCATGCGGACATTCCCTTTCAATTAAAAAAAATTTTTACCCAGAGGATTCAGGATTATCGCCACCTTCTGATCATGATGGAAAATTTTGATAATCATACTTTCTATGATCACTGTAAGACGCTTTATGGCACTTCACAAAAATATGCTAAAAATAACGCCTTCCTGTATTTCCTGGATAAAATTCCGGAGTACTGCTTGCCGGATAAGAGTGAGACAAGCCTTCAGGGTGAAAACGCCCTTAACTATTTACGCCATAAACTGGAAGAAACTTTTGATCCCTCAGAGTTTGAAGTTAAGCCTTCAAGCTCCCTTCTCTCTGATTCATCGGCCGGAAGACGTACGCTAAAACTCAATCCCCATAAAACTTATACGACAGGCCATCTGGATATTTTCGCCGTTCATGAAGGATGGGTTCACCTAGGAACCTCATTAAACGGCGCCGCTCAGGAAGATAATCCCTGGCTCTCCACTTGGGCACCCAGGACCACTTTTCTCCAAGAGGGACTCGCCATCATTGTGGAAATCATCACCGGCTGTATGACCTTAGAGAGATGGAATAAAGTCATGCAAAGGCATATTGCCACTTCAATGGCAGAGAAAGGCTCATCCATCACTGATGTTTATGCTTACTTAAAATATAATGGCATGGAAGAACTAGATGCGTTCAAACTCTCCCTCAGGGTTTTCCGGGGAGTCCCGTTTGAAGGAGGCATGGCCTTCACCAAAGAGCTCTTGTATCTGCATGGGATGATCGAGCTTCTTTATCATCTGCATTTTTATAAAACTGATCTTAAATCTCTATGGGTGGGAAAAATTTCTTTCGAAGAACATATCATGCTGATGGATCACTGGACTTTTCTGGATCCTAAAATTAAGTATTTCCCCAAAGGACTCGAACACCCTCTGGTTCTCGCCCGATTGCAAAAACTAAAAGAACTCTCCTTTAGTTTATTTAATCACGGCTTTCTTTAATCCTGATTCTGGACTAGTTTAGTTATCCCTTCAAAGGCACGCATGAGTTCTTCTTGCACCCCTGGATCAATGGGAGATTTTAAAAGTGCTTTGCGCATGCAATAGAGCCACTGATCCCCTTCTTTAGCGCCTATCTTAAAAGGAAAATGCCTGCCCCGCAGACGAGGATGGCCATATTTTTCCAGATACATCTGAGGGCCACCAGTCCATCCACTCAGAAAGTATTTTAATTTCTCCGCTGATTCCCGGATGTCTTTTCCCGAATGAGTGGCAAAACAGTCTTCGGCCACAGGATCAGTGCTCATGATTTCATAAAAATCATTCACCAACTTATCAATAACCTTAAATTCACCCATCTTCTTATACATAGGTTTCTCCAACCGACGGGAAAAGTCGGTTTTAAACGCTAAGATTTTTTTCGTAAAATGCCGAAGGATATTCATAAGAATTTACTCTATAATAAAACTACTAAATCAACAATTAGCAGTCATTATCAAAAGGATACAAAAATGAAACTTCTCTCTCTTCTGACGCTTACGACTCTTCTTTCAATTTCAGCTTGCTCACACCACTCTATGCACGGCAAATCACATTGCGGTGATAAAACGAGCTGCTCAAAAGAAGACGGCAAAAAGAAATGCTGTGATCACAAAGAAAAAAAATGCGCTGATGGTTCATGTGAGAAACCAAAAAAATCTTAATTAATAAAGTTCCAAGGGCCACAAATGCTTATACTTGAAAACATTCTCGTAGGCTTTGTGGCCTTTTTACATCTGGCCTTTCTTGTTCTTGAAATGAATCTCTGGACCAAACCCATCGGTCTTAAAATCTTTCGCAATGATCCTGAATTTGCCAAACGCTCCGCCACTCTTGCGGCCAATCAAGGCCTTTATAATGGCTTCCTAGCAGCGGGACTCATCTGGTCCCTGTGGCCCGGAGTGATTTATAGCGACTCCCTAAAATTATTCTTCTTAGGATGCGTGCTCATCGCAGGTATCTTTGGGGCGATTACTGTTAACCGCAGAATTTTTATGATTCAAGGTCTTCCCGCCCTGGCCGCTCTGGCAGTGGTTTTATTTTCCTAAACCATTATAGGAAATCTTATATCATGTGAATCGAAGCTCCTGTCGAAACAGTTATACTACTATCAGGAGCTCACTTTGCGATTAGCTATATTACTTGGCCTATGTCTATTAACGGTTCTAACTCTTCATGCAGGGCCTAACAACGAATCTAATAAGAAAGATGGGGCACTTTATAACACAGGAACACCTGCCAAAGATTGGAAATTCACCAAAAGGATAGAAGGTAAATACATAAAATCTACCTTTGAAGTGATTCCCGTAAACTCTCCGATTAAAGATGGTCTTGCCCGTTTTTTAATAAAATCTCCTCCAGACTTTAAGATCCAGCAACTCAAATTCAAAGTCCATAATGCCAATGAATTAATTCTGAAAGAGAAAGACTATGTGGTTTCAAAATTAATAGATGGTCCTCAAGGGAAAGAGCTACATGTAAACATGAAGGATCAGCCACCAGGCTTTTATCGTCTACATGTCAAAGTTAAAACGAAAAAGGACAAAGATGAAGAGTTCCAATACAAATCAGCATATCACGATCATGTAAGATTTGTTTTGGAAGCTGCAAAACCTGGAGTTCCTATACCGGATCCTATCCAAAACAAAGCGACAGTTGCAGGAATTGATTCAGACAATGACGGGATAAGAGATGATGTTCAGATTTGGATTGATAATACATATGTAGATCAGCCTTCCGTAAGACTTGCCACTCGTCAAATGGCTGCAAACTTCCAATTAAGAATCCTTTCGATTCATGACAGAGTCTTATCTAATCTCGCAACTAGAAACTATCTATATAGCATGTTCTGCTTAAAAACTATTGTTGGTTTTAATGAAGAAAGACAAATCCGTCACAAACTTGAAGATCTATATTTAAATACAAAAGATCGATTGCATGCCGACATTAAGGCCAGCGGTAACTTTAATGGCCAAAGCTTCACATCTCCAAATGAGATAGAAGAAAAAAAAGCACTTTGTTCCTTTAATCTCTAAATAAGGATTTTATGAAAATATACTTTGCTTTATTTATTTTATGGATTCTTTCGCATCAAATAAATGCTCAATAAAGGGGACAAAATTAATCTACATAAATGGAGTTCAAACTAAAGAAGCTGATGCTGTGGATGCAAAAATATTACTTCATGAAAGTTTAAATTACTCAAATTTTGATGATTATTCAATAAAACCAAAGGCAACATTGATACATAACTTTGATGAAAGTTTTGCTCTAGACGTACTTGAATCAGTTATTCAAAAAATGCCAGATTCTTTTTTAACTTTCTTACAATTAACAGACAGATATGAAGCCTTTAGAGCTTTTCTTGGGGAAAAAGGCAGAGATTATATAACTCCTCAGGACCTAGGAATTCTCTATTCGAAATATATTCAAAATTTTGATAAGGATTCACACTATGCTATAAATCGAAATGAACTTAAATTTGCATATGAATCCGTCCTTGAGAATGATTTTCGCGTATTAGCAGTATCACACTCCCAGGGCGGTCTATTCATGGAAGATTCTTTCTCAGACGTCATCACAGATAAAAAGCATCACTTCTTTGTTGGTTTCCAGATTGCTTCACCTATCCTTTATACTGATGTTACCAAATCAGGCTATGCCACCCTAGATCAAGATATGATAATAAAACCAATTCCTACTCGTTGGTCAAATATAAATGACCTGGTAGTAGTCAGTGACCCTAATGATCCAAGTGACGAATACCTTAAACACGGGATTCTTTCTACTTATCTTTTTGATTGGGAGGCGAAAGCAAAAGTATTTGAACTGCTTTATGAAACTACATCAAAGATTGAGTCAAATTGCCCAATAGCACTTATGGATTTCACCTATTCACCCAATGGAATGGTGGTAAACTTTGATGCTACCGATCCTGACCGCCCATCACTAACCAGCGTGCTATACAACTGGGATTTTGGAGATGGGAAAAAAGAAATAACTACTTCAAAAATTATTTCCCACACATACGAGAATCCAGGAAATTATAATGTTATTCTCACTCTAACAAGACCTGATGGTAGCCTATTCTGGGAACAAGGAACCATTCAAAAAGAAGTCATTATAAGTGGTCAAATTCAAGGCTGTTCTGGAACGGCATTTGGTAAAAACCATCAAAACCCTGACGGATCTATTGGAGGTTTTGTAGCGAATACAGCAACGGTATCTGCAACCTCACATATTGGTAGCAGCGTCTCTGTCTGTGGGAATTCTCAGATTCTTGGGGTTTCAAGGTTGGTCAATTCACATTATTTTATTACAGGTCTGATCAATAATTCGGTTATCATCGATTCTAATATTTCAACAAATACAAGCATTGATATCGTTGATAGCACTGTTAGCAGAACAAAAACTTTAGGTGAAATTATCTTTTTTGCAAGTTACTCTAGCTCATTAAGTGATGTTTCCATAGGGTATATTAATATGGAGTTCCACTCTGGAAATAGTATCATCAAGAACAGTAACTTTTTTAGTCAATATGACCCTGATAAACATTACCTATATGCTACTGCCCAGATTTTTTATAGTAACATTGATGGGATGAATTTTGTCGGTTTAAACGCAATCATCGATATTATAAATAACATGGTTGTCTACGAGTCATTTCCACAGGCCTATACAGGACCTCTTTCGGGATGGCCTTATTAATGCACATCTTTTCCCAGTTGGTAGTAATGCCAACTGGGAATACTTCCCCGGTCCCATTGATAGAAGATTCCGAGACTTAACACGGAGAACTCTTTATTGACAAATCTGTCAACAATCCTTATAATAGCAGTATGTCGAGAAACGAATACACTAAATCTTTGATTATAAATGGCAGAAGTATCTCGACTGTAATCATAGATCAACATTACAAGATTTCACATCCTGAAATAGATGATGAATTGATACTAAATCTAATTCAGGTGGTTGATGGTGCAAGTTTAGAACCTGAGGCTACGAAGGAAGAATTTGAGTATTTCAAAATCGATCCTTTGTATTACTTAGATAAACCATACAGGCTAATCTTTTTATTGTGCTTGAGTGATGACTACCTTGGGGTTATAAATGCATTTAGAGTCCGTGGAGGCCAAGATGAAAAATAGAAAGTTTCCAAGCTCAAAAGACATTAAAGAAGTTCTAACAGAACTAGAAACTGCTGAAGGATCTAAGTTTTTACCAAAGAACGCTTCCGCAGTGGATAAACTAAAATTCGAACTTTGCAAAAGTTTTATCATCTATAAACAGGATCGTAAGCTGAGCCAAAAAGAACTTGCTGACAAGCTTGAGATTGATCCGGCCTTGATGAGTAAAATCCTTCATTATCGTTTTGAAGAATTCACCATTGATAGGCTTGTTAAATTCTTAGAAATTTTACATAAAGATATTAGCATTAAGATTGCCTAAATCCCCTGCTCAATTTTCGGGACTACTTCCCCTATGAAACCACCTTACAAAGCGGAAAGTCCTTCTTCATCTCTTTCAACAATTGCTTCAAATGATCCTCACCCTTGGTCTCCAGATTAAAGATCACATTCGTTCCCGTAATCCCCGTGTTAGAAGAATCCCTATCATGAATCACTTCTAAAATGTTGGCACCAACACTCGTAATCACTCCCGTGAGTTTATGCAGAATCCCCGGACGGTCAGCAATAGGAATTGAGATACGCACTTTTCGGTGAGATTCAATGAGACCGCGGTCGATGATTCGCTCAAGGAGATTCACATCGATGTTTCCGCCGCAAATAACCAGGACGATTTTTTTGCCTTTGAATTTTTTAGGATCTTTCTGATAGAGCTGATCAAACAGAGCGAGCGGTAGAGCGCCCGCGCCTTCTGCGATCACTCGCGCTTTTTCCATTAATTGTAAAATGGCCCAGGCCATTTTTTCATCATCTACCTTGTGGGATGACTCCACCACTTGGCCTAAAATTTTTAGCATGTCGGGGGCCACATTACGGACGCGGATTCCGTCGGCGAATGTTTCGGCCTTATCGATTTTTTTAATCTTTCCTGAGTTAAGAGAATCTACCATAGGGCTGCAGCCTGTGGCCTGGCCCGCAATCACACGAACTTTGGATTTACTGCCCTTGATGACACTTCCCATACCTGAAACTAAACCGCCTCCGCCAATGGAGGAGAAAATATAATCCATGTCAGGGATTTGTTCTAAAAGCTCAAAGGCGACAGTTCCCTGGCCCGCTATGACATCCTTATCATGATAGGGATGAACAAAAGTCATCTTCTGTTTTTTCATCATCGCTTCAGCGTATTGAAATCCATCTTCAATGCTGTGGCCATGAAGAACAACTTTGGCGCCTAAGGTTTCGGTGTTTCTGATTTTTGTCAGGGGTGAGCCTTCCGGCATCACGATGGTTGCTTTGACTTTGAAGCGACTAGCGGCCCAGGCCACTCCCTGAGCGTGGTTCCCGGCACTCACGGCCAGAACTCCATTTTTTCTTTCTTCGCTGGATAGTTTAGATATTTTGTAAGTGGCCCCTCTCATCTTAAAGGAACCGATGGGAAGCATGTTCTCAAGCTTTAAATAGATTTCACAATTGTACTGCTTGGAGAGCCATTCATTATAGACCAGAGGTGTAGGATGAATAATTTTCTTTAAAACGTCGTAAGCATCCTGGAAATCTTTGAAAGTGATTTTCATATATTAACCTTTTAAAAAAACATGTTTAAGGCCCCAGAAAATTTGCACGCCTAAGAATAGAAAAATAACAGCGGCAAATCTTAAAAGCCAACGATCCGGAATTTGACGAAAAAACTGACTGATAAAATAAAATCCCCCGCACACGGAGAAAGTGATGAGTCCCACTTCAATTGCCGCAAAATAGGCCCGAGGTAATGTCCCCAGACTGACTCCAGAGGCCATGGCGTCGATACTGGTTGCGAAAGCAAGAATCAGGACTGGAATGAGTCCCCATTCGTGTTTTTTTTCTTCTATGTTGAGACTCTCCTGAACAAACTTAAGGGCCAGTCCAAAAAAGATCAAGGCCACCACAAATTGGAAATAGTAACCGTAACTGGAAAAGGTAAAAAGAAAACCAGCATAGGCGCCAGTCCATAACATCACAAATTGGAAAATACCGAAGGCAAGTGAGATCAAAAAACCACGCTTTAATTTCTCAAAAGGACTCATTTCATAATGCATAAGACCTATGGCAAAGGTAACAACTGCAGCATCAATTGCCAGGGCCAAACCAAGTAGTACAATCTCAAGCGAGAACATTTCAGAATCCTTTTTTGATTTAATTATTTCATCATCTTAGTGATGAAAAAGCAAAACGATCATGATAGCCTCTGTTGTATGAAAGGTTTCCAGCGGCTTATTTTCTTATCCATTCTCGGGACGTATCTCGTCATTCTCGCAGGGGCAGTTGTCAGAGGTACTGGTTCAGGCCTTGGTTGCCCTGACTGGCCAACCTGTTTTGGACAATGGGTTCCGCCGACGGATATTTCAGAGCTACCGGCCAATTATAAAGAAATTTATAAAATTTCGGGGAAAACAATTGCTGATTTTGACCCATTTAAGACCTGGACCGAATATATCAACCGTTTACTCGGAGTGGTCCTGGGTTTTCTGATCGTTCTTTTATTTGGAAAGTCCTTTAAGGTTCGGTCTTATGATTCAAATATCCCCTGGTTCTGTGGGGGGCTCCTCTTTTTGATCTTGGTTCAAGGCGGCATCGGGGCCTTAGTCGTGTCGACTCATCTTAAACCTTTTTTAATTACGATTCACATGCTACTGGCCGTTCTGCTGTTATTTGGGCTGTTGTATCTTCGAAAATACTGCCATGACCTGCAGAATACGGCACTGGTCCAAAAAATTGATGCCAAGGCCTTAAGGATCACTAAAATCTTAGTGGGTCTCACCTTTTTTCAAGTGATGCTGGGAACTCAAGTGCGGCAACAAGTGGACCACTACATTCGGGACACCTTTCAGGCGACTCATGAAACGATCATAGGATTTCTGGGTTCAGTATTTTACGTTCACAGGACCTTTTCTCTAGTGATTATCGCTCTTTTTATTTACCTAATGGTTTACTTGCAAAAAAATCATCTTAACCGCGGGGCCTTCTTCACGTCATTTTTCGCCTTTTTGTGTGTCATGGGGAATGTTGCCACGGGAATCATGCTTAATTATTTCGGATTCCCTACGAATGCTCAGCCCCCTCATCTTTTCCTGGGGGTCCTTACTCTGGGTCTTCTTTATTCACTTTCTTTAAACCTTAAAGGCTCCCTACTCGAGGACTAAAGGCGACATCATGTTAGGACTAGTGGCCCTTGGGCTTACGATGTTGATGATTTATACGTTGGTGAAAAATGCCCTGATTGGCATTCAACTAAACGCAGAAGACAAGTTCTCGGGCACGATGGAACTTATTATTCCCATTTCATCCCGTTCAGAATTTTATCTCGAGCCTTGGATAAAAAATCTCTCCTCCTTTAATACTTTAGGAGGCCATCTTCGCATTCATATTTTAATTGATGGGCATCATCCGGCGGTAAATGCCTGGCAGGAACTTCATCAAAAACTCCCCTATGTGGAGCTTCACAGTTTTCTGATGCGACCTCTGGGACGCGAGGCCATTCCGTGGATGATTGAACAGATCGCTCCCAAAATTAAGGGTGATATTGTGGTCATCGGTGACGCGGAACTGGTCCCGACTGAACATGCTTTTATTTCTCTAGGGCATTTAGTCTCAAAAAAGCAGAAAGCTTTTTTCGTCCTTCCCCAAACCAAACGACAAAATGTTATAGGAGAAGCTGTCGCCTCAATCAACCCGACTCTGGCCCTGGCTTCAATCTTTGGCTTCAGAAGAATCAGACGAAATGTTTCTCACCCTCTGGTTAGCATTGCTCAGGGCTGGATGGGCATGCCGCTTAGTGCTTTTAAAGATTTTGATTTTAGTAAAGTCAATATTCCTTCCTGGAAGGAGGCCCTGGCCAAGGGTTGGGATATGGAAAACAAAACCTACATCCTGGCCTTCGGAGAAAAACACCTACTCCGTTACTACCCAGAAGATTTGAAAGTCCAAATTTACCAGATGAGAACCTATTGGGAAGAATTGTGGTTAAAAGGTGAAAGAACCGGTCTTCTTCTCTTTCTTGCCGTTCTTTTGATCTGGTCGAGCCCCATCTTTTTCCTTCCCGATCACCCGATTTGGGCCATGTCCTGCTTACTTCTGCTGGTTTTATATCGCTTTTTTACCAAAATAGTTTTTCAAGAGTCCTGGCGAGCGATGATTCTCCATCCACTGGCCTGCTTAGTCTGGATTGGAACATTCGTTTGGTGGTCTTTTACGGGCCTTAAAACCAAGTATAGGACCAGAAGGGCCCCTTAAACCTTTACAACCAAAACTCTATTATCAATAATGGAGCATCATGAACTTTTAAGAAGGATGGGTTATGGGTTTTGGACGTAAAAGTAAGGCCGTTAAAATGCTTCGCCGCAAAGGACAAGCTAAGAAAAAAGCTAAGATTCAAGAGAAAATTGCTGTCGGCAAGCTTAACAGAAAGAAGTAATTAAAACTTCAGTGTAGGCATGAATGGCCCAAGGTTAATTTCTTTTGGGCCAATCACCTGCAATAAGATCTTGATTTTTTCCCTGAGAGAATCTGCTTCCATCACTTCTTTTTTCACATCCCAGTCATCAACCAGAAATACTGTGCAGTAATTTACCAATAATTCAGGATCATCCAGAGTATTCGAGAACGTTTCACGTTGGATAGGATCAGGAAGAAAATGCAGGGCCCAACGTTCCAGCAGAATCTTCAAGCTATCAAGCTCCATACTGAATGAATCATCAATCGAAAGATCCTCATCCAAAACTTTGTAGTAATAAACTTTGTAGGGCTCATCTGATTCAAATTCTGTTAAACGACACTTCACCGTACCAGTAATATAAATATCCATCCTGCCATCGGGATAGGTGGATAAAATATGCGGCAGACCAGCTACACAAATCTCACTTCGATAAATATTGGAAGGATGATAAGGAACTATAGCGATAGGTATCTGCATCGCCAGAGAGTCACGAACCATCTGGCGGTAGCGTGGTTCAAAAATATGGTATGGAAGAGTGACCTTCTTAAACAGTATGGAATTGGTTAAGGGGAAGAGAAAAACCTTGTTGTCCATAAGTCTCTCCGGACTTGGTTCAAATCTAAAGATACACTGGAATCCCGCTTCTTCAAGAGGCACAGGCCTTATTTAAAAGTAATTTTCCCTCCCTGTATTGTTGACCCAAAAGCATAAGCAAGAAACAATAGTTTAATACACTTTAAAACAGGAATGCGGAATGACCACAATCGACACTGGCCCAAAGCTTACGCGTAGAATCCTCATTTGGATGTTTTCTGGAATTGTCCTGGGAAGCATTCTTAATTACTTTAAATTTGGCGGAGCTATTCAGAGCTTTTTAGTTGAAGGAGTCATTGAAGTCGGAGGTCGCATCTTCCTTTCTTCACTGAAACTTCTGGTCGTGCCGATGGTTTTTGTCTCCCTGGTGGCAGGTGCCGGAGCATTGGACGATATTAAGAAACTCGGACGATTAGGCAGTCGAACTTTTGGTTTATATATTATCACAACAGCACTGGCCATTACTCTGGCCTTGGTCGTTGCCTTGCTTATTAATCCTGGTGAAGGATTTGTGATGACGACTGCGACTGCTACTTTTGATGTGAAGACTTCCCCTTCACTGGTAGATGTCATTGCCAATATTTTTCCCTCTAACCCAATTGAGTCCATGGCCAAAGCTGAAATGCTTCAGATCATTGTCTTCGCTTTGCTTTTTGGAATTGGTCTCACACTCGCCGGAGCTGCTGGTAAAAGAATTCTCGCCCTTTTTAATGACTTAAATGAAGTTGTCATGAAGATGGTCATGCTCTTAATTGAACTTGCCCCTTATGGCGTTTTCTGTCTTTTAACAAAAGTTTTTGCCTCTCAAGGCTTCTCCGCCATTATCCCAATGGCAAAATATTTCTTTGTAGTCCTCTTCATTCTGATCATTCATGCAACCGTAGTTTATGGGTCCATGTTAAAAATTCTCACGGGTTTAAACCCCATGAAGTTCTTCAAAAAATTCAGTGAAGTCATGGTCTTTGGTTTTTCTACCTCAAGCTCTAATGCCACTTTGCCTGTGACCATGGAAGTGACTGAGAAAAAGCTCGGAGTCAATAACTCGGTTGCTTCTTTTACCATTCCACTAGGCGCCACCGTAAACATGGATGGAACCGCCATCATGCAAGGAGTAGCAACGGTCTTCGTCGCTTCAGTTTATGGAATTGATATCGGTCTCCAAGGCTATTTAATGGTGATCCTTACGGCAACTCTCGCCTCCATCGGAACAGCTGGTGTTCCAGGTGTGGGTCTTGTGATGCTCGCCATGGTCTTTAATCAAGTTGGCCTTCCAGTTGAGGGTATTGGCCTTATCATCGGGGTGGATCGTCTTCTGGATATGACCAGAACCGCAGTGAATGTGACCGGAGACGCGGTTGTTAGTTGTATTGTGGCCAAGGCCGAGAATCAGTTGGATGTGGATGTTTATAACTCTTAAGTCGTTTTGAAAAAACCGAGGATAGTTTTTATCCTCGGTTATTAATTTAAATTATTTCTTACCGCTTTCCAAATAATCCATAAACGCCAGAACCACCAGTTCATTTTCATTCACGAGCATTGTTTCATTAACTTCCGAAGGAAAGGTCACATAGTACTGTGAAACAGCTGCGAGAATCGGCAGAACTTTCTTGAGATCACGATTCCCACCCACGCTAGAAACTTCTACCTTCCATAGCTCAACATTCTTCTTCTCTTTGAGCATCTTTACCTTATCGAAAGCTGTCAATTCAAGGAATCTCTTTGCCTTATCCGAACTAGCAGTATCTTCAACCCCAAAATTAATCCGAACAATTTGATCAGATTCTGCCGGCTTCGAGGTCAATTGTCGTCCACTCGCTTTAAGCATCCCCTGAAATAATGGGTTGAAACGACGCCATTCAATGCTATCAGGATTTATCTTAGATCCTGCCGGTCCGTAGGAAATCTTCTTCCCAGGTCCTTCGAGCTTTAAAGTTTTGACGGCCACCTCATAATTAAGCGGCTTTTCTATGTGAGTGAGGGATTTGATATATAAGTCGCCTTGGAACATATTCGTTTGATTTTTCCATTGGCAGTATTTATTGGCCTGGATGTTCAAACACTTCCCTTTCGACCCTTTGGCCCTGGCCACATCTTGATAGGTGGTAACACCTTTTTCCAAGACAAAAGGCTTGGATGAATTTGGATCATGGTAAGAGGCGCAGCCGATTAAAAACAAGCAAGGTAAAAGTAACTTCTTCAATGTTCCTCCAAAGACTTTAGTATGATTAAAAAGCATATCTTATATTTGATTTTAGAAAAGTTCTGAATGATTGCTTCTTTAAAAATCAAGAAATCTTAAGTTCCAACACCTAACTTCGCCAATAGAAAGCGGCAAGAATAAAATGCTCAAGATCATGTCCAACAAGCCGATATGACATCTATAAACTGTTTTTCCTTAGGGATAAATCTATGAGATTCGTTACTGCTGTTACTCTCATGTTATTAGCTGCAAATCTCTTTGCAGCAGATGCTGATTGCAACGAGGACTCAACTTCAGCACTTAGACCAGTAATTAAAGTCGCTCAGCTAGCGAGTGTAGAATTGAAATGTTCCAACCCGAAGAAGCTTCGAGGTTTGTGCATGTACATAGGTGATATGGAAAAAGATCCAAACCCTCAAGGAAGATTTGTCTACAAATATCAAAGAAAAATCCTTGAAGCGGCCTGTGTTGATGTGAGTAAAGATGACGAGGACACCATTGCTAAAAAGATCGCACGAGTCTGGAAGGAAAATGAGGATCAACTTACTTGTGACAATATTCAATTTGATGTTGTTCAAGGAAGCATCATAAAATTTGCTGTAAGTTTAAAATTTGATTCCTTTATCCTGGATATGGCCAAGTGGAAGGTAAATCTCAATAAAGTCGATAAGTTTGATGACGGAACCGTCTTGGACTATGTGGAATATCAGATGAAAAGAATGAAAGGGACTCCTTCAGAAGTCATTCTGAAGGACTACTACCGAATACTAAGAGATGCCGGAGCAAAATATAAAAGAGAGCTATGATGAAGTGGTTTATCTTTCTTTTATTCATCTCATTCAACTCGTTCTCAGAAGAGATCTGCGAGGAAGATAAACTCACGAGTTTTGCCAAAAAACTCTCCCTTCCAAATTGTTTTAGTCCTACCACTCTCGATTCATTTAAGCTCAAGAGGACGACTGAACTTTGTAATAAATGCAAACCTCAATTTGAAACCCTCTATAATGAAAAGATCAATGAAAACATTCCTGAGCTTCAAAAAGATTTTTTGGAATCATCTCTAAATGAATATAAGAAAAATCTGACCAATAATTTATTAAGCTCAGCCAAACTAAAAACTCTCTTTAATACTCAAGGTTCATTTGAAAAGGCCATTTCCGCCTGTAAAATGAAAACAAATCAGGATTTGCTATCTGGATGTAAATCTGAGGCCGCTAAGAAACTTTTGGAAAACAACAAGTTCTTTGAGAAACTCTCCCATGAACTGTCCAATGATCTGGCCAAGTTTCTTTCCAGAAACGAAGACTTCCATCCAAGGGAAACTCTTCTCAGTCGGAATGAAACCCAATGCTTCATCCCTGAAAGGGACATTCTCTTCTTCTCTACTTTAAGTATTGAAGAGGCCCTGGATAAAGATCTCATTTCACTCATTCAAAAACTAGACCCTAAAAAGTTTGAATCCGTAAACGATATCTTTAACTCTGATGAGCTGATTGAAAATTATGATGGGGATATCGCAAGCTTAAAACAAAATCTTTTCAATCATCCCCTGATCGCTCCACATCTAAAATCTTCCGAGAAGTTTGTGAGTTTTATAAAAAAGATTTCTGCTCCTGGAAATCTGGATAATCTGAGAAAGGCCCTTTATAGTCCTGAGAATGCAAAGAGTTTTGATCAGAACCTGGCCGACAGTTGTGAAAAGTCATTTAAGACATTGAAGGAAAACATTTGCTCAGATGAATTTCAAAAAGGTCGTCTTTACAATGATTATGCTGGGAACTTCTCCAAACTTTCTCTTTCAAAGACACTGCCCGACAAACAGGAAGTAGCTTCAACTCAAGAACTCATAAATAACAATCTTAAGCTTCTTGCGACCTGTGAAAATAAGGATGAAAAAGGCAAGAGGCATTTGTCGAAAGTAAATACTGATGTTGGAGTCTCATTAACTCCAATTGAATCATCTCGACCACTCGAGGCCTACAGAGGTGAGAAGTATAATAATGAAATTGGAAACCTGACAAACACGCTATGTAAACTGACCGATGATACTTGCGTTGAAGGAACTATCACTTGCTCTATCTTTAAAAAGTACCAGGAGTCTAAGAAACCGGGAACTCTTCACAGTAAACTTGCTTCATCATCCAATTCAGAAGTTGATGCCCTTCTTCTTTCTATGATTGGTTCTCCGAAAAATCTTGATCCAAAGACAAAAGATATTCTTGTTCTAAACGGGATTCTACCTAAAGATGATGGAACTCTGGTTGCCCAGGCCGAAATTCCGGAACGACAGTCACAGGTCTATACCCAACAGGACAAAACTCCTACTCAATCTTCCCCTGTAGTAGCTAGTCTTGATAAATCACTGAAGAAACTTGCTCCATCAGCGCCGGCACAAGGCCAGGCATCTACACCCAGTGAATATTCCAGCTCAGCATCTTCCACGGATTCTGCTGTGGATAATCTCTCCGAAGTTTTTAAAGATAATAATAATGAGTTAAAAGAGATTCAGGATGAAATTCGTCGCAGGCTACAGGATATGCCAAAAAATCGTCCTGTCACAAAAGATGAAACGAAAAAAATTGTAAATAATGTAACAAAAAGCAAAGGCCGCAGTCTTAGTCCTTCTCAAACGGAAGCTTTGACCGAGAGAATAATGAATGAACGACCTACGACAAACGCAACCCCAACTTCATTCAATAATCAAATGGGTGGTTCAGAGCTTAATCAGGCCTCCGTCTCCAACTCCGAAACCCAACTTTCCAAATGGAAAAAAGCTCAAATGAATGCGGCCCTGGCCGATATGCAGGGGGCCCGTCGTGTCGCAGCAAAAGATATTATTGATGCAAAAACCGATTCCGCCAACAAGCCGCTTACAACGGTGGCCCTGAGTATTGCGGAAGATCCTCGCATAACTTTGTCTGATGTGTTTAATGATAAGATTTCGCGCAATGATTCTGAGACCCAACTTCTTAAGGTTCTGGTCCGAAATCAGAAGAATTTCATACTTCAGGTTAAGTCGGTAAACTTTAAAGTCATCTTCGATGAGAAAAAAGAGCTTCGGATCTTGCTTGAATCCGGCGATAAAAAAGAAGCCGAGAGACTACGCCCTCAATTAGAAATGTTTCTTCAAAAGTTAAAGTCAAATACATCTCTTCGATACTAAGATCAATCTTCACAACGCATGAGAATCATGGTGTATTAGTTCCTTTTTGAACCAAAGGAACTCCATGCAAAAGAAGGCTCTGACTTCTCTGACCGTTCTCTTTTTTATGATGGGTTTCATCACCTGTCTAAACGATATCCTGGTCCCCTATTTGAAAGTTGTTTTTCAGCTGGATTACGGACAAGCGGCCCTGGTTCAATTTTGTTTTTTTGGGGCCTACGGTTTAACTTCAATCCCGGCCAGTAAGATCATTGAGAAAATTGGTTATCATAAAGGCATGGTCCTGGGCTTTATTGTAACGGCCCTGGGCTGTTTACTTTTTTATCCGGCTGTTTCGCTTCATACTTATGGGTTATTTTTATTTGCTCTTTTCATTCTCGCTGCCGGTATTGTGCTTCTGCAAGTTGCTGCCAATCCTTATGTGTCTGTCATTGGACCTAAAGAGACTGCTTCATCCAGACTTACCATGGTTCAGGCCTTCAACTCTTTTGGAACATTTCTGGCGCCTTTTTTTGGTGCCTACTTCATTCTTTCTAAATTAGATCAGACAACTAACGCTGAAGGGGTGAAATATCCTTACCTCTTCATTGCCGCCGTTTTAATTGTCATTGCCATCCTGCTTTCTCGACTTCATTTACCAGAAATTAAATCTGAAGAGAAAAGCAATAGTTCATGGAAAAAAGTATTCAAAGAGCCCGGACTCATCATGGGGATGATCGGGATCTTCACCTATGTTGGTGCCGAAGTTGCCATTGGTACATTTTTAGTAAACTACATTGTAGAAACCACCACGACCTCTGAAACTCAGGCCGCAAGTCTGGTTGCTGTCTATTGGGGATTTGCCATGGTGGGAAGATTCTTTGGTATTTTTACCTTGAAAAAATTTGCTCCAGGAAAAGTTCTCACTGTTCACGCTATGGGTGCCATCGCTTTGATTCTGATTTCGATCAATTCGCGTGGAATGATATCGGTCTACAGTATGATCCTAGTTGGTCTTTGCAATTCCATTATGTTTCCAACTATTTTCACTCTGGGAATTAAAGGTCTGGGAATGGGTGAAGAGCATAAAGGTTCGGGACTCATGGCAACGGCCATTCTCGGCGGCGCCTTAATCCCGGTTCTCACTGGCCAAATGGCAGATACCATGGGACTCAGAACCGCTTTCCTGCTTCCAACTCTTTGTTATGGCTACATTGCAATTATGGGCATAAGAAGTCGTTAGAGGACTTTCCACTGGAAAGTTTTCTCGCTTCGATTGCCCACAATATCTTCAGCAAATACCTTTATCTCATGTTTCCCCGCAGGAAGCTTCCAAGTTTTTCTGGGTGCTTCCGGGGTGAAATTCAAATTAATGAAGAATTGACGGCACTGATAATTTCCACAAGTGCCACTCATGTAAAAGTCTTCAATAAAATCCCGGTCATTCTTTCCTGAGGGAAGATTCACAAACTCCCAAACAACCTTCTCTTCTCCCCCATTTAACCGGTAAGAAATTTTATGCGGAGGAAGAATGAATTTATCATGCAAAGTCAGATCGGAAGCTTCCACGTATAAGGCATGCTCACCCGAAACCTCCTGACCCTTAATCGGACGATGATTCTTAGCTATCCCAATTTGTTTAATAAGGGGGGCCTCTCTATCTGCCAGAGGTTCCATCAAAAGATAAGGGTTAATATATTTTCCATCTTTAGCGACGATGAGAAGATGCAAATGATGATAGCGTTCACCAAATGTTGTGACACTCCACTTAACGACATTACCGATAAAAGTTCCTGCCGCGATTGGAGCACCGTCTTTATAGGCTCGGAACAATTCCGCCGGCATACTGCTGCGATCTACGTGGTGATACTTCCAAACAAAACCCTCATTATCCAGGATTGCGACTTCCCAATATAGTGGATTACCTCGTTGGTAGTTTTCGATATTAACAATTTTCCCACCTGTCGAGGCATAGATTGGTTGATCACTGACTGAGCGGATATCCAGACCGTCGTGCCAGTATGGATAACCTCCATAATTCTGAAATGATTGCATGTTGTGACCGATAGACAGGATTGGAAAAGGCCAGGGATGATGCCTCTGAGATTTATAATCACCATAAGCAAATTCATCTGCACGGGTTTTAAGTTCTTTTTCATGCGCCCAGACGTTCCCCAAACACAGGATAAGAACCAAGAGTAATTTCACAATGACCTCATTGAATAAATTTTTGAAAGACTTCGCATGGAAATGAGCCTGAAATTTTAATTCCCACTTTAAGATCCCTTTGCTTTCTGACCTGATATTTTGGTTCAACCTCATTGTTGATATAAACAACTTCGGCCAAAAGTGGATACTCTAATTCAATATCGTCTAATTTAGTGACCCATAAAATGCGATTATTCTTCAGAAAAGATCGGTTGCGTTCTGAAACCATAAGACCTAACCCATTAACCGAAGCATCCAAAATCCTCATTTGCAGCTCGGCACCTGAATCCCTTGTCCCAGTTGTAAGTGAGGGTCTGATACTTACAACTTTTTCTTCATTGGGTAAGAACTGGTGCCGAGGCAGAGTCCTCAGTTCTTGAGTTTTAACTTCTGTGGGGAATGAAAAATGAATGGTGCTTTGATTTTGCCTAAAATCCATCACTTTAAAAACGCTGGTGCGATAATCAAGTTTTACATAAAGCGGCAGTTCAGCGGCGAGCTTAAAACGCTGAGGATCAATACTCACCACTACTTCTCGGGCCACGAAATCAATCTCAAAATGCTGTACGGGGATTATATTTCTCCCCAAGGCATGAGACTGCCAGAGAAAGTTCTCCTGCAGAAGAGAAGCTTTTTGAAGGATACGAAGGATTTCCCGGTAGTCTTTACTCGACCGGTAGTTTTCTGGGTTCACCATTATAATAGATTGCAAAACTTGTCTGGATTTGACAAATGATCTGGCGCATACCCGTGCACGACAATCAGGTAATCATTCTGGGTCATTATCTTATGAATTAATCTGTGCAAGTATATATCAGGGAAGATATAGGTGAATCATGAAAACGATCGTACTTCTAATGCTCCTCTTATTAAGTCACGGCTGTGCCCTAAAAAAGTTTGCCATTGATCATGCTGATAATCTGATAACCCACCAGGTAAACAAGCGCCTTCCCTTAAATACTGAACAAGAACAACAATTGGACAAAGATGTTGATCGCTTCTTAAATGACTCAAAACCTTTGGCCCGAGAAATTCTGAAGATCTTAAAAGAAGTAAGCTTTGAAGCACCTGAAAAACTAGAGGATCAATACTCCCAATTAGAAAAAGACTATGTAAAAATCGCGGCCAATTTTTCTGCCATGGTGTCACGCCCGATGGCCAGGTTAGATAAAGAGCAGCAAAAATCCTTTTTCAAAAGACTGAAGGAAGAACAGAAACGGGTGGAAAAACAGCAAAATGAGGATGATCGCAAGAAACGCTTTCAGGAGCGCTTCAAATTTTTCTTAGGTTCCATGAACTCTTCCCAGGAAAAACTTTTATCAGAATATGAAGAATACTTCAAAGAAAGAAGCGGTCTCAGGATTTCCAGAAGAATGGACTTAAGTGATAAGCTAAAGACCATCTTTGAGAAAGAAGTTCCATTAGAGATGAAGGAAGAACTGATTACCGAAGCTTTCAAGAATTATCAAAAAAAGAGTTTAACCGGGAATAAGAATTTAGAGATGCTCAAGAAACTAATTCCGACTCTATCTACGGAACAAAAAGATCACTTCAAGCAAAAGAAAAAAGAAATCCAGGGCCTGTTGGAGTACTTTATTCTAAAGACCTATTAAGCTGATTTTTTTCTTTTCCTGGCCGGAGTTAGAATAGAAACTTTTTGCTTAAGTTTTAGCATTTTCTCCCAAGGATCTTTTTTTCGGGCCTTTATTTTTTTTCGGGCCTTATCCAGCGTAAAGTCATGAGGCCCCTTTATTTTTCTCAACTCTTTCCAATCCACAGGAAGGGCCACTGCACTCATTGGTTTTGCCCGTAAAGAGTATGGGACGACTGCTGTTGCTCCATAACCATTCCGTAAATAATCGACAAAGATTTTATTCTTCCGAATTTTCTTAGACATGTTCGCGACATACTTCTGAGGATGCCTGGCCACAAGTTCTATCGCAAGTCCCTGGGCAAATGACTTGATTTGGTCCCAGTCATAGATAGGCTCTACAGGAATATGAAGATGAAGCCCCTTTCCACCTGTGAGCTTAACAAAACTCTCGAGTTCCAGATCTTCCAGCATCTCTTTTAATTCAAAGGCCGCTTCAATGACATCTTCCCAGGGAACACCAGGACCCGGGTCAAGATCCATGACGATCTGATCAGGCCACATATAATCTTCCGCTTGGCAGTTCCAGGCATGAATCTCAAAGGCATTGAGCTGAACCAGCTCACGCAGTCCCTCTGCAGAATCAATGGAAAGATAGGTCCCCTCGCCTTTTCCCTCTTGTATGGGAAAGGTGTGAAAAGAATCAGGGATGTTTCCAGTAATGTGTTTTTGGAAAAAACAATGACCTTCTCCCCCATTGGGGCATCTGACAAGTGAAAGGGGCCTTCCTGCCAGATAAGGAATCATATCGGAGGCTATTGACTGATAAAAGTCCGCCACCTGCTGTTTGGTAATCTTCTCATTTTTAAATAGTATCTTATCGGGTGATGATATTTCCCGGACAATACTTAACTTTCTTTTTGAAAGAGTTTTTTTGGGCTTTTCCATGTGTATATCCTTGGCAGGTTTATCTTCCCTGAGTCCCTGAAAAACGGGAGCTCTAAGAATTCCTTCATCCGTCCAGTTACCAAATGAAACTTCACACACTTTAACCGGTTTTACCCAATGAAGGCTTTTACCTTTGGGAGAATTGATATCAAACGAAGATTCTTCTTGCTCCAGTGAAGAGAGTTCTTTTTTTAAATCCTTTAGTGTTTTATTATTAAAACCAGTTCCTACTTTTCCCGCATATCGTAATTTACCCTTTTCATAAATTCCTAAGAGTAAGGCCCCAATTCCGGTCCTGCCACCTTGAGGATCGGTCCATCCACCAATGACAAATTCCTGCCGAGTTGAACATTTGGTTTTTGCCCAAAAGTCGTTTCTTCCAGAAAGATAGGGACTATCGGCCAATTTTGAAACGATCCCTTCCAATTTATGTTCACAAGAGACTCGGTAGAAATCTTCACCTTCTTCAAGAATATGCTCACTGTAATGAATAAAAGAGGATGTATCAGACAATATCTCTTTGAGTTGCTCTTTTCTTTCAATCAGGGGTAGTCCTCTTAAATCAAGGCCATTTAAATACAAGAGGTCAAATCCATAGTAGAGAAGATTTTTATCATTTTTACTTTTCAAGGTATTTTGAAGTCTTTGAAAATGAGTTTTCCCTTTCTCATCCAAAGCAACGATTTCTCCATCAATGATGGCATTTTTCACTGGTAATTGTTCAATCGAATTGAGCAAGTGGGGAAAAGTATTGCTCCAATCAAGAGCATTACGGGTATAAAATTGAGCGACACCATTTTTTAAATGGGCCTGCATTCGATACCCATCGAATTTCATTTCATGAATCCAGTTCCCGCCTTCTTCAGGTACACTGGTGACAAGCCGGGGTAATTGAGGCGGAATAAAACCCGGCCAGGGATCATGCCCTAAGGTTTCAACTTTTTTTTTGATGGCCTTTTTCTTACTCACCTTTTTTGCGGATTTTTTGCCTTTCGATATTTCTTTTAATTTATATCCTGGAACTTCCTGCTCATCATGATGTTTTATAAGTAACCAGTTCTTCTTATTTTCATCAGCTTTATAGCGAGTCCTGACCAGAACAAAACTGCCGTTTAATTTTTTTCCTTTAAGCCTAAACTTTAATTGCCCTTTCTCCAGTGCCTGAGCAGGATCTTCATCATCCGATTCCCAGGTACCATGATCCCAAATGAAAACTTCACCTCCTCCATACTCTCCTTGAGGAATGGTCCCATGAAAGCTGGCGTACTCAATAGGGTGATCCTCGGTCTGGACCGCAAGTCTTTTATCAGCAGGATCCAGTGACGGTCCCTTGGGAACCGCCCAGCTTTTTAAGACACCTTCCAGCTCCAGCCTGAAATCATAATGGAGGCGCCTTGCATGATGTTCTTGCACCACGAATATTGGTTTAGAAGATTTCTTACTTGTTTTTTTCCCACCAGGCTCTTTAGTTTTTTTAAAATCTCTTTTCTTGTTGTATTCCTGAAGTGAATTTTTCTTCATCAGACTCCTTAACTGGCCTTCTTACGGCCGGAAACCTTTTTAGTGGTTTTTTTCTTAGTCGTACTTCCAGAAGCTCGTTCTTTTTTCTTCTGTTCCAAAGATTTTCTTAACAGCGGCATCAAATCTACCACGTTTCCGGTATTACCTTTTTCCTCTTTAGGTAATTCACCATAATCAATTTCATGACCCTCTCCGGCCTTAATTTTAAGATTAATTATCTTCATGATGTCGTCATTATAAGTATCTTTATACTGCTCCGGTTTCCATTTTCCTGTCATTCCATCGATGAGTTCCTGCGCCATCTTAATCTCTTTAGGGCTAAACTTCGGTTTTTCAGAATCTTTAATGTAATCAACCTCATCTGTCTGAAGAACTTCATGAGCAAAACGTAACATTTCAAGCACAAGATAATTGTCTTTGGCCATAATACAGGCGAGATGCATTTTTGTTCTGATTACGATCTTTGCAATAGCGACTTTATTCGTTTTCTTAAGGGCCTCACACAAAAGGAAATAACCTTTCACTCCATTTTTTTGAGGCACCAGATAATAAGGTTTTTCAAAAAACATAAGATCAATTTCTTCAAAGCTTACAAAGTCTTCGATATCAATTGTCTGAGTGGCCTTAGGATTGGCCGCCTTAAAATCTTCCTTATTCATGATGACGTACTGGCCCGACTCATATTCATATCCTTTTACAATACGAGGCCAGGGAACTTCTTTTCCATCTTTAGCGTTTACTTTTTTGTATTTAATAGGAGAAAGGTCTTTTTGATCGAGCATTTTAAAGCTTAGCTCATGTCCTTCCTGGGCCTTTTGTAAGGTGACAGGAATATTTAGCAATCCAAAACTTATCGAACCTTTCCAGATGCTTCCGGCCATAAGTGCTCCTTTGGAAGAATGCTCATTGTTAAATATAGACCTATAAAATTCTCAGTCAAACTACCCCGCTCCTGAGCACTACTTCACTTAACAGAAATGTTTTAATCAACACTTACAGATGGCATAGGCTTTGCTTAATACCTTCCCGGAAGAGGTGTGTTTATGTTTTCAAGGCCTAAAGAAAAGATACGCTATGCCGTAGTGGGATTAGGTTATATAGCTCAAATTGCTGTACTGCCTGCCTTCAGAAATGCCCGCAGCAACTCATCATTAGTTGCTTTGGTATCAGGCGATAAAGAAAAACTCAAACGCCTGGGGGATAAGTATCATGTAGAGAAGCGCTACCTCTACTCTGAGTTGGAAGATTGCCTGAAACGCGGAGAAGTCGACGCTATCTACATTGCCACACCAAATTTCTATCATCGTAATATTATGGAAACTGCCGCGAAGTACGGAGTGCACGTATTATGTGAAAAGCCGATGGCCGTTACAACTGAAGATTGTCTCTCGATGATCAATGAGGCCCAGAAAAATAACATTCAACTTATGATTGCTTATCGCCTCCACTTTGAATCGGCGAATCTGGAAGCAATTAAGATTGCTCAATCCAAAAGAATAGGTGATTTGAAAGTCTTTAACTCCGTATTCACCATGCAGGTAAAAGACCACAGTAATATACGTCTGGAAGAAGTTGAAAAAGGAGGAGGACCTCTTTATGACATTGGTATTTATTGTATCAATGCCGCCAGATACTTATTCAAGGCCGAACCCATGGAAGTCTTTGCGATGACTGCAAACAGTAAGGATTCGCGTTTTAAAAAGGTTGATGAACTCGTAAGCTGCATCATGAAGTTCCCAGAAGGGAAACTCGCAACTTTTAGCATAAGCTTTGGCTCATTCCCTTCGGCCGATTATGATCTGATTGGATCTAAAGGACGTATAAGACTTGAAAAGGGCTATGAATATGCAAAGACCATGACATTGAAGATCTATGAAGAAAAAAAGATAATATCGAAAAAATACCCAAGAAGAGATCAATTTGCTCCTGAACTAATATACTTCTCTGATTGCATTCAAAGGAAGAAAAAACCTGAACCATCCGGAGAAGAAGGTCTGGCCGATATAAAAATCATCGAGGCCCTATTGCTCTCAATTGATCTTGGAGCGCCAATCACTCTGGATGAGATTAATAAAAAATCCAGGCCATCAGAAAATCAAAAAATCACCCGTCCTTCCTTCATCAAACCACGATTATTCAACGTGATTGGTCCGGGAGGAGAAAAACACTAAATGAGGTTTCATGAAAATCTTATTGAATTTGTTTCTCATCGCCATTTTTCCTTTTGCTTATGCAGGAAGTCCTGATGTTGCCATTTCGATGGTCCCTCGAGGGAAAGTTGTCGATACAATTGGCAGAGATTACAGGGTGAGAACTATTGCGGGAACTAAAATAGAGCTTGAGTTTAAGCGCAACGGTATTCTGGAAGAGGCCAAAGGTATGAATCTCAACAAGGGTGATGATCTTGAACCCGGGTATGGTCTTATCTCTTTAAGTTCTGCCGCCCAGATTCTTCAATCCATGGGAAAGAAGCCCCAAGGGCTATGGTTACTGGAAAAGGATGAAAAGATGGGTTGGATCTATGAATTCCAGGGAACGATTATTTCGGCCAAGGATGGCAGTATTCTTAGCCGATAACTTACTGAAGATGTTTTTCATTGGCCGCGTTTGTGTTCACTGAAATACCTGGGGCCAATGCCACTTTAGGTAGGGTCAATTTAAATTTTGAACCTGTTTCATCTGAATCAACTTCAATCTTGCCATGATGTCCTTCTACAATTTCTCTTACGATAAATAGGCCCAGCCCAAGTCCACCAATACTTTCATTTGAGCTAGCTCTTTCAAATCGATCAAAAATGGTTTTAAGTTTGTTCTGAGGAATTCCTTTACCATGGTCGATGATTTGCATGACCACCTGTCTTTCCTCTTCACTAATAATAAATTCAATCCTGCCAGGGGCATATTTTATGGCGTTTGTAATCAGATTGGTAAGAACCTGCTCAATCCTAACCTTATCCCAAACGACATCAATGTCAGACCCATTTTTAAACTCCAAGCTGCAATTGGAGTTCATTAGTATTTCTTTATGGCGATCCATCACCTCAGTTACGAGTTCATGAATTTCGAATTTTTCAAAGCTAAAGTTGAATTTACCTGATTGAATGCGGGAAACATCCAGTAAAATCTGAATCAGGTTTATTAACCGGTCTACCTGTTTAACGGAGGCCTCAACTGATTTAGTAAAACGTTCTACCGGAAAAACTCCGTCTTTACTCATTTGAATGGATTTCCTTACCATCTGCAGTTGTAACTTTAAAGATGTGATAGGAGTATTGAGTTCATGAGAAGCAATGGATAAGAAATCATTTCTAATTTCAATCGCCTCTTGTGCCATGGTATAGAGTCTGGCGTTTTCAAATGCCAGAATAACTCTCCGTGAGAGTTCCTGAGCGACTTCCATAAAATACTGATCATATTTTACTTGAGATTGTTGTCTCACAAAAGTCATGACTCCAATGACCTCTCCGTTAAACTCTAGAGGTAATATTAAAGCTGAAACTCCGGAAATTTCTTCCTGATTAAGAATCCTGGCAGAACGTTGTTTCATTAATGCCGTCAATCCGAAATCATTTGAATTATCCTGAAAATGTTTTTGATAAAAAGCACTGGCCTCATCTAACAGCTTAGGTTCTTGATGAGAAAAACTGATTGTCGTGAGCTTCCCTTCTTCATTTACAATATCAATAGCACACCAATCAGCAAGATAAGGTACTGCCAGTTTGGTTATACTCTCAAGAGTTTTATGGTAATCCAGGGTGGCCACCAGGAGTTCTCCTGCCTTTGCCAGGAATTGCTGTTTGTCTGAGTTTTTTTTACGGTCTTCAACATCAAGGGCCGTACCGAGCCAGGAGTTGACCTCTTCAGGATGAAAGTATTTTTCAGGTCTTACTTGAATCAAATGCCAGCGGTAGATACGATTTTTATTCAATATCCGGCATTCACACTCCATGCCATTTTGGTTAATTCTTTTATTGAACAATTCAGTGAGTTTACTAACATCTTCAGGATGGATGACATCTTTCCATGCCAGCCCATAACTATCTCTGAGTGAGAGACCTGTGTAATCGAACCAGACTTTATTAAAATACTCGTATTGCCCATCAGGTAGAAGCCTAAAAACAATCTGAGGAATTGCATCTGCCAGATACTGATACCTTCGCAAGTTTTCAATCTCAAGCCTGTCAAGCTTCTGAGAATGCTCTTTAGCTTCCGCATCCAGAAGCTTTTGGGCCTGTTCTTTTATCAACTGATTTTTACGGTAAATATCGGCAAAAATACTGACTTTTGATTTCAGGATATAAGGATCAAATGGTTTTAAAAGGTAATCAATGGCGCCGACTCCATAACCTTGATAGACGTATTGTTCATCCTGGTTGATGGCAGACATAAAAATAATAGGAATATCCCGGGATTTTTCACGGGTTTTAATTACTGAAGCTGTTTCAAAGCCATTCATGACCGGCATTTGTACATCCATCAAGATGACAGCAAAGTCATTCTGAAGCAGATGCTTTAAGGCCTCATTTCCGGAACTGGCCGTAATAATGTTATAGGCCGGTGATTTTAATACCGCCTCAATAGCTAAGATGCCTTCCGGACGATCATCAACGACCAGGATATTAACTTTATTCATTAATCTTCTTTGTCTTGTTAGTTTTAGTTAACCACTTATGCATAACGGATAATAAATAATCAGTATCAACCGGCTTAGTTATATAATCGCTGGCCCCTGCTTCGAGACATTTCTCCCGGTCCCCTTTCATCGCTTTCGCTGTTAAGGTGATTATTGGAAGATTTCTGAATTCAGGCATTTTACGGATGGCCTGTGTCGCTTCAATTCCACCCATCTCAGGCATCATGACATCCATGAGGATCATATCCACATCAGGATTTTCCTGCAATTTCTCAAGCCCTGTGCGCCCATTATCAGCGTACATGACTTCCATCCCCTTACGTTCCAATACGACAGTGAGAGCAAAAATATTTCTCATATCATCATCAATCAATAGAATTTTCTTTGCATTAAAATCAGCATCACTGGCTATCCTAGGAAGCAGCTGAGCTTCCTCTGTCGATGGTCCCGCTATCTCTTCCTGATAGTGATATTTGAGGGGTAATTCCAGAATAAAAGTACTGCCTTTACCTGGTTCGCTCTCTACATTAATACTTCCGCCTAGAAGCAGGGCAATCTGTCTGGAAATAGTAAGACCTAGTCCTGTACCACCGTATTTCCTGTTGGTTGTTCCATCTGCTTGCTGAAAGGCTTCAAAAATAAGTTTCTGCTTGTCTTTAGGAATGCCAATTCCGGTATCTGTCACTGAGAAGACAATGCTAGGTTCTCCCCTGAGAGTTGATTTTGAAACTTTCAGGCAGACTTTACCTTGTTCAGTGAACTTAAAAGCATTTGAGAGTAAGTTTTTTAAAATCTGCTGAACTCTAACAACATCTGTGTTGATCGTGAAGTTACTGAGTTCAGGATTGATCTCAATGTTAAAATCAATCCCTTTATGATTGGCAACCGGTCTGAATGAGTGTTCTAAATATTCATTAATTTCAGGTAACTTGATATCTCTAGGAATGACTGTCATTTTACCTGACTCTACTTTAGACAGATCCAGAATCTCATTAATTAAGGCCAGGAGATCACAACCTGAAGAATAAATGGTCTGAGCAAATTTAATCTGTTCAGATGACATATTGTTTTCCTTATTCTCCGAGAGCATTTTTGAGAGGATAAGAAGACTGTTCAGTGGAGTTCTGAGTTCATGTGACATATTGGCCAGGAACTCGGTTTTGTACTTCGAAATAAGCGAGAGCTGCTCGGCCTTCTCTTCTACCGAGTGAGATGCTTGCTCGACTTCCTGGTTCTTGATCTCCAGGAGTTTTGCTTTTTCTTCCAGTTCTTTTGCCTGGGCCTCAAGTTCTGAGTTGGATTTCTTCAACTCAATTAGTAGAACTTCCGTTCTCATACTGGATGAGATCATGTTTAACACCACACCAATGGAAGTCATCAACTGATCCAGGAAGTTTAGATCATTCTGTGTGAAGGCGTAAATTGAGGCAAGTTCAATGACGGCCTTAACTTCACCTTCAAACAAAATTGGAAGAACAATAATATTTAAGGGCTTTACTTCTCCTAAGCTGGAAGAAATATAGATGTAATCGTTTGGTGCATTGGTAATGAGGATACGCTTCTTCTCGAAAGCACATTGCCCAACTAATCCTTCACGCAGTTTGTATTTATTCTGGAAATTCTTTCTCTCGGTATAAGCATAGCTTGCAATTAAAGACAGGGCAGATTCCGTTTCGGATTCACCGTCCATAATAAAAAAAGTTCCTTGTTGAGCATCAATTAAGGGAGTCAACTCTGACATGATAAGCTGGGCCACAGACGTGATTGAACGCTGTCCCTGCATCATACTGGCAAACTTCGCAAGGTTGGTCTTAAGCCAATCCTGTTCATGGTTCTTATCAGTTGTATCCTTGAGGTTGGCAATCATCTGGTTAATGTTATCTTTAAGGGCTGCAACTTCACCTTGGGCCTCTACTTTAATCAACTGGGTCAGGTCACCCTTTGTCACCGCAGTTGAAACTTCACCAATTGCGCGTATTTGGGTGGTAAGATTTCCTGCAAGCTGGTTCACGTTGTCGGTCAGATCTTTCCAGGTCCCGGCAGCTCCAGGAACTTTCGCCTGGCCACCGAGCTTCCCTTCAATTCCCACTTCTCTGGCAGTCGTTGTCACCTGATCGGCAAAAGTACGAAGTGTATCAGTCATTGAGTTAATCGTTTCGGCCAGAGCTGCCACTTCACCTTTGGCCTCAAGAACAAACTTCTGATTTAAGTCACCGTCGGCAACTGCAGTCACAACTTTTACAATCCCTCGAACCTGCTTGGTGAGGTTTGAGGCCATGAAATTCACATTATCTGTTAAATCTTTCCAGGTTCCGGCAACACCAGGAACTCTCGCTTGTGCCCCCAGTTTGCCTTCAATCCCCACTTCTCTGGCAACGGTTGTCACCTGATCTGCAAAAGTTCTCAATGTATCAGTCATGTTATTGATCGTTTCGGCCAGAGCAGCAACCTCACCCTTGGCCTCTAAAACGAACTTCTGGTTTAAGTCACCGTTTGCAACTGCTGTTACAACTTTTACGATCCCTCGCACTTGTTTGGTCAAATTTCCGGCCATGAAATTCACGTTATCAGTCAGATCTTTCCATGTTCCCGAAACACCTTTCACGTCCGCCTGGCCACCCAGCTTCCCTTCAGTTCCCACTTCCTTCGCCACACGGGTTACCTCGGCCGCAAAAGAGTTAAGCTGATCCACCAGTGTATTGATGGTATTTTTTAGTTCCAGGATTTCACCCTTAGCATCAACCGTGATTTTTTGTGATAAATCTCCGTTAGCAATGGCAGTGGTCACTTTCGCAATATTTCGCACCTGAGCGGTCAGATTACCGGCCAGACCATTCACATTATCCGTTAAATCTTTCCAGGTTCCCGAGACTCCCTTAACATTGGCCTGTCCACCAAGTTTCCCTTCTGTTCCCACTTCCTTCGCCACTCGAGTAACCTCGGCCGCAAATGAGTTAAGCTGATCCACCATGGTATTGAAGGTATCTTTAAGTTCTAAAATTTCGCCTTTGGCATCAACTGTAATTTTCTGGGATAAATCCCCCTGAGCAACCGCAGTAGAGACTTTGGCAATGTTTCGAACCTGGGCCGTCAAGTTTCCCGCCAGGACGTTCACATTCTCTGTTAAATCTTTCCAGGTTCCTGAAACCCCTTTCACATCGGCCTGCCCACCAAGCTTCCCTTCAGTTCCCACTTCCTTGGCCACACGGGTAACCTCGGCGGCAAATGAGTTCAGCTGATCCACCAGAGTATTGATGGTATCTTTTAGTTCCAGAATTTCACCTTTGGCATCCACAGTAATTTTTTGTGATAAATCTCCATTAGCAATGGCCGTGGTGACTTTGGCCACGTTTCGAACCTGGGCAGTAAGGTTTCCGGCAAGACCATTCACATTATCAGTTAAATCTTTCCAGGTTCCTGAAACACCCTTCACATCGGCCTGTCCACCTAGTCGCCCCTCAGTACCCACTTCTTTTGCCACTCGAGTAACTTCTCCCGCAAAAGTGTTCAGCTGATCCACCATGGTATTGATGGTATTTTTGAGTTCTAAAATTTCCCCTTTAGCATCTACCGTAATCTTCTGGGAAAGATCTCCCTTGGCCACCGCTGTAGAAACCTTGGCAATGTTTCGAACCTGGTCCGTCAGGTTTCCAGCAAGAACATTCACGTTATCCGTCAGGTTCTTCCATGTTCCTGAAACACCTTTAACGTCTGCTTGTCCACCGAGCTTTCCTTCTGTTCCCACTTCCTTGGCCACACGGGTAACCTCTGCAGCAAATGAGTTGAGCTGATCCACCATAACGTTGATAGTATTTTTCAATTCGTAAATTTCACCTTTAGCATCAACGGTAATTTTTTGGGAAAGGTCACCATTAGCAACCGCGGTTGTCACTTTAGCAATATTTCTCACCTGATCAGTAAGGTTATCGGCCAGAACGTTCACGTTATCTGTTAAATCTTTCCAGGTTCCCGAAATCCCTTCAACTTCAGCCTGTCCTCCGAGCTTACCTTCTGTTCCCACTTCCTTCGCCACTCGCGTAACCTCAGCAGCAAAGGAATTGAGCTGATCCACCATAATATTGATGGTATTTTTTAGTTCTAAGATTTCACCTTTGGCATCAACTGTGATCTTTTGTGACAAATCCCCTTTAGCAACTGCAGTAGTTACTTTTGCGATATTTCTCACTTGTGCGGTTAAGTTACCTGCAAGACCATTCACATTATCAGTTAAGTCTTTCCATGTTCCGGAAACACCTTTTACATCTGCCTGACCACCTAATTTCCCTTCCGTCCCAACTTCCTTTGCCACACGGGTAACCTCTGAAGCAAAAGAATTTAACTGATCAACCATCGTGTTCACGGTTGTACCGATGCGGGCAAATTCACCCTTTAAAGGATTGCCCTCTATTTCCATCGCCATCTTTTGAGATAAATCACCTTGAGCAACGGCCGTAATCACTCGGGCAGCTTCTGTTGTTGGTTGAACCAGGTCCGTAATAAGATTATTAATTGAATCAATACTGTTTACCCAGGCACCTTTGACTGATCCGACACTCATCCTTTCAGTCATTCGTCCTTCTTTACCTACGATTGTTCCCACCCTGACAAATTCACTAGCAATGTCGGAATTTATTTCGTTGATATCATTGAGCACTTCAGCAATGTCACTAATTACGCTATCGCTATCTATATTAAGTCTTTCGCTAAAGTCACCGTTACGAATGGCCTTAACCATGACAAGAATCTTTTTTAGTTGCTCCCGCTCTTTGGATTCTTTTAATCCCTGACTGGTTTTTTTAATAACTTTACTCTGAGTACTTTTGATAGGTTTCTTAAGAAGTTTTTCAGAACTAACATTTATCATCCTGTTTTTCTTTGATGCAGGTGTTTTTGTTCTCACTTCAATATCTCCTGAGCAATTTGTAATTTCATTTTTAATGAACTAAATTATGTGTGCACCTATCTATAAAGATTTAATGTTCTTTACAAGGATGAAACTAACTCGATATATAATTTTTGTGTTCGTAGGGAGAAGTTAATTTGCCAACCTCAAGACTGCCTTTAGATATTAAATCCTTTTTAATGGAATCAATCGATTCCGTGACTCATCTTGAGGTTCTCTTAATGTTGTATAAGACCCCAGAGAAAAAATGGGATGTGGAATCAATTCGTAAAGAGATGCGAAGTAGCCTTAGTTCTGCAAGTCAACAGCTCACAAGTTTGACCGAAAAAGGCTTACTGAGATGTGAAGGAAATAATTATTCCTATGGCCCCTCATCAGCTGAGCTTGATAATAAAGTAAAAAAACTTCATCAATTATATCATGAAATGCCCGTAGCAGTCGTCACATGCATTTATGAAAGACCAACGGAGAAATTGAAAAATTTCTCGGACGCCTTCAAGATCAAAAAGGATTAATTATGGCGGGATTAGTTTATATTTTATGTGCTATCACAAGTTTGGTTTGCTCAGTGATGCTTCTAAAAGCTTATTTTGCGAACCGATTTCGCCTTTTATTCTGGTGTGGTTTAGGCTTCATCGGTTTTGCTGTCAATAATCTCCTGCTATTTCTGGATCTGATCATTGTGCCCAACATCGATATCGTTAACTTCAGGACATTACCCGCGCTTTTAGGCATGGTGGTCATGATCTATGGCCTGATTATGGAAGAGGTTTAACCATGGTTTACGAAGTATTATCCGGTGCTTTAATGCTCGCCTGTTTCGTGGCAGGTTTATTTTTTTATAAGTTCTGGAAGAAATCCCATGATCGTCTGTTCATGTTCTTCTCTTTCGCCTTTTTTCTACTTTCTTTAGAGAGGCTGGTTTTAGGTTATTTAGGAACTAACAATGAACCTAGCCCCTTCATCTATCTCATCAGACTGGGGGCCTTTTTGCTCATTATTTTTGCGATTTACAACAAGAACAAGGAAAGACGTTAGTATTTTTGAAAATATTTAGGGGGATATTTTCCAAAGACATCATCAAACCCCATTAACTTATGGCCCTCTTCAGTATACTGAATAATTCTATTCGGACGATATTCAAAACGTTTGATGCCAACATTCGCATGCACCCCATCTCTACTCAGTTTATTCTTAGTTACAACATATTTAGGAACATTCTTTAATCGATCCGTGTTCATGTCATAAAAAGGTGCCGCATACTTATTGTTTTTCAGAAATGCTTTTGCCTGATTTTCCGGAAGATAAGGTTTAATCACATCTTCAATGGTTTTGCTCTTCGGAACAGCTATTGATGTGGGTATATTATAATATTTCACATCAATTGCCTCTGCCTCACCATCTTGATCCCAGTCAATGACATCAAAATAATCCAGAACTGTAATTCTGATTTGTCCGGCAGCTTTCTTCATATCTGCAGGCATCAGTGCCCTTAATTCAAGAATATCACTTCCATCCATGCGGTGACAGCCATGGGAAACATAGCCACGACGAAGAAACCAAACATCAAGAGGAGAAAAATTAGTGATAGGCCCATGGAAAGCAACTCCACTCCAGTTAATTAAAAGGAACGGGAAGCCCCCAAACTCATCCTGCCACTTATCCGACCACCAACGGGCCTCAATAGACTCTGCGGTTTTAAGATCCAGTGTCGATTCTTTGGGCTGATCAAAAGGACCTTCTACAGTGGCAGCGATTGGATAGACAAATGTCAGGAAGCCAACGTATCCATCTTTCTTAGAAGTATTGGTATACAAATGACCTAAGTGCTTATTAAAAAGTCTGCGGGAATTTTCTACTGAAAGTAACTCCTCTAACTTCTTATTGTCATCAATGACAGCTTCAGGTGAATCTTCCGTATCAAAAGCATATCGAAAGTAGGCAGTTGCGATCACTGATTTATACTCATCTTCAGCTTGATAACTGACATAGTTACGGGCATTACGCTGATCCTGGTAAATATCCAAACCGGAATTTTCCAGAATGTGTTTGGAATACTGTTCAGCGATTTTTGTCCATGCCTGAGTGTTGCTGGGTTTACCTTCGGCCAGCTTAGATAATTTCACCAGCGGATGCAGTGATAAAACCGGATCCATTAAAGCGTCATTTATATTCTTCCACCGCTTAAAAAGCTGATAAGCATAAGTATCAATCCGCCCCTGGTTAACCTGTGCGGTGACACGGGCAGTGAGATTCATTTTCGATATAGTGATATCCAGTTCTGATCCCTCAAATTTGGGGACATCTCCAAGATACAAATATCGCCCATCTGTTGCATTTTTTAATTTAGGAGTATCTGTCCGTTCATGGGGTAAGGGTCCCTTGGCCATCAGACTCAAAGACAATAGAGACAAAGATAGTGATGTTAAAATCATCGTTTTCATAAATTGCCCTCATTTAATAGTATGAGGGTATATACAAAAACCGTGCCAGCTTACATCAATTTAATGAGATCTGGGTGTTTACTTTTTAGACACTTCTGAAAGGGCCGTACACACTAATGACAGTAAGGCCTCCACATCAATCGGTTTTGGTAAAAAGCCAAAAGCTCCTGCTTCTATTATGTTTTTTTTAGTTGCAGTCACATCTCCTGACAGGATGATCACTTTGCAGGGAAGGATTAGTTTTTGTAATTCTCTCAGAAGCCATCTTCCATCACCATCGGCCATTTGAAGGTCAGAGATCACAAGATCAATAGAATGCTGGGACAATTTCAGGAGTGCGTCCCGTCCAGAAGAAGATTCCAGCACTTCACCAAAATGTTCATGTAAAAAAAAGATCAACAAGGATCTAATCTCTTTTGAATCATCAACGACTAACAATCTTTTCATACACCTAAACTAACAATTTAAGAAAAAAAAACAACTCAAGAAATATTAATAACTGGGTCTAGAAATTTTTTATTACGTTCTCGATAGAAATTCCCAGACAGCTACCCGATACCTTTTAGACCTTTATCATTCTCTCAATAGCAGATACTCTTTAATCAATATTAAATAATTCTGTAGTTATATTTTTTATTAAATGGACACATACTAAAAAAATGGAACTTAGTAAGAATCTCATCCAACTTTGTAAGAAGAAAAAAATTACAATTGCTGCTTTGGCAAAATTAAGTGGAGTCAAGCAACCTACTCTTCACGGATGGACGACAGGTCGCTCCGTTCACAATCTGGATGATTTAAAAAAAGTTTGTGTTGTGCTTGAAGTGGGTCTTCATACCTTGTTGTTCGGGAAATCCGATCCTTATGAAAGTCCTGAAAAAATTGTAAATGAGATATTCAAAGGTGATATAACAGTTACCATTCATCGAATTGAAAAATCTGAGACATAGATAAAAGAGTAAACAGCTTTTATCCCCTATCTTCAGGAAGATGCAAGATTTCATCCCGTTAAAAGCTGCCTAAAATGAAGTATCAAAAATCCTTCCCAAGGAGATCTCATGGATGCAACTCAAAATGATTTACAAAAGTTGGCCTCGATGATCAAAGACATTAAATTCACCATGCTAACAACAGTGAGTAACGACGGCTCCTTACATAGCCGTCCAATGGCAACTCAAAACCTTGAGGTAAATCAGTTCGATGGTACTTTGTGGTTCTTCTCCCGTAAGAATTCTCTAAAAAATCATGCCATCGAAAATGAGCAGCATGTGAATCTGGCCTATGCCAATCCCGACAAACAGCAATACGTCTCAGTCAGTGGGAGGGCCCATATATCATCTGATCGCCAAAAGATGGAGGAGTGTTGGAACCCCATCTTCACCGCCTGGTTTCCGGAAGGTTTAGAGGATCCAGAGCTGACCTTAATTGGGGTGACCGTGGAATCGGCAGAGATCTGGGATACACCTCCAAGTAAAATGGTTCAATTAGTAGGATTTGTGAAGGCCAGCATGACTGGGAAACCTTTTGATCAGAAGGTAAAAAGTCAGCACATCGACATACAGACTAATCAATAGTGAGGCGGCCATGAATTTTATAAATGAAGTCATACTTAAATTCAGGGATTTAATTAAACCAAATGAAAGAAATCCACACCATCCCGAGGCAAAAGATGATCAACAACATGTTATGTCGGATGATGAGAAACTTGACGAAGCAATTGAGGAATCTTTTCCTGCCAGTGATCCCCCTGGACACATATCTAAGTCCGCGGAAGATTTAAAACAGTACTAGAAGGGTTTTTCTGACTTTCACCTCTTGACGACCCGTGTGGTTTTGCATGAAATAGGCACGCTCACATTGAGTTCGAGCGAGCCCCGGCCTCTTAGCCGGCAAACCAAGAGTCAATCATGACAACTAAAGGTCCTATTACACAATTTATGAATCATCATTACCGTCACTTCAATGCGGCTGCAATGATGGACGCGGTTCATGCCTATGAGGCCCATCTTGCTAACGGTGGTAAAATGATGATTACCCTCGCAGGGGCCATGTCCACTGCTGAGCTTGGCCTATCCCTGGCAGATATGATTCGTAATGATAAGGTTCATGCTATTTCTTGTACTGGTGCTAACCTTGAAGAAGATATTTATAATCTTGTGGCCCACGATCACTATGAGCGCATACCAAACTGGCGTGCGCTAACAGCTGATGATGAGCAGAAGCTTTATGACCGCCATTTGAATCGTGTGACTGACACTTGTATTCCGGAAGAAGCGGCGATGAGAAAGATCTGGTCTATCATGGCACAAGAATGGCAAGAGGCGGAAGCTAAGGGTGAGCGTTGTTTCCCACATGAGTTCTTCTACCGCGCTCTTAAAAAAGGCAAGTTCACTGAGCATGCACAAATTGATCCAAAGAATTCATGGATGCTTGCGGCCGCTGAGAAGAATCTCCCAATGGTTGTTCCAGGATGGGAAGATTCCACTTTAGGAAACATGTACGCCTCATTCTGCATGCGTGGAGAAGTTAAAAACGTTCATACCGTAAAAACCGGTATTGAATATATGACATCCCTGGCCGAGTGGTACATGAAAACGGCCGAAACCAGCTCTATCGGGTTCTTCCAGATTGGCGGTGGGATTGCTGGTGACTTCCCGATTTGTGTCGTTCCAATGATCCGTCAGGATTTAGAAAAAGATGATATCAAACTTTGGGGTTATTTCTGTCAGATTTCTGATTCAACAACCAGTTACGGTTCTTATTCAGGGGCCGTACCCAATGAAAAAATCACTTGGGGTAAACTGTCTAAGAACACTCCAAGCTATATTGTGGAATCAGATGCCACAATTGTCGCTCCACTGATGTTTGCTCATATCTTAGGTTACTAATACAAAGTTTTATACTTCCCCTGATTTTAAGTCAGGGGAAGTTTTACCGTAAATGTTGAACCCAGGCCTTCTTCACTTTCCACTAGAATAACACCCCGATGGGAATCAATAATCTTCTTGGAAATATAAAGTCCCAGACCTAATCCATTGATGTGTTCATTGGATTTCACCCGTTCAAATTGATTGAAAATGCGGTATTTATCGGCCTCAGTCAGACCTGGTCCATTATCGGTAATGGAAAAATTAACGTCATCATTTTCAACGAAAAGACTAATAGCGATGGGCTTTTCCGGAGCATACTTAATCGCATTTGAGATGAGGTTAACCAAGACCTGTTCAATCCGGCCTTGATCCCATGTCCCTTCCACGTCAGGGGCCACGTTCATCATCAACTCACACTTCGAATCAATCAATAATCCCTGAAACCGATACAATGTATCCAAAAGAACCTGAGAGAGATTGAATTTCAAAGGGACAATATTGAACTGGCCTGACTCTAAACGGGTCACATCTAATAAATTATCAATCAGGAAAGTTAACCTGTCTGTTTGTCTTGAGGCCATATCCAGGGCCTTGGAATGTCTTTCAAAGACCTCAGGAGATTCAACTTTTTTAATCTCCCTCTTGATTAGCTGCACCTGAAGCTTAAGTGAGGTGATCGGGGTTTTAAGTTCATGGGAAGCAATTGATAAAAATTCATCCCGTACCTTTAAGGCCGAACGTAGCTCCTCTTCATATCTGACTCTCTCCGAAATATTTTCAACCATACAAAGGTGCTGCATATTTCCGGGTTCATTAGAGAAGAAGGGTACGACCGAAATTTCCACCCAGGCGATTGATCCATTGGAATGAAAATATCTTTTGATCATTTTAAAGCTGGAAATTTTTCCTGATTTTAGAAGTTCCATCTTTTCCAGATCTTCACTCAAATCATCGGGATGAGTAAATGACATCCAGTTCAAAGTTTTAATCTCTTCCAGTTTTCGTCCAATAATTTCCAGGTACTTTGAATTGATTTTTTTAAAGTGTCCCGTCTGAGAATCAATTAAAGCAATCCCCATGGGAGCTTCTTCAAAGATGGTACGAAAACTCAGCTCACTTTTAACCAGGGCCTTTTCCCGATAAATCACTGTAATAGCATAAGAAACATTCCGGGCAATTTCTTCCAAAAGAGAAACTTCGGTAGCATTAAAATAATTCACCCGCTCTGAATATATATTCAGGGCCCCTATTATTGTTTCATTGAACTTAAGTGGAAGTGAAATACTGGAATGGAATCCTCTTTTAAGAGCTTCTTCACGCCATGGCAGATAATCTAGATTATTGCATGTATCATTGTTGACGACGACCTTACCTTCTCGAATGGCCCTGGCAGTTGGCCCCATCCGCTGCTCGTCACCCGAAAGGAAAATGGGGGCCATACTTTGAATATAGTCTGCTTCTGGGCCATAACATTTGGCGACCACAAGTGACGTAATATCTGGATCAATGAGTCCTATCCACGCCAGCTTAAATTGTCCGTCTTCAACCATGATCTGACAGGCCTCTTCGAAGAGTCTTTCATGATCTTTAGCATGGATGATCATTGAATTTATTTTTCCATTGAGAAGATTCAGGCGACTGACTTTTATAAGCTCTTCTTCAAGTTTTTTCCGTTGAGTGATGTCCTGAAGAAAACCATGCCACAAGACGCTTCCATCAGACTGAGCTTCTGGTCGGGCATATCCTTGAAGCCAGCGTTCCTCTGGTGTCGGGTAATAAAAACGAAATTCATGGTTCCAATCAATTAACAACCTGGCCGATTCGGTAATTGAATTTAAGAGTTTTTCCAGGTCATTAGGATCAACAACCTCAAAGACCCGAGAGGCATCATGAAGGACTTCAACGGGAGATAAACCACAGATATCCTTTAAAGCTTCGCTGGCATAAGGAAAACATGAACGGCCATCCGGAAAGAGCTGATATTGGATAATGACTCCGGGAACATTTTCCGTGATCCTTTGCAGTAAACGCGCTTTCTCAGGTTCTTCCATACAACGTGCATCCAAATTAATTTATTCCGATTAAAATAAATTAAAATTTCAAAAACGTATCCTTAAGATTTGCCCTCCTGCCACCTAACACATTAATTTCTGTTCAAATAACGTGGGATAAAGTAGCTTAATTGCATGAAAAAATATTCAGAAGCCTTTATTAAAGAGATGCCAAAGTCCGATCTTCACCTGCACCTTGATGGGTCCCTAAGAATCCCGTCACTGATCCAAATGGCCAAAAAACTAAACTTTAACCTCCCATCATTTACGGAAGAAGGTTTGCGTGAGCTGGTTTTCAAAGACTCTTACGCTAGTCTTCCTGATTACCTCCATGGTTTTCAGTACACCTGTTCCGCTTTAAGAGATCTGGAGAATATTGAACAGGCCTCTTACGAGCTTGCGGTAGATAACCAAAATGAAGGCGTTTGTTACATTGAACCAAGATTTGCTCCCCAGCTTCTGGTAGACAATGAAAATGGTCTCACCATGGAGACGGTACTGGAGGCCTGCTATAAGGGTCTTGAACGCGCCAAGAAAGAGTATAACAACAGCCCTCTAGTTCTTAGTGGCTCCAAGCCAGAGTTCCATTACGGGATCATTAGCTGTGCCATGAGAAAGTTCGGACCTAAAGGCTATTCCCCTTTCTACACCCGCTTTTTTAAATCCATGGAATACTCCAAAGAAATGGAAGTCCTGAAAGAAGGCGCTCTGCAAATGGTCAAGGCCGCAGTTAAAATTCGGGATGAAAAAGGTATACCTATTGTAGGTATCGATCTTGCGGGCCAGGAATCAGGTTACCCACCAGGAAAATTCAAAGACGTTTATGCTTATGCTCACAGAAACTTCATGCATAAAACAGTCCACGCCGGCGAAGCTTATGGGGCAGAAAGTATCTTCCAGGCCATTACTGAGTGTTATGCTGATCGCTTGGGTCACGGTTACTATCTCTTTGATGAAAATAAAATTGCAGATCCATCAATCACCGATAAGAAAAAGTATATCGCTGATCTGGTTTCTTACGTGGCCGATAAGCGCACAACGATTGAAGTTTGTTTAACTTCAAATCTTCAAACCAATCCGGAAATTAAGGACATCAAGCATCACTACTTCAAAGAGATGCTTAAGAATAGAATGTCAGTCACCATCTGTACGGATAACCGTTTAGTGTCAAACACCACGGTCAGTCGTGAGTTCCAATTGGCAGTGGATAACTTTGATATTCCAGTGAAACACTTAAAAGACATCGTGGCCTACGGCTTTAAGAAAAGCTTTTATCCCGGCAATTATATCGATAAGAGAAACTGGGCCAAGAAAGTGGTCATGCATTTTGATGAAGTTGCTAAGAAGCACGGACTTACGGATCTTACTTAATACCAATTTTCTTGCGATGAGATGGTAGCTTTGGAGTTACCATCTCTTCATAAATCACTGAATATTTCTGAGCACTCCCAACGCCGCTCCAAAACTTGTCTCAAAGCAAGGGTTCCCCCAGTTATCTTGATTGGCGAAGTGAATACAATTATCAATCGACTGACTGGCAGCTTCAAACAATCCACTCTTCACACCATTGGTTTGCGCAACTGGAAGTGCGTGGCCGTAACGAACCAAACGCATGCCACTGACATCATTCCAGGTAAGACCCATCCCTGGTAAGGCCGGAGTGAGTTTCGCTTTAATGCGTTCAAGATACTTGCTATAAAGATCAGGATTAAAAAGATACTGCTGGGCCATATCGTAAGGCAGAGGCATATACAAGGTCAGAACACTTTGATTAGCAACGTCTTTTAGGGCCCAATCAGAAAAAACAATATCCGCGAAAACCCGGTTCTTACTATCTTCATATTCACTTCTCGGGACCTGCCCTTGAAGGGCGAAAATATCATAACCCAGTGATGGGATTTTTTTACGAAGGAAAATATTGGCCACAAGATAAGCGCGATAATGAACATTACCCATCGCCTTCTCTTGAGCGGATGAGAGGCCTGTGATGACTTTTTTCATCACCATCTTAGGTGAGGCCACAATACATTGACGAGCACTCACTGTAACAAGTTGGTTACTGCTATTTTTGAAACACACCACGGCCTTGCCACCTTCACTTCTCAGATCAACCGCGAAGGAATGGTTGAGCATGGTCACATTATTTCTGCGAGCAAGGTCCTGGAAAACAGCTTCTGAAATTAATCCGTTTCCGCCTGGAAGAACTAAAGTTCCGGCCAGATCACAAGAAAGGAAGTTCAAACCCTGGGCAGCTGAAATTTCATCAGGAGAAGCTCCGAACGAAGACCAGCAGTACATACTAATGTATTCCATGATATGGGGATGAACTGTACCCAATTCATTCTGAATCCATTTAGTAAAAGGGACACTATCTAATGAATTAAAGTGGCTTCTTCCGGCCGAAGAGGAATCCCAGATGGGAAGTTCTGGATAACTATTCTCATAAACATCAAGAAACTTTTTATGAGCATAACGAAACTCATCGGCCCGGGCCGGATCAGTCGCTCCATCCCAAAAACCGTTAATGTAGCGACCGTTCATATAAACAGCTTCCGCTTCATGCTCCACTTTTCTAAAAGATTGTTTTAAGCGAAGGGATCCTAAGAACTGATCAATCTCATCCCCACGCTCCGGCATGGTGATATAGGCCGCCCCTTGAGAAATATAATTTTTGCCATAAACCTGGGATTTAGAGTTTCCCCCCATACGAGTGTGGCCATCGATAATAAGAATTTTCTTACCCTTTAAATAGTAGGCACTCGAGAGTCCAGCGATCCCCCCGCCGATGATCACGACATCATACTGAGCGCTCACAGCGGGAATGCCGCCTTTTTTAGCGAGGTAGGAATCTTTACTCCAGAAAATTTCATGGGCCTCATCAAAGAGATCCCCTTCAACTTCAGTGCTTCCGCCGAAGCGAGAAAGACGTTGAAGCGGGGCCATCTCCGATAGAGCATTTTGTCCAAATAAACCCTGGATAGATTTTTCTCCAGCGCGCGCCCAAGGAGGTAGCATCATGAGAGAGCCAGCAGTTAGGGAGCCAAGGACAAATTCGCGACGGTTCATAAAGGTCACTTTGGTTAAGAGGGAATTTGGGGAGTTTGATATACCATACAGCTTAAGGTGGTCAATGATATTGTCACTTTAACGCCTAGCGCGTTATTGACAGAATTATTCAATTCGTCGAAACTCTTAAAACTTCAAAACGCTATGGAGACGTGCCCGAGTGGTCCAAGGGAACGGTTTGCAAAACCGTAAAGCCTCCGGTTCAAATCCGGACGTCTCCTCCAAAAATATAAGCCTCTGAAAGTAAAACTTCAGAGGCTTTTTTATTTCCCTTAACTGTCTAAAAAATAACACCCCCTGAATAATCTTCAAACCGTGACCATGGAATCCTAAAACTTGCGATGATGTAAAAAATCTAAAATCCTAAAAGGCTTACTCATGAAAAAATCATTCCTTCTATGCGCTCTGGCCCTCACTTTTACAACGACGGTTATGGCCTCGGAAGGCACGCTGATTAAAAGCTGTTCCACTTCTTTAGGAATCCCCGGCGAGGAAATAGCAGTAGAGACAAACATCTCTATTTTTCAAAATCAATCATCCTTAAAAGCAATCGTTACACAAAACACTAATGGCCATCAAATTAGCTATGATGAACAAGCGGTCATTGAGGAACATAGAGTGAAAGCTGGCCTTAACAGTGAAATCCTCATGTCTGATGACATTGATAAACTTAATCCGGCAGAACGAGTTATCGTTCACGCCATGGCCCTTTCTGAAGGACCTGACTTTGAAGATTCTTTCAGCCCCGGTCTTGATCTTAAAAAAGTTCGTTCGGCCAAACTTTTTATTGTGGGTGAACAAACCAACATGGGTATGACTGTTATTGTTGAGGCCAAGGATGCTCAAGGTAAAAACTTAGGTTCTTTTCTAGGCGGCTTTCTAGTGAGTCCTTGTAAATAACCGGGTAACTTAGAAAAAATCAACACTCAAGGCGGTATTGATTGATCGGCCCATCCCGACCACAGAAGTGCGAGAGGCCGGAGAATGATTGACTAAATCGACTCCTCCCAAAGGTAACCCGTAATTAAGATCAAAGACATTATTAATGGCCAGGTCAATTTTAATTAACCTGGTCATTTGATAACTGGTACTCATATCTAAGAGTGCATATCTCCCGGTGGTAGGCTCAAGTCTAAGTTCATTGACCTGCTCTTTCTCATCCACCAGGTGTGTGAGAAATTCTGTGGTCCATTTTCCTACAGAGTGCTCAAGTGCAATCTTTCCATTTAAAGGCATGAGTTGATACAAATCGGCCTTACCATCTTTTCGATAACCACGGGTGTATCCAGCAACGATTTTCAAACCTAAATTGCCCCAGGTTTTACTCTTAAGGATTTTACTCTTTCCAGAGAAGTCCGCGCCAAAGATCACAGCATCGTGATTAGCAAACTTCAAATAGTTATTGCCCATAGAGCGACCTAAGAAATCCGCATCGATAAAATTTTTGATTTCTGAATAGTAAGGGGTGAGCTTGAGTTCCCACTCTTTTTCTTCTTCATCATGAGCGATGAAAGAAGCACTGATTTTGTGAGCGACTTCTGGTTTGAGATTAATATCCCCCACATAACCATTTCCATCACCAAACCAGTTAATCATAGTCATGTCCATTCCCGCTCCCATGGAGGCCATGTCTGATGTATTGGTGGGATCTGTAACTGATCCGGCCCAGGCATATCTCTCATAAAGATTGGGTGATCGTGTTTTCCGGGCAAGGCCTATTTCAAGATCAAAAGTTGGAGATAATTTTAATTTTGATAAAAAGGTTCCATCAAAGTTATGATCTGTTTTACTGTGCGATTTGCTGTTAAATGCTGCCGCATCTTGAGGGAGATTGTCCGTATTATTATAACCGTGAATATCGCCGGTATTCATCGAGACAATATCAGTTCTCACTCCAAGGACAGAAGAAAAAGAGTTCGTCCAAGTTGATTCAGTTTCTATAAACAAACCCAAGCGGTCTCGTTTCCCATCCTTGATACTTTCAAAGGTGCCAGGTCCCATCACAGAAGTCACACCCGGAAGGGAGGGCCACCAGTCATCTAACCGGTAACGGTTAAAGTCACTTCCCAATGTCAGGAGATGATCTGTATTTAATTCAAGGCTGCCTTTAATATTATACCCGGCTTCATCAGAGCGAGTGTACATGGGCATGGAACCACTACGCTCTGAGCTTATAAGATCCATCTTGTGATTTGTATGCTGATAATAAAGTGAGGACTCCAGGATCACATCCCCAATGGGACCTTTAAAAGTGAGGTTGGCCAGATTAGAGACATTATCCTGAACATCCATGTATTGATTGATAAAACCTTGATAGGGAACCACTGTTCGAGTCAGTTTTAATGCCAGGGCCCCATCCCCTACTTTTCGACCCACGGCCACTGCCTGATTATTTTGACTGTAGAGAGTGGATTTAATGCGGTTCCCTTTACCATTTCGATAATTGTTCGCTCTCTCATCAAATCCGGCATAACTAAAAGACAAATCATCAGAGGCCACTTCATAATTCAGGGAAGCACCTTGATTTTCATTATTACTTTTAAAAAATGTTTTTAGATTAAGATTTTGTTTTAGTTTTTCTGTTGAATCCGAAAAGTTCAAATCTTTCGATTTAACAATAATGGATCCCCCAATACTATCGCCCCCACTACTAACTGGAGTAATTCCGGCGATCACATCAATGATTCCAACTTTTGATGGATCAATATAAGAGAGGGCCGGATTCATGTGATTGGAACAAGATGAAGTGATATTCGCCCCATCAATTTTTATATTGATCCGGTCATCGGCCATCCCTTGAATGACCGGCAAAGAAGAAAGCCCACCTCCCGTCTTAAGTGAAACTCCTGGAGTCATCTCTAATAAGGAGGCGGTATCGCTACTGACTTTTACAGGTGAAGTTTTATTAATGTTGCGACTTTCAACGATTGGAGTACTGACTTCAACAGGCAGAAGAATTTCGCTCCCATAGGCCGGTAATAAGGCCAGGGCCAAAAGATAAACTCCAACTTTATTCACAAAGAAGTGATCCTATTTTTTGATCATTACAGGAATAATGAGTGTTTCTTCCACTGATCCCAACTTGTAAGTCACACGAATTTGCCAAGCTCCACGCATGACAAAGAATGCTTTCGTCACATCGAATTCACCAGGAGCAACAGGAGTTACTTTCAGTGGTGAAGAGCCGTGCCCGTGCTGGCCCATCTGCATCCATAAATCAACTTTTAGAAGGTTAGCTTCTGAAAGAGACAGACGAAATCGACCTTCTTGAGTTGTAGTGAAGTCAACATCGGTTTGATAAGCGGCACAGACTTTTGTCGTTTGAGAGCAAGTTTTTACAGGATTAATATCGCCCATGACTGACAATGAGAATACTACACAAAGAAGGACTAAAATAAGCTTCACCATGACCTCCGATTGGAATGGTAATAAAATACACGTATTTAAATGCAACATTCGGCGAAGTTTTAATATGACTTTTTTCATGTTATTTGTACGGCATGAGAACATTTTTACTGATTTTGGCATTATTTACTTTTACGGCCTGCGGAGATTCACACCGCGTTAATGATCCGGGATCTTTAACCAGAAATGAAGAGGCAACTGCTGATTGTAAAATGCATCTAAAGACGGAAAACTTATGCCTAAAGGCCACTTGGGACAGTATGCCTACCGAGAGTACTTTTGGAAGCATGACCCTTACCTTCACTGACAAGAATACCCCTGAGCGAATCATATCTCCCCGTCATGAACCTTCTATGTTGCTATGGATGCCCAGTATGGGTCACGGATCATCCCCAGTTACGATTACGCTCATTGAAGATGGGATTTATAAAGCAAACGATATCTTTTTTATTATGCCAGGCCCTTGGGAGATTCGCTATCAGCTCAAGGATGGGGATAAGGTTGTTGAAGAGATCATCCAGGAAATTACAATCTAAATTCACCCTATAGAATCTACACAGTCTCTATGAACGAAATGAGATTTCATTCATAATTTAGCAAATAACCACCTCAATAAAAGCTGAATTTATGACTAAAATCATTATTTTCCTCACTCTTGCGTTCTCTTTTTCATCAATGGCCCAAATTCAAATTCCGGCCGATGGACGAATTGATATCTGGCCTTCTATTCCATTCGTAAGAGGGGCAGATTTATGCCGCTATAGAGATCATTATAGTCAAACCAGAACCAAATATATTCAGGACATGGTTTATAACGCTGAATCCTTGCTTCAATCCGGAGCAACCGGGGCAGAGGCCATGGATATGCTGATGGCCTTTAATGATATGTATGACCGAAATCAGGAACTGGCCCTCCAGCATAACTATCTGGACGTCACTCTTGAGTCCACTTTTAAGGCCTTCATTGACGGCTACTACCGGAGTATCAATCCTAAAGTGAAGAAGCTAAGCTTTCGTCATGTAAATGACCTGCTTAATATCGTCAGAAGCGCCAGAAATGGACAGCGTGACGGTTATCTGGATAACAAGCTCTTAGCAAAACTTGATTTCATAGCTTATGGTACTTACACCCTGGCCCCAAACTGTAATGGAAATATCCAAATCACTTTGCATTTCATCGGTCGTGATGGTGTGAGTGAATCTTTCGAGGCCACTGGTCATCCATCAACTGTGATGAGCCAAATTGCTTCTGAAGTCTTCACTAAGTATCAGCGCACATCTTTTCCTAGCCAGGTAAAAGTTGGTTCGAAAATGCTGACTTTGGTCGGTGGTTTGAATGGTTCAGTAGATGTTGTGACTAATCCTAGAATTGCTGAAGAAGCGTGTCAGACCCTTGATGCAAGACTACCAACTGAAAAAGAACTTGATCTTCTTAATAGCTATGGCGATTGGTCAGGTGGTGTGAGCATCAATGATAAAGTTTGGGCAATGTCTAACGGCTATGTTTATCATCCTGGTCTCAGGAATCCTACTCCAGTAAGGCATTACACATCAGTCAATGATAGAAGCTTTTTATATTACTGTGTTAAATAAATAAGTAACTAACTCTGAGTTTGGAGTGACTCGCTCCAAACTCTTTTTCAATTTCTGCCAAATTCTCTTACCACTCCTTGTTATTTTCTGAATTTAAAAAACTTTACTTAATTTGTTAAAAGTAAATATGATTATTATTGTCTAGTTAAGATTTTGTAATTTCATAATCAAGGAGAGATTGAATGAGAAAATTATTAAGCCTAGGAGCTGCGGCCATCATGATTGCACCTCTTAGTTCGCAAGCAGTGGAATTGAAATTTAACGGTTTTGTCAAAGCTGAAGTCATTCATTCGGATGCAGCAGTCGGTTCTTTTGGAGATACTTACACTCACACAGCTATTTCTCGCGCCAATCGTGTAGACACGACTCCGCCTGAAGCCAAAAAATACGAAAAGTCTTCGGCCACTTCTCTCCAAACCAGTCAATCTCGTTTTGGTTTTCAGGTGATTCAAGATAAGACCACTGGCTATTTTGAGTTTGATTTAATTGACCCAACTGCAGGTTTTGGAAATACTACCGCTCTTCAAGCTCAGGGACCACGAACGAGACAAGCTTTCATTTCTCACAAAGTTGATGACAGCCTGACAGTTTTCATTGGCCAGAAATGGTCGACGGCCGCTGGTATCGCCTGGGTCGGATCATATAATATTGTGGGGAACGGTTATCAGGCCGGGAAAGTTGTCTTCTTAAATGAAGAAGTAGGTGCAACTTATAAACTAGGAAATTTATCTTTCACTGGTGCGATCACCGGGAAAGGAAGAAATGCCGGGGCCATTAACGAGAACGAACTTGGCACACAACCTGGACTCGCAGGAAACATTGAACACAAAACTGAAAAATTCTTATTCGGAGTTGCAGGCCATGTCAGTAAACTTCACTGGGATGAAACAAATTCAGCGGTATCGGGTTTAAGAGACCGTGAAGCATACGTGGCAAAAGCATATGGAAGTGCAACTTTTGGTTCCTTCAAGTGGGATCTTGAAGGTTACATGGGAACAAATGTGAACAATCTAAACGCTCTTGGTATCGCTCAGGCGAGCAATGGAACCAGCAGCTGGAAAGAGTCTGGCTTTTGGACTAATCTGACCTATGATATTTCAAAACTTGATGTCATGAGACTAGGATATGGTATGGCCCAGGTTGATGATGAACAGGAATCACGACTGGCAGCGACTGGTCTACAAGATAACCAGTATATTCATGCTAACTATGGTCGTACTATCGGCAATGGTCTGACGGCCTTCGTTCAGTATACCTATCATGACACTAAATATGGAACTGGTTCAACTCAGAAAAGTTTCCAGGCAAATGTAGGTCAAGCAGGATTACTCTATAAATTTTAATTGATACAAATGGGAGCGCCAGGATCTTTATGGCAGAGATATGCTTTAATATCAGCATTCTCTTGCTTAAGCTTGGCGTTCTCTTCTTTAATTGAAGCAATCTCTCGAGATTGTTTTTTCGAATCACTAAAGAGTTCTGTGATTTTTTGATTAAGCTCTCTTAAAGCTTCAATAACTGGAGCAATTAAATGGTCATAAGCGACGGATTTAAAACCTGATTTTGAATCTGTCTTCACCGCTTCGGGATAAACCTTTTCAACGTCCTGGGCAATCACTCCTATCTGTCGTTTATCAGTATATTTATCCTTATCAATGTAATTATACTCCACTCCTTGAATTTGTAGGATTTTATCCAAAGCATTTTCGAGGGGGTTAATGTTACTCTTCAATCGTTTATCTGAAGAAGAAGTGCAACCCACGCTGGTACAAACTGAAACTCCGCTAAATAGTAATGAAGACCCACCGTTAATATTCACATCACCTGCCACATCCAGCTTATATAGGGGGGAAGCAATTCCAATACCGACAAAACCAGAAACACTCGTATTCAGGAGAATGTGCCCATGCGTTCCTGCTCCCAAGGACTCACCAGAAGAAATACTCACGTTTCCTCCATTGCCATCAGTCACTCCATTACCAGCACTTAAAGTGATAGCGCCTCCATTCCAATTACTGGCCGTAGTGGAAAATGCCGACTTCGCTGTTATAAATACACTTCCCCCACTTCCATCCACAGGAGTACCACCTTCTACTTTCGCTGAACCACCTGAACCGGAAACACTGCCACCTGGGCCTGCTTTTAAAGTGACATTCCCACCATATGAGGTTGATCCACCAGACAAACCAATGATACCAGTCGGCTGCTGCATACCAGGAATCTCACATACGTGACATATAGGGCCACCACAAGTTGCACTCAAAGGTCCAGTATCTGTCTCTCCCAAATCAGTCCATTCAGTCGGACAAAAAGGCATAACCATTCTTGTATTCATAGGTAGTGCTGAAGGTGCAGCAGGGCTTTGACAAGATGAGAAGGGTAAACCGTTTATGCCAACAGAGGTTGGGCCAGAAGTAATTGAAAGAGTCGACCAATTTTTAGGACAAGTCTCCATCAGTAATGTGGTATTAGCAGGTATCAAAGCTTCAGTGGCCGGACTCTGACACATTTGACAAGCGACACCGTTACATCGACTTCCTCCTGTTATCCCTGTGTCCGTCCATCCTGCCGGACAAACATCCATAAGAATCGAAGAACTGGCCGGAATAGATGCCAGATTCCCAAGCGGAATCCAATTCGTTCCATCACATGATTCTGTTAAAGAAGTTGTAGAGTTAAAACGAATTGAGCCGGATATGGTACTTGAACAAGTCTCACCGCCATCACCGATTCTGACTGTTCCATTAGCATCCAGCTTTACAACAGGGGCAGATGTACCAATCCCGACATGGCCATCTTTACTAATGCGAAGACGTTCTTCATAAGAACTGGCTCCGGTTTGCGCTCCAATAACGAATTCAGGAGTATAACCAGTTGAGTTCGTCACTAATCCTAAATACGCCCTCTGTGATACAATACCTAGACTATAACTTTCAAAAGTTGCAAAAGCGCTGATACCATCACCCGATGTACCATTTGAAAAAAGTGCTGAACTTCCATCAGGACTATTGGCCGCTCCAGTTGGAGTATAAACAACAGAGCTATTTTTGTTTAAGCTTAATTCCGAACCAGCGATATTGCCTGCATAAAAACCCGTCGGATTAAATTGGCCAATAAGTGATCCACCAACTGATACTGCAACACTATTGCCATTCTTAAAAAGTCCCAGTATTGCCACTACTTGAAAATGAATATGGAGGTGCTGCTAAACTGCCATTTGAAACTTTAATCTGCCCTGAGGCTACATGCAGATTGCTTTCCGGGGTAGCTGTTCCAATCCCAACTTGCCCACCGTTATAATAAACAATTGTACCATCTTTACTCCACTGACCGCTGTTATCAAAAGCAGTGTCATTGGCGATGATTTGAGCTTCAAGTTTTCCAAATGCTTCCATGAATGTATCAGTTGCCGCAAGAGGAATGGCCGTGCCGACAGCGTACCCAGAAATGGGAGTCGCACGTACCTTCGCTTGAGTAAAGTATTCGTTTGTTCCTTCAGGAACAACAGTCGTATTCAACGTTGCCAATGACTTATCACCACGAAGATACTGCAGTGTTGTTCCCGCAGTAATAGCGTCTTCTTTTGCATCTAACTGAGTTTGTAGATTAGAAGTGACTCCGTTTAAATATTCAAACTCCGTATTATCAACAGTTCCCCCAGCGAGTTTAGTGACACTAAGACCTGCTTTAACGGTAGGATTTGGATAAGTCCCGTCTAAATCACCACCAGCAGCACCAGATGGTGCGCCACTAGCAGGTGCCGACCATGATAAGTTTCCTGCTCCATCAGTGGTAAGGACATGAGTGGCCGTTCCATAAGTGCCAGGTAGATTAAATGTAAGGGTTGATGCCAGTGCGGCAGGTGCTTTGAGTTCTACAAAATTTGCACCGGAGGCAAGTCGCAGCTTGCCACTTACAATAATGTTACCATTAACATCTAATGTATCATCCGGAGAATTGGTATTTATCCCGACAGATCCATTATTCTCGATCCTCATTCTTTCCGAACGGGAGCTGCTGTTATTTAAGGTTGTTTCAAAAGTTATTCGGCTGCCCTTATTAGCAGCAGTATGATTTTGAGTCGCTGAAACTTCAATGGCAGCAGTCGTGGTACCAGTACCACTTCCATCATGAGCACGAAAATACAGGCCACCAAGAGTATTACCTGATTCGACAGCTGCAGGCAGTGCAGAAGTACCGCGTCCACGCACCATCATGATGGCACTGCCATCAAAATCATTATCTGAAAAATGTGAGAGTCTTTGTTGAAAAGCATCTGAACTTACGATATCCAGAAGAAAAGAGGCTGAACTTGCTCCTATACCAACGTTACCAGTTGAGTAATAAATATCTGAACCTGTTGTGGTCCATTGAGAACTTCCTCCGCCACCAGCAACCGAATCAACGTAGGCCTTAGTCGCGGCATCGGTGTTTACAGTAGGTGTAGCAAGACCCGTAATTTTGTTATTTCCCATTTGAAGATTGCCAGTCATGGCATCAGTTCCATCAAGAAGAACGTAATTATCCTGGGCCGTTAAGTAAGCTGCATTTTGGGCCTCTAATTTTCCAATCGCCACCGGAATTGAATCAGTGGCAGTAATTGGAATGGCCGTACCGGCCGAATACCCGGTAAGTAATGTTCCCAAGACTCTGGCAGTTGTGAAGTATTGATTCGTACCTTCAGGAACAACAGTCGTATTCAGAGTCGCCAGAGACTTATCCCCTCGAAGGTACTGAAGGGTTGTTCCCGCAGTGATAACTGGCTCTTTACCTGCAAGGCTTGTCGTTAAGTTTAAAATCTTTGATTGAGCAATATTGGCAGTGGCAGAGATATCTGCGTCCACGATACTACCATCAGTAATTTTAGCAGATGTCACTGAGCTTGAAGCAAGTTCAGTGCTCGAAATTGAGCCCGCCACAATAGTCATCGTCGGGAGTGCATCCACTTCCCATTTTAAAGTGGAGTTATTCCAACGGATGATGTCCCCGTCTTGAATGCCGGTAATTTCCACATCTGCGATTTCCTCCAGCTTTGAGCCAGTGAGTTTACCAGCAGCCTTTGTTAGCATGCTCCAGGAATAATCACCACTCAATGGAACTACAATGCCCGTGCGACCATTAAAATTGGAAACCGTATTCCCGCTAACAGGAACCTGCTCCCATGAAGCGCCATTATAAATGACCCAGTCACCTACATTAAAATTGATCAGGCCTGAGCCAAAATTCTGAGATCCTGAAGTCGTGACAATATAATAAGTCCCACTAGGTCCCCCAAGGGTCACAATATCAGGTGTATCAGTTGAAGCGTTATAGGTACCTGCATAAAGCTGAGTACTGGTAAGACTCGCCGGTGCCCACGTGCTTCCATTAAAGCGCAAAACTTGTCCGGAGGTCGCTCCCATCGAGTGAAGTTTGGCGGCCGTAACCTGCCCGTTTTGTAATTCAAAACTTATGGGGAAGGTAGCAGAAGCCTCGGCACTTGAAACAATCAGGTTGAGCGTTTGACCGACAAGAAAACTCAAAGCACTCTTCGCATTTAAAATAAGTTTATTTGCCGTTTTGGTTTCAATGGTAAATGAGTGATTTGTACTGCCTTCCACTTTTGCGACTGTCACATTGCCTAGATTGCTCCCAATGACAACTAACTGATCATTAACAATTTTTACCTGAGTGATGGTGGGTTTTGTTTCAGGGATTTTAAACTTAAGCTTTCCGCCCGAAACCAGACCGTCCTGGCAAGCAGTAACCATCAAGAGGAGAATGGGTATAATTAAGCCGCGGAATTTATCCATAAATGAGTATCGACTCAAAAATAGAAAATATTTAAAACCTGCCTTTATCTTAGGCCGTCCTTAATATTCCGCGGGAGTATTTGCCCTTACCTGTTTTTTTTCATCAAGTAAGGGCCACTACAAAAATTATCCTAGTGAGCTTCAATCACTGCCGAAGCTCCCTTCTCCAATCTGGAAAGAGAATGATCCACCAGAAGGTAATGTCCCGGTTCATCAATCGCAAACTCCACTACTGTGGCGCCACCAGCAGGCACCAGAATCGTCTGAACATTAATGAGGGGTACAGAGTCGAAAGAACCGAAGGGATATACCTTATCAAAGATTTCACCTATCACATGGAATGAACTGATGAGATTAGGTCCACCGGAACCAAAAAAGATACGGATAGAATCACCTACCCGTGCCTTCATGGCGTTCTCACCGGAGAGAGCTTGAGGTCTTCCATTCATCACAACGAATGTGGGCCTTTCATCGAAAAGTTTTTTTTCATCATGCTGATGGTGACCACGAAAGCCAGGTAGTTCTTTGGTATAATACTCGCCTTGCATGACATAAAACTCTTGGTCAACCTGGGAGAGCCCTCCCTTTGGTTCGACTAAAATCATACCATACATTCCTTTGGCCAGATGTGTAGGCACATGAGGAGTGGCACAGTGATAAACATAAAGTCCCGCTTTCTTTGCGATAAACTTTAATGTTTTGGTTTCAAGAGGAGGGACTTGCAATAGATGGGCGCCCCCATGATTCATCTGGGCCGCATGAAAATCAATACTGTGAACCATACTATGGTCAAGATTTTTTAAGTTTACCACCACTGTGTCCCCTTCACGAACTCTCAGCATGGGGCCGGGGACTGTGCCATTATATGTCCAGTACTCATAAGTGGAGCCATCTTCCAACTTTGACTCAACTATCACCGCAGAAATATCAAAAACAACTTCACGAGGAACATCATAGTTAATTGCTGAAGGGATATCATCAGCTTTTTTAACGACATCATTAACTTCGGGATTATCTTCATCTGGATTTTCTTGAGCTGAAGAAATCAGGAATCTTCCTTTCATGCCAGCACTGGCGTGACCCGGTAGAGTGCAAAGATAAATGTCATCCTTTTCGGCGGTAAAGTGGAGATCAACCCTATCACCTTTTTTACGGAGGAAAGCAGACTTAACCTGATGATTTTCAAATTTAATATCATGAGGCATGTTTTCCACTCCTATGAGAGTGATCATCACCATGTCACCCTTCTGGGCCAGAAGATCCGGATTAATGATGCCTTCAATATTTCCACCAACTCCGACATAACCCCTGATAGAAGCATTGAGAGTGTAATGAACCATCTTTGCTTCTGCGAATGCAGATAATAAAATCAAAAACAGAATACTTGAAAACTTAATCATACAGGCAACTTACTTTTTCAACTCAGTTTGAATTCTCGATAAAATCACATCCTGTAATTTAGCATCAGGAAATAATGTGTGCCCGCTCCAAATGAAATCTAATCCACGTACTCTCTCTAGAATACCGCCTTCAATTCCTCCCTTCGAAATAAGCAAGGGAAGAAGTAGCGCCACTTTCCCATTTTCGGAAGCAACTCTTACTTTATCTTGAAGCTCTTTAGTCATGCGATCACGGACTTCAGGAGAAGCATCATCTCTTAGACTGATGACATGTGTTGCTGCCACCGGGAAGAGGTAATTAACATCTTTTACATAGCGTTCCCCCATCTTCATCCACTCAACATTTGCTTTTTCATCCACAGGTCCGTGCATGATAAGAACTAACTCCATCTGCTTGTTGCTGAACCCTTTAGCTTTTGCCAAATGTACCAGATGATGAAAACGATTAGACAGGATTAATGAAACCTGAGGGTCATAGTCCAAAGCATTCATATAATTAATGCTGCCGTTAAACTTTGTCGGGTACACACCTGGAATTGGTAAGACAAGATCAGGTCTTTTTTTGAAGATATATTTTTGCATTTCAATCACTTCACTATGACTTGAAATAAAAAGTGGAAATACAATCAAGTGATCAAGGACCGATCCTTGAGAAATGAGTTTTGCTTCTAGTCGGTCTATTGCTTCATCAAAACACCGTGACTCCCACATACCAAAGGCCACTTCAAAATTCTTCGGTACTTCCTTTTTAATTGATCCCAGTGTTGAGAGGACATATTGTTCCCATGGTGAGTAATGATGAGGAGTGCATGAACTACTAAGGTGCTCATTTCCACCAGAGTGGTCCATAGTTCCGTGAGCGATAAAAAGAATTCCGGACTCTGCCCAAGTCATTCTTGCCTGAAGACTAACGAGTAAAGTTAATGAGATGAATAAGATTTTTTTCATACAGTTTCCTTAGGTTACTAACTGAAAGGTTAAATATGACGAACATCAGTTTGACGTGCCAAACACTTCATCATAAAAAATATCTTATGTGGAGTACAAAATATTAAGGAAAGAAAAAAAGTGAAATTGCTCTAGATACAAGGAGTGGTTAAACGTTCATTACGAAGATGCATGAAGATTTCGAAATAACGAAAAGATGCCGGTTCATTGGGTGAAGCTTGATGGTCTGAACGAAGCTTTAAGCACTTTGTACTAAGTAAAAGATCCCATAGGCCGGGATTTTGATTTAACTTTGCCCGAAGAGCTCGTTTTATAAGCCCATAATGAAATTCAGAACCGGTCTGATAATCTACATAATCAAAAAAGTGGTCCTGCCAATTCACGTTTTTAAGCCCATACTGTCTATATATCTCATTGGCGGCCGTCCCTGCCCTCTTTGCCTCAAAGCCGGTCATCATTGAGACTTGCTCGCGGGTATGTGCCCAGTCTTGGATTTGATGACGAATATCATGTGGAATTTTAGGGTCAGGATATTTTAAAGATTGCCACAGTCCTTCTACAGATCCAAAAACAATTCCATCCAACGTAAATGGAGTTGCTCCAAAGTTAGAAAAAATACCCAGTTCCGTTCGCTTTGAAAGAATGACCTCACCGTGAGCGGCGTCTTGTGGAAGGATCTCCCAGCCTGAGGCTTGAGATCGTGGAACTTCTTTCCACCAACTGGCAGGAAAGTCTTCAGCATAAAGACTTGTCGTAACTGCCAAAAGAAAAATAAAAATGAGCTTCATCACTATCTTTTAGCCGGAAAATGGCCGACTTACACTCTTGAAACAAATGACAGAGTAAAAAATACAAAATTTCTTAACTTCAATATATTAACTCTAAAGGTTTTGTTAAGAAGGCCGCATGAAAATATTTAGTTATATAATTCTTTTAGTAGTCTCGCTTCCCTCTTTTGCCGAGGAAGTCCCAGGTAAAAACCTTCTCGCCTATTTTTCCGGAAGTTGTAAAACCAGCTCTCAGTGGACTCAGGCGGCCATCGCTGATTCAGAAGCTTTAATTCAAACCTTGAATGCCATGGCAAATGATGCTGATTGTGCCGGCGCGGCCGGAGCAATCTCGCAATTGAATAATCTTAGCTATCAACTTGCAACGCTGGATAGGCTGGATAGTACGAAGAATACAGTAGCAGTCTTGAATGCACATGAGCAGGAACTCCTGATACAGCTGACGCAAACAACTGATCCTGATACCATCAGCGACATTAATGAGACCATGAGAGATTTGCAGCTTGAACGTGCCAAATTACTCTACACCGAAAGATCAGCGGCGAGACTTTCAGGTGAAGATAAAGTGACAATCCTGGGCCAGATCGCGCAAACAGCAAACTCTTCATTCCAGCAAATTACAGCGAACCAAAAATGTATTGATAAACATCCTAGTCTTCTGAATTCGGCAACCTCTATTGTCGCCGGCGTAGGAGCTGCAGTCACTTTCATTAATCCTGCGATGGGAATAGCAATGACGGCCGGAGCGACATTCGCAAAAATATCCATGGATGGGATCAAGGCCAATAAACATGCACGTAAAATAAGAAAAATTGCAGATAGTACGGTAACTTTTGAGGCCTATAGTTGCGCACTGGAATCAATGTCTGATCGATGGTGCCAAATGCAGGATGCGGAATCTTTTTTAACCTTCAAGGCAAAACACCGTAGAAGAGCTCTCAGGAATCCGGAACTGGCCCAGGCGATATCCCTTAATGATCGTGAAATCCCGGTCATTCTCGATTGGTTAAATAAAGTACGAAATGGCGTGGCCCCAAGAACAACTGCAGATGCTAACAGGCGCAATGTGGTTTTAACCCGCGAATTAATTGTTAGGTCCAAGGCCGATTATGGCCAGAGTTTAATCGAACAGAATAGGAAGACCTATGATTCTCTTGAAAATAATCCAACCGAACAATGGTTATTTTTAAGATCTGTCATCAAGTCACTCGCCCCACAACATGGCAGTGAATCAAATGTTAAAGACCCTATGAGCGAAGTCTACGCGCCCATGTATTCCCCTTATTATCTGGTGGGACTGGCAGAAGATGATCCACGCATCAGAACACAGAATGGAACTGGACCAATCGAATATATTGATTCATGGACGAAACCTTCAGGAGTCATAGTAACTTTAGACTCAGTTAAGGAGAGATATCTGGATTGGACTAACAAGGCCGCAAACCTAGTTAACCGCGAATTAACGGAAGTTCAACAACCGGATCCGTTACAAACTCTCTCGAGTGCTAATATTGAAGCTGAGCCCTGGATGGTAACCCCTCTTAATGCTTTTAAAACAATCGCAGATTTTCTGGAGAATAATCCACCTGGTAGTCAACAGCAGGAATTTCAAATTATCTACCAGGACACATTACAAAAGCTTCGAAATATCCATGACATCGCAACAGTTGCCATTCTAACCGGTGACATGACTCCTTTTGATGTCGGCGAGACAAAACGAACTCCGATCGAAGAAATTTATGAAGTGGCCCAATTGAAATATGGTATCGTTGTTCTTCAATCCAGACTTGAGATGATAGTCCGCCTCTCTTTGCTGGAATACATCAAGACCAGTCCAACTGAAGATCAAATTCTACTTGCACAACTGCTAGCTTCCGACCGGTTTTATGAAACAATTAGCAAGATGAATGGTACTTCCAGCTATGCTATTCTAAGAGAGGATATCAAGAGCGGTAAGGCCTATACGATGAAAAATCTGGCCAACTTCATGGAGCTCTTTGGTTACAACATCAACAGAACACTTCAAAAGTTATATTGGGAAGAAAAAAGAGGTTCACCTACTGTGGCCCAGGCCAATCGGGACTTAAGAACATCCATGTGCTTTCTTGTTTTAGGCGCCGAGAATGTGGCCAGCTGGATCGACATCAACCTCTGCACTGGGCTTAAAATGGAAGCTATGGAGCCAGGTGGGCCAGAGACAATGACCATCAACGCTGAAACCTTCAAAAAAGATTTGGCCCAGCGGGCCTGTACCTATCGGGAATTCTTCCGCCAGAGTGATATCTATCAAAAATGGGGAATAAGAAATTAAGTCCCTGGCCTGTGAATTTTACATATTCACTTGAACCTGCGGACATATTGAGTATAGTCCGGACATGAAAATTACTCTTATTATTCTATTCATCTTCGCATTCAATGTGCACGCCGTAAAACTAACAGATACAGAAGTGCACACTGTAACCATGGCGACTGAGCAATCATACCAAAATGAAGAAGATGCCTTAGAAGCAGCTTTTGTTCTTGAAGATGAGTTAAACAATTATAAGAGTGAGACCTTCGGTAAACTAAAAAAAAGATGCGATAACTTCATCGGCCTACTGAGACCGACGACTGTGCGCTTAGAAACCAATAAAGATCAGAATCTCAAAGGGATTATTCACGCTAAAATCAGGTGCCTGCGATGATTTATGAGGCCCAGGATTCACAGCATCTGGTTGCAAATGAACTGCAAAGGTTTCTTGATAATTCGCGTTTAAGCCTCTCGAGTCTTGCCAAGAGACTCAATGTCTCCAAAACTCAACTCTCCTTGATTAAAAACAGTAAGAAGTCCCCATCACTTGATTTAGGGCTTAAGATCCTAAAATATACCGGAACAGAACAGGGCCTCAGAAAGCAGTGGGCGCTGGGACATCTGGCACAACATTCAGATGAATACGAAGAGCTGGAAAATAGCGTCCGGGACGAATTACAAAAACTTAAACACACTCAAAGCTTATGTGACCGTTTTGAATATAATCTCACCTTGATGAATATTTATCTTGATGTGGTAAATTCAGAGAAAGGTGTCACTAACTATTCGATTGAAAAAAATTACGGAAAAGAATCACTTACGCTGGTAGAGGCCTTAAACAATGCCGGTCTTGTTGAGCAAAAGAAAGACGTGTTAATTGCTGCCAATTCCCGTTCTGTTTTAACTAAACGATCTTCTTTCAATTTCATGAAAACCATTTTTGATGATCAAAGAGATAAGTTCGACTCAGGAAATTGGGATGGCCGTTTTCAGTTTATCATGGATGATGTTGATCATGAAGGACAGGAGAAGCTCCAAAAGCTATTGCAACAGACAATGAAAGAGGCCGGAGAGATCCTTAAGGCCCATGAACGACCTCGTTCCCAAGGCGGTAAGAGAATGATCTTCCAGGTTTTAAGTGGAATGGTTAAAGGCCCTATGCTTGGTCTGGTTTTTATGTCCCTCCTTTCCCTGAATGCCCTTGCTGGCGGAGTTGAAGGTGGCGGCTCCTCTCCAATGGGAGGAGTTGAAGGTGGAGGTTCTTCTGTCATGAAGATGAGGCTCGTAGGTGATCAGGGACGTGAGCAGCTGGAAGAGCAGGTTAAAAAGCTGTATGAAAAATCTGAATCAACTGATTGGAATGATCTAAAAGATAAGGCCTATAGTGCTTGTCGTGAGAGATACAGAATGACGTCTAGGAACAAATTATCTCTAAAAGTCAAAATGGTCAGTTATGATCGTTTATGGATTGAGCGCCGTGAACATCATGAAGCACTGACGGAGATTACAGTCAGCTGCTCACCTACTCGACTGATGCCTAATATAAAATAAACCTAAACTGCCCTACTTAATTGGTGTTGGGTTGATAGTTGTTAACTAATAAGGGGGTATCATTTATTTTCCCGGGTGCATTATAAGGCCTTAAACTTCAAATGGTTAAAGTTTTATAAGTAGGATCTCTTTTTGCACTATCTGAGGCATGAAAAAAAATTGCCCTAACTCCAACTGCGCATTTCCCAAAAAATTTATCCGCGATGGATCTTTCCGTCGTAAGGAAGATTCAAAAATCATTCAACGTTTTCGTTGTAAAACTTGCGGAATGCGCTTTTCAAATGCCACCTTTTCAGAAGCCTACTGCCAAAAGCGAAGAAGAGTTAATTTCCCACTTTTGAAACTTCTGGCCTCTGGCGTTTCAATGAGGAGATCGGCCCTTTACCTTGGTGTCGATAAAAAAACGGTCGAAAGAAAACTCCCTTACCTCGCCAGAAGATGCCGAAAACTTAATCAAAAAAAACTTGAATGGTTTAAAGGTCGAATTCACAACATACAACTTGATGACCTCATCACAAAAGAAAATTCAAAACTCAAACCGCTCAGTGTGACGGTTGCTGTGGATGAGGATCGTCGGAGAATTCTGGCCCTTGAAGTCTCGCAAATTCCGGCGTTTGGACATCTTTCAAAGCTTGCAGTTAAAAAATACGGTGAACGAAAAGATGAGCACTTTAATGGTCTCACAAGAGTGTTTCAGATAATTTCACCGATAGTATCAACTGAAGTCGTGGTGAAAACAGATCAGCATCAACGTTACCCTGGATTTGTTTGGGCCTATTTGCCAAGAGCGAAACATCTGACATTTAAAAGTGAAAGGGCCTGCGTTGCGGGACAAGGCGAGCTTAAAAAAGTTCATTTCGATCCACTATTCATCGTAAATCATACCTGTGCAGTTTTAAGAGCAAATGTGAATCGCCTGATTCGGAAAACCTGGTGCACGACCAAGGATCCTGAAAGGCTAAAAGATCACCTGGATGTCTTTATGTATTTTTATAATGAACTACTGCTTTCAAGGAAATTAACACCAATATAAGGGGGCAGTTTTAAATAAAAACTTAAGTCCCGTTTACAAACAGTAAACGCGACTTACAGTAAGTTAAAGATCATTCCCATTTTCATCTCTTGCCTTAACCTATCCTTAACACTTTCGTTTACATTTACTAAACATAAAACGACATTCCGCTTTCAATTCTCTTTGTCACACCGGCAAGTTTGATCCAAATTGCACACAACAAAAACGTTTCAAGAGAAACATAAAAGGAGCCTCACATGAAAAATGCTATCCTGTTCATTTCTATTTTCACTTCAACCCTGGCCCTGGCAAAAGTTGAAATCGACATGCCTACGATTAACTTCGGACTGGCCAAGGTTGCTGCAACGGAAGTTTGTGTTCAAGGCGATCAGTTAGTGACCAAAGAAGAAATCACATTTTGCTCGGATTCTTCCCGATTTTGGGTTTCAACAGGACCACGTCGATCAGAAGGTTATTTCGAAACTGTTTGTAATGCTCAAAGTTCAGAAGTTTTATCCAGACCTATCAGCTATACGGCCCAGCGTTGTACTCGGTGGGAAGGTCGGCGCTCAGAAAATCAGTGCTCACGTTATGAAAACATTATTAAAACAATTCCGCTTTCTTATACTTACGGAGTCTATGATGTACATACAAGACGTGGCGAGCGTTTCAGGAAGTTGATTGAGACCAGATCTCTTACAATTCCTGCTTGTAACTAAGTCTGGATTTCTAAAAGTAAAGGCCCTTGCGGGCCTTTACTTCTTCTTGCTTAAAATTTTGCGCTTAGCTCTTTTTTCTTATTCAAATCTACATCCAGATACTGAAATAAATGCTGAAAATATTCAGTGTATTCGAAATTCTTAACCCATCCCTGCGAGAGGTACTGCTTTTTCCGGTGAAAACCAAAAATCCATGGAACATCTTCCGAGACCATCTTATTAATTTCCGCGTAAAGCTTAGAGCGCTCAGGAGAATCCTGCAACAGAGTTGCTTTTTTAAAAAGTGCATCAAACTTTGGATTGCAATAATTAGAGCCGTTCGAACCTGGCGATTGATTAGGGCAATAAAGAAGAGAAAGGAAATTCTCTGCATCCGGATAATCCCCATGCCATGCCATTGTATACATCTGATGTTGTCTCTTTGTGACCTTATTGACCAGTTCAGGCCATGAGTTTGATCCAAGTTTAGCAGTAATACCAATATCACTCATACACTTGATAAAAAATTCCAGCATCAATCTTGAATCAGTGGAAACAGTTGTCTGGACTGTAATATCCGGAAGACCTTTACCACCGGGGAAACCGGCCTCTTTCAGAAGTTGCTTGGCCTTTTCAACATTATATTCAACGTAAGGATTTTTAAAATCAGGATCGTAACCACCAAGCCCTGGAGGAATCACACCGTGTGCGATGACTCCCGTGTTTACATAAAAAAGCTCATTGGATTTCGCTCGGTCATAGGCCAGTGACATGGCCTGACGAAGCTTGGGATTATTCTTAAAGAGCGGATCATCATGGTTAAAAGCATAGAAAGTGACATCGAGCATAGGCTCAGCATCGAGAGTCACACCTTTATCAACCAAGTCCTTAACCAATGTGCCATCTTTATTAAGGGCCTGGTCAAAATTATCCTTTGGCAGCTCCAACACATCGACTTTGGCCTTGTGAAAATTAAACCAACGAGGCTGGGCTTCGAGCATGATATGTACCACGATGCTATCAAGCATAGGAACCCGCTGCTTGGCCAGGACAGGATCTTCTGAAGGAAAATACTTTTCACGGTAAGTAGGATTCTTTAAATAAACAATCTTATTCGACTGATCAAAGTTCGGAAGGATAAATGGTCCAGTTCCCACGGGATGGTTTAAAAATTCAGTTCCGTAAAAATCAACCGCTTCTTTAGGCACAACTACAGTATATGGCATGGCCAGAGCATACATGAGTTGAGGATATGGGCGTGCTAGTTTTATCTGAAGAGTATAATCATCAATTGCCTTGATACCTTCCAGTACTTCGTCATAATTTACCTTTTCAGCAGAAGCGTATTTTTCACGCCAGGCATTTACACCTGCTAACTTATCGTCAAACAGCCACCACCCCTTACTCATGAGCTTAGGATCGGCCAGCCGTTTGAATGAATAAACAAAATCCTGGGCCTTGACTTCTCTTCCCTTTCCATTTGGGAATGCCTTATCGTCGTGAAAGACGACACCTTTTTTAATTTTAAAGATATAGGTTAGACCATCTTTGCTAATTTCAGGCATGGACTCAGCAAGATTAGGATGTAATTCATAAGGTCTTTTAGTGGGATGAAATTCCAACAACCCTTCATACACTTTACCAATCTCAAGAGTCTGATACATATCAGATGCCTGAATGGGATCATAACCGGCGATTTTTGAAGGCGACATAAGGTTTAATTCCTTGATGGTCGAATCCTTCTGCTTGGTACAGGAAAGAATAAAAAATGACAGCACCAATAAATTGAGTAAGAACACTAACTTCATAAAAAACTCCTTAGAATGGTTATCATTGCTAAAAAGAGATAGAAATACAAGAACTTGAACAAGACTCAAGGTTTTTCCTTTAATTTCCGACAAGAATGCTATGAAAGCAAAGATTGTATTTCTCCTTTTGACTTCTTTTGTAGCGACATCCACTCATGCAGTTTCCTGTTGGCCATTATATGAAGCTGAACAAAAGAAAATTGATGAAGAAGGCGCCTATTATGTCCACGTGGGGGGTCAGTTTTTTCAGGTAGGTGGCCAGTTAAGCTATGATCCCGGGATAAAAGTGGCCGGTCACGTGGAGAATTGGGTGCGGGACTTTCTTGAATCCATTAAGTGGGGTCCTAGTACCCAAATCTATCAAAGGAAAAATCATAGGAAGGAATGGCTTGAGACCTTGCAAGGTTCGATTGAGAAAAACTGCAAAATAAAAAGTGAGGATTATGAAGATCTACGTTCCATGTTGAAAGTCTTAATGGAGGACGGGTCATTATGTCCTGATAACCAGATTCTTAAACCAGGTTTTTTTGGAGGTAAAGGAAGTTTTAAAAAAGTTTTAAAAGCTGCCCTCAAGGAACATAAATTCACGGAGTACTGTCAGAAAGAGGCCATCTATGAGGATAGTGACCGCCAGATTAAAGAGATCCCTCATAGCGGAAAAAAATCACAATCAAATAATCAAGCTTCTGAACAATAGCACACATTATATTTTGAAATTTCCGAATAACCCTACGCTGCTCCCATCTGAAGAGTACTCTGAGCGATAAGAAAAGCTCTGATAAGTCACGCCAAACGATTTCGTATCAGATAATTTCCAATTCACAGAAACGCCTGCCTGGGATCCATTAAGACTTCTTACACTGGAACTCTCCTCAGAAGTGATATCACCATCCAGAATAAATCCATAAGTTAGACCAGCTTCCAGTGGCAAACGATAAAAAGGAAGGCTTTGATTAAATTCTGCTCCAAGCCACCAGCCAGAAAATCGACTGACTTCCGTGTAAGCTTCAATATTGTTAGTGAAGAAATTTTTACTTTTTGAAAAGTAATACTGATGATCCACTTTTCGTGAGAGTGAGAGACCAAAACTATTGAAGTAGTTTGTTTTATTGAAAGTTCCCTTGATGCCTAGATCGTAATTGATCTGATTTTCATCAGGACCTGCCATCTTATCATTCCCGGTTTGTTGCTTAATTCTCACATTGGTAAATTCAACGTTCATCAACTGTGAGTAAAGGCCTAAAGAGAAGGAAGGGTTCTGAGGGATTTCAAAGCTCACCCCTATGCCGTATGCACGGGCAGAAGTTGAAATTTCGGAGTCATTATTAAGTCCGGTTTTGAAATTTTTAAGGGCAAAAAGGGGACTAAAAGTAAGCCCATTTTTTTCTTCCCTATACTTTTCCATCTTTATTTTTTTCAGTGAATGAGCAACTGTATTTTTACTTCTATAAAGCGACAGATTGATAATCGTACCCGCCGGGATGACATCAAGACGCTCCAATTGTGGATTAAGTCTTAAAATCTCCTCTCTCTCATGAAGGGGCGTTTTAATCTCTTCAAAGATCGCCCCAATGGAAGTATCATTCTTGGCCACGTAGACACGAGAATAAAAGTCCGAAGCGAAAACATGTGACGCAAGCATCAAAAATAAGAAAATAAATTTACTCATAAATAAAAGCTTAACAGCTGTTGAATTCTTGTAAACATAATTGAGGCTGGGCATCTTGTTTTGAATTCGTTAACATTTAGTGTAGTTTAGACAATAATTCCGACTCAAATCATCAGAATAGGAACACTATCTGCTTAAGATCATCAAACAGTTAAAGTACGCCTTAAATCCAGAACTGGTCCAGTCGGACCTGGCCACTCTCTTGGCCGCACTTGATTCTAAATATTCATATCAGGAAAGAATAGCAACACTTGGCAAAATCATGGACTGGATTCGCTTACCAGTAAAACCTCAAGGAACGGATGAGGTGCCTGACTTTGTGCAATCACGAAACATAAGAATTAAATTCGTCTTTCAGTTTTTAGAACGTCATCCAACAGAGGCCCAATTACTGGCCACCACACTTCAGGAACTCATTGTCCCCGGGGGGGCAGTAAGTCTCTACTGCTTAACCGGAATCTCGGAGAACATCGGCTTTTTCAATGAAGTGACCAATCGCCTGGTACAAAGGATTTTACCAGATACTTATTCAGAACAGGACTTATCAGAAATATTCAAAATCCTTTTTACCGAAGAAGAAGATGCCGCCTGGCTAGAGTCCTCTTTCAAAACATTACTCCCCTCTTTTTTGAATTTCACAGAAAAATATTCAATTTCATTTGAATGTCTAAGGACGGATCGGGCCGAGGCCATGATTATTCTTGGAGCTCAAATCGCAACACTTGGAACTACCAAAGATATTCGGCGTCGTCTGATTGGGAAACGATTAACAGATTCCAGCTTTTTACGACTAAACACCACCATCAATGCTGGTGGGTTAGCAGATAAAATCTTGCAAGAAATTTCACAATCCCGTCTGGATTTGAGAGAAGTCAGAAACAATATTGAGTCTTCTGGAGTTTCTGTTGATTTGATATTCAAACTGGAAAAGATCGACTCCATTCTTGACCGGCTTGAGATGCTGATATATCTGGGGAAGGATTACGGTAAAGAGGCCCAGCCACTCATTCTGGGTCAATTCATGGGACGACTCATTCGGGATGAGATCAAAAGCCTTGGAGTGAAAACTTACATCAAAGAAAACCTGCATATGTTAACGAGAAAAATCGTTGAACGTGCAGGTGAAAAAGGTGAGCACTATATTGCTACAACGCCCGAAGAAAGAAGAAGCCTTTTTGTGGCCGCAACATGGGCAGGAGTTCTAACCGCTTTCACTGCCGTATTTAAATTTTTAATCGGGCTTATGAGTTTTGCTCTGTTCTTTGAGGGCTTTTTCTTTTTTATCAACTATGCCATTAGCTTCCTGATGATGCAGAAATGGCATATGGCCTTATCAAGTAAACAGCCGGCCTACACAGCTTCTGCCCTATCCAGGAAATTTGAAGCTTTTAAGCAAACAAAAGAACTGGAAGAGATTTCACTTGAGATACGAAAAATCATGCACTCCCAGTTCATCACCACTATAGGAAATCTTCTTTGGGTTATTCCAGCAGCAGTCGCCCTGGATTGGGCCTGGTATTTTATCGCCGGCTCTCATTTCATGTCAGACCTAGAAGCTTTATCCGCCATTAGTAAGCATAATCTCTTCACCGGCCTGACCCTCCCATTTGCCATTTTAACCGGGGTTTTCCTCTGGTTATCAAGTGTCATCATGGGTTGGGTGGAAAACTGGCTGGTTTTCCGTGATATCCCGGAAGCTATGCGGGCCAATTCTTTCCTGAATAAAATACTAGGCAAAAATCAAGTGAACTTCATGGCAGATAACTTTGCTGGCACGATTGGGGGAATTGCTGGTAATTTATCTATCGCTTTTTTTCTCGCAGCTCCAATTATCATTGGAAAATTCACGGCCATCCCTTTGGATATTCGTCACGTTACCCTTGCTGCCGGAACTCTTTCTCTTGCCTTCAATGCTCTGGAATGGAATTTCATGGATTACTGGCCGGCGATGATAAATATGGCCTTAAGTATAGCAGTCATAGGTCTTATGAATTTTTCAGTCAGCTTTTATTGTGCAATCAGGATGGCCGCTCTGGCCAGGAATGTGGAATCGAAGTATCTCAGAATAATTTTTAAATATGCTTTTAAAAAACGCGGAATGAATAAGGGCCCCACGGTTTAAGTGGGACCCTTATTTTTCAGGCTGCAAAATCACTATCTTTAAATTTAGATTCTACTTTTGATCTTTCTTTATCATCAGTCGCATATCTTTTAGCATCAACATCGTAACCATTAATCACATGAAGTAGGTCTTCAATAATCTCTCGGGTCTTTTCAACTTCGGACATCAGATAAATTGCTGCTTCTGAACATTGCTTGGAAGAATTGGCATTTTGTGCAGTTACAATATCAATTTGACCCATGGCCTTATTGATTTCGGCCACACCTTTTGCCTGTTCATGGGAGGAATGAGAAGTTTCTTTTATCATCGAACACATCTCTTCAACATAATGAACAATTTCCTCCAATGCTACCTTACATGAACGTGCTACTTGCGTACCAGTAGCAAGTTTCTCATCACCTACAGTGATAAGCTTTTCAACATTAGTCTTATTACCTTCAACGACACTTAAGGCCTTTTGAGTGGTTAGTGCGAGCATGGTTGAAATTTCTTTAGATGCCCTTCCACTCATGTCGGCCAGATTCGACATTTCTTGTGCCACTACAGCAAAGCCTTTCCCATGTTCGCCTGCTCTGGCAGCTTCAACACTCACGTTGAATGATAAGAGCTTGGTCTGGAAAACAATGTCATCAATGAGCTTGGTTTTTTGGCCAATATCAAGGATGAGATCGGCAATCTCCTGTACTTCATTGTTACCTTTGGTGATCTGCTCATTCATGGCATGGTTTGACTGACCAATTTCTGAAATAGCAAGGAGCATTTGCTCTAAGGCCGCCTGACTTTTGGATGAAGCTTGCTGACTTAATTCAGCTCGCTTTAAGCTCTCACGGGCGTTGTCGGAAGTCTTTTCCGTCATGGCCGCAATTTCATTAGTAGAGGCCACTGTTTCATGTAAAGCTTCTGCTTGCTCTGTCGTTCCTTCAGATAGGTGGTGACTGGCATTACTTACTTGAAGAGAATTTGAGGCCACTTTCTCTGATGTTAACTTGAGCCGTTCTGCAACATTCAAAAGTATTTCATTGATATTCTTTGAAATTTTGAACGCCAGAAACATGGCAAAGACGAGGGTCAGTAAGGCAACCCCAATCAAAGTAATTCTCATTTTAGAGCTTAAAGTCTGTGAATCCTTGGACCATTTGCTACCAATTTCAACGTGAAAATCATCAAGCTTTAGCAATGCATCCTGATGATCTCTTACATAGTCTTCAAATACCAGCAGGGTCTTTTTTAAATTCTCAACTTTATCAGGATCATCAGAATTGAAGATCTCAATCACCTGAAGTGCGGATTTTTTTACTGGCACGTATTTTTCTTCGACCAGTCTGAACACCTCACCTTCACCAGCGATAAAAGGTTCTTGAAGTTTCTCTTCAGAAATTTCATCATAACGCTTTAAGGCCTTGTTCAAAGACTCCATGGTCTTTTTTGTTTCGCCCGGTCTATCCCAATAAAGTGCGAGCTTAATGGATTCGGCATGAATCTGACGACCTCGGCTTCGCATCCCTGAAATATGACCTAAATTCGGCACACTTGTATTGGCAAGCTTGTTGTAAGTCTCCACCACTTCTTCGAGTGCATAGTATCCAGTACAGGCTACAATACCCAATCCGAAACACACCACAAGAAAGCCCGCAAGTATCTTCGCTTTTAAGCTTTTATTTTTAAACATTTAATACTCCTGTTCCGATCCCTATCGAAGCTCTGAAAACATAACTTAAGTCATATAAACCGGAGCATTCAACTAGATTTGAAGAGTAAGACCTATGCCTGCGTAATCCCCATAATGGAAACCACTTTGGTTACTAGTACCATCATTGTGTACGAGGTTTTTTCCGTCTCCATCTTGTCCCACATAATGAACATAGAATTTGTATTTGTTTTCATCCAGGTACCAGTTCAGTCCCAAATCGTAGACATTATCCTTACCGGTATAATCGGCCCCTTCTTCTCCGTAGTATCTGGAAACCATGAATACAGGTTCAAGTACAGTTCCATTTTCCAGGAAAAAGTTATATCCCACTCTGAAATGTCCAGTTCTGGCGCGGGCATAACCGGACTCATTGTTGCCTTTTTTATAAATATGAAAATATTCAGCATCAATATTTAGACTTTTATAATTGAACAACATATCAGCACCAATTACACGGTTGGCCTTATACTCTGGAGTTCTTTCTTGAGTTGAACCGTTAAGAGCAAGCGTTAAACCGTTTCTTCTGCCAAAGTAGTTTATATTATAACCCAGACCATATTTTGACATTTCAGCATCACCAAAAGTAGTGGCAAACCGGCCAACATAAACCAAAGAATTTTCATCACCTTGTGTTTCATGGAGATCAGTACCGTCCGCATCTCCACCTGTTGTCACTTTATTGAAAACACCTACATTATAATTAATACCAAAATTATCATTATGCTCCAGACCACCTAGGTTGATACCAGATGCCCGTCCAAAACCGCGTCCAACGACTGCCTGTCGTACATAACCTTGGCTTGGAGCTTTTTCGAAAGAATTCACGTTGAAAGCGGCAGTAATACTTTCTCGGGAGATTTGAGGCCGGAAATACCCACCGGTCACGTGAAGAATATCGCTGTTTGAAACTTTCCAGGTTAAGAATGAATCCCAAATGCCAACTGTCGCAGGTCCTTTCAGTGCCGCTCTTCCATTAGATGTGGCAGGTAAAGTTGAGGCCCGAGTTGCGCCCATTGAATCGTGTCCGGCATTATCGTAATAAAAGCTCGCGACGTAACTTAAGCCTTTATACGGTTTTCCCCGAAATCCTAATCTTGCTCTTCTAAAAAAGAAGTTGGCCCTTTGGTCTGCCTTATCTAAACCATCATCGGCATCATTTTGAGCTGCCCGATCCATGGAGTAAACGCCCCAGCCTTGTAATTGAGCATAAGGCTCGATTTTAAAGTCAGGATTTTTTAAAACGAATTTTTTAGTGGCAGTGGAGTCATTTGCATAAGTATTTAAACTGGTAGCGAGAATTAGTGAAGACATTATGACTTTTTTCATTAAGCAAAACTCCTTTATGGTAAAAAGAAAGTTTTGCACATGAATAAATTTTAACAAGCTGGCAGATCTTTCCTAAGAAATCTTATGCCGATAGGCATATTTCCACGAAGAAGACCCCGGCCTGACTCTGGAAAGGAACCACAATTGTAGGCCCTTGAGCTTTTGAATTAAGACTATGGTCTTTACCCGAAACAACTGAAGGAAGTGCGGTTTTTATTCCATAACCTTTCTCGTTTAAACTCAGCTTGGCCTGACCAAAGATCATATTGGTAATTTCACCGGCGCCATCAAGAATATCCTGGCTCATTTCGGTATATTCCTCCCCCAACATCCCCCCCATTACTTTCAGGAATGTTTGTTCAGGGAAACTGATGACCACCGCTCCGGAAAATGAATCACTCACAATACCTATAACTCCAGAGACATCGCCCAGGAGTTTTTCATCAGGTTTTTTAAGATAAATTTTTCCCGCGCGGGCCTCAATGCTTGCTTGAATTTTCAAGACATTCAAAGTGGCATTTAAAAAAGGATTAATGAACTCAGTATCAAGACTGACTCTTGCTACTAAACCAAAATCAACCAGAGCGTCCCTGACGGAACCTGCAATTTTAAAAGCATCATCCATTCCCAAGCTTTTAAACTCGCTTTTTAGATCCGGCCTTACCTGCACAAATCTCATCTGCTTATTTAAACTTCTCAGGAAGAGATTCACTCTAAGTAGCTCACGTACCCAGTCTTTGGAGATTGATGCAAGGTTTTCACAATCAATCACCAGATAAGGATACGGATCATGAATATGCTCCATGACATCATCGTAAAAAGTTTTGAGATTACCGTAATCACAGACCCCATTCAGCTTAAGCACAATGTGCCCCTCTGAAGGATGGATCTCATAGTTCTTATTCATTTTTACGACCGGTAAAAAAAATTAAGCAGCGTACTTTTTATGAACCATTTCAAGTTTTGCCTGAAGTGCATCTTTACTGAATGGTTTTACCACATACTGATCGACACCTGATTTCACGGCCTCGGCCACCTGATGTTGCTCAGCTTCTGCCGTAACCAGAACAAACGGAGTTTTGGCCACATTCTTGTCACTACGAACTTTCTTCAAGAGATCAAGTCCGCTGCAATTAGGCATGTTCCAGTCAGAAATGATGAGTCCAAAAGGAGCAGGAGCTTTAGAAATGGCTTCCCACGCGAGAGTCCCATCTGCTGCTTCAGTGATGTTGGTAAAGCCCAGATCTCGAAGAATCTTAGATACAATTTTCCTCATAGTCGACATGTCATCAACAACTAGAACTGGAGTATTTGGATTAAACATATTTATTTTCCTTTTTCACGATGTAACTTTATCTCTATTTACGATTTTATTATGCAGCAGCTTTTAAGACTGTTGCGGTTCCATCCAGAAGCATTTTTGGATCCAGCCACATCGTAAGTTTATCATCATGATGCAGGATCCCCAATAAATGGGACATGCTTTGGCCATCTGAATCTGGAACTGGCTTAATACCACCCTCACTGATGTTCAGAACTTTTTGAATGGAATCAACCACGACTCCCACAAATCTCTCTTCCAGATCAAAAATGATAACTGCATTCTGCGAAACATCCTGAGTCGGTTGAATTCCTAGTTTTTTTCTAAGATCAATAACCGTCAGAACTGTGCCTCGAAGGTTGATTAAACCACAAACGTAGGCCGGAGCTTTTGGTATTGGCGTTATTTCAGGAGGTGTAATGACTTCCTTAACTTTTAACAGGCCTATGGCATAGCTCTCATCCCCTAGATTAAACTCTAGGAAACGTTGTGTTTCTAAACTTGCATTCTTTTCTTTGTTAAACATGCTGCTCATATGTTTTCCTCTTTTTTTATTTAAGCCGCTTTACCAATAGTATCGACATTAATTTCTTGTCTTAACTTGCGAGAGTAAAGATTTAATAAATCAATAATTAATGATGGTTTACCGTCTCCGAGAATAGTTGTTCCCATCACTCCATGCTTGTTCATGATTTCTTTCGTCGGTGGTTTCACCACGACCTGTTGCTGTCTCATGATATCGGTTATCCCGATGGCAAATGACTGGTCATTGTGGCGAACAATTAGTGCAATATCCACCTTCTCACCTTTAGTAAGTGTTCCCCAGTCCTCTTCCAGATAAAACACTGGAACGATGGTATTTCTCAAAGTCAGATAAGGTCTTCTACCGGTCATTTTAGTAATCATGCCAGGCTCAAGTTTAATGACTTCTTGAATTTGTCCTTTAGGGACTACTAACTGCTGGCCCCCGGCCTTAATCAGCATGCCATCAATGATAGCTAGTGTGAGTGGCAGCATCAGTCGGAAGCAGCTTCCAGCGCCAACCTTTGAGCGCACCTTAACCTCGCCACCCAAAGATTCAATATTGGTTTTAACCACATCCATCCCCACACCACGGCCAGAGACTTCAGAGACTTCCTCTTTTGTTGAAAAGCCTGGGTGAAAGATGAGCTCAATTGCCTGTTGCTCAGTCAAATTCATATTCTCTGGAATGATACCTTTCGACTTGGCCTTTTCAATTAATCTCTGGCCATTGATGCCTTTACCATCATCAGTGATCTGGATGACGAGAAAATTACCTTCATGAAAGGCCATCACTTCAACGACACCTTCTTCAGATTTACCTGCGGCCAATCTTTCTTCCGGTGTTTCTAAACCATGATCAATAGCGTTTCTGATAATGTGAACCAGTGGATCACCTAAACTTTCGGCCACTGTTTTATCGATTTCAGTTTCTTCACCAATCAAATGAAGATCAACCTTCTTGTTAAGTAATTTAGATGTATCGCGCACAATTCTTGCCAGCTTCTGGAAAGAAGGTCCAACCGGGACCATTCGAAGTGACATGGAAAGATCTTGAATATCCTTACAAAGTTTTCCAAGAGAGCGTGCTGTTTTAACGTCACCTGACTTACTAAGAGAACTTTCAACAACAGACTGTATAATGACAAGTTCACCAACCAGATTATTCAGTACTTCGAGCCTGTTCAGAGAAACTCTTAGAGTTTCATCATCTTTACGAGGCTCCTTTTTAACTTCTTTCTTTTCAGGCAGCTTATGGACAGTCGCCTGAGTTTCCATTTCAACCGGAACTTCCTCAAAAGTTTCAGCCGCTGGCCCAACCTCGGTAACCTCAGCTTCAAAAGAAGCTTCAGGAGCAGCTTCAAAGGCCGCAGCTGCCGGTGGCGTTACTTCGCCAGCAATGATGGCATCCAGATCCTGCATGAGTTTCTCACAGTCAAAGACCGCATCTAAATTCTCATCCAATCCATCAATCATCACCCTGACCTGATCATTAAATAGAAGGAGCGTTGAGACGATGTGGTCATTAGCAAAAATCTTATCTTGCTTGATTTCTAATAAAAGATTTTCAGCTCGATGAGTAAGTTCCGCAATCTGACCAAAGCCCACTGCTCTAGATGTACCCTTAAGATTATGGGCAAACCGAAAAATCGCATCAATCAGGGTCTTATTTGATGGATCCTTCTCGAGTTCCAGAAAGGATTGCTCAGTGTTTTGAAGCAGTTCCCTTGCTTCTTGTAAAAAATCATGTTTCAGTTCAATTTCAAAATCATCCATGTTTGATCCTTTGAGTCCTATTCGGCATATTTAAAATCTGACCTTAAGAAAAACTTAGGTTCCACTCTTTAAATGTGAAGTTTTTTTTGATAAATGGTTCATGATGGCTTCCGGCATATCAATTAACGAAGTAATTTGATCGGCCGCTCCCAGCCTGATGGCCTCTTTAGGCATACCAAACACCACACAACTGGCCTCATCCTGGGCAATTGTATAGGCCCCTTGCCGATGAAGCTCTAACATCGCCTCTGCCCCATCTTTACCCATTCCCGTCAAAATAATCCCGACTGTTGGAACTTTAGAATTTTTTGCTACAGATCTAAAGAGTACATCGACAGAAGGCCTGAACCGATTGACTGGCTCTCCTGCAAAAACTTCAACTGTCTTACCATTCTTACTCAAGGCCATATGATGGTTACCGGGAGCAATTAAAACTCGATTAGGTCTTACTTCATCCCCATCTTCAGCTTCTTTAATTTCAAAAGGGCAAAGTTTATTAAGCCTGTCTGCCAAGGCCTTGGAAAAACCGGCAGGAATATGTTGTGCCACCAGAATTGGAGGAATAGTTGCCGGCATATGAGTGAAAATCTGTTGGAGCGCCTGAGTACCACCAGTGGATGAACCTATGGTGATCAGAGAGTTTTCAGGATTAAAATTAAAAATTTTATTCTGGATACCTTCCCGACGGATACTTGCATTCTGCCATTTCGATTTCAGGGCAGCTTCCATTTTATGGAAAAGTTCATCTTTCAGAATATCCCAGCCACCTGATTCAGGCTTCTGTAGATAATCCAGGGCCCCGGCATCCAGAGCATCCATTACCAATGAACCATCTTCTTTAGGTTGTGAGGTAATCAATAAGGTAGGAATTTTTTTAGGGGCCAGAAACTTCCTCATGGCCTCGACACCGTTCATTTTACCCAGATGCAAGTCCAGAGTAACCAGATCCGGATAATATTTTTTTAGAGACTCAGAAATATCTTCGGCCCGTTCTACTTCCGCCACCACTTCCCAACCTTCAAAGGAGGTAATGATGTGTCTCAGGAGTTTCCTGATGGTGCTTGAATCATCAACAATGACTGCCCGCTTTTGCCTCTTACCCATGAAACGAATGAGATTTTTTGAAACATCCATTTGAATGGCAGCACCCGGATCAAGTGAAATCACCTTCGACCCTGCTGGAATATTAAAATCAGGAAAAATCGTTTTAATCAAATCAAAGGACCCGAATATTTTCCAGGGAACTTGTTTTTGACTTATCCACGATACCGGAAGATCCGCTTTGGATTCACAAATAACTGCCTCTGCAGGAACTCCGTCCTTCCAGACAAGAACAACGTTCCTGGGAAGTGTAAACTGCAAGAGGCCCGTTTCACCTTGAATAATCTGGCCAAGAAAGAATTCCATTATTCTCCCCTAAAAAACTTATTTATAAGATAGTTAAAAGAAGTTGTAGGTGAAATATCGCTGGCCTCTCCTAAAATGTAAGAGGGCGAACTTTCTTCCACCACCATAAACTCATGTTTTCTTCTCTTGCTTTGCATTTGCTTGTAATCTCCACCCTGAAAGCCCAGCCAGATGACAGGTTTATCAGTGAAGGGAGTTCTTTCCTCCTGCAAAGTCAGGTCAACTTTCTGGGCCTTTCTGACAGAAAACTGGATTCTCTCTTTAAAGGAAGCCGGAAAACTCGTTCCATTATATTTAAAAATCAGGTGGTCTCCATTCCAGTCATGCTCACTTAGAACCCTTTGAAGTTTAAGCTCATCACCGAGGCCAAAGTTAAAGACCACCATTCCTGAAGGACGATTCTTAAGTTCCTTTGAAACTGAAACAGGAGCAACAGAAATATTTTTCCTATTTAGCCAGCCCATTTTCAATTTCTGAACAAGCTCATCACCAATTTCTGAAATATTGGATAAGGTTGGCTTCTCTACGAAATCAACCACACCCAAGCTTTTCATCGGTTCAATTAGTGGATCATGATCACGCCCCACTGAGCTGACAACGATAACCGGAATTTTAGAAGCAATACCTGAAGTCTTCAGGAAAGTAGGCCCATCCATTTCCGGCATATGAATATCCAGTGTAATGACATCAGGCTTAAGTACCTTTAGCTGCTCGATTGCTTCAACACCATTGGCCGCCATGCCAATGACTTCAAATTGCGGTGGCACCAGAATTTTCTTCAGGATATTGATGATAGTCATTGAGTCATCCACACAAAGCACCTTCATAGGAGCAGGCAATCTCTCTGTCTGTGGAAGAGTTTTTTTAGGAAACTCAAGAACGGTAGATGCCTGATGTTTATACACTGAAGGAGCAACACCTTTCACTGGCAACCCATAGCCTCCCAAGGATTCGCTAAGGCCTGTGATCAAAGTGCCATTGGGATTTAAATGCTTGAGCAAAGACAGAATAATTCTTTCCTGATTTTTACGATCAAAATAAATAAGTACATTTCGACAAAGGATGACGTCGAAGACTTCTTCTCTATTAAAATTTATCTCCATGAGATTCATCGTCATAAACCTTGCCCGCTGTCGCAGTTCGGGTTTGATTTTATACCAATCAGCGATATCACCTTTTCCGCGAAGCCAATGCCCTTCCCAAAGATGGCGAGGAGCTGTTTCAAGTTCACGTTTATGGTAAACTCCATTTTCAGCTTCTTTTATCGAGGCACTATCGATGTCACTACCAAGTATTGTCCAGTCCATGCTTGGATCAATTTTAGGAAGATGATGTTGAAGCCACATGCATAATGACCAAACTTCCTGACCTTTTGATGAGGCAGCGGACCAGATCTTTAACGTTTTTCTTCCTTCTTTTCTGGCATTGGCCACAATCGCTGGAAGTTCACTTGCCAGCCATTCGAAGTGAGAAAATTCCCGAAAAAAAGATGTAAAGTGAGTTGTGAGAAGACCAATGAGAATTTTATTTTCTTCTTCCTGATTTTTCTTCCAATAACTTTTATACTCATCTGGAGAGGTCATTTTCAAATCAAGACAGCGTCGTTTCAGGCGTGACTCGACCATCGGTCTTTGTTTTTCTTCTAAAACATTTCCCGTGATCTTAGTGATGGTCTCGCTTATTTCTTTTACAAGAAATTCCCAATCTGATGCTAATTTTCTGGCCGAATCCATTCATTAATCCTTTGTAGGCAACAAGGGATTTTCGGCATTTCTGAGGCCAGACTAAAGGTATAAAATGTATGATGTTTATGCGGTTTAGAATAACGGTATGATCAAGTCAAAAAAAGGACTCCATCTTCTTGTAAAAGATGAAGTCCCGGAGAAAAAATTAAATTAGTCCACTGATACACTCGTCATCATTCTGCCTATCGCATAAGGAACGGAATAATCCCGACTTGTTGAGTATGAAGATGCATGGGTGAAACCCACTTTATGCAGCCATTCGTGGAAAAGGTTGGCCGCAACTTTTCCTACGGTATTGGTTGTGAAAAACTTGCGATTTACCCAGACCCGTGTGCTGTTAGCATAGGTATAACCCACGGTTGAGTTATCCGCATAATAAAGCTCCACTTCCATATCTATTGTGTTGTTTTTTATCGTCTTTAATTTCTCTGCTCCATCCAGGATCTTCTGATAGATCTGAGCATTGGTGTAACCACCATTATCAACGAAAGTCTTTTTACCACCATAGGTGTGATTTAAAATTTTGCTGCGAAATTCTTCTGTGGCCACAACTTTCTTAATAAGTTCAATCGCACTGTCAAATTTTTCCTGCTGTGAAACTGTCGTATTAATAAACTTAATATTTACGTCAAAAGTGTAAGCTTCATTTGGTAATCCTGTACCAGGATCAGGAGTTGGCGTACTCGGTTCATCAATAGTTCCATTTCCTGCTCCTCCTGTCTCACCAGTAATGGGAGGTTCCGTCGTAACAGTACAATCTGTCGTACCTGTTTCTTCCGCTTCAGTTCCAGAAATACAACCAGTATCCGAGCCGCCATCTTTATTACATGCTACTAAAAATAAGCATAAGAAGAGAAAAGTTAACAGTTTATTCATCGTCCTTCCTTGGTTTTAAAATCAGTGGAAGGATGTTCACACAGAGCATTTTGGTGTTCAAAGTAGGCAAAAATGTCGAATGTGGAATGACTATGGAAAAAGTTATCTTATTTAAAAGACTTCTATGCTTTCTGGAATGAACAAGGTCTTCAGAATGAAAAGAAGATCTTCAATCAACTTTAAAAAAAGATAAAAAAAAAGGCCGGAATAATCCGGCCATTTTTTTAGAGAATAATTTATTTAAGCTTCACGGATGACGTACTTATCTTTTCCTTCATCCACCATCTCCTTGAGTTCTTTTCCTACTTTAAAGAAAGGAACTTTTTTAGGAGAAACTTTTACAACTTTTCCAGTCTTAGGGTTTCGACCTTCATAAGCTTTATAATTTCTGTTAGCAAATGAACCAAAGCCTCTGATTTCAATGCGCTCATCATCGAAGAGGGCCTGAATCATACTATCAAAGCAGATGTTCACTATCTTTTCTGCTTGATGATGAGGAAGGTTTGCTTGTTTTTCAATCACGGCAATCAAATCAGCTTTCGTCATGGTCCACTCCTGTTAACGGGACATCTATATTCTATGATTCTGAGAGCTTATCGGTTAATAAAAATATTAATTTAGTTTTGCCTCAAAGCCTCGGCAAGTCCTCAATAAATAAAATGTCCTTACAATTCCTATGTTACCGTAATTATTGCGTCCCGTGCAATTTTTTAATAAGAAGACCGAAGAAACCTACAATGGATTAAGAATTTTATGAATCGACTCGATAAGTCGTTGAGGAATTAGGACTATGAACTCGCGATTTAATAATTTTACTCGATCTTTCTGGGTGCTTTGCCTCTTGGGGCTCTCCGTTGCCTGCCAAGACACCATGCCAGATCGTCAAACCATCACCAAAGGTTCTTCGAGCGACCAGGAACTTGTATGTCCCGAAGGTCAGGAAAAAGTATCTGAAACAGTTGATGGTGAAGTTATTGAAAGTTGCAAGGAAATCCCTCCTACTCGTCCCAACAATGCTGTCTTCTGGAAAACTGACTTTTGTGCCTGTAAAGACTCCAAACCAGTGAGCTATGGGAACTGTACCTCTGTATGTGCTGGTAAAAATACCGGTGGTGCCGAAACTCTTTTTGCCAATTTCAGGGTAACTGAGGCCATCTCTCTTGGTGGACTGGGTAACATGTATGCGTGGTGTAAGGTGAATCTACCAGGTGATGAGCAAAATCCGGAATGTGAAATTGAGGCCAAGGATGAACAGGGAAATATCTCTTACATAGAAGTCACAATTCCAACTAATTCAAATTCTCTTCAGGCCAATATTCAGGATAAGCTGGATTACGATAAAACTTACGTTCTGACTTTGATTGAGAAAACCACTAATGCGAAATCAGATGCTGTTCAATTTATTAAATTCTCCTCAGACATCGCTGTTCCGGTTCTGGGTCCTTTAAAAAATGTCCCGGTTTCCCAGTACACCTGCCTGATACGTGATCCATTAATCGATTCATCGACAAATGACTCTTATTATAACACTGCCTATCGTCAGCACTTTTATTTCATTCCACGACTTCCGCCGAATCCGCTTCCACCAGGAACCAGTGGGATTGTATGTCATGATATCTTCAATCCACTCTATGGATCAGTTGATGACGAACTCTATCCTCGACTGGAAACAGTGCCAGGAATTTTTAATCTCTGGGACAATACTGATCCCCGCTTCTACGATAACAATGGAAATGGCGCCCTGGACGTGAATGATGCCATCATTCAAAAGACTAAAAATTTTGGCGGATCCATTCCTGCTGACTCCAAATTTTTCACTCCATTTACATGGCAAACTTCACCGAATATCGTAAGTGAGGATGACAGCAGCAGTGACGAGGAAGTGGTTCCTCAACCACTCGGTTATTATATGGCCCCATGGATTGATCAGACTTCATTTAAGTCTTACTGCCTGACCACAGCTCAGTACAACAGTGACAATGCCCTCTTTAAGGCCTTGCGGGATATTATTGGTGTGGACACTGAAGGTATTTATATCGGTGAAAAATCTCCTGAGACAGTGGTGGGGGAAAACGGCACAGAACCAGGCCTCAAGGATTATATTCTGATACGTGAAACTGATTTAAAAGCTGTTTGGTTTTATCTACAAAGCGGTGTTCCGACAGCACCTACAGAAGACAACGTCAGTAATCATGCCGTTTACTTTTACTATCCATTAAATAAAGCATCACCATTTGTGAAGACTTCCACTCAAAGAATTTATAGAGTTCGTAGCGCAGCTGAATTAAACAATGCTGCCAGTGGCGGAACAGCTCCCAATGGAACGCCATCTACCTTTCCGCCTCATGACCGTAAAATAGGATGTGTCCCTAAGTTCTAAGCTTGATTCCAGTGGCGGGAGAGAATTTGAATGGTTGGTTCGAGTTCTTTCTCAAAAGTATTGTAGAAAATCGTAACTGAAACACCTGTAATGATAAAACTCACACAAAGCCCAAGGCCAATGGTCTTAAGTCGTCCCCATTCTTTCTTGAAGGTGGCCTTCTTAAGTAACCAGGCAGCAATTAAAAAGGCAATCCAGAAATGGATATAGGACTTTAAGTCCTCTCGTCTAAGAACAATATCAATAAGTCCTGACAAGGCCTTTTTATCCCTCATGATATCAACCAAAAGATCCAACAATCTGGGAGTCGCCTTAAGAAAATCACCTAATAAAGATCCTTTTAGTTTCTCAAGGATCAGACCTTTAACAATGTCATGAGGAGCTTCACTTAACTGACTCTCTTCTAAAATCCGCTTAATCAGCAAAATCACTCTTTTATCAGTTAATGCTTTGGCGTTAATGGAATCATAACCTAATTTTTTTAATTCTAAGGCCGAGTCGATCTCAGGAATAACAAGGGGGGCAGCAGCAGGTATGGAGTTTTCCCTATCTTCTGTTACCTCAAAGTCTTCCTGGCAAAAACCAGGAAGACTCATGAGAATAAAAAAGAATAGGAAAAGAAATTTCATGCTTTCTTAGTTACAAACTTTTCGAAAAAGACAGTCATAGGAACAGCAATAAAGATCGTTGAATAAACCCCTAGGATAATACCGATAGTCATAGCGAAGAAGAAGTCGTGAATGACTGATCCACCCCAGAAAAGCATAACAAGAGAGACACCCAATACAGTCATCGAAGTGATGATTGTTCGTGACATGGTTTCATTAATAGCGCGGTTAATAACCTGAATGGTAGGCATTGAGGGGTTGGCGTTTTCAATCTCTCTTACACGGTCATAAATAACAACTGTATCGTTTACTGAGTAACCAATGATCGCCAAAAGTGCCGCCACGATTTGAAGCGAGAACTCTTTTTGAGTCAGGATGAAGGCACCAATAATGATGACAACGTCATGAAGGAGGGCCGCAATCGCTCCCGGAGCAAATTTATAATCAAAGCGCAGGGCCAGATAAATCATAATCGCTAGAATTGCCCACATGATGGCCTTAAAAGCTGAAGTTCTAAGTTCCGCTCCGGCCTTAGGTCCTACAATATCATTTTTCAATATTTCAAACTTAGTGGCACCGTACTTCTCAGTCAGGACAGCTTCGACTTGATTGGAGATCGCATTTAGGTCAACCTTGTCACCGGTTTCGAGTTTCAAGAGAAATTCATTCTGAGACTCATCCCCGATACTTTGTAATTGCGAAAGAGGAACATTCTTCTCTCTGAAAAATTCACGCAGAGAACCTAATTCAACTTTATCCGTGAACTTAACCTGCACTTCAACTCCCCCACGGAAATCGACGCCATAGTTAAGTCCTTTAGTGAACAATCCTGTTAATGTCCCGATGATAAGGATTGCTGAAAAAATACCTGCAAACCTAAACATCCCAACATAATCTACATTTCGTGTTGTGCTCATATATATCAATCCTTCGATTAAATGCTTAAAGTCTTCTTGTTACCTCTGCCTACGTACAACTCAAAGAGGATCTTAGACACAAAGTAAGAAGTATAAACGGTTGTTGTAATACCGATCAAAAGTGTAACTGCAAAACCACGCACCGGACCTGTACCGAAGTTCAGAAGGCAAAGGCCGGCCAGGGCGGTTGTGATGTTGGCATCCGCAATGGCCCAGAAGGCCTTGGCAAAACCAGTTCGCACGGCCTCATAAGGTGTCATGCCTGCTCTTAATTCTTCACGGATTCGCTCGTAAATAAGAATGTTACCATCCACAGCCATACCTACTGTCAGAGCAATACCGGCAATTCCCGGAAGAGAAAGAGTTGCACCAACTGCAATCAAAATTGAAATCGTGAAAAGCACGTTTAAAATAATGGTCGCTGTCGCAATTAAACCGGAAAGTCTGTAGTAGAAGCACATGAAGGCCAGAACCAGGAATGAACCGATCATAGCGGCAACTTGCGCCTTATCAATGGCATCAGCACCAAGAGAAGGACCAACCACACGTTGTTCTTCAAAAATAAGTTCAACCGGAAGAGCACCAGCACGAAGTACCAGGGCAAGGTCTCGAGCTTCCATCATCGAAGCGTTGTAATCGCCTGCACCTAAAGTAATCTGAGCTGATCCACCAGCAATACGGCCTTGAACTACTGGGGCCGAATAAACGTTACCATCAAGAACGATAGCTAGACGTTTACCAATATTTGCTCCCGTTAGTTCTTCAAAAAGTCTGGCACCATTTGGCTTGAACTCCAGACCGACATAAGGGCGGTTTTGTTGAGGATCAATACGAACAATGGCCTCTTGAAGCTCATCACCCGTAAGACCAGAACCAACCTCAACCAAATATGGCTCCATATTTGTTACTTCATTGGTATTTTTATTAAGGGTTTTTGAGAAAGCAATCTCATACCCCTTAGGAAGATCATTTGCGAGGAAGCTGTTGATCTGGTTCATATAATCAGAGAATCGCTCCCCTTTCTTATATTCAATGCCAGCTTTTTTTACTTTTTCCAGCCACTCATTTAAGGCCATAGGTGGAATTTCATCATTAACCAATTTGAATTCAAGTTTCGCTGTACGACCAATCAAATCCTTGGCACGACTGATATCCTTTACACCAGGAAGCTGAACCACGATACGTTCTGCACCCTGAGAAACGATTTCAGGCTCAGTCACACCGAATTCATCAATACGGTTACGAATAACTTCAATTGATTTTGAAAGGGCCGTCTCTTCAATTTCTCGAGTGAAATCACGACCTAAACCATACTGAAGTGTCGTGCCTTCATCTTTAGTTAACCGAAGTGGGTAGCTATAGAATTCGCGAAGTTTTTCTTTAGCAGCATCACGATCGCTTTCTTTAGCAAGAATGATGGAATGCTTTGGATCCAAGGCTTCTGATGCATCAAGAGTGCCAACAGAAGACTCAATCCCAATGTCTTTCAATGTGGCCTGGGCCTTTCTGGCATAACCGATAATTTCATCACGGTAGACCTTGTTGAAATCAATTCCCAAAACCATATAGAGACCACCCTGGAGGTCTAGCCCCAGATTAATCTTGGTCTTCACTGGAAAAGCACTGTCTTCTTTCAGGTTAAAAAACGTTGGTGTCGTGGCCATTACCGCAGCAATTACCAGAACCATCAACAAACTAAATCGAAACCACCATCCCTTGGCCATGTAAACTCCACTCTTTAAAAAGGGTTCTCTTAGAAAATATAGACTAGAAAATTTTAATCAATTTAGGGAACTAGGGCAATGAATAGAAGGGCATAACGCCCTTCTATTTTTAAGATTGGTTAGATTCTTTGTTTTCAACAGGAGCTTCGGGCTTCTTTTCTTCTTCCTGCTGAGTAGCGTCAGCGACTTTCTTAGAGGGAGAATTGATATCATCTTGCAACTCGTCACTTAAGCCTTTAGCTGCATTTTGGAAATCACGAATCCCCTTACCTAAGCCTTTAGCAAGTTCAGGAAGTTTTTTTGGTCCGATAAAAATCAGGGCGATTAAAAAAATAAGGATTAATTCGCCAAAACCAAGCCCAAACATAATTACTTCTTAGCTTCAGAGAAAAGGGCCGTGGCCGATCCGCCGATATGGGATTTTAAAACTTTCATTCTGGTTCCGCCATCAAGTTCAATAGTCACCACTTTATCGGCGATGCCAGTTACTTTTCCTAAGATGCCAGACTTTGTATAGATCTCATCACCGTGAGAAAGTTTGTTGATAAAGTTTTGCTCTTCTTCCATACGTTTTTTCTGAGGGCGAATCATTAGAAAATACATCACCACAAAGATAAGAACGAAAGGCACAAATGACATCCAGGCAGGCTGGGCCGGAGTGTTGGCAGCTTGTGCGTGAGCGGTAGAGATGAATAAATCAAACATGGTTATCCTTTTTTATTCCCAACGGTTAGTTGAGTAATTGTTATAAAATGTCTGGTAATAATCGTCAAACGAACCCTTGAAAATTGCTTCTCTCGCCGCTTTGACCATTTGAAGATAGAAATGAATATTATGATAACTGATAAGCTGCCCTGCCAGATACTCACCGACATTAAATAAATGACGTACATAGCTGCGAGAATAACGAGAACAAACCTGGCAGCTACATTCCGGATCCGGCGGAAGTTGGTCTTCCAGGAAACGGGCCTTCTTAATGTTGAGTGGTCCGTGAGTTGTCAGGAACTGACCGTTGCGGGCATTCCTGGTTGGAAGCACACAGTCAAACATATCTAGTCCGGCCTTAATGCCATTTAAGACATCCAGAGGTTTACCCACTCCCATCAGGTAGCGAGGCTTCTCTTTAGGCATGGCCGGAACAAATTTTTTACAGAACTCAACCATCTCTTCATTTTTTTCACCGACTGATAGTCCGCCTAAAGCGTATCCATCAAAGTCGAGCTCTTTAAGACCTTCCATACTTTCCATTCGAAGATCAAAGTGAAGTCCACCTTGAATAATTCCAAAAAGGTGTTGATGAGATTTAAGTTCAACCGACTTACAACGACGGGCCCACCGGTGAGTGAGTTCCATGCTGGTTCTGAGAGTTTCTTTAGTTGCAGGAAGCTTCGGGCATTCATCAAAGGCCATCACAATATCCGAGCCTAAGGCCCTTTGAATCTGCATGGATTTTTCCGGAGTGATCAGATGTTTTGATCCATCGATGTGTGATTGGAAAGTCACCCCTTCTTCAGTCAGTTTATTAATATCTGAGAGAGAGAAAACCTGGTAGCCACCGGAGTCGGTAAGAATAGGACGGTTCCAGCTCATAAACTTATGAAGGCCGCCCATCTTCTCGATCAACTCATGACCAGGGCGCAGAAATAAGTGATAGGTATTTCCCAGAATGATTTGAGCGTTCATGCGCTCAAGGTCTTCTTGCCATAAAGTTTTAACAGACGCGCGAGTCCCCACCGGCATAAAGATCGGGGTCTCAATCACTCCGTGAGAGGTGTAGATGCGGCCGGCACGGGCCTCACCAGAAGATGCTTCTAATTGAAAAAAAGACATGCCGCCAAAATACAGGAGACGGTCTTATTAGTCTAACCTTTTAGGATGGAAAAACGGTGCATCATTTGGGCAATGCTGAATCAAAACTTTTTATGAGCTCAGGACTTAAATCTAAAATACTTGAAACCTTGGTGCCAAATCTTCCCCCGATCCCACCCCATTGATTTTTTTTAATCAACTTGGAATCAGTTGAATTATTAGTGTTGGTGAATTCCACGGATCCCTCAAAACAGACAATCTCGGTCTCACCCAAAAGCGGATGATAAGAAGTATAAAAATCAGTGCCCCTGACTCCCATCGTGGCGTTGGAGGTTTTTATTCCCAGCCCTTTTTTATTTCCCGTCACCCAGCGGGCAATCCCCTTAACCAAATTAAGTTCCTGCTTTTCGGCCGGTGCTGAAATATTTAATCTCGAGGTGGTATTCGCTCCCAAGGCAATCACCGTCTGGGATTCACTTAGTAAAAGCTTCAGATAGGATTTATTGCCTACAACAATCTCTCCGGTTCCCTGAAGTGAAGACGTTTTGGTTAAGGCCTTCCCTGCAAATGAGGCTTCCCCAATCAAGAGCACTACTTTAGCAGACCCTTTTGCCCAGGTCAGAGAAACACTGAGTAGACAAATCATCATCAGAATAAATTTCATCACGTTTTTCTTCCTTTTCTCAGAATCAGCATACCGTCTCCATAGGAGAAAAAACGGTATTTATGCTGAACCGCCGTTTTATAAATTTCCAGAGTTTTCTCCCGCCCGATCAGTGCACTGACCAGCATGATGAGTGAGGATTCCGGTAAATGAAAATTTGTCACCATGGCATCAATGGAATGAACTTCTTTCCCCGGATGCAAAAAAATCGCTGTCGACTTCAAGGAGCCGGGATGGTCAAACTGAACATTTCCATTCTGATAAGAGCTCTCGAGAGTCCTTAAGGTCGTTGTTCCCACAGCAATTCGAAATTTAGCACTTTGAATTTTTTTTAAGTTCTCACTATCGATGGTGAAAAATTCCTGATGCATTTTATGATCTAAAATATTCTGGGCCTTAACTGGAGCAAAGGTTCCCGCTCCCACATGTAAGGTCACAGTGGCAAGCTCATGCCCTTGGGACTTGAGCTTGTTTAAAAGTTCTTCCGAGAAATGCAGTCCCGCCGTAGGTGCGGCCACCGAGCCGGTTTCCTGAGCGTAAACCGTCTGATAAGTCCTTTTATCTTCCTCATCCGATTCGCCGTTTCGAATATAGGGAGGAATGGGGATTTTTCCAATTTGATCGAGAGTTTTGAGAAGCTCCTGATGACCTTGAGAAAAAGTTAAACCAAAAGTCCCATCGCCATTAACCGTCTTGATCTCGGAGATGAGATCTCCAATAATAAAAACGTCCCCTACTTTTCTTTTGCCTGAGGCCCGCACCATGCCGGGATAAATTCCATTTTCATGCAGGAGTGACAGAATAAAAACTTCTGCTTCACCACCGGAAGGTTTTTTCCCAATCAAACGACAAGGAAAGACCCGGGAGCGGTTAAATACCAAAGTGGAATGGGCCGGCAGGAATTGATGAATCTCAGAGAAGGTGGAATGAGTGATGGAATCACTCTCTTCATCATAGACTAACAGCTTGGAAGAATGGCGATCCGGCACTGGCCGGTCGGCAATTAGCTCCCGAGGAAGGTCGAAATTGTAGCTTGAGAGCTCTAAATCAGTCATTTTTTCAATCACGCTTGGAAAAGTTCTTATATATAAGTAGGATCATTATAGGAGAATAGTTATGATGAGAAAAATTCTAATTTTGGTTCTGGGTGCTCTCTCAACTCTTGCCCTGGCCCAAACAGCTGCCGAAGAGGCCATCATTTTAAACCAGGAACTTCAGTACCTGGAAGATTCAGTCAATAATGTTCAATCAATCGCCGTCGATACCAACAATACGACCATGCCTAGAAACCGCGCTTTAAACGAAGAGAGTCTCGAGAAGACTTACTTTAATGATGTGGAAGAAGACGTTGTAAATACCCGGACGTCCGGACCTAAGCGCCGAAGCTTCTAAGCTAAGACCCCAAAGCGTTTACCCAGATCCTGAATTTTCTGAACAACCTGATCCATAAATTCCTTCACCGCTTTAAACATGGCGAAGTTTTCAACTTGCTCCAAGAGCAGATGAAAAATATTCCGAAGAATATTGATGGCAGGTTCAAGGTTAAGCTTCTTAACGACCAGATCAAAAATCGAACTGGCCTCCTGAACTTCCTTACCTTTTACAACATAAAGTGGATTTTTATTTTTATTCTTCATGACTGCAGCTCCTTATGAACAGTTTCAGTCATCGCTGTAAACTGTCTTTGCAGGTCTTTGTACTCACTGGACTTGTAATGGAAAACAGATTTCCTCTGTGCCAATGATTTACCAAACTGAACCTTATTCGTAAAAGCCTCGTGCATAGTCGCCTGTCCCAGAGTCTGCTTAATCTGCTCCAGATCAGTCGAGGCCTGCTTACGTCTTGAATCAAAGAGATTTGGGATATAGCCCAAATTCTTAGGGGTCGAAGTGATTTCCATTTCCTCAATATCAGATACTACCTGCAGAATATTCTTAAGACCCTGCTCGGAAAATCTATCCGGCACGAACGGATACAAAACCCCGTCAGTTGCACAAAGAATATTAACCACCAGTAAACCCAGAGTTGGCGGGCCATCAATGATGATCACATCATAGTTAGATTTTAGTTCAAATTTTTCAATGAACTTTTTTAAGATCAACTGTCTTGGAGCATTGATGCCTGCCACCGTCAGCTCAAAACCTGAGAGTTCCTGGCCCGAAGGAATAAGGTCAATGCCATCAGCACCTTTGATCACCACATCATTCAAAAAAGTTGGTGTATGAAGTGCCTTTAATTCTTTAATCGAATTAATCAGCAAATGATGAATATTCTTTCGGTCAGCAATTTCCGGGATATCAAACAAAGAACTAAAATTGGACTGAGGGTCCATATCGATGCAAAGAACTTTTTTACCCTGATTTGCAAAAGCATGGGCCAGGTTAAAGGCCATAGTGGTTTTACCCACTCCACCTTTTTGATTCATAAGTGCGATCACTCGCCCTTTCTGGGCCAAAGTTTCCTGATTGGATTTAAAGAAAGAGAACATGCTGAAAACTCCTTAATAATGCCAACAAAACTGGTCAGTAATCAGATTTCCCTAAAATTGTGCTCCTCCCGATATCCTTTGTAAACCATCGGATTCTTAAGAGTTCCGCCCTCATTCCCGACTACCCCAGTATGGGAAGTGAGACAATACCTATAAGTAAAATTGTTTAAATGATTCCAAGTCTAAGGAATTTTAAGAAAAGTCCCGATAAAACATCGAGACGGATCGATAAAGGAATAGGCCATGGTTGGTTTAAAAGCTTTTTGGATATTATTAAGTACTCTCATGCTTGTGGCCTGTGTGCCTCAAACTAAGCAAACAGAGTGTTCCTCGAATGAAGCCTTCAACGCTTCTTTAAGGACGTGTGTGCCCATCGTGCAAGGGGCATCATCCTTCATTAATATTTCCAATTTCACTCCCCAGTTTACTCAAACTCGTTCTAAGGATGATACGACAACACTTACCTTCTCTATCTCTGTATCCAATCCTTATAACCAATCTTATTCAGTTGAATGGGAACGTGTCTTCAATGCGGGCCCAGTTTTTATGTGTTCAAATTCTTTGACCTGTTCATTCCCGGCCTCATTCCTGGGAACAACATTAGGCGAAGTTGGGACTCATATCCTTACAGCAAAAATCAAAGATACTAATGGAGCTGTGGTGGATTCACACAGTTTTGAATTAAAAATCAATGAACTGCCTAAACCAACCATCATTAGTCCAGTGACTCCAAGCAGTCTAAGTTTTGATGTTTATCCAACTGAGCCACGGGTTCAGTTCTCATTTAACATCAGAAACAACGGGGCCACGATTTCGCCGACTGATAACTACAGAACCATCTGGACCATTTTAAAGAACGGTTCATTCTATTTATCTGAAACAGATTCATTTACTAATTTCACATCTACCGGAACTAATACCGCTTATCTCGGAACATCTCCGACTCCACTCTTTAACCCAGGAACTTTTGGCGTTGGTACCTATTCAATCCGCGCCTCGGTTCAAAACGATAATCCTGGTGAGATCGTGGCCGAGCAGTATTGGAATGTGGTTGTGAAGCAACCTGACTTATCTCACGTTACAACTATTGCTGAGCCAGCTCCTGGTGTTACAACCACTGCTCACAACAACATCGATTACAATGACTTCCCCACACTCAGTTGGATTTATGGTGGTTCGGCCACTCAACCAAACTTTTGTGTAACGGTTAATGACCGAGATGGTACTTACGCCTCAGATGGTAAGAGTATCCAAGTTAAATTTTATCTTGATGGTCTTGGTGGAGATATCTGTACCAAGAAAACTCTTGATACGGCCGGATCGCAAAAGATCTGTTTAGTTGATGCTAACCTTTGTGAAACCGGTGGGATTCCAACTCCGTTTGATACATCTATCTTAAAATTCGCAAACTCTAGTTCAAGTGTTCAGCAAGTCCATAAAGTAACTGCACGCCTTTTTGACGAAGCAACTTCTTTGGAATTTGACCGATCAAATGTTGATCCTTCAAATGGATCATATCCAATTGAATGGAACGTGTTGGTTAAACCAGTCAATACTGCGCCCCAAATGGCATTTGGGCCAACTGCTAATAACCCTACAGGATGTACTTCTTCCGGTTCATTCACCAAGGCCAATTGTCTTGTTAATCAAAATGAACCTTTCGTAGTCAGCTTCACTGTGACCGATGATTTCTATAATCCAGCGATCGATCCAAATGAATTTCAGTGGAACGTAAACCTGAAATTAAATGGTGTGGATGTTCCTGGAACAGAGACTGTTTGTTCCAAAGCTTTTGGAACTGTAACCACTATTCCCTCTTACTCAGGTCCTTATCAAGCCGCCATTGCCGCTGCTCCACCTCAGCTTGCGAAAGCTGCCAATCAGTGGTCTTGTCAGTTAGCGGTTCCACACTTCACTTCAAGTGGACCTCTTCATCCTTCGGCAGGATCATTCTCTGTTGTTGCGACGATGCAGGATTCTGGCTCTCCAGTGGGTGGTGCTGGTTTAATCTCCCAGAGTCTTAACTGGAATCTTGTGGTAACAGAGAAGAATCCTTCAAATATTGCAATCAGCCCTCAAACTGCTATTAATACTGATTCGAACATTTCAAAAGGACTCGCTACACTTGATCCTTTTGACTCCAATAGTTATGCAACTGAACTTGATACCGTAACTTTTAGAATTAATGTTACTGATGCTGAATTAGATGATTTCAAGTATCGTATCTCTCTTTGTACAATCAATACTCCTACTCCTTGTACTGGCTCAGTTGCCATCACAAGTCCGTCTTACATGGACTTTATCAGATCTATCCAGGGTACTCCTAGCTTGAACCCGGTTCTTGTAGCCGCTCTCGCTTATCAACTACCTGAAGATCTTCTTTTACAAGTGTCTCCACAACTTGATGTCTCTAAGACAGTAAGTTCTTTGGTTTACTTTAAAGTCGATGTAACTGATACTCCTAGTGTTCCATTAACTGTTACTAAAAGTGATTCAAAGATATTCCAGCTTTATGTGAGGAACTATAACCCTGCACCAGTGATTGATACGCTTACGGCCAGCCCTGCAGTTGGTTCAACCACAGTCGTTTATTCAGGGTATCCTTTTACAATTAATCCCGGAACAGTTACTGATACCGGACCAACTTCAGAAACAAGTATCCTTTATCAGTGGTATGCAAAGACTGGAGCCGGTGCTTGGACTGCAATTGCAGGAGCAACGACGAAAACACTTCGTTACACTCCCGGAAATATTACGACAAACATTGAGCTTAAACTTTGTGTTGGTGATCGTGCTGCTGCGAACCCAGTTTCATCGACAGGTACATGTACTGGTGTTTGGAATGTAACACCGAAGAAATATCTGGAAAATTTAACGGCAACTAACACTGATCTTTCACGGAATGAAATTGCTGTTTGGTATGATAACACTAACCCAGCACAAGTTCCAAACACTGAGACTATTTACACTGCTTATGTGGCGAATGCTGGCATTCCTGATTATGATAGAATATTTGTTGAAAAAACAATCAAAAACGCGGCTGGAAACATTCTCAAAACAACAACAATTAATTTTTCTCCTATTTCATCCACCGTAGATGCCAGTGGGACAATTTCAAATCTTTCAATTACAGGTACAGACAACAGCGTTTATGTTGCCTACATAGCCAGTTTATCATCAGCTCCAGGAGAAATGGTCCCAAGAGTCAGGAGAATAGACAAATCATTCACAGCAACAAGTGCTAAATTTGGCATGAATCATCTGGCCCCCTTTGGATTCAATTACGATCATTACGATGGGACCTCTGATTGCAGCGGTTCTCCATGCGCACAAGTGGACTTCGTAGCAGGAGACGGCTTAGGTGGCTATGCTCGGATCGAACTAAGTGGAACCCTCTCAGCAGGAAATACAATTACGATCAATGGCAAAATCTTTACAGCAAGCCCAACGCCTACTGCAGAAAATGAATTCTGCGATGGAACCATTTGTGGAATAAATTCAACTGCAACAAATCTTGTTTCAAAAATAAATAACTCTACTGATCCTGCCTTGCAGGGTATAAGAGCTGTTGTTGATAACACGCTGCCAGCACTTTCAATTATTCAACTATATGGCCAATACCACGATGACTATATCGATTTTGGATTAACCGCAGCTTCAAGCGGAATGGGTAAAATCTTTATTGTAGGATCACGTTGGTACTTACCTATCATCAATGCCTCACTTCCAGGAACTTCCCAAAATAATATCACAGTACTTTCAGGTTCTGCAGATGAGCATATGAGAGCAAATCCAGTGGCTTCAAGTAATGTTCTCCCTGAAATGGGCAAAACAGCACTTTTCGATGCAAGCTTAAATCAAGCTGGCGAACTAGTCTTTGCTCGCATATCAGGAGATGTATCTGATGCTGGAAGAATGAAAATCTTTCGCTATACTTTATCTGGCTCCGACTGGATACCTACTACCCCTGCTGGCTCCGAACAAACTAGCCAGGATATTTTCGGTCTCTTTAACTTTGAATATGTGAAACTCGCCACAGATACTATTGGTAACAATCATTATTACGTCATAGCTCGTGAAAGGGCCGTTGATGGCGGTGAATATCATATGGGACGATATAATCCTAATCTCGATACAGCTGTAGCATCACTTGAATATTATTTAACTAATCAAATCATAACTACTGATTCAACCGATGATGTGATTAATGATTCGAAGTTAAAAGTTCCTGAGTTGGTTTCAATGCCAAACACTCAAGAAGCTAGAATTTTCTTCCATTCGGTTGGAATGGGTGCAACCCCTTATCCGAGACTTGCTCGCTGGAGAAGTGATAACACAATCGCTTGTGGTGGCTGTGAATCTCTAACCGGAACTCAGTCTATTCTCTCCACTTCCAACATTGGGGTTTCACAAGTGGCGCCTGGCTTAACCTTAGGAGCAGCAGGCTCTATTGCTGGAGAAAATATTAAAGATGTAATCTTCACTGGGTTCCATGTTAATACAAGCGGCGCACCAACAGTTTATTTACCATACCTTGGTATTATAAATGCTAAAGCCGAATCAATTCAGTCAAGCACTATAGATAGCACCGGCCTTTGGAGACCACCTTTCGCATTAGATCAGTAGGAAATTTTAATTAAAATGGTATGATGAAGATATGCATCTTCGTCATACCATTTTCTTCTTATTCTTAATCCTGAGCTTTTCAGCTCAAGCCTTCGAACTGATCATGATTCAGGCCGTATCTGATACGAAGAAAACTTTCATTACACGTAATGGAAAACGCCAGGGTCTTCAGCCCGGTATCACCGGAACATTCACAGCAGAAGATGTCTCGATTCTCGCTAAGGCAGTTAATGTCTCGGGTAACTTCACTCAGTGGCAGATTCTTAATAGTGATGCCATCTTGCCGTTTGAGAAAGGCACGATTGTGACTTACTACCCTGCCACCGAATATATTTGGGCACTGGCACCTGAATCTGAGCGCAGAAAATACATCAAGACGGAAATTGCTCAGAAAAGAAAATCGTTTATTTTTAAAGGTGCCCTCACCCGAGGCCTATCGGAATCAGTTTCGGATGCTCCGGCCAATACCTCCCGCAGAGGTGGCTACATGGCCGAGGCTTACTTTGAGAAAGACTTCTATGAGAACCTGGCCTTTGATGTCGGACTTCGTTACGAGCGCGAAGTGATCAATTATGAAGGTGTGTCGCTTGTCACCCGCCGAAGCATGGCGATTGCTGATATCATTTATTATTTCAGTTCGTTTCGGGACTACATAGCTGGTGGACGTTTTTATCTGGCAGCGGGATTAGGCTACGGATTATCTAATACTGAGACCGTGGGACTTTCCCAATCTGGTCCGGTTTCGCTTTTACCTACGGTTAAAATTGGTGCGAGTCTGCCGTTTAATGATACTTGGGAATTTCTATTTGATGGAGCTTTTGAGAGCTTGAGCACGCGGGAAGAACAGGAATCTGGCAGAATCCAAACCACAACTCAGACGAATTTTAAGGCCGGGTTTGGACTCCGCAGATTCTTCTAGTAATTCTTCTTATCTTTCACAAGTCCAATTTCTTTCAAACGGATCATCAACCACTCGTGAGAGTTAATCGCCGGGTATTTCTCCCCTGTTCCGCGACAAGAAGGAATGCAAGAAAGCATTGTATCTGGATTAGGATGTGTGAAAAACGGCATTGAGTAGCGGTTAGAAGTGGCATCGTCCGGATTAACCACTCGGTGAGTGGTTGCAGGAATCACGTCGTTAGTCAGACGAGAGAGCATATCCCCTGAATCCACAACTAGCTGCTTATCATTGGTGTTTACTTTCAACCACTGCCCATCACGATCAAGAAGCTCAAGCCCTGAAGAGGTAGCACCTACCATCACCGTGATGAGGTTGATGTCTTCGTGAGCAGCAGAACGAACGGCGTTCTTAGGAGCATCAGGGCCCAATGGAGGGTAATGAATCGGACGAAGAATAGAGTTACCGTCCTGAAGCATATTACGGAAGAATGTTTGTGGAACGTCCAGCGCCATGCCGAGTGAATCAAGCACGATACTAGAGGTTGTATCCAGACCATTATAAAGTTTTAGGAATGTATCTTTGAACTCAGCAATCTCCGTAGGCCAGATGTTTTCTGGAAAATATTTTCCGAATCTAACTGGATCAACCAGTGCATCACGTCCGACGTGCCAGAATTCTTTTAGATCTGGAAACTGAGAATTTTTGGCATGCTCAACTCCGAAGGCCGTATAACCGCGCTGACCGCCGCCCTCTTTGCAAACATACTTTTGTTTGGTTTCAACTGGAAGCTGGAAGAACTCATGAATCAAATCATAAGCCTTGGCCGTTAATTTATTATCGATCGGGTGATCAACTAAAACGATGAACCCGTAATCCTTGAGACCGCGAAAAAGGTCATTCGTGAACTTCACTTTGTCGTTATTAGTTCCGTTCACAAAACTCATTAAACTTAGCTCAGGTACCTTACGAATGGCGTCCATGACGTCCCCCTTTCAGTTAAAAAAGATATATCTAAATAATCCCGAATGACGAAGGTTGTCTAAGTAAAAAATTAGATGGGGCCTAGCTAGAAAATACCGTGGAAAATTTACGGCCCCATGCTCACTTACAACAAATTATTGAACCTTTAATGACACGATATACTTACCATTGCTCTGAGAAAGCACCAGATCCCGAGGGTCTATCAGCGTACTTTCATAGAATGAAGTCAAAAACACGCCTTCAAGTGAAGGGCTTGCTTCATTGAAAAGGGCAACATCCCCATATAGTCCATCCCTCTCTACTCTCAGCTTGGTGGCGGTGCAGTTCTTGCCACTGCATCCCAGCGTGGATTGGATAACTCCTATCTTGGCAGTTGAAATCCATTTGGTGCTTCCCGAGTCTGTGTTCTGGATTTGAACCACAACGCTTTTTTTAGAGAAATGAGCGTTAACGATTTTCTCAGCAGCAAAAGAACTGAGGGAAGTTAACATTAAAATGCCAGTCATAAGTGCTTTCATATTTTACCTCTTTTTTAAAACAAGGCACTCTAACGCAAGGAAGCATCAGTCTGTAATGAAATTCACCATCAATGTAATTAATTCTCGTTTTAGTTTTTGATCCCCAGAACCCAGGCGGTTTTATTCCCCTGAAGCTCTGAAGGCGCCGTATCGATCAGATTCTTTAAGAAGTTAAGTCCCGCTACCGTCAGATCATCCATCGCTCGCGGGTCCCCATCTTGCGTCTCAAACTTGCCTGAAATCTCCAACCGGCACTCTCCACGCAGGGTCCATCTTTCAACAGAAGGCTTTTTAATAAACGGGCTTTTTCCTTCCTGCTCGGGGGTAAGCTTCATTTTCCAGCTCGAAGACGAGACCTTGATCTCTTTCATTTGAGATAGGTCAAAGCTTTCCTTAAAGAACATGAAATGCTCTTCAATCGGATCTTTAGTTTCTGATTTAAAGGAGCAAGAACGACTGGTGCGGTAGTAGTTTGGATCATAGGTTAAATCCAATTCACACTTAATCTCGCCATTTGGGGAATTCAGAAGGTTCTGGTAAATTGTTTCATCCAGAACAATCGCTCCAAGGTCCGTTCTATATTTAACCGTAAAATCAGTGGCCCTTTTTCTTAGAATATACCCGGAAGCATAAACGGTATTATTGCCCCTCTCAAAAAATGAGATGGTTTCCTTACTTTCTTTTCCCTTGGGAATGGAATCCAAAATTTCACACGGATAATTGATTTTCACTTCACCGTTTTTGATTAATGGTTCAACTTGGGCCAAGGCCGAAAATGATAATAAAGAAATAAAGAAAAGTTTTTTCATGTAAACATCATGGTCCCAAGCCTGATCCAGTCAGACTTCTCTGCCAGGGCGATTTTATAATCCTGACTCATACCCATAGAGGTTTTAAGCTCCCGATGCAAACCAACCTGTAAATTTTCCTTCACTTTTTGCAGCTCCCGGAAACATCGGGCCGCTTCGGCCTCGAAATTCTCAGTCCTTAGGGTACCCATGGTCATGAGCCCCCTCAAGTTAAGTTTCTGTGAATGAAGGAGCAATTCCGCCGCTTCCCGAAGAGAAGCCTCATCTTCAAAGCCCGATTTCTCTTCTTCTTTTGAGGTATTAAACTGCAAAAAAATCTCAACTGGGTGGGTGAGATGCTCCTCGCTCTTGACTAGCTTATCCACTAGATTCAAGTCATGAACCGAATGGACGGCATGAAGATGGGGAATTTGAAAAAGAATTTTTACTTTGTTGCTCTGAAGGTGCCCGATCATATGCCAACGGATCTCCGGGCAACTCTCCTTTAAGGCCTGTGCTTTCTCACTTAATTCCTGAACCCGGTTTTCACCGAAATCCCGGTGACCCAGTTCATAATAAACTTTGATCTCATCCACCGAGCGGGTCTTGGAGACAATCAGAAGGGAACTGCCTTCAGGAAGAATGGCCTTAATGTCATTTAGCTTTTTCTGAAAGAGGTCTTTTTGAGACAAAGCTCACTCCTCTTCAGACTTGGACTTTTTCTTTTTTTTGAGACTGATCGTGGCCTTAACTTCGAAGTCATACTTTTCGGCAATCTTATCAATCTCCTTTGAGATATCAATCTTATCCAGGTATGACTTCAGTTCGTTTTTCACGCTGGCCACGAATTCAGTTTTTGTGTTCTTGGCGTTTTCCAGTAAACCACCAACGATATCTTTCGGAAGGGGCACATCTTTTAAGAGGGTGCGAACACTCTCCTCTGTCATAAATGCGGCCGTAACACCTGTGGTGATCACTTTCTTAAAGAGATCACCCAGTTTCCCGTCTTTATCGCGGTCTTCACTCATTTATAAACTCGCTGCTTTTTTTGCAAAAGCTTTCATGGTTAAAGGAAGATTGGTGTTTACGAGAGTTTTTTCAATCATCCCTAAACCTGGCAAGAAACCTTTCAGTTCCACTTCCAGTGAATAAGTCACTTCAGTTCGGGCCTGACCCAGATCTTTCAAAGTCCAGCGACCGTTATTGACTTTCATCATGTCGCCAGAAACCAGGCTCCAGTTCACTTCCTGATTTTTTTTGTGATTGAGTTTAATCGTATAAGAAATTCTCTTAATCAAATTAAGATTCATGGTGACCGTCGCACCATCAGCAGACTCATTGGCAACTTCCGTTGATTCAACTCCGTCTACAAATTTAGGATAAGCTTTATAATCTACGATCGCCTGATAAAATTTATCTAATGGGACATCAAATACTTCAGTTCTTTCCGCGCGGGCCATGGGTCATTCCTTTTCTAGTATCTAGGTTTCTTATCAAAATGATGTTCAGCTCTGATATGTCTAATGGTACCAGATTCAGAACGCATCACAAGTGAGTGAGTGTAGCAGCCCCATGATTTGAAGATAACACCATCTAAGAAGTTACCGGTGGTAACCCCAGTAGCAGAGAACATGAGATTGCCACGGGCAAGATCATCAATTTTAAAAACCCGGTTAATGTCTTCCACACCCATCTGACGGGCGCGTTCAATCTCACCAGGATTTCGAGGTTTTAAAATTCCCTGGAACTCACCATTCAGACATTGAAGGGCAGCAGCGGCAATCACGCCTTCCGGAGCTCCACCAATACCAAAAAGAATATCAACTCCTGAATTAGGAGTGGCGGTTGAAATAGCGGCGGCCACATCACCATCACCTATAAGATTGATACGAGCACCAGCGGCGCGGATTTCTTCAATGAGTTCTTTATGACGAGGGCGATCTAAAACAATCGCTGTCAGATCGGCGACCCGGCATTTTTTAATTTCTGCCAGGCGCTTTAAATTTTCAGTGGGAGTTTCGCGGATATCTAACTTACCACGGGCCTCAGGACCTGCGGCCAGCTTAAGCATATAGGTATCAGGAGCGTGAAGCAGTCCGCCCGCCTCACCGATGGCCATCACTGAAATTGAATTAGGTCCACCGTGTGCACAAACTGTGGTTCCTTCCAGAGGATCAAGGGCAATTTCTAATTTAATGCCCGTTCCGGTACCGACCTTTTCGCCGATATAAAGCATAGGGGCTTCATCCCGCTCACCTTCACCAATCACAACCGTTGCATCACATTCGATTGAATCAAGCATTGCCCGCATGGCATCGACGGCCGCCTGATCTGCCGCTTTTTCATCTCCACGACCCATAAGACGGGCCGAAGCGATAGCTGCCATTTCTGTGACTCGGACAAATTCCATTGCAAGGTTACGATTCATTCATTTTTCCCTTTAAAGAGTTAACGAATGAATCATACCTGTTTTGATTGGATCTATGAAGATTTAACTCAATTGACGCGCTAAGAATGTTTTGACTTCTGAAGGCAGAAGATCATCATTGATGTGACTGATCAAAGTTTTAATTTTTTCGAGTTTTTCCCCATCAACATCCTGATCGATTTTAAATACCCACTCGTCTTCAGTCAGAAGCGGAGAATCAACATTGCGTTTTGACAAAATTCGTCCGGTTTTAAGCCCCACGCCGTCTTCCCACTCCACGAAGGTTTCCATAAACAGAAACTGGCCCTTGGCAATTTCTCCGTCCCCGTGCACCCAGATAAAGACTTCCACTGGCCCGTCAGAGCGCAGCCAGTACTTAAGGCGGGCGGGAATTTCCAGGCCACCGTCTACTTTATGCAAAGGCTTTAGACGTTTGACCATCTCTTCCATTTGCAGGAAGCTTTGAATTTTCTCTAAAACATCTCTTCTTTTAATGAACTCCACACCTAGACGATTTTGGGTATGCCATTTAACCGTGCCCGCTATATCCAGATTTTTTCCCAACCAGTGAATATTGCCTTTAAGGACAGCATCCTCTTTAAAATCATGAGAGGCATCTTTCAGGGAAAGCTGCATGCCGGTGTGCGAGATATCTTTGACTTCATATACTCGAGAAGTATCGTCGGACTTAAAAGTCAGGTAACAGAAAGGAAACCTCGGAAGGACTCTCTTCTCATGCTTCTCAAAATCACTCTTAATCAAATTAAAACGTCGTTCCATGTTCACCTCATTGTTCTCTTATTGTAGGTGTTTCAGTAATATAACCCAAGCTAGGTAAAGCTTTCTTTTTGCAACACCCCAACCGCTTTGCTAAATTGGACTGAAATGGAAAAAAATGATCTAGAGATAGATAACCTGCCTAACCGACTCACATTCTTTAGAATGTTGATGATTCCTATCGTGGTTTTGGCCTTATATTTCACCGAAGACACTCCGCTGTGGTTAATTCCTTATGCTCATTGGCTGGGTCACATTGCCTGTTGGATTTTTGTGGTGGCCTCCATCACTGACTTCCTGGATGGATACATTGCCCGAAAAAGAAATATTGTCACGGTCTTCGGCTCCTTCCTGGATCCTATAGCAGATAAATTTTTAGTTGTATCAGCACTTATCATGCTCATGGGACTTGATCGGGTCCACCCAATTGTGGTGATTATTTTAGTTTTACGGGAAATGTACATGACTTCTTTAAGACTTCTGGCGATGTCGGAAGATGTGGATGTTCCTGTGAGCAATATGGGTAAATGGAAAACCACCGCACAGATGGTCGCTACCCCGATGCTCATGATCTACGATGAGTTTTTAGGACTTAATCTCCCGGTAATAGGTACTGCCCTCATCTATGTAGCGGCACTGCTGTCACTCTGGTCGGCCTTGAAATATTCGCTTTCCATGGTTAAGAAGCTGCAAGAAAAACGCTCTGAGAAAAAGAAATTTAAAAAAGAGCAAAAGCTTAAGGCCACCACGTGAAGAAATATGTTCTTTGCTGTGTCTCCTCTGGTTCCATCAAAGAATCTTTTCTGGAAGAAATCAAAAGCCTCTTTAACTCCATGGGTGCCAAGATTGAGCGCATTGATGATCTGCATGAAGATAAATTAAAAGCTGTCGATATTGTGATTAGTCTTTCAGAGTTTAAAGACGAAGAGAAATTAAAATTTGATTTGATGGATTTATCCAATCAGTATCAGATTGATACGGCCTTTATTCCGCTGGATGAATCCCGCACCAATCGACGCTTGATTGTTTTTGATATGGATTCCACTTTGATTCAACACGAAGTGATTGATGAAATGGCGATGGTCTTCGGGATTGGGGATAAGGTGAAACTCATTACTGAGAGGGCCATGAATGGAGAACTCAATTTTAATCAGGCCTTAATGGAAAGAGTGGCCCTGCTAAAAGGTTTTCACCGAAGTGAGATGGAACTCATCATGAAGCGCCTGAAACTCACTCCTGGTGCGGAGAAACTAATCAGTGAAGTAAAAAAGCAAGGCTACAAGACTGCCATCATCTCAGGCGGCTTTAAGTACTTTGCCGAAAACTTTAAGAATCATCTCGGTTTAAATTACGCTTTTGCTAATGATCTGGAATGGGATGGTGATGTCCTCACAGGTAGAGTCCTGGGTAAAATCATCAATGCCGAAGAGAAAGCGCGAATTCTGGAAGAGCTGGCCTATAAGGAAGGTTTGAGTCTTGATCAAGTCGTGGCCGTAGGTGATGGAGCAAATGATCTCCTGATGCTTTCCAAAGCGGGTTTTGGTATCGCCTTTCACGCTAAAGAAAAAGTAAAGCGCATGGCCCGTCATCAGATGAGTCATGGCCCCATGACATCCATACTCTATTTCTTGGGAATTCCGGGGAATCATTTTAAATGAAGCTCTACAAAGATTTAAAAGCGGCCTCAAAAGTAAGACAAGAAGTACGTGCCTTAAAAGTTTCTGTGAGGACGGATGAATTTCCATCCGAGCTAATGGATTTTCCTTATTTAGAAGAACTCTACCTGGATGGAAACTGCACATCTTTTCCTGAAGATGGCCTTAACTGGAATAATCTCCGTGTGCTCTCTATTAAGTGGCCCCAATTCTCCGGTGATCTATCAGCTGTGTTTAATTTATCCAAACTTGAAAATTTAAAGATTATTGAAACTCCTTTAAGAACTTTCATTCTTCCCTTGGGACATGCGGCTTCACCCTTAAAATCTTTAACGATTAAAGACTGCGGTCTTGAGGGCCTGCCCGAAGAGATTTCAATTTTATCTCACCTCACAGACATGAATCTTTCAGGGAATCATCTCGCTCAACTGCCCTATTCTTTAATCGATTTAAAAAATCTTGGCCGCTTAAATTTGGACGCCAATAAATTTGAACTATTTCCGGATGTCATAAAAAAAATTCCGAAGCTATCTCATTTATCTATCGATCAAAATCTATTTACTGATGAAGAAAAGGCGCGGATTCAAAGAGAGTTCCATATTTGGCCAAATTGAGGAGAATTAAGAGCTGCCTAATAAAGTGACAATAATTAAGACTCTTTTAATTACTTTTTAGACACTTTTTTAAAACTTAAATCTCCAAGTCATTGTAATTCAAAAAAGCAACCTTAAGAAATCTTGGCATGTGTCGTGCATCAAAACCCATAAGAATTTTAATTTTGTTAATTAAAACTTAATGGTCTTTTGGGAGGACACATGAAAAAACTCATCACTCTGTCACTAATTACTCTTAGCTTCTCTTCTATGGCCGCAACTTCGGCCGACTTAATCTTAAAAGGTGTGGTGGCGCCCATATTGGAAATTTCAATTGCTCATGAAACAGTGGCCTCAAACTTAGATCTCAGTCAGTCAGCTTCAAATGTAAAAGTGGCTACCCTGACTGAAAAATCCAATTATGCTACGGGATATAAGATTTCCGCTCGCTCGGCCAACGGAGGGAAACTTGTGAATGTTTCCGATGCCAATAGCTTCGTAAACTACAGTCTTACCTATCAAGGATCAAATGTTCCTCTCAGTACTTCCGCGACTCAAGTTTATACGACGAGTAATTTAAAAGGGACTTTTACCAAAGATTTAAAAATCTCTTTTAACCAGCCCAGTAACCTCTCGGCCGGCAGCCATGAAGACACAGTTCAATTCACCATTTCTCAGAACTAAAAAACAAACTAAAGTAATCAGGTAACTCTTCCGATGAGTCCAAGGTATGAAAAACTACCTTGGGCTTTTTCTTCTTTTATTCACTTTTGAGGCCTACTCCAAAAATACCAATGCAGTCTTGCATCTTCGAGCGATTGTCCCCATTACCTATCAAGTAGAGCTTAAAATGGATGCTGAGGGTCCAAAGGCAAGTATTCACTCTAATCAAAAAGCGCATTTAGCACTTCCCCGTTACACCATCACTAAACACAAGAACAATTATTTAGTCTCTATTGTTCATCCTTAGGTTTTTCTAAGGATATTTTGCCCACTACTTTAATTTCACTCATGTATTAAGATTATCTCAACACATCGTCTCTTTTTTTAACACATGTTGAAAAAAGAGCTTCGTCCTAATTCAACAAGAGGTAATGATGAAGAAAAATGCTTTTTTTATGTTGGGTCTACTTTCTCTATCTCTGACGTCTCAGGCGGCGACCCGGGCTGAACTCATTTTAAAAGGTTTAGTAGCACCTGTTCTGGAGATTTCGCTCACTCCAGAAACGATTGCATCGAATTTGGATTTAAATTCTCAAGCATCCAATTTAAAAGTGGCCACTCTTACGGAAACTTCAAACTATCACACTGGTTATAAAGTGAAGGCCAAATCTTCAAATGGAGGAAAACTAGTAAATGTGAGTGATGCGAATAGTTTCATCAATTATGTTTTAACTTATAGTGGGAGCACTGTTCCTCTCTCAACATCTCCAAGTCAAATTTATTCCACAAGTAATCTCAAAGGAACATTCACTAAAGAAGTGAAAATTTCTTATAATCAACCAACAAATCTTTCCGCCGGTAGTTATGAAGATCTGGTTCAGTTCACGATTGAAGCTAATTAATCTTTTTGTTCCATTAGTAGATGAAAAACGGCCGTATAATAAAGAGAACAAGGATTCTTTCATGATTCGATTTCTTACTCTCATTATTTGTCTGCCCTTTATTTTCTCTTTTAATTTTTCTCCCATGTCACAGACTATCGAAGTAGAGGGGAAGCGTAATGGGGCCCAATTTTTAATTGAAAATGAAAGTTCTGCAAACATTGCTGTTGAACTCACTGTGAAGTCACGACAGATGGATGAAAATGGAGGGGAAACTCTTTCGGATACAAAAGAAGTGACGATTTTCCCACCTCAAATCATCATCCCTCCTAACGAGAAACGAACAATCCGAGTCACATATAATCTAAAAGATATCCCAGAGACAGAAAAAAGCTATCGGGTGATTGCGGAGCAACTACCTTTGAAAGTGGATGAGAAGACAAAAAATGAGGCGGGAATCAAGATGCTAATGAAGTATGTTGCGGCACTGTATGCCTCAGCTCCGAATACCAAGCCCGAAGTTAAACTCATATCTCATGCTTCAGACGGCAAAGAGATGAAGCTCATCATTGAGAACAAAGGTCAAAGACACCAGTTGATTAATAACCCTACAATTAAATATCTCTCCCTGAATAAAAAAGTAGAATTGAAGTCACAAGACCTTCCGGGATTATCAGGAGAGAATGTATTGGCCGGACACAAAAGAATCTTCACGATCAAGACCAGTCATACAATTCCTCAAGATGCCAAAGTAGAACTCAAGATAAATGACTAGCCCTCTTTCTCTGATTCTATTTATCTTACTTGCAGGATTTCCCTTTTTTTCCTTTGCTCAGCATTTCCAAGAAACAACCTATATCGCGGCCATTCCTTTTTATGATGGTGCAGATAACTTAGGGGACGTTAAAGTTGAGGTACATGGCGAAAAAATTAATTGGGTAGATAAGTCCTCACTTCAAAGCGTTCTTAAATCCTACCTCCATCCGGACACCCTTAAGGCGATGGAAAAACTCCCGGCACGCATTGAACCGGACAAACTGCCATTTCCATTTCGCTTCAATCCCGAAGAACTCAAAATCGAAGGCCAGTTCAATCTGGAAAATAAGGCGAGGAAAAGGACCGATTTGGGAATTAATCTGGAGGAAGAAAAAAAAATGGCCCTTCATCCTGCCCCTTTTGGTGGGGCCATTAATTATCGATTGGAACAGAACTGGGCAGATGAGGCCCTGGGCGGGAATTTTTTTAGTGGCCAGTTTAATTCTTTCATTAACATGAATTCTTTAGTTTTCGAGAACCAAACATTCTTTCAGGACAACATTGATTCAAAATGGTACCGCGGTGACAGTCGTTTAGTTAAAGATTTTCAAGGTCCTGACATTCGGGCACAGTTGGGTGATGTCTATCCTCAGATCCAGGGTTTCATGGTGGCCCGTCCCCTTGGCGGAATCAACATTCAGAGAAATTTTTCCTTGAATCCTTATCGCTTTCCCTATCCCACTGGTCATCAAAATTTCACCTTAAAGTCTCGATCTTTCGTTAAGTATTTCGTCAATTCAGTTATGGTAAAATCAGAGTATCTACCAGCCGGCAATTATAATGCCACTGATATTCCACTCAACAACGGCCTGAATACGGTTGTCATTGAAGCCGTGGATGATCTGGGACAAAAGCAAGTTTTTGTTTTTAAATCTTCTTCCAACATTAATCTTTTAAATGAAGGAGAAAGCCGCTTTGACTTAAGTTATGGCGTTCCCTTTATGGATACCAACTTCAAGCGAGAATATATTCATCGAGACGGGAAAGTTTTTTCCGGATTTTTCCAATATGGTTTTTCTTCCATTTTTTCCAGCTCGCTCTACCTTCAGAACCAGGAAGACTTCAACTTAATGGGAGCAGAACTCATTCAGGCCATCCCGATTGGAAATTTCACATTGGGCCATGCCAGATCCAATCTACAAAACCAAAACGGTAGTGCTACCAGTCTTGGCTACCAACTCATCACCCAAGGCAAAAGGTGGTTTGACTCTCATACACTATTTTTACGCTATGAAAACCGCAGTGAAGATTTCAAGACCTCTCTTTTGGACCTCGCCTCTTCTGTGCAAAATGTTTATGCGGCCAACTACACCATCCCTGTTTCCAACGTTTTGACATTCTCAGTAGGGGGAAACTACGGTGATGTGAGGAATAATCAATTGGAAAACCGTTATGGTTATGACTTAAACTTAAGTTTTCGTATTTTTAATCATCACAACATTGCTCTGTATGCCAGCCGAAACCGTGATGAGTATAAACAATGGAATGATATCGCCTATGTCTTCTTGACTCTCTCAATCCCTGAATCCAATGACTATGTCTCGGCCCTCTATGATCAGAAACAAAAGAGCACCCGGGTTAATGTCTTAAGAGATAATCAAAATAAACTCTACACCTTCAGGTCTCAGGCCATTGCTGAATATTCAGATGACAGACAAAATGGAGAACTCGATTTAAGTTACCCAACTCCACTGGGAGATCTAGGTGGCAGGATCAGCGGCACCCAGATAAATTCATCCCACTTGTTAGGAAAAGGCAGTGCCCGGCTAAATTCCGCTTTCGTCTTTGCCTATGAGGATGATGATTTCGGTATGGGGATTTCCCGCCCTATTCCCGGAAGTTTTGTCATTTTTAAGCCTGAGGAGCGACTGAAAGACCAGAAGATTGGTTTAAAATCAACTTCTCCCTATACGGAATCTGAAACCGGTCTGTTTAATGAAGTGGTCTTTAGTAACCTGATTGCCTATCAGTATCGGGATGTTCAGTTGGATCCGACATTTCTGGATCACGGGCGCACTCTTTTAAAAGAACGATTTATGCTCTACCCCACTTATCGCAGTGCCCATCTGATCACTCTGCATGAGAGAGGATCTGTCGTACTTACAGGGAAGATTGTCAAAACAGATGGAACTCCATTCTCACTCCAAGTGGGTAAGATTGGAGAAGTGCTGTTTTTTACAAATCGGAGTGGAGAGATTTTCGTTGAGGGTATAGAGGCCGGAAGATTTGAGATGGCACTGGAAGGTCTGGAAGATACAGTCTTGATTGAAATCTCAAAAAATGACCGCGGAATTAAAGACTTGGGACTGATCCAATTGAAGGAAAATGAACTATGAAATACTTTTGCCTCTTAAGTTTTTTCTTATTCTCATCCTTAACATTGGCCGCCCCGGAGTGCGACTATCACTTCCAGTTATCCAATGCAACGGTTGAAATTCTGGAGGACTCTCAAGTTATTCTACAAAATATTCTGGTTAACCGAGGCCAGAATTCCCCCAATGGAAGATGCGACCTCTACCGAATCTATTTTTCAAAAGGCCTGTCAAACAACTACCAACGCCGGGCCTTCAGTTTATTTGGCAGCTCCATTAATTATAATCTTCATGAAAACATTAACCAGTCCGGAGTATTAAAAGATGAAGGAGATGCCTTAAATTCAAATGAATTCCTGCAGGGGGCAGCTCCTAATAAGCACACTACCTATACTAAAAACTTTTACATCTCTACACCTGGGGTCCTGGATAACGCTGCAAGAAGCGGTACTTACTATGACATTCTGCAAGTCAGGATTTATGGATTTAACCAGTCAAGTGGCAACTATCTCTTTGAAGAAAGCGATACTTTCACTGTACTCTTTTATGTTCCAAAGAAAATACAGATCAGTCTGCTTGATGAAGGCGGGGTGTTCGATGCTTCATCCACCAGTAAGATTCTGGATTTCGGGATTCTCTCGCAAAATCAAGAAAAGGGTGCAGACTTAAGGGTCCTCGCGAACGGATCCTATCAAATAAAAGTCTCATCGTTAAATAATGGCAAACTCAAACTCTCACAAGGTGACACGATTGCCTATTCCCTCAAGGTCAACAACTCTCCTGTGTCGCTTCTCAATTCAGCTTCATCACCAGTGAGTATCGGCTCTGGCGATGCAACCTCATCCGGAGGTGATAAATTTAATTTAAAAATAAAAATTACTGAAAGTACCACTCAGAAATCGGCCGGTATGTATCAGGATGTCCTGACCATTACCGCCATTGCCAATTAATAGACAAGAGCTTGACCTTGATCCAGGATAAGAAATTCTTCTGGTGAAATGTTCAACTTTTCCCTGGCAAGCTTGAGATCATCAATGGGTTCATCAATGCCTTCATCCGATAATTGAAAAGTTCCAAAGTGCATGGCAATTGATCTGGCAGCTCCCAGGTCAATGTGGGCCTTGACGGCTTCTTCTGGATTCATATGGTGGGTCTGCATGAACCACTGGGGTTTGTAGGCACCAATCGGCAAAAGTGCTAAATCCGGTGCTCCTAAGCGACTTTTGGTATCTAGAAAATGAGGGGAATACCCGGTGTCTCCTGCAAAATAAATTTTTGACTGCCCGTTATCCACCATGAAACTGCCCCAAAGGCATTCATTCTTATCCCACAAGGACCTGGCCGACCAATGTTTAGAAGGCGAGAAAATGAAACGATTATCCCGAACCCTCACTTCTTCCCACCAATCAAGCTCCTTCACGTTTTGAATTCCGGCCTGTTTTAAAAGCTTCTCGTCCCCCAGTGGAACCAAGAAGAGAGGATGGAATTTGCCATCAAGCATTTTTAAGGTTTCCAGATCCAGATGATCATAATGATTATGAGAAATCACGACGACATCAATTTTCGGAAGAAGTTCAAATGGTATCCCGGCAGCACGGACTCTCTTTGGGCCGGCAAAGGTCATAGGACTGACTCTTTGGGAGTAAACAGGATCCGTCAGGACGTTAAGTCCCGGAAGTTGTAATAAGAAAGTGGCATGATTAATAAAAGTGGCATTCACTTTTTCGTTGGAACCCAATGGACGAAGGGGATAGTTTTTATTGGCCACATTTTCCGGCCACTCTTGCTTATCACCAATGAGCTGCCATTTTAAAACCTGCCAGAATGATTTTAAATCATCCTGGCCAGGGTTATGAAACTTCTTTCCATTATAGTGATCAGATTTGGGGTAAGACCCAGCTTCCACTTCAAAAGTCAGCATCAGCATCGCCAGTGAGAGGATCAATGCTCTCATTGAAGGCTTTGGCCTTCCACTTGCTCACCACCTGTAGTTGTGACTGTCATTTCATGTCCATTCCACGTCATGGTCAATTCTCCTTCAGGTAAAGTTCCTTCCAGTATCTTCTTAGAAAGTGGTCGGGTAACCAACTTCTGGAAAACCCCGTTTAAAGGTCTGGCCCCGTATTGGAAATCAAATCCCTGATCAGCAAGACTTTCATAGGCCTTCTCATCCAGTTTAAGAACCACTTTTTTGGATTTAAGACGTTCATTCAGAAGTTTGACTTGTTTATCAACCAACTGCTTCATGATTCTCTTATCCAGACCATGAAATGTCAGGACCCCATCAATTCTTCCCAGCACTTCCGGCTTGAAATCTTCTTTAAGATTCTTGGAATTTGAGGTCATCATAATGATGGTATTTTTGAAGTTAATGGTTCGACCCTTGTTATCAGTCAAACGACCGTCATCCAGAATCTGGAGCAAAATGTCCGCAAAATCCGGATGGGCCTTTTCAACCTCATCGAATAAGACAACAGCATAAGGCTTTCGTCTGATGGCCTCAGTCAGAACTCCACCCTCTTCATACCCAACATAACCTGCTGGCGCACCAATGAGTTTGGCCACTGAGTGCTTTTCAGAATATTCAGAAAGGTCGAGCCTCACTATATTCTCTTCATTATCAAATAAATATTGAGTAAGTGCCTTGGCCGTTTCTGTTTTACCTACCCCTGTCGGTCCTAACAGCAGGAATGATCCTAATGGACGGCTTTCATCAGAGAGACCGGCATAACTTGCGATCAATGTTTCACTGATTTCATGAATGGCCTCTTCCTGACCAAAGACTCTGCGGTTTAAAAACTCTTCCAGGTTCAGGATGGAATCCTGCTTGGACTTAAGGATTTTCTCCAGAGGGATTCCGGTTTGTCGGGAAATCACCTGGGCAATATGTTTTTTACCCAGAATCCATTCATGCTGGAACGTTGTCAGCTCTTTTTCAGTCTGAGGAATCAGCATATACTTAATTTTTGAAGCTTCCTCGTAGTTCTGATTTCTTTCCGCATTTTCTAATTCAAACTGCAGGCGATCAATGCGGTTTTTAATTTCAGAAACTTTTTTGAGAGATGAGATTTCTTTTTCCCATGCGGCCTTGCCTTCATTGAATTTTGCTTCAAGCACTTCAATTTCTTTTTTCAGGTCAGTATTGTCTTTTTCCATCTGGGCATAAATCTTCTTGGAACGAAGTTCTGCTTCAAGCTCAACTAACTTGGCCGGCATCGCCTCGGCAGAAAGTTTTAAAGCACTGGAAGCTTCATCCAGAAGATCGATCGCCTTATCCGGAAGGTTTTTATCAGTGATGTATTGGTCTGATAAAAAGACCGCATTGTAGATGGCATCATCTGAAATTTTGACTCCGTGGTGAGCTTCCATCTTAGATCTGACACCCATAAGAATCTCTACTGAATCTTCCTTACTTGGTTCATTAACTGGGACTGAGCGGAATCTTCGTTCCAAGGCCGGATCATTTAGAATGTACTTTTGATATTCATCAAAAGTGGTGGCACCGATACAGTGAAGTTCTCCCCGGGCCAATGCAGGTTTTAACAAGTTAGCAGCATCCATGGCACCATCAGTCCGTCCCGCTCCCACCAGCTGGTGAATCTCATCGATGAAGAGAACAACTTCTCCGGATTTAGATTTAACAAATTTTAAAAGGTTCTGAATTCTTTCCTCAAAGTCACCTCGGTATTTAGTCCCGGCCATGAGGGATCCCATTTCCAGTGAGTAAACAGTCTTGCCTTTAAGTACATCCGGAACCTGACCCTTCACAATTTGTTCGGCAAGGCCTTCCACGATTGCTGTCTTTCCAACTCCAGCGGGGCCCACGAGAACTGGATTGTTTTTGGACCTTCGGCCCAATATTTCAATGACGGATCTGATTTCTTTAGTGCGTCCAATGACGGGATCAAGTTTTCCTTTTTCTGCCATTTCATTGAGATTAATGAGAAAACTGGGTACCTCCACATCTTCAGCGGCATCAGCGAACTTACTATAGTCCACTTTTAATGTCGGGAAGATTTGGGGTAAGAATTTTAATAAATGTTTTTCCGCCACCTCTTGCTTGCCCTGCTGGACTGCATCTCCCGAAGCGACAGTGATCCATTCCTGAAGCTTGGACGACATTCGGATGTTATCAATGGAGATTTGTCCTGAGGTGCGGGGTAGTTTTTCTAAAAGAGCTTCAACTTCCTTCTGATTATCCTTCATTGATTTTGAAGCATAAGAAGATTTATTCAGGATTAAACCTAATAATAAATGTTCAGGAAAAAGTTCTGTATTTTTTCGTTTTAAAGCTTCAGATTGAGCGATATCCAAAGATCCTAAAACTACTTGATCAAACTTATTCATATATCACTCCTTTGGTTATTATTGATAAGATGGGAGTGAAATGAACGTCGTCAAGTGTCAGGATAGAAGATTATTTAACTTTAAGAATTTTAACCCTCTTATATTGATCAAGTTCTTTAAGCAGTTCGCTTTCAAGCGATGCACCGGCCAGAACCGCGCCTAAATCTTTTATCTCTTTAGAACTCAGATCTCTTTTCATAATCTGGTAACGTTCCAATTGATTTAAGTGGCAGATTTCCCATTCAAGACTGAACTTAGTCTCAGGAAACACTCGGACCAGTCTTTCTGGCGGGTTTTCACCTTTAAAAGTTCTGGAATAAGCATGCACCGTAAGAGGTAAAAGTTTTCGATCCTTTCGTGCCATTTGCGAGATTCTTTCAATTTCAGAATCCTGCTTAATGTGAATGAATTGATGACACCAATCATCTTTATTCTGCATCGGGCAAATAAGCTCGTTAGAGCAAGGATAAAGAACTGTGTGCTGATGATTTAATAAATAGGTCCGAATCTTTAGCATTTCAGGAAAAAAATCTTTGGTTCCAGGTTCGATGAAAAGAATATGCTCTGGATTAATTTTTTCGATATAGCGGATCGCTTCCTCGCTTCCCATCTCGTTGGCCGAATGCCCAAAGAGTAAAAATTTTGGACGATCATTCTTCCATTCCCACTTCGCTCCCTGAAAAAGCTTTTCCTGATGGAAACCTTTCCACAACAACAGACCCTGCTGGCGCATGAGTTCCGACTGCTCGACCTGATAAAAATCACCAGTGGCCATTCCCAACCCTTTCCAGGCCAGACTAAAAGTTCCAGGGCCCGCCCCTAGATCAATAAAGTCACAGTTCTTCAGCTCCTCCATCCAGGCCTCTGGCATCCATTTCAGAACTTCTTCCAGCTTCGGGATATTAGTCAGAAGATAAAAGGCGGTGTAAGCGGCCACAAGGCGTGGATCTTTCAGATAGTCGCCTATCTTATTTCGCTCTTTGGTAAATTTATTGGAGATTTCATCGATCGCACGGATTAAATCATTTTCGGATTTAAACTGGTGAATCAGATGCGGGAGAATTTCACTTAACTTCATCATTTAGCAACTGTAATCCGCCCGGATATCTTCTTCAACATCAATGCAGTGATTTTGAAATTTACGTAAACTTTTTCTCACCCGGTCCTGAAGGGACTCACATTCATCAGGATCAAGCATATAAGTAAAGGCCGTCTCTTTCTCCCCTATTCTTAAACCTTGAATAAAGCTCTGACAGTCCAGCACCACTTTCTCAGTAAGATTTGTTCTTAGGACGAAACTTCTTTCAAGCTCACCATCTCTCGTCATTTTTTTTACAATGATCTCTCCGGCGTAGGAATTAAGCACACTAAGCCCTAGCACTATGACAAAAAAGTATTTCATATGTTCTCCGATGAAAACTCATCGGAGAACCCGTAAAAGATGTGATTAAGATGTTGCTACCGGCAAGAAGTGCCTTAGTGCTTGTGGGGTTTGGCCTTAGGCCCTATCTCATGCATTTCTCCCGATTTTAAACGGGCCATCTCCAGTTCATGAGCACGCTTTTTCTCCAGCGCCATGGCGGCTTTTTCTTCATTTGTCAGAGGGTAATCCTGCTTTTGAACTAATTGTAGAATCTTTTTAGCATGAGATCCCAGATCCACCACTACCAGGCTTCCATCCCTCATGGGGACGGTCCTGCCATATCTTGAAAGAAGCGGTCTCACCTTCTCAGCTATCACTTCCATATCCGCCCCCTTCACTCCCCGGTAAGTCACCAGAACCGGATTATGATCATCCGGAATATTCGGGAGTTTCTTACGGGAAGCTTCATAGCTCGGAAGATCTGAGTGAAAGCGTAACTCCCGGGCCTCTATCAGTTTAGATGTTTCCGGAAGTTGGGTGGGAATTCGGGCCAGACCAAAAATATTTAAGGCCTCTGACAGAGTTTTTTCAACATTGTCTTTATTCATCTCTAATGGGCGGTTGAGTTCATAAGTGAATGGAAGAATTTTTTTATCGTAGATCGTTTTTTTACCGGTTAACTGATCGGCAACCTCCACACATTCCTGGAGTTTTTTACATGTGGCACTCCAAGCATCAAGGGAAATCAGGAGCGAGAGACATAAGAAAATCCTCATACACAACCTCCCAAAAAAAGAAGACCCCTAAATGGGGCATCTGAGAGGTTATCTGGACTTTAAGTTTTTGTAAGCGTTCTTCGTGTTACCAGTATGTTCCTCTGCGTCGTTCAGATTCAGTTTTGATAGCACGAAGCACATTAAAAAAAGAAATTAATCAAAGGAATTTTCTCCTGTAATTCATATTTTCAATTTCTTTACTCTACTCTCAAAAAATTCAGCATTCCAGATATCCAAAGATTGGGCCTTTAAGGGACTTAAAAACTTTCTAACATCCACTTTCACGTCTTCCCAGTTTAGAGATCTAACTTTTTGGATCAAAGCTTCTTTTAAAAACGTCTCACTTAACTGAATATCTTGCCCTTCCCAAGGTCCAAGTTGTTTTAAGGCATTTTCTAATAGCTCTAAATTCGGTGAATAATTATTTTTCACGTACCAAGAAAAGTCATACCAGTCTCGACCCTTAGTATAGCTTCTACATAATAGTGCATGAATTTTTCCAGACATTAGACTTGGAATATCATAGGCCAAGATCTGAAAATCATCCGGAAAATCGATATATTCTACTTTCTCTACGGCACCACGAGGTGGCCGAGTATCAATTTCAACTTTGATTTTTATTTTCTGCCTTTCATCTTGCTTGTGCTTAAAAGTTAGCACCTTCTTAATAGAGTCATCTTTAAGGAATCTGGATTGAACATTTTTATCGGTGAGATCTTTCTCATCAATTGTAAGCCCGTAACCATAAGGTTTCATCACTTCCATTGCTTTTTCCAGGTAAGCATCTAGATCAAAATCAGGATCAATGGTCCTGGTAGAAAAATCTAAATCTTCGGAAAATCTATCTAATGAATGAACAACCCTTAGACATGTTCCACCAATAAAACATGCCTTCTCAAAAAATCCTACTTTATAAAGTGCATACAACGCCACCTCTTGAGTAATCTCTTTTAGAGCATTTAATTCATCATCTGGAGTTTTGATGTCATAATGATTATCTAATCGATTTTGAATAATATCTTTCACATTAATTCTCGCACTAAAATTGTTGCTAAACTTCTCGTTGTTTTCTTCTTATAAAGTTCACCAAGCTCCAAGATTTCTCCCGCTTTGAAATGACTTAAGTGAACTTTTAGTTCTTTTAAATCAATCCTGAAATCATCCTCTAAATCTTCTGCCTTATCATAGAGTTTCCTTCTTACATAAATAAGATCAAACAAGGCCCTAATAGGATTAGCAATTTTCGCATCAGTAATTTCGTCTTTTTCAACCCCTAAATAAAAAGGTTCAATGGGTGAATAAGAAAAACTAAATCTCCCCAGAGAATTTTCAAAGACTACATTTTTGCTTAATGTTGCTGATGTTACTTCATAAACTGCTTCAGGAATGAGGTTATGATGAGACAAAGCTGATTCAAATGAAACAAAACTTTGAAGCACAAGTTTGTTGGCCAATTTAAATTTTGAAAATGCATGCTTTCCCCCTCTCTTGATCGAGAGAGAATACAGACCTCTTCTAAACCTTACTAAATTTTGATTTTTAAGATGATAGGTCAGAGAATTATAAATGGTCGACGGCCCCTTATCTCGAAAAACGAGCTTGAGATCATCATCCGTAAATAGTGGAACTTTTAATTCTTCTTCTATTTTACTTAAAAACTCCGAACTCATGATTTTTCCTCTAATAACTATGAATATATCATATATTCGGACTATTTTTTTAAAAATTTAATCCACTAACTATTAAAAAATCATAGTTAATAGACAGTAACGTAAGGTTTTAATGTATTTTCAATAAGTTAAAGAATGAAGTTAAATCGTTTGTGAAATGGCAATTAAGGTAGCTAGCGAAGTACTGTCCCGAATGAAAACATTACCCCGGCGCAGTGCCGAGGTAATGTAAGGGACTAATTTTTATTATTTTTTAAACGAGTTCGAAGTATCACCAGTATAAATCTGACGAGGACGACAGATTTTAAATCCTGCCTGCTCCGTCATTTCCTTCCACTGGGCCATCCAACCTGGAAGACGACCAATCGCAAACATTACTGTGAACATATTAGTAGGTATTCCAAGAGCACGGTAAATGATGCCTGAGTAGAAATCAACGTTAGGATAAAGTTTACGAGAGACGAAGTATTCATCTTTCAGTGCTACTGCTTCCAGTCCTTTGGCGATATCCAGTAAAGGATCCTGTACACCCAGTTTAGAAAGAACTGAATCACAGGCCACCTTAATAATCTTGGCACGTGGATCAAAATTCTTGTACACACGGTGACCGAAACCCATCAAACGAGAGCCTGAATTTTTGTCTTTTACTTCAGCTAAAAATTGGTTGTAGTCTTTGCCGGAATTTTTGATTTCTTCCAGCATTTCAAGCACGGCCTGGTTAGCACCACCATGAAGTGGGCCCCAAAGAGCGTCTACACCAGCAGAGATGGTTGCAAAAATATTTGCTTTAGATGAGCCCACCATTCTAACTGAAGATGTTGAACAGTTCTGTTCATGATCAACGTGAAGAATTAATAGAATGTCTAACGCCTTAGCGACTTCTTTATCGACGTTCTTATCTCCAGTCATCATGTGGATAAAGTCTGAGCAGTAATCGAGTGACTTATCTGATTTTACAAAGTCTTTGCCTTGAGAGTGTCGGAAAGCATAGGCACTCATGACTTTAATTTGTCCCATGAGTTGAGCAATGGCAGTATCTTTCTGGGCCGCAGTTAAATCCTGAGCACAAAGATCGTGATAGAAAGCTGACAGAGAAACCATATTTGAAGAAAGCACTGCCATTGGATGAGCGTCCTTAGGGAAGGCCTTAATCATGCTCTTAATGCCTTCAGGCACATCATCATAAGATGCAATTCGTTCTTCGAAAGCTTTAAGTTCAGAAGCTGTTGGTAACTTTCCGTAGAACACCAAATAAGAGGACTCAAGGAAAGAGGATTTTTCAGCGATCTCTTCAATTGAATAACCACGGTATTTAAGTATACCTTGCTCACCGTCCAGAAAAGTAATCGCGCTGGTACAGGCACCAGTATTCATATAACCAGAATCAAGCGTTACATAACCTGTTTCTGCCCTGAGTTTAGTTATATCAATCGCTTTTTCACCTTCAGAACCGGTGAAAACGGGTAGCTCGAAGGTCTTATCACCTAAAACTAATTTTGCCTTATCAGACATGGAGAACTCCTTAAGAAAGAAGGGATAGAATAATATAGAAGTTGAATGCCAGCATTTTAGCCAATTCGCACTAATCTGTCTAAACAGTCTTGTGGTTTCCTCTTCGGAAAATGGTGACAAATAATGAGCAACTCTTAAAGCAGTGGTGCCAAAAACATGATTTAGACGAGACAAATACACTCTGGTACCAAGGGGCGCAGTGCATCTTCTCACGCATATTAATTTATAGCATGATATTACTCAGGTAATACTACCTTTTGGCCTCGGCCTACCAGGAGATAGCATGAAAAAAGCTACAGTATCATTATTGATTTTTATTTTTGCCAGTCTGCTGGCTTCCTTCACGTCTTTTGCCCAGGACAGAAGAATTCTCACCGAAAATCTTTATCGAAATCTGAGACCACAGGAACAACTTAGGCTGCCTCGGGTTTTTCGCCTATATCCGGAAGAGGCCAGATCCATGGAGATTTTATCTCTAACCGTTACCGCCCGCGGGTATCAAGGACGAACTCAAATTCAGATTCTTCAATTCGGAAGGGTGCTCTTGGGTGGACTCATTGGAGCACAAACAACGACACTGCGACTCCCCTTTCCACGAGGCACTCGTATACAAGATCTGGTACTCGCTTCTCGCGGAGACCTTTACATAGAAACTTTAAGTGCTGAAGTCAGAGATAACAGGCGTCCTTCTCCGATACCTAGACCTGAAAGAATTTACGTCCGTCAGACTATGCACCCACATACTGTACTGGATCTTGGAAGATTTCTTCCCTTTGAAAACCGCCTGGTCCGCTCCCTTAGTATCGAGGCCTATACTCGCTACGCTCAAGGAGGACAATTGCAGCTGACTACCGGATGGGGCGAAGTGATTGGAAGTATCAGAGTCTCTCCTTCCCCTATGAGACCACGCATTCTACTTCATTACCCTATGACCTTAAGAGAGCTACAGCTACGGTCAATTTCACCTGTTCCGGTTGAAATTGAAACGCTTGAAATTGAGTTTGAAGCCCACTAAAGTTTTAGACTTAAGCCGGAGAATATAATTGAAGTGGGACCGTCCTTTAACTGAAGCTATTTTAGTTAAACGCTACAAACGATTTCTTGCCGATGTCTCAATCAAACAAGAGACATTCACGGTTCATGTTCCCAATACCGGAAGCATGACTTCCTGTTGGGCCCCTGAATGGCGATGCGCTCTGTCTAAATCCGACAATCCCGCCCGAAAAATGGCCCATACTCTGGAACTCACCCATAACGGGGAGACCTGGATTGGAGTGAACACGGCCAACGCAAATAAGCTTGCTCACCTATGGATTAAACAAGGTTGGATTCCAGAGCTAACGGGATATCCCCTCATTCAACCGGAGAAGAAAATCGGCAACAGCCGCATTGATTTTTACCTGGATGGACACGAGAACCTGCCCTCTTGTTATGTGGAAGTCAAAAGCGTCACCTTAAAGCATGAGGGCATGGCCCAATTCCCGGATTCAGTTTCCGAGCGGGGCCAAAAGCATCTGATAGAACTCATGGATCTCAAAAAGCAAGGCCATAGAGCAGCTATGCTCTATATCGTTCAACGAGAGGACGTAAAGGAAATGCGTCCTGCACACTCCATTGATAAAAAATATGGTGAACTTTTAAAACAGGCCCATGCAGCGGGTGTGGAAATTTTTGTTTATCAATGTAGAATAGATATCAATGAAATAGGTTTTGGAAACTCGCTTCCATTTACTTTGGAGTAATAGTGCTTAAACTCGTTTTCTACACCCAAGACAGACCTTTAAAAGTCAGACTGGCCTTTCCAGAAGAATCTTTTGCCTTATCTTGTCAGTGGGAAAACAAGCTGGACTTTATTGTTGGGGAAAGTGGAGACTTCATGATGACATGGACTTCCCTTCTGCCTGATCTGGAAGCGGAGTATGCCGAAGCCTTGGTTTCTCTGGTGGCGGCCAGATACCCCATCTCGGAGCTTCATCAGGAACTCAAAAAAAAATGCCCTGAAATCATTTTTCAAAATCATTCCGATGAATGGGTTTTCTTCGGTGGCTCATTCAATCCCTGGCATAAAGGCCATCAATCCTGCTTGAACCTCATGCCGGAAGATAAAACCTGCTTGATCGTGCCTGATCGAAATCCTTATAAAGAAATTCGCTCACTGGATCCTGTGGCAACAGTTTTAGAAATCAGCACCAAGGCAAAATTCGGAAGATGTCAGTTCCTGGTGCCGACTTTCCTCCTCGGAAACAGGCCAAATCCAACCGTAAATTGGGTTGAGAAGTTAAAAGAAAATTTTCCGAGTCAGAAAATATCACTACTCATTGGCTTTGATAGTTTTAGCTCGATAAAGTCCTGGACCAGAAGTCAGGATCTTTTACCTAAGCTCCATACTCTCTATGTGGTTTCAAGACTTGAAGACGACAAAGACCGCCATCAGGCTCTTGATGAAGTCCATGCCTTAAATGCCGGAATCAATGTCATTTTTTTGGGGAAGCACCAATTTGAAAATCTTTCATCAACAGAAATCAGAAAAAAAAGGGAGGTCTAAAGACCTCCCTTTGGGATTAGATTAATAGCAGTAAGTGTCACATACTGTTTGTGAACATGTGTAGCTGTAATAATAACCACCTGACCAATATCCACCACAGTCGTAGTATTGAGGGTAACAATCATCATAACAAGTAACTGTTCCACCACCAGAACCAGAGCCTGAATCAGAAGAAGAGCCAGAAGAAGACCCGCTTAATGCTACTGCAGCAGCAACAATCAATAGACCTATACCTAGATAAAGAAAAACTTCGCCGTTAAAGCTGGCACCAGCACTATATGACTTCTTCATTGTTTCGATCATATAGTTTGAAGCTTCATCAGAAGTCATTTTATTGATCTGGATCATATTGAAGGCCGTCTCAATATCACGAGTCACTTTTTCGTCTTTCACTTCTTTTTTAATGAAATCTACTAACTCAGCATTAGTCAGACCTTTAGACTGAAGCTCGCGAAGAGTTCCGTAGAATTTTTTCAACTGAGCATTGTGAAAGTCTTTATCTTTCTGGTCCCACTCAACAGTTAGAGCATAATTTAATTCATCGAAAGCTAGCTTTAGGCCTTCATGAGATACAGCGTGGGCCTGTACTGTAAACAGCGAGCAGACCATGACAATTGCGAGAAACTTTCTGAACACAAGGACCTCCTGGTGATGTTTTTCTTAAATTGAAGTTTAAATACTTCTATCCGTTGACCTTAAACAAGGTAAATAATGCAATGTAAAACTTTTTCACATTCTTACAGGGAAATCAGTGGCGTTTTGGCACCGTAATTTAGATTCCCCTAAGGTTCAATGCCTTTAAGATGCGAAGTTTATCCACAAAGGGAGTCTCACAAACTTCATCACAGGTAGTGAGGATTCCCTCGATCAGTTGACCCCGAATGGAAGCATTAGTAGTGATCTTTTTCCGAAGCTCATACATGAAAACTTCGCCCTGCTCCTGACCTAAGATATTTTTTATTTCCCACAACATGCCAAAGACAAAATCAGTATTTGCATATTCAGTTGCTTCAAACTGTAGCATGTAGTCTTGTTTCTTAGTGGCGTCCTTACCGTTGAAGGTATTGTACTTTTTAATTTTCTTCGCAAGCTTAGGTGAGTTTGCGATCTGACCTGCAAAAAAATCCGCCATGCCTTCAATCGTCGCAGTTGAGTGAGACAAAACTAATTGATCTGAAAGTGCCGCATGAGCATATTCATGATAAATAATTTCCGGAACTAAAGCTGAATCCAGCCAGTACCATTTGCGGGAAAACAATTTACTGATGGGTTCATAAAACTGATAACCCGCTTCCATAATGAGGCTTGCACCAACAGTGCGAACCAAGGCATCAGTGGTAAGGATATCGCCTGAGGCTTCGGCCGTTACAGCAATGACCAGCTGGGTGATGAAGCGCTGTAAAGATTGCATGTGAATCTGATTTCGGAATCTGGACATCAGAACTTGAAACTCCTGGTTCCCCAGATTATTCGTCTTAAGATCACGTAAATGAACGCGCTTCATGGGACGAAACCAGATTTCCATTCCCCAAGGTTTTACTCCCTTGGAAGCAAGTCCTTTTCCAGCGGGAACTGTCAGAGCATTATTAAACTGAGGTCCAAGATTATCATGCGCGAAATGTCCCAGCTCTGAGAATTGATTGGTGTGCTCAATCCGGATCACCATCTTTGGTAAAGTGGCCACATAATCAGACTTAACTTTCTGAATAAAATAAGTGCGGGCCTTGGTCAGATGATAATAAGCTGTAGCGGCCCTGAAAGATAACTCTTCCGGGTCATCAAAACGGATCGCCTCATCTGACTTACCTTTAACAATTTTGAAATATTCCCCGTCAAAACTTTCAGCGGAAATTAAATCAGTAAGAACAACTTCTTCAACTCGAGGCTTATTGCTTTCGGTTCGAGTCACAACTTCTACCCGTCGTTCAAGGGACTGGGCCAGAGTGAAATTAGTGAACAATAAAGTGAAAAGTATAAGTTTTGTTTTCATATTAAAATAGACTCGTAGGGTCTTCCTCGTTTGCATTCTTTTCATTTCCAGCAGTATATTCAATAACTACCAGGGCCAGGGCCGGTATGAATCCATATGGGGGTGGAATCAAAATGGTCGCGACAGTTCCGAAAGTGGTGACCCAGACTCTTGCCTTCTGCCAGAAAGTCTTCTTAGGGTTCCAGATTTCTTCAATGCCCACAAGCTCATCTAATTCCGAGGCCGGTATAATCCCGAGTTCAAAAGCTGCCGTCATAAGATCAAGATAACTTGGAGATCCACCATAGAAAAATGTATTGAGAGATAGATAAGCCATCTCTTTACGAAGGAGTTTAATCGCCAGTCGGAATCTTTCCATTGGCTCGAGCAAGATAGTCTCCACTCCCTCATTCCGGTCATAAATCAGGATCTCGGCCTTAGGTGACTCCAGTCTGGTTCGTAACTTCTTAATGATGTTACCCATGAAAACAATCTGCATGTCAGTGTAGTTTTCGAGCAGATATTGTCTGCGGCTGAGCTTCATCTTGGAGACTTTCTGGGTAACGTAACTACTTTTCTCTTCAGTATCCCGCAATGGATACTGATTTCTTAAACTTGAAACTTTCTGATAATAAGCTTTAAGTGTGAGACCTTTGAGTTCCAGTTCATTTTTTCTGGCCTGCTCCAGTCGAATATAAAGGTTTTCATCAATATGATTTTGAATAAAGGCCTCATAGAAGAGAGCTTCCAGCTGCCGACTGGTTACCTTGTCAAAGACACTACGGATTTCACCATATAGACTTTTATAGGCATCATCAAAACAGTTATTACGCAAAAATCTACCTTCAAAGCTTTTTATGATAGGAAGGATCTCGTGGGTAAGAGCATCTGAAGGAAGACGTAATTGATCTTCGTTTTTATCATATACTTTCGTAGTAACGGTCTCATGAGCATTAATCAGAATTCTAACTGTCGAATCATCCAACTGGTTTTGACTTCTCAAATAGAAAAGCGCACCTTCATATTCTTTAAATTTAGGATTCTGATCTTTTAGTTTTTGCAGGAGAGATTGATTAAAGGTAAATGAGCATAGATTACTTTTCTTAGTCTCTTTTAAAACCTCGTTAAAGGCATCGCCAATAGTCCCTTCTCCAAGTTTTTTGACGGCCGCATTCATCGCCCGTTTATTGGATCTTGAAGAATAGTAAGTCTCCCCTTCACGATCATTGCGAAAACTAACTGTATCTGCCAACACCGGGAGCGAGAATAGCCACAGGCCTAAAATAAAGAGACGCATGTATAGAAGTCCTTGATTATTTAAGGACACCATAGCACCGCATTAAGAATGGACCTATAGAGTGAGTAAAAAAGTAATGCTTAACTTTTTCTCAAGAGGATGCTGAATAAAATTCCAGTAAGTTAACCTATTTCTGTTTCAGCTCTCGCAGCACCATCTGAATTAATTTCCGGATTCCTCGCTCCAAGTCCTGTTGGGATGAGTAGGCAATGGTGTTATTCATCTTCATGCAACAGTTATGAATGAGGGCAATATGGGTGATGTGGCTAAATATTGTCCTCATCCCCCAAATAAGATCTTCATCTGAAACTTGTGGGACTTCTTTTTTCAGGGCCTCAGCAATCAGCATTCCACCTGGAGGTCCATAGAGACTGTCTTCAGAGGACCCCTGTGATACCAGGTGATGAGAATGCTGAGAGGACATCATCATTTTAAAATGTGAAATCAAGTCAGGCGAATTTTCCAGGAAATAACAGAAGAGATCAATCAGGGTCTGCTCAAGGTTGCCCTGATTGTACTCATACATCGATTTTAATTGTAAAGCGCACTCAGTGTAGCCGGTCTGAAGAATCTCAAGAAATAATTTCTCCTTACTGGAAAAATGATAATTGAGTGAGGCGACATTGACTTCTGCCGCCTTGGCAATTTCCCGCACTGAGGTGCCTTCAAAGCCATGATCTGCAAAGAGGATCCTGGCGGCTTCCATAATTTTTTCTCGGGTATCAATATCGGTCATACGGACCTCGCTCCATCCAGGACTTCGTTTTGTCGCTCTTCTTCAATGAGGGCCGCGCGTCTGGCAAAGAATGGGATCTTGTTCACCAGCTTCATCATGTCTTCAATGATTGCGTAACCGGAAGGAATCCAGATTAAAGTCAGGATTGTCCCTGTGGTGAGTCCCCAGGCCATGGCCATGGTCATTGGAATAAGCATAGCATCGGCCCCGCCAATTCCATAAGCAGTCGGGAAAAGACCACCCATTGTTGTTAAGGATGTTGCCATAACCGGCTTAAGACGAATGGTAGGAGCTTTAATAAGTATCTCCCGCATCGTCATCTTACCTTCATCCTTCATCTGATTAATGAAGTCGATGAGAATAATCCCATTATTCACGATAATACCGGCCAGACCAATCACACCGATCATGGCCAGGAAACTCACTGGACGTCCGTGGGCCCAAAAAGAAACTGAAACTCCAAGAAGTCCAAGGGGAATGGTTGTCAGGATCAGGCCTGGTGCCAGATAAGAGCGGAAGATATAAACCATGATGGCATAAATGCCGATAAGGGCCAGAACCATGGCATTTCCTAACGAGGCCATGGATTCATTCGTGCTCTCCTGCTGCCCACCGAAGACCATTGAAACGTCCGGATGTGCTTTGGCAATTTTCTCAAAAGTATTTTTCACAATCTGGTTGGCGGCCACTGAAGTGATAATGTTAGTTTGAACGTTAGCGGTTACCGTTTTGGCACGTTTATAGTCATAACGCTTCACCTGAGGAGTCCCTCGGGTTGTTTCAAATTTCGCCAAGAGTGAAAGTGGAACCAGATTGCCTCTGGCATCCATGATCTTCACATTACTTAGATCATTGATGTTCTTTTTCGAAACATCTCCAAACTTAACCTTTATTTCAGCTTCTTTGTTATTCAAGGTGACATCAGAAACAAAAGTTCCAGTCAACGCAGTTCTGACTGTGTTGCCTACTGATGCCGTAGTCAGGCCAAGTCTGTCGACTTTCTCATAATCCAGAATAACCTTAACTTCATCAGGGCCAAAGACTTCATCTACTTTTACATCATAGACGCCATTTACTTCTTTAAGCCTGTCCGTAATCTTTCCAATCAAGGATGTCAGGCTTTCCCCATTATTTGATCTAAAAGTAACAGTCACAGGTGCACCTACCGGAGGTCCATTGACCTGTTCTTCAAAAGTCAGTTCCACTGCTTCTGGAATTTTGATCTCCTGGAGCATTTTCAGAACGTCGGTATAAACAATATTATTCTTGGCATACTCCGTAGCATACATTTTAACCAAGCCAACATTGTCACCGAACTGACCTTTGATATCCGTAGGCATCGCCAGGGAAGTTCCTGCCAGAGAAACAGAATGCTTAAGAATTTTATTCCCTAAAACTTCCTTGATTCTTTCTTCCAACTGCTTAGTGACCTCATAGGTTCTTTCAACTTTAGTCGTAGCAGGCAACTCTATGCGAGCAAGATAAATTTCAGTTTGTTCAGGTGGGAACAGGATAAATTTATTAAAAACACCAATCACAATGAATGAAAAAATGATAATCCCAAGACCACCAGCGGCGGTCCAGTAACGTCGATCTATCGCCCAGGCCATGAACTTTTCAAACTTTGCTGAGAACTTTTCGAACCATCCGGATTTTTTAACATCAACAGATCCCACATCCATCCTGCCGGCCAGCAAATGCAGACGCATTGGAAGAAGCAAGAAACATTCCAGAAGACAAAATAACAAGGCCACGGTTACCACAACAGGGATGGCGTAGATAAAGCGTCCCATAATACCAGTGGTCACTAACATTGGTAAAAAAGCAGCAATTGTGGTAAAGGCTGTCGCAGAAATCGGAATCCACATATTGTGAACCGTTTCAACAGCCGCATCCAGGGATTTAGCCCCTAATTGCCTTCTTCGGATATATTCTTCCGAGATTACGACACTGTTATCAACCAACATCCCCATTGAAATAATCAAGGCGAGGATCGTGATTGAGTTTAAGGTCAATCCAAATGAAGGCATAAGCCCCAGGGTGGCGAAGAGAGAAATCGGTAGTGAAAGAGCGACCATCATACCAATACGTCCTGGCATGAAAAATAACAAGACACAGACAACTACGACCAAACCTGACATCGCATTGGAGGAGAGAGTATTGAGTTTTGCCTCAACCCGAACTCCTTCATCATTAAAAATATAGAATTTAACTTTTCCTTTATATTTTTCTTCATACTTCTTGAGCAGTGGGCGGACATGATCCACTAATTTCAAAGTATCAGCGCCACCCTTTTTCTGAACAGTCAGTAAAGTCGCCTCTTCTCCCATATAGCGGGTCAGCGTGCGGGCCTCTTCCTGACCGTCTTTAACCTGAGCGACATCTTTGAGATAAATGATTTGTCCTGAAAAAGAAGACCGGATAGGAGTCATCGCCAGCTCTTGAGCATTCTTGACTTTCCCATCAACTTTTACCAGCCGCTGGATAGAACCATCCTCAAGTTCTCCCCCAGGGGTATTGGTATTTCTCGCCTGGATTTTTCTTAGAACTTCATCCACCCCAATATGGAAGGCATCAAGTTTTTTGATAGAAAGCTCAATTTCAAATTCACGTTCACGGTATCCTTCAAGGACAACCGCCTTAACGTTTTTATCATCTTCAATATCTTCTTTAAGCGCATCAGCGATAATATCGCGCTGACGATCATTATTAGGACCTACAACCGCAAGTTCCAGGGCCGCAAATTCCTCCGATTTAATTTCTGTAAACTTAGGTTTTTCCCTTAAATCCAGCGGAAGATCTTTGGCGCGATCAATTGCCTTTTGAAGATCTGACATGACGTCTTTAACGATGACTTTTGGATTATCCATATCCACACGGACTACAATCTTACTTCTGCCTGCCTGAGAAACTGAACGAACATCCTTCAGACCCGAAACAGTCCGAATTTCATCTTCTATTGGTTTGGTGATTTTAACTTCTATGTCTTCAGGGGTGGCACCATAATATTCTGTTTCAATGATAGCAGTGGCAAAATCCACGGAAGGATAAGACTCCGCATTCATTTTCTTAATACCCAGTAAACCGAATATGATCAAAAACACGGTGACGACGAAAGTCAGTTTGGGATTAGTGATACAAAAATGAGCTAATTTTCTCATATATTAATTCCTATTAAAGGGACATGGAGTTTCAGTAAAAATCACCAGATAATCAAATAAGGTATTGAGAATCTGCAACTGCGTTTCAATCGTTGTGAGTTCAGAATTCAAAAGAGCATCCTGATCATTAACTAATTCATCAACACTCACTCGCGCCTGTTCATACTTCTTGCGCATCAGTTTTAATCTTTTTGACAACTGCTCAGAACTGACTTTTTGGGCCCGAATCACACTGGTTAGAAGTGCTATCGATTTTGATAATTGCTGGTGAGTCGTCTCAACTTGAATGTTGGTAGAATTGATGAGGGCCAGTAGCCTTTTCTCATCATAGAGTTCTTTTACCCGTTCAGTGCCTTCCTTAACACTCCCAAGAGGTAAATTAAAACTAACCCCTACTTCATAACCTGTGCGATTTTGGTCAGTCTGATCACTAAATGAATCTCCGTAATTCCCACGGGTAAGTCTCTGGTGAACGGAGTCTGAACCTATCCCGGTTGATTTTACGGTTCCAAATAAACTGACATCTGCATCAGCGTAACGGGAGTTTACCAAGGCGTTGTTTGACTTAATCTGTTTTAAGAGTGCAACAGTTTCATCATATTGAGTATGTTCAAATGGTACTGATGGTTGCTGTGCAATGGCAGCTGTACACATTAACACTTCAGTCAAAGTCTTATTTAAATCATACTTTTGTAGTTCAAGTTCGTGCCGGGATAACTCAGGTAAAAGATTTCTTAACTGTTTTATGAAAATTTCTTTTTGATACTCCAGATACAACAGTGTGCCCTGTCGGGATGCGAGCTGAGCTTCATACCTGGCCACTTCATCCGCTTCGGCCACTGCATTTTTTAAGCGTAACTTAGATTCATCTAATTGCTTTTGGGCCGTTTTTAATAATTCTTGCGAAATAAGACGGGCCTCATTATTGGCCACCAGTGACCAATAAACTCTCCGAAGAGAAATTTTAAAAGATTTAAGTTGAATATCTTTTTCTATTTGAGCGCGTTTTTTTTCCAGCTCTGAAGATTCAAGCTCGGCTTTACTCATTCTTCCAAAAATATTTTTCCACAGATCCATCTGCACAGTGAAGGCCAAGGTAGTGGTGGTCACATTATCAAATTTTCCGATTGCTGCAGAATTGGCACTTCGCTGATCAGTCACTACATAGGCACTGGTATCAAAACCTTGTCTGAATTTCTTTTGAACACCCAACTGGGCCTGTTTAATGGGACTAAAAATAGGCTGAAACTGAATGATGGCCCTTTCATGAGTTTCAGAAAAAGAACCTCGCCCGAAAAGCTCAGGAGCATACTCTTGAGACTTCTCGCCTTCTTTGACAGCAGCATTTAGGAAGGCGGCTTCAATCTGGTCTATTTGAGGAGAACCTTTTTCGGCCACTTCCCGAAGGCTTTCTTCAGAAAGTTTAAAAGTGGCGGCCCAGAGACCCCAACTCAATAGGAAAGGAATGATAGAGAGTAATTTCAATAACTTGGTCATAAGACTTCCATCGTACAAGTGTTTTAAGCAGTTGTTTAAAACAGCAGTTTATACAAGAACGGAATTTCTGACAATAAGGATTTTAAACCAGGGTAGAGATTTCTACCCTGGAAGATGTAAATTATTTTTCTTTATCTGTAATAAGGGAAATGTTTTCAAGCTTATTGGCCTGAAGGAGATCCAGAACTTTTACTAAACGGGTATATTTCACATCTCCATCAACCCTTAGATTGATCAGAGTTTCTTTATCCGTTTTCTGAAAGGTTGTTGGCAATTCTTCAATAGATGACTTCTTGCCATTAACGGCAATTTCATCACTTGATAGTTCAATGGTTAAGTTTTCAATTTTCTTTTCTGTACCTGTCCCCTGTTCAACTGTTGGCAATTTCAACAAGAGGGCCAGCTCATCTTTTTTAAAAGTCGAGGTCACAAGAAAGAACACCAATAAAAGAAACACCATATCAATCAATGGTGTGAGATCCATCGCTAAAGACTCACGACGATTTCTGCGTGCCATGGTCTACTCGCCTTTTAACATCGGACCGATGTATTTTTCCATCTTAATCTCAAGGGAATCAAGCTCGCCTGTAAGGTAGTTATGAGCGATATAGTGTGGGATGGCGACAATCAGTCCCACAATGGTTGTAATCAATGCCAGAGAGATTCCTGAAGCAAACTGACCAGGATCTGACAGACCACTTGAAGAAATGACCTGGAAGGCCTCATAGATACCAATAACAGTACCCAATAACCCCAAAAGTGGGGCCGTAGTGGCAACAACTTTAATCGTAGTCATACCAGCTTCAAGTTCATGAACCCTTTGTGAGATCGCATCTTTGACCAGATCCAGATGATTAATAAGTTGGGTGGTATTGAATCGTACACTCATATCTTTTGCGAGGGCCTTAGCTTCACTTTCCATTTTATTTTTAAAGTCACGGAAGATGAATAGACGCCACAAAACCAGGGAAAGGCCAACAACATTCATAGCAACGAGGATCCAGGTAATCGATCCACCAGCGTTGATGAAATCAATCAATCGCATAAAATTCCTTTTTTATAAAAGACTAAATGGTAACAAATTTAACAGGTACTTTAATATCCATCTGTCCTTCGCCGAGTTCTTTAGGAATCGGTTTGAAGCGTTCAACTTTTTTGACAGCATCAAGTGCTGAATCATTTAAGCGCTCGTAGCGGGACGGTTTATCAATTCTAAGATTAATGATATTCCCATCATGTAGTAACGTAAAGGCAACAACCACAGTCCCAGTCTGACCTAAACGACGACTCATTGATGGATAATACTTATTCTGGTCAATACGGGCGCGAAGCTCTGCTTTATAAACAGAAATCACATCTGTTTTGCCCTGTGAGTTCGTTCCAAATTCAGAGCCCTCAGCTTTCATCGACTCCACTGGCTTAGCATCTGCCACATTCTCAACCGGTGCAGTTTTAGGCTTATTTGGATTCTGAGGCACTACTCTTTGAACTTTCTTTTGCACAGGAGGATTCATCATGACTTTTGATGCAATTTGAAGCTTCAGAACACCTGTCCCAATCTTGGTAAGACTAGCTCGGACATAATCTGTCCGAGATATTTGCCAGGTCCCAAACAAAACCAAACCATGGAGCAAAAAGATTGTACTGAGGTGTGTAAAAAAGCTCTTCGTCATAAGGTGTTTTATATACCAAACAACTAGTAAAGTCCATCACCTATGGCAAAATTACTGTGTGAGTGACTACCAATTATCAAGGGTTTACTCCAGAAGGGGGGTTAACTTTTTAAGAAGCTTGTCATCATCTGGAGAAGTTGCCGAATTAAAGCGGGCAACCACCTCACCCTTTTTGTTAATCAGAAATTTCTCAAAATTCCAGGCAATATTTCCCTGAAATTCTTTGGGCGTTTTCTCAGTGAGGTATTTATAGAGGGCGCGCTTGTCTTTACCTAGGACGGATTTCTTAGTCAGTACAGGAAAGGTCACATTGTAATTTTTCTGACAAAATTCCAGCATCGACTTATCGTCCTCAGGGGTTTGTCCTCCAAAATCATTCGTAGGAACACCTAAAACCACAAAATTTTTCTCTTTATATTTTCTGTAAAGTTTCTCAATCCCTTCAAGTTGATGGGTATAACCACATTGTGATGCAATGTTAACGATGAGAACGACTTTCCCCTTGAGTGCTGACATTTTAAAATCTTCACCCTTAATATCTTTTTCATTGATCTTGTAGATCTCTTGTCCGAAAGCTGTCCCTGCCAGTGCCAGAATAAAAATCATCAGAAATTTCATGTTTACACCTCATTTTGTAATCTGATTATGAGGGGTTTTCTTGCCTAAGGCCATCTCTTCAAATACTATCCTGTGACTTAAGGAAACCTGCACAATGAAACTCCAAGAGCTTAAACAAAACCTGGATGAACTACAGTTAGAAATGACCGGGCACACGGTCAGTGCACTTACTCAAGAGCTCAATGATCTGGTAGCTGCTGGTGGAAAAAAATTTCGACCGGGTCTTTTGTTTCTCATGGGAAGAGTTTTTGGGTTACCTCATCAGGATCTTGTCACTTATGCCCGTGCCGTGGAACTCACCCATCTGGCCAGTCTGATTCATGATGATGTTATTGATGCCTCTGATAAAAGAAGAAATCACACTACTCTCAATGCCCTCCGGGATAATACGACCGCCATTTTGGCCGGTGATTATGTCCTGGCCACCATCATGGGTGAATTGGCCAAGAAAAATAACAACGAGCTTCTGATTGATTTGACGGTTTGCATTCAGGATCTGGCAGATGGTGAATGGCTTCAGTATGACCTTAAGTCAAAACCTCATGTTCAATTTGAAGATTTAGAACAGATTTGTATTAAGAAAACCGGAAGTCTTATCCGCTATTGTTGTACTACACCAGCTAAACTTGCCGGTCATAAAGACATTAAGACCATGGTGACCATGGGTGAAAGAATTGGACTCATCTTTCAGATGGCCGATGATATTGTGGACGGACTGACTCTAAGTGGACGACCGCCTTTTCAGGACATCATTAATGGTCAGCTTAATTATGTCACCTTAAAGCTCATTGAACTTTATCCGGATCTTTATCGTCCGATTTACGCTCTAAAAAATGGGGAAACAAAAGAAATTCCCTGGATCGAGAGTCAGTATCGCCACGCCATTAATGGCGTTCATGAAACCATCAATTTTGAAAAAGACAAATTAATTTCAATCTTCAGTGATCTTTGCCGTGATAAAAACCAGGAAGAATTAATTCCAGTGTTTGAATTAACTTTGAATAAAATTCAGTCTAACTACGCCTCTCTTCTGACTCTTTAATAAAGGGATCTTATGAGTGATAAGCAGATTCAAGAATGGCAGGAGAAAATCAGGTCAAGCTTCGGAGATGAGGCCCGCCTTCTGGAATATTTATTTCAAACCATGGATAATTTCTATTATCGCTATATCGAAACTACAACTGACAAGAATCTCAAAACCATTCCACTGGCGCCCCATATCTGGGGAGCTAAATCAGTTGAGACTTCCATGGTAGATGCCCTTAAGCTGCAAAATCCTGTCGCCAAAAAAGGAATCATCGAACTCGCTAAATCAGTTCCTAAGGCCCAAGGCCCGGGTGTGCAGTACGAGCTTCTTTGTAATATAGATGAACTAACTGCAGATAAAGGCAAGCTTCAGATTGTCTCAATCATTAACTGGGGCTGGCCAGATTTTGGAGACGAAACTCGAACTTTCAAGAAGACAGTGAAATTTGAATATCATGACCTGACCCAATTCAGAAAAGAGCTGGCGCTTAAACTTGAAGAGGCCTGTGAGATTTTTCTCTAGAGATTTTTACGAACGTTTTTCAAATAAACTTTACGGATAAGCCACATAACCAGAACCCCTCCAAAAATCGCCAGAACGATTAATTTAAATTCTGCTATTTTATTCAGAATGATTTCACCGTAAGTAGCAACAAAATAAACCTGAGTGGGTACTGAAATGATTGCGGCAAGACCATCGATCAGCATGAACTTCCACATGGGAATCCCCAAAAGCCCACAGCTCATATGACCAGGAAATCTCAGGCCTGGAGTAAAACGGAAGATGCCACAGGCCCATCCCCCATACTTTTGAAACCAAGAGTTGATTGTATCGAAACCTTTGCCGGCAACCTGCTTTTGAAAAAACCGGGTCTTGATGATCTTTCCGCCAAAAAATTTTCCAATAAGGTAGACAATCAAATCACTGAGGAAGACTGCCATGAAGCAAACCACCGCCAGGGTAAAAATATTCACCCCTTCGGCACCTGCATAAGGGGGTGGAAATTTATCCGGATTATGGGCCATGTAGGCCACAAGCCCTGAGGTAACTAGAATGAGTTCCTCGGGTACAGGAAGGCCGAAGGAGCTGGCAAACATGAACAGGGTGATGAATCCATACACATACGATGGCTGATAAGCATATTGAGAGAAGAATGCCATCAATGCTGAATGACTGAATTCAATGTCGAACATGGAGCAATTTTAATGACTCTGTACTTATAAGGGAAGAAAAAAGACCCTTTAAGAGTCCGATAAAAGTTCTCGTGGCCGGGCCCTCACTGCGCGCCAAGATGATGCTAAGATAGTCACTAAACAAAGAACTGTTAAGAGGCCCGCAGGATATAAGATCCGTCCCCAGTCCACACTAAGCGAAAGTTTAAATACTTCTTTCCCAACCACTTGGGCCATTAACCAGCCTAAAAATAAACCTAAACTCATGGCAGAAAGAAATAAGGCACCAAATTCATAAAGAAGATTTAATCTAAGCCGGGTAGCGGAAAAGCCTAAACTCTTCATCAGGGCCAGATCATAGTACCGACGATAAACTTGATCATGAGAAAGACCATAAAGAATAACCAGACCTACTGCCAGGGAAAGCCAGGAGATCACTTCTATGGCCTGACGGGCCTTGATAAAAAGCCCTGAAAGTTTACCAACAAGTTCCTCTACATCAATGAAAGAGATATTAGGAAATTTCTCAACTGAAGAGCGCTGGAACATAAGCTTGGTGTCTTTCGGGCCAGAAGGCAAAACGGCCAGAAAAGTTTTTGGAGCAGCTTCAATCATACTAGGCTCCACAGTGACAAAAAAGTTAGGGTAAAAAGTCGTCCATTTCACCTCTCGAATATTATGAACAACTCCCTCGAACTCGACTCCCTGTATATCAAACGTTAACTTATCACCAATGGAGAGATCCATTCTTTCTGACCAACGCTTCTCCAGAGAGATAAAAGGCAGCCTATCATCCGAAGCGCCTCCCGGGGGAAAAGGATGTCCACTTATAATTTTCTCAGAATCAGTCAAAAAATTCCGGTAAGTGATATTTAAGCTGTTATTTCGAAAACGTTGATCTTCATCCTCTTCCTTTGATCTGAAATCATAGGAGCGTTTCTTCTTAACATATTTTTTGTCATTCACTTTTTCCAGTCGGGCACGGATCATTGGAGTCACGTAGGCCAGAGGAGCGCCGATTTCTTTCGCATGTTGGGTAAGTGGTTCCATCTGTTCTTCCTGAATATCAAAAATAAACAAAGAGGGTTTCTTGGGATCAAGTGCGAATTCCTTAAGGATCATCCGATCAAGCTGTAAAATAAGAGAGATCAGGGTCGCTCCCATGGCCAGGGATAAAAAGCTTAACGTAAGTTTATGACCTGAACGTGTAAGGCCTCGGAGTGCAATCCCATTTTCAATTGTTGGAAGTAACAGGCCCTTTCCACTGATCATTTTTCTGAGAAGAAGTTGTCCCCCTCTCACCACCAATGTCGAGAGCAAAAAAACCAGCAACAAAGATCCAAAGAACAAATTCCCTGTCCGGAATGAATGACTTAGGTAACATGAAAAAAGCCAGAGAGAGATAATGAAAGGCAGGAAATCCCAGAATCGAAAACGCCCCATGGATAACTTTGATGCCTTTAATTGAAGACCCATCGGAGTACGCATCAAGCCTAAAAGGAGTGGAACCAGAATGAACAGGGATAACCCAAATAAAAAGGGAATCTCTGTTAAGGCCGATAAAATATGTACTTCTCCATTTAATTCAATCCCCAGATTATTAGAAAGTAACGGAGCCAGGATTTTGTATAAAGGGATAATGAGTGCCAGTTCGATCAACATTACCACAAAGAAGATAAAACTAAACTGGGCAATGATCCCAATGACAATTTCTCTTTTAGTCAGGCCATGGAGGTTTAAAAGACAGAGATCCTTTAGTCTTGCCAGAAGATGAGATTGATAAAGATAAAAAACTCCAACGAGTGACAAGATCAGGCCAATCAAGGCCGAAAGTGCCATAAAGTTAGTGAGGGTATTAATCACCCGACCTGTTTGTTCTGAGCTGTCTTCAGGCAAAGTAATCTTAACTGCCGAGTCTTTAATCTCACGATAAATGGAGCTTTTAATGTTTTGTATTTTTTCCTGAGTATAGTCCTTCAATTTAAAATGATGAGCAAAACTTCCAGTGGCACCGGGTTTAATCAGACCTGTCTGAAGTAATTTTGAAAGCGGCAGATAAATCCGCGGAGCAAGGGAGAAGCCTCGAAGGCCCATGGAAGAATCATCCTCCACCACTCCTTTGACTTTCATTACCAGCTCACCTATTTGCAGATCGTCGTTTTCTTTAACCTGCCATAAATCGGCCAGATCTTTTGATACGTAAAGATTCTCATTTTCAAACTTATCCGATCTTAACGTCAGTTTGCCGTAGAAAGGAAACTGCTCTTCAGTGGCCCTGATTTCAACTAAACGGGTGGCCTTCTCCCTTATGTGGGTAATCATGGAATAGATATCAATGATTTTATACCGCTGATGCGGATAGAGAGCAAAAATCCGGGATAGGGCCTCCTGTTCTGCTGGAAATAATTCCCGGCGGGCCGAGACTGCGATATCTGAAGTTAAAAGCTCATTGGCATTATTCTTAAGTTTTTCCTGAACCTGACCGGTCACAATACTGATGCCCACCAGTCCCATTGTTCCAAGGAGAAGTGTGAATGCCAGCAGCAAAAAGAAAAACGGGAACTTCTTCATTTCCTTAACGAAGAAGAACTTAAATTTCACAGAAGGCTCCCGTGCTCAAGATGAATGATACGTGAACATTTTTTCGCGAGATCCTGATCATGAGTGACCAGCACCAGAGTCGTTCCGGTATCTGCGACCATTTTAAACAGAAGTTCCATCACCCGGTCTCCAGTGTCTTCATCCAGGTTCCCACTGGGTTCATCAGCAAAAAGGATGGAAGGTTTAATGGCAACGGCCCGGGCAATCGCCACCCGCTGACTTTCGCCTCCACTTAGTTCAGAGGGTAAGTGATGAGAGCGGTGACTTAATCCCACACTCTCCAGAAGATTACGGGCCGTTTCCAGTGCCCCTTCACGCTTGAGAAGTTCGAGTGGAAGCAGAACATTTTCTAAAGCTGTCAGAGTTGAAACCAAATGAAACTGTTGAAAAACAATTCCCATATGATGTGCCCGGAAGTGTGTTAACTCTCTTTCACTCATAGAAGAAATCTTTTGTCCCTGAACAAAAATCTCACCGGTATCTGCTTTGTCTAATCCTGCGAGTAATGAAAGTAAGGTTGATTTTCCTGAACCGGATTTTCCAATGAGAGCAAGGGTCTCACCTTTTATAATTTCCAGGTTGATCCCTTTTAAAACTTCAACTTTTGCTTCACCCTGACCGTAACTTTTACGGAGGTTCGTTACTTTCATCATAATTCTGGTTCCAATACTTTTAAGATGGTTTTGGCCATAATTTCATGACCCTTGGGATTAGGATGAATGCCGTCTGGTAGATTGAATTCCGGCTTACCACCTACTCCTTCTAGAATAAAAGGGATAAGCTTTATGGAATATTTTTTAGCGATCTTAGGAAAAATATTTTCAAACTGAGTCCGGTAGGGCTCCCCCATATTAGTAGGCATTTTCATACCTGTCAGGATGACGGTAATTCCTCTTTGTTGGGCCTTTTCAATAACACTTGAAAGATTTTTTTCGGTCTCAGTGACTTTCATTCCTCGAAGACCATCATTAGCACCTAGGGCCAGAACTAAGAAGTCCGGTTTGGCCTTAAGGTACCAATCCATTCTCTTCATTCCAGAGGCAGAAGTAGCACCGCTGACTCCTCCATTAATGACCTTGATTTTTTTATGTTCTTTTTTGAGTTCTTTTTCGATTAATGCGGGAAAAGCTTCTTCTTTGGATAATTGATATCCCTCAGTCAGTGAGTCTCCTAAAAAAAGAATTGTCTGCCCCATGACTGAGGTCGATATGAGAAGCAAAAAAATGATGAAGAGTTTCATACTAATCCTTAAAATATTTCTGATATCGTCCCGGCCTGATGGCAAAGACAGACCAGAGAAATGGCTTAATCAGTACAGTTAACCAGCCAACCGAACATTTGTATTCTATGTCATCAACAATTTGAGATTTAGTTTCTGAAATTTTATCGACGCGATGATGATGTCTCCAATACACAAGGGGTTTTGGCAGAACTTTACCTTCATCAATAAAACTCCAGCCTGAAGAATTCGTCTCTTCGAAGGTGATCAAACTTACCCATTGTTGTTTGAGGATCCATATACCTAAATCAATATGAATTTCATTACCCTTGCTAGTACCATCAAAGCGTTTTAATTCAAAGGGAATCAGCTTAGGCGAAAGATAGACAAAAAGATCACGATTAAATCTCTCCTGCACTTTATCAAAAGAGAGATCTATTGTTGTTTTAAATAGGAGTTTCATTTAGCCTTTTTCAACTCTTCAACATCCTTCTTCAAAACCTGAATCTCGGCCCTTAAAGTTGCAATCACCTGGTGTAAGCTATTTGTTTCTTTCACTAAGCTATCAATTCTTTCGCGCTGGTTATTGCCATCAAATGAATCGTTTTTGTAATACTTTTGATCTTCTGCACTAAGATAACCGCTTTTAATCTGAGCTTGGGATTGAAAAGAAAAAATTAACATTAAAACAATTAAAAGTTTCATAGTGATTCTCCGTAAGTATCTTATTCTATCTTTTTTTAATCAGACGTCACCCCAACTACTCTATCGACATTTTTGGTCAAGAATTGTTTAATCAAGAACATGAAAATTAGTATCATTGGTTTGGGTTGGTATGGTGAAGCGCTGGCCCGGGCCCTGCTCCTAAATGGCCATCAAGTTATGGGAACTACCAGAACAGAGGCCAAAAAGACGGCTTTGGAAGCCCTGGGCATAGAGACCCACCTCTTATCCTTTCCCCATCCAACTTCCGAGGTCCTTTTAAATTCGGATGTGATCATTCTCAATATTCCTCCTTTTGAAGGGGAACTAGAGTGGTTTAGGGAATGGAACTGGAATCCTCAAAGCTGGGTCATCTTCATTAGTTCCACTGCTCTTTATCCTAAAGCTGAAAGTAAAAATGCTCTTTTATTGATGGAACAAGAAGAATGGGTCAAAAATAGTTTTGCTAATTGGAGTATACTTCGTTTCGGAGGACTCATCGGTGGAGGCCGCCATCCTGGTAAGTCATTGAGTGGAAGAAGAAATCTTCCTGGTCGATTATGGCCCGTAAATCTCATCCATCAAAAGGATGCTGTCGGCTTCACTCTCACAGTCCTAACTAAGAGGCTGCAGAATAAGACCTTTTTAGTGGTATCAGATGAACACCCCTCACGGGAGGAATTCTACAGAAACTATTGTTCTAAAAAAAGTTTACCTTTGCCGGAATTTATTCAAGAAGACAGGAGTGTGGGAAAAATCGTACCTAATCATGAAATGGTCGAGTTTTATTCTTCATTTCACCCTTTAACAGACGAGTAACACAATCAACTACTACTAAAAGGAAGAAAAAACTCATTCTTAATTTTTCTTGAGTAGTTTATAATCACAAAGTGAAGAATTTCCAAATTACTATTTATGGTTCTACTCAGGCCGAAATCCATCCCGACATCAAAAGGATAGCGGAGTCCATTGATTATCAAACATATGATATCGAGCAGATGCTAGAACCCCTACCCAGAACTCCCGATGTCATTCTTTGTTATCCACCGAATGACGAAATCTCCAGTCTCGAACTGGCGCAAACTCTTCGCAGTGTCTATCCTGAAACTCCTCTCTTCTTTATAGCCCAGGATAAAAAAACTTTTGATAAAAAACGCCTAATTAAAAATGGTTTCACCCAGGCCTTCCTATTACCCTGGGAGAAATCTGATCTCGTGCGGGCCATGAATAATGAAGCCATCTGTTCTATGTTGCCAGAGCTTCGCGATTATAAAGCGATTAAAGTTGCTGACCTTCAACCAGGTGTGGTCCTGGACTTTGCCCTTAAGGTTTATCTTCCTCGAAGCAATAAACTGCTGCATTTCTCACATGAGGGTGATCCTATTAGCGATGAGAAGTTTGAGAAGCTTAAAGAAAGTAATCTCAACACCCTGTTTGTTAAAAAAGATGAAGTGGAAAAATTCCGTGCCTATACAGCCAAAGTTTTGAAAGACCTTATGAAGCCAGGAGCACTTTCTGAAACGGACAAACAAGACAAGCTTGAAACTTGTGTGCGAGATCTGATTTCAGATATGTTCATTGAAGATAATAAAGAAAACACCTTCTCGGCTTCTCAATCACTATTGTCTGAAGTTAAAGAGATCATTGAAATTTTGGTGGAAGATTCCAATAAGGATATTTCTGGCAAAGTCAGTAATCTCATCAATCAGGAACAAAATTTTTATCTTCATCTCTCAAATGTTTCTACCTATGCCGGACTTTTTGCCATGGTATTGGGACTTCCTAACGCTCCAGAAGTGGCCTTGGCCGGACTACTTCATGACATTGGGAAGATTAACCTTCCTCCTGAAATTGCAGATATACCGGAAGAAGAACTTAATCCAACGGCCAAAGAAGCATTTAAGAAGCATCCTGAATTTTCGATTGATATTATTAAACTCAGAAGGATCATGCTTCCGGATGCTGCCCTTAAGGCCATCCTGCAACATCATGAAGCGGTTAATGGTACAGGTTATCCAAAAGGTCTCTCAGGTCCAAAAATCTGTAAAGAGGCCCGGGTGCTGGCCATTGCAAATGCTTTTGACAATTTAACCAGCATTCATCCTGGTAAATATGCTCTGACTCCTCGTCAGGCATTGCTTCACCTGTTGGATGAAAATATGACTAAATCCATGCAACTGGATTTAGATATGTTAAAAAAGTTAAAAGATCTTTTTATTAAATAAAAATTTAACTAGAGCTTCTTGAACAGCTCAAGAATTTCCTTCTCAGGCAGAAGTGTGCCATCAAGACCCTTCTCTACCAGGAATTCCGGATTATACATCTTAGAAATAGCGCGCTCGCCTCCATCACAAAGGAAAGTACAGATTCTCTGACCTGGTCCAAATTTAAGGGCGGTACTGAATGCACCAGCAAGGTTAAGCATTGAGCTCATCCCCATAACCAGACCTTCTTTTTCACGCAAGTACATGGCAAGAGAAGTCAGCATCTGATCATTGATGGTGTAACAATTATCCTGCTTAATGTGGCGGAAGTTATCCACCATGCGTGTGATCCCCACTCCTTCAGTCATCGTATAAGAACCATCTGAATCAAAATTTCCCTTATTGAAGAAGTTTGCAATCCCCGAGCCAGAAGGATCTGGCATGATGATCTTAATATTGTGATTTTTTTCTTTCATGTATTTAGAAACACCAGCGGCCGTCCCACCTGACCCCGCTGCCACTACCACCGCATCAAGCCTGCCATCCATCTGCTCATACATCTCAGGGGCCGTAGACTGATAATGGGAAAGGTAGTTATCCGGATTATCAAATTGGTTGGCCCACCAGTAATCAGGAGAACTTTGACCAATCTTTTTACCGACTTTAAAGAAGTGTCTTTCATCAGAATAGGCAACGGCCTCTGTTTCAACCACTTCAGCGCCGTAAAGTTTTAAGATTTTATGTTTCTCAATCGCCATACCTTTAGGCATAACGACAATCACTTTATGACCTAGCGCCTGTCCGACCATTGCTAGACCAATACCGGTGTTCCCCGCAGTACCTTCTACAATCGTCATACCGGGTTTAAGAGCACCTTTGGCAATCGCTTCCACCACCATATTAAGCGCCGGGCGATCCTTGATCGTTCCACCAGGATTTAAATTTTCGCACTTCATATAGATCTCACTACCCGTGAGAGCGCTTAGGCTCTGCACTTTCATCACGGGAGTGTTCCCGATGACTTGTAAAAGACCAGTTGATTTAAGTTTAGTGCGAAGATCCATTGAAATATCCCTGCGTGTTAATGTAGTTTGTTTGTGTCCCCTTTATACTGCAAAAGGCCCCATATGTCTTCAAAACTTGCCCAGTTTTTACACCGAGAGCGTCATCAGAGCGCTACAGTGGTTATGAATGTTCCAGAAGTTAGACAATCTGTGGATGAATTAGTTTGTTTACTCTTCCCACAAAGAGGTTGCTTAGGGGCCATGGGCCTTGAGAATACGGAAGCGGCAGTTGCAGAATTAAAGCGCCGATTTATTCATTATTTTGATTCAGTGGCCGTTTTACAGCAAGAAAATAAAGGAAAGTCCTCCGAAATTCTTGAGACCTTTTTCTCCCAAATACCTCAGCTGGCAGAAATTCTTGATTCTGATGCTCAAGCGGCCCTGCAAGGTGATCCCGCGGCCTACAGTCTGGAAGAAGTCATTGTGACCTATCCGGGCTTTTATGCGGTTTGTATTCACCGCCTCGCCCATGCTCTTCATTTACTTAAGGTCCCTCTTATTCCTCGTTTAATGAGTGAATACGCTCATGAAAAAACCGGAATTGATATCCATCCCGGGGCGCAAATTCAAGAAAGCTTCTTTCTGGATCATGGAACCGGTGTAGTCATTGGGGAGACTGCTAATATTGGAAAGAATGTAAAAATCTACCAGGGTGTGACTTTGGGAGCACTCTCAGTGAAAAAGAAACTTCAGTCAAAAAAAAGACATCCAACCATTGAAGATGATGTGGTGATTTACGCTAACTCAACAATTCTCGGTGGAGAGACCGTCATCGGCAAAGGCTCCATCATTGGTGGTAACACCTGGATCATTGAAAGTGTGGCCCCGGGAAGTGTCATCACTATCACAGGACATTAAAATGGAAATCGATAATAAAAAAATTGCCAAGTGGATTGAAGAGAAGAAACCCTTTCACTTTTTAGACGTTCGCCGGGATGATGAGCGCGAAAAGGTGAATCTGGGTGGTATCCACATTCCTCTGCACGAGCTGGAAACCCGATATCAGGAGCTACCTCACGATAAGTTGCCCTTGATTGTTTATTGTCATCATGGCGTCAGAAGTCTCTACGCAACTCAATTCCTCAAGTTCCATGGGCATGACGCTCTTTCTTTGAGGGGTGGAATAGATGCCTGGTCACTTGAGATTGACCCAAACGTTGCCCGCTATTAAACTAGGAACAGGAGAATATTATGGGAAATTTTTTGAATAAGACTCTTGGGACTATTTTGGTTGGAACGGCCATCGTTCTTGCCGTAGCATTCGCGGTGGCCCTTCCGTTTAATCTGTTTATGTAATTAGAAAAGTTCATCTGCCTTCTCAAGAAGCTTTTCTGCTTTCTTCTTCTCAAGTAGATTCTCTGGAACGATTTCCTGTGGACCGTTTGGTGCAATTAACACTTCACTCAACTGCTTTTTAAATTCTTTTTTATCTTCTTTTTTCACCAGATAAAGTTCAGCGTAGAGAACTTTAGTTCCCAGATATTCAGGCGCCACGGTCATGGCCTGCTGGAATTTCTTTTTACTCTTTTTCATGTCTCCTCCGGCAATTGAAGGAGCGACTGCATAGAAGCCACCCCAATAACGTGGAACAGCTCCATAATAAAAATCAGGCTTAAGTTTTTCCACCTGTTTGATCATTGCGAGAATCTGCCCTTTATATTTTAAGGAGGACATGATTCCGTTCAAGCGGGCCCACTTGCCTAAAGAAGCCGCTGTCCAAAATAGAATAGGAACTTCCCTGGCCGTTAGCTTTTCAATCGCCTCTTCAATCTCTTTATCGGCGAGCTTCTTATAATCAGGATTAAGGGCCATACCCATTTCACCAAAAGTGCGGGCCTTTTCAAAATTTCTTTTTTTAAGGTCCTCATTTGTGAGGTGAAGTTCGGCCAGAGTAAAATAACCTCGAGTTAAATAGGTCAGGACTTCCAGATTGTTTGGTTCGGCTGAAAGCACATGTTCAAATTTTGAAAGAGACTCTTCCAGGCTCTGTTGATCATCACGTTTTTGCCACAGACGAGTCGCCTCGGCCTTCATGACCTTGGCCTCGGCCGGATTAAAATCTTTTTGGGCCAGAGCATTTGAGAAGTTTAACAGAAGGCTAAAAGTGAGAAACATCTTAAGCATAATCATCCTTTGAAAGACTTAATGCCTAATAGATTACCTGTTACCGAAGCGCGCGGAAAGACTAAGTGTGTATTGAGCATCGTACTTATTTTCTGCGTTCCGGATCATGGTCGCTCCGGCATTGATGGCGAGATTTGAATGAAAAGCGACTTGTATCCCCGCTCCTGCATACGGATCAACCCGCAGAGGATTATCCTTGGTTTCTGAAACTCCAGCAGTTGTGATAGTGGTCTCTCCCTGACTGGCCCGTCCTCCGGCACGAAAATAAGCACCCACAAATTTATGAACCGGAAAAGTGGTTCGAAGGCCCAGACTTGCACGCTCAACGGTATCTTCCACTTCCTGGTCTTGGGACGGATAATCTTTTCTAGACTTGGCGGTGGTGTATTCAGCTTCTCCGGATAAAAGTGTCGTTCCATAAAGAAGACGTGCTCCGTAAGTGGCACTGGTGACATAACGGGCCGGCTCCGGATATCTGACTAATCTTGTCTCAATTCCGTATAAAGGTTCAAAAGTAAATTTGGCCTCGCCTGCAGCAAAAGCTTCATGAGCTAAGACTAAACTAATAACAGGAATGAAGAATTGTTTGATCGCTTTCATAGCTATATTCTAATAGTCGTATGGATAATTTAAAAGTCATGGTCTTAAATGCCCAGGATCTCTTTCTTTTCATGGATAAACATAACCATGAGGCCGTGCCTGTGACTGAACTCACGGAAATCAAGTGGCAGCTCATGAGTTCATCGCTCTTCTCAAATAAATCCAAAGAAAAGTGTCAGATACTCGCCAGTACCATTCAGGATGCCCAGGCCGATATAGTGATGATGACTGAAGTGGGTGGCCCTGAATCCCTTTCAAATTTTGCCAAATATGTTTTAAACGATGAGTACCTCTCCTTCTCACTGCCCTCAAATTCTGACCGTGGAATTGACTTGGGCTACCTCGTGAAAAAAACTCTTCCTTATGAGATTGATATTCACTCCCATATAAATTTCCCGCTTCCTTATCCCGCCAAGAGATTCTCCCGAGATGTTCTTCGTTTGGATCTTAAAGAAAACGGAGAAATGAAAATGATCCTGCTTTTGGTTCACATCAAATCCAAACTGGACTTAAAGCGCGCCGACTTCGAAGGCCGCACCCGCCGGGTCCTGGAAGTGAAGGGTCTGGTTCATATTTATCAGGATCTGAGCGCCCAATTCCCCCACACCCCCATTTTAATTGGCGGGGACATGAATGGGCATGCTGGCGAAAAAGACACCGAGGAAGAATTTAGGCCGATTTATGAACTGACCAATCTGAAGGATATAGCTTTCCTGGCCGGAATCCCGGAAGAAGACCGATTCAGCTACATTTACTTCAACCGGGGCGGGAACCGTTTCGTGCAACAAATCGATTATCTCTTTATTTCCGAGGACTTCGCTCACCTTCTGGACCCCACGGAGTGCTATTTCCCCCGGTATAAGAACCTGTTAGGCTCTCCTTTACCCGTACCTAAACGCATGGAACAAAAGAACATTCTCCCGTCCGACCATTACCCATTTCTGGCAACCTTAAGGATTTAGGAATTCTTAAACACAGCATAAAACGAAAATCTGGCCTTTTTAAGGTGTTATGCTATTTTTACCGAACAGAAAACAACGACTTCATTTACAGCGAGGATGCATGGCCCACGAGAAAAGAGACCCAAAAGACAAAATTCGTATTGATATCACTGATGGTTTTGCCGTCGAACGCGCCCTCAAAAAATTCAAACGACTTTGTGATGCTTATGGGATCGTGAAAGAATACCGCGCTCGCGAGTATTACCAAAAGCCATCAATCAAGCGCGTAGAAAAAATGGAAGCCGCTGAAAAACGTAGAAAGAAAACCAACGCTAAAGCTGGCGGACGTACTTCTAAAAAAATCTAAATGTTCTCAAGGCCCCGGTTTCGACCGGGGCTTTTTTTTTGCGGTTCCACTGGTGGAAGCGACAATGCGTTATTCATTAAAGAAGTAATCTCTTTCTCTCTTCATTTCAAAATTAAATTCCAAACGCCCTCATGCTATTTCTAAGAGCATGAATCTAAAATATCTTACCGACAAGGCGCTACTTCAAGACACAAAACATCTTGCTCAAGAGTATCGTTCAATCACAACAAGCCTTATAGTTCACCTCAGAGAGATTAATACGAGAAGACTCTTTACTGAATTAGGTTACACATCTCTTTTCTGCTATATCGTTCAGGAACTGCATTTCTCAGAAGCTTCAGCTTCCAGAAGAATTACTGCAATGAAACTTCTTCAGGAAATTCCTGAAATAGAAAGTAAGTTAGAAAGTGGAGAACTAACTCTTACCAATCTGGGAAAAGCTGCAAATACATTTAAACAAGAAGGAATTACGGATACAGGATTCAAAAAGGAAATCCTGGCCAGTATTGAAAACACTTCCAGCAAAACCTGTGAGAAGACTTTGGAAGATGTTATTGGGCCCGCTTCGTTATCCATTCAACCGACAGAAAGAATGTACTCACTTCATCTTGAATTTTGTGAAGCAACCTATAATAAGTTTGAACAAATTAGATATCTCATGGCACACAAAAAAAGAAGCAGAGAAGAAATCTTTAATTCAATTTTTGATATGGCCATTGAAGAACTTACTTCTAAAAAATTCAAAACAAAATCCAAACAAATAACCTCCTCCTCCAACCCTCGCTACATCACTGCCAATATCAAAAAAGCTGTCTACCTCAGAGATAAAATTTGCCAAAAATGCGGTTCAAAAAATGCCCTCGAGTTCGACCATATAAAACCGTTTGCGCTGGGAGGTAAATCTACCGAGGAGAATCTACGGATGCTTTGCAGAAATTGTAATCAACGTCAAAGAATCACTTCGCGGCTATAAAAAAAAGACCCCTAAGCATCCATACCCAGGGGTCTTTTTCTAGTTCATCCTTAAACTTCTAATGACTATCTCATTCTTAAGACAGCTCTCTTCGAATGAAGTTTGTAGATCATGCGATCAAGTTTAGCTTTCTGTGATCTTGATCCTGAGTGAGAGCGGTAATCAAGTTTAACAGCGTCTTGCACTTCTTCAGCTTGAAGAGCGAAAGTACTCGCTTGTGACGGCATAAGTTTTCCAAGATTCACAACTCTTGATAGGTCAGCTACGACAGCGATACCGTTTTTGCCAGGAGCACCTGTGAAGATACCGGCAGTAGCAGTGATGTCACCCTGGTTAACGATTGGGAAAAAGTTAAGACCCGGAAGTGATTGACCAAGACTATCAAAGGCACTGATGGGAACGGCCACACCAATAGCAGTTACATTTTCAGAGAGAGTTAAATATATACGAGCACCGTTACCAACACTCACCGCAATGGTTTGGTTGTTAGCAATAAGTGGGATCATGTTTCCATTAGGAAGAACAGCTTGAGTGGTTTGAACATCGGTCATTTCAGAGATATTCACGGAGATTTTTAATTGGTTCACACCGGCAAGACCTGAGATCAGTTCAAGTTGACCGACTGGAGTTTGGCCACGTGGGTGAAGGATAGGAACCGAGATCGATGCAAAGCTCATCGCACCGAGGTTGATGTCAGAAGTAAATGACATCCAGACATCTTCATTGATGGTCTGAGTTTCAACTTTAATACCGTTTAAGACGTTGGAAGTACCAGAAGATCCACAAGAGATGGCAAAGAGAGACAGCATCACGATAGTGATTGTGCGAGAAAGGAAATTTTTCATGAGTCTACCCAAACGAGACATAGTCTCTTAGATGATAACAACCCGGCTCTTCAACAAACGTCCAACTTGAAATATACGTGCAACCGCAGGATTAATATCGGAATAATTCGATGCGTTATTCTAGTCAGACTTTAAATTTTTTGCAAGAAAAATGTTGAGTGGACAGATCGGCTTTTCTCAAGGCATTCTCCTAAGCCTATGAAAGAGTTAAACTTTTACTTCGATTTTTTATCTCCATTTTCTTATTTTGCCTGGCTCAAACTGAAGCCGCTTGCCCATGAATTAAATCTCAAAGTTAATTTTAAACCAGTGGCCCTCGGTCCAATTTTAAATCACTGGCAGATTAAAGGCCCAGGTGAGGTGACTCCTAAGAGAGAGTTTTTGTTAAAGCAGTGTCTTCGCTATGCTGCCGTTCAGAATGTGGAATTTACCACGCCGAAAACCCATCCTTTTAATTCACTCTACGCTCTTCGCCTGGCCCTTAAAGATGTGGCCGGGGAAAATCAGGAACGAGTGATTGAAACTCTGTGGAAAGCCGGTTGGCAGCAGCGGATTGATATGGGAGAACCGGATGAACTCTTACAGGCCTTAAGAGAAAATGATCTTCCGGCAGATGATCTTTATGAAAGAAGTTTCACTAAAGAGGCCAAGGTGGAACTTAAAAGTAACATTCAAGAGGCCATCACTAAAGGTGCCTTTGGTGTTCCGACATTTGTGGTGGATGATGAGCTCTTTTGGGGACAAGATTCACTGAATGACTTAAAAAACTATGTACAAGGAAACGATAAGCTCGACCGGACTAAGCTTGAAAATCTTCTGGCAAGTACTCCTCGGGCGGCGGCACAATCATTATGAAAACACTTTTAATAACTCTACTCTTTTCACTAAATGCCTTGGCCATTGAACTCACTTTCACTGGTCCCTGCTCAGAAGAATTCATCATGCGAGCACAGGTGGAAGATGTGTATCAGAACGTGGGTGAACTTACTGCTTCGACCCTCACAAAATTTGGAATACCTTTTTTAGGCTCGGCCGAAGGCATCGCTTCCGTTTTCGGAACACCAGTGGGTAATGCTGCGATGGAAATCATCTCAGCTACAGAAATGAGGGCCTATGGCTGGTGCTTCGCCGTTGATGGAGTCGCCCCAGATCTTTATTCCCATGAAGTGGTCATCACTCGTGAAACCAAAAAAATCACCTGGACCTTTGGCTTTGCTCACTTTAAAGATGGTCAGTGGATCACTCAGTGCACTCCGGCCTATAAAATTAAACCTGCCAGTATGTGTGAAGATCCGACTACAGAGGTCAGTCTCTAACCTTTACCTTTTCATAAGCCGATAAATGCTTTAAAGGTAGAAGTATGTCCAAGTCCAGTAAGATTGATCTACTGACAGATCACCTCATCAAAATTATTTCTGAAACCAATGGAATATCCCTCGCAGATACGTTGGAGCTAGCGGTTATGGGAGAGGCCAAGGATGATCATCCTTTAATCAAAAAATCTCTTCAGGAATTCAGACGGCTTATTAATGATTTTCAGTCCAATGAAATTGAAATTAAAACATTGCTCACTCATCCAGTGGCCACGGCGCTGTTTAATTTTTTTAAGAGCTTTCCTAAGCCTTATATTGAAGAACACATTCATTTAACCGGTTCACTTTCAGCTGAATTCATTCATCCGCATTTGATGAAACTCCTAAAAGGTCCCAAGAAAGAAGTCTATTACGACATCATCAATAAGGTCTACGGTGAGGGTACGGCAGAAAATATCGAGACAGTTGATGACGTTGATCGTCTGGTGAGATTGAAAGAAGATGAATTTTTTGACCGTTATTTAAAAATTCTCCTGCTTCCCAAACTTATTCTCACAACCAAAGAAATGCATGAAGCGGCTGCCTACCACATGGCCTCTGAGCTTTATCATAAGTTCAATGTGGGTATGATTCGTTTAAAGTTTACTCTTTCGCGGGCCAATCAGAGTGCAGATGAACAAATTCCTGGGCTTGAAAATTTAACCGAAGAAGACGTTGTCCTTGGTCTGTACAACGGCTACATGAAATTTAAAAAAGAACATCCGGAATTTGAATTCGTACTCTCCCCTTGTTTCAGGAAAGAGGCGAACTTCTTTGATGCCGCTAATTTTCCCACCAAGAAAGATCATTTCTTGCATCAGGTAGATGTGATTCTGGAACTTCTGGATAAACACCCATTCCTCATTCCTCACCTCTCTGAAGTGGATACAGTTGGTTCTGAAAGAGATCTTTACCGTAAAGGTCACTTTGCGGAAATGCAGCAAGGGTTTAGAAAACTTCACTTCAAAGGTTTTAAAATCCGCTCCCACCATGGTGAAACCTGGCATACATTAAAAAAGGGTGTTCAGGCAGTTGATAACGCTCTCAATATCTGGCACATCGACACACTTGAGCATGGCCTCTCGCTTGGAATTAATCCCAACTTCTACTTCCATTCACTTTACCGAAGGCTTGTGATCGATAATGAGCGCGGTGGTAAAATCAAAGAAAATTCCAGTGACTGGAAAGAGCTCATGGATATGGACTGGAGAGAATATACCGGTATTCGTGATAAGCTTTTTAATGGCATTTTGCTGGATGAAAAAGAGAAACGCGAATTTGTAAAAGTTAAATTTCATACGGCCCGTGAAGTGGAACACTATCAGCATGATGTCTTAAACCGCATGATCAATAAGGGTGTGAGTTTAATCGCTCTGCCATCATCAAATAATAAACTCACTGATAGCTTTGAAGACTATAAAGACCACCCGTTTTCGTGGTGGGAAAAGAAGGGACTTAAATTAGGAGTTGGTACCGATAATTATGTGACCTTAAATACCAATTATATTCAAGAACTTCTGATTCTGCTTTTCACCGATGCTGAGAACCTAAAAATCACCAAACTTCTCATGGTTGCCACCGGTGAGACCAGACGTCCTTATCTGTCCCAACTACTGTGGAAGATGCGGGGATAAATTATTCTTCCCCGCTCGATTCATTTAAAAGCATTTTTATTTCAGCCTCAAGTTTTGAAGCCTGTACGACTTCCGGCGCCCAAGCGGGCACTATCTGAAGCTCTACCTTGCCCCAAATATTTTTTGGAATAACGGAAAATTTCGTTAAAGCAGAACCATATTTTCTGCTAAAAAAACTTCCCCATAGTCCTTTGATTGCCATTGGGATTACCGGTACCGGATTTCGCTTAATAATTCTCTCAATCCCAGGCCTGAAGCTATTCGTTTTCCCATCCCGGGTAATCTGCCCTTCCGGAAAGATGCAAACCATTTCATTGTCTTCCAAAGTGGCCGAGATAGCATCGAAGGCCTGATCTAATAATTCTGGATCTTCTTTCTGGCCAGCAATGGGAATGACCTTGGCCCCTCTTAAAAGAAAAGCGAACAAAGGATTTTTCATAAAGGAGTAATGCATTACAAAGCGGACCGGTCTTTTGACAGAAGCCGAGACCACCAGCCAATCGATGAAACTGACATGATTAGCAATCAAAACTGCCGGACCTTCATTAGGAATATGTTCAAGGCCTGAAATTTTCAGTCTATAAATGATTCTTCCCAAAATCACGCAAATAAAACGCCATAAAAACTCAGGGATAACAGTATAGATATAGATAGAAACAAGGGTATTAAGGACAAAAAGCACCAAAAATATTTGCGTCACAGAAACACCTGCAGCAAATAGCCCCATCAGGAGAATGGAGGCCACAACCATGAAGAGAGCATTTAAAATATTATTAGAGGCAATCACTCGTGAGCGCTCGTGCCGGTCCGACCGCATTTGAATGAAGGTATATAGAGGCACAATGAAAAAGCCACTCATGATAGAGAGCCCTAAAAGATCAGCGACTATCCAGTAAGTGCCAGATTGCTGCAAGAAGCCCATCACATTCAGTACTTCGGACGACTCATAGGGAGTACCAATATAGAAGAGATGCAAGACAAATAAAGACATACCAATTGAACCAAAAGGCACCAGCCCCAGCTCCACCCTCTCATGAGAACATTTCTCACAAACAACTGAGCCTATCGCCACTCCAATACTAAAGAGGGCCAGGAAAAGAGTAACGACACTCTCATCCCCGTTAAGAGTATTTTTCACATAAATGGGAAAGATCGAAAGTAAGATCGCACCAAAAAACCAGAACCAGGAAATTCCCAAGATAGAGATAAAAACACTTCTGGTCTTACGACTTATTTGGACGATCTCCATGGTTGAACGGATGAGATTAAAATCAATTTTTAGCTCCGGACTAACCGCCTTTAACTTTTGTAATTTAAAACTGCATAGTAGGCCCACGACAGAAGTCATGATGATAGCAATAGAAATATAAAGAGGACCGCTGTTCAAGCTGATCAGGATTCCACCAATAATTGTCCCAATTAAAATTGCCAGGAAGGTCCCCATCTCAACCAAGGCATTACCTTTAACAATGTGGTTCTCATCCAATAACTCCGGCAGCACACTGTATTTAGCAGGTCCAAAGATGGTGGACTGCAATCCCATCAGAAAGAGCGAGACGAACAATATGAGTACTGACTCTGCCATGTAACCAACTGCTCCCAGAGACATGATCACCACCTCCAGGGCCTTGGTAAAAATAATCATTTTATTTTTTGGAAGCTTATCTGCTAATTGGCCTGAAATTGAAGAGAAGAGAAAAAATGGCAATATAAAAATCCCACCGCATACGGCGACCATCTGATCCACACCTAGCCCTAATAGAGAATAGGCCTTATAGGTGATAAGAATAACCATGGCATTCTTAAACATATTGTCATTCAAGGCCCCCCAAAACTGGGTCCAAAAGATGGGCCAAAACTTTCGCGAGAAGAAAAATGATTTTGAGTTCATAAAGAGTCCTTTTGTCTATCTTACAGGAATTCTGAAAATCCTAATCAAGATCATTCATAAGATTTTTGTATTTTGCCCCTACCACTGCTCCATAACGCTCAAAGAATAAATCTAGAGCGAAGAGAGACAGACCAATTGCCCCTAAGATTATCCATACATTTGTTTCAGGAAAGCTTATGATTCTTATTAAGTGAAATAGTATAAGTACGCCTACAAGACCTGCCCCATTCAAAACCCCTGCTCTTTTCTTAAGATAAATTGAGAGCACCAAAAGGCAAATTGGAACAATAAAACTTAATATACCTGGAATAAAGGTTTCATCTCCAATTAGAAAAGAAGTGATCATTTTCCACCAACATAAAAAGGCAACAAAGCCAATTCCAACTCTTACCGTATCCTTTAAAAGCATGATCGTAAAAATAAGAAGATTGGCAGTGAAGATAAAGCTTAAAGTGGCGTCATTGACATTCATGCTCAGGAGGATTTTTTTAGAAGCAAAAATCATGAAGACAAACCCCACCCCTATAGCAAGCTTATCCAATTTCAATCTCTTAAGACTCTCAGGAAGAAGTGTCAGAAAGATCAAGGCCAGTAAAAAATAGACGAAGGCAATTAAAACATCATCGACTTCATAAAGGCAGGCACGTCCCAGAAAAACAAAAATGACAGCACTTCTTAGAGCAAACCCGTACTCTGTCGCTAATGAGTCCATCCTTACCCAACGATGAATCCCTGCCATTGATAAGAAAAGCCCTAACAAAATCAGAGCGTGAAAAAGAGATCCCCTATTGGGAATCAAGAAAAGAGAACCTGAAAGTATAAAATAGGTCAGATCGACCATGCGATGTGAAGATCCAAGTCTTATCAGACTTCGAAAAATCATAGGAATAAGTAAAAGAACGCTGGTTACTGTCGTTAAAAGAACTGGTGCTGCATCACGAGTCTGCAAGGGTAAAAAAGTCGTGACCCTCTCTGAGATCTGGTGCATTTGATCGAGTCCAAAAGAACCAAGCTGAGCAAAAATGGCCGGAATGAGGATGATGAAAAGTGAAGATAAGATCAGTGAAAAATCTTTTTTCCGAGTTGTTTCACTAAAAAGAAAGATGATAGACACAAATGCAAAAAACAGCAGATACTTTCCAAGATCGGTTAGATTTGACCAACCTTCAAACAGAAAACTAATACCTGATCCAACAATTGCCAAAACTCCAAGAATCCGTAATAAACTTATCGTGTTCATATGAACCTCCCGATAAGGCAATTTTCTCACTTTCGGCCCTCTGGTTTGCGTAAATTAAGTTACATTGTAACGGTATAGCGTCAAATAATTGGAATTATTTAAAGAATATTGTTTCCTAATATGTTACAATGTAACGAATGAGAAAACTTTCGGCTTCCCATCAATTTCGCGTTTTTCTGGCCACTAGTGTATGTGCCTCCCATATCAATCACCAAATAAACGGCTTCAGACAAAAAGATGTCAAATTCTATACCGAACTTTTTGCAAACTGGATGGAATGCTATCTTGGCCAGAACCATCAAATGCAAAATACCCAAATTCAAAGATACTTAGATCATCTTGTGGCCAGGCAACTTTTAAGCAAATCAAAAAATGATATTCCTGTTTATCATTGCAAAAATTCAGGTCTACTCGAACTCATCTCTTCAATAGCAGAAGTAAGAGATGATGATCCCTTGGAGATGATTTTTTTTCAGTTTCATGTTCTGGAGCTCTACCACGATCTATTATTTAATTCAGTTTCTCAAAACATGTTGGAACTTCCTCATAGTTTAAGAATTGAATTAAAGTATCTTTTGGACAGCAAGGTATTGATAGAAAAGCAAAGGGTTAGAATTAAAAAAGAGATTGAAAAATTAACTGTTCGTAAAAATGAAACTCTGGAAATGGTTCAGACTGCAGAAAAGTTACTCAAAGAAGGAAAGTCATTTGAGACGACTATAAAAGTCATTGAAAAAACTTTTCCTTATCAGCTCAATAACCAACTTAATATGTCTGCCCTCTTTAAAAAACTTAATCCCGCCATCCAGAAAGCAGAATTAACTACTAACGCTTATATCCGGGCCAGAAAGCTCTGGGCTCCCTTAATCCAACATTATCAAGACCATCTCAATAGGCTTGAGTCTCTCCATTCTTGAGCATGGACACCCTGGATATATTAAGTCCGCTCGATAAATGCTTTCATGAAGACCTTAATTTAAGAACGGGGTGCATATGGAAACCAAATCAAATCAATCAACAAAAGCAAATGATCTTCTAAAACTGGTCCTGGCCGATACCTTCATCCTTTATATGAAGACCTACGCTGTTCACTGGAATTATAAAGGGGCGAAGTTTTTCTCAGTCCATAAACTCACTGAAGAGCATTACCAGGAGCTGGCCGAGGCCATTGATGAGATCGCTGAAAGAATCCGCGCTTTGGGAGATGAAGCTCCTATTACCCTTCAAAATATTATTGGTTCGGCCGATCTCTCCGAAATGAAAAACAATCATGCCAGTGATGACACTGCTCTGAGGGAACTCATCAGCAGTCATGACCTGCTATCTAAAAGAGCATCAGAAGCGGCCAATCTTTTAGACGAGACCGGAGATCTTTACAGCTCAGATATTATGATCAAGAGGATTGGGGCCCACGACAAAGCGGCCTGGATGCTTAGAAGTTTTTTATCGGGGCAGATTCCTGGCGAATCAAAAATGAATCAGGTCATCAATCCCGATGCCCAGAATAAAGAGGCCCGTCAATAATATCTTTTAATCCTGACCTAAGCTTGCCCTAGGTCAGGATCACAAAATTACATGACAACTATCATTTAAAGATTCAATATACTCCGCTATATATTACCAGCAATTTAGATTTATACACTGATACCGGAGCGTGGATGAAAGGAACCTTACTGATCGTTGATGATGAGCCGGAGCTCGTCCAGAATCTCAAAATTTTATTTAGCGATGATTTCCAGGTTTTTACCGCAGGTGATGGTAAGGAAGGTTTAGAAATACTCAACCAAAGAAATATTGATTGTGTTATCTGTGATTTTTCAATGCCAGTAATGGATGGACTACAGCTCATAAGCAAGACCCGTATGTTTGGAAATCATGTCCCATTTATTTTCTATACTGCTTACGATAATGAAGCGCTCAAAAATCAGATCGCAGAATATGAAAATACTCTCTTTCTTGCCAAGCCCAATATTAAAGAATTGATTGATATGACTTTCCTCATTATAAAAAACAGATCATATTTATGAAAGTAAACATTCATGGCAGAGTATTATGGATAAATTTCCACCATCTTTACTATTTTTATATTGTAGTAAATGAAGGAAATCTTGCACGTGCCTCTAAAATTCTGTCGATCGGTCAACCAACTCTTAGTTCTCAGATCAGGCAGTTTGAACAAAGTCTGGAGGTATCCCTGTTTGACCGTTCCGCCAGGAAGTTGGTACTCACCGAGGCCGGGAAACTGGCCCATCAGTACGCCACAGAAATCTTCAAAATAGGTACGGAGATGGCAACCCAACTCACCGGTAAACAACAGGAATTAAAAAATAATTTAAAAATAGGTCTTATGGATGGAGTCCCTAAGTGCTTAGGACTGGATATTTGCAAAAAGGCCATGCTTAAATCCCAAAAGAATATACAGATCATTAAAGGCCGCTCCGACGAACTGTTTAAAGACTTTGAGGATCATGAGATAGACCTATTGATCACTAATTTTATTCCTGAGAACAGTGAAAAGTCGGGCTTTTCATTTAAAAAGATCTCAAGTTCACCAATCATTATTTGTGGACATAAAAAATTCCAAACTTTACAAAAAGGTTTCCCACGCTCATTAGAGGATGCCCCCTTGATGTTGCCCCTTAAGCTTTCAAAATCCCGTCAGGGCATTGATCATTACTTTGATAAGATGAATATTAAAATTAAAGTCCTGGGCGAGACCAATGACATTAGTATGCAGAAACTTTTTGCAAGTGAAGGCATGGGGCTCATTGCGACTTCATTAGCGTCAGTGGAAGATCTTCTTGATAATAAAGATGTAATCGAGATAGGAAGATTAAACGGTGTAACTGAAGACATCTATCTCCTTTGCAGTGAAAATAATGTTATCGTTTTTTGAACTGTTCCAAGCTGGAAATGATTTCTTCAGCTATATTTTCTAAAGATACAACTCGCTCCACAGCTTTCAAATCAAAAGCGGCCTTAGGCATCCCATAGACGACGCAAGACTCCTCATCTTGTCCAATGGTATCAGCACCGGCATTTCTCATTCTCAAAAGCCCTGCTGCTCCATCGTTTCCCATTCCGGTCAAAATAACCCCTATTGCCTGATCTCCAGCATTTTTGGCCACAGAATTAAACAAAACATCTACTGATGGTCGATGACGGTTAACTTTTTCGCCATCAAAAACTCTGACCTTTTTCTTATCGCCATCTATAATGAGTTCCATCTGTCTCCCTCCGGGCGCTATAAGCACCCTCCCCTGCAACACTTCATCCCCATCACTTGCTTCTCTGACTTCAAAGGGACAAAGCTCATTGAGCCTTTTAGAAAAAGCGGTTGAAAAGACGGGTGGTATATGCTGGACAATCAAGATGGGTGGGATGTTATAAGGTAGCTCCATAAGGACTGCTTTAATTGCTTCAGTCCCACCTGTCGAAGCACCGATAGCAACAATCTTTTGTTCACTTGAATAGGAAATTTTCCGTTGATTCTTTTTCTCAAGTTGATGATGGCCTTTAACCTTAATTGATGCGGCCGTAATGACTTTCTCTCTAATCATTACTGACTGTGTGGTAATTTCAGATAAACAAGGCTTCTGTAGATAATCAACAGCACCTGCTTCAAGCGCTTTAAAGACCAAATCACTTTCGGCCATGTTTATTGAAGAAATCATGATTGTTGGAATTGGATATCGAGGCAGATATTGTTTAAGAAACGAGACCCCATCAAGTCCTGGCATATGTATGTCGAGAGTGATCACGTCAGGAGAAAGGCTCAATATAAGTTTTTCGCCTTCCTGAGCATTTCCCGCCTCACCTACGACTTCAATGTCATTGCAATTTAAAATCTTTGCCAGTAATTCCCTGATGGTCTTTGAGTCATCAATAATCAATGCACGAATCTTTTTCTTCGTTCCATTAAAAGGTGCTTCCATCTTAGAAACCCTGAGTCTGCCACTTTCCGTATAAAAGTAAACTTTTCGACCTGAGGTACCGCCCACATCCTCGCCAACGATGGTAACGCCCAATTCTTTCAGTGTGTCTCGGGCAATATGAACATTTAGATCACCTATGGAAGAAGCATGTACCAATTCGTTCATGACACTGGCACCTCCAACTATTTTAGCAGCCAGATCATCAATTGGACCTTGAGAAATCCGATGAAGTTCCTGATACAAAAAGAGGATAGCGCTGTCACCAAAGTTCAAATCATTTCTGGTACTGCTGGTTGCATGAGTCCGGTCAGGGAGGGCAAAATGGATCATTCCCCCTATTTTTTGTTTTTTTGAGAATAAGCAAACAGAAACACAAGATCCAAGAATCGTTCCAATAATTTTTGGACTGCGCCCTAAAAAGATTTCACCTATCCCTAGACTTATAACTTCCGGTGAGTTCAAAACAGTCGCCCTTTATGATAGAGCGATGGTGCCAGGTATTTCCAGGAAGCATTTACATTCTGAAGAGATTCTGAATGAGCGATAATAAGGGCAGCATCATCACAAGAAGATTCATAAATTGCTTCGACCACATTCCTGATGGTTTCTTTATTAAAGTAGATCATGACATTTCTGCATAAAACCAAATCGAATTTCTCAGGCCAATGATAAGGAATTTGAGATAAATTAAAATGCTTAAATTCTACAGGGGCCTTAACTTCTTTACGAACTTTCATCCAAGAACTCAACTCCTTAGTTCCCTGACAAAAACCAAAATGATACTTCTCCGGAATTTGGGGAAGACAACTCTGAGGATAGACTCCATTTTTTCCTAGGCCCAAGACATTAGTATCGATATCTGTCGCCAGAATATCAAAGGAAACACCAGCCGTTTTGAGGGCCAGGTTCAGCACCAGGGATAAAGTATAAGCTTCTTCTCCGGTAGAGCATGCCGCACACCAGACTTTCAGATGCTTTTTTCCTAACTTAAACCATCTGGGCAGAAACTCATTAACGATAAAGCTGAAATGATCAGGCTCCCGAAACCAATCAGTTTTATTAGTTGTGAGCAAATTGATAAAATGCTCCCACTCTTGGTGCACTTCAGGCAATTTTTGAAGATACAACTGATAACTTTTAAAGTCCTTCATTCCTAAAGACAGAACCCTTGATCTGAGTCTTGCTTGTAAAAGGTCAAGCTTTGCATCAGACAAGGAAATACCAGCGAGTAGAAATATCTTTTCCCGGAAAAAATCAAACTCTTCCCGGGTCATTCTAAAAGTTAACTGTTGTACCTCACTTGCCATCATGTTCACTATACTTCTTCGAAACGAGGATCATTCTCTGATGGGACAGTGGCTTCATAACCGCTTACTTTTCTATCGCTATTTTTTGGTAAACGAGGAATAGTTGCTCTGGATGTATTCAGCGAAATAATATTATTCGGTTTTTTTACATGCGTCTGCTTGATGACAGGTCTTGTTTCACTGGATAAATCAGTCCTGCCGTCATTACTGCCCTTAATTTCCTGCACCAAAACGCCAACTGTAGAACGAAGTGATTCTGATTGGGATGAAAGCTCTTCTGCGGCACTAGCTGCTTCTTCAGATGTAGATGCATTCGTTTGAGTCACTTGATCAAGCTGATTCATGGCCTTCGTAATTTCCTGAACTCCCATGGCCTGTTCCTGACATGCAGTGGATATTTCATTGGCCATCTGAGTAACATCCGAAACATTCTCTACAATCTCATTAAGAACAACACCACATTGTTTAGCGATATTAGAGCCGATTTCAACTTTAGACTTACCATCTAATATGAGTTGGCCGACTTTTTGTTTGGTTTCATTAACTATGCCTTCCACTTTTTGAATACTACCATTAAGCATGGCCGAAATTTCTTCAGCAGCATTTCCACTCATTGCCGCTAAGTTGCCCACTTCCTCAGCAACCACAGCAAACCCTTTACCATGCTCACCGGCCCTTGCGGCCTCAACTGAAGCATTAAATGAAAGAAGTTTCGTTTGGAAAACAATATCATTGATAACTTTGGTTTTATTTCCAATCTCAGCGATGACTTTAACGATATCAGCAATCTTCTCATTACTGTCATCGATTTGATTCATGATGTTGTTGTTACTAATACTAATATCATCAATGGCCTTAATCATATCCTGTACTACAATTTTCCCTTTCTCCGCTTTTCCGTGGCTACTGTGAGATAAATCCGAAGTCCTTTTGGCGTTCTCTGCATTTTTTTGAATCATCGAGTTCATCTCTTCAATAGATGAAGCTGTCTCCTCCAAAGATGATGCTTGTTCTGTAGCGGCCTGGGAAAGCTCTTCGGATGAGGAGGCAATTTGTTGAGCAGCGACTGTCACCTGATTTGAGTTATCGGACAAATTAGCAATCACCTGATTGATCGAATTTCCAACCGCTCTTAAAATGACAATGGCCAACCCTAAACCGAAAATGATTGCTGCCAAGCTGGTAATGATAACTAAATTTCTGGCACTATTATAATCAGCTTCTGCTTGTTTTACCTCTTCATCCATGAATCCGCTATTTCGATTGAGAATGCTATCAATAAGCTCCTCTACTTTAAACCGAAGTACCCGCCCTGATGCCATGCTAAGCTCATAGGCTTCTTCCTTTTGACCTTTCATTAAATATTCACGAATTTTTTGATTATTTTCCCACCATAAAACAATCTGGCCCTTGGTATCTCTAAGATTTTGCTTCCCAGCTTCAGCAGAAATTAAGGAGTAGAGTTCATCCAGTGTCTGGATGAGCAATTGATTATTCTCTTCAAGTCTCTTAAAATGCTTTTTTGCACCCTCAATATTCTTTTCTAAGATAATGTTTTTCTCACTTATGACCTGATCCAGAAAAACACTCTTCGATTTATTGGAAAGCTTCACTCTTACCACACTGCCTGAAACAATTCGATTTAATCCTGCTTTGATATCACTCATCTTGCTTAATCCCAGGATGGAGATCACGATACACGCTACGATGAAGATACTTAGTACAAAGTAAATCTTGGCATTCAGACTTAGTTTTTTCATTTTTAAAAATCCTCTGTTTAATTCGATTCAATAGATTTCGGTTGTTTTGAAAAATTATGGTAATCTTAATGTGTCTTTTTTGTAGATTATAAGAAATTGCCTACGGGTATTTGGTCACAAAATGATAAGGATGTTTATAAAAAGTAAAATATCAATATGCTTTAAGCGAAGTACTTAAATGTTTACAAATACTTGTATCAGATTAAGACGAATGATCTATAAAACAGAAGATGAGTTCGTTTTTAACAAATAGCTAAAATTATTTTTTTGTCACGAGTTCTTCTTTCATCACTTTTTTGGCAAATAAGAAGACAACAAAAGCTACGATTAAAAAATCCAACAAAGCACCAAATACTTTGCCGTACATGATTCCGTTATAAGAGAGCTGATAAATATTTTCTACTCCAGCAGCTCTTAAGGCCGGTTGAAAGATGAGAGGAGTCAGAAGATCATTAACCAGACTTGTGACGAGCAGATTTAATTTCCCACCAATAATAACTGCAATAGCGAGACCGATTACACCATACTGTTTAAGAAAGATCATAAATTCGCGCATCATATAAGACTCCTTGTCATCCTGCTTTGAGGATTTCAAGATCCTCAAACAAGGTCAAGCAGATAAGTCTTATATGCTGCGACTAAAAATAAGTCGAAGCGTAAGAAAGAGTACCCCAAGCAATAAGGAGCATGAATATCAGGATAAAGAGGATCTCAAGATTTGAAAACTCATCAATGAATTCTCTGAAGTTTCTCATTATAGTTCTTCCTATTAAGTGCTGTGGGAGCATTATAAAAAGAAAAACAGAAAGTCGTCCGTTAAGAAGAAGTTAGTTTTATATGAGTAAAGGCCTGCAATAATTTTGCAGCACCTTCAGGCGAAGTTATTTTTTTATCAAGAATTTGTTTTTCGATATTTTTTATTTCCTGAGTTCCTACCGAACTTCGAAAAAGGTCTTTTAGATTGTCCATGGTGAGTTGCCACATCCAATCAATACCTTGTTTATCCCGTTTTTGAGTGATGAGACTTTGCTGGTTCTTGAAATAGTTTTCAATTTCTGTCTGAACTTCGGGTAATCCTTTTTTGGTTACGGCCGAACAGGAAAGAACAGGAGGTACCCATCCTTCATGTCTGAGAATATGCAAAGCGTGCTGATAATCATGTTTGGCTTTTTGGATGGTTTTCTGCTGATCACCATCATCTTTGGTCACAACCACCATATCTACAATTTCAAGTATGCCACGCTTAATACCTTGAAGATCATCCCCTGCGCCAGGTTGGAGAAGCATGATGAAGATATCCACCATCTGGGCCACGGCCGTTTCTGATTGCCCCACCCCGACCGTCTCTACTAACACATAGTCAAAACCAAAGGCTTCACACAACAGAAGTGATTCGCGAGTACGCTTGGCAACTCCGCCAAGAGTCTCTCCAGACGGACTAGGTCGAATGAAGGCATGAGAATCAATCGCAAGTTCGTTCATGCGGGTCTTGTCTCCCAGAATCGAACCACCACTGACTTGTGAAGTCGGATCAACCGCCAGCACGGCAACGGTTTTATTTTGTGAGGTAAGAAGCTTTCCGAAAGCTTCAATAAAGGTTGATTTACCAACACCGGGAGTGCCTGAAATGCCAATTCGTTTGGCGGTTCCGGTTTTCGGTAAAAGAGCTCTGAGTAATTCCTGGGCCAGTTTTTGATGATCAGGATTGGTTGATTCTACCAAGGTTATGGCCCGGGCGAGAATCGTCCTGTCTTTATTTTGAAGGCCTTCCAGATAATCTTTAAGCTCGAGAACTTTTCTCATTTGTGTCCTAAGGCCTCGCCTAGTTTTTTCATAAGATCTTTGGCAGCATCAGCAATGACAGTACCTGGCCCAAAAATCCCGGCAACTCCCATTTTATACAGCTTATCATAATCCTGAGGAGGAATGACTCCTCCAATTGTAACCAGAATATCTTCACGATTAAGTTTTTTAAGTTCGGCCTTTAATTCAGGAACTAAGGTTAAATGACCAGCGGCCAGAGAAGAAACACCGATAACATGGACATCATTCTCAGCGGCCTGTCTGGCAGTTTCTTCCGGTGTCTGAAAAAGAGGACCGACATCAACGTCAAAACCCAGATCGGCAAAAGCAGTAGAAATAACTTTTTGACCTCGGTCATGTCCGTCTTGTCCCATTTTCGCTACCAGCACCCGGGGGCGTCTTCCTTCTTCTTTCTGAAACTTTTCCATCAGTGACTGGAGTTCTTTCACGTCATATTTTCCTTGTTGAACTTCTTTAATATAAACGCCCTGAATAGTCCTGATCTCGGCCTGATGCCTGCCAAAGACTTTCTCCATGGCCATCGACATCTCCCCGACAGTGGCATGGGCCCGGGCAGCTTCTACTGCCAGGGCCAGGATATTTCCCGTGCCATTTTGGCAAGCTACCGTCATGGCATTTAATTTTTCTTCCACTAGCTTTTGATTTCTTTCACTTTTAAGTTTTTTGAGCCTCTGAATTTGTGATTCCCTCACTTCGGAATTCTCTACCTGAAGGATATTAGGCACATCATCTTTTTCACGCTTATAAAGATTAACTCCTACGATAGGTTGAATTCCTGAATCAATTCTTCCCTGAGTTCTGGCAGCGGCCTCCTCGATTCGCATTTTAGGAATTCCTTTCGCAATAGCATGGGACATTCCACCTAAGGATTCAATTTCTTCAATATGTGACCAGGCCTTTAACGCCAGCTCTTGAGTCAAGCTCTCGACAAAATAACTTCCACCCCAAGGATCAATGACATTGCAGGTATCAGTCTCAGTCTGAATGAAGATTTGAGTATTGCGTGCAATCCGGGCAGAGAATTCACTCGGAAGGGCCAGGGCCTCATCCAGGGAATTAGTATGCAGACTTTGAGTGTGACCATGGGAAGCAGCTAAAGCTTCGATTCCGGTTCTTGTCACGTTATTAAAAACATCCTGCGCGGTTAAGCTCCAGCCGGATGTCTGTGAATGAGTTCGTAGGGCCAGTGATTTTTGATTTTTAGGATTGAAGTCAGAAACAATCTTGCTCCAAATAAGTCGAGCGGCCCTCATCTTGGCCACTTCCATGAAGTAATTCATCCCAATGGCCCAGAAAAAAGAAAGCCTGGGTGCGAAGTGGTCAACATCTAATCCTGATTTCACACCGGTACGAAGATATTCCAGTCCGTCGGCCAGAGTATAAGCGAGTTCCAGATCAGCAGTGGCCCCAGCTTCTTGCATGTGATAACCCGAAATGGATATAGAGTTAAATTTCGGCATATGGCGGGAGGTATAACTGAAAATATCAGCGATAATTCTCATGGATGGTTCTGGAGGATAGATATAGGTATTTCGAACCATGAATTCTTTTAAGATATCATTTTGAATGGTACCTGTGAGTTTATCCGGACTAACTCCCTGTTCTTCTCCAGCTAGAATAAACAAAGCAAGAATGGGAACCACTGCTCCGTTCATGGTCATAGAAACTGACATTTGATCCAAAGGGATACCTTGAAATAGAACTCTCATATCCAAGATGGAATCAATCGCCACTCCCGCCATTCCGACATCCCCTTTTACACGGGGATGATCTGAATCATAGCCACGATGGGTGGCCAGATCAAAAGCAATGGAGAGACCTTTTTGACCCTTGGTCAGATTGTCCCGATAGAAGCGATTCGATTCCTCTGCTGTTGAAAATCCAGCATACTGACGAATAGTCCAGGGTCTGACCGTGTACATGGAGGCATAAGGTCCGCGGATGAACGGCCTATTGCCAGGAAGCGTGTGCATGAGCTTGGTAAACTTCACATCACCCTTATCATAGGCGTTTTTAAGATCGATACCTTCTGGCATCGTCATCATAACTTTTTGTTTCTTTGATTCAATTTCTGGTATTCCCCATGGGATCTTGGTGAAATCAATCATGACTTCCTCCCTTCAAAAGCTATAACCAGGTTCTCTAGGACTTCGTAAACATTTTGCCCTGCAAATAAATTTTGAAAAGAGTTCATTTCATACTTTCCAGCTATAAATCGATAAGGGGTATTCACTTGGGAAGCTATTTCCTGAAGAGTGGGATAATGCTCATCCAATGAGCAAAGAACGATTATTTCTTCCCTGCGGGTAGCGAGATCTTTTTTGAGAATATTTAAATCCATCATAGTCTGACCCGGCTCATGAACCTCAAGACCCAGAAGTTCGAAATAATTTTTCACGAAATTAAGTCGTGCATTGAGCGCCGAGTATTCACCATAAAGTGCCACATACACCTTAGGGCGTTCGGGATTTTTTTCCATTCTGAGTCTTAGTTCCTCAAAAATGCGGGCAACCCGAAAGACAGTTGATATTTTAAACTGAAGATTTAAGTGCTCTTTAACATCAGGATAATCATTCATTCCAGACATGATGACCTTTCTAGTCTTGACCATTTCCAGACGTTTTTCTCTGACCTTGGTCACCTCTCTTTCAAGATTGGCACCAGTCAAGAGGGACTGCATGAGCTTCCATGATTCCTCACAAAGAGCTTCAGTTAAATTTTCTATATGGAAGCTACCATAGGCCGCATCTTCCACCACTCCCAGCATACTCTCCAGTGCCAGGATGTGAGTTGTATTGCGTGCCAACCTGCGAGAGCGTTCAACGTGCTCTTTTTCCGGATGATTGTCTGTTTCAAGTTCAAAGATCGCATTATAACCCGCAGACTGAACATGATCCGCTCCACCAATATAGGCAGAAGCAACCGCTGTTTCATTTCTAAGTATGTTTGAAAAGCGTTCATAAAGAGTCCAGCCTTGATAGCTGGTAAGTGCCACCACTTTTATAGTGACATCTTTTTGGGCCTCCAGGAGAATTTTTTTTGCCAACAGCTTTGCGGCCCTGATTTTTGCAATATTATGGAAGAAATGGGAGTCAACGTAGACACCCAGATAAACGATCTCATTAAGTGTTTCCAGTTTTTTTACCAGATTATGTGACAGAGTCGCTAGTTCCTGAATTGAATGCCCACCTTGATCATGAACATCTTTGCCTGAAATAAAATGGGAGACGACTTTAATCTTTGAGCTTCGGTAATCTCCTACTCCCAGGATAAAAACTTCAAGCTCTTCAGGCCTGGTAAAATCACAAAGAGTCTTTTCAATTTCCTGCCATTTTTGTGAACTAAGTGCTTCCTGGTGAAAGAAAAAATTTCGAACGCCTGATTTGAGATCCTCTTTAATCACAAAGGCAATTTCTGAAGGCTCAAGTTGAACATAAGTAATTGAGGCTTTTTTCCAGGCCTCTTCCGTAGTTAAACGTATTTCATTTTTGGCCTTCAAGGAAAGCGTAGGCCAATTTTGACCCGAGATAAGTTTTTTGATGGTTTTTGAACCGACCTCAGTCAGCTTTAACTCTGCCAGGAGGGATTTTTCCCACTGTTCTTGTTGGTTATTAAAAGAGGTCTCAAAATAGCTTGTTAAGGAACTCACAATATCTCCGGGAAATAGAATCAGATGTTTATAAATATCCTAACAAAAAATTAAGCAAAAATCCCCTTTCCGATTAAACTATAAGCTCATTGGAGGCTTTTTGAGTCTAACGCTTTTAGTAGAAAACAATCCGCGGATTGAATCATTTTATATGCTTAATCTGGCCACTTGGTTGGGTCTGGATATCCTTGGAAAAAAGAAAGCTGAATTTGCGATCAAACTGCTGGAATCTAACGCAGCAGACATAAATTTAATCATCGTACGCGCCGTCATTGAAAAAGAAGAATCGGCCCAATTAATAATTGATTACGTGAAGAGGAAGGCCCTTAAAATACCCATCGTAGTGATTGGACCGGGAAAAGAAATTCCCGGAAGCTTTGCCCATGTTCCCAACTCACTTCAGTTAAAAATCCTGATTCAAAGCGCCGCCAAGGCCTTAAACATTACCGCTAAAGACATGTCCACCAAAGTGGTCCCGGATTACTTCCCTATTCCTATAAATTATTTCAAAGTCATCAAACGCTCAGTTTGCCCGGTTTATTCTCAAGATATTGATAATCCCAAGCAGTACCATCCAAGGATTGAAAAGCTTTCAAATTTTGACGAGAGCACGATCAATGCTTTGATTGAAGAAGGAGTGACTCATCTTTTCATCAATAAACTTGATCGTCTGGATTTTGTGAATAATGTCACGGCAGAACTTATGAACCTGCTCGAAAGTAGTGAGTTATCCCCTGACGAGGAGATATCGGCCGCCGATAAAAGTGTTGAGCTTCTATCAAAAAAATTAGTCACCATTGGAGTTAATGAAGAGACCATTAAGCTTGCTAAGAAGAACATGGAAGTGATGAGAAGGAATGCCAAATCCAATCCCAAGCTGGCAAAACTTCTTGAGCGCCTTCTTTCCAATAAGACCAGCTACCTCTTCAAACATACTCAAGTGCTTACCTATATCTGCCTGCATATCATTAAACACATAGATTGGGGTAATGCCGAACAGGAAGATAAAATTAGTTTCATTGCTTTTTTTCATGACATTGTTTTAGAGACTGATGAGCAAGCAATGATAAAATCCAATCTTGAGCTTAAAAAGGCGAACTTTTCAGTGGCAGAAAAGCAATTAGTAGAAAGACACGCTCAAATGTCAGCTGAATTTGTATCCAAATACCCCCACTCACCTATGGGTGCAGATCAAATTATACGTCAGCATCACGGAACACTAAATGGCATCGGATTTTCAGAGCACTATGGAAACAACGTTTCTCCTGTCGCGATTGTTTTTATCGTGGCCGAAGAATTTACCCGCATCATCCTAAAAAGTGAAAATGGACCTTTTGACAGGCCGGAAATGCTAAGAGAACTCAAAGAAGAATTTCCAACGTCGCGCTTTCAAAAAGTCATTGATATCTTAAAGAATATCACTTTCTGATCAGAGTCCTTCTGTTCCAGAAAGTGATTATAATTATTAATTAAGTTAAAGCAGCAATATAGGAAACCCAGGCGTCGCAGTTCTCTGCATCCTCGGCAGGAACAAACTCTCCATTCCCACCACCATCTTCATCATCGCCTTCCCAGTAGGCAATAGTCTTAGAGAACCCGGCCTCGGCCAGAATATCCCTGAGTTCAGGCATCATCCACATTCGCCAATGGTACGTGAAAACATTTTCATGTTTTTTCCCTTTGGCATCTTTAAAATGAATGGCGAAAGTACAGTCATGAGTTAAAGGGTTAAAGTGCTGACACTCCCAATAGTAAGTCAGGCCATTTAATTTCTTGACGTCTGTTACTAACTTCTGACTCTCGGGACCTGCAAAGATATCCAGAAAAAAGACTCCCTGCTTATTCAGAGATTTTCGTACAGTCTTAAAATACTGAACCATCTGCTTGCGGGATTTAAAAATAAAATAAGAAAAATTAAAAGCACAAATAACATCCACTTTGGGAGCTTTCGTCTTAAGGACGTTTTCTTCCCGGTAATGCATGCGTTCTTTTTGCGCCTTAGTCAGCTTTGAGTAGTGTCGCTCTTTTCCCATTTTAATTGGCTCTGGATCCAGATCAATCCCATAAGCTTCACATTGTTTGTCCTGTTGAACCCAGTTACACGATATGGCACCGGTACCACAAAAATCTTCTCTTAAAGTGAAAGGAGAACGTCCATAAATTCGCTTATATTCATCATGCATAAAGGCCACTTCACTTTCGGCATTCTGCACAGAGCGTTCATAAAAATCATACTTTTGTTCAAGAGTTAACTGAGATTTCACGGCCATCCTTCAATAAAATAGAAATAAAAAAGGGCCCCCGAAGGGGCCCATCTGTATAACAATTATGATTTAGTCTTCTTAATCATGTCATTAAGAATCATGACAGATTCCTCGATCACAGCATCTTTTTTAAGGGTCTTGGAAAATTCATCAAATTTTTCAATCTGGGCCTTATCCTTACTGTTAGGACTCAAGTCTTTGACCACAAGATTTTTACTTTCTTCTTCTTTTTTGAAAACATCAGACATTTCACGAATGGCCTTTCTTTCTTTTTCATAATCAGCGGCAACTAAAGAGCGCTTGGTTTTCTCTTTCTGCTCTTTATACCATTTGATTGAATCAACGAGATGTTGGAATTTTTCATTCTTTTTGACACGCTCTTGAGAATTGGAACGAAGAGTTTTGATATCGTAACTTGGCTTCCACTTATTATACTTAACTGCTTTCACTTCTCCCCAGGGAATTGAGTAATCAAGGAACTTCTCCCCTGACTCAAGATGAGAGAACTGATCCGGAAGAATAATATCGGGTGTAACCCCTTTATACTGAGTCGAACTACCATTGACCCGATAGAATTTCTGAATAGTAATTTTTAAAGCTCCCAATGGAGAATAAGACTTGGCCATGGGAGAGACATAACCATCAAGATCCACCACTGCCTGCACTGTTCCCTTACCGTGAGAGAATTCTCCTCCGACAATTACCGCACGGCCGTAATCCTGAAGAGCTGCAGCAACAATTTCAGAAGCAGAAGCTGAAAAACGATTGATGAGAACTACTGTTGGCTTTTTAAAATCAACCTTGAGATCAGTGTCGGCCAGAACATCCACAGCACCTGTATGTGCCTTAACCTGAACAATTGGTCCTTTCTCGATGAAAAGACCAGAAATCATTCTGGCATCTTCCAGTGCACCGCCACCATTATTTCTTAAATCCAGGATGAGACCATCGGCACCTTCTTTATTCAGGCGTTCGATTTCTTTTCTGGTATCATCAGTTACATTTCTACCGTTTCGATCATTGAAATCACGATAAAACTTAGGAATGGTGATGTAACCGATTTTAGACTTGTAAGGAGCAAGCTCCAGTAAAGTTCCTTTAGCATAAGATTCTTCAATCTCTACCACATCACGAACGATAGGGACGACTTTCACCAGACCATTTGGTTTTTTGATAGTCAAACGAACTTCTGTGCCTTTTTTACCACGGATAAGCTTAACTGCATCACGTAGGGACATATCAACAACATCAACTGGCTCGTCCTTACCTTGACCCACTTTTAAAATGACGTCTTCGGCCTCCACTTCCTTGGTTTTCCATGAAGCTGAACCAGGAACAATCTTTTCTACTTTAATGTAAGAATTGTCTTCCCGTAAGATTGCTCCGATCCCCTCTAGTTTACCTGACATATCAATGTCAAAGTCTTCTTTCTCCTCCGGTACCAGATAGTTGGTATGAGGATCAAAAACTTTGGTGACAGCATTGTAAAACTTATCAAGTTTGTCTGAACGTTTTTCATTAACAAGTCGTGAAAATATTTTTTTGTAAGATTTTAGAACCTTTGAGCGAGATTCTTTTTCAACCTCTGTATCAGATAATTTCTTTTCACTCTTAGGTTTTTTCTTCTTACCCTTTTCATCAGTGGCCAGGCCATTTTGCTCTTCTTTTAAATCCACCATTCTACCCAGGACCTCATACTTCATGAGGCGCTCCCAATGAGCGTAAAGTTCTTTTTCAGTCTTGGGAAAAACTCTCTTCTTAGGATCAGTCTCAAGAAACTCTTTTTGATTATAATTCAATGGTTTGTTCAAAAGCTCTTCTATATACTTTTCAATCTGGCCGATGCGTTTATTCATGAGTTCTGAACTCATATCCAAAATTGCCAGATCCCCCGAAATAATCATGTCATCGAATGACTTCTTATACTTTTCAAGCTCTTTTACATCACTTTCAAGAAGAAACTGTTTTCCATAATCAAGTCTTTCCAGAAAAAGTTTAAAAGCATTTTGAGAAAGGGCATCATTAATTTCTTTGTTGGATAGATGCATATTCTCAAGTGCACCTTTCAGGATATTTCCTAATACCATCTCACGGGTATAACGAGGCTTTGGCGTCATTATACTACCCAAGATTGAAGGATTGGACGGATCATCACTCGTAGAAGAAGGAGAACTCGTCTGTTGAGCAATCGCTCCTTGTGTGAGCAAAGCTAAACTGAGCAATAGAACGTGGGATTTCATGAAACCTCGATTTCGAAACAATGGTTAACATATTTTCTACTCACACAGAGGGAGATGCAATCTTTTTCACTCAGAAACGTTTCATCAAGGCCTTGAGGAAGGGCATCATCTCTTGAGCTTTTTTATCGTCTTTTTTACAGATATCCTGAGTTTCACCCTTCATACTTAGGCGAAGCGTTACCTTGCAATCTTTGGAAGAAGGCGGCAATTCATATTGGCACTTTAAAAAGCGGGAAGCAAAATCCATATCGACTTTCTTGGCATCTCGGGTATCAACCTTTCGGATTTTTTCATCATCGCCCTCTTTCATGCGTAGAAAATAGTCCAGATTAGCAGTGCGCTCCAACCAATAAATGGCCTCTTCTTCCGTATCTTCAATGCTGAACATGACAATACCGCTCCGGAGATCGGCGGAGCTTTCTTTCATGGGCTGTGAAGCATGTTGGGCAAATGAAGTGAAACTCACAAGAAAAAGTAAGATTGCAAATCGCATGGTATGACCTCTTAAAGAAATTATCTCATACGCTTTGATGACTTTCAAAGAAAAGCTTAATACCATTTCAGTCATGTTCTATCCCCTGATTAAATCTCTATTATTCTCTCTGGATCCAGAGACGGCCCATAATCTCACGCTGGAAGTGGCCAAACTTTCCCCTGCATTGGGAAAATTAACCGGTATGGTAACCGATCCAAGGCTGGCCCTGAATGTGGGTAAAGTTAGATGGAACTTTCCAGTGGGTCTTGCCGCCGGGCTGGATAAAAATGCCGAGGCCCTCACTTTCTTCAGTGCCCAGGGTTTTGGTGCCATTGAATGTGGAACAGTGACTTTGATGCCTCAAGGAGGCAATCCTCGCCCACGCATGTTTCGTTATCCAACAGAACTGAGTTTGCGTAATGCCATGGGTTTTCCTAATCAAGGACTTTTGGAAATTTTACCTCGTTTGAAAACTTATCAAGGTAACATTCCCCTTGGAGTGAATATTGGTAAAAATAAAGACACTTCTCCTGAAGAAAGTATCCATGAGCTCTCACTGTTACTTGAAACCCTGCAGGATCATGCTGATTACTTCGTGATTAATGTTTCTTCCCCTAACACTCCGGGTCTTCGTTCTCTCCAGGAAACTCCTTATCTCTCAGAACTTTTTTCCGAATTAAATAAGAATCGCGGAGGCAAAGATCTTTATCTGAAAATTGCACCGGATCTGACGAAAGAAAAAATTCTTGAACTAACAAAGCTCACTCATGATTTTGGTCTCAGTGGCCTGATCGCTACCAATACCACGATTATGTCAGAGCGTGGTGCAGGTGGCGTTTCAGGGGCCCTGTTGCGAGAGAAATCCCATGAAGTGTGCAAAATTATATTAAATGAAAGATTAAACTCAGAACTCATTGCAGCGGGTGGAATATCAGAACCTAAAGACCTCTTTAATCTTTGGAATGAAGGTGGAAAAGTCGTTCAGATTTATACATCTTACGTTTATCAAGGACCAGAAGTCCTGAGAAAATTCCACAAGGCCCTTTTCAACTTTATAACTATACAGCAAATGGACCTGGAGATTTTTTTCAGGTTACCTTTGAGTGAAAGGCAATACCGCCTGAAAGACTTCCTTTAACCGGCATATTCTTTATTTTGATTATTCATTTCAGCGTATTCAATGATCATCGTCGCTATATCAAGACCCGTTGAAGTCTCAATACCTTGAAGACCAGGGGAAGAATTAACTTCCAAAACTAAGGGCCCTCGCCAGGATCTCAAAAGATCCACTCCTGCTACATTAAGACCTAATGCCTTAGCAGCATTAACGGCCAGCTCGGCTTCTTCTTCAGAAATTTCAACAGGAATTGCAGTCCCTCCACGGTGGAGATTGGAGCGGAATTCACCGTCACGTGCTTTCCTCATCATGCTTGCCACAACCTTGTCTCCCACTACAAAGGCCCGAATGTCACAACCATTAGATTCTTTGATGAATTCCTGCACAAGAAAGTGTGCTTTCATTTGCCTGAAACCATCAATGACGGATTCGGCCGCCTTATGAGTTTCGGCCAGGATCACTCCTTTGCCTTGCGTGCCTTCAATTAGCTTAATCACACAAGGGGCCCCTCCCACCATCTTGATGAGCTTTTCCGACATTTTGGTTGAGTGAGCATAACTTGTAACCGGTAGTCCTATTCCAGAACGAGAAAGAATTTGAAGACAACGTAACTTATCTCGCGACCTGGTAATAGAAGTGGATTCATTGAGTGAATACACCCCCATCATTTCAAACTGACGAAGAATTGCAGATCCATAATACGTAATTGAAGCGCCAATCCTGGGAATGATCACATTAAAATCATCCAGCAGCTGATCTTTGTAATGGACCATAGGCTTGGCAGAAGTAATGTTCATGTAACAACGAAGAGGATCAATCACTCTGACTTGGTGGCCTCGGGAAAGGGCGGCCTTCACCAGACGATGGGTAGAGTAGATTTTCGGATTGCGCGACAAAATTCCAATTTTCATGGAATAAGTCTAATCTGGAAAATGGCTTTTTAATACAGACTTCAGCTCTTCCACCCACTCGGGATATTGTTCCTCATAATAAAGGTCGCAATCCAATCTTTTAAGCATTGCATGGGCACCATGTTTGGACAGGTATTGATCAAAATCTTTCCCCGCCTGACAAAAATGAGGGTAATAAGTATCACCTAATCCAATAACGGCATAATTTAAATGACTCAGATCCAAATCTTCCGCGAACTTCACAAAGCTCAGCCATTCCGATGCATTATCTGGGGCTTCACCATCTCCATAAGTGGAAGTGACGATAATGAGATTTTTAATCTCTTGAATCCCCTCAGGATCCAGTTCTCCCATATCAATCACTTCAACAGGAAAGTGGTTGGTGAGCGAGTCACCGATGACTTGAGCAAGATTTTGGGCATTCCCACTTTGAGAACCCCAGAGGATATGTATTAAAGACATTAGTAACGACGAATTTTGATAGCTTCGTACCCGGCCTTCTTAATGGCGGCCTTGATTTCACTATCGGTTAGTTTTTTATTTTTAACTTCGGTAAATCGGGCCTTCTTATCATCCAGATTTACCGTAATATTTTCAGCTTTTTCTGTGGAATTAAGTTCCTTCGTAATGGCCTCAACGCACATTCCACAGGTCATACCAACAACATCAACTTCAACTTTTGCCGCCAAGACTGAAACCGAAAACATCATTCCTAATATCAATGGCAATATTTTCACAACTTATCTCCCAGAAATTGATGAAGTATTTATCTACCATTATAGACGAGGTCTGTAACTTCAGGTATACCCGCATCATGAAAAAAATTTGGGATCGCCTCGGGATTGCATTTTCATCGGCCTGTGTAGTTCACTGTATTCTTGTGGCCTTTTTACCTCTATTTTTCCCTGCAATTTCCGCCTACACCCACTCAACCTGGGTACATATTGTAGTGGGAGTGATCATCCTTTTCACTTCTCCTCTGGCCTTCCTACCAGGCTATCGTAAGCACGGGCTGTCTTGGATCGTAGGCACTGCCATAAGCGGATTATTTTTCATTCTTTTAGGAATTTTACTAGAAGGAAGATTCAGTGACCAAATCACCCATGGCATTTCAATTTTCGGAAGCTTGATCTTGGTTTTGGCCCACGTAAAGAACATCCAACATTCACACCGTCACCAGCATCAATGTTGTTAAAATCATTTAGTTTTTAAGCAAAAAAAAGGCCCTCGCAAGAGGGCCTTTTTTTATACTGTCTCGAATTACTTCTTGGCGTATTTTTTCTTGAAACGATCAACACGACCTTCTGTATCCATAACACGCTGAGTTCCAGTGTAGAATGGGTGTGAACCAGAAGAAATATCAACTTTAAAAAGTGGATATTCAGTACCGTTAAGAGTGATCTTATCAGTAGTCTTGATTGTTGATTTAGTGATGATTTCGAAATCACAAGAAACGTCTTTAAAAACGACATCTCTGTAAGTTGGGTGAATACCTTTTTTCATACGCTTATCCTTATAGTGAACAAATATAACTAATGAAGTTCTGGCAATTTACCTACGGGTGCGTTTACTGTCAACGAAGAAAATCTATTTCTTCCCTGCAGCAAGCACAATACTCGCAAGTTCTGCTTCGGTCATTTTCTCAATAACTTTCGGGTCTTTTTTATCATCCGGTAGGGTGATATTTTTCGTCCCGACCTTAATATATGGACCGTATTTTCCGTCCAATATAGACGCTTTTTTCTTTAATTTTGCCACAACTCCAAAGTCTTTCAGGACCTTACCACCCCGACGGTTGGCACCTTTTTCTTCTGATAGAAGTTCCAGCCCCCGTTTAAGGTCAATGGTAAACAAATCATCCTCTTTTTTAAGCGACCTGAAGTTCCCATCATGCATCACATAGGGCCCAAAACGACCATTATTGGCCAATATTGGCTTTTTAGTTTCTGGGTGAAGGCCAAGTTCACGAGGTAGCGAAAGAGCTTCAAGAGCATCTTCAATTGTAATCGTCTTAGGATCCTTACCCTTGGGCAAAGAGGCACGTTTCGGCTTAGGAGTCTCTTCTGTTACTTCTCCAAGTTGAAAATAGGCCCCATAGCGACCAACCAGACAGTAAATGTTCTGCTTAGTTTTAGGATCTTTTCCAATTGGAATAGGCCCGTTGGCCTGGTTGGCCAGGAGTTCCTTGATTTGCTCAGGATCAAGATCGGCGGGAGCAATGTCTTCTGGAATAGAGGCATGAACCTCGTCCTTACCGTTTTTCTCCACCACGTATGGCCCGAAACGTCCGACCTTAATATCCATGGCCTCGCCGTCTTTCATGATATGAATAGTGCGTGACTCTTCCGGCTTGATCTTTTTATCCTGCTCTTCAACTTTTTTGGCCAGCCCGTTTTTACCTTTATAAAATTTTGTCAGGTACTTAAGTGAATCTTCTTCTCCGTACGCGATTTTATCCAAGGACTCTTCCATTTCAGAAGTAAACGAATAGTCCATCAAATGTTTAAAATGCGTCTCAAGAAGTTGAATCACGGCCATGCCGGTAAAAGTAGGAATGAGGGCCGAACCATCTTTACGAACATAACCACGGTCTAGAATAGTTCCGATAATAGAAGCATAAGTAGAAGGACGACCAACGCCCTCTTTTTCAAGAGACTGAACAATCGATGCTTCTGTGAATCTTGCAGGAGGTTTTGTCTCATGCATATCAGGATGAATTGAAGCCGCTTTGAGGGAGTCGCCTTTTTTCAAGACAGGTAGGATTAATTCTTTATCCTCAAGGGCCGCTTCAGGGTCATCTGAACCTTCAACATAAACACGAAGGAAGCCAGGGAAAATAATACGTGTACCGGAAGCAGAGAATTCTGCCTCCCCCGCTTCAATTTTAATTGTCATTGAAGCTTTCTCAGCATCTTTCATCTGAGTGGCCATGGTACGTTTCCAGATAAGTTCATATAGGGCAAGTTCTCTGCCCGTCATGCCAGTCTTATCAGGATGGGTGAACTCAGCACCCGCCGGACGAATCGCTTCGTGGGCCTCTTGGGCACCTTTTTGTTTGGCGGCGTACTGACGAACTTCAGGATTTAAATAAGTTTTCCCATAGAGCTCAACCACCATATTTCGGGCAGCGTTAATGGCTTCTTGAGAAAGGTTGGGCGAATCCGTTCTCATATAAGTAATGAGACCTTCTTCGTATAAACGTTGAGCAGTTCTCATGGTGTCTTTAGAAGACATGCCAAGCTTACGGTTGGACTCCATTTGAAGGGTCGAAGTAATAAAAGGAATGGCCGGCTTGGAATGGAATGTTTTTTCTTCTACAGAAGTTACTTTCCAGTCTGCTTTTTCAATATTCTTGGCCAGGTCACGAGACTTTTTTTCATCCAGCAAAACGACTTTTTTCTCATCGATGAGCTTACCGGTTAAACCATCAAAGTCTTTACCACCAGCAACTCTGGCCCCTTTAACCGAAGTCAATTTGGCATCAAAAAGCGCTTTCTTATCAGTTGCTGGATGAACCTGGGCCTTAATATCCCAGTAAACCGAACGCTTAAAGCGCATCCGTTCTTTTTCACGCTCAACAATCATTTTAAGACCGGTCGATTGAACGCGTCCGGCCGAAAGACCATAAGCGATTTTTTTCCATATTAAAGGAGAAAGCGTGTAGCCATAAAGACGATCAAGTATTCGGCGGGTCTCTTGGGCCCGAACAAGCTTTTCATCAACTTCACGTGTGTCTTTCAGCGCTTTTAAAATAGCGGCCTTAGTGATCTCATGGAAAACCATGCGCTTGACGGGAACTTTTGGTTTTAATAACTCAAGTAAATGCCATGAAATTGACTCACCCTCACGGTCTTCATCGGTCGCAAGATAGATCATGGCGACTTCTTTCATTTTTGTCTTAAGTTCGCTGATGATTTTCTTCTTATCCTTAGGCACAACATAGAGAGGTTCAAAGTTTTCTTCAACATTTACCCCAAGTTTGGCCCAATCTTCTTTTTTAAGAGCTGCCGGAATATCCGATGCCGATTGTGGCAAATCCCGGATATGACCCATACTGGCCTCTACTATATAGTTACTTGGAAGAAATTTACGAATGGTCTTGGCCTTAGTGGGTGACTCCACTATAACCAGATACTTTTTGTCTGCCATTTTTGTCCTAAATTTGGGGAGCTATCCTTAATAGAGATAAGGGCCATCCAGAAAAGAGTCAAGGAATAAAATATCCGACACTTTGAGCTAACTATTACTTTCTAACTCAAAGTAACCTAAATTTTGTCTCTCAAAGGCATGTAAAAACCTCAAAATATTTCACCTTTTTATTTTATTCAAGTAAACCAGAACGGTCTTAAATAAAGATACATGGGAGGATTTCCTTGGCCTTAAACTCACCGACCGGACCGACTTTATGGGATCATCTTTATTTCTGGTTCAAAGAAATGGCCATTTTCATCGGCCTTGTAACCATCATTTCCACCATTTTCATGGCCTTCTTTTTCTTACCTGAAGGCCATTTAACTTCTGAATTTCTGTCTTCGCTTTTTACTAAAGCTTCCTGAAACCTTTATTACAAAAAGGAGCGGAAGGATCTGTAGTACAGATATAATTTCGAAGTTCCTGATTTTCAGACTTCAAGGATCTTATTTCAGAGTTTAACTCTTTAATTGCTTCAATGATCGGGGCAATCAAATTTGCATAAGCGATTCCCCAGAATCCATCTTTGTCCAGCGATGTAACCTCAGGAAAAACTTCTCGCACATCTTGCGCAATTAATCCCAACTGTTTATCAGTTGTATTTTTTGAACTCTCTTTCCACATGTAGCCAACACCCTGGAGCTTTAAAACTTTATCGAGAGAATTTTTAAGTGGAGTGACTTCTTTCTTAAGCCTCTTATCTGAAGAACTAATCACACTTCCACCTGACATAATATCACCCGTCGCCTTAATTTTCCCATCGACGGTCAGTTTCTCCACAGGATTTCTGTCTGAAATACCAACATTGCCCCCTCTTAAGAAAGTCATATAATGAGTTGTGCCGGTACCTCTACCGATTTCCAGGGCCCCTGCCTGAGCACCATCAACTGCTTTACTTTCATTCTTATGAGCAAAATACCAATTATCTGTATAGTTAGTGGTGTCGAGTGCGGCCAGTGAAAGTTGACTATGAGTTCTTCTCTCACCAGATAACAAATCTCCCGCACCACTTAGAATAATTCCACCCTGACCGTTCTTAGAATGAACTCTTAGAACTTGTGACTCAGATGGATCAAAACCTGAAACCTTAAAATTAGGATCACCTGCATCCGCTCCAATTGTGACAGAACCATTATCATGGATAACCATATTGGTTTTGGCCTGTTTCTCTCCTCTTCGCGTAGTCTCAAAACTGATTATTGATCCTAGAGAAGAAGGGCCCTGATCCTCTGCTGCCATCATGTAAATGGCAGCACCACCATAAAGAGGTCCGCCAATTGCATTTTGATGAGCAAGATAATCTCTTCCGACGAAAGAAGCGAAAACGTCATTTTTCTTTGAATGTTGTAACGCCGATAGGGTTCCTCTTCCTCTTTTGCCGAAGAAAACCGGATGTCCACCCTGGTCTTGAGATAATCCTGTATTATCAATTACATTTGTATTCATTAAGGCAAATGTACCACTTTGCGAGAGCGCCGTTATGCTAGAATTCACTTCCAATTGGTCCCTCGGTTCACTTGTCCCAATTCCCACTCTTCCGTGAAAGAAAATATCTGAAGCCCATTGTCCGGCGCCTCTTGTCCAGATGTCAGGGCTAAAAACGACTGACCGGCAATGCTCTATGCTTTTATCGGATTTGACCTCAAGATAAAGTCCAATCTTTCGATGTGTCTCTCCACCACCGAGGATTTCTTTTTTCTTATAATAAACTAAGAGTGTGCCGTCTTTATCTGTCTTACCAGGATACAAAAGTTTATAATTTGATATGACTGTACCAGTATCCCCAAATGGATCCCCTATCTTAAACTTCTCCAAAGCACCAAAATGAACCTTCGAAATCTTTGCATTGATATTTGGGATTGTTTTTTTACAATTCACGGGATCCGACAGGATGGAAATGATTTCATTTGTCGCCAGAAGATAATCTGAATCGGCCCTGGCCTTGGTGTTAGATTTGCTCATGGTTTCAGTTAGTCTCATCACACCAACACCAACAACGCCCATCAATGCGAACGCCACCATGACTTCGATCAGACCGAAGCCTGAACTAGAGTTTTCTCTTTCAAAATTCATAAAACCTCTCTGCAGATAAAGAGGATAATCTTTTCATTGTTGAATGTTATAATTTTTCAAAAAAAGTGTTTCCTGGAAATTTAGGAGCACAGGAGTTATGGATAAGAAGGAGGTTTTAAAAAAGAAAAAGGCCTATCAACCTACTGATTGACAGGCCCAAGAGGTTATCTGATAAACAACATGTCGTAGAATTTAGGAACCGGCCAGTTCTCATCTGGAATAATTTCTTCAATTTTATTACATAGGTCTGCGACTTTAACTGAGAGAGGCATAAGTTCAGTTGCAATTTTCCTGGCAACTGTTTCCTCATCGTTTTTATGGATCGCTTCGAGATTATTCACCATATTGACTGTTTGTTCATAAAGGGTTTTGGACAAGTTTGCCAAATCTTTTAAAAGTTCTAGTTCAAGTGAAGAATCAGTTCCTGCATCTTTTTGTTTCTTAATGGACTCTGCCAGGTGGGCCTTATAATCCACGGCCACTGGTATGACTTGCTTCAAAACCATTCCGGCCAGAGTTTTAATTTCAATTTGTCGGCATTTAATATAGCGCTCAAGCATAACGTTATGACGGGTGGCAATTTCTGATTCCTTGAATACCCCGGTCTTCATCAAAACATTGGCCTTTTTTGCATCTTTTAAAACAGAGATCGCTTCCGGAGTCGTCCTCATGTTACCAAGGCCTCTTTTCTCTGCTTCCTTAACCCACTCCTGAGAGTAACCGTCGCCATTGAAGACTACTTTTTGAGCATTTCCATACCATTTCAAAATAACTGTGGTCATCGCCTCATCAGCAGACTTCCCTTTGGCCATTTCATCTTCAATTATTTTATTAGTCTCTTCAAAGATATCTGCAACTGCAGCATTCAATATTGATAACGGATAACCAATAGAAGCTGAAGATCCACAAGCACGGAATTCAAACTTATTACCGGTAAAAGCAAAAGGTGAAGTTCTGTTGCGGTCTGTATTATCCTTAAAAAGATCGGCCAGCTGGCGAGCACCTAAGTCCAGCAACGTCTGGGCCGAATGAACATACTTACCGCCCGAGATCATGGTGTCTAAGATATTGGTGAGAGTTGATCCCAGGAAAACTGACATAATAGAAGGTGGTGCTTCGTTGGCACCTAAACGATGGTCATTCCCGTGTGAAGCAATTCCCATTCGAATGATATCTGCATGACGATAAACTGCCTCTACTACTGTCGCCACAACTGCTAAGAAGCGAAAGTTTTCATGAGGATTATGTCCGGGTTCAAGCAGATTTACCCCTGAATCGGTCGACATAGACCAGTTCAAATGCTTACCTGAACCGTTAACACCGGCAAAAGGCTTTTCATGAAGGAGACATACGAAATCGTGCTTTAAGGCGACATTTCGAAGCACGGTCATAATGACCTGGTTGCTGTCGGCAGCAACGTTGGCGTCTTTAAATATCGGCGCCAGTTCAAATTGACCAGGAGCGACTTCATTGTGGCGGGTTTTGGCGGGTATTCCCATTTTATAAAGTTCAATTTCAACTTCTTGCATATATGCGAGAACACGATCTTCAATCATACCAAAATAATGATCTTCCAATTGTTGGTTACGACTGGAAAGAGAGCCAAACAATGCCCTTCCTGTCATGACTAAATCCTGACGACAAAAATAGAAAGCTTTATCAACCAGGAAATACTCCTGTTCGGCGCCACAAGTTGTAGAGACTTTACTTACTTCCTTCATTCCCACAAGCTGACAGAATTTTGTAACGACTTCATTAATTTTCAAATCAGAACGAAGCAGTGGAGTCTTTGTATCCAGGGCATCACCGTGATATGAAACAAAGGCGGTTGGGATAACTAATGTTTTGCCATTAGATGACTCTTGAATGAAGAGTGGAGAAGTTAAATCCCATGTTGTATAGCCACGGGCCTCAAATGTCGCTCTTGATCCTCCGTTAGGAAAAGATGAAGCATCCGGCTCACCTTGCATAAGCTGAGAGGCAGAAAGGGCCTCAATCGGGCGATCGTTATCAAAAGAAAGGAAAGCATCATGTTTTTCAGCTGTCGATCCGGTTAGCGGTTGAAACCAATGACAAAAGTGTGTCGCTCCCTTGGAGATGGCCCACTCAAGAACTGAATTTGCAACTTTTGTCGCAAGCGGTTTATCAATTGTTTTTTTACCATCGATGACTTGCTTCAAGGCTTCTTTGTCTTCAAGAGAAAGTGATTTTGAAAGATGATAATTGTAAACGTTCTCTCCATAATACTGGGAAACTTTAAGGAACTTACCCTGCTCACTCACCGGCACGTTACACTTGCGTGTCTTTCTACCTAAAACTGTGAGCTTTGCTTGTTGACGTAACTGATTGGCCATAAACTTCTCCTGAAAGCTGTCTTTCATATATGAAGGTGGTTAAACGTTCTAATTTGGGAAACAATAGATTTATTATCGACAGAATTGCGCTTTTTTCTAACTACTTTTTATAACTTATCAAGAACCTGCTTTCAAGATAAACTAGGTCAACTATGTTTGAGTGGAAACTGACTAAAAACTTAACAAATCCTTTAGATCCTGAGTGGGATGCACTGGCCAATTCCGCCTTAGGATCATCAGCTCATCCGGATCGAAAAATGAGCTTTTTGCTCTCTCGGGAAGCCTTAAAAATGGGTCTTAAGTCGTTTGGATTTGATCCTCCGATACAGGGTTTAAAACTGAGTCATTTCCATCAAATAATCTCTTACCCTGATCTAACCATTTCACTCTCCCATACCAAAGAATGTGGCGTGGCCTTAATCGGTGCCAGGAAAGATTTTCACGCACTTGGTATTGATGTCGAGCATGAGGAGCGCCAGGTTAAAGATCACATTTTAGAAAGAATCTCCAATCCCCACGATGTTGATTCCCTAAGAAAAATTGAGATTTGGTGTTTAAAAGAGGCCTGTTTTAAGGCCTTAATGAATTCCGGGAATTTTTCGGTACCAGTTGAATTTAATAGTATCCAACTGGCCAGTGATCGTTGGGTCCATCCACCTTCCAATCTTGAAGGTGAATGGAGAATTGAAAGAATTAAGCCATTTGTGGTGGCAATGGCCTTTTTAAAAAACTAAACGACTTCTCGGCCAAGGCCCGATTAACAATAGAAATCTCTTTCAGTTGTTTTGGACTCTTGCCGGGCATGATTTCAAGACGAACCAGTTTTCCCATACGGCCAACAATCAGTTCGTAATTCTGATCAATCATCATCACAGTTCCCAATTTTTCCGCGTCCTCACGCAGGAAACGATAACCATTTAAAAAAACTATTTCATCGCCTGAATTAATACCGGCCTTATGAGCAGGAGAATCTAAAGCAATCGCTTTAGCAATGGCCCGATCACCTATCCATTCCCAATCAATACCGAGGTAGGGGTTTTGATTCTCGATCCATTTTAATTCACAGCCCATTTTCTTAAAGGCAGAATCAAAATCAATATCCTGAGTGGTTTCAACCATCGTTGAAAATTTCCCAACAACTTCTTCTCCCGCAATATCTCTAATCATCTGGTAAACATCTTCTCGAGATACCCCTTCTTCTGGTCGATTTTTAAAATCCTTCCAGAGTGCTCTTAACAAGTCATCAACAGAAGCACCTTTTTCAAGCATCAAGGAGTGAAGAACTGTAAAAACCAGACCACCTTTGAGATAATAGCTTACAGATGAATTTTTTGAGTTTTCATCAGGTCGATATAGTTTTACCCAGGCATTGAATGAACTTTGCTCTAGAGAATGATAAAGCCTGCCGGGGGTATTTAAATAGGCCTCAAGATTTCCTTTCACCACATCCAAGTACTCTTCTAAGGTTGATAGCTCGGCCCGGTAAACGAAGAGATCGTCCATAAAACTTGTAAGCCCTTCGGCCAGCCACAGCAAGGTCGTGTAATTTTCATTCAAATAATCAAAAGGCCCTAATTCTTTCGGACGGATTCTTTTCACATTCCATAAATGGAAGTACTCGTGGGCGGCCAGTGAGAGGTAATTGAGATAGTCTTTACGATTAACAAGTTTTCTTCCATCAAACTGCAGGGCGGTTGAATTTAAATGCTCGAGCCCGCCATAAAGTTTCGGAACGAAATGGGTAATGAAAAGGTACTGATCATAAGGAAGATCATTCTCAAAATGCTGGGCAACAGTAGCTACAATCTTTTTTAGATCGCCCTTGATGTTATTTTTATGCGGATAGAGCTCGCCATAGTTGGCAATGTGATGGGGCTTCCCCATGAATTCAAAACCATCTGTTTCATGGCAACCAGCTTCAACCGGTGAATCAATTAATTCATCATAACTTTTTGCAGTATAAAGGAAGACATTCCTTTTTTCTGAAATGTCTAAGAGGCCAGTACTGAGCTTAGACCACATGGGTGGAAATCTGAATTCGATGGTCGGATCCTTTAGCTCTTCATCCACTACTCCCATTAAATAGGCCGGGCCATGCAAATAAGCATGACTGGCATCAATATGAATGGTTCTAACAGTTAGTTCCTTCCCGTAAATGTCATAGCTAATTTCAAAAGCATCCGAAGGTGTTTTTAAGTCAGATTTACTCCAATCAATTTCCCAAATACCCTTGGCCAGTTGAGTATGGAACAAGACCTCTCCATTTTCCTGTGAAGCTTCAAACCATCGGATATGGCGGGCATATTCTCTTAAGAGATAAGATCCAGGACTCCACGAAGGAAGAAAAACTCTTACCGTATCTTTGTCTTTTGGTCTTGTGAGCTTTAGAGTCACTTTCACATGGTTATGCTCAGGTTTGTCGATTTGAACGATGTAATGGGCCTTCATATTCAATCCTTTCAAGGTTTTGAGAAGTAGAATAAGATTTGAGACGTCTAAAGACAATATTCAAAAAAACTGTTAAAGTACGATCTATGGAAAAGACTCTACAGGCCTCTGATATAAAACTATTTGCGACTGATAGCGCTGTTCGCCAAATTCAACTCATGCAGGAAAATGACTATACTTTAGAAGGTTTATCATTCCGGATTAAAATCGGCGGAAAAGGTTGCGAAGGCTTTACTTATGACACCGGTTTTTCCGAACTCCATCCGGATGATCTGGTCATTATCCAGAATTACCCGCTCATTAACTTTGAGCTGAAAATTTTGATTGATCCTTTTACGGCCTACTATACCCAAGATTCCACTTTGGATTATTTGCTTGATACTTCAAATAATGATGAAGGCTTTGTAGTGACTAATGCGGCCGACGGAGAACATCGTGGTAAATTCTTTAAAGACGAATCAAAACTTCCTCCATGGGCTAAAGCATGAAAGATATCTCATTGGATTATCGTTATCTTAAGGCCTTCATGGTGACTTCTCGTTACCTCAATTTCTCAAAAGCGGCCCTTGAATTAAATATTGCTCAGTCAGCAGTTTCCCGTCAGATAAAACTACTGGAAGAGTCAGTGGGTGAACAACTTATCATCCGTTCTTCCAAACAAGTTATCTTGACTGATAAAGGCCAGGCCCTGCTGGACGAACTCGATCATTTCGAAGGCCGTCTTCAGGATATTTTTTTTGGTCATATGAATAAAACCATCCGCGTTGGTATCCTACACGGTTTACTTGAGACCTGGTTCAATGATGTAATGGTTGAATTTTCAAAAAATAATCAACACCAACTATCTGTTGAAGTGAACAGCCTGGATATGCTGAAAGAGAAGCTACATAATGGTAAATATGACTTAATCTTCACCACAGAAAATATTCAAAGTGAGATTGTGAGTTCACTTAAACTTTTTGATGAGAAGATGGTTCTCATCAGTAAGACTGAGATCAATCCTAAAGATGCTCACGAATATACCTGGATCGTTTATTCCGATCAGGATCACTTATTTCACTTGAACAAAAAACGTTCTAATAAAACAATCGTGGTTAATTCCATAACCACGATTTTAAAACTGGTTCGTAAAGGTGTTGGGATAGCGATTGTTCCAGATCATACCGTTGAACCGGAAATGCATCTAAAAACTTATGATCTTAAAGGGCTTCAAAAAGGTAATATTCATCTTTCAAGCTTGAATTTTAAGACCATGCCCACCCACATCAAACAACTGGTAGACATCATTAAGAAGCGCTAAAACTGCCCTACTTCATTGGTGTTGGTAAAAACTTTAAAACCATTCAGAGGATGCCATTGGTTTTTCTGGATGCGTTAGAAGACTTTTAACTTCGAGTGGTTACAGTTTTGTAACTAGGACCATCTTTTGCACTATCTGGGCATGAAAAAAAATTGCCCTAAGTCCGACTGCGCATTTCCCAAAAACTTTATCCGTGACGGATCTTTTCGTCGCAAGGAAGACTCAAAAATTATTCAGCGTTTTCGTTGTAAAACCTGCGGAACTCGCTTCTCAAATGCCACCTTTACAGCGACCTATTGTCAGAAACGGCGAAGGATTAATTTCCCACTTTTGAAACTACTGGCCTCTGGCGTTTCAATGAGGAGATCGGCGTTTTTTCTTGGTGTCGATAAAAAAACGGTCGAAAGAAAACTTCCGTACCTCGCCAAACGTTGCAAGGAACTTAATCAAAAAAAACTTGAGACGTTTAAAGGTCGAATTCATAATATGCAGCTTGATGATCTGATCACAAAAGAAAATTCAAAACTAAAACCACTCAGTGTGACGGTTGCTGTGGATGAGGATCGAAGAAGGATTCTGGCCCTTGAAGTCTCGCAAATTCCGGCGTTTGGCCACCTTTCAAAACTTGCTGTTAAAAAATATGGCAATCGAAAAGATGAGCATTTTAATGGACTCACCAGGGTGTTTCAGATTATTTCACCTATAGTATCTGCCGAAGTTGTGGTGAAATCTGATGAACATCAACGTTATCCGGGATTTGTTTCGTCCTATTTACCAAGGGCCAAACATCTGACATTTAAAAGTGAAAGGGCCTGCGTTGCGGGACAAGGTGAACTTAAAAAAATTAATTTTGATCCGCTATTCATCGTAAACCATACTTGTGCAATTTTAAGAGCAAATGTGAATCGCCTGATACGTAAAACCTGGTGCACTACCAAGGATCCGGCGAGGCTGAAAGATCACTTGGATATTTTTATGTACTTTTATAATGAACTGCTGCTTTCAAGGGAAATAACACCAATATAAAGGGGCAGTTTAAAATTGACAGGACATTTTACCGTTTAAAACTTTTCCATCCTCACAAACGGTAATTTCAAGATAATCTTTTTCCCCAAAGCTTTTGAGTGAATAAAGCTTCTCTATGACTTCACCCGAGCTAAATCCATTTTTTCTTAAGTACGGCCAGCGCACTTTTAAACCAACCACCTCGACCCCTTCCCCTATTCCAAAATGAACACCAGACTCATTCTGGGAAGGAAGGCCCCCTTGGGTGTATTCAACCCATCGGCGCTGGACGATTTTCTTAGTTTTAGTTTTTGTATAAAGCATCACCATGGAACCGATTCCATCTGTATTGGACTTAATACCGCTTAAATGAACTTTTATCGCTCTTCTGCCTGCAACCTTATTGTTATTTTCAAAGAGGTACAGACGCGGCTTAATGTCAGATTTCCGAATATTGTTCTGGGAGGTTAAAATATCAGGAAGCCCGTCCTTATTCACATCCAGAACAACGGTTCCTGAAGGGTTAACAATATCAATGCCCAGTTGAGAAGCTACGTTCATGAAAGCGCGGGTTTCATCCTGCTCAAAAAGAACCAGACGGGAGTATGGGGGGAAACCAGAGTTATCCAGCAACATATCAACTTTTCCATCCAGATTATAATCCACCCATGTTCCACGGCGATCTCCCTGATTCCAGGACTCACTCATGGCATCACTAACATATTCTGTTCGTAAAAAATAAGGGGGATATGTTTCTTTAGATCCTGTCAAAACACTTGAGCGATCTACCGATTCATTATCATAGGCGTGCGAGAGTTCGCCTACAAAAATATCCATAATGCCATCATCATTATAGTCGGTACAGGCACTGAAAAAAGATCGTCCTCCTCCTGTTGGGATGAGATTACCATCCGGATCAGAAGCATAATTTGTGACAGGTCCCAAATCTTCAAAATAGCGCTCACCTGTCCCAGACTCCCGAAGATTCATCCACATCTTGTTCTTATGTCCCGATGAAGAAACTGTCAGGATATCCGGGTGGCCATTTTGATCGATATCACATGTTGAGGAACCATAAGTTGGTTTGGCATTAGGAGGATATAACTGATCAGAGGATTTAGTGCCTTCCTCTTTTAATAACGCCGTCACATCTTCAAATTTACCTCTATTGTTTTTTAAGAGTCTGTCAGCTACAGGAAGATACTGATTATTTTTATGCTCAAACCAGTTTGAAACAAATAGGTCAGGCCACCCATCTAGATTATAATCAATAACTGAAAGCGAAGATGTTGGCTCAACCGGAAGGTTGAAGGCGGCAGGAGCTTCTTCCAGTACTAACTTTCCGGACCACATGTTACCAAAATAAATTTTTAAAGGGATTTGGCTGACTTCACTTCTCTGATTCAAAACACCAGCGACTAGATCAGGAATCTTATCCTTATTCATATCATAAAAGAGCATGAAGCTCGCCTTAAAATCCAAAGGAAGTGGATCATGCTGCCATAATTCAAATTTTTTAAGGGCCGGCTTCCAGATGTAAAATTTTGGTCTTGAGTAATAAGTAGGTAAGATAACCAAATCTGTGTGTCCATCAAAGTTGAAATCAATGGCATTAATAGCTACAGCGTAAAGGCCATCCAGACCATATTCACTGGATTTATCCAGAAAACTTCCCTCGGCTTTTAAAGTTGGCCCGAAGTTCATCGTTTGAACTTTTTTTGAAAGGGAATCAAGTTCTTCAGAGAGTTTTATGGACTCTTCATCAACACTTTTTTTAAGCGGTGACGAACAGGCCAACAATAAAGGCAGGAGGAAACCCAGGTTGAGTTTCCTCCTGATAAGTTTAGAAGTCGATGATATCAAAGCCAAATCCATCTCTTTCCGCTACTGCCTGTGAGACTTTTGGAAGAAGCTTGTCATAGCTTGAGTTAAGGCGTTTATAATTTTTTGTAAAAGTCTGACGACTGTCACGGCAAATGACTTCAGTCATTAGACTGACATACTCTTTATCTTTGTCGGAAATATCAGTACGGTTGAGAATGGCAGTCGTTCTTGAAAGGACACACAGCTGAGCATAGAGTTCAATCGACATATTGGCGATTCTCATTTGTACTAGCTCATTACCGATAATGTTCTTTCCGAATTTCATGATCGTATTCTCAACAGCAATCGCAAAATCTTTAAGTGATGTTACAAAACGATTACCATGATTTTCCAGACTCGGGTGGATCTTAGAAAGAGTCTTGGAACCAAAACGTTTACTAATTCGTTTTTTCGCAAAATCCGTTAAGACACCTACAGATTTAATTGGATCTTTCAATGCCTTTGATACATCAGCTATTTTTCCAAGTTCTTTTAAATCATCGGAGGGCGCCTTAATTCCTGAAAGGGCAGTAAAGATTCGAAGAATTTCGTTTGTCCCTTCAAAAATCAGGTTTATTCGACAGTCACGCATGATTCTCTCGTACGGATACTCACGCATATAAGCATTACCGGCCGCAATCTGAGTTGCCTTATCAATAGTGTCCCATAGTCTTTCTGAGCAATAAACTTTACAGATAGCTGATTCATGAGAGAACTCGCTCATCCCTTGAGTGATCTTACCTGTAGTCATGTAAACCATGCTTTCAGCAGCATAAATATTGGCCGCCATCGTCGCAAGCTTTTCCTGAATCAAACCAAAATTTACGATATAGTCACCAAACTGTTTTCTGGCCTTGGCCTGAGCAGTTGCTAACTTAAGGATCATCTTCATTCCACCTACAGAACCAGAACCTAGAGAAAGTCTTCCAGTGTTCAACACATTCATGGCAATTTTGAAACCCTTGCCTGGTTCTCCAATAATATTTGAAGCAGGAACTGTCACTTTATCGAAATAAACAGCACGTGTTTCAGAAGCACGGATTCCCATTTTGTCTTCTTTCTCTCCGAAAGAAACCCCTTCTCTCTCTTTTTCTACAATAAAGCAGGTAATTTTTTCGACCTTCTCACCTTTACTATCTTCATGCTCGGTTTTAGCAAAGACTGAATAGAATCCGGCCATACCGGCATTTGTGATCCAGAGTTTTTGTCCGGTGATAGTGTAAGTTCCATCACTATTTTTTACTGCTTTAGTTTTAATGGAATAGGCATCTGAACCTGATCCGGGTTCAGTCAGACAGAAAGCTGCATAAACTTCTCCGCTAGCAAGCTTAGGAAGCCAGAATTTCTTCTGTTCTTCGTTACCTTCATTTAAGAGGGCCTTAAAACCAATGGACTGGTGAGCTCCCAAAGTGGTGGCCACGGCACCGTCAAAACCAGCAATTTGAGAAAACACCCGGGCATAGAGAGTAGTATCCAGACCCAGTCCGCCATACTCCTCGCCTACTGCCAGACCACATAGCCCCAGGCCGGCAAGACCATCCAAAACTTCTTGAGGGATTTTGGCGTCTTTATCAAATTTAGCTGAATCAATATTAGCAGTTGCGAATTTATCAATGGCATCGACCATCGCCTTGGCCATTTCAATTTGATTTTCATCTAAATGGGGAAATGGGAAAACTTCGTCTTCCTGAATTTCTCCATAAAACATGCTTTTTACAATAGATTCTATTTCTTTTTGATTTTCATTTGCTGACATAAGGCCTCTTTGAAGAATGAAAAATATGTAAAAACATTATAAAGGCCGTTCTGAATCAAAGTACAGGAATTCTAACCTGATTTATGCAGCAAACTTAAGATACGAAAGCAGAATAATCAACTATGTATTCCCGACTTTTTCACTTCAATTAATTTCACCATTAAGAGAGCTTGCACATAACATCAAATTTGATGACAATAAATTAATGATAAATAAAATCAAAGACTTCCTTAAAAACAAACTAAATCGCAAGAAGATGAAGGACTTATCTGATCAGGATGATATACCTGAAGATGAAATGCCTGATGAAGATTTTACGGGTGAAATTCCATTACCAGAATTAAGGCCAACATTTAAAGAAAAAATCACTCAAGCTTTTTCACGTCTTCGTTCATCGAAGTCTGCAACAGAAAATGATATTGCTGATGAAGATGGAGAAGATGATTTAACGGGGGAAACTCCCCTTCCTCTTTTAAAACTTACCTGGAGAGATAAGTTAGCCCAATCTTTTTCTGGAATGAGTAAAAAGATTTCCGGTATTAATGCTAAAGAATGGAAACTCCCTGATAGTTTCAAAGCGAAGTCAGGTAAGACTCCTGCATTACTTTCTCCAAGTCTAAGTCAGAGTATCGAAAAGTTTTTATCACGTGAGGCACGTGAAACCATTCATCAAGTGGCCCTGGTCATTATCATTTGTGGCGTTACCTATACTTTAGGAAAAATAACTGCTCTTGTACTAAGGGGGGCTCCGGCCTTAGATACAGCAAGGGATTACCGAGTCGCGATTGATCTTGATGAAAACTTTAACCCGGGCACTTTGGGCCAAGTGAAAAGCATCAATATTTTCAGGACAAATACCGGTCTGGGTACCAAAAAGAAACTGGCCGATACTAAATGTGAAGAAGCTCAACAACCAAGCTCATTGCCAATAAAACTCGTCAACACGATTGTTCTTCAGGATACAGTTAAGTCCCTGGCATCAGTTCAAGTGCGTGGTGATCGTTCACTTAAAGAACTTCGTGAAGGTGATCAAATTGATAATCTTGCCAAAGTTTTTAAAATTACACGGCTTGAAATTCTGGTGAAAAATCTTGAAAGTGGTATTTGTGAAAGTATCGCTTCTGATAAGGCCAAAGAGGCCCGCTCACCAATTTCCGTAATGAGTCCGTCACAAAGTCGTCAATACAAGGCCAATAAGAAAATTTCCGGTATTGAAAATGTTGGAAATAAGTTCATCATTTCTAAGGCCCTCCTCGATGAGAAGATGAAAGATCTTTCTGCCATTTTAACTCAAGCCAGGGCAATAAAAATTCAAAATCCTGATGGTACTTTATCATTTAAATTGACTGAAATGGATCCAGAAGGAATTTTCCCTTATCTGGGTCTTCAGGATCAGGACATCATTACCTCGATTAATGGAAAACCAATTGCTGACTTGAATGAAGTCATGGCCCTTTTTGGTCGTATAAAAAACCTGGATAATCTTCAGCTCGGAGTTAAGCGTGAAGGTTCAAACTCTGTACAAGAGTATTCCATCAAGAAATAAGGACGAGCGGAAATGAAGACAAGAAGTCAAAACAAGCATTTCATGAGTTCCCTTCTCTATGTTTCCCTTCTCCTGGGAAGTTATGAGGCGAAGGCTCAATTCAACAAATACCGTTCGCAAACCAGATTTAATACCACTCCTGGTAACGGCACACCACCATCTCCGGGTAATACACCCGCACCGACTGCTTCAGATATTGAATCAATGTCGGCCGAAGATGCGGCAGCGGCCTTGAAGGCGGCAGAAAGAATTGAGAATGAATCCGAGGCTGCAGCTGATGAGCCGGAAGAAAACAATAATGACTCAGCTTTTGAACCAGACTCTGATGATGATGCAAATGAAGAGACTTTTGGGAACCGTCCATCTGCAGAACTAAGTGCCCAACCAAAAAATAGTAAGTACGTAAATCTCAATCCTGAGACCGCTTTCGGTCCTGAGATCGTAGAAAGTTTTGACTTTCCAGATACTGATATCATGGAAATTACCAAACACATGCAGAAGCTGACAGGAATTAATCTTATTCTGGATAAAGATGTAAAGGGTAAGGTTTCCATCATCGCTCCCACCCCTATTACTGTGGGTGATGCCTGGAAGGCCTATCTTGCGGCCTTAAATATGGCCGGATACTCTCTCATTAAAACCGGTGCTTTTTATAAAGTAATCAATGCGCGAGATATCCGCTATACTCCGACTAAAATCTATACCGGTAACTATACACCGGACACTGAAAACTATGTGATGCGGGTTATCTCACTCAAGCACGTATCTGCTGCTGAAATTGCCAGAAACTTCCGTCCTTTCATGAGTCGATATGGACGAATTATTGATATCAAACAAACTAACACCATCATTATTGCTGATACAGGTTCTAACATTAATCGTCTGGCAAAAATGGTTAAGTTTCTGGATGTGGCAGGTCACGAAGAAGGCCTTCAAATTGTTCAGGTGAAAAATTCTTCGGCCCAGGAAATTGCCAAACTTCTTGATACCATACTAAAAGGTGGCTCTGGTACGGCAACTGCTGGACGGGCCGGAACGGCGACTCCGCGTTTTTCAAGTTCGAGTTCAGGCGGAACTGAATCGACTAGCGTGATCTCACGAATTATTGCTGAACCCCGAACAAACTCCATTATTGCCATGGCCAATGCCGAAGGCGCCAAACAGCTGCGCGATCTTATCAACAAACTTGACGTAAAACTTATTTCCTCTGGTTCAAATCGTGTTCACGTTTATTACTTGAACTATGGTGATTCAGAAGAATTATCAAAGACTCTCTCAAGTATTGTCTCAGGGGCAGCTCCAACGAGCGGCGGAACCGGCGCAAGCCGATTCACTTCATTTACTGGTCCTTCAGATAATCCAATTTTCTCAGCCGAAGTTAAAATTACTTCTGACAAAAACAATAACGCTTTGGTTGTAACTGCTTCACCAACTGATTGGCTGACTCTTAAGGACGTGATTGGAAGACTTGATATTCCGCGTGACCAGGTTTACGTTGAGGGAATGATTTTAGAGGCCAACGTAACAAAAGAGAAAGGATTCGGTGTCGAATATGTAGGCGCGTATGGACAAGGTAATGTTCAGCGTACCGGTTTCACTACCCAGAATTCGGCGACCTCCGGTCTTCTTGGCCTTATTGCTTCTGGTGTCCCTCAATCTCTTGGTGGTTTCATGGCAGGTGTAGGGTTTGGTCCTACCCGTACAATTACACCAACTGGTGCTAACGGTGCTGCTGGCTCTCCGATAAAAGTCAATGCAGTGAATGCCTTAATTAAGGCGATCGCTTCCCATTCAAGCACCAATGTTCTAGCGACACCTCAAATTCTGGCCTTGGATAATACCGAAGCCGTTTTTGAAGTTGGTGATACCGTTCCGGTGAGTAACTCAACAATTGCAACAGGTGGAGTACAAAGTTTCAGTACTACTAACCAGGAAGCAAAATTATCATTAAAGATCACGCCACAAATCAATAAGGTGACCCGTTTTGTGAAACTTAAAATCAATCAAAAGATTGATGACTTTAAGAGTGGTCAACAAGCTGCTCAAAGCGGCGGTCTTCCAACCACCACTCGTTCGGCGGTAACAGAAGTTATGGTACGTGACAGAGATACAATTGCCATGGGTGGATTATTAAGAGACAGAGAACTTGTGACTAATAACAAAGTTCCTATTCTGGGTGACATTCCGGTCCTTGGATGGTTATTCAAGAATAAGAGCAAGACGATTGAAAAAGTGAATCTTCTCTTTTTCATGACTCCTAAAATTCTTTCTCCTTATGCCAAAACGGCTTCGGCAAATACAAAAGACATTCTGGCAAAAAGAAATGCTGGGATGAAAGAGATGTTCTCAGCTGATGAGAAGGATCCAAATGCCAAGATGACCGAGCGACTTAATGAGAAGCTTGATCGCCAGATTGCCGGACCTTTATATGATCTATCAGATGCAGAACACTATAAGAACTTAAACAAGGTGGATATCGGACCTGATCAAAATGCTGTTTTCCCAGCAGATGAGATTGAGACTCCCGACTACCAGGAAATCAGAAAATCGGTGCAATAAGATATGAATGTAAGTAATGATGTTCTGGAAAATATTGAGCAGAGTAAGGAAAAGATTGGTGAGCTTTTATTAAAGCACACCCCTCTGACTCGCTCGCAACTTGATGAATCGCTGGAACAACAAAGAGCTGAAGGTGGATTACTTGGAGATATTCTTCTAAGAAAAAACTATATCCACTCTCACGATCTGATTAAAATTGTATGCCTGCAAATCGGCATTCCTTATCAGACCGATATCAAGATTGATGAGATTGATGCCAATGTCGTAAAAGACCTCTCCATCAATTATGCTAAACATCACGAAGTTCTTCCAACCATGGAAACAGACTTCTCTGTAACTGTACTCATGAGTAATCCTTTTAACTTCAATGTGGTTAATGATCTTCATATGATCTTCAAAAAAGAGATTAAGATCATCTGCACCACTCCGTTAAAAATCCAGGATGCCATTAACCGTGTTTACGAGAAGGCCAACCGAAATATTGTTGATTCCATTGAAGATGAAGAGTTTGAAGAAAATCTTGATCTTGAAGGACCTATCGATATTCTCGATGCCACTGCTGATGAAGCGCCCGTCATCCGCTTTGTAAACTCAGTCATTTTCCGGGCGGTTAAAGAGCGCGCTTCAGATATTCATATTGAGCCTTATGACCGTGAAACGGTTTATCGCTTCCGAATCAACGGGGTTATGACTGAAGTTTTAAGACAACCGAAAAAAACCCATGCTGCTGTTTCTTCACGTATTAAAGTGATGGCCCGGCTTGATATTGCTGAAAAACGTCTCCCTCAGGATGGACGTATTAAAATCAAGATTGCCGGTAAGGATATTGATATTCGTCTTTCAACTATTCCCATTCAGTCCGGTGAACGAATTGTTATGCGTATTCTCGAGAAGAATAACACAGCTCTTCGTCTGGAAACTCTGGGTTTCAGAGGTAAAGTCCTCGATGGTCTTGTTGAATTAGCCGGCAGAAAACATGGAGTGCTCTATGTGACTGGACCAACTGGTCACGGTAAAACGACTACTCTCTTTGCCCTGCTCGACCGGATAAACTCTCCGGATAAAATGATCATTACAGTTGAAGATCCGGTGGAATATGAAATTCCAGGAATTTCTCAGATTCAAGTAAATCATAAAATTGATCTCTCCTTTGCAGTTGCACTCAGATCAATTCTTCGTCAGAACCCGGATGTGGTGATGGTGGGAGAAACCCGTGATAGAGAAACGGCAGAGATGGCGATTAACGCCTCTCTAACAGGTCACTTTGTGCTCTCTACTCTACATACCAACGATTCAAGTTCGGCCCCTACCCGATTAATTGATATGGGTGTTCAACCGTTCTTAATTTCATCATCTCTTGTAGGAGTGCTGGCCCAACGTCTGGTTAGAACTCTCTGTACCTCGTGTAAGCAGTTAACCCATTTATCTGACTTTGAAAAAGTTATCCTGGATGTGGATGATGTGCCAGATACCGCTACTATCTTCAAACCAGTAGGCTGTGCTCGATGCAGTAATACTGGATATACCGGTCGTACTGTAGTGTCTGAATTATTACTCATCAATGATGAAATCCGAGCTTTGATTATTCAGAAAACAGATGCGGCAACCATTAAAAAAGCTGCAATCCGTGCCGGTATGAGAACGCTTCGTGGTGATGCTCTCGATAAAATTTTTGAAGGTATCACTTCAGTTGATGAAATCATGCGGGCGATCAATGCGGAAGAGGCAGAATAATATATGCCAATTTACTCTTACAAGGGAATGGACAGAACCGGTAAAGAGATAAAGAACACGATAAACGTGGAAAGCATCGTTGCGGCCAAGCAACGGGTGAAATCCATGGGCATCATGCTGATTGATATCCGTGAACAAAAAGCTCAGGGAACCTCTGGGGCCCGTACCCTGCTTCAACTACGTGGCTCTGTGCCAGTAGAAGATCTCGCCATGATGACTAGGCAGCTTGCAACTCTCATCAAAGCAAAAATCCAAATAGTGGAGGCCCTTGCGGCCTTAGTGGATCAGGTAGAAAACCCTAATCTGCGCTTAGTTCTTTCAGACCTCAAACAAAAGGTTAATGAAGGGGCCAGTTTGGCAAAAGCGTTGCAAGATCACCCAAAAGTTTTTAATTCCATTTATGTCAACATGGTTGAGGCCGGTGAAGCTTCCGGTACTTTGGAAATTGTTCTCCTACGTCTGGCCGACTTTACTGAGTCTCAGGTAAAACTTAAGAGTAAAATCCGCGGTGCCATGACCTATCCGGTGATCATGGGAGTCTTTGGTTTCGTCATGATGAACGTAATTTTTATTTTCGTTATTCCCAAGATTGCCAAAATTTTTCTGAGCATGAAAAAGGAACTTCCTTTCATCACTCAAGTTTGTATCTGGATTTCAAATTTCTTAGTTAATTACTGGTGGGTGGTCATCATCTCCATCGTCGGAACCATATATTTCGTCAACAAGTACATCCAAACGACTAAAGGTGAAGCCCAATGGCATGCCCTACAGTTAAAGCTGCCGGTTTTGGGCATGATGGTCAAAATGATCAATGTCAGTCGTTTTTGCTCAACATTAGGAACTTTGATGAATTCCGGGGTTCCTATCCTTACTGCTCTGACCATCGTTAAGAACCTGATTCCTAATGTGCATATGAAAGATGCCGTTGAAAAGGCCCGCATTTCAGTCTCTGAAGGGGCCTCTATCGCTGCTCCCTTAGTGCAAAGCGGTTATTTTCCCGCCATGGTGACTCATATGATTAAATTGGGTGAAAGATCAGGTGAATTAGAGCCAATGTTAAAAATCATTTCAGAAAACTATGAGGATCAAGTACAATCTAAAATCAGCGGACTCACCTCTGTACTTGAACCCATCATGATGATTTGTCTGGGAACTGCGATAGGCTTTATTGTCTTCGCCGTCGTGATTCCGATGATGAACATGAATTCACTTCGTTAAGGAGAATATATGTTAGCTAATATTCAAAAGATTATGAAATCTCAGGCAGGCATGAGCTTAATTGAGATCCTTATTGCTCTGACCCTACTTGCTCTGGCAGGTACCTTTGTAGGTGGCCGGGTATTCGAGCAGCTTCAGGAAGGTAAAGTTTCTTCCGCTAAGATTCAGATCAAATCACTTTCTGATCGTCTTAAAGAATTCCGCCGTGATTGTAACTTTCTTCCTACCACAGATATGGGTCTTGATGCCCTGATTGATAAGCCACAAGGCGGACGGGAATGTAAACGTTATGCTCCAGGTGGTTATATTGAAGGCGGAAAAGTTCCTCTAGATCCTTGGGATCAGGAATTCATCTATGAGTCTGATGGTAAGACTTTCACTATCATCTCCCTAGGTGCTGATAACGCTGAAGGTGGTGAAGGTTCTGATGCCGACATCAATTCAAAAGACCTCTAAAATCATTTCTAACCACCAGGGTTTCTCCTTGATAGAAATCCTGGTGGCGTTAGTGCTTGCCGCGATGATCTTTCTCGCTATTCCTTCCAGTGACCATGTCCAAAAACATCGTGACTTAAAGACTGCCGTGGACGATTTGGATCGTTCTGTGCGTTTTGCAAGCAATGAATCAGTTCTGCGTAATACAGTTGTTCGCCTGCGTATTTCCCTGGATAAATCTCCCATTGAATATACTGTTGAATATGGCCCTGCTGGTAACCTACCTCTTCCAGACATGCCGGAGAAGTTATCCAAGTCTTTGGAGGAAGAAAAAGCAGATTTAGAGAAAAGAGCATCCCTTGACCGACAGTTCACCAAGGTTGAGGAATTTGAGGACATAAAGCATGATATTTCGGATTATGTAACGATTCTTGGAATGGCAAGTTCTTCTCAAAATACTCTCATGAAAGATGGCGAAGCCGTTCTCTACTTTTATCCGACGGGTGAAAAAGATGCAGGTCTTATCATCTTCTCAACAACTGATGAAATCGCTTACCTTGAAATAGCTCCTTTCCTCTCGGAAACAAACAGTGTTTTTGAACCTCTTCCGACTTCTGGCGTTGCGAAACTGGAAGATATCCTTCAAACTAGAATGGACGAGGTTTATAAACAGTGGTTAGCAAAATAAAAAACGAACAAGGTTTCTCTCTATTGGAAGTGATGATTGCCATCACTCTCTTTGCTTTTTTTGTTACAGCTTACCTGACCAGTCAGGGTTATAACGTAGAGGATTCTCGTCTTTCTGAAGAGCAGCTCATCCTTCAACAGCTGGCCGAACGAAAAGTAAATGAACTGGTATTAGACCCACCAAAATTCACAAACGTTACAGCAACGTTAAAAGAAACTAAAACTTTCGAAGAAGCCGATTTTAAAAATTATGAATACACGCTGGAAATAAAAAAACTGACCATCCCTGATTTTGCCCAACTCTTTTCACAAAAAGATGCCACAACTGACGAGGCAAAAGATAGTTATGAAGGTGATTATTATTCTGAAGGCAGTAAGAATAAGAGGAATGATGCTCTGGAAAAAATGATCTTTGAAGAACTCAAAAAAAACATTGAGAAAGTCATCTGGCAGGCACGGGTAACTGTTACCAATAAAGAAACTAAGTATAATTTTACGCTTTCAACTTTCTTAACTAATTATAATGAAAAAATACAGCTCAACGTCGGCTTCTAACCAGGCCGGCTTCACACTTTTAGAGATCTTGATTGCCATCACTATGTTGGCCTTCATTTCTTTGGCAGTGGTGGACATTACGGAGAACGCTGCACTAACCATGGATCGCACAACGGAAGCTAATAAAAATAACCTTCAAATAGAAACGGCCATGAGTCGGTTCGAATGGGATTTTTCGCAGATTTACTCTCCTTTGTATTTCACTACAGTCTTAAATCCGAATCAGACAGCAAATGCCAACAACAATACAACTGGCGGGATGGATGGAGAGACTACAGGCGGTCAGACGAGTCCCCTTTTGCAGCAGTACTATGAACAATTGGTAAGCCGTTTTGAGCGGAATGAACATTTTTCTTCAGTGAGCCGTGAAGGCTTTCCTATCCCCCGGTTCCATGCTCCTGAAAAGAATGTGTTTGAATTTTTCACGACCTCCAACAGAAGAAAGTTAGAGAATACCAAACAATCCCATTTCGCCTGGGTTCGTTATTCCCTGGCCAATCAGGAAGCACTTCCGGATGAGGAAGAAAGTCCTGATATTCCTAAATCTCTTAAGAGTTTGGTACGTTATTTCGCTGCCGATGATCCTTATTCTGATAAGCGAATCAATGTTGATGATGAAAGTGTCAAAGGTGCAGTCCTTCTAAGGAATGTTGAAAGCCTGGAGTTCCAGTTTTGGAACTATGACAAACGAAAATGGGAAACCTCTCTAAGAACTATACCAAACGGTGAAAATCTCATTCGTGGAGTTAAGGTTCTTGTAACCTGGTATGATTCTCTCGGGCATAAGCGTTCAACTGCCAGAATCTTTCGAACTCACTGGCCAATGGTTGTTCCTCAGGATCAACCTACTACGACGAATGTCCAGGGTGGCACCGCAGGAGGCAATACGACAGGTGGTGCGCCAAATGAAGAGGACGATGATGAATTTTAAAAGAGACCTCTCGCTCATTCTTAAAAATGAACGTGGTGTAGCGCTCATGATGATCATGGCCGCCATCATCTTACTAATGGCAATCTATGGTGAGTTTACTTTTGAATCTAAAATCAGCCGTATCAAGGCGACAAATATTCTTGATCGCTCACAGGCAAAACTTCTTGCAGAGTCAGGTTTACAACTTGCCGTGACTCGATTGCGTTTATACAAAGAGGCCTATAATAAAGTTCAGGGTAACGCTAATGCCAAGAATGCTGTCCCCTCCCAACTTTTGAATCAACTATGGGAAGTACCCTTCATTTATCCTATTCCAGTAGGTGGAAATGCCACACGGGCCTTCAAGGATACAGTTGAAAAATTTGAGGCAGAATCTCTTCTCGATGGACAAATGAGCGTAAGCATTCAGAACATTTCGAATAGACTGAATCTCAATATGCTCAGGATTGATATGACTAAATATAACCCTGATCCTGAGGCCAATGAGACACAGGATACCTCCTCCATAATTAATACAGCTGATAACGCCATTTTAACCGATGTCTCAGTTGATCAGTCGCTCTACTTTCTTTTGAAGCGACTGGTAGATGAAAAGAAAGAAACCAATGAAAGCTTTGAAGATCGTTACTCGAACTTAAACTACCAGGAACTACTGACTTCTTTGAAATATTACATGTCTGATTTTGGAAGCATGGCCCAGGATCCTCTCTCAGGTGAAGCTGAATCCAATTTTCAGGCCATTCCCTTGACACCTAAGTTTGGTCCCTTAAGTTCGGCCAGTGAACTATATGCTATTCCCGGTTGGAATGATGAATTAATTGAACTCATTCAAAATGAGTTTTCAGTTTATCCTTCAACACAGATTGATTTTAATAAACTCACCGCCAACATGCTCAAAATTCTTATTCCCAGTGCTACTGATGATGATGTTAAAGAGTTTTTCTTATGGCGTGACGATCCCGAAAAGCCCCAGTTTATCAACAGCAAAGAAGATTTCAAGAAATACATCGTAAATCAAGAGCGACTCATGAGTGACACTGACTTCGATGCCCGAATGAAGCTCTTTGAAAGCAAGGGGATTACTTTTGGTTCCAATCCTAATCTTTTTAAAGTCGTCTCACAGGGCACTTATAACCGCTCAAATTATACTCTGGTCGCTTATGTCGTGCTCCCCAAGAATGAACCAGTGGTAACTAAATGTCCTGAAGGTCAGATCGGTACTCCCCCTAACTGTCGTCTTCCTAATCCAGGAGAGGAAGTTCCCCCACCAGTAAACAACAATAACAACAACACTGCAGACAAGAACAGTCAATTACTTGAACCTCGTATCATTGAGATACAAATTAATTAATTATCTAGGCGTAATTCATAGGTTCTGGTTAAAATAATACCATGCATGTATTAGCCATAGACGTCGGATCTTATAGTGTAAAATATCTTTCCTCTTTCGTTGATCGTCGGAAGATTTCTCATGTCGATATGAGTGAGATCATCGTCCGTGATTATCTGGCCGATCATGAAGAATTAACTGAAGATGAAGCTCAGGCATTGATCGTTCAGGAAATAATTGATTCAGTAGCACGACCTGATACGAAGATTATCTATCAGGCCGATCATTCCATGATGACCACGCGTTTTCTCACTCTTCCTATTAAGAGCAAGAAAAAAGCTGAACTCATGCTACCTTTTCAACTCGAAGAAGACATCCCCTATGCATTGAGTGAAATTCATTATGCTTATCGGATGGAAACTCAGAAGACTCAAAACACGGCCTTAGTAGAGCTGGTAAAAGAAAGTGTTTTTGAAACTTATTACAATCTACATCGTGATAAAGAAATACTTCCTAATATTCTTTCAACAGAATCTTCCATTGTAGAGAATTTCTTCAATCAAAATCCAATGGCAGGTCCATTTTGCGTTCTCGACATTGGTCATAAAACAACCAAGGCCTATTTCTTTTATAATTCGCGGCTACTCATGAGCCATACCAGTTATGTTGGCGGCCAGCATGTTAATGAGATGATCTCAGAGACTTATAAAATAGAGCCAGATGAGGCCATTATTTATAAGCATCAGAATGCCTTCCTTTTAACTTCAACTCAATACGGAGAAGTTGAACAGGCCCAAAAAGACTTTGCTTCTGCCATGGAAAAAGTCTTTTCCCATCTTATTTTCGATTTTGCCCGTTGGAAAATTGGCTTTAAGGTCAACTTCGGTCTTTCTATCCAGCATGTTTTTATATGCGGCGGAACATCGAATATTAAGAACATCTCAAATTATCTAACTGAAAAATGGGAGACGAAAGTAACCCTGCTTGAGAGCTTTGATAAGGTTGAAGCAGAAAAAGTAGATTTAAATGCTAAAAATAAGTCTAAATTTGCTTTAACCAATATGATGGCCATCGGTTTTCGTAGAAAGAATCGCTTCATTAATCTGCTCACAGGAAGATTTGCTCAGGCTTCGACTTCAGAAGTGCCACTTTATTCTTTTTCCTTTGTTGGAGTCAGAGTTGCAGCGGCATGTTTAGTCTTTGTGGTCTCACTTTTTATAGAAAGATTTTTTATCGAGAAAGATATTGCTACTGTTAATGCCAAAATGACCAGCGTTATGAAAAATGAAGAACTGGAAATCAGTGGACGCCTTCGTAGGGCAGCTACAACCAATCCTAAGCAAATTTTAGATTTGTTAGTCAAGAAACAACGTGGAGTCCGTCAGGAGATCCAGACGCTCCAGTCAGCTGTACAGATTAAAGCTCTACCTCCTTTAGTCACAATTAGCCAGATTGCGGCAAGTTCTCAGGCGACATTGGTTGAATTCTCCTCTAATGACATTGGAGAAGTAAAGGCAGTGTTTTCAGCTGATTCCTCTGAAGTTCTCTCTCAATTAAAAAATGTTTTTGAGCGCTCAAATTTAACTGATGTTCAGGCCTCTCTTGACCAGTCAAAGCTCCAGTTAATAGTTACAGCAGTAGGAAATTAAGCATGGATGATTTAAATACTAAAACACCCGGGTTCAAAAAAATCGACCGCGAAATTTTTGATCGCCTGGATAAATTCAAGCTTACTCCCGGGTATAATAATATTCAGGATTTTTATAATGGTCTGGAAGAAGAGCAACAGCGGGTCTTTAAAGGGGCCGTCATACTTGTCATCTTTCTCATTCCCATGTTTTTTTTGGGATTCATTTATTGGCAAAACAATGATCTTAAAGAAGATCTCAAGAATCGAATAGCACTTATCAGCAAGGCAAACGAAATCATCGGCCAGAAACAGGGCCTGCTGGAAGTAAGTCCCGCTGTTCTATCCGAGAACCCTATCGATGGAGCATCAATGATGACTTCACGACTATCTAATCTGCTCTCAACTCTAGGCCTTGATCTCTCGAAAATCCAGGTCAGTAACTATGCGGGTGAAATGATATCGGACACCATCATGCGTTCAGAAGCTGACTTCGCTTTTTCCAGTGTTTCCACTGATGAACTCATGAATATTTTTACCGCAATGATTTCCCGGGAAAAGTTTCGGATTCAATCTGTAAAAATCATCCGTAATGCTGAGAATAATCTTCTGGAAGGTCAATTTCATGCCATCCATTTCAGTGATGCCATGACTGTTGAAGAGGAAGAATAATTATGGCAACAGTCAGCGAGATTCAATCATTAGAAGAAATCACTTATAAAAGTAAGATCAAAATCTATGTTTATTTCTTTCTGGTTTTATTCTTGTTTTTCATGGGTTTTCTTAATTTTTTTCCTATTGGGGACACTCTCAAGTCTTTTTTAAAATCAAACTTAAAAGGGACGGCCTGTAACCCTGATTTCGACCATATTCGTATTGAATGGCTACTTCCTAAAGTTATCGTTTCAGATCTAGTCCTTCCAGCTTCTTGTCTTGGTCAGACTGGTAACCCCCTTACCTTTAGGTTCGTGAATATTAATTTCAATTTTATTAATTTTTCTCCTCTGGGTCTTCCTTTCAGAATTGACACTGAAATGAACGCTCAACCACTCAGCCTTTATTTTGTTCAGGGTTTTGGAGAGAGAATGCTTCGTCTTAAAGATCAATCACTGGTTCTGGGTCGACTTGAACCACTGATGGGTGGCAAATTTAAAATTGCTGGTAATTTGACCGTTGATTTAAACTTACTCATGAGCTCTAACAACATTGTTAAGAGTTTGAGCTTCAAGGCCCAATCCAAAGATCTCCAAATTCCTTCTCAAAACCTGCAAGGCTTCACAACTCCTAACATGAAGCTCAATGACCTCTACATTGAGGCCAATTCAGAAAATCCTCCAAGGATTACCGTCGACAAATTGATTGTAGGAGATCCTGAGTCGCCAATGCGCGCAAACTTTAGAGGTACAATAGACCTTCAGCAAGACGCTATTGCCTTCTCACCCCTCAATCTAACAGGAGAAGTCGCGTTCTCGGAAAATTTTAAACAGTCACTTCCTCTGGTTGATATGATGTTTCAATCTTTCACCCAAAAAGACGGCTTTTATCAAATACGTTTAGGTGGTACATTGGGGGCGCCAAAACCTTCAGCACCATAGGAAAAGCATGTTATCTGAGGCCATCCGCACCGCTTTACAAAAATCTTCACACAACCCAGGCCTTTCAGAAGTAATGGAGTACGCAGTATTTCCTGCCGGAAAATTATTTCGCCCTCGCTTAGTAGAAGCTCTTGCCCTGGATTTAAACAAAGAACTTACATCAAATCATTTACACCTGGCCTCTGCCATAGAACTTCATCATGCTTATACATTAGTCCACGATGATTTACCTGCTATGGACAACGATCTGATCAGACGTGGAAAGGCTTCTACCCATGCCCATTTTGGCGAGTGGAAGGCCATTCTCGCAGGAGATGCACTTCTCATTGCCTCCTTTAATGAATTATTGAATATAGACCATAAAAACTATCGTGAAATTCAAAAGCTCATGACCTGGGCAACTGGTGCTAAGGGACTTATCGAAGGCCAATTCCGTGACTTACTTGCCGATGGAAATCTAAACTTTCAAGAAGTCGTTAGAATCCATGAATTAAAAACGGGAAGATTAATTCAACTGGCGACCCTGGGAACTTACCTACTTACCAAAAGTCAGACGTACCGGCAGAAAATGGATTTTTTGCGTCTAGGGCGCGAGATTGGCGTGAGCTTTCAACTGCTGGATGATCTCTCTGAACTCTCATCTAGTGATGTTTCTCCTCATGAGAAAGCGATTAATCCTTTTATTTCAAACACTGAACGCGCACTAAGAGAACTACGTCACTCTCATTTAAAATTAACCGCCATACTCTTCAAGCACCGGCTTGATCATGCTGAAAGAATGCTTCAAGATTATTTTAAGAAGAGCCAAGACCTCTTAATTGAAGAGTTTTTGACGATTGAAAATAATATTGGAAAAGATACAGAAGCTTTAAAAAACTGGATCACCAATTTCGTTTAAATTTTATGTCTCGAATAATTTGGAGTGTATTTAAGATAAATGGTCTTGAATCCAAAGCATGTTTTAAATCCGCATGAGCGGAAGTTGTTTCTGGCATTTCTACTGCTGAAATATCCACCTTACCGGAAGCCATTTGTTTTTTAGCATCAGGTATAGAAAGCTTATCTTCGAACAATAATTTTTTAATTTTTAAAATGGCCTCGACATCAGATCTTGAGTAGATCTTTTGTCCCCCTTCCGAGGAAACAGGATTGATTTCAGGAAACTCAGTCTCCCAAAATCTAATCACATAAGGCTTCACCCCAGTAATCGGGGTGAGCTCTTGAAATTTAAAGTTAGACTTATTCGGAATCATGAGAAAAGCGTATCAACTGAATGACTATTCGTCATTGTCGTCGTCATCGCCGTCATCATACACAGTATCATCCTCATTATTTAAGAATGAACTTAGCGCACGTGGCTTAGCTTCTTTAATAGGAAGAGCAACATTTTCTTTACCGCTCTCATCTAGTCGATGAGCATAGCGCTCAGTGATGTCCTCTTTCAGAATTTGTGAAGGCTTGAAAGTTAGTACACGACGTGCACTAATATTCATTGCTGTCCCAGTCTGAGGATTCCTGCCTACTCGAGTAGCTTTGTCGCGAATGCTGAAATTTCCGAATCCAGAAATTTTAACCTTCTCGCCTTTTGCTAACGTGTCTTTAATTACCTTAAAGACAAGATCCACTAATTCCGCTGCTTCTTTTTTAGAGAAGCCTGCTTCCTTGTAGATACGCTCTACTATATCTGCCTTAGTCATGCTCATTGAAAGTCTCCCATGAAGTTTCAAAAGCTTATCGCCAAAAATTTCAAATTATTAATAGGTTAGCAGTAAAAGGGATTAGTTCAAATAAAAAAAAAGCCCCAACCGCAGAGATTTTCAGCAGTTGGGGCTTTTAAAGCAGATTTTGTTTACTTGGTAGCTTCGTAGATAGCTTTAAAGGCATTGAAATCGCGAACCGCAAGCTCAGCAAGCATTTTACGGTTAATTGTAATATCTTTTTTCTTAAGACCAGAAATGAACTGGCTGTAAGAAGTGCCAAGCATACGAGCACCAGCATTGATACGGACAATCCAAAGCTTACGAACGTCTCTCTTAAGAAGACGACGGCCGATAAAAGCATAGTGAAGCGCGCGACGAACAGTTTCAGAAGCGTGCTTGTACTTCGTTCTACGGTCGAAGTGGTAACCTTTAGCTAGTTTAAGAACTTTGTTTCTTCTCTGGCGGGCCTTAAAACCCCGTTTTACACGTGACATACTTTCTCCTCTTCATTCATAGGGGGGAATAAATCCACTTCACCCTAATTCACTACTCTCGATGGTTATTAAAAAATCCAATTACACTAAGTAAGGGATACACATAGCAGCGTTATGGTAATCACCAGGATTTACATATCCCGGAGTACCTTTATCTTTCTTAGCTTTCTTCGACTTATTTACTAATAAGTGACGAAGGTGGGCCTTCTTATACTTAATCTTGCCAGTAGCAGTTACTTTAAAACGCTTGGCAGCCGCGCGTTTTGTCTTCATTTTAGCCATATAAATCGCTCCAAAAAATTAAAAAAATGCACCCTTAAAAGAGTGCATGAAGTTATCACGGGATAACTATAAGATAAAGTGTTTTTGTACTATTTTTTCTTGCCTGGGGCCACCATGGCAATTACTCGGTTACCCATCATTTTTGACGGGGCCTCAATCACGGCACCTTTTTCAAGAACCTGTTTAACAATTTCATCAAACTTGGCCAGACCAATTTCTTTATGGGCCATTTCACGTCCACGAAATTGCATCAAAAGTTTAACTTTATCACCATGATCAAGAAATTTCTCAATATGATTGAGCTTCACTTCCATATCGTGTTTTTCGATATTTGGGCGAAATTTAATCTCTTTAACTTCGATCACCACTTGCTTTTTCTTAGCTTCAGCTAGTTTTTTCTGGATCTGGTACTTATATTTCCCGTAATCCATCATCTTAACAACCGGTGGAACTGCATTTGGAGAGATTTCGATCAGGTCCAAACCTTCAGAGTCGGCCATGAGACGCGCTTGGGCCAGAGTTACTACTCCATAGGCCTTACCATCGTCTCCAAGAAGACGGATCTCGTGTGCACGAATTCTTTCATTTACACGTGGTTCTTGAACTTTCTCGCTTATAACCCACCTCCATTACAATTTCGGGGTCTAAATTAAATAATCAGAAATTACAACGCTTGGAATAACCTGACAAGCCGTCATTCATGGAAGATTGAATCAACCGTGATCTTGAGCTCAGGATTTAACCTGCGTCTGACACATAAACTAAATGAATCAGCAAGTGGTCTTGGCCCTTTTTGGGCCTTGAGCCTCGCCTCCTCTGCATTCTCCAGGAGCTCGACTAAAGACTCACCTGAGAGTGTTTCCTGCCAAACAGGGGCCGCTTTCCAGTCTAGCAGAGCTAGTGGAGCTTCCACATTCTTTCTCGGTCCGATGACCGGTCGGGCCACAAGACACTGACCTCTTCCATCGAGAACATCCGAAGGATTGGCAGAAAAGAGGAGAAAAGTTGATTCTTCTGCCAGATCAAATCCCAATTGAGGTAAAAGGGAGTCAATTTCGTGTCCCTTATCAAACCAGTCCTGACCCAAATTTTCCGATGGCAAACAAAGCCATCTCATATTACCAAGTAATGAATTCAAGGCAGGGCCTTATTAAACTTTAGGTTAATAGCTACCTGATCATTCAGATCACGTATAAATTTTTCAATCAATTCGTCCAGCTTCACTTGATCTACCACCCGGAAAGAGCGGTCTTCATTTCTTTCAATTACTTTCTGATTTTGATGATAAATCAGAGTATCCTTAATAATCGGAACCGCATAAGACTCAGGATATTTAATGACTCGTCCATGCTCGATTTCAAGCGTGAAGAGTTCTTTTGAAACCTGAATAAAGCGCTCTTGGGTAAAATTTTCGTTCGACAGGTATTTCACCGCGAGGCCAGAAATATAATAGGCTTCATACAGATAAGAAAGGGCCGTTGAGAAACGCCGAACTTTCGTTGCAATCAGATAAAGATCCTGACTGGAAAGTCGCATACACTCTTCCAACGACTCAACTCTCCTGCCGAGTGCATAAGAGATGATATTAAGCGCCTCATGAATCATTTCTTTCATACTTGGAAGATAGAACTCATATTTAAGCTCTTTTCTTTTGGTCATGAGGAAACGAGTTAATTGCATCCCGTCTTTAATGGAGCCATTGAAGACATTAAACCAGGTAGAATTAATAATCCCCGCCACCAGGAAGTGATGAAGGATCATGTTTTTATGATAAAGAACTTCAGCTCTTCTTTCATCTTTAATGACGTAATAAACCTGATTCAGTTTTTCACGTTTTAATACTTCAATTTTTTTATTTCCAATGAACATATCCAGCGCTGAGCGAATTGAGTCTCGGAAGTTTTCGCAGCTAAGGCTAGGAGTCATAGGGATATTCATGGCCCTGCAGTAATCAATGACGTCGATGGCCCTTTCCTCAATCTGTTTCCAGGTCAAGGCCCCGGAAGGCTCATCCAGCATGAGAAGTGCCAGAAGTGAACTTGGAGTGATCGGCATTCCGCGTCCAACTGCCTTAAAATTAGCAAAGGCCAGATTCTGGGTGGCCTCTTTCAAATCACCTTCATAACCGTTCATCACAATCGGGTCGCCAAAATGAATATGAATAGTCCCCAGTCGTTTATTTACAAGTTTTAAAAGTTTAAATAGCTGGGTGCCCTTTTCAGGTACTTTCTTTCCCCCACCAAGTTCGCGGGCATGGGCCTTTTCTTCAGGAATATGCTCATGGGCCAGAGAAACAGGAATAAACATGAGAGGCTTGGCCTTGATCTGAGCGTGGGCCTCCAGTAACATTTGAAAGAGTCCATACTTAGGCTTTAAAAGTTTTCCCGTTCTGGTTCGTCCACCTTCAAAAAAGAATTCTACCACCTGACCAGTTTTTAAAAGATAATAAATATATCCTTCAAAAGTCAGTTTATAAAGTTGATCAGAGGTAAAAGAGCGGCGAATAAAAAAAGCTCCGGCCTTACCAAAGAATTGTCCCAAAGGAAAAACATTCAAGTTAATTCCTGCTGCCACTCTGATCGGAACACCAAATTTTTTGAACATGCTATAAGTAAGGGCAACATAATCAGCATGGGATTGATGGTTGGGCACCAAAATAATGTGATGATCTTCTTTTAATTTTTTAAAATCCATATCCGGAGGAACTTCTAAATTCACTCCATCATACAGCTTCAAAAAAGTAGCATCGAGCAGAGCTGCCGCAGATTTCACAAGCGTTGGCGAGAACTCACCATGAATCTCTTTAAAGAGCTTTTTTATTTTTTGAGCGTCTTCAGGCTTATTCTGAAGACGCTCAGTTAGTTTGGGATAAGTTAAAACTATATCAAAAGCATTATCTGAAAACATTGAATCCTAGAGGTTTAGGCCATGAGGTTTAGATTCCATCATACCAGAAGCTGTCATTTCCATGAAGCGGGCATTCTTATTTATGTCGGCAATGGTGTAGGCATTGACGTAAGTCATACCTGATCGCACTCCTCCAGCAAGTTCATGCACTATGTTTTCCACTGAGCCTTTACAGTTTACCCAGCGGGCCTCACCTTCAGCTGCCATCCCTTGAGGAAGCTCTCCCCTCCAAGATACTTGGGCATCTTTAGAGGCCATACCACGATAACGTTTACGACCACCTTCAATTTCACCTGGAGTCTCTAAACATCCAGAGAGCATAGAGCCTAACATGACTGTTTGTGCGCCAGCAGCAAAAGCTTTCATGATGTCACCGGAAGTTTTGATACCACCATCAGCAATGACTGGAACATTATACTTACGAGCCTCTAAAACACACATGGCCACGGCAGTTAATTGGGGAACACCACAACCAGTAATGATTCTAGTGGTACACATCGAGCCTGGCCCAATTCCAATTTTCACAGCATCGGCACCGTGATCAATTAATCCTTTTACACCTTCAGGCATGGCCGTGTTTCCGGCAATTACATCGATGTGAGGATATTTCTTTTTCACATAATCAAGAGTCTCAAACATCATCACCGAGTCACCATGAGCGATATCGATGGTAAGAATATCCACACCGGCATCCACCAGCATATCCGCTCTTTTCATGCCTTCTTCTTTAACCCCAATGCTGGCAGCAACCGGTAACCCAAGAGGCTTGATCGCTTCACGCATAACTTTAACTTGTCTGACTTGTTCTTCAGGGGACATAAAACGGTGAAGAATCCCAAGACCACCCAGTTGGGCCATTTTAATCGCCATCTGAAACTCAGTCACTGTGTCCATGTTGGCAGAAATAATGGGAGTTTTAAGGGTAAAATTTTTAGTAACTTTTGAATCCAGTGCCGGTGAACGACGAGAACTCATCTCTGAATGCCGTGGCATTAAAAGAACATCATCGAACGTTAGACCACGTGATCTTTCTAGAATCTCGTTAGCAGAGAAAATCAATCCCATGAAACTTTCCTTGTGAATGTTTGGTGTCGGCTTATCATGCCAAATCAAGATTGAATTGGAAATATGTTTAAGTTATTGAAAAGAGAGAATCTCTCCCCTCTTTCTTGAAATTTGGATAGATCTCAAGCTTTCCTTGCGTATCTCTCAGGACATTAAGATCATTAGTAATATCGGCCGCTTTTTGACCCTTCATGGGAACAAAGGAACAAGAAAGTCTTGAGATTTCTTCAAAGTGATCTTCTTTTTTAACTAAAAGGAGAAGTAAATCAATTGAATGAGTTTTAAGAACGAATAAAAGTTTTCCACCAATTTTGATTTGTTCATGGAAGGCCTTGGGTAAATCCGTTGCTCCGGCAGTAAAAATACCGCGATCATAAGGCGCTTCGGGCGGATAACCTGTGGCACCATCACCAGAAATAATCTCCACATTGGCAATTCCCAAAGAACTCAAATTATCCTTTGTCTCTTGTGCCAGGGAAGGAATAATTTCAACACTCACTATTTTTCCAGTAGGACCTACGATTTCCCCCATGAGGGCCGCATTCCAACCACTGCCGGCCCCTAGCTCCAGAACTTTATGGCCCGGTTTAAGATCCAGCATATCTATCATCAACATCACAAAGGACGGCTGAGAGATAGTAGAAATATATTTTTCATCCCGATAAATTTCTAATGGGTAATCACCGTACATTTCATCCATTGAATAGGAGCGTTTAATGAATAAATGACGAGGAAGTTTATTGTAAGCGGCTACTACTTGAGGTGAGAGGCGGTATTTGTTTAAGGCCAGGTCGAGTAACCTATCTTGATATTCCATACCGCTATTTTCTAGCTTTCTTTTATGAAGTCTAGTCGCACGCATACTACTTTCACTGGTGAAAGTAGTATGCGTCATCAAGAATTATTCGTACTTAGAGTGAAAGCTTTCAATGGCACCGGCCATCAAAAATGAGTGAGCGCGGATCTTTCTTAAGGCCACAACCATATCTGAGTAAGTAAGGGCCGTAACTGGTAAGTAGGCACCTTTAGAAATCCGATCAAGATGCTTCTCTCTCATACTGTCGGCCCAAAGCTGAAGTTCGTGTGATTTAGCTTCAATGGCCGGCATATCCAACGACTGATCGTTAATTAGACCTTGACCCACTAGAATAAAGAACTCTCCAACTTCATCCAGGAACTGGAAAAATTCCTGACGTGACTCACCTTCAAGTTTCTCATTATGCTTAAAACGCTCACGATAGTTAGCAAGCCGTTCAACGTAATCAGCAACGGATTCAAGTTCGTCTGAAATTTTAATTAAAGATTGAATTTGGGCCGACTGTTGATGTGACATCGGCTTTTCCATCACATAACAAAGGAAGACAGTGATCTCTTTATGGATATTATCAGTGATTCTTTCGTAATCAATAATTTTGGCCAGCATCTTAGGATCATAAGAATCTGCCATCCAGAAATCTCGATTAAGGTTGTACATGCGGCTGACAATTTTTTTCATTTTTTTAAGTTCTGATTCAGCTTGGGCCATAGACGCCGCTGGCAACATGATAGCAGGATCACCGAGAACCAGAAGATGTGGCACTTCTTTTTCGGCTTTATCTGGGGTGATTTTTGTCACAAAAGCCGCTAATTGATTCACAAAAGGCAGGAAGATTAAAGTGGCAGTGACATTGAATAAGGTATGTCCCAGAGCAATATGCTGAGAAACGTAAGGGATACTACCATCAGCGGCCACAAAGCGTGGATCAAGTGGGATCAAAGAATCAATCAGTTCAAAATAATGAGGTAAGAAAAATAACATGACGAAAACGCCAAAGAGGTTGAAACAAGCATGAGCGCGGGCCGTACGTTTTGCATTCACAGTGGCGCCGATTGAAGCCAGAATCGCCGTAACGGTTGTTCCAATGTTCTCACCCAGAACTAGAGCGATCGCAGTATGATAAGGAATGACCCCTGTTGAGGCCAAGGCCATGGTGATTCCGAGCATCGCTGAAGAACTCTGAACGATCATAGTAAGCAAACATCCCATCATGATGGAAGCAATGTAAGCTCCATAATGCTCACCGGAGAAATAAGCAATGGAATCCAAAAAGGCCTGATTGTCTCTTAAAGGGACGAAGGCTGCTGACATGGTTTTAAGACCAATGAAAACTAAACCGACACCTAATAGAGCGCGACCTAGGTGCTGAAATTTATCAGATTTTGAAAAGAGGGCCGGAATAAATCCCAGACCCACTAAAAGCAGTCCGTATTTATCGACGTGAATGGAAATGATCCAACCTGTAATCGTCGTACCGATATTGGCCCCGAAAATAACTCCAATGGCCTGAGTCAGGTTCATGAGTCCAGCGTTCACAAATCCCACGGTCATTACAGTGGTGACGGATGAAGATTGAACAATAGTCGTAACCAAAAGACCTACGCCCACCGCCATAAAACGATTCGAGGTGATGGAGTTAATGATTTTTCTAATCACATCTCCAGCAACGGCCTGTAATCCATCGGACATGAACTTCATTCCGAAGAAAAAGATCCCAAGTCCCCCGAGCAGGGTGTAAATAATGGTGAAAGCTTCCATCTATTCTCCTTAAAACATCTCTAGTCCATCAATGTCGCAAAACCGATCGGTATGATGATGTAGAGAATCGTATCGCGTACTAAGTAAAACAAAAAAAAGTAAACAAAAGCTTTCGGTCCCTTGAGAAATAATTTTTCTAATCCCAGGTATTGCGATTTCTTAGACATGGCGACCATGAACTTGGTTTTGCCATAATGTTTAAAGAAAAAGCTAATGGCCCCATCAACCTTGCGGTCAAAGGCCAGAAACCGGGTTTTAATCCAGGCCGACATATTCACATTCCAATAATTTGTACATTATCAAAGATGAAATAATGTTTTTGTGAAGAAAGTGTCAAGAAATGAACGAGCTAAAGTTTTTTTATTTGTGACAATTGTCATAATAATTTCTTGAAATTTATGACATTTCTATGACACTTTTACGAATTCCCTACCTTAAAGTTACCTTATGTTAACGAGCCTGAAATTATGGAATTTTAGCTCTGGCACTCTTCAGGATGAAGAGCTTACAAGCAACGCTTTTGTTCTTAGAACATGCCAGCGTACTCTTGTGCTTGCCTATGATCTAAATCCTTTTCACCATGAAACGCTTCCAAAAAATGAACTGGTTACCGGTCAGGACGCTTATTTATTCCTGCTTGAAACCATCTGTGGTCTAAAGAGTAAGTTGATCGGAGAAAATGAAATCGTGGGCCAGTTCAAAGAAGCTTACAAAATTTATGCTGCTTCGACTTTGAAAGATACCAAGCTTCTTTTAATTTTGGAAAAGCTCTTTAAAGATGCCAAAGATATCAGAACTCAGTACCTCATTGGCATTTCTCAAAAAACTTATGCCTCTCTCACTCGACGTCATCTTATTCAAAGAGCTAAGGCCGAGCATATTGTAGTGGTGGGTTCCGGGGCGTTAGCAGAAGATTTAATTAATCAGTTTAAGAAAAAGGCGCAAGTGTCAATTTGTGCTCGAAATACACAAAAAGTAGCTGAGCTGGCCAAGATTCATGACCTTAATATTATCCCTTGGGAAGAGCGCAACTCTTTAACCAATCAGCCTTTCATTGCGAATACAATCGGTACTGACAGCATCCTGTTTGATGAAGCCTTCTTTGAGGTCTGGAGAAAACAGGAGCAACATCTCTTTGTTGATCTGGGCTCTCCCTCGGCCATCAAGACTGCACTTTCTCTTTTAGAAGGTGTTGTGCGTCTAGAAGATATCTTCAATGAAGGCGCCATCGTTGAAGGCCAAAAACAAGAGCAAATAGCTCTTGCGAAGGCTGCCATGGTGAGTCTGACGACCAAACGCAGAGAACTATTTGATCAAAAATTCAAACGAACACCAGAGCTAATTTCTCCTCAAATCACGCCAGACGTGAGATACATCTAGGTATTATGACCACATACAAAATCGGAACTCGAGGGTCACTGCTTGCTGTGACTCAGTCCACTCTTATTAAAAACGAATGCGAACGAATTTCAGGTGAAAAATTTGAACTCGTCCTCATCAAAACCCAAGGTGATGAAATCACCAACAAACCCTTATGGCAGCTGGAAGGAAAAGACTTCTTCACTAAGGAATTAGATGAAGCTCTTCTTCGTGGTGACGTAGATTTTGTGATTCACTCCTATAAGGATCTGGGTTCAATCAGGCCGGAAGGAATAAAACTTGCGGCGGTGACAGAGAGAAGATTTGCTCACGACATTCTGATTACTGCTCAGAGTACAATCGATAAACTAAAGAACTGGTCAGGCGATTTTATTGTCGGAACATCATCTCCTCGGAGGATTGTAAATTTATCCCGTTCATTAGGTGAATTCATTCCTGGGTCGCCGAATATTCGTTGTGAGACACTTCGCGGGAATGTGAATTCGCGAATCAGAAAATTAAAAGAAGGCCAGTATCATGCCATCACTCTTGCCCTCGCAGGTATTGAACGCCTGGCCCATACAGAAAAATCCGCCGCAGAACTAACTGAACTACTGGAAGGTATGAATTATTTCGTCCTCCCTCAAAGTGTATTTCCTTCGGCTGCCTCTCAAGGGGCCTTGGGGATTGAGATGCAGGAAAACCGGCAGGATAATGGAAAACTTTTTAGCATCCTTTCTCAGCTGGCCCATCCTAGAACCGTAGAAGAAGTGTATCGGGAAAGAAAGGCCTTCAAAGAATTTGGAGGTGGCTGTCACCTGGCCGTTGGTATTCATGTTAAAAAGATTGGAGACGATTTCCTTCATGTTCATGCCGGAGAAGTCGATGGAAGAAGAATTGATGCACGTTGGATGGAAAACTCAAAACTTCCAAAGATTAGCGGAAAACTATTTGTCGGTCTTCCTGGTGGATCTGAACCTGATATTATTTATGATGAATTTTTAACCAAGGTTCCTGAGACTAAAAATCTGACTCTGGAAAAGAAACATCTTTTCGTCACTTCCCGTTATTGTATTGATACTCTAAAAGCTTCAACTCCTCCTCAAGGTCTTTGGGCCGCGGGGACAAGATCGGCCAAGATGCTGGTCCAGTCAGGCTTCTGGGTTAATGGAACTTCCGATAGCTTGGGAACAGAAGACCTTAAGGCACTCAAAACCTCTAAGGCCTTAAAAATAATTCATCCGCAATTAGACCAAGACTGGAATGTCCTCACTCATCACATGGGCACCTCTGATCTGGGAACAGTTGTTGGTTGTTATGAACGAGTAGAGAATAAAGTCAGTGATGATTACCATCAAAAGTTAAAACAGGTGGGTGCCTGCTATTGGACTAGTTATCCTCAATACCAGGCCTTTATGCTTAAATTTCCTGAACTTCACCACACCCATCACTTTTGTGGTCTGGGCAAGACCTGGCAGGAATTCCAAGCGGCAGGAGTGAAAGTTCACACCGTCTCATCTATGGAAGAATTTTATCAGTTAAGGAATTAATATGAATAACAAAGAACTTTTCGAAAAATCTCTCAAATACGTTCCAGGTGGAGTTCATTCCCCAGTCAGAAGCTTCAAAGGTCTTCATACCACACCCCGTTTTGTAAATCGTGGTAAGGGAGCTTTCATTTGGGACGAAGAAGGAAAAGATTATATTGATTTCTGCATGAGCTTTGGTCCTTTGATCCATGGACATCAGGATCCTGAGATTAAAGAGGCCATTATTCAGGCCCTGGATCATGGGTGGACTTTTGGCGCCTGTGAGAAATATTCTCTAGAATTGGCCGAATACATTGTTGATAAAATTTCTTTCATTGAACAAATACGTTTCGTTAATTCTGGCACTGAAGCTGTCATGACAGCGGTTCGCCTCGCTCGTGGTATTACTGGCCGCTCAAAGATCATTAAGTTCAATGGTTGCTATCATGGTCACTTAGATGCCATGTTAATTAAAGCAGGTTCAGGTCTTGCCGGCACTGCGGAAGCTTCTTCAAAAGGTGTGACTGAAAAACAGGCGGGAGATACTCTCATTTGTGAACTCGGTGATCTGGCAGAAGTCACAAAAGTTTTTGATGATCATAAAGATCAAATCGCCGCCATCTTCATTGAACCACTTCCGGCCAATAATGGGCTTTTAGTTCAGTCTCAGGAATTCCTTCAGGGGCTACGGGATCTATGCACTAAGCATAATGCCCTTTTGGTTTTTGATGAAGTCATCTCGGGTTTTAGAATTGGTTTTGGCGGCATGGCCGAAAAAGTCGGGATCCATCCTGACCTTGTGACTTATGGTAAAATAATCGGTGGCGGTATGCCGGTAGGTGCTGTTGCTGGCCCTCGAAAGTTCATGGAATTCCTCGCTCCCATTGGGCCGGTTTATCAGGCCGGAACTCTTTCCGGGAATCCTGTTGCCATGGCCGCAGGTCTGGTGAATCTAAAAAAACTCACTCCTTCGGCCTATGAAAAGCTGGAGAAAAATACCCAGGCAGTTGTTGCCATCATGAAGGACTGGATGGATAAGAATGGATTTGAAGATTACCAAACCATTCAGTATGGATCACTTTTTTATCCTATCTCAAGTCATAATAAGTTAACCAAAATCAGTGACCTCCCTCAAAATATGAATGAGCGCTTTTATAAGTTGTTTGAAATTTTCTTAAACAAGGGAGTCTACCTCGCTCCCAACGCATATGAGGTCGGATTCTGCAGTCTTGCCCATGAAGAAAGTGTGCAGGAAGAATTAAAACGCAGGCTATGGAAGTAAACAAACCCCGCCGATGGTTCTATATCCTGACCCTCTTATGGGTTTTCATGCTTCTGGGGCTCGGAAGTTGGTGGTTGTATTTAGTCTTTAAACTGCACACGACCTTAAGCAATTTGAACATTCCGGAATTAGAACCACAGGGAAGCTTTCTTAACATGATGAAATGGGAAGGCAGCTTTTTCTTTCTCTTTCTGGTTTTATTAGGCGGTTCTCTTCTCATTTTGTATATGCGTGATATGAAAAAGTCCAAGGCGATGCAGGCCTTCTTTTCATCTCTATCTCATGAGCTCAAAACTCCCCTGGCAAGTATGCGGCTTCAGGCCGAAGTCATTAAAGACTTAATTGAAGATGAAACTCATTCTCATGACCAACTTTCAAATCTAACTAAACGCCTGATTGAAGACACTCATAAACTCGAATCTGAATTAGAGAAAAGTCTTCAGCTTTCGCGCATCGAGCAGAACGCTCCCCTCACCTTAGTACCCGTCAGCTTGGAAAGATTTCTCAAGCGTCAGGAACAAAAACTTCTATCTCCTTTTAAAATTGAATTTAAAATTGAAACGGATGCACAAGAAGTGATGGCAGATGAACTTGCTTTAAATATCATTTTCAGGAATCTATTTGAAAATACGATGAGGCATCACAAAGATGCCAAGACTGTTAAAATTCATGCCAAACGTTCCGGCCCTTTTGTTGAAATTCTTTATGATGATCTTGGGCAGAGATTTGCGGGAGATTTATCCCACTTAGGCGAACTCTTTTATAAGTTTGATTCAACTAAAGGCAGCGGCATCGGACTATATCTCATTAAAAACCTAATGAAGAAGATGCAAGGGAACTTTCAGATTTTAAATGAAGAACGGCTACAGTTTCATTTAACCTTTAAAGCGCCATTAGGAGACAGTGATGACTAATCTCTCTTTACTCCTGGTGGAAGATGAACCAAATCTTGGGCAAACTTTAAGAGATTATCTTAGAAATAAAAAGTTTATTGTTGAACTTGCAACCTCTTGTGCCGAAGCACGTTTTCGATTTCAGGAAATGTCCCCTGCTGTTGTGATTCTGGATATTGGTTTACCTGACGGCGATGGTATTTCCCTGGCAAAGGAATTTCGTCAAAAGAGAAAAGACTGCGTACTACTCTTTTGTACGGCACTTAACGATCCTTCTTTAAGAGTCGAAGGCCTCGAGCTGGGGGCAGAAGACTATATTACCAAGCCCTTTGAACTCAAGGAACTCACCCTTCGTTTAGACCGGATTTTAAAATCTAGGCAAATGACATTACTCAATCCAGACGAATATCGTTTTGGTAAATTAGTCTTCTGGCCCAAACGATTTGAAATTCAAGATGCCAGTGGTGGCATTACTTCACTTAGTCAAAAAGAGTGTGCCATACTAGAGCTCTTGCTGGAAAAGAAAAATGAAGTGGTGGCAAGGGATGAAATGATTGAATCCATCTGGGGAGAGAATTCATTTCCTACCAATCGTACTATTGATAACTACATCGTAAAACTTAGGAAATGGGCCGACACCGATTCCGAAAAGGCCCTACAAATCACTTCCGTTCGCGGGATTGGTTATAAATTAGAATGGAAAGGACAATAAATGGACATCTTTGAAAATCGTGGATCAACTCTTCCCGTTTGGTTTATGCGACAAGCTGGACGCTATCATTCTCATTACCAAGGCATTAAAAAAAATTCTGACTTCATGACGATGTGTAAGAATCCCGAACTTGCTTGTGAAGTCACTTTAGGACCTATTCAAGATTTTGGCTTCAATGCTGCCATTCTCTTTTCTGACCTTCTCTTCCCACTTGAGCAGTTAGGCATGGGCCTTTCTTATCACTCAGGTCCTCCAACACTTGAATGGCATTTGCAAACCACGGCCGACATTAAAAAGCTTAAGCTCACTGCTCCCGGTGAAGAGTTTTATAAATTTCAAGGAGAGGCATGCAAACTCATTCGTGAACGTTTGCCTAAAGATGTCACTCTTCTTGGGTTCGTAGGAGCTCCCTTTACTCTTTACACTTATGCAGTTGAAGGCTCTCATGCAGGGAATCTGGTTTCAGCGAAACAGGGCCTTTTTGATGGACGCTTCGAGGCCTTCACCAATATTTTGATGCCTGAACTTTTAAAAGAGATGCTGACTCAGGCAAATAACGGTGCTCAGGCAGTGGCCTTATTTGATACAGCAGCAGGCGAACTATGTGTTGCTGACTACAAGGAATTTATTGTTCCCAAAATTACGGCACTCTTAAAAGAATTCAAGGCCAAATCTCCCAATACGAAAATCATTTACTATTCTAAACACACTCAGGCCGGCTTTATTAAGGCATTGGATCTGACCCACATTGATGTTATTGGCGTGGACTGGAGATGTGACTTGGTTGAAATCCAAAAGCTACTTCCTCCCCATGTCTTCATTCAGGGGAACCTGGATCCTGCTTGGTTACATTTGCCGTGGGAAATTCTGGAAAAGAAGGCCAAGCATTATTATCAGGATTTACGGGACCGTGGTCTTGATTTTAAACGATGGACAGCAGGCCTGGGCCATGGGGTTTTGATTCAAACTCCAGAGACAAATGTGCGAAATCTGGTGAAATTGATTCAGTCTCAGATTTGTTAAACATTGTTTCCTTGAATATAGATTATAATAAAACAACGCTACGGAGGTACGTATGAATAAAATTCTTTTGGCCCTGTTTGTTTGTGTTTTTTCAATTGGAGCTTTCGCCTGCGGAGGCGGAGACAGTAAAGATAAAGAAGAAGACAAAAAATTTACAACAATGACCAGACCATACTAAAAAATGAAGGGCCCTTTTGGGCCCTTCTCTTTTTATGTGCCTAAAAAAAAGTCTTTGGATAATCCGGCCTTATTCAACTTGGCCATTTTAGAAGGGACCAGACCCGTAAACTTAATATCATCATCTTTGAAAATTCCAATATCCTGCATAAGGATCCTGTCACCTTCCATGTGATTAAGTTCAGTTATTTGATGGACGACTCTTTTTCCGTTTTTGTCCCGTCGGATTTGAATAATAAAATCCACTGCATTTGAAATTTGATAACGAAGTGCTTTTAAAGGCAGATCATAGCCAGATAAGAGATAAAGGTTTTCCAGACGTAAGAGGCATTCACCCGGAGAATTAGCATGAATACTAGTCATAGATCCTTCATGTCCGGTGTTCATGGCCTGAAGAAGATCAAAGACTTCTCCCCCACGACATTCACCGACGATTATCCGATCAGGTCTCATTCGTAATGTGTTTTTCAATAGATCACGGACCATCAGACCTTTGAGTTCAGAAACCGGGGGACGCGCTTCAAGTCTCACCACGTTCGGAAGATTAAATTGAAGTTCCCGGGTATCTTCAATTGTAATGATTCTTTCTTTTGGAGGAATTTCCTGCAACAGAAGATTAAGAAAAGTGGTCTTTCCTACTCCTGTCCCTCCTGAGACAACAATATTCATCCTTGATTTAACTAATATTTTTAAAAAGTGCATCCAGTTCTCTGACAGACCGAAAATTCCAGGTGAAGCATCGAATGTCTTAATACTTTTCTGATAGCGTCGGATCGTAATCCCATGACAAGTGCCGGTATAATCCTTATGAATCAGATTAATCCGGCTTCCATCAGGAAGATTTCCATCCAGGATTGGATAGTTTGCATCAAAAGGTTTTCGATTATAACTGGCTATGCTTTGGCAAAAATCATTTATTTCTTCATCACTAAACTTGGCATCAATGCGGATCATTTCACTGTCTTTCTCCACATAGACATTATCATTATTATTAATGATCAATTCCGAGATTCCGGATTTTTTTGCCAGCTCATCAATTAAGTCATTCATTCTATTTTTTGCCATTACTATTCCTATATCTTGTCGTAGAGAAAAATGTCAGGTTCTTGTATACTTGCCCCATAGGCCAGAAGGTTATCAAGCATCGCCTTTCTCAAATCTTCAGGCATTAGTTCATAGAGTTCCTGAAATTTTTTTCCAGAGATCAAAGCATTCATAATCATTTTATCTCCCAATCCATGAAGAAAATGCATCAGGATTAGAATTAACCAGTCAACTTTCTCGGAACGACCTTGGGAGAGTTTAAGCAGGGGGCCAATCTCATCCGGAATCTTGATTTCCAGAAATTGATTATTTTCACGATGCTGTATCTGAAAATTGGCCAATTTTAAATAAAAGCCCAAAAGGAATAAACGCGAATAACCGTGAACACTATGATTCACAAAACGCTGTTCAAGCTCCTTTATTTCTTCAACCAATTCCATACTGGTGGATAATGGATAAGGGCCATGGATTTTTTTATAAATAAAGATACTGCCCATGCGCTCCCGAAAATTAGACCAGCCCAGGGCCATCATGGTTTTCTCCAGACCTCTTCCATCATCAAACTCTTTAAAAACATTCTCAAGAGTCATATAGAGTGCCTGATTCGGTCGAATGATATCAAATACAGGGGATGGGGTTGATACGACGGCCAGATTGGCCTTTAGTAAAGACACATATTCAGACGGAAGGACAACATGGGGTAAGTGAAGCTTCTTCATATTCTCCGACTAAATTAATCTACTCTCTTTCTTTTTGGGCATGCTTTATTTAATCACGAGAGTGGACTTTCACCAAGGTTTTACAAATAATAAGATATGAGTTTACCCATCTACCAGCATATCAATGTGAAAACGGCTTCACTCGAAGATATGAACAATCTTTTGAATCCTGACATGAATCTTAAGCATCCCGTAGTTCTTAACCTTAAGGGCCTGGACATGGATCTTCAGCGAGAAACCATTGGATTGGTAGAGAATTATTTCTTTTCACACAATCTCTCTTTCAAATTTCCTTACCCAATTTATATTTTAAGTGATCATGAGCCAAGTATTGCCAAGGTTCCCCTCATCCGAAATCCGCAAGAGCTGCCAAAATTCTTTTCTCAACGGGAAACCAAGATGAACGTGAAAGAGTCCCACCTCGCAAGTCGCAACAAACTTCTCCAGCAAGAAGTAAAAAATAGTGATACTTCAGTTAATCTGCAGGAATTAGATCATTACGGCGATTCCCATAAGAAAATTTTTGAACTAGAAGAAGAAAGAAGCTTTTATCGATCCATTTTAAATCGGCTAATCAAGGGAGCTAAAAATGGATAAGAAGCGTCTGGTTAAAAATCTTGGGCCTGAAGATATCAAAGGTTTTGAGGAGTTCATTGAAGGCCAGTCAAATGATTCGACCTTTCTTCCACGCGGAGTTGGTGGTTCTTCTAAAAAAAATGAGACCAGTTTTGAACATTTTACTTTTTTGACTAATGATTCTATTAGACTGACTAAACTTAAACATCTTTTAAGTGAAAAATTGCCCTTCTCGGCCAAGTTTGATCAAAGTGATAAATTGATAAAAGAGCAATCTGCCGAATTGGAATTGTTAAGAGCAAAACTTTTTGAAGTTTGTGACAGCAAGGATTCCCCTTATCGAAAATCCTTGCATGAAATTTTTGATTCTTTTTTTGGGCCACCCAAAATTTAGTTATTTGAATAATTCAGAAGAATTGGCCCACCGATGTGACGAAAATCCTCTTCAGTCATCCCGTCAATCTCATAACCATTAAGCTGTTCAAGCATAATTTGATAAAGATACTTATCAAAGCGTGGAATCAGCTCCAGCCCAAATTTTTTGATAAAATGGGATGTTTTCTCCCGTAAGATCGGATCTTCTTCACCTTTAATGAGATACTCTTCACCGTTTTTCTTAAAGAAAAGGTGGTAGAAATTCTTTAGCTCGGAAATGGTAACACCCATTTTACCGGCAGTAGATTCCTGGTAATAACCACCTACAAAATTAATAAAGCTTGAAATCATAATTGATTCAAAATCAATATTATCCACTTCATAGTTCAGATAAAATTGATCGTTGAGCTTACCTTCTGACTTCAACTTTTCAAGGCTTACAAAGAAGATTTGAATGAAAGGTAGAGCGATTGTAAAAGTTTCAGTGGCCTCAATCCATAAATGATAAGACTGCAAATCCCTGATTTCGAGAGGCTTGGAGCTACCATCAAATTTATATTTAGAAACCTCTTCGTGTGAATTTTCAAGAAAAGCATTCCAGTACATTCCAAGGAAATACCCGAAGTCATCTTTTTCAAATGGTGTTTGTGCCAGGGCTTTTTTGATCTTTCGTTTGTTAATCTCAATAAGGCTATGACCAGCTTTATACAAGTCTACAAAATCAAACAATTCAAAGATTGAATCTCTCTTAGAAGGCTCAATTAAATCGCTGATGTATTCAAAACCAAGTTCCAGGCATTGCCGGGTTTGGTTTCCGACTTTATTCATAGCAAGTGAGCCGTGCTTAAGCGCATTATCTAAAGTCATTCTGGCATTTACCAGACGGACAAAGTTAAAATGCAGAAATTGCTGACGTTTTTCACTGGCAACTTTGCTTAAGGCATCTTTTAGTCCATCCATTCCTGACTGGTAAGGCACAAGTGATGAGGCATGCAGACATTGATTTTGAGACAAGGCATCAAGGTCCCCAGTCTGGCCCTTCTTATTTTTAATAAAGTCGTTCAACTGAGACTCTTTTAAAAAAGGACTATTGTACTCGAGGGCGTCGTAGTAATCCACAAAACCAAAATCCCGCAATCGCTCTTTCTTCTGATGATAAACTTCTTCTTCCATGATCTGGTATGAATCCACCACCATTTTAAACAAGAAGGCATAAGCGTATTCAACTCCGATATCAGCATAGAGTCGACGAATCATTTCTTTTAATTCCTGAACCATTGTGAAGTCTTCAGGATATTCAATCAAAAGCTGGTTATCTTCCGTTAAGAAATAGTTATTACCTTCAGGATACATTGGATCTTCAGCATCAAAAGTCTGCACGGTGAACTGATTTTTAATAGTTAGAAGAAAGTCTTCACTCTTCACGTATTCCAAAATCACATTTTCATCAGGACACTTTGAATAAATTTCAAGCCAATGAAAGGCCGAATCAGGATCGATGATGTCTTTTTGCCAAAGATCAATATCTCTTAGGGCCTGCCTTTGTTCTGGTGAAAGCTTAGGGAGAATCATTGCGATCTGATCACTAGCGGTTGTCTGAAGGGAGACATAAAGTGGTTGAATCGGGATCATGGATAAATCCATTCCAGAATCAACAAGTTTTTCAATATCCTCAAACTTCTTATAGGCCTGGGATTCATATAATAGCTGGCTTAATAGATCTTTTTTGACCTCAGGTTCATTCATAATAATTTCCTAGTGTTGAATCTTATCTATTTACCCCATGACAGGCCTTCTGGCCACGCATACACTGCGCAGCAAATGCTGGATAAAGGGGAAAAATCCCGTTAAAATCTTTTTATGAAACCCACACCAATCACTTTTGATAAAGTTCCCACCCTATTTGAACTTAAGTCGGCCTATCCCGGCCTTAGGGCCCTTTTTTTTGATATGGATGGAACTCTATTCAACACGGAGTCTTATCACGCAGATGCATTGCTGATGATTGCGGGCAGATACAACATCAGGCCGCCACATTCTGCCGAAACGGTTCATGAACTCATGATGGGTAAGGCCGATCATCTGGTTTTTGATATCATTAAAGATTGGGAAGGAGTTCCCAGGCATTGGACAGTTAAAGATTTTGTCGATGAAAAAAATTCCAATCTGATTGAGATCTTAAGAAAGGTCGAGGCTTCGGAATATTTCCCAACAGAAACATTGAAACTACTTCAAGCAGCCGAGTCCGAAGGTCTTTATTTAGCGCTGGTGACTTCCAGTGAAAAAATTATTACTGAAGAATTACTGCGAATCAGTGGCCTCGCCGAGATGTTCCAGCTTATTTTAACCAGAGATGACTGCCCGGCCCACAAGCCTGATCCCTGGCCATATCTTAAGGCCATGGATGTATCAGGTTTGGATAAAACAGAAATTATTATTTTTGAAGATTCTCATGTGGGACTCACTGCGGCTTTGTCTTCCGGAGCTCATGTCATTAAAGTGGGCTGGTTCCCTGGCAATTGAGGATCGTTTAGGGTTTTAGAATAATGATTTGCCACTGTCTGCCAGTGGCCTCGTTATTTGCAAGTTGAATGAACTCTGGGGCGGGAGTAAATGAAGCATCTATTTCATTTGAAACGTAAAACTTATCTCCTAGAACAGAAATAATATTCCATAATCCATGATGTTCCTGCATATCAATCATGTACTTTAAAAACATTAAAGGCACTGGGCCTTCCTTGGTTCCTAGTTTATCGTAACTCATCATCTCGACCAGGGCCTCTCGGGTCATGAAAGTTTTGAGTCGCTCTGACAAAGTGTTAATCATATTTAAGCTAAAGACATAATCGTACTTCAGCTTCAGCATATCCACTTCTACCCGGTCAAGATTATCTGTCTGTCGTAACTCAGCTGCCTGAAGAAAAGCACTCTTAACTGGCCTGGTGATCTCTTTGACCGGTTCTTTTTTGGGAGCTTCAGCAATTATAACCGGAGTAGGCTTCTTAACAGGAGTCTTAACCACTTTGGGTGCTGAAGGTTCCTTGGCCACAATCTTAGGTTCTTCAATTGCTTTCTCAATTTTTATTGGCTGCTCTTTTACATAAAGATTAGAAAGGCCCTTGTCTTCAAATTCTTTGCCTGAACCAAAAAAGAAAACCCGTCCTTGTAAAAAACGTTCCTGATATTTCTGGCGAAGATAGGTCTGTAGCGAAGGGAACAATTGGCCCAGGACATCGTATCGAACCTCTTTGTGAGACATAACCTCAGAGAAACGGCGCAGGCACCCCATCGCTTCACCTTTTTTATTATAGGTGTTGATGATATTTGAAAGTCCAAGCAGATAGTAAGCATCTCGATTCATGGAAAGCCCATAGATCTCATCCATTTCAGAACAAATGAGATTCATGATCTTCTGGTCATTTTCACAAACTTGCTTGAAGTTTTGAGGAATGGAATCTTCACTGCATCTGCCTCGGCATTGAGTCTGGAGACGATAATGTGAGTACCATTTATAATTACTGGTTGAGTATTCTTTCCACCAGTCAGCTTTTTTATACTTATTAGGCAGAGTTTCATCATAGCGGGGTGAATACTGCTCGAGACGCCCTATGAATTTTTTCATCTCAGAAGATTTGGGATGACAAGACTTAATCCATTGGTTGAAATCAAACTTACAGCCATTTTTCAAACCTAAATGATCTGACATCAGTTTAAGATGCCATTGACCTTCCAGCAGATAGCTTAAGGTAATCAACCGATAGGAAAAACGAATATCATCAAAATGCTCACTTAAAAGTTCATTGGAACAGATCATGCCGCCGTTTAATTCTGAACGCAGAAAGAAAGAGTAATCACTTTCTTTCTGAAAGAGGTAAGGTTGAAAGAAATTCTGAAAGAAGATTTCATCCTCGAAAGATATTTTCCCCTGGTAAATATCCTGAAAAACTAAAGGCTGATATCGCTCGGAGTAGGAATCCAGCTTTTTTTCACCCAAATAGCCCTCGAGGTGAATTCTATCCACCTTGGCGTAAACACCAAAACTAATGAGTAAGACTAAGAGTTGAACCAAAATAATGTTAACCATGGAATATATGTAATTATAATGAGCGCAAATAGCATGAGAATCAAGTAAGGAATGCTGACCTTATACAATTCAATGACTGGTTTATTGAAACGGAAGGAGCTTATAAACAAATTTATCCCTACTGGAGGAGTAATGTAGCCGATTTCAAGGTTTGTCAGGAACACAATCGCTAAATGCAAAGGATTCACTCCAAATTGCTCAGCAATAGGTAAAATCAGAGGAACCACCACGATGATGGCGCTAAAAATGTCCATCAAACAGCCCACAATTAACAAAAAGACATTAAGTACTAATAAGAAGAGATATTTATCAGTGATAAAGCTTCTCATGTGCTCGAGGATTTTCATCGGGATTTCTTCATCCACTAGATAATTGGTTAATCCCATGGCACAACAAAGGATAAGTAAGATGGCGCCTACCAGAGTTAAAGAATCGGTAATGACTTTCGGTATGTCCTTAGTCAGGGATAGATCTTTGGTAAAAAAGCAGTTCATGACCAGAACATAAAAGGCCGAAAGTGCCGCAGCTTCAGTGGCAGTTACATAACCTCCATAGATGCCCCCCAGAACAAATATCGGCAAAGGAACTTCAAAACGCGCCTCCCATGTGGCCCCTTTCAATTCCCTCCAGGAAAATTGATGGCGCGTTTGTTTAATCCCTTTTGATTTGAACATGGCATATAGACCCAAAATACTTATCAGGATGAGGCCAGGAACCAGCCCCGCTAAAAATAGTTGGTCAATATCCACTCTGGCAATAATGCCGTAAAGGATAATGGGAAGGCTCGGTGGAAAGAGCAGCCCCAAAGAACCGCAAGTCGTGACAAGACCTAAAGAGAATTTTTCTGTATATCCCTCTTGAAGTAAAATGGGATACAGCAAACCGCCTAAAGCAATAATCGTGACACCGGAGGCACCTGTAAAAGCAGTGAAAAATGCGCAAATAAATAAACATACTATTGCCACTCCACCTGGCATCCAGCCTAGTATGGCCTGGGATAATCTCAGTAGCCTGACAGGGGCCTTGGATTCTGCCAGCACATAACCAGCAAAAGTAAAAAGTGGAATAGTTAATATCGTTGGAGCGGAGGCCAACCGGTAAATCTCAACTGCCACGGCAGATAACTCAATCCCACTAAAATAAAAAGCCGTTAATGCCAGTGCTGACATTACCGCAAAGATGGGAGTCCCCATGAGAGCAAACAACAGTATTGCACTATAAGCTATGATGCTCACGCTTCTCCCCTGTCATAAGTCCCTTGAGCAATTGATTAAAAAAGCGCAGGCATATAAGTCCCATTCCAAAAGGGATAATGCCGACAAGATAAGCACTGTGAATCTTTAAAAATGCAGGAGCTCCGAACTCTTTTTCAACCAGAAAAAAATCAAAAGATGTTTTCATCAAGACAAGTGTGGTTATAAAACAAAACATTAATATTATATTTCGATGAAACCATTGCAAAAACTTTGATGATGAGGACTCTACCAATTTTGTCAGTAAATCCACTTTAATATGCACACCCTTACTGGTTGCAAGTGAACCACCTAAAAATGCCGACAAAAAGACCAGATGCCTGACCAAGGGTTCAAGCCACAACGGACTCAAACCAATCCATCGTAAGCAGATGCCAAGGACAGCAAGGCTTAGGATGACAAATAAACAAAGAATAAGTCCCCAGCGGGAAAAGCGCTCAAGCATGTCATCAAAAACCTGAATAACTTTTTGCATTACTTAGTCTCTTTATCTAAGGTCTGAATGATTTTTGAGGAGATCTGCTTGTCTTTTAGTTTAGCAATAACCTTACTTCGAACTGAAGCCGCTTCCTTATAATCAGCATCAGGAAAGGAAATAAATTCAATTCCAGATTTTTTCAATTGTTCCCGTGCCACCTGACTTTCTACAATCGACTTGTCATTGGCCTCTTTAATATATTTTTGGGATAGCTCGAGGATTTTATTCTGATATTCCGGTTTAACTTGTGACCAGACTTTATTTGATACTAATAAGGCGCCAATTGAATAGGCAGTAGGAAAATCAACAAGGTATTTTATTTTAGTGTGCCACTGCAGGGCGAGAATTGCTAAGGGTGGAGCGTAAGCTGCATCGATAATACCAGTTGATAATGACGAGAGCACATCAGGTAATGCCAATGGGACAGAAACTAATTGCAATGACTCAAGAAGAGCATTAACCAAAGGATCCCCTTCCCATGACCAGATTTTAACACCCTTGAGTTCCTTTAAAGTCGTTACTTTCTTAGTCGATACGACATACACCTGTCCAACTTCGAAGAACCCCAGATTCACAAACCCTTTAGACTTTAATCCCCGGTTAAACTCAGGAGTTAATTTATTTAAGGTTTCAGAAGCTTTCTTTTGATTTTCATAAAAAGTAAAAGGTATTTCCATGGCCCGGACATCTCCATAAATATCACCCAGAATTTTTCCGGTAAAGATGCCACCATGAAATTGCCCGATCCTGACTTTCCTCAAGACATCAGGTTCATCTCCTGCCACTCCTCCGTAATATACCTTAAACTTAACTTCACCCTTAGTTATAGTATCAATTTCCCGTGAAAGTTTTTTCAAGCTATTTCCCCATGTGGTTCCTTCTGGTACTAAAACAGCTAACTTCACTTGTTGGGCAGCATGGACACTGGAAGAAATTAAAAGAATCAGAGAGAGAAGAAGTTTTTTCATAAGAACCTTTTAAAATATTTTATTCTTAAGTTTGTTCATAATCTGGAAACGTTTTTGAGCAATGGAATTATAGAGATTGAGTTCCGGGATGTCTTTATACGACGAACGGTTTTCCAAAGCATCCCGATTCAAGTTTTCCCATTTCGAGAATTCCTCGCTCAGTAGCACCGCTTCTCTTTGAAATTCTTCTTCTCTAAAACCGGGTATCAGACGATATTGAATATAACTTACCCGGATCAGAAGATTCCTGGGATGCTTCTTAATGGCCTCCAGATAAAGCTTCTCCCCTTTTTCAGGATTTCCACCCAACATTTTAGGACGGGATGATTCATACTGTGCATAAAAGATGTCGCAAACGTTTTGGTCTATATCTGGTTTTTTGTTACAAACGAAATCGAACAGAATTTTGACTTTCGGCACCTGGGAGACCAAGGCGACATTATCCTTCTGGAGGTTAATCAAACTCCCCCATGATTGGGCAGTATAAAGCAAGGCCATATAATCATCTTCACCCAGCCCTTTTAACTTTTCTTTGAGTTTGTTTTCGTTATTTGAAAGGAGGTCTTCCCTCTTAATGCCTTTCTTATGGAGGTAATAAAGACCATAGTCCAAAGACCGTGTATAAAAGACGATGGCCTCTTTCTTCCAGCGTGATTCCTCAATTCCTTTGATTTCATCCTCTAAATAAAGAGTTTCGGGTATGGCAAAGGCATAACCGGAGAACCCCTTAATCAGTACACCCAAAAGTTCTAAATTTTCATGATCCTGCTGCCATAAAAGTTCCATCAATTTTAGATTTCCAGGGGATGAATCCCGAAAGAATTCCCAATGCCCTTCCTGTAAAAGATCATGAGATGTTTTCACAAATACCGGATTGGTCGATCTCATTGCCCATTTTTGGAAAGTTCCACAACCGTACAAACTTAGTAATAAAGGGAGCAAGAACCAGTTCATTTTTCCTAACCTATGAAAATTACGTTTCCAATAGTTTAAGCGACGGAGATATTTTGCGACAACTTCCCAGAAATCGGTAAAATTTCCCGGTCTTTCCCAAGTTTTAAGCTTGAGTGGTATAATAAGAGTGTAATTCGTCATTTTTGAAGGTGAATCTCAAGAATTTTTGCGAATGACCGACAAGATGAATCGATTACATAGCTTCAACAGGAGTTGCGTATTGGATAGTGATCATCGAGATCCCAAAAAACGCTTAACCCCCCGTCACTAGACAGCCGAGGGTTTAAGCATAAAACTAAACTGCTTTAAACCCGAGGTTTGTATGAAAACGAAAGAAAATGTTCTTCCCCAATTTCTTAACTTAGAAAAACTAAACGCTAATCCTAAAAGTAAGCCGAAAAGCCTGCGTCCTATGCGTTCAATGGTAGCAGTCAGAAGCTTAAAGCCTAAGACCGGTGTAGCGACAATGGTTTTAAAAAGTGAAGAGATGGTTGAAAGGGCCTAAAAATCTTTTTCAATGTCTGCTTTAAGTTTTTTCTGAATTTCAGTTAGTTTCTCTAACTGCTTCTGGTGTATGAACCCCAAATATTTCTTTTTAATGTCAAAAATTGTCATCGTGGCATTCAGATAATACTTTTTAAGTTCTCTCATACATAACTGCTTTTGCTCCTTGGGTAAGGCCTTACCTTCAGCATCAGTTGCTTCACCTGAACAAAATAGTTTTTCCTCTTCCATACTATTTTCAATAGATTTGACGGATTGATTAAAGGCTTCCTCATAGGACGGATCCTCTTTCATCTCGAGGCTTTTGAGTTTCTCTACCAGAGCAGGTATTTTACTTTCTCGGGGTTTATCGGAATCAAAATCAAACAGATCGGCCTTCGCATCGAAAATAAACAAACAATTTAAAATCAAAATAAATTTAACCATAGGACCTCTTGAGGAAATTTCTTATTAAAGAAAGCTTCGCATTCAATAACAAAGCGGCTTAAAGGAAAACCAACGACGTTGGCATAATCACCTTCAACTTTTGAAATGAAAGTCAAAGAAGGTCCCTGAATACCATAAGCACCGGCCTTATCTAAAGAATCGCCGGTATCTAGGTATCTTTCCATTAAGGTTTCGGAAATAGCATTAAAAGTGACAAGGGACTCTTCCACGAATGAAAATTCCTCCTCTACTTCATTTTGAATGAACTTCACGGCCACGGCCGTAAATACCGAGTGAGTATTCCCACTTAATTCTTTTAAAAACTCTCTGGCCTCCATCCGGTTACGAGGCTTCCCATATATCTTATCCTTATAACAAACGATGGTGTCGCTTGAGACCACAAAATAAGAAGTACCTGGATGTTCACTCTTTAATTTCTCAAAAACCTTTTCACCTTTAATTTTGGCAATTTCCAATGAGAATTTAACCGGATCAGTTTCAAAAGATTCTTCAGGAACGTTTAAAGTCATAATTTCAAAAGGGACTTTCAAGTGACCAATTAATTCTTTTCTGCGAGGTGAGGCTGATGCCAGAATAAATTTAATTTTACCATTTTCCATTTTTTAGAATCCACACATAGTATTGCAGCTCATTCATTTCTCGAACGCGCATTTTTTTACTATCATAACGGGATTTAAGTCCCAAAAGATAGTGGTTTAAGCTTACCCGATAATGATCTTCGGAAAGATCCCGTTTAACGGTTTCCCCGGCATTTTCCAGCTTAACCAGAAGATTCTCAAGAGAACGCAGATTAGTTGTCTCAATCCTTCTGGTATATTCAACCAGAAAATTGTATCTTTTACTAAGCTCCTCCCCCCATAAGCTATAACCATAATTTCGAGCCAGTAATTCAGGCTTAGAGACCGCATTCATCATTGGTACAGTAAATTCTTTTACCCAGATCTCTCGTGCGAGTTCCAGGGTTTTAATTCTTTTTGTTAAAAGCTCAGTTACTTGTAATACTCCGGGTGTTTCAATGACTTGAGAAAAACTTCTGCCATTGCTATCCACCTCATACCAGGCCATCTCACTTATCGTGTTTACTGAGGTGTCAGTATAACCTCGTAAATGAAGTGAAAACTCTTCACCTAACTGGAAAGTGCGCTTTTTGAAATAAGTATTCCCTCCAGGGACATAGTAATAATCAAAACTTGCTTCACTTGATACAATCGTAGCATTAGGTGAAACCAGCATGAATTTTGTCGGAATATTCATACTCAGATTGTTTTCTTGTTTAAGCTTATTTAAAGCGAAAATTTGATCTTTAATCGCCTGCTCATCGAGGTTCATGACTTCGGAGACCCGCTGGAAATCAGTTTGAGACTCAAATATCTTACGTTCATAAAACTGCTGATTGGCCGATCGAATCATAAGAGGAAGACTGAAGGCATCTGTCTCAGGCGAAAGTTCCAGTGGATGATCTGCTTTGTTCCGAGGATGCCAAAAAATATGTCCTTGATTAAGTCTGGCCTGGACAAAGATCTGACTCTTACCGATATTAAACTCATGGATGGATAAAGAAGTTTCAGGGGAAAGCTTGAGTAAGCTCCCATCCATAAAATAAATCCAGGCAACCGAATCTTTTTCCGTTTTAACTTCATCACCTTCAAGGATCCGGGAAAGGTATTGAGTATCGGCCTTATTGCTCCCTCGATAAACAGAGCAAGTACCTTTACACTGGATAAACTTTCCTACCAGCTCCTTGTGATCCGCTTGACGTAAACGAATCTTCCAATCAGGAGTCTTATCTTTAATTTCACGTTCAAGTAGCCAGGTATTGATACTTAACCAATCAATCGTATCCATGGTCGACCAGGGTATAATTGAAAAGTTCTGGCCTTTATTGGGTGAAACGACATCTTGAACCACATTCTGAGATTTTACCCTAAGGGAGGGTGATTCATGTAAATCAGGAGCGGTAAAGGCCTGCTCACCAGCAAGTTCCGGCATAATTTCAGTTTCCAGACCCAAAAAATCGTCCACTCCCTCAGTCTGGGCTCGAACAATCAGGGATTGAAAGATTAGACTCATGGCGAAAGCCGACCAAAACAGTTTTTTCATACGTTAATTCCTATGACTTTCTCCTCGGAGTCTTTCAGTTGAAAATTTACGATGGGAGCCTTTTCTGCTAGAGTGATGGTTCATTTTACCTCTTTTGAGTTCTGGAGATCCGAATGGAACGCGAAGCCGCACCACAAACCGAAAATTTCTCTTTTGTTGAAGCTGAAAGGTCAGTTTTAAAATTCTGGCAAGAAAAGGGAATTTTTAAGAAGAGTTTAGAGAAAACCAGGAAGGGTAAAAATTATATTTTTTACGACGGTCCTCCTTTTGCAACCGGCCTGCCTCACCATGGGCACATTGTGGCCTCAACGATTAAAGATATTATTCCCCGCTATTTTACCATGAAGGGTTTTTATGTTGATCGCCGCTTCGGTTGGGATTGCCATGGACTACCAATTGAGCAAGAAATTGATAAAAAATTCCAAATGTCCGCTTCCGACTTTGTGGCCCAGCACGGAGTAAAAAAATACAACGATGAATGTCGAGGAATTGTAGACCGCTATGTAAATGAATGGGAAAAAACCATTGGCCGCCTTGGTCGTTGGGTTGATTTTGAAAACGATTATAAAACCATGGATCTCTCTTTCATGGAATCAACCTGGTGGGTGTTCAAATCAATCTGGGAGAAAGGTCTTATTTATCAAGGGAATAAAATTGTGCCTTATTCCCCGGCCCTTCAGACCGCACTTTCAAACTTTGAAGCTGGTCAAAACTATCAGGACATTCAGGATCCTGCGATTACCATTCTTTTTAGAACTAAACAGGATACAAATACTTATTTCGCTGCCTGGACAACCACTCCATGGACTCTTCCATCCAACCTTTCGCTTTGTGTTCATCCGGAAATTGAATACGTTAAAGTTAAAGACCTGGATAAAAATATCTTCATCATTATGGCGAAGGCCCGTCTTGAAGCTTATAAGAAAAACTTTAAGTATGAAGAAGTGGAAACTTATACTGGTGCAGAGTTAAAAGGCATGGCCTATGAACCTCTCTTCCCATACTACTCGGAACTTGAACAGAAAGGATATTTTGTCATTTTAAATGATGAATATGTCACAACCGGTGATGGAACCGGGATTGTTCATCAGGCCCCAGGCTTCGGTGAAGACGATAACCGGGTCATGAAGGCCGCAGGTCTCATGGAAGTTGTGGTTCCTCTGGATGCTTCAGCTAAGTTTGTTTTACCGGTTAAAGACTTTGAAGGAAAATTCATCAAGGACGCCGATAAAGACATCATCAAAAATTTAAAAGATCGCGGACAGCTTTTCCACCAATCGACCTTGGTTCACAGTTATCCCATGTGCTATCGGACAGACACTCCCTTGATTTATCGGGCCATGCCTCAATGGTACCTGGCAGTGGAAAAAATCAAAGATAAAATGCTCAATGCCAATCAGCAGATCACCTGGGTTCCAGAGACAATCAAAGAAGGTCGTTTTGGAAAATGGCTTGAAAATGCCCGCGATTGGGCCATATCAAGAACAAGGGTTTGGGGAACACCCCTTCCTATCTGGATCAACGATACAAATGGTAAGGCCATTTGTATGGGATCGATTGCCGACCTGAAAAAATATACCGGCAAAGATGTAACAGATCTTCATCGTGAATACGTTGATGACCTGGTCTTTAGTCTTCCTGGAGAAGATGGAAGTTATAAACGCATTCCCGAAGTTTTGGACTGTTGGTTTGAATCAGGTTCAATGCCTTATGCTCAATTACATTATCCCTTCGAAAATCAGGAAATCTTCAAAGACGGTTTTCCAGCTGAGTTCATTGCTGAAGGACTTGATCAGACACGTGGTTGGTTCTATACCTTGACCGTTTTATCAGCTGCTCTTTTTGATAAACCTGCTTTTAAAAATGTAATCGTTAACGGAATGGTCCTGGCAGGTGATGGGAAGAAGATGAGTAAACGTCTTCGAAACTACACTCCACCCGATGAACTTATTGAAACATTTGGTGCCGATGCTCTTCGTCTTTTCTTAATCAATTCAGGTTTAGTTAAAGCTGAGGAGTTACGGTTTACTGATGATGGTGTAAAGGACATGGTTCGCCGTGCTCTTCTTCCGTGGTTTAATTCCTTTAAGTTTTTCTCAACTTATGCTTCGGTCGACGGTTGGAAAGTGGACGCGAAGGCACTTCAGGAAATTAAAATTGCAGAAGATGGTTCAATGGCCTTCACTGGCCAGTCATCTGACAATATTCTTGATCAATGGCTCCTCTCAAAACTTCAGACCCTCATTAAGAATGTAAATCATGAGATGCAGAACTACCGGCTCTACAATGTGGTTCCGGAGCTCTTTAACTTCATTGAAGACCTAACTAACTGGTACATTCGATTAAATCGTCGTCGCTTCTGGGAAGAAGGAATGTCTTCCGACAAGTCTGCGGCTTACTCAACACTCTATACCACTCTGGAAAATCTCTCCCGCTTAATGGCCCCATTCTCACCTTTCCTTTCTGAATATATCTACCGTGAGCTTAAGGCCTTCGGAGGAAATACAGAGGAATCTGTTCATCTCACCACCTATCCGGATGCTGTAGAAGGGCTCATTAATTCAACTCTCGAGACCGCAGTCGGAAGAATGCAGCAGGTAGTTTTACTAGGACGTCAAAAGCGGGTGAATGAAGGAGTTAAAGTCAAAACTCCACTTAATACGTTAAAAGTTATTCATCAAGATCAGACACTTCTAAATGAGATGAAAAAACTTGAAGAATTCATTAAGATTGAACTTAACGTGAAAAATGTTGAGTACATGACGAATGAATCAGACTTTGTTGTACTTTCGGCCAAACCTAACTCACCAGTCTTAGGTAAAAAACTTGGAAAAGATTTCGCTAGCTTTCGTCCTCTAATCGAAGGGCTCCCTTCAGTGGAAGTTCAAAGAATTGAAGAAGGTGGTAAAGTCTCACTAAAAGGAATTGAGTTTGATTCATCTGAGATTCTGGTCTTCCGAGCAGCGAAACCTGGAACACAGGCCGTGACAAACAGATTCATCACGATTGATCTGGATTGCACCTTAGATCAGGATTTAATTGATGAAGGTCTGGCACGTGAAATGGTTAATCGTATTCAGAAAACTCGTAAAGATTCAAACTTCAATGTTGCTGACAGGATTGAAGTCACAATCTTCACCTCTCCAGAGCTCGCTGCAGTTTTTAATAAATATTACGACTACATTTCATCAGAAACATTAATTCTAAAGAATAACATCTCGGACGTTAAGCTTATCGGTGCAGTCATTCATGAAATTGATGATGCCACTTTTGAAGTCTTAGCAAAAAAGATGTAAGTATTTAAGGGCCCTCTACAGGGCCCTTTTTTTCACAGCCACTCCCATATAGGACAAGAGGGTTCCTTGGGTTAATGTAAATCTCATGTCTTTTGAAATAATACCGGTTTTAATCATCTCCCAATTAATTGAAGAAATAACAGGTCGAATGCCAATCATCGACATAACTTCCATTTCAGCAAACTTACAAAACATTTTTAGCTCTTGAGGTTTTATAAAAAGTCTTAAGACGTGCATATTCTTTGGAGTGTTTTTCACGAACCACTCTAAAAATTTAATGATGACAAGCCATGCTAAAGGATTTCGATTGAAGGTATGAAAGAAAAAAAGTCCTCCTGGTTTTAGAACTCTTGAAAACTCTTTAATCACCTCTTGAGGTTTTTCTACATGTTCTAAAAAATCCATCGCAGTAAGAGCATCAAAACTTCCATCAGGATAAGGCAGTTTAAAGGCATCAGCTATTTCATATTTAACTGTTTGAGTTTTATCATGGGCCCGGGCAACATTTAGACTGGAAGTTGATAAATCAATACCGGTGACTTCATAACCATTCATGGCCAGCTCATTACTTAAAAAGCCTCCCCCACATCCAACATCCAGTATCCGACTTCCCAGATGAGAATAGCTAATTAACTGAGAAAGTATCCAAGGAAATTTAACTCTATTTTCAGCACGTAAAAGTGCGACCGGATCATCGAAGGCCGTGTACCATCTTTCACCATAATTTTCATAGATACTATTGTCTATCTCTTCAGCACGGCCTTCCATGGGATACTCCAACGAAAAATCTGATACATCATAAAAAGGCCGGTTAAAATGGCCCAATAATTTAAAAACTCATCTTGCGGTTGATACTTCCAAAGAATCCCTGCACATAAAAAGATCATAGGGTGAAGAATAAATAAAACAGCATGAAGCCAGTGCTCAAAGGCCGAACAGACTTTTGTATGAATGAATTCGTCTTTGGTGATAAACAAGCAGGAAAAGATGGAAAGCATGATGTAAACCATCTGACCTTGTTCAGTGTAGTCATTAATCACGATATAAGAGAGTGTTACAAAAACCGTAAGCGTATCCAGTGGATGTCCGAGTCTTTCCCATAAGGCCAGACCACGCTGGTGATGAAGCTTCTCATCCATGCCCATAAGAAAACCTTGAATTAAAAATGGAAGATAAAGTGCACTCAATTCTTCACCTCGAACAACGAACCAAAAATAGTGAGCCCAGGACCAAACGCCAGACTGAGAATTTTGGTTCCATCTGACAATTGAGAATTCATTATCTCCTGCCAGACATGCGGAAGAGTGGCAGATGACATATTCCCTCGGGTTTTCAAAATGTTCTTACTGATTTCAACCTGCTCATCTTTAAGCTCCAGCTTTTTCTGAACGGCCTCAATAATTTTAGGACCTCCGGGATGTATGGCAAAGATACCGCTCTCCAAAATCTCTTGTTTTCTGACCCCAGCCTCTGAACATAACTCATCAACAAAAATCGGAAGTGCATCCCTGATCTTAATAGGGACTTCACGGGATAGAGTCATCATCATTCCCACTTCTCCAGGTATCCACGTCATATCTTTTATGGAGTCCGGTATTATTTTTTCCTTGATGGCCAATATATTAAATCCTCGCTTTGATTCGCCGACAGAGTACTTAATATGCCCATCGGAAAACAGGGTTTGCACCACCATTTGTTCAGGACTATGTATTGATGGATTTAAATGAAGACTGCACATTTCAGTATGAACAATATCAACCGTCTTCCTTTCCGACAGGACAAGTCCCTTCGCCATGCGAATCGCAGGCAAGGAAGCATAACATCCCATGTGATAGGTATGAGTAATATCGGGTGACTCTTTTTTTGCGCTAAAATAAACCTGGGCTGGACTCGGAGAAATATAACCAGTACAAGTGACATGAATTATGTGCTCAGGTGCCCTTTCTCCATATAACTTGGATAATACTTTCTGCACATTCCTGCCGAAGAATTCATTTCTTTTATCTATGGTTACTCCTGCGGGAGAATCTTTCACCAGTCGATAGATTTCATGATCTTCCCAATTCTCATCCAATTCATCACATTCAAAATAGCGCTTTTCAATGAACTTTTCTGAGAGGCAAAAACGCCTTAAGGCATTGGTAAATTGCTGAGGATCAGGGCACTCATTCTTGAGTGAGGCGACTCTTTGGTGTGACTTTAAAATCCATTCAACAATCCGGGATTGCTCCAGGTGATACGCAGGTAGAACTTGTTCAAAAGAATGGATGAAGATTTCCTTAATCATGTCCCTCTTTTACCATGTCTTTTAAGAGGGTTAACGACACAAGGTTCAAACATTTTGGCCTAAGGTTTCCAAAGATACAGCGTTAAATTTTCGCTCTTAAAAAGCCGAATTAAGATATGAAGCTGCATGATTCAAGGAGTGAATTTTGAACTGGAAGGATTTTTTTAAACTAACAGTTTTAAAAGAGACCATGGATGGAACCCACCCCTACTTTCAGGCCGAGTTAAAAGTTCCCGAAGAATTCACCATGGAAGAACTTCTGATGAAAGAATTCGATTACCTTGAATTAAATGATAGGGAAAAGAAATTATTCTCTTTAAACCTCCGCAAAATATTTCTCCGGCATCCTTATTTCAATTCTCGTGAATTTGAAAGAATCTCAGAGAATTTTGTCGAAAAGCTTTCTCAGGAAAAAGATCAATTATTAACCTTTTCAACGTGCGGGGGAGGTATATACCTCTTTATGGCACTGTTAAGAGGTCCTGCCCCATTTCTGGAAGAAAAAAAACTTATTTGCTACACCTCTGAACTCCCCCTAGACATAATGAAACGAGGGGAAAACTTTAGTTGCAATGTCCATTTCATCCTACGTCCCCAGGGGCATAGTTTTCTGCTCAATTTTCCTACTCTATGGCAAAAATCAAACCTGATTGATCTTTTCCAGATCAGTAAGGCATAATAGATCCATGCGGTATCTGGTTATTTTTCTCCTCATCATGAGTCCTGTTGCTTTTGCTCAAAAAAATCTTGGCCGAGAAACCTTTATGGTGAAGGTTAGACCTGTGCTTAATGGTATTTTAGGTGATTTTTATCAAATGATTACCTTGTTTCCAGATTTCCCGAAAGAACTCATTCCTCTGATTCAAGAACTCGACACTTTAACTGAAGATAAAGAGACCCTGAGGGCAAGTTGCCCAAGACTTTTGACGACTAAGTGTGAAGAGACTATGAATTCTTTGCGCCGTAAATTAGTCAAAATAAAGTCGCTTTCTTTAAATGTTATGGCCCAACAAAAGATGTCATCCTCCCTGTATCTTAATTCTCTTTCTGGGCTTAGAATGGTTTCGCAGTTTGATTCCGAATTAGAGGAGGCCAAGGCCTACTTGGATAATGCTTCTTTCTTTTTAAGGGCCCAGATTCCACAAAAACGTGAAACGTATTTTGTCCTGAAAGAGCTTGATGAACTAAATACTCTACTCTCGCTGGCAGTGGTTGAATTTATACCATTTACTTACCGGGAAGATTTCAGGCAATTCTTTTTTAACTTCGTTCATCCGGTGCAGCTCCAGATTTCTAAAAATAAGAATTATGAATTTCTCAACCGAAATGTTGATTCTTTAAATTTTGCCATTAATCTTCTGAATATGAATTTAACCAAGAGAAAGAAAACACCCGAAGGTATGGGCCCCTATCTGGCAGTCATGCACAATCGCTGGAATTCACTTCTAAGGTACTATTTTTGACAAAAAAAAAGGCCTTCTTGCGAAGGCCTCTTTTTTGATTAGTACTTAGTACGAGTACGACCGCGAACGTCGTTTTTACGACGACGCTTGTCTGCGTTCTCCAGCTTTTCAGCTTTCTTAATCGAAGGTTTTTTGTACTCTGAACGAGCGCGATATTCCTTAACAATACCGTAAGCATCACAAAGACGTTTAAATTTCTTTATCGCTTTTTCTGCAGGAAATCTGTCATCAATAGTAATTTGAATTGTAGACATGCTCACACACCCCCTTCCGCATGACATTGAAAAGCCGAAACAGCTCATTTTTCAAAGACCAAAAAGGTAACCTTTTAACGCTACCCCGTCAACCTTAGACACTGTGCAAAATGCATTTTATTTGCTAGAAGTAAATATGCAATTAGATGCCTTCTCTCAAAATGACCAGCATGAAGTGCCCTTGGCGGCGAAACTTCGTCCCCGAAGTCTCGAAGATTTTTTCGGGCAACTAAAAATTCGCCCGCAATTAGAGAAATTAGTCTCTCATCCACGACATGTGATCTTTTGGGGTCCTCCAGGCACGGGCAAAACGACTCTGGCCCACATCCTTGCAGGTCAAATTGGTCGTGAATTAACGGTTTTTAGTGCTGTGACCAGCGGTATCCCTGAACTTAAAAGAATCATTCAGGAAATGCTCGATCGACGAAGAGAATTTGGAAAAGAATCCATTCTCTTTATTGATGAGATTCATCGGTTTAATAAATCACAGCAGGACGCTCTTCTTCCTTATCTGGAAAATGGCGATTTTTTATTCATTGGGGCCACAACTGAATATCCCCACACTTCTTTGAATAAAGCACTTATCTCAAGAGTTTCTCTGATTGAATTAAAACAGCTTCAAGTGGAAGATCTGATTCAAATTTTAGAAAGAGGTTGTGAGGATTTAAAACGGCCAGAACTTAAAAGTTTTGGAGAAGATCTCGCAAAACTCTCTAATGGTGATGCCCGCTTTGCTCTCAATCAATTAGCTCGACTGGCGGCTTTCAACCAGACCGAACTAGAGAATAAAGAACAAGTTTTAAAAGAGCTATTTGAGCATGCCAGACAATATGACCGGAATGCTAATCGTCACTATGATGTCATTTCCGCCTTTATTAAGTCTATCCGCGGATCTGACCCGGATGCAGCACTTTTATATTTAGCAATCATGCTCGATGGGGGAGAAGATCCGGAATTCATTGCCAGACGCCTCATGATCCTGGCCAGTGAAGATGTAGGGCTGGCCAACTCACAGGCATTACAAGTCACCAGTAATGCCCATTACGTGGTTAAGCATATCGGTATGCCAGAGGCCCGCATCACTTTATCCCACGCGACTGTTTTCATGGCCATGTCACCAAAATCAAATTCGGCTTACGCGGCGATTAATGCCGCTCTCGAATTTGTTAAAGAGAATCCAACGATTGAAGTTCCAGGGCATCTATCGAACGTCTCACCCGAAAAGAAAAATTATAAGTATCCTCACTCACAACCAGAAGGCTGGACTCCGCAGCGCTATCTCCCGCTAAATGTCACAGAGAACTTTTATAGGCCTAAAAATAATGGGTCAGAGAAGATACTTTCAGAACAGTGGAAATTTACAACGAAACGAAATTAAAAAAGAGCGAGGAAGTTTTCACCTCCCCGCTCATGTTAATTAACGACAGTCTGGGTTTGCTGCAACTTTTTTAATCACTCGACTTAATCTTTCGCCTTCTAATTTAACTTTATAAGAAAGTTCACATTTAGAATCCATGGCGAAGAAGGTACCAAGCACAAATTGGTTTTTTACCACTTCTTTACCAACAAGAGCGTGAAGTGCTGTGAATTCAGCAGCGTTAGCTGATTTATTCATTTGAGATAAGATTGAATTAATCTTTTTCAATGAGATCTTAGTTTGACGGGCCAATTTATCTTTACAGCTTGGACCTTGAGCAATGACTTCATCATCTTCATTCAGACAAAGTTCATCTAAGTCACCCTTCGCGAAGTAATCATTGATGAGGTTGGCCGACTGTTTGACCATAACATCACTTACCAGGCCGGCATCGATCGCTTTAATCATTCTCTTTGTATAGCTTTCAGGAATTTCAACTTGTGCTTCTAGTTTCATATAACCCAGAATTTCTTTTGGACTAATTGAAGGATTGAATACACTTCTAAGACCTAAATCTTTTTGGAACGTCTTAAGAGCTTTTTTGAATGTCGTACTCTTAGAAGAATCGTTTTCATAACTCCAAAGGTAAGTTGCTAATTGATCTTGAGAAATCACAGATCCTTTTGAAGTTTTATTCAAAGCCTTGCCTGAATAGAAAGTTCTTACCAGCTTTTTATGTTTATGGAAGAAGCGACCATTAAGTTCCTTGAAGTAAACTCCGTAGTTCAGATCAGTCTTAGAATTATTCTCATGATATAGAGTCTCTGTCTGACCATATGTTTTACCTGTAGACCAGTTGTAGATAAACACCATTGGAATTCCAATCGTAAGGCCTCTGCTTCTCACATTCTGTGAGTTATTGAAGGTATCTGTAATAACCACACCAGTGAATGCACCTCTGGCCGAAAGCTCTTGCGCTGGAACAGCGTTACCAGCAAGAAGTCTTTCATATGCATCAATCGCTGCATCAGAATTTAAGTCAAAGTTATATGAGAAACCTCTGTTCAATTGTTTATTTGAAGCAGCGTCTAACTTGATCACCGTAAATCCTGTAAACAGAGTGGTATTGTTGATCTTCGTTTTAACGACTTGAACAGAAACTTTATTGTGGTCTGTTTTGGTTACGAAAGTTTTAAACCCGCCCTCAGCAACAACTGATCCACCAGTAAAGACACCGGCAACACTTACACCACCAATGAAAAGCATTCCACCTGTATTCTCAAAGTAAACGCTCTCACCAGTTTTATATAAATCAAGCTGGTTTTTCTTATATGGAATCGGAAGATTTGCCATTTGAGACACTTCTTCTTCAGTTTCAATAAATCTTTCAAACTGAACAAGACTATTTTTTGTGGCCGCCAAACCTACGACACCTGTTGAAAGGGCCATTAAGCCTGTAGCATTATCAACATAGACTTGAGGGGCAATTCCCAGACCGAGGTTATAAGACTTCATTTGAGAGACTTGGAATCCCGCTTTAAAATCATCTAAAATGACCGGAGTGTTAGCAGTTTGCAATTCTCCAGCTGTTAGGTTGACCACTTTTTTGAAAATATCATAGTTACCAAATACTAATGGAAGAACTCTAACTTTAACTTTTTTCTTCGGCTTAGATGAATCTTGAGTCTCTACAACTTCACCTGTCTCATCTTCTTCGCCGACGTTGTCTCCGCCTTCTTCGCCACCAGTCTCTCCGCCTTCGTCACCACCATTTGTTCCGCCTTCGTCACCACCATTTGTTCCGCCTTCGTCACCACCGGTTGTTCCGCCTTCGTCACCACCGGTTGTTCCGCCATTGTCACCACCAGTTGTTCCGCCATTGTCACCACCGGTTGTTCCGCCATTGTCACCACCGGTTGTTCCGCCATTGTCACCACCGGTTGTTCCGCCATTGTCACCACCGTTAGATCCGCCATTGTCACCACCGTTAGATCCGCCATTGTCACCGCCGTTAGATCCACCGTTGTTGCCGCCGTTAGATCCACCGTTGTTGCCGCCGTTAGATCCACCGTTGTTGCCACCGTTAGATCCGCCGTTGTTGCCACCGTTAGATCCGCCGTTGTTGCCACCGTTAGATCCGCCGTTGTTGCCACCGTTAGATCCGCCGTTGTCTCCGCCTGTAGACCCGCCGTTGTTGCCACCGTTTGATCCACCGTTGTTGCCGCCGTTAGATCCACCGTTGTTTCCGCCTGTAGTTCCACCGGCATTCCCATTTTGAGTATCGTTTCCTTGATTTCCTGGACCGGTATTACCTACGCCGTTACCATTATTACCACCCGCATGGCCTCCAGTTGCTCCACTATTTGAACCGCCGCCAGTAGTAGAACCTGTTGTTCCACCAGCATTACCATTGGATGAAGTATTACCCTGATTACCTGAACCTGTATTTCCTACACCATTACCGTTATTTCCATTGCCAGTGTTACCGACATTCGAACCGCCGCCAGCAGTAGAACCTGTTGTTCCACCAGCATTACCATTGGATGAAGTATTACCCTGATTACCTGAACCCGTATTTCCTACACCATTACCGTTATTTCCGTTCCCTGAATTGCCCCGAGATTGGGCCCCAGCAAAGGGAGTGAAAGTAACAAGTGCGGACAAAAGGAAACTCAAAGGAGCCTTAAACTTCATAAAAAATCCTCGTAAAGTGTGATGAATATCACTCTCTTACCGCGAATTTTAATAAAAAACTAATATTTTAAATATTTCATGTATTTTTTACGGTTTTTCTTAATTAATTAACAACTATTTAACCCGCCCGAGTTACAGGGAGTTACACCATTTAAACCTAATGCAGTTAAAGCTGATTAATAATTCTCACTTAATACAGAATGGCCTAGAAATTTTGGGACTGGAGCACTTTGATTATGTCGTGACTGCTTTTAAAAAAGAAATTAACTGGTGTTCTGCCATTTCCATAACTTCCAATAAATTTACCATTACGATAAATCCGATAAATAAAACTACGATCAAGCACAAATAAACTTGGATCTTTACATGGAAGTCCGTCAGAATTGAAAAACGAGTTTCTTAAGTATTTTATAAATCCATTGTCATTTTTTTCTTCAGAGATATCAAATAAGGTACGAGTTATCCCCTGTTGTCCCTCATAAATACCATCCAAAACAAAATATACATTTAGTGTTTCACTTGTTTCAGATAAAGCAATGATCGATCTGGCCGCATTACATGCGCAGATAGTGAAATTTCCGCCAGTTAAAATCAAATTTTTTCCCCGAAGAATGATTCGATGTGAATCACCTTGAAAAGGATGAAAATCATCCTGAATAATTCTATCCGGAAAACTCAGGGAAGATTGAAAGGATTTCTCATGAAGACTAACTAAATACTTAAGAGGAAGATTCTTATCTTTGAAAAATTTAATCAATGGATTAATGCCTGGCCAGGTCACTTTCTGATTATCCCAATAAGTTGAGGCATGAGTTACCAGAAGAAGAGTATCCTCATGAATCGTGATGAAAGGATATTTAAAATTAGAAAGTCCTTCGGCCCTATAGCTATGTCCCCCTGAAGAAAATTCAGTGGTAACGAGGTCAGCATAAGCAAATTGACCAAGAATAAGAGACAAAGTAAATACAAGGCTTCTGATCATGACAAAATTAGAGCAAGTCACGGGCCACCCTTCATCACATTATTACAAGCACCTATCCGGCTTGGGCCGTAAATAGTTTGTACACCTACGTGTAGGCTTTTCCGGCCTGATCGCAAATGGCAGCGATCTCATTTAGAGTATCGGAGTTAAACTTTGAATAAGGAAGAGGAATGAATCTGGTAATTACTTTGGCAATATTGTATTCAACTTTAGCATCGGCCAACGAACTTCCTTTACGGGATTTTTCCGGCAACTACGATCTTCTTCCTACTAGTATTAGTCGAAATTGCAAAAAAAATATTGAAATTCAAGAACGGTGCAAAGGGATTCAGATTAAAGAGGGTGAAAGTTTTTGTAACATCAATAAAGGATCGGAAACAAATACAGAGAGAAATTCCGGTGGACATGCAATTTTTCCATCACTTGAACGTATTAAGGTTAAAGTTGAACTTGAGAATAATATCATTACTAAAACTAAAACCACTCATTCAGTCGGTTTCGGCATTCATAAATGGCGAGATATCATAACTCTGGAATTAGAAGCAGATATCCTAACCAGAACAGTTTATGCAAGTTTGATTGATCGGAAAGGCGACTTAACTGATGAAGTTGAGCTAAATCAGCAATGCATTTATCGTAAAAGATTCTAGACTTTCTCAGGCATGAGGCATTTTGCGTTATGAGTGGGCTTCGTATTTAAGTGTTTTCAGTATGCTTCCAGTGGTCTCAAATTTGCTTAATCTTTATAGATTAAAGCCAGGAGGCCACATGGATAATGATATAAAATTACACTCACCAGGTACGGGAAAGGCCAAGAACTCAACTCAAATAATCAGTATGTTTGTAGGCGGGGTTTTAATCATTCTTGGATTATGTGGAATTCTCTTTCCAGCCTTTGCAGGACTGCACTTAGGGCCGGCCTATAGTTTCTCAATTCTGGCTTCAGGTGTCCTTCTCATGTATACCGGTTATAAAAATAACAGCCGAGACGCTTATCTTACAACCTTAGGTTTTGCGATTTTCTATGGCCTGCACGCCCTCGTAGGATGGGTTTTTGGTTCTTATGGAATTCCACAAGTTGGTTATGATCGGCCAGATCCAGACTTAGTAAGAATCATTCCTGGCTTCCATGAAATTGGCAGGACAGATCACATTTTAAATACAGTATTAACCTTAGTTCTGGCCGGAGGAGCTTTTGACTGGTGGCGAAGACATACAGATCAAAGAAGTGTGACTATGGTTATCAAGGAGTTCATTAGAGAACATCGCCACGATAAAAGACCTCTTCGTCATTAAGTTTTTTAAAGAAAAGGCCCTCTTTCGAGGGCCTTAAATCATTTAAATAAGATTTTCTGGATTCATCGTCTCAAGATGATGTTTCACTGAGGCCAGGAACTTACTTCCAAGCTCTCCATCAATTAAGCGGTGATCATATGTGTGAGTTCCATACATCATTGAGCGGACAGCGATCGCATCATCTTCCATTACCATGACTCTCTTCTTGATCACACCAGTACAGAAGATACCAATCTGAGGCTGAAGAATCACTGGCGTCGCAATCAATGTCCCGAATGAACCGTTATTAGTGAAAGTATATGTTCCACCTGAAAGATCATCCATCGTAAGTTTTTTAGTCTTCGCTTTAGTAGCAAGAACATCTAGTTGGCGGGCAATTCCTGTTAAGTTCAAGTCTCCGGCATTTTTAATAACCGGAACAACCAGACCAGTTGGAGTAGCAACGGCGCAACCTAAATGAATATCTTTCTTGATAACAATATTATCACCTTCGATTGAAGCATTGATAAGCGGATGCTCTTTCAAGGCCTGAACGATAGCATAGAGAACGAAGTGAGAATAAGTGAGGTTAATGCCTTCGCGTTTCTTGAAGTCGTTTTTAATCTTCTCACGCGCCTTCACTAGTCTTGTCATGTCGATTTCATCTATCGAGTTAACATGAGGTGAAGTTTGCTTAGAAAGTACCATGTTCTTAGCAATGGCCTTTCTCATGTTATCCATCGCTACAATTTCAACACGATCAGAACCACGGGTTTGAGCAACTCCTGAAGGAGCAGCACTTGGCGCCGGAGCAGCTTTAGGAGCTGGCGCGGTTGCCTGAGCACCTTTGGATCCACGGTTTGCAATGTAATTTTCAAGATCTGATTTATTAACCCGACCAGCAGCTCCTGAACCTTTTATATTTTTAAGTTCAGAAAGTGCAATACCTGCATCTTTGGCCATCGCCTTAACCAGCGGAGTGTAAAAACGGAAGCCTTCTTCCGATTCATCAGACTGATTCATGGCCTCAGGAGCGCCAGCTGTTTGAGTTGAACCTGCCTCAGCGGCCGGAGCAGTTGCTTTTTCAGGAGCAGCAGAGGCCTGAGCTTTGGGAGCTCCACTAGTTTCAACTTTTGCATTTAAATCATCTTCGATGATTGCAATCGGACGACCGACATCAACAGTTGCACCTTCTGGGTACAAAAGCTCGACTATTTTACCGTGAATTGGTGACGGAATTTCTGATTCAACTTTATCCGTTGAAATCTCAAGAAGGATGGCATCAAGCTCAATCACTTCACCCGCTGCTTTGTGCCACTTAGTAATGGTACCAGTCGTGATCGACTCTCCCATCTGAGGCATTACTACTTCAACCTTTGCCATATAAATCTCCTCTAGTTTCTTATAAGTTTAAAGCTCTACCCTTCGCTGCCAGAACCGCTTCACCCAGGAATTCTCCCAGAGTTGGATGTGGATGAATGGTTGCGAAAATTTCTTCATCAATTCCTTCCATCGTACGGAAGAGAACATATTCATGAATAAGTTCTGTCGCCTGAGTCCCAACAATGTGAGCTCCCAGAAGTTCACCATGCTTACCAGTCAGAACTTTAATAAAACCATTGTTCTCATTAGAAGCAATCGCCTTACCATTCGCAGTAAAAGGTGCCTTACCGACATTATATTCAATCCCTTTTTCTTTTAGGGCCCGTTCAGTATATCCGACAGATGCCACTTGTGGCTGACAATATGTACAACCGGCAATATTGAGCTTATCAATGGCATGAGGATGTTTTCCTGCCAAGTGCTCGGCCGCAACAACACCTTCATGAGAAGCTGCGTGTGCTAAAAGTGGTGGCCCCGACACGTCACCAATGGCGTAAACACCCTTAACACTTGTCTCATACATATCATTTACTTTAATAAAACCGCGCTCCGTTTGGACGCCTGCCTTATCAAGACCAAAGCCATCAATGTTTCCGGTCATTCCAACTGCAATCAAACCCATTTCGAATTTGTATTCATTGGACTTACCACCCTCTTTAACTGTGAAGGTAACATCGTTTCCGTTGTTTTTAGTGGTCACTCCTTCAATTCCTGTTGAAACTTTCATGCCATATTTTTTATAGGCCTTCTCAACTTCTTTTGAAACTTCAGTGTCTTCAATGGGAAGAAGATTTGGTTGCATTTCAAAGATATGAACTTCAACACCAAAAGCATTCCAAAAGTAAGCAAACTCCATCCCAATGGCACCTGCACCAACGATACCAATCGACTTAGGAAGCTTTTCAAGCTTAAGTGCTTCCCATGCTCCTAAGAGACGTTTCCCATCATGTTCAAGACCTGGGAAAGAACGATATTTAGCCCCAGTGGCGATAATAATATTGGTAGCACTGACTTCTTCTTTTTTCCCATCAGCACCAGTCACCTCAAGCACCTTAGCGGATTTAAATACGCCTTTGCCGTTAATGACTTCTATTTTGTTTTTCTTCATCAAAAAGGCGATGCCCTTAGACATATTTTCAGCGATTAAATTAGCGCGTTTCACAGCGACACCGGCATCAAGGCCTTTAAGATCAACGTTAATTCCCAAGCCTTTTAGATCTGCAATTTCATGAACTGAATGAGCGGACTTTAAAAGAGCTTTGGTCGGAATACAGCCACGGTTAAGACATACTCCACCAAGTTTATCGGCCTCAATAATGGCCACTTTTTTTCCTAACTGAGAGGCGCGAATGGCGGCCACGTAACCACCAGGGCCAGCACCTAAAACTACAACATCAAACGATTTGGCCATTTTCGATCTTCCTTTTGTTTCCAATAGAACTATAAATGTCCCGAAATCATGGGGTTTGCGCTCTGCACTTGTCAATGAAGCTCAGGGGTTTTTAGCTAGACGAAAGGCCATTAAAAAAGCTATAAGACACTCTATGTCAAGATCGCGATCTGCACTCTCCATTACACCTGAGGAAATTACCTCAATTCTTAAGCTGTACCCTAAAGGCTTAGTAGCAGTCGATTTGGAAACCACCGGACTCTCACCTCTGGTAGATAAAATAATTGAAATTGCCGCAGTGAAAATTACCGAGCAAGGAGAGCTGTCGACTTTTCACCAATTGATTAATCCCTTAATTGAAATCCCGGAATTCACTATTCAGTTTCACGGATTGCAAAACGATGATCTGAAAAGTTCTCCTACCATTAAAAAGCCACTAAAAGAGCTTTGGAATTTTGTGGGACGACTTCCGATGATTGCCCACAATTCTACTTTTGATCTAGGTTATCTAATTAAATCTTCCCATGATTTTCAAATTGAATTTCCTCCTTTGGATATTTACGATAGCTGTCGTTATGCTCGGGCCGTCTATCGAAAAAGGGAGGATGCTCCTGTAAATTACAAGCTTTCCACTCTGGGTGAGTTTGTTGGATTTAAATTGCAGCACCATGTAGCTATTGAAGACACCTATGCCTGCTTAAAAATCCTTGCTCATCTTGCCAATGTAGAAACGGATCATAAAACAGCAATGGAAAAAAGTTTTGTTTTTAGACTTTCAAACTTTGACCGTAACGACTGTTTCAACTACTCCACCCGACTTAAAAATCTAGCCTCCATGGTTCAGGAAAAGGACCTTCTGGTTTTGGACTACCGCGGAGGTTCAAGTGTTGGCAGGACACGTCCGGTTCGACCTATTGGACTTATGCCTCTTCCAAAGGGTCCGGTCTTATTCGCTGAATGTCTCTTAACAGGAATGAATAAATCCTTTTTACTTAAAAAGATTAAGTCCTATCAAAAACTTGAGGCAAGCCTCTGGAAACAAGGACCCACAACATGATTAAAAACTTCGTAACAAAAGAAAATCTTGGTCAACGTTTTACCCAATTAATGATCTTGATTGCCCATATTGTCCTTCTGAAATGGATCCTCTACACCCTGTACGAAGGTGGCGTTCTTCCCTTTCAGACCTTGATGTATCATTTTCTGGGAATCTCGATTTCAGGCGGACTTTTAATTCGAACTTGTGCCTATATTTATAAACGCCAGTATTTAAAGGAGCTCGAAAAAGATGGTCGAGACCCCCAACTGGACAAATGAATTTAAGCAATCATACAAGAACTTAAAAGAGCTTTACCAGTTTCTAGGGTGGACTCTCAATGACAGTTTATTGTCCGTGGCAGATAGCTATCCCCTGTTTGTACCCAGAAGTCTTGCCATTAAAATAAAGGCCGAAGGTCCCGATGGAATACTCGCTAAAGAATTTCTTCCTCATCCATCAGAACTAAACGCCGACTTGAATCAAACTGGCCTACTGGATCCCATAGGAGATAAAACTTTTTTCAAGGCCCCGCAACTGATTCATCGTTATGGCTCAAGAGCACTCTTCACCCCAACGACTGTCTGTCCCGTTCATTGCCGCTATTGCTTTAGAAAAAATGAGCTAAATTCCACTGATGAGCTTTTTCAACAGGATTTTCTTAAGACGCTTGCTTATCTTAAAGAGCATCCGGAAATTTCGGAAATCATCTTCACAGGGGGAGATCCACTAACTCTTTCTAATGAGAAAATTGACAAGTATTTAAAGTCCTTCTCCGAAATAAAATCCATAAAAGACATTCGTTTTCATACTCGCTATCCGGTGATCCTGCCGGACAGAATCGATCAGGATTTTCTGGACCTCCTCAACGGGGCCACGGAGCGCTTCAGAACTGTTTCGCTCGCCATTCATGCCAATCATGTAAAAGAATTTGATCCTACCAATCAAAAGGCGATTGAAAGACTCTCCAAAACCAAAGTCCAGCTACTCTCGCAAACTGTGCTCTTAAAGGGCATCAATGACCAGCATAAAGACCTGGTGGAGCTTTTCGAACTCTTCATCGAGCTTAAGGTTCGTCCCTACTACCTCCACCATCCAGACCGGGTGAAAGGTGGCATGCATTTTTACATACCGCTAAAAACGGGGCGTGAGCTCTATCAAAGACTCAGAGATCTTCTTCCCGGCTGGGCCATCCCTCATTACGTCATCGATATTCCAGGCGGCCATGGAAAGGTTTCTGCCTACAATCCAGAGAGCACCACATTTTCTGGGCAGCTACTGGCCAAAAATGGCTCTCTCATTAAGCTGCAAGAGCCTGACTTTTTTATTTAAGTTTTCCCGGCAGACTTTTCTGACTTTAAAATTCTTGGAGTTAGCTCGAGTCATGATAAAATTTTTCTTATGAGCCAAACTATTCTTATTGAAACTAATGAAGATTTAAAGAAAATCTTCTCGCTAAATCTTCACACATTTGTTGGAACAGATGTTATCCATAGAAAAAATGCAGAAGATGCAATGGAGCTTCTCAGGATCTTGCCTCAGGTGGCTTTAATCATTACTAAGTGCAAGGTTGGAAATGAAGAGACCGCCGTTAAGCTTCATCAATTTTTAAGGAATGAAGGCTTAAAATCCGAACTGATTGTGATTGGTGAATGTCCATCTTTAGCAGATGAGATTTTGTGTCTTCAAGAACCTGTTAGTTGGGAAATACTCATCAAACAGGCAGCATCTTATCTCGGTGTAACACTTCAGGATTCGACTAATAAAGTTAAGCCGGACTATTTTCCAGTTCCTGTTTATTATTTTTATGACATTCAAAAAACACCCTGTGATGTTTATATCCGGATCAAGAAAGGTCCCAATGAATATCAATATGTGAAGCGGATTCATTCCAAGGACATTTTTGATAAAAATGATATTCTTAAATATGAATCTCAAGGCTTAAAAGAATTCTTCATTCCCAAGGATTACATTCAGTACTTCACTACTTTTGTGACAAATAATCTGGTGGAAAAGCTCGAAAGAGATGACCTGACTCTGGAAGACCGGATTCTAACGACTGCCAACGCCCATGAAATTGTCCGGGAAAAAATTCAGCAGATGGGGCTTGATCAAGCAGCGGTTGATCTTTCAGACGCCTCTATCAATTCGATGGTTCAATCAGTTAAAAATTCACCGGAAGTGACCAATCTTTTAAAGTTTGTTTTTTCCAATAAAGTCTCCTATGCCTACCAACATAGTCACTTACTGGCGCTCATGTGCCATTATGTACTGTCTAAGCAAAGTTGGTACAAACAAGAACATCTGGAAATTCTTTCATTCGTTTCGTTCTTTTCAGATGTAACACTCAAATCACAGATGCAGATGCAAATCTCGAGTTTAAAAGAATTAACCGAATCAAATTTAACTGATGAAGAAATTCGCCAGGTGATGAATCATGCTTCAGAGGCCGTGATGATTCTTGATCAGCATCCAGAGGCCAACGAGTACATCAAGACTGTTCTGCTACAATCTCATGGAAAGTTAGACGGAATTGGATTTGAAGAGAATCCGGGTGAGGATCTTCACCCACTTTCAAAGGTTTTCATTATCGCCGACTGTTTTGTAAAGACTCTTTTGAATCCGGCACTGCCGTCGAGTAAAAAAGAAATTCTGCCCCTCCTCAGAACCCGTTTCACGAATCCTAGCTATCAAAAGATAATTAAAGCTTTGGAGCAGAAGTTTCAGTAAAAACACGAAACGTTAATCGCTGCTCCATTATCCTCCATTGACGGTCAAGCAAACACCCCAGTAAAAACGATGGGTACAACCTTCCCTGGAGTTTAAATGAAAGTCCTCACTCTCATTGTTCTGTTTTCCCTTCTCACCACTTTTGCACAGGCCAACACTCCATTTAAAGCAATGAAATGTTCAAACTCTGACGGTACGGTCACTTGGGAATACGGACTGAATGAAGACCTGATTAACCTGAAATACTCACATTTTGTAGAAGGCACTTTAACTCTTAATCTCGATCAGGTGAAAATTAACCTCGCCCAAGAAATCCTGGTGAAAGAAAAGCGAATCCGGGAATGTACTTTCGCTGCACTTTCTAAAGTTTTTGCCAGCAAAGTTGTCATTAAACCGGCCGATAAAAACCCCTATGTCCTGCAAAGCTTATTCCCTGAAAATAAGATTGAAACTGAAGTGATATGCACCCTGCAAATGCATACTCCAAGGACATGCCCAACTCAAAACTAACAACACTTGGCGTCATGATAAAAAACGTTATTTAATCGTAAGTTAGCATTGACAAAAGTTGGCGGCCCGAATTAATATCATCTCCACAAAACGCGGTTGTAGCTCAGTTGGTAGAGCGTCTGCTTGCCATGCAGAAGGTCGTCAGTTCGAATCTGATCAGCCGCTCCAAAATTTTCCAAAAAATTCGAAAAGAAAGGGCCTCTAATGAGGCCCTTTTCTTTTTTCAATCTAAATCTCGGCCAAATACTATCTCTGAAAGTTGTTTATTTGATGTGCTCGTTTCAATCTTATGAAGATTATTTCAGTGGAGAATTTATGAAATTTTCTCATGATCAAGAAGAACAACCAAATAAACCTGACCCTGATAAAACTCCTCCAGGATCTCCGGATCGAACCCCCGTTAAAGATCCCGATAAAGAGATAAATCACCCCGTGGGTGACCCTCAACCTCCAGAAAAGAAAAAGCCGAGAGTATAAAGACTCAACTATTATTTTCTAATCACCCGCCGATGAAGTTCTTTGCTAACACATTCTTATGGTTAGCTTACTTGTACTTCCTCAGTCATGAGGGCAGGATTTTGTTATGACAATGGAGGTCCAGTTGATGAAATTCACTCTTTTGTTCTTCATGATTTTATCTGTATCAAATTCATGGTCTGTAGCACCAGATAGGGAAATCGCTCCTGGTGGTATGGGTAATCATCCTTCAGCTCAAGACGATTCAATTACCAACAGAGGGACCGACATTATGGGCCCAAAAACTTTAGGTCAGCCTTCTTATCCCTCTTCAGGACCATTACCAAAACGCAGACCAGACATGACAGGAGAAGGTACTTCTAGCTCCACCTATAGCAGCAGTGACATAAACCCTAGTGTTCCTGCCCGAAAGCCGGAACCCAGAGGAACAACGGGAAAAGAGGCGCAAGAAGAGGGCCCTAAGAAAATCCGTGAAGAATTTCCTATTGGCCCTTATCAAGACGGGGTAATCCAATACAAAGAGCAAGAACCTTGAATATAACGCATTCACCCAAATTAAAACATTGACGCAAATTGAAATCTTAAGGAACGTATAAGGATGAATTATTTTATTCTCCTCATGCTAGTTTTCAATATTTCTCTCGCCACTGCGAATGTAGATGTAGACGAGGCACTAAAGGCCGATTTATTTGAAACGATAAGTGCCAATCAAATCAGCTATAATTACCGTGAGGCCAGAACTAAACTCTTCAATGAAATTCACCTCGAGAAAGACGAGAAAGGCTATTTCATTAAAGGGGTATATTGTCTGGAAAAATACTATCCTTTCAATGGTGAAGCTCCTGGAAATCGTCTTCCGAACTCAGATAAATTTAATACTGAGCACACTTGGCCTCAGAGTAAATTCAGTAAAAGATTTAATGCCAGTATTCAAAAAACCGATTTGCATCATTTGTTTCCTACTTTCTCAAAAATTAATGCAGAAAGAGGAAATTTTCCCTTTGCAGAAGTGGACAATCAAAGACAAGTGTCATGTGGTGAATCACATTCCGGTCAGGCATTGAATGCAAGAGCAGGAATTTATTTTGAGCCACCTGATAGTCATAAGGGAAATGTAGCGCGCGCTATGTTTTATTTTTCTGTTCGATATCAAATTGCCATTGATCCTATTCAGGAAGAATACTTAAAGGTTTGGCACCGGGAAGATCCAGTAGATCTTGCTGAAAAAACCAGACATGAAAAGATTTTCAAATTGCAGAAGAATAGAAATCCCTTCATTGATAGTCCTGAGTTAGTTCAAAGAATCAGCGACTTCTAAACCCTTTTAAGTTCGACTCCATGTACAGGGCCAAAAACTTGCTTGAGTGCCACTATAAATTGGTAACAAGGAGTTCACTATGCACGCACCAGGTTTTGCAAAGTATCCTGACCATGAGGTTAAAACTCGGCCATTAGATGCTGAAATTGAAATCTACTTTGAAAATGATGCCATCGCTTATACCAATACCTCCATCCTCTTAACTGAAACTGACTGCCGCCCCGTACTTTACATCCCAAAGATCGATTTAAAGGATGTGGATTTGATCAAGAGTGGTGAGTATGATTGTCCATTCAAAGGTAAAGCTGAAATATACAATCTCAAGCATGGTACTACTGTGCTGGATAATGCCGCCTGGTCTTACGAAGAACCATATGAAGAATTTCAAGATCTAAAAGGACACGTTGCCTTTTATCCAAATCAATACTTGAAAATAAAGATGGAAGGTAATGATGACTTAGGTCTCATTCATTAGTGGCAGGACATTTCTTTATGCGTGGAAGTTTCTTCCAGATGCTTATCTCCACCATGAAGCTTGATCATTCTAAAAGATATAGTCATCACTCCGATCAGCATTAAGCTGATCGCATAGACTTTAGGTAAACGGGCCTTAAATGGCTTCAAAAAACGTTGAATGACTCCAGGGGCGACGACCATGGCCGGAACAGTTCCAAGCCAGAAGAAAAACATGGATAACAAAGCATCTGTTGTGTGCTGAAGGGCGACTGTACTCAAAACCACCCCATACAATAATCCACAGGGAAGCATAATAGAAATAAGACCCGTAAAAAAAGCCTTGGTAAAATTCTTATTTTTTTGAACCAAATTTTTCCATAGTTTTGTATACAACCTGCTTAGAAACTTTGGCGCCGGGATTTCTGCTTTTTTACCTCTAAAACTCTGCACTCCCCAAAAGATAAAAAGCAGTCCAACCAGAATCGAAGGAATTAAAGTCATCAGGGGATGACTTGTTTTAAAATTCAAAAAACTTCCAATCATTCCTGCCAGTGTCCCTAGCATCAGGTAACCTAACAGTCTTCCAAACTGATAGCGAAAAACATCTTTAGATCCCTCACAGCTGGCAGTGACGAGCCCTCCACACATACCAACACAATGGAGACTTCCTCCAAGACCTGCGATGAATGAAACCCATGGCAGGTATGTTCTAATTTCACTCAGAGAATTAATTAGTTGGGCCGACAAGGACGACCTCCTTAGAGGTGATAATCTGTTTTGTTTCCAGGTCAATGACATCAATTACGGTCTTACGGGTTCCATGAACCAGGATCTTCGGATCAAACTTAAAGAAGATCACAAATTTTTTCTCAGGCATATCAACAACTGTAGGTTTCACGGGTGTAACAATTTCAATTTGTTTTGCGAGCTCGGGGTCTTGTACTTTAAAAGAGACCTTAAATTTCTCGGCCCCTTGATGAGAAATTTTAAGCGTAAAATGATTCACGACTGTCTGACCTGCCTCAATCACCTGATAAGGATTTTGGGATCTCAAAAAGACCAGACTTAATTTAGTGCTGGCGTTAAAGAAGAATATAAACAACGAAACTAAAGCGATTGAAATGGTGACGTACACCCCTGAGCGGGCAGTTACGACTTTCCTAGGAATTCCTTTAAGTTCATTTTCTGACTTATAGCTAATGAGTCCTGTTGGTTTTTTGAGTTTTGTCATGATGTCATCGCAGGCATCAATACACTGGGTGCAGGCAATACACTCCAGTTGAGTGCCTCTCCTGATATCAATTCCAGTCGGGCAAACTTTCACGCAATTGTAACAATTGATACAATCACCTTCATCGGATCGCTGAACACCTTCTGAGCCTCGACGTGGCTCCCCTCGTTTTACATCATAGGCAATGACGAGAGAATTCTCATCCATCACTACTGACTGCATACGGCCGTAGGGACAAGCAATGATACAAAACTGTTCCCGGAACCAGCCAAAGTCCAATAGAAAGATGGTAGTCATAATCATCGTTGCAACAAAGACCCCCCAATTTTCAGTGGGTGAGCTCATCGTTATTTTAAGTAGCTCACGTGGACCTACAAAGTAGCCCACGAGAGTATGAGCAATGTGGAGAGAGATGATAGTGAAGACAAACCATTTAAGAGAACGACGAAAAATTTTATTAAATGACCACGGTGCCTTGTCGAGTTCCCGTCTTTGTCTTGCTTTGCCTTCAATCAAGGCTTCAACTTTCATAAAGATACTTTGGATAAAAACGGTCTGAGGACAGGCCCAACCGCACCAAATTCTTCCGAAGAGACTGGTCATGAAAGCAATAAAGAAGAGACCTGAGGCCACTAATAGGAAAAATAAAATGGGCTGTACCCCATAGAGGGTATAGCCCAAAAGTGTGAACTCATGTTTAACAATATCGATCATCAACGCTGGTTTTCCATTAATATAAAACCAGGGAAGGATCAGATATAAAAGAATCAAGAACCAGTAGAATATTTTTCGACGCTGTTGCCAGATCCCTTTGACATCTTCGGGATATAAATAAACGCGGTTACCGTGTTCATCGGTCGTTGCTAACCTTTCTGGATCCAGTTCGAAAATATTCTTAGTCTTCAATTTTTATACCTTGAGGTTCTTTACCGCCCTTAACGAAAGTATTTTTAAAAGTACTAACGTAAGCTACGGCCTGATAAATTTCATCTTTCGTCAGAAGTTCGGCCCAAGCTGGCATACCGTTCTCCTCACTTCCATTAAATACTACATTATAAATTGTTTCAGGAGTACTCTTAGCAATCAACCAGTGATCATCCGTAAGATTTGGTCCAATATCGCCTTTCCCATTTTCATTGTGACAAGGAAGGCAGTTGTTCTCATAAACCACGGCCCCTTTCGTTACGCCATCATTACTTGTGATACCGGCATAGTACTCCTGATTGAAAGCGCTATTTTGAATTCTAAATTCTTCCTGAATGGCCACAATCTTTGAATATTCTTGATTGAACTCATCCCGAAGAGTTGGTCCTTTCATGAATTGATAATACACGAAGTAACCTATTGCAAAAACAATCGTAATTCCCCATGTGACGTTCCACCATGAAGGAAGCGGATGATTTAATTCTTGAATATCGTCATAAGCATGATCAAGCAAAAGGTGCTGCTCATCTGGTTTTACATCAAGTTTTGTTTCTTTTTTAATCGAGTCACTCATACAGTGTGTCCTTTTTTAATCGAAGAGACGCAGTTCGCCTCTTCGAGAGGAATTTGTGAAGCCTGCTCATAGTTCGCTTTGTTGTCTTTTTTAAACGTCCAGTATAGGTAAGCGGCAAAGCAAACAACAAAGATAATCAAAGCAGTAATTGGTAACCAAGGTAAATCAAAATGACTTAATGCTGCTTGTTTCATTTGACATCCGCCTCCGCTACCGGTGCTTCCTCTTCAGGCATTGAGGTGTAATCAACACCTAAGCGTTGCATGTAAGAGATTAGTGCTACGACTTCCATTTCAACAATTTTCTGAGGCACACCGCTTTGTGCCAGTTCCCCGGCGATTTCCACTGCCTGTGCCTTGGCATTAACAACACTGGTAACCACTTCATCATCAGTATAAGGAACACCCAACTGCTTCATTACCGCCATTTTTTTCGGTAATGTTGAGTAGTCAATTTTCTTATCAAACAACCATTTATAGTTAGGCATGATTGATCCGGCTGTCACTTCTCGTGGATCATAAAAGTGCTTATAGTGCCACATGTGAGGGTATTTTTTCCCGACACGGGCCAGATCCGGACCTGTACGCTTAGATCCCCACTGGAATGGATGATCGTAGACAAACTCAGCGGCTTCTGAAGCTTTTCCGTATCGGATAACTTCATGAGGAATGGCACGAACTGTCTGTGAGTGACATAAGTAACAACCTTCACGGATGTAGACATCACGTCCATAAAGCTCAAGTGGGCTGTATGGTTTAATCGCACTAATCTTGGTGATGTAATTATCCGACATAAGGGATGGAACAATCTCAATGGCAGAACCTACCAGAATCGCAATTAAAGAAAGGACGGCGAAAATCATCGGCCACCCCTCTAACTTACGGTGGGCAGCAGCTCCAGCTTCAAGAGAATAATCATCTAAAGCATAAGCTTCATAAACTGCTTCCGGACCTGACTTACCTTTTTTGGCCGTTCTATAAAGATTAATGATCATCAGGATAAACGAGATCAGAACGAGAGTTCCACCAATGGCACGAACCCAATACATCGGAACAATTTTAATGACTGTTTCAATGAAGTTTGGATAAATCAATCGACCAGCATCGTCCATTGCTCTCCACATAAGAGATTGAGTAATACCCGCAACAAGCATTGAAATCACGTAAAACAAAAGTCCAACCGTGGCCAACCAAAACTGAATGTTGGCAAGACGTTTAGAGTAAAGTTCTGTGTTCCAAAGTTTAGGAACCAGATAAAAAAGAATCCCAGCAATCAACATATAGTTCCAGCCGATTGTTCCTGAGTGAACGTGACCTGGGATCCAGTCTGTGAAGTGAGCGATAGAGTTTACAGATTTAATAGACAGCAGTGGACCTTCAAAAGTCGACATACCATAAAAAGTCAATGAAGTGGCCATGAAACGAAGGCCCGGCTCAGTTCTTACTTTGTCCCACACCCCTCTCAGAGTCATAAGACCATTGATCATCCCTCCCCAACTAGGCATCCAAAGGGCCACTGAGAAAACCATACCCAGCGTCTGTGCCCATTCAGGCAAAGTTGTATAAAGAAGATGGTGAGGTCCGGCCCAAATGTAAATAAACACTAAAGACCAAAAGTGAATAATTGATAGACGATAAGAATAAACAGGTCGATTCGCTGCCTTAGGAACAAAGTAATACATTAAACCTAAAAACGGCGTGGTCAAGAAGAATGCAACAGCATTGTGACCATACCACCACTGAACTAAGGCATCCTGAACACCGCTATATAGTGAATACGACTTAGTTAAAGTCACAGGTAGTTCAACCGAGTTTACGATGTGAAGAACGGCCACGGTAATGATAGTTGCAATATAGAACCAAATGGCCACATAGATATGGCGTTCACGTCTCCTAACGATCGTTCCAAAGAAGTTGACGGCAAAGACGACCCAAATGAGAGTGATCAAAATATCAATTGGCCACTCTAGCTCGGCGTACTCTTTTCCGGTCGTCATTCCAAGAGGAAGCGTGATGGCGGCAAGGATAATTATGAACTGCCATCCCCAGAAGTGAACCCTCGAAAGGATATCATTAAATAGTCGGGCCTTTAGTAGCCGCTGATGGGAATAATAAATTCCGGCAAAGATTGCATTACCACAGAATGCGAAAATAGCTGCATTGGTGTGGAGAGGACGGAGCCTACCAAATGTCGTCCAGGGTAACCCTAGATTCACTCTCCAGTCGGCCAACTGAAAAGCAACGGTAACACCTAAAAGAAGAGCTACTGCTCCCCAGATTACGGTGGCGATGACGAACCATTTTACGATTTGATCATCATAAGTAAATGTTTCTAGCCTTCTGTTTGAAGCAGGCACACTTCCATTCGGGGAACTCATTTTTCTTCCTTTTTTTCAATAGGATTGGATTTTAATATTTTTTTATCGTCTAACAACATTCTAAAACGTGGTGTTTCCAAATCATCATATTGCCCCTTCCTCGCCGACCAAATAAAGGCAAAGATGAAAAATCCGCCAAGCAACAAGGCAAGAGGAAGTAGCACATTCATTATTTCCATAAAGACCTCAACTCCTTGGTTCCTATGACGGTTGAGATTAATATCGTCAAAGAACTCACAGGCATAATGATTGCCGCGACAAGTGGGTTAATGTAACCCATAAAGGCAGCGGCGACAGAGGCCAGATTATACAATAACGACAAGGCAAGATTTCTATGTATCACTTTCATTGTCTGTTCAGAAAGAATAATGAGTTTTTCCACCGGCACAAGTCCCGGAGTAGTCAGGTAAACGTCAGCGGCCCGTAAAGAAATATCCATCGCTCCTAGTACGGCAACACCTACATCCGCCTGACTTAAAGCAATGGCGTCGTTGGCACCATCACCGACCATCATTGAATGCGGAGTGGTTTTTATCATCTGACTCTTTTGTTCCGGAGAGAGTTCAGATAAAGCGTTTGATAAAGGAAGTTGAACCTCTTGGGCAATTTTTGTCACCACTTCAGTTCTGTCACCGGAGAGGATTTGCACATTTAACTTATGGGCCATTATTTTCTTTAAGGTCTCAATCGAATCGGCCCGTACAGTGTCCTGGACAGTAAAGGTCGCCACGAGATTCTTATCTTCAAATATCCCAGACTTATTTATTTCATAAAAATGATCACCTATTGTTCCTGAAACTCCTTGTCCCAGCAGTTCCTGACGATCTTCTACTAAAAAAGACTGAACTCCTTTGCCTTTAATGAATTCCATCAAGGCCAAAGCCACTGGATGCCGAGATCTATTTTCAAGATTAGAGATGATGTCCTCGATAGAAAACGCAGATTTTTTATGAATATTAAAATTGATTATTTTTAACTTACCATGAGTAATCGTGCCGGTCTTATCCAGGAAAATATTTTTAATCTTGGCCAGTTTTTCAATGACCTCGTCACTCTTAATAATTATCCCCTGCTCAGCTGCTTTTGAGAGTGAACGGGTAAAAGTTAAGGGAGTGGCCAGCGCCAAAGCGCATGGGCAAGTTACAATTAATAAAGTGATCGCTTGCTCCAGAGCATGCCGAGCATCTCCAGTTTGATAAACATAGACGAAAAGTGAAGCGGAAAGAATAAATACCGCAAGAGTAAAATATTTTGACACTCTACTGGTGAGATCAACAATTTGCGAGCGATGGGCCCAACCGTTTTCCACATTTTTCAGAAGACGCCCAAGTCGGGTTTCATCTTGAACCTTTTCAGCTTCAATGATTAGATCCTGATCAACATTCTGAGTACCGGAGAAAACTTTTTGTCCAACTCGAATTTTTACCGGTTCCGATTCACCCGTAAGAAGTGAATTATTGAGATTGGAAATACCTTGGATCACTACACCATCCGCAGGAATAAATTCTCCTGCCCTGATTTTAAGCATGTCCCCAACTTTAATAAACTTGGGATGAATTTCCATAAACTCAGTTGGTGACTCAGGTGCTGCTCTAAGAACGCTGTCACTTTGATAGAAATAATGAAGATCCTGGGCCGACAGTCCTTTCTCCTGAATTTTTTGGAGGAAATAACGTGATAGAAGGAGCAAAAAGACTAAGGTTGTAAGTGAATCAAAATAATTTTCGGGAATTCCTAAAATCAAATTAAATATCCCCATCACAACACCCATGATCAGTGCCAAAGAGATTGGAATATCAATTGATAAGGTGCGATTTTTCAGGGCATTCCAGGCATTCTTATAAAATGGATATGCACTAAAAGTCATAACTGGAATAGCAAAAGCTACAGTCAATGAATTAAATAGCTGGGCAAAATGGTCTGAAGCCCCTCCGTATAGTGATACTGCATAGATCATGATATTTCCTGCAGCAGCACCGGCGACCCCGATTCGAATCAAGGCCATACGCTCTTCTTTCATTTTTAGTTCAACTACATCCTGATTTTTTTTAAGGGGGTGTGGCCTGTATCCCAATTGATTAAACTCTCGGGCAACTTGTGAAAATTTTCCGCTATCTTGAAGAACGACAGTGGCAACAGAACGTTCAAGATCAAGCTTCGAAGAAATAACATTTGGGACAAATTCTGGAAGTTTTTCAATTAACCATAAACAGGCCAGGCAATGAATCCCTTCCAGATAAAATTCCATGACACGTGAACTATTTGTTTCGAGGTAGGAGAATTCCCGAAGGAAATCAGGATCATCCAGAAAATTAAACTCGGAAGCTTTAACCTCAACTGGAGATCGTCGTTTGAAATTCGCTGAATTATTTTTGATTTCGTAATAGGTCTCAAGACCCTTCTCGTGCAACACATTAAAGACAGTCAAACAACCATGACAGCAAAAAGGCTGAGCCTGCTCAGCATCTGCTTCATGATAGATCGGTGGCATTGCAATTTCATCACAGTGAATACAGAGTTTCATATACGTGAGACCCATTTCTAAGGAAATCTTATGAATCTTGAGGAAGAATTTAGCACCATGGAGGGAAAGAATAACTGATCCACGTCAGGAAATGGTGGTTTTTTTTGATATTTATAAATAATAAAGGAGGTCCAGTATTACCGGACCTCCTAAATAAGAATCGATTTTTATGGTTCCGTTTATAGAACTCCGCTTAATTCAGGTTCAATTTCTTCTTTTTCCTTGAATTTAACAAGACCTGTACGATCAAGAACTGCCAGAGCAAAGAAGAGGGCCCCACCAGCGAAAACCACATCCCCTACAACTCGGATCCAACGCAGATATTGAATCAAATCTGTCTGCATTACTTCAGAACCTCGAGCATACCAAAGTCCATGATGGATAGAGGCGTAAACCTGAATCAAACCAATAGGTAATAAGCTCATGAGGATCATCAGACAAAGACCAATGTTCATTCCCCAAAAAGCAAAGCCCATCAGTGTGCTATTCCATTCACGATTTTTAAATGCAGTTTGAATGATGATCAAAATCAAACCTAGTGAAAGAAGACCATAAACACCAAAAGTTGCTCCATGAGCATGGACCGCAGTTGTATTTAGACCTTGCATGTAGAATAAAGCGATAGGTGGATTGATAAGGAAACCAAATAGTCCTGCCCCTACTAAATTCCAGAAAGCTACCCCAACAAAGAAAATAATCGGCCATTTATAGTTTCTAGTCCAAGAAGTTACACTTTGCATTTTATAAGTATGGAAGGCTTCAAAGCCTACAAGCACGAGAGGAACGACTTCCAATGCAGAAAAACAAGCACCAATGGCACTAATAGAGATCGGAGTCCCGCTGAAATACAAATGGTGGAAAGTCCCCGGAATTCCTCCTAATAAAAAGATAGAAGTTGAAAACAGAGAAGCTTTAGTTGCTGATTTGGGCTTAATTAAACCCAAGGTAACAAAGATAAAGGCTATAGAAACAGTTGCGAAGACTTCAAAAATTCCTTCTACCCAAAGGTGCACAACCCACCATCGCCAAAATTCCATTACACTCAAATGAGTACGAGCTCCGTAGAAGAGACCACCGCCATAAAATAGAGTGATACAAATAGTAGAGGCCGTGAATAATAGTAAAAGTTGTTTAGAATCAGTAGCAACTTTAAGCGCAGGACGAATACAACGAAGCATGAGAAACAGCCAAATACCCAGACCAGAAAGCAGAAGAATCTGCCAGAAGCGGCCTAAGTCAACATACTCATAACCTTGATGTCCAAACCAGAAACTCAGATCAAGATTCATAATTTGGTGAATTGCCAGCAATTCTCCAATGAGAGAACCGAAGACCACAACCACAAGGGCGCCATACAGAATGTCCACGCCCAGTTTCTGATACTTTGGTTCCTTGCCACCATTTATAATCGGGGCAAGAAAAAGACCTGCTGCCAGGAATGAAGTAGCAATCCAGAAAAGGGCAATTTGAATATGCCAGGTTCTTGCCAAGCTATAAGGAAGGTATTCCGAAAGAGGAAATCCATAGAAGTCCTGACCTTCAACTGTGTAGTGAGCGATGACTCCACCTAAGACGATTTGAAGAACAAAAAGAACAACAACAGTACCCCAGTACTTCCAAAGAGCTTTTTGAGAAGGAGTGCACTGGAAAGTTTTAAGAGGGTCTGTCTCAGGTAAATTAGAGCTGATCTCGTCTTCTTCTTTCTTGAAACAGTAATACCAAACAAGGAATCCAACAGCTGCCAGAAGTAGAATTACCGATATGATTGACCAGAAGATATTTTCAGTAGTTGGAACATTGTTGATAAGAGGTTCATGAGGCCAGTTATTTGTATAAGTATAAATTTGCCCCGGACGATTGGCGGCAGCTGCCCAGGTTGACCAATGAAAGAAGGCCATCATCTTCTCTCTTCGCTCAGGAGAAGGCAGAACATTTTCCTGAATGGCATATGCAATTCTCGTCTCCCTTAAATCAGGAGTATTATTGAATAAGCTCAGGTAATAATCTTTCGTTTTTAAAAAAGCTTCATATCGAATTTCTGAAAGAGAAACTGTATCTTCAATCATTTTAGATTCGCGATAATCTTTTAACATCGCGCTTTTGATGATCATTTGTTCTACATCGGTGGTTTCGATGAACGGCTTATTCCAGGTTTTCTGACTATAAATTTCTTGATAATTAACCAGCTCCCGATGAAGCCAATCTGCTGTCCAGTCCGGAGCTTGATAAGCACCATGCCCCCAGATAGAGCCAATTTGTTGTCCTCCAATCGACTGCCAAATAACCTGACCATCCAGGATATCTGTCTGAGTATAAACAGTATTTCCCTGAGAATCGGTTAATTTTCCATACAATGGTGGGGCCTGACGATAAATCTCGCTGCCGTAAAAGCCCAGGATAGTGAAAGTCACTAACAGGACGGCCATAAGAATAAGCCAATACTTTTTCATATTTCCCTCTTTATAATTATTGATATATTTTAGATATATCAATAATCAGTGGATTTCAATGTATATTTGAGTTAAAAGGAATTAAAATAAAGTATGCGCCTAACCGTTAAAACAGATCTTTGTTTAAGGGTCTTGATTTATTTACAGACAAACCAATCAAGGGCCAAGATCCAGGAAATTGCCGATGCTTACGGCATATCTAAAAATCATTTATCTGTGGCCGTGAACAAACTCTCAGAGCTTGGGTACGTCTCCTCGACTTTTGGACCGAAAGGAGGAATTGTCTTTAATCCGGAATTTGGCGATCACACCGTAGGCGATCTTATTAAACAAATAGAAGATCTCAATATTGTGGAGTGTTTTAACCATGAGAAAAATACCTGCAACTTAAATCCTCATTGCAGACTCAAAGGGATGCTGGCCAAGGCAGGCCAGGCCTTTATAAAAGAATTACAAAATTATAAAATTAAAGATCTAGTTTAACATTCTAGGCTTTAAAACCTGGAAATAAAGCATAAGAGAAAAAAGACTTCCTGAGATTAGAACAGGAACAAGAAATCCATAAAATCTAAAATGAGCAAATAAGTATCCACCAGCAATCGATCCCAAGACGAAAAAAGTAATAATCCCTACTCTCATCAAGTTGGCCTTATCCTCATCAATAATCTTATCTTTTAACTTTTTCCGATAAAGTATACGGACAATTCCTAATCCTAAATCAGTCGTAATGCCTGTCAAATGTGTCGTTCTTACAATTGAACGGGATACTGTTGATATCGTTCCATTCTGAATTCCGCACACCAGACAAAGAAGCATTAAGAGGACATAATCCGGCAAATCAACAGAATGTTCCCCGAATGTTCCGAACTTGCCCGCAATGCCCATGAACCAGATGAGACATGTCAAAAAGAACATGAATCCGAAAGTTATGTAGTATCTGGGCTTTTTGTGAAGTTTAAGACGAATATCAACAAAGTATCCGCTGATTATTGCTCCTAACAAAAAGAAAGCTGGAACGATAAGCATACTAGAGGCATTTCCTGATCCCGTGCTTATTTCATACCCAAAAAAAGTAGCAAAGCCAGTGACATGTGAAACGATCTTATGCCCTGCCAGGAAACCACCAATATTCAGAAGACCTGCCTGGAAGGCCATAATCATCCAAATGATAATGTTACTGGGAGAATAATGCGAAATTGATTGATTACCATAAAGCATAAGAGCATTTTATCAAAATTGTTGCATTCGAGCCACAAGACAAAATAATGTTATTAAGGTATATTTGTCCCATGAACAATTCAAAAAAAATCGTCATATTCTCTGCCAGCGAAGTTAAAAATCTGGAACTGGCAGAAAGCTTTAAAAAAAGTCTTGAAGACCAGAATGCTGAAGCAACAATCATCAATCTGGTTGACCTGGAACTCCCTTTGTATTCTTCCAGAACAGAGAGTCTCTACAAAGGTGAAGAACTTTTAAGTAAACAGTTACCTTTAATTTCCCAGGCCCAGGCCTTCATCTTTATTGCACCTGAATATAATGGAAGCACACCACCGGTTTTTAATAACTTTCTCGCCTGGCTAAGCCGATCCTCTAAAGACTGGAGATCATACTTAAATGGCAAACCTGCAGCGATTGCAACTTTCTCCGGAGGCGGAGGCTTCAATGTCTTGCTAGCAATGCGCACTCAACTGGCCTTTATTGGAATGAATGTTCTGGGGCGACAAATCCTAACTCATTCAAATAAGGTATTAGATGAGAAAAGTTTACTCAGTATATCCCAAGAACTAGTGAGTATTGGCTCAACGCGATAAGACCTTCTAAAAAAAAATAGTCATAATAATGCATCGGAGTAAAATCATGGAAAGATTTTTCATAGTGCTTATTGTTACTGTCTTTATCAATCTCAATGCGCTGGCAGAAGATAAAGGGGTCTGGGATCGTTATTTTCGGCTAGTCCCTGAAGAACAGGCCCATGTTTATCAAGGCAAGACTCAAAGACCACACTTTAAACCTGAATCAATCAAAGCTTTCATCTGGAATATTAAAAAAACTCAAATGATGAACTGGAAACAGGAATTCGAAACTTTTGGTAAGAATCAAGATCTGATTCTTCTTCAAGAGGCCTATCAAAATAAGTTATTCAACACGACGGCCAGTACCTTTAAAGACTATCGCTGGGATATGGGCATCAGCATGTACTACGTTCAGGATAATGATGCAGCAACCGGAACAATGATTGGCTCTAAAGTATCTCCTCAAGAGGTGGTAGTGAAACATTCACCAGATGGTGAGGCAGTTGTTCATACACCGAAGGCCATGACATTTGCGAAGTATCCAATTGAAGGAAGAGCAGATGAGCTTCTTGTCATCTCTGTTCATGGAATCAACATTACTAAATATGGACCTTTTAAAAGACATATGGATCAGGCCGCGGAACAAATTGAAAATCATTCAGGTCCTATCTTGTTTGCCGGAGATTTTAATACCCGCACAAAGGCCAGAACGGCCTACCTGATGAAGATGATTGAAAAATACGGATTTAAAACTGTTGAATTCAAGAATGGTCATCAAAGAATGCGCTGGAAGTTTACTAACAATTACTTAGACCATGGCTTTGTACGTGGTTTAAAAGTGAATCACGCTTATGTGGCGGGAGAGGCCACAGGAAGTGACCATAAGCCGATGTTTATTGAGATGGCCGTCGAGTAGTATCTTCTTTGGTCTCTTCTTCCTGATAACTATCATCGACTTCCTCGTCAATCTGAACCTCTTCTTCCTGGATTTCCAATTCCTCGCTTATTCCTGAAAGTGATGCCTCCGCCTGACTGACATCCGTATCATCTGTACTCATAGTTCCCTGGGCCACTAAGATGATTGAAAGTATTCCAATTAAAGTCTTCATCGATTCCTCCTCTAATGGATACGGAATTTTTTAAGCTCCAGGTGCATGAGGTTTAGTTGATCAATCAGATGAAGGATAATGGGAATGCCCTCATCATTAACTCCAAACTTCTGTTTCAGATCCCAGATCAGTTGCACCCTCGCCACATCTTCTTCATCCAGTATCGGGGTTTCAAAATCAGTTGGCCTTATCCATTCTTCCTGAATAAAAAAAAGTATGAAGTCCCGGGGAACACCACAGTAATCAGAAGCTTCTTCAATCTTTCTTTTTAAGTGACTATCCATCACTGCATCCTTGGATTGTAGTTAAATTGTCCTTTTAAATTTTCCGCCGCTGCTCTTAAAGCAGGATCAATTTCCCTAGGCATGACAATTTTAAGCACGACTATCTGATTCCCACGATTCTCTCCCTCGCCTGCCCCCTTTCCTTTGATTCTTAATTTAGTGCCAGATGAAACACCTGAAGGTATTTTCAGTAGAATATTTCCCTCTATTGTCGGAACTTCAATTTCTGTTCCTGTAATGGCATCTAAAAAGCTGATAGGTACTTCTGTTTCGATGTCTTTGCCGTGTCTGGTGAAACCCGAGAGGGGCCTGACATTAATCTCAACATAGGCATCCCCTGGAGCTCCTCTACCATTCCCAGGTCTTCCCAGGCCTTTAAAACGCAGCTTTTTGCCGGGTTCAATACCTGCAGGGATTTTGACCTTAAGATTTTTACCATCTGGTAGTGTGATAACTTTCTCTCCACCAAGAGCAGCTTCGACAAAATCAACTTCCATTTTATATGCAACATCTTCTCCCGGAAAATCCATGCGATGACCTCGACTTCCTCCGAAAAGATTCTCAAAAAAATCAGCTCCCCCTATGTCATCCCCAAAAGAAAAAGAATAACGTCCTCCTTCATGCTGGGTATCGTAATAGGAAGGGCGTCTTCCTGCTCTTTGTTGGGAAAATTCTTCTTCCACTTCTCCCCGATCAAACTTCGCTCTGGACTCAGGAGTGCCAATCAGGTCAAAAGCATGTGAAACATCTTTAAACTTTATTTCCGCTTCTTTATTTCCGGGATTTAAATCAGGATGATACTTCTTAGCAAGCTTTCGATAGCTTTTTTTAATCGCTTCTTGATCGGCATCTTTGGATAAACCAAGAATATGATATGGATCTTTCATAGTATGAAAATCCTCCATAGATAGTTTTAAATGATTCCGCTCAAATGACAAACTCACAGTATAAAATAACGCCAAGATCAAAGCTCAACTTTTAAAAACCTAAATTTACTTATGAGAAGATGGACGAAAAGCCACTCAGGGAACATGATTCATAAAGTTTTAGAGAAGAGAGGAGTTTTATATGTCATTAACACTAAGAGTACCTGCCAGTAAGAATGATCACTTCCTGGGCCCACTTCATGCCCCGGTAGTATTAGTTGAGTATGGAGATTATGAATGTCCTTATAGTGCCGTTGCTGCTCCTGTACTCGAAAGACTAATACAAGAATATAAATCCAGTCTTTGTTTGGTCTTTAGACACTATCCCCTTAAAGCTCTCCATTCCCAATCGGAATATGCTGCACTTGCGGCAGAGGCAGCAGATCGTCAGGGAAAATTTTGGCAAATGCATAAGCTCCTCTTCCAAAATTACGATTCAATAACGCTTGAGAAGATAGATCGCCTCGCCATCGAGCTTGATTTGAATATGAACCTCTTTCATAGAGACATCGAGCGGTGTGAAATCAAGGCCAAAGTTGAACATGATTTTTTGACAGGAGTGCAAAGTGAAGTCAATGCGACTCCCTCAATCTTCATCAATGACCTTCGTTATGAAGGATCATCGAGCTATTGGCCATTGAGAGAATCGATTGAAAAGAACTTGAGCGGTGGCGAATCAGCTTATTTCTGAATTAGTCCACAGGCCAATCGGGCACCTGCATTTCCAGTTGGTTGAGTTTTTAAATCATCCGTTCCTGCGTGAATGATAATGGCCTTTCCAAGTATAAGATCTAAATCATTGGCATGTATCTTAGGCATGAGAATGACTTTCTTGGCAGCTCCTTGCGAATTGGTTTCCAGATTTCCCATGTCACCAATATGTCTTTCCTGTCCTTCCGGTCTTCCATGTTCTTTATTATATGGATTGAAGTGTCCGCCGGCAGAAGTGTAATCTCCTTCACAAACTCCTTTCTCATGAATGTGAAAGCCTAGTTTTGCATTAGGCTTTAAACCTTCAACATTGGCCGTTATCTTGATTTCTTCTCCCAAATCCTCAAATGACACAGTTCCTTTTACACTTTGCAAAGTTGTTGAATGCATGCTGGCAACAATACCATTACCTGCCATCTTATTTGCTGTGATCTTTTTTTCTTTCGGTGAAGAACAACTACATACAAGAATGAGAAGTAGAATGCTAATGACTTTCACAATGGACCTCCATTTAGTTCGTTAAAAATAATGTCTATCACAAATCAGGATCAGGAAACAAATATAGATGAAATTAAATTTTCTTTTCATCCAAAGGGATTTATTTATTCTTCCGACAAAGGAAGGGAACATGATGTCGAAAAATGCACCACGAGATTATTCACTAATCGCACCTCTTTATGATCAAATTTTTCAACGCTTCTTAGCTCAAGGTCATGTTGAGATAGGGCAGCTTTTGAAAAAAGTAAAAAACAAAAGAGGTATTAAAGTTCTCGAAATAGGAGTTGGTTCAGGATTAAGTTTGACTCATCTGCCTTCGGCCATTGATTACAAAGGAATTGATATCAATGAGAAGATGCTCATCCGGGCCCGAAAAAAAGCCGAAGGATTAAATCGCCGAAAGATCGCATTGGAGCTTATGGATGCTGAAAACCTAACGATGAGAGATAACTCTTATGATCTGGTGATGGCAGCTTCCGTTATAACGGCAGTTGATTCACCTATACGAACCATGAAGGAAATGATCCGTGTAACCAAGAAAGGGGGCCATATTGCAGTGATTGCGAACTTGCGGGAGACCTCTTCAATCAAATCAGATTTCGTTAAGTTCTTTGACCCAATTACCAGAAAGTACTTGGGTTTTCGCACAGATCTGGATCTGGAAAGCATAAAAAAATTAAGAAATGTTAAGTTAGTCGAGCACAAGAAAGTGAATAATGTGTTTGGATTTCCCTTAAGTTCATTCCTACTTTTTCAGAAGACCTAAAAGGAATTTAAGCTTTCTTTAGCTTAAAGCATCCTAAATTAACGACGACTTCTTACATTATATCTGTTTTTTCTTAACATCTTCTTGTAGTTTCCGCTCATGAAGTATTTCACGAATAAAAAACTACAAGAAGCTTTGGCCATGAAACATGAGTTCATTTGCGTAGCTTCTCATGAATTAAAAACTCCGTTAACGGCCTTGAAGCTACAAGTAGAAATGGCAAAGCGAGTGATGGATAACCAGGGAGTTGATGCTATCTCTCCTGGTAAAGTGAGAAGTATTATCAATCGTACGCATCAAGACGTTCTAAGACTATCACGTTTAGTGGATGACTTATTGGATGCTTCAAGAATTAATAGCGGCAAATTCACCATGAAGTATGAATACTTCAATTTAGAAGATTTCCTGGAAGACTTCACTCAACGGATGTCCCATCAAAAAATTCGAATGACTATCCATGCTCCGGTTATGGTTAAGTGGGATAAGTTTAGAGTTGAGCAAGTTATTATTAACCTTTTGAACAATGCTTTTCGTTATGGAAATGGATCAGAAGTGGATTTAGACGTTTCGACAGGTGGCAATCTGGTGTTCATTAAGGTGCGGGATTATGGCCCAGGAATTTCACCGGAGTGTCAGAAGAAAATCTTTGCTCGTTTTGAATGTGGTGATATGGATCGGGCCACTGAGGGTTTAGGCCTTGGCCTTTACATCAGTCAGGAAATAATTAAGCATCATAATGGTAAGATCGTTTTAAGCAGCGCGCTCGGCAAAGGATCAACCTTCGAACTGCAGATCCCCATTTCTTAATTAATCGTGGCAAGATCAGTATCAACGAAGCTGGAAAGGCCGGCCTCAACCGGCACCTCATAAGTCTTAATATTTTTATTCTTATATCTTAATGTCACAAACAGTTTAGAAGCCCCTTTCAACTTTGTATTTCCTCCAAAAGAAAACACAAGACCTTTTTCGACCTTGGCATTTCCCTGGAAAGGAGTAATACGCTCTATCAGGGGTACTTTGGTGTAACGATCAAGGCCATGCACTTGAATCGTGAGATCTTTTTGATCATAAGTTATTCCAAATGGATTATTAATAAATACAGTGACTCTAAAACGAGTCAGGGAATATTCTTTCCTGGGTTTAACTTCAATTCCTTTTAAATGATCCAGGATGTACTGTAAGGATGGATGGTCACATTTTATATCCTTAAGACATCGACTCGGAATATCTGCGATACCATGCTGAGTAAGCTTAATGTGGTCGGCCGGTACAATTAGAAATGGCGTTTCAGAGTTCTTTTTGAAAGCATTTGGTAGTACCCTTGAAGGCTTATCAAAAAAACTTAAATAATCTTTTAGATAATAACGATGTGGACTCATGGAATGGGTGGGCACCACAATATCATCTTCCCCTATTCTTGAATCATAAAATCTTTTCATTCCCCCTATGTTAAGGGGACGCAACTGTGGAGCACTCTTAAACACATTATCTAAATTCCTGACGAAATCCTGGATCGTTGAACTACCATAACTCATTTCATTTAATTCATTCCTACCAAAAGGAGAAATGGGATTAACCATACCAGGCGGGAGGGTGTAAAAAAATTGCTTTCCAATATGTGCAATGTCGGCCCCCCAAAATGGGGTCGATAGTGTTATGAAAGAATCAAGCTGTTTTAAAAGAGGGAGATTATTTTCGGACAGAAACTTTAACCATAACGAGCCTACTAACCCACCTTGGGAATGCATTATGAGTGAAACCTTATCAGAATTTCTGATCTCAACAGTTTGAAGAGAGCTAACATATTGATTAAAATCTCGTGCAAAGTCATAAGTATTCTGGAGACTGCCCGTTTTATACTCAAATGTTCTTGCCTTAATACAAGGATGCTGACGATTTAATAAATTTTCAAGGGAGCCAAAGGTTCCTTTATTACCACCTATGCCGTGTAGAAGAAAGATATGGTGTTTTTGAGTATCACAACTCCAGGCGACTGAATGGAAGAGGAATAAGAACAAAGCAAATTTTAAAAACAACATAAGTCATCTCCGATAGGAAATTATCGGAAACAACCCAAGTCAACTTGAAAGGCCGAGCAGTCTACTCACCTTCCCCGTTCCACCAATCACGCATACGGTCCCGCCATCGGTTCCATCTTTCTCGCCAGTTGTCCCACCAACCACCAGATGGTGAATCATCCGGGCCAGGAGGATCAGGAGACGGTGGTGTAGGTCTAGGTGGACGTCTTCTATAATTATCACTTCTGGGTCTGCGGGGAGGAGGACTCTCCCAGTTATCATCTTCTTCCTCTGGAGCATCACTGATTTTAGTTAAAATTCCGCAGGCCAGTGGAATTAACGGACTGGAGACGGTGGAAGGTAAATTTCTTCCCCTGCTATAGATCATGACTACCCGTTTCTCCAGATGTAGTTCATCTCCATTGAGCTTGGCCAGATCATCATTAATCAGATCATCAGGTTGCTGGAGATCAGAAAGCATCAACTGATAAGAAGTTGATTGTGAGTATTTATAATTACCCACGGGGAATTTCCCACCCCTCTTTTGAGAGCTAAGATCATTATCTAAAGGAACAATAATTGAACCAACTTTAGGTCGTGCCTCATCCAAGTCAATATGGCCATCCACATTCAGATCATCGTTTAGCTTTGGACAAGTAGTTCCTAAATGGAGATGCTGTTCATGAGTTCCAGAGGGAGCATGGAAAAGTTTGACACTTGCCTTGAATTCATCACCGTAACGGGAGAACTTGACTTCACCGCCAACCTCATTCGAAATTTTAGCATTTATGGGAATTAGAATCGCTGCATAGACTCCATCAGAGATACTTTCTTCTTGTATCTGCCTCTCCTCTTTATCTTTAGGGGCCTTCCCACAGGAAAGAAAAGTCACAGTGAAAATAAGAGTGATAATCAGTTTTGTCACACTCAGGATTTTTCATCTACGCTCTTCATCATAGCAATGCGAATAGCACTAATTGATGCTTATAGAAGTAATCCAGTTAAACAGTGCTTCAATGACAATAAACGCAACATAACCGGTACCTATCATCAATAGAATTAATGAAATACAAATTAAGGCCACAATCATCCGGGATTTTATCGTCTCTCGCGGTGGATTAAGAAGATGCTTCTCTAGCAGTTTCATATTTCGATCATTTGCTTTCCAATAAAAGTCAAAGAGATTACCCACGATTGGTATCATATCAATGATGTTTTCAATGGCCACGTTTATCCCCATCCTTATGAGTGTGGCAGGAGGGACCCCCATAGAGGCGGCTTCGGATATAATGAAAATCGACATCCCTGCAGTGATCCAGTCACCAACAACAGGAATTAAACCAATCAAGGCATCTAATCCAAATTTCACCCCGAAAGGTCCATGAAATTTAGAATCGAGGGTATTACTTATTATTTTCAGCCGTTTTAGTTTTTGAGTCTGCACAAGATATCCTTTATTAAATTTCAGGCAAGGTCAATAAGCGATGATTCTTTCCAATAAAACGCCATAATTCCTGGAATCAGTATCCGTCGGAGTAGAAGAATTTTGAACTGATGTATCAAGATACCAGCCTTTTCCTAAAGATCTCCTTATCGCAGTAGAATTTACCCCTTCTCGTCCACCACCTACTCTTAAGGAACTTTTAGTACCAAGCCCGAATTGGGCCGTTGCATTCTTTGACTCTGGATCATATCCCACATATTCGACAGGGCTTCCGGCAAGAAAATACAAAACAGACAAAGAAAGAATTCCCTGTGAAAGAAGCTTATTCGTTTTAGTAGCGGCATTCTTATCATTCGTGTCCAATTCCGAGAGTGGTCTACCAAATAATAATACGGCAAAGATATCATTTTGCGGTAAAGGTGGTTCACTGGTGAATACATAGCGAGGATCACTGACCGGACCTTCCAGATCAAGCGTAATGCGATATTCAGGAAGGGGAAATTTTATCGTAGCCTTCAGGACTGGATCAATTGGTGCCTTAAAATTAATGACGAAATTTTGCAGGCGAATAGGCCGTTTAAAGACCGTCGTTTTCAGAGGTAGTACTTTGACAAATCCCTCTTTTATTTCACCTGTTCGTACTTTTAAATCAAAATTCATCCTCAAAGACTCATCTAAAAGATTTGTTTTGATTTGAAGAGCTTCATCGTTCAATGCTTCAAGATCAAAAAAGAGATTACTTTTTCCTTCTTCAATTTTGGGCCGACTTAAACTTTTTTTAAAACGCCTATCTGGAAAGAACTGAGGTGGTGGAGATTTTTTTGAAAGTCTTGGAAGTTGTAGCTTAACATCTTCAAAATCGACCCCAACACTAATCGCCCCGGGGGTATAAGTTTTAATTGCCATGGGGGCATCAACCGTTATGTTCAGCTTTAAACTTTGTTGGGCACTGGCCAGATCTAAATCTGTGGAACTCTTTATCAAGACGGAAGTTGAATTATCCATTTCCTCGACATGAATCAAACTTTTTATGGTTCCGTTCATCACATTCAAAGGAGCTGGTAAAGTATTATATGGCCTAGGTGCAAACTTCGAAATTTTATTTTTCGTGTCCAGAATCTCTAGATCAGCTTTAGAGGCAAGGAGGATGCTTCTGAGATAATCCTTTTGCAATGGAAGATCTAGGTAAGTGTTTATCTTAAAAGACAATAACTCCAGATCCCCGGTTAATTCTATAGGAATCCCCTTCTCTTTCATGAATGCCAAGAGTTTGAGCTGTTTTAAGTAGATAGGAATTGCAAATTTGCCTTCAATCGGTAGTTTATATTCTTCAAGCATGGTCAATTCAATTTTCCCAGGATTTGCTTTTAGTTTCAGTATCCAGCTCTTAAATTCGAGTGTGTTCCTCTCTTTGATCAGCTTGAAGTCGAAGGTAAATTGCCGTTTATCTTTTACTACATTAATTTTTTTCGCTTCGATCACCATATTAGGCATAACCTTACTCCATAGAAGTTTCCAGTATTTCCAAATTTCAGGAGGTGTATTTGAAGTTTCCTTAGTTGGTAAAAGTGTAATATTTATTAAATCAGAACTTAAAAAGAAAGGAGATAACGTTGTGACGACGAAACCATCATTTAAACTCCAGCGAATTCGTAGATCCCATGAAACTTCTTTGAGACAGGAATCGAAAATAAAATTTGCACGGTTAAACTCCAGGCAAAGGCTTTTAAAATGCCCACTGAACTTCCGGTCATTCCAATGCTTCCATTCATGCCTAAATTGAGCTTCTTCCCATGACCATTCTCTTAATACTGAACTTTTACTTAATATAAATTTTAAACTTTCTGGGTTAATCAAAATTCCCGGTCTGATAAAAATCAAAAGCGATAGAAGACAAAATAAAAGTAAAATAATTATAATGATTTTTTTAAACATTTAAAAAACCCCGCCTATTCCGATATAAAAGAGGTTCCCCAAGTCTTGGAAGGGCTCAGTCTTATATGCACGGGCAGCAAAACCTTGAACGAGCCCAATGGGAGAGAGCCATCTTAATCCAATTCCCGGAGAATAATAGAGTTGAGGGTTCAAATCCCAGGAACGCTCTCCAAAATAAGACAGATCAATAAAAGTAAAACCTTCCACCGATTCTTTTACCAGATAAGTTCTTCTTAACTCAAACTTACCTCCAATTTTAGTTAAGGCCCCAAGTCCATCGTTCTGTGGCAGGGTTTTTAAAAGAAAACCTCGAAGATCGTCACTACCTCCCCCAAAGAATTTAACGGTTGGAGGCATACCAGACAGTGAAACCTCTTCGTCAACCCAGGTTGTTCCCATATTAAGTCTTACTCCACCAACTAAAGTTCCTCGTCCCCACTGGCTTAAGCGCGAAAGTCCAACATAAGTTGAATCTAGCTTAAGTAAGGGATCTTTAAATCCAAAAGCAGGATGACGAAAATCAAAATTCAAACCAAACAGATTTCCAGCTTCAGGGTGGATATCAAAATATTCATAAGCGTGTGACATCCACTGAAAACTGCCTTCTAAAATTCCCGTCGAAAAACTTTTGGTATCTGAGTTCCTCTTTGAATGATAAGTCCCTGTTTCGTAGGAGGGACCGAGAAGGTAAAGCTGATGATAACGTTGAGAGTCCCGTGTCCATTTCATGTGGGGCTTCAGTCTGGTCACTAGTTGTTCAAAATCAATTTGAGACTCGCGAACAATTTCAAATTGTGAATAGACTGAACGACGAGGTTCATTCTTCCAAAAAAATGAATCCGCAGTAAGATTGAGCGATTGGGTTCGAAAAGAAGCCTGAAGATTGGCCGATAAAAGTGAGGCCATTGATTTGTAGCGATTATTAGACCATCTAGCTCTGACCATAGGTCCAACTTCGGTACTAGCGCCAACTCCAAACCTGATCGTTCTTGGTGGGCCGAGAATAAAATGTTGAGATAAAGCAAAGTCATCTTTATCTTGAGAGCATTTTTCCAGGAAGTAAGTACCGGAAACGACTTCGGCCCGAAGCATTCTTTTTTCAGTTAATTCAAGCAGCTTAGAATTGAAGGACTGATGGGCCTTGAAGGGGTAATATCTCTCAAGAGCATTATCTTGAAGTTCTTTTATAGTTTCTTTTTCAAGAGTACCAAAATCATAACGATGAAGATCGTTTAAATAAACCATCACCAGGCTTCTTGATATATCCACTTCAGTCTTCACCTTTGAACAAGGATGACCATTTTCTCGTAAAAGACCAAGTGCTTCAGCTTCAATTGAATTAAGAACATCTGGCGATAAAGTTTTATTTTTAAAAAGTCTTCGTATTTCTCTGGCAATTATTCTTCGTTCTTTCTTGGCGGTTCCGACGACTTTTATTTTTTTAAGCTGAAATTTTCGACCTGGGTTCACATATAAGTCCCCATCTTTGATTTCAAACTGAGGTTGCAAATATCCTCGAGATTGAAGAAATCCAGTAAAGAAGAATTTTGCCTCATAAGAAGGAATTTCTTTATAGGCCAATAACTTAGGATCACCACATATCATTCTGGTTTCGGTTTCATCCAGAGTAATAGTTTCACTTCCATCGATGAAGACACCAGGACAAAGTTCTTCCTTTGCCATTGCAGGATGGTTTATTGAATAAAACAAGAATAGGAAGAACTTACTCCATGGACTTCCGATGATGCAAAATATGCTCTTCCATAAAGGTCGCAATGAAGTAGTAACTGTGATCAAACCCCTCACAATATTTAACCTCATGTGCTTGCCCAGAAGCTTTTGAAGCTTCAACAAATTTCTCGGTAAGAAGTTGAGTCTTATAAAATTCATCTTTGTCACCTTGATGAATTAAAATCTGAGAAGGATGCTTCCTGCCACTTTCTAAAAGCTTACACGTATCAAACTCATTCCAAGAGTCCTGGTTCTCACCAAGATATCCAGAGAAGGCTTTTTGTCCCCATGAGCAGCCGGTCGGATTCACAATCGGAGCAAATGCCGAGATCGCTTTAAACTTCTCGGGATTTCTTAACCCTATGACAAGTGCTCCATGTCCACCCATGGAATGACCCATGATTGAGATATTCTTCACCTGAAACTGATTTTGAATTATATGGTAGAGTTCATGAGTGATATAACTATACATACGATAATGATCTTTATAACCATTCACAGTCGCATCGAGATAAAATCCCGCACCTGAACCGAAGTCGTAAGCATCATGTTCTCCAGGCAAATTCAGGCCTCGGGGAGAGGTATCAGGTGCAACCACCATTAATCCAGCTTCATCCAGGTATTTTTGTGCTCCTGCCTTGGTAATAAAATTTTCTTCCGTACAAGTCAGACCCGATAACCAAATAATACACCCCTTTGGGACTCCGGCAGGTACGTAGGTTGAAAATTTCATTTCAGTTTTAGTCTCAGAAGAAAGATGCGACCAAAATGAGGTCTTACCTGAGAATGTTCGATGTGACTTAATTTCTTTCATTTTGAACTCCTAAAAAGTCACTACACTTCGAATACTTTTTCCTTCCTTCATGTACTTAAAAGCATCATTGATTTGTTCAACGGGCATGGTAAAAGTTACCAGATCATCCAAATTAATTTCGCCTGCCATGTACTTTTCAACATAGCCTGGAAGTTCAGTTCGTCCCTTAACTCCTCCAAAGGCAGAGCCTTTCCAGACTCTTCCTGTCACTAATTGAAAAGGTCTGGTCGAAATTTCTTCTCCTCCGGCCGCCACACCGATGATGATTGATTGTCCCCAACCTTTATGACAGCATTCAAGCGCCTGGCGCATGAGCTTAGTGTTACCTACACATTCAAAAGAATAATCCACTCCACCGTCAGTCAACTTAACGATAGCGTCAACAGTAGTGCCCTCAATTTCACTTGGGTTTACAAAGTCTGTTGCTCCAAACTTTTTGGCCATCTCAAATTTGGCATTATTAATGTCGACGGCAATGATTTTTTTTGCACCTGCCATCTTGGCCCCTTGGATAACCGATAGTCCGATCCCTCCAATGCCAAAAACTGCAACGTTGGCACCCTTCTCAACCTTGGCAGTATTCAAGACAGCCCCAATACCTGTTGTTACACCACAACCTAAAAGACATACTTTATCCAAAGGAGCATTCTTATCAATTTTAGCGAGGGAAATTTCAGCACAGACAGTGTATTCAGCAAAAGTCGATGTTCCCATATAATGGAAAATTGGTTTTCCATCTTTTGAAAATCTTGTCGTTCCGTCGGGCATTAAACCTTTGCCTTGAGTTTCTCGAATGCGTTGGCAAAGATTCGTTTTACCAGAAGTACAAAATTTGCATGTCCCACATTCAGGAGTATAGAGAGGGATGACATGGTCGCCTTTCTTAAGAGTTGTCACTCCTTCACCAACTTCCTCCACAATACCTGCGCCTTCATGGCCAAGAATCACAGGGAAAAGACCTTCTGGATCCAGGCCAGAAAGCGTATAAGCATCCGTATGGCAAACACCTGAAGCCACTATTTTAACCAGAACTTCACCTTTCTTCGGACCTTCAAGGTCAACCATTTCCATTTTCAAAGGTTCATTCGGTGCCCATGCAACAGCAGCTCTAACTTTCATTAAATTTTCTCCTTAAGAATTATGACTCAGACAGTGTATGAAGGATGGAATTCATTGACTACAAGCTGCGTATCATTGATGTTTTTGTTTAATTAATTCTACAGAATTTTCATAAAAAGACTTATCACTCAAGATATTTGAACCAAGCGAAGAGAAGAAGGCCGCAAACATCATTCCTAATACGGCCGAATGTCTATCTGTCATTTCAAAAACTAATACGAAAGACGTTATTGGACTTCTAGTCACGCCTGTTAAAAAGCCTATCATTCCTGAAAGACCCAGAATTGTTCTGAGACTGGGATCGGCCAACTGTGCCATTAAACCGCCAAAAACCGCCCCCGCAGAAAGTGATGGAGCAAAAATTCCTCCGGCAACACCAGTCATAGAGGTGAGCAAAGGAGTCACAAAGCGGAATATAGATTCTGTGAAGGGAATATCCTCATGCTCAAACAGCACAAAATTTATTGATTCATTCCCTGAAAAAATCGCCCTTCCCCCAAAAAAATAAAAGATTACAACCATGGATAAACCGACCATTCCTGCAATGATAAGCTGTTGGTTGAAAGTTTGGGATGAGCGCCATTTTATGAGAGATGTCAAAAGCATGGAAAATAAAGAGCCAAAAACGCCCGCTAAAAAACTCACTATAGAAACTGTTAAGAGCATGCTGAAACTGAATGTAGATAACACTTTAGGATATCCCAGATAAAGATAATTCCCGATCAACAACTGAGCTGTAAAACCAGCGATTACTACGGATAATAAAAGAACATCCTTATACTTTCTCATATGCTCATGTGAGAGTTCTTCAATGGCGTAAACAATTCCTCCAATGGGAGTATTAAAAGCAGCAGCTAGACCACTGGCAGCTCCAGCAATGTAAAGTTGATCGGTCTTTACGGTTACGCCAACTTTTTTAAAGATAAGCCCAATCTTATGAGCAATAGCGGCAGAGATTTGAAGTGATGGACCTTCCCTGCCTATGGCACCACCTGCAAACATAACCAGGACTGAAGAAATGATCTTCACCACCATCACCCTAAAACCTAAAAAGAGATAGGCCAGATGAGAATGGGACTTTTCCGCACATGCCATGACTTGAGGAATACCACTGCCAGAAGCACCCGGAGCGATTTTTTGGACAATCAATAAGGATAGAATAAATAAAAAAGGTGAAACTAAAACACCATAGGGAAGGTATTCTTTTAAAAACGACAGGCCCGCTTTTTCAACGCGCGCAAATAGAATCGCATAGAAGCAGCATGCAGTACCCGCCACAATTCCTACACTGATAAAGGGCAAGTTATCAATATAGTGCTTATCTTTTAGATATAAGCGTATCTTTGACACAATTGGAGAATTCACCACATTAATTTAGCACAGTATGCCCAGAGTGTCTGCGCCTTTATCTCTCAAATATTTTTTGTTCTTATCCAGCTGTTTAACCAGAAGGAGATCTTTCATGGAACAACCATTTGCAGTGATTACTGGAGCTTCTAGCGGCATTGGTCTGGAACTTGCCAAACAGTTTGGTGAAAATGATTTTGAACTTCTGATAGTTTCTGGTTCAGATGATGTCTTTGATGCTCAAATTGAATTAGAGAAGATGGGTTTTACAGTTGAGGCCATGAAAACAAATCTGGCCTCATACGCAGGGGTTGAGAATCTCTGTCAAAGGGTAGAAAGCTTCGGAAAGCCTCTGGATGCTATTGCCATCAATGCCGGAGTTGGGGTTGGAGGAGAATTCACTGAAACAGATTTAAAAGATGAAATAAATCTTATTAATTTAAATGTGGTATCCGCAGTACATCTAGTCAAAAGAATATTGCCTGAAATGAAGAATCAAGGAAAAGGAAAAATCCTCTTCACTTCATCCATTGCCTCAGTCATGCCATCACCTTTTGAAGCTGTATATGGGGCATCCAAGGCTTTTCTAACTTCATTTGCTGAATCAATTCGTAATGAAATGAAAGACTATGGAGTGACAATTACTATTCTCATGCCAGGGCCCACTAATACCAATTTTTATCAAAGGGCCGGAATGGAAGACACCAAGGCTTCTGAAAAGAAAGAACAAAATGACCCCGCTGAAGTGGCCAGGCAAGGATTTGAGGCCCTGATGGCAGGTAAAGAAAAAGTCTTCTCAGAAAGCTTACTAACTAAACTTCAGGGTGTTGCCTTGAAGCTTCTTCCTGAGAAAGCAAAAGCAGAATTTCATAGAAGAATGTCTGAGCCTGGATCAGCCCATCATTAAACGATAACCTTCACCCGGGACATGGTTAACTTTTAAAGTATCCCCACTTTCGTGGTCCAGTTTTCTTTTCAATTCTTTAATGTGATGAAAGATTGAGGAGCTAAAGAAATGACCTTGGGCCGCAAGATCTTTTCTCATTTTCTCACTACTCACAATACAACCCGTTTTTCTTGCAAGTGAAACCAAAATGGCCATTTCCATTTTCCCTAAAGACACAATACGGTCTTTTATGGTGACCAACCGATTAGGGACATCAATCTTTAAATCACCGTACATAATGAGCTTTTCTTTAAAAGTACTCCGAGCACAAAATATTTTGTTCATTCGTTTTTTTAGTTCTACGAATCCAAAAGGCTTTGCAATGAAGTGGATATCTTTTAATTCCAGTTCCTGAGAAGCTTCGCTGAAGATCAAGAGAGGTACATCCAGACCTCGTTCTCTGAGGACTTTCCCCATCTGGGAGAAGTCAGCATCAAGTAATACCAAATTAAAGGTATTCGAAGTAAGACACTCCAGAGCTTCATCTGAACTGGAAACAGTTTTCACTGATAGACCATTCATTGTTAATGCAACCTGAAGAGTTCGCTCCAAGACAATGTCATGTGTAGCGAGTAGGACATGATTCATAATTACTCCTTCTGTGGTGAGGATTATTAAAATGCCACAAACGAAATGACTCTGAAAGAGAGGTCAAAAAGGATTGAATGAGGCTTCCATATTTATTCAAGGTTATTGAAATAACCTGAAAGAATACGTTATTCTTCAGTATAGCACTATATTTTGAAGTATGAGTAAAAAAAATCCGCCCTCATCATATGAGAGCGGATATCCAATAAAAAAAAGAACTAATTACATTTTTTGAGAGAGTTAACCTCTTTAATTAATGATTTCAACTCTAATTTTGCTTCTGATCTTGCCGAAGCAGCATTAATTTTATCTGTTAAACCTAAAGTTAAGTTTCTCCAAAGTTTGGAGTCACATGCAATTTCAGCATAGGTTTGAAGTTTCACATTTTTTGATCCGCCATTATTTAATCTGGCATCAAACAAGGTTGAACAAATCACCATATCAGATCTCGTTTCACATTCAATCGCTGTTTTATCAGGACTACTTTCCAGACACTCAATTTCAGAAAGATACAATTTGGCCCCTCCATCGATCGACATATTTGCATGAGCAAAGCTTGCCATGAGAAAAAGTGTCATTGTGATTAAAGTTTTCAAAGTGTTCTCCCTTTTACAGTTGTCGATATTTCAGACAACTGGAACATGTTTAGATGCGTGAAACTCTTAGAGATAAGTGATTCTATATCACTTAACTATGCGAGAACCGTGCCAAGCCAAGGACCGCTCCGAACCAAAAAAGGAACAAAAAAATGTGATTTTGATCACTTAGATTTTTTTTAAACCTCTTGAAAAGAGCTTTCGTATGACGTATTCCAATTGTCTTAATAAATTAGGATGATCGATGAAAATAATGCTTTGGTGCTCTTTGCTCTGTTTAAGTTTCAATGCCTTGGCCTGGTCAGAAAGAGGCAATGGCGGAAATTCAATAATCTGTGATGATTCAACAAAAAATAAATTTTACGATGCCTACGAAGCTGAATTTCGTTATGGATTCAAACCGAATTTTCCCTACCCTATTAAAGAATGTTATGACGACATTGGATGTTTTAATCTAAGTGTGACGATTGCCAGGGCCTTGATTGACCGTATTCCAGATTATAATCTTCGATTTAAAGAATTCATGCACTCAAGACTTAGACGTTTTGGTGCTGAAGCGACTTTTTTGGATGATATTATTTTATTACCAATTGATGACATGGGAATAGCCTTTATCCCCAAGGGCTGCACCTTACATCAAACGGTTATTCAAAGAGAACCACGCTTTCCAGGTGATAAGAGATACATCATTTCAAATGATCAATGGAAGAAGCTCTCCCCTCAGCATCAGGCAGTAGGGATTATTCACGAACTATTATATTTCTATGCTGCATTTATTAAACGACCTACAAAAAATTCTGAACGCATTAGATACTTAAATGGAATTATTATTTCCGGGGAAATTTCAAAGCTTACTGTTGAACAATTCTCCGACTTATATGTTCTTGTGTTCACAGACAGTCCCGACAATGAATAATACAAATATTGATCTGTCTCTCCTTCTCAATAATATCTTGAAAGAGAGACGGGAAAGAAACCAGAACTACTCAATTCGTGCTTTTGCCAGAGATTTAAAAATCTCCTCTGGCAGGATGAGTGATATCTTAAATCAAAAATATATCCCCGGTAATTCGATTTCCAGCAGGATCGTTAAGGCCCTAAGCCTAAACGAGGAAGAAGGGAAAATTGTTCACCAAATTATTGAGAACTCCCAGAAGGCCAGGAAGGAACTCGGAGGGGCCCATCAATTAAAGGAAGATGAATTCTCCCTAATCGCTGATTGGCACCATTATGCCATATTAAACCTGATGGAAACTTCTAATTATAGAGATGAATTTTCATGGATTGCAGACAGACTTAATCTTAATGAACTGTTAGTTAAAAAATCATTTGAAATAATGCAGTCTATGGGACTGATTGAGATCAAAGATGGCAAGCACGTCCCGACTTATAAAAACTTAACCACCACTCATAACGCACCTTCAAGTGCTCTTCGTGAGGCCAATCGACAGGCCATTATGCAGTCCTTATATTCTCTGGAGCACGATGCCAGCGATATACGAGATATCACCTCCATCGTATTACCTGTTAATGTGGCCAATCTTCCAAAAGCAAAAGAAATGGCACGAGAATTCAGGCGGAAAATCGCAACTCTTCTGGAAGAAGGAGAGAAGACTGAAGTTTATAATATCTGTGTTCAGATTGTGCCGGTAACCCGGGCTAAATAAAGGAGCCCCCTCCTTTAGAGGGAGCTAAGAATGTGTTTTATCTTTCTCAAATACAGAATGGTGCAGATGGATCTTTTTTGCATAGATAAGTCTTCATCATCGCATTCTCTATTTTAAGTTCTTTATTTTCTTTTTTCATTGAAGCTATTTCTCTGGAGACTTCTTTAAATTGAGTATTTTGTTTCCCATTTTCTTCATAAAGTGAAAGCACTTTAGCATGTAGTTCTTTAACAGCGGCTATAACTGGTGAAATAAGTGAAGTATATGAGACGGCCAGGAAACCATCGCCAGTTTTGGTCACTGCCTCGGGAAAGGCTTCTTGAACTTCCTGAGCAATCACCCCTAATTGTCGTGCGCTTCCGTGCTTTTCCGGCTCCCTCCAATCATAGGTTACCGTCTGCAGGGTATTAATTTTTTCAAGAGCATTTTCAACAGTCAAAAAGTTCTTTTTAAGCCTTCGGTCAGAGGGGGTAATAGTACCTGAAGCAAGGATATTGCCGATCACATGAAGTTTTTGTGAAGGAGCATTAGTACCAATGCCTAAATTACCAGCGGAATCGAGACGCATTTTTTCTGTTCCACCTGTTGTATGAATTATGGATTGGCTACCAAATGTAATTAATTGTATATCTCCAGTCGTTGCTTGAACTACAAGATTAGAATTCCCTATGTTTCCGTCACCAATTGAAGCATACGACGACCCAGTACTATCACGAAAGGTAATCACACCTGTTGCAGCCACTCCTGCACTATCAGAATCTTCTAGTGCTATTGAAGGATTTGCTCCCTTAACAGCAAACTGGGCAGTATAAATAGGTGCTGGACCAATGGAAACTCGTCCCGATGTGATGACGATGGGTGAGTTACCTAAGGCACTAGCACCGGTAAACATCGGGACGGTATTGGTGGTACCAGAACCGGTCATTCCACTCGATGAAATAAAATCCTTCCAAGCTCCACCTTCATAGCCTTCGAATTTATTCAAAGAGGTATTATAGCGGATCATTCCATTGACAGGTGTCGTAGGACGAGAAAATTGGCTATCGCGAGGAATGAGAAGAGCACTTTTATCTCCCGTTCCAAAGATATCTAAAAGTGCCTGAGGTGTAGTGGTTCCAATCCCCACATTACCAACAGAATCGATGCGAAATCTTTCTTTATAGGCGGTAGTCCCGGTTTGCTGCCCGATTACAATATTTGGCGAATAAACGCTTGCTCCTGCCTCAGTAACAGCACCAAAATAAGCACTTTGAGGGATTGCGCTTGAATTGCTGGAGGCGATTTCATAGAAGGCACCATAGGTATCACCGTTTCCTGCATTTACTCTCATCGAAGGATACATCGAGTTAGGTGCGGGACTGGCCTTTGAGTATGATTCATATTGATAGGTGCTATTTCCACCTCCATGAATTTCTAACCTTCTCCCTGGAGCATTTGTCCCAATTCCTACGTTACCGCTGACAATTAATCCGTTCGTGGGAGCGGCAAACGAGACGTATGTACTACCTACACTCACTCCACCACTGACTGATAGACTTGAAAGCCCTCCTCCCCCTATGCCAAGACGACTATTAGTGTTATCCCAAAAAAGATTACTGGAAGCACCGAAAACACCAGAGTTATTAAACTGTATTTGTCCGTTAGCTCCTGCTGGAGAGGCAGAGGCAGTGGCCCAACTTGTAGACGTTCCGTTAGTAGTAAGAAATCTTCCACTATTTCCTGTTTGAGAAGGTAGAAGACTATTTATACTCAAGTTATCACATGACCATGTATCAGTGAGGAGTATGTAATGAAGAACCTGGCTTGTCCCATTACAATTAGTAAAGAGTGTTGGTTCCCAGTTAGAAAGGGTGTTATTCCATTTCAAAAAACTTCCCACTGATGGTGCGGTGGTGGCAACCGATCTGCCTTGAAGTTTAGTTACGGTAAAGGCACCGGTATTAGCAAGTGTCACATCACCTGATGCCGCTACAGGAGTTGCAATATTTGAAGCATTACCAACTAAAATATTAGTAGAAGTAAGAGTTGTACCAAGTTTTGAATTAAAGGTCGTCCAATCAGTTGAGCTTAAATAACCATTGGTCGTTCCATTTGACTGGGCCATGGAGATAACTGGTGCTGTGGTACCAGTTACCACTACAGGGGCCGTTCCGGTAACACCCGTGACGGTTCCACTTCCAATCAGATCAGTCCAAACGCCGTTTTGATAACCTTCAAACTTACCTGTTGAAGTATTATAACGAATCATTCCGTTAACAGGAGCGGTAGGTCGGTTGGCCGTTGTCGCTCGAGGAATGATGACAGCACTATTGGTGCCAGTGGTAGCTACATCAAGTTGGGCCTGGGGAGTATTGGTGCCTATTCCCACTTTTCCATTTTTTAGGACCATCATAGCATTGGATCGACTGGCACCTGTGCCGGTACCATTACCCACTACAAAAATTGGATCAGTCGCAACCCAGGTCGTCGCACTCTCAGTACCAGTTGGAAGATTGTTTCTCCCAACTGAGACTTGGGCGTATGAATCGGCAGTCGCTTGGCGGCCAAGGGCCACACCGTAGGTCGAGAGTGCTCGTGATCCACTTCCCAATGCGACCCCAGTGTTCCCACTCGCAATATTACCTTGACCTATGGCCACCGCCCAAGAGTTACTGGCAGTATTGGCACTACCGATAACGGTTGATGACATACCACTGGCCGTTGAATAATCCCCGAATGCAGTGGCACCATCATCAGAAGCAGTTGTGTATGAACCTGAGGCAAATGAATAATTTCCGCTGGCCTTAGTACTGTCACCAAAGGCAACTGATCTTAAACCAATGTTAGCATCATCCCACTCTGTATCATCCACACTTCCCGCTCTGAAGGCAGCTTTTTTTGCATACCACATCATCCGTGAACCAGGACCTGCGACAGTCAAACTTTGACCATCTGTTCCTACTGTTCCATAGCCTAAAGATAAGATGGAACCGTCAGTGTTGGTTCCGTTACCTAAGCTTAAAGGAAATGAAGGAGTCGCAGTCCCTAATCCAAGTTTGGAGTTTGTATTATCCCAGAAAAAATTACTGGAAGCTCCAAAGGCCCCTGAGTTATTAAACTGTACTTGCCCATTAGTTCCTGCAGGAGAAGTCGTCACGGAGGTCCATGAAGTCGTGGTTCCGTTGGTTGAAAGTACTTTACCACTGTTACCAGTTTGAGTCGGAAGAAGATTGTTCAAGGCCCCGTCAGCTGTTGTGGCCCCAGTTCCTCCCCTTGCTATTGGTAGAGTTCCACTGGTTATTTTACCAGCATCCAATGCAGGAATATCAGCTGCACTAAGCATGGCATTGACCCAATTAGTGCCGTTATAACGAAGGAAATTACCGGAAGTCAGAGACGTGATCGCAACACCCGTTCCTTTAATTTTATCCACACTGGTTGAGTTATAAGTTCCACTGACGTCTCCTGACAGTGTCGTGGTGGTGCTAAGTTTTCCACTGAAAGCATCATAATCGGTTTTACTTATAAGACCCGCGGTCACACCTGTAGCACTGGCAAAGGGAATGTTTAAAGTATGCACACCAGCAGCAGTTGACCACGCAGGAGCTGAACCAGAACTTCCACTGGCAAAACTTTGCGTTCCAGAGGTTGAACCATTAAGACTCGTAATACCTGCTCCAGAAATACCAAAGGCCTGCCAGGCAGTTCCGTTACAATATTCAATATTGGTTGAGTTATAACGAAGTGTTCCCACTTTAGTGGCAGTACAGGCAACGGCGTCAGATCCAATTTGAATTCCACCAGCAACTTCAAGCTTAGAGCGAGGAGTTGCCGTTCCAATACCGAGTTTGGAATTGGTATTATCCCAGAAAAAATTATTAGAAGCTCCAAAGGCACCTGAGTTATTAAACTGTACTTGTCCATTTGTTCCGGCGGGAGAAGTTATGACAGAAGTCCAGGAAGTCGTTGTCCCATTAGTTGAAAGAACTTTTCCACTATTGCCGGTTTGGGTTGGAAGCAAATTATTCAGGGCCCCATCAGCTGTTGTGGCACCCGTTCCTCCCCTTGCTATTGGTAGAGTTCCACTAGTTATATCAGTTGCACTAAGCATGGCATTGACCCAATTAGTACCGTTATAACGAAGGAAATTACCGGAAGTCAGGGCCGCTATCGAAACACTCGTTCCTTTGATCTTATCCACACTGGTGGCATTATAAGTTCCGCTGACGTCTCCTGAAAAATTTGTTGCAGTTCCAAGTTTTCCATTGAAAGAGTCATAATCGGTTTTACTAATAAGACCCGCGGTCACACCTGAAGCACTTGCAAAGGGAATGTTTAAAGTATGTACACCTGCAGCTGTTGACCAAGCGGGCGCTGAACCGGAACTTCCACTGGCAAAACTTTGAGTACCACTCGTTGATCCATTGAGACTGGTAATTCCAGCTCCAGATATACCAAAGGCCTGCCAGGCAGTTCCATTACAATATTCCACATTAGTTGAGTTGTAGCGAAGTGTTCCCACTTTAGTGGCAGTACAGGCAACGGCGTCAGTCCCAATCTGAATCCCGCCCAGGACATCTAATTTAGAACGAGGAGTGGCCGTGCCAATACCAACATTTCCTAAATTATAATAAACAATGGATCCACTTTTACTCCAGTGTGAGGCAGAGGCCGCAGCTGAATCAACATAGGCCTTGGTAGCTGCATCACTGGCGGCCGATGGTACTCCAAGCCCAGTAACAGTGTTACCACCCATCAAGAGATTACCTGACATGGTATCGCCGGCCTTTAAAACAAAATTGGCCTGGTTACCAGCTAGTTTTCCGATGGAAGATAAAACAGTATCTGCCGAGGTCACAGCTCCCACTGTGGATGAAAATCCTGCTAAATCTGTTCCTAAAACTCTAGGTTCAGTAAAATAAAGCCTGGTTGATCCTTCTGGAACAACGTCAGTATTTAATGTCGTCCAGACTCTACCGCCGGCCAGATATTCTCCGGCAGACCCTGTTCCAAAGTCGGAAGCTTTACCTGCCAAAGCGGCAGTAAGGCCCGCAATTTTTGATTGATCAATATTAGCGCTGGCATTGATGTCATCGTTGGTGATGGAACCATCAGCGATATCAGCAGAAGAAACAGATGGGTTTTGCCAGGATAAAACTCCTGCCCCATTGGTTGTCAGAGCTTGCCCGGAAGTTCCAGCATCAGCTGGCAGAGTAAAAGTCACCCCACTGGTAGTTAAAGGTGCTTTGAGCTCAATATAATTTGTTCCGCTGTCTTTTAAACGAAGGTTCCCATTTAAAGCAACGTTTCCTGCCACCTGAAGTTTTTCATTTGGGGTAGAAGTACCAATACCAACATTACCTGTGTTGTAATAAATATGAGGAGCAGAGGTTATCCACTGAGAGGCATTAACACCATTAACTAAATCATCAACGTACTGTTTATTCACTATCTGACTTGGTAGATATGGCAGTGGTACACCATCAATTGTTCCAAGACCTGTTAAAGTTCCACCAGTCTTATCTAATTTATTTGTATTTAAGGTTGAAACCTGTCCTTGAAGTTTTCCGAATGCCTGAAGAACTGAATCACTATTAGAAACTGCTGATCCTGAAACAGGAGAGAATCCATTTAAGATGGTTGCGAGAAGATCCGTCTGAAAACTACTCCAGGTGTTATCACCTTTAAGATACTTAGTAGCATCCCGGCTTCCACTAAGTTTGGCCGGATTAATCCCTGTCGCCAAATGACTATCAGTAATTCCGCCTGGGGCGACAGAAATGGTCCCAGAATTAACAATGGGTCCACCGAAAAGACCCGGGCCAGTATTAATAGTAGTAACAGTTCCATTACCAGAACCAACAGTTCCGGGAATCCATTTAGAAGTGGCCGCATTCCATTTAAGGACTTGCCCATCAGTTGTGGCACCCATACGGCCAAGGGATTTAGTAAAACTTGCCATAAAGGAAGACGGCACGGAATAAATGGCCTGACTGGAATAAGTTCGGGAATTAGTTAAATCCGTTACCTGATAGGTTAGATTGTGATTGGAAGCAACATTCTCCATGATTGATTGAATAGTGGTATTTTCACAATCTGCCGGGAGAAAATCTAGTTTTACATTAAAGATCCCCTGAGAAAGAGGCACTTCATTAACTGTCTTTGAACAAAGTATGTCGTTAGGATCTTCCGTAGAACTTAAATCAAATCGAAGATTAACCTCACCCGTGACAGGTGAACCGTTGCTGTTTACCAGGCGTCCAGAATAGCTGAACGAGTCTAATGCCATTAGTGGTAAAGAGTGAGCAGTGAGTGCAACTAAAACGATCAACTTAATCTTCACAGGAATCATCCTTTTAAAATAGACCTGCGTAAATTTTATCTTGGATCAATCGTTCCGTTTTATAAGGGGAACAGTTAATAGAAGCCTAAAGCCTAAATTAAGGTTTGATTCAAGGCTTTTGACCGAGAAGACTTACATGAGAAAACGTTTAACAGGTGCTGGCATCATCATTCTTCTCTTGAGCTTTGGAATTAAATTCACAAGCTCCCCTGTTCAATCTCCAGAGATTGAAGAAGAGGATTTTGTAAAAAAGAAAAAGAAAGTAAAAAAACGTCTTCCGGCATCGGTAACTCAAAAGAAGTCAAAGCTCATGGGAAATAGATCTCAGTCGCCACAGTTCACTGTTTCCGGCCGCTCTCAAGAGGTAGCTCCTCACTTTGTAGATGAATCAGGAGTAAGAATTGAAAATTCTCCGGAGGTGAGCATCAGTTGGAGTGGAAGCGGGCCAAGGGAAAATCGAAGGCCTTCCTGGAAGGAAGAATCCAAAACTCAAATAAAACAAAAATCAGATGCAAAAATAATATCGACATCCCCTTTCTATACGAGTCCACTTCCCTCAAATGAGGATGAAGAAAATAAGGTAAAGAATCCAAAAGTTCCTGTTTGCTCAGTAGGTGTAACCGGGGGCTCTTTCCAGGGGCCAGTCAATATAGAGTTAACCTGCTCCACTGCCTCTTCAATAAAATATTGCATCAGTGAAAACAACTGTTGTGACCCTGAACAAGGCAGAGTCTATACCGGTGCCTTTAAGCTAGGAGAGGCATCAAAAACTTTATGTTTGAGCTTTGCAGGAACTTCATTTGAAGATCAAATAACTTCTGAAGCAAAAGAAGCTTTATATAGTTTTGATCCAGAACTACCTCATCTTGAAATCACACAAAATAAAACCCACGTACAAACGACTCAGCTTGATGCTGCGATGGTTTTTAAAAGTAATGACTTTGGTTCGAATCATCATGCCTTGGGAGTGATTAATTTAAAATCCCATGACCCATCTCCCTCGAGCCTTAACATGAGTTGCACCGATATCGTAACAAACCATGCTTCCCTAACTTCGCCTACTCCGGGAATTATTTTAACTGAAATGAACGCTTCAGCATTCTCAGCGGCTACACAGATGAATCTATTTTTAACAGAGCATGGCCTCATGTATGGGGAAAACTATCTCACGGCCTATATGAAAAGTATGTTGTACGATCTTCCTCAATTTTCCTGTTCATCTTCAAAACTGATTCTGGAAGATTTTAATTATGTTCAAACTCTTCCCCTGGATGTCATCGCTGGAAATGATGATACAGAACTATATGGCGGCTTTACTGCTTTAAGTGCCCTATCCCCGGATCCAAATCTCTACCGTGGCCCTGCCAGTGAGATAGGTGATGTTCCAACCCAGGAACTTAGAACGGGTTTAATTAGTCTATTCTTTGATAAATAAAGTGATGCCCAGTAGATTAATCCTGCAACCTGATATCCGTAAGACCAAAACGCAGGAACTCAACTAAAGCTTCTTTTTCTTCCTCTGTAAATCCAACTTCCAGAGGCACCTCTGAAGGTATATTGCCAATACGGATATGATCATTGGTATGATCATGCGCTTTTAGTGGCCTTAAATAATTTGAAAACTGCTCAATAATTCGATAGTTACTAAGACTCGTTTTTATATCATTGTAGTGTTCAACAACGTTTTCTAATGTGGCCATACCACCATGATGAAAATATGGTGCCGTAAGGCCTACGTTCCTCAGGGGAGGAACCCGAAAAGCGTAACGAAACCCTTCCTGATTATCCCATTGATGGCGTCCGTAATCATCGCCATTTTCTTTTCCTGGCCCAATCTGAGGGGAACCAACGGCTTTGTATTCAAAAGATGAGAGATACTCACCATTATGGCAAACTCCGCATTTGGCCTTATCAAAGAAAATCTCCATTCCTATTTTCTGCTTACTAGTGAGCGCTTCAACATTTCCCTTTAAGTAACGGTCATAGGGCGTTTCTGCCAAAAAGAAGGCCTGCCCTTGAAATTCGGCCAGAGCTTCTCCAAAATGACCAATATTGATCTTCTGACCAGGAAAAACTTCTGCGAACGCTTTTTGATATTCGGGAAACTTCAGAATTTTATCTACAATAAATTCCCAGGCATCTTCTTCATTTTTAGCATCAGCGATAGGGTTTGAGCCTCTTAAACCTCGCATCTCATCATGATCGACCATAGGGAAGATGGCCTGGGCCGCAAGGGCACTAGTGAGTGTTCGTGCCACTTCCCCATTTAATGGAACAGGAGTGATAAACTTTTTTGTTTCTGGATTAAACTCCACCCTTCCATCCCAAAACATGACATTTACATTATGCAGATTAAACAGGGCCGGTGTATTCCGAGCAAGAATGCGACCTTGTCCCTGCATTCTTTTTCGACTTCCAATTTCTAAACCGATCGCTCCTTCGCCAAGCGAAAGTGGAATTCCATCTGCAGTACCGATTCTAGGATGATGACATTCCATACATGAGATATTGTCATTCCCAGAAATTCTTCTTTCACGAAAAAGATCTCTACCAAGGAGAAATAGCTTGTGTTTTCTGGCTTCAGGCGCTGACAACGGTTTGAGATTAAATTTCTGGATGTAACCCACAAGCCTTTCATCAATAGGAGCTGCTGGGAAAGCACTAAAACTAACCAAGATAACCAGAGTGTATAGGTAGAAATTCATGGTTTGAATACTAAAACAATCGTATCAGAAGTCAAACAAATTTATTGAAGAGTATGGAAAGATCATGAAAGAATACATAACCTTTCCATAATGAAGAGATTTAAGAACGATTAAAGACATCAGCACTGAAACCTTTTACATCATCTATCACCAGATCCTTTAGTATATTTGCGGACTGGTTGACAGCATCCTGAAGTTCCCGACTAAAGCTTGAGAAGCTATCAGTAAAACGCGTATCAATCATATTCTTTTCCGCATCACTGACTGGAATAGAAGCACCCGTTAAGGCACCCAACCCGGCACCTAAAGCAATGTAGCTCATAGGATCGAGATTCTGTACTTTCTCTTTACTGGCCTGTAATCCTGATGAAATTTTAGTTCTCGCCTTGTCATAAGAACCTGATAGGTTTTCCTTTAACTTATCCGTTCGTGACTGAGAAGAGCTGATTTGGTTGTTCACACCTTCGAAGTCAGCGCCCATGGATAGATGCGATTGTGCATCCCCGATCTTATCTTTTAATTCAACTGATTTATCCTGAAATTTATGTCTCAGATCTTCTTTTTTCTCTTGAAGATTGTGTTTGAGTTCAGAAGTTTTTGTCTGCAAGTCATCTTTAAATCCAGACAACTTGGACCGGGCCCTATCCATTGCATTTGGAACTTGGCCAGCTTGCAACTCTTTATGTGGCATCTGATTCTTCACACTTTCTTTTAAGGAACTGACTTTTGATCTGGCACTGGTCTCATAGGTCATATGGTTTTCATCTTCCATGAGTAATAGTGTACCTAAAGATAACAATGCCGTTCCTATTGGGTTGTTCTTTAAGTGATTAAAGGTCGCCCCCACACTCCGACCGTGCGGATAAAAGATAGCGTCATCAATTATTTGCCCCGGTGAGAGGCGTCTTTGAAGTTTATCAATATCCTTACGAACATTACGTAACTCTTGATGCACTTCATGTTTTACGTCATCAGAAGATCTTTTCTCAGTGTTTTGTGATTTCATTGACTTTCTCCTTGAGCGTGTGTCGTATTTCACCAAAGGCCGCAATGGATTTATTTGGTTTAATTCGATCGGATTCAAGTTTCTTCTTCGCCGACATTAACATGATTCCACCAATAGCTAAGAAAACAACTGTGACTATGGTTGAGGCCAGCCATAATTCAGTAACAATGTCTAAAGCAATAATGGCCGTTGCGGCAACACACAGCAGTCCAACGAAGGCAACAACTCCTCCAGTGACAAGTGAGACACTGGCAGTTTTAACCTCAGAAACCTTCTCACTCATTTCAGTTCTGATTAATTCACCCTCTTTTTCAAAGAGATGGACAACATCATTATAAAATTTTTGAGTCATGTCCTTCCATGACTCTCTTTCAAAATGTCTTTCAACTGATCCTGATCCTTGACCATTGATGAAGGGATCAATATCTTTTGGCATATTAGGTTCCATAAAAAACTCCTTTATTAATGAATCGATTCATCGAAGGTTGGAGGTTCATTTGTCATTGGTTTTTGTCTGGCAATATGGCGACCAAGTCTTCCAAAGAATAGACCTACGACATAAGAAGTGGAAAACATAATACTTGGTCGTTTCTCCGCCTGCTCTTGCAGAAAACTGGTAATGGCATTCATGTCTTTTGATTCAAGTTTTTTACCGGCCTGTTCCAATCCAGAAGCTGCCTCTTGAAAGAAGCGAGAGACGTACTTTTCTGGTTCACTGGCATTGTCTTGTCCTAAGCGTTCAGCGCCACCTTGCAAACCTTTTACCAAAGCATTTATGTAAGGGGTGAATTCGTCTTGATATTTAGAGACAACGTCGACAATGGGGCCATAAGCTTTTTTCCCGTACTCTTTCAATTTGGTAACTGACACGGGACCATTTGCCCCTTCTGCTTGATCAAAGTTATTATTTTCGTTGGGATCGATCATATTTCCTCCTTAGGAGAATGGAATATGATCAATTCAAGCAAACTTCATACCAGTGCAATCATTCGCCTGACTTTTTTAATTCAAACTCTCCTGATAATTTATTACGAGTCAGAACCTTACCTGTTAGAAGCGGGTATTTCCTTAAATCCAAGATAATTGACCCAGTCTGAGTTAGCATTAAGAGCAAATTTTCATCACCCGGTACACTTTTAAAAGTTTTATCAGTCAGCTGGAGTAGATTCAGGGTGACATTGTCATAGCTATCGATAATTTCAAGTTTCGTCTTATCTTTTGCTTTATCTTGATTTATCTCCAGAACAACTTTTTCCTCTTCTCCTGTGCGAGTAGGCCCGCTACTTTTTAGTGGCCCTTCAAAACGACCGATTAATTTTAAGATACGGGAATCCTTCCCTGAAAGGTAAGGAAGATTAGAAAATGAAAGGAAGGTATTCACATCCAGATTATTGGAGTGAATCTTTTCCGCAGGACTTTGATCCTTATCAAAGCTTCTTGGCTCCTGAGTAAGGTCTGGTCTTACTGTTGTTTTGGCGGCTTTCTGAATGATCTTCTTTTCAGGCTTAACAGTGATATTAATTTTAGCGGGTTCATTTTGAGGCGCCTTTAAAGTCAATTCATCATCAAATATCTCTGTCATCCTGCCATACATTTTATCGGCAGCTTTAAGTTTGTCATCAGGGTCAGATGCTTGGGCGAAATTTTTTGCTTCTTCCAATAAGAATTTCTGAAACAAATTTCCCAATTCGCCAGAAGGTTCAGGTGCCTTCGGATTTAAAAAAGGATAAGACCCATAGCCTAATGCAAAAGCAAAAATAACCAGAAGAAAAGTCTTCACTTTAAAGCATCCGTTAAGTCATTTATCAAGTCTTCTGCATCTTCCAGACCAATTGACAACCTGAGAGAGAGAGTATTTATTCCCATCTCCTCTCGATCAGCAGGACTCAAGTCAGTTCCAAAAAAAGTACCGGTTGGGCAAATAATACTTTCCGTAGATCCGAGACTCGCCGTGAGTTGCACTAGCTTTAACTTGTGACAAAATTTATCAGCGGATACCGCAACGTCAGGATCAATTTCAAATGCTATGACTGCTCCCATATCTTTCATTTGTTTATGAGCTAGCTCAAAGCCTTGATGATCGGCCAACCCAGGATAGCGCACCTTCCGCACTTTTGGATGAGCGACTAGAAACTGAGCAACTTTTTGGGCCGTCTTTGTTTGCCGCTCATAGCGGAGCATATAAGTTTTGAGTCCTCTTTCAATCAAATAAGAAGTTTGCGGATCAATCGTGGCCCCAATATAAATACTCATTTCTCTAATTTTTTTTAAGACTGATGCTTTCCCCGCCACGGATCCAGCGATGACATCCCCATGTCCATTTCCAAATTTAGTTAAACTATGGATCATGACATCAATGTCATATTCAGTATGCTGATGCAGTCCCGCAAAAGTTCCGTCCATACTGACTAAAATATTATGCTTTTTTGCGATCTTAAGGATTTCATCGATATCAGCTATCTCCAGATTGGGATTAGATGGACTTTCAAAATGGATGAGCTTTGTTTTTCCTGCTATAATTGCGCCCTCCAGATCCTCGAGATGAGAAAGACTTAAAACCGTATGTTCAATATGATAGAGAGGAAGAAACTCGCGGATATACATTCTTGCGGGCTTATAGAGTTCCCGAAAAGTAATGATGTGGTCCCCGGCCTTTAAGAGCGCCAGGAAAGTCCCCGTCAGGGCCGCAATACCAGATCCCAGGACAATACAATCTTCCCGGTTCTGAAGTTCAGCTAAAGTCAGCTCAAGCTGGCGAGTTGTTGGATTTGACACTCGGGTATAAATGAACTGATCCCAATAAGGAAAATTTTCCGAGGGAGTGAATTTGGCCGAATGATATATTGGCTGAAGAAGAGGCTTATTACCTTCATGCAACTTAATCTCAACAGGATGATTTAGCCTTGTATTTATATTCCAATGACGACGATCATTACTCATGAATCCCTCTTAAAATGCGAAGCCCGTATTAGCTCCATATATAATGCCCAAATTATCAAAACTATCTCTTGCTTTCAAATAAAGTCCTCCTACACTAAGCCCAAATAACAGACCGGACTGACCCAGCCAATTAATTGAAAATTCAGCACGAGAGACCAGACCTAGATCAGAGTCAAAGGAAGTTCCACCCATCAGATCAATTTTCCCAAACAAAGAATCTGTATCGTAATCACCTATAACAATAGATGGTCCTGCCAACCAGTAGACTCCTTCAAATCGTTTATTTTCTTTAACTAAATAATGACCTGATTCAACAGCAAATCCCATTTTAAGTGTTTGGTCTTTATCCAGACGTTCTTCTAAAAAACTATAGCGAAGACCTAACAGACCGCCACTTCTATGAGTTACCAAAAATGGATTCCACTGCGTTGTGAGCAACTGATGAATTTTTAAATTCTCATCTCCTTTAATGATGTCATGAATGAGCACCGGAAGATATGGTATCCAGGCCACAATAACGACTAATCCTATGACAGCAAAGATGATTAAAGCAGCTTCATCTCCACTATTTGAATTGGCGAGCACATTCGTGCTTAAATCAATGCTATCTAAAAATGATGAACTCGTTTCTTCAGGTCCTGTCTTAGGTTCCTTTTCTTCTTTATCTTTATCTTTATCTTCTTTTTTTGCATCAGCTTGAACCACAATGACTTTCTGGGCCTTAACCTGTTCTAGAATGGAATGAAATAATTCAGGAGAGACTTGTTTAACAGGCAACTGATTTGAGACGGCGAATGCCGGGAGTGATTGACACAGCAAGACACTAGAGAGCAATATACCAAAAAAATGTTTCATGATTTATCTAAACAAATAATCTTAATTACTGCAAATTCCAAATCTTCTTTTTTCCTCTTCACTGTAACCGTAATCCACTGTGATTTCAGATCCTTTAAGGATTGTTTTTACAGCTCTGACTTTCAGAATTCTCTTCTTAAAGTCAAATTCAAATTCACTATTGGGATCATCAGAATGATTATAAAGCGAACCATGCCCGAGAGCTATTGCAGCAGTCTTGGAACTATATTCATAAATATAGCTTTCCAAGGCGCCATGGACATCATTCAAATCCATTAGAATTAAATGACACGCCTCAATTAATTCATTCTTTTTAATATCAGTCGCAGCAAAAACGCCTCTACCCTTTAGACTAGTATCCTTAACGAATGTTTTCATCTAACTCCCGCGCCATTTCTTTCACAATATATCCTATTGCATAGGGTACGCTATACTTTCTATTATCGCTCTTTTTCCTTTCATGTCCAAATCCTAATTTATGTAACCATTCATGAGTTAAATGAGAGGCAACTTCGGCCGGAGTATGACGATTAAAGTACTTAGTGTTCATCCAGATTTTTTGAGTAAATGGATTTGTGTATCCCATTACAATAGAGTTATTATTAGTATAAAGTTCTACCACAACATCCATGGCATTATTTTTAACGGGATAAAGCTTTTCCACACCATTAAGAATTCGTTTGTAAATCTGATAATTGGAAAGACCTCGATTGTGAGCAAACTGATATCTCCTGTTATAACGATGAAGCAGGATTCTTCGCTTAAATTCGGGAGAGGCAAATACTTCCTGAAGCAATTCAACTGCTTTAATTAACTTTTCTTCCTTTATAGGTCCCATCCTTGAAGTTTCTATATTGAAATCGAATGTATAAGCTTCAACAGGAACAAAGGCCCTTACGTTTGAAATATTCAAAGTTAAAAACAGAAATAGAATTTTAAAAGCTTGCATATAAAGCTCCTTTTGATGGAGCTAGCATGACATAGAAAAATTAAAATTGATTGCTTTATGGCACTATTTGCTTTGCAAAAGTATGAAACAAGCAGCAATACTAATTTTCGACATGTGTCTCTTACATCTTTAACGTGAGATTGGCGACATGGCAGGCTTGATGGAAATTATTTCCCCAAAAAAAAGCGGCCATCCGAAGATGGCCGACTTTTTATTCAGCTTGGTTATCAGTTTCGGTTTTACTCTTAACTGTTTCATCTGAACAATCACATAATATAAAAATCAGAACTTTTTGAAAACAACAGGGTTCTTATTTTATCCGCAAGATTTCATAGTAATTAACTTATATCCTAATCCCTTGACTGACTTAATTTGCAAGGCTTCACCGGCTGCATGTTTAAGTTTTTTTCTTAAGGCCAGCATTCGTTCATCGGTGATGAGTTTGTCAGGCGTGACAATTTTTCCGGCCTTTCGTGTAAGGATAATCAGGATTTCCAGTTCATTTTTTCCTACTGAAATGATTTTATCTTTCACATAGACCATACTTCTTGCAACATCAATTCGAAGTTCCCCGAAAACTAGCGGTCTGGCGGTCAATCGCTTCCGCTCAAGTTGTTTATTAATGATCATACGCAATTCCGACATACCAAAAGGTTTTAGGATGTAATCATCCATTCCCGAATTCATTCCTTCTAGCATGCCCAATTCTTCATAACATTCTCCCATGACGACTAGAGAAGTTTGAGTGCCATATTTTTTCACCTCTTGGCAAAAACAGAGACTCTCGCCATTCGTCAGAAAATCCATCAAGATTAATTGAAAATTTATTTCTTCCATCAACTTTAAGGCATGAGTCGTATTAGCAGCACATTCAACCGTGAATCCGCTGAAAGTAAGACTATAATTGAGTATTCGGGATAATTGTAAATCTTTACTGATAATCAAAATCTTCATCACGGCTTCCTCCTTGTCTTTAAATGAGGATGCCACAATCCTGAGTTTGATAAAATCATGGAATTAAATTCCAACGAATTCATTCCATACTCTTTCAACGATTGTCTCTTCCTCTCACTTAATCCCAGGGATCAATGCTTTTCTGAGGTATTTCTTCCACCTCATCTTTCCAAACATCTGCATTCTTTAACTGATAGTCGTGAAATGCTTTTTCCAGTCCCCCCAGCACTTCAGCTGAAGTTTCCAGTAAAGCCTTCGCTTTTGGATCTTGAAAGAGGTAAATCTCACTTCGACACAAAGACTTCAAGGAAGAAAGAATGTCTTCGATGTTTCGGGCATGTTCTACTTGGCTATGAGAAGGTATTTGTAAAAATTCCATGGGCCTATTTAACTTAAAGCAGATGGAACTTGGAATCTGCAAGGAGTTAAAACCGATGCAAGTGCTTCGCTGAAGATTCAAAGCTCAATATTATGGTCCCATAATTGCTGATCAATTACCAACTAAAGTAGATCGATGATCTTAACATCATGGAGGATCAAATGAAAAAAATCGGATTAACAGGAATGCTCATGCTTACGATGTCACTGGCAAGTTGTACGATGTTCAAAAAGAATGAGCCTCAACCACAGACTGCAGCAACCAGTACTCCAGAAAGCACTGGTGTACAGTCAGAAAACATTAACCAGGAAGCACTAGCAAAGGCCACGAGTCTAACCAGCGGATGGCCTGACAGCTCAATTTCCGCTGCCAAAGACATGATTGCCAAATATGGTGATCCGCAAGAGACGACCTCTGACTCACTCATCTGGAGGAATGTTGCCCCATTTAAGAAAATAGTGGTCCATAAAGAGGTCTATTCACACCGTTTCCCTCTTCTTCATCAGAATGCACTGGAACATGTAGTGGATTATAAAGCTCCTGTCGGTAAAGTTGACGACGTTTGGAATTATAACGGATCTGTTGTCCTTAACCGAACCAGAGGTGAAATGTCCTCATTTGCCGATAATGAGGCCATGAATATCCTTTCTCTGAACCTTGCGCATCGAGTTCTCACAGGCAATATGTCGGCCGATGCTGCAAGAATTACTTATGGTAAAGAGACGATGGATTTTCTAAATGGTAAAAAGACCGCGAACACTTCCGTTCTGAATTTTGGTAATCAGTTCAATACAGCAGATGCAGGTGAATCTATTGTGAATAAGATCCGTTGGATTGGTGATCCTGCTCAAAGAAGACCTGCTGAGCAGAGAAGAATGAATCTAAAACAAGCTCAGGAAGAGAAGAAGTAATTCTTATTGAGGGCCTCTCTCCAGAGAGGCCCTCAATATCTAAGAACGATCTGTTACCAGCATTGTGATCCTTCCAGAAGAAACCAATTTGCCTTTTTGATTTGATATATCCACATCCCAAATCTGAGTCGTTTTGCCAATGTGTATCGCCTTTGATCGTGCCGTAAGCTTATCCCCCGGACGCGCGATTGAAATATGATTTGCATTTACTTGAATACCGAAAGAATTTTGCTTGGCCAGATCAATGTATAAACAGGAGCTAATACTACCCATCGTTTCAATAAGGACTAATGAAACGCCTCCGTTCATGATATTTCCAGGCCGCAGATGTCTGGAGTCAACAGTTAGTACTCCTGTGACAAAATCCTCACCTACTTCCTGAATCTCGATACCAAATGATTCTGGAAGCTGATCTTTCATAAAAACATTTTGAATCTGTTCTAGTGAAGGCCTACTCTTTGGGTCCATAAATACTCCACGGCTTGATTTAAACATTTAACAATCATTAAATGATTTAAACCAAAAAGGAGTCTTATGGGAACTATATTCACTTTAAAAACTTCTTCCTTTGATCCAAAAAAGCCTTTGCCGAACAAATACGTATTCAATGATTCCGGATGTAGTGGGGAAAATATATCGCCTGCACTTGAATGGTCTGGGGCCCCATCTGAAACAAAAAGTTTTGCCGTAACTGTCTTTGATCCGGATGCCCCAACAGGCCATGGCTGGTGGCATTGGACTGTGGTTAATATCCCTGCAAATATAAATAAACTTGAAGAAGGTGCTTCCAATGATCATCGACTTCCAGCAGGCGTAATTGAAAGTAAAACAGACTACGGTCAGATGGGTTACGGCGGTGCCTGTCCTCCACGGGGTGATAAGGCACATCGTTACGTCTTTACGGTCTATGCTTTAAAATCCGAGAAGATGAATATCAATCCAAAGACTTCAGGAACTGTGCTAAAAGAAAGTTTGGATGCTCAATCATTGGCAAAAGCGAGTTTTACTGTTGAATATGGTCGTTAATTTTTAAATTCGACGTTTTTAAATGTTCCGTCCCAGCTAAACATACTGACCCCAGGAGAGATGATCATTTTATTAAATGTCTTCTTATTATGAGTCACTTTGGGTGAATTGACATCAGGATTTAAATTTAAAGGATAAGTTTGAAACTGCTCGGGAGAGAGTTTTGATCTGACCTTTAACTTAAAATCGTAACTACCTTCTTTGAAATTAGGACCTTTTTCCAGCATGATGGCCTTGCCTGGTTTGTCAGTGTTTTCATAGATTAGTGGGTTACCTTTTGCCAACTCATCAAAAGTAATTTGCTTAACAACTGTTCCGTTATCATTTTTATAGGTAAGCTTTAATATTTTTGGGACACCTTTTTCGAAGAAAACTGAAAGTTTACCTTCTCCGTCATGATTCACCTTAAGAACCGCTATATCTTTATAAAGACCTTCACTGACACTTTTTAATGTTCCTAAGAGCTCACCCGCTGCCACTGGTATGGCCAAAGCAGGATCACAATCTACTTCTGCAGCGAAGACTAAACCAGTGTGCCCAATAATGAGAAAGGCCATAAGATGTGAGTATGCGAATTTCATGCCCCACTTGTCGGGTAAAATCCCAAAAAACTTAAAGAATCCCCCATCTTAATTCTGACTAAAGGGCTTCCGCTATTTTAAGCTCTCGATATCTATGACAAAACGGTAACGTACATCCCCTTTAACCATTCTTTCATAGGCGGTGTTAATGTCCTGAATGGCCACCCTCTCAATGTCACAAACAATATTATTCCGCCCACAGAAATCCAACATTTCCTGAGTTTCAGCAATACCTCCAATCAAAGAACCTGCCAGACTTTTTCTTCCTGCGATCAAACCAAATGCGGAAACTTCGGGCGCCTTACTCGGTACTCCTAAAATCACCATGGAACTATCTCGCTTCAATAACCTAAGATATAAATTCCAATCCAATTCGACAGAAACCGTATTGATGATTAAATCCAATGTATTTGTGAGCGCCTCCATTTCATTCTGATTTTTTGTTACAACAAAGTTTCTGGCCCCAAACCTCTTAGCATCTTCTCGCTTTCTTTCTGAATGACTAAAAACAGTAATCTCAGCTCCAAGCGCATGGCCAATTTTAACGGCCATGTGGCCCAGGCCTCCCAGTCCAATAACACCTATCTTCTTTCCGGGTCCGGCCTTCCAATGTTTTAAGGGAGAATAAGTTGTGATGCCAGCACAAAGCAGAGGAGCAGCTGCGTCTAGCGGTAAATTTTCCGGAATTTTCAAAACAAAATCTTCGTGAACAATTATATGAGTGGAATACCCTCCAAAAGTTGGAGTTTTTCCATCTTTTTCCAATCCGTTATAAGTAGGAACGCTACCGTTTTCACAATACTGTTCAAGGCCTTCCTTACAGGAAGAACATGTTCTGCAAGAATCCACTAGACAGCCAACTCCAACCTTATCGCCTACTTTATACTTTTTAACAGCATGGCCTGTTTTGCTGACAACTCCTACAATTTCATGTCCAGGAACCATTGGAAATATAGATCCTCCCCATTCATCTCTTGCCTGATGAACATCTGAGTGACAAACCCCGCAGTATTTTATATCGATCTGAACATCGTTGATCCCAGGTTCCCGTCGACTAATAGTAAAAGGTCCAAGCGGTTTTTTAGGATCAAAAGCTGCATAGGCCATAACATTATTCATAAGACCTCCATCTAAATTAGAATTTTACATATTCTTACATTATTCAATCACTGAATCTTTGACCATCTCTTGGGTCAAATTGCCTCAAGAAACTTCAAAATAACACTCTTAAACTTGGCCTGTCTTTTGAAGTCATGCTGTAAGGGGTGCTCAATGGATAATAAAAAAATCTTAAGCCATGCAGAAGAAAAGGAGCAGTGCGAACGTGACTACTACGATCATAACCTGACTGATCTGCCTAGCCTGGAGAAGATTTTGTTTGAGGCAATAGAAATATTGGAGGTCAGTAATATTCCCTATGCTCTGATTGGTGGATTTGCCGCCAAGAGTTTAGGTCGACCAAGAATTACTCATGACATTGACCTTTTTGTAAGACCAGATGACGCTGATAAAGTTTTAAATGTTTTAGAAGCGAAAGGCTTTACCTCACAAAAGCGTGATCCGTTTTGGCTTTTTAAGGCATGGCGGGAAAATATATTAGTTGATGTCATTTTTAAATCTAGCGGAGACATCTACTTTGATGAAGAAGTTCGATCGCATGTCAGACGGGTGCCCTACTTGGGAAAATTTGTGAATGCAATTAGCCCTGAAGATTTTATTGTTATTAAAGCGGCCGCACACCAGGAACACAATCCTCACCATTGGCATGATGCTCTCGCTGTTCTTAAGCAGGGAAATATCGAATGGGAATACCTTCTTAGAAGGGCCAGACATGCTCCAAGACGAATTCTTTCCTTACTCATTTACGGACAATCAAATGATATTGCGATACCAAATGATGTGATCCAGCGACTGTACCGTTCAGTCTTTGATACTGCGACTTATGTACCGGAGGCGGTTGTCCATCCCTATCGAAAAGAAACTCAAGAGATGCCTGAGACGTCTGAAGATGGAATGGATTCTCCTATCTACATTAAAGGTCGTATAATGGAGGCACTCACCACGGATGAAAGGATTGCAGAACATGATGTGAAAATCATGGTGTCAGATGAGGCTATCGTTGCAAAAGGCGAAGTTTTTACAGAAGAACAAATGGAAGCTTTAAATCAGGTCATCACTGAGATGGCACCAGGACATGAATTTAAAAATCTCGTAAGTGTAAGAGAACTAAAGGCCCCTGAAGGCAGTGAGGCCATCAAATGATACGGATTGCAGCTGCTGGAGACGTACACTTTGATCGAAAATCTCATAATAGATTTTGCCAGCATTTTATCAATCTCAAAGAGAAGGCCGATGTGATGTTACTGGCAGGAGATTTGACTCAAACCGGCCATCCAGAAGAAATGAAAGTCCTTGCTGAAGACTTACGAAAATGTCCCATACCTGTGGTCGCAGTTTTAGGTAATCATGACTACCATGTAGATCAAGTGGAACAAGTCACAAATATTTTAATTGAAGCGGGAGTAACCGTACTTGAAAGAAATTCAATCATTCTGAGCATTAATGATTACAGGGTTGGAATTGCTGGAGCAAAAGGTTTTGGAGGCGGATTTGTCGGCGCCTGTGGTTCAGATTTTGGAGAGCAGGAAATGAAGTCATTCATGCGCCATTCAAAGAGTCAGGCACGTGAATTAGAAAATACTATTAAAGATATGGAAGCTGATTATAAAATTGTCTTACTTCACTATTCACCAACTGCTCAAACCTTGATGGGTGAAAAAAAAGAAATCTATCCATTCCTAGGTAGTTATTATCTTGCTGAAGCCATTGATTACGGGAAAGCCGATATTGTCTTTCATGGGCATGCCCATGGTGGTGTAGAGAGAGGTGAAACACCAGGAGGTTGCCCTGTTCGTAATGTGGCCCAACCAGTAATCAGGCATGCTTTTAATATATATACTTTGGAACGATCACATAAAAACCTGGGGAATCATGCTTTAAGAGAAGCAATCACCGAAAATTCGTAAATTACCTACATTCAATTCTTCAAAGAGTGTGGAATCAATCCATAAACATCTCTATTTAGCAGGATAATCCATAGTTATTTAACTGATTGATTTAATTTCCTGGAAACATTTACCCTGATTTAGAACTAAATTCCTTCATGGCAACATGCAGGCCATGAAGAAGATGACAATAATCCTGATCATCATGAGCTTACTAATAGCATCATGTAACCAATCAGGAAGCAAAAATAGTGACAATACTTCCGTAAAAGTCACAGACAATATCTACGGGGATCATAGTGATCAAGACCCTATCCCAAATGAGGCATTGACCTTTGATGCAAGAATTCATTTCGTTAACTTCACATCAGAACAACAAGAGAAAATGGAAGAGGCCATTGAGATAATTAAAATGGTTGTGGCAACGGAAGAATTTCGAAGCAAAGTATTAAACCATACTTATAACGGTAAAAAAACTTTTGTAGACAATGGCGGTTATAGTAATGCCCAAATCTATCAGATCATACTAGATGGGGCCGAAAGACTTCTACCCGCAAAAAATAATACCATGGAAGCCGAGGTAGAGCTTTATTATGCTTCTACCAATGTGGTTGGATATACCTATGCTTCTTCCAATCGAATCTGGGTGAACACAAAATATTTTAATATTTATACTGCCGCAGGTGTTGCTCATAATCTTTTTCATGAGTGGATGCATAAACTTGGTTTCATCCATGACTCATCCTGGTCTAGTAGTCGTGATTATTCAGTCCCTTATGCTCTGGGGAATTTGGTTGGTGAAATCGGAAAGGAATTTTTATGAAAATCAGAGTAATGGTTGTTGGTATTATTTTCTCAATAAATAGTTATGGAGATATGGAACATAGGCCCGGTCAAGGCATACAACCTTCATCTGAGAACTTGAGTCTCTCCCGAGGATGTTTTAAGGAAATGCAATCCATGGGATGTGGCCATCCACGTGAAGACCATGGATATTTCATAGCTTGTCTTGAAAACAATCGTGATCAACTAAGTAATAATTGCCAGAACTTTTTCCATCGACTTTATGAAAAGAAGAATTAATCGCGATTCTCTGACAGTGAATCTCCGGATTTATTTCTATTTATTAATTTGTTCTTCAGAGTAATATTCGAACTACGAGGAAATCTATGTCAAAAATTCTAATCATTGAAGATGATCCACAAATCACAAAAATTTTGAAACTTAATCTTAAGTTAAGTGGTTATGAAACAGAAAATGCCACCACCTTCCAGGAGGCCTGGTTCAAAATAAACTCAGAGCATTTTGATTTGCTCCTAATGGACATCGGCTTGCCCGATGGTAGTGGCCTTGATCTTTGCCAAAAAGTTCGGGAAGCCGGTAATGAGGTACCAATTGTATTTTTGAGTGCTCGTACTGATGAGGCGACTGTTGTGAAAGGTATTAAAAACGGTGCTGATGATTACCTACGTAAGCCATTTGGACTTGAAGAGCTTAAAGTTCGCGTAAGTAAATTTGTTAAACGTATCGCTCCCCACATGCAAACTATAAAATTCGGAGAACTATCAATTGATCCGGCCAAACGTGTGGTTACGCTGATGGGAGAGATGATCTCTCTTGGTCGAAAAGAACTGGATATCCTTATACTCCTTGCAAGACGATCAGGAGATATAGTTACCAGGGAAAACATTCTCTCGACTCTTTATGATAATGCTGATCTTTATGACCGCACTGTAGATTCTCACATGAGTCATTTAAGAAGAAAGATTCGTGATATCGCAGGACAATCACTTCAAATATCCTCCGTGTATGGATTAGGCTATCGCCTCGAGTGGAAAACATAAATGAAGTCGCTCTTTTATTTTAAGCTTTTCTTCATAAGCGTAATAGGAGCACTCACCCTTAGCTTAATTTCCCTTTACAGTCTCGTTCGAATTTCCGACATGGCGGTAGAAGAATATCGATACGGTTACTTCATGTATGTCGCTCGCGTTATTGAGAAGAGAAATAACTATCAGCCTGTGTCTAAGATTAACGTCAATAAAGTAAGTGCCCCTCCTGAAGTCAAAGGAGACACATACAACCTTCTCAAACTAACTGAATTCGGACCGGATTTAGGAGTCTCTAAAGATGACCATCGACCCAAGCCTTCATTATGGCTGGTAAGCCAAAAAGGAACAATCCTTTCAACGACCACCAGTCAACCTCTTCCCATTGAATGGAAGAAATTGAAAAAGCCAAAAAAAATTCATGGCATTCAATCAAATGAACAAAGGTTTCTTCTTGAGCCTAAGACCTTTGTGGTTAAACTTGATACAACACCGGTGACATACCTTATTTCATATAATGAAAGGACTCTATTCCAAGGCCCCTATCTTATCATTCAAGGTACCCATACATTTACGACTGCGGCCTTGGCAGTATTTTTGGCCCTCTCGATTAGCTTCTATTATCTCCGGCGTAAATCAGGTGAGGCCAGGAAAGTTTTATCAAAGCTCGGAGCAGGTGACTTGAAGGCCCGTTTTGAAATAAAACGTTTTGATGAATTTGGAAACTTGATTTTGGATTTTAACCGCATGGCCGATGAGATTGAACGGTTGGTTATGAGATTGAGAGATACCGAAGTTTCCCGTTCCAATCTATTGCAAGAGTTAGGTCATGACTTAAGAACCCCTCTTACAAGCTTGAGTACTGCATTCGAGACTTTGAAAGAACATCAAGATCTATTGAGTGCAGAAGAAAGGAGTGAAATCTTTTCTATGGTTGGTACTGATATCCGCTATTTCAAAGATTTGTTAGATAAACTAACACTTATTGCTACGATTGATGGGCCACACTACAAAACAACTACAGAAAAAATTAATCTAAATTCATTATTAGAAACGGAAGTGCTTTCACGCCAGATCGCATCAGGTCAAAATCTTAACTGGAGGCTTATCCAAGATGATGTGGCCACTCCTGTGATTCTGGGAGATAGCCATTTAATTACGCGTCTATTTAGAAACGCCTTTGATAATGCCGCTCGCTATGCTGTAAATTCCATCACAGTCAAAATTAACAATTTAAGAGATCAGGTAGAAATTTTAATTATGGATGATGGCCCTGGCCTTTCTGAAGAGTCCATACTGGCATTTGGAAAACGCAGAGAAAGACGTCAACGCAAAGAAAAAGATCCAGATGACTTCTCCCTTGGGCTTGGGTCAGTCATCATGAAAACGATTGCACAAGTTCATGGTGGGCAGGTGGAGATGGTAAATCTCTTGAACCAGGAAAAAATTAATGGCGCATGCCTTCGCGTTTTGTTGCATAAGATCTAAGGCAATATTTACCACCATTAAGATCCACAAAGAATCAACATTCTTTTTATAAAGTCATGACAAGGCAATAAAAAGGAGCTTGCTCATGAGAATGTATCAGACAATTTTTTTCTTCAGAGTTCTAACGACAATGATCCTTAAGCCGCGCTTGATGAATGGCTGGATGAAAATCTCTCAGTTCCTACACCCTCCGTAGGTGTTGCGTTAAATGCATAGTTTCTGTCCTTCGCAATCTCTTGATACTATACTTTCTCACATGAAGAGAATGAAACTGAGAGAATTCAAGCAGCACAGATTTTATAAATACTTACTTTCTTTTATTATTGTTGTCGCTGCAACATTCATTCAAAAAGCTCTCTGGGAGTACATCACTCCTGCTCCTTTCTTGGTTTATTACCTCGCCATCATCTTTGCCAGCATGTACGGAGACGGCATTTCGGCAGTTTTAATGTCCCTGATAGCATCTCAATACTACTTTGTTCATCCTTTTGAACGCTTCGAGATCATCTTCCCTCAGGACTATTTACGTCTTTTAATCTTCGCAATCTCAGGATTCATTGCCCGCAAGCTTGTGAATAACCTGATGCTCGCTAAACTTGAAGCAGAGAACGCTGTAAAGTCACTGGAAAATGAAAAAGAACTCCGGGAAACTTTTGTTTCGGCCTTGACTCATGATCTACAAACACCACTCACGGCCATGCGCATGTCTACTGAGCTCCTCATCCGAAAAAAAGATGACAGTGAAGCCTTTGATAAGTTTTCTGAAAAAATACTATTCAACATGACTAGAATCGAGCACATGGTAAGAGATCTACTTGATGCCAATAAAATCCGGGCAGGTAAGACCCTCCCAGTAGAGCTTGAAGAAGTAGATATATGTGAATGTATACGTGAAACAGTAAATGAGCTTGTGGGTATCCATGGGCCACGTTTTCAAACTATCATGCCGCCGACTTTAACCGGACGATGGAGTAAAAAATACATCCGCAGGATACTGGAAAATCTCTGCCAAAATGCTGTCAAGTACGGCCATGATACAAATCCTATTACCATCACTCTCTCTGCTGAAACAAAAGGGGTCATTCTTACTGTGCATAATACAGGCAGGCCCATTCCTCCCGATGATTTGCCTCTCCTGTTTAATCCTTTTGAACGTTCCAAAACGGGTCATGCCAGCGGTAAGCAAGGATGGGGCCTGGGTCTTACACTGGTGCGCGGTCTGGCGGAAGCGATGGGCGGTAGTGTGAGAGTCACTAGTGATGCAGTAAATGGCACAAATTTCATCGTTTTTTTACCCTATCATTAACGAAGATTCCGCAGCTTATCCTATAAGTAAATCTTATATGAATCATTAGCCACGCTTGACACCAACCATTCTCTCGATGTATCAATGCTGCACATCAATAGAGAGGGCCTTTCATGAAGCATTTATTCCTTGGACTACTACTGATCTCAAGTTCACTTTTGGCAGCACCAGTTTTCAAAGCTGAATTTCCTCAAGGTCCAGATACTTCACTCACCCCAGGTGCCTTATGTGATCGGCCTGATTCATATCGATATCCTGAAAAAATTGCTTACTGTAATAGAGAAGTAGATCCAATGTTAAAGGATGATGTCTTCAGGGAATATCGTCATAATGGTTATCGTCTAAAATTGAATAATCGATCTGATTATAAGATAGATCACCTGATCCCACTTTGTGCTGGTGGAAGTAATCGTGAAACTAATTTGTGGCCTCAACACATTTCCATTTTTAAGATCACAGATCCAATGGAAAGCCTTGGCTGCCAAAAGCTTAAAACCGCGAAAATCAAGCAGGCCCAATTAGTTAAGCTCATTATTGCGGCAAAAAAAGATCTTTCTTTAGTGCCGAGAACTCTAAAATACTTAAATAGTCTTTAAGCTCAATGAGGGTGCTGAAATTGCGCCCTCTCAGTAGATCCTTCATAGGCCAAAGTCGAAGAACAGCCTCCGGATATGACTGAACTCACTTCATCAAAATAGCCGGTCCCGACCTCTCGTTGATGTTTAGTTGCCGTATACCCGTATTTTTCACTTGAAAATTCTTGTTCTTGAAGTTTTGAATAAGCACTCATCCCTCTTTCCTTATAATCCAGCGCCAATTCATACATGCTATGGTTTAAAGCATGAAAACCGGCCAGAGTGACAAACTGAAATTTATACCCCATTGCTCCAAGATCTCTTTGAAAGCTAGCAATCTCGCTATCACTTAGATTCTTTTTCCAGTTAAATGATGGAGAACAGTTGTAGGCAAGAAGCTTATCAGGAAATTCAGAACGAATTGCCTCAGCAAACTGTCGTGCCTGCTTAAGGTCAGGTGAAGAAGTTTCACACCACACAAGATCAGCATAAGGCGCATAAGCGAGGCCTCGGGCAATGGCTGAATTAATACCTGATTTGATTTTGTAAAATCCTTCAGTAGTTCTTTCTCCAGTCATAAATTCTCGATCTCTTTCATCGATATCGCTAGTTAGAAGTTCGGCCCCTTGAGCATCAGTTCTGGCAATGATAATAGTTTGAACATCCAGGACATCGGCCGCTAGCCGAGCAGCAGTTAAAGTACGAATAAACTGTGCAGTAGGTATCAGGACTTTACCACCAAGGTGACCACATTTTTTTTCTGAGGCCAGCTGATCTTCAAAGTGAACACCAGCAGCGCCAGCTTCGATCATACTTTTCATGAGTTCAAAAGAATTTAAAGGACCACCAAAACCGGCTTCAGCATCGGCAATAATCGGTGCCAGCCAATGACGGCCTGTATTTCCTTCTACACATTCAATCTGATCGGCCCGTATCAAAGCGCGATTTATTTTCTGGACAACATTAGGAACGGAATTCGAAGGATACAAACTTTGATCTGGGTACATATTGCCAGATAAGTTGGCATCAGCGGCCACTTGCCAACCACTTAAATATATCGCTTCAAGACCGGCCCTGACTTGCTGAACGGCTTGATTACCCGTCAAGGCACCTAAAGCATGAACATAATCTTCCCTTTGCATCAGTTCCCAAAGTCTCTGCGCTCCCAACTCTGCCAATGTGTATTGAATGTTAACCGACCCCCGAAGCTTTATGACGTCTTCGGCAGAATAATCACGTTTTATATTTTTCCATCTGGGATCAGAAACCCAACGTGCCTTCAGTTCACGGGATTTAGATAAATTTGTTTCCATATTCAACATCCTTTTCCAAAATTAAACAGGTTCTGAAACAAGCGAGAGGAAGTCCTGCATCTCTTCTTGAGTAAAGAGCTTTAAAGCGGCAGTTTTAGCATGCTCAAGATCAACTTCCAGTTGTCGATGAAATTTTTCAGGAATTTCGTTTTTCATTTCAAGCAGAATGTTTTGAAACTCTTCCTGAAAAATTTGAGTAACCAGTCCCTTGGTGACGATGGTTCCATCATCCAAACGTAGCTTATGGTGGAGCCATTGCCATGTTTGAGCACGGGAAATTTCAAGTGTGGCCAAATCTTCCATCAAATTATCAAAGGCAACACAACCGATGTCCTTTTGCCAACCGTTCATGTAGGCAATGCCTACTCTTATATTTGTCCGTAATCCTCCTAGAGTATGAGGACCAGTGCCTTTGGGGAGGATATCTGCATATTTATCAAAGGAAGTTTTCATGTGAAGTTGGTTCACAAAATTCATCGCCTCCATCGCGACTCCAATAAAGTAAGGATGGGAGACCCAACACCCATCATGTCCCCATTCACGTTCACGATTTTTATCTTCCAGGACTTTCTTCGTTTGTTCTAGTCTAAGTTCTTTTGTCTTACCCGGTGTGAAGGCGGCCATTCCTCCCATCGCAAACGCACCTCTATCATGACAGATTTTAATCACGCGTTTTGCATAGTTCTCCATCCAGGGTCTCATCATCGTAATCGAACCTCTGTCGGCCATGATTCGATCCGGATGATTCATAAGTACTTTTATATCGCTGAATATTTTGTCCCAGCGTCCGACATTAAGCCCCGCTGCATGATCTCTGATTTCATAAAGAATTTCTTCCACCTGAAACGTGGCCGGTAATGTTTCGATTAAAAAAGTTACTCTTAGAAAGGGTTTCTCATAACCCATGAGCTTTTCCATTTCGGTAAACAGATCGTTCCACCAGCGTGCCTCAAGATAATGTTCGCATTTAGGTACATAATACTTGGGTGTGAGATTTTGCTCCTGATATATCTTTGCCGTATGATAAAAGCATGTGACAAAATCGAGAAGTCCTCCTGATATCTCTTCTCCATGGATCCTAAAATTTGATTCGCTCAGATGAAGCCCTCGAACTCTAACCATAACGTAAGCTTTATCCTGCGGATTAAGTTGATATTTCTTATCCCCCACAAATGTCGTCAGATTTCCTGCCACTGCACCTATTACATTTTTATATCCATTAAGAATGTTCTCAAAGCTTGGCTTCAGTGAGTCTTCAAAATCCAGCATGGCCATATCGGCCCTATGCCCATCCTCGTTGCGGCTTAACATGTTTATCACCATCTTGGCCGAATTAACGGGTCCTGTAATTTCGACCCGACGACGGTGCAGCTCTTGAGGAATTGTTGCAACTTTCCAGTTAGTTGTGACGGCCTCAGATTGAGGATTTAAAAACTCCGGTAATTGGCCACTATCGTAACTCTTCTGTCGCTTCTGTCTTTCTTCTAAAAGTTTTATCCTTCGTGAATTAAACTTTTCATGGAGGGTAATCAAAATGTTTTGTAGCTCAGTAGGAAAAAGTTCCTGGAAGTCAGAAGTCCAGTATCTTTCAGAAAAGGAAATGACATCACGGATTTTCATTAGTCCCATAGGACCTCCTGCTGAATATATAATGAACTGCTAAAGATTTCAGTCAAGTTGCACGTGCTGAATCATACGCTTCTTTCTCATAGGAGATATTACGGTATGCCTGATAATGAGTCATACCACTTTGACGTCCTTTGAAGTATTCAACTAAATATCTTGTATAGAATCGAATAACACCATCTCGTTTAATTTGCTTAAGATGAATAGACTCATGCATAACAATGAGTGTGTCTGGTTGTGAGTCACAATAGAGCACAAATGGATAAAGCACGATGGCGTTAATCTTAAAAAATTTAAGAAATTTACAATTGGTTACTTGCATAATTAATAAAAGAAGGGACCCCGCAGGGTCCCTTTCCCGGCCATAAGACCTATTCTTCTTCCATGATGAAAATCACAATGGATTTCGACGCCTTCCCTGGCACCTTAACTGTCGTATCGGTGTTCGGTATCCCAGCTGTCTCAAGTGATTTTTTTATTCTGGCATCATCTGAAGAGAACCATTTATCTAATGTGGAAGGCCTCGAGGCCATACTGATAGTTTCAATGTCAGCGTCCTTCTCAATTGTTTTTAAATAGTTTTCTAATGTCGCATTCCTCTCTTCAACCAGCTTAACCTGTACCTCAGAAAGTTTTTTTTCATGAACAGAAGGGTATTCCTGATCTCCCCATGAAATGACTTTTATCTCTTCAATTTTTCCTTTCTTTGAAGCTTTCCGATGAAGCTCCTTTAACTGTTCCCGTGCCTTTCCAGAAATATTGGCCTTTTGATGATCAAATTTAATTTCAGTGACCAGATTACTTTCTTGCTCATTGGCAAGAAGCTTACTTTCCATGCTGATTGTTTCTTGCGTTTGAACAGAAGTCTCTTCATTAGAAGTCTTTTCCGCAGGTTCTTTAGAACTACAACTCATCAGTAAGATTGAACTAATCAGGCATATTACTTTGAACATTAGTCACTCCTATTCGAGTTTTAAGCGGTCCTCTATACCAGGATTAAGCTTCTGCTCAAAACCGTGTTGAATGGCCTTTGAAAGCGCTTCACCTTTATCTACATGAACACCAGATTTATCCATTGTGAAGGGTATAAGCGTCGCTACACTTTTTTTATCTGAAGTCCTAAGTACAAGGTTCCCAACAGCAGCAATGACCTCTATAAACCAATGCTTAGCACCTTTTAAATTTTCTTCGGCCTTCATGATATCAACATTCTTCATAAATGGTTTAACGTAACCCTCAGTCACCCCTTCCTCTGACTTTGCTTCTGCATAGACGTCCAACTTTCCTTTGGTAAAAGTCAAAGGTACTTTTTCTTTTAAAAATTGATTGGCAGCTGTTAGATCAAACCCCTGAAGTTCACTATCGATACTCCATGCGATTGGTTCTTCCAACGTTTTGAGATGACCCGCTATCTTTAAAACAGAATGACCAAAAGCAGTAGCTTTTAAGTTTAAAAAAGATAATGGATTTTTCTTATCTGCCAGAAGATTAGTGATCCGTCCTTCAATTCCAGTAAATGCCGGAAAATTATCCATTTTCAAAATACTGTTCTGAATATCTAACCTGACGACCTCAACCGGAAATAGTTTATCCTTTGCCTCCTTAGCGTCTTCTTTCTTAGGAGTTTTAGCAAGGGCATCTTTTAGCTCCTTAGAATAGGAAAGATTAAGGCCCGTGACCTCGATATCAGTAACAATCTTACCTTTGAAGATTTCTCGCCAAGCAATGGAAGTGTCCACTTTTTCAATCGTAAGAAACTTATGTTCGCTTTCCTTTATTTTACCGGTAACAGCTTCAAAACTATAAGAACCACGCAAAAGGTTAATATCCAGATCATCAATGTGAAAAGATAACACTGGCGAAAAGTCACTGAGGAAAGTGTTAAGCTGCTTATGGATAATGGGTTGAATAAGCAGTCTGATTCCCAGTAGCAGGCAAAAGAAGACCAAGGGAATGATCACCTTTTTATTTTTAAGCCGGTCATTTTTAAAAATCATAAAATTCATAGACCCTCTTAAATAATTTCCATATGAATCTCATTCTGTTTTAAATAATTTAAGGGCATGAGTGTATCTAAAGTAACTTTCAGTGGTCCATTGGGTCTTGATCCTCGGGATGAAAGCCAATGAGTAAGCTCGTCACATTTCTGATGAAAAATCTCTCCGGAAGTTTTACCACGGTAACGAAGAACTCCAACTTTTCCAGAATTTAATTCCTCAATTCTTACCATCCGATTAATCGGTTTGGGTGTATTCACAGCTGTAAAAGTTATAGGCAAGATGATCCCAACATCCCAACTAGAGATTTTATTGACCAGAAAGAAAGACGTTACATTTCCGATTCTGGACATCTTGAAATTATTTCCTTCAATATATTCTGTCAGTAACCTGCAACCATCTTTAAAGGCATCCTGAAATTCACCCCGGATAGAAACTTTTGCACTCCACATTTTTTGATATAAACGCACTTCATATGGGCCATGAGAGGTCAGTCGTCTAAATCTTAGGTTTTCAGTGGTCTTTAAACGCAAAAGTGAAGAAAATAAAGAATTCATGTACGTCCTCATTCTTTTTCAAAATAGTAAACACAGAAGAGATTATTTTCGTCTTTCCAGTATCTTTTAATTTCAAATTTTGCCTTGGAACATAACTCACAAAATTCTTCCACCGAATATTTGTAGGAATTTTCAGTATGAATCGTCTCCCCTTTACGAAACCGAAATACAGTCTGACTGACTTTTACCAGCTGATCTATCTGGCTTTTAAGATGCATCTCCACTCTTCCTAATTCTTCATTATAAAAAGCTTCATGTGTAAAATTGGATGGGTTAAAAGAAGCATCAAGTTCGCGATTGAGACGTTCAAGTAAATTAAGATTAAAAGTTGCAGTAACACCTTCAGGATCATCATAGGCGAGTTCAAAAATCTTACTGTCTTTTTTGAGATCAACACCAATCAAGAGCCCACCACCGGAGCTAATCAATTTTCCGAATTTTTTCAAATTCCGGATGGCCTCTTCAGGTACCAGATTACCTATGGTTGAGCCTGGAAAAAAAATTACTTTTTTTCCAGAATACGAATCTACAGTTAATGGAAGTTCAAGATCCCCGGAAAAATCTGCGCAAACGGGAATTACGTTTAATTCCGAAAATTCATCGTGCATCTCATTGGTCATTCTTAAAAGAATTTCCCTGGAAATTTCAATTGGGATATATCCTTTGGGATTCTTCAGTTTTCTCAAGAGATGTCTCACTTTATCTCCACTACCGCTACCTGGTTCTATTAATAGAGCATCAGACCCAATAAGTTCGGCCATTTCGTGAGCATTGTTTTGTAAAATTTTATTTTCTGTTCTGGTTGGATAATATTCTGGTAAGAGGCAAATCTTTTCAAAGAGATCAGAACCTTTTTGATCGTAAAGGAACTTGGGAGGTATGGTTTTCTGACTTTTAGACAGCCCAACCAGCACTTCTTTCAAGATGTTGTTCGATTTAACAGTTAAATCAAAGAACTCAACAACTCCATTGTTTACAGTCATGCAAGATCCTTTGCTAATCTTATGCCGGAGTACTGCCACCGCATATGGGGATAATAGAAATTTCGGTAAGTTGGCCGGTAATGAGATTTAGGAGTTACACAACTACCTCCTCTTAAAACAAACTGGTTGCACATAAATTTTTCATTATATTCTGAAAGTCCCGCCTGGAATTTTTCATATCTTGGATAAGGTAAGTATGCACTTGAAGTCCATTCCCATAGACATCCATGAATCTGAGAGAAGAATTCATGATCCTCAAAAGCAGGTTCGGGTTCAAAGTATCCTTGATCTAAAAATGAACAATCACTTTTTTCCATTTTGGCAGCAGTTTCCCATTCATATTCAGTGGGAAGTCTTGCGCCCTTCCATTTTGCGAAGGCCATTGCTTCATAATAACTCACATGCACCACAGGTGCTGCGAGGTCTAAAGGCATCATGCCCCCAAGAGTGAAAGTCCACCACTTTTGCCCGTCTTTTTCCCAATACAAGGGATGCTTCCAATTTTCTTTTTCTTTTAAATCCCAACCATCTGACAGCCATAACATTGGGTTTTCATAGCCTCCTTCATCAATGAAGGCGACATACTCATCGTTAGTGACAAGGTGAGAAGAAAGCATGCAGGATTCAATCCACTGGTTATGAATGTCTTTTTCATTATCATAAGCAAATTCAGTCGTTTTTTTATCAACACCAATCTTAACAATACCAGACGGAATGTTTTGCCAGACCATCTCAGCCGAAACATAGGCCCCATGTGAATGTTCGGGATTATATTTAGGCCTTAATGGATTCTCAAAAAAATTCCTCTTGATATCCATCAATAAAAGCTCCTGATGCTGTTGCTCATGATTAATACCAAGTTCAAGGCAACTTCTAATTTCATTAAATTTCACTTCATCCAGGGCCTCTACTTGAGCAACTACTGTCTGAGTAATTGCATGTCGATAATCCATAATTTCAGAAACGGATGGTCTAGAGAGTGAATTACGCTTAATTTTCGGAAGATATTTCCCTGAACTCCTGTAGTAGGAATTAAAGAGGAAACTGTACTCAACACGGTACGGTTCATAACTTTTCCGTATTCTTCTTAAAATAAAGTTCTCAAAAAACCATGAAGTGTGTGCAAGATGCCATTTAGGTGGACTTGTATCCTCTGTTACAGCGATAACGAAATCCTCATAGACAAGAGGTCTTGTTAGCTCTTCGGTCATTTTTCTGACTGTCAAAAATTGTTCGATTATTGTTTGTTTTTGATAATGATAATGATCTTTTGTTAGCCCCATTATTTCTCCATTAAATCTGACAATGCCGGACCTTCAATTACTTTTCCCTTAGTGTTAAACCTGCTGCCATGACAAGGACAATCCCAGGTTTTTTCAATATCATTCCAATGAACGATGCCGCCAAGATGAGTACAAACAGCGGATTTTTTTTCAAAATGATCGGCATCATGATAAAAGCAAGTTTTGGAAACTCCCTCTCTAATCAAACTGCCGGTATCTACCGGAATTTCATCCAATGACTTGACTTCGGATGGTGTAACCCAATCCGTGTACTGTCGGGCCACATTCAAATTCTCCATGACAAAGTCTTTAATACCCTTCACAGGTGGGCGGGAAGGATCAAATACTATGGACCAAGGATTCTCGATTTCTTCAATAAGATCAGGAATGATTTTGGATGCAATTGCGGCCGAAGTCATACCAATCCCCGACTCTCCTGTTGAGATGTAAACATTTTTTTCTAGACCAGGATTTTTTCCAATGAAACCAATTTGATCCATTGGTTCAAACACCTGGCCTGACCAGCGGTAGACAACTTCATTTAAAAAATTGAATTTCTTCCGTACCCATGCTTCCAATTTCAGGAAAGGATCTTGCTCCGCTCCCTGACCAGTCCGATGATCTTCACCACCAACGACTAAGGTATCATCTACAAAACGTATGTAATGGTAAGGATCTTCAGTGTCCCAGAGTAAGCAGGATTCTGTGATTGGTTCCGATAGTTTAAAGGCCATCGCATATGTCCGATAAGCAAACTGCCGAGTATGAATATGGAATCTATTATTTACCGGGGTATTGGTGGCGACAATCAAATTACTTGCTTGAATATGATGATCAGAGTCAGTTAAGAGTAACCAGTTTTCTCTGTCCTCTTGTCTTATATCTTTAATGTGAGTCCCTTCAAAGATTGTGCCGCCTAATTCAGTAAAAGCCTCTGCCAAACCACGAATGTATTTTAATGGATTAAACTGAGCTTGATTCTTAAAACGAAGTGCCGGAAGAGTCTCGTTTAATAACGGAGTGCGGTCCACCCATTCTAGCTGGGCCCCACATGATCTGGCGGCCTCAAGTTCATCCAGCATTTTTTTTCTATCAAAATTTTTCCCTTGAAATAGATAACCATCAAGTCTTTTGAAATCACAATCAATCTTTAAATTTTTAATATTCTCTTCCAGAATATCAATGGCGCTTCGATGAGCGTCGTAAAAGATGCCGATTGTTTTTTCATCATGAATTTTTTTAAGTTCTTTAAACTGTTCTTCAAGCTGGCATGTAAGATGAGCAGTGGTTCTTCCTGTCTGCCCCGAACCTATTCTAAAAGCTTCTACTAAGACTACTTTATGGCCTCTTCTGGCCATTTCATACGCAATAGAAATTCCGGTGATTCCACCGCCGATGATGCAGGTTTCAGTTTGTTGATTATTTTTTATTGAATCAAAGTGTGGCAAGTTAATATCCTGCCACACAGACTCTGTTCTATCTTTTATACTCATATTCTTCTCTCAAATTCTGAGCGTCTCTGAGAATCACTTTTCCTGTTGACATCAGAACGGCCGAGTTCGACATCTGGTAGACTCGACTCGGAGTTTGGTAGATCTGCATCTAACCGGGAATTTCGAATGGTAAAATTTGAACGTCCACGCCCTTCCTCTACTCTATGCCCCGCTTCTGTGCGACTTCTTCTGAATGCATAGGCAGTAATAAGAAAAACTGCTGAGATGAGAATATGAACAGTATGATCAGCTGAACCGAGCTCAAGCGCATTCGGAATGATTCTTAAAAGGTTCTCGTCGGCTTCCATGTGGCCAACTCCTGGATAACCTGGTTCACCGAAAACAAAACCTGCAATACCCAATAATCCATAAAGGGCCCCGAACCCTATACAGAAATTATAAGCTTTTCGTGCATTATCCGCGTAACCAAACCATAAAGCGAGAGCTCCAGAAGCCAGATGGATAAAATTGTGTGCAAGGCTTAAATGCATATTCAAGAATCCTGGCATTATAATTCCGGCCAACCCTACAATTACGAACAGGACTCCCATACCAATACAAATTTTCTGTGTCATCGTCCTGGGGCTCGTCATATGATGAGGACGCTGTGGATTCATTACTGTCGCCATAACCTACTCCTTGTTAAGATGGGAGAATGGGTAGCTAGTGCTGCATGTTCTCCACGACTTTGTCCATTTTGCTTACAAAAATTCTTGAGTCCTTTTCAATGGATTCTTTCCATTCAATGAGTTCTCCAGTCAGATCCGGATAGGCCGCTAGTTCTTCAAAGGAAAACTTCCTTAGCTTCATGAAATCACGCCCAATTTCTTCAAGGGTATGATCTGGTAACGCTTCTATCATTTTTGGAAGTATTTCGCTTTCTTCTTCCATTAAATGAAGTTTCACCAGTTCAGCTAACACTTTAAGTTCTGCTTCAACCTCATCCTTCAAGCTTTTTGAATTATGTAATTTTCGTTTCAAAGATCTGATCTTGTTATCAATAAGACCATGTTCAATTTCTGCTTCCAGGATATTGAAGTGTAACTCTTCATTTGTTTTTAAGGGAGTGTATATGGCTTTCTTCTCAGCATTTGAATGAAGATAGAGGACATCCAGAAAGATGCCGGCCTTTGATAATTTTTCAGGTTTTCTAGCGTGTTGATTTGTAAGAACGTCAATATACTCCTTAATGATAAGGTGATCCGTGAGAATCAATTCAACTACAGTCAGGCCAATGACATCAGAAAAGGTCTGATGGGCCACCTTATTCCTTTTTGTCATCTTTTCCCTCCTGCCTGCTCCGAGACAATCATTATTAAGCAAGCATGGGGCCAATGATGCATCACTTGAAGTAGTGAGAACCACATCTTTATGCTGTTAGCATAAACTGGGCCGTGGAGGTTTGCCCCGAGTGATATAACTCTTTTAGTCACTCTGTTTTAATCTGCTTCTTGTCTTCTTCTCGCTATGAGATAATTTCTTTTCCAGGAGGTTTCTTATGCGCCCTCAAAGAATTGCTATTGCTCTACCACTCGAAGAAACATTACTGGGACCACTGCATGAATGGGGCCGAAAGTTCGATTTTACTCACGTTCAAAGCATTCACTTCATCCATGTAGTAAAAAAGAATATTACTCCTTTGGAATTTGGCCTAGTCGAATCGCCAGATGATGGGACATATGAAGAAATGGTCCCGACATTAAAAAAATTCCTAAAAGAAGAGGCTCGAAAGATTATTCCCGCTGACTATGAAGGAAAAATTGAGTTTCATATCACTAAAGATTTTCATCCAGAGGAAGAGGTCATTGATATTCTGAAAAATATCCAGGCAACACTGATTGTAGTTTCCACTCGTGGGAAACACGGATTTGAGGGATTTTTTCATAGTTCCTTCACTGACTATATGGTTAAATTCGCCCCCTGTGATGTCTTTGTCGTAAGGCCTGAAATCCCCTCGACCGAGTATTTCACTCAGGCACCTTAACTCCCCAATAAATCTCATCTATAGATTGGACCCCAAAATGCCGATAGCATAATGGGAGTTCCAAATGAAGTTCGGGTTGTCATTAATCATCCTTATCCTATGCATAAGCTGCGTGAAAGACGATGGTACAGTCTCACGTCCGCAAGCTGGCAGCACGGGTGGAACTGGTGGTGGGAATACTGGTGGAAGCTCAGGAACTCAGGAAGATCCCCTCGCCCTTTATGCCTGGCACTTAAATAATACCGCTCAAAATTCTTTCAGCTCATATCCTGGAAATTCTGGTCATGATATCAATCTTAAACCAGTCCATGAGCAGTTAAACATATTAGGCAGAGGGATCAGAATTGCTGTTTCAGATTCCGGTGTTGATATTGATCATCCTGACCTCGTCAATAATACTCTGGCCAATGAACATCGCAATTATTCTTTTAATAATCCTCTTTACTGGCACAACACCAGCCCCTTACCTTCCAATGGTGATTACCATGGTACATCAGTTGCTGGACTTTCCTCGGCCACAGGCTGGAACGGAATCGGCTCAAGAGGAGTGGCACCGGCCTCAAAGTTCTCGGCATTTCGCTATATCTATTCCCCATCATCTTCTGAGACTGATGAATCCCGACTGGCCAAATACCTTGATCAAATGACAGGTGACTTTGACATTTTCAACTATAGCTATGGTTATTCAGACACCATCTTTCACACAGAAGATTTAACTGCAGAAGAAGCCCTTCTTGTCGGAATTAACAATGGACGAGATGGTAAGGGTTCTTTGTATGTTCAATCCGCAGGTAACGGATACGCTGCCAGTTACCTTGTGTGCCTTCCCAGCACAGATCCTAACTGTGTGATAAAATCTGCCGCCAATACAAATGCTCACAGTAATCTTGCGACTCCCTATAAAGTCATTATCGCCGCGGTTAATGCTGAAGGATATTCGGCCAGCTATTCAACTCCTGGAAGTGGAATTTGGATCTCAGCTCCGGGTGGCGAAGATGGACTCATTGAGCCCGCCATGATCACCACTGACATCCAGGGATGTAACGCTGGGGCCAGTTATCGTGATATTAATCAGACTAAATTTAATTATGGCTCTCATCTACTTAATCCATTGTGTAACTACACAAGTACTTTTAACGGAACCTCCTCTGCAGCTCCCGTAGCATCTGGAGTGATTGCGCTAATGCTTGAGGCCAACCCTGACCTGACCTGGCGAGATGTGAAACACATCCTGGCGATTACGGCCGATATTATTGATTACGATCCTATTTTTAATACTCTTTCACATCCTTGGGGTTTTGGCCTTAGCGGGTATGTGTACGATTATAAATGGGTTAAAAATGCTGCCAATATTTGGTTTTCCAATTGGTATGGTTTTGGCCGGATTGATGCTGATGAGGCGGTAAGAGAGGCCATGAATTATGATCCATCCACTTTAGGAGAATTTGAACAGACCATTAATCAGGCCGGTGTTTGGTACTATAGTTCAGGAGATCTCATTGGAAGGACTATTAGCGATGAAAGTAATTTCCCCCAAGAAGAAAAAATCTGGGTAGGACATGATTATATTATCGAGTCAGTCCAAATTCAGATCACCACTGATCATCCTTCTCCTGGAGACCTGGCGATTCATCTGGTCTCCCCGAGCGGAACTGAGAGTCGTCTTTTGAACATTAACTCTAAGCTTGAAGGCTCTGCCTTGGAAGTCGATACGCTTATGCTTTCAAACGCTTTCTATGGAGAATCTTCTGAAGGATACTGGACTTTAAAAGTCTATGACGGAAGTGCAAGTAATGGGACCGGCGATTTAATAAACTGGAAGATCCTGATTAGCGGGCACAGGTCTCAGTATGAATTATCTCTTCCTTATCCAGTGACGGATGTGACTCTTACAACTCCAGGTTCACAATCTCTTACGGCTTCCCCGGTATTTTCTTTTTCAAATTCACTTGGCCATGCTTCTCTATTTCAGTATCAGGCGGCCATCGGCCTTACAGCTGATGATGTCTCAGTAAAAAATTGGACTAATATTGGTCTTGAAAATTATGGTCATCAACTTACAGGGCTGTCGATGAATCTGGGTCAAACCTACTACTTGCAAGTTCGGGCAGTGAGTCCCTTTGGTTTCTCATCAATACAAGTAAAACCTTTTGTGGCCAGTACCTTATGAAAATTTTCAAAAGAATATTTTGGGCCTTGCCACTCCTTTTATTGTTTTATGCTCTCAATCAGGAGGACAAAAAAGAGACTCCTCCGCTTAGAATAGAAAGGAAACTGGCTTCCAGTTCTGGGGTTCAACAGAAGTACTCTCCTCAGAAAATCGTGCATCATAGGACTGTGCAGGCATTTAGAGGTAAGACATCACTTCATGCTCAACTGGTAAACCGAATCCCTCAAAGTGTTGAGTCTACTTTTCAAAAAGACTTCACTATAAAATTAAGTCGAGGCCATGTTTTCTTAAAAAATGTAGCAGCTATCTCCAAGGAAAGTTTTGAATTATCAATGGGAGAAGTGATTCACAAAGACGATCTCTATGTTTACTTTAAAACTGAATCTGATCATCACCACGTTCCGGTCGCCATGACTAAAACAACCAACAAACTTTATCCCATTTCTTCAATTGTTCATATTAAAGGGGTGACTGCCGATATTCGGGAAGAGATTCTTAGTTCTGGTCATTCTCAGTACTATTATCACCCCTCACTTAAATTCCTCTCAATTAGTACAAACGGTGAAAATGTGCTTAAGATCTACACCGAACTGCTCGGTAAGGGATATAAAGTCGAGTTAGAAGTCCTCAAACCCATGCCTGGGGCCCTCTGATTCATTTTTTCACATATATACGCGCTGCACATCCTCGACAAATGGCCCTTTTTTCCCCAATATATAAGTCCTTCCAACAATTAGTTCCTTGGAGAATGTTATGGCCAAAATTAAAGTGCAAAATCCTGTCGTCGAGCTCGACGGCGATGAAATGACAAGAATCATCTGGTCTTTTATCAAAGATAAACTCATCACTCCTTATGTCGATGTCGACATTAAGTATTATGACTTAGGGATGGAAAATCGTGATAAGACTGATGACAAAGTAACCGTTGAAGCTGCTGAAGCTATCAAGAAGTACAACGTCGGTATTAAGTGCGCAACCATTACGCCTGATGAGAAGCGTGTTGAAGAATTCAACTTAAAACAAATGTGGAAATCTCCTAACGGAACTATCCGGAACATCCTTGATGGTACGGTTTTCCGTGAGCCAATTATCATTAAAAACATTCCTCGCCTTGTCCCTGGTTGGACTCAGCCAATCGTAATTGGCCGTCATGCTTTCGGTGATCAGTACCGTGCTACTGATACGGTGATTCCAGGTAAAGGGACGCTTAAAATGAGTTTCACTGGTGAGGATGGCAAAACCCAGGAATGGGAAGTTTATAAGTTCCAGGGTCCAGGTGTCGCTCTATCTATGTACAACACAGAGGAATCCATCCGAGGATTTGCTGAATCATGTTTTAACATGGCACTTGTAAAAGGCTGGCCGCTTTACCTCTCTACCAAGAACACTATTCTTAAGAAGTATGATGGTCGTTTTAAAGACATCTTTGCTGATATCTATGAAAAGAATTATAAGAAAAAATTTGAGGCCAAGGGCATCGTTTATGAACATCGTCTAATCGACGATATGGTTGCAGCATGTATGAAATGGTCCGGTGGTTTCGTTTGGGCCTGTAAGAACTATGATGGTGATGTCCAATCGGATACTGTTGCTCAGGGATTTGGTTCACTGGGTCTTATGACATCCGTACTTCTGACTCCAGATGGAAAAACGCTGGAAGCAGAAGCAGCTCATGGAACAGTGACTCGTCACTTCCGTTTACATCAACAAGGTAAACCGACTTCAACAAATCCAATTGCTTCAATCTTTGCATGGACTCGCGGTTTAAATCACCGTGGAAAACTAGATGGAAATAAAGAGCTTCAAAATTTCTGTGAAACCCTTGAGCAGGTTTGTATCCAAACCGTTGAAGAAGGAAAGATGACGAAGGATCTGGCCGCTTGTATCCATGGCGATAAAGTGACAGCTGATAAGTATCTTACGACTGAACAGTTCCTCGAAGCGATCAATTCAAATCTTCAGAAAAAACTTTCTTAAAAAATCAAAGGCCCCGAAAGGGGCCTTTTTTATGTAAGCTTGATTAGTCGACGGATCTCTACATTGTCAGGGAACTTCAAATGCAGAAGCATCAGCTTCTCCCTTCCCCTCCCCACAGAAAACTTCATCTTCTGGATGGTAAACCCCTGATTATCCCGCAATTTATGGATTATGCTGGTAAGCTGCACTTCAGAGCCTTCGAAATAAAGCGCGTGCAACTTATTGGTTAAGTACTGGAAAAAAATCTGATCATCACCCTGGTCAAGAGGAATGATTGATGTTCCAACCCGGGGATTCACCACTTTTAAGGTCGGTCTTTTCACAAGAGTGTATCGCTCCAAAAGCTTCTTCCATCTCATAACTTATTCCTCTGAACTTTATACAAACTTAATAAGCTGTAATTAGTTTTTTCACCAGACTCTGTGTAATATTAACTCATATGCCAAGCTATCTTAATAAAGTCCTGAACTTAGAAACACTCGCTGCCATTGATTTGGGCTCTAATGCCCTCAGAGCGGTTATCGCCCGTAAAAGAGGCAATGAAATTGAAGTCATTAAGAGCTTCCGGGAACCTCTACGCTTAGGAGAAGACGTTTTTAATACCGGTAGCATTTCACCTGAGAAGATGAAATTGACCGAGGAAGCTTTTATCAAGCTTTTTCATTTATTCACAGAATATAACGTTACAGATACCCGGGCCATGGCGACTTCGGCCATGCGTGAATCAAAGAATGGAGAGATCCTGGCCAGGAAAATTGCACACTCAACCGGTATAGAGATTGAGACGATCAAAGGCGATGTAGAAGCCGAGTTAATTTGCAGCGCCGTCAAAGGCCAGGTTAACCTTAAAAAGAAGTCAGCCGTTTTGATGGATATTGGAGGCGGCAGCACTGAGATTACCATTGTAAAAAATGAGCAAGTTCTCGCCGCTCATAGCTTTACCGTGGGAACGGTTAGACTTCTTAGCTACAAGAATAAAGAAGAGCTAGAGGAAAAAATAACTGAAGAACTTGCAAAGATCATGAGCTTCATAAAGGGCCATATCAAGTTAAAGGACCTGGATCTCATGATAGGAACAGGAGGAAATCTACGCCGTATTGGAAAAATCCGGAAAAAAACTCTGGGTAAGGCCACTTCTCAGATCGCCATGTTTGATGAGATTAAACATATGGAAGAAACTATCTCATCCATGAGTTATGTGGATCGCATTCGTCGTCTGGAGCTGGATCAAAATCGTGCCGATGTTATTTTGCCAGCAATTATGTTGACTCATCATTTAATGAAAGAATTAAAGATGGATAAGATTCACCTACCTAAGGTTGGACTAAAAGAAGGCATCATCCTGTCTATGCTGTCATTTATTCCAAAACGTCTTATACTGAAAGACTAGTCGGTAATGGTCTTTAAGAATTTAGGACTCACCAACAATTCCATAGTAAAGCCATCCCACATCCCACCTTCTAACACACAGACTCCACCCTTTTTGATCGTCATAAAATCATGTTCCGGGTGTAAGGCCAGGAGAGCGGCTATTACCTTGGTGATGTGAGGGTCATGACCTATGAAGGCATACTGTCCATCTGTAGGAAGAAATGAAATATACTCAATTAAGTGCCGAGGATCATCCAGAATATCCAGATCGGCCATCATCTCCAGATCTGAGGCCGGATAATAGCTCCAAAATAACTCCGCAGTCTGAATCGCTCGGGCCAAAGGGGATGAGAAGATCACATCAATATTAGATTGAACTTTTTTAAAGAGCTTGAATGTTTTATGGAGACGTCTAATTCCCTCTTCAGTCAATTCTCTTTCAAAGTCTTCATCCTGCTTTTTGGAGAAATGACCTTCGGCCAGACCATGTCTTAGAAAAATTAATTTCATGTTACGCCTTTTTCGCGTTGAATGGTTTTCTTCATCACGATGGCATGGGTACCTTGTTCTTCCTCACTTTCTTGAGGAACTTTTTGGGTATAAGTGCCATCTTCATTCAAGCACCAGGCCAGGCGATTGTCTTTCAGCATGATATCAATAAACTCCCAAAGCTTCTCTTTGAGTTTCAAGTCATGTATCGGCGTGATTAACTCAACCCTATTGTGCAAGTTTCGATGCATCCAATCTGCAGAGCCGATATAAAACTCCCCTGCGTGATAATCTTCAGAGCCCGAGGCAAAAAAGAAAATTCGCGAATGCTCAAGAAATCGTCCAATAATGGAGATCACTTTGATGTTTTCTGAAAGTTCTTTTACACCTGGTTTCAAACTACAAAAACCTCGTACAATAAGAATAATTTCAACACCTGCCTGGCTTGCCTCGTATAAGGCCTCTGAAATAACTTCATCCTCCAGGGAGTTCATCTTAGCGATGATTCTGGCAGGTTTTCCTGCCTTTTTATTTTTTATTTCCTGATGAATCTTATTCATGAAGCTGGACTTCATATTGATGGGTGCTATCAGAAGCTCAGCATAATCAGTTTTAAGAGAGCTACCGGTTAAGTAGTTAAAGACTTCTCCCACTTCTTCACAAATCTTTTTATTACAAGTCAGAAGTCCGAAGTCTGTATACAAATTGGAAGTTTGAGAGTGGTAGTTCCCGGTGCCAATGTGAGCATAGCTCATGATTTCACCGTCATGTTCCTGACGAATAATGAGAGTTGTCTTTGTATGAGTCTTAAGCCCTAAGATTCCATAAACGACATGAACACCGGCATCTTCCAGCTTCTGTGCCCAAACAATGTTTCTTTGTTCATCAAACCTTGCTTTTAGTTCAACCAGGCACACCACTTGTTTGCCTTTTTCAGCGGCTTTAATAAGGTTTCTGATAAAAGAAGAATCATCGCCGGTTCGGTATAAGGTCATTTTAATAGTCAGGACATTCGGATCATCTGCGGCCGACGAAATAAACTTCTCCACAGTTCCAGAGAAACTCTCATATGGATGATGAAGCAAGACATCACCCTGTCTGATAAGATTGAAGATGTTGGAATTTTCAAAAAAGGCTTTCGGAATAATAGGAGACCAGGGTTTAAACTTAAGTTCAGGACGATCAAGATCAACAATACTTTTTAAGATGGAAAAATCTATTGGAAAATCCATCAGGTAGATATCTTCATCCACTATTTCTAAAGAGTCTTTCAAGAAATTTGTCATATTCGGATCAGTATCCCGGTGAATTTCGAGTCGCACACATTCTGCCAGACGGCGTTCTTTAATGCCTTCTTCAACGAGGATCAATAGATCCTGAGCTTCATCTTCCCGATGATCAACATCAGCATTCCGTGAGACGCGAAAAGGAACGGTTTGCTGGATATCCATTCCAGGATAAAGTAGATTCAGATTAGATCGAACCAATGTCACAGTAGTCACAAATCTAGATTTCTTTTCACCTTCAATTTTCGGTAATTGAATCAAACCTGGAATAACTTCAGGAATTTTCACTCGAGAAAATAAGATTGTCTCCGTTTGAGGGTTTTTTAGAATCATGCCTAATGAATAGGAAAGGTTTGAGATAAAAGGAAATGGATGACCAGGATCTACTGACAAAGGGGTGAGTACTGGAAACATTTTGCGCTTAAAATAACTTTTAAGGTAGTCTTGATCCTCCGGCCCCAGGTCATCGAAGTCATAGATGTAAATATCCTGACGTTCCAGCTCAGCGACGAGCTCCAGATAGATCCCACGCTGGCGCTCGAGATCTTCATTGATGTGTTTTCTAATATTGGTCAATTGCTCTTCAGTTGTCTGCCCATCAATTGATCTATGAGTAAAACCTGAAGCAATCTGATGTTTTAAGTAACCAACTCGCTTCATCACAAATTCATCAAGGTTGGATGAAAATATGATCAGGAAACGCAGTCTTTCCAGTAAAGGATTTCGTTTGTCCGAAGCCTCCATAAGAACTCTGCGATTGAAATGTAACCAGGATATATCCCGATTTAAAAAATGCTCGGGATCGACGTTGAAATTTATTTTCTTCGGCTGACGGGTAGCACTTCTTCTTTTTCGCATGAATTATCCAAGCTCCGAAGCAACATTTAAATTTTGATCTAAAAGCGGCTCACGGTTTAGCTTTTCTATTTTCCAACCTATGCTGGCAATCAATATTGCCACAAATGGATTAATAAGGTTGAAAAAGCAGAACGGTAAATACGCTGCCGTAGAGACTCCTAAGATCGTACTGAAATAGGCCCCACAGGTATTCCAGGGTACCAGGACTGATGTCAGAGTTCCTCCATCCTCAAGTGATCTGGAAAGATTCTGAGGAGCGAGATTAAATTTTTCATAGGTCGGCTTGAACATTCTGCCTGGAAGGACGATGGCAAGGTACTGATCGGATGCGGTTAAGTTTACAATGACTGTACTGGAAACAGTTGCTGCAATCAAAGATGCACTTCCATGAACCATCTTCAAAACGGCTTTCCCAATTTCTTCCAGCATCCCTGTGACTTCCATCACTCCACCAAAGATCATGGCCATTAATATAAGCCAAACAGTATTCAGCATGCTTCCCATTCCCCCACGGGTAAGTAGAGAATTGATGATATCCTTATCAGTTTTGATTTTAAAACCAGAATGGGCAATCTCCACTAATTTACCGTAGATGGCCTTAACGCCATATTCTTCACCCAACATGTTCCTGAGAAGCTCTTGTTGAAATATCAAAACAAAGACAGCACCCATTAAAGCGCCAAAGACCAGTGCAGGTAAGGCCGGAACCTTTTTAGCAACCAGAAAAAAAACCATCAGAGGCAATATAAAGAGAAAGGGAGTTAAATTGAATGTTGATTCAAGTGTTGTCAAAACCATGTTGACCTGAGAGACGTCACCACTATCTCCTGAATAAAAGTAGCCCAAGATCGTAAAACTAATCAGGGCCAGGATCATTGAAGGAGCAGTTGTGTAAAGTAAATACCGGATGTGAGTGAAAAGATCTACGCCAGCCATGGCAGGAGCTAGATTAGTCGTATCAGATAAAGGTGAAAGCTTATCACCAAAATAGGCACCTGAGATAACCGCACCTGCAACCATAGGAGTTGGAATATTTAAGGCCTGACCCACACCAATGAATGCAATTCCGACAGTTCCCCCCGTAGACCAGGAGCTACCTGTCGCAATTGAAACGACTGCACATACGATACAAGTAAGTGGTAGGAACCAACTGGGATTAAAAAGCTTGATACCGTAATAAATCATGGCGGGAACAATGCCCGAGAAAATCCAAAGTCCAATGAGAGTGCCTACCACCAGAAGGATAAGATTGGCCTGCATCGACAAACCGATGGAATGAATCACCTTCTTCTCAATTTCAGCATAAGGTACTTTCAAAAAAAATAAACCAATGACTGAAGCAGCCAGGGCCGAGATGAAAAGTGCAATCTGATTTGGACCCATCAAGGCCGAATCTTTAAAAATACTGATATTCAACGCAAGGAGGCCAACCAGTAAAATGATTGGCACAAGTGAAAGTAAGAGACTTGGCCTTTTGAAAGTTGAGGTCATAAGAGTCTTCTCCATCGGATAAAAGTGTCTAATCTTTCAACACTTTCAAATGGGCCTGTGAAAGTATTAGTCGATATAAAATTTATTTTATTAAGACCAAACCCTTCTTAGCAAGGTTTATCCCCCTGAATTTAAGGGTTTTATTGCCCCTATCCACTCGGCGGATGAATTCGATGCCATTTGGCATCGATCTTGGAAGTACCTAGGCAAATACAATAACTCTGAGGGGGGTTACTTATGTACCATTTTAATCGTCATTCTCTGGCCATTTTGCCGCTTTTATCGATCCTTGCAATGTCACCTAGTGTGATTGAGTCCAAATATGCCGAACGCCATATTGCTTCAGTGGTTGAGGAAGTCAAACCTGAAGTTGTAAAAGAAGAAGTAAAAGAATTCAAAAAGTTCGATGAGATCAGCGCCAAGGTGGCACCTGAATCTATAATACGAAATGAAAACTTATCACTAGAAGATCTGAAAAAGCAGGATTCTGATTTGAAAGAAAAACTGACTAAAATTCAGATCGATTCCAAAAAAGAAGATTTAAAAAAAGAAACTGTTGATCAGGATCGAAAAGATCGGGAAGCCCTGGTAGTTGACCTCCTTTTTATCGAGGACGGTTTATTGGGTCTAGAGGAAAGAAAAGTACTTGAAGCAGCTGATAAAGAGGTCATTGAAAAGAGCATTCTTGCTCATAAAGGACAAATAGAAGAACTTTTACTGGATCTGGAAAAGAGTGAAGAAATTCTGGCACAAGCGGATGCTCCTCAAGACGAAGAACTTAAAAAAGATGAAGCAGAAGTTAAGCCAGTTCTCGCCGAAGAACCTAAAAAAGAAGAACCTGTCGTTGTAGCAGAAGATAAAAAAGAAGAAGTGAAAGAAGAAGTTAAAAAAGAAGAAAAAGTTGTTTGTGAAGCTGAAGAGAAGAACGCTCTTCTGACGAAGCAAGTTGAGCAGTTAATGAATGATCAAAAACAGATCATGCAGACCATGATGGGTATGGCCCAAATGATGGTTAGTATGTATCAGAATCAAAACCAGAATCAACAGCCTAATCCATATTATGCAAACTCAATGCATGCTAATCCGTATCAATACAACCAGCCCTTCTCGTCAGGAAATTGGGTTTATTATCCAAGTGGATTTCAGCCTCAGCAACCTAATATCTTTGCTCCCCAACAGCCTCAACAAGGCGGCTACTTTCCAGACCAGGCCCATATGCCACAATCAAGCTGGAATCTCGCTCCTCAATATAATTTCCAGGCAGATCCCCGTTATACGGTTCAACCGATCATGCCCGGCTCTTTTGGAAGTGAAGCCTTCAGCTACAATCTCAGTAACCCAGGGCCAACTAACCCTATGCCCGGACAACCAGTGGCCATGGGTCCAAGCTTAAACATGGCCATGAATTCTAGCTTTGGAATGTAAAAAACCGACTAAAAAACTTCACCTGGCAGACACTTTGCCAGGTGAAATTTTTTGATAAATGCCTTAAGAAAAATTTTTCCTCCCCGAGAAGTTTATGGTGAAAGCTTAATCTCGAGGACAGGATGAAAAATACAGAAGTAAGATCTAAAGAAAAAATGCTTATTAGGGCCTGCCACTCCTGCCTAAAGATTAATGAATCCAGCAAAGAATTAGAACGATGCATGCACTGCAACAAATCCTTCCTACCTCTTCGATATTTCGATAAAATAAAAAATGATCGCGACGTAAACTGGGAGAATCACTTCTCTTACTCGGATCAGTTAGACGAAGATGATTTGATTAAAGGCCTTTTTGTTTTGTGGTGAAATCATTGTTCTCTATGTTAGCTTCTAGGAATGCAATTAACATCAAACGCTCCTTCTGAACTTAATCCAGTTCTCGTACGGCTCTTTAAAAAACGCGGATTTTCTCCTCTACAAGTTCAAGACATGCTGTCCTGGAATTTAAAAGATATCCCTGAACTTACCAACATGATTGATCTTGCCAAGGCTTCAGAACGAATCATTCGTGCCTTAAGTGAAAACGAAACCATTGGGGTTTACGGAGATTATGATGTTGATGGGACAACTTCCTGCGCACTACTCTGGCACTTCTTTAAAATGATTGGTGCCACAGTTGAAGTATTCCAACCAAGCCGATTCGTAGAAGGTTACGGAATCCATGATTCTTCCATTGAGGCCGCACTGGAAAAAAACGTAAAAGTTTTGATTACAGTTGATTGCGGTATAACCAATGTGGCCACGGCCGAATATGCAAAAGGTAAATTAGACCTTATTATTACTGATCACCATAGAGATGCTGCCCCCACTATTCCTGAAGCCTATGCAGTCATTAATCCTAGTCGCAGAGATGAACCTGAAGCCTCTGAACTCAAGCCGCTTGCGGGAGTGGGAGTGGCCTTTGCCCTGGCACTTCAGATTAAAAATGATCTGGCCAAAAAAGGCACTGAGACTCCCAGCCTTTATCCACTCTTACAATTCGTGGCGATTGGAACCATCTCAGATCTGGCCCGTATGAGTCCGTTAAATTTAAGACTCACCAGACATGGCCTTAAACAAATCCCCACATCACAGTATCCTGGAATTAAAGCTTTTTTTAATCCGGAAGAATTAAAAGTTCAGATGGTTTCGAGTGAAAAAATTGCTTTCCATGTTGGGCCACATATCAATTCCAAAGGTCGTCTGGATCATCCAGATCGCGCTTTGAGACTATTAATCGCTGACTCTTTCGCTGAATGCCGTGAGCACTACACCCATCTTGAGGTGGCCAATCGGGATCGTAGGGTAATTCAAGCAGAAGTTTTTGAAGAGGCCAAACAGGATGTGATTAAATCCATGAATGGTGAGGAATTACTAATCAACATTATGTATCGGCCTCATTGGCATGAAGGTGTCATTGGAATTGTCGCTTCAAAACTGGTGGAAACTTTCGAGGTGCCTGCTGTGGTATTCACCAATTCAGAAGAAGAAGGTGTCATTAAGGCCAGTTGCCGTTCGGCGGGTGAACTTAATATTTTTGAACTACTCGATCAGTGTAAGGACCTCTTTATTAAATTCGGTGGTCATAAAGCGGCCGCAGGCCTGTCCATGAAAAAAGAAAATTTTTACGCCTTCAAAGAGCGCATGAATGGATTATTAAAACCGATTCCAAGCAGTCTAAGAACTAAGACTCGCTCTTTTGACGTAGAATTAGGAATTGAAGAAATCAATACTCATCTTTTAAAAGATTTAGAAAAACTTGAACCCTTCGGTCCTGGTCACGAAAAGCCCGTTTTCCGAATGAAGAATGCAGTTATTCAATCATATCGAATTATGAAAGATGCCCACGTTCGTTGGACCTTCAGCGGGGCCAATTCGAAAACGTCCGTTCAGGGAATAAGTTTCAACTATCTCGGAAAGTGGAATGAGATGTCACCAGAAGAACTTTTTGATCTTCAAGGGAAGGCAGGTCTTACTGTTCAATTTACTTTAGGTGTTAATCGCTTTAATGGAAATGAAACGATACAGTTAATGGTGGACAAGTTAATGCCAGGCCAAATTAATTAATTGGACCTGGCATTTTATTTAAGAGCGCTTAATTTCTAAAGCTTCAATCACAACATCAGTTTTCGGACGATCCATTGCTCCTGTTGGAGTGTCTCCAATCTTCTTAACCACATCCATTCCTCTTACCACTTTACCAAAGACAGTATGACGACCGTCTAAATGCGGAGTTGGAGCAAGAGTGATGAAAAACTGAGAACCATTTGTTCCAGGACCAGCATTGGCCATAGAAAGAATACCTTCAGTATTATGCTTTAAATGAGATACAAACTCATCTCCGAATCGGTAGCCAGGACCGCCTCGCCCAGAACCTTCAGGACATCCACCTTGAATCATAAATCCACGAATAACCCTGTGGAAAATAAGACCATCGTAGAACTTACCTTCTTTATTAGTTTTTTGGGTCCCTTCCGCAAGGTTCACAAAATTCCATACAGTCTCAGGACAATCTTTATGGAAAAGTTCAATTTCAAACTCCCCCATTGATGTTTTAAAAACAGCAGAGAGGTTGTTAACTTCTTCCTTGTGAGAAGATTTCTCGTGTTTCATGCTTCCGAACATACTAACTCCTTCTTATAAAACAATTTCAGTGGGTAAAAGAATCTCTTTGGGAGAAACAAATTTAATTTTCACATTCTCATTCAGTAATTTTTTTATTTCAAGTCGAAGACCTGACTTTAAAATCAGATCGCTGCCGAAAGGATTCAACCATTCTGCAGTTAAAGTATAAAACCCAACCTGGTCCAGGCTATTTTCAATCAACCATTGATTCAAGTCTTGTTTGGACAGGCAAGATGTGAATAGAACAGGCAGCCTTAAATCAAAACGTCCCAGTTCATTCATTTTCTTAAGTTCATCAACTCGATTTGAAGAAATGAATCCATCCAGCCAGATGATATCAACTTCATTTGCCATTTCAGGTAACTTAAAATGCTTAACCCCACCACGCACCTGTTCAAGCGTGTTTGAAAAAAATGCTGCTTCTTCAACAGGCTTAAGAAATCTGACAGCAGTGGAACGAAAGTATGCTTCCAGACGTTCATTGTACTGGGCCTGAAGCTCTATCAGCTCCGGATATTTAAGTTGATAAGTGGAACTTAGCTTTGCAAAATCCAGATACTGGTAAGAATGCTTTTTAAAACATTGACCAGAGGGTGAGGTATTGGCCCATGTAGGCAGTTCTGGTAAAAAGAATTGCTCAAGTCCCGAAGTTCTGTAAGGAGTGTCTTGGGGAACTTCCCTGACAGCACCGTTACTGCAACTAATGGCCGTCAGCAGGAGAAAAAAGTTTAAATATTTCATCTTCAATGCCTTCTAATTTTGTCAGATCATTTACCCAACCCTCTTTTAAATTTGGGCGAGTGGGAGTGAGGTTAAAATAACCAGGCTCATTGGCATCAAGCTCAATTAAACGCTGATTCTTTTGGGCGTGGGCAATCAAAATGTGATCCACACCAATTGTCTTTAAATCAAGATTGTTATTCTCGGGGTGCTTTTTACCCTCTCGAAATTCTGGTTTCTCCAAAGTTAAGAACATACGCTTTCGGTCAATAAGTTCATCCATTGCTGTGACATTATGGCCTGAAAAATAATTAATCCTAGGAATTGGTTCAGCAGGTCTGGGATATTTAACCTGGACGAAATCATCCAGCTCCTGCCATTCACGAAGTTTTTGAGTGAAAGTAGCAATTTCCCTTTCAAATTCCTGATCAATAAAATGAAAGAGTTCAGTTAATTTCTGAACGGTCAATATATTTCCCTGCGAAAGAAAATGGGAGAATGGGTCCGCTTCAGTAGTGGCAATAAATAATCGAGAACGAGATTCCTTAATCCAATCTTCCATCGCTAAAAGAATTTCAGCGGCCAGTGAATCAGAACCAATTAAAGCGATTTCCCTAAGTTCAGGTCCAGGCTTAAAACTATGAGCTACTTTAAGTGCCTCAAGAGCAAAGCTTACCTTATCTGAATTCCTATTCTCCCCTAAAGCTCTCCCACTCGCCGCGGCCGATGCCCGGGATAAGTCGTTTCGAAGATCTAAAATGAGATCATAGTCCTGATACATTTCGATGGAACTAGCGAGAGAATTGATAAATTCTTCCGTTAATCTCTTGTAGGTTTCGAGATTGGCCTCTTTCTGCTCTTCAATGAAGTCTTTGGGATTAACCCGATAGATAACTCTAAAGAGGTCTAAGAAGCGCGAGCGCCCTTTAATCTCTTCTCCGGGTGCCAGGAAGCGTTTTGTGACAGAAATCACTTCATCAGTTTTTATTTCTTGATGAGATTTTAAATAATTAATCAGAGGTCTTTGATAATCCTCTTCCCAATTCTTCCAATTAAATTTCTTTGGTTGATAAGTAATACCAATTTCTTTGAGCACACCTCTTCCAAGATCACTTATGAAGTGCTCAGGAGATATTTCCATGGAATTGAACCCACTAAGATCATCAGCATCTACATACCATGTAAGGGCCGAGCCATGGAGATGAAATCTCAAAGCCGTCTCAAGGGCGAGTGGTGAGTTACCTAGAATGGCGAGCTTCATAAAATCCTCCAAAGGAGGTTATGATCTTAACAAAAAAAGGTTCAGAGGGCGATGTTCTTTTGCTTTTTACGAGACGTGTCGAAAGAGTGATGAAGAGAAAAAAAAGGCCCCAGTGGGGCCCGTTGAACTTTTATAAAAAGTAAACTTTGCTCTCACCCTTGTCCAGGCAAGAAAATTCCGCATACTGATAGATAAAATCAATGAAGCTTGCTAAGGCCTTAAAGCTTGGAAGAGATGTGTCGAATTCCCCACCTAATCGTAGCCAGGCATCACCTTGCTGATCAATATATTCAGTAGCGTGACGTACTGTCACAACCGCAGGAAGATAAGAGCCTTTGGTAAAGAAAAGTTTTAGTGTTGTCTCAGTTCCGGACTTGAACTGGTTTTTTGCTTTGAGACTAAATGGCACCTGGAACTGACAGCCTTCTCCAGAAATATCCAACAGCTTGATAGGAAAACTCGATCCCTGATCATCAATGACAGTATAAACGCCAAGGAATTCCTGAAAGACCACTCGTTCAAAAGTCCGGCGCTTTTGTTCGATAGACTTTCTTCTTTTTTCATTAAAATCGACAACTTTTTTATCATCAGACATGGTCTCTCCTTGAACTAACTGCATGTCTTATCGACAAGTGTTCATAGGAGCTGAGAAAAAATTCAGGAAAAGAGGCTATAGGACAACTTTTTCCAGCTGACCAATTGGCTCAGGATGCATCAATTGATGGGCCAAACGTTCAAAATGATCTGTTAAATCGGTAATACAGACCCTTATTTGTCGGGTACTGCCATCTGCGGGCCGAATGGCCCCATGGTCAAATAAGGCACTTAACTGTTGATAGAGAACTTCCCCACTTTCCACGAGATTTACATCCTGGCCCAGAACTTGTTTGAGATCTTCCTTTAAAACAGGATAATGAGTGCAACCTAAAATAACTGTTTTAATTCCCGCCTTCTTAATTTCTGACAAATATCTTTCGGCCACTAATTGGGTGATTGGATCCTGAACAAAGCCTTCTTCTACCAATGGCACTAATAAGGGACATGCCTGTTCAAAGACTTCCACTTCTGGTGAAAGTTTTTTCAGGGTTTGTTCATAGGCATGAGAACGAATGGTCGCTGATGTTCCTAGTACGGCAATTTTTTTGTCCTTTGAAATTTTCAGGGCGGCTTCTGAGCCGGGGCCGATTACATTCAACAAAGGTATACCTTCAAATTCATGTTCTTCAAGGAAAACAGTTGAAGCAGAATTACAGGCAATGATTAATGCTTTCACTTTTTGCTCTTTCAAAAACTTAAGGATTTGCAGACCATAACGTCGAATAGTTTCAGGTGATTTATTTCCGTAAGGTAAACGAGCAATGTCACCCAGATAACAAAAGGATTCGTGGGGAAATTTCTCGGCGAGTACTTTAAGTACAGTTAGACCACCAAGTCCAGAATCAAAAATTCCAATAGATTCATTCATATTTATTTTCTTGAAAGGATATCTTTTAATTTACCTACTCGCTCCAGATTCTTTAATAATTCAGGAGAAAGTAGACCTGATTGAGTTAAGATCTTATCTGACAAGAGACTCTTCAGGAAATCTTTTTCCCATAAGGGAGCATAATGAGTCTTGGATTTTACTCGAGCAAGTTCCATCCCCTCCCTGAGTCCCATAGGCCTAATTTCAGGAAAGACTTCTTCAGAGCGTTTATCCAAGACAACCGTAGGGTGCTCAAGACTAATTGCAAGTTTTTTTCCAATTTGAGAGTGTTCAGGCACTGAGTAATCCAGGGCCTTAAGCAGGACTTTCAAATCTACTTCCGGAATTTTTAATCTGAGTCTTTTAAGACCTGCTAACTCAGCATAAAGATCCAGAAGCTCACCATAAGTCGTAACGTCAGGTCCACCAATTTCAAAAATCTCATGTTCCGAAGGATTAAGTTCTAATGATGCTTCCAGATATTTTAAAAGGTCATCCAATGCCAGAGGCTGACAAGGGCCGTTTAAAACCTTCAACTCAGGTCTAAAGGGGAACCTCACGGCCATAGCTTTAATCATCTCAAAAGATAAGGACCCCTCTCCAAGAATGATGCTGGCCCTAAACTCAATGGTTCCTAAACCACTCGCCCCTAATATAGCACCGGTTAACTGCCGGCTTCGAAGATGAGGAGATAAATCAGGAGTAAGAGGGCCCAGAGCACCCAGGTAGACAATGCCAGCTCCCGTAGGTCTGATCCAATTGATAAAATTAACGGCCGCCAAAGATTCATGATATTCAAAATTCTCAGGTTCATCTTTTAGACCATGAACCAAATAAAATGATTTATGAATTTTACTTAACTCGGGCAAGGTTTCGGGCCGAAGCAAATCCCCTTCAATCCATTTTACTTTTTCTGATTTTTTATTTTTTCTTTTTTTTCGGCTCAAGGCCGTTACATGGTGACCTTGTTGCACTAAATGGGCAATCAGTGCCCGACCAACAAATCCATTTGCTCCCGTCACTAAAATATTCATATCAAGTCCTCTTTTGAGAAATCACATGCCATTTAAGATGTTCCGCAAAGGCCTTCATCACAATTAAATGAACAATCGCCTGGGTCCAGCGGTAAATATACCAGGGAAGCGCGGGTCTAAATTCGTGCAGGGCCGCCATCACATAACGATGTTCAAGCACTTCACGAAATTCAAGCCTTCCTCTCTCCATATCTCCGGCCAGAAGCCCACCTACGACATAGAGTAATTGACGATCTGGGGTACTTCGCTCCTGACTTTTTGAAAGGATTAAAATCTGAATTTGTGGATGGATCAGATAAAAAGTACATCTATTTCCAACAACATTCACTTTTACTAACGTCGAAAAGAAAGTGGGCAACCAGTTGAAGTAAGTATTAGCTATCCATTCGGCATTTCTTCCATCGGGCAAAACTAAACGCTGGATAGAACGCACATCCTTTTCCATAGGCCGATTCTTCATTGTCTTTGGGGGACTAGAAGTCTCTAAAGCTGTTGCCAGAGCATTTTCCAGACCGGTCTGAAGATCACCAGGATAAGGCCACTGATGGAGGGAACTAGGTAGCATTTCGTGCTTTAAACTTAAAACCAATGGGTATACCAGATTTTTAGGAACACCTGTGATGAAGGTTATCCACCAACGGGACATCATGAGAGGAATAATGTTCAAGGTGAACAACTTAGTTGTTTTCCTTATTTCCGCAGACACTCTTAAGATGAGGTCTTGGTAAGTAACAACTTCCGGTCCAGCAATATCATATATTGCTCCATGAACTTTTTCGTCTAACAGGCTACGCTCCAAGACGTTGATACAATCATTTAAAGCTAACGGCTGGGATTTTGTTTTAGTCCAGGCAGGACAAATCATTACAGGCAATCGTTTGATTAAACGCTCCAGAATCGTAAAAGACGAACCCTGAGGGCCGATAATAAGACCAGCTCTTAAGACGGTAGTCTTAATGTTAGAGGAGCGAAAGGTTCTTTCAACTTCAAGTCGGCTTTTCAAATGCCAGGAAAGCTCTTGATTTGGTGGAATCATTCCTCCCAGATAAATAATATGCCTGAGATTCTGGGCGACTCCCGCCCGAATAAAATTATCCGCCATGATCAAATCAAAATCGTAAAAAGTTCCCTGAGAGAGGGAAGCAGATGGAAGCATGGAATGAACCAGATAATAACCCTCTTCACATCCAATCATGGCCTCTGTGATATCCTTTAAGGAGAAAAGGTCACATTTTTTCCAGACAACTCGAGGGTGCTGAGACTGCTGTGTACTACGGGACAAGGCCACAATCTCAATGTCAGAATGCTGTAATAAGCGTTCGATTAACGCGCGTCCAATGAAACCACTGGCACCAGCTATAAGAATTTTTCTCATACAAATCCCTGTGATTATTTTTCAGAGTGTAGCATAATCAGAGCATGATTTTGATGAGAATCTTACCGGCAGTATTGAAAGAGTTGTCAAAACATGTACCCACCGTACTCTTTCAAACAGTTGAGTGGAGTGAGCTTGCTTCAGAGCTTCCTAAAATCACTCGACGCATGATTCAAAAAGAAGGCTTCCAGGAACTTTTTGACGAGCAGACTCAATTGTTATCACCTTATAACATCTCTCTGACCAATAGGTTAAATCCTGATTCAGAATCAAAGCTCAGTAAAAAGGATGGAGATAAAATCCTAACCCTCTTTTTTGTTCAGCTATTCTCTCCCGATGGAATTTTTCTGGATCTTCGCCCGGCCCATTTTAGTTCTTCCAATGGATTTCTTGAGTGGCAGCCCTCTGGATTCTGGACTAAATTTGATGAAGCTTTCCGTTTAGGTCTACTTGAAGTCTACGAAGGTTTTTATCTGAATAAGGATGATCTGTACTTCAAAGGCCTGGAGAAGATTGGACTTATTAAATCAGACTGGCCACTTGAAGATAAAGAAAAACTCGCCGCACTCTTTCGAGGACAATTCGGCAATAATGACATGACATTCAATCTTGAACAATTTAAAGATTCCATCGTTCAGATGTCAGATTTCATGCTCAAGAAAAAAGTCAAAATATCAAAAGACTTCTTATATCTGGGTATTTATCTTGTAACATTATACTCCAGTTTAGAGGACACAAAAGAGTGCTATTCAGTTAAGTCCACATACCTGGCCGTGAAGAATAAATTTAACGAAGAAGAGAGCCATTAGGCACGTCTCTCTCGACCGTGGCGAGTACGACCTTTTTTTCATCATTATAAAAACCCGTAACCAGGACCTCAGAAAGATAAGGCCCAATTTGTTTGGGTGGAAAATTACACACACACAAGACTTGTTTCCCCAAGAGTTCATTTATATCGTACAGGTCAGTTACTTGAGCACTGGATTTCTTGACACCTAATCCCCCAAGATCGACTTTGATTTTGTAGGCCGCTCTCCTGGCCTCAGGAAAAGCTTGAACATCTACAATCGTCCCTACACGTATTTCTATTTTTTCAAAATCTTCCCACGTAATCATAGTTTTAGGACACTCCTGGCCTCAGTAAAATCATGGATAATGATATCCGTTTTAACTTTCAATTCGCTTGCTTTATGGGAAGTCGCCACTCCTACGATAGTACATCCGGCCCTCTCACCGGACTCAAGCCCTGCCAGAGAATCTTCAAAGACAATACAATCTTTAGGGTCCAGCCCAAGCTTCATCGCACAGAGCTGGTAAACTTGTGGATCAGGCTTACCTCTTTCGACCTGAGCACCATCAACAATAACTTCAAAATATTTTCGAAGTTTCAATGTATCCAATACAAAATCAACATTCTGGGTGGGAGCAGAAGTTCCCAGAGCAACCTTAATTTTATTTTTTTTAAGATACTCAAGAAAATCAACCAGCCCCGTATGAGCTTTCATGTGAGAAGCATAGAGTTTATGATACAAACTTTCTTTTTCTTCAGCGTAACGGTTTATATCCTCACTACTTATATGACCAAAGATCATTCTAAACAGATCCGCGTTGGTCTTTCCATTGTATTGATCACGATAGATTTTCTCATTAAGTTCAAACTTATACTTCTCAGCAAAGGCCATCCAGGCCTTAAAATGATAAGCATGATTATCAACTACAACCCCGTCCATATCAAATATGGCACCCTTCATTAGTGACCTACCTCTTAGTGTTATAAGAAAAGAATAACATGATTTTTTCTAGCGTCGAGGAAGTTCCACAATAAAGGAACTTCCCTCGCCAAGAGTGCTTTCTACTAGTATCGTACCACCATGACCTTCAATTATCTGCTGAGAAATATAGAGGCCAAGTCCCAACCCTCCAAAATTCTTGTCGGAAACAGCTCTTTCAAAGGGCTTGAAAATTCGAAGTTTGTCCTCAGAAGAAACACCCATTCCATAGTCTTTAACGGTAATTGTAATACGCTCATTATTCCCTATCATCTCAAATTCGACAGGATTTTTATTACCGAATTTCAAGGCATTCGCCAGGAGATTGGAAATCACTTGTTGCAATCGTAATTGATCACACATACCAAATAAGTCTTCCTGTATAGAAATCCTTAAAGGGGTTTGCTGAAGGTCAAATTCAGGCTTCAAACGGTTAACTTCTTCCTGAACTAATTTTGAGATATTCATTTCTTGCAGGTTTAGATGGAGTTTATTTGCCCTTAGCTTGGAGATATCCAGTAAAGTCTCTATTAGTTTGGTGAACTTTCTTACATCTGGTCTGATTTCAGAAACGAGTGGTCTTATTTTTGCTTCAAATTCCTCACAGAACTCGCTCTTCTCCATCATACGGGTCAGAAGATCCACTCTCATTTGAAGTGAAGTTAAAGGAGTTCTTAATTCATGAGATGCCACTGAGATAAAGTCTTCGCGGTTCTGAATCGACTGCTGGGCATCTCGATAAAGCATTGTATTATCAATCGCCATGGCACAAGAGCGGCCAATTTCATCCATTAGGGCAAGATCACTTTGAGTGTAGTGACGACCTTCTTTTGAAGAGGCAACAATCAGGCCTCCTAAGGCTTCTCCCCGTACAATCATAGGTATTGCCATATAAGACCTTAGCCCCAGCTTGCGAATGCCACTAACATACTCTGTGTCTCTTGTTCCTAATTTAGGCCAGGCCTCACCTTCGGTATTAAAATCTTGCTCGGTTAAATGTGCATACAAAATGGAGCGCCCCTCTCTGAGTGCACGAGGTAGACCATGAGGAGAAGTAATATCTGTTTTAAAGTCTTCAAAGATCTTCAAAAACTCTTTTGACTCTGGTGTCGTAGCTGCAGTAAGTGCGCGAAGTACGCCATTTTCGTCAGATAAAGTAATGTAACTCCAATCAGCAAAATGCGAGACAATTAATTCAGGAATGTTTTTTAAGACTTTTTCATACTCGAGGGAATTGGCCAGAAATTTTCGGGCCTGGGCCAACAATTCAAGCTCCTGATTAAATTTTTTTTCTTTTTTTAAGAGTGATTCCTGTTGATGAAGCATATTGATGTGTTCAATTGAAAGGGCCGCCGCGGCCGTCACATCCTTAACTATTTGTAACTCATAAACAGTGGGTTCTCTTATATTTCTAAAGTATAAAGCAAACGTTCCCAAAACTTTCCCCTCACGGGATAAAATGGGACAGGACCAACTGGCCCTTAAGTCAAATGACAATGCCAATTCTTTATAGTTTTTCCATAGAGGATCATTCTCGATATCTGAGACGATGACTAATTCCTTCTTAAATGCCGCTGTCCCACAAGAGCCGGCCTCTGGGCCGATAGGTTCATTTAGAATCCCTTCCATATACGCATCTGGAAGATTAATCGCTGCTCCCTTAGTAAACTTCTTTCCCTCTTTATCCAGCAGGAGTATCGAACCCAACATGCCATCAACTAACTCTTCGATGGGGGCCAATAACTCATTAAGGGCATCTTCTAAACTTCCGCCCCTAATAAGTATTTCAAATACATTTCTTTGAGCATCCAAAAGAGTTTCACTTCTTTTACGCTTGGAAATATCGATCAACAGGCCGACACTGCCGATGTATTTTTCTTCCTGGTTAAATAATGGGTAACATGAGGCGAGAGTCCAGATAACCACTTTATCTTTTCTTATGACTCGAATTTCATGTTTTTCGCTCTGGCCTCTCTTTCTGCTTTCTAACTTCTCCAACAACGTTTTTAAGTCTTCAGCTTTAAAGAGCATTGATAAATCGGTCTTTTTAATTTCATCCGGACTGTAGCCAAGCATTCGGGACATGGCAGGATTAACATAAACACTCTCATTCCTATCATCGATGATCCAGATTCCCTCCAGCGAGTTCTCGATGATTTGCTTAAAGAGTCCTTCTGTAATTTCCATATACTTTATTCTTTAAAATTCTCATTTACTGCTTTAAGAAGTGTGTCCAGCTCCAATGGCTTTTGTACAAACTTATTACACTCAATAGCTTTAGCACGTTCCGAATAGGCGGAAACGACGACGATAGGAATGCTTTTATATTCGGGATGCTTTTTAATTTCTTCCACGAATTCCCAACCATTCATGACTGGCATCATGAGATCTAAAAGGATGAGACCGGGTTTGCTTGACGGAAGTATATCAAGCCCTTCCCTTCCATTCTTGGCGAGAATCACTTCATATCCCTCAAACTCAAGGGCCAGCTTCAGAACTTCACGGATATTAGAATCATCCTCTACAACGAGGACTTGTTTATTACTCATTATGTAAAGTTATCTAATTTTAAAGACATGCGCTTCTTAATTTTCTCATCAGACCTAACGCTCTAGAAATAAGAAAGTCCCAGCAAAGTGGGACTTTCTCTTATCTTCCTAAATTTCTACTGTCTAACAGCATCTCGAATTTTACTTCAAGGCCAGCTGACCTTCTCTAATTCTATCCATTGCTTGCACCATTAATCTGGCCGCTTCTTGAGGTGCATGGAAACCGGTAGAATTCTCGGCCTCGATGAAATCAATCAGGAATTGGGCTTCACGCTGTGCCAATTGAGCTTTTTTAATTTTATCTTCGCTAACATTTTTCTGTTTTGCTTCCTTAATATCATCAATGAGGGCCATCAAAGCATCCATTGATTTATTCCGCATTTCCATGTGTCGTGTCTGAATAGTCTCCACTTTTTCTTTTAACTCGTTCTCAGGAGTGTGGTGACATGTCTGACATGATTTATTGATATTTAGCATCGGACTTCGAACCTGGTGGTTAGTGATTTTCATGGCACCGACGCGCTGGTAAGGCATGTGACAATCGACACATGAAACACCGGACTTGGCATGCACGCCCTGGCTCCACATTTCAAACTCAGGATGCTGGGCCTTTAATGCTTCCGCTCCAGACTCGGCATGGATGAAATCTTTATGTCCATTTTCTTTATAATATTTATAAATTTCATCGGCCTTAATCCCTTTGCTCCAAGGGAAAGTCAGAGTTTTCTCAGGTCCTTTAAAATAATACTCAACGTGGCATTGAGCACAGACGAAACTTCTCATCTCTTGTCTTGTGGCCATTTTATTCACGTCATAATTATGAACACCCTGAGATTTTTTATACTCTTTAATCCCTTCCATAAAGGCCGGACGAGTAATTCTCAGCTCCATATTGTCGGGACTGTGACAATCGATACAACTCACCGGATGTTTCACATTTTTTAAGGCATCATGATAAGGCATCTTATTCATGATATCGAAACCCTTCTTAAGATCCCCATCACCAAGTTTGAACATGGTTGTGTAGGTTGAAGCATGGCAATTCAAACATGCACCTGGCTGAGGAGAGGCAGTTTGTCTCTTGGTGTGAATTTGGTCGTCCAGCATGTAGGCATGACCTCGCTCTTCCCGGAAATCGACACTAAAGGCATAACCTAGCCACATTTTCTTTAAGCGAGGATCTTCTTCCAGCTTGGATTGCGCTACAACACTTCGGGGATCAGCATTATCCGGAACCCGTGGCATGGCTTCAGAACCACCATACTTGGTTCGCTTCTGATCCACGGTTTTTAGGTAGCTGTCATACTGAAGGGGATAATTCTTACCCCAGACTTCAGGATCATCTTCCATCGGTCCAATATCCACAACTTTGAAGAATGGATTCTTGGCCTCGATTTTTTTCTCAGAGATACTGATCAGGACATAACCCGCAACAGTTCCGAGAACAGCTGTCAGTAACACCAATAGAAGTAACTTGCCTTTAGATGTCATAAACTCCCCTAGTGACTATGGCCAACATCCCGATGACAACCGACACAGGATTTTCCTTCCTGCATTGGACCCTGATGCAGTGTGGATGACATCAAGTCACCATGGCACTTCAAACAGGCCGACATCGTAATGTTAAAATTATGCTGTCTGATTCTAATCGGATCCTTAAAGGTACCCGTAGTAAACTTCAGAGCATGCATAAAACCATTATCCATTTTATTAAAATACTTAAAGTAGATGTTTTCAGGAGTGTGACAGGAATTACAAGTAGTCACTTTATGGTGGGAACCTTTGTTCCAGCTCTCGTATTGATCACGCATGATATGACAGTTTACGCAGGCCTTTGGATCATCCAGCAAGTAAGAGTAACCCTTACCGTAGATGAAGGTGAAAGAGCCAAGCCCAAAGGCAAAGCCACAAACCGCCAACAAGATAATAATGAGTAATGATGTTTTAGTCTTTGCATTCATGAATAAGCATTCTAATCGTATTTTTGTTATAATTACTGCAAGAATCGTAGTCCCAATCCAAAAAATTTAAGCTGATAAGCATCAGAAATATATGTGATAATGAATTGAAATAATGACTATTTGCCCATCATGTCAATAAATTTTCTTTTTCTTAACATTTTCACCTTTTGACTTTCCATAACTGGCCCAAAAATGCCAAGCTAATTAGATTGATGAAGAATCTCAAACGAGAAACCTTTTCTGTCCCAAACGGCTGGCCCATACTTTTATTGGGAATTCTTATTACTTTAGTTTTGTCTCTCTATCTTCGCCATAAAGACCGTAAGCAATTTTTACTGCAGTTTGAACATGAAACTGAACAGGCCATGAGGCGGATTCAATACCGAATGGAAAGGTATGAAAGTGCGCTGATCCAGGCCCGGGCCTTTTTTCATAGTTCAGTTATCGTATCGGCCGATGAGTTTCATGAATACTTTCAGGAAACTCAATTAATGGAACGTTTTCCAGGTATTCAAGGAATGGGACTTGCAATCAAAGTGCCGAAGGATAAACTCAAGCACTACCAAGTCTGGCCACAAGGTAATCGAAGTGAATTTTTCACGATTCTCTATCTTGACCCCATCAATGAAAGAAATAACAGGGCCATTGGTTATGATATGTTCTCGGAAGCTAACCGAAGAGAGACTATGATCAAGGCCCGTGATAGTGGCCAATCCGCCTTTACCGGAAAGATTGAATTAGTTCAGGAAAACGAAATTAATCCCCAACCAGGTCTAAATTTATACGTTCCTTACTATAAAAAAAATGCTCCATTAAATACGATTGAAGGCCGGCGAAAAAATCTCATCGGATTTATTTTTAGTCCTTTCAGGACATATGATCTTTTTAATGAAATTTTCAAAGAAACCAATTTAAATATTGATGTCGAGATTTTTGATGGGAACGATCTCGATCCAAAGAATCTGCTCTATGACTATAATCTCGTTCCAGAGTATCAAAACCCCCATCACAAATTTAGATTAATAGAACGAATGAATCTCTTTGGCCGGACATTTACCTTCCACTTTGTGCCAACTCCACTCTTTATCCGTCAATCTCAGAGCTTGATGCCAATCATTACTGCCATAATTGGCTTTTTATTCACTCTCCTCTTCTGCCGAATTTTCTGGATTACTAAAAGACAAATGGAAATCAGTAAAGCTTCTGAAGAAACCCTCTCAACGGCCCTAAAAGTTCGTGATGATTTTTTCTCCATCGCCTCCCATGAATTAAAAACACCTCTCACTTCTTTGAAACTTCACACACAGATGATTCAAAGAGGTATCAAGCAAAATGATCCCACTGTTTACTCACAAGAGCGAGTCAACGCACTGATTGAACAAACAGATAAACAGACTCAAAGATTAGAACGAGTGGTGGATGATATGCTGGATATTTCCCGGATTAAAACCGGGAAATTGACCATTGAAAAAGATTTTGTAAATCTCAGTGATCTTGTCTCGGATGTTATCGCCCGCATGACCGGCCAATTTCAAATGATTCCTGGTGGTGCTCCCCGACTAAAACTTTCCAAAGACTCAGAGGGTTTCTGGGATCCTATTCGTATAGAGCAGGTCATCACCAATCTTCTTACTAACGCTCTTAAATACGGAAACAATAAGGAAATTGATGTTGAAGTCTCATCTCTTCCAAATGAAGTCTTCCTTAGTGTTAAAGATTATGGCAGGGGGATTTCACCTGAATATAAAGAAAAGATCTTTAATAGTTTTGAAAGAGCTGGAGTTTCTGCCAGTGAGATAAGTGGGTTAGGCCTGGGCCTTTATATTTCAAAACAAATTGTAAAATCTCATGGAGGAGAAATTTGGGTTGAAAGTGAGCCGGGCAAGGGCTCTCTCTTTAGGGTTAAATTACCCCGTAAGGCATAAATTGAACTTAAACCAGAAATAATTGGCACTCTGGAACCTAGACAACCTGAAGCCTCCTTTAAGACTGGCCTTTTAAACCTTCCTATTCATTGTCTTTTCTTTTTTCTGCTCATCTGAGGGAGCGCTTCTGACGATAATCGACCAATCGCAATCAAGTAAAACTCGGAGACATTAATGAAAAAGCAGTACGTAGGTCCAGTGTTCCTGATGACCCTTCTCTTTCATGTAACAAGTTGTAGTGGTCCTGCTGGATCAGGCCTAAGTTCAGGAAGCCTGATGAGTGGTGTTGCCGCAACAGGTGCCCCTATTTCAGGGGGTCTGGTTAAGATTAAAGGCTCAAACGGTCAAGTGGTGGAAGAAACCACTGCTTCTGATGGAACTTATGCGGCCAACATCTCTAGTCTTCAGGAGCCCTATCTGGTGCAAGTCATAGCACCATCTGGTGAAAAATATATTTCAGTCGCCAGTCAAAGCGCTTTGGCCGCTGGCAAAAAAATTAACGTGACACCACTAACTCACACCATCGTGGCCAATGTCTTTGGTAAAGCAGATGGGGATGAAATCTTTGCAAATTTTGAAGCTGAATCTTCTAATTTTTCAGAAGCAAAATTGGAAACGGAAAAAGAAGAGCTTGTTCAAAAGTTTATTGATGCCGGACTTTTAGGAAGCGGGAAAGTTGCTTCTGCTGATCTGGATCTCTTAAACGGCGATTTCGTGGCCGGCTCTGGGCAAGGAGTCGATGGCTTGATGGATGTCATTACTGTCAACACTGATTCCGCAGCAGGAATTGAGATCACCCTCAAAGGTGAAAGTTCGGCCATCATCACTGATAAAGTTGATGGTTCAACCGATCCAGTCGTAACAACGATTAATCCAACTCAACTTAGTCAGGCGAAAGAACAACTTAGTGTTCTGGATCAAATTCGTGCACGCATGAACGCCCTGGCCGCACTTCACTCCAGCAAAGTGGCCTGTAACGGGACTCCTGTTGATAGTGGGGATAATAGCAGTGCATGTGACATAGATAATCTCCATGATGCTTTTGCACCTTTCTTCCATCCAGATTACCAAGAAGATGGAAATACAATTGAGGCCGGTATTTGGGGTTGGTTTTGCCGAACCTCAAACGAGGATGACACTGAATCAAGATCAGAGTGTCTTGCGAGCGGAAGTATTGCTTTCGAAGATGTCTCACTTAAAGACATCACTCTGATAAACTATGACAACGTCAATAAAGTTGCTCTTGTTAGCTTTAATTTCTATGAAGCCGGCGTTCTAAAGGGGTCTGAAGACATGACCCTGAAATACGACTCTGTAGGTCTCACCTATGATCTCATTGGAAACAAAAAAACCTTTGAGTACTGGATTGAAACGGAGGCCATACATAATACGGAATACAATAAGATCTCTAACACATCAGCAGATTCATATTCTGTAAATTTAAATTTCTACATGGATGATGTTAAGAATTATACTTTCCTTGGGAATGAAACCCTAACTCTTACTGCAGCTAGTGGACATCAAATTTTCCCTGGTGATTCAGCGACACTTCCTATCTATATGGTAAAGGGCCCTCGGCATGATAATAATAATCAATGTACTTTAGGCGCCACTTTTTCAGCAACCCAGACACCTTATAAAGTTTTTAATTCAAGTACCGGAGTGGCCACTTATGCTGATTATGCGACGGCTTGTCCAAACAATGAAAATCCATGCAACAATTCATGCTCCGGTGGTTATTATGATTATGATAAGGCCCAGAAAGTTTCTCTGACTGCCGGCCAAATTGCTCTTATGAATAAGGTCGAGTTAATTACCATGACTGGATCGCCTTTACCTTCTGGTGGCGACTCCTTCACCATCAAAAAGCCTCTTATGGTAAATGCCTTCAATGCTTCAACCTATATTCCAAGTTTTGGCATGAGCGCTTCAAATTTCTGCGAGAACGTTACTTTTGAGACAGCTCTTAATCTTTCAGTAAATACAGGAACTTTAAGCCATATAAGCCTTCACCATAGCTACAGCGATGCCTCTAATCAATGGACGAATGAAAGTAAACAAGATGATTTTTGGGATTTAAACACTACAAGTGCAGTATTTTCCCCAAGCTTTTCGGCCATCGGTAACGAGACTATCCATTATAGTCATCTTTATCTCTCATCACGTGATGAATTCGATCGTCAGTTCGTTCGACGGGTGAACTGTTCGGAGGAACAACTCTAGATTTCGACTAAAGAATGAAAGTGCCTTTGGATTCAAAGGCACTTTCATTTGAATAAATGCCCATTCCCCAAAATAAAGTCCAAGCTCTTTCGGCAAGTCACAAGCCTAATGCTATGGACATTGTATTAAACACCAATTCAGGATACTGATAAGTACGATTTAATTTGGAACTTTTCCTAAATTTGGGACCTTTATGACGGCTGAACAAAATAACACCTATGCCAAACTGGTCCAAGATTGGGAAATAAAGACTGCTAGTGGCCTGCCCTTAACTAAAAGAGTGGAACTTTTAGAAAAAGCAATTCACGTCATTGAGCAACGCGCTCTCATGACATTAAGTGGTATTACGTTAGAAGTAATACTTGACCGGGTTCTTCGTCAAAGCCATGAAAAATTCCCAGTTCTTTCTGACGTGAGTCTTATCAACAAACATCTGAGTTTTCAGGAACTGCTCCATACAGGAAAAAACCACAAGTCAGAAGAACTGATAGAGGCCCTTCGATTTTTACTGATTGAATTCATTACAGTGTTAGGAAGAATTACTGCAGATATACTTACCGCCCCACTTCACAAGGAACTACTTAAAGTGACGTGGACCGATCCGGAGAAAACATGAAAACCTCAACGCCTGGAAATAGAATCAATACAGGTGTCCGTAATCTGAATGATATCCTTACCGGTGGCATACCAAAGGGCGAGCTTATTGTGCTCGCCGGCTCACCAGGCTCAGGAAAGACGATCCTGTCGCAGCAAATAATTTTCCAGAATGCGACCAGAGAAATTCCTGCCATCATATTCCAAACTTTATCTGAACCAACTGCGAAAACCTTACGGCACCTCAAGCAGTTTGCCTTCTTTGATCAAAAGAAAATAGATGATGGCAGTATAAGTTTTGTGGATCTGGGTGAGATAACGAGAACCAAAGGGCTTGAGCAGGCCATTGAACTTTTCATGTCTCATGTAAAAAAAATCAAGCCCTCTTTAGTAGTGATAGATAGTTTTAAGGTCTTTGAAGACCTGGCCAATTCAAGGGAAGAACTACGAAAATTTTCCTATGAAATGGTGATTAATCTGATGGCCTGGGAGTGTACAGCTTTATTTCTTGGCGAATTTAGTCAAAAAGACATTGATACCAATCCTATTTTTTCTATCATCGACGGTATCGTCACACTACAAATTCGTTTTGACTCCGGTGAATATCAAAGATTCATCCAGGTCATTAAAATGCGAGGAACGAATCATAGTCGTGAGCAACATTCATTTGAGATTAACTCCCAGGGATTAGAAATTTACGCCCCTCGCGTAACCATCCAGAGAGTCCCTGAAGCCGACAAAATGATGCCTGGAAATGGTCCATACCGCATCCAGACTGGCATCTCAAACTTGGATCAGCTCCTGGGACAAGGAATCCCTTATGGATCAAGTCTGTTGGTATCCGGGGTTGCAGGCACTGGCAAGACTCTCTTACTTTTAGAATTCATCTATAGAGGCGCAAAAGATTTCGGAGAAAAAGGTATTTTCTTCTCATTTGAAGAAACAAAAGAGCGCATCATTGCCAATGCAAGAGGTATGGGCTGGGACATAGATTCTGAAATAAAAAAAGGGAATATTGAAATCATCTTTATTCCTCAGCCGGAGATCTTAATCGAAAAACATCTGCTTATGATGAAAGATCGTATAGAGAGCATGGGGGCTAAACGCATAGCTATTGATTCAGCTTCTGTTTTTGTCCACAAGATCAAAGATCCTCAAGTTGTACGCGAAAAAATATTTCAACTGGCCACTTTAGTTCAGGTCGCACAGGCCATAGGATTTTTTGCTACCGACATCCCTTATGGGAGCACGAAAATCAGTCGTTTCGGAGTGGAAGAGACAGTTGTGGACGGGGTAATTTTACTGACCGCTTCTAACCGAGAGCAAGATCTCAAACGAGATCGTTTCATAGAAATCTATAAATTAAGAAACACTGCCCATGTTAACGGACGCCATAAGATGGATATAAGTGAAAGTGGGATTGTGATTACACCAAATATAGATAAAGCCACTTCACGAAAAAAGAAGAAAATTATAAGGACCCGCAAGAAAACAAAATGAAGGATTCTGAAATCGGCACGAAAAAAACCTTTGAACGGATCAGGATACTTTACGAAATAAGTAAGCATCTTGCTGCTTTCGAAAGTGTAGTCATTACTTTTCCTAAAATTCTAACTTCTGCCTCTGAGACTTTCCCCTTATTAACAGTTGTTCTTATCGAGCACTGGTTAGAAAGAGCCAACACTGTTGTTTGGCACTCTCCTGAGGCAACAGATGAACAAGTAACAAATGCAATCTCTCATGCCAGGGATACCTATTCCTACATGTCAGGGGCTTCTCAAGCACAAACTGCCGATATTCATAAAAATATGGCCCTAAAGACGAAAATTCTTCAAAATGCCAAAACTCAAAATGTTGGAGCAGGGAAGAATCAAAATTATATAGTTTTACCTCTCATCATTGATGACCTTCCCCCTCTTGGCGCTCTTCAATTAGAGGGAGGAAGTGCACTCGATGAGACTGATCTGGAATTTGTAAGTGCCTTAGCAGATCTTGTGAGTGTTGCCCTCGATAGGTTTTACAAAACCAAACTGGAAAAAGAACTCCGGGAAAGCCTGGAAAACAAAGTTGAGAACTTAGAAAATGAACGTGAGCTTCGCGAAGCTTTTGTTTCTTTGCTGACACATGACTTAAGGACCCCATTATCAGTCATACTTGGATCGGCCCAATTCATCCTTCGTAAACCGGATGATCCAATATCGATCCACAAGTTTGCTGAAAAGATAGTAACCCACGTAAATCGAGTCGGACTGATGATTACCAATTTATTAGATGCCAATCGGATCCATAGCGGGGAAAAGCTTCCATTAAAACTAGAAGCAGTTAACCTGTGCCACTTAATAGAAGAAACTGTCACTGAGTTAGTAACAATTCACGGCGACCGCTTTGTTATTAAGTGTGAAGTGTCCGTCGACATTTTTTGTGATCCAAATGGGATTCGCAGAATCATTGAAAATCTGTGCAACAATGCAATTAAATATGGCTCCCCCAATCTACCAGTAACACTTGGGGTATCGGAACAAGCAGAGAAAATTCAAATTTCAGTACATAACTTTGGCGAAGAAATTTCAATTGAAGATCAAAAGTCACTATTCCAGCAATTCAGGCGAAGTCAAAGTGCCTTAGGCGGAAACCATAAAGGCTGGGGTATTGGCCTGACACTGGTGCGTGGTGTGACTGAGGCCCATGGTGGTTCAGTTGCAGTGGAAAGCAAACCAGGTAGCGGAACAGTATTTACAATCACGCTACCAAAGAATGCAGGGCGAGCCTGAAAAAACGGCGCACCCGAGTAGTGCAGTCAGAACTTTTTGCAAATCAACCCATTAAATGAGCTTTATATCTCTAAGGTATTCAAGGCAGCTGGACCCCATGCATGTGATAAGGAATTCATCTGATAAAACATCCACTTTTTTATTCTCAGGATAACCAGGCTCAGGAATCCCCCATACGTAAATCACTTTATCACCTGAAACATACTTCTCAAAAGTTTTTGCCTTCGAAAGTGCCCGACTTAGATTTCCAGAGATATAGATCATAGCATCCTGAAAATGCTTTAACTTATAAAACATCATTTCCTGAGGGGGTGTCTGGGTTTCATAAGTAATTATCATTAACTCTTTAGGAGATTTTTCTCCATATGCGAGCTTCATAAATCCAGAGTTATAAAAATCTGTATTTGAATTATAGACTTGATTTCCATTTATCAGGAAAAGCTGTTGTTCATTATAGGTGACACTACAATTTGATTCGGCCTCAAAGCTTTTATCAACAGGTGAATCCGAGAATAACTTCACTGGAAAGAAATGATGGCAAACTTCATGCTCAAATTTATAGGGAGTGCGAATACTTGCTTTCAGCTCTCCTCTATCAACTAATTTAGGTTCAAGGTTTTTAAGCTGTTTTACCGTCAAAGACAAATAGACAGAAAACGAAACAAGCCCGATTACAATAAGAGAAGTGAGGACACTCAGCCCAATGAACAATTTTTTTTTCATAAATTATTTTGCATTCAAGAGAGTTGAATGGCCATGGGGAGTTCAATTCTAGGCACGGCAAGAAAAAAATGGCGCACTGGACAGGATTCGAACCTGTGACCTACCGATTAGAAATCGGTTGCTCTATCCAGCTGAGCTACCGGTGCGCTTATAACAGTCCTGAATTTCGAAAAATCCATTGATTCCAAGGAGTTTAGACGATTCAGAGCGTTTAGGCGACTACTTTAATGAGCGTTATTAATCTTGTCAATCGAAGGAGCAACCTTTTTGTGGTAGCTTCTTTAAATGACGATAAAGGCCCGTATTTTTAGATCCTCAAAGAGGCATTTTGACTGCCAGCGGGAGGATACCAAGGAAGTGGTTCCCGCCACTGCCCTCGCTACCCTCTTAAAGGGAGACGATCATCTTGTGGTGGGTGACTGGGTGGAACTCTCCCCGCCTCCGCAAGGGGGAGAAGAATTTAAAATAGAATCCGTCCACGAAAGGTCTAATGCCATATTTCGGAATATTCCCCGAGAGCAAAAAAAGAAAGTCATTGCTAGCAATGTTGATGTCATGATGGTGGTGGTGAGTGCCGGGAAGCCTGACTATAAAAGAGGCCTGGTTGACCGCTACCTTGCGCGCTCAGACTTCTGGAATGTTCCTGCTTTCGTGGTTTTTAATAAGATGGATCTCTATGATGAATCCGATTTTGACATCAAGTTTGAGGCCGAGCGATTGAAATGGCTGAATGCTAAATGTTTTGAGGTTTCAGCGGAAGATCTGAACTATAAACCAAAATATTTGAGCGCTGGTCTGGAAGAACTCTCCCATGATCTTCATCATAAGACGGCCATTCTCCTGGGTCATTCAGGGGTCGGTAAAAGTCGTCTGATTACTGGTCTTAGTAAAGGTAAAGTGAATCTTTTAAGTGGAGATTTAGGTAAAATAGGAAAAGGTGCTCACACCACCACCTGGGCCGAGCTCATTTATGCTGAAGAATTCACCTTGATCGATTCTCCGGGAATCCGTTCTATGTCCCTGAGTGATCTGACCAAGCAGGATCTACTTTATTGTTTTTCTGACGTGAATGAATGGACCACAAAGTGTCAGTTCAGCTCAAACTGCACTCATGAGGCCAACAGTAAGGGATGTTTTTTTCAGAAGCTGGATAATGGCAAAAGAGAAGACCAATTGATCCTCTCCCGCCTGGATTCTTATAAACGTGTTCTTGAAGAAGTGTCCAATATCCCCGATTGGCTTAAAAAGCCAAATGAGCGTTAACGGACGTAAGCTCTATCAAAATGATGAACATGTTCTTTCTCTTGCTGATCGACTGAAGAGATACCACGCTCATTATGATAAGAAGCACAGCTAACCATTAATCCAAGTACAAAGAAAAGTGCTACTGTTTTTGCCATACGGGCCTCCAGGATGGGGTTGAACACTTACCCATCTCATCGGATATATCGTCCCAAAGATTAGGAAAATTTTGCCGAAAAAAAGCACCGTCATTTCATGCGTTTAGAAGACTAAACCTGAATGTCACTTTCAGATGGTTGAATTGGTTTTCTGTCATTCTCTTTTTTTGGTTTAGTTGTCGGCGACTTAGAATCCCAGAAAGGAAATTGCACTAAAATTTTGCCGTCTTTTTGATCCATTTTAACTTTGGATGGATCACAGTCGCCTGGAACATTAAAACTGTTGGAAAAATTAGAAACAGAAATACCGTGAGCGGTTTTATTTTCTGTCTTCCCTTTTATGATCACCAGTCCGCTACTGACATTAATATCAAGCTGCTGTTCGGGACTTTTTGGAGTGATAATCAAAGTTCGCCCATTGGGAGTTTCACTCCATTCCATTTTATAATTTTGGGCAGTGGTCCGGGTAAAAGAGTCAAAACCACTGAATGAATCACTCATCACTTCATCCAGAAACTGCTCCATATCCTTGAACATTTCAGGATCAGGAGTGCCACCCTTGAGAAGCTTTTCCATCATCCTACGATGCATCTCTTCCCGCATTTTAAGACGCTTCTCCATGCTAATGGACTCTTTGTCATCAATAGGTCTGGACCCTTGCTGCCCTAAAAGGGAGCCGGCCCAAAAAATAAACATAAAAATGAACAACAAAGTTAAATACATTCTTTTCATAGATTTAAATATGGGCCGATATTTTTAGACGTCAAGGTTTGCGACCTCTTGAATTTTCTCAAACATTTGATCTAGCCCATCAACAAATAACGCAGGTCCCGGTTGAAGGAAAATGGCCGGAGACAATTCCCAAATCGCCTGATTCTGGACGGCCTTAACTTGAATAAGGCCCGGTCTTTTAGCAAAAGAGTCGAGCTTAACTGGCTTGCCGCACCAACAGCCAAAAATGATATCAGGATTACGCTCAATAATTTCCTGATCAGTGACTTCCCGCTCTCGCGCCATGGCACCAATTCTGTCGGCAAAAATATTTTCACCCCCGCAGGCAGATATCAGCTCGGAAACCCACTTTATGCCAGAAAAACGAGGATGATCCCACTCTTCAAAATAGACTTTAGGCCGAAACTTAAGTTCAGAGGACTTTTTCTTAAAATACTCAAGTTTTTGCTCAAAAGATAATACCAGCTCCTGTGCCTTCTTCTCTTCACCCACTATCCTTCCTAACAAGAGGATATTGTTAAGAATCTCATCAAGGGAGCGCTGATTTGTCACAAATACGTTTAAACCGCGTCCTATAAGCTTAGAGGCGATTTCTTTTTGTATGTCAGAAAAGCCAATCACCAGATCAGGTTCCATGATTACAATTTGTTCAATATCAGAGCGAATAAATTGGCTGACCTGTGGATGTTTTTTGGCTTCAGGTGGTCGTTCCACATACTGGCTTACACCTGCAATTAAATCTTCTCGCCCCAACAGATAGAGAGTCTCGACTGTTTCTTCTGTGAGGCATATAATTTTAGACGGATAAGACATACATTATTGTTCCCGGATATCATGATAAAGGATTCACATGCTGAAAGCTATCGTTCTTCTCCTTCTTTCGTTTTCAATATATGCCAATGAGGAACATGCTACTTTTTCTGTACAGAGATTTGAAGACAAAATAGTTGTCACCATTAATCATGACAAAGGTTGGCATACTTACTGGAAAAACCCGGGAGATGCGGGCATTGCCTCGACTTTTAAATTTTTAAAATCCAATGCACCGATTAATACCAAGGCTTATGAATGGCCAACTCCTAAAAAATATATTGAGGCCGGCGATATTTTAACAATTGGCTATAGTGGAACAAAGCATTTTTTCTTTAACAATATTCCAGGAACTTTTGAAACCCAGGTTGGTGTCTTAATTTGTAAAGACATTTGTATCCCCGGCGAAGCTTCTCTTACTCTGAATGAAAATGAGAAATTCACAGCCAACCGAAAGGCCAAGCCATTTGAAACAGCTGAACTTAAAAAAGCTTTTGAATCACTTCCTCAGGAATCGGCCTTACCGGCTGGCTTCGAGTATTATCTTACCCGGGAAAAAGATCAGCCTAAGTTAACTCTGCATTACACCTTAAAGAATTTTAAGACGGCCAAGCTTCCTCAAGAACTAAATCTCCTCACTGGCTTCCCCCACGTTCCCTGGGGATACAAGCGTGAATCCCTATACCTAAAAGATGGAGTCCTTTACGGCAAAACAGAAATTGAATGGGATGGTGAGTATCAAGATCCTGAAATGCCTTTGCCGGCCAATGGTCAGTTTGAAAAACCTTATGACTTAAAATTCCTCTTGAATGCTCCGGATACTGATAAGGTCAGTGTCGTAAATTTAAAGGTCGAGAATTTTTCAAATGCAACTTCTTCACTGACCGATTTTTATAAAGATCTTCCGCCATTTAGCGGTAAATCCGTTGCCGCCACTCCCGCTGCTGATAATAAGAGCATGCTGCAGTACTTGATCTTTGCTTTTTTAGGAGGTTTGATTCTAAACCTTATGCCGTGTGTGTTGCCGGTAATTTCTTTGAAGTTGTTTGGTTTAATCAAGCACAGAAATCTTCCTCAAAGGAAAATCCTTTCTCATAATTTAAGTTATACCGCTGGGGTGATCTCTACATTTATGGTCCTGGCAGGTGTCATAGCTTTACTCAAAGCGGGTGGAGAAGAATTCGGATGGGGTTTTCAACTTCAATCCCCGGCCTTCATTCTAATCATGATGCTGATCCTGTTTATTTTGAGTTTAAATCTATTCGGTCTGTTTGAATTTAGAACTCCCGGTGGTGCCAAATTTGGTTCTCAAGAAATTAAAGAAGGAGTCTCGGGAGATTTTTTCTCCGGTATTCTTACTACCATCCTATCCACCCCTTGTTCCGCCCCTTTTCTTGGAACGGCCTTAACTTTTGCGTTCACCACCAGTACCTTTAACATCTTTCTCATGTTCTTTTTTATCGGATTTGGACTGGCCTTTCCTTTTCTACTAACCGCGATTTTTCCTGCAACCTTAAGCATCTTTCCCCGTCCCGGTGCCTGGATGGAGAAATTAAAATATTTCCTTGGCCTGTCTTTAGTCATTACTGTTATCTGGCTATATGACGTGTTCGTTTCTTTGGTAAATTTTGATGTTATTAGCTGGAAGTTGAATCTTCTCTTTGGACTTTGGTTTTTTGCCTTTTTCTTTGCTCAGAAAATTTCAAGGTCACGCCCGCTTCAATTTTTGGTTTTTGCTTTTCCATTAGTGCTGACAGTTATGGCCATCCAGAATCTGGAAATGAAGCCTGCCATTGACACTCAGACTGTCAAGAAAGACAGTCTCTGGGCACCATGGTCAGAAAGCAAACTTCAAGCTGAAAAAGGGAAACTTGTTTTCATGGATTTCACGGCCGAATGGTGCTTGACGTGCAAGGTGAATAAAAAATTAGTACTGGAAACAGATGGATTTAATGAACTGGCCAAAAAATATGAAGTGGTTCTGGTACGGGCCGACTGGACTCGTCGGGACGACAATATCACTCAATTCTTGAAACGCTTTAATATTGTTGGTGTTCCGGCCTACTTCGTCCAAAAGCCAAATGGTGAAATTGTCTCTCTGGGAGAAACGATTTCTCTTTCAAAAATTGAAAAACATTTAAAATAAATTATTCGTCAAACTTTGGAGGCAGGAGCATCAGCTCCTGTATCACTTCTTTAGGGTCATGCCCGTTATAAAGAACTTCATAAAGGCCTGAAAAAATCCGGGCACGGATATTCATTTTTTTGGCCAGTAAATAAGCGGCCTTGGTCGTTTTATACCCCTCAACCACACTTTTACTGGAACGAATGATATCCTCGGGTCTACGACCTTTGGCAATTTCAATTCCAAAGGACTTATTCCGGGATAGCTCACCCGTGGTAGTGAGAATTAAATCTCCCATACCACTTGGCCCATAGAACGTTTCGGGCCGTGCCCCAAACACAGCACCGAACCTGAGCATTTCAACGATACCTCGGGTAATTAAAGCGGCCCTGGTGTTATGATTATAACCAAGCCCTTCCATAATCCCACCGGCAATGGCGATGACGTTTTTTAAAGAGCCTCCTAATAAAACACCTTTAACATCGGTAGTAGGAATAGCTTTAAAAAACTCAGTCCCAAGCATCTCACAGGCAAGTAACAAATTGTCCCGATCTTCCCCGGCCAGCGAAACAATCGTGATTTGTTTGTCCACAATCTCTTTAGCAAAGGAAGGTCCGGATAAATACATTAGTTGGGAACGAAAAGAGTCAAAATGAGTTTTAAACAGTTCATCCGGAAGTTTTAAGGTTTCATGATCAATGCCTTTAGCAAGACTAACGAGAGGCACACCACGTTCAAAGTAATGCTTAAGTTCTGCACGATGTTCAAGGCAAAAGTCTTCAATCGCTGACATTGGAAGACCTGAGACAATAAGTTCTAACTCACCCTCTGTGAGATTTCTGACTTCATCCCAAGTAAGAGCTGCTTTCAATGTGGCGGGAAGTTTTTGACCGGGGAGGTAAGTACTATTTTCTCCCCGATTGATCTCGTCATAAATTTCCTGTGACCTGACCAGAACTATCACTTTCTGAAAATTTTGGGAAAGCACAAAACCAATGGAGGTTCCGAAGGCCCCACCGGCCAGGACTAAGGCCGTTTTAAACTTCATGTATTCTCCGCTCTTATAAACTGATAATACCTTTAATAGTACTCATCAATTCGTAAACCTCGAGAACTTCTTCGGTGCTCTTCATGAGTTTCCGGGCAGAAATCGAGATATAGTTGCCTTTTTTAGACGGTGTCTCATGAATGGTAAAACCAGTCAGTTTAGCAATTATCAAGGACTTATCGTCTGCTTTAACGATGAATTTAAATTCATAATAATCAGGCCACTGATAACTTTCATCCAGAAGAGATTTAAATTTGTCATTATTCATAATTTTTATCTTTTTTAATCTGTTCCAACTTAGTGATTTTTCACTCTCAAAAAGAAATATCAAGGAGTTACTCAAGGAGTGATCGACTAAGTTTTAAAGTTCAAGAGTCCGATTCAGGGATATCGACAGGCGATTGATTGCCTTGGGAGATCTCATGAAAGTATGGATGCTAGTCCTTATTCTTGTCTCGGCTTCGGCGTACTCGTCGGAGTTTACCCACATCAAACTTAACTCTGAATTTGAAGAATATCTTACCCAATCTAAAACGAAAAGTAATCTTGCCACAAAATACAAATCCCTGAGTGCACTTAATTCCCAACAAGTCCAAGACAGAACAGTTCAAAATAAAATGATGAATGTCCTTTTAGGGGCCGCATTGAACTCCAAAAGTGGAATTAATAATCCTATCCCAGTGGATGGTGAAGAATCCCCACTCTATGATGAAATCCGCCGCCATCTAGAAGTGGCCCACTCCGGCATCGGCCAAAGTGAAGTGGCCAATATTAATCGGTTGAATCAGCAGTTTAATTTGGGTTCTGCTAACTACTCAGGCTTTTCCTGGCAAAGACCCTTTGGTGTTGTTCAGGTGTATGCTGACAGACAAGTCACTCCTAATTTGTTTGGAAGTAATTGGTTGATCCAGGATACTTTTACCTTTGAAATTGAAGCCTCAACTTTTCTGGAAAAGTTAAATCAAGCAGGCCTCTCAGAGATGAGTGACACCGAGATTCAGGCCTTCGCAGGTGTATCATTTCGCCGAGTTTATACCTATTATCACTACGCCAATTCCTATCAAGATGGACTAGGAGCAGACTTCTCCAAGCTCTTTTTGCTTTTTACCAAGTTTAATCAACCTGGTATGGAAGTGATGGGACATGAAGACATTATGAAAAGGGAAGATACCTGGACTGCCAGTGCTGGAGGTATTGTCACAACTCCTCCCCTCTACAATATTTCCTTTTCCGGCGGGGCCCTGGCCCAATATGATTTTCAACAAATGACCTCAGTTCAAAGCCATCACTCCCAAAATCTAACAGATCAACGTTTTAAAGTGGGAGTCTTAAGTAAACGCACTGTAAGTGCCGGCGTCTCTCTAGAGCTGCAGTTAGATTTTTTTAAACTCTTGAAACTCTCACTGCTTCGTTATGATTTAAACTATGAGTATGCTTCAGGTAAAGAATTCACTCTCGGGTTTAATCCCGTCCAATGGGAACAGATTAAAGGAGAAAATGAAAAAAGATCTGAGCTGAGATCAATTCTAAATGGTGTCGGATCAGTCAAACAGCTGGAGCCTTATGTGGTCCGTCTTGATGAATCCAGTTCTGAAAGGCTTGATCAAAGAGGCAGCATCCTTATCTGGGGTAAGCTTCAAAAAAGTAAAACGGAACAAATTCGGGTCATAAAAGATAATAACGTTCGGGTGTTTTATAAAAACTACGCTCAGAATGTAAAAGTCGTGCAGAATATTATTAGCCGCATTTTTTCTGCCATCATCTACAAGCTCTTAAAGCTTCCGGTTGGTGCCACCAATGCTGCCATTTATAGCCGCCAACTCACTATGGAATATGAGGCCACTCATCCTCAGGCAACCGATCCAAATATTACCCGCATTGATAATTCCGAACAGTTCTCTTTTGTTCTTACCCAATACTACAATGCTGCCAGAACAGATCGCTGGATTGATAGGCGCTTTAAAAATGATCTCATCTGGTTTGTGGATAATTTCACAACTCTGCCAAAAGATTATAAAATCAGTATTCGTCAGGAACATCTTAAAGGTCCCATGATCATTGAGAGTCATTTGCGGGTAGAAAAGGCAGGACTTCTTTTCTTGTTACAGGCAAATGAGAATACTGTTTTTGGTGAACTAGCAAATGTATGTGATTCTCGCCGAAAAGAGGATTGGATGCGGGAAAGTGAACGTAAAGAAATGCTTCGGAGAAGATTAAGTAAACGTGAATCTTGCGTAAAGGACTTAGGAATAAAATTTCTGGCCTTTAAACAAGATTACTTCGCCAATCACTTGAAGCCATCCCTGGCAAAATTTAAGACTTTCATAACCAGATATTACAAACTAAGTGAGAACATCAACGCTCTTAGCGCCCTCTTTGGTTCTGAAAATACTTTCATCCATGGAAAACTTCAGGCCAAAAGTGGATTGGGAACCGACTTCCATACGACCTTTTCTTCTGGACAATTCCGGGGTCTGGGGGTTATTGATAATTTTAAACGCGAACTCGGCTCCCGAGTGCCTGCCAGTATCATAAGCGAGTAAAATTGAAACGAGTAGATCCAGTAAAAGCACGCTCCCTACTTCTCCAAGGCGAAGTGGTGTCAATTCCAACAGAGACAGTTTATGGTCTCGGCGGATGGATATATTCTGAAGAGGGTCTCAAAAAAATCTTCTCGACTAAGGAGCGACCTTTTTTTGATCCTCTGATTGTCCATATCGATACCCTGGAGAAGGCCAAGAGGCTGACCAGCGAATGGACGGAAATTCATGAGGTGCTGGCCCGAAACTGCTGGCCTGGCCCACTGACTTTAATTGCCAAAAAAAATGAGAAGATTAGCCCTCTGATTACTTCCGGCCTGGATTCAGTTGCTCTTCGTTGTCCTGATCATGAATTAACTCTTAAGCTTTTAAGTTCTATTGAAGGCGGTATTGCTGCTCCTTCGGCAAATAAATTTGGTAAGACCTCACCTACTTCCAGTGAGCATGTTGAAAAGGAGTTTGGAGATGCAGTCGCTATTATGGAAGGCGGCCCTAGCAGAGTCGGAATTGAATCAACGGTGGCAGGAGTCAATGAAGGTAGAGTGGAAATCTTTCGACCAGGATTTTATACTGCAAAAATGCTGACAGAAATCTTATTAAAAAATGGTCTGGATGTCAGCGTGGTCTATGCACAAAGTCCTGTCGCTCCCGGACAGCTTAAGCATCACTATATGCCTAAAATTCCTCTGGTGATTGTACCTGAAAACTTCATCTGGGAAGTTCATCAAAAAGAGATTGAAAGCTCCCTGGGTATGACCTTTTCTCATCCTGCTGTTTGGCGGCAACCACTTAATCCAGAGATTGCCAGCCGTGAACTTTATCAAAAGATGCGGGAATTTGATGAAAAAGGTTATGATATCATTCTGGCCGAAAGGTCACCCCTCCACTTCAATGAGGAGTGGCTTGGAATCTGGAACCGATTGGAAAAGGCCAAGAGCCTCGCTCTGTAATTAGCGGGGAAAAAATCCCAGTTTCTTTGTGACAAAAACCACTAAAGTAAAAGTCAGCACTACTACAATGAATTTCCGAAAATTGGTAATCAGACTGGCGTAATCATCACGCGCCAGATCTCCCTGGATATGATGCTGATCCAGGATAGCGATAACTCGCTCCACTGTATTATCAGCAATCACATAGACGTCACCTTTATGGGTGTGAATTGTAATGATGTGATTTGGGTGAAGCAGCTTATAGGTTTTAATATCAGAATAAAGAACACTTCGATTCATAAAAGGCATACCGCGATTGTAGCTAAACCCTTTCTCATGGAATCTCACTCCCCGAATAAAAGCGTAATAGACCGCTGGAACGATAATAAGAAAGAAGAAAGTAATGGCCTCATAAGGATAGCGGTAATGATATTTAAAAACATCCAGGATTTTGAAACGACCCACCGCCTGGAATTTTTCGTAAGTATAGGTATCGAGGATAAAATCATTTAAAAAGAAAATGACAATCGCAAGGATCACTAAACGGAAGATATTCAGCATGGATGTTTTATAAAGTTTTTTACCAAGCATTAGAAATCCTCATTCTCTGGTGTAATATCCTGAGCATAACGAACAAGATCAATCACTTCCCGGGCGCATCCCTTACCGCTTTCTCTTTTCGTTACATAATCAACGATTTCCAAAACTTCTTCACAAGTGTTTGGCACCGTTGCTGAGAAACCGGCCTTTTTAAGAAGAGGAATGTCAAAGAGCTCATCCCCCATATAAAGAATTTCTTCTGCTGTTACACTATAACGTTTCATCACATCCAGAAATGCCTGGCGTTTGTCTTCATTACCAGCATAACAAAAATCAAGGCCCAACTGATCAGTTCTTTTCAATACTGAAACACTGTTACCACCAGTGATCACTCCCACCATCAGTCCGGCCTTCATCAGGACTTTCATCCCGTAGCCATCATAAATGTTGAAGGTTCTGTTAAATCCCACTTCTTCACTGGCCCACCACACATGGGCATCAGTCAGAATGCCATCCAGATCAAAGATGACGACTTTTATTTTCTTCAGTTTGGCTTCAAACTTCTTAGCAGTCTCTCTTAAACTCATTCTTCCACCGCACGACGGATTTTTAGAAGTTTTTCAACAATAGATTTAACCTGATTAAGTGGTAATGCTGTCGCGGCATCAGACAATGCCTTATCCGGATTTGGATGACACTCCATAAAGATTCCGTCTGCTCCCGCTGCCACGGCAGCTCTGGCCAATACCAAAATCTGTTCACGCTTGCCGCCTGTTGCAGTTCCAAGGCCTCCTGGGCGCTGAACACAATGAGTGGCATCATGAATTGCTCTTACCCCAAATGATTTCATGATCTGAAAAGAGGCCATGTCCACCACCAGGTTGTTATAACCAAAAGATGAACCACGTTCAGTCAGAAGAATTTTGTCTTTAGGGAGAAAGTGAGAGGCCTTATCCACAATGTTCTTGGTCTCTTCAGGAGATAAGAACTGACCTTTTTTAACTTTCAATTCGCGGTCATATTTTTTACAGGCCTCGGCGCCGGCAAAAATCATATCTGTTTGGCGGCAAAGAAAGGCCGGAACCTGAAGAACGCTGACTGACTTTGCGACAGTCTCTGCTTGATCAGGAGTATGAAAATCCGTCAAAGTAGGAAGACCAAATTGCTTATTGATCATTTCTAATATTTTAAGACCTTCATCAATTCCGGGACCTCGGTAACTGGTAAAAGAAGAACGATTGGCCTTATCAAAACTTCCCTTAAAGTGGAGATTGATTTCATCTTTAAACGGTTCGAGGTCTTTAATCAGAGTCTCAGCAATTTGGGTCGCAAGATCTGCGCTTTCAATAACACAAGGACCTATGTAGAAATCCATTTTTTTCATATTCTTATTCCTTAAAGTTTCGCACTTGCTTTCACAAAGGAAGCAAAGAGTGGATGCGGTTTAAATGGTCGTGATTTAAATTCGGGATGATACTGACAAGCTATAAAATAAGGGTGATCACTGAGTTCAATGACTTCAACTAAGTTAAGCGCGGGATTTTTCCCGGAAACAACCAGACCTTTCTCAGTTAATTTTTCAATATATTCATTATTCACTTCGAGCCGATGCCGGTGTCTTTCTGAAATCATGCGGGCCCCATAAACTTTATACCCGAGAGTTCCTTCCTGAAATTCACAATCATAAGCCCCAAGGCGCATGCTCCCACCCTTGGCCCCATCCTTACTTTGACCTGACATATAGTGAACCAGCATATCCCCTGTATCAGCAAACTCCATAGAGGTGGCATCTTTAATGCCCACAACGTTCCGGGCAAACTCAATGACTGACAGCTGAAGTCCCAGACAAATACCAAAAAATGGTTTCTTCTTTTCACGGGCGTATTGTATGGCCTTGATTTTTCCTTCCGTCCCGCGCGATCCAAAGCCTCCTGGAACCAATATCCCATCGACCTTTTCCAGAAGATCGCTTTTAACACCTTTCTCCAGATCTTCAGCATCAATGTAGATACGGTTTAGTTTCACCTGATTGGCAAGGGCCGCATGTCTTAGAGCTTCATCCAGAGATTTATAGGATTCAATTAACTCAGTGTATTTACCCACAATACCAATGTTCACTTCTTTAAGTGGGTGATCAGCATTGTAAATGACTTTATTGATCTCATCCATTTTAGGTTCAGTGGCCCACATACCTAAAAGCTCGATAATTCTCTTATCCAGTCCCTGATCATGAAAAGCTTTGGGAACTTTATAAATGAGGTCTAAATCAATTGATTGGAAAACATTCTGCTTAGGCACATTACAGAATAGAGAAATCTTCTCAAGAATCGAACTATCCACTTCCCGATCGGCACGACAAATAATCATCTGTGGAAATAGCCCGATTGATCGAAGTTCTTTGACTGAATGCTGAGCAGGTTTAGATTTTAATTCGCCAGCGGCTTCAATATAAGGGATCAGAACTAAATGAATATAAAGAACATTCTCTGAGCCTACATCCAAAGCAAACTGACGGATTGATTCCATGAAAGGGAGAGATTCAATATCTCCGACTGTCCCGCCGATTTCTCCAATTAAAAGATCACAGTCCTCACTCGCCAAATGAATCCGTCGCTTAATTTCATCCGTAATATGGGGAACGACCTGGACCGTTTTCCCGAGATACTTACCTTCACGTTCATTTTCAATCACCTGAAGATAAACTTTACCCGTAGTGAAATTGTTCTCACGGGTAAGTGTCAAAGAGGTAAATCTCTCATAATGACCTAAATCAAGATCAGTCTCAGCTCCATCGTCAGTCACAAAAACTTCTCCATGCTGAGTTGGACTCATGGTACCTGGATCAACATTGATGTACGGGTCCATCTTAAGCATGTTGATTTTGATGCCTCTTCTCTCCAATAGGCAACCGATACTGGCAGCGGCCAGACCTTTCCCCAGAGAACTCGTCACACCACCAGTTATGAAAATATACTTTTTACTATGCTTCCTCACGAAAGGACTCCTTCAACTTTTTTAACGTCACCAGGGACATCTACGCCAATTAATTTTTGAGTGGTAAGTACTGCACCAATGGTCATTTGATTTTCAAGCGCACGAAGTTGTTCAAGTTTTTCAAGATCTTCCAGAGGAGAAACTGAAAACTTAACAAATGCCGATAATGCTTTTGGTCTGTAACTATAAACACCTATGTGCTGGTACCAGGAATGCTCTCTCCCCCCATCACGATCGAATGGAAGAGATTGCCTTGAAAAATATAAACATTGTTTTGATATCGGACTATAAACAGCTTTGACAACATTAGGATTTTTGAAATCATCCTCTTTAACTGAACGCTCACGCAAGAGAGTCCCCAGATCGAAAGAAGAGTTCAAATGAAACTCTGCCAGTTCTTTTAACACATTTCCTTTCAAGAGCGGCTCATCTCCTTGAACATTGATCACGAGTTCAGGGCTTTCTTGTTTTAGAAATCTTTCATAGGCCAGAGCAATCCTTTCTGATCCAGAAGGGACATCATCATTAACTCGTAAAACTTTTCCACCGAAAGCTATAACCTCCGCTTCAATGCCATCATGATCGGTTACAACATAAGTCGGAAATCCTGATTCCTGACAATTATTGAAAACTCTTTGAATCATGGAAATTCCAGAGATGAGTGTCAGAGGCTTCCCAGGAAAACGTGATGATTGATAACGGGCCGGAATGAGAACGACAACTCTTGCCATAAACAGGTGAACCTTGATTTTAAATTGACTCCTCATCTTAAGATTTTTGGAAGCATACGACAATCAAATGGGAGCGAGATTCAACTTTGCGTTAATGGAGTGTCATGATAAACTTAAACAATATGAAACGCTTTTTAACCGTCATTGTTTTGGCACTTTCTCTGGTGAGTTTTGCTCAGGAAGAAGCCATAATGCAAGATGCCATCACAAAACCTGTCCTAAGTCTTCGTTGTCGGGAACTTTTTAAAGAACGTGCAGATAAAATTAAAATCCAACAACGTCTCAATAGCCTTCTCCAAAGGAACGAAGATCTAATTAAAAAAAGTCCTAAGGCCCGCGAAACTTTGCATGGCCGTTTAAAGGCCAATCAGGTGAAAGTGAAAAATGAACTTCATCTGACGAATCTTCAAATTGAATCGATGGAAGAAAACATCGTACGTTCAGGCTGTCCCGGTCTTTCCCTTTAATATCTGATTTTACTTCTCAGAATTCTTAATGTTACACTTTCTCCCGCACACACATATTATTTCTGGGAGAATAAGCTTTGGAAAAAGCGCTCTTGATCTTTCTTCTTTTAGGGAGTTCCGTCATCTATGCACAGGATGAGGATCTTTCAGCTCTTGAAACGGCCATTGGGCAGGATATAACAGAGTCTGCTCCTAGTCGCACTAAAAGTCGTTGGACTGCTAAACGAAATCTGGTTGACGAAAAAGATCCTGCTAAAGATGGACGCTCCTTAGATCTGAGATCTGTTTTAGAGGAAGGTTTTAGGCGAAACCCTTTTGAACAGATTCGGGATCAGCAAAAAGAGCAAATTGATCTTTTGAAGACGGATCTTTATCAAAAGTTCTGGCTTCCCACAGTTTCTCTGGAACTAGAAACCTCCAATCATCGGATTGACCGCTTCCGTGAATCATCTCAGTCTAATCCCGGTATGGGAGCTCAGAAGGCACCAACGGGTAGTCTCGGACTGGTGATTGATGAGTACACTCTCTTTAACTGGGGCAGAGATTATCTTCAATATCAAAATGACAAACAAACCTTAAATCGGGCCAATCAACAGCTCTCAGAGGCGCGCAGGCGTCTTAAGTTTGATCTGATCACTCAATACTTTAACCTCATTAGAACTAAAGAAATTAAACGCATCAGACAAGAGCAGTTAAGGCAAACTTCTTTCATTCATCGCCTGGCCCGGGAAAAATTACAACTTCGTAAAATTCGTGCCCAAGAATATTATCAGACCCGCTCTGAATACCTTCGTTCGCAAACTGAATATCAAGAATCACTTTATGATGTTGGTCTTCAGGAAGAGGCCCTGGCAAATCTTTTGGGAGATGAATGGCGAGGTTCTTACCGCACTCAAGAACAATTAAAATATGTTTCAGTAAACACATCTATGGAAGAAGCGTTGAAGCTCGCTGAAGAACAATCAGTCGATTTCCGAAATGCAAAACTTCAATATGATAATGCTAACCGGACTTACGAGAAAACGTTGAAAGACAATCTTCCTCTTCCAAAATTTTCTTTTAACCTTGGAACTTACCGCACTGGATTTGATCCAGAGGGAACTTCCTGGAATTATCAGACCTCTCCAGGCAATAGAAACATTGAACTGGTAGCGGCAATTGATATGAAGTGGACTTTATTAGGTGAAGGTGGGTTCTTTAATTCACGTGATAATCAACAGTCTTATCTCAACAAAAGAATTGCCGAGATCAATTACTTCAACACCAAACGCCAGTTAGAAATTAAAGTCCGTACCATCTATAAAACTCTCCGTTACCTTGAACAGAAAGTTGAGATTGCTCAATTCCAGCATAAAAACGCTCAGAGTAACTATGATTCGGTTCTCGATAATTATATTGGTGGGAAAGCTTCTTATTCAGATATTAAACTCGCTATTGATAACCTGGTTTTTTCACATTCTAATTCTGAGAATGTAAAATTTGAGCATCTCTTAAAAAAACTTGAACTTGCTGATTATATGGGTTTGGAAGATTTCCCTGGCGAGAACTTTGAACAATTGGCCCAGAGGTAATGATGAAATACATACTTCTCCTGTTATTACCCATTAATCTGTATGCCGGTCCGTTTGATTTAACGGAAGAAGAACTTAATCCTGATGCGGAAGAAATTTTAATTCAAAAACCTGAAAAATATCTCAGGAATGAAAGCATGATTTATGATTTCAATACTGACCTTGGGATTAAGGACCAGCGTCGTTATACCGGGACCGACAAAAATCGCTTTTCTGTGGCCGGTCATATTTCCGGAAGTTATGAACATCCCAATGATATTCTTGGTGCTGAACTTTCCTATATGCGGCGTAGCTCAAGCTATAATCAAATATGGTGGGGATTTCAATTCTTTCAACATCAGACCTATTTTGCTGCAATCACCAGAAATCACTCAAGTGGCAGTGATATAAATGCTGAGAGTAATTTTGTTCGCCCGAGTGATGCAAAAAACACAGTGATGGCAGCTGGACTGGGTGTGGGTTATCGATTTAAGCTCTTACTGGATTTCTTTGAAACAGAAGATATGTTCGAATCGGTCGATGTTTTTGTAAATGGCCTGCGTCTGAATGAATCATTCATTGATCAGGAATATCAGGGTTATGGTTTAACCACTAACTATGGTCTGCATAAACGTTCCAGTACTTCATTTTTTTACGGAGGGAAACTATCCTATAACGTTGCAAGTGTAACCCGAGATGCCATTGGTGAAGAAAAGAAGAGCGAACGCTCTCTTGCCTTGGGCTGGCTCTCACTTGCTTTTGAATTAGGCTTTTTCTATTAAACTATGATTCCTAGATACGAAGTTTCTGAAATTAGTTCAATCTGGGCCGAGGACCAAAAGTTCTCCTACTTCTTTCAAGTTGAAATGGCACTCCTGCATTCCCTGGAAGAATTAAAATTGATTCCAAAAGTGAGTTCTGATTTTGCGCAAGCAAAAATTAATCTCTCACGTATCCACGAAATAGAGGCCAGCGTTCATCATGATGTGATCGCTTTCTGCAGTTCTATCACTGAGCAAGCAGGGGTCAATGGGAAATTCTTTCATTACGGCTGTACCTCTTCCGATATCATAGATACGGCCCTTTCTCTTCAGATTCGCGACTCACTTAAAATCGAACTTAAGGCATTAATTGAACTAAGAGATGCTCTGTGGATTAAGGCCAGCTCCTGCAAAAACCTTTACACTTTGGGGCGCTCACATGGCATGTTCGCTGAACCCATGAGCTTTGGTTTTAAATTTCTTTCTTACGTTGCTGAGTTCTCAAGACGCTTGAAAGAGCTGACTGAATATGAGCAAAATCTTACAGGCCAGATGTCCGGTGCCGTAGGGAACTACACTATCCTCACTCCTCAAGTTGAGGAAAAAGTTTTAGCGAGACTGAAGTTGAAAGTAGAACCGCTCTCAACTCAAGTCATACCACGAGATCGACTGGCGACGCTGGCCTCTCTCCAGGCCGGTATTGCCAATGCCCTTGAACGCCTGGCAATTGAAATCAGACATCTACATCGGTCTGACGTAAATGAAGTCGTGGAGGGTTTTAAACCGGGCCAAAAAGGCTCATCCACTATGCCTCATAAAAAAAATCCAATTGCTTCAGAAAATATTTCAGGCATATCCAGAGTCATTCGTTCCCATGAATTGATCGCACATGAAAATACACTTCTTTGGCACGAAAGAGACATCTCCCATTCATCGGCCGAGAGGATGTGGCTACCGGATAGTTTTGGTTTAACTGTTTATGCTCTTAGACGGGCCTCTAAAATGATCAGAGAGCTTCACTTAAATGAAGAAAAGATTAAGTCTAAGGTTGAATCTGAATTTGCCACAGCTTCAAGTTATATCCTCCATAAACTTATTCCTACTTATGAAGGAACTCGAGAAGAACTCTATGCTCACATTCAAAGCGCTTCTTTTGAGGCCAAAGACCGTACTGGTTTTATTAATATCTTGAAGGAGAAGGGTCTTAAAATAGAAAATTTAAAACTCGATTCCATTGAAGAGATGTATCAAGAGCAAACAGAGGCTGTCTTTAGAAGAATCCAGAAGACCTATGCTCTTACTTGATTTCAGAAATTATATGATCCTGACCTGAGAACAAACTTTGCTCTTGTTTGATATAGGATTTGGCCTCATCAACTGAATTGAAAAGACCCAGGCTTACACGATACCAATTGCCCTTCCCTTCGATTCTCACTTCATTGATTATGGGACTATAGCCTCTGATAGTGAAACCTTCGGCAAACTGCTTGGCCTCATCCATTGTTTCATAAGAGCCTAGTTGAATCGTGAATTTGCCTGCCATTGCAGATTTTGGAGCTTCATCAGGAACAGTGGTAACTTTTTCTTCTGTCGAAAACTTTTCAAGCTCATCATTCAGACGATTTTTAGATTCATCCATGAGCTTTTTTAATTTTTCATCGTCTGTTAGCTGAGAATCTTCTGTCATCGTTTTATCAACATCTTCTTCTACTGCTGACTTAAGCTCAACTGTCTTTACATCTTCGGCCTTAATACCAGATTCATCTAAAGCTAGTTTCTTTCCCAGACGAATCCCCAAAGTAAAACTTGTAATGATCAGAACCACTACAAAGGTTAAAACGAGGATGATTTCTTTTTTTTCAAAAATGATGACTTTATTATTTTCTTCCATGTCATTATTTTAAGAGCTTACCCCGTTTTGCGCTACACTTTTTCAATCCTGAATAAAACCGTCTCCTATTCCTCCTTTTTCTCGCCACCCTTAACACTATTCCAGTAAAACCAGGCCTCTTAAATCAAGGAGGCAAAATGAAAAAGCTGCTAAGAAATGAAAAAGGTCAAGGCATTATGGAGTACGTCATCATATCCAGTCTGGTAGGGATTTGTTGTCTGGTAGCTGTTAAACAGTTCGGCGAAGTCGTTCAAAAGCGAATCCAGAACATGAAATCTCAGGTGACTGAGCATATGGAACTCAAATGAACGCTCTTTCCTGGTTACTTGCCCTATCCGTTCTGATTTACCTGATGATTGAAGCAGTGGTCTTTCATAAGGCCACTGTTTGTCGTCAGGAGGCCTGGTTAAAGAGTACTGAACTTAAAACTCGGACACTTCTCACTAATTCCCAGAGTAATGACCGGGGTTGGCATTTAAGATGCCACTTATATCTTTCTCGCCAGGAGGAAGTGATAACCTGGCAAAGGTTGCCTGGTACCAAAAAGCATACTTTCAATCTGAAGCTGACTGGTGTTTTGTGAATCAAAGAGGTGAAGTCACTCTCCTGAGTTGTCTGTTGATTCTGGTCTTCTCTTCCTTGGTTTTCTTATGTGGACTTGAACTCAATCGGTCTTTTAACATGCTTAAAAAAAGAACCCATCTTTTTTTGTGTGTAAAAGAATCCAAAGGTGAATTTCACCGTTTTATGACCATCATGGGTAGAACGAACTGGGCCATCAAGAATATAAATCGGGCCAGTCTCATCATGGTCTTTATTCCAGGTCTTCAAGGCATCGCGCTGGATGCTCAAAAGGCCAAAAAATACCTTCAGTATTTTCAGAACACACTGATCATTTCATATGTGAAAACATTAAATGAAATCAGGAATAAAAGATGCCCGCTTGATCCCCGTATGTTTATAACTCCCTTTCAATTAGGATCAACGGTTCTAAAAAGAGATACCGAAGGTGCTGCCATCTTAAGAGAGAAAAAATGGACCTATTACTATTTCTCAAAACCTTACTTACTAAATGTCGCCATCAATCCGGAAGGCTTCGAAAGAATCAATCCCAGGATTACTTATGTTTCAGAGGAGAAAGGGGCGATATTGTCCTCCCTTTACTCCTCTCACTAGCTACAGGAAGCTTCTTATTCGGAAGTCTTTTTTGGTTGAATAAGCATTTTGAAGTAAAAACCCAGGAGCACTTAAGTGATTTCAGAAAAAATTGGAACAGTCTTGAAGAAAAATACCAAAACTAAAGTCTGGTGGGCAAAACTCGCTGTCGCCATTGTCTTGTCTAATATTTTCTTTTTTGTCCTCTTTGGCGGGGATTCAAATATCAAGAATGAAACAATTGTCGGTATCCCCGAAGGCTGGGTAGAAGTTCAATTGAATGCCGAGCTCCTGACTCCATTTCATTCTGGAAAAAAGGTCTTAATCATCCATCGAATAGGCAGAAAGAAACTGGAAGGAGTGCTACAAGCTCCAGGTGCTGATCAACCAGGAAAAATTACTTTACTGGTAAAAGAGAGCGAAGCCCACGCTCTCTTTCAATTCGATAGCTGGGAGGTACTCCCTTATTTAAAGCATATGAACTTTGCGGTCACAAAAAAGGAAACGTCTCATGAAATTCGTTATTAGTTTATTCATTACAACAACGATCTATGCCAATCCAATCCACCTTTATCATGAAGGTAACTCGATTGAGGCCAATATGTTCAAGGATATTCTAATGACGGATTATTTGATTCCAGAGGAACTTATAACTTTTAAGATAACGCGAAATTGTGAAGAGTTAAAAGGCGTAGGAAAACTAGATCTGTGCTTAAAAAACAACGGAGACCTTTTGATGGTCTCCGTTGATCGTGAATTCATTAATGAATCGCTTAAAGTCTTTCAAGCCCCATAGGAGCCCTTATGAATTACTTTTCAGCTTTTGCTTTTGGAGCAGCTTTAGCTTTTGGAGCAGCTTTAGCTTTAGGAGCGGCCTTAGCTTTTGGAGCAGCAGCAGCTTTTACAGCTTTAGCGGCCTTAGGAGCAGCAGCTTTAGTTGCTTTAGGAGCACCATCTTCATGGATAGCAAACTTTGGAGTTGTGCCTTTATTTCTATTTGCCGCTTTTCTCTTAGCACCCATTGCTTTGTGCTTAGCTTTACGACGGTTTTCAGTAATTGCGGTTCTAGAAGCCATAAATATCTCCTCAAGGAAAAATCTTGTATTATCAAATTTGAAGCTCCTCAATTTAACGATTAGCCTCGTATTTGTCAAAGTCTTACTGCTTTTACCTGCCGCAGCATTCGCAAATGTTTCTCCCTCTGATCTTATTCTGGCCAAGGGTGAACAGAAAGAGCTCCCTTTTACAGGTCTGAAAAAATTCTCAGTAGGTAATCCAGAAGTCATTTCCTACAAATGGCTTCCAAAAACCGGTAAATTATTGGTTAAAGGCAAGAAAGTAGGCTTCACTGATCTGGTAGTCTGGACTAAATCCGGAAAAGAAGTTCTTAGCCTCTATGTTCTGTCTAAACAGAAATTTCTCAAAACCTTCCAACTGGCCGATGCCCTGAAAAACTTAAATCTAACCATCGATATTAAGGGGCCAGTCATGACGGCTTCCGGAACTTTGACTGATTTCGGCGACTTCCTGTATCTGCAAAAGATCAAAGGGCAGTTTCAAGAGCAGGTATTTTTTAAAATCAATCTGGATCCCAAACTCCGGAATCATATTATTGGTCAAATTTATAAAAAGCTCTATTCAAATGGCCTTACCTCAGTGACTTGCCAGGCCGACTGGCTGGATATTATGTGTTTTTATGAAGGTTTGAATAATCAGGAATTGCTAAAACAATTAGCAAGTTTCTATCGAGTAACCTTTGTGAAGCAAGATTCAAGACTCAGACATAAAAACTATCGTCTAAAACTTAAGCTCATTCAAATGGAACAGATGGAAGGTCGGGAAATCCATGTCGGACTGGATAAACTAAAGGCGTCGCTGTCTGATCTCTTCGAGTTCGGAATGAGAAAGCTCATTGATGATAACATTGCCTTTTTATCTCAGTCAAAGCTCGATCTCTCAAGTCTTGCTGAACCGGAGATCGTGGTTAACTTAAACACTCCACAAACTATTGAAATTGGCTCTCAAATCCCCTATCAAAATATTGGAGTGCAAGGTACGACCGTTGTCGCTCCTATTGATTGGCGCTTTGCCGGTCTTCGTATCAAGACCAAGATAACTGAATCTTATGGAAAGCTCTTACTTAATTATGAAACGGAATTCTCTCGTCCCACTGATCAGGCCATCAGTGGATCAAAAGAAATTTCATCTGCACTTTTGGAAGTGGGAGTACCACTGAAAATTTTTCAAATTGGATTTCAAACGACTTCTAAAGGGCGGCAAGGCATTCCTCTTATTTCTGACATTCCTATTCTCAAGCATCTTTTTGAGTCAAAATCAGATCAAAAAACCTATAAGCAAATATATGGCTACGTAGTTTTAGAGGAAGTTGAATAATGTTAAGTCTATTTAAAGAAGAAGAAGCTCCTCTTTCACGTGATTTTGCACTTGAGAGATCCCGGGAACTTTTGGTTTCCTACTTAAACAAGGGGACGATTCCTACTTGGGAAGACTACTTTCAAGAACTCCCGACTCTTAATGATGTCGCAGATCTTGAACTCATTAAGGACAACTTCTTAAAATTAACAACCTGGACTTTTTTAAATGAGATTTTAGAACATGATGGTACAGAATACTTTTTTCATTCTCCCCAGAAATCTCAGGTATTAAACTTAGAAGGCAGAAAAAAGTCTTTTGAAGTGCCATTATCAATTGAGGACTGGCAGTTATGGCTCGAAATCCTCTCTATTAAGTTTAAGCAAAACTGGAGTGTGGGCCAGCCATTTGCCAGCTTCTATGGCTCCTTAAAAAACAGAAATTTCCGTTTCAGCCTGATTCATGGTTCCACTTCTCCTAATGGTATTTCTAAATTAGTGTTAAGAGTTTTATCTCAAAAGCCACACGTATTAGAGTCATTTGGCGAGACTTCACTTTTAAAAGACCTGATAACAGATAAAAAGAATTTGCTTATCGCCGGGTCTACCGGCTCTGGTAAAACTTCCTTACTCACGAGCCTTTTGAGCCTTATAAATGAAGAAGAGCATCTGGTGGTGCTGGAAGATACCTACGAAATCCTGACTCCTCATCCTCACCAAACCAGATTCCTTGCTGGTACCACATCTGAGACAAGTCTAAAGGCCTATCTCTCCTACTCTTTGCGCTTGAGTCCGGACCGTATTATTTTAGGAGAAATGCGCTCACATGAAGTCATTCCTTTTCTAATGGCCATGAATACCGGACACAAAGGTCTGATGGGAACGCTACACGCTTCAAGTGCCGTGGATGCTCTTCACCGAGTGGCCCTGCTCTTTTCTCTCTATGCCGGAGAGGCCAACTTAGATTTTGAAAAAGTCATGGAACTCATCTGCCGCAATATGGAGTATGTGGTGTTTATGGAAAATAAAAGAATAAAGGAAATTATAAAAGTTTTAGGCTGTGAGAAAGGTGTGCCATTTTTTGAGATAGTAACACAGAGCTTCGCCGCCAGCGGCGAAGCTCTGCAGAAATTTAATCTCTTTTGAGCTTTTTATAAGTAAGTCGGCTTGGAACATCTGCCTTGTCACCCAGACGTCTGCGAAGATCTTCATGATAATCATTAAAGTTACCTTCAAACCAGGTGACTTTTGAGTCACCTTCAAAGGCCAGCATGTGAGTACAAATTCTATCCAGGAAGTAACGATCATGGGAGATAACCACAGCACAACCAGCAAAATCTAAGAGCGCTCGCTCAAGCGCTTGTAAGGTATTTACATCAAGATCGTTGGTGGGCTCATCCAGTAACAGAACGTTGCCCTCTTCCTTCAACATTTTGGCCAAGTGAACACGGTTTTTTTCACCGCCGGAAAGTTCCTTAATTCGTTTCCCTTGATCTTCACCAGAGAAATTAAAGCGGGAAATGTAGGCACGAGCATTTACTTCACGGTTACCTAATTTCAAGAGATCCAGTCCGCCGCTGATTTCAGAAAGGATGGTGGCGTTCTCATCCATTTCACGGGATTGATCAATATAAGAAAGCTTAACAGTCTCTCCTACTTTAAAGGTTCCAGCATCCGGCTCTAACTGACCTGTAATCATTTTGAAGAGTGTCGTTTTACCAGCACCGTTTGGACCGATGACACCCACAATACCCCCCGGAGGAAGTTTGAAAGAGAGATTTTCATAAAGCAGCTTATCACCGAAGGCCTTAGCAATACCATTGGCCTCAATCACCACATCCCCTAAACGAGGTCCCGGTGGAATGAAGAGATCATTAGTCTCATTACGTTTCTCTTTTGATTCATTAAGCATTTTTTCATAGTTTGTAATACGGGCCTTGGATTTTGCCTGACGGGCCTTAGGAGAAGAACGAATCCATTCCAACTCTTCCTGCATTTTCTTTTGGCGCTGAGACTCTTGTTTCTCTTCGGTGGCCAAACGATTTGTTTTTTGTTCAAGCCAAGAAGAGTAATTACCTTCCCAAGGAATACCGTGACCGCGGTCAAGTTCCAGAATCCAACCGGCAACGTTATCTAAGAAGTAACGATCGTGGGTAATGGCAATAACTGTTCCCTTATAGGCCTGTAGGTGACGCTCTAACCAGAATACGGTTTCTGCATCTAAATGGTTGGTAGGTTCATCTAATAAGAGGACATCAGGTTCAGAGAGGAGCAAACGACACAGGGCCACCCGGCGTTTTTCACCACCGGAAAGGATTCCACATTTTTGATCAGAAGGCGGACAGCGAAGGGCCTCCATCGCAAGTTCCAGGCGAGAATCCAGATCCCAAAGGTTTTGGGCATCCATCTGATCCTGAAGCTCTGCCTGGCGGGCGACCAGTTTGTCCATTTCCGCATCAGTCATTTCTTCGCCGAACTTATTGTTAACTTCTTCATATTCTTTAACAATGTTGACCTGGGCCTGAAGACCTTCTTCAACCACGTCGCGAACTGTTTTTTCTGGATCTAATTTAGGATCCTGCTCTAGATATCCAAAGGAGACACCCTTCGACGCATTCACATCTCCGATATAATCTTTATCAACACCTGCAATAATTCTTAAGAGAGAAGATTTACCGGATCCATTAAGACCCAAAACACCAATCTTTGCTCCATAAAAAAATGACAGAGAAATATCGCGCAGAACTTGTTTCTTGGGAGGATAGACTTTTCCTACCTTATGCATAGAAAAAATAATCTTGTGAGCAGACATTACACTTCCTTTGATTTTTAAGAATCCCCATTTAAGCAGAAAGTGTTGAAGATGTCTAAGTATGAAGCACTACATCAGGGCCATTAAGTCTCCTAAAAGGAGGAAGATGAAGGCCAAATAGGAAGGCAGAAAAAAAATAGATAATAAAACGAGTTTTAGAACCAGCAGCCTTTTTTCAAATAGCTCAAAATGCCATTTTTCCTGAAAACGGAGTTCTTCCATCAAATACTTTACGTCCTCCTCATAACTGGTGCCGAGCTTCAAGCTCTGGTGGCAAGTCTCCTTTAGCTTATGGACTATGTTCGAAAGAGATTTTTGCTTTATCTGGACGAGCTCTTGAATTCCTGCAATCGTCAGGATTTCAGTTCTCGATAAAGGAACCTTAACCAAAGATTTTAAAACAAATAACATTTTCCATAATTTCCCGATATCCCCAAAATATTTCTTCCTGAGAAAACTGATGATAAAAGGCATACAGATGAGACCGATTGTCTGCCAGAGAAAAATCAAGACAAGCTTACTGAGCGAGATTTTAACGTCTACCAGACTGAGGGCCCCTAAGATGAAGGTCCAGGTAAGAATCATCATGAGGCCCATCTGTAGCCACATTCCCAGAGTGGCCTCTTTAATTTTCTTTTCAAATTGACGGTCTACCTGCAGACCTTCCCGGAGAAATAACAAAGAGTCCTGATAATTCCCCCCCATTCTACGGGCCAGGTTGAGTAAAACCTCCACCACTTCTGTATAAAATTTGTAAACAGGCAGTTGACCTGAATCTTTTAGTTCCTGACGATTATTCCAGTTGAATTTCTTGAGCCATGTCTCAAGTTCCTCGGCTGGACTTTTTCGGATAATCAATGAGTTAGGGATAAGAGCATGAGGCAACTCAATCCAATAAATTAAAATTAAAATGAGACAAGCATAAATAAGGCCATTCATGAAAAAACTCCTGCATAAAATACTCCCTACTCTCTCCGTTTCATTGACAGCATACAAGGCATTGTCATAATTTCAGTTATATGAATTCACTTCAGAAACAAGCATCTACCGAGAGATCGGAATCACATGAGACTTTCCTCGTCGCATTTGAAAAAAATCTCTTAACACTCAATGATTCTGTTGAAGTGGAACTTTTATTGAAAAAGCTTCAGTTCCTGGGAATAAACTTTGACCCTTTCCAATCCGAAGTCGGAAATGAATGCGGTCAGATCATGGATCAGCTGGGTTTAACTGCTCATATGAAAAATCCTTATCTGGCCACCAACATCCTTCTGCGTCTTCTGGATAAAACTGAAGAAAAATTGAACAACCTTAAGCAGTAAAATTCTGCGGAACCAAACATGAACAAAATTCCTGAATGCCTGATTCATCCGGTATCTATTAAATTAATCAGATCCGGACATCCGTGGATAACTGCGGACAATTTCTCTAACCGTTTCCCTCGTCAATCTGAATTCGTTATCGCAACGGATGATCGAAAACGTCCCATGGCACTTTTAATTCATGATCCCTACCATAAGAATGTGAAGGCCCGTGTCTGGAGCACAAGATTTCCCTTTGAAAGAGAAGCTCAACATTTTACTGCCAGTATTCAAGGTCGACTTGACCTCGCTTTTGAAAAGCGTATCCAGATGAAAGAACTCAAGGAAAGAGAAAATTATTATTTGGTCTTCGGAGAAGCCGATCAATTACCAGGTCTATTTGTTTTGCGTTTAAAAGACAGAGTGCTGATCCAATTTTATACCAGTTTTTGGAATCGATATAAATCCATTATTCAGACCACCATTCAGGAAGTTTTTCCCGAAATTAAGGATGAGAATATTTGGTTTCAGTTGCGAGGCGAGACGAAAGAATTGCAAAAACTTCCAACCAATGCCGTCGATGCTGGTCGCAGGGATGAATTTCATCTTTCAGAATTCGGTCTTCAGTACCTTATTCGACTGGGAAGTTCCTATGACCATGGTATTTATACCGACATGAGTTCCATTCGACATGCTCTGGTAAAAATAATCCAACCCGGTTCAAGTTTATTAAATCTTTATAGCTACACAGGAGCATACTCGTTATGGGCCATGAAACTAGGGGCCTCGGAAGTTGTTTCTGTTGATTTATCACCTAAGTACATTGAGTGGCTGCAACAGAATATTGCACTTAATCCTGAGCTGGAACACACTCAACATACTGCGATTACTGCGAGTGTGGATGACGCTCTCTCAGATTTAAGAAAAAATGAAAAAACTTTTGATGTCATAGTTTGTGACCCCCCTTCATCATCATCAGATGGAGCGAAGAGAACATCGGCGATAAAGACTTACAAGGAGCTTTTATTTAAGATGGACCGGCTACTCAATCCCAAAGGGAAATTGATCGTTTTTTTAAATACACATCAGGTAACTCAGGAAAAATTTGATCGCGTTCTCAAAGATTACCTTGGAGAATTGAAGCTGAATTATAAAATGTCGACCCGTCTTCATCTTGGGCAGGATTGCCCGACTTTGAAAGGATTCCCTGAAGGCAGTTACCTCAAAGGTATCGTTCTGGAAAAAATATGATCAAGGTTCAAAACCTCAGCAAAACTTTTATCTCTCATATCAAAGAGCCGGGTCTTAAAGGATCCATTAAAGCGCTGGTCAAGCGTGAGACAAAAGTTAAAGAAGCATTAAAATCAGTAAACCTTGAAATTAAGCGAGGGGAAATAATCGGTCTGATAGGTGCTAATGGTGCTGGTAAAACAACTTTAGTTAAGATTCTTTCAGGTATAGTTCACCCAACATCCGGTGAAGCCACTGTATTAGGATTTAAACCCTGGGAACGTCATAACGAATACCGGAAGCAAATGTGCCTGATCATGGGACAAAAGGCCCAGGTATGGTGGGACCTTCCGGCACTCGACAGTTTTCTTCTTTTAAAAGAAATTTATCAAATCCCCGATACCATCTATAAAAGAAATGTAGAATTTCTGGCAGAAACATTGATGGTCAAGGATCATCTTCGGACTCAGGTCAGGAAACTCTCCTTGGGCGAGAGGATGAAGATCGAATTAATGGCGGCACTGTTGCATCAACCCAGTGTGATCTTTATGGATGAGCCCACGATAGGACTCGATCTTTCCGCTCAAAGGGCGGTCAGAGATTTCATGAAAAATTACCAGAGGGAATTTAAGCCAATTACTATTCTCACGTCTCATTATATGGAAGACATAAAGGAGCTTTGTCCCCGAGTTGTCATTATCAAGGAAGGGGAATTCGTTTATGATGGTGCTCTCTCTAAAATCCAGGGGATGCTCGGTGATGAGAAATGCTTAAGTGTTACCACCAAGGAGAGCACTTACAAGTTAAATGTGCCGCGATCCGAGCTTGCAAGTAAAACTTCTGAAATTTTCAAGGCCAATGAAGTGCTGGATCTGAATATTCACGATCCTTCTATAGAGGACGTCATTGAATCCATCATGAAGAATGGGATGAAATCGAAATGAATTGGTGGCGTCATGTGGTCGCAAATGAATTAAGGAAGATCCTCGCCTTCAGATCAGATTTCTGGGTCACTTTCCTGGGGCAGACGATCATTCAAGTCTTGATCGCCCGGGCCCTATGGCAAAGTATCTTTGATGCCAATGGAACCAAGGTCATGGAAGGCTTTACCCTCCCGATGATGACTCTGTATTACATTATTGTCCCGGTAGGGAACAAGATCCTGACCGGAGAGAACGTGGGATTTCTTGCCCGTGAAATCTATGATGGCTCCTTTAATCGATACCTTATTTATCCCATTTCTTTTTTTCAATATAAAACTCTTACTTATCTGACACACAGTTTTTTTTTCGCTCTTCAATTGGTCTTGATTTATCTGCTTTTTAATCTTTTCCAGCCAGATGGTGTCACTCTTACTCTGCTGCTCAATTTGCTTTCGGGCGTTGCTATATTTCTTGTGGCCTCTTATGTCTTCTGTATGATCGCGATGTCGATAGAACTTCTCTCCCTCTGGGCCGATAACATCTGGTCACTTATGGTTATGGCGCGCTTCTTCGTCTACTTCTTTGGCGGAAGTTATATGCCATTAAATTTTTTTCCAGATTGGGCAGTCAGCGCCCTACAATATACTCCCTTCCCTTATTTAGTGAGTCTTCCCATCAGGACAACTATGGGCCTTGCAAGTAGTACTGAGATTCAAGTGGGACTTGTCTCGCTTTTAGTTTGGTCCATCCTCTTTCACTTAACGGCCAGATCCCTCTGGAGCAAGGGTGAATACCGTTATAATGGGGTGGGAATATGAAGCGATATTTAAGGCTGTATCTTCATTTTCTGCAATTCTCATTTTCTCGGGCAATGGAATTTCGTCTTGATTTCTTCTTTCGCATTATGATGGACATTATTTACTATGTGGTAAATATCTTACTTTTTAAAATTCTCTTTCTTCACACTGACTTAATTGGAGGTTGGACTGAGGAACAGATGATGGTTTTTGTGGGAAGTTATCTGCTGGTTGATTCTATCAATATGACCATTTTTGCGACTAATATGTGGTGGTTTCCCACCTATATCAATAGAGGCGATCTAGATTACTACCTCATTCGACCGGTTTCACCCCTCTTCTTTCTTTCACTGAGAGAATTTTCAGCGAACTCTTTTATGAATCTTATTTTGGCATTTGCATTTTTTGTCTATGCCCTGGTGGCCTACTCGGGAACCTTCACGATAGTCGAACTTATTAATTTCCTTTTGCTTCTCCTTAATGGGACATTCATTTACTACTGCATTCAGATGCTCATGGTACTCCCGGTCTTCTGGACTCATAGCTCACGAGGCTTTATCGATTTATTTTATTCATTGGGTATAGCCATGGAACGTCCGGATAAAATTTTTAAAGGTTGGCTACGGATTCTTTTTACGGTCTTTCTGCCTTTCGCTTTAATTGCTTCTTATCCTGCGAAATATTTTATTGAAGGTTTGAATCTGAACGACTTGCTACATCTGACTTTAGTCAGCGTTGGCCTATGGATAGTCATGCTGTTTGTCTGGAAAAAAGCACTTAGGAGTTATTCTAGTGCTAGCTCTTAGAAGGCCTTGACTCGCCCACTTAGTATATCCCAGAACATTCTAAAGTCACCTAAGAGGCTGTAGATAGGATGCTTAAAAGTAGCAGGCCGATTTCTTTCAAAGGCCAGATGCCCTATCCATGCAAAACCATAGCCAATGAAAGGTAACATTCCAAGAACGATAAGATTTCCTGTGAAGAAAAAAAGAATTAATAGAGAAATGACCCCGCAGGTTCCGATAAAATGCAGTTTACGGCAGTTATTATTCGAGTGCTCCCGGAGGTAATAGGGATAAAAGTCACTAAAGGTCTTAAATTGCATTCAGTTCTCCTGAGTTAATCATAACGCTTAACAGAGTGAAATCTCAAGAATATTTGTTGCTCAAGTATTTCCTGACTATTCCGATATGCTTTATAAGGAGTACTCTTGAAAATAAGACTGCTTGTTTTTAATTTATTATTCAGCTCTTTGGCCTGGGCAGGTGCTGATTGCATTCATTGCCAGTCCTATCTTCCCTTGGAAGAATCAAGGCCCTGGCCTATTGAGTATATTAAAGTAGATAAAGTTCAATACGAGAGAAACTCTCATGCTAGTTTTTGTACCAGACCACTGGAAATACTCGATACCATCGTTCTACACCATTCAGAAACTCCCAGTACTGTCTCAGCGGAAAAAATTAACGATTATCACCTGACTCGAGGGACTGCAACTGATCCTTGGTACATGATTGGCTATTCCTACGTTATAAATTCTGCTTATCCTGGTGCCTCTCTTCCAAAGCTTAAAGTGACCGAAGGCAGACCTCTGGAAATTATCGGGGCCCATGCAGGAACAAATGCATTTGTTCCGATGTCAGCTGAGCAAAAAAAGATATGGGATGAAAAGAAAGTTAAATGCGGTAAAGAGGGTGAAGAAGGTGAATTTGATCCATCGATGGTAAAAGACGGAAAAATCAAGGCCAATGTCACAACCTTAGGTCTGGTAGTAATAGGTAACTACGCTCCCTTTTCAAAAACTAATCCAGATGGTTACTCCAGAAGAAATCCACGCCATCCCACAAAATCTACTCTCGACAGTGTAGCGCGTATGTCTTGTCAGTTGCAGAAAAAACACCCTCGGATAAAAAATATAAAATGGCATAACTATTATCACAACACCAGTTGCCCGGGGTTACTTAAGAATTACATTGGCCGTATTAAGGCCCTTGCAAGGATGTATGGATGCGAATTCAATTAATAATCATAATGGCGCTGTTTAGTTTAAATATTCTGGCCTCTGAAGATCAGGAGATGAAGGAATTATTCAAGAAGTATGATCTGGTAATGGATCATAAGCGAATTGAATTAATAGATGACGTTTTTACCAAGAACTTCATTAAAGGCAGCGGTGGGAAAGAAGAATTAATCAGCAAGATTAAAGACCTCACCATCCCCAAAGAAAAAGCTTTAAAAAAAGATCACATTAGCTGGAAGAAAGGCCAAAAAGGTGAAGTCTATTTAGCGACATTGGAGGAACATTCAACTCTAAAGAATAAAAAAGAGGTCCACAAAGCTGAATTCATCATTCTCAAGGAAGATGGAAAGTTCAAAATCAACGGGACATTGAGTGATGGTGATTAGAAGTTTACTCTTATTCATTTTCATTATTGGTTGTGGGAGGGAAGTAAAGCTTTCCAATGCCAAGCTGGAAAAATTCTCTTCCATCACTGAAGCAGAAAATACTCATTCCGTGCAAACCGGACTTTTCCAACGGGCATCCAAAAATGGAGAATTTGATTACATTAAGATTGGAAGTAAGTCCTACAAAATTAGTATGTATAGTTCCAATGATACTTTTAAATTCATCACGGCGACCCCCCCCGGTACTGAAGTACAGATCAAATTCAAAGGGACGGTTAAAAACGTTGAGATTGTTGTGGAAACAATTGAAGCTCAGTAATGGCAAATAAGAATACCCGCTCTGCTTTAACGAAGGCCTTCTCATTTGTGGATCTTTCACACATCCCAGGTCCTCGTGGGTTAGAGTATATAAAATATGTTAATTTTTTTCAGAAAAATATCCTGGGCGCCTTCTCCCAGGTAGGTGTGGACTATGGAGACATTGCCAGTTTTCCTTGGCCAATGAATTCAATTATCATTTATTCACCTGAATTTGCCCGGCAAATTTTAGTGGAAAGACATAAAAAATATATCAAGGGCGAGCAGATTGAAGAAATGCGGGCCGTTGTGGGAACCGGGTTAGCTACTAATAATGACTACCCGTCTTGGTTAAGAAGTCGCACCATTGTTGCTAAAGAATTTAATTCAAAAGCAGTGGAAGGATTTGTTTCTCAATTTGGAAAATGGACCGATAAAAGGATTGATTACTGGGAGACTCACGGTTCTTCAGTAATTGATATCTGTGAAGAAATGAAATTTCTAACTTTTGAAATAGCATGCGCTACCCTTCTCGGTTCCCATCTTGATGTAAGTGAGGCTCACAAAGTTAATGAAGCCGTGAAATACACGGCGAAAGTTTCCTATGAAAGGATCTTTCAATTCTTCCCTCTCCCATACTGGTTACCTACCAGCACAAATCTTAAGTTCAATCAACATTACAATAATCTAGATTCTATTGTGATGAGACTAATTGATGAGGAAAAGGCACGCGATAAAACTCATGCACCTTCAAGTGTACTGGAGAGGCTGGTCCATGCCAAAGATCCGGAGTCAGGGACAGGCTTGAGCGATGAGGAGCTTAGAGACGAAGTGCTTACTTTGATGCTGGCCGGTCATGAAACTTCGGCCCATACCTTGACCTGGATCATTGGACTTCTGGCCAAGCATCAAGACAAGCAAAAGCGATTACAATCAGAAATTGATAATTTTTCAGAGCATTCACTCTATAATATTAATGAGCAAATTCCATTTCTGTATTGGATCATTCTCGAAGGGATGAGGCTCTATCCGGCCTTTCCGGTCCTCTCAAGGAAATGTGCAACGGAAGACCAGCTAGGCCCGTACCGCATACCTCCTCAAACTAACGTGGTCATTCCCATTTTTGTCATTCAATCCTTGAAAGAAAATTGGGAATCAGCAAAGCAGTTCTTGCCGGAAAGATTTGAAGATGAAAACTTATCTAAGAATGTGGCCTACATGCCTTTTTCAAAAGGACCCAGAAAATGCCTGGCAGAACATTTTGCACTGACTGAAATGGGAATCATTCTCTATAAGATTTTCAAAAACTTTGATGTTGAGCTGGTAAATGAAGATTTACCGATGGCCGAAGCTTACTTCAGCTTGAAACCTGTTGGAGGTATGAAAGTCGTCCTTAGACCCAGAGCTTAGATTCTTTTCTCGCTCCCCCCAAATGTCATTGAGATTCAAATAACGGGCCCAACCTGGGCCATGAGGAAAATAACGGGGAACATAAAGAGTTGAGTCTTTTAATTTTTGGGGATTAAAAAGGCTTAAACGTAGATGATGATTTTTATGGAAATATCCACCAAAGGTAATGAAGTTAGCGACTTTATAATAGAGGTTATGATTAAGATTTACGATTTCGATCGTCCCATCCGGCAAATCACGATGGCAGACATAATTAATATGGGCCAGGATAGCAACATTGGCCATGAACGCAGGTAAGTAGAATACGACAAAGAGTTCGGGACCGCATAAGACAAACCAGAACACCAATCTCAGCAATAGATTCAGATGAAAAACAATTGTTTGCACTAACATGATTTGAGAATAAAACTTTTTGTGTCCGTGCTGAATGAAAAGATACTTTTTAGCAGTATCTATCATATAGCGCATTGGAGCTGATAAGAACTTCAGAAAATTCATTCCTTTAGGATTCACCGGATCAAGCTCTTTATCTGAATACTGGTGATGAAGGAGATGGACCAGAATGAAGTTGGTAAATCCATACAGAACCCACATCCCACAAAACTCTCCCACCACACGGTTAATCCATTTCCCAGCGACATTTCCATGTGAAGAATTGTGAATAAAGGAAGCGATTAAACATCCAAATATCAAGGCCAAAGGAGGCCAGAGAAGATGAGAAAGTTCAAACGTAAAAGTCTTTAAATCATGCAATCCCAAGCAGAGAAGTATCAGCAAAAAGGTGCATACAGCTTCGAGCACATAAAGCCTTAAAAGATAATTCTTATCCTTTTTAATCCTTAAGAAAATGTGTGCAGGTGATTGATTCATGACCTCAAAATACCCTATTCAAGGTCCTAATTGAAAAATACCTAAAAAGGACCAAAAGATGGTACTATTCCTTACAAAGGATACCAAATATGGCCACCGTAAATTACCATCTCATCATGCAGCAACTTAAAAGCAATCTTAAAAAGCAGCACCTCTCCTATGCTCGACTGGCCCAAATTTTAGATATCCCGGAATCAACTCTTAAAAAATGGTTTGGGGCGGAGGATGGACCCTTTAATCGGATCAATCTTATTTGCGAAGCTTTAGGGCTCTCAGTTTATGCAGTTATCAAATCAGCAGAAGAACAATCCATTCAGACTTTTACTTTCACTAAGACCCAACAGGATTTTTTTCTAAAAGACAGGACTACTTTTAATGTCTATTGGCTTTTGGTCTATGAAAGACTGGATGAAAAAAGCATTCAAAAACAACTGAGTCTTAGTTCTTTAGACTATAAGAAATCCCTTTTGAAACTTGATAAGAACCAACTGATCCAACTTGGCCTCAAAGAATCGGTCCGGCTGCCACGAATGCGGCCGGTAAAATGGAAATTTGAAGGACGTTTTATGGAAGAACTGTTCTTGGAATGGGCCAATCAATTAATTGCAGACAATACCAACCCACTACTTCAATATTTTCAACTCTCCCCTTCATCGGAAGAAGAATTTAAAAAAGACCTGGAAGCACTTGAAGAAAAATATGCCAGAAGAACCATTATTGAGTTAAATGACCCATCTAAGAAGTTAAAACAAATTCGTTACTTTTCGACACATGCTTCTGGTAGTTTCATAAAAGTGTAAAAAAAAAGGCCCCTTTCGGGGCCTTAAGTTTGTATTTAAGATTTCACGATACGGTCGCGCCAGGCAATAACATCTGGTGCAAGATAATCGTACTTCATACCATCGATAGTGTACTGGGAAAATTCGTAGTCATGTGAATGAGTAAGACATTCCGTAGGACATACAACAGTACAAAGTCCACAGTAACAGCAAAGAGCGATATCAATCGTAAACTGAGTCAGTTTCAAACGAATTGGCTGCCCATTAGTTGTCTTCTTGATTTCTTCACCCTCTGGACGTTTTTCCGAAGCGATATAAATACAATCAACCGGACAGGCCATAGCACATTGTGTACAGCTAATGCAGTTTTGAACATCATTGAATAGACGCATGCGCGCGCGTTCTGGAAGAACTTCACGAACTTCTGGGTACTCAATGGATACCGGCTTAACTGCCCAGACATAACGAAAAGTAATCCACATACCAATGACGGTAGTGGAAATACCCCTGTATAAATTTACAAAGTATTCTTTAAAAGAAGACGTTTGGTGAGATGTAGTGTTCATCGGTCAACTTCTCCTAATACGATATCAATAGATCCAACACTTGCCACGAAATCAGCAATCATCTGCCCAGGGGCCACACGTGGAAGCATGGAAACGTGAGTAAAGCACGGTGACTTCACCTTTAAACGATATGGCTTTTTCTCGCCCTCAGAAACCAAATGGAAAGCAAGCTCACCACGTGGACATTCCTGACGAACGTAAACTTCACCTTTAGGAAGCTTGATAATTTTTGGAACTTTCCCCATAACCGGACCCGGCTCCAACTTTTCAAGAACCTGACGGATGATCTTGATTGATTCAACAACTTCTCTCATACGAACAATATAACGGCTCCAACAATCGCCTACCTGTCCGCCAACTTTTTTAACTTCTTCAGTTGCTACTGGAACGTCAAAATCAAATTCAGAGTAAAGCGAATATGGTTTATTCTTACGAAGATCCCATTTCATACCAGAACCACGAAGAACAGGTCCTGAAGCCCCGTAGTCCAGACAATCTTGAAGACTGAAGACACCTACATTGGTAGTACGCTCAACGAAAATTTTGTTATAAGAGACGAGATCATCATACTTCTTAGCTTCTTGTTCCATGACGTCACAAAATGCTGCCACTCTTTGAAGTTGATCGTCATTCCAGTCATTCCAAACTCCACCAATCCAGATGTAGTTATACAGAAGACGTGCGCCAGAGACTTCTTCAAATAAACGTAGAAGTTTTTCACGTTCTTCAAAAGCATAAAGGAATGGAGTAAAGGCCCCTAAATCCAGTGCATAAGTACCGAAGGCCATTAAATGGGAAGCGATCCGGTTAAGCTCACAAGTTAAAATTCTGAGAAGTTCAGCGCGACGAGGCACTTCAGTTCCCAACATCTTTTCAACGGCAGAAGCATAGGTCCATTCCATATTCATGGCGGCCAGGTAATCCAGACGATCCACAAAAGGAATGACACCACGATAATCTAAATTTTCAGCATGCTTTTCCATACAACGGTGTAAATATCCGAGGTGAGGAATAGCGTGAACTACGATTTCAGAATCAGTCCAAATCTCAAGTCGAAGTACTCCGTGAGTGGCCGGATGCTGGGGCCCCATATTAAGAGTCAGAAGTTCAGATTTTAACTGTTCAGTTTGTGAATTGATGGTCGGTTTTTCTGGTTCACCAATATCCCATTTGCTTTGCATATGTTCAGTTCCTTAATTGGCAGCTTGTTTTTGAGCTTTCTTAATCATATTCTGGCGAACAATGAATTCACGATCATCGAAATTCATCTTACTGTCAGGAAATACCTTCATGCCATTATACTCTTTTTGAGCGACGTAATCTTTTCTTAGCGGAAAGCCCTGCCAGTCATCTGGACAAAGGATTCTGCGTAGATCCGGATGATTATTGAATTTAATTCCGAACATGTCATAGATTTCACGTTCCTGAAAATCAGCGGCAGCATAGAGATTAACTATTGAATCCACAGTCGGGGACACTCTCTCTGTAATTTTAATTTTAAGAATGAATTCACGAGGGTTCTGAACATCAAAATGAGTCATCATGTAGCAAACTTCCATCCACTCCACATAATCAACACCGCTCATAACATGAAGAGAATTGAACGGCATTTCAGAATTCGTTTTTAGAAATTCAACCACTGCATAAATTCTCGAAGCCGACACGGTGATGCTTGAATCACACTTGGTGTCTTCAGGAACGTTTACAACCGCTCCGGCATCTTGAACGTTCTTATTAATAAGATCTGCTAGTTTATTAAAATCAACATTAAGCATGCTTCACCCACTTGTTACGAAGAAGACGCTCATTAGCGATTTTCTTTTGAAGAGTCATCACACCTTCGATAAGAGCTTCCGGACGAGGAGGACAGCCTGGAACATAAACATCAACAGGAACTATCTCATCAACACCTTTCAACACGTGATAACCATGTTGCCAGTAAGGACCACCCTTGTTGGAACAAGAGCCCATTGAAATAACATATTTTGGTTCTGCCATTTGCTCATAAAGAACTTTAAGTCTTGAGGCCATTTTGAGAGTTACCGTACCAGCAACAATCATGAGATCAGAACGACGAGGAGTGGCCATGAACGCACCACAACCGAACCGTTCTAAATCATATTTTGCAGCACCTGTGGCCATCATTTCGATCGCACAACAAGCTAGACCAAAGGTCATTGGCCAAAGAGAATTTTTTCGACCCCAATTCAAAAAGTCATCTAGGGTCGTAAGAACAACACCATCTTGCATGGAGAAACTCCGTTTCAATGAGAAATGATTCCTCTAGTTTTACCTTCAAGGGTCTTTTTCGTCAATGAAAGGGCTTGAAATTCAATGAATTATCAAAAATGTCCAAGGGAATAATTAGTATTATTTCTGACCACAACGAGCAGAATAGCTTTGGATAAACTTAACCTGTCCATCATCCACTGAGGCCGGACCTCTTTTAGGACCATGCTGCATATAGGCGAGACGCTTTTTATCGTTTTCACAAACTTTATTGACGACTAAATCATATTCCATCAGAGCGGCCACTGGATAAGGCACTCCATATGCTGAAGAAATAAAATTTATTTTTTCGGGTTTTAGGTCTGAAAAAGAGCTAGCGATTTCCCTTTTTTGAAGTTGACCATGGAATCCATCAAAATAAGAGCCTACATGATAAAAAAGCTCAACCGCTTTTTTGAAAGATAGCTCACCTTTAGTATCTTCTATCTTATGACAATTGGAACGGGACTGAACGTTCTTTGAAAAGAGTTCTCGCTGAACTCGACACTCGGTCAAGAAAGCTTGAACTTCCCCACCAGAACCTTCTATTGTGCTCTTGATAAAATCCTTGGCATTAAACGATTCAGCGTAAGGATTAAATCCTTCACGATAGACATAATGGGTAAGTTCATGGGCCAGATCTAAAAGCGCATCATCCCAGGCAAGACCTTTATTGATATAAACCACCGAGCGGGACTCATAGATCACATGCTCTGGAGAATGAGGTGAAAACTTACGTACTAAAGTCGTATCTGTCAGGGAGCTGTCCCCGACTTTGATCACATCTTCAATGGTCAGCCCTGAACGGGAGGCCTTATAACGGGCCTCTTTAATCAACCTTTCCCCATTTTCAGAGCGGGAAAGTAATTGCAGAAGTTTTTTAAGGTTTAATTCCGCTGAAGAAGTGTAATCCATCCATGTTCGATTACTGCTCATCGAACCCTGGACATGAATAGTCTTCTCTTCCATGGCCGAAAGTTTGAGTGAAAGCGATAAAAGAATGAATGTAAAAGCAGTCTTCATTAGCCTGCTTGTCGGCAGGATTTATGATAACTAGAGTCAAAAGTTAGGTTTAAAGATCAAATTTGAAATTGAAAATTTCTTTACCTGAGTTTTTTACTTGGAAAGGTCCGAGAATTTTAGTGGGTGCTTCGGGGGCCTTCTCCCCTACGTAGTGAGCAACCGCGAGTTGATAATTTCCCGGAGGAAGTTTTACTTCAGTCACTCTTAGGGCCTGAGGAATAGTTGTCCAGTGACGAGTATCGGCCTTCTCTAAAGCGGCTATGCCTTTGGCAGCGCCCACATAGGTTGCCATCGCTGCTGTCTTGGCCAGAAAGTCTCCATCATTATTACCTTGCTTGAGGCTTTGATAAACTTTCATTGCCGCTACAATTGCTACCAAATGTTTGATCGCTACCCGTGTTCCGGTTTTTACATATCGGGCCAGAACATCTTCTTCCAGGACTATCCGGGCAATATCACCATTTTCAGAAACCACTGGCAGAGGACCTTTTTGAATAACAACACCCTTATCATCCAAGATAAACATTTGCAGACGCTGTACAAGCGGGACATTTTCAATCATGGGAAGTTCAAATTCGATGGCCGCTTCCTGAACAGCTAAGCGGGTCACATCGTGAGCGAAAATAAAGCTTCCCGGACTGGCCGTTCGTTCCGGAATCATCCCCAGTTTGTTCATGGCAAAAGCAGTCACAATTTCAGTGCCCACAGTTGCAATAAAGGCCTGGGCACCGGAATTATCCACCGACTTAATGGCGCCCTTAATTCCAAAATTAAATGGTTTTCCGGTCTTTTCCGGGATAAGGCCCTCTTCTAAAACCAGCACCACGTTTCCTGGTCCTGCGGAAGCTTGTTTCGAAACTGCCTCTTTGGGTTTTAGTGTCTTAACCTGAGCATTAAAATCACTACCTCTGATCTCTTTAGTTAAAGACAAAATTTTAAAATGTAGAAAATCTTTTAAATCGTCATAGGCGGGAGTGGAAACATAGAGCTTACTGGAAGGCGTTTTTCCTTCTTTTTCAAAGGCCTTAATGTAATCAATATTCTTCGAATTAAAGATGGAAAAAATTCCACCAGGCCCGTGAAGAATGTTCAAGGCATCTTTATATAATTGAAGAGAAATTTGTTTATCATTACGTATTTCACTCACCTCATGAATCTCACCTCCGAAAACCTTTAGCATCAAATCGGTGGAATAAAGGGTTTTGGAGGATGCAGATCTTTGTAGTTCAGTAAAATAAGTGTCCCAGGCCAGAATCGTTCCCCTCGCTCCTTGCAGATCAAGTTTATTGCCGGTTTTGAGGTAGCGGGAATAATAAGACTTAGAGAGGAAATAGTGGACGTAGGAGCGCTCGTAACTGGCGCCATAGAAATCATCTGAAGGATCATTAATCAAAAGACTTGCGGCCTTACTTGAAACCTTCGTGGTGTAGAGCTTGTCAATCAGATCCAATGCTGTTTGAAAATGAGTAATGGCAGCGTCTTCTTGACCTTGTGCTAATGAGACAGAGCCTTTTTCCATATGCCACAGGAGAGCACTCTTTGGCGACTTCTTGAGTTTTGATTTTTCAAGCAGTTTAGCTGCCTTGACATAATCCCGGGAAGCATAAGCATTTCGATATTCTTTTAATTGATCCTTCATCCCGGAGGCACATGCCCCCAGGAAGAATAGACCTATAAAAAGAAAAGTGTGTACTCTTACCATCCGAGGGAGGATTTCTCAGAGTATTTGAAGACTTTAGTTCGGGTTCTTAGAACTTCCGTGGCCTTCTCAATATCAGTCATACGGATGTTAACTGAATATTCTTTGATGGTTTTGCCATCACGTTTTTCTGGCTTCATATAAACGTTACCAAAAATCATGATGTCAGCACCGGTTTGTTTGCCGATTTTTTTAGCAGTCGCAGGATCCACCATCCCATCATTTTGATAAGTAATCTCTTTCAAGATCGCTTCTCGGGCCTGATTATCCACCAGCTCAAACTCTCCTGATAAAGAAAGCTCATTCAAAAGCTCGTCGTTTAAATCCCCAATAGGAAAATAAGCTTCGGATGTTTGATTCTGAACTTCAGCGATGAAAACTTTTGGAGTCCCATGACGGGCCTTCATTTTTCCAAAACCAGGATGGTTTTTCATTTGTTTCATCACGTCAGTAATTGCCTGAGTCGTGTCGGCACTCATCCAGTTATCAGTAATAGATAAACCTTTTTCATCCGATTCATTGGCATCAACACGTTTTGCTTTAAAGCCACCACATGAGGTAGCAAGCATTGCAAGAGCTAAAAGAGTTATTAAAAATTTCATAGAATCTCCTTAAACTTCACCGTGGCGGGCCTTAACAAAGTCCTCGCTCAGGTTTTCAAGTGCTTTTTTCACATTATCTCTCACCTCAGGATCTCCGGCTTTTTCTACCAGATCTTCCGAAGCTTTATTGATAGCGGCCTTAAGACGATCAGTTTCCATACGGATTAGAGTCGCACAAGTAAAACCGATGTGATCTTTTTTGGCCCCCATCTTTTGGAGATAATTTCTTTTTTCCCAATACGTTTTAATAACCGCAGCACCATGGACTAAAGACTGAACTCTCTCCCCTAAAGTATTTGAGACATACTCTCTCATTGGCTGAGTCTTTGGATTGTTGGCATCGATCGCAGCAGCTCCTTCAGTGGAAGCCGCCAGAGATTTTTGAATGAAAGTCGTGATTTCAGAAGCAATATCTGAACGCACGTTGGCCTTCGCAAGATTGCAAGCGATCTCACGGTTTACTTTCGGCTCAGTTTCAAAAGAAAAATAACGGAATTTTTTAGTGTCCATGTTTTCTTGTTCTGTCCAAACTTCAGCATCCTCTATCCATCCCGGGCGAACGGTTGAAGAGGCATCGCGAACTTCATAGTCCCGGGCAATCGTTTCAGAATTGTCTACGTCTTTAACTTTCTTCTTGGATGAACAAGCAACACCAAGAGAAAGAATCAACAAGACAGACATCAGCTTCATCATAAGGAGCTCCTTTTCAGTCTAAATGTAAATCCGATAAATGTTCTTCGATATAATTATTAAAGAATGTTTTAACTTTAAGAAGGGCGTCGGCCTGACTACGACCTGTGACGGTTTCCGAGATAGTGAGAACCTTCTTTTTTTCCCCCTGTTCGAAACTGGTTAAATTCATAGTGAAGGTATACTTTTCAAATCCTTCAACATTAAGAAACTCCCTTATGGAGTCTACGTTTAAGGAGAGGGCCTTACGGGCATTTCCGGATACAATTTTAAAGCCCGCTTCCGTCAGTAGCTCTTTTAACTTTTCTTCCATCCAGTCAGGTGCTTGACCGATACGTAATGTAAGGGCTTCGGTTTTAGGTCTGGATTCTCTCCACTCCATAATCTCTCTATAAGTCATTGGGGCAGGACGGCCGTGACCTGAAACAATTGAATAACGCTCATTTAATTTTTCACGCTCGAGATAGAGGCGAACAATTTTACGAAGATTTGTTCTGCTTCGCCGACTCCAGAGAATCTCTAGCTCATCATCGATTTTAGTGAGTCTTTTTCCAAGAAGGTCACTGGCACCGGTGCGGTCTAATGATGCCAGGGAATAAGTGAGCCCATTTTGTTTATAACGTTTTTTAATCTGAACCGTTTCCAGAATTTGTTCTACGGACTCTTCAAGAGATTTTTGGACCTCTTCCCGAACCGCTCCCTGCCATGGAAAGCTCTGGGTAGATGTTGTCTGGACATTCAGATCGGATTTAATTTTTACTTCAAAAATGCTCGCTAGATTCTTTCTGGATTCAGCGTCGGCCTCAGCATAAGTCTTGGCTTCACCAGTGGCGCACAATTCAGAAGTTTCTTGACATGCTTCATAAGGAGCATAGATCCATTCGGGGACATCTTTAGCGTTTTCAGAAAGGACAGGCCCTTTTCTGAAGTAGGAGCAGCTACATAAAAGTAACAAAATCAGTGTGTTTTTCATTTGGAAAAATTGTGAACTCACGGCCTGTCAAAGTCAACGGGACTCTAATAAACCTTATGACACACGGCTCTGTTTATTGACGTGAATGATCCTCTCGCCTATCCTCATCTGAGTATTTAATTTAACTACTTTATTGGAGGAATTTATGGAACATAAACTGCCGGAACTACCTTATCCAAAAGACGCTTTACAACCTCATATTTCAGCTGAAACTTTTGAGTACCACCATGGCAAACACCATAATGCCTATGTTACTAAGCTAAATGAGCTTATTAAAGGCACTAAGTTTGAATCCATGTCCCTGGAAGAGATCATCAAAAATTCTGAAGGCGCATTATTCAACAATGCTGCTCAAACTTGGAACCACACTTTCTTCTGGAACTGCATGGCCCCTAAAGCTGGCGGCGTTCCCGGTGGTAAAGTTGCTGACCTGATCGATAAAAAATGGGGCAGCTTTGATAAATTCAAAGAAGAATTCGCTAAAAGTGCCGTAGGGAATTTTGGTTCAGGCTGGACTTGGCTTGTTCAAAACTCTCAAGGTGAAGTTGAAATCATGAATACCTCAAATGCTGACACTCCGATGGCCCACAATATGAAGGCCCTGATGACAGTTGATGTCTGGGAACACGCCTATTATATTGATTACCGCAACGCCAGGGCCAATTTTGTAGCGGCTTTCTGGAATCTTGCCAACTGGGACTTCGTTAATAAGAATTTGACTTAATTTCTTAACCAAAGTTTAACTTCCTTCCCATCCTCGGTATGTTATAATTGGGTCATGAAAAATACCTCAATTTTAGTTATCGAGGATGAGCAGGATATCCGCGACCTCATCAGCTTTCAGTTAAAAACTGAAGGACATAATGTCATCTTGGCCGAAAGTGTAGACAAGGCCATCTCCATCGTTGAACGTCCCGAAAAAATTGATCTTTTCATTATCGATTGGATGCTACCGGGAGTGATGAGTGGACTGGAGTTCACTAAGAAGCTTCGGGCCCAAAAAACTTACTCCGATACCCCCATTATAATGATTACTGCCCTTACCCAGCCGGACAATATTGTGGCCGCTTTGGATGCGGGGGCCGATGATTACATCACCAAACCTTTTGATTTAAATGTTCTTCAGGCCCGGATCAGGGTTCAACTGCGAAATATAGAAAAAGATGAAAAAAACTCTGAGGACACCCTGGATTTCGGTTTACTAAAAATCGAAATCAGCAAGTGTCGAGTCCTTGTTGATAAAGAAGAAGTGAATCTTACTTCAACTGAATTCAAGATTCTCTCTATTCTGGTTCAAAAGCCCGGGCACGTTTTCACACGTGAGCAGTTTATTAATAATATTCAAGGTGAGAATATTTTTGTTACCGGCAGAACCATCGACACTCATATCGCGGGACTTCGAAAGAAGATTGGATCAGCTGCTAATATGATCGAAACAATCAGAGGAATAGGTTATAGATTCAAAGATACCCTCTAAGACGGCCTATCCCTGGTTTTTCTTTTACCGGATTTCCAGGCTCACTCTAGTTGTCTTTCTCCCTACTCTGTTTCTAATCCTCTTCCTTTATAGGTCTTCCTATCGTTCTGGGCTAGTCTCTCAAATGACTCTTCAAATTGAAGAGGATTTACGCCTTATCAAACATACCCTGATCAGAACCAATATTAATTGGGAGAAGTGGTGTCTATCGCTGCCGCCTTTAAAAGATGTTCACTACACTTTGGTTAAAAGAGACGGAACCATCATTTGCGATAGTATTGATAAAAGAATGGAAGGTAAAAAACTTGAAGACATGGGAGAAATAGAAGAGTCTTACGAATCAAGGTTTTCTTCCAAACTACGAAAAAGCTCCATTTTCAAAACTCAAGCAGTCTTCGCCAGTATGAGATTAGGCGATAATTTGATGATCCGTAAGGTTATTCCCGTCTCGTCTCTCCGGGACAATATGGACCGCTTTGACCGGGTTCTCTTTTTAAGGATTGTTCCTTTTGCCCTCTTGAGTTACCTCATCTATATTTTTCTTTTTTACCGCTCCACCAAACCCTTAGGAGTTATTCTTTCTAAAGTTGAAAAATTTAAAGATGATCTCCCCTTTAATAAAAGTCTTGCGCTACTTTATGAACGCGATGAATGGGGCCAGATTGAAGAAGCTTTAAACAAGGCCGATCAAAAACTTCAGACCCGGGTGCTGGAAGTTAAAACCGAGAATGAAAAGAGTACCGCCATCCTCGAGGCGATTAACGATGACATTATTGCCATTGATAAGTTTGAAACGATCTTATTCTATAACAGCAAGTTTCAAAACAATTTCATGCGTAAACGAGAAGGTCAGGAAATTCATCTGAAGATTTGGCATATTTTTTCGGATGAGGTGTTGGCAGCTTTTCGTTCCGTCTTACGTACCGGCGCACCTTTCTCCATTAAAAGAATGAATTTTCCCTTGAGTCAGCGTCCGGAAAGATTCTACGACTTAACCATTACCCCACTTCGGGCATCCAATGAAACGATCACCGGGGCTTTGGGCGTTTTTTATGATGTAACAGAGTTTAAACTTACCGAGCAGATGCGAGTGGATTTCGTTGCTAACGTTTCTCACGAGATCAGGACTCCTCTGACATCCATTAAAGGCTTCACCCAAATCCTTCAATCCCAACCGGAAAAAATAGATTCTGGACTTCACCCTTTCTTAGAGAAGATCATCTTTAATACAGAAAGAATGATTTCTTTGTTTAACGATCTATTAAGTTTGTCTGTAATCGAGTCGAAAAATTTCCTCCGGATTGAAGAATTCTCATTATCGCAAGTGATTGATGGAGTCACAGGAATTGTCGCCAATTATCCGGATAAAAAAATAACCATTCAGACGGATCTACAACTGGATATTATAAAAGGTGATCCGAGACTCATAGAACAGGTTCTGCTCAATCTAATGGATAACGCCTGCAAGTACGCACAGGGTGAAGTAAAAATTCTTGTCTCAAGCTTTGAGGAAGACCATAAGTCCTATATTCTGATCAAAGATAACGGTCCGGGAATCGGCAAAGAACATCTTCCAAGAATATTTGAGCGCTTCTACCGGGTCGATTTTTCTCGTGAAAGTTCCCGCGGTACAGGACTTGGTTTATCCATCGTAAAGAATATTATCACTAAGCATAAAGGCAGGATTTGGGCAGAAAGTGATGGCCCTGAAACTGGCACTACCTTTATTATTGAACTACCGTCCGATTAAAAAAGATATTCTAATTCAAATGCATAGACTGATTTAGTGTAGGCAAAATTCTCTTCGTCTTTAGAATCATTTTTCTGGTAGTCGTACTTCAGGTTTGCCCGCCAATTCTTTTTGAACGTTTTAGCGAACCTGGCGCTGGGGTTAATGAGGGTTTCTCGTCCCCTCTGATCCTTATTATTGATAGGATCAGTACTGGTTAAGCTCAGACCAAAACTTGGAGTAAACCAGTCCTTCACTCTTGGCATGATAAGATCCACTCGAACGGTTAAAGAATCAGTATCATAAGTGCTGTCAGTGACTCGCATGCGATCATAGCTCGCATAAAAAAGCAGAGTGTTCAAAGTAAGGCTTCTGACTTGTTCAAAAACCAGACTGGTGGTATTTGAATCAGAAGCATCGAGATAACTATCAAGCATTCGGTATCTGAGCCTTACAATGGTCTCACCAAAATTCCAGTAATTAAACCTTTCACCAAACATCAAACTATGGGACCGGGAGCTAAACTCTAAGTTCTCTTCTGCATTAACATCCCTTCTCGCTTCATTAAAATCATAATCAAATAAGAATGCCGCAGGTTTTTTGAACATAGTATGCTCGTAAGAAGTGCGAACAGCAGGAGCGAGAAGAAAGTTATCATTTCGATAAATCTCAGGAACACGATTAAAATAATAAGTGTTATTGAATCGAAACTCAGGAGCGATACTGAAATAATCCCGATAATAAAAGGTGTATCTACCAATGAAATCAGTTTTAGAGTAAATAGAAGCTTGTTTCGCCTTAGAGATGGTTGTTTCCGCCGGTGAAAAAGTCACGTTGGAGTCTTGCCCGAATTCCTGTGAAATTCTCAAGAAGTAGGGAGGATTTAATGTTGGTCTTCCATTTCTTAATTGAAAGAGAATAAGGTCATATTTACGCTGAAGGTTTACAATCTTTTCCTGAATTTGAGGAGCAAGGGCCGACTCCTTGTCAATTTCATAGGCCAATTGATACTGAGGAATGACATAGGTTTCAACCGATTTAAAAGCATCGGCCCTTTTTTCAACCTGCTCAAGATAGATATCTCCCACTTGCATTTCAGAGGCCTGACGAACTTCCTTGGCCTCTTCTTCCGAGAGTTTATTAATGGCCTTAAAGAAGGTGAAAGCTTTTTTCCTCTCTCCCATTTCCTTGGAAATATAACCGATATAATAGAGGGAAACTCCCCGCTTGAACTTCTTCTTCACTGATTCACGAAACTGGATTCGTGCCTCAGATAATTTCTCGGCCGCAAAGAGTGCTTGTCCATATTCATAATGAAGATCGACTGGGACATAGTCCAATCCCAGTGATTTATCAAAACTCTTGATGGCCTCACTGAAATCTTGCAGACGGTTATAACAAATCCCCTTCCAATACTGAATGAGACCGAGGGTTTCCCGATTAGGACTGCCCTTTTGAGTCAGTTTCGCTTCAATCGTTTTAAGTTCTTCAACTGTGGCCTGATATTTTCCTTGAGAATAGCTATCAACCGCATTTTTAAAAATAGCGTTGTTTGAAGCTTCTGAAATTTCCAACGAATCGTCCTGAGCATAGGCCGAAAGGCCCAGGCAAAGAATTAGCATCCATGCTAAAAGTCTCATTAAATCCCTTAATTATATAAATCCAATAACTAAAATAAAAATTTTACGGAGTCGGCTTCGCCCTGATCGTCACATCCGAAGACGTTGAGATCGCTCTCGTTGGATCATTTGATCCGGTAAATCCAGCAGTCGGTGCGAATCGAGTATCAACAGTATTCGTTCCAGAAGTTGGCAAAGGGATATCAGAAATAACTGGAGTCGGTACTGGTTCACTTGGAGCTACCGTAGTAGGAGGTAGTTTCTCTACAATTGGCGTCCCAGAAGGATCAGTTTTTCTGACTAAAAATTCACCTTTATCAGTAATCTCCATATTTTTTGGAGGAATATAGTCTCCATTGGAGGCCACTCTTCCTGCATCTTGTCCCGGAATATATGTGTTCGTATTACTATCCAGAAGACTTCCCGGACCTGGCGGAATAATCACACCCGATTCAATATGAACAAAAGACCCATTGGCAGGTTTAACTAGGTTACCTTTAACGAATCCATCTGGGTTAGCAGAAGAAGCCGATTGTTTGCCAGGTTCCGCGGCTGGAGCAATCTGTGCCACCTGATCTTTAAGTGTGCCAGCATCGTTACTTACCTGCTGACCATTTAATCCTGCCGGCACAACTGATTTGGCCGGTTCTGCCTGAGCATTACTTGGTGTTCGGTCAGTATCAAAGTTCTGGTTTTTTTCTAGCTGTTCACGCTGTTGAACGTTTAATAGAGCTGGAACGGTCGGCATCGGACGGTTGACTTCCATGACCGAGAATTCTCCAGGATAAATGCGAATCCCCTGATCCACAATTCTTTCCAGATTATCGGAAGAAATTCTTCCTCTTTGCTCGAGCTTATTGAAGACAATCTCACCTTCAAACAAAACGGTGGAAGTATTAATTCCATTGGTGGAAATCATGAAATCTGTACCACGAACACCCATAACGGCGTTTTGGGTTTTAATAAAAAGCTTAGATTTATCTTTATTAATTTGAAGATAGTCTTTGGTAACCTGCGAACGAATCTTCCCTTTAACCAGGTCAATTACTCCCGAATCTTTCCCGGAGAATGATTCAATCTTCATCTCGGAATTTGGACCCACATTCATTTGGGATTTATCAACGAAAATGAGTTTTACGAAACTCTTTTCGTGAGTTTTAATCACCGATCCGTTCTCTACCCAGTCATCGACTTTAAGTGGAGTGGTTTTACCCAGAGTTAAGACATCAACATCACCTCTTACTAATTTAACCATGGCCACCTTAGGGCCCGCAAAGGCCATCTGAGCAAACAAGGTCACGAGAATAAGCGTAATGAGTTTCATAAAATTAATCCTGTTCCCAAAAAAGTTTGGGGAAGTTCTTAATAATTATACCCCCAACCGGCCCTGCCTCAATCAAGGCAAAATTTCTCCATATCTCAAGAAGTTATCCGTTTGAAGCAATCCTTTTTGGGAAGATGGGGCCGAATCTTTCTCACTCAACTCTATGAATAAAATCAAAGCCTTAGATTAAAAGGTGCCAACTTTAATGGCCAATTCTCTCCTTCAAGCGTGACTAGGGAGATTTAAGAGAACCTTGAAGTAAGTGACCTAAATAGTCTGATCTGCTTAGTAAAGTAATTATTAATATCTTCCGAAAATAGGTAACAGGGAATGAGTCTTAAAATCAGTTTATCCCTAGATTATTGGAGTCTTTATGAAAGGCCAGTTACTTATTCTTATTGCCCTAGTATCCCTTCTCTCAACTCTTGTGAGTTGTGGAAGTGGATCTCAATCAGAGGCCAAGTTAGAAGTCTCCAAAGCATTCGCCATGACCAATCCCTATTTTGGCGGCGGACTCATGATTCATGGTTCAAGTTCAACTGGTCAGCAATTTACAATCGCCCTTGATAGCAATTTAGAAAGAACTCTAAAACTTGAAAATGGTCTTTGGACTTTTCTCGCCATTGGCTGGGATGGCGGAGCAGGTGCACCAGTTAAGTTTGGTGGTATTAACCAATGTGGAATCATCACAAAAGATATCAGTGCCAGCACTGTTGTTGATATCAGCATGAATACGTCTAATTGTTCACTGGCGGCCTTTAAAGATGCTGTTAAGTTGAATCAATTTCGTGCTTTAACTTGTGGAACATTCAGTGACTATAATCCTGGTACAAACACCTATGCACCGGTCACAGCAGCGACTCCAGATTCTTACTGTCAAAACTTGCCAATGGAACTACGTAGTGAGCTGAACCATTTTAAAATTGTTGCAATGGAAAATATCAATGGAGTTGTAGCTCAAGGCTTTCAATCAAGCTGTTATCACTCCGGAACAGTGATGGGGTCACTCCCAAGCAGAAGATTCCCTTTTCTCATCAAAGCTTATAGATCATTAGAAGAATGTAATGCCAATGTTCTTAAACATCAGAGCTTTGGATTTTTAAAAGGCCTTGAGGCCGGCAATCCAGATAAATTCGATCATCTGATTCAGTATCAAGGTGTCTCTCCAGAGTTTACTCGCCTCCTTTTACCTTCTTCAATCAGTCGAAGAGGAACATCTTTGTTTACTCAGATGATTCCGAGAGTTCTGTGTGGAGCCTCGCCTTCTCTTGCTGATTGTTTTAAAAGTCCGGTAACAGATGCTCATGTCGGTGTTGAATGGTTTAATAACAACTCTTTTGATCGCAAGTTACTTTATAAAGGTCCAAATGCTACATGCTCAGGACTAATTGCGAATATTGGTAAGAACTTCAACTTCAAAGATTGTCAGGTGGAAGATGGGAACGTGAGGGCCCATGTTTCGAGGAATGAGCTTCTTTGTCAGGATTCTACTAGTGATCCGGTTTTTACTGATGCCGTTGATATCTATACTAAAAATAACAACCTTTATATATTAACTCCATATGAAATCGTTATTTATGATGCTAAAGGAAATCGTTTAAGCAGCATTATATTACCTACACATACAGGTTACAACTCACTAACTGTAAATAGTGATGGAACTATTTTTGCTAGCTGGCAAAATAACGTTGAAAAATTCATACAACTCTCACTGAACTCATACTCGCATAGTTTCACTTATACATTACCGTACGCAATCCATGATATTGATTTTGATGACACTTATGGGGCTCTATATCTTACTGCAACTTCTGGAGAACTTTACAGCTTAAATGTTAATACTAGCACAATTCTACAAACATCTATTTCGTTAGGGTCTATCGATAAACTAAAAACTGTAGGAAATTATATCTTCATTAAAAAAGGAAATATTATCCAGAGGCATTCAATGACCGGATATGGAATTTTTAATGACAGTCCTGATATCGGTCAATCACTTACTTTCACACTTCTTACGAATCTTACAATTGAGAACGGCTTTCTCCACGTCACTCATAACACCAATCAAATTTCAAAATATGATTTATCCTTCAATCTTATTAAAACAAATTCCACAGCTCTCCCAACACCTAACGGATTGGCCAAATTAGGAGACACCATATATCAAATAGGAGGAGGTTTAAATGCCTTCACATACGATGTGTCGACTGCAAATTTAATATCTACTCACACTGGAACCTGTTCAGAAGCTATTGATCTAACTCCTTTTGGAATGAGTAAAATCATCACAGTTAAATCTTCAACAGTAGATCTCATTCCTATCTTCGCAGAAGCATTGGACATTCTCGGTCTAAGAGTGGTCGCTAATCTTGATCAGCCTTATTATATCTTCCGCTCTCTTCATGAAGATGATAACGATATAAAAACTGGTGGTGGTCGATTACGCCGGGTTCAGGAATCTTTAAGTTCAACCGGAATTTTAAGCTTAATTAAGACCCATGCGACTTGTACCGATTTGAAAAATGCAGTTGCGGCCGGACCAATTACACCTGCTTATAGTGTATTTGATCCCTTCGAAGGCGAGCTTTTTAAAGTGAATTTTAAAATTTCATCGGGAGCAGAAGTTATTCCAAGTTATATCTGTTCTGCGACTTCATCTGCGGGGTGTGGAACAGCGGCCAGTTACGACCTTCGCATTGAGTTTGCGGTTTCAGATAGTTTAGGAGTAAATGAGAAAGGAATTTTCAAACTTGCCTGTAACCGTGCCTTAGGATCTTACGAGACATTTGATAATAGAGATATCGGTGAGACTGAAAGAGAACTTATCTTATGGAATACCGAGAATCCTGTGGCCTCAAGATTTGAAGAATATATCTTTGAAGTTGAAAGTAATAAAGTTTGGGCAGGCCTAAATAAAGTTGAGAAAGTGAATAATAGTGAGTTCTGGTCCCGTTCGGCCAATGCTGGTATCGACACCATTGGTGCCTATGGTTCGGTTAGTCAACTTCAACTCGCAGGTGGGAACATTTCCACCCGTAGAGACGGATACTCGGGAGCTGATCTTTCAGCAGTTTTCATCTCTGCCGGTGCAGCAAGCACTAGCACGAGTTTTACCGGTTCTGCTCCAAAATGTATGTCTTCTGGGAATAATCTGGTGTATACAAGCAACACTGCCGGTTGTAATTTCACATTGGTTCCGGTTGCGACATCAAAAGGTTTAAATTTGAACCTGGATACATTCTCTGATTTAGATAATGCAACCCCTGGCATAAGAAGCATATTTACTATCAGTGATTTTTAATTTTAAGGATTTATCATGACAACTGTTCCCGTTCAGCCACCTAACTCTTTTCGTATCGCTTTGAATCTTGAACACCCCGAGCCGCGCATGGATAATGTGCTTTTGAATGCGTTAAGAGAGCAAGATGAGAATGAGAGACTGAAAGGTATCTCTCGTGGGGCCTTAAAAGAGTTATTCAATGAAAAGAAGATCATGATTAAAGGTCAAAGAGCAAAATCAAATTCAGCTCTGGCCAAAGGTATCACTTATGTTGATATTCTTGGTTTCTAGGAACAGAACCCTACTCGTTTCAATCGCTTAATAAAATCCTGGATCTGATTCTTGGCACTCAGATTCCAGGTATTCCATTTATTTGATCCACGATACATTGTGATGTAATTTTTCTTTGAGTATTTCTCAAATTTGAGAATGCATTTCCTGGCCACGATTTTTTCTTCGCAAATACCCATATCCTGAAGGTTGGTCATCTCTTCCAATAAAGCTTCGGCGGTCGTCTCTCTCATGGGTATCTTTGAATGGATGGCATTACCTGAAGCAAATTCCACAACCTTAATTCCAACTGAGGTGCCAGGTCTAATATCACAGGGACTTTCAGCAAAGGCCTGAAGGTTTAAGAACATAAAAGCTGCGAATAAATAAATCTTCATCATGGGAACAAACCTTAAAATAAGTAATCTTTAAGGGTATTCTAGAGAAATCCCATTTTTCTTCCACCAAAACTCCATCATCTTGTAAATCTTGGTTTAAGTGTCGAAAGTTTAGACACATATTGAATAAATATTAAAAAAATATTTAAAAATTAATGAAAAACTCTCGATAAGGTTATTAAGATAAGCAGGAGAAATTATGTTAATTAAAGTTCAAATGAAGTCAGGGAAGTCACAGGAATTTCAATTCGATAAGCGCCAGGTAACGATTGGCTCTAGCCCTATTTGTGACATTGTGATCCCCGATTCCTGCATTAGTAGTAGCCACTTGGTGATCACACAAGTGGGACCCTACTTTTATGTCCAGGATCAGGGTAGCTCACAAGGAAGCTTCATCATGGATAGAAAGTTAACACCCGGTGAAAAATATCAATTTGCGACCTATTTCCCAGTTCAAATTGCCCAAGGAATTTCAATCCATCTAGGTCGCAGCTCTCTTAAGAGTGAAGATATCTCCTTAGTTGCTGCCTGATTCTAACTTTTTTTCAATCTGCTCTTTACCCAAGGCACTAGCATTGGAAGAATAGAGACAAAAATCACTCCAAAAATGACGATGTGAAAGTTTCTCTTAACCACTGGTAAATTTCCAAAGAAATGCCCTGCCAAAATGAAAGTGAAAACCCATAAAATAGCGCCTGCCACATTATAGGAAAGAAATTTTTTGTATTCCATGGAGCCTATTCCTGCCACAAAAGGGGCAAAAGTTCTGGCAATAGGAGCGAATCTGGCGGCCACGATGGTAAAGGCACCCCAGTTTTCATAAAAGGCTTGAGTTTGCACAAGGTACTCTTTTTTGAAGAAGCGGTTATTTTGATCAAAGACCTTAGGGCCCAGGTACTTACCTATATGGTAATTGGCCGTATCTCCCAGTATCCCCGCAACCGTTAAGGTAGAAAGAAGAATCCAGACATCCAGACCACTCTCCAGAGCAGAAAGCGCACCTAATGCAAACAGCAGTGAATCTCCAGGCAAAAAGGGGGTCACCACCAGGCCTGTTTCACAAAATATAATGATAAACATCAGAACATAGATCCATGGGCCAAAAAGGGTAATCCAGGCCGCAAGATGTTGATCTAAATGTAAAATGATGTCTAAAAACTGAGTCATAAGGCTTTCCTGAGAAATGATGTAAATTTATGAGAAATATTATCAAAGCTTTTAAAGCTCGGATACGGCTAGATGTCAAAACTTTCGACATCCAGTGAGATCTTTTCAAGATCCAGAATTTCCAGACTCCAATCAACTATAATCACCCTACTTAAATTATGGGGAGTAGTATGCTCAGAATTATCGTTGGTGTTGCAGTCCTTAGTTCTACCCTGGCCCTGAATGCCTGGTCAAAATGCCCACTGGAAGGTTTAGAGAACGTTTCAACATCAAGTGTGAATATCCCACTCTCCCTAAATGGTAAAACTGCCTGTTATCATCAGAAGAGCTACATTGAAGTAAAGGCCGAAAGCGTGCAGGATGGGAAATTTATTAATTATGAAATTACACCTGTAGTAGCTCGTTTCGAAAACATTCCTGCTCCCAAAATATATCAGTATGTAAATATTGAATACGATCAAAAGGGGGAGACCCCTAAGTTTCATATGATGAGTTTTCTTTGTAGCGGGGAATCTCCTATCGGGGGAGATGCTTTTTCAGGATCCCTGCAAAAGTTAGCAGAGAATTCCACTTCAGAAGATAGCGCCGATGTATTCATAGCAACCGGACAAGCATCAGATAATCTTTCGGTCGATCAGATAAAAAAGGTGAAAGCAAAAGTTTACGATAAATTTATCGGGATTTATGAATCCCTTTCTCCAGAGGGAGACAGGATTGATTCAGATCTCAGCAACCTTTACATTCCAAATATCCTGACAGGGATTTCAGTGAATACATTTTCAGAAACCGAGAAAAAAAATCTATCTTCTTATTTTTCCCGGACCGGCTCCAGCATCAACGGATGCTCAATGAAGTTCATTAATCTAATGCAGGAACATCTGATACATAACGTACTTTTGGCCCAACCTTTTAAGGATATTGATATAAAAAGAATAAGACGATCACCAAAATTATTGATGAAGTGGATGATCTAAGCACTGAGTATGAGATGACACTTTCTTTTCAGGAATTCAAATGTGTCCTGACTTAAGGCCATATTTAGCGAGAGTCCGACTCTCACGTCCCCTCGTTTCAAGTAATACCCTTTAGGGGCGACATAAGTGACAGTTCCAAGGATTTGATGCCGAAGAGGCTTTTGATCTACGGACTTAAGCCAAAAGTGATCATTCTTTTTTAAATAATCCCGGTTAAAACCTGAAATTAAAATACCAAAGCCCTTCTCGGAGACGTCAATGATTCTTAATTCCATTTCATAGGTTGATTCCCGGATCGACCTTTCAATCCGCTTAAGTGACAAGGAAATATCCGAAGCAAAAGGAAGGACATAACGCTCCCCTTTTCGTTCTTCCAAGGCCCTGGCCTCTGAAGGATAACGGCAGATAAGTTTATCTCCCGAAACTTTGAATTCTCCCGGTGATAAGCGAAAGATTAGATTCCTGTAACTAAGTCTGATAAATATTGGACGGTTTGGATCTATCTCTAAAAATGCAGGTGTTCTGAAGATAATCCTGTCATATTTCATATCAATATAGATTTGAATAATTTGAGAGACGTGCCGGCCATCATGGTTCTCGAAGGCTTGCCAAACATCACCTCCGAATAAAACGGCCTTCTCGATAACAGAAATAATTTGAATTCGATTATCCAGATTCTTCAGATGAGACATATCCATAATGAACATCCTGTTAAATAGATGGATATAAAAGCTAAAGGGTCTTATCGACCACTCCACGGTAAAAATTTAACCTATTGAAAATAAACATCTTTTAGGTCAACCTGTATGAATGAATAAAATCCCACTAAATTTAAAGTTAACTCTCATAATGATGGCATTTTTAGGTACTTTTTATTGGTTCTTTTCAAAACCAGTGATTGTACAAGATCTGAGCTACCACTCTTTTGTAGATGTACGCCCTTTTCTCGGTATTCCAAATGCTCAGAACGTTCTAACCAATATTTTCTTTTTATTAGCAGGTCTTTTGGGATTAAGAGAACTGACCGGTAATCAAATAAAAACCAAAAAATCCTGGTTCTGGTTTTTTATGAGTATCGTATTAGTAGCACCCGGTTCAGCTTATTATCATTGGCATCCGGACAATTCCACTCTTGTCTGGGATCGCCTACCTATGAGCATGGGTTTTATGGCACTTTATATTGTTCTTCTCTCTGAACATATTTCGCTGAGGTTTGAGAAGTTTTTGTACTTCGCAATTTTAGTAGGTCTACTCAGCATTGGAGTCTGGGTCTTTACTACAGATTTGAGATTTTATTTCTGGATACAGTTTAGTTCTTTTTTAACGATTCCCCTGATCCTCATGCTCTTTCCCAGTTTTTATACTAAAAAGTATTTGTACTTTATTACTCTCTTGATTTACGGTTTGGCCAAGTGGGTAGAAGTAAAAGATAAAGAAATTTATGAAATCACGAATGAAGTTATTAGCGGGCATGCACTCAAACACATACTCGCCGCGATTGGCTTGGCAGCACTTTGGTGGATGATTAAAACCCGAAAAGAGATAATTGTCCGTAAGTCAGTTATCTGCGAATAATATTAGAGACAGTTTCCTATGGGAGTGTAACTGATCCCACCTCTTCTCTCGAGCAGCTGCCTTAACTCTCCTGAAAGATTTCTAACAACTTCTTTTCCATCATGAAACATCATGATGGGATTAAAACAAGAATCCACCGCTTTCCAGGCAACATGATCCGGGCTAATGGTATGCCTTCCCATCTCTCTTTCCGTAGGCCAATCAAACTGATCAAAAACCTGATAGACCAATTCGGAGCAAACAATTGAGCCTTCTGTTTCAACATCAAAATTAAAATCATATGGACGGCCGACAAGTTCCAAGGCCTTAAGAATGTGCTCTGCAGGATTCAATATGTTATTCGGCTGAACGACAACCAGATCATCTATATCCAAAAAATGCTCCAGAGTATTCATCGTCACGCCTGGTTTTCGAAGGGCCTCAATCACTAATTTTCCCTGTGACATTCTTTCCAGATGAGGCAGAACTTTGGGATGTTCCAAAAGTGGTATCTCCACTCCATTATGTTCAACCGTCATCTCATTTAACTCTTCGGGCGTTCCCATCCAGATTGCCACATGTCCATAAAAACCCGGAATGAACTGATCAGTCAGACGGAAAGGTGTCTTTTCAAAAAGAATATCCAAAGGCTTAAGTTTTTTCTTCATGGCGGTCATTACTTTCTTATCTGCTGCCAGTTTCTTAAGCTTCCCTTCCCTGGTTTGGATTTGTCCGATAGCATTACCAAAAACTTCGCTAAGTTTTCCCATAATCTCTTCAAGGGCATCTCTTAGCTCTGCATGAGTCACAATTGCTCCTAATAAAAGGATACTTCTGATCTTGAAGGCTTGATCCTTTTCCATCATTCTTGCGGCAGTAAATGATTTTTGAATATATTGATCAAAGAAAGTATCATCCTTAGTCCGGTAGGCTTCCGCCTGTTTGAGAAAAGATAGATCAAGTTCCGTTTTTTTCCAGTTTTTGGGATCCAATGCCACCAAAAATGTTTCAAGGAATTGACTACCTTCACTCCCCATATCTCTCGCAAGAATCGCGCGCATCTTTTTAGCTTTGGCCATCGGGTCAGATAAGCGGAAGAAACTATCATACATGACGAGCCTTGCAGCAGCACTTATGGCCACATCTTCAATAAACTTTTCAGAAGATTTATCATTCTTCTTCAAAGAAATGATGAGTTTCCCCAGGCGCTGAGAGACAGAATGATTTTGATTATTGTGAATTTGGAATTCACGGCCTTTTATTTTATCAGTAGAAGGAATTAAGTAATCGAATGTGTCTCTTTTCCAGCTTTCTAGTTTACGGAAAAGTTCTTTGAGTTTAACAATGTCTTTTACGGCCATAGGTTTTGGACAATTTGGGATAATCCCTAGTTCACAAGAATGAGAATCAAAAAATTCAATCAACTCATCGTTTGCTTTGAGGCCATCGGAGAGAATATCCTGCGCCCGTAAATTCTCAGGCGAAGCCGCTTTCACAGAAAAAGAAAGGGTAAAGAAAAACAGACCTACAGTCCATCGCTTAAAATCAATCATGCTTATTCATCCTTGAATATAAGAATAGGATTTCAGTTTGGATTAAGAGAGTCAACTTCTGATATTTACCAAAGAGGTTTGGTCGGATATGATCAAGTAATGAAATTAAAGGCCAAACACATTTTAGTCACTTACGAGTACGAAGCCCGGGATCTTTTAAGGAAATTGGAAGAAGGTAAAAGCTTTGAAGAGCTGGCGCGCGATTTTTCCCTGTGTGGATCAGCTTCGAAGGGCGGAGATTTAGGAGAATTTTCAAAAGGGATGATGGTCCCGGCTTTTGAGAAGGCCCTCCTGACCTTAAGGCCAGGAGAAATCTCAGGCGTGGTTAAAACCCAGTTTGGTTTTCATCTTATCCAACGTTTATAAGCTTGTTCTTGATCTCACTCCACTCTTTGGCCAATTTTTCCCTTTGATCAGGATGAGCAATTCCAATTAAGGCCCAGGCCCGTTCATTGAGGGTTTTACCAAACAAGTTTACAGCTCCATATTCTGTCACTACCCAATGGACATGGGCGCGAGTCGTGACCACTCCTGCTCCAGGTTTAAGACCAGAGACAATTCTGGAAACACCTCTGGGTGATGAAGCAGTTAAAGCAAAGATAGGCTTCCCATCATCAGATAAAGCAGCTGCACGCATGAAATCCATTTGTCCACCAACGCCTGATATAACTTTATGACCAATTGAATCGGCGCACACCTGGCCAGTTAAATCAATTTCAACCGCGGAGTTGATAGCAGTGACTTTTGGGTTTCTCATAATATTGATAGGGTAATTTACGTAAGTTGTTTCCATGTTAATCACCGACATATTGTCATTGGTAAAGTCATACAGTTCTTGAGATCCAATCAGGAAGGCCGAGGTTGAAATACCGTTTTGTAATACCTTTTTGGAATTATTAATCACTCCTCGCTTGATCAAGTCATAGGCACCATCGGACCACATTTCAGTATGAAGACCAAGATTTTTATGAGTTGTAAGATTGGCCGCAACTGCGTTTGGAATCGAGCCTATGCCTAATTGGATGGTCGCCCCATCCTCCACCAGATTGGCAACGTTTTGGCCGATCTTCATCTCAATATCTGAAAGTTTCTGAGGATTACTGATATGGATTGGAGTAGAAAATATTACGCCAAAGTCAATATCACTTTCATGGATGAAACCTGTTCCATGAATCCGCGGCATTTGATCATTAATATGAGCAATGACTAGATCAGCGCATTCAACTGCGGCCTTGGCAACGTCAACACTTACTCCTAGTGAAACAAATCCATGCTTATCAGGAGGTGAAACCTGAATTAAGGCGACGTCGACTTTCTTAATTCCGCGTTTAAATAAAAGTGGGATTTCGGAAAGGAAAACTGGAACATAATCTATACGGTCATAATCGAGTTTTCCTCTGAGATTTTTTCCGGTAAAAAGGCTGGTTATTTTAAACTCTGGATTTTTAGCATAGAAGCACTCACCTTCTGTATGAATATGAATCATTTCCATATTTTTAAGATCAGTTCTTTCCGTGGCCAGTGTACGTAGCATCTCAATTGGCGTTGCTGCTGCACCATGGACAAATATAGATGAGTTGGATTTAATGTGTTTTAAAGCTTCTGAAAAACTTGTTAGGACTTTCATTATTTTCTCCAGAAATGGAATTTGATAGCAGGATATTATAGGAGAATTTCTCGTCTTTCCATGAAAATATACTAACGCCCAAACCCGTTAATGACCTGGAGAAATTCTTCTCCGTAATTTTCAAGCTTGCTTTGCCCTACTCCGTGAACCATAAGAAATTCGGAAGGCGTTCGTGGCAGAAGTAGACACATATCGTTTAAAGACTTGTCATTAAAGACAATGTACGAAGGCAAGTTTTTATCCCGTGCCAGTTTGTTTCGAAGTGATTTAAGTGCATTAAATAATTCTTCCTGACCATGTTTGACGTCTTTAGATTTTGAAGCAGTCCGCTTCTCTTTTTTATCTATTGAGAATTCCTGCTTCCTGAGTTGCAACTTTTGTCCTCCTGTCAGGAGTTCAATCGACTTTTTAGTCAGGCACAAGCTCCTGTACTCCCAAGACTTAATAGCAATGTATCCCATATTGAGTAGTTGCCTCAAGACACTGTTCCAATGCTCTTTAGGCTTATCTTTTCCAATTCCATAAACAGATAGAGTATCATGCTGTCTTTCAGTTATTTTTGCATTCTTACTACCGCGAATGACATCGATTACGTGACCCGCGCCGTACATCTGCTGAGTTCGATAAATAGTAGACAAGATTTTTTGAGCATCTTGAGTAGCATCCCACAAGACAGGCGGTTCCATGCAGGTATCACATTGGCCACAGAAATCTTTACCCGTCTCGCCAAAATAATGGAGGACATACTTTCTTCTACAGCTGGCCGTCTCGCCTAAGGCCAACATGCAGTCTAATTTATGTCGGGCAACTTTTTTATAACTTTCATCGGCTTCGGTGGTCTCAAGCATCTGAGAGAGCTTTACCACATCCTGTAATCCATAAATCATCCAGGCAGTGGATGGCTTCCCATCTCTTCCTGCTCGGCCGGTTTCCTGATAATAGCTTTCAATACTTTTCGGGAGATCTAAGTGAGCAACGAATCTTACGTCAGGTCGATCAATCCCCATTCCAAAAGCAATAGTGGCCACTACAATGATCCTATCTTCTGTATTGAATAGTGCCTGGTTTTTTGAACGTTCTTCCTGAGAAAGTCCCGCATGGTAAGGAACGGCGGGATACTTTAATTTCCTTAATGCATTGGCAACTCTTTCCACCTTATCCCTGGAAAGACAATAAACGATGCCAGTATCACTCAAATGATGGGCCTTGATGAATTCATCTAATTGCTTTATTTCATCACTTCGTTCTTCTATTAAGTATTTAATGTTAGGCCGGTCAAATGAAGAGATAAAAACTGCAGGGTCGGCCATCCTTAGCTGATTAGTTATATCTGTTCTGGTTTTTGCATCCGCAGTTGCAGTTAAGGCGATCATGGGGACATCTGGATATTTTATTTTCAGTTCCCCCAACCGGGTATAGTCTTTCCTGAATTCGTGTCCCCACTGAGAAACGCAATGGGCTTCATCAATAGCGATCAAAGAGATTCTAAGTTGATCAAAAAATGACGAAAGACCTGATGACAAAATTCCTTCTGGGGAAACATAGACGAGCTTTACTTTTCCATTAAGGATTTTTTCTTTGGCTTTAAGAGTATCGCGATAACTTAAAGATGAATTTAAAAAGACAGCTTCTACACCTGACTCTTTTAAATTCATCACTTGATCCTGCATCAGAGAAATGAGAGGGGAAACCACAACCGTCACCCCTTCTAAATAGAGTGCAGGAATTTGATAGCAAAGAGATTTACCGCCACCTGTTGGCATGATGGCAAGACTATCCCTCCCATCCAGAATTGAGTTGATAATGTTTTTTTGCTCTAATCGAAAAGATGAATAACCAAATCTTTCTTTTAAAATTTGCAGTAACTCAAGGTCTCTCATCTAACCCTTCTATTTGGAACCAAGTGTTCCAGACCGTTCAACTTGAGTTCATATAAAAGACCCAGCAGTTGACCTAGTTTCCCTTCTGGAAGTCCTTGAGTGTGAAACCAAACAACATAAGTTTCAGGTAAATCAATTAAGGGAATACCTTTATACTTACCAAAAGGCATCAGTGTAGTCGCTAACATCTCAAGATCGTTTGATTCATTTGTCATTTCTGCAAACTTTAACAAAATGTTCCCAAGTAAGAAAGTTATTCAGCTTTTAAATTTATGCAGCCTTAAATTGCGAATACTTTAACTTCATTCATACTTATTTTAATGGGCCATCGGGCCATTGAAAGTATTGGGAATGTATGAATTTAAATGAAGCTTACTTTCTAGGTGTCGCAGTACTGTTAATATTATGCGTACTTGCCAGTAAGGCCACCGGCAGGATGGGAATTCCTACTTTAGTGGTTTTCCTTGGTATAGGAATGCTTGCGGGAAGTGAAGGTTTAGGGCGCATTGAATTTAATGATACTCTGTCGACTCAAACTCTGGGAATCCTGGCACTCGCCTATATTCTATTCTCAGGTGGTCTGGACACTAAATGGAAAGTGGTTAAGCCAGTTTTCAAAGAAGGCTTGGCCCTGTCTACAATGGGTGTACTATTCACTTGTTTGTTAATGGGCTGTTTCATTCATTATATTTTAGGCTTTGGATTCTTAGAAAGTTTTCTTATTGGGGCCATTATTTCTTCAACTGATGCAGGTGCCGTTTTTACAGTTTTAGGTTCCAGAGACATCCATTTGAAGGGCAACTTAAAACCTCTCCTGGAATTAGAGAGTGGTTCCAATGATCCAATGGCCGTGTTCTTAACCACGGCATTTCTTCAGATGATGATGACACCGGGATTTGAGCTCATTAATATGTTTCCCCTGCTCCTCCAGCAAATGACGATTGGGGCTTTTTTAGGATTTCTCCTCGGGAAGGTCATTGCTTGGTTATTCAATGGATTAAAACTTCAAATAGAAGGTTTATATATCGTATTATCAATAGCCCTGGTGATTTTTATTTATTCGTTTACTCAGGCCTTAAAGGGAAATGGTTTCTTGGCTGTTTATATTGCAGGAGTTGTTCTCGGTAACCATACTTTCATTTTCAAAAAGTCCCTTACTCTTTTACATGATGGACTTTCCTGGCTTATGCAAAGTTTAATGTTCCTAACTTTGGGTCTTCTGGTATATCCCAGTCAAATTCTTAAAGTAACCGGACCTGGAATCTTGATCGCTTCCTTCATGATTTTAATTGCAAGACCAGTCAGTGTTTTTCTCTCATTATCTCTTTCCAAGTTGTCTTTTCGGGAAAAAGCCTTGGTTTCCTGGGTTGGGCTAAGAGGTTCTGTACCTGTAATCATGGCCACTTATCCATTGGTAGCAGGCATAGATAGAGCGGGCCTGATATTCAACATCGTCTTCTTTGTCGCTTTAAGCTCTCTCATTATTCAGGGAACGACTATCCCTTTAGTGTCTCGAGTACTAAAAGTTTATGATCGATTTGCTCCGGAGAAACGCAATTACTCCTCTACTCCAGGTCATTTACGTGACATCGTAACCGTTGATGTTCCAGAAAATTCACCCCTGGTAGATAAGACCATTGTTGACCTTGGTCTTCCCCATAATAAGGTGTTAATCGTAGGAATCGAACGAAAAGGGGAAGTGATTATTCCACGGGGAAGCACTACCTTGGAATCAAAAGATAAAATTTCGATCATGGCAGATGATGACTCTTTAGCCGATTTCGTAGAAATGTTATGGATGCCTAAAGCAGAAATAAAGCGGGAAAGATGGCACTAAACATGTAGCAGTCACCATAACCAACGCACAGCACACACCCACACAAGTTCCTATAATTTTTACCTGCTTTGAGGGTCAGGTATCTTTTTTACCCATATTTTTATAAAGAATTCGGATGAAATTACCAATCTTTATTTTCTTATCAATCCTTACTATTTTTTGGGAAGTCCAAGCTGGAGATTTCTCTTCGCTTATGAAAGAAAACTACCTTCTTACTGATAAGAATTTTGATATCGATTGTCGTTATGCTTTTAATAAAACTTTCAAACTTCTTACGCCAATTTCAGAAACAGTAAAAGGGAATACTTTTATTCAACGGGATTTTAAGCTTGAAACGGATAGTAAGACTACCAGCATGTCTTTCGTTCTCAATTCAGTGGCTGGAAAGAATTCTTATACCATTGTGTTTGATCAAAAGCACCGATCAGAAAGTAAGCTTACCAAAAGAGAATTTTATATTTCTCCTGTAAATGATGCTGATTTTGCGAGAGAATTTGAAACATCCCAAATTGTATGTAACGTGAACTTTGCCTATGCCTATCCATTCACACTTAAGGATGGTGAATATCATATCAATGTCCATCCTCATAAAATCTATGATTGGCAGTCTTTATTAAAAACTCAAATAGAGAATTACTTCAGTAATGATAGTTATAGATCACTAATACTTCTTGAAACCGGAAATTACCGTGGAAATCTGGTTAATATCTCAGATTTTTTAAACGACATTGATTACCGGCTACCGCAAGTTGACTATGCCAGCGATTTGGATCAGATTCCTGAGATACCTCTCATCGTCTCACCTGCAGGCCATAACCGCTACAATTTCCAGGTATCCAAAGAACTCACGATTACTTTTACCGGTGGGAATCATAATTACTGCATTTGGAATAATACCCGTGAAGTACTTGAATCATTCATGCGTTCTAAATCAAATGCTAAAGTTACTATCTATTATGACTCGAACTCAATTATTGCTCAGGCCAAAGGTATCGAAGGCTTTCGTTTTAACTTCCCCAGAAGAGAAATCAACCAATCCAATTTATTGAAAAATCTTCTGGCAAATAGCAAGACTGCCTTAAATTATCATTCAAACTATCACCGATATTTTAAAGATATCTTTTTTAGAGAGTTTTCGGGGATGTTTAAGTCAATAAGGCTGAGCTATCAAGCTGTCGGGTTTAACCAAACGAATATCATTCAAGGTCAGGGTAATAGAGAATTAGAAATTGGCCTTATCTATCTTGAATAGTCCGACTGCAGAGGTTATTGTAAAGTTCATTAAATAAACCGATCAGGTGAAAAGTTGAAAGCGGTAAGTATCAAAGACACTAAGTTGTGGATGGATCTGATTATATTATGTCTATTCTGGATGCTTGCAATTTATGTTCCCCAAGATGTCTCCATCTTTAATCTTGTTTCATTGTCCATTTTTTTAAAAATTGTCTCACTCCTGGGAACACTTGAAGTCATTGGCTTTTTCACAATGCTTTACATGGGAGAAAGGGGCAGCATCCTCATTCAGGGATTCCTGGGTGGTTTCGTTTCCAGTACTGCAACTTTTCTGCACTTTACTCAAATGGAAGAATTCAAGGAGAACCATCCCCGTTCCGTATCGCGTGCTTTACTGTTAGCAACAATGGCCATGTTAATTGAAAGCATCTTCATTATTCTTTCTCTCAATCTCGAAAATAGTCTTTTGCTTTGTCGGCCTTTTATCATTCAGCTATCTGCTTTAATGATTTTAGTTATCGCCCTTAAGTCAAAAAATTTCTCTATCCAGAAATCTCCTACTGTTGGCCTTGAACTAAAGGAACTTATCATTTGGAAAAATGTTCTTAAGTTCTCAATTTTCATGGTAGGACTCATCTTTTTGATGAGATTCCTTAATACAACTTTGGATATCCCTCCCGTCTTGAGCACCTTCTTGCTTTCACTCTTCGAGTCTCATGCAGTACTAGCCGCCTCCATGAGTGAGTATGGTCAAAACCAAAACTCTCAACTTACTTTCCAGATTGTCTTGGCGATTTTAGTAGGAAATGTCATGAGCAAAACTTTTTTTATTTTAAGGGCCAAAAATAAGGCCATTCGAAAACCAGTGTTATTTTCTCTTTATTTCTCACTCCTCTTGGGAATTCTCTCCATTGTCCTGTTTTAGAGTTCACATCAATTTTAATATATTATAAGATGGGTTTTGTTTAATTCCACTCTTTGTTGCGGCGTATACAAATGACTCACTTACCTCCTATGATTATAGACCTATCTATTATCCTTATTGCAGCAGCGGTGAGTACGATCGTGTTCAGTAAGTTTAAACAGCCCATTGTATTGGGATACTTAATAGCAGGTTTTGCTGTAGGCCCCTATTTTTCTTTATGGCCTACGGTTATTGATACAGAAGGAGTTAAACTCTGGGCAGAAATTGGAGTGATTTTTTTATTGTTCGGTCTAGGCCTTGAGTTTAGTTTTAAGAAACTGGCAAAAGTAGGAAAGAGCGCCTCCATTTCCGCAACCTTTGAAGTCATTACCATGTTAGGACTAGGTTATTTGGTTGGCCGGGCCTTTGGCTGGAGTTCGATGGATAGCCTTTTTTTGGGTGCTATCCTTTCCATGTCTTCGACTACAATTATCATACGGGCCTTCGATGAAGCGGGACTCAAAGGCAAAGGCTTCGTAGGTCTCGTCTTCGGAATTCTGATTGTTGAGGATTTAATTGCCATACTCTTGATGGTATTTTTAACTGCCATTAGCATCCCGGGAAATTTTTCGGGCTACAATCTCATTTTTCTTTCGCTTCGTTTAGGTTTTTTCCTGATGATTTGGTTTTTGGTTGGAATTTATATCCTCCCATCAGCCTTAAAAAAAGTTCGGAAGTACTTGAGCAACGAGATTATGCTGGTAGTTTCAATTAGTCTTTGTTTTCTCATGGTTGTGCTCGCCTCAAAAGCTGGTTTCTCTGCCGCTTTAGGGGCCTTTATCATGGGGTCAATCTTAGCAGAAACTCAGGAAGGAGAAAGAATTGAGCATCTCTTAGTTCCTGTTAAAGACCTTTTTGCTGCCGTCTTTTTTGTTTCTGTTGGTATGATGATTAATCCGGAAATTTTGCGGGAACATTATGCCGTAGTTCTCTTGATAGTCGCCCTAACGATCATCGGAAAACTTTTAGGATCAGGTTTTGGCGCTGTCCTATCAGGCCGTAGCCTGAAACAATCCGTTCAGGCAGGAATGAGCTTGGCACAGATTGGAGAATTCTCTTTCATCATAGCAACTTTAGGCATGAGCTTGAAAGTAACCAGCGATTTCCTCTACCCGATTATAATTGCGGTTTCTGCTGTTACAACTTTCACCACTCCTTATATGATAAAATACTCTGACCCTATTTATCATTGGATTGAGGCCAGGTTGCCTCAAAGGTTTTTAGAACGTTTAAGAAAGTATGAACTTGCGATGACAGCGGATAGCAAAGAAGGAGCCTTCGGTCTTCTTTGGAGAATATATGGTCTGGCAGCACTGCTTAATTCTGTTGTCGTCATCGCTATTGCCCTTGCAGCTGGCCGTCTACTCATGCCGATGATGAAAACCACCTTAGGCCATTCTACTTGGGTTAGTATCACCGCATCCATACTGACCCTTCTTCTATGTTCGCCTTTTTTAGTTGCTATAGTTCTTAAAACCCCTAAGAAGCTTTCTGTTGAAGAAATACAGACACTGGCCCGGTTAAGAAGTCTTCAAATTGGTGTGTTGATCATGCGAATTCTGATTGCTTTCAGCTTAACTGCATTTATCATTAAACAGTTTAGTTCAACCAAGTTCTTATTTGCATTCATACTAGTAGCGGCTTCAATCATTATCTTTTCCCTTCGAAAGTTTATAAAACCTTTCTATTCCTCAGTAGAAAAACATTTTCTATCCAATCTCAATGGTAAAGAGCTGGCCGAGATTGAAACAATCGAAAAGCTTCCAGAGCTTGCTCCTTGGAATGCGACTTTAGTAAACCTGACATTATCCTCAGACTCTATTTTGGCCGGATTAACTCTGGAGGAATCACGTTTTAGAACCGTCAGCGGAGCCACTGTTGCCATGATTGATCGGGGAAAACGCAGAATTTTTGCACCTACCAGATCAGAGAGACTTTTACCAAATGATCAATTATTTCTCATTGGAACCGATGAGCAGCTCACGACTGCTCAAATTCTGATTGAGGCCAGGAATACCGAAATCGAGCCTTCCCATGATGAACTTTTTAATCTTGAGTCACTTTTAGTTACTGAGAACTCTCTTCATGCCCATAAATCAATTCGTGAAATTGGCACAGGTGAAGGCGTCGGAGGGCTGATTGTTGGGATTGAAAGACAAGCTGAACGGATTCTCAATCCTGAATCATCGGTAGTCATTGAGCCGGGAGATTTAATCTGGATCTTTGGACGACGTGATCGCATTCGAGCTTTAAAGCAAAGTAGCAATCCTGTTATATAACCTTTTGAATAATGTCATTCATGCTATGGAATATATAGTCGGGAGATTCTGCTTCCAGCGCTTCCCTGGTTGCATATCCCCAAGTGACTGCCCCACTACGAATTCCTGCCGCTCTGGCAGCTTCGATATCTCGAGTCTCATCTCCTATTGCAAGTACATCCTTAGTCGATAAACCGAACTTCTTTATCATTTTTTTGAAGCGATTCTTTTTTCCAAAGATTGAAACACCACACTCAATTTGATTTATCTTAATGGTAATTTCAGGTCCAAGGATTTTGACTACATTCTGAAAAGAATTAGAGCTCAGAATAACGATATAAATTCCCTCTTCTGAGAACTTGTTCATCAAGGATGGTACGCCGTCAAAAAAAGTTATTTTCTCCAAATCATCAGTCATGAGCTTCCTCATATACCGCGCGATAAATGGAACTTTCCACCACGGCACTCCCAGGTAGCTCATGATTTCCCGAGTTTTAAGCTCTCTTAATTTTTCAATCTCCGTTTGATTGATCTCTTTGAATTTATATCTTTTTGCCGCTTTATTGATTGATTCTTGAAACCATAAAAAAGAATTACCGATGGTCCCATCGAAATCGAAAATAACCAGTTTATATTTTAAATGACCCATTTATATTATCGTCCCTTTCTTAAGCAAAAATGAAGATTATGTGTGCTAAATACTTTAAAGAAAGCTTCATAAATAGAATTACTCTTAGATGAACTATCTTCTTCAGTTTAAACCCTTTATAATTTCAAGGTCAAATGGACGAGAAAAGGAAAGATTATGGCAAAAGTTTCAAATCCAACATTTCATAAGACTGGAATAAATGGTTTAGACTCAGTACTAAATGGAGGCCTTCCCAAAAATCGGTTGTACCTTATGCAAGGAGAGCCAGGAACCGGGAAGACAACTATTGCTTTTCAGTTTTTACTGGAAGGAATTCAACTTGGCGAAAAGTGCCTATATATTTCTTTTTCTGAATCAAGAGAAGAGCTGGAAGCAGTCGCAAGTTCTCATGGTTGGGATATAAGTAAAATTGACTTACTGGAACTGGGATCAATTGAAGAGCAACTGAAACCAGAATCGCAGAACACCGTTTTTTATCCTTCTGAAGTGGAGATGACACAAACCACAGAATTTCTTCATTCTGAAGTAAAGAGAATCAAACCTCAAAGGATAGTGTTTGATTCCATTTCAGAAATGAGAATGCTGGCAGAAAGCTCATTGAGATTCCGCAGACAAATGCTCTCATTAAAACAATTTTTTGCGACTCAAAGCTGTACAGTTTTACTACTGGATGATTTAACCACCAGTCCAAAAGACCTGCAGGTTCAGAGTATTGTTCACGGTGTGATAAATCTTTTAAAATTTCACCCTGAATTTGGAAATGAACGCCGCCGCCTTAATATCGTAAAACTAAGAGGGATTAATTATCTAGGTGGCTTCCATGATTACGTTATTAAGCGAGGTGGAGTAGAAGTTTTCCCTCGGATGATTTCATCACAACATACTGAGAAGCAAATTCAAAAAAAATACAGTAGTGGCCTGAATGAACTCGATAGCTTACTGGGTGGTGGGTTAGCAAGTGGGACCAGTACCCTCTTTCTGGGGCCTGCTGGTACTGGGAAGTCAACGCTTGCCATTCAGTATGCATACGCCGCAGCTGAACGGGGTGAGAAGGCCAAAATATATGCCTTTGAAGAAAGTGTTGCGACTCTACTTGTGAGAACTGCCAGCATAGGAATGAATGTTCAAAAGCATCTGGATTCAGGGATGTTAAGTATCAGCAAGATTGATCCGGCCCAACTATCTCCCGGAGAATTTGCTTCACAAATTCGCGAAGCCGTTTTAAATGAAGGCATTAAGCTTGTGGTAATTGACAGTCTCAATGGCTACCTACATGCAATGCCGGAAGAACAGTTTCTTACACTACAACTTCATGAACTTCTCACCTTCCTTGGCAGTCAGGGTGTAGCAACATTGATGGTCCTCGCTCAACAGGGAATGCTGGGACAAATGATGAATACTCCGATTGATTTAACTTATCTTGCTGATACGGTTGTCATCACCCGTTACTTTGAAGTTGAAGGTACAGTAAGAAAAGCCGTTTCCGTCATAAAACAGCGTTCTGGACTCCATGAATCGACCATCAGGGAATTTTCTCTCCGTAAAGAAGGAATTATTGTTGGAAAACCTCTCACACAATTTAGAGGCATTTTGACAGGAATACCTGAAATTACCAACACTCAGATGAAGTTGAATTCATGAGTGACCGTCACCTCAATGCTATTTTACTTTGCCCGACTGGACAGGATGCTCATTTAATAACGGTAGTTCTAGAGAAGGCATCAATTTCAACTATCATTGTGACATCCATGACTGAATTATGTGAGCGCAGTAAAGAGGATGCAGGAGTTCTCATTATTGCCGTAGAGGCCCTCACCTCCCAAGGGATTGAACTTTTAAACCAAAATCTTTCAACTCAAGAGCCCTGGTCCGACCTCCCTGTTCTTTTGCTCACCAGTGGAGGCCCGAAAAATAAACAGTCGAGTATTCAATTTCTGGAAGCATTCATATCCAGCGGAAATGTGACCCTGCTCGAAAGGCCTCTTCAACATTTAACCTTGATTAGTGCCGCTCAAGTGGCCATGAAGTCCCGTCGGAGGCAGTTTCAGGTTAAAAATCTTTTGACGGAACAAATCCAGGCCACAAAGATCAGAGATGAATTTATTTCTATTGCCGGCCATGAACTGAAGACGCCCTTGACGTCACTAAAACTTCAGACTCAAATGACTAAAAAGATTTCTCAGAATCCAGAAAAATTCACCATTCAAAAGATGCAAAAGCAGCTCGACTATACAATCAACCAAATTGACCGACTCAATAAACTGGTTGATGATATGTTGGATATTTCACGTATCAACACAGGGAAATTGCGACTGGAAAAAAGTGATATTAATCTTTCTATATTATTGGAAGATCTAGTTGAACGATTTATGCCTCAATTTGAAGCTGTTAATTGCCAAGTGAAATGCGAGATTCAAGCTGAAGTCATTGGACATTGGGATTCTTATAAAATTGAACAAGTGATTAACAACCTATTCTCTAATAGCATTCGTTACTCACCTGGAAGACCAGTGGAAATACATCTGATCAAGGAGGCTCAAAAGGCCATAATTAGTATTAAAGACTATGGAGTGGGAATTGAAGCGGCCAATCTGGAGCGGATCTTTGAACGCTTTGAGAGGGCATCTTCGGCCAACAGTGGTCTTGGATTAGGACTCTATATAACCCGTCAAATTATTGAGCTTCATGAGGGTTCAATAAAAGTTGAGAGTCAGTTAGGCCAAGGGGCGAAATTTATTATTGAGCTGCCCCTAATATTCGATACTTAGACACTCAACTTTTCCCATTAATTTACCGATGTGATTAAAGATGTATAGTTTTTATTTATCACTCCTTATTCTTCTGCTTTCACCTGTCAAGACCTGGTCTGCGGCGGTAGATGAGGCCCAAATGCAAGTCTGGGAAAGTGAGGCCTTACTTGAAATCAATAAGCTCAAGGCGAAGAACCCTGAAAAAGAATTTTTACTCTATATGATTGCAGGTCGTGAGCTAGCATCACATGGCCTGGATGATAAGGCCCTCAAGTACTACTTAAAAGCTTATGAATACCCAACGAAGAGTGACAAGAGTGAAGCTGTCATCCAATTAGTTGCTCTTAATAGAGAAAATAAAAAAGAACTACCAAAGGCGCTTAAGCGCGCCCGAGACTGGTTTAAAAAGTCTCCTGAAAAAGCTACCCCACAAATAAAACGTTGGCTTAGCATGATGGAAGGCCATGCCTCAGGAAAGACGCCATATCTTGAACAAGGTTTTCATTCAGTTTGGGCAGTCGATGAACGAGTAACAGAGTTAATGAAAGAAGGCAATGCCGCCGAAGCCTTTCAGATTTTAGGACCATTAAATTTAGAAAGTGCAGACATTAATCAGCGGCTCCGTCAGGATCTTTTAAGTGCATTGAATTTAGGAAAAGAAGCCACTCCTCCACTGTGGTGTCTGTCCACATTGAAAAAATACCCTACTTCAATTACATGGAGCATGCGAGTTTGCCGTTATTTGGATGACTGGAAGAATGGGCGCAAATCACGAGAAAGTCTTGAAAGCATCAGTAAACAAATCAAAGCTGAAACTCCTGAACGACTCTACTGGGTTAATCTCTTGGAGCGCTTATGAAGTTAATTACTTTAATGATGCTTCTCCTGCTTATTTCAAGTTGTAACCAAAATGGACTTGGTGCCGGTGGAGTAGTAAAAAATTTTTTCACGTCTCCCATACAGGGTATTTCGAGCCTTTTTACAGATGCAGATTATAAAGAAAAGCGAGAAGCAACTTTAAAAAAAGATGGGCAGGAAAAAGAAGGCGAACTTGAGTACTGCATTGATCAAAGTGGTCAGCCCATTAATGAGGAAGAGCTTAGCTCCTTGGATCAATTGAGTAAGAAAGTTCGCAAGACTGCTTGCCGCTGCTTACCTTGGGGAAATTGTCCGGTTTCAGTTTGTAGCTGTGGTGTACAATGCCCGAAGGGCTTTGACATTTTCCGACATCCTGTAGATATGACCCCACACAAGTTATCCAATGAGAAGAATGGTCTGGCCTTTCGAAATACCAGCATTCCCAGTAACTATGAACAAACTCAAGGCTATTGCTGGGGCCATGCCCGGTTAACTTCTCAATTTAATCGATTGGCCTTTTTTAAGCCTAAAATAAAACCACCATACAATATTGACTCTGAAAATTATGAAGAACAACAAGATGCAATAGAATATTATAAAAAAATAATTGATAAGGTAGATGACAATCAAGCCGTAAATATTCCTGGTTTTCCTGACCTACAATCCCTCTCTGATCATCCTGCTCTTCAATCATATATGGCGGACAAAGTTGCCAAAGGCTGGGCCAAACAGGCCATGAGCTGGCAGGGTCTCAAGACCGGCCTGGGTGGAGGCAAAAAATCTAATCAGGAATACAAAAAACTCTTTCAGGAAGTAAAAGAAAGAATTGATATGAACATGCAGCCAACTATTGTCTTTACTGGCAGAGGTTCAAAGTTTTTTACCCACGCTACTTTAGTCTCTCACTATGAGACAATGCCAAATGGCCAATTGAAGCTATGCTTAAGAGACAACAATAATCGCGAAACCAATGCTTCAAACTGTAAAGATCATATGACTATTCATCCTGAGAAAGGCTTAGTCTATTCTGATCCTATGTGGGGACCGATAGGAAGTATTAATGTTGCCCATAATGAAAACGCCGATTCCAGCGCTCAAGCTGAATCCTTAAGGAAAAAGTGCCTGTCCGAGAAAGATTGTCCTTTGAAATAATCCCCGATTTTGAATTTTGATCTGTATAATATTTAGGTATAAACTTCATATCAAGGAATGTGAGATGAAAAACTTTTTTGTCGTTCGTAATCAACCGTCTGATATTGGCCTTGTACTCCTTCTGATTCGGGTGATTACAGGTTATGCCTTCATTCTCCATGGCTGGGGAAAGATTCAAAATCCTATGAATTGGATGGGTCCTGAATCACCTGTTCCTGGAATCTTTCAGGCCTTAGGAGCCTTATCTGAATTTGGAGGAGGCATACTTTTGATTTTAGGCCTTTTCACTCGTTTAGGCGCTTTGGGTCTTATGCTAACGATGCTCGTGGCAGTTATCATGCACGCTTTTATTATGGGTGATCCGTTTGTGAATCTTACCGGAGGTGGTTCTTTCGAACCAGCAACAGTTTATTTCCTGATATCGCTCCTCATTCTGGTTATTGGACCAGGCCGTTTCTCATTGGACCATAAATTTTTTGGCTCCAAGTCTTAAGTTTGCCAGAAGCTTCAGGCAGGGTGTAAGGCCTTTCTGAAGCTTTTGTTATAATAAAATACAAAAAGCTGAGAATCCAAAATGATTCAACATGAAGCAGAATTTCCAAGCAAAAAAGACCTAGTCTCTCTCCCTCTTTTTATAAAAGAAAGTATATCCAAACTACATCCAGTCTATTTTGCAATGGTCATGGCCACGGGAATCATTTCCATTAACTTTGAGTTGTTAGGATTATCTCAGGCCGCCATACTTCTATTTATTATCAATATCATCATCTACAGCTCACTTTCACTTATGTTTCTGGGCCGAATATTTCTTTTCACTTCAGAATTCATAAAAGACTGCTCCGATCATCAGCGTTCACCGGGTTTCTTCACCTTAGTAGCGGCAAATAGTGTCTTGGGAGTTCAGTGTTACCTGATAGCGGGCTCTCCGCAAATGGCCAAAATATTTTTTGGTTTAGCAGTCTTCTTTTGGGTCATCACCATATATTCCATCTTTGTTTTGTTGACAGTCAAACGTAATAAGCCGGCCTTTGATGAAGGAATTAATGGCGGATGGCTTGTATCCATTGTCGCAACTCAATCAATACCTGTTGCAGGACTGATTTTTTTGAATCCAGCAGAGAATAATGAAACCATGCTTTTCATTCTGACCTCGTTTTGGATGTGTGGAGGCATGCTCTACGTCTGGATCATCTCAATAATATTTTACCGTTATATGTTTTTTCGTTTTGATCCCAATGACCTCATGCCGCCCTATTGGGTCAATATGGGTGCAATGGCAATCTCTGCATTGGCAGGCTCTTTATTACTAATGAAAACGGAAGGTTCAGCTTTATTAACACCTCTCCTTCCATTTATTACGGGACTGACTTTAATGTCCTGGGCCACTGCCACTTGGTGGATACCTATGCTTTTGGTCCTTGGCATCTGGAGACATGGTATAAGAAAAGTACGGATCACCTATAGCCCTCTCTACTGGGGATTGGTTTTTCCACTTGGAATGTATTCAGTTAGTACCATTCGACTAACACAAATATTGGCAGTTCCAGAATGGCTAATATTAGTTTCGAAAATATTTGCCGTTTTTGCGATTTCGGCCTGGGCCCTTGCCTTTTTAGGAATGTTTACCAGAGTCCTACATGCGATTTCACTGGCCTTACATGCTGATAGTACGGAAGTTAAATTCCTGAGAGGCAGTCAGATGAAAATAGTCATTGCTGAGAACAAAATTAAACGCGGCAAGAAGATGGTGATTTATGGTCTGGTGTTAATCATAACAGGTATTATACTTTACTGTATTAATGGATTTATATTTGGAATTCAAACAGAGATCAGTGAATATTTTACCAATAAAAGTTCATTGATTTTTTATGTATCCCTGACCTGTATACTAGGAGGTACAATACTCTGGATTACTGGTCTCATGAAGTATTTAAACGGGATAATGGAACAGTATCAAAATGAAGGTTAATGAAGATGAAAGATTCTGCCACTAAAGACCCACTCCATGGAAAAACGCTTGAAATGATATTGAAGGAACTTGTAGAGTTCTACGGCTGGGAGCAATTAGGAAATATGATCACGATCAGATGCTTCACCCATGACCCAAGTATAAAATCAAGCCTCGCTTTTCTCAGGAAAACATCCTGGGCGAGGACTAAGGTCGAGGACTTATACCGCTATATGGTCAAATCACGATAATTATTTACGATGGCGTTTTAGATTTTCACTATTAAGTAGTAGATAGAAAAAAGTTCCACTCAACCAGATCAATCCATTACCTACCACCGTCAATAGAATAAACACCGGCGAAGAAATCAGTTGAAAGATTTCCTTGGAGAAAAAACCAAAGTTTCTGAAAATTTTGTTAGACATAGTTAAATTCTAACTACTTCCAGGCCCTTTAGACAAGCTTCGAAGAATAGATTAAAATAAAATATGCCTAAACCTATTCATGAAATCAAAAGATATCCATTACGTAAGAACGATCTCTTGCAAGGTTGGGATAGCGCCGATGAGTTAATACTCCAACACATGAAAAATCAGGACCTCACTTCAAAAAAAATATTAATTATCAATGATCAATTTGGTGCCTTAAGTTGTGGTCTGGAAGATTTCGACTGTACAACTTATACTGATTCCTATGTCAGCATGAAGGGAATTCAATATAATAGTGATCAAAGAATCAACCCGATTCACAATCTTAAGGATCTGGCCGGCACTTACGATTATGTCCTGATTCAATTGCCAAAAAATATGTCTTTTTTTGAAGATATTCTGTGTAACCTTACCCATCACCTTCGGCCCGATTCACAAATCATCTGCGGCTCAATGGTTAAGCATATGGCCCCTGCAAGTTTTGAGCTTTTACAAAAGTACATCGGACAAACTTCAACGAGTCTGGCCTACAAAAAGGCACGTCTAATTTTTGCTAGTTTTGAGAAGACACAAGTGGTCTCTCCCTATCCCAAAACTCTTAAGATTGATCATTTTGAAGTTCCATTTATTAATCACTCAAATCTCTTCAGCAGGGATAAGTTAGATATAGGCACTCGCTTCTTTTTGGATCATATTCCCAAGGGTCCATTCTCTAAAATCCTGGATTTAGGATGTGCCAACGGAATCATTGGGATTAAGGCCAAGATGATTAACCCAGTTGCCAAATTATACTTTAGTGATGAATCAAGTATGGCCATCGATAGTGCCAGCAGTAACTACAAAAATTACTTTGATAATGAGGCTGAATTCCTTTGGACGAATTGTTTTGAAAATCGACCTCAGGACCTTTTAGACCTGGTTTTATGCAATCCGCCCTTCCATCAACAAAACACAATTGGTGATTTCATTGCCTGGCAAATGTTCCAAGACGCTTTTCATTCATTAAAACAGGGAGGAAGCATTCGGGTGATCGGAAATTCGCATTTGGGATATCAGATAAAACTCAAGAAAATTTTTGGTAATAGTAAGATCGTTGCAACTAATAATAAATTTGTAATTTGCGAAGCGCGAAAATCACTCACGTAGCTTCATTGTCAAACCCTTCAGGAAATTTCGGAGGAATTGATCTCCGCAGAGTCTGAAATTTGGATGACCTTCTTTTCGAAAAAAGGCGCTTAATTCAGTTTTTGAAATTTTAAACCCCGCTTGGTCTAAAATCTGGATAATGTCCTCATCCTTAAGTTCGAAGGCGACTCTTAGTTTTTTTAAGACAACATTATTTGTAGGCAATTCATAAGGTAGAGGTGGACGGGTCTCATCCTTTCCACGTTTAAAATAAATGAGGCCATTAAGGAAATGAACCATGGTTCGTTGATCACACTCAACAAAACCAGGCTCTTCTTCACGTTTAATGTAGGCGTTTAAGGTTGCCTGCGAAATATTCCCACCACCGAGTTGGATTATTTCTACCAGCTTAAACTCGCTGATATTAAGCATATAACGAACACTACGAAGTACATCATTATTTATCATAAGTGGGACTCTACGTTATTGCGATTAACTTGGTCAATGCTACAGATTCTAATATAATCAAGCTATGAATTTAAGAATGCTTAGATCAGAAGATTTCAAGGAATTGGCCATCCTCTTTCATCAATCAATCAGGAAGATCAGTGCCAAAGACTACTCGGAAGAGCAAATAAGGGCCTGGGCCCCAGATGAAAGAGACATGGAAGAATGGGCGCTGTCCTTTAATAATAAGATTGTTTTTATCGCAGAGAAGGATCATAAAGTCGCAGGTTTTGGTGAGCTAGAAAAAGATGGTCACATAGACCGCTTCTACATCCATCCTGATTATGCCGGCATAGGAGTGGGTAAATTTATTTATCAAGGATTAGAAGCGGAAGCCAAAAAAATGAAAATTCCGTCATTGTTTGTTGAGGCAAGTATAACAGCGAAACCTTTTTTTGAAAAAATGGGTTTCGCTGTTATGCTTAAACAAACAGTATATAGAAAAGAAGTTGCCTTTATTAACTTTAAAATGACTAAAACCTTTTCTTAGGTTCCGGCCACGGATACTCCATGAAAGATCAATGGTACTGAGAAAAAAGACTCATCAGTTGAGGCCAAGAGTTCATCCCCTACGACTTCAACATTTTTAAATAATTCCATCAAATTTCCGGACAAGGTGATATTGCCAAATGTTCCAACTTTTTCCCCTCTTTCCCAGACATAGCCTTTAATGGCGACAGAAAAAGCTCCTGTAACCCGATTGGCGCCTGAATACAGCCCATCCATCTGGATAACTTCAAGATACCTATCAGGTAGCGGTTTGACATTTTTCCCTCTAATGATCAGGTCCGTTCCATAAACACCTAAGGGACTACCAGCGCTTCGTGAAGCGTGCCCAGTAGATTGAGTTTTGAAATAATTAGCGGTAACTGAATTGTGATAAAAGGACTTAAGGACGCCTTCTTCAATCAATGTCAGAAGTTTTCTTTCAACTCCTTCACTATCAAACTTACTAGTTCTAAAAGAACGATCAAACGATGGATGATCTATAATAGATAAATCCTTCGAGATAACTTCACATCCCAACTGATTGGACCATGGATTCATTTGATCAATGGAAGCTTTCGCAGAATATAAGTTTGAGAAACAATTCATTAAGCTTTCTAATGAATCCTCTGAAAAACGAACATTGTACTTCCCAGTGGGAAGGGATTTTTCTTCTAATAAATTTCTGGCATGAAAGAGTGCCGTCTCAATAACTTTTTGAAACTTAAGATCCTTAAACACATGGGCCGTTTGAAAATCATAAAAGCTTGATTTTTTTCCCTTGTCATCCATCACAGCGGAAGAAGTGATGGAATAACTCTTGTCCCGATAAGTCGTGAAACGTCCTTTGGTGCTTAGATAGTGCGAAAGGTAATCCTGTTCTGAATAAGAATTATAGGGAACTGAAGAGACTCTTGGATCGAGTTTTTTAACACCTTCCTCTAATTCTAAAGCACGTTCAGTTTTTAAAGCGATACTTACTTCTTCTTCAGGGATTGAAAGCTCATCTGAAAGGCTTCCTGAAAGATTCAATATTCTTTCATGTGCATTTGGCTCAGTGGTCTCAGTATTTTGTAATGCCTGTTTCACTAAAAGATTCAGGGATTCTTCATCCAGGGACTCTGTATAAGACAGGCCAACACGTCCGTCTTTAATCACACGAATACCAAGGATCTGCGTGCTCGAGACATTATATGTCGAGATGGCCTTCTTCTGAGCACTCATCTTTAAAGTTTTTGAACTGGCAAACATTAAGTCAGCTTCGGCCTTCTGATCAATTACTTGATTAAGGACTTTTTCCATTAAACTTTTCATGCTTCACCCCCAACCAAAATTTCATCCACTTTAATTGGTGGTTGTCCAACTGTTGTTGGAATACTCCCACTCACTGATCCACACATTCCTGCCATAAGTTCCAGATTTCTGCCCACCATAGAAATCTTGGCCATGATATCCGGGCCAGTTCCAATTAAGGTCGCCCCTTTTACAGGCCTGGATATTTTACCATCTTTAATCAGATAAGCCTCTTGAACGGAGAAATTAAACTGTCCAGTTGAAGGATCAACTGAGCCTCCACCCATTTTTTTTGCATAAATGCCATCGGGGACAGAGTTGATGATTTCATCCAGCTGGTAGCTTCCACTTTGAATAAAGGTATTTCTCATGCGGGAGGCAGGAGCAAATTTATAGGATTGTCTGCGAGCTGAACCAGTTCTTTTATGACCGGTTTTGCGTTCTCCAAGTCTGTCCGATATGAAGCGTTTTAGAATACCGTTTTCAATCAAGGTTGTTCTTTGTGTAGGCATCCCCTCATCATCAATTGATAAAGATCCCCATGCGCCTGGCACGGTTCCATCATCCAGGGCCGTAACTGCTGAATGAGCAATTTGTTCTCCCATCTTATCCCAAAAAACACTGGCCTTCTTTTCGACGGATGTTGTTTCAAGTAGGTGACCACAAGCTTCATGAAAGATAACTCCGCCAAAGCCATTGTCGATAACAACGGGCATTTTTCCTGCAGGACAAGGAGATGCGTATAAGGTGGTTGAGGCCTGCTTTAATAAATTGGCGCAAATCTCTTGTGTGTTAAGTTTTTCAATAAATTCCCAACCTCCTATAGCACCTGGCCCATAAAATGCTTCAGTTTGGAGATTTCCATCCTTCATCACTACTTGATGAAAGAGACGAATATAAGGACGCTCTTCAGTCGCAAATAAGCCTTCAGAATTATAAACCTCAATCAATTGTTTTTTCTTAGTGAAGTTCAACATTACCTGGGAAACTTTTGTATCCATGCGAAGGATCTCATCAATCTTTTTTAAGTGCGCCAGCTTATGTTTGGCATCAATTTCCTTATCCAGAAGAGTGGGAACTTTAGGATAAGTTAGCTTTTCGAAATTAAGGTTAAGTGACTTTCCTTCCCCTCCGATTCTTGCGCCTAAGAGTTTGGTAATTCTTAAAAGTTCTTCCCGATCGACTGAATTGGTATAACCGTAAAGTGCCTGTTCACCATGGATCAGACGTATGCCTATGCCAAAAATAGTTCCTGATTGAATGTCTTCGGCCCTGGAATTTTTAAAGACCATGCCATCGTTGTGAGTACGCTCAATAAACACATCTACAAAGTCCGCTCCAAAAGCAAAACCTTCATTAATAATGTCCTGAGCAATGTTGGATGATAATAATTGCATAATTTCTCCTGAAGGAAGAAATTATATAAGACCTTGGCAGGAATGACACTTCCGTTAAGACCGTCTTCTTTGGTCATCCATTTAGCTAAACATCTTCTGCTGCCGACGCTTCATTTCTTCAGGAGAAACATCTTCAACATGACTACCCAGGTTCCATCTATGCCCAAATGGATCTTCGAGTGTTCCCATGCGGTCGCCCCAGAATTCATCTTTAACTGCTTGAATAACTTTTGCTCCAGCTTCCTGGGCTCGCTTAAAAATATCATCCACGTTTTCAACATATAAAAGTAATGAGAAGCCACGATCTGCTTCACTGGGTGCAGCTGACCCCATATGGGGAAACTCATCGGCCAGCATTAAACGGGAGTCACCAATTTTTAATTCGCAGTGACCAATTTTTCCTTCTGGGGCCTCCATTCGAAATAGCTCTTGAGCGCCAAAAGCTTCTTTATAAAAATCAATCGCCCTGGCAGCATTTTTTACAATCAAATAAGGAGTTAAAGAATGGTATCCTTGAGGTATAGCTTTGACTTGAGTAGACATAAAAGTTCTCCTGTTCCTTCGAGTATAGGCCGCAACTTGACCAAGAAAATACTCAGTGTTTCCATATTCAAATGGAAAGGGTCAAAATAACGAATGGCACTATTGTTGCTTTTATTACCTTCATTCTTCTATTCGCAGCGGCCTATTTTACTCGTTATATCCTATTAGTTTCAGTCATTGGCATCGGAATAGGCATTCTCATTTCTCCCATACTTAATAAACTTACAGGGAAACTCCATCTACCCAGATATCTTTCTGCATTATTGATATTGCTGCTAATAGCATTAATTGTTAGTGGAGTACTGGTGAGCATTTACTATCTAGTGGCCGATCAGTTCAATACTTTGACAGAGAGAAGTCCAGAAATTTATAAATCATTATCCACTTGGTTTTCAAAAATCTCTAATCGTTACCCCTGGCTTAAAGATCAGTTTCTGGACATCAACATAGGCCAAACGGCCCAAAGAAGTGTGATCAATGTTTTTAAAGGATTTCATCTTGGCGTGATTGCACTAGGAGGAGCAAGCTTTGCTATCATCTTAGGTCTATATACGGCCATTAATTCTCAAGAATACTTTGCATCCTCCATTGAAGCCTTCCCTCCTCGTTATCGAGCTAAGGCCAGTAAAGTCATGACAGAATGTGGACGTATACTACGAGCATGGTTTAGGGCCCAACTAATCGATATGTTCATTATAGGTAGCTTAACGGCCTTTGGTTTATGGCTGACCAAAGTGGATTACTGGGCAATTTTCGGTTTATTAACTGCTGTGATGGGTATTATACCTTATGTTGGGATAATTTTAGTTGTAACGACCGCAAGTCTCATAACCTTGGCATCAGATCCTGGACAAATTATTTGGGTGTTACTGGTTTTCGGAATAACCCAGCAACTTGAAGGAAATGTAATCATTCCTTTAGTTATGAAAGATCAAATTGAATTACCGGTTGTACCCTTACTGGTGTTTATGCTCTTACTAGGAAGTTTCTTTGGCATTCTAGGAGTCTTTATAGCACCTCCTGCTTTTGCCATGTTAAGGGCGCTCTACCTTATGATTTATTTACCCCATATCAATAATCAAGAAGCTCCTACAATGGGATGACCTGCAGCTCTTTCTGAAACGCTTTGTACAGGAAAGTAATCATTATCGCGGTCTCTCACTTCTTTTCGAGTACTGATTCCTAATGCAGAATACAAAGGACATCTTCCTATCAGGCCTGTGCTCATAGGTATGATAAAACCAAGAAAACTTTTATTCTTTGGACCCCAAAAGGCCAGGGAAGAAAGCAAAGCTCCGGCCGTGAATCGAAAGACTCTTTCATAGTCGTGAATATTCTTTTTCATAACTACTCCTTTTCCATAGAGTAGCTTATTTCATTCTTTCTGGGCCTGAAATATTCCCTAAGAAAACTTCATCCATTTTATCTTCTTTAACCATAATTCCATTCTGATACATAAGAACTGGAGTAAAGGACTTACCTGGAACTGCTTCCCAGGCAACATGATCAGGACTAATAGTTGATCTCCCCAGCATCCTATCCGTAGGCCAGACTACATTATGGAAGACCACGTAGGCTATTTCAGAACAAACAATCAAGTTATCAGTTTCAACATCAAAATTAAAATCATAATCCTTTCCAATCTGCATGAATGCCCGAATCAGATATTCTTTAGTTTGTTCCAATGACAAATCGTTTGGTCTGATTGCCGCCAAGTCATCAATATCAAGGAAATGTTCCAAGGTATTAATTTGAACTCCAGGACGTAAAGCCTCTACAATATGATGACCGGAACGAATTTTTTCTTGATGAGGGATAATGGCCGGATGATCCCAAATACCAAGTTCCCTTAACTCCTCTTCAGTTCCAATCCAAATGGCGACATGTCCATAATAACCGGGGATAAAAGAATCGGTTAAGCGGAATGGTGTTTTTTCCAATAAGACATCAAGGGGTTTAAGTTTTGAAGCAATCTGATTCCTTTGTTTCTCATCGAATTTCCGCATGTAACCATCACGAGATTTAAAAATCCCCATGGTATTACCAAAAAGTTTGCTAGTCTGAAAAGTTGAAGCTCTGGCGGTAAATCTCAACTCTCCCGTGACTCTTTGAATTAAGTGAGTCAAAGTCCCTATTTCAAATGATCCCACATCTTTCAAATGATCAACAACAGGACTCGTCGCAATCAATTGATTAAGGTAACCATCATAAGAAGAAAGAATGATATCCTCTTTAATTATTATGTTATTGAACTTTTCGAAGATTTTAATTCCCTTAAGCAGGAGTTTCCTCTGAGCAATGTTAAAAAAATTAGCAGCGATTTCATCAAATTGACGATCGCGACCAGGGAAATCCCGATTAAGCAGGTATCTTACCTTTGTATGCATGTAATATGGGGCCACAAGTGCCAGATAATTATCAAACAGCATCAGCCCATAAATCGTGGCCTGATTGATTGCGCGAATTTTATTTCTTCCCTCTACTTCATTCGGATTTATATAATGGGTTTTTAAACCTAATACATTTCTACGAATGCCTGTTTTCACATCTGTTCTGATAACAATTCGATCTGTAAGACGTACTTCTTTTTGAATTAGTTCAATTTCCTGGAGCAATTTTTCTCGATGAGCAATGTACATCGAACTAAAGTTATAGATATTTACCAGATCGTTGTGGGTTAGGTTATCCGTATTATTAAACTTGGCGGAATGGGCCTGATAAAAATCAATTCCCTGATGTCGTAATGTGAGGGACTCATCAATATTATTGAGGAATTCATTGTCTGCTTCTAAAGCAAAAGCAGACAGGGTTAAGAATAAAAATAAAGATATGATCGATATAAAAGTTTTCATTATAGAATCCATCCGATTTTATATTGTCTCAAAGTATCCCAAGGATTAAAGATATAATCGCGTAATTGTTTCTTATAAATTATTCCTCTGACTGGTAAAGAATATTTTGCTTTAACATTTTCAAGTTTTTCTTTATCCAGAGGACATGTGAACGAATGCTCGGGATATTTCTGTTCGAGTTCAGACAGAGCTTTTTTAACACCCTTGAGACCATCTTTGGTAATGAGTGCCGGACAATTAATCCCCTCATCAAAACCATCATCAATGTAATCTCTAAAATCAATCTGCTTCTTTTGAATCCATTGGTTATTTTCACATGTAATATATGGTCCTAAGTTTTCACTTAATAAATCTTCATTCTTTTGCAATAGATGATTCCAAAATCTCATCCCCTGAAAGTTTGCAACAAGGTCTGAGAAAGTATAAACACCTGTCGCCATCCTGTTACCACCTAAATGAAGCCTTTCATTGGCATTACCAATTAGTAAGACGCGCTTTAAACTATAACCTTTCTCATAAAATCTTTTGAAATAGTGGTAGCCCTGCCCAAACATATGCTCAAACTTATCCGAGCCGATATACATGCCATTGAAGTTCATGGTCGTTCCCATACCAATACCATCCTTATCAGCAGCTGGGCGGGCAAGAAGATAACCATCAAAGATTGTATGATCCCGAAAGATGGAATCTTTTCTTTCTATCGTATGGCGGGGAACTTCCGGTGACTGGACAATAAAATTAATGAACTTTCCATCATTTAGAATAATATTGTAGTCTTTTCGGATTTCAGTATAGAGGCGTTTTTCATCGCAAGAGGAATCAGAGTTCGCTCGCTGAACCGCCTCAAGTATCATTTCATTTGCTTTTTGATTGATGATAGATGCCGAATCTTCCAACGGTTCATAACGACGGGTAAATGAATCGATTTCACTGGCATAAGAAATATTACCTAAAAGTGAAACTATACCAAGGGTTACAAGAATAGACCGTTTCATTGGGACTCCATAAATAAGGTGTTACCCTATATTTATAGCTCCAATGAGCATTTTAAAGCCGAAGTCGGCCTTTTTTACAGACTGCTGTCTAAAATTTAGACAGCATTTGTCACTATTACCTATTTTGCCAGTTTCAATATACGATAAGCTCCCTGAAGAACAATCCCTGTCACAATAATACCAATAATTAAATCGGGGTATCGGGAAGCTGTGAGAAATACCGCCACTCCCGCCAGGACCACTCCAACATTGGCCATCACGTCAGTTGATGAACATATGTAACTCGCTCGCATATGGACTTCGCCCTTCTTGTGCTTTGAAAGGAGAATCATGCAATATACATTTGCGGCCAGTGCAAGTAGGGAAATGAGAATCATATATCTAGGTTCAGGCTCACTTCCCAAAATAAATCTTCTGATAGTTTCAGCGATGATTCCTAATCCTAAAATCATTTGAAAGAATCCATTCACTCGGGCCGACTTCTTTTTCTCCATCATAGTTTTTCCAACGGCGTATAAACTGATTCCATACACTCCAGTATCGGCCAGCATATCCAAAGAGTCCGAAATAAGGCCCATTGATTCGGCCATAATACCGGTCACAAGCTCAATGAAGAACATTCCCCCGTTGATCACCATAAGCAGTTTCAGAATTCTCGCTTCTGCATCAGGATCGGAAAAAGAACTTAGCATAGAATCAGAAATTTCAACTTCACATGAAGAGCTGATAGATGCTCCAAAATTTAAAGTAACTAAGACTTCCAGAAGATCTTTATTTGGTCCTTCATGAAGAATAGATAGTTCCCGGGCCGGAATATTGAAATCCAGACTTTTAATACAGGCAAAGTCGGCAAGTTTGATGCGAATAATCTGCTCCTCGGCAGGGCAGTCCATTTTGGGAATTAAAAAATTTGTTTTAGTCAAAGGAGTTAGCTTCATAAAAAAAGGATAACAGAGTTAAGAGAAAAACTCGAAAGAGGGAGTTAAAAGATCAACTATCAAGTTTTACTTTAAAAATCCCTTAATTCTGTTAGCTTGAAGGAGAATAATTTAATTCTTAAAACATCCGGGAAATTGCATGGACCCCCTTTATTCCGATGTCGAACATCAGCTAAAACAAAGCCGTGAAAGCCTGGAATTTGCTTTGCAATCAGGGCGCATGGGGACATGGGATATTAATTTAGAAACCAGAACCATTCAATGTTCTAAGGAAATGCTGGAACTTTGGGGAGTAAGTGCAGAAGAGTTTAACGGTCAACGTTCAGTTCTGCAAAGCAAGGTCCATCCCGATGATCTTCAAACTATGAATGCCGCTATTGATGCTGCCATTCATAATGATCAGATCTACGAATTAGAATATAGAATTCTACCTTCTCCAGGTGTTCAAAAATGGGTAATGTCCAGAGGGCGTTGTACTTTTTCACCCCATTCACCAATGGCCGTGCGTTTTGCAGGAGTGGTTTTTGATATTACGGAAAAGAAAGCAAAAGAAGAAGCCCTGGAAGCCGCTATTAATTCACGTGATCAATTTTACATGATAGCAGGACATGAGTTAAAGACTCCCCTCACCTGCTTGCAGCTTCAGATGCAGGTTATAGAATTTGAACTCAAACAAAAGTTTCCAGACGCAATAACTTCAGGAAAAATTGGTTCAGGACTCAGGAAACAACAGGAGCATCTACTAAGAATTAATCGCATTATAGATAATTTATTGGATGAATCTAAGATCTCAGAAGGACGTCTCTCGATTCAGACAGAACCATTAAACTTATGTGAGTTGGCAAGAGACGTCATTGACCGATTTAAAGTAATTGCTGAAGCTTCAGGAGTTGAAGTGCAGTTTCAATGTACACAAGAAGTTTCTGGGAAGTGGGATAGTTTTAGAATTGAACAAGTTCTTTTAAATCTACTCATTAATGCCATTCGCTATGGAAAAAATAAACCTATCTACGTTGAAGTTTCCAAAGACACGGGTAACGCTCTTTTGATTGTGCGGGATCAGGGTATGGGTATTACTTCAGAAGATCAACAAAGGGTTTTTGAGCGATTTGAACGGGTCATTTCGGAAAACAAAGTCAGTGGTATTGGATTAGGACTCTTCATTTCAAATAATATTGTAAAGGCCCACAATGGAAAAATTTTACTAAAGAGTAAAGTTGATGAAGGCTCAGAGTTTACGGTAATACTTCCTATGTAATCAAAAAGGCCCACTTAAGTGGGCCTTTCCATTTTCATTTAATCGTTCAATAGTTCTGGAACTCGAGTAAAGAATCCGCCAAAATTTGTGGCCTTCTCCATAGTCCATAAAAAGTCTGGCCGCGCCTTAGATATCCACTCTCCACCGATAATTTTGCCGGTTGAATCCAGATCTAAAGTGTATTCATAATTTCTGACATCATTAACATGATCGTCTGTTCCCATGACAGGTTCCCAATTGTTCTTTTTAATCTCCAGAACAAAGGTCATGACCGTTTTTATCAGGACCCTTTTTACTGTACCAGGCGCTGAATCATCTGAAGGAGGAAGGTTGGAATTAACAATCGTCGAAGTGTACTCGTTCACAGCATGATTCCATACTTGTCTGCCCCCTTCTACGTCGGCCACAAAGCTTAACTGTTCCAGCCCCACCTTATTTGCAAGAACAACATGAAATGCCCCGGCATTTAAATCCTCATCACAATTTGGTCCAAAGTTAAAGTTACAACGCTTACCCATCTGATGAGTTGATTTAACTTCATGCTTATAAGCGTAATAATAACTAATAATGCCCTTAATATCCGAAGATCCAAAAGGAACTTGAATACCATCCGGATTAACTAAAGTCTTAGGAAGTGGTTCTCTATGATTAATCGCGGCCGGTGACCAGCCGTTACAGATTCCATGCCAGATTGGTGCATGTTTAGAAGATTTCTCATCAACCTCTTTTTTAAGAGGATAATCATAGTTACCATTTAACAGGTCCAATTTTTCTGATGGTGCAAGAGCGGCCAATTGGTCTTGACTCATTCTTAAGGCTTCTTCTTTTGTAGGGGAAATCAATTCAAAGCCAATAGGCTTAAGGGAATTCCAGCGATAATTAATCAAACCTCTTCTACGAGGCCAATAGTCATTGGCCCAAAGTTTTTGGGTGTCCGAAGGCGCTCCAGTAAGTGGTAATTTTTCAAGATGCCTTTCAAAGTTAGGACTCATGATGCCTGGATCAGAAAAATCCTTCCAAGGAATAGAAATACTAGCATGCACCGTTGAAAGGGTTAATAAACAAAGACCTACTGATATGAGATTATTCACTCTGCCCTCCGAAAATTATAAAGATTGTGATTAGCCTAGTTTGCTAGTCATTGGATAGAGGCTAGAATCTGAATAATAGTAACGCGAACAGCTATAACGCGTGTCAAAATGGAGTCTACATGGCCTACGAAATGCTGGTTGGTCTTAAAATTAAAGACCCTGCCCAGTATCAGGCGTACCGAGAAGCAATGTACCCTATCCTGTTGAATTACGGAGGGGGATTTAAATATGACTTCTGGATAAGAGAGACTTTAAAATCTGTAACGACTGAACCAATTGATCGGGTCTTCATAATATTTTTTAAAGACAAAATTTCAATGGAACAGTTTTTTTCAAATCAAGACTATCTCAAAGTTAAGAAAAAATATTTTGAAAGTTCAGTTGAAGCAACAACTATTCTATCAGCGTACGAAACTCATGAATGAATTTATAGATCAAAAGTTCACCAATCAGGAAAACATTCCCGCAGCTTTTTCACATTCATCTTTTGAGAACTGCATATTTACCGGATATGATTTTAAGCCTCATGATCTAACACATACGCGCTTTATCGATTGTATTTTTAATAGCTGCGATATCAGTAATGTAAACTTGTCGAATGCTCGTATGAGAGGAGTTCAATTTGAAAGCTGCAAACTAATGGGTATCCAATGGCCCAACCTTGATGATTTGGTAGGTCCAATCTTTAAGAATTGTAATTTAAGTTATTCAAACTTTATTGGGATGAAGCTAAAAAAAAGCATCCTATCCAACTGCATCATGAAAGAAGTCGACTTTTATCAAGCTGACTTAACAGAATGCGATCTGAGCTTTTCGGATTTGCAGGAAGCTCGTTTTCAAGAAACAATACTTATAAAAGCAAACTTTCAACATGCCTTTAATTATCAGATAGATCCCATCACCAATAAAGTACGGGGTGCCCACTTTAATTTAGCTGAAGCAATTGGGCTACTGACTGGACTTGGAATTGTCATTGTAGATAATTGAAAGAATGTAAATCTCTGAGTTCAATACTATCCTTTTCTCAATCAGTCTTGGAATGCTCTCCTACATTAAATAAGATCTCAACAATCTTAAATTTTAAGGAGAACTATGAGTTTTAATCAAAAAGAATTCCACAGTATGAAGCATTGCCTGGAACAAGTCTCCAGGTTCCCTATTCTGTCGGCCTTAATGGGAAGGAGATCCAGAAGATTTTCGGCCGGGGCCCACATTGAATCCGGCCCCTTTGCTTTTAAATCTAATAAAGAGGTTCAACCCTTAACTGAAATAGAGCGTTCATTAATCATTAGTACGATGGCGGGAAATACCGGATGGAGTCATCTTATACCATTCAATAAAAAATATACTCCATACCTTCCAAACTATGCAGGCAGTGCTACAGGTAGAGTTTTTCCTTCTGCTGCAGGATTTCAGACGACAGATCTTTTCTTCACTGATGATTCTGGTGTCTATTACCTATCCACCAAAGATTCTTTTCCAACAAAACATAATCAAATGGCTGCTGAGATCGATTTTGAAGATTACTTGCAACAATCGGACAGTAGTTTTCAAAAAATCTCAAACGAGAGACTCCAGATACCACAAAAAGAGCCTCATATCGAAAGTCATAATCTCTGGGTAACCAATACACCGGGGAGCTTACTTGCAATTCCAGTAGCTGATCTTGCTCAACACGTTTTACTAGCTCTTTGTTATCTAGTACAGAATGGATATGGAATCATCGATGATATTAACAAGCGGGTAATTCCCGGCTTAGAGAAGTTTGATCAGATGATAGATTTAAATTCACCATTCCCCCTCTCTTTCTTAGATCAGCAGTGTTTGGGAGAAGCCACGGTTGAACTTTCAGTATCCTGCTTTGCAGGAACTTTAATGTTGCAAGCTATGGGATTAGGAGGGTGGATGTATGATGGGATAAATCCAATCTCTATATTTGGTGTTAGCGGAGATCCAAACAACAAAGGCCTGGGTTTCCAGGCCGATACGCGTGAAGACTGGAATTTTCCTAACCCAACCGGTATCAAAGGAATTTTTGAAACAAAATGCCCACCCTATTATCCCAGAATGAAGGATGCCGTAAAGTCAGTGGTAAACCGAAAATTTGGGAAAGGTGGCCCTTTTTCAGAGACAACATCAGGCCCATGGAAAAATACAGAAAAGATCAGAACTAGTGCAGCTCCACATACGGAAGAATTCATTGAATGCGTCTCTATTATGGCCCAATACATTTATGATACTTTTGGTAAGTTTCCGGCCACCGTCCCCTCGGCCTATTGCTTAATGTATTTACAGGCATTCCACTTAGATACTGAGTTTTATGACCATTTTTATAAAGAGGGCTCTTATCTTCAGACTCACGCTGATCATCAGAAGAAATGGCATTAATTTAATTTCACTTACCAAAGTCCTTCATTTGAAAGAATAATTTTAGTCATTTCTTTGGCCCGAGGCCCACCGTAGTCTAATGCTTTTTGGGGTTTCGAATCACTAAAGTTTGTTACAGTAATATACTTTTGATTATCCTTCTCAATATAAGCGATAAACCATCCTAAATGTGAGGTATGGGCCTTATCATAAAAATTTGAACCTGTTTTCCCATACAGCTTGAAACCTTTGGGGGAAGTTTCCAGATAAGTAACCTTACGAGTTAACTGCATGGCCCGTTTACTCACTGGCAGCTTATCGGCCCATAGCTTTTTTAAAAACTCGACTTGTTCATAAGCTGAAATTCTAAGACCAAGGTTTTTTTCTGAAGGTGAAACTAACCAGGCCGTGGTTATCCCTTGCGAGAAGTCCTTATTGCCATAATTAAAATCCGTTAGGTAGTTTTGGAATTTTTCTTTACCTAACTCGGGTGTAATTCTTTGTGAGAACCAAACCACCGAGTCTTTCATCCAACTTTTGGCGTTATGATCCTGATTTAACACCTCACGAGATTCTTTTACTCCATTCCATTTCAAAACCACATTCTCATCTTTTAGGACTCCGGAATCAAACGCCATGACGGCCAAGGGAACTTTAAAAGTGGAGCATGCCGGTAGTCGTTGCCGACAATGCTCATCGCCAATCACTTTATCAAAGGTATGAGTCTTTAAGTTATAAAGAAGAAAACAACCTTTCATATCTTTAAAATACTGCCCATCCGTTTTCTGCGACCAAACTGCAGAAAAAGTTGTGGTAAACAGAAATAAGAATAAAAACTTCATCATGGCCATCAAACATTCCTTCGAAATATAAAAGTGTACACTACTTCAATTCTTTAAATCAAACGCATCCCTTAACTATTACGAAACATCCTTCTTAGTTTACGCTGATTAGAAAAACGATGATCTTTGGATTTGGAGTTAAGATATAAATTATGTCTTATCTCCTTTCTCAACTTTTTAGGAGGAGGCATCCTCTTCTTCCTAAGTTCTCTTTTCTGCTGCTTCTTTTTACTTTGTTCTCTAGTAATCTTTTGGATCGAAATGCCAGCATCTTTTTTAAAAGATGAAAAGTCCCAATAAATCGATAGTATCAATATCCTTAAGTATTTGAATATCGTCATAGAAATCCTTGTAAGCGTTGAAACTAATAACAATAGGAACAAGGATGACTTGATTCATGATTAACTCATTGGTTAGGAATTGAATTGATGGAAAAATAGAGAGAAGAATGGAGATTAGATATTCATGTTTTGAATATAACCCAAAAAGCTGGGAATTAGAACTGTCTAGTTTCTAGACACTCAATGTCCGACCTCTTCATTTTTTACAGCCCCCCGAAATCCTCCCTTTAAACTGTGTTAGATTGTTCCAAACAATATGAGGCCCTCAATGAAAACGAAAAGATTCACAGCGATTTTGATGATGCTGGTTTGTACCTCCAATATGGCCTTGGCATCTGTAGATACTGAAGTTGAATATGCCTTAACCCCTTTAATAAAATACTCTGAAGGGTTTGCGAATGCTGATTTAGGAGAACTCAATGGTCCTTTGGCCGAAATTGGTTACGATATAAACAAATACGGAACTTATTACGCATATGCCGGGTTCAGCAATACGCTTACATGTAAAGTGATGCTTGAAAAGAAAACCAACAGTATCAAATATATTGATAAAGAATCAAAGTATTGTCTCAATCATCCCGAATACCAAAGTTCTATAAAATTTTCTTCTCATGACAAGGGGCGAATTACAACTCAGTATCCAACCATTTTGTCTAAATCAAAAGAAGTGATCGTAAGGAAAATAGAACAGATAAGAAATGGAAAGGGCATTAAGCTCATTTCCTTAAGCATGTCATTGAACCGTCAAGATGACTCTCCTTCAATGCTGGAGTTTAAATTTTTAATCAGGGATCTAAAGTTAGCGCGAAGACCAGTACATTGGAAGTGCTCAACGATCTATTCTCCAAGTGAAAAGAATTTCGGGAACTACTACTGCAATCAATATGTTAATAGGCCAGGTGAAAGATAAGCGGTCATAGACTTTATAAATAGGTAAAATTGACTTCTAAATGACGAATCCCCTGTCCTTGAAGAATGACCGTCGTTTCAAATCCTTCGGCATTATAATTTAATTTATACGTCTTATACATGCCAGAGAATTGCTTGCCTATGAAATCTCTAAAATATTCCAGATAGGAAGCGTGATAACGGGCCTGAATCTCTTTTCTTTTTAGAAGATCATTAAGAAGATTTAAACGATTAACATCACGACGATTAAAGTTTATCTCCAGACCTTCGCCTTCAATCCCTCGAGGCTGGGCCACAATAGCCTTCGTATCATAAAAAAAGTTAACTCTGGCCTGTGAGTCAGAATTCATCAGATCCTCTATCACATGACGGGAGACGTTCCAGATACAATAGTTATGATTTCCGCCGGTGAAAGTAATATTAAGCTCACGTTCGGCTTTTATACTAAAGCGATTGTTACCGGCCGGGGAAACGATTAATGATGTTTCATCAGGGACATTAACCAGATCACTATCAACTTTATTCGGAGGGAGGATATAATCAATACCATTAAGAAAATCGTTAATATTAACCAGCTCTCCTCGATAATTCCCGGTTTCCAAAAATATGATGGAATTAAAATGGGAATCATTGAGATAATCTTCAATTTTGGCCTTTAAACGGGACTGCCAGTCATAGGTTTTGTGTGGATGGACACTGAAATGATAATTTCCATCATATAAGACTTCTGGATAGGCATAGGCAAAATTGATCTTGCATCGAATTTTGGATGTTTCAAATTCTGATGCAAATGCCTGATCCTTAATCGGAGCAATATAAAAATCCCTTCTCGAAAGTTTACCAGTCGACTGATGTTCTTGATTGATGAGCACATTGTATACAAAACCACGATTATTCCTGATCAAAGAAAAGCTCATGGGCAATCTGCGATTATTTCCCTCAATGACAAACTCTCGCGAAAGCTGAGCAGGACCCTTTAAGGTTTCTCCAACAGGTTTAATTATTTTTAAAGTTTTATTATAGGAATACGAGCAATCAATGTCGAAATTTTTATCCGTCTTAAGATATGTTGCTGATACTCTCTCAACAAAGCTTTGTGCATAAAGAGTAAACGGCATAACAGCGATGAATAAACAAATTATCAATTGAGTTAGCATGTCGCATATATATTGTAATTTTTGCTCTCTCGTAAGCTTGAATCAAAAGAATGTAAAAATTACAGGCATTTCTCTACCTTAAAACATACGTATTCATTAGACTAGCAGCTAGAGGATTTGCCAGTTTCCTTTGACCTGAGATTAGCCAAATCTCCTCATGAACATCTTTGAGTTGCCCTATCTTTATCAATCCCTGCTCCTTGGCCTCAACTTCTGAGAATGGAGCGAGACCAATACCATGCTGAGCAATGAGCTTTTGCAAACTAGTATCTTGAGTTTCAGCGACAGAGGAAATTTGAATATTATTCAACTTAAAATAATGATTGAGGTCATGGCGTAGTTTGCTATGAGCAGTCGGTAATACAAAAGGGATACCATTGAGCGACTTAGGGAAACGTTTTCTAAGATTTTTATACTTTTCAGCTCCGTAGACGAAAACCGGAAGTTTTGCGACAGACTTTGAAAAAGTTTGTTCTCCTACTGTCGCCTGAGAAGGATAATTCGATACGATTAAATCGATTCGGTGCGCTCTTAGTTCTCTAAATAGCTCATCCCCCTTCCCTTCGAGGATAGAAACCGTACAAGGAGCTATCTTATATGCTTTCATGATAATGGAAAGTAATATACTTTTTGGAACGCTATCAAGGGCCCCAATCTGAAGATGGGGTTGATTATCAGGAGTGCGGTCTTTAAGAACTTCAAGCATCTCCTCACCCATTCGAAAAATCTCATTGGCGTAATCCAGAGCGGATTTTCCAGCATCAGTCAGAATTAATTTGCGATTTTTCCTTTCAAACAGAGGCCTTCCTACCATTACTTCCAATTGTTTAAGCTGAGCACTTAAAGTTGGTTGACCTAATCGCAGCTTCTCTGCCGCCCTGGCTATTCCGCCTTCATTAGCGATCACGCGAAAATAGTAAAGATGATGATAATTTAGCCATTGCATAAAAGATTCCCCTTTTAACATTCGTTTAAAACGAACCATACGATACTATTTATCGTATTTTATTAGGTATCGGCAAAAGCTATAGTAAATAAAGATACGAATAGGAGATAAAATGAACTGTCCATGCTGCAAAGAAACAAACCTCGTGTTATCAGAAAGACAAGGTATTGAAATTGACTACTGTCCAAAATGTCGTGGGATATGGCTTGATAGGGGGGAACTTGATAAGATCATTGAAAAAACAAATGAAATAATCGCTACTCCTAAGAGAGAAGAAATTCAAGACACTTCATACCGACAGAACAATTACCACAAACCCCATAAGCGAAAAAAATCTTTTTTAGAGGAACTTTTTGACTAGTAATTGTTTGAAAGACACTTGAATTACCTCGTTTTACTTGTTGGCCACCTCCTTCCTTGAGTTTAATGACTTCACATCTCATTTAACTTAGTCATAATTAAATATATTCTTTTAGCGGAGGTGCTCTATGGCACAGAAACAGGCCTTACGAGGTTTTCTGGACTTTGTAGAAAAAGGAGGGAACAAACTTCCTGACCCCTGGACTTTATTTCTTTTTATGGCAGCTGGCGTTCTGGCCCTCTCTGCCCTTCTCAGTGGACTAGGCGTTGAGGTCATAAGCCCTTCAGATCAATCTACGATTAAAGTGATCAATCTTCTGAATCCTGAAGGAATTCGAAAGATATTTACTGACATGACTAAGAATTTTGCCAATTTCCCTCCTTTTGCCGTGGTTTTGGTATGTATGCTGGGAATTGGTGTTGCCGAGAAGTCAGGTCTTATCAGTGTTACACTCCGCAAATTCGTAACCATCGTGCCATCTTGGCTTCTACCAGCGACACTGGTATTTGCAGGCGTCATGAGCAATGTTGCTTCAGATGCTGGCTACGTTGTCCTGACTCCTTTAGGAGCGGTGCTGTTCGCAGCGTTCGGTAGACATCCCATCGCAGGTCTCACTGCGGCCTTTGCCGGAGTTTCCGGCGGATTTAGTGCCAACCTATTGCTATCATCTCTTGATCCAATGTTGGCAGGACTTTCTACCTCTGCAGCTCACTTAGTAGATCCAAACTATAATGTCCTAGCAACAGCTAACTATTATTTCATGTTCGTCTCAACATTCTTAATCACGGTTGTCGGATCGTTTGTCACAACCAAGATAGTGGAACCCAGGTTAGGTAAATGGGAAGGGACATCTGAAGGCATCAGCTCTCAGGCCGGTATTAATCCAAAAGAAAAAACTGCTCTTTGGTGGACCTTCGGTTTTTTAATACTTTTTACGGGAATTGTTCTGGCCATGACATTGCCAAAGAATGGATTGTTACGTGAAGCTGGTGATCTAAAAGCATTTTACGGCAGTATCGTTCCACTCATCATGATGTTCTTTATGGGTGCAGGACTTGTGTTTGGGATTAAAAACAAAACCATAAAGTCTGATCGGGATTTCAGTAAAATGCTGGGTGAAACGATGAGCTCTTTGGGCGGTTTCATTGCGCTTGTTTTTATCATGGCCCAATTTGTAGCCTTTTTTTCGTGGTCGAATATCGGAATTGTAGTGGCAATCAAAGGAGCAACTCTTCTAAAAGAAATTGGTCTTACCGGTCTTCCACTTCTCTTCTGCTTTATTCTGGTAACCGCTTTTCTCAATCTCTTCATGGGATCGGCTTCAGCTAAATGGGCAATCATGGCCCCGGTTTTCGTACCAATGTTCATGATCATGGGCTATTCACCAGAATTGGCCCAAAACGCTTATCGAATCGGTGATTCGGTGACAAATATCATTTCACCGCTACTTCCCTATTATCCGATCATTATAGCATTTGCCAGGAAGTATAAAGCTGATCTGGGTGTTGGGACTTTAATATCTTTGATGATACCTTACTCGATTGCGTTTCTCTTGATGTGGTCAGTGTTATTTACCATCTGGTATATGTTTGGCCTACCAATGGGGCCGGAGGCTTCCTTCTTCTATCATTTACCTAAATGAGTATATTGGCCGGAGTTATGCTCCGGCCAATATTGTGAATCTGTTACTCGCATTCTTGGTTTCGGCAATTTTCTCGCTCTCCATACCGCAAAAGCTAATAGATAAAATTCAAAATGCTTAAAACTCAAGAAGCAAATGGCCTTGCAACGTCTTTTAATCGTTTCTAAGATGATCCTTACTGAGAGGCCATTATGAAAATTCTAATCCTGAGCGTGTTTCTTATAACTTCGTTGAGTCACGCAGGTGTAACGCCAATCGCTAGAACCTTGAATGATAAGGATCTGAAATGGAGGCCATGCCCTGAAATTTTCCCAAAAGGTTGCGAAATTAGTATTTTGCAGGGTGAACCTGAGAAACCTGGTGCAGATGTATATCTTCGTGTTCCTGGAAATTATAAAATTCCACCACATACTCATACTTCGGCCGAGCACATGATACTCGTATCAGGAAACCTTGAGGTAAAATATCAAGGTCAAAGGGCCTTATCTCTCGTAATAGGTTCCTTTGCCTATGGCCCCCCTCAACATCCTCATCAGGCAGTATGTACAAGCAAAGTACCTTGTGTTCTATTCATCAGTTTTGATGCGCCCATTGACGCCAAGGCATTTAGTGGAACTCTAGAATAATGGACTTCACAATGTAAACAAGAGAGTTTTTGAAAACAGGACTTCACTTTTCACCATCAATTTAAAACCTTTTTGGCGAAAATACTCCTCTAGCGAATTTTCTCTATATTCCTGAAAATAAGGTTCATAAAAATCTTCGGCAAACTGATCTAAGGCAAATTGATGATCAGGACTGTCACAGTTCTGCTGGCTATCAATGATAAAGAGATGACCATTAGGTTTAAGAGACTCTTTGATCCTTTGAACAACTAAATCCCAAAATTCGACAGGTATCTCATGCATGACAAAGCAACTAAAAATACAATCATACTTTTTGAGGGATTCAAAATTCTCCATGAATGCCGGAATAAATTCATTAAAGGAGTGAGGGTAAGTTCTTCGTGCATAATCAAGATAAGCAGGACTTGGTTCCAGAATATCGAGGAAGGTACCAGGGAAGATCTGTTTAAACTGATGGCCTGAAGTTCCTGAACCTGCACCAAATTCTAATACATTCTCAGAGCCTTTTAGAATATTTGCGAGTTCAGCATAAGCAACCTTGCGCATGATGTGCCCGGTTCCCAAGAAAAGTAACTCAATTTGATGATCATATCTCATGGCGGATTCGAAGGAAAAATATCCATCAGTCTGATAATGATAGTTCCGTTTAAAATATTCCGGACAATCCATACTAAATGTTATCCCTTTAAGATCAGTAGAATCTTTCATTTTTTTTCTTTCAAGAAAACTTTGAAGGTCAGTAAATATTAATCTGTATCGATTTAAATGAGCGATGGGATTCGAAAACTTGTTACTTCTTGGAAATTGTTTAATGACTAATTTCCATCTGGTCAATAATCGCTTAAAAGCCGCATTAATTGTTAGCTTTTGTTCCTTAGACAATCTTGGAGGAGGTGTAAAAGGCCAGCCCAAAGCCTTGGCGGTAAGCCTCATAAAAGTATACTCGAGCAAATAGACGATTATTTTTGTGTAAGTTAAAATCATAAGTTAATTCTAAACTAAATTTTAACTTTATGGGTTAAGTTAATTTAAAGATGTTGGGTCACTTTCGGAGGATGCATTTGATCATCCTCTATGCCATTTTCAAATATAACAGGGGCAGAGATTATTTCTTCAGGAGTGATATTATCGCAAGTCGCCAAATTTATGGCGTAAAACCATCCATTAAAAATCTCATGGTCCATTTGTAAAAAGCCTTTAGAATAAACTTGGACCCCACAGTTCTTGCAAAAGTAGTGATGAATATGATCTTTGGGCCAGCTGGAAGGTTCGGCGTGATAAGTGGCGAGGAAGTTCCCACCAGATAGAAGTTCAAGATCACCATGCTTAACAAATACTTTCTGGTATTTTGTTTTATAGCAATAAGTGCAATTACATTTATGAATTCCCTGTGCTAGGTCCCAGGAGAACTTGAACTTGATTTTCTGACAGTGGCAACTGGCCTGATACGTTTTATCATCCTGCATGGATGTCGCTCTTTGGAATCTGAGGAGCTTGTTCAACTTGCATAGGTCTCTGTGAATGATCTGGCCCCCCCTGCTCAATGCTTGATCTAGCATCTTTAGGAAGCTTTATTATAAAGGTCGTGCCGTTGTTCTTTTCACTCTCTACTATAATTGAGCCTTTGTGAGCATCCACCATACCTTTCACCATCGTAAGTCCTAGTCCCCAGCCAGTTTTTTCTTCAGAAGATTTCAACCTTCTGTATTGTTCAAATAATATGGGCACTTCGTCAGGGTGAATTGGTTTCCCTGAATTGTGTACGCTTAACTCTACAGACGTTTTATCCTGTGATAAAGAAATCGTTATTGGCGTGTTTTCTTCTCCATACTTTATGGCATTCGTCACGAGATTTTCAACCAGTCGGCGTAATCCATTCTCATCCCAAAATCCCTCGCACTTCCCTTCAGATCGAACTATAAAAAAATCGGGATAGGTTAAACTCAATTCGCCAATAACTTGTCGAATAATTACATCAAAGTCGCAAGATTTTATAACTATTGGCATACTTTGTCCGGCTTCTAATCGACTTGCATCTAACAATCCAGTGATCATTTGATCTAGTCGATCCATGTTGCTTATTATCAATTTCAACTTAGATACAGATGAGTCGTCAGCAGCAAGTTTTTTTAAAACTAATTGAGCACTGATTTTAGTTGAAGTTAATGGATTTCTAAGATCATGAGTTAGAGTATTTGCCATTTTCTCTTTTATACTTTTCAATATATCAGTATACTCCGTTGCAGCGTCATTCACTGCTTGCTCAATTGAACAAACAATAACTTCTCGTTCAACTTCGGTTAAAGGTGCTTCCTCTTCCATAACATCAAATAAGACTTGTCGTAATATATGATACTCAGAGATTAACTGGTTTATTGTATAATCACGACTTCCGGCCCTGTCCTCTCCATGCCTTTTACCTACTCTGGTACTCTCTATTTTATCTTTACTCTTCCGTGCAGAAGTTCGATCAATCGTATTGGATAAAGCATCCACTAACTGCAATAAATATTCTGGTAGAGAGTTCCTTAAAGCTTTAGTTTCCTGATGATAAGCGGCTTCAACCTCTTCGTTAACCCTTTCTTCCCAGATCGTTAGAATCTTATCTATATTTTTTTTAAGTCTCTTAGCTGTCTCATTTGGCATTTTATTTCCTTGGTAGCGAAAATGGTTCAAGTAGATTATCAATCATTGGCCTAAACATGAAGAGTTACCAACCTCAATTAATTAGCAAGTAATACCAACTTAACTTAGTAAAAATTAGATTAATTGCAGAAGGAATCACTGGAAGTTACATTGTTAGTTGTCCCTAGGGAGGTACCAATTGAACCTAGGATATCCGACTCGAATTATCGCTATTGATCTGGCCAAGGGGTTTGCTGTAGGCCTGATGATAATAAGCCACGGCGTGAAAGGACTTTTAAGCTTTGATCAATTTCCTGACTGGGGATTAGTTCCCATCCATTTAATTACGAAATTTTCTTCCACCACTTTTTTTATCGCTTTCGGTTTGTCACTTGCCGTGAGTTTTGCCCCCGCTACACAAAATCCAGATCTCTGGCCGGCAAAAAGAAGAAAATTAATCCTCCGTGGTTTAGTGGTACTTTTCTGGTTCAAAGTTCTGACAGTCATTGAACTGGCACATCTTCATAATCCGCAAGAAATAGTGGATGCGCTATTTTATCGTCAATCTACCAGCTACGCAGAGATTTTAGGGTTCTATGCCTTGGCACTACTCTGGATTCCTTTCGTCCTTCCGCTATGGCAGAAGTGCAGCCGCTGGATAAAAGCTCTCTTACCAATAGCATTGGCCATCATGGCCATCTTTGTTTCTCAAAATTTTGATTTCTGGCAATCACCTCAATTAAAAGCACTTATGGTGGAAGAAGAAGGCTTCTATACCTGGGGTCAACTCAGCCGCTCTCCTTTTGTTTTTCTCGGCATGTTTATCGGAAGTTTTTTAAAAACATCTGACTTCAAGAACCGAGGACGGCTTATCTTATCAGGAATCCTTGGTGGGATGGCATTATTAATGACTGTCACATTTCTGGTCTTGTATGATCAACAGCTTTATTCAACACTTCTCGCCCTGGCCATGAATGAGGGTAAACACCCACCTAATGTCTCCTTTATTTTGTTCAGCCTTTCAGGAGCTTTAGGAATTCTCGCATTCACTTTTTTAATTGGAGAGAGAGGCGCCAAGTGGTTATCGCCTTTCACCCTGATTGGAAAAAATACTTTATCCGCTTTTATCTTTCACCTCACCGTTATCTTTATTTTCTATCGGCTACTTTTCGATCTCTGGCTTAAGGTCAGTTACCTTGAAGCTTTAGGGTTAAGCGTACTGCTCCTTGTAATGACGACCTTTTGGCTTATGTTAAAAAAATGGGAAAAAGAACATGAAACATTTAAGACTTCGCATAGGAATCGCGATAATCGCACTCACGACCTTAACACTCGTAAATTTCAGACCAATTAGTGCGGTCACACATCTTAGTCATAAAAAACCCAGTCGTTCAGTGAAGAAGTCTTGGCAAGCGCAGCTGGAAAAAGAATTCATTGAACTTGAAAAGCAGTTTCCAAATCAAATTGGGCTTTATCTAAAAGATCTGAATACCGGAGAAGAGTATTCTCTACACGGGGATGAAAGCATGTATCTGGCCTCAACGGTGAAGATTCCCATCGCTATTGAAGTCCTGGCCCAGGTAGATGCTAAAAAAATGTCACTGGATGATAAAGTGACTATTACCCTAGATGATTACGTGGACGGCAATGGGCCTCTCAAATTGAAAAGGCCAGGTGATCAGGTCTCAATCAGGTATCTCATAGAACAGATGATTGTCTATAGTGATAATATGGCGAGTGACATGCTTATTAGAACTGTGGGTCTGGATAAAATTAATTCGCTTGTTCAAAAGTTGATGCCAGGCTCAGCACCAATCACAACTTTAAAAGATGTGCGTCGGCATATCTACAGTGAACTGCATACCAATGCCTTTGAACTTCCTGGAAAAAGTTTCATGGAACTAAATGCTATTCAAGATCCAAATGCGAAACTTGAAAAATTCGCTTCATTCATTCAGTTAGGAAAAAAACAGATGAATCTTCAGAATGTCCATGAAGCTTATGAAGCCTACTATCGCAAGGGACTTAACTCAGCTTCACCCCGCAATTATTCCAAAGTTCTGGAGACCCTGTGGGAGGGAAAAATCTTAGGCCCTTCATCCCGGGACTTCCTGGTACAAACCATGCTCAAGACAGAAACCGGCAAGAACCGAATCAAGGCCGGACTCAAATATCCATGGGTCTTTGCCCATAAAACAGGAACACAGTATCAACGGATTGTGGACGTGGGTTATATCTGGAACCCAAAGAACCTACACCGAAAACCCATCATTGTGGTTTCTTTCGTAAAAAATATTAAGCAAAAGAAAGTATCCGCGGGCCTTTTAGAAAAAATTGGAAAAGTCATTTCAGGATCAGGTGTTTTATGAAATTTCTTGTTCTTATATATCTATCTCTGAGCTCTCTCACTCATGCATGGGAAGTTGATCTCAAAAAAGAAATTGAAAAGATGGATCAGGATTTCCCTGGAGAAATTGGTGTCGTCATTAAGAATCTTCGCGATGGGACTATAATGCGATATAACGACCATAAAAAATGGTACTTGTCTTCCACTATAAAAGTGATGGTCGGTATAAGTCTGCTTCAGAAAGTAGAGCAAGGAACATTAAACCTTAATCAGAAGGTCACTCTCAAAGAAAAAGATTTTGTCGATGGAGGTGGAGTTCTTATCTGGAGCGAACCTGGTAAACAATTCACTGTGAGTGAAATCTTAAAGGCCATGCTCAGGGAGAGCGACAACACTGCTGCCGATATTCTGATTGACCTGATCGGAATCAAAGAGCTCAACCTAAATGTTACCAAATGGATGCCAGGAGCAGGAAAGATAACAAGTCTCTTAAAAGTGCGTTACCTCGCCTACGGGGAATTACACCCAAAGGTCCAATCACTCAGCAATATGGATTTTATTCTCCTTAAAAATCATCCCTTGGAAAAGAGGCATGAGATTTTCGCTGAAAAAATCAATGTACCACTTAAGGAACTAAAAGCTCGGGGGCTGGAAGAAGCCTTTGAAAAATACTACCAACATGGCCACAATAGCGCATTTCTCGCAGACTTTGTCTCTCTTCTTGAAAAGCTGGAGAAGGGAAAACTCCTCACAAAAGTGAACACCAATCTACTTATGCAACATATGGAATCCATGAAAACCGGAGACCATAGAATAAAGGCGGGACTCTCGCCAGAGCTAAAATTCTTTCAAAAAACCGGGACTCAAATTCATCGTGCTTGCAACGTTGGGCTCATCAAGAAATCAAATGATAAAGCAGACCTGGCGCTGGCAGTTTGTATTAGAAAGCCTTCGGAAAATATGGATTCAGATATAATCTTTAAAAAATTGGGGCAAAAGATCTCAAATTTAGTCATTAATCAATTTCAAACTCAAACATTTCTATTAATCGACCGTTAAGATCTTTCAAGCTCAACTTCACCATGCGTCCGCATTCAAAAGCATTTATGACTGTGAAGCTCTGAGGAGGTTCCAAGACTTCTGTTTTAGGAGGCTGATCCTTTTCCCAAAGGTCTTTTGGAAGTACAAGTCCATCATTAGAATCGGTCAGCTTAAAATCATGTAAGCAAAGTGTTGAGTAGTTTCTTAATCGTTTCTTAGGTAAATTAGATTTGAGATAGACCTTTTTATCAAACTTCAATGTCTTACCGATTAACCTGTGATTTTGAATTGGACTGATTTTATGAGGAATATGGTAGGTACTATTTTCTAAATGTTGCGAAACAAAGAATAGTATAGGGACTAAAAACAAACCGATAAAGACATGAGGTTTGAAAATCGAAATAAGAAATATTAAAAAAGCATATATAAAAGTCAAAAGGAAGAGACCGGCACCTAATGCTTGTTTCGGATACTCAGAACCAAGAGCTGAAGCAGAGACCATCAAAGCAAGCCCGAAACTAAAAATGCAGGCCAAAAGCCCAAGGATTGAGAATATGATTAGAATTATTCTACTAGCACGCAGAAGTATGTCCTTTAATACGTATTTCTTATTTTAACACCACTTTTCAAGTGAGGTTAAAATAATAAAAAAATTAAAGAATCTTAAGACTCATAACAGATAATGGATTGCGGATACTTTTTGCTGCGGATTAAAAATATTCTTGACCCTGTATATTACGACAATTTAGCCACTAATTGAGACACTTTTAACAATTAGGAGCTTCATGACTTCACAAAAGAAAGAATATCAGAGAGCGGAGCTGGCCCAAATCATACTAGATGAGATGTATCAGCTTGTCGGAATCTTGGATGTGAATGGAGTCAATCTAGAATCAAATCAAACCAGTCTTGATGCTGCCGGAATTAAACGTGAAGAAGTCATAGGTAAATATTTCTGGGACACTCCCTGGTGGCCGGATAGTCTTCGTGAAAAGTTAAAGAGTGCCGTACAAAAAGCCGCTACTGGAGAATTTGTACGATTTGAAATCGAAAACAAAGTAAAAGATGGAACCATTTACGTGGATTTTTCACTTAAGCCAGTAAAGAATGCTGAAGGCAGAGTACAGTTCATCATCCCAGAAGGCAGGGACATTACTTTAAGAAAAAAAGCAGAAGACGAATTAGAAAAGGCTTATACCCTTCTCAAGAAACAAGAAAAAGAGCTACGTATTGCTCATGCTAAGTCAGAGAAGGCACTCCTATTAACTGAAGAAAGATTAAAGCTTGCAACCGAGACTGCCCAACTCGGGTTTTGGGATCTTGACCTGGAAACAAGAATCCTCTTTTGTGATCCCACGGCACTTGCAATGTTCGACATACCTCAAGAAAGTTTTTCGGGGGAAATCGAAACTGTGTATGAACGAATTCATGAATCAGATAGAGAGAAAGTCGAGCAGAAATTTGAGGAGGCCATTAAGGAAGGAACGATCTTCAACGTCGAGCACAGAGTGAACTGGCGCGATGGAAGTATCCATTATATTTTAGGGAAAGGCAGGTCCGTTTACTCTACAAATGGACAACCTTCAAGATTTATTGGAGTTACTCTCGACGTAACTGAGAAGAAGATGACAGAGTTATCTTTAGAAACGCGTTTTCGTGAACTAGCCGATTCAATGCCACAAATTGTCTTCGTGAATTCAAAAGACGGAACTCCTCTCTACTTTAATGAAAAATGGTTTACCTATACTGGTTTTAAAACCGCTCCTGCAAACGTGGAAGGATGGGCAAAAGCAGTTCATCCTGATGATTACCAATCTTTTAAATCGAAGATAGAATATTTAGCAGAACATAAGGTAAGACTCTGGGAACTTGCCTTCCGTCTCAAGCGAAAGGATGGAGTCTACCGCTGGCACTTAGGGAGAGCAGTCGCCGCATTCAATGAAAAGCAAGAAGTGATCAGGTGGTATGCAACCTTCACAGATATCGATGATCAGAAAAAATCGCAATTGGAACTCTCTAAGGCAGTACATGTGAGAGATGAGTTTCTTTCCATAGCTTCACATGAATTAAAAACACCTCTCACAAGTTTAAAGCTGCAACTTGAAATGCAAGAGAGACGTCTTGGAAATACAAAATCTGAATCGGAACTAAAAGCCACGAAAATGTCCAGCAAGCAAGTGGACCGAATAGCAAGGCTAATTGATGACATGTTAGACGTAAGCCGAATTACCAGTGGTAAGATGGCCATCAAGGTGGAAGAGTGCAGTCTCAATGAAATTGTGAAAGAGGTAGATGCCCGATTGAATGCCCAGGCCGAAGCTGCAAAATGTAAAGTGACTCTCAATTTCATTGAAGAAGTCCGTGGTTATTGGGACCGTTTCCGACTTGAACAAGTAGTCACAAATCTTTATACCAATGCCATTAAATATGGTCAGGGTGGACCTGTCACAATTCTTGTAAACAGAAAAAATGATCACGCAATATTATCTATAAAAGACAAAGGACTAGGAATCTCACTTGAAAACCAATCCCGTATTTTCGGGCAATTTGAAAGAGCTGCAAACAAGAATGAAATCAGCGGACTAGGACTAGGCCTATACATTTGTCAGCAGATAGTTGAACTGCATAAAGGTTCTATCCGTGTTGAAAGCGAACTCGGCAAAGGTGCCAACTTCATTGTTGAACTTCCCCTTCAATCATTAAAAACAAATAGTAGCTACAAACAATGAATAATGATTGTAATGACACTCGAAATATAAACTATCTTTGTAAATATTGAGCAAGTATTTACTCCTTCGGCTATCGGGAAAGTTGAATAAAAATACCTTCAGTCATAATAGTAGAAAATGGTCTTTTGGAGATTCTTAAATTGAAACATATGAATTATATTTCAGTCGATTTGTAAGAGAAAGGTTGTCAAAACTCAGACTTTTGAATTTTATTTACTGGGAAATTATTAGTTTTCGCGAACTCAATATAAGAATTATATACCGATTCTGGCATAATAGTCTCTCGTGCAAGAATCCAAAGAGACTTTCTGTCTTTTGAACCAATCAAGGCATACCGATAATCTTTGTCTAACTTCATGATAGTATAATCACCTTTAACTCTAAAAATCCTGGTAAAGAAATTATTAAAGGTGACTTCGAGTTCAGCGTTTGTCTCCGTATTTATGACCACTGCCTGACCAGAAATTGTCGTGTTCTTTTTAGACTTTATACATGTATTTAATACACTTATCGTTTGAGGATTAATAATGGCGTAATCTGCGGTCTGGGCCTTGCATTTTCTTGTGAAGAACTGAGGCAGTGAGGAAATCGCATACCATTTTCCTACATATCTCTCAATATCTACTGAACTTGCGGTTGGTAATGGGATGGAATTTGAAGCACAAGCGCTAAAAGAAAGAATGAGCATAAAAACAGAAATAATGTTTTTCATAAAGTTTTCCCTTTTCTCATGTGTACTCTACAATACCTTTAATGGCCTTGAACATTTACTAGACAAGTTAGTGCAACAGGTTAATTTAAAATAATTCTGCAATAATTATTAAGAGGAATGCATGGAGAAATCACAATACTGGGACGACATATACAAGGAAAAAGACGAGTCGCACCAAAGTTGGTTTCAGGACAGGCCTGAAAAATCCCTGGAAATGATTGGTGAGCTTAATCTTTCAAAAACTGCATCCATCATCGATATCGGTGGTGGAGAATCTAGACTCGTGGATTGTCTTTTGGAAGAAGGTTTCACAAATATTTCACTATTAGATATTTCAAAGGAATCATTAGATAAAACCAAGCAAAGGCTTGGAACAAAAGCTGACGTTATTCAACTGATCATTTCAGATGTTACTACTTTTAAACCCACTCAAAAATATAATCTTTGGCACGACAGGGCCACTTTTCATTTTCTCACTGATATCAAAGACGTCGAAAAATATCTTTCTATTGCTTATGATGCTTTAAATATTGGCGGATCATTGATTATTAGCACATTCAATACGACTGGCCCAGATAAGTGTAGCGGACTAACAATTTCTAAGTATTCGCAAGAAGACTTAAAGAAGGTTTTTGGAAGATTCTTCCATAATACCAAATGCATTGAAACGACACATACTACTCCCTGGGGGACAACTCAGGATTTTGTATATTGTGGTTTTAAAAAGATTAGCTAGCTTGTATTGGAATCAATTACTTTATTTTTCCAATTTTAAAAGCCACTCCTCTACTTGATTCCTTGAAGTGAACTCTAACTTCACACCACGAAATTGGTTGAACATCTTTTTATGTCCATCAAATGAAGACATCGTCTTCCTGTCCCAATAAAGTTCGGCCCATTTCATTAACTCTTTAAAATTTTCTTCTGTAGCTTCTTGAAGGCCTCGATGCATTAATGCCTGCTTACATTCATTCCAATCTTTATTTAAAAATATTAAGACATCAGCTTTTGAAGCAGCGATATTGGCCAAATCACCAAAAACACCCTCCAATATCCATTCTGATCCTTCTGTAATCATCACAATCTCTTGATGAATAATGTCTTTAGGACGTTTTTGTGAACAACTCTCAGATTCCCAAAATAATCTATCCAGATGAGTAACTGATAAATTGAGAATTGATGCTATTTCCCGGGCCAGAAAAGTTTTTCCCGATCCACTATTTCCGATAATTATAAGCTTTTTAAAATTTGCTTTCATGAGTTAAATTCTACAATCTTATTCAACTATCTACCACCTTATGCACTGTACGCTAGACAACAATACAAGATTTCCCCCATGATCTTACAATGATTATGAAGGAGGCTAAATGAAGTCACTCTTGATTGTATCCTTTTTATTCTGTTTTACTAATTCTTCCTTTGCCCAGTCAACTGAACGCAGAGCTATCATTCACAGTATAGATGATTATGATTATCCTCATGATTATGTAGAAGTTTCCCAAGAAGCCCTGCCTTCAGAACTCTATCAACAGATACTTAAGCAGATGGACCTTTATCGATTTACCCCTATAACTGAATCCAGGGCCAGTCAATTATTTGCAAGGTTAAAAAGAGATTCACGAGCACGCATGAGATCTCCTGGTGGTCTTTGCACAAGGAGAAGGATCCATATTCAAAATGTCTTAAGAGGTATGAATATCGTAAGCGGAAAGCTTTATATTAATTGTCCCGCCAATAGAGGACGTCTCAGATTTCGGGACCAGGTCTCTGGACGATATTTTACGTATTCTAATTTCCACGATACCAATGTTGTTCTTGTGAAAACGGCTTCAGGTAATTCCTATCGTATCCTGGATTTACAATTCCAAAGTAGGCCAGTGTCCTTAAAGAATTATCTTGCTCAGGTTGAAGCTTTTCAAAGGATTCGGCCTGCTATAAGAAATGCCCTTAAAGCAGGCACTTGCTTCTGGAGGGTTAGTTCGCCAAATAGGATTTTATCGTCGTTTTAAAATTTTGACCTGACCGCTTGCTGTAGTCTTCAAACATTCGCAGATTTAAGAGCAGCAATGTCAATCTTCGTCATTGTCATCATGACCTCAAAAGCACGCTTTGCCTGGTCACGATCACTACTCGTTGTCAGATCGAGCAGAATTCTAGGTGTTATTTGCCAAGAAAATCCCCATCTATCCTTGCACCATCCACAGGCACTTTCTTCACCGCCGTTATCTATAATTGCATTCCAGTAGCTATCAGTTTCTTCCTGACTTTCAGTTATAACCATAAAGCTGACTGACTCGTTTGGCTTGAAATCAGGACCGCCGTTGAGACCGATAAACTTACGCCCGAGTATGGTAAATTCAACGGTCAGTTCACTTCCCTCTTTTCCTCCAGGGAAATCGGCAGGCGCAACATTCACTCGTCCAACAATGCTATTAGGAAATGTGCTTGCATAGAAATCAGCTGCCTTCTTCGCTTCACCATGATCAAACCAAACGCAAGTAATAAGTTCGTTCATGAATATCTCCTCTGATGAATGTTCAAGCTGTTACACATCAACAAAAAATGTAATTTAAAAAAAATAGTTAGTCAGTAAGATTAGATAATGGCGCACCGTTGGCCGAGCTAATAAGAACTTTTCGCAAGCTGCGTCTTTTCCGTACTGTTGTAAACATCATACACTGAGAGGGAATGAGCAGGAGGAAAAAAATGGAAGTACAGGAGCTTTACCGCGGCAGACTAATTGATCACATTCAGATCGTTGTGAATGATCTTCAGCTCAGATTCACATTGCCTTTCAGACGAGAGACGAAGAAATGGTGAGGAAGTTTTACAGTGCTGGTCTCGCCGCCGGAGGTACGGACAATGGCAGCCCCGGAATTCGAGAAAAATACCATCCTGGATACTTCGGAGCATTTATCTGTGATCCGGATGGCAATAACATCGAAGCAGTATTCCATGGGAAAGCTAACAGGTCATCAGCAGCAGTGAAAATCATTTTCTAGAAAAATTTTCATTGGTCTAAGCGCTCAAGGATTTTATTCATCTGTTCAATCTCCTTTCGTTGGCCAGTAGATATAATTCCGCAAAGTCCTCTTAATTCTGGATCAACTAAACTTGCTTCTCTACACATGAGAATGGCACCAGAATGATGTGGGATCATGGAACGGATAAACTGAGAATCCCCTATGGCTGATTGGTATCTGATAGCAAAGAATGATACTAAAAAAAGAATTAGTGATCCCACAACTACGATAACATTCTTCTTTTTATCATTATACATATCCTTCATCATGAAAGGCATCAGTGCGACCATTGGAGTGGCCATCATAAGGGCCATATAAAAGGTATTCAAATTCTGATAAACATCGCCGAAGGTATCTACCATAGAGAACATGATGAAATACATAAGAGGTATGTGTATCACTCCCATCCAGATGAGATTTTTATAGGAGGATTTTTTTTGTGATTTTGAATGTCCCTCTTTAGCTTTCTGAACTCTATCATAGTCAGTTGATCCGTATCTTGTCGGTCGGTAATCAGTATCCATAGTATGATCGCGATGACTTGTATCTTGATGCATATAATTCTCCATCATTGATGAGTTCAGAGGGAATGATAGCCTGGCCTTCCCACTGAAGCATGGAGCCTCGGTTCCAAAGCTTTTTTATATGATAATTATTTTGTCTCTTTCAAAGTGTCGCACCATGAGATAATTCTCAGGCAGCCCCACCGATGGGTTAGGCCAAAACGAACTTTTAGTTTTAACATATTGATTAATTTGGCACATCAAGTTTATTTATTTAATTCTAGCGAAGACCGATTTTTTTCTTGGATGATGGCAACTTTGTATCAATGGTTACTTCTATTGCGTCCAATCTTTCAAAAACAACTTTAAAAATTTTATTTGTTCCCGATTCCAACCTACTCATTCTTTCATTCAAGCCTTTTCAAGAAAGAGAAAACTTCTGAGTTTTGTAAAAATTCCTATAATGGCAATATTAATGAGTATCGCCTTATCTGAATTAAGAACGCTGGAAAGCATGGCCACTCCTTTTTCTGTAAAAACGTATGGACTCTTTCTTTGTCCTCCATATTGATCAATCGTATTTTTTATTTTTTGAATTCCTCTAAATTCTTTAGAAGTTAACTGAAACATAAAGTCTTCAGGAAATCGCAAAGGGTTTCTTTTCACTTGGCGATTAAGCTGCTTTGTCTCAACTTTATATAGTTCAGCGAGATCAGAACAAGAACGGCGCACCCTAGTACATGACTTTCGAACCGCATTCGTTTTTAATTAACGGTTACGTTTACTTAACTGGTGGCTTTTCCATTATGGCCTTAAGCTTCTCCAGATCCTTCACTACCATTCCAGCATCTCGATTAAAGTCTTGGTCTGTCATTTCTGGTTGCCGAAACAAGGTAAATATCACTTCTGATCCTTTATGATTTTTAATTACTCTTAAAGGATTGTGAAACATCTTTCCAGAATCAAGGGTAACATCGTGATCAAGGACACCAAAATTATTTTTTTCAGTGAATGTCACTTTCACTTTACCCATTGGAGAGGTCGATATCCAATGATCGCCCTCTTTCTTTATAGAACCACTTAATCCAGCTGCCCACTTCGGCATATTTTCTGGTCGAGATGCAAAATCGTAAACATCTGATGGAGTTCGATTAATGACGATGCTTATGTGCTTGGATAGAAATGTCATCTTTCCTTCCTTTTTACTATTTGCAAACAATGAGAAAGAGAAAGCAACGAATGCAATAGTTAAAATTTTGAAACTCATATCTTATTTTCCTAAATTTCAAAGTTTAGGATCTTAATTCACAATGAACTTTAGTTCGAAAGTTTGAATGGTGTCGATTGTAACTGAAAGAAATTAAAAAGGGGAATGATATGGCGCACTCTAGTAGATGACTTTCGAACCGCTGTAGCTAATTTCAACGCTTAATAGATAGTTTTGCGGACAACAGATCCTTTTCAAGCTGCTGGAGAAATAAAAGTTCTTCTGGAAAAAGTTTACGCAACTCATCTCTAATTTTCAAAACTGCTTTTGAAGCAGAATTATTCATTTTTTTAGAGAACGTATGACATACCAAAAAGTCTTCGTTGATCTGAAAATTCAGTTTCAATCCACTGGCAAATGCCAAAGCAGAAATAAAGTAGAAGAATAAGCCAAAAATGGATTTGTTCACGAAGGATTTCATGGATTAAGTCTTACAACAGAATGGCTTCAATATAAAAACTGAAACTAAAACTGTGAAGATATTATGCCGAGGACTTGATGTCGCTTTATTGGAATTACAAGAGGTTAAATGGCGCATTCTGTTTGATACTTTCGAACCGCAGTCATATCATGGTCCAAGATTACAATTACTTAACAGCAAACTTGAGGTTCCAATTTGGAACCTCAAGTTTTTTCATTTATTCCTTCGGAATTACCATTTCTTCAAGACTATCGAGTCTTTCAAAGACAATTTTAAATAGCCTATAAGTTCCTTGTCCTAGCTCATCTAACTTATCAGAAGTCGTATTCTCAATGGCCAGAAAACTTCTTAATTTGATAAATGTCCGAATAATTGCCAAATTTACTTGAGCTGCACGATCACTCGTCAGTACGCTAGATAACATTGCCACACCCCCCTCAGTAAAAGCTAAGGGCAGGTACCTTCTTCCTCCGTAGCTCTCTTTTGAAGTACCATTTTGGCTCTTCAAAAGTTCAAACTCGTCTGCGGTTAATTGAAGCATTAAGTCTTCGGGGAATCGTTCGATATTACGTCTTACTGCTTTATTCAAATTTTTAGTTAAAACTCCATACAATTCAGCGAGATCTGAATCGAGCATGACCTTTTGACCGCGAATTATATAAATCATTTTTTCGTTTTTTGATAAACTTATTTCACTCATAACTAGCTCCAAATAAATGGAATGATCTATGATGAATGATCCTGACAGGCTACGACGAAACTTCGAAGTGGTGCTTATTGTTTAATTTTGAAACAAATCAGCTAATGAATTTGTGGTACCACTTTGTCACCTCAAAGAAGGTGAAACTATACAGACCTCAATGTTCCTTGATGAAATTCCATTTTCCAGTTACCAGAATGATTGCGCCATATTGAGCTTCGGAGAAATTCTTGTGAGTCCATACCTTCAGTAACTCGCACTGAAATATATGTAACCAAAATGACATCTTCAGATAAGGAAGAAGCTTTATAATCTCTTGATTCAATTTTTGTTTTACCATCTTCTGCTGGTAAATTTTTTAAGATTGCCTCTCTCGTCCAAACTTTACCTGACGAACCAAATTCATAAAAATCAGGACTCAGTAACGAAGCTATTCTTGAAGGATCAGAGCGAACTTCACTCGAATGCAACTGCTTCTCTAGCTCAAAAAGAATTGAAAAATTACCCATTGAGTATTCCGTAAATTCTGAATATTTATGAATGGTTCGATACATGTCTTAGGGTAGGTTTGTAAATATTTGAATATTAAGAAGAAATTGAATGGCGCACCGATGGGTGAGCCAATACGAACTTTTAAGTTCAACATACTGATTATTTAAGACCAATCCTCTTTCGTTTCGCAGGAATTCTTATTTCGGTTAGTTCTTCCATCGAATCTAATCTTTCAAAAACTACTTTAAAAAGCTTATTGGTACCTTGCTCCAACTTTGTTACCCGGTCTTGGATTTGATTTTCCATAGCTAGAAAACTTCTTAACCTAATGAATGTTCGAATTATTGAAACATTTACTAGAGCTGCTCTCTCACTTGTTAAAACGCTAGATAGCATCGCTACACCACCTTCAGTAAAAACATTTGGTAGATAACGCCGTCCTCCCCTTCCATCGTTTGAGGTACCATTTTGGCACCTCAAAAGTTCAAATTCCTCGCTCGTAAGCTTAAACATGAAGTCTTTGGGGAAACGGTCTTTATTTCTAAGTACTTGTCGATTAATAGCTTTTGTCTCAACCCCATAAAGTTCTGCGAGATCTGAATCAAGCATGACCTTTTGATCCCTAATTATATAAATCATCTTTTCTATTTTAGATAAACCAGCAGCACTCATAGACTCTCCATGGAAATAACGGAGAACCTACTCTTTTCAAAATCAAATAAGGAAGTGAATGGGTAAAATGAGAAGCAAATCTTTCATAACTGAATAAGAAGAGGTACATACTGTACGCATTTCAAATCCTTTAATTGAGGGAATGATTTAGACAGTTCGTATTAGATAAGGAATGGTAGAGAATGGCGCACCCTGAGAGTGACGCCGTTCTATTATTAACTTTACCAAAGTATCAGCAACTTACAATGATTACAGAAGCTTACATAGCGAAGGGGTCTCATCTTGTTTCATCATTTTTAGTGGTTTTTCATCTCTTCGAATGTGCAGCGAATGTGCAAAAGAGCGCAAAGCGCACTAAGCATTGACTCATTTACTTATAAAGAATTTTGCTCACAGTGCTTTCGCCTACTTTCAATATCATTTTTGATCTTTAAGAAGAGTGATGAATAGGTTGAAGCTTCTGCTTCTTCAATGGGCAAACCATAAGCTTTACGGAGTTGCTGCTCAAGAGATAGAGCCTTCAGCCCAAGGCATGCATATTGGTACTGCCGCTCTTCAAAATACTCTTCATAATCTGGAGGAGACGCATCAAGGTGCGTCCCAGCAATATGATTATCTGCTACACTGACCTTACTCGCGAATGAAAGCAATTCATACATTAAATTTGAGTCTATACTTCTCCAATCAACATCTTCCGGGTATTGTGGACTATTAGGCACCTTAACCTGTGGCTCTAATGTTCCATCACTACTTCGCTGACCATATTCATTATAGCCATCATCATTAACAACATAACTACATTCAATTACATATTTATTCAAAATCCAAGCCACTCTCACTGCTAGGTATTTAGCATGCCTGCCAATTGAAGCTTTCTCAGAGAGAGAATTCTGAAGCCAAGAAATAGTAGATCCAACAATAACTCCAATCAGACCAAATATCGCCTCAGTCATATTTTATCCGTTTTTTTTACATGCCATAATATTTGTAATCACGATTATTAAAAGCTGGTCGAGTCCCTTCAAGGATATCGATGATCGATTTATTTATAATTGGATCTTCAATGCCTCCCGACACATATGTAACCTTGTTTTTGTTTGCTTTATCAATATTCGCCACAATTACCTGTTCAGCATCACATACAACGGCTAAATTTGGATTATGGGTAATTAAGAATATTTGTCTTAATTTCTTAGCAGCTTTTATACAAGGCACCAGCACTTTAAAAATAGTGTGATTATCTAAATTCTCCTCAGGCTGATCGATAACTAATGGCCTATCATCTTTATCTACCATCAGATAAAATATTAGAAGCAGAGTCCCGCGCTCTCCTGGAGACAGTTGCTCTAGATTCTTTCCATTCAATTGCAATGAATATTTAGGCTCTAGATACTGTAAACCAAATATGAAATTCAGCAGTTCCAAAGGTTCCCCTTTGGCTTGATTTTCAAGTTTGTTTGGTAACTTTTTGTCTGCACGGCAATCATTTTCGAGGCTAGTTATAACTAAATTCAAAAAATCTATTACCGATTGTTTTGAATTAAAATCATGAGCATCCAACATCTTCGTAATCTTCTCCTCACTATCTTCAAGACCATAAAATGTTCCGGCCTTGTTTCTATTTATTAGAGTAAAAAATTTTTCCTTGAATCCTATATTCACTATTGAAACGTCAAAGGACATTTTAAATGTATCGCCGCCAAAAGGATTTGTTTCAACGAACTTCTGGACAGGAGCATAGTAATCTCTATAAATATTGGCTAATTCCTGTAGCTTCCCGATAATTTCTTTAGTTACATCTTTTCTTTTCATCTCCAATTCAGAAAGATGAGTAGGTATATTATTAATTTCTGCAAGAAGTGAATTTAAATATCCAATCGTTCCAGGCTTTGTTTCATCCCCTTGGATATTCGACATTGACGTTTCCCAAGTAGCAAGATCCTCAAGATACTTTTTGTACTGCCTACTTGGTTCATCAACACTATCTGAGATAGCACTTAGCTCCTCTTTCATGTCAGCCAATTTCTTGCTTAAACTTTTAGGGTTATCAATGGAAAGTTCTTCTTGAATTACTCTTATTGAAGCGGATGTTTCCTGGGTCATATTATCTATTGAACTGACATCAGATTTAAAAGATATTATAGTTTTTGAATCCATTCCCAGATCTTCGCAAATTTCATTTATGGAAGTTACTTTTGACTCAATCTCTCGGGATAAGATCATTACTTGCGTCTTGAGTTTTTCAAGCCTGGCTATCTTCTTTGACTTGGCATCTAAGTCTGTCTTTCTTGAAGCAATCTCCAAGACGAGATTCTTCTCATCGGCCTGCAACTTTTCAACTCGTTCAGAAAGCTCTTTTAACTTTGGATCTTCGTTCTTGTCTGTAACAGGTTTTTTCACCTCAACTGGCTTACTATCCTTCATTGCTTGCAATTCAGACTGTTTTGAAGCGAGCTGATTGTTAATCGTCTTTTTGTAGTCTTCGGTAAGTTTTTTTCTACAAGACAATATTTCTTCATTCAGCTTACTTGTTTTTATTCTTAAACTCGCTAATTCTGCATTATTTTCTTCTGTTTTGAACTCCAGAAGCTTATCCAATGAATCAAATCCTAGTCTTTGATCATCTGATATATGCGAAAAAATGACTGCTTTTAATTCTTTATCGAAGAGACTCTCCTTAGGAGAAATCTCATTGCATAATTTCTCTAAGTAGCTTTGTGGTATGTATTTGATCGTCTCAACCTGGGTAATATCAATTTTCTCTCCCAAATTCTTTTGCACACTGTCGTGGCTTACCCAATATAATGAACTCGTAAAGTTATTCGCCTTGACTCCTTGCTTTTCTCTAAACTTCTTATCATTTAAAAATGAAAACGAATCGTATTGCCTGGAGTTCCCTAGTAGACCAACTATGTCTCCTAGTGCACTTTTTCCAGATCCCTTATTGCCTATAATTGCTACAAGCTCTGGATTAAAATTAACGACATTGTCGAACCAATCTTCATCCAACTTAGAGTCAGATTCCTTCTTAACTGAAACTTTTGAAACAAACTTAGTAGACTTGGAATTTACCACCTTTAACTTACTTGGCATTTCTCCAACAAAGCATCTACTCTCTGGTTCTACCATTGCTTGCCTTAGACCTCTGAATGTAGGCTCAGCTTTTAACCAGGTCTTTTTATTACCTGGAAAAATGCAATAATCTTCTATCCGATGTGCATCAGAGCCACTAACAACTAACTTTGGCTCGCCTCCAATTGCTTTCAGAAAATTATCGAAATATTGCTGGTTTTTTTCATTCTTCCTTCCCAGAAACAAATCAATATTATCTTTATTCCTCGCTTCGACAATGTCTGCCTTCATTAGGAAATACGAATCATCGTGAGGGTGATCAGACCAATTCAATTTAAGGATTCCATCAGAAGTGTCATATGGAAGGATGAGAAGACATTTATCTTTCCCAAGTTTTGCTACAGCATTTATTAACGATTCCCTAGTCACTTTGATCGTTTTACATCCAAGCTCAAACGCGACTTCATCATTGCTCATGTAGTCCTTATCGCCGATGTAGTTCTTTGCTTTGTCCTCCCCTAATGTTCTAGCAGCTTCAATGATTGCCTCATCTGATAATGATCTTCCATTTTTGGCCAATAACTTAAGGTCTGATTTGAAATCAGAGAGTTCCTGCTTTGTTATGTTAGGGTTAAAAATTACATGAATATTGAGTTTATAGTCCGTCGGTGCCTCCACTCTCAATTCCATTCCAGGGAAAAGCACTTTTTTTAAAGAAATCTCATTTTGAGAATCAAGAAAACTTTTAACTTTGAGATAACCATCGAATGTAAAATAATCCATAAACGAAAAGGCAACAGCTTCTGTTTTGTTCATTTGTTCAATGATACTTTTACATGAAGCTTGCTCCTCTTCTGCATTCATTTGGGCAAATCTCTTTCCGCCATTCCAATGATGAGAAGCTGGTGTGTGAATATGGAGATCCCAAATACACCACTCAGAACCTTTATTATTGGGTTTCATGTTAACGTCTCCTATTGAATAATTAAATTCCTATCGGATTACAGTTAAATATCCATAACTTAAGAATTTTGAAGAATTCCGACCACATGCCTGATCAAACTAGAAGAGTTTTCTTCTCTCAGGCTTTACTATTCCTCCGCATTTTTCTCACTCTACTTCTAGACCCGCAAGTTTTCGAGCACCACTTAACATTTGGTCTCCCGATAAAAAACTTTTGGCATTCAGGACTCTTGCACCTCTTAAGACCATCAAGCCACCCTAGGGAGGTCATATTTGAAAACATATATGCTGCAAACACAGTAGGAGGTGGATTATGAGGAATATGGGCAACAAACATTGCCACAAGCTTCTTCCCAATGGGCATTACATGGCACTGGTGTCCTACAACGCAAACTTGGCTATTCAGAGCATTTAATAAAGCTGGAGAAGCTCCTTTCTTTAGATACTCATCCATACAGAAATAAATAAACTCATCATGAGCTTTCTGTACTGAATCGCGCCCCTCTAGTTGCTGTACGTGATTATTCGCCCCTTCAAGCAGGTACGATTTATAGCTTTTGTCGTATCTGATAGGCGGTTTTCCATTAGTTCTGCCAGTTTTATCCGTCTGCAAGACGTAAAAACACTCTTGTAACGCTTTTTCCAAAAAATCCCTACCTTGAACGTGTTACGGGTTTCGTGTTCTTATTCCGTAACAACAAAACAAGGGGAAATCAAATGATCTTGATGAAATTCGCACTCGTTAATGGAACAAAAGAAACTCCATCTCCTAAGAAGTACGGCTTATGTCCATTCTGCAACGCAAAAGTCATCTCTAGGTGTGGCACCAAAAAGAGCTGGCATTGGGCCCATAAAGCGAAGGTTGAGTGTGATCCCTGGTGGGAAAATGAAACGGAATGGCATCGGGCCTGGAAAAATAAGTTTCCTGAGCACTGCCAAGAGCGTATTCATAAAGACGAGAAAGGCGAAAGACATATTGCTGATGTAAAGACCGATGAAGGCTGGGTCATTGAATTTCAACACTCCTTCATTAAACACGAAGAGCGTGAGTCCCGTAACAACTTCTACAAGAAATTAGCTTGGGTAGTTAATGGAAACCGACGCAAGAGAGACAAGGCTCAGTTCTTTAAGCTCATTGAGGAGCAGATCGTAATCTCCTCAACACCAAAAATTTATCGCGTTTACCTGGATGATTCAGCTCTTTTAAGGGATTGGTACCATAGTAGACATCCTGTTTTTTTTGATTTTGGTGAGGATAATCTATGGTGCCTAATTCCTTCAAGTGAAGACTCCTGGGGAGCAATGATAGAAGTTCCAAGAGCCCTATTCATATCATTTCACACCAGACTTGATCCTACAGAAGAGGACTTCAATGGTTTCTTGAATGGATTAAAAAGTATCATTTCCAAATATAAGACCCGCCAGATTGAGGCCCAACAAGATTACGTAATTTTCCCTCCCAAATATCTAGTTTACAGAAGCAGACGTACCCATAGATCTAGGAGACGACTCTAATTTTCTTAATTTCTTCACATAAAAGCCGAAAGCTGAACTTGTCCACCTGTTGATAATCCTCCTGTGAATACGGAATTGGCCCCTTAACGGAACAAAAGAATATAAAGGAACCTGTAATCTCATTTTTTATCTTGAAGCGGAGCAGATCGGTTCCTGAACCTTTAGAAAGGAGATAATCGCTAATAATGACATCGTAAGGTCTTTCAGACCTCAAAAGCTTGATGGCTTCTTTACCTGTGGCCACTAGATCAATAGTCCCTTTAAATTCCTCCTTAAGTTTCGTGCCAAAAAAAGTTCTTAGATCTTTGTCATTTTCAACGTACAAAATTCTCATTAATCCTCCTTGAAAAATGAAACTATACCCATGCGCAAACATACCCCAGTCAATACTGAATTATTGAGACTTAAGCTTTTAAAATTACTGTTAATTTAGCAGTCTTCTGAGCAGAACAAGGAACGATTTTATATAGGTGAAGGATCTGGAAAATCCTGAAAATCACCTAATTATTTACTTTGTTTGCTTGGATAGAGCTTGTTGAGGCTTATTGCATTTGATCGAAAATCTTAGCCCATTTTTCGATATCGTTGAATTTGGTAAAGTCAGCAGGCTTTTCCCCTGCAGCATTATAGATAAGGTAGTTGTAGGCAGCTTTTGAAATGTTTCCTTCGCCTGAATTAAAGCACCACCGACCTACCTCTTTTGGGCACTTTTCTCGGAACTTCTGCAGGTAGGTAGTACACTCCTTCATAAAGGCCGGCGCAGAGCTTATAACAAACTCCCTTAAATCTGGGTTCTTTTGTAACTCAAAAAAGAGATTTTCTTGCTCTGGTTCAATAAGATCTCGATTAACCTCATTCGCCTTAAGCTTAAATTTCATAATTTCTTTATCGTAATTGGTGTTTTCCCAAGTAATTTTAAATGGTCTCCTCCTGCCGAGGGTGGGAGCGTAACTTTTAAGAGTATTATTTCGATGATCCAGTTCCAAGAATTTCTCTACACATATATCTTTTGCAGTTTTGTCGAATTTGCTCTCAAAAGCTTGGCACGAGATTACTAGAAAACTAAGCATTATAATTAAAATGCGGCTCAAGTTAGGCTCCTTTCACTGAATTAATCGTTCTGTGTGAGTACGCCAAAAATAATCCAATGGCCCAGATGATAGGAATTTTCAAAAAAGAATCTGAAAAACTTCCGTTTTCATATGATTGCCCTAGAACGATAACTGTTAAAAATGCGGCATAGATTAAAGATAGTTTTTGAATGGGAAATTTAAGTGCTCTGTCTATAAAGGGAGCTACAAGAAATAGGAAAAGTAAGTAGGCACCATAAATTATTAATATATTCTTTCCGTGCTCATAATAAGCGAAGCCATACAAATATCCAAAGAGACTCGCGTTGTATTTCCCTAAGTCATTAGTAAGGTAAATAAGCAGCGGAGACAGTGAAATGAAGCCTGGAGATAAAACTCTATATCCAACACGGTTCATAATATCTGATTCACCCTTCATGAAGTCTCCTTATAGCTAAGACCTTTAAGCAGGTTTCCTGATAAGAATTAGTTCGAGATTAACCACTTCTACACATAAGCTTAGGATCTTGAAGTTCTTATCGAGTATTTTATTCTCTTGAGTATGTTTTTTAAGCTCGGCGGCTTCAGTGTATAGTCGATTAATGACCCTATGGACTTTCTCAAATCTGTGATAGTTCAGAAATTTTCCTCTAGCGCACTCGCCATGAATAGTATCAACAATAAGGACCAAATCTTCATGAAATTCCCAGTCAAGATTCTCTTTTAGTAAGTCCAAGGTTACCTCTTAACCCTAAAAGAACCATAAAGTCTGTTTGGATATATTTCATTGTTAAAATAACAATAATAGACTTCAAACTTTAGATTCTGTGTCTGCTTCGTAGGTTTAAATTCTTTATATATAATTCCATTACGATTCTCGATAAGGACATCGTATTCAAGCTCTGAGGAGAAGAGCTGATACATCAGATTTTTATAGCCATCGACAGGGGCAGTGAAGATCTGCCGTTCATCTACCAAATTTTCGGGAAAGCAACCCCGTGCATTTGTCACATAACGGTTGCCATCAATCTGTTGTTTACTATTAAACTGCTTGTACAAAGCGAAATCCCCACCCCTGAACCGCTTGATTGAAGAGCAAGAGACTAGCATTACGGACAACAGGATAAGTGGGAGTCTAGACACATTCCCTCACTTCTTTATCCTAAAAGACGCATAAGTTTGTTTCGCGGAATCAAAAAACCCTGATATCCCCATGTGACAGTAGTAAACCTCAAACTCTAAGCGCCTAGTCTCCTCTGAAGGTTCAAATACCCTATAATTCCCACCACTGGGGAGTTTCTGTATTTTAACAGTATACGCAACTTCAGAAGCAAATAGCTGATACATAAGATCTCTGTAGTCCTCCCACCTGGCTGTAAAGATCTCCCTGTCATCCTTAATTTCGTCAGGAAAGCAAGTTTTTCCTCCAACTACATATTTTGTGACTCTTGGGCTTTGGCTACTTGAAAACTTGTCGTGCAGGACCTTGTTCTCCCCCTGGAACTTCTCCAGGGAAGAACAAGAAGAAAGCAAAGCAAGAAGTAAGGGGGCCAAAAGTTTCCTCAAGAGAAGCTGCTGTTCTATTCTTTATCGTAAGCTTTGCCCACAGGTGCTTTTGTTTTCGGTGTTTGCGCTACGGACCTGCTGCCCCCAGAGGCTCCCGAAAGAGCTTCTAGGATGTTTTCACGAACTTTTGATTGAAGCGAGTTTTGCTCAATTCCATATTTGTTTTTAAGGGTAAATTGGTATGCTTCAGCTAAATGGCTGGCAGGAATTCTAACAATAGCTCGACACTCTTTTTTCATATCATATTTCAGCTCATTATTAGGTTCCGCATAGGTTACACATTGAAAATCACCAAATTCTGTTTTCATTCCAGTTAAGGCCTTAACTTCTTTGATAGAAATTGTTACCTCTTCAACCGAGCCATCACTATTATCTGATGACGAAAGAGCTGACTGGATGATTCTCTTATAGTCAGTAGGTGCACTCATTAAGAGAGTATCAACTGCTTTAGATTGAGCTAATGATTTCAAGCTAGTTTCGTTACGATTTATATCACTAGCTACTTTGCCAATAGCAGTATATTCACCATTAACAAGACCATCTTTTAGGAAACGGCTGTCCCAATCTTTGCCGACAACTGTTTTCCCTTTAGAGAGATGTGCAAGGATGGCATCAGTCGGGCCATCTCCGGTTTTTGGTGTGGAGGAGCATGCAGCCAAGGCAAGGAGACTTATTACAATAAAAGTGTTCTTCATATGTACCGCCTTTTTAGTCCTTATTTTTCTTAGTCACCAATCTTTTGATTGTGACCTCATAAGTACCTTGATGCACATCTACCTTTAGGAGTTGTCCTATAGGATCAGACTCCTTACCAGTACAGAGGAAATCCATGGAGACTCCGAAGTACTCAGAGAGCGATTTGATTTTAGACAATGGTGGTTCGGCACCATTTAAAAAACCGTGGATCGAACTTTTTGCAATTCGAGTTTGCTTTGCTAATTCTGTGATAGATATCCCTTTCTCTTTCATAAGAGATTGCAGGACTTCTTTAAATTCCATGAAAATTCCCTCAGGTATAATTATCGGCAGAAAACTTATAAGAGGTTGTGCTATTCATAGAGGCGAACAAAACCATCATTTTTGTTCGTTTTAACGAACTATGGCGTTCATAAAACATTTCATTTTAATTTGGTTTACTTTGGTTCACTTTAGGATGTGTCATTCAATTTCCGTGCAGTTCTCCTAAGTGACGCTGTAATCGAGCCTTGCCCTATGTTGAGCATCTTGGAAATCTCTCTGTAAGAGTAACTCTCAGCTCTCAAAGTAGCTATTAGCTCATCATTAATGGTCTGGGGACGTCCGATACGCTTACCCTTAGCTTTGGCATTCACCATTCCGTTACGGACTCTCTCTGAGGTTAATTCTCTTTCGAGAGTTGCAATTGCAGAAATGATTGTGAACATACAGCGACCTAATGGAGAGGCTAGGTCGAGATTCTCTGATATGGACACAAAGTTTACCTTTAGAAGCGTGAATTCTTCCAACGAATCCAGCAGAAACTTCGTGCTCCTGGCAAAACGACTAAACGAGTAAACCACCACCGTTGAAATATCTCCCTCTCGGACCGCCTTCATCATTTTATCTAATTGGGGACGTGAGGATTTTGAACCACTAACATTGAAGTCCTCAAAGACTTCATATTCCGTAATTCCTTTGGTCCTACAATAATCCTCTAAGGCTCTCCTCTGAGACTCCAAGCCAGTTTGCTGCATAGAGGTTGAAACTCTTGAATACAATGCTGTTTTCATTTTTCTCCAATGTTAATGTTAATGGATTTCAGCCGAAGGCCGTAGGCCAAAGGCTTTTAGCCTTCGACTGATAAGTAAAAAGAGATTGTTAAGTCGAGATTTAAACGGCGTTAGCCAGTTTAGTTTGTGTTAGGAAAGGAGCCGTTAGGCTCCCTTCCTTGATGAAGTGCGATACTTCGCACGAAGAACACGGAGTCGTTCTTTGAGATCATAGTAGATCTCTCTCTTCTCAGGAATGATCTTAATCCCTATATTCCCCCAAAGAATCTCAAAAATAGACTCTAAATCCGCAAGACTCAAAAGATGAGTTTCTACAGTTTCACCTCTATTTATTTTTTGAATTAGCATTAGTGCTCTTGAGTTCTCCAACTGAAGCTTATTTACCTTCAATTTGGTGGAGTATGATTTAATTTGAGCATAGATCAAGGGGTCTTCAATCCTTTCGAAAGATCTAGAACAAAGAAATAAAACATCATCCAGCACTTTGAGGCTTAAAGAATAAAGTTTACCGATTTCGGCGCTGCCCTTCTCATTCACCAGTCTAATAAAAGCCCTGGCTTCAGAATAAGCTTCAATAAACTCATTCATTTTACCTACAGAGATAATCTCTTTATGTTGAATTCTGTTTAAACTCCCTTGCTCCAGGTTCTCTTCGAAAATTTCCTGCAGTCTGATAGCAGTTAATTCATAATGGCCGCTGGTAACACGGCTGATTTGTGGATAAGAGCCGCAAAGGACCGCGTCACTGAATTCCTGCTCCAACCATTCGTAGATTGATCCTGAATTAGCTTCAGTCTCCTCATAGTCAGGTAAGGCTAGAAGTATGTTAGGGTACTCATTACTTAGAGGAAGAAGCTCTTTAGCTTCTGACCTACCATAAATCTTGCTCCCTATTACTTCCACTAATGGATGACCGTAGAATACAATTCTAAAAATTGAACTCCATTTAAGTCCATTTTGTTCAATTTTAGTGACTATACTCTCGGGGTCCATAAGTTCTGAAATATCAATAACCAGTTTTTGGTTAATGGATTTCCAGACTTCTGCCAACCTTCCTCGCGAATCAAACTTTTCACCAGAGTATAACTGGATATAACCAGTTATATGGCTTGGCTTAAAATCGTCTTCATCTTGGTGGTAGACATTCGGACATTCAAAGTACGCACGGGACAATGCCTCTAGCTCTGACAATGTTTCAGCACTCGGGATTGGATGTCCCTCATTCAGGGCTTCCTCCTCGTATTTCAACCTGTCCGCTATCTCTTTATCCGTCGAGAGGTCATAGATGTTCTGACACTCGAGATACTCGAATGATTCCTTATCGGGTTCACCAATAAAGACATCTGTTAAAACCTGCTCTAACAATGTCAAAAACTCTTCATCTTCTGGTCCTAGCACCTCCTTTTCAACTTCCAAATCAAGGTCAAGATTCAACTGAGACTCGGAAACATGATTTCTTAAAGCCATAGGCTTCCTCCAGGTTTGTCGAATGTCCCCATGGTTCCCTCTAATACCCCCGGTACCTCGAAAGGGAAGGAGGTAAAGGAGTCCCATGGTCATTCGATCACTAGGAGGTGCCTCACGAAAATCTATATTTATTTTTTATATTTTTGAATTAACTTTTTAGATGCCCTCAGAGTCTTACAACTCTCAAGGAAAGTTTCTTGTTGTTTTGATGAACTATATGCAACTTCTGATTACTATAAGTGAATAAGAAAAATGCTTACATCATTTACGGGGAAGAGCTAATCGCCCATCATTGATGGTCTTCATTAAAAAGGCATCTCCTTTTGCTCTCATTGCAATCTGTTCAAGCTTATTTTGATTAAGTGGTTGAGACTTTCTCAACTCGGAGAGATATGGCGAAAGAACTTCGCTGAGCATCTCCAATCGAGGTCTCTCAAAGCTATAAGAATCATTTACATAGAATTTCGTTTCAAAATAGTCGAATAACTCGTCTACATATTCCTCAGTAAAGATTTCCATGATTTCTGGTGGGTAATCATCTTTTTGTTTGTATTTCAAAGTGCTAATTCTGCTAAATGACTCTTTCGGACTTACGGAAAACAAAGAAATGATTTGGTACGTGAGAAATTGGCAGAAAAGCTCTTCTGTTGGCTTCATATGCTTGGTTTCACCGCCATCATGAAAAGGGAAATCTTCAACTGATGCAGGAATGCTTTTATAACTTTTTTTGCCCATATACTTTGATACAACGTAATAGATCACCATAATGCCGAAGTTTCTTCCTCCATCGCCCCTAGGAACTTTCTCGAACATTGCCTTAATATCTCTTTGCATCTCCTGAAATGAATTTTCAACCTCCCAGTCTCTCCACATCTGATTTAGGATAATCATAGATGTAAGAGCCTTAGACTCGTTGCCGTGTTTTTGAATAAGAGCATTTAATGGTTCATGTTCAAGAAAACCCTCAATCTCTTCTACTAAATCTGAAAATTTTTCTTGGACTTTTATCAAACGCTTTGATGTGTTTAATGCAGTTGCGCCACCTAAGCCATCTAGTTCTTTATCGCTGGGCATGTAGAGTTCCATAACACCTAAAGCAAGCTCGGCCAGGAAAGTCGAATACTCCTTATCAGAAGTCTTGAAATACTGTTCAAACTTCATATCAAGTGTACTTAATTTTGAATCAAGCTCAGGAGGAAGCACGATATCCTCTTCACTTGGAATTTCATTTTTAATCTCAAGGATAGCAGCCGAAGCTAATTTTTCATTAAACCTAATTGGCTCATCACTCCAGTTGTAAAAAGGTTTTAGAGGTGTCCTGGTATTACCAATGGCCAGACCCAGTCTTGACTCCAAGAAGTACAATTCCCAACTTCTGGTTGAACATTTGAAGACGTAGTTAACAAGCCCTCGAAGACTATTGTGTTTCCTGATTTTAATCACTTAGTCCCCTCTTTATTGGAAAATCATACCTCAGATCGCCATTTTTGGCTTCCATTTTTCAATTGAAGGAGTCCTGGCATGATCTCTCTGTCAGCGCAGACACCAAAACAAACAATAATTGGAGTAAAAAAAATTATGAGTACGCAAAATGAAAACGGTGACCCTTCAACTGATCGTGCTTTGCTTTTCAGCATTGATGAAGCCAGTAAGATCCTAGGCAATATGCCTCTCAGCACTATTAGGAAATTGGTTAGACGTGGGACACTCAAGAGGTGTGAGCGTTTGGGTAACCGACCCTTCTATTTCACAAAGAAACAACTTCAAGACTTTATTGAATGGCTTGAGGGGGACTTCAAATGAATGCTTTTAAATTTGATTTAAGCCATCCAGCCTTTAAGGATGTTCCAGAAGAGGTTCTGCTTGCTTTCGTAACATTAAGAGATTTGCACGACAATCAACTTTCTTTTGATAAAGAGCTGTTCTCTCTTCTTGAGGAGGTCATAGATGATCTTCCGCTGTTTGAAACATTAAATACTGAAGAATTGAAAGACTTAACCATTATGCTAAGTGGAGCTCAACAAGTAGGCAGGAGAAGTTTTAAGATTAAACATGGTACATAAATACTAATGCGTTCATTAAATACATTTCTGAACGCTTTCAGCGAATTCCTTTGCGCTGGGATCGTTTTCCCCACGAGCGTATGATGGTTTTGATCATCATACGCTTCATTAAGAGGCTTTGCATGAATAAAATTCACCACAATGAAGACAACTCACTCCTAGTGGGGTATTCATCTCCCCCTGAGCTCTTTCAAAAAAGAATATGGCGAGTTACAGACGTTGCAGAATACCTAAGGGTCTCTGAAGGTCATATCTACAACCTCTGTTCAAGACGAGAAATCCCCTTCGTAAAAAAAGGTAAACTTTTGTATTTCATTCCTAAGGAAGTTGAGAATTGGTTATTACAAGGAAATTAACCTATGACAATTCCCACTAAAAGGTATGAACAAGTAAAAGGTCAACCAGGAATAAGGAAAGACCTACAAAATGGTAATTATGAAGCTTACAAGACTATTAAGAGGAAGCGTTACTCTGCTACTTTTGACTCATTAAGAGAGGCCAAGCAATGGCGGCTTTCATATGTACCTGTGGAAGAAAAAGCAGTTGAACTTAAAATGACCTTGGGTGAACTAATTCAGGTTTACATCACAGAAAGAATGGCTCACTTAGCTGCCTCCACAAGAGGTGTAAGACTCGACAGGATTAAAATCTTTGAGGAGCTATCAACTTATGAGGTAGAAAAGCTTTCTCCTGAACTTATAAGACGCTTCTTTCAAAAGCAGGCCAATGCCTCTAGATCTTCTCAATCCCGTAGAATGAACTTCGATGGAGAGATTAAGGATTTAAGGGCAATTCTTAACTGGTACAGGGAAAACTACAATTATAAGTATGTTGTCCCTATAATAGCTAAGAACCTTAGAGCTTCATGCACCATTAAAAAAGAAAAGAAGATCAAGCAGAAGCTCACTGCGGAAGAATTCATTCGGTTCTTTGAAGCTTTAGATCCTTTCTATAGGGACGTTGCCTTAGTTCAATCCAGAATAGCAGGTCGTATCGGGGAAGTTGCAGGACTTCAGTTTAGCAGCATTGATGTTCAGAATCGGTCCTTACTGGTAAAACACGTAGTGGTTTATGGTCGTAAGAAAGAATTCGTTGAACTTAAAGCAAATCCCAAATCAGGTGATATTAGAAGCTGCTTCATTACTGATGATCTAATGGAAGTTCTTAATCGCAGACGAGCGATTAAGCATAGGACCAATGATTATGTGTTTCATCTCAATGGAGAGCCTTTAAAGTACCGTTCAGTTCAGCATGCCTACGACTATGCACTGAAAAAGGTTGGATTGATTCATAAGACCTCTGGGACTCATATGATAAGGCATTTCACAGCTACTCTCACCCGTTTAGTGTGTGGAAACCTAGATGCAGTTCAATCTGTAACAGGTCACAAGTCTATGAAGCTTGTGGAGCATTATGGAGCCTTATCAAGCACTCTCCAAGGTGACTCTATCTCCAAGGTTGAATCTTTTTTAAAGCAAAAATCGGCTCAACTCTCCTCCGAATGTGCAGCGAATGTGCAAGGTTCTTCTAGTGGTTCTAATTCTATAAATGAATTTAGTAACTAATGAAATTTATGGGCAAAAAAAAAGAGAACCCGAAAGTTCTCTTTTATTATGGCGCACCCTGAGAGATTCGAACTCCCGACCAATTGGTTCGAAGCCAACTACTCTATCCAGCTGAGCTAAGGGTGCGTTCGGATAATGTATCTAACCCCTTACTTTCTGACTAGTACTTAGCGCACAAAGCTGTAAAAAAAGTTTACACCTCTAAAGGAATTACCACCGGCGATCCTCTGCTCTCCAAACCATGAAATAATCCCAAAAAAGAGGTTTCTATGAAGTTTTGGACAATGGTCGGTGCATTCGTTTTGAGTACAGCAGCCGTAGACGCCTGGTCCAAATGCAACACAGGGGCGATTGTTTATGGACGAAGTACTTCCATTGGCCTAACCCTGGGCGACAGTAGTTCAAGCGGCTATGAGAGTGGCGTGACTATGAATATTCCCCTCTCTATTAATGGAAAAGCTGCCTGCTATAAGCAAAAAGGTCAGCTTAGTGTCGAAACTAAAGAAATAAAAGAAGGCGAAGCAGTTGAATATGAACTAACTCCTCTACGAGTTGAGTTTGAAAATGTGCCGGAGGGCCGACTGTTTCAATATCTCCATGTTAATCACGATATAAAAGGCCGGGCCTCAAAAGTCTCCATGATCAGCTTTGTCTGCAGCGGAGAGACGCCAATTGGAGGAGATGCTTTCTCTGATTCATTAATAAAGATTGCCACCGATGGGGTTGGTTTAAATGTGCAGACTTATTTTGCAACCGGAGCTGCCGCTGAAGCACTTGAACGCCGGAACCTCAGAGAAAAAATGGCCAAGCTTCCGGCCTATGACACTTTTATGGATCTCTTTTTGAAAAGAGTTGATGAAATTGATGAAGTTATCCAAAACTCTACCATTTCCATTCCATCAGTTATTACCGGTCAGACGATGAGAAGTGTTACTACAGTCGAGAGAAACCTATTCTCCCATTATTACTCTAAAACCGGATCGGAGATCAATGGTTGCTCTAAGCAATTTAGAGAGACTATGAAGGATTATCTCTTTGAAAATGTAGTAAAGGCGAATCCCTATCCCGGAATCACATTTAAGAAGAAAATGTTTTCAAAAAAATACAAGATGAAATGGATCCTGTAGTTTTACGATTACTGCTCTTTCTTCTCAACGTTTAATAGCTCGTCGACTTCCTCGACATCAAACTCAGTCAATCCAAATGGATTTTCCTTAGAGTTAAGGTCTTCGTCGATGTACCGCTTACCGAGGTTCTCTTCGATTTCGTCCAGAGAATCCTGATCGATATTTTTACGCTTCTTCTCAATCTCGTTTAAGTTCTCGTTTTCGAGGAGCTTGTCTTCGTCGAGTTTTGCGTCGTTCAGGATAGTCTCGGCCTGCTCAATCTCGTTTTCGAGACGTTCAAGGGCCTTGAGATCCCGTTCTGAGTCTTTGATAACTGATTTTTCTCGCTCTTGGCGTTCAAGTTCGGCCAGTTCATCTTCCGTTAGTTGAATCTTGTCGGCCTGCTTGAGGAGGTCGTCATTTAGGTTTTCAAGGTTGAGTTCGACATCAAGCTCTTCTAAGGCCTTGCCACCCATTAGTTCTTTCTGGCCTGTGACTTTGGTTTCGCGGGCCTTGGTTTCACGTAAGTGAGACTCTTTCGTTTTGGTGATGGCAATATCACCCGGATAGAAATCACGGCTGGATTTATTCACTAAAACGGTTGCAAAGTTATCAGTTAAGGTAATGACTGTCAGTTCGCCCAACTTGTAGGTTGGTTGATCAGTGATATTTTTGTTGGTTAAGCGGTCCTTGAAGCCAAAGACTTCAAAAACGTTCCCCATCTCCACTCCATCAGCGCGCCCGCGATCGATGTATAGTACATCACCGAAGCTCAGGATGGTTTGCATCGGCTGGAAAGATGAAAGAATAGCGGCTTCCACCATGCGTGAATTATAAGTACGGGTGATACGTTCAATTTTAGGAGTGTAGGCCGTGATTCTATCACCACGCTGAGGAGTACCTGCCACTTCAACAAACTCCACTTCCCATTTATTCTGAATTTTACGGATCAGTTTAATCTGACCCACAATTGAGTACTTGTAACCTTCGCGATCAGAATTGGGATGCTTAACTTTTCCACCTGAAGAGTATACCGAGAACATGTCTCCCGGAAGCACATTCATGCTTTCGTCGAACTGAACATAAGCACGATCAAGTTTCGTGAAAAAAATGTTTTCATCAGGACCGTTCACAATTGAGCCGAAATCCTGAACGATATTAGTCGAAACAAAAGTGCTTAAATAGAATCCTTCTTTGAAAGAATAATAGATGAGGGAGTTCTTATCGAATCCATTCTCATCGTAGTTCTTTGGAAGGATGACATCAAAGTCGTTTCTCGGTGGTTCGTAGTTTTCGTATTCCCTGTTCAGGGCATCTTCACTCGCCTTGGAAAGATCTTCCATGGTTTCTTCAGAAGCGTACTGGAAGAACACACCTTGTTTTTCAAGATTTGACTTTTCATCAACCCAAGGAGGTCTGGCATCTTCACCAAAATTGGCAAGATCAGCTGGGTTGGTATTTCCCATCGATCCCGGAATGGCATCAATTTCATCCTGAGTAAAAGTTCCTAACTTAAACTCCGGGGCCTGAGAGCCACTTCCGGTTGTAAAAGATAAAACCATACCCGGCTCAATGAAATGCGGGTTGGTGATAAATGAGTTAAGAGACCAGATCTTAGGGTAATAATGTCCGGTACCAAAAATTCTACGTGATATTTTAAATAACCAGTCATCTTTGACAACGGTGTAGGTTTCAGCTTTAGCTGCCGTGGCCACTTCGTTCCATTCTGTATCTGAAATCTGTCCAGTAATATTCTGGGCCATAGTCAGAAGTTCTCGTTCTTCCCGGCCTACATCGAATACTGCTGGCCCTTCTATTTTAGGTGCTTTGACCATACTTGGAACAGGAGTTGATTCTTCACTCTTCACAGTTTCTGTTGGAACAATATCTTCACTTAAATCAGTTTGAATGCTTTCAAGATCATCTGTTTTCTCAGGGGCAGCGATAGTCTCAGGAACAGATGCATCGTCTTCTGTTAACGGTTCGATTGTTTCAAACGTTTCTGCAGTCTCAGTAGAAGCCGACTCAGCAGGTTCAATATTCTCGAGCGTATCAATATCAACAGTTTCTGATGAAACAGGCTCAGACAAAACTGGCTCGGCCAGAATGGTTTCTTCTTTTGCTGTTTCCGAAACTTCTTTTACTTCTTCAATTGGTGCTTGGTTTTCATTAAGTAAAGACTGCAGATCCTCATCACTGAGGTCTTCCTGGGCCTGGGAAGGGGCCATACTAAGGAGAGCTAAAAGGATAAGTACTTTACTTTCTATTCTCACTTAAATCCTGTTATCTCGATTCAAAAACATCGTTCAGCATCGAGGAGTATTGATCTTTCTTATTAGGAATACCTAATTTATCAGAAGCAACTACAGCTCCGCGAAGAGCATCTAGTACAATACCCGACTCCGCATTCTTATTGATGACATCTTCATAAACCTGAAGGGCCATATCGTATTGACCACGGGCCAGAAGCATTTCACCAATTTGAAATTTGGCGCGGGCACGCACGGGTGAGATGGCCTGATTTTCGAGTTGTTGAAAGATTTTAGTAGCTTCACCAGGATTAGATTCTTTAAGAGCTAAACCTCTGCGGTAAAGACTTAATTGTGATTCAATATCACCCGGGACTTCAATTGGTGTAGGCTGAGATCCACCTTCAAAAACGTTTACTGTTTCAACATTCGAAGATGTTCTTTGGAGCTCATCAACTAAAGAGTCCTGACCACTGGCCGGTCTATCTTTTAGTTGTTCATATTTTTTTGAGAGTTCTTCGTACTTAACCAGAAGTTGATCATACTGAGCACGGGGTACAGAACGAGATGCTTTCATTTTCTTTTCGTCATCTTCGACTAACGATCGTTCAAGATCGCGATACCATGAGCACGAGCTTAAAAGCAGTAGTGACGCAAAAGTGATCAAACTATATTTCAAAGCGTCCTCCATGACATAACTTCTTAAATTTTTTGACTTTCCTTATCTTATATCTTATTTCCTTATCCTTCTTAGTCAAGGATTCTATGTCGCAGACCTATTTCCAGAGTAAAGAACTCTTCTATCTCCGTCTTCGTGTTCCCAAAGACGAGGCTTACTTCGTCTATTTTACTTTCGAATCGAATGAGGGAATGTGCTTTTATTCAACCGTGGATGAGTCTCTCAAGGGTGCCTACCGGGACATCGACGTGAGGTGCTCAATTGAGTTCCGAGAAAGCTTAAAAGAGCTTCTTGCAAGACTCCAGACTGAAATTCGCCTGGATATCCTGCAAGAAGAAGTTATCAAAGATTTTTAAAAAAATTCAAAACATCATCATGATGGGTTTTAGTATTCACTTTGTGCATGACATGCAGGATTTTACCATTTTTTCCGATCAAAAAGCTTTGACGCAAAATTCCCATGAACTCTCGCCCCATGAATTTTTTTAGACCCCAAGAGCCATAGGCCTCTATCACTTCATGATCCGGATCAGAAAGAAGTGTAAAATTGAGCTTATCCCGTTCTTCAAATTTCTTGAGGGATTTAACCGGATCAGCACTGATACCCAATACTACAATCTCGGCATCTTTTAGTTTTGATTCGGAATTACGTAATTCACAGGCCTGTGTGGTACATCCTGGAGTCATGGCGCGCGGATAGAAATAGACCACTACATTCTTGCCTTTAAAATCATGAAGGGAAACTGACTTTCCGTTCTGATCCAGCAGAGTGAAATCAGGCGCTTTATCACCTGGTTGCAAAGTAGGTGCTTTCACCACCCCAGCAGATTGCTTCTTAGGAGTCACCTTCTTGGTGATTTTCTTGGTTGTAACATTTTTTTTAGCTACTTTTTTAGTTACCTTTTTAGCTGCTTTCTTGGCCATCATAATTCCTTTTTTACCATTGATCCCTAAGCTGTCTTAATTCAATAAACAGTTTTTTCTCATTATTTTCAAGAGTCTTCAGGACATTATAATTTAATTCTTCCGAATCCAATCGGAGAAAGGGATTAATTTTCTTTTCCTCACCAAGTGTTGCTGGCGCAAGTTCCTCCGGATGATCAGTTAGAAGGTTTAAGGACTCCCGAATATATTTATTTTCCGGTTCCAGCTTAAGAGCAAATTCCAGATTATTCTTCCGATAATCATGACTAGGATAGAGTAAGGTCGAGGCAGGAAGTGTTGTAATGAGTTTATTTGTCGTTTGATAAAGAAGATTAACATCACCTCCACCCCGGCAGTTGCCCACTCCGGAATTGAAAAGCGTATCACCCGAGAAGAGAGCCAGAGGTTGGCCATTTTTTTTCCAGACAAAAACTTGATGGTCCATGGTATGACCAGGTGTATCCATTGTTTCTAACGCATGCCCAGAACTTAATGTGAAGGATTCTGAGTCCTTTAGTTTTTGAACTGGTGCAGAAAATTGTTCTATTAAGGGAGCATTCCCTCGAATATGATCAAAGTGTTGGTGGGTATTTAAGATTCCCTTCAAGACGAGACCATTTTTTTTGATATAATCAATTATTGGATTCGCTTCATATGGATCTATGACCCAGGAATCTCCTGTTTCATTGTCTAGAATCAGATAACTATAATTTCTGAGTTCATTATAAGCGTAAAATGTTTTAACCAGGATCATTATGGAAAACCTTTTTAGTTATTACACCCAAGTTATATTTATTACCTTCATCGTGATCAATCACCTCTTTGAAATATACCTTTCCCGACGTCAGGTGACTACCCTTCAGCAACATCGCAACGAAGTGCCAAAAGAATTCCATACTCTACTGACTCTTCCCGATCACCAGAAGGCCATTCGCTATGCTACAGCAAAACTCAACTTGAGTCAGTTTCGTCTGGTATGGGACGCCATTCTCCTTTTTTATTGGTTTCCTTTCAGGGGAGCTGAAAAACTTTATCTGGCCCTACCAACCGTAGGTATTCACCACGAAGTTTTGTTCTTACTTACTTTTGTCATGATCCAAGGAATCCTAAATCTCCCTTGGTCCATCTACTCAACTTTTGTACTGGAAGAAAAGTTTGGTTTTAATCGTTCAACTCCAAAGCTCTTCATCATTGATCGTATCAAAGGTCTGGCCTTGGGTTCTATTTTAGGAGTTCCCTTGCTCTATGGAATGCTTTTAATTTACCAAGGACTGGGAAATTGGTGGTGGTTAGTCGCTTTTCTTTTTGTGACGGTTTTCCAATTCATTTTAATTTGGCTTTATCCTACAGTTATTGCTCCCCTGTTTAATAAGTTTAAGCCTTTAGAAGCTGATGAGCTTAAAGCGGGAATTGAAAATCTTGTCACCCGAGCTGGTTTTAATGCCAAAGAAGTTTTCGTCATGGACGCTTCTAAAAGAAGTTCGCACGGTAATGCCTACTTTACGGGCTTTGGAAAAAATAAAAGGGTCGTTTTCTTTGATACTCTTCTGAAGGGCCTGGCAACAACTGAAGTTCTGGCCATCCTGGCCCACGAACTCGGACATATGAAGCTCAAACATATACCTAAGTCACTTGTGACTTCTTTGATTATTTCTTTTTTCGGTTTTTGGTTGATGGGAACTCTTTCCACTTCAAACTGGTTTTATAGCGGACACTTCATCCGGATTATATCCCCCGGCGTACTGCTTTTATTATTCTCTCAGGCCATTCCACTTTATAGCTTTTGGTTTGGGCCAATTTCTTCCTGGATTTCACGTAAAAGAGAATTTGAGGCAGATGCCTATGCGGCGGGAGAAACCAAGCCCCATGACCTGATTTCTGGTTTACTTAAATTGTACCGGGAAAATGCCAGTCCGGTGGTGACAGATAAAATCTATTCTGGATTTTATCATTCTCATCCACCGGCCTTAGAGCGGATTAAAAGACTCGAATCATTCAAATGAGAGTCCAGTCAAAGACTGGCGCAGAAAATTCAAATAAGGTTTACGGTACTTTTCAACTTCATTATGAAGTTCGTGATAGCCGTCTTGGATAATTTTAAGTTGCGCGCTTTTCTCAACATTTTGAAAATAGTCGATAAGTATTTTTGAATTCACCAGTGCATCCCCTGTCCCGATTGAAACAAAGAGAGGACATTCGGCCCTCAGAGGTCGGGAGAATACTTCTCGCCCCATTTTAAGAATTTCAAAAAACAATCTGGAGTGCACCTTCAGTTGGTTGAGTTCATCCTTAACATAGGCTTCATAAATCCGACTATCATGAGAGAGTTTTTTAAGGTCTAAAATCCCCTGGAGGGGAATAGTGGGACACTTTAACAGGCCATCAAAGAGAATTCGAGGAGCATTCGCAAAAAGTGGCCCCATGATTCCTGGGGCAGCCACGGCGGGAGAGCTTAAAAAGACCTTATCTGGATAGAAATCTCTCGTGGCCATATTCTGGAGATAAGCAGCAGTAATCAATCCACCCATTGAATGTCCAAAAAGGGTGTAGTTGGTCATGCTGAAGTCTTTTTTCAGGAAATTGATGACCGACTGAAGGTCCTTTAGAAAATCATGAAAATCTTCTACATAGGCCCTCTTCCCCCCACTCCTTCCATGACCCCGAAGATCGTAAATAGCGATATTAAAGTTTTGCGAGAAAAGCTTTAAAATGAATTCATGTCGTCCTAAATGCTCGCCAAGACCGTGAGTAACGATCAACCATTGTGAACTGCCGGTTTCACGGATCAGGCACTTTAAAAGAGTTCCATCAAAAGAAATGATGTCCCGGTATTCATTGTTCATAAAATCCCTTATAATTTAAAAATGTATTGCCCAGTATGTTTCCAGAATACCATGAAGATCCGCTCAAATGGAGTGATCAAACTTGCGTTTAACGGTAAATCCCGAAATACCTCGCTCTATACTTATAATCTCCAAAAAGAGACACAGGAGCAACTAGAGGCTAAACTCAGGGAAAAAATAGTTGATTTCTTCAGCTTCTACTCAGAGTTTGCCAATAAAACTCCAATCAAAAATTTTGAAGCTTATTCGGCCGACTTTATGTGCACCAACAGCTGCAAGATCGACATGATGAGTACGAAGGTCAGCGTCGTGGGTATTGTTTACCCTGCTGCCACAGTAAAAAGACTGCTGACCGAAGAAGGTAAAAAATTTGGGATTGAGATTGAACTTAATTTAAATTAGATTTTTGGATCCCATTTCACTTCAAATTCAACAAATCCCTGCAGCTTAAATGACTCTGGCAATTTGTCCGCTTCAATTAAGGCATCAAGCTTAATGGCATTACCTTTAATCAGTATCGGGACGAAGTTCACATCGGCCACTTTAAGCTCAAGGCATGAATCGATTGTACAAGTATCAATATAGGTAACACCTAATTCATCCAGTTCATCGGCAAGCTCGGAGAGAATCACTCTAAAGCCTTCTTCTACGACCGGATCTTTTCTTAACTCGATGATGAGGGACTTTTCCATGATATGGATTCGCTCAAAGTAACCAAACATCTTAGGATGATCTCGTAACAGATCACGTGTCTTTAAGGGATTAGAGGTTTCAATAATATGCATCTGCCCATACTTATCATTCTGGGTATACTGGAATTTCTTTTTTTTATCATATTTAAGCAGGATAAGTTCTTTTGCTTTTTCAGGATCGATCACTTGTCTGAAAATATCAGTCCCCTTCTTGAAGATATCGACCATTGATTGAAATTCAGGATCTCCCTTCTTTCTATCTAAAATTTCCGGAATATGCGTATCAGGATTACTCACTGAAGTTGTCCGAAGTTTCAAAGCAAACTTATCCAGGAACCCAAAAGTGACATTGCCCTTACCAAGGATGAGACGAGTAAAAAAATCTCTGAAACGCCGGTTTCCTTTTTGGGGCTTCATATAGAAGAAGAATCTTCTTAAACGAATTGAGTGGATATATTCAGGAGATATTTCAGGAATTGTTCTCACATAACTTAATTGAACCTTTCCAAGGGAGGTGGTCTTGGCAAAAATATCTCCCAGAATTTTAATCATTCCTCCAGCAATCGGAGCGATACCTGGTATTCCAGATTTGAAGGCCAAACTGGGGTCTTCGAGTACAAAGGCGCTTGGTGAAATGACATACCTGCCATCACCATAAGCTTCAGCGAGGGTTCTGGCTTGAATATCGTTTTTAATCGTGCTTCTTTGACCACAACCAGCGAGCAAAAGAGCGATGAGTAGAATGATTTTATTCACGATAAAGCCTCTAACTTATTAATTTTTAACAACTATTCACATTATACGCCTGGCGTTAAAAATCTAACAGGGGCCCTTACCTTTTTACATACCACCCTGTCATTTCTACAAAACAATCCAATCCTGAACTAGAATTCATAAAACGAGAAATAAAGGGATTCAATGAAGCTGTTACTCGGACTGCTTTTTTTAATTTCGGCCGACCCAACTCTGGCCCAAGTCTGGAAAGTACTCCCCAAGGGAGTTCGAATCCTTGGTTATCGTAATGTTACAACTTCAAAAATTAGTTCAAACTTTAACCAGTTCAGATCAGAAAGCCCAATCGGGGCTTCCTTTAAGATCGATGCTCCAACCCTAAATCAGCTCTCAGGACTTGCCTATAGTCCCAGTACACCAGGCGAAAAAGAGGCCTATGATAACTTGATCATTGGCCAATATCAGGTAGATGCTGAAGCACAGTTTAATGTTCATGGTACAGGTTTTGGCTACGGTCTCACCGATAAAACTATGCTTTATACAGAAGTCGCCTATTACACGGGTCGAGTGAAATCTACTATTAAGCGTACTGCTGGAAATACCTATGAAGAAACTGCCAGGATCCTGGAAGGTAACGGGAATACAGTCATTGCCGACAATATCAGAAACTTAGTCGATGCCAACGAAGAGACCATTCAATCTGTTATTACAAATTATTATAAGTATAGGCCCATTGGTAACTGGTACACCGAAGGTTATGGAGACATGGAATTAGGAGTTATGCATAAGGTGCTGGATAAGGGCACAACAGGTCTGCTTCTGTATCCCGGAGTGATTCTTCCTACCGGAAGCCAGGATGATCCGGACATCTTACAAGATGTTGGATTTGGTGATGGTCAGTTGGATGTTTTCGGAGAAGTTGCAACAGGATATGTCCATAATGATCACTTAAGTTTCGGGACGACTTTGCGATACACTCACCAGCTCGAGACAACCAAGACTCTAAGAGTTCCAGATAGCCGGGACTTTGCTCTTTCTACCCGCAAGGGGGACTTTGACGTTAAGTACGGCGACAAAGTAAACCTCATGTTCAACACCACTGTATCACTTAATGACTGGATTTCATTTACGCCTGTTTACAGATTTATGTATCAGATGCCTGCCAGTTATAAGTCTGAATTTGGAGAGGCCAATAAATTTTTGGAATATAATTCAGACAAGCAGGAGCATTCAGTCCAACTCACAACGACCTTCTCTTCCATTCAGCCATTTTTGAAAAAAGAATTCATGTTGCCGGCCCAAATAAACTTGAACGCCGTCAAAACTGTCAGCGGGAAGAATGTTCCGGCCGCCAGCCGTTTTGAAGTAGAGTTTAGAATGTTATTTTAGAGTATGATCTTGTAGCCGGTTCCCCAGACAGTCTCAATACCAATATTGATCTTATTCATTTTCTTACGGAGTGAGAAAATATGCACATCAATGTTTCTGGCAGTCATTTCCATCTCTTTATCGAATTGATTGATCAATTCTTCACGAGTACTGGCATTGGTTTGATGTTTATAAAGATGATTGAAAATAATGAACTCACGTGAAGTCAAATTCACTGTAACTCCATCCTTCATAACAGAATGGGCCTCAGGAATGAGTTTAAGACCCACATTCATCAGGTTATCCTGAAGGTTACTGACTTTATTGTGAGCATTACCTACTCTCACCAAGAGCTCTTCATAATTAAACGGCTTGGTGATGTAGTCGTCTGCACCACTTTGTAGCCCTTCAATGATCTGGTCGGATTTGTTGTAAGCCGACATCATAAAGATGGGAGAAATCTTATCCTTAAGACGAATGGTGCGGATGATATCGATCCCTTTTATTCCTGGAAGATTCCAGTCCACCAGATAAACACAATGATCCGGTCGCGTCTTGGCCGAAAAGAACTCCTCTGCGGACAAAAAGGCATCAACCGTAAATTCGTTTTTTTCTAGAAGATAGCGGAGAGATTCCACTATTTCTTTTTCGTCCTCAATAATCACAATTGTTTTATTCATATGGTCCATTCTAAATTGAAGGCAAGATAATCTAAAGGAAATCTTCCTAACCTTAAGAAAAGTTATTAGTTAATGATATCTGTCATCTAAATTATGACTTAAAAAACACATTAACAGAATGCAAAAAGTGAATATTTTCAACTATTTAGCGTTAAGGAAACTTAAATGTTTTTAGGAAATTTTAATGATTGTAAAGATTGAGCTAAATCGACAGAGGTGGCAAAAATGGTGGGCGTTGAGGGGATCGAACCCCCGACATCTACCTTGTAAGGGTAGCGCTCTCCCAGCTGAGCTAAACGCCCACATGTCGATTTAGAGCGTTCATCTTAGGGATTTGGAGAATTATTGTCAATGGGAATTTGGCCTTGAAAGAATCATTTTTTTATTCTTTCAAGGCCTATTGAAACTTAGATCGCTTTTACTTGAATGTCCTGACTCGAAATAACTTTACCACCATTTTTGATGAGTAACTTAAAGTTAACCGTCTTACCACGGGCCGACTTACTTAACTTATAGTTCATGAAAACTTTCTTCTCTTCACCCTGCTTTAATACGTCAGTAGTAGAAGGCTTAGTCGTGATCTGAGCATACTCAGAACCTACTTCTTCTAGAGAGACTTCATAACCCTGATCAACACCTGAGAACTTAGGCTTCAAGTTAACTTCTACGGCATGAGTTTTAATCATACCAATAATTCTTACTGCCACTCTAGGAGTTTTCTCAAACTTCACATCCATATCAATCGATGGATTAATCTGGAGTTCTTGTTCGATTCTAAATTGCTCTACTCGGCTTGAACGGTAATGGTTTCCCGGGTGAACAATTTCACCAGCGATAACTACTTTTGTTCCAGGTTCTGCTTTATCACTCACTCTGAGTTTCAGAACATTTAAATTCGCATGAGTATGAGGTGCCACTGCAGTTAAAGGGGCTTCCCTTCTTTCAACAGAAACATTTCCAGAAATACTGGTTAATTTAACAATACTATTTCCCAGAGAGGCTTTAGAGCCAATGTTCTTCACCATCATCATAAGATCCATTTCTGTTCCAGGAGAGATCCCATAAGGAGAAGATGAGGCAAGTTTCGCAGCTTCTTTAAGCGTCAGAGCAGCGTTAGAATCCAAGTGCTCTTGAACAAGATTCACAGATTCACCCTTCACTCTGGCAACCTCAGAAGGTAAAGTGACTGAATAAGCAATTCCTTCTGAACGGGTAAAGGTTTCTTGATAAATATCTTTTTTCCCAGTGGCCAGACCTACTTCCTTACCAACCTTGGACGCTTCATTTAAGTATCCAGGATAAAGACGTCCCAACTCGGAAGCATAGACGCTGGAGATTTGGTCATTGAAGACAGCGCCATAACGGCGGTTAAAAGCATCAAGATGGGCGGCATTATAAAGATTCTGATAACGGATGACGTATGATCCTTTACAGGCCTCAATATAATCCTTCACTCCTTTATACACGGCCGAACAATTCACATTATTGGCATTAATGCCCGGAGCAGGCGTCGCATAAACGTTTCTAGCATCTGATAACTTTCTACGAAGACTCAGAATCTCCTCTATTTCAATCGAAGATTGAGCAATCAACTGATCAAGGGAACTTACAATTTGGGCCGCTTCGGCCAGTTCCGCTTGAGAAAGATCCGGAATAGTTTCTTCTAAAGCACGCGCCATAGATTTAATAGTTTTGATTTCATCATTAATCAGCATCGCAAGCTGAGGTTTGGCCGAAGTATTATCTTCTTTCAGGCGCCTTTCAAGTTCTTCCAGATAAAATTCCGGTTTAACCACAAGGTCAGCATGATTCTTCGCACGTTTTGCACCTGCAACTCTTCCGTCAGCATCTCCACGGGCCTCATCAGCTGTGGAAGCATAACCAACGTCATATCCGGCCCTGAAACCTGCAATCTCCCCGCGAACATAACCACGTCTTAAAGCTTCCCACTTAGCTTCAATCGAAGCATTTTCAGTCGCAAGTTTTGTTCCCCTAGCAACAGCATCAACGTTACCGGCCTTAGAACCATCATTCGTTCCAATCGAGGCCTTATCTGATCCCAATTTATGAGCTTCCGTCAGGTATCTCTGGTATAGACCAAGGCGTACCTGGTACTGAGAATTTGCATCATCAGCATTTTTCTGAGCGACGTTTCTGGCATTCAGAGCAAATGAAACTTTAGGCGTCACAGAGTTAAGATCATCTCTTAGCTGTGGAAGTTCACGGGCAATGGTTGCCATATCCTGTTCATTAACTTCAATCTCTTCTGAAGAGTCGGCAATCTCTCTCTCCGCAGATGCTTTTTGCGACAGCAAAGATTCTCGTACTCGGAGGTTATCCTGCTGATAGCGTAACAAACCTTCTCTGCGTTGTGACTCTTCGTTATATTTATTCCTCATCGTAATGAGAACTCGATCAGAAGTGATAAGGTCCTGAGTAATAGCTTCCATGACGTCCTGGGCCCGTCTCAGATCAACTTCGATCTCTTTACGATCCCGACGGATGCGAGCAAGTAGACGCTGCTCCCGTTCAATCTCGGCATTCTTCTGAATGATTTCATCCTGATTCTTTTTAATCTGTTCTTCAAGCTTGCGTTTATTCTCAGGGTAGCTGGCAATGGCCTTGTCGAGTTCCACGATTCTGGTATTAAGCCTGACAATTTGGGCCTCAAGATTTTTTATATCAGAAGCAAGGGCAGAAACCTGTGAAGTTATCAGGGCCTCATCTTGCTTCAGTTTAACAATCCGGGCAGCTTTGTTGTTGATACTGCTATTTAACGAGTTGATTTCACTTTCAAGAGTAGAAATCCTGGCAGTGTGATCAGCACCCTGGGCCACTTCGGCCTTGAGTTTAGCAAGCTCAGCTTTCTTTTGATTAAGGGAAGTCTGTTCACCAGATATTTGTGATTGGAGTCCAGCGATTTCATTTTTAACGGCCGGTAGCTTTGCCTGGACATCCTTTAGTAGCGGACGTTTTGCGGCCAGTGCGGAAGTATTCTGAGTCACAGTATTCTTGGCCGAAGTAACATCGGTCCGGAATTTTACAATATCATTTTCCAGCTGGTTCCTGGCATTTTCAGCTTGCTGTTTATTCTGCTGGGCCTTCTTAACAACATCAGTAAGATTCTCAATGGTCTTAACCGAACGATTTTCTTCTTTAATTTCTTTCTGCAAACGAGCATTAACCCGTGCTACCTGCTGACCTTGCTGATGACGTCTGGATTGGATCATCTGGTTACGTGAGGTCTCTTGATTAATGTCGTTTTGAACTGAATTAAGCACTCTTTCAGTATGACGAATATCTTCTAAAACGCGATCTAGGAGCTGTTCAACTCCCATAATCTCAGAACTTAAACGAGCAACTTCCTGTCGTTTATAGGCAATAAGACCTCTTAGTTCACTATTTCGGGCCGGTAGTTCAACCTGGTCTCTTTCCATCTGAGCAATGGTTTTTTCAATCTGGGCCTTCTGGGAAGCCAGTTTTTCATGCTCACTTATCTTTTGATTTAAGATTTGTTCCAGATTCTGATAAACACGGAGGTACTGAGTATGATTAATCTCATCGGGAAGCGTTTGGGCCAAGGCCTGCCCAGATATGATTAAAGAAGCAATTAAAGAGGCCTTTACTGTAAATCCCGAAGTTTTCATATACTCTCCTGTTAGAAAATCTTCCGGATAGTAACTTAATTTTGGATCTGGCCGAGAGTCGATGTAAAAATTACAGAATAAAAAAAGGCCCGGTAACTAGACCGGGCCTCTGGAAAATAAGAATTTTCAGTAAAATCTAGTTGGCGACTTCTAAATTCGCTTCACCATCGAGAACTTTAAGGGCACGAGCCTTCATAAATTCTTCAGGCTTAGTCAGATTAAGGGCCACTCTCAAAACTTCTTCAGCATCACTTACCGGGCGGATTTCAATGCCAGACTTGATTTCGTCAGGGATCTTCGCGATATCTTTCTTGTTCTTCTCAGGGATGATCACAGTTGTGATACCGGCCTGTTTAGCAGCAAGAATTTTCTCTTTCAGACCACCGATCGGAAGCACGCGGCCTCGAAGTGAAATCTCACCGGTCATAGCAACATCCTGACGGACAGGAATGTTAGCGATGGCAGAAGTCAGAGCTGTTGCCATCGTGATACCTGCCGATGGACCATCTTTTGGAGTAGCGCCATCTGGTACGTGAATGTGGATGTCATTTTTAGAGTACCACTCATGATCAACACCCAAACGGTTAGAAATCGAGCGTACATATGAGAGAGCTGCTGAAGCTGATTCTCTCATGACATCTTTTAAGTTACCGGTTACCTGGATTTTTCCGTTCCCCGGAACTGTCACAACTTCTATATGAAGAAGTTCGCCACCGACTGAAGTCCAGGCCAGACCGTTTACAAGACCAACCTGAGGCTGCTCTTCGATACCGGTACGGTCAAACTTCATTGGACCCAGGTATTTTTCGATGTTCTTCTCATCAATCTTAAATTTGCGGCCTTCCTTAATATCCTCAGTCACTACTTCGGTCGCGATTTTACGAGAAATCGTGTTCATTAAGCGCTCAAGCTCACGTACTCCGGCCTCTTTAGTATAACCACGTACGATCTGAGTAAGAATTTTATCAGCAACTGCTACCGGATAATTAAGTAAACCGTGTGATTCAACAGCTTTTGGAAGAAGATACTTCTTCGCAATCTGCATTTTTTCATCCGGAGTATATCCAGCGATATGGATGATTTCCATACGGTCACGAAGTGGACCGGGAATAGCGCCCAGATCATTGGCCGTCATGATGAACATGACTTTAGATAGATCGTATTCACACTCGATGTAATGATCTCCAAAAGATTTATTCTGTCCCGGATCCAATACTTCCAGCATTGCAGCTCCCGGATCACCACGGAAATCAGAACTCATTTTATCGATCTCATCGAGAAGGATAACTGGGTTAGAAGTTCCGGCCTTTTTAAGGGCGTGGATGATCTTCCCTGGCATTGCACCTACATAAGTACGACGGTGACCACGAATTTCAGCTTCATCACGTACCCCACCAAGTGAAATACGGACAAACTTACGTCCAAGGGATTCAGCAAGAGATTTAGCAATTGAAGTTTTACCAACACCTGGAGGACCAGCTAAACAAAGCAAAGTTCCACGAGTGTCGTCTTTAACTAAAGAGCGAACCGATAGATATTCAACAATACGTTCTTTAACATCATCTAAACCATAGTGATCGTTATTTAGGATCTCACGGGCCTTAGCCACAGAGTTATCGTCCTGAGAGTACTCTTCCCAAGGAAGAGAAACCATCCAGTCTAAATAGTTACGAACAACAGCAGCTTCCGCAGACATTGGTGACATTGACTTAAGCTTACGAAGCTCCTTATTAGCTTTTTCACGAGCTTCTTCAGGCATTTTCTTAGCTTTAAGTTTTTCTTCAATCTCAGCAGAGTCTGATTTTTCATCACCCTTATTACCGAGTTCTTTCTGAATCGCATTCATTTGCTCATTCAGATAGTATTCTTTCTGAGATTTTTCCATCTGTGTTTTTACACGAGAACGGATTCTCTTCTCAACATTGATGATTTCAATTTCACCCTGCATTTTTTCCAGAAGAAGTTGCAAACGAGTATCTACGTTTACAGCATTCAGGATGTCTTGCTTCTCAGGGATTTTCATTGTCAGGTGAGCGACAATAATATCAGCGAGACGAGAAGGATCTGTGATCGATGAAATACTCATAAGAAGTTCAGGAGGAATTCTCTTATTGAGTTTTACGTACTGCTCGAAAATGTTTTTCACAGATCTCATTGAAGCTTCTACTTCAACGTCTGATTCAACCACATCAGCACACTTTTCAACGTCAGAGTAATAACCGTCGTTTTCGCAACGGAAGTTTTTAATCTTCGCGCGGTACTTACCTTCGATTAAGACCTTCACTGTATTATCCGGAAGTCTCAGCATCTGAATAATGCTAACGACTGTTCCGATGTCATACACGTCTTCACGTTCTGGATTCAGAACTGAAGCGTCTTTCTGTGTAACTAGAAATAATTCATTTCCGTTCTTAGCAGCTTTCTCGAGCGCAGAGATAGATTTCTCTCGACCTACGAATAAAGGCACTACCATGTGTGGAAAGATGATCACATCTCGTAGTGGAAGGAGTGGGAAGTTATTAACTGCTTCGGACTTCTTATCGGACATAGCACCTCCTGCGCCTTTCTGTCTCATGAAACCTCTTGCATGAGGTTCTTCAAAATATTATCCCATGAAATTTAAAATCGAATACCAAAAAAAAGGGCCGGGAGTTTTTTTCCCGGCCCGACTGATTTTAATGATTACTTCTAGTTATTTGTTATTTACGGTGTAAGAGTTTTCAAGAATCTATGATGCGTTCTCAATTTTCTTGGCCGCTTTGGCACCGGCCTTAGATTCCAGGCGCTTCTTGCGATCGCCTTCTTCCAAAATCGGCTTGCCTTCACCTGTTATCGCCTCTTTAGTGACAATACACTTGGCAATTTTCTCATTACCCGGCAAATCATACATCACATCCAGCATCACCTGCTCGAGGATTGCACGCAGTCCGCGGGCACCGGTTTTCCTGTTAAGAGCAGTCTTGGCAACTTCCAGAATCGCATCGGGCGTGAATTCCAGATCAATTCCGTCAAAGTCGAAAAGTTTCTGATACTGTTTTACTACGGCGTTTTTTGGCTCCGTGAGAATCGACACAAGTGCCGCTTCATCAAGTTCTTCCAACATAGCAGTCACTGGCAATCGGCCAATAAACTCCGGAATAAGACCAAATCTCACTAAATCTTCCGGCTCAATTGAACCAAGTTTTTCAAGGTGTGATTTTTCTTTCTTCTCATTCGTATTATTTGCTGTAAGTCCGACTGACTTGGACTTCGTCATACGTTTCTCAATAATCTTATCCAGTCCTACAAAGGCACCAGCGCAGATAAAGAGAATGTTTCGGGTATCAACCTGAATGTATTCCTGTTGAGGATGCTTACGTCCACCTTTAGGAGGAACATTGGCAACCGAGCCTTCTACAAGTTTAAGAAGTGCTTGCTGAACGCCTTCACCGGATACGTCACGAGTGATAGACGGATTCTCAGACTTACGTGCGATCTTATCGATTTCATCTACGTAGATGATCCCGCGCTGAGCACGCTCAACATCGAAGTCACAATTTTGCAAGAGTGAAAGGATGACGTTTTCAACATCCTCACCCACGTAACCAGCTTCAGTTAACGTCGTAGCATCTGCGATGGCAAACGGTACGTTCAAAAACTTCGCAAGAGATTGAGCGATAAGTGTTTTACCAGAACCTGTCGGACCGGCAAGCAAGATATTTGATTTTGCAAGCTCCACTTCTTCATCTCGAGAAGAAGCTTTATAAGCAATCCTCTTATAGTGGTTATGAACGGCAACCGAGATAATTTTCTTGGCACGATCCTGACCGATAACATATTGATCAAGGTGGGCCTTGATCTCGTGTGGCTTCGGAACATTGTCGGTGGCCGTCTTTGAAACAGTTTTAACTGAATCTTCAAAGATAATGTCATTACAAAGCTCGATACACTCATCACAGATATAAACACCTGGACCCGCGATAAGCTTTTTTACTTCTTTCTGGGACTTTCCGCAGAAGTTACAGTTTAAACTACCGTAAGATCCGCCTGCTTTTTCTTTAGTCATGTTCGTTTTCCTATCGCTGTATAATTAAGCTTTAATCGTTTTGCCTTTAGGGGTGATGATATTATCGATCAGGCCAAATTCTTTGGCACGAACCGGATCCAAATAATTATCACGGTCACATGCCTTCTCTACTTCTTCATAGGTGCGACCAGTGTGCTTCACATAGATATTGTTCAATTGTTTTTTCAAATCCAGGATTTCTCTGGCCTGAATTTCAATATCAGTGGCCTGTCCGCGAGCTCCACCCAATGGCTGGTGAATCATGATTCGCGAATGAGGCATTGAGTAGCGGTGACCGGGCTCGCCTGCTTGTAACAAAAGTGAGCCCATAGAAGCGGCCAAACCTGTGCAATAAGTATAGACCGGACAACTCACGTGTTGCATTAAATCATAAATCCCCAGGCCGGCATAAACCGATCCTCCGGGAGAATTGATATAAAAATGAATAGGAGCTTCAGGATCAGACTGCTCTAGAAACAGCAGCTGTGCCACCAGGAGGTTTGCCACAGTATCATTGACTTCTGTTCCCAAAAATATAATTCGGTCTAAGAGGAGTCTTGAATAGATGTCGTACTGTCTTTCCCCTCTCGCCGTCTGCTCGATCACGATTGGATTGGGGATATAACCCATGGTTGGATTCTTCATTTTGGTCCTTTTTCCCGAATGGTTGATTTCTTTGTTCAACCTTATCGGTAAATTCATATATTTCTTGAGGTTAATTTAACTCTTTAACGCTGTATAAAAAAGATGGGCACGAATAACCAAACAACAAGGGTAAGGAACACTTAGTCTTGAAATATTTGCCACTTGGGTCTAAATTCCTCTGGTCCACGTTTCAATTCCGAAATTGGTAATTTTTTAAGGAGTCCTTATGGCACGCTTAGTTGGTAATCCAGCTCCGTATTTTAAAGCAGAAGCACTTGTTAACGGTGAAAGCAAAACAATCTCTCTAGATGACTATAAAGGCAAGTGGAAGGTTCTATTCTTCTATCCTCTAGATTTTACTTTTGTTTGCCCTACCGAAATTATTGCTTATTCAGATGCCGCTGAAAAATTCAAAGCAATGAATTGTGAATTGATCGCTTGTTCCGTTGATTCATTCCACTCTCACCTTGCTTGGACTAAACAGCCTCGTAACGAAGGTGGCCTTGGTGAAGTCAAATTCCCAATCATCGCTGACCTTGATAAGAAAGTTGCTCGTGACTATGAAGTTCTGGTTAATGATCAGGTAGCTCTTCGTGGCCTGTTCTTAATTGATGATCAAAACGTGATTCAACACTCTACTATTAACAACCTTTCTGTAGGACGCAGTGTAGACGAAACCCTTCGTCTTCTTGAAGCTTACCAATTTACAGCGAAGTCAGGCGAAGTTTGCCCGGCCAACTGGAAAAAAGGTGCTGATACCATGAAGCCAGATCCAACTGGTTCTAAAGCATGGTTCAAAAAGAACGCTTAATAGCTGACAAAAAAACTCAGTGACAAAGAGGGGGGCCAAAAGCTCCCCTTTTTATTTAGAAGTCCCCTAATGTCTCCATGTAAGAACGATGTAAGATCGGTAAATTATTCATCATTTTCTCTCTGCGCTATCAGTAATCTTTACAAAAACTCAAGATCACAACTTCCAGTTCTTGTCGAAAGGCCATCTGGCCCATTATAAGGGTCTTCTAAAAAAAACGAATCAACCGCCAAATGCTTGGCGCGAAGTTTGCGAGGAATGAGCTAACGGATTGAACATGAGGTTCGGATCCAAGACTTAAGGGGAATGAATGAACGTGGTGAATTTGGGTGATTTTAAAGAACTTAAAGAAATTAAGAAATCGGAAGATGCCTATAGACTCTATTTAAAGACATTAGCTAATTCACAACTTGAGGGTGAAGTGAATCATCTATTGGAAGAGTTCTCTGGGGATGTTTATGGAAAAGATTTTTTTAATAAAGGTCACCTGATCTTGAAAGAAATTTCATCTCGTGCCGAGCCACCCGTGAAGGCCAAAATTGAATCCTTAAATCAGGATACCCTTCGACTTTTATAAATGGGGGACCTTCCATCCCCCATTCTTGTGAAAAACAATAAGTACCTACTGGCGACGAGAATCATCCTGATTCTGACCTCTTTGACCAGATTGCTGTCCACCACGATTGGCATTTTGCTGCTGGCCCATATCAGATCCGGAACTTACACCTGAGGTTCTATTTTTATTCAAGTCCTGACCAGACTGGTTTTGCTTAACCCCTTTTTGAGGTTGCTGCTGGGCCTGTTGTTGGAATTCCTGCGAATTCGATCCCTGCGATCCAGCTTGCTGCCCGCTTCCGGTCTGCCTTTGAGCTCCACTTTGGAAGTCACGAGATTCATCACTCTGGGTGCCAGGAATTCCACTGCGATCCAAATCAATCTCATCATGATCGATCTGTTTGCCAGAAGCATCCTGACGGCTAAAACTTTCTTCATTTGCTTGGCCCTGTTTAATATTTTTATTATCTCGGGTTGGATTTTTTCTAACTTGTCCTGATTGGTTTTCTAAATTCTCATTCTCCATAAATCCTCCTTATGGTTTAGCTCTGATTATGATTGGAGCAGACCTGATGCCAATGAAGGCAATTTGATATTTTGTGCGCTTGCAACTAAACACTCGGTTTAAAAGTCGCCGCATCAGGGGAATATCACCCCAGAAACTTAACTTTTTAGCTTCTAACTTCATGAATCTTAGTAAATAAGGTATGGCTTGATTTTTGCTTTTTTAAGACGGACTGCTCTGCAGGAGGCTTATGAAATCAAGAATGATTGTGACCTTGGCCATGGCCACTATGAGTCTGGTTTATGCTGCCGGATGTTCGACATCGGATGCAAAAAAAAAATCGTCAGAAGAAATTCAAAAAGCTCAAAACCAAACGGCCACTGGAACCCGCTACACCACAGTCGTCTTCAATAAGGGAGAAACCACTCTCTCGGCCATAAATAAAGCTGACATAAAAAAACTAGCGGCATTTGCCCGTCAAAACAAAAAACCGATTGAAGAAATTCGTATCCTGGCCTGGGCCGATAAAGAGTACCCTGATAAAATAACAGGGAAGGCCGGACCAAGTGAGATTATACTGGCATCAGAAAGAGCAAGAGTCATTCGAGAACTGCTTGAAAAAGAACTCAAAGAATACGAGGACATTGATTCCTATAATATGGCGAGGCGACCTAATTTATTGAGTAAAGTTTTACGGAATGATGAATATGATGTGAAACAGGCCTTTGAGAACAGTGGCACCACTGCTTCTACATTACCTGACGGGTCAGTCTCATACACTAAAGCATCAAAGGCCATGGTTATAATTGATTACGAAGGTGAAGAAGATTTTTTAAAATAGGAGCAGCTATGCCGAACAAAATCCAGGCCGAATTCTTAGAAACAAATATCAATATTGGAATCAGTGAAAAAGACCGGAAAATTGTTTGCAAGGGACTCTCCAAATTATTGGCAGATTCCTATTTGCTCTATCTTAAAACTCAAAACTATCACTGGAACGTAACAGGAAAAATGTTTCAGCCCCTCCACACTCTATTTGAAGAGCAATATAGGGAGATGGCAGAGGCAGTGGATGACATTGCGGAACGAATCCGAACTTTAGGAGAATTTGCTCCAGGATCTTTCACTTCATTTTTAAAAGTGACTTCTATCCGGGAAGAAAGCAGCATTCCGACAGCAGAAGAGATGATACACAATCTGGTTCAGGGTAATGAAGCGGTCGTTACAACTGCCCGTCAAATTGTGGCCGAGGCCAATGAATGTGAAGATGATGTTACAACCGACCTGATGGTGGAAAGAATGCAAATCCATGAAAAGAATGCCTGGATGTTAAGAAGCATGATCGCCTCAAACAAAACACATTAGTTAATATACTTGTTCACATTGGCCACAAGCGCCTCGAGATCTATCGGTTTCGTTATGACCTCTGAATATAAATCACGCTTAATCACCCCTTCAATTTCCTGTGGAGAAGCTGAAATCATCACGACGGGGCAATTTCTGGCAGCTTCGATAGAATTTTTTCTCAAGAGGAACTCATTGCCATTCATTTCATCCATGTGAAAATCCACTACGACGAGATTAGGAAGATGTCTGCCTTTAATCAAACAATCCAGTGCCTCTTTAGGGCTATGAAAAGAATGGATTGCATATCCTTCCTGGCCCAAGGCCCAGCTAATGACTTCCCTTAAATCCTCATCATCATCTACTATATAAACTTTTTTCCGCTTATCTTTGGGAGAATCATAATAAGAAAAAACAACTTGCTCCTGATCTACTTTTGGCAGACTAAAGCTGAAGCGCGCCCCTTGTCCCGGAATATTTTCAGCTTCTATATGTCCCCCATGGGCCTCAATAATGGTTTTACAGATAAAGAGTCCAAGCCCTGTGCCTGGACATTGTGAATTGTTCCCCATCCAGTACTTTTCAAAAACACGAGTCAATTCAATATCATTCAGACCTGGACCGGAATCCATAACACTGATAATCAACTCCTGATAGTGCTCCTCCATTGATATATGGATGATTCCTTTCTCGGGAGTAAATTTGATCGCGTTATTGAGTAAATTAGACAAAACCTGAAACATTTTATTTCTGTCGAGTGACACCACCGACTTCGAAGAAGGAAAATTTCGCTTAATGAGTATTTCTTTTTGCTGGAGTAATGGTCTCAGACTATCAATGACTTCGTGAAAGAGAGTTTCTAAATCCATTTTAACTTTCGAAAGATTTGTTAAACTATTATTGGACTTACTCCTATCAAGTAGGTCTGAAATGAGAAGCTTCATGCGATCAGTTGTTTTCAATATCCGATTGGCCTGAATCTTAACTTCTTCTCCTAAAATGGATTTAGGAGAACGGTCTACGGCCCTTAGGAGCATTTGAGCTTCAAGTTGAATGGCACTTAGAGGGTTTTTAATATCATGGGAAACAATGGCAATCATCTGTTCTTTTTGGGCAAAAGCTTCTGTGGCCAACTTATGAGCAAGAGCTTCTTTATTTTTTGTATCGTACTCTCGCAGGATACGATTGATAACCGGTTGAATCCTACCAAGACGGGATTTCAAGACAACATCCTCAACTCCCGCTTTCATCATGTCGGCCACTTCTTCTTCCCCCATTCGCTCGGAGACCAGTATAAAAGGAAGGTCCTGAGAGAAAGACCTGACAATCATCAAAGCTTCCCTGGAAGGTAAAAACCTGTTACTAAAATCTGAAATGACAAGATTCCATGAATGAGTTTTCAATTGATTTCGGAGTTCGCAATCGTCAGCAACTTTCCTGAAAAATATTTTAAAATTGAGTTTTAAGAGTTCTTGATAGAGCTCATTACAGTCATTTTCAGAATCTTCAATAGATAGAATATGTAGTGTTTTTTCTGAGTGAAACATATGAACAATTCTTTTATTTCCGGTGACCAAGGGTGCATAAGATAGCTGCACCCGAAGAATTAGTCATGGGGCTAAAGAGAATTTTAGATAGTCTAAAGCTTCACTTTAAGATGAGAGAATTTAAAGCATCTTTTAGAATCAAAGTTTTTAATTGCGAATGTTTAACTGATTCTTCAATCAGGCCATAACCCAAAAACTTTTTCAAGGAATCTTTCATTAATTGGCCTTGGGCCTTCGTCAGGGGAACTCTTTTTGAAATTTTTCTTCTCGGCTGCATGAATACTCCATAATGCGGTTTAAGCACTTAGCAAGGGCAATGCCAAAGATGAGCATGTGAAAGTCATTGAAAGCAGGATAAGAAACAAAAGGCATCATAGAATAACGGGGCAAGATCGGACAAAATAACTGGGGTAATTTAGAAACGGGTCTGAACGCTTTGAATGGCAGTTTCCATTTTCTGGATAAGAATTTTAACTTTTTCTTTATCTCTTTTTAGTGCGGCCCTTTCCATTTCATGGCCAATTTGAGCGATTTGAGGAACATCAAAAGTTACGGCGTTGCCTTTGACCTGGTGGCCTAGTTTTTGGGCAAATGAATAATCGCCCTGCTCAAGACTAGATCTCAGCCGTTCAATGTCTTGAATCCTTCGGCTTAAGTACTTAATTTTTAATTCAACAGGCACTTTCATAGAGCTACTTAGTTTAGTCAATAAAGTTGCTGGATCATAAGAGAATGCGAGATAGCATGGCAATTGAGGATTGCCTAAATTTTATCTGAAGCTCGTCCATAATCCCGGTAAAATCTTCAATTCCTCTCCCAATAAAAGATAAAAAATACCATACTCAGTCAGAACTTATGATCCGGAGACTAGATCATGATTAAAGGCCTGGCCTTTCATTTATTACTCATGTTTTTGATTACTGCTTGTGATCCTTTTGGTTTTGGTTTCAAAAAAAATCCTGCCTATGTTTTAAATGAAGCCTTCATTTCCATCAGTAATCTTGATCATGAAAGTTTTCTTGAAGTTACCGGAAAAGAAGTTTTATGCGTTTACGGAAATCCTCAGGGGCTTACCTATTTAAAAAACAACCTGACTATCAACCAGGAAAATATAAAAATAAATCCCAATGTTCTTGAATCCAGGCACTCGAAGTCTCCTAAATTTGTGGGCTACTGGTCATACTATCAAGAACGATATCAAGTAGATATTGAAGATAAGGTGAGTAAAGCCTTGATAATGAAGGCGTATGTGGATTGTGATTATGGAACTGATCAGGAAAAAGACGATCGTTTTGTAAATCTTTCTCCAGAAAAATACAAAAAGAAAGAATGCCGTCTAATAAAAGTAAAGCCCAGTACTTTTACTCCCCTGCCCGTTCCTGAAAAATGTGACATCATGAAAGTAAATCTATAACCACTGAAGACTTCGGTAATCATGGCTAACTTGAGACCTGAGTTGAGCAATCTTTTCTGTTTCATAATAACCAAGGATAGGAGCAAGCGTCCGAACTCTCTCGCGGGTCTCCTCATCAGTATTAAATGAATCGATTAAAGTCTGAAGGTAAATCAGGTTGGATGAAAAATTCACAACGAAGGTTTCAATAATCTTCTGATCAGCTTCTGATATGCGTATAAATTCAAGACCGAATCTCGATCGAAATATATTATCCAGATTTTGAGATAATTCTTCTCGACGAACAAGTTTTGCTTTAACCCTGATTACGTGCCTGCCAAAGAGCTCGCGCGAAAACGTTTTCATTTTCAATAAAGTGAAATTTTTTAAAGAGGGAAGCTGAGGGATAGCTATAAGTAGCGGAACATCATCACTATCAGGAAAGCTTGGTAGCTGATCCAGAAGAATTCCGCCTTCCGAAATATTTAAGGTGGAGGCTTTTAAAACATAAGAATTATCAGCGTAGAGTATGCTTTCCTTAAAAGGGGCCCGCAAATGTCTACGCTGATAGTTCTTCATTATAACAACTTAGAGGCAATCTCTGAAAGAGGTGAACGTTCGCCAACCTGTAATTTCACGTGGGCAACGATTTCTTCATTCTTCAACTTGTCGATAGTATAAACAAGACCATTGTTAAGAGCGTCCAGATACGGATTATCAATCTGTTCCGAGTCACCGGTTAAGATAATCTTTGTACCTTCACCTGCTCGAGTAATGATGGTTTTAATCTCATGAGGAGTTAAATTCTGAGATTCATCCACGATCATAAACTGCTGAGGAAGTGAGCGTCCTCGAATATAAGTAAGAGGCTCAACATGGAGAAGACCTTGATTAATCAGTTCATCCCAAGTTGTCATTTCATTGCGGGCACGCTGATTGCCGAATAAAAAATCAATATTATCAAAAATCGGCTGCATCCATGGACCCAGTTTTTCATTGATATCACCAGGTAAGAAACCCAGGTCTCTTCCCATGGGAACAATCGGACGAGAGACCAGAACCCGAGAATAATTCTGCTTGGTAATAGCACACTCCAGACCCGCTGCAATTGCCATCAACGTTTTACCCGTACCGGCCTTACCAACCAATGAAACAAGATTGATTTCATTATTTAAAAGAGCATCCATGGCAAATTGCTGCTCAATATTCTTAGGGTGAATCCCCCAAACTCCTTCCTTGGGTTTAATCAAGGGAACAATTCCACCTTTTTTAGCATGGAAGCGTCCAAGAGCTTTCTTGAATGGATTATTCTTATCTACTAAGATGAGGTATTCATTTGGGTAGATACTAGGTATGTCACCTGGCTCAAGCTTTAAGAATCTTTCTTTTTCAAATTCTTCAATTTTTTCCAAATCAAATGCTACTTGTCTTTGACCTGAATAAAGTTCATCGACAGTGACATCGATAGTTTCATAATCTTCAGCTTGAATATTTACAGCATCAGATTTGATTCTTAAGTTAATGTCTTTCGTGATGAGAATGACATTTTCCCCAGCTTCCTTCAGGTTTAGTGCCGAGGCAAGAATGATGTTATCATTCAAGTCAAGCTTAAGTCCTGAACCAGCAGTCCCCTTGTATTCTTTTGTCACACTGACTTGTAGTGTTCCGCCATTCTCTAAAGTAATCCCTTTAAAAAGAGACCCTTCACTTCGAAAACCATCAATTAATCGAGAGAAATAACGGGCATTTCGACCATTTTCATTCTGATCTTTTTTGAACCTGTCGAGTTCTTCGATGACTGTCAGAGGAATGAAGACTTTGTTCTTAGGACCGAATTTGTTAATAGCGAGGGGATCAAGTAACAGGACGTTTGTGTCCAGAATGAACGTTTTATTCAAAATAATCCTCCAATCCGTGGGGGTGTGTGCTTAAAATTAGGATAGGGAATTAGGCATCGAATGAAAAGTCAAATAAGCTTAGATATAGAACAAATCGTTTACTTTTAGTCTGCTTATATTTTGAACCAAGCTCCACATCGTAGAATCCAGCGGTGATTTTGAGTAATGCCAGGTCAACCACGGCACCATAGCTATAGTATCCGCTATTTAGACCACCCATTAATTTCAGGCCAGGAATCCCCACTTGGGCACCAAATCTCAGGCGTTTTCCAAAATCCATCTGCTCATTTAAGGCCCGAACATCGGCCGACACAATATAATGAAAAAGTTTAAAGTCCTGTCCGGCAGCTAAGCCCAGGTTGATTTGATCTCGGTTGTCAGCGACTTCCAGATCATTTTCATTCTCAGCTTCCTTAAAATCGGTGCCAGTAATATCCAGTGCCGAAAGCCCGATGACAAATTGACTGGGACCTCTACGAGTGACATGTTCTATTCCCGCATCAAAACCATAACCAATCCCCTTAACCTTGCCGAGAGTTTTGAGAATTTTTTCCAAATCATCCTGATCAAGTGACTCAAGAACTGTGGGTCCCGCCAATGCCAAGGTATCTCGAACTCCAGTACGCTCAATATATTTCATGCCTAAGCCTAAACTGGTCTGAGATCCGCTCTGGCTTTTGCGACTAAGTCGGGAAGTTCCCAAGGGAATGCCAACTCCAACCAAAACACCACGGTCAGCTCGTAGATCAAGGTCTAGCATAGGATGGGAATTATTCCGAAGAAGAACATCATAACTATCATTAGCGAGGAAGCTGACTCCGACATTAAAAAGTTTAAAACCGGGTGCTATGCCTACCGCCGCATGAGCAGGATAATCCATCAGTACTTCTGAAGCTCCCACTGGTTCGTTAGGAAAATCTTCAAAGCGTTCCAGATCATTCAAAACGTTAGTGCCGTTGACTTGAGGATTAAAAGGATGAATGGTGAAATCGTTTTTATGTCTTCCCAAAGAAGCCGGATTATAAAATAAAGTGAATTCATCATCATTTACTGCAGTAAAAGCGTCCCCCATCAACATCGCTGTAGGAGAGCGCATGTAATAAGGGTTATCAAAGGCTCTCACCCCTTCATGCATAAATACGAGGCAAAGAAGAATGAGGATCTTCATTGAAGACCTATTTCAAAAATAAGTGAATAAAGATATTCCATGTCATCAAGATTGGATTGAGTATTCATCAGGGTTTCACACTCAGATTGTGAAGTAGTGTTGATGAGAGTACCAAGACCTGCTGCCGTGGCAGTGGTTTTAATCGCTCCGACTTCCGTCGCCACGTCTTCAAGTTTTGACAAGGAACCGCTGCTTGAGAGATCTATATTATCCAGAATATCTAAAATGTTAGTCACTAAAACAAGCCCTTCACAAAGCCTTCTTTTGGCAGCAGAAAGATTAGCGGCCGCCAGTGACATCTCAGTATGCCCATCAGTGAAAGTGGCGCAAATACCGCCCTGATTGCCTGGATCAATCACTAATTGGGCCCTGGAATCAGTGTAGTCTATAAAACAAGTATTACCCGCAGTTCCTAGTCCTTTAGCTCCGCTGGCATTAACATTACCGTAGTAATTTAGAAACTTCCCCAGATTGACCAGATTCAAAATCAAGGCCTGAACTCCCATGTCTCCGGCTTTTCTCGTACCAAACTTAGTGGTTCGATCTGTCTGAGATGGTGCTTCATCAGTAGAATCTAACAAGACGTTTATAGCTGTTTTAATGGAAGTGTATTCCGGTGAATCAACAGCAGTTTCATCAGAAAGAGTTAATTTTGCCAGAGAGGTCATGATGCTGGAAAAATCAGTTGTATCCATCCCCTCTAAGTCAGTGGAGATGAAGCTGATCTCATTAAACCCCGCCTTGCAGGCATGGGCCGAGGCTAAAACCTGAAGATAGATTGCATTATCGTTATCATTAGTAATTTCACCCAAAACATCCAGGGCTTCGTCACACTCACTATTTGAGAGATGGGATAGGGCCACATCAATGGCCGAATTCATTTCTTCTTGTTGGTTATTTCCACAAGCGGATAAAGTGATCAGAAATAGAAAGATAAAATATAAGCGCACAGTGCTCCCCCTAAATAATTATAATCCAGAGGGATAGATGACAAAATAGAGGGGGAAAAAGTGCCAGCCTAGAACTTGTTTAAATACCTGACAATTTTTGTAATAGCTTCTTGAAAGGGAACCTCTTCAATAACCAAAGCTATCCTGGCAGTATTAGGTAGTCCAAAATCACTACCAGGTACCACGGTAATACCTTCATTATTTAAAAGCTCATCAGCAATTAAGTCCGAATGATCCTGTTCAGGTGCAAAACGCTGAAACATTGGAGTGCGTGAAAAATCTATCATGAAATAAAATGCAGAAGTTGATTGGTACCAACAGTGGCCTAAGCTTGCTTCCCGGAACTTTTCCCGCAGAGTTGCGGCGTTTTGACGAATATGGTTTTTAACCGGTGTTAAAAAGCTATCTAAAAAATTAAAATCAAAATCTAAAAGCGCTCTTTGCATTAATGAATTTGGACCAGATGTCGTCTGTCCCTGGATTTTTGCCATGGCCGATACAATCGAAGCGGGTGCTACGGCCCAACCAAGGCGAAGTCCGGTGGCGGCCAGGGTTTTGGAAATAGCATGAACTATAATTGTTCTGGGTAAGAGCGAGTTATCAAACTGATAAAAATAACTAGGCTTGGGATCAAAGTAAGTGATGTCAGAATAAACTTCATCCGAAATCACAACTAAATCTGGATTCTCATGCATCAAAACCGCAAATTCTTTCATCCAGGCTTCAGAATAATGAACCCCAGATGGATTATTCGGGCTGTTCACAATTATGGCCTTTGTCTTTGGCGTGATGGCCTTTCTGATATCCTCAATTGCCGGAACAAAAGCATCAAAAACATTGGACTTAACTATGGTAGGAATTCCACCCCAGAACTTAATCATCTCCGGATAAGACACCCAGTATGGAGCAAGTAGGATAACTTCATCGCCCGGATCAATCAAGGCCCCCAGAGCGTTATAAAGAGTATGTTTGGAACCATTACTTAGAATAACATCCCATTCATTTTCGAAAAGTTCCGAAGGCAATTTCCGGGAATCAACAAAATGTCGGATAAGTTTCTTTCTTAGCGCCGGAAAGCCGGCCGAAGGTGAATACTGATAACTTTTTAAAAAATTTAATTGATGATGGATCTTTTCAATAAATTCATGGGTTGGCTTAATAGGAAGCTGTCCACCCGAAAGATTATAAATGACTTTACCTTCTTCCGTTAATTGGATCGCCTTCTCATTCAGCTTCATGGTGATACTATCTGATATCCCCTTCACTCTTGAACTTAGTAACATAGTCGTGCCTTAATCTTTAATCTTCTTTAATTCTTCATGAACCAGTGGAGGAACAAATGAAGTGATATCTCCATTGTGAATGAATACTTCTTTCACCAGCGAACTGGAGATGTAGTAAAGTTTCTCACTGGTCATAAGAAAAACCGTATCACAATCAGGATTGATTTTTCGGTTCATTGAAGCCATTTGAAATTCAATTTCAAAATCTCCAGTAGGACGTAATCCTCTGACAATTGAACCAATCTTATTTTGCCGGGCATATTCCACAATCAGTCCAGTCCAACTTTCAACTTTAATCTTCGGCTCGTGAGCAAAAAGTTTTTTTAAAACATTCACTCTTTGTTCCGTAGACATAAACGGCTTTTTGTTGGGAGAAACCGCAACCAGAACGATGATCTCATCAAAAATTTTAATGGCACGCTGGACGATGTCGAGGTGCCCATTGGTAAATGGATCAAAAGTTCCGGCGTATAACGCGCGTTTTTTTTCCAAGTAAAGTTCCTTTTGGAGATTAAACGAATTAATTTAATCTTATACTACTTTACCTACGACCACAAAGTGATCTCCTTGATCGATTTTTTTAATAACTGAATGGAATGCTCCAGTGAGCTGGTCCAGCTTGGGACCTTTTAAACGATCGGCTTCAAGCCACACTTCACCTTGAAAATTAATATCTTTTAGAAGCGTGAGAATCTCAAAATAAAGGGCATGATTTTCATAGGGAGGATCAAAGAACAAAATGACATTTTCAGTTTCAGGCAATTGATACTGGAGCTCCCGGGAGATCCAATTCTTTGCATCAAGGTTTGTCACCTTAACCATCGACTCTTCAAAGTTAAAGGCTTTCTCAATTTTGGCCTTATTATCCTTGAGGGTCAGAAAGGCCCCTTTCATAGAATCATTCAAAAAAACTTTTTGTGAACCTCGGGACAAGGCTTCAAGCCCCATGGCCCCGGAACCCGCGCATAGATCCACAAAGATGTACTCGTCCATGTGTTGACGCCAATCAAAAAGCTTTCTTTTAATCATGACAGATGTAGGTTTAGTAGACTCTGCTCGAGGAGTCGCCAGAGGAAATCCTCTGCAAGTGCCACCAAGAATTTTTACAGACATGTACTACACGGCTTTTTTGAGGACAGATTTTTCGCCGACAGGAACGGTGAATTTCATACCACCTTCCATTTCAATATTAAGCCCAGACTCAGTCACTTCCAGGCAAACCACTTTGCCACCGATATCGAACTGAAGTTCAAGTGTTAGTTGGCCATGAACTTTAAAGCTCATAGAAGTAGAAGCTTCCGGAGCTGATTTAGCTGCGGAGCGTGACGACTCTAAAGAAACGACATTTTTAGAGGCAGTAATAGGCACTGATGACTCTTCTTCTAAATAGGCCAGCTCTTCCATTACAGGAGAGGCGACTTTTTCATCAGTATCTGAAAAGTCCTCTTCTAAGGCTTCAATTTCTTTCATAATGTCCGAAAGCTCTTGATCGTTGAAGCTCTTATCCATATCGTACTCCTTACAAAGATATTTTATTTACGTAATTTAAAAACTATAGACCTTTCGGCACTTCGCAATAAAACTTTAGGAAAATAGTCTTCTTCACTTCTTTTTTCATGACAAAAACAGTGGGATAAGTAACAATCTTCTCTCCCAAATCAGTAATTATTTCAATACTTTTGCTTTACCAGGATAGGAGAGCCGGACCTCTTGAACAAGAAGACTTTTTTCGCTGAACAATGGTTACAAAAAGATGCCGAGTCACTTAAAGACTCGAACTCTTCTGCTATTGATCAGAAAATTTCGCAAACTTCGCATCCAAAAGGAAGATTTCCGACTTTCATCCATCAACTGCGAGCTCCCAAAGTCCAGCCAATGCCGGGGGATCGGTTTTCCCCTCTTCACTGCTTTGTTCCAGGATGGAAAGGGGACTCACTTCTTTCAAAAAATGCCGTTAAATTTGAAAGACTCATGACTTTGGTCCAGTTGGATATCAAGAACGAACTTTTTAAAACCAAAGACTTTCCTAAGACGATTAAGCTTGGCCTCCATAATGAATTCATGTCTTATGCAGAAACTCTCGGACTGCATTTTGAAGGCCTGGATGAACTAGGTAAATTCTGGCAGATGATTGATCCGGAGAAACTGGCCCAGGATGAAAAGCTGGCCGATTTCATTGACATCTACGCCAATCGCGTGGCGACGATTACCTTTTTAAAACTAAGGTTTATCTCTTCGTTAATCGATAGCTGTAATATTGAACTTACTGACAAAGCTCTCCTCTACCCTACTGCTTTTCTTTCGCAAATTTTTAAAAAAGGCAGTGCTTCGGAACTTGAATCACGGGCCTTGGAAAGTAATCTCTATAGCTGGTATCAGCCTCACGAAGGTCTAAAAGAAGTCATGAAAGAACTTCTTTTTGTAGGTCGTGATCTGGCCATTACTGAAATCACTAAGCATATTTCTTTCCGAACTCAAGCAGCTCAGGACCAACAAAAAGTTTATTCCCACGCCCTATCTCACTTGAGCTTTGGTTTATTCATCAATTCACTCCAGATCAACTATCCGCTTTGGCTGGAAACGATTGAGGGAAAATCTATTCCTCAAGGTGGAATGGAAGATGAAAGAATTATCAGCTGTAAATACTTCGGGGATTATCTCGAATCCCTCTCACTCTCCCATTGGCTGGCCCAGGAAAATAACATCAATTTCCGGTGGGACGAAGTTTTGTGTCCTGACTTTAAAGGGCTGGAATTTGTCTCAGGAGTTTTCTCTAAAATTTGTAATGAACTTCAGTTTTTGACTTTTCTTGTGAACAAGGCAGTCATTCAAAATGAGAAGCCGGTTGATTATATTTGTAAGATCATGGGCGCTCATTTTAGGAATAGAAAAAATGCCCAGGCCAGACAGGGTCTTCTTTTAGAAAGCAATCCATTTTATTCTTCAACATATGACCGAGTGGTATTGAATCTCTGTCAGTTCCCTAAAAATAATCCTCAACATTATCTGATGAGCCAGATCCTGGATCAGGTGAAGTTTCTTAAACCTAACGGTTACTTGTTTGTTCTTTCATCTAAAAAACTTTTTGTGCCTTCACTTCGTGAAAGGCTTGAACCAGTTTTAAGAGAGCTAAAAACCGAGGCTATCTTTGACCTTGAAAACGTTAAAGGCAAAGGCGAGCTCGGCTCCTATATCTACATTTTCCGTAAGAAGAACAAAGCTGAAGCTGATAAGCAGCTTTGTTCGTATTTCCGCATTTCAGCTGAGTTGGAAAATTTTCAACAATTTGCTGCCATCACTGAACACCTGCGTACTTTTTATCTTTCTCATCTCTCAGAAGTGCCCCCGATGGCCCATATTGATTTCCAGGATTCATTTCGTGTTGAATTTTTCCAGGAAGCTGTCGTCAATGGGATGCTGATTCATTCGGCCAGTGAAGACTCCAGCAGGATAACCCATCCTTCTTACTTTAAAGGGCTACTAGCGAGCTGTGTGCCTCTTGATACAATTTTTGAAATCAGGTCATTGCAAGCAGAAGAGAAAAACTTTAATCGTGATCACGGATTAAATCTTGGATTAAAGCGAGATGTTTCCTACTTTATTGTTGTGGATTTTCGTCATGGGGATGTAAATCTCGAGCTTCATCCCATGGATACTTTCAGGTCAATTCATTCAGATTACGGCGAAACTCAGTGTAGTTACTTCCAGCTCCTTCCAAAGATTCCCGGACTCAATCCAAACATCCTGAGAAATTACTTCCTGACCCCGGTTGGTAGACAAGTCACTAACCTTACTTTTACCGGCGGTCCTCAATTAGTTAAGGGTAATCTAAGTAAATTCCTGGTGCCTAAATTTCTAACTGAAACGGAATTACTGCCGGATCATTTAAAAGCAGGTTTTAAAATTCTTGAAATGAATGAGCAGGATCTTCTTGAGGCCACTCCCCGTGACATTCATAAGGCCTATACTCATATTAATCACATTGCACGTGACCTATTTCCTAGATATGCCTGCGAGATTCTCTCACGCTTTTCTAACTTTGAAAGAACGCTTCATACGCTTATCTGGAAAATGGATGACCTTCGTTTTGGACAGAAAGTCAGTTTTAATAATCCGGTGATTCAATCTCAGTTGGTTCAAAAACCAACTCTTCCTCTTTATCCAGAGAACAAGGAAGTTTACATTGAATTCGTGGAAGGGACTGTCCCTAGTGATATTCATCGGACCCTTACTGAGACACAGTTAAAAGTATCCCATGAAGGTGAGCTCAAACTTTATTCACTTGAACTGATCCATCATGGGAAAATCATCGTAAGGCTTCATGCTGAAGAAGTGATGATTCTGTTTATCCAATTCCTGCTTTCTCACGCTGTAGATATTCCGATCTCAAAAATCCTCCAGGCCGTCCATGTGCCTGCTTTAGAAGATTTAAAACAAATCATAGAGACAACTCAGTCATTTAAGACAACTTATCAGGAGCTCTTAAACGACGTGGAATCATCAATTATGAATGCCATGAGGCTTCATGTAACCCCTAAAGGTAAGACATGAAGATAGTCGTCCAGCGAGTTCAGGAAGCTTCCGTTTCGGTTGAAAATGAAATCATTGGTGCTATAGGAAATGGACTACTTTTACTCGTTTGTTTTGAACAGGGTGATGATGATCAAACCATCCAGAAGGCCATTGAGAAGATCACTAAGCTGCGTATTTTTGATGACGGCGAAGGAAAAATGAATCTGGATGTTCAGTCTGTAAATGGACAAATTTTATCAATTAGCCAATTCACCCTAAGCTGGGACGGCTCCGGTGGACACAGACCCAGTTTTGAGAAATCCATGCAGCCTCAAGAGGCCAGACTCAAGTATGCTCTCTTTAACCGGGAATTAAGAAATCGTGGATTTGATATTAAGGAAGGAAAATTCGGGGCCTTCATGAAAGTGTCACTGATCAACGATGGACCAGTGACCTTCAACTTACAGTTCTAATTCATTAATTCGCGAGTAAGATCTTTCTTTTTACCTTTCATGACTGAGACCAGATTCTTACGTACTTCTTTAGGAGCACGGGCGACCGTAAAACGAATATTCATTCCCGTGATCATGCCATTACGATCTGTCTTATTCTCAAGATGCCACTGAGATCCTGACTCATCAACCATCTCTTTTAAAATAATCAGGTTCATGTCCAACTCTTCTGCCACGGCCTGGTTATTACTACCCATGAATTCAAGTTCAGAAGCAGTAAAGGTATTACCTGCCATAAAAAGATTCACGATGGATTTATCTGAATGGACCTGATTAGAAATCATCACTTTTTTATTATCCTGGCGACGTGAGGCCAGCTGATTAATCGCCGCAGACATCATCTGTTCAAAGCTTTCGTAAGGAACATTCAATTGAACGTCACGGACTTCCGCCATGTGGATTAAATCTTTAGGATGGATATTTTGGATTGAAACCAAAACTTCTTTCAAAGAAGTTTTATGTACCAGAGCTACCACCTCTTCAGTTTCTTCCACTGCCAGTTTTGCAGTAGGAGCTTCAACTTCTTTTTTCTTGGGAGTTTCCAGGAGACCTGACTTGGTGACCATTCTTTCAAGAAGGTCACCATGATAATCTCGAAAAATCTGAGCGGTCACCGGCATGCCTTGAGTTAAAAGGGCACGATCAACCAACTGATCAACGATGGCCCCAACATTACTTTTGCCAGACTTGAGGAAATTCAAAGCTTCTTTTTCCATTTCACGCTGAAGCTGAAGACGATTAAACTCTTGAAGTGACAACAAGCTCAGAGAAAGAACAAAAATAATCAATCCTGCTCCCATAAGCACTTCATCATTCATCTGAACTTCACGAAGTTGGGCATTATTGACATCAATCTCGTCCATCAAACTGATTTTAAAATTCTCCATCTTTGCATATCGATCAGTCAGTGGAGTTAGTGGAGCATTGAGATTAGTACCGGAAAGCATTGGTGAGTGAATTTTAAGAACCTTCTCATGGAACCAATGAACTTCTGAAATCAATTGATTTAGAGTTTCATAACCTTTACCAACATTTTTCCTGAAAGGATTAATGCCTTTGATGGTTTCATTTAAACATTCATCAGACAGTCCCATAAAACCGCGGTTTAGATACGGCGATTGAATATCTTTGATCATCATGGCCGTGAAAGTTTGCGAGATACGGTTAAAACAAGTACTAACTCCACCGCTTAATAAATTCATTCTATCTAGCTGCGTTTGATTCACCTGGTGATGCCAGAAGGCCCCTAAGGTCATCAAAAGACCCAGGCCACAAGCCAGATAAATTTTAGAGGAAGAAAAACTGAGTAATTTTTTCATGGGCCAACCAACATCCTTGTTGTTACAACGTCTTAAAAAATCCAGTGTTATTGTCTCTTTTAAGAGTGATATGAGTCAAGTTAGGAAATTTTATCCGACTAAACAGCTAAGTCTGTATTATCTTGCCGTTTGCTAGAGATTGATTGATTCTTCACGTTACAATGCTATGATTTATTCAGAGTAAAGGAGTCCGGCAATATGTCGGCCAAGACGATCCATATCCGATTAAAGATCAATTTTCCTGTGATCCTTTTCACAGTTCTCTCCATGCACCTTCTTTTATTCTTCTCCAACCAACTACCAGAACTAAAAAAACTGGTTAAACAAGAGCCCCCTACCACTCTTAAAATTAGAAGAATCAAAACGACAGGTGTGAAGGAAGGTCTGCTAAAAACTGATCTATTCTTGCCAACCAAGACAAGTGGTCTATCGGATAAAAAAGAACCCTCTTCTCAAAAATCTCCTTTAAGCTTTAAGGATCTCTCGATTGCTCAGCCTACTCAGTCTGCTCCTGTCCCTGCGGAGAGACCAGGTACCCGACCAGGAGTCATGCCTACTCGTCCCAAGGCCCTGAACAAGATCAGCTTGAATGGAAAAGAATTTAAAGAATTTTCCAAGGCCCATGCGGCAGTTGGATACGCGGCGACCAGGCAAAACATGGGCGGCGCAGGAATTAACGATGCGGTTGTCAGTCTGGAAGTCCCTGAGGGTGTAGAACCGGATGAATTAAATAAATATGAACTCATGTTCTATAGTTTCCAGCGAAGAACGGCCCTGAATTATGCAGGTTCCATTATTAAGAATCTGAATAAATTCGGCCGGGAGAACCCGCTCTACAAAATTGATCCTAATACCAACATCACGATGACGGCCCGTCTGACTTATGATGATAAAGGAAACGTGAAGCAGATTAAGATGATCCGTTGGACGAATGTCGATAAGATTCAAAACTTTTTTGAAGACGTGGTCAAGGGTATCGATCAGCTTCACAACCCACCCAAGGCCCTCTGGGAAAAAGACGGTGAGTTTTCAATGTTTTTTACTTTGGAAATTAACGGTTAAGCCAATCTTCCCATTTAATTCTGATGATATCGAAAAGACCCTGTGGTTCTTCTTTAAGAAGATTATAAATTGAAGCCTTCATTTCAGTTTCAATGCTTTCCTGTGACTCTTTTGAAAGCAGGGCCACTGGAATCATTTCTTTAATTAGCTGGATTTCATTTTGCTTGTTTTTAATCTGACTTTCAAATTCAGGATGAGTCAGAACGAAAGCTTCAAACTCGGCAGTCTCTTCCTTGGAAAGAGAACCATCCAGATAAGGAACAATCTTTTTCTGAAAAGCACTGTAGTTAACATTATTCTCGATCATAAAGAGATTCCCTTATTCAAATCGTTCAGGAGTAAGAAGCGCCCGTTGTGGATTTTTTCAATCACTTCAAACCGAGGCATCTGAACAATTTCTTCAATTTCCTCAACAGTAAACTGAGAATCATAGCGAAGACTCATCACTAACCGAACTTTTGGTTCCAATGAATAATAAGGTTTAAAATCTTTGGGCATATTCAATTTCGTCTGTTCGTTCAACTGACTAGAGCGACGAACACCAATGTCACTGATGTAACGAAGAATTCCTTTGAAGACCATGCGGCGGAGGATTTGCATCTCTTTTTTGGAATTAAGATCAATCTCCTTGCGAGCAATCATTTTCTTCTCTTTCAAGAGATAGGCATTGAGACCATCGATAACAAGCTGCTCAGATTGAAGATCGTCCGGGATTAAAGTGTAAGCAAAACGGTAGAGTTTTTCTGTTAAAGGCAGAACCAACTGATAAAAATCTTTTCTTTTCATAAGACTATCTTACCTAAGAGGGAGGACTTCCTTCAAGTCTTCAAAATCTGTTAATTGCTGTCAGGTTCCGACGTGTTTTCAGGCTATTACACCCATAACTCAAGGAACTTATCAAGTTTTCTTGATAAATTCCGAAAGGATCAGGGAGATAGATTAATCCGAGGGGCACCTCGAATGAAGGTTCTTATGAAACGAATAACAATTTCCATGCTTCTTACTCTGGTGAGTCTCATTCTCATGGGCTGTACGCAAGAGAGTACGAAAATAAAAAGTTCAGTCAACACTGATCCGCTTTGTATTGGTGCTAACTATTATAATCCCGGTTGTCCTGGTTATGGTAATGGAACGACGACACCAGGTACTTGTACTAATCCCACTATCAACGACAAAACTTGTGCTAACTATTGTACTGTCCATCCTACTGGGACAGGCTGTGTAAATGGTATGAACTGTAATATCTACCCTTATGCTGCTGGTTGTCCGGCAAGTGGAAGCGGAACAAATCCCTATCCTCGTTACGGTTCAACCTACGTGGACAAGAATTGGTCAGTTCACTATCCTTTTGTACCTTCTTTAAATTGCGCAACTGCGACTGCTCCAACAAATATCAGCTATACTCCTTATGAAACGAGACAAGGTTCAATTACTCTTGCAGGTAAAAATAGTTATGACCCGGCCTCTGGTCAGGCATATTTTGATACCACTTCAGAACTTCTTCAAAGTGTGGACAATGCTCGAAACTTCTTTTGGGGTGATTCAACCTTGAAGGTAAGATTTAAGGCCAACCTACAGCCTGAATCGGCCAATACAACAACAGTATGCCCAGGACGTAAAACAGGTGTCTCTTCCATGAAGGGTTACGGAAGAATCAAGTTTGATCTTTATCTCGTAGGAAAACGCGGGAACGGAACCGTTTCGACTGTTGCATTAGGCACAAAGACAATCGACATCAATAAATGTACGCCTGCTATTAACCTTTCGACTTATGCAGAAGAGTTTCCAAATGGGATTTATCTCAAAATCTCAAATGTCCAAGGAAATCAAGGCTGGTCACCAGGCATTGGTTATGAAGCCTACTATGATAATTATGGCTTCATTTATCCTCAAAACCCTTACGTTCAGAATACCTGGAAAGCGATACGTGACGCTGAATGCTGGTCACTTGATATCGAAGTTGCTGCCGACGGAACAAAAACTTTTAACTAAATTCATAGCGCCACTTTAAGTGGCGCTTCTTCTTCTAAATACACCGACTCTCCCAGCGCTTTATAAACTTTATAAAACTCCTTATCCACTCCTCCTAAATAGTCTTCCAGATATAGCCTCAGCACAATTTCCTGACTCGGAGAAATAGGAGCGCAACTATTTCCAGCGGCTTCCCATTTGGCAATGGAAGTGTGGGAAAGTTTAAATAATTCTGCAAAGGAGGTTTTAGACTTGTTTAGGTAAGTCCTAATAAAACGTAGCTCGTTGCCACTTAATTTAGAGGTCTTCGAAGGTAGTTTCTTAATAACAAGATCGGCCACTTTCTCAACATCAATTTCGGGAAGCCACTCTCCCCTGATCTTTTTCATTTTGATTGAAGACAAAATGATGGGCATGCCTAAACCTTCATATATGAAGTTTTTAACTATTTTTTCTGTCTTACTCATGTTTTTTCCCTAAGCACCAAGATTGATAACGGTAATAACAAGCATAGTTTCTTCTTCAAATGAGACAATGATTCTAATATCCTCATCGTCCGGCGAAATACCCACAATTGAGTAATTCCAAGATCGAAAACTTTGAGCATAAGAATCCTTCCTTACTTCGTGATACTTAAACTGACTCTTTAAAATTCTAATAACGGTCAGTTCGTTTATATTTCGGTCTATCAATCGCTCAAAAGCATGAGAGGTAAAAATATAACTTTTCCTCTCCAATGCTTTTTTAATTGCAAGAAACAATTCATTGGTCGTTTTTTTATGAGTTCGTTTTAAAACCATCGCTGCACCTTTGTGGTGCATAGTTAAACGACACTTAAATAAGTTTCAATTGAATACGAAAGGCTTTGAAACTTAGTTTCATTCTAGCAAAAATGAAACTAAGTTTCAAACAGAGATAAGTATTTGATTTTTAAATCATCATATCAATAACTACGTCTGCCAGATTCTTCTGGTAGGCGTAACTAACTTCTACTAATAATCCCGGACAAGTAATATTCACCTCTGAGATCGCATCGGCCAGAATGTCGAAGGCCACCCAATCAACTCCATACTGCATGAGTTCCTTTACGATCGGTTCTGTTCGGCTCTTGGCCAGATCTGATAAAGGCTCGGCCCAGAAGCTAGCTCCTTGTGCGATATTTGAGAGGAACTCACCGTCTTTAGGTGTTTTAAGGATGGTGCCGATCTCTACACCTTTAAAATAAAGGGAGCGGATTTCACCTTTTGTGACGGCCTCAACAAAGGGTTGAACGATCACGGGGCCCTGGAGTTCGACTACTTTTTCTTCAAAGCGCTTCTCCCAGTGATTGAAAGTAAGCTTCTCCACCCCTAACCCACTATAGAGATCCATAGGCTTTAAGATCAAGGCACTGGGTTTTGGATCAAGGCCTTGCACAAACTGTTGGGCGAGTTTTAAATTCTGTCCTACATAGCTGGGAGTTGCCCCTTGCGAGCGGTAGGCATAAAGTTTTTCATTAAACTGCATAATCCCACGAGGATCATTCATGACTTTGATTCCTTGGGCGACGAGATTGTCCAGCATCCAAAGAATCCGTAGATAACGGCTGTCAAACGGCGGATCCAGGCGCATGTGAATGACATCTGATTGGTTTAATTCAATCACCTTCTCGCCGGTGGTTTCAAAACTCGCCAGATAGATCTGGTCTTCTTTCAGTGTGCCCTTAAACGAATGCACCCGCAGCTTCTGAGTCCCCTGGTTATGAATGGCAAAATCACTTTCAAAAAAAATGTAGGTTTCAATTCCACGCTTTTGCATGGCCAAGGCCAACATCAGAGAAGAATCTTTTTTGATGTTTAATTTATCGAGAGGATCAATCAGCAGCAATTGGCGCATGAGCAGGTACCTTTATTTTCAGATAATCCGTGAAGCTTTCAATTTCGCTCTGATCATCATATTTCTTGTACTCTATTCTAAGCCAGCTTAAGTATTGTTTTAAATCAAAATTGTTCTGAGATCTTAGTTTTTGCAAGAAATCCTGGTCTTCCTCATAAGTGAGGAACGCAGCAAAACTCGCCTGATTCCACTCTTCCTTGATTTCACACTCTGATTCTTCCAGTTGAATCTTCAAGCAGTATGCCTTCAAATCAGGTCGGAAAACCTCTGTAACAAAGCGCTGCGTGAGGATATCGGCCTTCTCGTCGGTGATAAAACCTCCAAGTTTGGCAAACTCGGTCTGCAGGATGCCAATAAGTTCAACTACCCGTTTACTTAAGAGAGATTTTTTTTCTTCAATTTCCAGATAACGCCCAAGCTCAGGACGACCTTTGAAATATGCCTGTAACAGTTCTTTGCCATAAAGGTTGGCGAGGTTCTCATTTAAATCAACTTCGTCTTTTATGAAGAAGACAGTGTGAAAAAGTTCATGAAAAACAAGTTCGGCCAGCTCGACATCATCATAATGGAAAAAAGAAGATAAAATACGGTCTTCAAAGTAACCTAATGTTGAATAAGCATAAACCGGTCGAATATAGGTCGCCAGATTTTCTTCACGATTAAGTTTCGCTGCAAAGGCTTCAGCGGAATCTTTTTTAAAGAAACCAAGATAAGGAAAACTTCCCATGATAGGAAATTCAAATTCACGGGGTTCAATCTTTGTGCGCTGACTGGCAATCACCAGATAGGTGACGGCCTTATTGGGAAGCATAGTGGTTTTGGAGTAGATGCTGGTCTTCTTTGCTCCAAAATAGTGATAGAAAAATTTCTTATACTCACCTACCAGCATGACTTTTCGTTTCATCTCATCGGAAATTTTAGGGTCATTCAGGAATTCGTGATTGTCTCTGCCACTCCACTGGAGTTTGGCCTGCTCCATTCCCTGCTCAGATAAATAACCGAGCATGGTGCAACCACTGGATAAGAAGAGAATTAGTAGGATTTTAATTAGCATCCCCTAATTTTAACTAAATCAGCAGTTCCTTCAATCTATTTATAAGTGACTATTTCTGGTGACAACGAATGCCCAGACTGAAAGTAGAACGATCCCCACGACTATTTTGATCGGAAGAAGAATGGCCTGATTATAAAAGATGAAACCCACAGAGAGAAAAATCATGAGTGAGCATAAGATCTTTGCCCGAGGACGAATGACCCTGTTTTCATCCCAATCTTTAATGCCTTCTCCGGCAAGTGGAAGATTTAAAAGCCACTGATGAAAACGTGGCGATGATTTAGAAAATAAGAAGGCCGACAAGATAAGAAATGGTGTTGTGGGGAGAATCGGAAGGAAAGCGCCGATAATCCCCAGAGAAAAGGAGATCCATGCAAATATGAACCAGACTAGCTTCACAGAGTTTTCCCGTGATCCTTAATAAGCTTTCCTTGAGTCGATAACGCTGTGGCCGAAGTAATCTCAACATCGGCCCAATGCCATTGATAATCCTTCTCGGGTGTTTCAGGCTCAAAATGAACGATTCGATTACAAGAAGATCTTCCCTGCCATTTTAAAATACCTTTATTAACGTTTTTCCCATCGACCAGAACACGGTAGGTCTTACCTGCCATTTGCGAGCGAATAGCGGCCTGAATTGAGAGCTGAAGATCCATAACCTCCCTCAATCGTCGTCCCCGAATATCATCCGTCAGCACATCATTCATTCTGGCGGCCTTCGTTCCTTTTCGTGAAGAATAGGCATAGGCAAAAATATTATCAAACTGAGCGTCTTTTAAAAGCTGGAGTGTAGCCTGATGTTCTTCTTCTGTCTCATTTGGAAACCCTGCAATGATGTCGCTGGTGATCACCATTTCTGGATTAGCTTTACGCATTTTCGCCAGCAAAGTGAGGTAATGCTCTACGGTGTATTCACGTAGCATTCGCTGAAGCACGGAGTTTGAGCCTGACTGCACAGGTAAGTGAAGATGGTTAGCAAGCTTCTTAGAAGTCGCATGCGCTTCCACTAAATCATCTGTCACATCATATGGATGAGAAGTGGTGTATCTTAACAGATGAAGTCCATTTACTTGTTCGAGCTCCATAATAAGCTGCCCTAAGGATTCACCGTTGTCTTTTCCGTATGAATTTACATTCTGACCTAAAAGCATCACTTCCTGAATGCCAGAATACTCCACCAGACGCTTTACATCAGTCACCACTTCGGCCAATCGACGGGATTTCTCGCGGCCACGGGTAAAAGGAACAATACAGTAAGAACAGAATTTATCGCAGCCCTTAATAATGTTCACAAAGGCCTGAGGCGTGCCTTGAGTTAACTTGGTTTCAATTGAGTAATTATCTGATCTGTCCCATGCCGTTACAGTGAATTTTTTCTCACCGGCATAGGCCCGGTAAACCATCTCTCCGATATTATCGATCACATCCGTTCCAAAAGCGAAATCAAGTTGCTTATACTTTTGAACTAGATCCTTACCCTCTGTTTGAGCAATACAACCCCCGGCAGCCACAATCACGTTTTTCTTTAATCCGGTTTCAGGATCAATATCCGGGTGGGTTTTAAGCTTCTTGGTTTCACCCAAGTGAGAATAAAACTTCTGATTGGCTAGATCCCGAACGGCGCAAGTATTAAAGATAACCAGATCAGCGTCGGATTGTTCTTCAGTTTTTGTAAAATTCAAATTTGATAGATGAGACATGATTCTCTCACTGTCATGATAGTTCATCTGACAGCCGTAAGTTTTCATCCAAACTTTACGAGGAGGAAATTCAAGTTCTCCGACTTTTAATGAGTCAGTTTTAGGTGTGTCCATGAGGTGTCCCTTAAAAATTTAGTTATTAAGTCTAAGACTAAGGGTGAATAAAATTATGGCGCAATATAGCAATGCCCCTAATGAAAGTAAAGGGAACGATTTTCACTTTCACCGGTGAAAGTAGACTAACTCATTGAATTAAATGATCTCTAGTTGCAGCGCTGAATAGAAGGTCAAATTAAAAAGGAAGTGCAAAAAGATGGGAGCAAATACCGAATGGAATCGCAACAAGGCCTGGCCACAAATCAACCCCAATGCAAAAGTATAGAAGACCTGAAAACCAATAAATGGCACATACTCTACCGGCAACACTGTCAATCCTACTAAATGGGAGAAAGCAAAAATAAGGGCCACCAGCATTGAAGTGACGTACTTCCCGCCGACTTGAGCAATTAATACCCGCTGAAATGTTTGTCTAAAAACGAGCTCTTCTAATATAGGAGCAAAGAAGAGCAGATGCCACTCCAGACCACTAACCAAACGAAAAGGGGTTTCAATATCCATGTACCATATAGCAGCAATAGCAGCAGTTGCTAAGGCCAGAATCTCAACAGCTGCTTTCAAAGACTGTTTATTAATTTTCCAACGAAACTTCCAGGGAAGACGAAAAAAGAATGAAACTCCTAAAGCAAATAACAAATCAAATATATAGGAAAAGGAAATAGTGGAAGGCAACTTGTGCCAAGGAAGTCCCCAGGAAAATCCAAAATAAATAAAGACCAGAACAAAGAAACCAATCAACGAACTTCTCCCTCTTTCCCGAGACGATGCAGCAACTTAGTTATTTCATCATAGAATTGCGGTTTTGTAACTTTGATAATTTGCTGAAAGGTCGGAGCTTTAGATTCCCCATGTCCCAAGTCTTTGTCATTGAAGATGACGATCTGAAGAGATGAGTCTTCACGGAGATAATAGAAGATGTCGAGATTAAAGATCAGGACCCTTAAAACCTCCTCTCCACTCTCCGGAATTTTCCCTGAAAAGCAAGCAGCGGTTAAGATCAGTTCCTGCTTATCCTTCATGCTGTCCAGTGCCCGGACCAAAGTACCAAAGGTCGCCTGAACCCATTGCAAGGCCCGTGTTTCATTCTGGATATCCAGCGAAGTGGCACCTACAACGGGCGTCAGCATAAACTCGTGATTAATGTCCAAGCTATATTTTAGTGTCGAATGAAGTACAATGTTCATCAAGTCCATCAGCTCTTCATTCTTCGATGACATCTTCTTTTTTAAAACTTGTCGATCATTTTCATAGAAGACTAGTTCATCGCCCTTTTTCTTATTCCAATGAATGACCTTAACTTTTTTCCCATGCACTTCTACCGTCCATCGCCGGGCAGTGGGATTACTCAAGTCAAAGTTCCAAGTGACTACTCTCCAATAACTTCCTTTAGGGTCAAAGTTTAAAAAAAGTTCTTTTGGATCTTTACCAAAGAGTCCCCATAAATTCATGGTGCTGGCCTTATGCTCTTTTGAAAGTAATCCCAGATTTCAATCCATGAATCAGAATCAAAAAGAAGCTCACGATCTACAGGTTTGATTAGGCCTTTATCAGTTGCTATGTTGAGAAAATTCAAAAGATGGTCGTAGTAGTTATTAATATTAAACAATGCAATCGGTTTAGAATGAAGGCCTAACTGCTTCCAGGTAAGAATTTCAAACAATTCATCCATAGTACCCATTCCACCAGGGAAGATGAGAAATGCATCCGAAAGGTCGTACATCATTTTTTTTCTTTCATGCATATCCTTTACAACATGCAGTTCAGACAACCCACCATGAGCAATTTCTTTTTTCATTAATTGCTGAGGGATAACTCCGGTGACGGTTCCCCCCTTAACCACCAGCTCAGTGGCCAGGGCCCCCATGATACCAATACCTGCTCCGCCATAAATCATTTCTACGTTATTCTGATAAAACTGTTCGGTAATAATTTTAACCTGACGGTTAACTTCAGGATCCGTACTGGCATTAGCTCCGCAAAAAATACAAATCTTCATTTTTTAAATCTCCTTGCAAACCATCGGATGTAAAGAATCTCCACAAGCATAAAGCCTCCGAAGGCAATGTAGAACCCAGCGGTTTTCCAGAATAACCATACCGCAGTCGTTTGAAGAATGGCGGTATATCCCATGAAGAGAGCAAATCCGATAAGAAAAAGACATAAATGCCATTCCATTATCTTATAGAGTTCTGCCGGCATAGGTAATTTCTGCTTCATATCAGTCAACATTTCCACCATGAGTGATTGATTTTTAAACTTCTTAAAAATCAGAAACGAGGCCAGAGCAAGACCAGTAAAAGTTGGTTGTAGTTTGAAAAAGATTCCCTCTTTAGCGATCAGTGATACTCCACCTAACACCACGATCAGTGCCACATTCAATTTGGAAATAGTATGAACATGGCCAGTGAATTTTTTTTCCAGGCCCATTTCAATCAGGCCCAGAATGATTCCTCCCACTAAGGCGATTTCAAGGGTGGAATACGTTTCAAGTAGCCAATAAGCGATGGCCGGCAAAAATGAGAGAAGAAAATAAGGGCGAGAATCTTGATTCATGCCCTTAATTTTAAGCTATTTTTCTCAACTTTTCTTCACAATAGATCAGGTATTCTTCTTTGAAGTTTATGGGATCAAGAATTTCCACTTTTTGACCCAGTGTCATTAACCATTCATACAGGGCTTCACAAGGTTCAACATAAGCGGCCCAGATTAAATCCCCATTTGGATTGGTAATCATGCAGGGCTTACCGAGGAAATGATGATCAGGAAAAAGGTTCGTTGAATGAGGCTCATGAATCTTCAAAATCAGTCTAGTCTCTTTTTCATTCATTGCCCTGACTGCTGTGATGAATTCTTCAATTTCAAAAGGCGTGACCTTAGGTTCTTTATAAGTCTCCAGAGCGGTAAATGACTTCACCTCTCTTAGGGGAACAATCAGAAGACAGTGGTCGACCGAATCCTCGGCTATCAAAGTTAATTGCCCTTCCATATGAAGGACTTTGCATGGGTACAGAGTATAATTTTTATCTTCAGTTGTTAGAAGTTGAATCAAATGCTTGGCATGAATCGCCTCATCCAATTTATTGACCATCTTTTGTTGCTGTTCACTTAATTCCTGGTCCCAGAGTTCCAGTTGATTCAGTAATTCCATAACCACCTTTATTGGCCCATTTTCAGTTACTTTCTTCTTAAGGGAATATGTCACGGGTGTTTCAATTGATTTATGATTGGTAAGGATATGATTGAGCTGGATCCATTCGGCAGGCGACAAGGGCAACATGTATTGAATGGATTCACCTTTTATATCTACCCAACATTCGTTGTCCTTCTGATAAACTTCAATTCCTATCCCAACCGGAAAAATCTGTCTTAAAAAGCCTAATGTCTCATCAGCTCCCAAACCCATTTCCTGGGCCAGGTCGTTAAGCTTAATTGCCCCCTGTTTCTCACCAAGGACCATCAGTTTCTTCCAGATATCTGGAGCCGTATCTTTCTTCATTAATACCCCTTTCCTGACTCTGCTTATCGGGTATTTTATCCGAAGTCTTTAGTGCAAAAAAAGGTGAGAACGGAGATAATACTTAAATGAAATATCTCATGCAAAAACCAATACTTGCCATCGGACTCATCATGTTCGGTCTCTTTATCTATCAAGTGGCCAGAGATAAAAAATGGGGGATCTTTCATAATAACAAGCTGATGGCCACTTCTTGCGGTGGAGTTTTAATCAAGCTGGAAAAGAAAACTCCAGAAAATTGGAAAGTTTTTTGTGAGGGTAATAACCTGGCCGTTGAGGTTAAAGAAGTTGCGATTCCTCCTGAAGCTGCCAATTTAAAAAGCTTAATGTACCGACAACTTGCCAATCACATGAGTTTTGTTGCCAGAAATACTCATCCCGATATCCTGGAAAAAGTATTCTTTGTACGCTTTAAATTAACCCATCCTAAAATGAAAATAAATGCAGTAACGGAAGGGAAATTTATCGTGAAGCTTTCAACCTTAGAAACGCCCGAGCACATCATGGCTCATTTGCAGAGCACCGTTCAGGTCAAAGAAGATGTTGAATAATTCAGCATTCGGGTCCTCGACAGTTTCAAAAAACTCATATCTTAAAGCATGAAGAAAAAGTCTTTCCGCTTTTCTTCCTCCGTATAACTCATCTCCTAGTATAGGAAATCCCAGATAAGAAAGTTGCGCACGGATCTGATGTCGTATTCCTGTTTTTAAGTTAACAAGAACCAGGGACTTTCCCTCGTTTGAACTGATTTTCATCACAGCAAGACTTGCCTCCTGAGTGTCTTCACCCGGCCACTCTAAGACCTTTTGCTTGACCCCTTTAAGGCCTGTGGACTTAAAATGATGTGTCCAAAGACCATCCTGATCAAACTCACCTTCTACAATTGCCCAATAAAACTTTCTCTTCATGGTGGTATTGAAATTGTCTCTGACAAATCTGAGGGCCTTCTCAGTTTTGGCCAATACCAATACTCCGGAAGTTTCAAAATCCAAACGGTATAATAGGCCCCGGTCGTAATTATCCTGATTGATAAGTAGCGATTCCCACTTACCTACTGATACTAAAAAGTTCAGCATCGTATCTTTGTCATCATAACTTAAAGGGTGGCAGTGAACGCCCGGAGGCTTATGAAGGACGATAAAAGAATCATCTTCCGATATGATATCCACTTTAGGCCCCAAATATTGAGGATTGATTTTCATGTGGTTCACATAGTTGATCGGAAGTCTGTATGACAGTTTACCTTGAATAGGACGATTTTGTTCTTTAGATGAAAAATGCCGCTTAATGAGCTGCCCCGAACTTCCCAGAGTTTTTTTCAAGGCTTCTTTCAAAGAAGCCTCATCCTGAAGCCATGAGAATTCAACAAACTCCATTACTGGGCCTCGACCTTGCGGCCTTCGGTTCTAAGATCAGATTTTTTCAAGACAAACTCCACTCTTCGATCGGAGATTTTATTATTCACTTTCTTCTGCGGTCGTGAATCACCATAGAAAAGAGTTGTGATTCTGTCAGCAGATACTCCTCTTTGCATGAGTGATTTGGAAACGGCCAGTGCCCGTTCACTAGACAAGGCATAGGCATCCCCACCAGATTTTGAAACTTCGCCTTCTTCGGCATGACCTTCAATTAATATATTCCAGTTGTTTTCTTTGATCATTTTCACCAAACGATCAAAAACCTGAATATTAATTTCATCAATGCCAACCGAGCCTCGTTGGAATTGGATTTTATCTTTCATCCGGACCAGAATTGTTTCAGGCATCTCGTATACATTGGCAGAATCAATTAATTCATTATCTGCCAGCATTTTTTTCAATTGATTAAGCTGGGTATCTGATTCACGATTAACCTCATACTTATCCAACAGTCCTTCGGCCGTTAAAAACTCAATTGGAAAAGGTTTTGCCGGCGAATCAGAGTCAATCATAGTAGGAGCATCGCTTGGTGATTTTCCTGAACGCATCACCTCACCTGCTTTAAGTACGTTCCCTCCAAATGCATTTCTAAGTGAGCCAATGGCCGCTTCATATTTTGCCGTCTCTGTTTTTGCAAATGAAAGAAGCAAGATGAAGAAGGTCAGAAGCAGGGTACAAAGATCTGAGAAGGTCGCAAGCCACCCTGGAGCACCCGGTTTACATGGGGGACATTTAGGAGCGTCGATCATAACTTACTCCTTCTTTTCCTCAACCAGACGATCCTTAGGAGGAAGGAATGAATCTAGTTTCTCTCGAATTACCCGTGGGTTTTCTCCGGCAACAATCCCTAAAACTCCAGCAACAATAATATTCATCTTAGTTGATTCTTGCTTAGAGCGAAGTTTTAATTTCCCTGCAACTGGAATGGTAAAAACGTTTGCAATCACAGAACCATAAAATGTTGTTAGTAGGGCCACCGCCATTGCGGGACCAATTGAAGAGGGATCAGACATGTTCTGCAACATCTGAACCAGACCAATCAAGGTACCGATCATTCCGAAGGCAGGACCATCAGCTCCCATCCCTTCCAGAATATCAACCCCTTTAGCATGACGGTCTTCCATCGCAGCGATCTCTAAAGAAAGAATTGATGTGATCACTTCCGGCGGACGGTTATCGGCAGCAAGTGTGACCGCTTTCTTTAAAAATTTATCTTCTACCGGAACTTTTTCCAGAGCAAAAACTGATTCACGTCGGGCCGTCTCGGCAAGTTTTTGAATCTCTTCAATCATCCCTTTTGGATCAGGGGTTGAATTAAAAATTGATTTCATGAAAATTGTGATGAGACCCTTAACATAGTCCATTGGCCATTTAATCATTGTCGCCGCAGTCACTCCTCCGATCACAACAAATATCGATGGGATATCAATGAAGATTGTGAGTGGAGATCCGTAAAGAATCGATCCAATAATTGCAAGAGTTGCAAGGGCCAAACCAGCTACTGTAGAAATATCCATAGATCACCTTCGAACAAAAAAGAGTCTTTATGGATAAAGTATCGGAATCTTAGAAATGAACTTAAATGTTTGGTTTTACTGGAGAATATTAATCAACTTCGGAAAAATTGAAAAGAAACGCAAAACACAAAAAAGCCCCGCCGTGGCGGGGCTTTTTTCTATTTTTCTTCTTCGTTAATGAGCATGGTGGAATCAATATAAGAAAGCATCGCAGTCCGAAGATCGTCCAGGGATACCTGGTCAGTCCCTTCACCTTTGAAGATTTCTTCTTTGATCATTTCGACGGGAAAACCGGTCATCTTGGCCAGTACTTCTAAACTAACTTTCCCGCTTTTAACTTCATGACCATTCGTGGTCAGAGTTGTTGTCATTCTGTACTCCTTGAACATTTGGGCCACATAAATCCATTTAGTAGCTCGTGTGAAGAAAGCGTATCTTTGGACCAAAATGAAAGTCAATCAAGGGGGGGGCTGATGTAAGATGATGTTAGGTTATTCTTGAGAGAAGCACTTTAAGTTGATGGAATTACTAAATTTCTACCTAGTAACCCGGAGTCTTTAACAATGTTAGAAAACTCGCTACCTTGGCCTCCATTTCTTGATATTCACTTGTGGCCTTAGAAAGTAACGTTATGCCTCCGCCGGCACCATACTTCCATATTCGGTCCCCAGTGGAGATCGTGGCGGTTCTGATGTTGATGTTAGCAATCTTACGGTCACCTAAGCACAACAGCGTAGAGCCGGTGTAGAGGCCTCGAGAATAGCGTTCAGTTTCCTGGATGATTTCCATTACCCGTTTTTTGGGAGCACCAGTGACACTGCCTCCAGGAAATAAACTCTCTATGGTTTTTAAGAGTGATAATGGGTGATCCAGTTTAACAGAAAGAACGGAGGACTGATGAAGCAGTCCTGGCACCAGAAGAGGGACTCTTTTTTTCAAGACCCGGGCCCTGGGACTTTCCAGACGATTCAAATCATTTCTAAGAAGATCAGTGATCATATTTAGCTCACCTTCTTCTTTGGGATCCTGGAGCATTCTTTCCCATTCTTTTTTCCATCCTTTTCCTCTTCTAGCGGTACCCTTAATAGGCATGGTGAAAATTTTGTCATCACGGTACCGGAAGAGGCACTCAGGAGAATTGCTGAGAAACATCTCATCACCTAAAAAAGTGGCGTGAGCATAGGCGCCAAGGCCCTTGCGCGAAAAGAAGAAATCACAGATATCCCTGGGGTCAATATATTCTTCAGTTACAAACTCAAAAGGATAAGTGAGATTAACCTGATAACAATTTCCATCCAGAAGATGCTCCTGAATGTGGTTAAAGGCTTCCTTGTATTCTGACCAAGTAGGACGTTCAAGTGACTTTAAAGGCAAATTGTCTATGCGCCCTTTCGGAATCTTTTTAAACCGCTTGGTTTCATACTCAATTTCAATGGCTATTGGTGCATTTTCATCAACGGTATGTCCCAGTCCCATCAGGATGAGTCCGAGTTCATAATAAAGATGAAACACAGTGGGATTTTTCACCTTATCCTGAATCTTCATTTCATCCAGACGCTTTAAAAATAAATCCAGTCGGTAAACTTCAGGAAATCCTGTCAGTAGATTAAAGCGGGTTGTACGATAATAGATGTAAGCACTTTTAGGTCTGGTTAACTCAAGAAGAGATGATTCATTCCACTTAAACTTTGAAAAGATCATTACTGCTCAGTTTTACCAGGAGCTAAATCAGCAAACTTAGTCTGGGATCCAATCCAAGAGAGTTCTACTGTTCCAGGTTCGCCGTTTCGGTTTTTGGCAATAATGATTTCAGCGATACCTTTTTTAGGAGTCATGGGATCGTAATACTCTTCACGGTGAATCAGACAAACAATGTTGGCATCCTGTTCAAGTGAACCTGATTCTCGCAGATCCTGCAATTGAGGACGTCGGTCAGTTCTGGAAGCCGCTGTTCGGTTTAGCTGTGACAGGGCCACAACAGGGATCTCAAGCTCGTTAGCGAGCATTTTAAATCCACGGGAGAGCTCAGCAATTTCCTGTTCACGATTCTGCTTCTTAACGTGCATAGGCATGATCTGAAGATAATCCACCACAATCATGGCAAGACCCTGCTCAGCTTTAAGCTTACGGCAATATGAGCGAATATCCATCAAGTTGGTTGAACCTGAATCGTTAATATAAAGTTTAAGATTAGATAGTTTTTGGATGGCATTCGAGATTGAACGCAAATCCATTTCATTAAATTCTTTGGTTTTTAGTTTTCTACCATCAACACAGGCCTCTGAGGCCAGAAGACGCATGGAAAGTTCTGCATACATCATCTCGTAAGAAAATACCGCCACGGCCATATTGGTCTGCCTGGCAGCGGCCACTGCCCAGTTAAGTGCCAGGGCGGTTTTTCCCATACCGGGACGGGCCGCAATCAAAACTAACTGCCCCGGTTGTAAACCTAAAAGCGAGCGGTCGATTGAGGCAAAGCCCGTCGATACACCCATAATCTCACCCTTAGCACGGGCAGGTTTTTCAAGTTCTTTTAAATTCTCATAAAGCGCCTGCTTTAGAGGAATCATTTTATTATTTTTAGTTTGAGCTGTGAGTTTAAAAAAACTCGATTCTACTTCCTGGAGGAAGTCTTCCACGTTACCGGAAAAATTTGTTCCCGTTTGCATGATACGAGTTGCAGTTCTGACAACTTCGCGAAGCATACTTTTTTGTTTGATCAGGCGGGCATAGTATTCAACGTTAGCGGCCGAGCCGATTTCATCACAAATAGTGACAAGGGCAGTTTGTCCGCCAATTTTTTCCAGTTTTCCATGATCATTTAATTTCGAAGCAACGGTTACAATATCAAACGGCATGGCCTCCATGTGAAGGTCTTTAACCGCCTGAAAGATAATCCCGTACTGAGGGTGATAAAAATCCACTGACTCAAGGTTTATATCCGAGATTTCATCGAAGCTTGAATTATCGATGAGTAAACAACCTAAAAGTGCTTTTTCGGCACCAATGTCATGAGGTAGTTCGTTCTGTGGATTGGCCATCATGGACCCCCTGATATCAAAGAAGAAAAAGACCGGAGATTGCTCTCCGGTCTCATTGAGATAAAGAAATTATTCTTCGTTTGCAGCAGCTTCTGCAGCGGCAGCAGCTTCAGCTTTGGCAGCTTCAGCTTTAGCTTTTTTCTCAGCATTACGTCTCTGAGCTTCAGCTTGTTCTTTCTTAAGTTGCTCGGCCATAGCGGCATCCATAGTAACTTTAAGTTTGAATGTAGCTACAACATCATTGAAAAGCTTAGCTTTAACGTCATAAGTCCCGAGAGACTTGATTGAACCGTCAAAAGAAAGAAGACGACGTTCAATTGAAACGCCTTGTTTTTCTAGTTCTTTAGCAATTTCCTGAGATGTAACAGCACCGAAAAGACGACCGTTAGCTCCAACCTTCTTGATAAGCTCAACAGTGATGCCTTCGATTTTTTTCTTAGCAGCTTCAGCTTCTGCTTTTTCAGCAGCAACTTTCTTAGCTAGTGCTTTTTGCTTATCTTTAAGAACGTTTGCGTTCTTATCGTCAGCAAGGATCGCGAATTTCTTCGGGAAAAGATAGTTACGAGCGAAACCGGCAGATACGTTTACGATCTCCCCGATTGTTCCTAAGGCCTTAACCTTTTCTATAAGGATGACTTTCATATTGTTCTCCTAAAAATTAATCTTCAGTTTTACGTTTTACAAAATACTTTCTGAAATCAAACCAATTATCAAATAAACCGGCGACTGCGATGAGGTAGCTTGCCATGAAGATGGTAATCATCACGATCAAGGTACGAAAAAAACCTACAATGCCCAGAAAGTTCAAAAGATCACTAAAAACACCAAAGCCCTGAAAGAAATAAAATATTCCAAGACAATAAATGATCGTGTGACCAATGGTTTCATAAACAGTGGACCCCAAAGTCTCTCCCCAGACGGCAAGTACAAGACCTGCTACCAGAACCAGGACATACCCAAAAGGGACTTTGAAATTCAAAAGGTTCATCTCCGAGTACGGGAAGTCATGCCCTGAAAGTAAAAGCCTGCGGCTTTTAAGTACCAGAAACATATTGAACCAAAGCATGAGAAACACGCCCATGAATAGATAGCTTGGAAATGATTCAATCATTTCTTTGGCCAGTAAATCAGGACGGTCAAGCAATTGAAGAACTTGAATGGAGTCTTTGTCCCCGCTAAGTTCAACTGCTTTTTTCTGCTCGGCAATCTTGTCCGAACTCTTCTCAATCTGCTGGAGGATAAATTCTTTAGGCGTCGTTTTCATACTGTTCATCAGTAAACCAAAACTGGCAGCTATAAACAGGATAAAACCCAGTCCAAAACTTACCATGCCCTTAACAGGAGAAACTCCCCTCTGGACAATTTCAGCGATACCAACTCCGAAAACAAACACACAAATGTAGAATCCAAACAGCGTCAGGTCTCCATAAACCAGGCTGGCAAAAACAAAACTCAAAATGAGTCCAGCTAAGCCGGCCAGATAGCCTTTGGTTCTTCCATAAAGGATGATGGCCAAGGCCAATGGAAAAGGAGCGAATATTGCCATGATGAAACTAATGCACAAAATAACAGAGGATGCGCCTAAGAGGAGCAGTCTTCCTGTCGATAATTGTGGTGTTTGCATCACTTCAGTATTCATACCAGTTTAAAATCCCAGATTAACGAGCAGTTTCGTTAGACTGGTAGCTGATAAGAAGCATGTTACGACCGCGCTTAATAGCTTCGTTTGCACGACGCTGGAAAGTCGGAGTCAAACCAGTGATACGAGCTGGAGAAATTTTTCCGAACTCGTTAACTAGCCAAGAATAAGACTTAGGGTCTTTCCAATCTGGAGATGTTTTCTTAGCTGAGAACCAACAAGATTTGCGCTTAGAGTGCATTTTCTTGTCTTTATCGTCACCACCGAAACCACCTTCATCATCAATCTCTGCAGCTTGAGTATGATTAGGGTTTTTGTAGTTCTTAACGATGTCAGCTTGATGTCTGTCTTCACCTAATTTGATGATAAGGTGACGAACAAGATGTTCGTTAATACGGAACCTACGCTCGATTTCTGCGTTAAGGTTACCAGCACCTTTGTACATGAAATAGTGGTAAGCGCCTTTTTTAAGGCCAGATTCAGTTGGTTGAGCGAAAGTTTTCACCCCCCATGAATCAGTGACTAGAACTTCTGCGCCAAACTCTTTGAAAGTTTCAGCTAGGGAGTTCTTGATGGAAGTTACAACTTCCTCAGATGCGTCCGGGCGAACGACGAAAGCCGTTTCGTAGATCATATTTCCTCCTGGATTATAAAAAGCCCATAACACTATTGCTATGAGCGAGAATGAAATAAGTAATGAATGTCAGTGGGGAAATTAACACAAGGTCCCTTAACTGGCCAAGGCTTTCTTAAGAGCCAGAGCGACAACGCTAAGCACCTTAAATACTCTATTTCATTACTAAGGAAAAACGGAATACCAAATTTCAAGGAATTACAGTTTAAATGGCCGCCTATTATTTTTACACCCCCTTTCATGTTTACCGCCACAAGAGTGCTCCCCTGTATTCTGACTTAATATGCTTCTTATCTATTTAAGGAGCTTCTCATGAAAACATCATCAATGGTTCTTGCCTGTTTATTACTCACAGGTGCCTGCTCAAAAGTTAAAGAGCTGGATAAAAGAACCCAAAATACTGAAAAGTCCACTGAGCGGATTTCGAAAGTGACTGATGATTTAAAAGAAATGACCACCGTCATGGCCCAGCAGAATGCTGAGGAAGGCAGGAATGAGAATTTTCATGTTCTTATGAATAAAGAAGCCGACAAAGGAGCAAGATTTAACGCTGCCGAAAGTTATGTCAAATCCGTGGAAGCTCAGATTTCTAAAATAGATGATAGTGAAGCCAGTGAGAATGCCGCTAAAGAATTCACTCATCGCATGAATGATCTTTATTCAAAAATTAATATCCGCAAGATGAGTCCTCTCAAAGACAGCAATAAATTTGAGGTCTCTTTTTATGCTATTGCAGCTTCTTTGAATGAGAATTCAAAACAAACATCTTTCTATAGTGTAATAACAGAAGCTCTTCGCAAGGAGCATCAGCGAGACAGACTGCTGGCCCATGAAGAAGTTCTGGTAAATGGCATTAATAAAGAAATTATGATTGAGCTGATCAAGGCCCGGGTTGATATCACTTCGGCCATGGCCCTTAAAAATCTGACTGATGACAGAGAATTGACCTTGGGGCAAAAGACCAAGGCCGTGATCTTTAAAATTACCGGCGGACGACTCGGCTCGATTGATCTTCCAGAGACCTACAATAAGTCTAATGAGGCCACTCGAAATATCACTGAGAAGTACCTTAAATCCTCCGTTAAATCCCGCCACTTCTTAAACGAAATCGAAGTGGGTAAAGATCTTGAAAAGACCATGAAATCAGCTTTCTCAAGAATCGATTTTAACGAGGACTCCAGCGAAGAAAAACTTCAACCGGATCAAAAGAAAGAGCAGATCCGGTCTCTGATAAATGATTTATTGAAATAGAACCGGATGCCTAAGCATCCGGAGCGTAGATTTCGTATTGTTCAGAATGATAATTATTGTCCGCACGAACCAGAAGAGTTTTGTTATAAGTCTCTTCAAGTGATTCAATGATGCCAAAGCCTTCACTGGAGAGCTTGGCACACACTTCAGGATGAGCAAATAGTGTTATTCGATTGGCAGCTGTGCGCTTCATCACTTTCTGAAGTTCTCTGATGACTTCAAAACTAACCGTTTCAACCGATTTTACTCTGCCCACACCTTCGCAATAAGGACAAGGCTCACACATGGTTCGAATCAATGTGTCTCGAGTTCTTTTTCTGGTCATCTCAACCAGACCCAGGCCTGAAATGGGAAGTACATTAGTCTTAGAACGATCCTTCTTCAAGGCCTCAAGTAGAGTTGAGTATACCTGGCTTCGGTGCTCTTCTTTTTCCATATCGATGAAATCGATAATGATAATACCACCACAATTTCTAAGTCTTAGTTGATAGGAAATTTCTTTAACCGCTTCAAGATTGGTTTTTAGGATGGTATCTTCCAGAGTTTTCTTACCAACAAATTTACCTGTATTCACGTCGATGGAAACCAAGGCTTCTGTCTGATCAATATTGATCGAGCCGCCTGACTTCAAAAAGACCTGATTGGAAAGAGCTCGTTCAATTTCAATATCAATGCCATAGTGTTCAAAGATGGGAGTCTCGCCATCATAGAATTTGATTTTGGCCTTATGATGAGGAATGAATCTTTGAATGAATTTTTCTATTTGCTTCACTGAAGCTTTGGAATCCGCTATCAGATTATCAACATCCTCATCCATGATGTCCCGAAGGGCCCGCTGGATGAAAGACAGATCCTGATGAAGTTCAACAGGCGCTTTTGCCTTCTCAATTTTCTTTTGAACGTCTTTCCAGATTTTAACCAGATTGTTGTAATCGCTTTTTAAAACTTTATAACTTTGAGTTTCTGCCACGGTACGGGCGATGACACCAATCCCCTCAGGCCTAATAGAATCCAGAATATCTTTTAGACGTTTTCTTTCTTCTTCAGATTCTATCCTTCGGGAAACACCAGTATGTTCTATAAAAGGCATGTAGACGATGTGACGACCGGCCAGGGTAATATGGCGGGTAACTCTTGGACCCTTAGTTGAAATAGGTTCTTTGGCAATCTGAACCACAATCTCATCACCCTCTTTCAGAAAATCCTGAATTTTTACATCCGGACGGAACTTCATATCAACGGTTTCTGTCAGAGTGGAGAATTCGTCTGGTATGACTTCTCCTAAACGTTTAGTGGCAGACTCCGCCGTTTCGATCCGGCTTTGCATTTCCCGCTGCTCATCCAGTGTTGGAAGATAAGCATCATCCACATACAAGAAGGCCGCGCGCTCCTGGCCGATATCAATGAAGGCCGATTGCATTCCGGGAAGGACACGCAAAACGCGTCCTAAGTAGATATTTCCTACGATTGGTGCTGATTCATTTTTAAGGGAATGACGCTCAATAAGGAAGTCTAAGATCTCACCATTCTCAATGAGCGCAATACGCGACTCACTGTGCGTCTGGTTGACCACAAGTTCTTTTGCCATGAAAAATGTCCTAACTGTAAAAACTTTAAAACGTAATTACAGTCAGGTTACATCTTTTTATATCAAATAAAAAGTCCGGCAATACATGCTGTCATGTAGCATGCAAGAGTTCCACCGATCAGGGCCTTCAGACCATAGGCCGCAAGTATCGGTCTTTTCTCAGGGGCCATGGTTCCAATTCCACCAAGCTGAATGGCAATGGATGAGAAGTTAGAGAAACCACACAGAGCGTAGGTCGTTATAATAGTAGAACGCTCAGAGATCGTGGCCTTGGCCGTAACCAAATCGAGATATCCTACGAATTCATTAAGAACTAATTTTTTCCCCAGAATTGAACCAACGGTTAAACAATCTTCCCAAGGCACACCTAAAAGCCATGCCACTGGAGCGTTCACATATCCCATAATCAGTTCAAAAGTCAGTTGTGGGAAACCGAAAAGACCGCCAAGGGCGGAAAGAATTCCATTTAACATGGCAATTAAAGCAATAAAGGCCAAGAGCATGGCCGCAACGTTAACAGCAAGTTTTAAACCATCTGAAGCACCAGTAGCGGCAGCATCGATGACATTGGCAGAGACTTTTGGAAGGTCAACTTTCACCACACCGGCAGTTGCCGACTCCTCTACTTCCGGAACTAAAAGTTTGGCACAAACTAAAGCTGCAGGAGCTGACATCACTGAAGCTGCCAACAAGTGGCCAGCATCAATACCAAACCCCACATAAGCTGCCAGAACACCACCAGCGACCGTTGCCATACCACCAGTCATAAGACACATCAGCTCAGATTTAGTCATCTTACTTACGTAAGGTTTAATCACGAGTGGAGCTTCTGTCTGTCCAACAAAGATATTTGCAGCTGAGGCGAGAGATTCAGCACCTGAAGTTCTCATGACCTTCATCATGACTCTTGCAACAAGCTCAACCACTTTCTGCATCACTCCGATGTGGTAAAGAACGGACATAAGAGCACTCATAAAGATGATCGTTGGAAGAACCATGGTAGCAAAGATAAAGCCTAAGCTTTCACTAGGAGTGGCCAGACCGCCGAAAAGAAATTTGGCCCCTTCTCCCGTATAATTTAAAATGGCGTTGAAACCTTTTCCGATTGTATCAAAGATGTTCCGTCCAAAATCTGTTTTTAGGATGATAAGACCGAAGACCACCTGCATTACTATGCCGGAAATAACAGTTCTCCACTGAATGGCCTTTTTCTTTTCACTCAAAGCATAAGCGATGCCAATCATGACGAATAATCCCAACAGGGAAACCAAGCGATCCATAAGCCATCCTAATGTATGTGTTAAGTTAAACCCGTAAGTTATACCTAGCACAATTATTCGATGGCAAGAAAAAGTCGACTATTTTAGAAGCTTAATTGCCAGATTTGAGTGCCAAATTGCACCGAAGGCAATGTCAGATCTGAGGTATTCTCAGAATGCCAGGCCACTCTCTCAAAAGAGTTGAATTCTTTAGACGATTGTAAATCCTCAGAATTCTTTTGCGCACTGTTATATGCAACAAATATAACTCCCGCAATCACACCAATGGCGGCACCTGTCCAGATGTTAGAAATGTGCTTAGAAGGTTTTTCGACAAAAGATAAAGTGGAAAGTCCAAGAACGGCACCAGCAGCTCCAGCGACCCCAATCAGAATAATATCATTTTGCGTACTTTTGATGAGGTCTTCATCTTCTTGCGCCCATACGGGTGAAAGAACTCCAGAAACCAAGAAGAAATTAAGACTTAAAAAGACGCAAATAATTTTTTTCATACCAATCCTAGGAGTTAGTTTGCCAGCGGGAATCCTTAAGACTATGATAAGTTCCCATCTTAAAGTTGGCAAATCAGTTGTTGCATGTGAGTTCATTATGTCTAAAGAAAATTTTCAAGTTTATCCCCTTATTGACAGGAAAAAACGTGGTGAGCGTTTAACAGATAAAGAAATTAAGTGGTTTATTCAGAGTTTTACCGAAAATAAAATTTATGATTACCAAATGTCGGCCATGCTGATGGCGATGTTTATTCAGGGAATGGACGTTTCCGAGACAGCTTCCCTGACAGATGCGATGCTGGAGTCAGGTAAACAATTGAAGTTCCCGGGGAAGAATGTCATCGATAAGCATTCCACCGGAGGCATCGGCGATAAAGCATCTTTCATCCTTGCCCCAATAGCTTCTGCGGCCGGGGTTAAAGTTCCCATGATTGCAGGACGAGGTCTCGGGCATACTGGTGGAACAGTTGACAAAATTGAAGCGATCAAAGGTTTTAAAACCTCTCTGGATCTGGAGATGTTCTCAGAAAAATTAAATAAAGAGGGCCTGGTACTGATTGGTCAGACTCCGGAAATTGCACCGGCCGATCGACTGATTTACGCCCTCAGAGATGTCACAGCTACCATTGACTCGATCCCTCTCATCACAGCTTCAATCATGAGTAAAAAACTGGCAGAAGGTGCTAATGGGATTGTTTTTGATATCAAATGCGGCACCGGTGCTTTTATGAGGACACCAAAAGATGCGCGAGCGTTGGGAAAAAGCCTGATTGCAACCAGTAAGCGTTTTAAGAAAAAGGCGATTGCTCTGATTACCGATATGAACCAGCCCTTGGGCTTTGAAGTTGGTCACTCAAATGAAATTATTGAAAGCATTGAAACCTTAAAAGGTAATGGCCCAAAAGATCTGACTGATCTCTCTATTGCGCTGGCAGCACATATGATTCACATTGCTGGAGTGGAGAAAACCTTTGAAAAGGCACACAAGAAAGCGCTGGAGATGGTGAGTTCCGGTAAAGCTTTGAACGAATTCAGAAAACTAATCAAAAGCCAGAATGGAGATGAAAGAGTCATAGATGATTACTCACTCCTGCCAATGGCCAAGATGACTACAGATATTGTTGCTCCGAAATCCGGTTACATTAAAATGTTCCAAAATGAGAAGATTGGACTTTTATTGATTGAACTCGGAGGCGGAAGAAAGGCCAAGACCGATGTCATAGACCATGGCGTGGGGTTTTCTTTCAAGAAAAAAATAGGTGATAAAGTCAAAAAAGGTGACGTGATCTTTAGTATCCAGCACCACGCTGATCAACAAGAGATTGTAGAGAATATCAGAACGAAATTTTTAAAAGAAGTTCTCACGATGTCGGCAGTTAAGGTTAAAACACCTAAGCTCATCATTGAGAAACTTAGCTAAGGAAACATATATGGCCATGACAAAAATTTTAGAAGCTTCCCAATTCATCCTTTCAAAAATTTCCAAGAAACCTAAAGTTGGAATTGTTCTGGGTTCAGGCCTGGGAATTTATATTGATCAAATCCAAGATAAGATGATCATCCCTTATCAGGAGATCCCTCATTTTAAACGCACTTCTGTTGAAGGTCATTCAGGGGCCTTGATCATTGGTGAGGTCAATGGAGTAACGGTTGCGGCCCTTCAGGGACGGCTTCATGCATATGAAGGTTATGCTATGGAAGATATCGTTCTTCCGGTTAGAACTTTGGCAGCTATTGGTATTGAGTATCTTTTCTTAACTAATGCCTCTGGTGGAATCAATGCTGAATTTCATCCAGGTGATCTCGTGGCCATTTCAGATCATATCAATCTATCGGGCAGAAATCCTTTAGTGGGACCAAATATTGCTGAACTCGGACCTCGTTTTCCTGATATGGGAAATGCCTATGATTCAGAGGTTCGTGAACTCCTCCATTCTGTGGCCCAACGTCATCATGTGGATATTAAAAGCGGAGTCTACTGCTCTGTTTTAGGTCCAACTTATGAAACTCCTGCCGAAATCAGAATGCTTCGGACAATTGGGGCAGACCTGGTAGGGATGAGTACGGTGCCGGAAGTGATTGCGGCCAATCATCTTGGACTTAAAGTTGCTGGAGTTGCCTGTATCACAAATTATGCTGCTGGGATTAAGCAGGAAAAACTTAATCACGCTGACGTTAAAAAGGTGGCAGAAAAGGCCATGGTTGGTTTTGCAACAGTTTTAACTGAAACTATAGGTGAGTTAAACAGAATGGGAAAAGTCTAATGAGTCACGATTTACGCGATAAGGCCGTGGATGCCTCAACCAGATCACACTCTCCCTACTCTAAAGCAAGAGTTGGGGCCTGTGTTGAAACTTCTGATGGAAAAATTTATCAAGGTTGTAACATAGAAAATGCCAGCTTCGGCGGAACAGTCTGTGCTGAACGAGTGGCCATCTGGAAAGCAGTTTCAGAGGGTCATATGAAAATGAAGCGGATTTATGTTTACACTCAGGATGGCTGGCCTCCTTGTGGGATGTGCCTCCAGGTGATGACTGAATTTGCTGATGGAAATCTTGAAGTTACTTTTGGTGATCACACCGGAAAAGAAACCACCCGGAAACTTAAAGAGCTTCTGACTCACGCTTTTACTCCAGATCATATGGAATAAACTTTAAAAATAAGGGATGAGGCGAATGTCTCATTTATCACATGCAAGAAAAAGAAAAAGCTTTCGACTCCTCCAGTGAGTTATTACGTTCTCTCAAATTTTGTGTCATCGATCTTGAAACAACCGGGGGAAATCCCGAAACAGAAAAAATCATCGAAATTGGAATGGTTAAGATCGAGAACCGGAAAATAACAGAAGAACGATCCTTCCTGGTCAATCCTTTAAAAGACATTCCTGATTTTGTGCAAAAGCTAACCGGTATTAGAAAGGCCGATGTTGAGCATTCCCCTAAAATTGAAGAAGTTATAGATGAAATCATCCAGTTCATTGGTGATGCTATTCTGGTTGCCCATAACACCTCTTTCGATATTCCTTTCTTGAATGGGGTCTTAAAAAAACTTCAGCGCCCGACGCTTGAGAATAAAGTTATCTGTACTAATATCATGACCAAATACATGATCCCGGACATCATGAGTTCCAACTTGAACTACATGTCCCAGATATTTAATATCCATCACTCTCAGGCACATCGGGCAATTGAAGATGCTCGTGCCACAGGTATGCTGTTATTAAAGTATATGGAAATTTTTGAGAGTAAGAATATCCGTAAAGTAAATCAGCTCTATTATCCACGTAATAAGTTTGAACTCGATCGGGCCATTGTAGAAACTCAGGACGGACTCCCACGTGTGTATGAGATTCTTGAGAAGATTGAGAATCCTTGTGTTTTAACCATCAAAGGTGATAACGGCGTGATCCTCACGATTCTTCCTCTTAAATCGCCAAAGGATGAGGTGGAAGATCTTAAGACCTATTTAACTGAATTCCGCTGGAGTCAAATTCACATTCGTTTGTGCGGTCCTTTCATTGAAGGACTTTTTTTCATGAATGCAAATTTTGTAAAAATCCCTGAAAGCTATCGTAAAAAGAGCATTGATTACTTAAAGGCAAAACATATCCTACCACCAGCTCCACGCCTGATGGATGAACATGACTTTGTCGTCACTCCTCATTTAATCAGTGGCCAGTATATCGTTTATTCATTTTTAAATTTCTCTCCCTACTCTCAACTGATTTTCAAATTCCCTTCTCATAAGAAGAAGCTTCATCAGTTTCTTTCCAACCAGGTGCTCCGGTTTGAAACTCAACAAAAGGGAAAAAAGAAAATCTTTATTCAGAATGATATCAAAGATATTTTCTTAAGCCTCTTTCATGATTCGCTTATTAAACAACCTGAGCTTTATCTCACTTTACGAGCGAGTGATATCAAAGATGAAAAGAAGGCCTATCTGGATAAGATCGAACATCTGGCCGAAAGTCAGGTGGATCGTTATCAGTTTCCTACTAAACACCTTTAGATTGGCTGTAAATAAAACGTAAAGAATAGTCTGAGACCTGCAGGACAAGATTTTCGATTGTGAGAAGATTCTGAATTAACTTAGAAAGACTGAGGGTTGAAATATTAAGTTCATGTAACTGGATCAGAATCTCCTGAGAAGATTCAATAATCTCTCCCCGAATAACTTTCTCAATCTGATTCTTATTGGCAACTAAGAGCTGATGAGAATAAAGAGTCATAATTTCACCAAGGATCAGATAAAACGTCATAGTCAGGAGGCTTAGATTAACCTCTGCCCGGAAGTTGGCATGTTTGATAGACTCAAAATTAAACCTGATACCGCTTTCAACAGTCCGAAAGCGTAAAAGATTCTGCGCCTGCTGATAGCATATTTCAATCGGACTCAAACTCGTCTCAAAGGTTTGAAGATTACGAGGATTGGCCCGGGAAAATCCGAGGAAAGTTTCAATCAATTGTTTGCAGCGAAGAGCACCATTTTTCATTTCTAAAAGTGTTTGCTGAGCTTCCTGATTCAAGGATTCATCCAGCAACAGCAGACTTAAGGCGGCCTGAATCCCGGCAATTGGGTTATTCAATTCGTGGGCGATACTTGAGCTGATTATTCCTAATTCCTGGCCCGAAGGCGTCAAATTACCATCCCCTTTCAGAAAAAAACTTTCAGTAAAAAAGACGAAAAGGATTTTCTTCTGATCCAGATGGTTAACGTCCTTTCTGAATATATTGTAAGGGATGTCATTAATCATGATCTTTTCCCGAAGCTGAAGTTTCAGGCAGTCACTAGGTGGAAACCCTAACTTTGAGAAAAGAGTATTGTGCTGATGAACTTCCGCTGTTTGGGACAGGAGTGCCACCGGAAAAGGGATACTATCCAGCACACTTTCCCAAAGGTTTTCATCGAAAAAAGGATCTTCAACTTCTTGCTGAGATTTAAAGAAACTTACCAAGGTATAAAAGAAAAAAAGCCGTTTAATAAGTTTAAAGGAATCATCATCATTCCAGTTCATCTCAATTCCGATGAACTCACCTTTAAAAGGAGGTAGTAGAAGAAAATTCTCAGTCGGCGTCAGTTCGGCCAGCTCGCCTCCGGACAAGAACAAGAACTTAGACTTCTCGATATTATTTTTAGTGAACTGTTTTAAAACTTTCTCAAGCCTGGGTAAATCATCCGTTTGGATTAATTCTTTTTCCAGGTCCACTAGTGCCTGAGCATAACGGAGTAAAGAGTCTGAGGTAAAAGAATCCTCAGCTTTTTTTTGTCCAACTTGCTTGGCCTTATTTTCAAATTTTCGGATATTTTTCAATCCCAGAGTTGTGAAAAATTCTTCTTTGTTTTTGATCAACATTTGAAGTCTGGGATAAATCAGACGTTTAATCTGTTTAATATCAAGACCGTCATCCAGAACAGCATCGGCCAGTGATTCATTAATATTCTGACCAAAACTAAAGAGGCCCTGATTTTTGTCCAGGAGACAAATCCTAAACTCCGGTCCTTCCTTCAATAAATGAAGCGAACTCTCAGAAATAAAATCAATCGTAAGTTTGTTAGGAGCTTTAGGAATGCTTAGGCCATCGGCCCTTTCAGCTTCTTTTAAAGTTGAGAGAACGGAATCCAGATCTTTCCTCAAATCTGGGGAAAGAAGCGGATCAATTCGAAACTGAAGAAGACCTGAGTACTGCTGCATTATTCCTTGAAGGCTTTTTTGGTTTCCTCGATCAGAACGAAACCATCAATATATTGGCCCTGAACTTTAACACCCCAATGAAGATGTGGTCCAGAAGTTCTTCCAGTGTTTCCGGAAAGTCCAATAATCTGCCCGCGCTCTACCATTTCTCCCGCCTCCACCATTGGTTTAGATAGATGTCCGTAGACAGAAAAAATATCCAGGCCGTGGTCAATAATCACCGTCCAGCCTGTGTAAAAAAGATCTCCGGCAAAAACAACTTTGCCTGCATTGGTTGAAGGAACTTTATCCCCAATCGCAGCACGAAAATCAATACCTAGATGCTGCCCTTTTTTCTTTTTGTTATAAACCCGACGGGTTCCATAAAGACTTGTGACATGACTATCCATAGGTTCTTTAAAAGCAGTTTTAAACTGAAAAGTATTCAAAGATGAAGCATAAATTTTATTCAGAACTAACTGTTCCTCATTGGCGCGCTTCTGATCTTTTGGGGATAACTTAATTCTTTTAGGATTCACTCTTAACTGCTCAGCTTTGTATTCGCGATTCTCTACCTTAAAGAAGAGCTCTTCCAGATTCTGATCATTGTCTTTTAAGTAACAGGTGAAAGGTTTAAGTTCCGAAAAATAACTCTCTATAACTACTGCCTGGCCCTTCTTGCCATTTTTTTGCAACTTCACTTCCTGATCTTTACAAAAAAGACGAACTTTCTCATGGGGAATATTAAACTCCAGGAAGCGGACTTCTCCTGGTTTGATGGTCAGTTCTTTTTGAACTGGGTTCTTTGCCATCGCACAGCTTAAAAAAGTGGGAAAAAGAAGAGTAAGAATAGTGTATTTCATATTATCCCTTTATCGCTAAACCCTTGCCATCATGGAACTGGATTTCTATCTTGGTGCCTTGATCTTTCAGATCAAAATCATTTTTAGAAGTGATAACATCGCCATTTGCCAGAGTCACATAAGAGTATCCACGACCTAAAACTTTAAGCGGGCTTAATGCACCCAGGACCTGTTCAAAACGGAGAAGTTTCTCAGATAAGTGGGTGGTATTTCTTTCTGTAATGTGACGAAGTTTAAGAATGCTTTCATCTACCCTTTGACTGGCCTCAGGCAGACCGATTAATTCACCGGCCCTCTCTTTTAAATGAATGGCACTTAAACGCTTCTCCCCTTCATGAATTTTTTGTTTCATGAGGTTTAAAAGTTCACGAGGATGAAACTTTTGGGTCATGAGTTGCACATGCTGATACAATTTAAAAAGATCAGATTTTAAATGGCTCTGACAAAAAATGAGGCGAGATTTAAGTTCCGTTTGTGGCTGAGACAGAGTTTCAGCTGCGGCCGTAGGAGTTTCTGAACGGTAGTCAGAAACATAGTCACAAAGAGTATAATCAACCTGATGACCTACGGCACTTATCACCGGAATAGGGCATTCATGAATTGCCCGAACCAGATTCTCATCATTAAAGGCCCAGAGATCCTCAAGGCTTCCTCCCCCACGGGTGAGAACGATGACATCAATTCCATTCTGAGCTTCGGCCATTTTAAGAGCATTATAAAGTGACTTGGGAGCTCCATCACCTTGAACCAGAGCAGGAACAATCAGGATATCTAACCATAAGGACCTGCGTTTCATGACATTTAGAAAATCCTGAAGAGCGGCTCCATGTTCTGCAGTGATAACGGCAACTCTTTTGGGAAACAAAGGTAAGGGCTTTTTTTTCTCAATATCGAAGAGTCCTTCCTGCGAAAGCCTCGCCTTTAATCTCTCATACTGAAGTTTCAGCTGCCCTTCGCCGGCAGGAAAAATTCTTTTCGCCAGCAATTGAAAAGAACCACGCTTTTGATAGACACTCAATGGACCCACGATGACGATTTTATCGCCATCTTTAAGATTCCGAATAAGTGGATTACGAAGAGCATCTCCTTTGAAGAGAGCGCAGGAGATGCAGGCATTAGCATCAGAGAGTGTAAAGTACCAGTGACCGGCACCCGAGAGAGAGAGGTTTGTCACCTCTCCCTGTACCATCACTTCCTGGAACTGCTCCTCTAATACTTCTTTAATTGAGCCAACTAGATCTGAGACTGTGGCCGCATCAAATCCCATCATTACTTATTTGTCGTTTTAAGAAAGGATTCAAAAACACTAAAGCCCTGGAGATAGCGGATGGCCTGAAGCACTTGATAGTCTTCAGCTGGAGCATAGGCCTTGAAAAGCTCATCCTCTTTTTCTTTTGAAGAATTCTTTCTCTCGTTTCTTCGGGCCTCCATGGCCTTAACTCTTTGTGCTCTTTCTTTTCGCTCGTTTGCTTCCCGGATGACTTTCTCTTCCGGAGTTTCAATGGTTGCCGTCAGATGACCCTTAAGATCTTTTTCACGAATATAACGATCTTCCTTCAAGCCTTTTTCAAAATCTACTTGATTCATTTCTTCAATCTGGACATCCGGCTTAATTCCAACGGCCTGTATTTTTCTATTTTTTGGAGTCATATATTGAGCAATCGTTAGTTTTACTCCCGTACTCTTATCTAATTGAGCGACTGTTTGAACTGAGCCTTTACCGAAGGACTGGGAGCCCATGATAACAGCACGTTCATAGTCCTGGAGTGCACCAGCAACAATCTCTGAAGCTGAAGCAGAGGCACCATTAATTAAAATCACCATCGGAGTTGTTAGATCTTTATAGCCAGACTTCTTAACATAACGGATATCTTTATTTTGAGGATCACGGGCCTCAGTAGTAACTACAATACCTTCTTTTAGAAACAGTGAGGAAACATCAACTGCCTGATCCAGAAGCCCCCCTGGATTAGAACGAAGATCCAGAACAATTCCCGAAAGCTTTCCTTTTGTCCTCGCCTTAATTTTTTTCAAGGCCTCTTCAATCGATTCAGCAGAGCGCTTTTGGAATTGAGTTAAACGAATGTAGGCATACTTGTCCTGTATAAGCTCTGACTTCACAGGCTTAATTTTAATGATTTCTCGCTTTAGATTAAAATGTTTAATTCCTTCTTCACCCTCGCGAATAATGCCCAGGTGAATCTTATCCCCGACTTTGCCACGCATCCTTTCAATTGCCTGCTCAAGGGTCATGCCAACAATGGGCTCATGATTAATTTCAACCATCTTATCTTTTGGTTTAATCCCTGCCCGAAAGGCCGGAGTATCATCTATGGGTGTAATGATATAGATCACGCCTTCTTTCTGTGTCACTTCAAGACCCAAACCACCAAACTCACCAGCAGTATCATTTTGCATTTTTTCAAAATAATCTTTATTCAAAAAAGCTGAATGTGGATCCAAAGTTTCCATCATTCCTTTCAGAGCACCTTCAACCAGTTTCTCAGTGCTGACCGGGCGGTAATACTGAGTCTCAACCAAGTGAAGTACTTTATTAAATAGTTCAAGTTGTTCAAAGCGAGAACGATTTTCTGTAATTTTGGGAGGTGCTTTTTTCTCATCTCTGCCTTGAGCAGGAGAAAAAATTAAAAAGGAAAGCAATGCCATGGATGCGAGACGAGACATGAGTACTCCTAAGACTTGAATGATCGTCTTAGATTTTACTCACTCCATTCGGGTCTAACCACAAAATAGTGTTTTGGGCCGTGTTTTTCTTACGAACTTCAAAGTAAAGGTTTTGGGCTTCTTTGGAATCTGAAAGAGTATAAGCAAGGATATCCCCATTTTTGACTAAATCATTCTTCTTAACTCTGATATTCATTTTTCCCAATAGGACCGTTCTGATTTCTGAACCATGATCAATGAGAACAACTTGTCCATATGATGAAAGATCTCCTGCAAAAACAATCTTTCCTCCACCCACTGCCTTCACTGGTTGAGCAGCTTGGTATTTAAAAGTGACACCTTTAGGACTTGCAGTATAGCTAACAAAATCATCCACTGGTCGGGCAAAGAATCGATCAGGCTTAGTTGCAACGATTGGTGCCCGGCTTAATTCCTTTTTAACCACTTCAATTCTTTTCTTTAATTTTTGAGATTGAACAATCTTTTCGATCTTTTGTTTTTTATCCACTTTTGCCAGATAGGTTTCCATAGCGGATTTTTTTCGTACTTCAAGTTCCTTGATCACTTGTTCAAGCTCTTCTTCGTTCGTTCTTAAAGCAATTAACTTTTCATCGAATTCATTAACTTTGCTTTCAAAATTTACTAATTCAGCTTCTTTCGTTTTTAATTTCTCCTGGGCCTGCTTAAGAAGCTGCAGATGAACTTTCCGCTGCCAGGGCTCAGTTGTGTCATTTTCACTTTCCAGGAGATAACTTTGGAGAATGCGTTTATTTTCCAATTGAGCATTAGAAACTTCTTTATGTTTCTTTTTAAGTTCATCTCGGTAGAGTTTTACATCAGATTCAAACTGCTTGATTTGCTCAAGGCTTGAGAGATAAAGGTTGTTCTTAGTATTGATTTCTTTTTCAAGGGTATGCAAGCGAGCACCCATTTCCATGACTTCACTACGATAACGTGCCAGCTCGTCCCCAGGTCGTTTAATTGCCGCATGAGTTCCAAAGGAAATAAAAAGGGCCAGCGTAAGAAACAGTTTCATAATGTCGGTTTCCATCTCCAGTCTTGCATTGAGAAAGTCCAGAATACTGAAAAAATCATTAGCAGTATTATGGAATCAAAAAACTTCAGAGTTCCATTCCAGATACCAATCGCAGCAAAGAGAACAAAAACGACTGACAGACCGGTTGCAATACTTTTTGCAGCAACCAGTTTTTTACGCTGAAACTTCTCAATAATATATGAGCGCGAACGAAAAACATCATAGCAAAGCCAATAAGAAATCATCCACATAATAGCGATGAGTCCCACCACACCCCAATCTCCTGCCCGGGCCAGGTAATGATAAAAAGGATGGGCCTTCATAACACCGGTTACTTCAGGAAACTTTACATCCGTAGCGGATACATGATCCTTCCCACCCATTTTCACGACTTGATTTCGGACAAAATCCAAACTCTCCATCGAGAGTGAAGGACTCATTACTATCCGAAGAGATTTAAAATTCATAAGATCGGCATCAAGCGAGTAATCACTACCTAACTGACCCACCAATGCATTGAGTTTTGAGCGGCTACGATCTGATTCTTTATCATCGATATTTACAACGCCCGGTAACTTTAAGAGGACGTTTTTAATTTTGACTGCATCCACTGACCCATCAATCACGGCCACGAAATATGGATTCACCATTTTCTCTGGAGAAACTTTTTCAATAGTTGCTGCAATCCAAGGGCGATGAGTTAGTCCCATGGCGAGCAAACAAGAAAAAAAGAGAAAACTCATTCCTCGGATTGGAGATTCACCAATCGATTTAAAAAATTCTTTTAAATAAAACATGCATGTCCCGAATAAACTAATCGTCCAGCATCGAGGTGAGCAATTTTTCCAGGAAACTGTTTAATCAGTTCCTTATTATGAGTGGCCCACACCAGAGTCAGACCTTTTTTATGATTGAAGTGATTTAAAACTTCAAATAAACGATAGGAATTTTCTTTATCAAGTGAACTGGTTGGCTCATCGGCCAGAAGTGCTGTTGGCTTGCACAGAAGAGCACGTATCATTGCCACTTTCTGCTTCAGGCCTCCATTGCAGTCCTCAATCTTCCGATTTAAATGGTCCTGAATGTGTAATAAACGGGCCAGATCTTCCATTTCCCGATGAAATTCATTTTTTGAATTATAGATACTGGCATCATAGGCCAGCCATAGATTGTCTTCGCATGATTTTTTCTGCAAAAGACGTAAATCCTGGAAAACAGTCGAAACGAAATGTTTAGAATTTCTCTCTTGCGGCAGAATCGCTTTACCACCAGTGGGCGCTAAATGACCTCCCAAAACACTGAGAAGTGAGGTCTTTCCGGCCCCAGAAGGCCCTGTGACAAATAAAATTTCGCCTGGATAGATAGTGAGTTGAACCGACTTAAGGGCCTTAATAGAACCATATTCCACCGACAGATTGTCGAGGTGAAATAAATAATTCTGATTAGTTGAACCCTTCTGCTGAGTTCGCCCTTGTTGTGGAAGACGACCGGTTAACATCCGTGAAACCTGCCTGATACTTTAGAAGTCCCCTCATGGAACCTCTTTAACGTTATGCAAACATTGTACCGATTTTTAGTCGGGAAAGTAAAGTTTAAGGTCAAAGCAGTACGAGAGCGAAAGACTCAACCATTGCAATAAAATTTTTCTGATTTTTCTCATATATTTTAACGACACCTACCATTAATATTTCCCGTATGAAAAAACCTATCTTAAGAAATGAAGCAGTACCTTTTGAATTTGAAGAACTTTTTTTTTCCACAACAGATACCAAAGGTATCATTTTGTATGGAAATACGGTCTTCATGAGAATCAGTGGTTATCCAGAAAAAACGATGATCAAAGCTCCTCATAATATCATTCGTCATCCAGACATGCCCAGAAGTGTCTTCAAGCTTTTTTGGGATGTTTTAAAAACAGACTCCCCCATTGCGGCCTATGTGAAAAACTTAAGTGCCGACGGTCGTTATTATTGGGTATTTGCTTTCGCTTTTCCTGTTGATGATGGATATCTCTCAATTCGTTTCAAGCCTTCCAGCAAAATTTTTTCTGTGGTGGAAGAAGTTTATTCTGAGGTCCTTAAAAAAGAAAAAGTCTCTTCTATGGAAGAAGGGGAAAAACTATTATTGAAAATGCTTAAAGATAAGGGATTTGATAACTATCAGGATTTCATGGTTACTGCCGCAATCACTGAACTTAAGGCCCGGGAAAATCATCTGGCAAATAAAGACAATACAGTTACTAATCGTGACCCTGCGATTAGTCGGATCACGGAAATCACAAAACGTATGACAAAGCAGCTAAACCAAAGCTTTGATAACATTAATACCTTTGAAGAAGGTAGTAAATCTTTCGGTGAAGTCCTGGCCACTCTTAAAACGGAATTTCACAAGCTCAAGTTCCTTTCTGTAAATATGAACATTCTGGCAGTTAAATTTGGTGAGAGTGCTGCAACTCTTTCAGTTATATCCGAGGAATTTTCACGGCTAGCGGGACAGATTGAGAATCAGATTACTACTTTTGCCAATTTCTCTGATAACTTATCGGTCATTATTAAGCACGGTTCTTTAAATATTACGGCCCTTAAGACTCAAATGATCATGGTCGATTTTTTCGTGAAGGAATCCATCCATAATCTGGAAACGACGGAAAACGCTTTTGAAGGGATGCTTGCAAATAAGCATGTGTTCATTTCCTTATTTAATTCAACTATTGCAAAACTTGAATCAGAACTTTCGAAGCTAAAAACGGAGATGGTAGTTATTGAGGATCAGTTGTTAGAAGTAAAAAAACTAGTGCGTGCTCTGGAGATCATTAAGCAAACAGGGGCCATTGAATCCGCAAGAAAGGATGAAATAAAGAGCTCCTTCAATGTTTATCTTCAAGAGATGGAGGCTTTTTTAAATTTGCTCCGACGGTCTATTAATGAACTTGTTCAACAGAAGATGAATATTGGTCAAAATGCAGCAGAATTTCAAGATTCTGCTGAAATGATAAAAGGTAACATTGAAAATATCTTTGAAATGGCGATGATGAAAAGTCGCTAACCTCAAATAGTAATAATCCCTTCTCTCTTCAACAATTCATAGGCCGAATCCGAACAATAAACGTTTGGAACAAAATTGAATTTCGTTTGAAGATCAGAAATAATCGAATTCTCAACATCTCCCAGAAGTCTGACATCTCCATTATCCATAAGAATCTTCACAGGATCTCTTTCCAATAGAAGATTTTCACCAGTCTTGGATTTAACCAGTTTTTTTCGGGACTTCACAAAAATGATATTTTTCTTAGGCAGATCTTCAACAATCCAGTCTTTCTCGCTGCCTTTTTTCTTCAGAATTTCTTTAATCTCTTCAATTTTTGTTTCAGCTTTTTTGACTATCTTGTCATAGACCTGATCTTCATCCTGGCTTAAAATCCGCTGCTTAAATTCTTCACATTTAACAGTACGAGGGGCCTTACCAAAGAGAAGGCTGTAAGCAAGGTCTTTGATTCTAGGATTCTTATCAAAGGTTCCATTGGTGTAATTGAGATGGACCTGCTGCATAAAATATTGGTCATTAAAAGTATAGAATTGATCAGGGTCATTGGCGATCATATCCATTAACTGGGAATAAGAGTAAATCTTCCCTTTCTCAAGCATATAAAAAGTAAGTTCTTCCGCAATGGCGTCGAAACGTGCTCCTCGGGCAGAACGAATCACCTGTGAGTACCAGGCAAATCTCGCCATCAAAAAATCCTCAACTGCATGAAGAGCATTGTGATTAATTGCTACAACCTCATGACCATTGACTTCTGCCACCCGGAAATGATGAAGCAAATAATCCCTATCGTATGTTCCATACCTGATACCAGAATAATGAGCATCCCTTAAAAGATAATCCATGCGATCACAATCCACTTCAGAGTGCAGGATTTGATTGGCCAGAATATTGGGATCAATACCTTTAACCAGATTAGAGATTTTCTGGGGATCAAGACGATACTGCTTAAGAATATAGGTAATCCCTCTCGGGAAATCGGTATTTTTAATGATGTAAGAGCCCAAGTGCTCGTGATCATCCGGATGGCCTTTACCATTTTTTTCATTGGTAGTTTCACCGTACCGGATATAGGCCATCTCTGTTGTATGTGAGAACATAAAAGTTCCCAAATCATGCAGTAAAGCGGCCAGGCGAATACTTTGGTGAAAAGCCTTTTCAGGTGACTGAACGCTATCATCAAAAAGATCAGCTTCAGGAACACCTTTACCTAATCTTTGAAGAATTTTATGAGCATTAAACATCACTCCAATGGAATGTCCGTAACGGGAATGTTCGGCACCAGGGAATGTGTAAAAAGTGAAACCCAATTGCTTGATCCAACGTAGACGCTGATAAAAAGGAGTATGGATAATCTCCCATTCCAGATTAGTTAAGTGAATAAAGCCATAAAGGGGATCAAAGACGATTTTGGTTTTAGCAGATACTTCCATGTTTTCTCGGGAAAAAGATAAAGGGCCCCAATCATTGGGACCCTTAAATTCAGATTACTGTAAAGTTTTAGAACGTTTGCCTTTGCGGACTTTAGCAACTTTGCTGAGAGCGTATTCCATCAGCATATAAGCTTCGCGGCGAAGTCCATTATCATGGATGTAGCGGTAAAAGTTTTCAATATCTCCGTTGGTACGGAAGTTTTTAATGGTCATCGCTTCTGGTGCAGTTGTTGATCCAGCTTTCTCGTCAAGTAGCATTGGTGATTTAGACATATAGTTGCTCCTAGTCTTCGTATTTTACTTTTTTATGAATGACTCTTCAAATCTTATTGTTCACGAGCTTCGATTAGGCCGTAGCTGTGAAGCTTATTGTAAAGAGTCTTCACTGTGATTCCAAGGGCTTTAGCAGCTCGAGTTTTATTTCCACCCAAATGATCAAGAGTGTCAATAATGTGTTTTTTCTCAAGATCAAATAAAGTGAACTCTACATATTTAACTGGAGCTTCAACTACTTCTACTTTTACCTCTTGAGCGAACTCAGGAAGATGAGAAGCTTCAATATATTGACCGTCAGTTAGAATATAAGTGCGCTCCATAATGTTCTTAAGTTCGTGCGCATTTCCTGGCCAGAAATATGAAGTCAGTTTCTCAATAGCACCAGAAGTCAGAACTTTTTTCTCAGCTTTGCCGGAGTTAAGGAAGAACTCGGCCATAACTTTGATATCATCAAGACGCTCACGTAGTGCCGGAATCTTGAGGGCAACAGTATTAAGTCTGTAATAAAGGTCTTCTTTAAATGAGCCAGTTTCTACCATCTCTTTAAGAGATATTTTTGAAGTTGCAATAATTCTTACGTTAAGAGCGATCTTCTCTTCAGTATCAACCGCAATCATTTCACCAGCAACTAAAGCTCTTAGAAGTTTAGTCTGGATATGAGTCGTTGTATTACAGATGTCATCAATAATAAGCGTTCCACCATTGGCCTGAACCATTAAGCCTTTTGAGCTAAAAAGTTCACGATCAAGTTGAGCTTCATTAAGGGCCGAACAACTTGCTACAACCACTCCACCTTTTCTGCCAGACCAAGAGTGAATTTTTTTGGCCAGAATCTTCTTACCAACACCATGATTACCTTCCAAAAGTACCGGAAAATCCTGAGAAGAAATTTTCTTCGCCATTTGAACGATTTCCAGGAAGTTCTTAGAAAGACCAATCATTTGCGAGTTGTCTTCAAAACCTTTTGTGATTTGAATTTCCACACGATTTGAAAGCTCTTTTTCCTTAGCTTCAATACGAGTCTGAAGCTCACGGTTTAAGTTTTTGGCCATCAAATAAAGATGCATGTTACGGATCGGAGACTGTAACTGATTAAGAATATCGTTAATCACAACCATCTCAGCTTCACCAAAGTTACGGTCTTTCTTGATAGACTGTACGTTGATTGTACCGATGACGTTGCCTTCGATCATAATTGGCATACAAAGTTCAGCTTCAACTGCTTCATCACGAAGACCAGTAGAGGCAATAGGATCACGCTTAACAGAATTAGAGTAATAAGCTCTTTTCATGCGAGCTACATAACCAGAAAGACCTTGGCCTTTGTTTAAAAGTTTGGCATTGTTCAAGCTCTTGCCATTCTCGGCCACCAGGCGAGTGCAACCATCTGAAAGAACTTCGAAACCAAGAACTTTGTGCTCATTCATCACTTCTTGTACAAAGCCAGAAAGCTTTGAGAAAAAGACGACTTCATCTAGATTAGAAAGAAGAACTGTTGAAAGAGTAGCTAGTTCGTTTTGGATAGAAGCTGTTTTCATGTTGATCCCCTTTACACTTAAAAACTAATTTGATTAAAAATTACTCAGTGCGTTATAGGGAAATAATACAGGCTGCCTGAAAAATTTACAAGACTATTTTGCTGCAGTGTTTAAACAATCTTCACTTTTTCTAGCAAAATCTATAGGTTAGACCACTTAGGAGAGAAGTTGCGGCCAAAATCATTGGTTAATTGACCTAAAATCTCACCTTCTCTATTCATTATGTAGATATCTTGGACGGCCCGTAGCTTGGATACCATTCTTTTGGAAGTAAAAATGATGAATTCCCCGTCAGGAGAATAAGCAGGCTCTTCATTTGAGCCGAACCCCTTGGTCAATCTCACCAGATTATTACCATCAGATCCAATACGATACAAATCAAAGCCATTATCGACCCAGGAAGAGAAAACGATCTCTTTTCCATCTGGAGAAAAACGGGGAGTAGCATTGAATTTACCTACAAAAGAGATCCTCTTCACATCCTTTTCAGTTTCCGAAGGATTCATTGTATAGATATGGGCCTTACCAGGACGATTGGAAAGAAACGTCATAAGACTGCCGTCACTCGTGATAGAAGGGTCAACGTCATCACCATAGTGAGAAGTAATCTTGCGCATTTTTCCTGAATTCAAACTCATCTCATAGATATCTGCATTACCAGTGTAGGACAAGGTCAGATAAATAAGATCTCCGCCTGCTCCAAAGATCGCTCCAGAATTAATCCCCGGCTTATCTGATACGGTTTCAATTTTCTTTGTCTTGAGGTCGAGGATTTTAAGATCGATATTTTTAATCAACTTCACTTTTGAACGGGAAATGACTTTTTTAGCAGCAATCACCGAAAACATGATGCGTGAATTGTCCTGGGATATTGAAGGTGAAAGGACGACTGAATTATAATTGGTAAGCTTGTCCACTCTGCGCCCATCAAAATCCATGATATAGAGTTCTTTCTCAATATCCTTCTTACTTGTTCTATCGGAAACAAAAAAGATTTTAGAATTAAAGATAGATGGCTTGCCGGTAATAGAGCGATAAAGCGCATCGGAGATATGATGTGCATTTGATCTGAGATTATCCTTTTCAACTTTAAAAGTCTGAGAAAGGATTTCTTTTTTTGTAAGAATACTCCACACCTTAAACTTTGCCTCAACACCTGCGCCAGAATTAATCATCTGAGAAGCAATAAAGTACGTGACACCTCCGGCATGCCACTTATCCACCGCGGGAGCAGTGTAGCTGCTTTTTCCCTTATCCGAATATTCAACTGTATTGAACTTATGCTTGTAAAAAGCGAAGTCATTTCGCAGTATTTCCACTAACTCCAGGGAAAGGCGCTTTTGATCACCAGTCAGGTTACTTAATTCCGGATCATCTATGACTAATTTATCCTTCTCCTGCTCGGCCTGCCCGACTGCAATCACAGCATCCTGTGCGAAGACTGAGAATTGAAAAAGGAGAATGATAGCTGAAAGAAAAAATTTCATAAAGAATCCTTATAAAGGAAATCCCAGGATAATCCCTGAATTGGTTAAGCGGCTTCCAACCTCATCACTAGGTTTAGGAAAGGGAGACGCATCCCTGACTGCCTTCTCTGCGCGGGCGTCAAATTCAGCTTGACCTGAAGACTCCTGAATTTCTAATTTAAGTAATTGACCTGAATCGGAGAGATAAATCTTAATACGACAACGCAGGTCTTTATCTAACAGATAACTAGGTAGTTTCCAGAACGGTCTGATGATACCGGGAATGTTCTGAACATAAGCAGAAAATTCCGAATTTTGCTCATCCGTATAATCACCCACTAAAGCTGACCCCTTAGAGAGCCGGTTGCCTTCAATGATCAAAGAATCTAAATTTTTGTTACCGATACCTTCTGTTGTGCCTTTCTTCTTAACCTTGGCCGTCACTTTTTTGCTTGAATAATCATTCAACATGTTCAGAAAAGAGGCTTTCTTTTTCTTTCCTTCTTCCTGAATAACAAGATCATCTTTTTTAATAACGTCTTCGGTATCAGTCTTCGTTTCTTCTTTTACACCCTTGGCCACTTCGGGTTCAGTTTTTTCAATGATGGGCTCTGCCTGCATTTTCTTTAATTCTTGAACTGTGAATTTAGGCATGCCTACGACATCCACTCTGACCGATGAACGAATGATTTCAACATCGTCATTTTTGAATGCTTTTGAAATGATTTCTCCTCCAGCAAATGCCAGAAGGAAAAGCAGTGCATGCACTCCAAAAGAGATGAGAAAATTCTTATTAAAATCCCGATCGTAGGATTGTTTAATCACTTCTGTTCTTTCTCCACTTCCGTAACCAGAGCAATGTTACTCACACCCGCCTTTTTCAAGGACGCGATAAGTTTTGCAACTTTCTCATAACGAAGACCATAATCGGCACGCAAATAAATGACATCAGTGTTAGCAGTTTTAAACTGTTTTAAAATTTCAGGAATCAAGTTATCTAACTTAACCTGATCTTTACCCAGAAAATATTGATCAGCTTCTGTAATGGATAGAATCACAAGCTCTTGCTTAAGACCCAGATTATTCACTTTCTGAGTTTTAGGTAACTTCAGATTGATTCCACTGAACATCATCGGAGCCGTAACCATGAAGATAACAAGAAGAACTAGCATGACGTCTACTAAAGGAGTCACGTTAATGTCTGAAACCGGTCCTTTTTTACCGGACCCCATTTGCATTCCCATTACTATTGATCCTTCTTAATGAGAATCGTGCGCTCAATGAGATTTAAAAAGTCCTGCGAGAAAGATTCCATCTGGGAATTAATACGAGTGATTTGATTATTAAAAAGGTTAAAGAAAACAACTGCTGGAATGGCCGCGGCCAGACCTACGGCAGTCGCCACCAGAGCTTCTGCTATACCAGGAGCTACAGCCTCAATACTTCCTCCACCTTGTGAAAGGCCCGAGAAGGCATCGATGATTCCCCAAACAGTTCCAAAGAGACCAATGAAAGGTGTAATGGCACCAATCGTTGCAAGCAAGGAAACTCTTAGGTCCATTCTTTCGTTGGCAGTATTGTAACCGGCCTTAAGGGCACGCTCTAAGGACTGGATTCCATGTTCAGAAAAATACTGAGCAAGACTCCCCTTTCCTGTACCCGAAATTTTTTCACTGACTTTATTTAATTCATCAAAACCACGACGAAACATTAAACTCATTGTTGAGTCATGATTCTCATTAGCCTCACGATTAATTTCAGTGATGGAATGACTCTTTTTAAAGAATTCATTAAATTTATTATTTGCGTCAGTCACAATTTTCAGCTCTTTATACTTTTGCCAAATGATGGTCCAAGACAATACTGATGAGAGAACTAAGAGCAGGAGAACAAACTTAACGACTAAGCCTGATTCAAGAAGAATTTGCCAAATATTTAATCCATGCATTGTTAAATCCTCTAACGATAGAGCCTACGAGCTCCGTGAATGATTTGATCCCGGTATTTATAATAACAAAAAGATATCATCCAAATTGCGGCTAGGAAAGGGAGGCCAAGTTTGGTTTTTACTTTGAAAGGTGAAAAATCTTCTCCCCATACCGGGTCCATTCCAAAGAGGGAGGCCATAGGGGCAACAAACACGGCTAAAAAACAAACAACATTACTCCAACTCTTAAAAGATTTTCCACTGAGGTACATAAGAGTAGAAAAACAAAAAACCATGTATGGAAGAAGATTGTAATAATCGGGAACACTAAGTCGAAAGGCGGCCGCAAATAAACCGGTATAAAAAACACTTAACCAAAAGTATGAAGGTTGCTCTTTTTGATTGAGGACGTCATCTAAATAGGCAATCACAATGAACTCAATACCGAAATACAGGAAGATTCCGAGATATGAGGCAACTTGATGATACCAATACCCTATCTGACCCGCAAAAACCGCTCCCCCCAAACTCAAATAGCTTATGATCATAAAAGCAGCTATCACCATGGCCCTTGGTTCAGGCCAGCTCACTAATTCCCGAACCAATTCCCGAATGGATTTCAACTGATACAAACGAACCTTAAACCAGCGGTTTAAAAGATAAAGTGAAATCAATTTAGCGATAATCAGAATTTCCCAATGATTATTATGCAGCCAGGATTCGACAATACTTATTTCATGATTCAACAAAAAATGGAAGAAGGCCCCAATAGAGCTAATAATGATGAAGATGACAACATAAAGCATCTGGTAAGAACCATAATACTTAATGTTCTTAAAAAGCGTTCCCTCTAACATCACAGAACTTTTTCAGGAGGACTTAACCATTTGACCTGCATTTCCGGAGATGGATAGAGCCTCACATAATCTTTATATTGAGCGTTTGATTTAACAAACCTGTCTATTTTGCCTAAAAGTCGAAAGTAGGTATTCCACAACTCTGGACTAGACTTAAGATATGCATCTACTTTTTTGGTAAGTTCAAACTGTTGCTGGAAGGTATAACCTTTTTGATTAATCTGAGAGGTATAATTTTTCAGGAGTACTTCCACCATCGACAGATCGGGTTTTCTGCCCTGAAAATTTGTTCCGGCCAGTTTACTCATCTTTTCCGTAGCAACGTTCTTCTTAAAATAACCCATCTCTAAGCGAATAAATTCTTCAAATAATAAAAGGGAGATTTCAAGCTTTGAGAGATCTAGTGATTTAATGAAAGGAACTGAGAGCAAAAAGATCAGTTCACTATCTCCAGGTATCGATGCCTTTACTAAACTCGGAGTATTAACCAGAAGAATCTTAAACTTCTTTTGATAAAAACCAAGATTCTCCATGGTGCTGCTGAAGCTTCTATCCAAAGCATAATCCGGCTTCTCAAAATCCCAATTTAATAATTGGGCATTCTTTACCAGCCAATACTCTGAAACAAATCCCCAGAGTTCAGACTCAGTCGGATACATGAATCTTCCGCTCTCAATCTTACCCTGCTCTTTTTTTAGAACTTCAACCTGCCGGGCCTTACGTTTCGAAGCTTCGGTCAAACCATCCTGTTCGAGTACTTTTTTAATACTTTTGAAATTAACGACCTCAAGCTCCTTTTCTTCCTGAAGCTTGCCGGTTTGGGCCAATAGGCACGTTGTAATGAGGAAACTACTTAACGCGAGTTTCACCCTGAATATATTGATCATTTAATCTACCCCAATAATAAAGCTCCGAGAGATCAAGGTTAAAAGCATCGAAAAATTTCGGATACTTTCCCTGAAAACACTCAGGTCGCTTTTCAGAGAGAAATTGTTTTAATAAAAAGCCACGATAATCAGCTACCTGAACATAGGCCCATTCCGTCCCGGCAGACACTTTAGAGCTCTCAATTACTTTTACCGGATGAGAGCATTGAATCGTAGTCAGACTGGCCGAAGTCTTAACGGATGATTGATGAACGTGTCCGAACATCGGCTTAAAATAAAAAATACCAACTAGCTTTTCATCAGTCGAAGCTGTTTCTGCAAAGACCAATGCGGGCAGAAGAAGTAGCCACCACATATTAAACCTTCCAACGAAATTGAATGGTTTCCCAATTGTGACACTGTGGACATCTCCAGAATATTTCGTCTGAATTATAACCACATTGTGAGCAATAATGGCGGGTCAATGAGCTGTGGAGATTATTCAGGAGACTCTTAGTATGCTGAAGGGCCTCTTCGTTTTTACCGACTTCAATGAGGATCTTAATGTACTCCACTTTCAAGACATCAGATTGTCCGTGATTTTTCATCCACTCATCCAGAAGATTAAAAGCATCCCCTGTTTTATGAAGATCTTTCAAAAGACGAATTTTAGACAAAACGACAGAGGGAGAAGTCATTAAATCCACGTCATTCAGACCTAAAAAATAATTCTTAAGCTGAGTCAATCTCTCCTTATATTCATCTTTTTGCGGTAAGGTCTGATTAAACTGATCAAGCGAAACAAAAATGAAAGTCGCATACATAGGATGCTCTTTGAGAAGCTCTAGTAAAACACCGTTGGCATTTTCCATGTTACCCAAGACGAGATAAAGTCTGAGTCTTAGAATTTTTGCTGATACTGAAGGTGCAAATCGAAAAGCATCTTCCAGTTCTTCTGCACAGGCCTTGAACTGACCTTTATCAAAAAGTGCCTTGGCCTTTTGAACCAGAATATGGGAAATCGTCTCTGATTGATTCTCCTGCCCGACTTTCGAAAGCATAATACGATAGTTATAGGCCTGATCCCAATCTTCGATATCCTCATAAATCCTGCAAAGAGAATGAATCACATCCTGCTGATCACGATTTATTTTTAAAACGTCTTTATAGGTTTCGATCGCCTTATCAATGAATCCACCCTTATCAAAATCCAGGGCAAGTTCTTTCAAGGCCTGCAGGCGGGTAGATTCAGAAATACTTTCACGGGCAATCAGTGAGCGATGGATTGATATCGCCTTTTCAATTTCTCCGTTACTTCTAAAGAGTCCACCGAGAGCAAAATAAGTATCGATAGTTTCGCGGTTCAGATCAACCGCATTTAAAAACTCTTTAATCGCCAGGTCTTTGTTCCCTTCAATCAAGTATTGAGTTGCGTTTAAAAAGATGCGGGATTGGGCTTCAAAAATACTATTACGATACTTTTTAGAAAGCTTAACCCCTTTATCGCGCTCAATGACATAGTGATAAATCAAGACCAGAGTAATCACCACTGCCACAACAGTCAGTGCATTATCTTTTCCCCAATCTATCAGAAAGGTATAGTCCACGAGACTTCCTTACAGTTTAAAAATATAAGCTGGGGCGGTCTTCGTTTCTACCTTACTCTTGATGAAGGAAATAGCATCTTCAGTTTCCTGGAGAAATTCTGAAAGAGAAAATTTCTTCTTAGTCGGTTTAAGGTATCTCAAACTAAACTCACCCTTGAGTTTTAATTCTTTATGGATGGCACGACCGGCCTGCCATAAACTTCCAACTTCATCTACCAGACCTACTTCCTTAGCCTCAAAGCCGTGAAAGATCTGTCCTTGCGCTAATTCCGAAATATCTTTTTTCAGTCGATCCTTACGGACAGCAGAAATGTCGGTCATAAATTGCTTATGAGTCCCGGCGAGAAGTTCAGTTAAGAACATACGTTCTTCTTCCGTCATAGGCCGGGCAGGATTTCCAATATCTTTATAACGTCCGGCCTTGATCGTCTCAGGTTTATACTTTGCCCATTTATAAAGTTCTGAAAGGTCGGCCATCTGCATGATCACACCTATCGAGCCTGTCAGGGTTCCAGCATTGGCCCAGATTTTTCTGGTAGCAGCACCGATATAGTATCCGCCTGAAGCGGCCACTGTTCCAAAAGAAGCATAGATAGGTTTTTTCTGATCAATCCTTCTGACTTCCTCATAGATTTCCTGAGTTGGAGCAACTGCACCTCCGGGAGAATCGATACGAAGAATGATCGCTTTAATTCCTTTTTCCTGTTCTGCGGCCAAAAGCATTTCAACATACTTCTTGGATTCCATGATTTCATTTTCAATTGAAATCACGGCAATGGGAGAATTCTTGGAATTATCCAATAATCCTTCACCTAAAGAAGATGTTTCTTTCAATTGCGAGACAGTGTAAAAGGCAAAAACAATAAAAATGAAGAATAGAACTGTCACAAGGATAAAAATCCCGACAATCCCTTTGGATCTTTCGCGGCTCAAGAGGAACTCCTTCCATAAGTTTCCAGAGCCTTAAGTATACTCAATTTTAGGGTTTTTGGAAAAGAATCCTAAAAATACATCCCAGCATCAGAACAGGCCACTTCCTGCTTTTGAACCTGATCTTTTAGCCACTGAGGGGCCCCCAATTTAGCACTTCGTTTGATTCTCTCAAATTCCTGGGTATAGAGGTCAGAGATTGTGGGACTTTGAATAACGATTAAAGTCTCATCATTGACGTAATTAGCAGCATCGGACCAGTTCTGAGATCCCACGATCACCGTTTTCTCATCTACTACGGCAAATTTATGGTGAAGCATGTCACCTTGTGGAAGCTGGGCCATACCGGCAACTTTAGCAGCTTTTTTCCAAGGGTTATTTGCGATTTCATAATCACATTTATAGTTGAGTAAACCCAATCCCATTAAATCCAGAAGTTCTGAATATTCACGGTAGGCAAATTTGGGCTCAATGATTACACCGATTGATGCTCCGGCCGCTTGCCTTTTTTCCATCACATTTGCCAGATTTTGATCTGAAAAAACGAAGAGGGCCGCATTGATGGATTTAGTAGCTCGCGAAAGATGGTTAGCAATTAATCCATTAACTGATTCTTCCCAATTATAGCGCTGTGAGGTTGGAGAGAACTGAACAGTAATTTTAGTACCTCGAACTGTTGTAGTGACAGCTCCACGATAGGTTTTTTTATGACCGAAATTTCCTCTTTTACCATTACCCCAAAGTTGAGCAAATTCCGTAGTGAAAATTTTGCTGAAGTTTACTGAATGAACCACCACCATGGAATTAGCATTACCACGGGATGAAGGAGTCATCAGATCGCCGTGAACATCACTTAGAGTAAAATTTGCGGAACTTACAACTGTGGACTTACCATCTATGATCACAAACTTGTGATGCATAAGCCCCGACCCCATAGATGAGTCAAAAGAATCATCCATAACAGGCACATCACCCTTTAGAAGCATGTAGATAGCATCACGGGTTTCCAGCTCATTTTTTTCAATCAGACCATTTCTGTTGGCATCAACAAAAGCTTTTAGATCCTGGACTCTTGAAGCTTCATACTCATTATCATTAGAGGATGTGTCTCTTTGAGACATAATGTTGTAGTTATAATTGTTTTCAAGAACGACACGAACATCAAGTCCCTGCTTTTTCTTTTCAACTAATGCTCGTGCAATTAAAGGCAACCTAAGTTCCTGAACAGCAACAAAGATACTCTTTTTAGCAGCGTTAATTTCTTCTAAAAGAACTGCTTCTAAATTATCTCCATTCCGATGAATCTTCCGATATGGATCAGTGTAAGAAGCTTTAGGATTTTGATTGAAGTATGCGGCAACATTACCAAAAACCGAGGTGGTAATGAAGAAGCTTAAGGTTGTAATTTGCCACATTTTCATAGGCCAGTTCCCCTTGTATCAGGCAGACTAATACTTGAGTTAAACTCTCCTAATATATGCTTTATCTGTCACCCAAAAACTTAAAAATCTTTCTAAATAGTAATTTTTTACAATGCACAACTACTTGATTTTTAATAAGTGTTTAGTTTTATAAGAAAGAACCGAAGAGAAGTCAGGGTCCGCAAAATGGATCTTAAGACAAGGATAGGTAGTTATGCTCAAAAACATTCTTTTATTAGGTCTTCTGACATGGGTCAGCTTTTCTTTCGCTAAATCTCCTGTGGTTCATGAATCTATGGCCGAGGCGGAATCGTATAAAGTGGAAAAGGCCGTACCTGAACAGGAAGCTGAACGTTCAGTTGCCGGAGCGAAAATTAAAAAGAAAAAGAAAGTTCAGGGTGACGGGGCCGAAAAAGTTGAATCGGTTAACGAACCTGATTCTGAAGTACGCTACTGGCAATACTCGGAATAACCGCAGGTTTTTCTTTATCCCAAAGATTGAGCTTATCGAACTCACTCTTGAGCTGTCCACAGGCGGCCAGGATGTCACTACCTTTTGTCGTACGAATAGTGCAGGTAAATCCACGCTTAATCATTTGATCTAGAAACCACATGATCTTCTGCTCAGAAGGCCGCTTGTACTTTGATCCCGGAAATTCATTAAATGGGATGAGATTAATTTTTGATTCTTTAGAATTAAGAAGATCGGCCAGTGCAATCACATCTTCCAGACCGTCATTCATGCCGTCAATTAAAAGATACTCATAAGTGATACGGCGATGGGCCTTGAGAGGGATCTGCTTTATCGCCTTGAACAATCTATCAAGATCATAAACCTTATTAATCGGCATGAGTTCCGTACGGACATCGTTACGGGCAGAGTGAAGAGAAAGTGCAATATTAACCGGTGGAAAATCAACCGCTAGTTTTTCAATCGCTGGAACCAGACCTGAAGTTGAAAGCGTGATTCTTCTTTGACCAAGACCCAGACCCTTCTCGCTCATAAAAATCTGAGTCGCCCTTTTCATGTTTTCGAAATTATGAAGAGGCTCGCCTTGACCCATATAAACGATATTAGTGAGTTTTTCCTCAGCATGGACATTATCCATGATCCATTTTTGAATGGTAATGAACTGCAGAACCACTTCACTTGCCTTCAGGTGGCGCTTTAAACCCTGAGTCGCAGTATGACAAAAAGTACAACCAACAGCACAGCCAACTTGCGAAGACACACAAAGAGTTAAACGCTCACGGGCCGGGATGGCGACAGTTTCAACCGTCTGACCGTCATTCATCTTAACTAAAAATTTGCGGGTGCCGTCTTTTGAAAGACCATGCCAGACAACTTTTAGTAGTGAGAAATCATAGTTTTCAGCGAAGAACTCTTTCGCTTTATTAGAAACGTTCGACCATTCTTTTGGGTCGTGAACATGTTTTTTGTAAACCCAATCATAGATTTGAGTCGCACCAAAAGGGGTGAATCCCTTCTCAGTCAGGAGGGCTTTTAACTCGTCATAAGTCAGGTCGAAAAAGGATGGCTTCATAGATGCCCTATAATTAGAGGAATCAATACCTATTTGCAAGGAGAAAGGGCCAGAGTGGTTAAGTTTACAATATGGGTATTTGCTCAAAGAAAACCGTGGGTTAACCAAGTTTACCGCCCACCTTTTCGACCTTGGAATTTTCTCGAACTTAGTTAAAATGGAAGGAGGAGGATGGATTCCAACCCTCCGGGACCAAAGGCCCAAGAGAGGTTCGTGCAGGTGAAAATTCTTGAACCTCTCTTTCCTTCCGGTCAAGAGAAGAGCAAATTTCCAACCACATTTCGGATGAATTAAATAAGGGAAACAACTACGGTTGTGACTCTGTGAATATAAAATTATTCCGGATGCAAACAATCAATGCTTTGATTTTTAACTAAAGAGTTTTCCGAATAGCCCTTTCTTCTTTTGAGCAGTTTCGTTGATGATTTTCTCACCATACTTTTGAAAAATGCCTTGAAAGCTCGCGAGATCCTTCGTGCTATCAAGACCAATATTATAATCCTGGACTGAAATAAGCTGAACATCCGAAACGTTTAGCTCCTCACACACCCGAAGAGCAAATTCTTTCAAATCATCCAGGTTCAAAAATGTAAGGGCCGCATGATCAGCACTGGGAACTGCTTTAGAAAGTTCTTGAAGCATAGAACGATCCAGAAAACCTTGTTCATTGAAAAAATAAACCACGTGATAACTGGCCGGTTTAAAGTCCCCATCCTGATTCTGTGAGGTTTGAAAATGATAAACAAGGTTAAGCGACATCAGGATTCCTCATAGTGACCGAAATCCAGGGCGATTTTACCATTTGGTAACAGCTCTACATCAACTCCTTCTGGAGTGGATTTAGCATTGGCCCGGGTGGGATCAATCATCTTCATGAAAGCAAAATGTTTATTGGTCTTGATCGAGACATTTTTTTTATAGCTGGTAGGATTGTAAAGATTGACCCGTCTGACATCGAGGTAAGACAATTCATGGGGAGAGGTCGCTCTGATCCTCCACATACTAAAGACATCCTCATCCATCTTCATTTCTGGTTGGGCCAGATTCAGATATTTAAAAATATGGACCCAGAATTTTTCGCGGTCAGGATTGTCCAGGAGTCTCGCGCCTTCAAACAATACCAGTCTCCCCTCACCTAATTCACAAATCTGAGTACTGGTCATAAAGTTCACTGACTGAGTTTTAAGATTATTTTCCAGTAGAAAGATCTGAAGTTTTTGGTCCAGGCCTTCAAGAAGTCCCGACTTATCGAGAAGAATTCTCTGACCCATCATGAAGAGTTTCAGGATCTGACTGAAGGTCGTTCGACTTAAATCTTCACCATGAAAAAATTTAATTTTGTTTTGATTGGCATCTATCCATTCTGGGTTAAAAGGCAATTCATCATGACGCTGATAAAGCCAGCGAAAGTGCTGGTCTAAAAAAGAGACAAGACCTAATTTTCCAAAATGATTGTGTTTTTTACCACCAAAGATATCGATAACACCAAAGGGTCTGAATTCATCAGAGAGATCTCCTTTAAGTGAGCCGTACTGATAACGCTGATCAATTTCCTGAGAGCCAAAATGCTCATTTAGAATCCACCCGAGAACCTCTTTCTTCTCATTGGGAGATAAAAGCGCACTGGAGATCCAGTCGGAATGTATGAAGTGATGGAACACATCTTTGGTATATTCAAACTGGGATTTTCCCCCAGGTATAGAACGAAGAATGGTTTCTTTCGGACTTCCACCCAATGGAATGATCTTTTGCACACCTTTCCAGAATGGTCCTAAGGCAGCTTCAGCGCTACTGCGAAATAAGTGCCCCACCTCATCAGTGAAGGTTCCTCTCAGAAGAGCTTCCTTCTTAGGTTCGGTCAGTTCAGTGCCTTCTGGATGATTCTGTTTTAAAAAGCGTGAGAAGCCTTGTTCAAAAGCAATTGAGCAGTCTTCCAGGAACGAATGTTTTTCTCCATCCTGATAATAGGAAAACTGCACACCCCACACGGGAGCTTTCATTTTATGTTGACCCAGAAAATGGCCGAAGGCCTTTAAAAAAGCGCTCCAGGCCTGGAAGACCTTGGGTTCAAAAAATGAAAACATTTTATTTAAATTGAATTCCTGATCAAAAACCGCCAGATGGACTCCATCCTGGGCAACTGAAAGCGTGCGGGCGGAAAAAGAAGGAACTCCCCCATTGGGTAAATAAGGGGCAGGTGTCAGTGGAAGAATCCAGCAAAACCTGCGATTGTGCTGCGTCAACAACTGAGTCAGCCTCAATAGATCCCTTTCTGGGTGAATTTTCCCAAAATCCCACTCAGAAGAAGATTCCGCGTGGAATCCCCAATAGAGAGGAATAAAGATCACTTCATGCTGAGGATATTGAACAATCCGGCTCTCCCAGAGGGAAGCAGAGGTTTTCCAATAAAAAAACCATTGTTCACCAGGGCGAACGGGATCATTTTGCTTAGTCTTTTCTAAATAAGTCACTTTTTCATTTTAGCTCGATATCTGCTCAGAAGTGTATCAAAATAATGGGACGCGCATAAATTCACAAAGACCGATTTTTCCGCTACACTTTCCCCCTTAGAAAAGGATTCATTTATGTGGTTTTTCACCTCCGAAGAAAAAGAAATTCAAAAAGTATGCCGTGATTTCGCTCAAAATGAGCTCGCGCCCTTTGCCGAAAAGCACGACAACGAAGAAACATTTAACCTTAAGGCCTTCAAGCACATGGGTGACCTGGGCCTTTTAGGTATCACCGCAGATCCGGAATACGGTGGATCAGGTATGGGGGCAACTGCTGCCACGATCGTGATGGAAGAATTTGGTAAGGCCTGTGCTGGCTCCACTCTCTCCTACCTCGCGCACACTATCCTTTGTGTGAATAACTTAAGTAACAATGGCTCGGCCGAACAAAAGGCGAAGTATCTTCCTAAACTCATCTCTGGTGAACATGTGGGTTGCATGGGAATGAGTGAGCCGGAATTTGGATCGGATGCGGTGGGCATGCAAACCAAAGCGGTACGAACTGGTGACTTCTACGAGATCACCGGAAACAAAATGTGGATCACTAACGCTCAGTATGCGGATGTGGCCTATGTTTACACACGTACGGGTGCTGGAAAAAAAGACCTCACCACTTTTATCGTTGAAAAAGGCACTCCGGGTTTTACCGTTTCAAAAGAAATCCACAAAATGGGAATGCGCTCTTCACCTACAGGAGAACTCTCTTTCCAAAAATGTAAAGTGCCTATGGCCAACCGTGTGGGTAATGAAGGCGATTCAACCATTCACATGATGAAAAATCTTGAGATCGAACGCATCACCATCGCCGGCATTTCTCTGGGAATAGCCCAGGCCTGCCTTGATCAGTGTATTAAGTACGCGGGAGAGAGAAAGCAGTTTGGAAAAAATCTTGCTCACTTTCAAATGATTCAAAAAATGATTGCTGAGATGTTTTCTGAAACAGAGGCAATGAGACGCATGCTCTATACTGTTTGTTATGAGTACGATCACGGCAACAAATCTAATAGTCTCGCTTCAGCGGTTAAGCTTCAGCTTCCGAAGATGGCCACCAAGATTGCTCTGGATGCCATTCAACTTCACGGCGGTTATGGATACTCTAGAGAGTTTCCAGTTGAGCGCATGATGAGAGATAATAAGCTAAATGAAATTGGGGCCGGGACTAACGAAGTAATGATCATGATCATTGCTAAAAATTTACTGCGAGATGCTTTAAGATCTTAAAATACGGGCGCTCTTTGGGAGCGCCTTTTTTTTTAGATTTTTTTAGTGAAAAAATTCGCAATCTTTGAGAGCTCGTACCCTTCTCTTAAATAAAAACGACGAGTATCCTCCCTCTTCACATTAGAACGAATGCGCACAAGGGGAATGGATTTTTCACGGGCCCACTCTTCGGCCTGTTTGAGAAGTTGCTTTCCGATTCCTTGTCCGCGATGTTGTTCATCAATAACAAAGGCCGCCACATCGGCCCGTGTGCCTATGAGCAAAGTCACCGGTTCTAAATTGATTTGAATAAAACCCACCACACGTGAGGTCTTAGCTACGAAAAGAGCATAATCTGGATGATCCTGGATTAACTCAAAGCGGTTTTTTATTTCAGTTCTAGAATTGGGATAGCCAAGTTGATGGGCGAGTTCCATGACTTGATCAATATCTTCAAAGCTCATCTTTTCAATTTTCATGTTTTAACTTTCCATTTGCTCGAATTGAGCACCCTTAATATCCCAGAGTAACCTTAGCCAAGATTATTAAAACTGAACCTATCTCTAGTTGAGTATGGGAAGTCACCTGAGTGATGCTTTCTAACAGCATATCCAGGATATTGCCCTTTCCTTATCGCCTGTATAAACTCATCCTTACTCAACACTTTACGCTGTCGCACATCTAAGAATTCGACATTTGCACCAGACTTATTTTCTTTAATTTTAATAACAAAAGATTTAGGGATCCGTTTAATTCTTTTCTCCCCTCTGTACCTCCTCAAATCAGTAGGAGTCAAAATTAAGTCGCCATCTTTCATCGCTTTCAGGAGAGATTCATAAAGACCTCTCCAAGTTTTAAACTTCCTTGCAACCTTTCTCCCAAAAGCATTATTCCAAAGGTCCATGTTCTCAGCACCAGGTGCCGCTGAACTAGAATCAAAATCCCGGAATTCATTGAGTCTTCCCATAAACTCGGCTGTCTGTTCGCTGAATTCAATAGTATAAACTCCAGATACAAAAGCATGTCTCAAAGCATCTACATCATTATCAACTAAACCGTGTCCATAAGGATCGATAGATCCATCTGACTTTTTGGGAAGAGGACGAACTTCTTTGTCCAGCCATTCGTAAAGTTGGTTCTGGGCCTCAACCTTAAGAGTATAAATCTTAGTCAAATCATTCATATGGATTTATTATAAGCAAATGAGGAAAAAATTCATTTTAATAATCATCTTCTTATTTATAATCCTCACTAGCATCCATCTCCATACAACAACTCTTACTGTGAGTCGTCACAGCATCACTCTGACCCAAACAGGTAAAAAAATTAAACTTGCTCACGTAACTGACTTGCATACCAAGGGGCTCGGAAGATTAGAACAACAACTAATTAGAACTTTAGAGGTCGAAAAGCCAGATATCATCGTTATTACTGGAGATATGGCAACTCCTTCAGGAACACTTGAAGGGTACCGAGATGTTTTAAAGAAATTAAGAGCTCCTCAAGGAGTATTTTTTGTTTCTGGAAATTGGGAGTACTGGGAGCCAATTCTAAATCTTGAAAATTTGCTGAATGAGTCGGGAATCATTGATCTCACTAATCAAGTAAAAAAGATTGATAATGGTCTATGGTTAATTGGTTTTGACGATGGCGAAGAGGGACAACCTGAACTAGAGATCATCCAAGGTATTCCTTCTCAAGATCTCAAAATATCACTTTTCCACTCCCCTTCATTCTTCGACAAAGTGCCGTCAAATGTTCATCTCAGTTTTGCAGGACATAGCCATGGTGGTCAGATAAGAATTCCTCTAATAGGTAGTATCTGGATTCCAGATGGAATAGGAGAATATGATCAAGGATGGTTTGAAAAAGGCATCTCTAAAATGTATGTCTCACGAGGAATTGGGACATCAATACTTCCTCTGAGAATCAACTGCTCACCTGAGCTTGCAATTGTCGAAATCAGATATTAAGTTTACGCCGCTTTCTGACGGGCATTAAAAAGATCCCACTTTGCCTGCATGGTAACCCAAAACTCGGCACTGATACCAAAAACTTTCTCAAGCTCAATTGCAAATGCAGCAGAAATGCCACGCTTACCATTACAAATCTCAGAAATTTTTCTTTCGGCACAGCCAATTTCCTCAGCAAGCCACTTTTGCGTAAGTCCTCTCTCGTCGAGAATCATCACCTTTAAAAAGTCGCCGGCCGACTGGCGTACTGATAACTCAATCATGATAATCTCCTATTTCCACATCATGGAATTCGCCTTTCTCATAACGAAAGATAATGCACCATGGTTTTTCAATCGTAATAGACCAAAACTCTTTCATGGAACCTTTTAGCTTATGAAGCTTTAATGAAGGAGGCTCGCAGATTCGTTTTAAATCATCAAAAGTGAGGACATCACTTAAGGCCATTAGTAAAAATATGGCGCGCCTATTAAGCCTTTCAGGGAATTTTTTCGAAGACCCCTTCTGGACAATATCTTTAGTTATTTTACCAGTAATCGACTTAATCATTATTTCCATATTACCACATACTGTAAATTTGTCTATAAGCTCTATCCAAATGACTTCACCAAAGACAGTGTCAGTATTTTCAATAAGATAGAATCACAATTCTGAATTCCTGAAGTGAATCGGGAACAAAAAAATTTCCCAAACTATTTCATCTATTCTAAACTCTGGGTTCTTATTTCATGAAAGGATCTCGGGATGAATGACTTCCAAAAAGAACTGTTAACAAGTCTTGGTAAATTTTGTCAGACTTCAATTGAACCTCATATGGAGCATGACGATGCGGAAGGAAAGTTTCGTATGGAGATTTTCCAGGGCCTCGGTGAGTATGGTGTAACCGGGGTGACTCTTCCTGAAGAGTACGGCGGCGCTGGTCTGTCTTATCTGGACTACAGTTATATTCTGGAAGAAATTGCTAAGACCTCTGTGCCTTATGCGGTAACGGTTTCTGTTTCTGGGATGGTTCAATCGATTCTTAAAGAGTTTGGAAATAAAGCGCAGAAAGAACTATACTTGCCAGCTTTAACTTCCGGTCAGGAAATTGGGGCCTTCGCTCTTTCTGAATCTCATGCGGGTTCAGATGCAGCGAATTTGAAAACCACTGCCAAAAAAGTTGATGGTGGTTACATGTTAAATGGCACCAAGATGTGGATCACTTCTGGTGGTATCGCTAAAACTTATATTGTGATGGCGCGCACTGGTGGTGAAGGGGCTAAAGGGGTTTCGGCCTTTATCGTTCGGGATGGAGTGAAAGGTTTTACTTTTGGTAAGGCCGAAAAAAAGATGGGATGGAAAACATCGCCTACCCGTGAACTGGTTTTTGAAAACTGTTTTGTACCGGATGAGAATCTTCTTTTAAATGAAGGTCAGGGATTTAAAGTGGCGATGGGTGGACTTGACCGAGGGCGTGTAGCTATCGGCGCCATTGGTGTCGGCTGTGCTCAGCGTGCGCTCGATGAATCAATTAAGTACTCTTTGTCGCGTCAACAGTTTAAACAACCCATTTTCGATTTTCAGGGACTCCAGTTCATGTTATCTGATATGGCAACTGAGACGGAGGCTTCTCGTCTTCTGGTTCATTCTGCTGCGCTTTCGATTGATTCTGGATCTGCTAATTCAAAACTTTGTTCCATGGCAAAACTTAAAGCAACGGATACTGCCATGAAAGTCACAACGGATGCGGTACAAGTTTTGGGTGGTGTTGGATACACATCGGAATACCCAGTAGAGCGTTTCATGAGAGATGCGAAAGTTCTTCAGATTGTTGAGGGCACCAATCAAATTCAACGTGTGGTTATCGCCCGCCACCTCAAAAAAGAGTACGAACAACATGCTTAACTGGAACATCAGATCAAGTCACAAAGTTCAACCTGACTCTAATCTTTTTGAAGAGGCCGTAGGTGCTTATCAAAAAACATTAAGTTCACCGGAGATCGGATTCTTCCGCTTGCCGGAAAATCGTGAACTCATAAATGATACCAAAAAAGTATTTGAACACTTTAAGCATAAAAAATACTTCGTTCACATTGGGATTGGGGGCAGTGCTCTGGGCCCTGAGATGCTTCTCTCGGCCTTAGGTAATGGCAGCGGTGTTGAGTTTGTTTTTATTAACAACATTGATCCGGATGATCTTTGCCGCAAGCTTGAAAAAATTAATATCAAAGAATGTTTAATTTACGTTGTATCGAAATCAGGCACCACTGCTGAAACCGTGGCAGCGATGAGCATTCTCATCAATATGCTGACTGAATGTGGAATTAAAGAAGAAGATTTCAAAGAGTACTTCGTTTTCTGCACAGATCCGGTAAAAGGGGAGCTTAGAAAGCTCTCCCAAGAATGGGGAGTGAAGACGCTGGATATTCCTTCAAATATTGGTGGAAGATTCTCGGTACTGACTCCGGTAGGTCTCTTGCCTGCGCTGTTTGCGGGGATAGCTGCCGATGATATTTTAGAAGGTGCCGAAGATATTCAGAAGCATCTAGTCGATTCCAAAATCGGGCAAGACTTTTTTAATCTCGCTTTTTGGATCAAGGATCTCCATGACAAAGGCATTCGCCAAACCGTGATGATGCCTTATTCCTCTCTCTTAAAAGACTATTCAGCTTGGTTTGTTCAACTTTGGGCCGAGAGCTTAGGTAAAGAAGAAAAAGGTCTCACACCCATTCCGGCCTATGGAGCAACTGACCAGCACTCTCAAATGCAATTATTTATGGAAGGACCAAAAGATAAGGTCCTGATGTTGATTGAAGTGGAAAAATTCCAAAAAGACTTTCCACTGAAAAATAATCTTAAAGGCGAGAGTTTTAAAAATCTTTCTTCATTTTATCTGTCACAGCTCATGAAAGCGGAGTTTGAAGGGACCCTGACAGCTCTACAAGAGAATGGTCGCCACGTGGTGCATCTGAAAATTCCAAGTCTTCAGGAAGAATACGTGGGTCAACTCATTCTATTTGCAGAATGCCTGACTGTGATGGTTGGGGAACTGCTTAAAGTGGATCCATTTAATCAGCCGGGAGTTGAGGCCGGAAAAAAATACGCCAATCAATGGTTAAAAAACCACCAGTAAATGCCGATAGGTCATTATCTTGAGCCTTGCCCATTATGGGTCGCGGGCCTAGAATAAAGACATACTAAAAATGGATTTCTGGAGAAGACATGAGTGATGATAGCAACTCAACCGTTGTAATTACCGATATTAGGAAGGCCCTTTCTTCCTTGGAAGAAGAGGCCAAGCAGAAACCTGCCTGCCTTTTGGTTGCTGGTGGTGAGCTTAATGGTTCAATCTTCAATTTAAATTCTGGTGAAACTGTTATCGGGAGAAATCCTGATTGTACCATCTCGCTTGATTTCCATGGGATTTCACGTCGTCACTTCACTATTAGTGCTAATGAAGAAGAAGTCATCATTACCGATCTGGGATCGGCCAATGGAACTTATTTAAATAACCAAAAACTTGAAACTCCAACTGTGCTGAAGCGTGGGGACGTGATCAAGATTGGATCTGTGGCGATGAAGTTTCTTCCGAAGGGAGATCCGGAGCGACTGACTTACGATAAGCTCCATGAAGAGGCCAACACTGACGGACTCACCAAGTGTTACAACAAGACTTACTTTAACAACCAACTTGAGCTGGAAGTGAAAAAGTGTAAAGTCACGGGTAAACCGCTTTCATTAATTATCTTTGATCTGGATCACTTTAAAAAATTAAACGACAACTACGGCCATGATGCCGGAGATTATGTTCTCAAAGAAAAATCCCGCATTATCCGTGAGAACGGCATCCGTCAGGGTGACGTCTTTGCTCGTTACGGTGGTGAAGAGTTTTGTATTCTTCTTCCGAACACCAACTTAAAGCAGGCCTTTGAGATTGCGGAACGTTTAAGAAAATTGGTTGAAAAACATGAATTCATCTACGATGGTAAGCGCCTACCTGTAACTGCTTCCATCGGTGTGGCGGATTACCGTCAGGGTGTAAATAACGGCACAGACTTATTTAAGCGTGCTGATTCGTCCGTTTATAAATCAAAAGAAGGCGGAAGGAACCAGGTTAACTTCTTTAAGGGTTAAATGGTTCACAATCCCCCGAAAATCGACATCCTTCCTGAGCATCTCATTGATCAGATCAAAGCTGGAGAAGTCATTGAGCGTCCGGGAAATCTGATTAAAGAAATTCTGGAAAACGCAGTTGATGCCGGTTCCTCGAAACTAGAACTCTCGATCAAAAATAATGGTCTCGATCTCATCTCTCTAAAAGACGATGGTCATGGCATGCGGTTTGAGGATCTGCCTCTCGCCTTCTCCCGTCACGCCACTTCCAAGATTTCCCGCTTCGAAGATTTATACAAGCTTCATTCCTTTGGATTCCGTGGTGAGGCCCTGGCCTCGATTGCTTCCATTTCTAAGCTTCAGTGTATATCCAAAACGGAAAATGGCCCTGCCAGTGAATTAAGAATTGAAGGTGGCCAGACGGTTTTTCATGGTGAAAGACAAACTCACTCAACAGGACACGGAACTGAGCTCGTCATTCAGGATTTATTTTTTAATACTCCGGCCCGGTTGAAATTCATTCAATCCCAGCAGTCTGAGAAGACTTTCATCCGGAAAATTATTTTTGCTTTCATTCTTTCTCGTCCGGAAATTGAATTTCACATTAAAATTGATGATGCTGATAAAGACATCTATCCCTCCCGTGAGAATCATATCGACCGGATTAAGGATCTTTTTCCGAAAGCGAAAGACTCAATCCTCTACTCCCAGCGTTTTTATGAGAATAACGAACTCGACCTCTTTCTTATTCCTGGAACGTTTAAAGCACCCCTGAAGCTTCAGAATATTTTCATCAATAACCGTTATATCCTGGATAAGCAGCTTCACCGGGTGATGAGCAATGGTCTGGATAGTACTTTCGCTGGTGATGATTTTCACTATGTGGCCTATTTTCATTTGCCTCCAGACACCATTGATGTGAACGTTCATCCCAATAAAACGATTATTAAATGTCTTGAGATCTCGAAGATGATCAGTCTTCTGACTTCAACCATTAAAGAACTGGGAAGTAAGCGAGTACAGACAAGTACGCCTCATTCTCAAACTCAGCCTTCTCAAGAAACCCAAATGCCTTCCTTTTTTGAAGGTCTAGACTCCATTCCAACTCTTCAGCAAGAACGACATGAGTACAATATGGAGGGATTATTCTCCCCTCATAATCTGCCCTTGCCTTCAAACGATGACTTAATCTGGATTGGAAACTCTTTCTTAAAAAAATCTGAAAACATGTGGCTGGCAATTTCATCGACTAAACTGCTTGAACTCTACACCCATACCAAATTAAAAACTCCAGCGCTTACCATTCCCCTTTTAGTCAGCGAACCTTTCGCTTCTAAAAACATAAAAACTGAAATCCTCCAGGAACTTTTAACCAGCGGAGTTGAAATCGAATTCCTGGGTGCTGATACCTTAGTCTTAAGAGGCATTCCTGAGTGGATGAATGGCTTCCCCTTAAAAGAAGTCATCCAGTGCCTCATCTCAGAGAAATCATTTTCAGCGATGAAAATCAATTCCTCCGATTGGTCACAAACTACTTGGGAAGACATGCTCTCTTTCTTCCCCATCGATGAACTTATCGCTAAAAAAATTGTCCTCGATCTTGGGACGCTACTTAGAGAAAAACTAAAATGAAGGTTATCGTGATCTCAGGCCCCACCGCCTCAGGAAAAACGGACCTAGCGGTTGAACTCGCTGAAACCTTCGGCGGCGAAGTAGTGAACTTCGATTCCCTTCTCCTCTATAAAGAAATCAACATCGGCACCGCCAAGCCCACCCCCGAAGAACAAAAATCCGTGCCTCATCACATGATTGACGTGAGAAGCATAAGTCATCCCATGAATGCGGCCGACTACGCCCGGGAGGCATTACCCATCATCGAAAAACTCCTATCTGAGAATAAATTAGTTTATCTCGTAGGTGGCAGCGGCTTTTATCTTCAGGCCTTATTGAAAGGCATGTACGATTCTCCTACCACTCCCAATGAGATCATTACCAGATCAAACGAACTCTATGAAAAGGAAGGCATTGATCCTTTCTTAAAAATCCTCGAGGCCCACGACCAAAAAAGTTTCGAGCGCTACCACGCCAATGATCATTACCGCGTCCGCCGCGCCGTTGAACACTTCTGGACCACCGGCTCTCCCCTCTCAGAGGCCCGGGCCCAAAAAGATGAATCCAACCAAAAGCTCGAACAAGTCACCATCCACAACTGGGACATCCTTCACGTCTATCTCGATCTTCCAAAAGATGAACATTTAAAAATTATCGAAAGAAGAACTGATCGTATGCTAAAGAGCGGTCTTCTCGAAGAAGTGAAAGACCTTCTCAAGCAAGGATTTACTGGAGATGAGAAGCCTCTACAGAGTATTGGATATAAAGAAGTTTTGGATTACATTCAGGGTATGTATTCAACGCTTGAAGAGTGTCGGGAGAGGATTATTATTTCAACCAGGCAGTTAGCTAAGGCGCAGAGGACTTGGTTTAAGAGGGATTCTTCTAAGAGATCCTTTTATCCGTTGAAGGATAAAGGGGAGATTTTGGAGATGGTTAAAATATTCATTTAAATAAGTCCCATGTCATAAAAATTAATTTTTATGACATGGTGTTTACGTAAAAGTATGTTGGAACCTTTACGGCTCAGGTGTGATGGAATGATTTACAGTATTTGGTAGCATCGGCATCGTCTGCTTCGGGAACTCTCCAGTCAGAGCGTTCAAGAAGGCCACAATATCTGCAACCTGTGTATCTTTAAGATCCATATCAAGTTGAGTCTTGGCCATGACTCTTACTGCTTCATCCAAGGTCTTTACTTTTCCGTTGTGGAAGTAAGGAGCGGTGATAGCGATGTTTCTCCAGGTTGGTACTCGCCAGTGATTTTTATCATCAGCTTTTTTTGTGACTTCGTAGCGGCCAAGGTCAGAAGTGAGGTCGTACATCTTGTCATACTTTGAGCCAGGGATTTGTGGGAAAGGCTGGTAGTTTCCTTCGCCCATCTTGAAACCGTCGCCGGCAAAGTTCACACCAGTGTGGCAAGAAGTACAGCCGATCTCATCGACGAGTTTCATACCGCGGATTTGTTGGGCGTTTAATGCCTTCTTGTTACCTTTCATATATTTATCAAAAGGTGAATTAGGAGTGATCAGTGTGCGCTCATAAGCGGCAATCGCTTTAGCAGCGTTCTTGATGGTAGGTCTCGGTTCTTTTGGGAAAACTTTTTGGAAGGCCTGGATGTAACCTGGAATTTGGTTAATACGGTCAATCACCAGATCGTGACTAGTCATACCCATTTCAACTGAATTGATAAGCGGGCCCAGGGCCTGCTCTTCTAAACTTGCGGCCCGCCCGTCCCAGAATTGAACGGTGAGATAGGCCGAGTTCCAGACAGTGGGAGAACCGCGTCCGCCGCGCTGACCGTGGATACCGGCACCCACCGGACGGCCGTCGCCGCCGTGGAACATGACGTTGTGGCAAGAGTTACAAGAGATGGTTCCGTCCATAGAGAGACGAGGATCAAAGAAAAGCATTTTTCCCAGTTCGATTTTGGCCGGAGTTTGTGGGTTATCGGCCGGAATGGGTGGAGTATCAGGCAATGCCTTAAATTCAGCATAGGCGGATAATGAGGCCAGGGCCATAAGTCCGAATAAGGTTTTTCTTAGGTGCATTTGAACTCCCTCTTTAGTAAAATAATCCTGTGCTTATTTTAGTACCAAAACCAATTAGGGCAAATAGAGAATAGCTATTGGCCTATAGAGAAAAGCTATGATGCAAGCCAATGATAAGTTAAAAGTCATCGTGATTTCGGATGGAACCGGTGAAACTGCATCCGCCATTACCCGTGCGGCCATGACGCAATTCCAGGATAAAGAGATTTTCTTCACGAGATATAAAAATATTCGTTCTCGTGAACAGATTGATGCCATCTTTCAGGAAGCCGCCATTCACCATGACATCGTGGTTTACACTATCGTTTCAGTCGAGCTTAGGGCCTACATTGCAGAACTCTCAAAGCGCGACCACGTGCGCTCAGTTGATGTCATAGGACCACTCTTAACTACTTTTTCAAACTTCTTTGAAGCAGAACCGAATTATCAGCCGGGTCTATTGCATGCGGTTAATGATCAGTATTTTAAACGGGTCGCGGCCATCGAATTCACCCTTAACCATGATGATGGAAGAAATATAAATTCACTGGAAGAAGCTGACGTGGTTTTAGTGGGAATCTCACGAACTTCCAAGACCCCTCTTTCCATGTATCTCTCCTTGGAGGGAATTAAAACGGTCAACGTTCCCATCGTTATGGGAGTGCCACTACCTGAGAAAATTTTCCAAATTGATCAACGAAAGATTTTTGGGTTAACCATTGATTCCGATGCACTTTTTCAAATCCGTAAGAACCGTTTAAATCGTTTGGGACTCTCCAACGATGAAGGCGACTACGCTGACATGAACAAAGTGGTAGAAGAAATTGAATGGGCCAATCGTATTTTTGCTGAGAACAAACGATGGCCGATTTTTAATGTCACCGGAAAGGCCCTGGAAGAAACGGCAGCAGAAATCATCAAACTGCTCAACATGAGAAAGGTTAATCGCTTCAAGCAGTCTAAACGTTTTGATACTCCGGAAGAAAAACCGGAAGAATAATCACTTCACACAGACGGCGAAGGCGCGGTTGTAAGCACATTCAACAGTTGAAATCCAACCGTTACCATTGGGTTTACTATAAACAGGAAATCGATGTTCTTCTCCGCATCCGCATGAGCCAGCAAACTCATGACCTCCACCCGTCATCTTGTATCCTGAAGGACAAGTGACCGCAGATGCTCCTCGGCAAGGAGATGTCGGTCCCGTAACCACCACCGTTTCAGAAATACCTCCTCCCCCTAGAGCCCCCCAGGCCACACCGTTACAAAACTCCATTTGTTTGATGCCAGAATTGTAGCGCTGACTTCCTTCTTGGGCCGCTGAACAAGATCCTCCTCCACCAATTTTTATCGGACCGGTTGAAACCAGCTCCGGCAAGGTAAGTTTACCTGTCATGGTATCCCCGATTTTTTTTACATAGTTTTCCAGATCACAAGCAATACCGGTCCAGGTTCCACCCAGAGATTCACAATTGGCCTCAAGCATTTTCTGACTATCACTAATACAACCCATAATGATGCCCGTCGGAGAATCGGCCACGACAAAAAGTTGAATGATAGCGTCTTTAACCTGCGAGTAAGATTGAGTGCGAATTTTTTCCAGATCAATAATCAATTCCACTTTCCGGGTTCCGTCACTTCCGACTTGATTTAAATCACGTGTGACCATGGAGTTAATTTTAATCATGTTCCCGCCATAAGGCTTATTGATTTCATAAACCGGAATGCCTGAAGAATTTTTGATTTCAGTGATATTGGCGCCGATCGCCTTTCCTGTGAAAGTGGCATCACAAGCGGCCTTATCCAAAAGAGTGGTCGATATGAGACGTTTCATCTCAAGCCCTTCCATCTTAGTTTCAGAAGTCACCTGTCCTCGACTCATATTCTCAGTCAGCTTCATAAAGCCCAGTGCCACTCCACCCAGAAGAGCAGTGGCTATCAACGCTTCAATTAAACCAAAGCCTTTAGTCGAGAGTTTCTTCATCTGTTAATGTTAGCATGCAAATCTTCTAAATCAGAATTGGAATAAAGATCAGTTAATTACAGACGGTTTCCCCGGCAATTCGGTTAACGAATTGCCAAGGTTCCAAGGCTATTCAAGAAAGTGTTTCTTATTCTCTTCGATCACAAATTCAACTCTCTTCTCAGTTCCAAGAATTGGATTGACGACGCGGGCTTGGTAAGTTCCCTCGGGAATTTCAATGTTTTTAAAAGGCAAATCCCTCTCTACTCGTTCACCTGCCTCTTCATAAATGAGCTTGGAACCAGCAGTGTAGTTTTGTGATGTGGTTAATAGCCCCATCCTTGCCCGTTCAAGCTCAGGCACGTTAATCACCGTTGAGTTCTTATCTTTAGACAAGGTTACTTTACTAACGTAAGGAACATAGCCTTGTTTTTTTACCACTACGACGGTTTCCTGATCCAGGTCAGCTTTAATCGGCCGCCCCATGTATTCAGTCTTAACTCCATTAACATAGACTTCCATGGAGATATCCACTCCGCCCATGATGATTTTTCCGGTTCCCTTAACTTCCGGTACCGGAAGTCTGGAATTTTGATTCTTTTTCTCTTTCTCCACCGAAGAGATGCTTCTCTTCGCCTCTTCTCCGTGAATCATCTTCTTAAGATTAAGACCGATCAGCTTCTCAACCATATCACTTTGTAAGTAGGCCACCGCTGCAAAGGAAGCTGCGATAATCAGAATGATCATTGATGAAGAGGATTTCTCTTCTTGCCTTGCCAATTCTTTTTTGGATAGGGTCCGGCTGCCGGTTTTATCCTTGGCCGAATTCTTAATCGTCGATCCCGAAGAATTTACTTTTGTATTTCTCGAAGTCGCTTTCGCTGTCTGAAGCATTGCCTTATTCAGTTTACGCGTCTGAGTTTTTTCTTTCTGGTTTTGAGCAAGACCAATTTCAACTTCCATCGGATCAATCGTCATCTCCAGTTCGCGAGGTTTTTCCCGCTCAGGAGTAACGGTCGTTTTCATACCGACATCTTTCTTACTGATCTTTCCGGTTCGACTTTCTTCCTGCTTCATATCTTCGATATAAACCTGGGTGTCGATCTTACCGTACTCTACGAATTTGGCCTGATCACTGGTAATTTCTTGCTTAAAAAGATCATCTGCAAATGTTTTTAAATCTGAAGCATTGAATTCCGGATACGTTGAATAAAGGAAACGCACTAAAGCACGGTTCATCTGATCCAGGTTTTCATATCGATGCGCGCGATCTTTCGAAAGCGCTTTCATCACAATCGCATCCAGTTCTTTAGGAACGGAAGGATTAATCTCCGAAGGAGGAATGATTTTACAAGCTTGAATTTGTTTTAATACCGCCAGGTCATTATTGGCCTGAAAGAGCTTTCTTGAACAAAGAAGTTCCCACAGTGTGATACCAACTGCGAACTCATCATAACGAGCATCAAGTTCAAGCCCATCAAGATATTCAGGAGCAAGATAAGAAAGCTTACCTTTAATGGTTCCTGCCTGAGTGGCTTCCGAATTGGTATTGGCCTTGGCGATACCAAAGTCAATGACCTTCACGGCACCATCATAAGTCAACATGATGTTGTGAGGTGAAATATCCCGGTGAACAATGTTATAAGGTTTTCCGGTAAGTTTATCCGTAAAGGTGTGGGCATAATGAAGACCCAAACACACTTGTGAAATAATGAAACAAGAGATCTCAACCGGGAAGACAACTTTCTTCTCTTTTAGACGATCAAGATACTGTTTTAGATTGGCACCATGAATGTATTCCATGGCGGTATAAAGCTGACCATTGGTTTTACCATAGTCATAAACTTGCATGATGTTGGGATGGAGCATACCAAAAGTGATGTTAAGCTCATCCTGAAACATACGAACGAAAGCTTCATCATTAGAAAATTGTGGCTGAACCATTTTAACGGCAACCATCTTATTGGCCTGCTCACCTAAATAACGAGCACGACAAATCTTGGCCATACCACCATCAACCAGGTGGTCCAAAATTAAATACTTTCCGAATCTTTGAAACTTTTTATCACTCATAATGCCTCAAGTACCTATCGGATATATGATCATTTTCTTAAGCAAAATCAGGCATTGGCCTATATTTTAGAGTGTTTGGCGGTTTTTCGGGAAGTTGGGGCTTAAAGCTCAACTTCTAATTGCTTAAAACTGGGGAAATTGATGGCAAGGTTGGAAGTTCCAAGTCTGGATGGAGAGCGCTTACAATAGCCCATAATTTTATAGTTCTGAAGACGCCAGTCCGTGGCGGAAGGATGGCTTTTTAGAAAAGAAGCGAAATTGTTCAATACGACATCATCATAACCATTGAGCTTCATCTGTTCCCGAAAGTTTACATGGGAAATTTTGGCAGGATCAGCACTATAGCTAGCGGTGACCAGGAAGTGTTCACATTTAGTGAAGAACTCTTTTTCTGAAGCCGAAAACCATTTTGAAAAGGGTGAATCCAGGTCGGCCTTCCACAAAAGTGCATCGAAATAGAGAGTCATTCCGTGATACCAGCTCATGCGTTTAAAATCCAGGCTATCAGACCAGGACTCTTTCTGATGAATCCCTCCTCTTAGAATAACTTTGCCAGTCGTTGTCTGATTATAAGTTTTATAACTGGCACAACCTGCCAGAACAACTAAAAGCAATACGAGAAAGGATTTCATTTGGTCTCCTTAAGTTGCTTATCGACCCAGGTTTTCATTGTTTTGAAAATATCTTCCCGATCAATTTCATTCCACAACTCATGATGATGCTTAGGATATTGTATGACTTTGCTTAACTGTTTATCAATCCCATGGGCAAATAGTAATGTGCTCGTCGGATCGACTATTTTATCAGTACCTGCAATCAGGAACAAGCTGGGAATGCGCAGATAGTACGACAAACCAATAATCCGGTTACTCGCCTCTACGACTTCTTTTGCCATTCTGACACTGATAAATTTCGGAATGAGAGAATCAGTGTCAAAATCATTGGCCCGTTCCGGATCTCTTGTAAGATCGGCCCCTTTATAAATAAGAGGCAAATGCAGCTTAGGCATGAATCGATCCAACTTCTCAAGCATAGGTAAACTAATGGAGGCCATAATTGTTTGTGGCCGGATACAGGGACTGGAAAAGATCAGACCCTTCACAGGAAAAGGGAACTGATAAGACGTATCTAATAGCCTGGTTAAGGTCACTAAACCACCCAAACTATGAGCACAGATAATGGTCTGGGTATTTTCATTGTTCTTAGAATAAACAAACTCAGCTACCTTAAAGAAGTCATCAACGTAATGTTTGAAGCTTTCCACATAGGCGCGAGTTCCTCCACTTCTTCCGTGTCCGATACTGTCAAAAACAGTTACCGCTACATCGTGATAACTCTTTAGCCAAAAGTTAACCAGATCCATGTGGCGGCCTGAATGTTCCAATGCTCCATGAACTAAAAAGAAATGCAACTTAGGTTGTCCACGGTAGTAGTGGCGAATAAAAAGGGATGACTCACCATCATTGGCGGTAAGGGAATGATCCTCAGTATGAAAAGGAACTATCTTTGCCACAATTAATTTTCTTGAACGTATTTTTCAATCGCACGCTTGGCCTCATCCGATAGTCCCTGAAAACGGAATGAGAACCCAGAGTTTCCTTCAAGAATTCTCACCACAACCCCTGAAGCGGTAAAGTGGTAGTCAGAATTCTCGGGATGCACGTTGATGGTAATCTTATCACCCGCAGAAGCTTTAAAGTCATCCAGAAGAATTTGCATTCCACCAATGGAAATGTCACGACAGATGCCTTCAAAAACATTTTTATTATTCTGAACAAAAAGTCGGGCAATGAATGGTTTTCTCACTGTCACTCTTCTTTCAGATTCCTTAATCACAGGGGGAAGTTCTTCGAAAATATCCTGATACTCAGGAAGATCGGCCAGCAGGGTCCACTCTTTCATGCCAGTCGCAAAGACAAAAGTTTTTCCGTTAATTCGATTTTCTTTAAAGAGCTGTTTTAACTGTTTAATGCTAAACGGGCCGTAATCATTTGTGGCCCCACCTCGATCACTACCTATCCGGATAAAGATCAACCTGTCTTCAGGATTAAGTTTCCTTAAATCAATTGTTTGGGTTGGTTTTGATATCTCAGGGGGCATTTGTGGTGCCGCTGGAGTAACAGGAGTCTCTGCAACCTGTAGTTCAGGAACTTCTTTTATTTTCTTCCAGTTCTCAAAACCTTTTTTCCAGACAAAATCATCTGTTTTAAGTTCATCATCGGAAATCATCTTCTCTATAACTTCGATCGCTACAGGACCGTGACGGTTGCCTTTTTGAACATAATACCAGTTCTCTGCCATAAATATCCTCAACCCATTGAAATAATTGTTAATCATATCTTACCCTAAGCTGGGGTAATTTCATGGATAAGGGCAAGAATTTCCCCCTCAAAGTTAAAGTTTCCCGACCGATCCTCCGATCCGTTGATCAGGTATTACCTTAAGGTGTCATTATGAAAATATATTGGTCAGTCATTCACTCTCTCCTTCTTGCCACTTTAGTTAGTTGTGGAGGTGAGCAATTTGGAACAACACCTCAGTCTTCAACCAGTGCCCCTGATCCACTTAAAGTTTATGAGTCGCATTCCTGTACTAATCGCACTTTGATTTCCCCCAAGGTGGATATCATTTACGTAGTAGATAACTCAGGAAGTTCTTTTGATATTCAAGATTCAGTTAAAGCGGCCGTCAAAAACACGGTAAATACAATTTCAAAAGATTTTGATTACAGGGTCATTGGAACGACTCTTCTGATGGCCGGAAATGATAACAGCAATTACCGAGTTATGACTAACTCCAATGAAGATCCACTTCCAACCGAGGCCTTAAGCAGAAGAGTGTTCAATCCAAATGATTTAACCTTCTTCTCCAGCCCTATACGAGAGCCGGAGGCAGGATTAAGACGAACTTTGGACTTTATGGAATATCACAAAACGACCGGTCTTCTACGTCAAGGGGCCTATCATTTAGTAGTGCTGGTTTCCAATGGGCGGGATGATTCAGTTGAATACGTACAGAATAGTGAAAACAAAAACTTTCCTGGAGAATATGAAAGTCGACATGCACGTTTTGTTCAACTCAAGACTGATCTTAATACACAACAGTTGAGGTTCATGGCGGTCACCGCCAAAACCAGCTGCACAGGGTCCAAAACTTCTAATCTTTCCTATATCAAGATGGCCAATCAACTTTATGCAGAATCAGGTGCGAGTGATAATAATGTCAATCGCGACAGCTATGATATTTGCAGCAGTGGTTTAAGCAATCTTTTTACGGCCGTAAACAGTTCTATTCAAAAAATTGTCATTCCACATCAGTATCGTTATTGGCCAATCACGTTTGCTCAACAAACAGACAGTGAAACTTCTTTTGGAAAAGTTGACGTTTATCGGATTAATCAGTCAGGAACGCCACAGCTAATGCCTGCCACTAGCTGGAGCTGGTACAGCGTACCGAGCGGAACAAGTTCATTGAATATTCGTGGAGATGGAGGGTCAGAGCCAGTAACAGGATATCACTTCATTCGTTTTAATGAGCTCATCTCATATCCAGATTGTATTCAGGTTAAATCCGTCTCACGTACCGAGTACTTTGGATATATTGTTCTCCAAAGAGAACCAAGACCGGAAACTATCTATGTGACGATCAATGGTCATGTGATTCCTAAAAGTAATACAAACGGATGGGAGTATAAAGGCAATATCACCCGCCCGAATATCAAAGTACCTCACCCTGATTCCCCAGGCAGTGAAATTCCAGCGATTCCAAGATCAGGCTTCATGATCCAATTACATGGAACCAGCAATTACTATAAATCCGGTGATAACGTTCAGGTTAACTTCATTCCTGCAGCAATTTAATAGAATTTAGTCGAAGGCCCCGGCCGGGGCCTTCTCTGAATTTGATTTCTTAATGGCATTCATAAAACGGATTATGGGATAAAGCTTCTGCATCTTGGGAAAATCAATCTCAACCAGAATCGCCCCATCCTTCATAAAAGCTTCACCGAAAAATAAATTCTTACCATCATCCACATGGTTGGGATGAATCACAACATTCTTCGCTTTAAATTCATCCAAAACAGGAGTCAGGTTGTAATACTTGGTAAAACGCGGGGCCTGATCTTCAGTCACTTTCAAATTAGGGATATCAACTAACGGGTTACCAGGAGCTTTCTCAAGCATCTTAGCGATCAGCATTTCGCACTTCTCTCCAATCTTCATTTTCTTCTCTTCGGGCAGGTGCCTTTCAGTATTGTAAAAAATAAAAATTTGTCGGATGACTTCAAGATTTTTCAGCAAGAGAAGATTAGGAGCTTGATTTTCATCTTCTTTAATTTCCATCCAGCCCAACTGCACCAAGAGAGTCATGATACTCTCAAGTTTTACTTCCATGATTTGATACATATCCTGAGTATAAAGAGTCAGTGCTTTCCGGTTAACTTCCAAGGCTTGAGATTTTACTTCTCCATGGGCCTTGAAAACCAGAAAGATGGTTCCTAAGATTCGCATCACCTCAATTGGTTTCATGAATTCATAGCCGGAATGTTTTCCGCCATAAGAGACCGAGGTTTGGTTATCTTCTAATTCACGAATGCGGGTATTGGTTTTTCTAAGACGAGTGACCAAAGTATTAATGATTGTTTTAAACCATGGATTGAGGGACTGCATGGTTTTACCAAACGCTGCAAAAGAAATCTCAATGATCTCTACGCCGGTAATCGCTGAGGCGGAACAAGAGCGCTTTCTGCCTGAGCCATCCTCATCAAAGTAGGCCATCTCCCCGATCACTTCTCCTGAGCGAAGAACTGCCAGTTCCACAAAGCCTTTACCTTTTGGTTTGAACAGGCGCACTTGACCTTTCTGAATAATGAACAGTGAATCAGCGACCTCGCCTTCATTAAATAGAACTTCACCTGTTTTAAGCGATTTTAGTCCTGATTTTGCCTGGGCCGCTGAAGTAGTCATTAACGAATTTTCTCCACGATCAAGCTAAGTGCTTCACCACCACCAATACAAATAGCAGCGCAACCATATTTGGCTTTCTTATGTTTCATGGCATTCATCAAAGTCACGACAATCCGTGCTCCAGATGCCCCAATTGGATGGCCTAGAGCAACTGCTCCACCAAAGATGTTTACTTTTTCATGAGGAATTTTAAATTCTTTCATTGCTGCCATGGTAACGGCCGCAAAAGCTTCGTTAATTTCAAATAGGTCAATCTGGTCAATTGAAAGACCTGACTTCTTGAGTGCTTTGTTGATGGCCTCAACCGGAGCAGTCGTAAACCAAGTTGGATTCTGTGCATTTGAGGCATAGGCCAGGATTTTAAACTCAGCTTTATCAGCAAAGGCATCACCACCCAGAACAACGGCTGCTGCACCATCATTGATGGTTGAAGCATTGGCAGCAGTGATGGTGCCATCTTTTTCAAAGGCCGGTTTTAGAGAAGGCATTTTTTCAAAGTTTGCCTTGAATGGACCTTCATCATCCACAACATCAGTGGATCCACCACGAGTCGGCACTTTAACTGCCACGATTTCATTTTTAAAGACGCCTTCTTTGGTAGCAGCTTGAGCGCGCACAAAAGATTCTTTGGCAAATGCATCCTGCTCTTCACGGGACATCGTGTATTTCTTAGTGCATTCCTCAGCACAATTTCCCATCGCACGGTTACTGTATACATCCCACAGACCATCCCACTGCATGGAATCCTTCATCTCTGTCGCACCAAACTTCGCTCCCGATCTGGAATTCATCAACATATGAGGAGCAAGTGACATACTCTCCATCCCACCGGCCACAACCACTTGATTATCACCAGTCAAGATTGAACGAGCACCCAGGATAATTGCCTGAAGACCTGAGCCGCAGACTTTACCGACAGTCGTTGCTGGAACATTTTCTGGAAGACCAGCGAAAAGTAATGCCTGACGAGCAGGGGCCTGTCCAACACCCGCCGTTAAAACATTTCCCATGAAAACTTCATCTACCTGGGATTTTTCGATATTAGCTTTTTGAATGGCCCCTTCAATTGCTGCTGCCCCTAATTTAGGTGCCGGAACAGAAGATAGGGTCCCCATGAAACTTCCCAAAGCAGTACGAGCACCGCCAAGAATATAAACTGCCATAAATTGGTCCTTTTTTAGAATGTAAGATTGTCTTTCTTAGTGATTTATTTTAATTAAGGGTCAGATAAAAGACCACTAAATCTTTCCATTAAGGCAGGTCGTCATGTTGGCCCGAAATAATACTTCTAGAAAAAACGGTAAAATGATCCCACTCGACTGGGCAGAAGGAGTTAACCGTCTCCTGAATGAAACTTACCAGGCAGAATGCAAACAAAATGGTCGGTATTTTGATGTCTACGGTCAAATTTTCCCGCAAGAACTACTGCTAGTTGTTTCTTATCTTTCAGAAAAAGACGAATATATTTCACCCATAACCTGTTTCTTGTCATGTGAACCAGAACAAATGATGACGGAAGAGAAAGTTAAAGAGACCCAAAAAAACTTTATCGATATGATTGGCCTCTTCTTCGATGAGATTTTTGCTGATACTGACTGGAATGAATTTGAACCAAATTGGCAGGAAATCACTCACAACAAACAAAAGTATTTCTATAAAATCACGAGGGAAAACATCAACCTTTCACTCGAAGCAGATAAGCTCCTAGGAGAAGATTTTCTAGATGAAGAAGAGATTGAGGAAGAAAATGAGCACTAACCTCAATGCTAACTAGTTGTTAATTCATAAATAATATATCATCTTTGTCATTATGCGGGTATGTCCTATAATCAATGGAATGATGAGGACTGCCTTTAAACTTCTGCTTCTTAATTTCTGCCTGATAACTTCTAGTTATGCCACCACACTGGGACTTGGTCCTGGTCAGCTCAAACTTACAACAGGTTCAGATAAAGTTTGCACTCCCGGCCCTTTCAAAATTGTAGGTGAACAAGGTGAAGAAGTTCTAATGGTAGGAACTCTCATTACTTTTTCCCTTCCCTCTGAAAAAAAAGAAATCCTAAATGAGGCAAGTGAAGCTGAATGTGCGGAAGATGTTTTGAGTACTCTTAAGAGTGGCACTCTGACTAACGTAACTTCCACTCATTCCTGCCCGCCTAGATTAAAACATCTCGAAAGAACAGTGACAGAGAGCCTCACGGTTAAAGAAAAAACTTTAAGCTATAAAAAGATTTCAGGTAAGGATCCAAGAATAGAATGCATTTTTTTATGGAGTGCTCATGAGAAAAAATAGTTTTCTCAGTCTGGGTATTCTTGGATTGGCCCTTGTCTTCTCAAGTGAGATTAAAGCAGATGTTTCAGTGATAAAAGAAGGCTTAAATGCTCTCACGGCCGATGCTGTACAAGGTCCAAGTATTCAATGTGATGAAAAATTTCAGGCACCTTTAAGCGCTGCCTTTAAGGCCAATGGTGCTAATTGTTCTGCCTTCATTAAGGCGGATGGATCATTAGGAAAACTTGGTAGCGTTATCACTTCTCACATCTCTTCTATGGGAGTGAACACTCTTTTTCATTCTGAAAATCTTTCTGGAGTTAAGACCTTATGTCCGAAGTGGTCAACCTTTAATAAAGATCAAAGAGACTACTTCTGGGTGTGGTTATTTGCCTCTATCTCCTGGAAAGAAAGTACATGCGGAGCTGACACTATAAATCGCGCTGCGACTCACGGGACGGCCGTAGGCCAGTTGCAATTAAATAAACTTAAGAAAGATCGTTCCTGGAGAGGCGGCGAGAGCGGCAATAGCTGCGCCGTTAAGAATATCGCTCCCGATGAGGCGAGCATGAAATGCGGGATTGAAATTCTGCACGAACAATTGAAAGGTAAAAAAGGTCTGTATTTGGGAGATGGAAGCCTCTTTGGTAAAAAGGCCAATTCTTACTGGCATCATTTGAGACTAAAGAACGGTGGTAAGATTATCCAACTTATGCGGGGATTCCCCGGTTGTAGATAAAAAAAAAGCCCCGTTTGTGTGAACGGGGCTTTTTTTTATTCGTCTTCGTAGCGAAGTGAACTTGAAATAGTCTCAATTCCAATATCATCGTCAGAATCATCATCATCCACAGCATTCTCAAACTCATCTTCTTCAAAATCAAATTCTGAAGTGATGTTAAGCTCGTTAAGAACGCGATAAAACTCTTTATCGTCAGAAAGATCAGAAAGAAGAGCTTCAATATACTTAGGCGGATACTTCGAGATAAGCTCTTCGATGTACTCCTGAAGCTTTCCTTCTTTCAAAATATCGCGCTTCTTCTGCACTGTCTTCCAGTTACGAAGATAGTGAAGGCGGCAATAACTCTGTGTAGTGCGGATATTGTCGCAACCTTTTTCAATACACTCATCATTTCTAGGATCAATGAAAAAATCCATTGTTCCGATAGCTTCAGCGATATCTTTCCAGTTGAAATGCTCACGCAATTGAGCGATTTCATCTGCAATATTATTCTCAAGATCGGCCATCACGGCACTATTTGCTTTTTTAGAAGGCTTAGAGATGAAGAGGTCTACAGTGGAATCATCTTCTTCATAAGCTTTCTTTCCACTTTTCTTTGTCGCCTTTGATTTTTTGTATTCTTCTTCGAACTCATCAAAATCATCGTCTTCAACTTTTTTGGTTTTTCTTTCTTCACCAAAAGCAGGCTCATCATCTGGACCTAGTTCGATGTCTTCATCATCGTCTTCGTCCTCATCGTCGCCTTTTTTCTTCTTTTTCTTTTTGCCAGCTTCTTTTTCAGCTTTAGCACGGGCCTTCTCGGCTTCCTTCTCTGCTTTAGCATCTAGCTTCTCTTGCTCTTTCTGCTTTTTCTCAAGCTCTTTCTGGCGAGACTTATCTTTCAGTTCTTTTTCTTTCTCTTTGGCAGCAAGGGCCTTTTCTTTGGCTTTTTCTTTTTCAAGACGAGCTTTTTCTTTGGCAGCAAGGGCCTTCTCTTTTTCTTTAAGCTTCTTTTCCTGCTCCTTAGAAAGTGGCTTGGCCTTCGCCATTAATTTGGAAGCGGCCTTAATCACAGAATCTTTAAGTGATTTAGGCGCAGCTTTCTTTTCAACTTTTTTAGGTTGAATTTTTTTAGCTGGTGCTGCTTTTTTAGCAGGGGCTTTTTTAACTACTGCTGTTTTCTTTGGAGTCGTTTTTTTTGCCATTGGTGCCGCTTTTTTTGGAGGAGCTTTCGCTACCGGTTTTTTCCCCGCAGTTTTAGCTGCTGGCTTTTTCACTGGCATTTTAGCAGTCGGCTTCTTTTTCGCCATGATTTTCTCCTCAAAAAATTAACTGACGCGAATACTTCGCGAATAAAACAAATTTAATGGACACTCTAGCAAACAGAGTGTCCCTTGACGAGCGTAAAATTAATGGATTGCTTTTAATTCAGCGGAGGCAATAACCATTCTCTGAACTTCCGAAGTGCCTTCATAAATTTCTGTTATTTTGGCATCCCGGAAGAATCTTTCAACTGGATACTCTTTAGTATAACCATTACCGCCACATAGCTGGATGGCCTTAGTGGTAATCCACATGGCGGCTTCTGAAGCAAATAGCTTGGCCTGGGCTGATTCTTTTGAATATGGCTGCCCCGCATCTTTTAAGGCCGCCGCATGGTAGATAAGAAGGCGGGAAGCACCAATTTTAGTACTCATATCTGCCAACATGAACTGAACACCCTGAAGATCTGAAAGAGGTTTACCAAACTGAATACGCTCTTTAGTATAACGAATCGCGTAATCAAAGGCCCCTTGAGCAATTCCCAAGGCCTGAGAGGCAATTCCAATCCGCCCACCATCTAAAGTTGCCATGGCCACACGGAAGCCTTTTTCTGGTTCACCTAAAAGAGCGTCTTTAGGTACTTTGACTTTATCAAAGGCTAACTGACAAGTTGAAGATCCACGGATCCCGAGTTTGTCTTCTTCTTTAATGATTGAAAACCCTGGCGTGGTCGTCTCAACGATAAAAGCTGAAATACCTTTATAATCCGGAGTTTTTTTAGTTTTAGCGAAAACGATACAGACACCAGCTTCTTTGCCGTTAGTAATCCAGTTTTTAACGCCATTAATTTCCCAATGATCACCTTTATCTTCAGCAAAAGTTGTCAGTGATCCGGCATCTGATCCTGCATTAGGTTCAGATAAACAGAAACATCCAATCCACTCCCCGGAAGACATTTTAGGAAGATACTTTTTCTTCTGGGCTTCGGTTCCGAAATTTAAGATGGGCCAGATACCAAGAGAAGTATGGGCCGAAACAAACACGCCGGTAGAAGCGCAGTTACGGGAAATTTCTTCGACGATTAAAGTATAGGACATGTAATCCATACCGGCCCCGCCATATTCTTCTGGGACGTAAGATCCCAGGAAACCGTTTTCAGCAAGCTTACTGATAATTTCCTTTGGTAAGTGGCCTTCATGATCAATCTTCTGGGCCAGTGGAAGGACCTCCGAATCAGAAAACTTTTTAACCATGTCACGAATTTCTTTGTATTGTTCATCAAGTAGCATATGTATTCCTTTTATTTAAAATTTGCTTTTCTTTTCTCTAGAAAGGCCTGAGTGCCTTCAATCATTTGTTCCGTTTGAAAGATGTCTCCAAAGGCTTTCGCCTCAACTTTAAGCCCTTCTTCCAGGGTCATTTCAATTCCAGTGCGAAGAGTTTCTTTAGCACGGGCAATGGCATAGGAAGAATTAACATTGGCCTGTTTAAACCAATTTTTGGTCTCTTCCATTAATTGCGCTTTATCTGCAAAAAGCTCCAGAGCAATGCCCAGTGATTTAGCTTCGGGAGCTTTAATATTGCGTCCGGAGAACATGATCTCTTTTGCTCGCCTTTCACCTACAACACGAGTAAGTCTCTGGGTTCCACCAAAACCAGGAATCAAGCCGAGTTTAACTTCAGGTAAACCAAAGATGGCATTTTCAGTAGCAAAGATGAAATCACAGGCCAAGGCCATTTCAAACCCGCCTCCCAAAGCAAAACCATTAACGGCCGCAATCGTTGGAAACGGCAATGATTCCATCAACAAAGTGACCTGTTGACCCAGCTCCGAGAAAGCAGCCGCTTCGGCCGTAGTCATCGGCTTCATTTCAGCAATATCGGCACCTGCTATAAAAGCTTTCTCGCCTTCTCCGGTTAAGATCAGACCCTTTAATGAAGAATGCTGAAGTTCAGTGAGAAGGGTTTTTAGCTCCCGATGCACCTGAATATTAAGTGCATTCAGTTTGGCCGGTCGATTGATGGTTAAAATTCCCACTTCTCCACTGGAATCAAGATGAATGGTTTCAAAATTATTTATCATAACTATAAAATCCTTTTCCGTTCTTGCGACCAAATCTGCCAGCAGCTACATACTGCTTCAGGAGAGGACAAGGACGATATTTTGTATCGCCTAACCCATCATGAAGAACATTCATGATAGCTAAACAAGTATCAAGGCCAATAAAATCCGCCAATTCCAAAGGACCCATAGGTTGATTCGTTCCAAGCTTCATTGCTGTATCAATATCTTTTACTTCGGCCACGCCTTCATAAAGAGCGTATACAGCTTCATTAATCATTGGCATAAGAATGCGGTTTACAGCGAAACCAGGAAAATCCTTAGCACGCACAAATACTTTGCCCATCTTTTCAGCAGTGGCCGCTACTGTATTAAAAGTCTCATCAGAAGTTTCTAATCCGCGGATACCTTCCACTAACTTCATCACAGGCACTGGATTCATAAAGTGCATTCCGGCAACCAGGTGAGGGCGTTTTGTAACGGCCGCTATTTCGGTAATTGAAATAGATGAAGTGTTTGAGGCCAAAATAGCATTCCCTTGAACCACTTCATCGAGCTTTCTAAAGATATCGAACTTTAATTCTTTCTTTTCAGTGGCCGCTTCCACTACCAGATCACAATTTTTAAGATCACCCATTTCCATCGTGGCCTTAATTCTTCCGAAAGCACTTTTAGCGTCATCGGCGGTCCATTTATTCTTTTCCGTTCCTTTATCGAGCTGCGTCTTAATAAAAGAGTGACCAAAATCGAGAGAATTTTTAAAAGCATCAAAAAGAATAACTTCAAATCCTGACTGGGCCGCCACTTGTGCAATTCCACGTCCCATTTGACCAGCGCCAACAATTCCAATAGCTTGAATGTTTTTCATAGGAGATAATTCCTTATATAATGAAGGTTTAGCGAGGAAAAAGTACCTTATTGCATGTGTTTTGCCAAAGACCTTTATCGATTCACTCTTGCCATGAGGGTGACTTTAGGTTTATAACATCGCAATATTTTTGAAAAAAGATTGTAATTAGGAGAACCACGTGGCGAATCACAAATCATCAGTTAAAAGAGCAAAACAAGAAAAAACTCGTCGTATGACGAACAAAACAAAAACTGCTAAATCACGTACAGCTGTAAAAGCTCTTCGTGCTGCTGTTACAAAGGGCGATCTTGCTACTGCACAATCCCTTCTTGTAAAAGCTCAATCACTTCTTGCGAAGCTTGCTAAGTCGCCAGCAATGAAGAAACAAACAGCTGCGCGTAAGACTTCTCGTCTTACTAAGCTCGTTGCAGGAATGAATAAATAATTTGCCATAAGCACTTGATTTAAACAAAATTAGACCCAAAGTATGAGAGTACTTTGGGTTTTTTATTTTATGCTATTTAACTCGGGAGCTCTTAATGAAATCGTCGTTAGCAATTGTCCTAGTATCCCTCTTTTTAGTTTCGTGTGGTCTTCAATCCATTCCGACTTCAAACAACAACGTTGAAGCTGCTTGGGCAGAAGTGTTAAACCAATATAAACGTAGAACTGATTTGATCCCTAATTTGGTTAATACCGTTAAAGGTTATGCCTCTCATGAAAAAGAAACGCTCGAAGGTGTTATTTCGGCTCGTGCTAAGGCCACGGCAGTAACGGTTGATCCGAAAAATCTAACACCGGAAAAATTACAAGAATTTCAAAAGGCTCAAGCGGGAGTTTCTCAAGCATTGGGACGACTCATGGTGGTCTCGGAAAGATATCCTGATCTTAAGGCGAATCAAAATTTTCAAGGACTACAGACGCAACTTGAAGGAACTGAAAATCGTATAGCCATTGCACGCCGGCGCTACATTGAAGCAGTTCAGGAATTTAATAATTTGGTAACTGTCTTCCCAACAAGTCTTACCAATTCTTTGATTCACAAGTTTGAAAAGAAGCCACAATTTACAGTTTCTGAACCAGAACAGGCCACACCGGAAGTTAAATTCTAGTGCGCTTTTTCTTAAGCTTAATCCTCTTATTTTCGTTTAATGTGCTGGGAGCTGAACTTAAGCTCCCGACACTAACCTCACCGGTTATGGACTTAGGAGGGTTGCTTCAGGAATCCCAAAGGCGTGATCTCTCTGAACTGGCCTATGAAATCCACACCAATCAAGGTCCACAAATCACCATACTGACAGTTCCTGATTTACAAGGTTACCCCATTGAAGATTTTTCAATCGCAGTGGTCGAAAAATGGCAACTGGGCTCTAAGGAAAAAGATAATGGCCTTCTGGTTGTCATCGCTAAAGCTGAAAGGCAAATGCGGATTGAAGTTGGAAATGGAATTGAGGGTGAGATAACAGATTTTGACACGGCCAGATTTACTAAGGAAATCTTTCCTGAGTTTTTCCGTCGTGGTGATTATCATGGAGGTCTTCGACTCTTCCTGCAAGATGTGGCCCAGAAATTTAATATTAAGACTTCAAGTGGCAGTAGCCGAATTGTTCGTCGTGCCCCTCAAACTATTCCTAAAATCAATTTAGGTCTTATTGTCATACTGATGATTATCCTGTCTTTAATCGGTATGATATTCAGAAGGAAACCGGGTCTTAGAGGCTTTACTTCAGGTTTGGGAGTTGCAGCAGTTGGCGGGTTTATGGGACTTCCCATAGTTCTATTATTCATGATGTTTGTTTTCGGATCAATCATAGGTCTCATTGGCCTTGGTAATTTCCTTGTAATGCTAGCAAGTAGTCGCGGTGGAAGATATGGTGGCGGAGGCGGCTTTGGCGGTGGTGGTGGTTGGAGTGGCGGCGGTGGGGGCTTCTCCGGCGGTGGTTCTTCAGGGAGTTGGTAATGCGGAATATTCTTATTCAGGAAGACGTAACATTAGTTGAATCAAGACTTAAAAGCTTTGAGGCCAATACCGGTTGCGAACTTCTATTAGTTTTGGCGAGATCCTCTGATGAATATCCTGGTGCCTCCTGGAGATTTGGAATTCTTTCTGGGTTTGTTCTGACATTTATTTTTAGCCTTTTTTTTGAATTTCATCATGCTTACCTCTGGCCTTTAGGCATGTTGTTTATCACTCTTCTCATGACTTGGGTTGGTCACTTCAGCTGGGCAAAAAAATTTGCTCTGAGTGATTTGGAAACAGATCGAGAATGTACTGAAAAAGCGCTTGAATATTTCCACACTCTAGGAACCTCTAAGGTCTCTCACAAAGTTACTGCCATGATTATGGTTTCGGTGTTGGAAAGAAAGATCACAGTTTTAGTTGATGAAAAATTAAAATCACAAATTTCACAAGCTGAACTGGATGAATTAATTCAAATCATGCAAACACATTTTAAGGCCCATCATATGGCACTGGGTTTTATTCAAAGTATTGAAAGCCTTGAGCAGAAAATTTTGAAAGATTTTGGTGGAAAAGTCAGTGACGCTCAACCTTCCGAACTAAAAGATACTTTAATCTTCCTGTAGCTACATCCCGTCATTCTTAAGCGTCAGAGTCTAAAAGCCCAGACTTATCACTTCATTGTAAAATTCCACTTGGGTGGATTGAGCAAATCATTTTCATTGGCTATAAATTTTTTAATTGTTCGTTAAAAAGGAGACCACATGAAGTTCTTTTTTCTCTGCTCGCTGATGCTTGCAACCTCACCCACTTGGGCAGAACTTTACGAGGGTGGAAGTCATCCTGCAAATTTCAATCGAATCGCTGGGATGAGGATTATGACGGATTTCAACGCCCTTCCAATGAATGGTCGCTTAAATGACGATCGTCTGGGATGGTCGGAAAGTTACTGGCCCTCAAATAAAGGTGGTATCGCTTATCGATGGAGCCATCCAAATCCAACTCCATTCAAGTATCGCCTTCACTCCAGGGAAGAACTTTTAAAAATGGATCAAAAGGCCATTGGCCAACTCTCACCTGCCGAGCTTTATGATATTTCTAATAGCGACTACAATTATACTCTGACAAAACGTGCCCTGAACCTCTACAGTCCAAGAGATCTTTGGTGGGAAGGTATTTGTCATGGTTGGGCCCAGGCGGCCATAAATTATCCTGAACCAGAGCCTGTAGTCGTTACCAATCGTGATGGGATCAAAGTACCTTTTGGATCTTCCGATGTGAAATCCCTCCTGGCCATGCATGAATCTTACAACTACAAAGGTGAAACATTTGCTTTTGCTGGAAGAAGATGCAAAGTGAACGGAAAAGTAGAGGGAGAAGGTGATGATCGTGATCGTCCTGAACATCGGGCCTATCCTGCCCCGGAACTTGCCGAATCACCTGACTGTCGTGATGTAAATGCTGGTGCCTTCCATGTTATCATCTCAAACATGCTTGGACTCCTTGGAAAAGGTTTCGTGGCCGACATTGATAGATTTAATGACGTCTGGAATCAGCCGATTACTGGATATCAGACACAAATCCTGGCAGAAGAACCAGTAACAGCATCACACCGCGCTCAAGGTATTCAGAGACGTGTTCGAATGAAGATGGACATGACTTATGGTGAAGAATTAAAGTTTTTCACACCTGAGCTAGCTGCCAGTGGAGCTCAAAACTTCGTCTCAAAACTTCCTGTGACGCTGACACCTCATCAGAAATTTTTAACTAAAAATTACGAATACATTGTTGAGATAAATGGTTCAGGTCAGGTGATTGGTGGAGAATGGATTACGCAAACCCGTCCCGATTTTATGTGGATGTATGCACGTTCTAAGAACTTCAAGAATTCTCCGATTCCACTTTCACACTTAAGACATATCTATCGACCACTTAGACGCTAGAATTAATAAGGTGGGGTCACTCATATGACCTCACCTTTTGACCATTGCTCCTCATCGCAAAATCCGTTATACTAATCTTATGAATTTTTCTCACCAAATTGCTTTAATTATCTCTCGTAAAACCGTCACAGTGTAATACTGACTGATCAGTCTTGATCAGTCTTCATTTCTACATAACACATTCAACATAAGGATTTACCATGAACGAAGATGGCATTCTCATCAGTGAGAAAGACTATTTAAGAATCAAACATCTCTTGAGCTTTCAAAAGTCTGAGGACTTTGAGAATCTCGAGATAGAATTGGAGCGGGCCAGTATTATTACTGATAATGAAGTTCCAAAAGACTTAGTAACGATGAACTCTAAAATTAAGTTTTTAAATATTCAGGAAAATAAGGAAGTTACCATAACTCTGGTCTATCCTTCTGATTCAAATTTTTCCGAAGGAAAAATTTCTGTCCTGGCCTCCCTGGGATCGGCCTTGATAGGACTCAAAGTGAATCAGGAAATAAACTGGATGTTTCCTGACGGAAAATCACGAACACTAAAAATTTTGGAAATACTTTATCAACCTGAAGCTCATGGGCATTGGCACCTATAGGTCTGGAAGTACTCTTTCATGCCATTGGGAGATCGATTCTTTCGGGTAACGTTTAAAGATTTTATCTTTTTTGGATTTATGAAGCTCCACCCATGGAGCTTTAAATTCGAGCATCAGATGAGTATGTTCAGGAGCGATTGGAAGTGGAGTATCGATGACAGAAGCAAAAGGATGAATGAGTTCAGGCCATTCGGGGTCATATAACCAAAGACCTGAGCTACAGTTTTTACAGAAATTTCTTTCACCGGTACTCTTATACGTTTTTTTTCCAGGATTTTTTACTTGAGCACGATAAGTAGAGATAAATTCCTTACCGGTAATTTTTAAAGTTCTCGCCTCCGCACTTAAATTGATGGAATAACCGCCACCACCTTGAGTCTTCCGACATATACTGCAATAACATAATTGATAGGGATAATAATGATTTGATGAAACAGTAAATTTAACCTTACCGCAATGACAAGAGCCTTTTAGTTTCATAGCTTCCCCTTTCCAAACCATTACACTGGAAAGGAGAAGCTTATAAAACTTGAAGTTAGCTTAAATTTTTATGCTCTTTAACCAGGACTTCGACAACTCCCGGCTCACTCAAGGTTGAAATATCTCCCAAACCTGAATATTCAGCTGCGGCAATTTTTCGAAGAATTCTTCGCATTACTTTGCCGGAACGAGTTTTTGGCAGACCTTTAGTAATGTGAATAATATCAGGAGCAGCAAAACGCCCGATCATTTCCCTCACGACGTTCTTAATGCTTTCAATCAGCTCTGGGTTTGATTCTGGAGTATTTAGAATTACATAAGCATATATACCTGTGCCCTTGATATCATGAGGCATTCCCACTACTGCAGCTTCGGCCACATTCTCATGCTCCATAAGGGCACTTTCAATTTCGGCCGTCCCTAAACGATGACCTGAAACATTCAACACGTCATCGATACGACCAGTAATCCAGTAATAACCATTTCCATCTTTGCGGCAACCATCTCCTGTAAAATAATATCCAGGGTATTGAGTGAAATAAGTTGCAACAAATCGCTCGTGATCCTTATAGATTGTCCTGGCCAGGCCGGGCCATGTTTTTTTTATGCAAAGTGCACCCTCAATATTATTCCCCTTTAAAACTTTACCTGTTTCAGGTTGCACAATGATGGGTTCAACTCCAAAAAACGGTAATGTGGCCGAACCTGGTTTGGTGGGAGTCACACCAGGTATGGGAGTAATCATAATTCCCCCGGTTTCTGTCTGCCACCAAGTATCGACAATATCACAACGTCCTTCACCTACGACGTCATGATACCACTTCCATACTTCTGGATTGATGGGTTCCCCTACAGTTCCCAGGATTCGAATACTCGTCCGTTTATATCTTTTTACGAACTCATCTCCAAATTGGGCCAGGGAACGAAGTGCAGTTGGTGCTGTATAAAAAATAGTGGCCTTGAGATCATCTATAATTTGCCATGATCTCCCAGCATCAGGATAAGTTGGCGTCGATTCAAAAAGAACTGACGTAGTTCCATTAGTTAGTGGACCGTAGATGACATAAGAGTGACCAGTCACCCATCCAATATCTGCGGTACAAAAGAAAATGTCACTTTCATGGCAATCGAAAACATACTTATGAGTGAAGGAAGCATACGTTGTATAGCCACCGGTAGTATGAAGAACCCCCTTAGGTTTTCCAGTTGAACCTGATGTATAAAGGATAAAAAGAGGGTCTTCTGCATCCATTGGTTCACATGGGGCCACCGGTCTGAACTTTTTAATTTCCTCTTCGTAGATAATATCACGGCCCGGCACCATATTAACGGCATCAGGAGTGCGATGAACAACCAGCACGGTTTCAACAAAACTAAGATCTTTTATGGCCTCATCAGTAATGTTTTTGAGTGGAATTTTTTTACCACCTCTTAATCCTTCATTAGCGGTAATAATAAATTTGCATTCAGCATCCTGAACTCGTCCCTTAAGAGCGTCTGAACTAAAGCCAGCGAATACAACTGAATGAATGGCACCAAGACGAGCACAGGCCAGTACTGAATAAACAAGTTCGGGAATCATGGGTAAGTACAGACAAACTCTATCCCCTTTTTTAACTCCATAAGACTGCATCAAATTCGTCAATCTACAAACATTGTCATAAACTTCCTGAAAGGTGATTTTCTGATATTGACCTGGTTCATCCTTGGCCCAAATTATTGCCGGTTTACTCCCTCTTTTTTCAAGATGACGATCCAGGCAATTATACGAGGCATTTAACTTGCCACCCATAAACCAGGAATAGTTAACGTTTTTAAAATCGCCTTCCCCTCCTCGCCTGGGTCCTATGAACCAATCCAAATTCTTCGCTGCCTCCAACCAGAATCCTTCCGGATCCTTAATTGAACGTTCATACATTTCATTATAAGCGCTCATGCCCCTTAAATAAGAGGTAGCTTCAATTTCACTTTTAACCGGATAAATCTTCTGATCAGTCATATTCGTCCTTTAGCTAGAAATAGCATGTCATTCGGCACACTTCTTTTCCAGATTATACTATGATAAAATATTCTGGATGAAGTATTTTAACATTCAAGTAGCTTCTCAATTATCAGGTGTCGCAAGTGCTACCATCAGAGCGTGGGAGAAGCGTTATAATGCTGTAGTGCCGGAACGAGCTGACAATAAGCATCGTCTCTATTCTGAAAAGGATATAGAGAAGCTGGCCCTTTTATTTCGTTTGACTGAGATTGGACAGAGTATTGGAAAGATTGCACATTTAAATCTCGAAAAACTTAAAGTCATCTACTCTTCTCTCATGCATCGGCCTTACGAGGAACTTCAGGTTGTTACTCCTCAACATGAACGTATTGATTTCGAAAAGATTTTGAGTAGTTTTCAGATTGCGCTGAGCGCCTACAAGCTTGACATTATTTCTCATGAATTGGAAAAGGCCCAAGGTTTATTGGCCCCCCGAGAACTATGCCTGAACATTATTATCCCCTTATTCTATGAAATTGGCATTAAGGTTGATCGTGGTGAACTTTCGATAGCTCAGGAACATACTTTAAGCGCAATTGTTTCTTTTCACATGGGACAAATGATAGGTAAGCACTATCAGAAAAAGCTATTTAAAAAAGACCTGATACTCATATCTACACCGGAAGGTGAACTTCATGAGATAGGGATTCTGTCTGCCGCCATGTTATGCGTACACTATGGGTTACCTTTCATCTTTATGGGACCTAGTTTACCTGCAGTGTCGCTGGCAGAAGCTGCCAATGCATTAAAAGCAAATACCATCCTTTTAGGCGTCAATAAAGAACCGCTTGAATATCTAAGTGAACTTTCAAGTCATTTGTTGGGAAATTCGCAAATATGGGTTGGTGGTAATCTGAAACCAGAGATAAAGGCCGAGTTAGAAAAAAGAAAGATCAGTTTTTTTCCTTCTCTTCTTTTACTGGATGAACGTTTAAGTACTCTTTGACCCTAAAGTCAGGGGAATCTCAATAATAAAAGAGCTGCCTTTGCCTAATTCACTTTCAATTCTAATTTGACCGTTATGGGCCTGAATGATTTGCGAACTTATATAGAGACCTAAACCTAATCCACCGATATTTTCAGAATTCTTAACTCTCTCAAACCTTTTAAATATTCTTTCCTGATTTTCTTGAGCAATTCCAGGTCCCTGATCCTTAACTGTGATTAAGGCAATATTCTTTTGTTTCTCAACAATAACACTAATGGGTTTACCTGGAGCATACTTTAATGCGTTGGTAAGAAGATTCACCAGCACTTGCTCAAGCCTCATGCGGTCAAAGAAACCAATAATATTACTCTCTGAAATAAAAATGACTTTAATCACTGCTTTCTTTAACTGATGCTCATACTGAGTTAAAACATCATTTATCATGTCCGACAAATTAAACTTTTCAAGATTAAGATTGAGCTTCCCTGAAGTAATTCTTGATACATCCAAAAGGTCTTCAATAAGTTTGGAAAGTCGACCTAATTGCTTATCAAAGTTCTGCATAATTCCCAGAAGTTTTTCATGGGAAATCTCTTTCTCCCCTTTTTTAATCTGTCTTGAAAGTAATTGGAGCTGGAGTTTAAGGGGAGTTAGAGGCGTTTTTAATTCATGGGAAGCAATGGATAAAAATTCATCTCTCGCTGCAACAGCTTCTCTCGTCTCATCATAAAGTTGGGAACGATGAAGGGCCTGAGCGCACTGATTTGAAAGAGCTACTAAGAATTCTCTATCCGACTGGTTAAATTTTTGACTGTGATTAAAATTGATACTGAGAGCGCCTATACATTCACTGCCTACGATGAGAGGTAAAAAGGCAACGGCCAAAAAATGTTCGCCTTGAGCTTCACTGTTCAAGTGGGGGTATCTTTCAATAAATTCATTCAAATTTTCAAAATATAAAGGCCTATGATAGCGAATCACATCTGAAAGCGGAGTAACCTTATCCAAAGGAAAACTTCTCCATTTTTTTAGTGCCTCATGGGGGATACCTACATAACGTTGAATTTCTATCAAATCTCGATCCTTATTCAAAATCGCGAAAACACCTGAATCCGCATTTACAGCTTCAAGTCCTTCGGCCAAAGAAATCTCCATCACATGATCTGCAGTTACCGCTTCCGAGAATCTGGCGGTAATTCTCTGTAACCGCTTAATCCGTTCAATGGTTGAATTAAGTTCAATTCTTCCACTATGAATCGAAGAGATCATTCTATTAAAAGAGTCTGTAAGCTGTCCCAATTCATCTGACTCTATAACAGGCGCCTGATAAGTTAGATCTCCTTGGGAAACTTTGAGTGCTGCATACGTAAGGTTATTTATTGAATGAAATATTTTATTTGAGATGGAAAAACCGAATGTCACAACGAAGAGAAAAAAAATCGCCGACAAGGTGAAACCAACTACTAAAGGCCAGTAGCGATTAGCATAAAGTCTCTCAAAGATATCATCGGTGGTATGACGAAGTGCAATCTGAGCTTTAAGAAGATATTCTTTACTATCCATATCGTATTGATTCATTACAATCATTTGACCGCTTAAATCTTTATTTTTTTCAAAAAAAAGTTCATTGGCACTTTCTTCATAGAGGAGAATTGCTTCAAGCCCTTTTTCTAAAAGGACTTTTGCCTTTGAACTATCGTCGCAGGCCCTTATTGCGTTCGTAACGGCTTCCTTAACCAGCTTTTGGCTCTCATTAAAAGCAAATTGAATATCTTTTAAATTCTTAGCACCTTCCATGTCAGCAATAGTTTGTCTGGAAGTTTCGAGGCCCTCTATCGCTTGTGAAACCTGACTTGCGACAATGTTTACTGAATAAATATTCTGAATACCGGAAAAGTTACCAAAACTTGAAAGAAAAATTCCAACGGCCCCCAAGACGAAGAAAATAGCAATGGCAACCATGACCGCTTTAAGTCTTCTGGTTATAGATTGAGTAGCCTCAAATTGAGTTTCACTCATCTTAAAGCTCCGTTACTTCTATGACCTTTACTCCATCAGGTAACACCGTTTCTTCACTCAGATAACCGATTCCACCTGGGAAGCGGCCAACCAGGTTTATCATTAACGAATTCGTTGAAATTTTTGTCGGAGCACTATCGCCAGTGTATAGCTTTTGTCCAATCCAAAACTGGTCAACTTGTCTGGAAGTTTTTTTCAAAATATTATCTAAAAATAACTTCCTGACCTCTGTCCCATCCGTTCGATCAAAAAATCTGATTGGTAATCCATTGGGCCAGGTTCGATTACGCTTGAAATAAAAATCCTGCAATTGATCGTGACTGATTCTTGAAACAGTATTTGATGAATTCACGATAAAAATTATCTTTTGTCCCCAGGCAAAAGAGGTAACAAGAAGGAAAAAGAATAAAAATTTAAGTATAAACATTAAAAAGCAACTCCCGCAGATATATCGACACTTAAATAGTCCCGATTAATCCGCCCAGAAATCGCCCTCTTCCCAACATAGTCATGGAATGTTACCCCAAATCGCAAACGCGTATAGGAAGTCGGTAGCCAGTTTAGTCCTGTCCCATATTCCCATTTTTTATAAGGATCGCCTTTAGAGGTCGTAGTCACTTCATTTCTTCGATTATTCACATAATCTCCGAAAACATAGAGAAGCAATTCCTCACCAGAGATATAAACACTTGGTTCAATATAGAAGGTCCAGCTATCAGGATCACTTGATATGTATTGAGCAAACTCAGATTTCAAAATATAAGGAAAACTCTCAATTTTAATATCTGTACCTACAGTTTCAAAGGTATCCTTATCATTCTTTCCAATTTGGGCAGAAATACCGCCTTCAATTTTTTCATTCGGAGTTGATATCCAAAGTCTGCTTCCTAAACCTGAACTTCGAAGTTTTTTTGGGGAAGCAAAAGTATAGACATTATAACCAACTTCATTACGGTTCATATTCTTCGAGCCAAACAGATGAAAACCTTGCCAGATAGGTGCAAGGAGATCTCCTGAACGCAGTAATTGAGGTCCACCTCTTCTTATAAAAAGTACCAGTTCTCTCTGTTGAGGTGCATATCCAAAAGGTGCGTATCCCAGACCACCTTGAAAGTTGAACATGCGACTATGAGAATATTCAAGATAGCCCTGAGTAAGAACAGTTCCAAAAAAATAATTCCTATATTCTCTGGTACCAGGCAGGTTAGGAGCTGCATCAGGATTGTTGTGAGGATTTTCTATATTGATTACAAGCCCTGTGAGAATCTGACTTACAAAGCGGTACCGCGGTCCATACTCAGCTGAAAGATTGAGTCCTAAAATATTTGAGGCATTCAAAGATTGAGTTTTAGTATTAGGTCCTGAAAGATAAGTATAAGAAGGCTCAAGAAATCCGCCTAATGTAAGGTTATCATTTAAAAAAGCGTTAACCACCGTTTTAGGTTCACTCGAATTTAAAACAAGATCCGCTTGTTGATTTTCAAGTTGCTCAATTCTTTTTTGCAAATCTTCCAGAGTCACCTGGGCCAGAACGGAAGATGTAAAAATGAGTGATAAAAAGATGAAAATTATTCCATTCATACTTTGCTCCAGCTGCCGTTATAACAACAGGTCAACTTGACGGCAATGCCGGAGCAAAACTAATCAGTTCTTAATCACATTGATAGGCAGTTGCATGCACATTCATAACAGAACCATTAGGTACTTCTTGATTTACAAACACCCCAGTTGCGTTAATTTCAGCCGCTTGATTAAGTGCATGATTAAGGGCCAGCTCCTTACTTCCATTCTTATCCACACCAACAACCCTACCGGCCACGCGACAATCTTTAGGCTTATTGCCGTAGACTTCCAGCTCTTTGGCCTTCTCAGTTAATTGCACAGTTCCGGAAGAACATGCCGTTAAAATTATTAAGGGAAATAAGTACTTCATCATAACTCCTCATTTGAATTTGTTTTATAATCTTATCATACCGAAAGGAATGAGCCATGAAAGCTATATTGTTGACACTATTACTCGCCTTATCCTGTTCTCGCAATGTGGAGGTTACACGCACCTCAATGGGGGCCGAGATGAATCCTGTTAAAATGGAAATCTCCCATTTAAATGAAATTGAATGGCGTGTCGGAATGAAAAAAGAAAAAACCATAACACAAAGTATTACCTTCATTGTAGATATGCCAAAAGTTAGTGATGACGATCTTGAATATCTCACCCAAAAGTTTGATGTTGATGCATGGATAGTTAGATTGATTGCTGTACGAGGTTCAGAAACTCAGGATCTTGGATCCCTCTACTCATTATTTAAGCCTAGAAAATCAGGCCGACGAGGTATCACCAGTGGAACTGCTTCAAGCGTATCCATGAAAATCTTTTATGCAGCTGCCTATGCCTCTGAAAGATTTCGTTCTTTCAAATGCCCGGCCTTTAATCACTCAAAGAAAATAAGCTCGATGGAAATTGCCGGGAAAAACTCAGGCTTCTCTTTAAGTATCGGTCAGGCCTTCCCTTACTCAGAGAAGAGCCAACATGTTGAATTGACTCCAAGTTCATTTAACGGTGGCCACACTTTAACTGGAGAATATTTTGTCGAAATTGCCCCATACAATTCACAGAAAAAATATATTCACTCCAGATTTAAAAGGATTCCAATGTCGATAGTGGTTGAGCAAGAGGATTTAATCCGGATTGAAAGTTGCGACGGAATAGATTCTGAAATTCAGCAATAATACGACTTGGACACATTTGAAATCTGTGGGAAAATTCTTAAAATAAATTCTAGAGGTTCTTTATGCGTTTTTTGCTCCTTCTTCTACTCGTCTTCCCAATGACTGCTCAGGCAAATTTTCTTCTTCAATATGGCCTTAACTATTCGTCGCAGAAAGATGGATCAGCTGAATCAGAATTTGAAGAAAGCCGAACTTTTCACAAAGCATTCTTAGGTGCTTCTGTAAATGGCAAGAAAACTCTCTTCTTTGGATGGAACATCCATTCGTGGAGTTCCTCTTTGAGTCAAGGGACATCTCCGGAAGATACATATTCACTTTTGGAGATGGGGCCACGTCTTCAATGGTTTACGAATGAGAACTATAATCTCTATTTTTCCTTCGACTGGAATCCATATGTAAAAGGCGATCGTGAAAAAGCTGGTTCATCCCGGGAAGTTTCAGGTTCTAGTATGTCATTCGGAGTTGGTTATCGCTTTCGTCTTTCACGCCTTTGGGGTTTCGGGGCAGGTATTCATTACCATACTCTTGGCTTGAAAGAAGAAAAAGTAGGTTCCACTGAGAATACTGTTTCAGATAAAATTACAAATTTAATGCCGATGTTGGAATTCACCATTATTACCAGATAGGATGACTAACTATGGCCTTTGAATACATTTGCTTAACTCTGATGACGATTCTCTTTATGTTTGCTTGGGTTCCAGGAAGCGTCGGAAAATGGAAATCTTATGGAGGCAAATGGATAGCATCCAACCGAGATCCCATTCCTGGGAAAGAACTTCTACCTTGGGCTTCTCGATGTGACCGTGCCTATAATAATCTAAAGGACTATTTCCCGGCCTATGCAGTGGCCATCATCCTTTTGGGAATTTTAAATAAGTTTGATCCGTTAACGCAAGCAACCGCTGCCTTGTACCTATTAAGCAGAGTTGCCCACTTCATAAGCTATGCCATTGGCAATGTTCCACAACGGGCACTTTATTTTTTCATGTCTTTGGCGTGCAACTTCTATCTTCTTACCAAAGTTATAAGTTAATTCTCACGTCAATTTCCCGGGCAATTTCTTGGGCCAATAAATGAATGTGATAACCATCAACGAAACCATGATGTGCCTGAACAGAAAAAGGCATGATGAGAATTCCATTAGGCCCTGACTTGAATTTCCCCCAAGCTATCGAAGGAATATCCGCAGATTTAAATTTGGCTACAGGATGTTGAATTGAAGTAAATTCCAACCAAGGAATGCTGGTAATAAAAACATAGTCTTTAATTTCTCTTTCAGAAAACTCTTTTGCTGAATGCAAAAGCTTGCGGGATTTCGTCGATTCTTCCCTGGATTTCAAGCTGCGTTCAATGAATATTTTCAATTCTTCACTATACTCAAAGCGAGTGAAGTTTAAGACTTGATCTTCATTCATGACAGTGTAAGAGGGTATTAACCGGTCAATTTTAATAACTTCATTTTGAAAAATCCGGTAGCGAAAGTTTTCTACCTTCATGAGAGATTTAAAAAGAATGAAGAGGAAAAAATGGAAAGGCGGCAAATTGTTAAGCTTGCAATAGGGACGAAAGTCAGGGACCTCGAGATTGAAAGTTAAATTCAAAAGCGGATTTTCCATCCCTTCAAAAAGCTCGAATCGATCACGCCGTTTTTCAAAATTCTCCATAATTCTCTCTCTTAAAACAATCCTGTTTTTATTTCGGCCACACAGCTTTTTTTATCTTTAATAATCCCATCACTTTCATGCAAGTCACGATTAGTGAATCCGAGGGTTATATGAGGATGGTAGTTATCAGGGTTAAAAGCTTCATTGGCACCCCCCTTCTTAACAAATAGTTTATGAATCTCATTCCTGATATTTAACAGACCAGGAGACTTAATCACAATATAAAAAGTTGATTCCTCTTTGTCTCGAATTTTAACTGATCCTTTCCCGATGCACACTACCTCAAAAGGGGTTTTCTGTATTTTCACCCTGGCAGCGATTGCATTTATCTCATGAATACTTATATATTTATTGAGAACGTTATCATACTCAATTGGAGTGACAACCGTGATGTGTGACTCACCTCTGTTTTTCAAAGGTATTTTACTTTGATCATTTAATTGAACCAACAATTTTTTAATGGGATCATAATTAATGTTCATCGTAAGGTAATTGTCATATATCAAGAACGAAACATTTTCATTCTTGTAAATATCCTGGGATAATTTATAAGTTGCGGCCTGGACCTGGGTGGTTAAAAAGAGAAAGCAAAGTATGAGGTATTTCATACAGCGATTATGTTTCAAGTCTTGAGTTAATGCAATAAAGACATGAGACATTGATAAAAGCCCCTTGGGATTTTCAATATCTAGAAAATTCACTAATACTTGATATCTAATAATTGATATCCAATCTTATTTTCGACCGGACTGTTTATTCTTACTCAAACGAGCAATTTTTCGATCAAGGCGATTAATAACTTCCTTATAATCTTTACTCAGGAAGGCCAGCTGTTCCCCCCCTATCTTACGTTTAGACTGAGCAAAAGATTTTGCCATAGCTTCTTTATGGCCAATAATGTTTATTAAATTCACAATGGCCTTATCGCTAATATCCAATCTTTCCAGATTTTCTCTATCAATGAGATAACGTTTAATTCCACCTAGTGGTCCATATTGAAAATCCACCATAAAGAAAATCACAAAACAAAAAACCGCCAGGCTGATTCCTTTTCTGACAGGATTTCGGTTGAAATAAATCGTCATGAGAAAACCATGACCCAAACAAGCAAGCCATACCAGGAATAAAAGCTTCAATCCACTGACAAAGATATCTTGATTATAGAGACTTTCCAAAAAGATAAGCTCACGAGGAATCTTCATATCTAGATGAAGATTGAGGAAAAAGCTTGCTACTGTTCCTAATAGAACGAGAAGGTAGAGCCCTCTAAAGGCATAAGGAGCAGCATAAAAGGTAAGAAGATTTTCAGGTCCGTAAAGATTTTCGGGTCTTGGATGTTTTCTGCGACTCTCCTTAGGAAGAGTTTTTTTGGCCTCATCTTCTTTATCGAAAAAAGTATACTCATGGCTGCCTATCTGAACAGCGTCACCTGGATTCAGTTTTACTTCCACATTCGGTTCTATTTTCTTTTTGTTAACAAAGACACCATTTCTACTTTTCAGATCTTTAATAAATGCTTCTAAAAGTTGCGGTCGAATCATGCAATGTGCAGCACTGAGCAGATCGTCCTCCTCCAGGACAATATCTCCTTCGGAGCGACCAATGATCATGGGACGATCTATACGGATGAGTTGGTCTTTGCGGGCGAGAAAAAAACTTGGAACAAAAATATTTGTTTTCAAAAGCGCCTCCTTCCTTGGATGAAGGATATTATCGTTTGGAAAGCAAGAAGATCTGACATGTTTTTTGGATTTCGTAAGCTTTCAATTATTTGAAGTGCATTTCTGGTTTTTAGAACGCCAAGAATAAATGGCGAAAAGTATATCCAATCTCTGTTGAATTAAACATTCTTCAGAGGTTGGATATGTTTTTATTGAGGAATAGGTAGGCACTCCATGATTTCAACATTCTCCCCAGGAAAAATAGAGAAATGCGGATGATTTAAAAACATCTTCGCTGCTTCTTCATGGGAAGATGCCTGAATGATGACATAACCGCAATCTTTATTGGTAACGGAAGAAATGCCTTCTTTACCAGTGGCCAAGGTCTTTCCTAAAGGTCCTCCTGTTTCAATTATTTGGGACGAATGCTCCTTCATCCAATTTCCCCAGGCCTCCATACCTTTTGCAATTAGTTCTTTTTGTTTTTCTGGTGCGAGTTTATCCCAGTCGTTGCCCGAGGCTTTCGGCTCGCCTCGATAGATTGCTAAAAATTTCTTCATAAAAAATCCTATTGATTGATTTCTGGTTCAACTAATTTAGTAAGTTTCATGAGAGATTCTTGCCAGCCGAGATAACACATCTCCGTCGGAATCACTGAAGGAATTCCTTCTTGTCTTATATTGATCTCTGTACCGCAGGAAACCTCTTTAAATGAAATTGTCACTTTCATTTCCCCTGGAAGATTTGGATCGTCAAACTTATCAACGTATTTGAGCAACTCATTGGGCTTCATTTCAATGTAGGTTCCTCCGAAAAAAGTCTCTTGTTGATTAGTGAAGTTAATAAAGGACATTCTATAGCTTCCACCAACAACGGGATTGAATTCATGAACCTTGGCAATAAAACCGTAGGGAGGAATCCAGGAGGCAAGAGCATCAGGATTTGTAAAAGCACGGTAAACGCGACTAACAGGGGCCTTGAGGACTCGATGTAAAGTGATTGTATTAGACATTGCTTGTCTCCTTGAAGGTTTAACTACTTGTTAAAAAGCAGCCGAATATAATTTTCGAGATGATCAATGCTTTGAGAGGCAATTTTTACGTCCCCGCTTGCTTTGGCAAGAATGAAGGCCCCTTGAATAACCGCTTGAGTATGAAGGGCCAGGCTTTCTGAAGACCATTTACTTCTTTTGGCGTAGAGCTCGCGGGCCAAATGAATATCACTTTTTAAACTTTCAGCGTGATCAAAAATACTTTCATAACAGGCCACTTTAATCTCAGGATGGGAATCATAAGTTTCTTGAACCATCGTTCCCACAAGACAGGTAAACTCTGGCAAATCTCCCTGAAGAATCTCTTTTCTAAATCTGATATAACCCAGAAAGCGATCTAAGGGGTCTTTCTTTTTATTATAAGGAGCTGCTTTAAAAAATTCTCCCGTTTTCAAAGACCAATTTTGAGCAGCTGCGACAGCTAGTTCTTCTTTTGATTTAAAGTTATGAAAGAATGTTCCCTTACTCACCCCTGCTTTTAGACAAAGATCGTCCACTGTCGTGGAAGAATAGCCATTTGTTCTAATGAGAACCGTGGCAGCTTCAAGCAGCTTATCTTTTGAGGACTGTTGGAGTGCGTCTTTTTTTGGTCGTGCCATGGATTTAATATACCAACCAGTCGGTTTATTTTCAAGTAAAATTTCCATTGGCCGTAACTAATCGTCCCGCCCAACGTCAGTAGGTAAAATCCCTTCATTGATTTTCACAATAAGGTTGTTTCCAACGGTTCCTACACCATGGATCAACTGGACCCGAGAACCCGCAATATTTTTCTCTTGATCACTTTTAACGGTGCCACTCAAAGTAATGTTTCCACTATCTGCTGTAACAGTAATATCGGAAGCATCTAATGATTTACTGTTATTCAGAAGTTCTTTGACCACTTTCTCAAGTTCATCATTCGAGAAAATATGCCCTGAAGGCTCATGAAAATCATCTTCGTGATAGCCCATGGCCTCTCCTTCATCGAATTCATCAGGAGTGTGTCCTTGAAGTGTATGCCGGTTAATATTGTCATCAAAGTCTTGGGCCCACTTATCGTCTGCAAAATCCCGTCGGTCCCATCGACCCTGATCAGTATGAAAAATACTTTTATTCTTTTGATTTGATTCCATAAATCACCTCACCTCATGCTATTCCTCCATGATGGGAAGTTTAAGTGACATCATCTTTATTTTCTCTTAAGGGATTCTTAAACAAGTCATTTAATAAGAATGTTTGTTAGATATTTCAAAGGATTGATACACCAGGAGAATTTCAAACTAAAACAGACTGTTGATCTTTTCGAAGTCAATGATATGATTAAAAAACAGGTGAGGGGATAAAAAGTGCCCGCGACGACACGCCCTCTCCAGAAACCATTCGAAGGGTGCTTTCTAACTTCAATGCCATCAAGTAAAGAACTTAAGAAAGCGATGCCAAAAAGCCTTCACACTCAGATCTTTTTTTTATAAAAATAACTTTTTGATTCTGGGTAAGTTCGTTCGCCAAATTTATCAATAATGGCCTCGTTACTTTTTGATAAATAAAAGCAACTTTAATTGCTTTGAAAACACCTATGTACTCAGGACAATTCCTTGGAAGGTCGTTTCGAGTCTTTAGTCCATTTTGTGCAAATCTCTTTAAAATACCTAATATGCACGCCCATAATGGAATATCTAAGATGATAATGAGTTCTGCTGATTTAAACACTTGACCTGAAACACCCTCTATAATCCATTTTTCATTTTCAATTAGTTCTTGGATTTTTTCTTTTCTCTCTTCTAATGGTGTTTTAATCCATCCAGATTTCCAGACAATCTGATCCAGGCCATAGAGATCTAGATTAAGCTTCTTCGATAACGCTTTTCCGAGAGTAGTTTTTCCACTACCGGCATTTCCTGTGACATGAATTCTTTGCATGATTTAATTTAACAGATTTATCGCCAGAAATAAAAAAGCCTCAGACGAAAGGGATAATTTGCTGAGGCTTTTTATTTCTGGTACCCCAATTCGAGTCCCCATTGGTTTAAAACACGTAACCACTCGGAATCACGGTAAAAAACCCCTAGGTATAGTAATCTTAAATAAAGTTATCGTTTTTCGATAAATTACACTAAACTTTTTATATGAATCCAAAAATAAATCCTTACGCACCAGGTGCTGGAACAATCCCTCCTCAATTAGCAGGCCGTGATGAAATCATCACTAAAGCTGATATCGCTTTAGAGAGATGTAAGAATGGTCTTTCATTCAGAGGTTTACTCTTAGTTGGACTCCGAGGTGTTGGTAAGACAGTTTTACTCACTAAAATTACACAAGAAGCCGAATCACAAGCTTTCACTGTAGTCTCTCTTGAAACTCCTGAAGGAAGATCATTGCCCGCACTTCTCATCCCTGCTCTGAGGTCAGCGCTTCTGCGTCTAGACAGAATGAAAGCAAGTGGTGACCTGGCAAAGAAAGCTCTTCGTACTCTAGGGGGATTTCTAGGTGCCATGAAGGTAAAATATGAAGATGTTGAATTCTCTCTCGATCTTGGTGAAGAAGTTGGTACTGCTGACTCGGGAGATCTAGAGCAAGATTTAACAGATCTCTTGCTTGCAGTAGGTGCGGCTGCAAAAGAAAAAAAAACAGCCTTGGTTCTTGCCATTGATGAAATTCAGTATCTTCCTGAAGAGCAATTCGCCGCTTTAATCATGGCCCTTCATAAATGTACTCAACGCCAAATGCCCGTTATTCTTCTAGGGGCAGGACTTCCTCAGTTGGTGGCACAAGCGGGGGAAGCAAAATCATACGCAGAAAGATTGTTTGAATATCCAGAAATTGGTCCATTAGATTCTCAAGCTGCTCGTAAGGCAATCGTAAATCCCGCAAAAGCTTTGGGAGTCGAATATGAAGAAAAGGCTATCCTTCATGTTTTAGAGCAGACAAAAGGATATCCATATTTTCTTCAGGAATGGGGAAAACACTGTTGGCAAGCAGCGGACACATCTCCTATCAAACTATCCGATGCAAAATTTGCAACTCAGACAGCTGTAACTGAATTGGATTCTAGTTTTTTTCGAGTTCGCTTTGATCGGCTAACACCATCAGAAAAGAAGTACCTTCGAGCCATGGCCGAATTAGGACCAGGAACGCATAGATCAGGTGATATTTCACAGTTACTTAAAAAGGAAGTCCAAGCAGTGGCCCCGGTCAGAGCATCTCTCATAAAGAAAGGAATGATTTATAGCCCTTCTCATGGGGACAATGCATTCACGGTTCCTCTCTTCGATGAATTTATGAAAAGAGTTATTCCTGACATGGATACTTTATGAAATGGCTTGTTGTTCTCATTTTACTAAAGCCATTTTTTGCCTTGGCTTGCCAACCGAATGAAATCCATATTAGAGAGCAATGGATAGAGGGATACACTAAAGAAAATGGAACTTATGTTTCTGCACACCCTAGATCAGAGCATTGCAGAGAAATCAGAGGTCATCGTTATTTTCAAGATTCGAATACTGAAGAAATAAAAGGTTTAAAAACCAAATTCAAAGCATGGACAGATAAAGAAAAAAGCTTATTGCAGACCGAGATAGAAAATCTTCCTAACTGGCTCAAACGATATAAACTTTCCAAAATGCTAAGGGCAAATGAGGAAATAGGTAATCCTAATAATCCCGCAATGACTATACCAGCGACCAAGACGCTCATTATTTTTGATAAATTCTTTAGTACATCTAAAATAAGAGGAGTCATGGTTCATGAAATAGCCCATATTGCGGCTTGGGATATCGATCCCATAATCCTAAAATCATTTTTTTTAGCACGAGATTGGAAATATCAAGAAGCTGGCAAAATTATCTCTCCAGCTAAAACCTTGATATCAGACTCTAAACTTTCTCCCAGCGAAGACTTCGCCAATTCTGTAGAACTTTATTATTCAGATAGACAACGTCTAAAAAATTTTAATTTGAAATCATTTCAGATTTTAAAAGAAATAATTAAAACTAAGGAGAGCAACAAATGAGAATCTTCTGCATTCTAATTTTACTACTCACTTCATGCTCTCAGATTACTTCCTCATCAAATAACAAGCATGATGTATTTGATCGAATTATAACGGTAATGAGAACCAAATCTCTCAATGATTTAAACAAGACATTTGGTAAGCCTGATGAAATAGTTGAACCAACTCCAGATTTTAAATTTAGAATTTTGAGATACACTTCAACTCGAATTGATGCTTATATCGATATCAGCAAAAATAAGATTTCCCACTTAACACTTTTTTACTTTGAAGACTTCGATAATTACACTGCCCTAAAGAAGCGGTTTAATGACTACACATGGATCGAAGAAAAACTTCCTGATGATAAGTCTGGTCATGTCATGACTGATCGATATTTTGTGAAAGTACCCAAAATTAGAATGCAGTTCGAGTACGACAACCACGCACCTAAAAGAAAGGTCATGTGGATTTATTTTGAATAATCAGAAGAATCAGAATCGAGAATCTAAGTTTTGGATAATATGGAATAAAAAAAGCCCCCATTTCTGGAGGCTTTTTTTTGGTGCCCGCTCGCGGAATCGAACCACGGACACAAGGATTTTCAGTCCTTTGCTCTACCGACTGAGCTAAGCGGGCATATCGTATTTCGTAACTTGTACTTCTAAAAAAGAGATCTCTAAGTTAATGTTTTGAAGAAATTTCGTCAATCAATATTCTGAAAAGTTTCACATAACAAGCTGAGTCAAGGTGTAAAAGATGGCCGCAAAAGTAATAACTCTCGAACTTTCCCTTCCATGGTTTCAAGTAAACGCCCTGGCGTTCATCCCTTCTATCGAGGGAGATCGAGATGTTAAATCCGAATGGGCCTTTTTTAGCCACGGGTACACTTCTCACAAAGGTGATTGTCTGAACTGGGCATCTCGTTTAGTCGAATCAGGCGTTCCTTGTTTAATTTTCGACCAGCCTGGACATTATTTGGGAAGTTTCCATGAAGTTTCCTCCTGGGAAGACTTTAAGGCCCACGTGCATGAACTCTTCGGAGAAGCCTTTATCCGCCTTCAGGGATTGATGGAAACTCATCTGGGTGTTGGTCAGTACCCTTCTCCTAAAAACATCATTCTTGGAGGACATTCACTAGGTGCCTACACATCCATTCGCGCTCTCGAGTTACCGGTATTTCAAGATTATCAAAAAGTTGCAGTGGCAGTGGGAATTGGAATCGGCCAGGGCCAGGCGGCCCATTTATTTGAAACGGCATTTTATGAAAAGACTTTATCACTGAGACGACAATTAGTGTCTCCGGAACTTGATTCAAGACAGGTTTTTTCGTGGATAAAAACTGAAAAAGAAAACATGACGGTTTCAAATCAAAGAGTTCATCTTATTACTGGCGAGGATGATTTAGTTGTCGGGGCCAACGGGATGACACCGTTTATTGAAGTTCTGGAAAGAAACGGCAATGTGGTGACATGGGAGAGACCAAAACGACTTCCACATCATGAACCTGGAATAGCTTCCCCTCACATCTACGCCTTTCTTAAGGATCATTTTGGTTGGAGTTAATTTTAGTTTTGAGGTTTTTTAGCCAGCCTTCTTTACCCGGACGATCAAAAGGTGTGCCAAATAATTTTTTCTTGAAGCTACGGTTGGATTCATTCTGAATGAAGGCTTCGAGTTTTTCTTTCGGCCATTCAAAAAGCCAGGTTTTTAAATAAGAGAAAGACTCTTTTATCTTAAGCTGCCCGATGACTCGAGCAAGAGGTTTTCGGTTCCAGGGGCAAACATCCTGACAAATATCACAGCCAAAAACTTCTCCCCGGGATTTATCAAATCCTTCAGGGGCTTCTGCTTCTTTAAAAATTTCGATGGTAAAGGTTGAAATACACTTGGATGCTTCCAAAGTTCTGGTTTCCGGATTAATTGCAGCGGTAGGACAGGCATCAGCGCAGGCAGTACATTGACCACAGTGATCCACATCAAGCTTACTTTCTTTAATTGGTAATTTCTGATTCAAAAGAAGACTGGCTATTATAAAATAGCTCCCCTCTTTCTGATTAATCAACATTGAGTTTTTTCCAAACCATCCCAATCCGGCCCGGTAAGCTAAGTCCCTCTCTAAAACAGGTTGTGCATCGATGGTATGAAAAAATTCAAGACCACATAGTTCAATCGATTCAGAAATCTTTGTCAGACGAGTTTTAAGGGCCCGATGATAATCCTCTCCTTCAAAGCCCAGGGTGTAGGCCGCAACTGAATGTTTCTTTTCATCAAGCAACCATTTCTTAGCTTCCTGATAACTGAAAAGGAAAACTAAGGCCGACTGAAATTGCGGAAAGATGAGACGAAGGTCACGCCGGAGATCTTTTCGGTAATCATTTAAATAATTAAGAGGTAGATGCTGGGACCCTTCAGTCCATTTTTCAAAATGTGGAAGAGAGTGTGGAATTGATTCTTCAGTGTAGCCCCAATCCAAAACACCTAGTTCCTTCAATAGCTCGTTGTTTAAGATCGGAGATGTTTTCATTTAGAGAAAGGAATGATTTCAATGGCACCTGTAGGACATCCTTCAACACATGCCATATCAAGAACGCACTTGTGGACATTCAAACCATTAATTCTGGTCTCATGATTATCTTCGATTGAAGCGGAGAAAATTTCAAAAGGGCAAACACTGATACACACCTGGCATGAGGCGCAGATCGATGTATCAAGTAGAAACTTTCCCTGGTCGAAAGACACCTCCTGGATAGAATCCTGGTCAGTGTTAAGGATGGCCTTTGGAACATCTTTAATGGTTTCAACCCGAATAGAATTGGTGGTGCCTTGACGAAAGAATTTTCCATCACCTACTGTCACGACGACTTTATCGCCGTTTTTTAGTAGATTTTCTTTTTTGAGTTTTTCCACCATAAGCTCTTCAAGCTTAGTAAGATCATTATTTTCGTGGATATTGAAATAATAAGGATTAATCCCCCAATACAGACTCATCTTACGTATGACATGAAGTGAATTAGTCACTCCAAGTACGTGAGTCTTTGGACGAAAGCGGGTCATTTTCAGACAGGAATTTCCACCTTCAGTAATAGAAATAATCCAACGGGCCTTGAGTTTTTCAGCAATGATTGAAGCTGCCACCTGAACTGAAGCGGTGACACTGGAAATATCCATATGACGAAGGAATGGTCTCTCGGTTGGTTTACTTTCAGCTTCCAGAATAATCTGACCCATGATCTGAATCGCCTCGAGAGGATATTTCCCTGATGCAGTTTCACCTGAGAGCATGACACAATCGGTTCCATCCCAGATAGCATTAGCGACATCAGAGGCTTCAGCACGAGTAGGTCTCGAATTAGTAATCATTGATTCAAGCATCTGTGTGGCGGTTATGATTGGTTTACCAAGCTCATTACAGACCTTAATCATTTTTTTCTGAATACCAGGAACCAGGTGATTCCCAACTTCCACTCCCATGTCTCCACGGGCAATCATAATAGCATCAGAGACCTGTACAATACTTTCCATATTATCCAAGGCTTCAGGCTTCTCAATTTTTGAGACGATCGGCACTTGAATCTTCATTTTATGAAGAAGGGCCTTCACTTCCAGAACATCATCTGCTGTTCTAACGAAGCTCAAAGCCACGTAATCAATCCCCTGCTTTAATCCAAATAAGAGATCTTCGCGGTCTTTGTCGGTAAAACTTGGAGCTGATACTTTTACATAAGGAAGGTTAATTCCTTTATTGGACTTGAGGATTCCACCCACACTGACTTTAATTTTTAAAACATCACGATCTTTTTCGATTGCTTCAGCTTCCAGAAGACCATCGTCAAAAAGGATTCGCGCGCCCACATGGGCATCCTTTACTAAATTTTTATATATCGTAGGAATGAAATTTTTTGCATATTCCGGATATTGATCCTTCACATGAGAAGGGCCGATTACCCAAATATCATTCTCATTGAGAACAAGCGGTTCAGGTAACTTATCAACTCGAATCTTAGGTCCCTGAAGGTCTAAAAGAATGGCGACTTCACGTCCAACATTGATAGAGGCCTGACGGATATTTTTGATTGATTGTTCATGAGCTTCATAGGTGCCATGGGACATATTGACTCGGGCGGCATTCATGCCTGCCTTAATCATTTTTTCCAGCATCTCAATAGTGTTGGAAGAAGGCCCGATGGTCGCAATGATTTTAGCGCGACGGATAGACATAGATTATTTCTTTGATAAGAGTTGTTAAATTAGCTAATGCTCTTATAACTGGCCATCTGCTCCATCTGGTCCTTATGACCTTGCTTCATGGTTTGGATCTGGCTTTCATAAGCGCTCACCACTCTAGTCTTCTCAGCCTCATAAGTCTGTTTCAGACGATCAAGTTCAACTTGATGAGTAGTTTCCTTCTGGGCCAATTCCTTACTAGTCATGGCCTTGAGTTCCTTTAATTTAGACTCATAATCATTCGTTATCAACTTTAATTTGGTGTCGCTTTCAAGCTGCATCTTATCGATTTTTTTCTGATAAGTGATATTCATTTCACTGAAGTTTTTCTTAAGTTGAGTTTCACGTTGATCCATCATGATTTGTTGACTCTTGACGTCAGCTGATCGACGATCTTCAAATAATGTTCGTTGCGACTCAAGTTTCTTATCAGTTTGGTCAATAATGTTGGCGACTTTTTGATTCATCGACATTTTTAAGTACTCATTGTCTCGCTGGTAAGTTGCAATCCTTTGCTCATAGTCTTGGACAGTGGCATCCATCATTTTATTAAATTCTCGTTTCATAGCGAAAATTTCGTTGGATCGGTTTTCCTGCATCTTCTTCATGAAATCAGATTTATCTTCATTGGTCGTTTTAGTCACATCTTCAAGACTTGCTTTGTGCTTCTCTTCGAGGGTCAACATAGAAGAATTGAAGTTCTCCTTAAGTTTATCCATCCGGGTATTGGCATTATTGCGCTCAAGCATGAGTTGCTGCTCATAAGCCGCCTTATCTAGGCGATTTTGATGATCACGGTTTTGGACTTGCTTTTCAGCTTTTTCTCTTTCACGGGAAACTGTTACAATTTTATTGGCATTGGCCTCGTTTAATTTACGATCAAGATTAGCAGTAGCTTCTGTAGCTTGTTCTTTAAGAGTCACTTTATTGGCCGAGTGCTCGCGATCAGCTCGATGTTGATAGCTCCGTTGAGCTTCAACCAGCTCACCTTTTAAATGCCTTACCTTATTTTCATGAATAACTTCATCTTTCAGGCCTTGCTGCTTGTTAGAAACTTCAGCAAATTCCCCTGAACCATTATCCCTACGACGCTTTTCGAGCTCTATGCTCCTCAACTCTTCATTATAACCGCGGTGGATATCACTGACTTTTTCCTGATGCTCACGGTTGGTTTTAACAGAACCCAATTGTTGAGACTGTGCTAGCTCATCACTGCGTTGACTATAATCTTTTGAAATAGCATCAAAACGATCCTGATACTTATTCTGCATGGTAGTCAATCGATCTTGATTATATTGACGTTGCTGGGCGGATTCAGCGTCCTGCGCGATCTTATTTTTCTTATTTTCGTTACTTATTTGTTCTTTGAGCTCCGCTCTTTTATGGGCAGAGTCCTTATAAGCATCTGTTAAACGATCTTCCTGGGCACGAACAAGTTGTTGGCGTTCTCGATTATACTGGTCCTTGAGGCTCGCTCCACTACCAGACATGCGGTCCTGATAGCTTTTCAGTTTTTCATCTGAATCAGACCTGAGTTCATCAACATTTTTTGAGTATTTATTTTTAAGTGTTTTAGTGAGATCTTCATTGCGATCTTTTTCAGAACCAAATGCTTTGCCATAACTCGATTTAATATCATTTAAGCGCTGATCAAAATCCTGACTTTTTTTAAGCGACTCCTGAGTGAAGTTCTGTCGCTCTTTCTCCATCTCTTCATTGAATTTTGAACTGCTTCCCTGTAATGAAGCATGGGTTTTTTCTTTAAGCTTATTCAGATTGCTCTGGTAACTACTCTCGAGTTCGGCCTTATCTTCTATAAAATTCTCACGCTGTTTATCCATGACATGGTCAGCGCGTTTATTTGTGGCCTCGATCCGCTTTTCAGCGGCTTCTTTGGTTTTTCGTGAGCTATCCTGAAAATACTCACGTTCCTTGGCCAGTTGTTTGGTGTAGTCTACCCCATTCATCTTGAAATCCCTTATGTGTCACTTCCTGTGACATCATGTCTTAGTATAGCAGGAGGCGGGATACAAAAAAGCCTTGGGTAAATCTTGCTGATTTGGCCCAAGGCTTTGAGATTTAAAACTTTTAGAACGTATTACTGGGCCAATTCTTCGTCAATAATCTCTGAAAAGACCTCTAATGGTTGAGCGCCGTTAATCAGCTTCCCATTAATGAAGAAAGTTGGAGTCGACTTGACCTTAATCTTTCGCCCTTCTTCCATATCGGCCTTAACCTGTGCCAGGTACTTATTTTCGCTTAAACACTTATCAAAAGCGTCGGATTTAAGTCCAATCTTCTTGGCCATCTTCTTCAGACCTTCAGCATCCAATGAATCCTGATTAGCAAACATCTCATCATGATATTTCCAGAAGTATTCGGACCCTTGCTCATTTGCGCAAAGTCCGGCCACAGCTGCAGTTTCAGCATGGTTATGGAAAGGAAGTGGGAAATTTTTAAAGGCCACTTTTACTTTGTTTCCATATTTTTTCTTGATGTCTTTTAATAGATCAGCACCTTTGGCGCAGAACGGACATTGAAAATCAGAGAATTCAACAATGGTTACTTTTGCATCTTTACCACCAGTCATGGGAGCATTCCCTACTTCCACAGGGAAAGTCGGACGGCGTGGCTTAGGAATATAAACTTCAACTGGTGATTTCTTCGTCTGCTCTGCCAGCCACTTATCAACAGCTTCTTTTTTTCTTTCCATCTCAAGGTAATTTTTGATTTTCTCTTTAACCTGAGGATTAATATGTTCGGCCGGGATATTCTGATCTTTTATAAAAGCTTCAATCTCTTTTTCAGAAATAACCACTTCTTTAGCGATATGCTTTTCCAGGAAGTCATCATTAGACATTCCTTTTTTGCGGGGATCTTTATCCATGTAGCGTTGAAGGAGTAGACTCTTTAGACGATTGAATTTAATTTCAAAAACCTTGGTCTCAGCTTCGAAAAGCTCAGACTCAATACCGTCTTGAATTTCAGCATTGGTGATTTCTATCTCACCTACTTTAGCTGCCAGGCCTTCTTTAGCGGCAGGCTTGAAAAGATAACTTGGCTTACTAGTAGAATCAGAGCAAGCAGTGAACGAGAGAATTACAGCAAGGGACAATAAGCCCAAAATAGCTTTCATATGCGAGGTCTCCTGTTAAAAAACTTCCGTTATCTTAACTTAAACCGCGAAGAATAAAAACAAACTGATTTCATCAACTAATGCAGATGATTTAAAAATTCCTGATATTTAGGGAAACTCCGCATGACCTGGTGAGTTCCAGTAGCGATTATCTGGCCCTTCTCCAGGAGAACCAGTTTATGAGAATTAAGAATCGTCTCCAAGCGATGAGTCACAATAATAGTCATTGAACGTGATTGGAAAAAAGTAATGAGATCTCGCAAGGCCGCTTCTAATTCAGAATCAAGTCCACTGGATATTTCATCCATCAGGATCACGGGCTTTTTAAGGTATAAGGCCCGCAGACCGGAGATTAATTGTTTTTGTCCCATGGAAAGCATCATGGGCATGACCCGGTCTTGAGGATTCATTCCCCACCGTACCAGATAAGGAATAGATCTTTCCGCCAGCGACCAGAATTCTTCGAATCCAACTTCCGCACCAAGGGTAATATTGAACTTTAAACTCTCAGTAAAAACATGGGAATCCTGAGCGATCAGACTAACGTAAGAAGAAAAGTGGCGCAGGGCCTTTTCGTTATCAGCATGAATGATTTTATCATCAATTGTAATTGTCCCACTAAAGGTATGATACTGGCCGGATAGAAGTTTTAATAAAGTCGATTTACCACATCCCGACTCTCCTAGAATCCCCAGTATCTCCCCTTTTTTAAGTTCAAACTTTATATTCTCAAGCTTAAAGCCTTGTTCATACTGAAAAACCTGAAGATCAAAAACCATGCTTTGAGCTTCAAGTGTAGAAAAATCCAAGCGTTCAAAATGATCCTGCTCAAAACTGTCATTGAACTGATGAAGCCGGTCAATGCCTGTTTTAGCTCGTGATAAAACAGATATTTTAGAGGCCACATCTTTAATGGGTGTAATTGATTTTTGAATCAGATCAATCAGGGCCGCAAGGATGGCCACTTCTACAATCTGAGAATACGGTACGATAATCATTACTAATGCCACCAAGATGGGATAAAGCGACTCGGCAGCCGAATAATATCCAGCATCCCAAATATTGGCATGAAGCTGTTTATCCAAAAACTCTTCAAAGATTTTCTGACCTCGCTTGGAGGCGTAACGATCATTCGGCGAAAAGAAAAGCTCCTTGAGTCCGGAAGTAATATCCGTCACCACCCGTGCCATCATCCCTGTGATACGTCTTACATCCATAAAGATTCGGGCCATCGCCTTACTACCTTTAATCAAAAGTAAACAGGCAATCACTTCGGCAGCAAATAAGGCAAGACCCGTGGTTGAGTTCAGTTGAAGAAAACTGATTAAGCAGGAAAGTATAAAAATGATATCAATGAAGATGGCAAAACTTCCTGAACTTACCACTTCTCTGACGGCGTCAGTGTCATTCATGAGACGGGCCAGCACTTCTCCTAATGGATACTCCTCGTGCTTACCGGACTTCCTTTTAAAAGGTGCCTTTAACCAAAGTGCGAAACTCTTTCGACGAATTTCAACCAGAAGTTTTTGAACATAACGATTGGTACTCAAGCTAAAACAAAAACGATTAATGTATTCGCAAGAAATCAGAATGACTAATAGGATGAGCTGATGCTGAAACTCAGCATCTTTATTTAGGGAATCATAAAATGAAGTAATAAAACGAGGTGTAAGATAGCCTGTGACCGCAGAGATCAGAATATTGGAGAATATGATAACAACTAAAAACGCTTCTGACCTAAGCCAGAGATACGTCCACCAGTTGTTCCTTAAAGAACCTTGAGACATTTTCTTCCTTCAATATCATTTCTGATGAACCCTGTGCCTTAACACCGGACTCTTTATCGATATAAATCACTTCGTCCGATAATCTGACTGTGGTTAATCTGTGGCTGGAGATAATGAATGTATGATTTTTCCATTCAGGACTATTTCTCATCTTATGGATAATCCTTCTCTCTAGAATGATATCTACAGATGAAAAAGGATCATCCCAGACAATGGTTTTGGCCTCTGATAAGAGAGAACGTATCAGCGCCACTCGTTTAATCTGTCCACCAGACAATCGTTTTCCGTTTTCACCGACTTCAAGATTTAAAACTTCATCAATGCTAGACGCCAGATTATCCAGTTGAAACATTCTGAGGAGTTCTTTGGCCAATGCCATATTCTTATCACTTACCTCTTTACCCAGAAAAATATTTTCCATGATGGTGTCATTAAAAAGATATGGCTCTTGCTGAACCATGGAAACCTTATGCCCCTTCAGGATAAGCCCGGTCGCAAGCTTGGATAATAAATAACTTTTCCCTATTCCTGTTTCACCAATAAGAACAGTCCATTTATTGGCCTGAAAAAATAAGTTAATTTTTTTCTGCCAGAAAAGAAGTGATAGCTTAAGTCCATCAGAACCCAGATCTAAATGGGATTCGGCCAGTTCTTTTTCATCGAGGGAAGGCACAACTAAAACTCCGTAAAGTTCCTTGACTCGCTTCCAGGCCGCAAACCCTTGGGCCACAACCACCGCTACCCAGGATAAAAACATGACAGGCTCTAAAAAAAGATAAAGAAAACCAGAGAAGAAAACCAGATCAGATGTAGTTCCTCCTTGAGCACGGATGAGCATCGCGGCCCAAATCAGAGATATTCCTAAGCCTAATTTTACGTAAGGCCCAGTAATGGCAAATCCAATAGTTGATTTGAAGAAAAGGGCAAGCTCCTCAGATGAAATACCAACGAACCCTTTGATAAAATTTTCTTCACGATGAAAATTCTTAATGGTCTGCTTGGCCTCATAAGACTCAATGATGTACTGCTGAACCTCGCCCTTTTTATCCATCATCTTTTTAAAATATTTCTGATTAATGAGTGAGGTTATCGTAAAAAGGATGACTGAAATAAAAAGTGGTGAAAAGGCCGGCCAAAGATAAGAGTCAGTCTCATTGAGCTTAGGTATTAGCACCCAGGCAGCGATAAAAAGATTCCCTACCTGCAAAAGTCCAAACCCGATAAACGCCCGAAGATTATTGATATCATCAAACAGAATCTGAAAAATTTGCCCCTGACTGCGATGCTGATAACGAGTAGAAGGTACTTTTTCCAAAAGCTCTAACAGCTCCATTCTCAGCAATTTCTGCTGAACCCGCGCAGGATAAAAGAAGAGCAACCGCGATGAGGTTCTAAAAAGAAGAATGCCCGCGGCCAGCCCTACAAAAATCCAAACAGAGCTTCCCTCAATACTTCCCGTTCCCAAAAGTTCAGTCAGATTACGTATCCGGCCAGGAATCTCACTTTGAAAAACCTGCAATACATATAAGCACAGGAAGGCCCCTAAATAGAACCATTTGAACTCAAAAGCGTGGTGAATGACCCAGGGACCGAATCTCCGGTGTAATCGTGATGTCATAGGAGGATAAATTTAGCCCATTTTTTGCTCAAAGTCATGAAAAGCAATAGGAAAGATTAGTGACAGAATGAATAAATCTTCTTAACATAATGAACTCAAAGCGCCCGTAGCTCAGTTGGTTAGAGTATTACCTTGACATGGTAGGGGTCACAAGTTCGAATCTTGTCGGGCGCACCATTTAAAACGCAGATTCTTCAAACCAATCCTGGCCACCATCCTAATTCTTCTTTATAGCACCCCTATTTAAAACATAATCGGCCATTTCTTCATTTCCAATTTCTCGAAAATGTTTCTCAACACCATTTCTATTTTCTTCTGGGTGATTCTGACTGACTTTAAATTTTCCTTCTATGTTAGTGATCGATATTTCAAGACCAACAATTAACTTCAATTGTGATTGGATATAATCCTCAGGGGCATCTTCAACTTTCCAAGGATGAGAACTCTTTGCTTCAAGATTATTTGTCATGTCTTCAATTTGTTGCAAGATCCATTTAGAATCATCAATAAGGGTAGGCTTACCTCTTACTTGAACCATTGAATAGTTCCATGTTGGCACGGCCTTACCATGTAGTTTTTTGGTCTGATACAGTTCTGGACTAACATAACCATGGGCACCAGAAAAAACGACCAGAACTTCCTGGGAATCTTTTAAACTCGTAATCTGACTATTCATTCGAGTTAAATGACATCGAAGCACACCCTTGTCTTTATTTGGGTATAAAGTCATAGGAATCAAGTTGGCCTCAATTTTATTGTAAGTTCCAATAGATGACAGAAGCCCTAATGAATGTTGATTGATAAAACCTTGTAAAACTTCCAATCTGTCTTCGGCAAAAACTTGTGGTTTAAACATATAATACTCATTTGTTAAAAACTTAAAAGCAAATTGACTCCGAGATAACTCATGATCAATGAAGCTGCATAATTTATAAATTTCATTATCCTTGGCCTACTTAAAGCAGAACTAAAAAAGCTCGCCCCAAAACTCAGTGAGAAAAACCACGCTATAGAAAATAAACTTGCTCCCATCGCAAAGCCCAGTTTATCTTCGAGAACAGGGTACTTTGTTGAATAACTTCCAATAAGAACAACAGTATCAAGATATACATGAGGGTTCAAAAGGCTAACTGCTAGTGCCGAAAGTATAATTGTTGTGACCGATGACTTTTGAAGAATCAAATCAGTCCTTGATTCTGAGACTGTTCGAGTTTCTTGAAATTTATCAAAAGCGTATTTAAAAAGAAATGCAGCTCCAGCAAACTTAAGACCAAGAGAAAGGATTGCGTTTTTAGCGAAGAAAGATCCAGCACCGAGTACTCCAAACAAGATCAGAGAGACATCACATAAGGAGCATATGGTGGCAATTAAAATAGGTCTATCTCTGAGCAAGCCTTTTTCCAGAACAAATAGGTTTTGGGCCCCTAGGGCCAGAATCATGCTTGATTGAAGAAATATTCCAAAAATTATAGGCGATTTTTCCATCTACTCATAATAAGCCTCTTATCATGATAAATAAAATTAATTACTTTTATAGTTCATAAGATTATCTTATGATCACTAAATGGACTATGAAGCAATTAAGGCCCTGGAATCCGTCATTAGAAATCAGAACTTTGAAAGAGCTGCAAAAGAGTTATTTGTTACTCAACCTGCTATCTCTCAAAGGATCAACCAACTTGAAGCGCAATACGGTAAAAGGTTTCTCATTCGGGAACTACCCTATCGCCCCACTGCCTTTGGTGAGAAAATTCTTTCTCACTATAGAAAGGTTCTGAGTCTACAGCAAGACTTGGACCTTGAAGATTCAAGCTCAATAAATGGTAAGCCCACAATTAAAATTGCCATGAATGTAGACTCTCTAGAGATCTGGTTTAAAGAAGTTCTCCAGAATCCTGAAATCGCTCAAATATTGAATTTGGATATCACTGTTGACGATGAGAAATACACTCTGGATTATTTAAAATCCGGGAGGGTTGATGTTTCAATTGGAGTTGCTAAGACTCTCGTTTCTAATCATGAATGTAGTAAGCTTGGGACTATGACTTATGTAATGGTAGCAAGTCCAGAATTTAAAAAACGATATGCTCCCAAGGGAATTAATGGTCTTGATTTCGGCCAACATCCGGCCATCGTATTTAATGAAAGGGATGATCTGCACACGGCCTATCTGAAAAAACATTTTGAGTATTCGGCAAATTTTCCAAAAACGACCATTCCATCAATCGCAGGCATAAAATCAGCACTCATTTCGGGGTATGGGTATGGCCTTAAGCCACTCATGGAGATTCAAAAAGAACTGAAAGCTAAAGAACTGGTGCTATTGGACAAAAGTAAGACTTTTGAAAGAGAGCTTTATATTCATCACTGGAGCTATCAGACGCCATCTGTAAAACAACTTATCTTAGCTATAAATACCGCAGCGAAAAGTATCATTTAATGCTCAGGGGAACTAAAACACGACTTCAATCGCCGCAAAATAGAAGTTGAACTGAGAAAAATTATAAACTCGGTCATTATCAACTCCCCCATCAAGTATCCTGTAGCCCAAATTTGCAATCACAGATGGAGAAAGACGGCGTCCGGCCATAAGGGCCAGCCCGCCCTTGAGGGGCCGCTAATCCGTCAAAATCAAAAGTGAGTTTACAATCCTCAGTGAACCAGTATTCACTCCAGAGATAAACTAGAGGGACAAATCCAATGTCGTCCCGATTTTTTTGTTTGGTTCCTTGCTTTAGTTCGATATTTGCATCACGAATTTTTCCTGTAATGCCTACGTTCACTTTCCAGTCATCCCGCTTTATCCATTGATAAAAATAACTGGCACGATATGAGTTGAACTGGTAAAGAGTTTCGGTTTTTTCATTTTGATTAAAAATCTCACCATTAAAACTAATATCCTTACCAAAAGCATGGTCCCCTCTAATTTTCAAGGGTGCATACAATAATCGAATACCGTATCCATTATCGAAAGACTTTCTGTAATCCAATCTGAAATATGGATTATCTTTAGGGAAAGACTTCCGAATGTTGAATCGAGTTCCATCATCGCCGGGGATTTGGACTTGGTTATAGGAGTTTTGCATAAGACCGAATTCTGTATGTAAGCTGTTATTCGCTGATGCAAATCCTGTATAAGTTATGATCAATGCCACGATACAAAGGTATTTATTCATAGTATCTGCGATTGTAGTGGGTATTGAATGCTGTGTAATATCACTGTGCAGGAAGGAAGGCACCTTAAGTGCCTTCCCAGATTTATTTTAGTTAATTCCAAACTGGACTGCATCCGTGATTACCATTGTTACTACCATGGTTCCCACCATTATTATTTCCGTTCCAGGCAGTTGCATTATAATTATTGCAAGGTTTGCCATGGCCCGGTTTTCCATTATCACCATTGTCATGGTGATCATGACCGTCGTCACGGTTGTTGCGGATGATTATATAGGTAACGACTGCAATGATGATAATGGCAGCAATAATCTTCCCTCTACTATATGTCCCACCTCCATTGAAGTTCGTGCCTTCGGCATAATTTTTTTCCATGAACTTAGTTGTGAGGGCAGAGGCTTCTTCCGGTGATACATTTTGCGCCTTAAGGGCAGTTAAAAAACGTCGGTACTCTTGCTGGTTTTTACCACTAAGAAGACTTGTTTCCATGCGTTTCTGAATGGCCGACATTGGAACACCTGAAGCTTGCAGGGCCATTAGTGCATCGGCCAGATCATTCTCTGCTTGTACTCTAAAATTCTCATCTCTTTGATCCCACTCGACTGCCATTGTGTAGTGAAAGCGGTCGAATGTCTCTTCAACTTTGGCTTCACTCGAAGCCAAAGTCATGTCGTAACTCTCCATGATACTGGCATGAACTCCCTGAGGAACGACAGTACTCATGAGAAGAGAGAGCGCCAGGAAAAAACCCGTTTGAGACTTGAAAAACTTCATTTGTAATCCTTTTGTTACAAGTTAAAAAACCGTTAACGGAAAATTACAGCAGGATAAAAAAGACATCACCATAAGAAAAAAGTCCTGTCCCCTTAGGCCAGGATGAGGCGGGAGTTAAGTCTTTGAACTGATTCGTGGGAGAAAATGAATTTTTGAAATCAAAAAGGTAATTACGAGAATGAATTTAGATTATACTAGCGATGAATTATTGTTTAGTAGCACTCCCCATTGAAGGACGCTTTGAATTGCCATTACCAGTCTTCTCTGGAACATGATTTCGATCAGAATTATCCATGGCCGCAGTCTCACAATAAGATGAGTCAACCCCTCTTTTATAAAGGAGTCCACCAGTCTTCTCATCCAACTCCTGACAGATTGGTTTCTTTTTCATGAAAATGGTAGAAAGAGTATAGGGAGAACCAGACTTATAATAAGTAAGAATAATTCCATCATGAGGTGCGCAGAAATGATTCGGTACTTTCCTCTTGATATTGTCTTTATCGATTTCAAAACAAGTTCCATCATTAACTAACATGTACTCAAAGGCTTCTGGTGTAAAACCGTTCAAACCCACACATTGCTGACATTCTACTGTAGGCTTGCGCTCAAGCACAAAAGGTCCCTTAGGATCCTTGCATAATTGATAACATTTCTCGGAAGGATATAGTCTTTTGCCAATTTCTTTATAATGGATGGAATCATCATATTTTTTATGATCTCTTGCTTCAAAACATTGACGACAGGATTCGCGCTCAAGACCCACTTCATCTTTTAGTTTCAGGCCAAGAAGTTTTTTCTTCATGGGTCGACAAGCATCAAAGCAGCTGTCATTCTCATCTAACTGAACAAATTCGGCCTTGCCTTCGTAACCGGAAACTTCAGGGCCATGAAATGAATCATTATATGTAATAGTGACTTCATTCTCATAATCTTTTTGATAAAAACACTTTTCGCGCTGAATGTCCCTATTACCGATTTTACAGGCAACTTGTGAGCAGTACTTCCCTTCCTTTCTCTTCCAATCCGAAACCAGTTTAGATTCTTTTGCGTCTGGGCCGCAAAGACCCTGGGCAAAATCCCCTGCATTTGCATCAAGCCCAAACAATAAAAAGAAGGAAATATAGAATAAGGATTTCATTTCTACCTCGCCATTTAATTATGCCAGAGCACTAAAACGTGACCTATCTATAAGACTTTGCCTAGTGTTCAAGCATCCGACAAGTAAGATCAAGAAATCTGCTCTAGGTTCGGGAATTATCCTCTGTTATAATTCACTAGATGAAATGCCTGCTCTTACTTCTATTAATATTAAACTTTGTAAGTTGTTCCTCTAAACGTTTGGATCAGGTGCCGGCGATTGTTATTACGGAAGTTAATCCCAATAAATGGACCTATCTGACCAAACAGAACATGCTGCAGTTAGCACAAGTTTATGATTTGAGTCCCTTTTTATATACAAATAAAATTTTAGTTCAATCGAATGTTATATCGACTGCTTTTCCAGTTATGACTTTAAATACCAAATATTCGGAAGAGCCAAAAAATATACTATCCATGTGGTTGAGGGAAGAGTTCCATTGGTGGATACGCCAGAATAAAGTGAATGCTGATTTGGCCGTCAAAGAATTAAAAAAGATATATCCTAAAGTTCCCATTCCTAGAGGTAGCCACTCTATTCATCTTCATATAATTGCCTGCTATTTAGAATTCAAGGCCCTGGAACATTATCTTGGTCCTAAAGAAGCAAGAAATGTGACTCAGCAGATTATGAAGAAGGATAAACTCTACTCGTGGGTCTATTACCAGATACTCTACAAAAATTTTGCGATAGAAAAAATAATAGAAAAGTATCAGCTTTTGCCCCCGTCTCTGTCTTAGAAGCCAACAAAAAATCCGTTATTTTCAGAGGCAAGAAGGCTCAAAAACTTATACTGCTCACTGGTTTTATCTCTCAGAAAATTTGATCCTACACCGATGGTGTTAATCTGTATCTTTGTCGAATTTTCTTCCCTGACAGTTCTTAGTATTTCATAAATATCATCTTTCTTATTGGAGTTATGGTAGGTCGGAGCACCGTCTGAAAGAAGAACTATGTCACTAATGCGGTCATAGTTTCTCAAGACGAAGAGAAGAGTGTCCCTGGTTGGTGTTCCACCTGAAGGTCTTAAAGCATAAATGAAATCAAAAGCGTCCGAACGGTTTAGTGAACTATTGTCTCTTATATTCCCCCACATACTTCTGAATGGGGCCCTTTCTCCCAGAGGGAATTGAACGATCTCAACTTTAAAACTACCTGGTAAAGAGGTCAGTAGCATCTTGAGTCCTGCTTTAACTTGTCCCATGCGGTCTTCCTCGGTCATGGAATAAGATGTATCAATGATAAAAACAATGTTTTTACCCTTAAAGTTAAATCCCGCTTCAAATTCAGGACCAGTATTTTTGGGAGCTTCAGGAATAACGACTTTCTCTAGAGAAGCAATTTTCATAGTGGCCTTATCAAGTTGCTTCTTTAATTCATCCATTACCTTTTGAGACGAAGCCAGATCTTTTTCCAACACCTGCCGGACCGGATCTATTTGGGGAATCTCTTTGGCCTGATTTTTAGGTATCGCCACATAAAGGATAATCACGGCACCTAAAGCTCCGCTCAGGATATCTAAAAAAGAAATTGAAAAGAGTTCAATAGGACGGCGTTTTCTCATTGAATTTCAATCTTATTAATCAAATTATCGATCACAAATTCTTTCAAATCAGAATGAAACCGATCAGTTTCTTCCTGCAGCTGGTGTACAAACCACATGATGATGATAGAAAGGATCAAGGCAACCAAGGTAGTGTCGAAGGCCACTCCCAGAAGTGAGGTGATCTTATCCATATCCCCGGAATTTGCCACTATGAGGGCCTGAGAAATACCAATTACTGTCCCTACAAATCCAATGGAAGGGATAACCCAGGTCAAATAACGGATTATCGACTGGTCACCTTCAGATTTTTCCTGTGAAACTTCAATTTGAATACTTACAATATCGATCAGTTCAGACAAAGATCCTGAAGTATGAAACTTGGTGCAGGCCTTTTTCAACAAATCACTTAATACATATTTTTCTTTGCGTTCAAACTCGATCAACTTAAATTTTAGATTGTTGACATCTGAAGGCATAAAAACAATTTTTTCACTGGTGGGAATTAAATTTAATTTAAAGGCCTTACGTTCTCGTGAGATGATTTTAAGCTTCTCCCTTACCTCAAACCATGACCAAAAAAATGCCAGATAAGTCAATGACTGGATGTATCCCCCGTTCATGACATCTCCTCCCAAAAGAACTGAGATACGATGTAAGGCAGGAGAATTACCACTATTTGTCACTGCTAGAAGGATCATACAAATAGCTGTAATCAAAAGTGCTATCCCGGATGACAGGGTTAGGTTTCTTAGGTTTTTCATCTCGCAAAATCCGTGTTATTAAACTTATGTTTATTTATCGGTAACTGGTTAAAAAAGCTAAGGGAGTCCTATGAAGAAAGTGGAGATCCATCCGGATGCAGTTGAGAGAGTAAAAAAGTTCACTATTAATGATACTCAACTAGGCTTCGGTAAGTACATGTCTCCCATCATGATCCAGGCCATTTACGCCAATGGTGAGTGGCAACGATTTGATCTTCTTCCCTATGCACCCTTGCAACTCGATCCTTGTTCAAAAGTACTGCATTATGGTCAGGAAATTTTTGAAGGCATGAAAGTCTTTCGCCATCCTGACGATAGTATTCACATGTTTCGTCCGGAAATGAATGCCCGAAGATTCAATCAGTCAGCGCGTCGGATGGCGATGCCGGAAATACCGGAAGATCAATTTCTTGAGGCATGTGAAGTCATCTGTGCTTATTCAAAACATTTAGTTCCGAAAAGATTAGGAGAATCTCTCTATCTGCGTCCCTTCATGATTGCCACTGAAGTTGGCATGGGTATTAAGCCTTCCAATCAATTTCTTTTTATCATTGTGGCATCACCATCTGGTTCTTATTTTGCCGGTGAATCAGTAAAGGTTTATATTGAAAGAGAAGATATTCGCTGCGCTCCTGGTGGTGTGGGCTTTGCCAAAACCGGTGGGAATTATGCTGCCAGTTTAAATTCATATGCTAAAACGATTAAGCTTGGTTGCGATCAAACCATGTGGCTCGACTCTGTCGAACATAAGTACATCGAAGAGATGTCAGGTATGAATTTTTTTGCTGTTATCGACGGTAAAATTGTAACCCCTGCTTTAACCGATACCATTTTAGATGGAGTTACCCGCCGATCAATCATCGACATTGCCACTGGGGAAAAATTAACTGTAGAACAAAGACGCTTGAGTATTGATGAAGTGCTCAAAGGCGTTCAGGATGGCAGTTGCACGGAAGCTTTTATGTGCGGAACTGCTGCCGTCATAGCACCTGTTGCTTCTCTATTAGATGAAGACGGCCAGGTTTATACACTCAAAGATGCTCAGGGAAAAATCAGTATGCAGCTGCGTGAAAAGCTCATTGCTATCCAGGCCGGCAGAATGGATGCGCCAGCAGGTTGGGTTTATCCAATCCGAGAATTAAGTTTCTAGATAAAATGATATCTGTCCCATTATCTCACCATTAATCTGGATCATGAGATGATGGGTTCCAGAATAGTACTTCATGGTCGTAATGGTTTTTAATGAATGCTTTTTAATTATCTTCTGACTTTCCCCAGCATCTAATTCAATTGTCTTAAGCTTATAAACTTTCTTTCCTTGCTTCCCATTCGCCTTCACAAAATCAATAATGTAATCAACTATAAGTTTCTGAGATTTTTTTGCTTTAGACTCTATCAAAAAGTTGAAATGAAGTGCTTCGCCCAGCTGATAGATGGCCTTATCTGAGCTGAGCTTATGAAGCTTGACCTTGGCCTTACCTTCTACTCCCATCAGTTTCAAGGCCCCTGGGTGACCTTTTTTAATCAGAGTCCTTAGGGCATGTCTTTTTATCCATAGGATTTTATCAATATGGATCTCAGGCACATCCTCACTCCAGAGTCTCAGGATTTCTATAACGACTTGAGGATGATTTTTTGAAATATCATTAAGGTGATTGGCCACACTCTTTCTGACGTAAAGTTCTTCATCAAATTTCAATTTATCCAGAAGCAATAAGGTATGAGTCGGATCCATAACAAATAGAGGAATTTTTTGTCCCCAAGGTAGCAGTGGACGTGAACCTTCCGATACCCAGCGCCTGATATGAACATTTTTATCTTTGGACCACTTCTCAAAGTATTTGAGAACCTTCTTATGATTCTTAAGAAGAAAGGGTCTCACTGCAAACTCAGATGTAAACCTTTGAGTTAGCTGGTACATCGCCTTCATGGACTCATCAAAATGCTCCAGACCAAATTGAGAGATGAACTCCGAAAACGGCCAAAGCTCAAATCCCTTAAGATCACTGTCTTCCATTGTTTGCATTAAAACAGCAAGAGAATCAGGATAATTCAGGTCTAGATTTAATTTTATATGCTCTGTAATTAAGAGAACGCGATTTTTTAATTCAAGTGCGTTTAAGTCCTTGAGCAGTATTAGAAATTTTTTGGTGTTAAATTCAGGATGATGACGAGCGATTCCCCGAGCAAGTTTTCGGACGACATTTTCATTGATGAGATTTTTAAAAGGATCCATTTAAATAAAAAGGGGCACCGAAGCGCCCCTTCCTTATTAGCCAAAACTTGGCAGTATTTCGAAACAAAGAATTGCTATCGCTGTCGGGAAGAGAGATCCCTTCAGAAGGTTCAGCGGAGAAATCCCATCTTCCCCAAAAGAATCTTTAAGAATTCCATAACCGGCCGGGTTAGGAGCATTCGCGATAACTGTTAAACCACCACCTGTAACCGCTCCGGCCACTAGGTAGTATTTAGCCGATTCTGTTAATTCAACTAAGGAGCCCAAGTAAGTAAGGGCCGCATTGTCAGTGATACCAGTCAGAGCAGTTGAACCAAAATAGAGAACCTGATCAGATAGACCTGAAATCAATGGCTGAAGCCACCATTTCTGTTCGCTACCAAGAACAATTAATCCACCCAGGAAGAAACCAACCATAAGTGAAGATTTAATTTGAACTTCATCCTGAAACTCCTGCGTTACCACTGTGAAGCCTAGAAAGAAAAGAAAGAGACCCAGAAAGACCACCATATGGTGAGCAGTCAAAACAACCAAGGCCAAAAAGATAACGTGAACCAAAGTGATCCATGCTGGAGGCAGCATTTTTGTCGTGTTATCAGGGCGTAGTTGGAAGTCACCAGTAAGTTCTTTTTTGAAGATAAAGGCAATTGAGATAGCACTAATAGCACAAGCAATTGCAGCCTTATAACCGAAAGTCAGAAACATGTGACCGATTCCCCAGCCCCACTTTCCTGCAACCATTAAAACCGGTGGTGCCGCAAAATGAGTAAGAGTTCCACCAATAGAAATGTTTACAAATAAAAGGCCAATGGTGGCGTACTTAAATTTAGTAGTCATCTCTCTAGTGTAAAAGTTTTTCAAAAGAATAATTGCCGTTACGGTCATAGCGGCAGGCTCGGTAATGAATGATCCCAAAAGAGGTCCAACAATCAATGCCGTAACATAGAATGCCATCTTTCTTGGAAGAGGAATTAGCTTAGAGATAGAGACAATAATTTTTTCGGCCAGCTTAATTACCGGACGAGTTCCTGCCATCGCCATGATTACAAAAACAAAACCGGGCTCAGTGAAATTTAAGCCTTCAAGATATTTGATTGGAGCATCAAACCCATCAACCGCAAAAATGACACCCATAAATACTGCGGCCCACATACCAAATACAGCTTCCACTTCGGCCATGAAATGCCAGAAGTTTTCACCCATTGATCCTTCAGGATACTTATGAGCGATGTGAGCAAACTTACTCACTAAAAATGTGTGAATGATGGCAACTGCGAAGATAACGGTCGCGGCTACCTGAATGATACTAGGATTCATGCCTTCCCCTTTTAGAAATAATTTCTATTAGTCTAAAGGCAAATTTAGATTATGGAAAAGAAATTAGCCATTCTTGCCAATAGAATTTACGGGACAGGCATCCATCTGTTCTTCACATAAAGCAATTTCATCAGGTGTCGTCGGCTGTTTTTTAACATAGGCGTTGCCTGAATCATCTTCAGCAAAGAATTCCGGTGCACCAGAATAGCAGACATTGCAAGCAATACAGCCTTCGCCCCCGTCATCATCTGGATCAGTACAATAGAAAGGACCTGGGATATTTTTTGGGTGTTTGTTTTTTACGTTTGCCATAATGGGCTCATTCTAATTGCCCAAAGAAAGAGTATCAAGTTCCAAGATATGTTTGCGTCGTGTTATTTTTGACATTTTTTCTCCTGACTCGTAGTTTGTTGTTACTTAAAACCTAAGGAATTACTTATGGACCAAAAGATTGTCGAAAATGCCACTTTGTGGGGAAACAACACCTACTTTAGTGAAGCTGATAGAAAAGAGATTAATTTTCTTTTATCAGACCTCCCAAAAAATGAAGTTGAATTAACCGAAAGATTTTACCGGGATTTGGAATTTGGTACCGGGGGCTTACGTGCCCCTATGGGTATGGGGCCAAACCGTATGAATAAATACAATGTTCGTCGTGCCACTCAAGCACTGGCCAATAAAGTTATTCAACAGTTCGGTGGCGGAAGCGCCGTTATTTCTTACGATTCAAGAAATTGCTCAAAAGAATTTGCCCTGGAAGCAGCTGGAGTCTTTGCCGCCAATGGCATCAAGGCCCATGTCTTCAGAGTCTTAACCCCAACTCCAATGCTGTCCTTTGGAGTTCGTTATTATAAAGCTAAGGCAGGTATTATGATTACCGCCAGCCATAATCCACCAATCTATAACGGCTTTAAAGCTTTTTGGAATGATGGCGCTCAGGTAGTTCCACCAATCGATAAAGAAATTATCAATGAGTATAACAAACTTACTGACTGGAATCTGGTTAAGTACATGGACTTTGCAGAGGCACTTAAGCAGGGTCTTGCCAGTTGGACTGATGAGAAAGTAGAAGAAGCTTTTTATCAAGTGATTGAGAAGAAAGTGATTCAGGATCTTGATATGTGCAAGGTCCACGGTTCTGAACTCTCCATTGTCTATACTGCGCTTCATGGAACAGGCGAAGTCCCATGTCAGGAAGCCGCTCGTCGTCTCGGATTCACAAAATTTCATTCTATTCCTGAGCAGGCGATGCCGGATGGAAATTTCCCAACGGTTAAATCTCCAAATCCAGAAGATCCGAAGGCGATGGCCATGGCAATTGATTACATGTTGAAAAACAATGGCGATGTGGCCTATGGAACTGATCCGGACGGCGATCGTCTTGGGGTAGTGGTCAATGACCATGGTAAGCCCGCCATCCTCAATGGCAATCAGATAGCGGCCCTTATGCTCTACTATGTATTCTCGGTAAAATCGGAGAAAAAAACACTTCCGGAAAAAGCATTGGTTATCAAATCTATCGTAACTTCTCCCATTCAAAACGCCATCGTTGAGCATTTTGGGGGAACAGTCATGGACACGCTCACAGGCTTTAAATGGATGGCCGGTCTTTTAAGAGAATTGGAAGAAAAAAAATCTCTCTATAATTTTGTTTTTGCTTCGGAAGAATCTTTCGGTTACATGCCTCACAATGAATCCCGTGATAAAGATGGTGTGAGTTCGATGGCCATCATGTCAGAGGTGGCCTTGTATTATAAAAAGAAAGGCATGACATTGGTGGATGCTTTAGATGAAATCTATACTAAGTTCGGCTTCTTTTTTGAATCACTGGTCTCACTGGATTATGAAGGTATTCAGGGCGCACAGAAAATTTCCCGAATTATGGAATATTTCAGACAGTATCCTGAGTCCCACTTTGCCGGTGAGGAGATTGTGGCAAAAGAAGATTATGAGGCATCAATCTCAACTGATATTCGTTTAAAAAATAACAAGGCCATTCCTTTACCTAAAAGTAATGTTTTAAGTTTTACTTTTGCCAGTGGCAATCGTCTTTTTTTAAGACCTTCAGGCACCGAACCCAAGATCAAGTTCTATACCATGGTAAGAGAAACTGAAGGCGATCTTCCTCAGAAAAAACTGAATGCTCTTAAAAAAGTTAAATTTATCGAAGATAGAATTAAAGAAATCTGCGAGAAGACCTGATGGAAAAAGCGATCGTTCTCTTAAGTGGTGGCATGGACTCCTTAGTCTGTGCCGGGATTGCTTTAAGAGAAAATTATAAAGTGTCATTTCTCCACATGAACTATGGACAGAAAACTTCTGCCAGAGAAAGAAAATCGTTTGACGATATCGCTGAGTTTTATAAAATCCCTGAGAGGGATCGGAAAATCATTGATATGACCTTCTTGAAACAAATCGGTGGAAGTTCTCTAACTGATGAAGCAATTTCTGTGAAGTCGTATCAGGGAGACTCAAAAGAAATTCCTGATTCATATGTCCCCTTTAGAAATTCTATCATCCTCTCGCTTGCCGTCTCTTGGGCCGAAGTTGTAGGGGCCACGAAGCTCTTTATTGGTGCCAATTACGAGGATTCTCCAGGGTATCCAGATTGCAGACCTTCATATTATGAAGCCTTCAATAAAGTCATTAAAGAAGGAACCAAGGCCGGTAACATTGAAATTATCACACCCGTTATCAGCATGAAGAAACGCGACATCGTGCTAAAAGGCCAGGATCTTAAGGTTCCATTTGCACTTAGTTGGTCTTGCTATAAAAGTGACGACAATGCATGTGGCCAGTGTGATTCTTGTGCGCTCCGCTTACGGGGATTTAAAGAAGCTGGTATTAATGATCCCATTGACTATCAATAGGTCCATTTTAAACTAAGGTTAATCTTTAAAACACAAGGAGTGTGTATGAAAACCCTATTAGTGCTTGTCTTGTCCTTTGGAAGCCTCTTGGCCTTTGCGGAAAAACAAAAGGATGACGGCAAGTTTGAAGAAAGAAAGACCAAACTTTCAACCCATCTGGATAAGAGGATTGCAGCTCTTCAGGAGAGCAAATCATGCATTTCCAACGCTAAAGATGATAAGGGATTAAAAGCTTGCCACGAAAAGATGAAAGAACATCGTAAAGAAAGACGTGAATCGATGAAAGAAATGAGACGGGAAAAAAAACATAAGCATCATAAAGAAGAATAAGTGAAAAGGGTCGAAAGACCCTTTTTTTTATAAATCAGATGAAACGTAAAACTGGTAGGACTCTATAAGAATAAAATTCTTACCATACTTCGAATAAGGTACTGAAGCTGCTACTGCTTTGGCACAATTCATAAAACTTTGATCCAAGTTTATCTCTTTGGATGAAAAATTCAAAAATTCTGTTTTTCCTAAATGATCTATGCCAATAACAAGACAAGTATTAAATTCTTCGTAACCCGTTCTATTCTTAAAGTCTTCATAACAAAGCTGCATGCTTTTAGTCGTGTTGGCAATATCCATAAGAAGAGATGGACTACTAATAGTACGCTTGTATTTATTTCGGGGATTTTTAAGATACTTCAAAGCTTCAGCAGAGCAGACTTTTTCTTTTACAAAATGGGGCTTTTCAGTTGCACATGCAGACAATAAAACCACCATTAAAAAAAAGAAAAATATTTTCATTTTCTCTTGATCCTCTCCAAAGCTTTAATGACCTTACGAAAGTTCATAAAGTCGTAACGACTATGGCACTTCAGAATAAAGTCGTCCAGAGTCGGCTCATCATCCTTAAGAAAATAAAAGGAGAAGTCTGAGGCAACAATGAACAAAGCGGAGAGAGGAGAAATTTTATCGGCGCGCAGTCCTTGTGGGAAGCCACTACCATCAGGTAATTCATGATGTTGATAGGCCAATGCATCCGTATCAGGAGGAGCATTTGAAAAATATCTTTTAATTAGATTCGCAGCGTCTTTCGGATGCGCTAAAAAAATCTTTTGATCTTCTTCAGTTAAAGAATGCTTCACTTTCTCAAATTCCTGAATGTTTTGAATTTTCAAAAGTTCAGGTCGGACAGCAAGCGTAATATCACTAAGAACAGCGGCATACACCAGCTTATCCATAGTGGTCTTGGATATCCAGTCCAGTTGCTTAGCAAGGACACAAGCAATCAAGCTGGTTAAATTCATCTTCTGAGTAAACAAGGCATAGGAATCCTGCTTTTCCTTCAGCATTTTCAGAAAATGGTCTACTTTGGCTTCTTTTTCTACAATTGACCTGATCTTTTCTACGGCCTTATCAATAGACTCTTTAAAATCTTTATCAACATGGACTTCATCATCCATACGAAGAATTTTTTGCTCAAATCTTTTCTCGGGACTATCAGAAGCTCCACGAAGGACAAAACGAAAATTACTGGCCTTTAAAAAAATATCAATTTGATTTTGAATCTGATTGATAACCCAATCAGCTGTTTCCCGATTCAAGTATAAATAATTAATACCTTTGCTCTTATATTTTTGAATGTCGAGCATATTAGTCGTATCGTCTTCATTGAAGAGCTTGATGTATTTATCTTGACCAAGCCGAATGAAAAGATTTTTGTTAATTCCATCAAGGATTGATAAAAAATTGATATCAATCCGGCAGTAGGGTTCTTCGTTTAAATAAGGTGAACTTGAAAAGAGATGTCTTCCCTCTTCAATTAAACTACCAGGGAGTTTAGATTCATCCATCAAAAGCATCTGGTGATGATCTTTTAGAAGCTCTTTTCCTTCTTCCCGAACCTTATCCACCAGAATGACAATTTTAACTAGTTTTGAATGATCCTTTAGATATCCTATGAAGTCTTCCACCAGATAAGCATTAGGAGTGTAATCATAAATAATCATGCTTGGTACGGATTCAAGGTTTTTAAGGAAAGATAGTGCCGTCTCTTCCGATTCAAGCTCCGTTACTTCTGTATGCAAAAGTGTCTCCAGCACAAACTTAAGAATACCCCTCATATAAGGAGAGCGGGAGACAACTAAGAATGGGAGTTTTTTGATTTTTGTCATTAGTAAAGTTGGACAAAGTCCCCTTCAGTCACTGAACCGCCTGAATGAAGATTACAAACGGCTCCATCTGGTCCGAAATAATCGACAACCTCCAGAGTTCCCTTCACTTCTCCCTGGGACATACCGATCATGGCCCCAGTTTCAGGATCATAAATGTCCTGGCCTTCAGTAATTACTTTCAAGATGTCACCTAAGTTTAATCCAGATGATCGACCGGCATTGATGTAAATCCGAGTGCCGATAATTTTTGCAACTCTTCCCATCCAATCCAAACGTGCGCCAACCTTAATCACCCGGGGGACGAACTTGCGAACCGCCACTTTTACTGAATACCGTAGCAGTTCCTGACGATAGGATAAGTTGTCCTCAGTCTCAACTTGATAAAAGCGAAGATTATCGTCAGATATATTTCCATCGACGGTTTCTGAAAAAAGCTCCTTGTTAGAAAGAACATCAAAAACTTTAATCTCCACATAGGATTCAGCAAGGGATTTAACTTTTCTCACAAAACCGATTTCATCACTTTTTTGTCTGACTCGCGCCTCTTTGATTCTTCCAAATACAACAATATTAACTCCAGACATCTTGGCCTTTCTGGATAATTGGGCGAGCTTTACTCCTCCACCCGCATAAATTTCTTTAGAGCTACCAAAAATATTCTCGGCTTCCGGATCAAAAAGAAATTCTCGAGACTTGGACATTTCACGACGGAATTCTTCAGTGGCAGTAATAGCGAGATCATCCCCTCCCATTGGGGTTTCATTATAAAAAGGCAGTAGGGCAATTTTCTTTTTAATTGGACTAAATTCTGAAACTGTTCGTACTTTGGATGCCTGGGATATCGGCTTCCTGCGCGTAATGGGAGCACAGGAACTAGTGATAAATGAGAGAGTTAAAATGGGAAAGAGTCCATATCGCAAAAAGAGCATTATCTCATCCTCGAGAAAATTTATTCAGCTATTAACTTTAACACATGGTGAATGCCTGTAAATTCATTCACTAATCTATAGCTATAGGATGATTTTAACTCTTTTAGTCGTGACAATAAATCCGTAAACGATTTTTCCTCACCTTGATAAAAACACAGGACTTGGGCCTCTTTTTTGGTAAATAAGTCCATTTGCAGTTCTAAATTGAGCTTATTTCCTTCCTTCTTGAGTAATTCCATCAACGAAAGAACATCACCCATATGGTGATGACCTTGAATGACCAAGCGACTCAGTCGGTTGAGACGAAGATTGTCTTGAAGTTTTCGAACTGATTTCTGAAAGGCATCCAAGGGAGATCGATACATGGCACTCGCCAAGCTCGAATTCAGGCCTTTTTGATCTAACCCTCGCCAACTTTTCGTTTCAGAGTGGATGGTATAAGAGGAAAGGATTTTTTTCGTGTTCATATCCAGCATAACCACACTGCCATCCCACTCAAACTCCCACTCATTGAGGCCCTTGGAAAAGCTAATCTTTCTTAGGTTAAAAGAAACTTTTAACCATGCACCATTTAAAAGATTTTCCGGAACATGCATTCCCTCTTCCTGGGGGAGATCCTGCCAACTGTTAAACAAGGATAAGCATTCATCTGTACAGAGATTAATCTCCTCCACATTTGAAGGACCATTAGCTTCCATCCATTTTAACCATGAGGACATAAGCGGTTTGGAAAAAACAGAACTTTGTTCCAGCCCCAAATCATTCCAATTCATATTGATAAGATTAATTTCAGAAATAATCAGGAGTTTTGAATACTGTTTAGAATCAGCGGATAAAAGCCTGGCATTCAATTTTTCCAGCTTGGCACGATTTAAATTAAAGACTACGCTGGCCTTCCATAACTGAGGCATTTCCTGATCACGCTGAATCTCTTTAAAGGCATAAGAATCTAAAACTTGTTCTAGTCGTGAGAACTTGATGAAAAGTTTATGTTTCTGCTCTTCGAGCCCATCCAGAAAAATCTTCTTCTGATCATCAGTTAATTCAGCAGTGTAATTTTTCCCAAATTTTTCGGCCATTTTACGAATTTTATAAGCTTCAAAGTATCTGGTAAACTTTGCATTCAAATGTGTATGAAATTTTTTGGAATCAAATCCCATCTCCGTTGAGTATTGCTCAATCGCAGCTTTAACAGCTTCATGCAGCAGTATAGGTTTGGCCTCCTCAAGATTGGTGACCTTGAGTTCCATACTTACAGTTCTTTCACTGACCAGTTGGGCCAGAGTGCTGGTGGAAAGTAAGAAAAGTAACAGGGCCAGTAATTTCACAGGTGAACTTCCTCAACTTTGCCATCAATGATGAATGATACGGAATTTGTATTTAAGAGTTCATTGATCTTTGCTGCCATTTGAGGAGAAGGACTAACCAGGAAATTATCATCCAAAGGTAATCGAGCACGCCCTTCCGGTGTATCAAAAATAAAATGAATAGGGATTGAACCTCGATAACTTAAAAGTATTTGCTTCATTTGAGAAAGTGAATAGGCGTTTAAGTGATTTAAAGGAACGTTCACTCTTACAGAAGTTACCCGCTCATCAGACTCGTCCTTCAAAAGAGCAACCTTACTCGGATAAAATTTCTTTGGATCTTCTGCCAAATTCACGACTCCCGAAAGGATAAGCGGTTCATCCATGGTCAGAAACTCCTGGAATTCAGCAAAGACTCGGGGGAAGAAGAGACATTCAATCTTACCCGAAAGATCTTCAAAATTAACAAAGGCCATTTTATCGCCTTTTTTGGTGACGATAATTTTTGACTCTGAAATCATTCCTGCAATCACCATACTGCGCTTACTTGGATCATTCTCATCTTTAATCCTTGGCCCCATGCCTTCAGGGCGGGCAACCGTTGGCAGCTCTTGGATACTGGCAATGTCCATTGAAGTCAGCTTGCCCATGATATCTTTAAACCTCATAAGCGGATGACCTGAGACATAAATCCCCAATAGTTCTGCTTCCAATGAGAGTTTCTGCTTTTCATCAAATTCTGGTGATTCACTTATATTAAGCTGCTCTTCTGAACTCTGGACAACCTCACCCATATCAAACAGCGAAGTCTGGCCCATAAGCTTCTCTTCCTGCTTCTTCTCAGCGAAAGAAATGATGAATTCCATATTCTCCAAAAGAGTCTTTCGATTAAATTTTTCGCAGGAATCAAATGCTCCCACTTTTATCAGGGCCTCCATCACACGTTTATTGACGGCCTTAAGATTTACTCGTTCACAGAAATCGACATACCCTGTGAATGCACCATTCTCAGTTCTTTCTTTTACGATTTCTTCTACAGCTCCTTCACCCACCCCTTTTACGGCCCCAAGTCCGAATCGAATGGTGTCTCCGATCACGTTGAATAACCATAACGATTCATTCACATCTGGCGGAAGGATTTGAATGCCACATTCTTTTGCTTCCTGAATATATGAAGTAATTTTTTCTTTGTTGTTGATTTCAGTTCCTAACAAAGCAGCAAAGAACTGGGCAGGGAAATATTTTTTCAAGAAGGCCGTTTGATAAGCGACAACAGAATAAGCAACTGCATGTGATTTATTGAAGCCGTATTCTGCAAATTTTTCCATCAAGTCAAAAAGAGCAATCGCTTTTTCTTGATCAAATCCTCGTTCGACAGCGCCTTTTCTGAAGATCTCCTTATGCATCTGCATCTCTTCAGCTTTCTTTTTCCCCATCGCTCTACGAAGCATATCCGCTTGTCCAAGTGAATAACCGGCCACCACTCGGGCAATGTTCATCACTTGTTCCTGATATACAATAATTCCGTAGGTATCTCTTAGAACTGGCTTTAACTCTTCAAAAGCATAAGTTTCAACTTTACCATTGATTTTGTTTTTGATTTCCGCAAACTCTAAATGCATTCCGGATCCCATTGGGCCTGGGCGATAAAGAGCGTTGATCGCGGTAATATCATCAATGGAACCCGGCTTAATCCGCTTACAGAGATCCTGCATCCCACTGGATTCAAGCTGGAAGACTCCTACGGTCTGACCATCAGAGATCATTTCATAGACTGACTGATCATTCATATCGATATCTTCAATATCAAAATCAGGCTGCAAGTCACGCTGAACTAATTTTTGGGCGTTTGAGATAACCGTCAGAGTTTTAAGCCCCAGAAAGTCAAATTTCACCAGACCAATTTTTTCCGAGAAGTCTTTATCGAACTGAACAACCTGCTCACCTTTTGCCCCTCTAAACAGAGGACAATAAGTCACCAGAGGTTCATTGGTAATAATCACTCCGGCAGCATGAATACCTGCATGTCGGTTCAATCCTTCAAGTCGTTTACTAATCTGAAGAATTCGCCTGATCTTGGGATCATTATCTTCAAGCTCTTTAAGCTTAGGTTCTTTATCTATCGCTTCCTGAAGTTCTATTCCTAATTCTTCGGGAACAAGTTTTGCCAATGTATCGGCCTCTGAATACGGAAGAGCAAAAACCCTGGAAACATCCCGCAAAACGGCCTTGGCAGAGAGTGTGCCAAAAGTAATAATCTGCCCTACTCTTTCTTCTCCGTATTTTTTAGTCACATACTCAATAACTTCCTGGCGGCGATCCTGACAGAAATCGATATCAAAGTCCGGCATGGAAATACGCTCAGGATTTATGAATCGCTCAAAGAGAAGGTTAAAAGGTATTGGATCAACGTTCGTAATTTTTAAAGCATAGGCGACAATGGAGCCGGCACCTGAACCCCGGCCAGGGCCAACAGGAATGCCCTGCGCTTTAGACCACATGATGAAGTCAGATACTATCAGAAAGTATCCCGTAAATCCCATTTGCTTAATCAAACCGATCTCAACTTCCAGTCGATCAAGATATTGTTGTTTAAGCTCACTTTCCCAATTCGTCTGTTCACGTAACTGCTTAAAGTGAGGTCCGTTGAAACGCTCTTCCAGGCCCTCTCGAGTCAAACGGGTAAAATACTCATCTTCAGTCTCTGCAGTTTTAATTTCAAACTTCGGAAGAAGATAAATCTGTTTTCCCTTATCATCCTGCCAGCGGATTTCAAGATTACAGGCATCAGCAATTTTTAATGTATTGTCACAGGCCTCAGGAATATAACTAAAAGACTGACGCATTTCCTGAGCGGATTTAAAATAGAATTCAGTTGTGGAAAGCTTCATGCGTTTTTCATCTTCAAAGGTTTTACCCGTTTGAATACACATTAAAACTTCCTGAGCGGCAGCATCTTCCCTGGTTACATAATGACAGTCATTGGTAGCAACCAGTGGTATGGAATTTTCTTTGGCAAAAGCAATGACCTTTTTATTAACATCTGCTTGTTCAGGAATACCATTTTCCTGGATCTCCAGATAGAAATCGTCTTTAAAAATTTCACGATATTTCATGGCGGCCTGGTAGGCACGTTCATCCTGACCTGTGAAAAGGTTGTAGCCAACTTCACCTTTCAAACAAGCAGTCGTCGCGATAAGACCTTCTGAGTATTCTCGCAGAAGCTCAACATCTGCCCGGGGCTTGTAGTAAAAGCCTTCCTGATAGGCCTTTGAAAGTAGCTTACAAAGGTTTTGATAACCGGTCAGATTTTTACATAAAAGGATTAAGTGATGGATTTGATGCTTTCCTTCAACTTCATCCTGAGAATCAAGAGTTTTTAAATTGCGGGGGGCCCTACGATCATGCCGTGAACCCGGCGTGAAATAAATTTCGGATCCCAGGATTGGCTTAATTCCGGCCGAAATTGCGCGTGTATAAAAATCAATTCCGCCGAACATATTTCCATGGTCAGTACAGGCAATGGCCGGCATCTCCAGTTCTTTGGCCCGTTTAAATAAATCATTTAAACGGATAGCGCCATCGAGCAATGAATACTGGCTATGCAAATGCAGGTGGGTAAAACTGTCTTTATGTGTATTTTGAAAATCACTCCCAAGAAAGGGGTTTTTCATTCTGTAATCCTCGAAAAATTTGATGTGTTGTACTCTTCTAGATAACCACTTTTACCTGAATATGACAAAAGCGGCTATGCATCTAAACAGTAAATGGTGACTGGAAAACTTGCCCTAATAACGCGGACAATCACTTCTTGTAAAATCGAGGTGTTCGCGATAGTAAAGCTCCTATAAGGAGACCTAGATCATGTTTTCTGACCTAAATAAAAGGCTGGCAGAAGAATTGCTTCAGTCGATTCATTTTTTTAGTGCAAAGGGGTGGACTCCTGCCACTTCTACCAATTATTCCGTTCGATCTGAGACAAAAAATGAGTATATCATTTCACGCTCCGGAGTGGATAAGGGCCAATTTACCCTCAATGATTTCATTATGATTGATTCTCAAGGGGAAGTGCTTCCCCCTTTTGATAAATCTGGCTTCAAGTCGTCTGCAGAAACTGAGATTCATACCGCCCTTTACTGCAAATTTCCCGAGATAAATTGCATTCTTCATACTCATTCCGTTTTAGGGACCGTTCTCTCCCTCACCCACTCCCATGAAAAACAAATCATTTTTAAGGATTTTGAAATTCTCAAAGGATTGGAAGGTAACGCAACTCATGAATTAACAGAAATATTACCTATTGTTCCAAATTCCCAGAACATGTCTGAGATTCTTCACGGCATGAAAGACTTCTGCCACAATGATATTCATGGATTCTTGATTGCAGGCCATGGGCTTTATACTTGGGGTAAAGATGTTGCTGCGGCCAAAAGACATGTGGAAACTTTTGAGTTCTTATTTGAGTGCTACAAAATGATGGGGAGAAATTAATGGCCATTCTAACACTTTTGGATCCTGTGAGAAAAGAGATTAAGAATCCTGCCGACATTAAAATATTCATGAATGATCGTGGTATAATTTTTGAACAGTGGCAGGCCTCAATGCCTCTTCAGGATACCGACTCCCAAGAAACGATCCTCAAGGCCTATGAGCATGAACTTGGCCCCTATATGAAAAGACATGGGTATGTTAATGCCGATGTAATCAATGTCCATCAGGATACTCCCAACGTTGAAGCGATCCGAATGAAATTTCTTTCTGAGCATACTCATGCTGAGGATGAAGTTCGTTTTTTTGTTGATGGTGAAGGATTTTTTTATTTTCATCTGGAAGACAGGATGGAGGTTTTCAAGCTTCTTTGTGAAAAAGGGGATTTTATCTCTGTCCCTAAAGGTTTTACTCATTGGTTTGATCTTGCTCCTCGCTATTTTGTGAAAGCGATTAGAATTTTTCAAACTCCTGAAGGATGGGTCGCAAACTACACCAATAGTGGTAAAGAACAAAAGTATAATTTATGATTAAGCTTTTTCTTTTCGACATCGAAGGCACCACGACAGACATAAACTTTGTTCATAAAGTTTTATTCCCTTACTCGGAAAAATGTCTGAAAGATTATGTCCTCAATCACCAAAATCATCCGACTGTCATGAAGGCCCTTGAAGATGTGCGAAAGACCGTCCAGCAAGAGGAACAGAAGCAACTCGGTTTATATGAGGTTATAGAAAAACTTCTGGAATGGATTAAAATAGATCGTAAACATGGCGCCTTAAAAGAAATCCAGGGGCTAATCTGGGACGTAGGTTATACGAAGAATGATTTTAAAGGCCACGTTTACTCTGACGTTAAACCATTTTTCATGAAGATTTTAGATAAAGGTTTAAAGATTGGAATATATTCTTCAGGATCTGTTCATGCTCAAAAACTGATTTTCGGCTATTCAACTGAAGGTGATCTGACTCCGATGATTTCTTATTATTTTGATACGCAAGTTGGAGGAAAACGAGAGAGGAAATCTTATCAAAAGATAGCTGAGGAGACTCACCTATCGCCTGCTGAAATTCATTTTTTCTCAGACATTCCTGAAGAGTTGGAGGCGGCCCAGGATGCAGGAATGGGAATTACCCACATATTAAGAGCGGGAACGAAACCTTCTCATTTCGAAGCTGTTAGTGACTTCAGGGTATTTATGGATTTTCTTTAGAAACGCCAGAAAAAATCGTATACGTAATAGTATCCATTCCTTCCGAAAGTCAGATTGGTAAGATCGCGGGTGGCTATTCCCAGACTGACATGAAAAGAATTCCAGATCCACATATAAGAAATCGTTCCTCCAAAAGTTTGAAGTTCAACATTGTAAACTGGTCCATAAAGAACTCTATTCCAATCATCAGTCATATACTCAGTTATGCTTCTGATGTCAGAGTCACGAAAGAGTCCAAGGTCTTCAGTCGCCTTAGCTTTTTCATATTGAGGGTCAAAAGTAATATTCACCATTAAATGATTTTGGAATTTTGAATTGGCCGGTAGGGTGACCACACCTCCAAGCTGACCGATCCAATCCTGATCCTGAACTTTATAGGCCCCCAGACCGTTAAAGGTAATCTTAGCGTATCGGTTTTGCATGACTTTATATTTACCACCAAGATTGGCATAACCATCTAACCAAAGGGCGTTCACAACTCGGAGGCCCGTCTGATTAGTCATACCGTACTGAATCTGAAAGGGACTTAGCAGAAGTTCACCTTTATCCAGAGTATGACCTTCAGAAGTAAAAACTCCAAAATAAGCGAGTTCTTTAAACCTTGAAGGAACCTTTTGATTACTATTAAGAGTTAACGAAGTGAAACCAGGAATTCTTTTTTCTTCAAAAAGTTTGAAGTCCAGAAGTTCGACACCATCACCTTCCATCACCATGAGATTTTCGACGACCTCATCAATAAGCACCTTCACCAGACCAGAACTTTTTCTGATCTCGGCATCTTTAATCTGCCCGATTGCAATAATTTTATCATCTCGAGCGGATAGAACGATAACTTTCTTTCCTTTCAAGAAACCTTCGGCTTCAAACACTTCAACCAGAATTTCATTGGGAGAATGAATGGAATGAACAATCGCCTGGGACCAGACCATTACAGGCGATAAAAATATACAAATGAATAGTAGGCTTTTAAAGATCATCTGAATTAATGCAAAAACGCTTTAAGGCTTTTTGGCCTCAGCACATTTGGTTTCAACACTAACGCAGGCACGGGTAAATAGAATGGTTGTCCACCAACTCTCCATCATCTCCGATTGAAGAAGATAATCATTGCCTGGGCAAAGGCTTCTGATCAACATGGGGATAGATGATTCCTTTTCTTTTTCAGCATTCGAAAAAAAGAACCATTGGTTAAAACATGCTTTTAAATTATCTTTTCCCAAAGGTATGACTTGAGTCATCAGAACAGGCCGCTCATAGGTTTGTTTATTAAAATCAACCTTACGAATTAAATCATATTCGGCGTATTTTTGAGTACAACTGGCAAGACTTAGGAGGATGAGGAAGATTTTCATGCCTCTCGATTTACCACGGCCAGCACTAATAGACGAAGACTTCTTCACCAAATTTTCGTAATCGTCAGTAACCTGCTTTCAAAGGTTTACAAAAACATTCTCGGCAGCGCACAAAGACATTTACTGGTGTCAAATTGGGGGCTGTAAATCTCAATCGTAACTTGGTAAGTAGTTCAAAACGCCTTAAAGGAGTATCTATATGAAGACCCTGATTCTATTCTCATGTCTGATAACTTCGACCAGTTTTGCTCAAACTCTGGATCTGAATGATTTTAAAAGTCTACTCTTGCAAAGACAGGTACAACTTGAAACCATCAATGTAGGGATGTCAAAAAAACTTATCACCAGTTCTGTCATCACGAATGCACTAGGTGCTTGCAACTTGACTGAAACGTCCATTCAAACTGTTCTAAAGATGGACGGTTCTAAAGTTATTATTCATTCAAAAGAGAACATTGCTGTTGCTGAGACACCTGCATGTAAAGAAGAAAATTTAGAATCCAGTGAAGCGACCGTTCTTTTCTACGAAGAAAAACCTACTCTTGCTTCCGATCTGGCAGACCTGGACGCCTCGGCCAATGAGATTCGTTCCCTATCGATATCTTCTGAAATTATCACCATGAATCTTGAATTAGGTGAAACGAAAGATGCCCTTTCCATCAAGTATGATCTCAGAAAGCCCTCTTTCAAAAATATGATATCCACTCACGGAAAAAATTTCTCGATCATCTCTCAGGATTTAGCAGACATTGAAGTGCAAACACTCGACCTTACGAATGTTGTCTTTTGCGCCAGTTCTGATTCGGATGATTGCGTCGAAGGCAACTTTTCAGATATCTTGTTTTAGTTTATTCCCATTCAATAGTCCCGGGTGGTTTTGATGTGCAATCATAAACGACTCGGGTGATTCCTTTGACTTCATTGCAGATTCTGGATGAAACACGATTCAAAAATGACCACGGCACTTCGGTTACCGAAGCCGTCATTCCATCCTGGGAGTTTACCATCCGGACAGCAATTACTTCTTCATAAACTCTACCATCACCTTTAACTCCCACGGTTTTAACCGGCAGAAGAACAGTAAAGGCTTGCCAAGTGGAATTATAAAGTTTGTGTTCTTTTAATTCTTCAAACAAAATTTGATCTGATTCCTGAACTTTCCGAATGGACTCCCGGTCCAATTCCCCAAGTACACGTACTCCAATTCCAGGGCCAGGGAACGGATGACGATAAACCCAGTCGTGAACCAGTCCTAACTCGGCTCCCATTGCTCTTACCTCATCTTTAAAGAGAAAGCGTAGTGGTTCCAGTAACGAAAGGTGCATTCTTTCAGGAAGCCCACCCACATTATGGTGGGATTTTATGGTGACTGATTTACCACCTTTCTTATGAGGTGATATCGATTCAATCACATCAGGATACAGAGTCCCTTGAAGGAGATACTCAAATTTTATCCCATGACTTTTTTCAAACTGATGAACTTTTTCTTCGAAGACATCAATAAACGTCTTACCAATTATTTTTCTTTTCTGTTCAGGATCATTCTGACCATGAAGGGCCTTTAAAAATAAATCTGAAGCGTCAATGATTTCAATATTAAGAGAGGTTTTCTCCTGGAGAAGTTTGATGTGATGAATATCCTGTGGTCTGAGTAATCCGTGATCCACAAAAAAACAATAAAGGTCATCACCGATTACTTTATGCGTAAGGGTAGCAGCGACAAGTGAATCCACCCCTCCTGAGAATGCACAGAGAACTTTTTTGCCTTTAATCGCTTTCACTTCCTCCAAGGAAGTTTCAAGCATGGTCTTTGATGACCAATCGGCCTTCAATTGGGCCACATCATTTAAAAAGTAGGACAAAATATCTTTACCATGAACCGTATGATGAACTTCTGGGTGAAATTGTAGCCCGAGAATCGGCCGCACTTCATGCTTAATTCCGGCGACTAAACCATTTTCGCTCTGAAAAATAAGTTTAAATTGCTCAGGCAGTACGCTGACATGATCGGAGTGACTCATCCAGACATCACTAACAGGAGGACAACCTGGTATTGTAAAACCAGGAACAGTTCGCAGTTTGGCCAGTCCATATTCTCCCTGAACTCCCTTCTCTACTTTTCCGCCGAATTTCTGCCCTAAAATTTGCATGCCGTAACAAATCCCAAGTATCGGAAGTTTCTCATGAGAAAAAAACTGTTGGTAGTCTGTAACGTCCTCAAAAACGCTCTGAGGGCCACCGGAAAGAACCAAGGCTTTAGGTTCAGTTTTTTTCAATCTTTCGAATGCATCTTCCACTGTCATGATCTCAGAAGTAAATCCAAGTTCACGAAATTTTCGTGTAATCAGTTGTGTGTACTGGGAACCAAAATCAACAATCCAGATAGAGTTTTTCATGTATTAAACCTGACGATAATTAGGAGCTTCTTTAGTAATAATGACATCATGAGGATGAGATTCTTTAAGTGAAGCGGCCGTGATTTTAATGAACTTTGCCCGCTCTGAAAGTTGCACCATTGTTGCGGCACCTACGTATCCCATCCCGGATCTGACGCCACCAATGAGGTGATACAAATTATTGGCAAGCGACCCACGATAAGGTACCTGTCCTTCAATTCCTTCAGGAACAAGTTTTGAAACTTCTTCAACCGCACTCTGGCCATAACGATCTTTTGAACCTTTCTCCATCGCTCCCAAAGATCCCATTCCTCGGTACATTTTATAAGCTCGACCTTGGTAAAGAACCATTTCACCAGGGGCTTCATCAGTCCCGGCAAAGAGAGAACCAATCATGACACAAGATGCGCCACCGGCGAGAGCTTTAACGATATCACCTGAAAACTTAATTCCTCCATCGGCGATGAAAGGAATATCGTGTTTAGAACAAACTTTTTTACAATCAAAAATCGCCTGCATTTGCGGAACACCTATGCCGGCAATTACGCGGGTGGTACATATTGAACCAGGTCCAATCCCAACTTTAATTCCATCTACTCCTGCCGCAATCAGATCTTCACATGCCTGGGCAGTGGCCACATTTCCTGCAATAACATCAACTGCTGCATTTAATTTTTTGATACTCTTAACCATCTCAATCACTCCTTTTGAGTGACCATGGGCCGTATCGACAACAATAGCGTCTACATGGGCCTTAATGAGTGCCTCTACTCTTAACAATTCCTTTTCAGATACTCCGCAAGCTGCTGCCACTCTGAGCCGTCCGTACTGATCTTTATTTGAATTGGGATAAGCTATAGTCTTTTCAATATCCTTAATAGTTATCAGTCCACAAAGTTTTCCGGATGCATTAACCACGGGAAGTTTTTCGACCCGGTGGTTTTGAAGGATCTCTTTTGCCTTAGCAAAGCTAGTTCCTTCAGGAGCTGTCACTATATTTTTTGAGGTCATGACATCTTTTACTTTTTTTGAATGATCAGAAACAAAGCGCAAGTCACGATTGGTGATCATCCCCACCAGCTTTTTTTCATTATCTACTACAGGAAAACCTGAAATTTTATATTTTTTCATCAGGTCAAAGAGATCGGATATTTTCTGGTCAGGAGTCACGGTAAATGGGTCAATAATCATGCCCGACTCATACTTCTTTACTTTCTCAACCTCAAAGGCCTGCTCTTCCGGTGTCATGTTCTTATGGATGACCCCTATTCCGCCTTCCTGGGCCATGACAATGGCCGTTCTCGATTCAGTAACCGTATCCATAGCACTCGAGGCAATAGGAATGTTCATTGAAATGTTTTTACTAAATCTAGTTTTTAAATTGACCTCAGTCGGGAGGACCTCGGAGTAATTTGGAACGATGAGAACATCGTCATAGGTTAGAGCTGAATCTTCAGTGTAAAACATAAAGCTATCCTTTGATTACCAAAGGATAGCTGATTTACGTAAATTTTGTAGAGGGAACTATATGCGCAGGACGTAGCCTAGATTCTTGAGCGTTTTAATGTGTGTTGAAAACGGCTTCAATTTTCTGCGAAGGTTCGAGAAGTGAGTATCTAAATTATTTACTTCGACATGGACATCTTTCCACAGCATATGAATCAGATCATCTTTATGAATGACGCGATTAGGATTTTGAGAAAGAACCAGAAGAAGTTGATACTCCTTAGGAGTAAGTCTTACCGCTTGATTATTTAGGATAACTTGATGCCCATCGAGATCAATAACCAGATCTTTAAACTTAATGACCTTGTTATTTTGGAGATTTCGCTTAGAAAGGGAAATTCGATTTCTAATACGGGCCACTAGCTCTTCTGTTTGTACTGGTTTAAGCAAAAAGTCATCTGCACCAATCTCTAAGCCCTTAACTCGCGCTCCGATATCGGAATCACCTGTCAGGAAGAGTACAGGAAGATTTTGCTTCGCCCTTTTTACCTCTTCGTAGACCTGAAAACCATCTTTACCCGGGATGTGCAGATCCAAGAGGATGGCATCAGTGTGGTTGTTCCTGATGAAATCTAATCCCTTATCAGGCTCTGTGAAGGATTCGATAGTAAACGAATCTGCTAGAGTACTAGATAAAACATCTAGAAGGTCTTTGTTGTCGTCAATAATTGTTACGTGCATTCTGTTCTTTTCCATGAACGTATATTAAGGCAGGTTTAGATGGATCTAAAACTCAAGATATCTTAATTATTTAGTTGCTTCTGAAACGGGCCAGAAGGTCCCGTTATTTTAGGAACTATTAAAGTGAAATTAATTGCTTAGAAAGATGTGCTAAGTCCTAGTAACTCTTCAGATCATCAATCAACTTTTCTAGTTCTTTTGAGTACTTAGGTTGCTTACTAGCTTGCTTCTTAAGGGAGTTTTCAAACTCTGGATCATTTTCCAGCTTTGGGGCCACAATTTTTGGCAGATTTGGGGCCACAGACTGAATTGACGCTGGTGCTCTTGGGGCGGTAAAAGCCTCGGTTTTCTTCCAAGATGTACCATAAATTTTGATTGGCACTGGTGAGAGTTTTGGAGTTCTGACCCTTTTCTTACCAACCGTCTCAACTGAAGCTGGAAGTCGGTGTGACTTAATAAAAATAATTTCACCCTTTTTTACCGGCGCTTGCTGAGAAGTTTCAACCGAAGCAATGGAGCGACCTTCATTTGTTTTAAGTTCTACCGGTAACTGCTTAAACTCGGTCAAAGCAGCGTTCAGAGATTGAAGACCAATCTTAGTGGGGGCCCGCGGAGAACCATTCTCAACTTCAGAATCCACAACAGTGAAAGATCCGGCAGGAATAGCGTACTTCATTTCCATATCAAGAATATTAGAAACATCTACTTCACCATTAACGACCAGAACCTGAGAACGGGAAGTCATCTGATCAAAAATAGTAATAAATTCGCCCTTGCTGAAATTTACATAACCATTGGCCGTAGTTAGCGCCAGCGGATGCTTGGCATTGGAAGCTTGTATCCAGGCCTTACCCTTTTTAAGCTGAACCGATTTATTGAAAAATTTTAAATGAGATCCACTGATCAAATGATAGGTGGCATCGTAATAATCATTCAGAGTGATAGAAGAGCCACTAGAGACCATAATCTCCGACCGTTCTTCAAGATGTTGATTAAGCTTTAGGGCACTCGTCTTGCCATCGGTAGTTACCATGAACACTGTCCCTGATATCTCAGTAACCTGTGCCACTGGCCTGGCCCAGACTGACAAGGAAAGTGAAAGAAATAAAAGGCTACTGCTTAATTTTGTAAGAGATGTCTTCATAGTACCTGCTTAAAATTTTCCATTCTTCTGTATTACGGTATTTAAGTCGAAATTCTTCAACTGTTTTAAGAAATTTCTGATGCTCGCCCTGGTTATATTGGGCCAAGGCAAGCCAAAGTTTGGCACCACGATAAAACTCGGACTGAGGGTAATTCTGCACTAGGCGATCAAGATACTTTTCTGACCAGTCAAAACGCTTTCCTGTTTCAAATGCTGCTACACCCGCACCAAAAAGTACCCGATCACTGACGATCTGATGTTTTGGAAAACGATTAATAAGCTCGCTATAGAACTGAGCTGATTTTTCATAATTTTTGAAATGAAATTCTTTTTCACCAATGGCCAGAAGTTTTTCCGGGGTCCACTTGTAGATTTCATAGTTAACCAGATCATTCGTATTGGTCTGAGGCACACTTGCAATCATTCTCGCTGGACCGGTTTTTCTTTGTGCCTGAGCTGCAAAGTATTTATTCTTAGATTCAAGTTCAGAGATCTGATACTCAAGATCGGAAATCTTCACTTGCAGCAAACGATTTTCTTTCGCCAGCACTAAAGCCTTTTTTTCCATCTGGGTCTGCTGTTCCCATTTGGTAACAACCGCTTTCTCCATACCTCCCCATTTCCAAAGGGAAAAGACATAACCAAAAGCGAGAAGTGAAAAAACAAAAAATATCTTCATGTGGCTCACCTGTGAGAATCAAAAGAATAACCCGCTTTTTTATCGGTTATTCAGAGAAGATCTTTAGCTAAAGATAGGAATTGATTCAACCGATAGGTTCAATAGGAGTATTTCACTATGGGTTTTCGTACACTTGGCTTTGTCTTGCTTATCATTACAACAACTTCCTTCGCGCAAGGTAGAAAGCCGGCCGTAGAGGATTTTGTGGGCATTGAAGTCGACCAACCTCAAGTTCTGCCTCAAGGAACTGAATCACTCTATAATCTGGAACAGGATCTAAGTAAGCTTGAGGCCAAGAAGAAAAGCACGGCCAAGCAGGCACCAGTAACTGAAATCATTCCGGAACAACCTTTGAACATTAGTACCATTTTTGGTATTTCCATTATTTTCGGATTACCTCTGGTTGTCTGGTTTTTAGTTATGAGTCACTTCAAGAAAAAAGCTTCACAGGAAAGTGCTTCAAATATTGAAGTGCTTGAGAAATATCGCAAAGAACGTGAAAGAAAAAGTGAAGAAAAGATTAGAAAAGTTTCTTAAAACCTCTCCCATACTCCTCTTCCTATATATTTCATAATTCTTTGGATGTGATTATACTGCACAGTGATTTCACGGGCCCCATCACCATCAACATCAAAGACATTAACTGCATAATCCCTTCGCCAGTATTGTTCCCGCTGGGCCTGTTTCTCGTGATAGAAGTGAGGACCTTCAACTAAAGACATGGTTGAAAAGTCATTATTCTCAAAACTAAGCACATAAAACCGGCCGGTAGACTCAAATCTTTTTCCAGAGGTAACCCCCTCATCTAAAAAAATAATCAAGGCCCTGACGTTTTTAGAAATCTGAACCAGCCTTACTTTATAAATTTTGCTGTGAGCACCCATGGCCAGAAGCTTAGCTTCGAACACTTTGGTTTCAGAGGAGTTTCTAATTTCAAGCCAATCAACTCCGTCTCGTTTTTGAGGTTGGATAGTTTCTTCAATCTGGTCATCATTTAGATCAATTTTATAATTGGAACCGAGGACATTAAATTGTCCAAGAGGAGCTTCTTTGGCCTCTAAGTTTAATTTGGGCAACTCACCCGTCAGGATTTGGCGGTAATAACGCTCATCCTGGGCAAGTCCAGACCTGCCAAAGAGTAAAAGGATGAAGAAAAAGCACCATTGCTGCACCATGAGTCCATTGTAACTTAAAGTAGCGTTTGTTAGAATGCATTGTTCAAAGGAAGGTTTTTGCATGATTATTTCACTCGGTTTTGTCCGTTCTTCTAGTCAGGTGCTTATAAAGGAGCTTGATTGGCAGCAAAATTCATTGGAATCCAAGATTATTGATGTGACAGATTTGCCGGATCAAAACCTCCAGGCACTTTTCATTCATGATAATGAACATTTCAGCTCCCTGGTCGGTATACTGGAAAAAGAAAAGGCCCACTACCCTATTCTGGATGCTCAGGACGAGAATATCTCCCTGTCATCCTTTGAAACCATGCCGGCCCAACAATGCAAAGATCTTTATCTTAAAATTTCAAATCGCTGGACAATGCATCAAAACTTCAATTCGATTGAGAATCTTTATAAACTCACCAATCATTTCCGAGATCTCTGGAAAAAAGATCGCTTAAGTTTTTTTGAAGAACTCTGGTACTGGATGAAACGAAATATTGGTGCCACTGATCTCACGATTCTTTTCAATGACATCATTGCGACAGAAGAAAAAGATGAAAATAACGAAAAGAAAGAAAGACCTAAATTAACTCAAGCTCTTCTTTCAGGTTCTAAAAAGGCCAATTTCCAACAAGGTTCCGCAAAGGAAAAAGAACTTATGCAGAACTACCTTGAAAAATTTCATGATGTTTTCGAAGTCACAGAATTCAATTCAGTTAAAGGTCAGTTTGTAGCAACGACACAGATTGAAAGAAGTCCGATTATCTTTATGGCAAGAACCGCTCAGCTTAATCAATTACAAAGAACGTTGCTGGCCGGTCTTTTCAATGGACTACAGAACTAAGAACCAAAATGGCCTAGAGGCTCACCTGCCAGCAGGTGAAAATGAGTATGGAAAACCGTCTGTCCTGCATTCGGTCCCAGATTCGTAACAATCCTGAAGCCATCTTTGGTTAAACCTTCTTCTTCAGAATAAAGTCTCATTGCCTCAAATAGATCCGCCAACTGAGTAGGATCATTTTTAGAGAGTTCATTAACATCATTTGAATGTCTTTTATGGATGAAGAGCTGATGAACTGCGGCCTGAGGCCGCAGATCCTTAAACCCGATCACATTCGCATTTTCAAATATTTGAGTTGAAGGAATTTTACCTTCAATGATTTTACAAAAAATGCAGTCACTCATATTAACCCTTCACTCTTTTAATTTTTGCACCTAGCTTAGTGAGCTTCTCATCAATTTTCTCATAGCCTCGGTCAAGATGATAGACACGCTGAATTTCACTTTCTCCGCTGGCAATAAGAGCACAAAGGATCAAGGCAGCAGACGCTCTTAAATCAGTACACATAACAGGTGCACCACTTAAATCTTCAACACCTTCAATTAAAGCTGAATTTCCTTTCAGCGTTACTTTTGACCCCATTCGTCCCATTTCAGGCACGTGCATAAAACGGTTTTCAAAAATTGTTTCAGTCACAACCGAGTTACCTTCAACCACACTCATAAGGGCCATCATCTGGGCCTGAACATCAGTTGGAAATCCAGGATAAGGAGCTGTTTCAATGATGGCACCTTTAAGGCGCTGGGATTTTTTAACTAAAACAAAATCCTCTCCCACTTCCAGACTTGCTCCCATCTTGATCAAAGTCTCAAGCACATAAGTCAGATGTTTAGGATTAAATCCTTCTACTCTCACTTCCCCCTTACTCATGATGGCCGCAATGATAAACGTGGCAGCTTCAATACGATCTCCAATCACCCGATATGGTTTAGCAGGGCTTTTAAGCTGCTTAATATCCATTCCGTGAACAGTAATGTGAGATGTCCCAGCTCCTTCGATCTTCACACCTTGAGCAATAAGAAAATCTGCCAGATCATCAATCTCAGGCTCCATAGCAGCATTCTCAATTATAGTAGTTCCTTCCGCTAAAACGGCGGCCATGATGAGATTCTCAGTGGCACCGACACTCGGAAATGGAAGAGTAATGGTTGCCCCTTTTAATTTTTTACAATGGGCCTTGATGTAACCGTTTTCAATTTCAATTTCAGCCCCCAATTTCTCCATTCCCATAAGATGAATATCAACCGGTCGAGCACCAATAGCGCACCCTCCAGGAAGAGAAACTGAGGCCACTCCATAACGAGCAAGAAGAGGTCCTAAAACCAAAACTGAAGCTCGCATAGTTTTAACTAAGGCGTAATCAGCGTGTTGATTATCTAAATGAGAAGCATCGACAATTGTCTGACTTCCCTTTTTAGTGACCTTCACTCCCATACTTTGCAATAGCTTCAGAATGGTCCCCACATCCATAAGTTCGGGGATGGAATCGAAAGTCACAGGGTATGGACATAATAAAGTCGCCACCAAAATAGGAAGTGTGGCGTTTTTTGCTGATGATATTTGTACTGATCCCTTAAGTGTGCAGGGACCTTCGACAATAAGCTTATCCATAAACCATCCAGAAAAGTGTTTTTGAGCTGATTGTAGGAATTCTTCTTTAAAAAGTCTCCTTTGATTGATGCTCATCCAGGCTTCCTTGAAAAGTTGAGCAAAGGTAATTTACAAAATCATCTCAAAAAATGTATTGTATGCCAAACAATTGTAAGTCAACTAAAACATACAGTAAATTCAAACCCTTGAGGATGCTAAACCAATGAAGATATCACTCCTTTTAATCTTATTCATTCTTTTTACTATACCTCGAGGGCATACCAGTCCCGAAGAACTTGAAGCCGTTGAAGTAAGCGATATCAACGAAAGCCTGAAAAAAACAGGGCAGCTAAAAGATTCAATTGTGAAAACGGAAGTCATCACCGCTGAAAAAATTCAAAAGAAAAATGCACAAAATCTTGTTCAGGCAATAGAACAGGAACCAGGTCTTCAGGTTCTTAATGGATGTTCAATTTGTGGCATAAAGAGGGTTCAAATCAATGGTTTGAGAGGTGAATACACCACAGTTCTAGTGGATGAGGTTCCCCTTCATTCAACTGTTTCAAGTTATTATGGGTTCGAGTCGCTTGGAACACTAGGAATCGCCTCACTTGAAGTCTCCCGTGGCCCCGGAGCTTCTCTATCTGCACCGGAAGCCATTGGTGGTGTTATCAATGTCGTGACTCTAAAGGCCAAGGAAAATAAAACCATTATCGATGTTTCAGGTGGAAACAATGACTATAAAAATCTAACAGTCGTCACAACGGCCGTTGGAGATAACGGAAAAAGAAGAACAACTCTGGCAGGACAATATTCAAATCAAGGGCAGTGGGACAAGGATAATAATGGAATCAATGAAATTCCAGTGAGAGACACTCGTTCACTGATGGTGAAATATTCTCAAGATCTTAATGAAAAACTGAATATGGATATCAGAATTAATGCCCTTAGGGCACACATTTTCGGAGGGCCAATGAATCATGGGACCTTTGAGACGATAAATCAACCCACTCCTGCCATTGATTTTAATTCTTTCAACAACGGAGACGTCAGAAAGAAATTCATTGGAGCGCCTGGTTCTACAGCGGAGATCATAGATGTTGACAGGAATGAAGGAACTCTAAAACTAACTCATGCCACTAATAGCATGCTCAATCTGGGAGCGACAATTTCATATGCATTGGGAAAACAGGATAGTTGGTATGAAGGTGCTGATTATAAGAATACCAATGAGGCAATATTCTATGATGTAAAAACTAACATTAACACCAATGAAAGCAATCTTTTGACACTTGGTCTGGATTATAAAAAAGAAACACTAAGATCAAAGTCGCATACTTTTTTTGAACTCCAGGGACGGGACTCAGACAGTTTTGATTATCACGCCCCAGGGATGTACATTCAGGACATTTGGGTTCCAAACGATAACCTGGAAATTTCGTCTGCACTCAGATTGAATAAAATTGTCACGGATTTTACTGATAAGAACGTCAAAAAAGATGAAATTGATGATGTGATAATAGCTCCAAGAATTCATATTCTCTGGAGACATAATCCGGGTCTTGATTCACGTTTTGCTTATGGGAAAGGATATCGTTCACCACTTACTTTTTTTGAATCAGAGCATGGTCTCTTAGATGATGGTTTCGATATGAATATCGAAAACTTAGAAACGAGTGATTCTTTTACCTATTCACTCAATAGAAACGGTGAAAAGAGTACGGCAACCTTAAGTGGTGCATGGACAAAAGTTAAAGACATAGCATTCGTTGATAACACCGGTACTACACCAGTTCTAATAAATCTGGATGATAAAGACGTGGAAGTGGCCAATGTGGATGCCTCATTCGGTTATAAAGTAACCCCAGAACTTAAACTTGGAATCGTGGCAGAAAAATACTTTTACCAAAACCGCTATAAAAAGCTTCTCATTACAGCAGCTGTGGAAGAAAGAGTAAGTTTACTTATGGATTGGGACAAGGGGGCCTGGGATGTGAATTCAACTCTGACCTGGACAGGCACACGAGATTTACATGATTATGGTTATGAAGATCATTATAACACTTTTGATGGAACTAATCCCGGTTCCAAGAAAGATAGATACTCCCCTCAATTTTTTACCGTCGATGTTAATGTCTCCTACGAACTGAACAAGCAGACTAACCTCTATTTTGGAGCAAAAAACCTTTTCGATTATACCCAAACAGAATCCCCGCTATATTTTAATAGCAATGGGGACTTTGATGTTGCCCATACATGGGGACCGCTTCAGGGCCGGCAGCTTTATGCAGGGTTAAAGAGTGTTTTTTAGCATCTTATTACTCATAAATTTCGCTTACGCCGAGGCCCTGAATCTGGGGCCTCATCTGCGAATTGATAAAAAATCATTTAAAGATCTAGAAATACCCTCAAATAAAATTGTCCTTTTAATCACTCCGCAGTGCAGTTATTGCAAGATCCAATTAAAAGATCTTAAATGTCTTGATAAAAATGACGTCTACATCCTATTAGACAAGAGCGACGAACGAGACTTGCCTAAACTCAAAATCCCTTCAGGACTAGCAATATTCTTAACAACAAGAAAATCATTGGAGCAGTTCAATAATGACCCGGTCTACCCGATGGGTTTTGTACGGACAGCAAATGGTATAAAACATTTCAAAGGTTTTAAGGAGTGCAAAGTTTTAAAGGGAATGATGCTCTCAGAAATGGCCCAATTCAAAACATGATGATGCTCATCTTTGAAAAGGCTTACATTTATTAGAATTTATGAAAATATAAAACAGGAATTAATTGATCAAATCTAAAAATGGAGGTTCTCTTGTTGAAAACTACAACTACGTTCTTATTTCTTATACTCGCTTATGTAAGCACTGCCCATGCATGTAAATATCAGACCCAATATGAAGCCCTCGGTTGGAATGTTATTCCCGCTAGTCAATTTGATTCAGCTGCAAAATTTGTAAAGGATACTATTAAGTCAGGACTTGACCAAGGGACAGTAGTTTTTGATATCTCAGGTCCGATTCTTACAAATCAAACAAATGACAGCTCCGAATTACTTCTCGATGCAATGATGTTTGATAATTTAAAAACTGATCGCGATATCATGTATGGGGATTATGCCATAATTGAAACCGCCGATGAGAATCGACATCTTGTTGAAGTGCGATGGTTCGATGGCCAGAAACGAAATGTGGCCATTAATCCTGCCTACCTTAAATGCATGAGCGAAGGTGCGCCTTGGGTAGAGAACTCGGTACTATAAATCAAAAAGGAACAACTTATGTTTAAAATTCTATTAAGTTTTTTACTGCTCAATCTTGGCCACGTTTATGCTAATGAGATCCTCAGTGGCAGTTATGGCCGTCTTCCCAACACATTGAAGATTAATCAGACACAAGGTGGTATCCAGCTCGAGGGATTCTTTTTAGGACGCGAGTACGACTATTCTATAGTCAATGAAGAAACTGTTTATGCCATTAGAGGTACGCTTGATAGTTCTAAAATTAATATGAACCTTCAACCTAATACAGAGGTTACTGAGCTAATTGATGAGTCATCCAAAACTAATGTTAAATTTTCTTTGAATACTTATGTTAGCTTTATTGATGGTCGCTATTTAAACTATAGCGCCTCCCTTCGTATTGAGAAATCAGAAGAAGAACACCACATCACAGGATTTCTTCTCAATCATCTTTACGACCTTTATATTGTCAAAAGAGAAGGAGGCTTTATTTTCAAAGGATACACTAACGGATACTGGACAAATCTTCAGATCATAAAAACCGGTAATGAAAGCTTTCAAATTCTCGGTAAATTTCAAAACCAAGAAGTTGACTTGAAATACTCGGGTAAACATATAACTATTTCTGATATTATTGAACTCATCCTCTTTAAAGTTCATTTCCCTCGATTAGACATTATAAATTTCCAATAGATGCCCATGAAGTCCCTTTTAAACGGGACTTCATTCTTTAATCTTCCTGACAATTTAGCTCACAAACTATCTCAGTTCATTGGCCTAATATTCTAAAAGAGTGACTTGGGTCATTCTTTAAAATCAGAATCAATTATCTAATAAATCTAGAAATAATTTTACACGATACCCACCAAAGAGAGTGATTCTTTCACATGCTCTCAAAATTCAGGAGAATTGATATGATCTATGCAAAACCAAATAGCACGGGAGCGAAAGTTAATTTCAAATCGCGCTACGAAAACTTTATCGGTGGAGAATGGGTTGCTCCGAAAAATGGACAATACTTTCAAAACACTACTCCGATTAATGGCGAAGTGATTTGTGAAGTTCCCCGCTCATCAGCTGAAGATATAGAGCTCGCCCTGGATGCCGCTCATAATGCTAAAGCGAAATGGGGAAAGACTTCTGTGGCAGAAAGAGCAAATATTCTAAATAGAATCGCTGATCGAATTGAGGCCAATCTGGAGATGATTGCTGTGGCCGAAACCTGGGATAACGGGAAGGCGATTCGAGAAACTCTGGCAGCTGACATTCCACTCACGATTGATCACTTTCGTTATTTCGCGGGCTGTATCCGTGCTCAAGAAGGCGGAATCTCTGAACTCGATGAGAACACAGTCGCATACCATTTCCATGAGCCACTAGGTGTCGTTGGACAGATTATTCCATGGAACTTTCCTATTCTAATGGCGGCCTGGAAACTTGCTCCCGCACTTGCCGCCGGTAACTGTGTCGTACTCAAACCAGCAGAACAAACTCCGGCCAGTATTCTTGTACTGATTGATCTTATTAAAGACCTACTTCCGGCCGGAGTAGTGAATATCGTCAATGGATACGGAGCAGAAGTTGGAAAGGCACTTGCTGCTAATAAACGAATTGCCAAGATAGCATTCACAGGCTCAACGACCACTGGCAAGCTCATCATGCAGTATGCAGCTGAAAATATCATTCCTATGACTCTTGAATTGGGTGGAAAATCGCCTAACATCTTTTTTGAAGACATTGCAGCAAAGGACGATGCTTTTTATCAAAAGACACTTGAAGGCTTTGCCATGTTTGCCTTAAACCAGGGAGAAGTATGTACTTGTCCCTCTCGTTCCCTAGTGGCCAAAAGTATCTTTGATAAATTCATTCCAGATGCCATTGCACGCGTTCAAAAAGTGAAACTTGGAAATCCTCTCGATACGGAAACCATGATGGGCGCACAAGCATCAAAGGCCCAATACGATAAAATTCTTTCTTACCTTGAACTAGGAAAACAAGAAGGAGCGAAAATTATGACAGGCGGAGCCGCGGCCGAAATGAGTGGAGACCTTAAAAATGGTTACTATATCCAGCCAACAGTCTTTGAAGGCAACAATAAGATGCGCATTTTCCAGGAAGAAATATTCGGGCCAGTACTCGCTTTGACTAAATTCACTGACGAAGCTGAAGCCTTGGCGATCGCAAATGACACTCCTTATGGATTAGGCGCGGGTATATGGACGCGAGATCAATCTACTGCCTATCGCTTTGGCCGCAATATTCATGCTGGTCGCGTTTGGACTAATTGTTATCATCTGTATCCAGCTCACTCTGCTTTCGGTGGATATAAGGAATCAGGGATTGGAAGAGAGAATCATTCAATGATGCTTGCACATTACCAGCAGACAAAAAACTTATTGGTCAGTTACGATCAGAATCCTATGGGCTTCTTTTAGGTCTTATTTTAAAGTGCCACTCCAATTCCGATTGGAGTGGCTTCTTAATCTTTAGGTAGTAAATCTTTTTCCTGTTTGCGTTAATGAAGCTTTAAATACGAAGGTTTATAGAAGAACTGGCCGGCATCTATATTGATAATTAGGAGTTTTGAGAAACTGCGAATGTCAAAAAGGTGCCAGGTAAGATGAATAAGTCGTTAGAAGATTTGATCTTAAAATATAAAAAGCATCTATCCACAGGAGAAAGATATCTTTTGGAAATGAGTTCTACTGGTAAACAAAATACTTGGGAGTATAACCTTCAAAAAAACTTTAATCGTCTATGGAGATTATTTTAAAAAGATTTACAGGTAGTGTCCGATAAGACGAATTATGAAAATAAAAAACGCCTCCCTTGATTTTAAATGCTTAAAGGATGAAGTTATGCAAAGCTGTCCACATCATAAGACAGTGACCTTCATTGAAGGGTATACTGACTTTACAGAATCTTTTTTTGAATCTGCTTTTTCATTATCAAAAATCTTTTATGACTTGGAAGAAAATACGTGTGACATCGACTTTGACTTCTCAATAATGGAAGCAAATGAGCAAATAAAGTTAAATGAGACAAAATTTGCGAATGATAAGAATGATTACCAAAGCGGAGCTTTACTTGCGGAGTTCAATTCTCTGCAAGCCTTTTTATCCAGGATTAGACCTAATTCTGGCAATAAAGCCGCTTAAATACTCGCCCTCAAAAATCTTTTAGTCCCGGTTAAATCATTCAAAACCGAAATATTAGTAAAACCTAATCGACTTAAAAGCCTAGCTTGATCCTCCACCTCCAACTCATGGCCTTCCATGAAAAAAGTGCCTTTAAGCTGGGCGCGGATAGACTGAAAAAAATCTTCGAACCAGAAGACATAAAAATCATCAGGCAGATACAAGGCCTGATGGGGCTCATAAGAATCCACTGAATTGTGCACCAAACTCTTATGGGAAGAGGCCTTGATATATGGTGGATTGGAGACAATTAAATCGAAAGTGCCTTCCACGTTTTGCAAACGGTCTGAAACGGAGAGCGTAACTTTTTTCTTCAACCGCAAACGCTGCGTATTAATCGCTGCAACCTTCAGGGCCTTCTCGGAAATATCCACTCCCACACCAGATTGACCAACCTGATTCTGAAGAAGACTTAAAAGAATCACACCACTGCCGGTCCCCACATCCAAAATCCGTTTAGACTTATTTTTGAATTCCTGAACAATCATATCCACCAGATATTCAGTTTCAGGTCGTGGGATGAGCACATCTTTATTGACGAAGTAATCGTTCCCGTAAAATTCGCTTTTACCCAAAAGATAAGCGAAAGGAATCCCATTTAGGAAAGATTGTGCGAGATCAAGACTAACTTTATCTGATAGAGAAAAGGCAGCATCTGAAAGATTTAAAATATTGTTATGTAGACGTTTTCCAAAAATGTCCTCAACCTCCATCAAAAAACGGTGGAGACTTAGACCGGGGTAATGTTCTGACAATCGAGCTTCGTGATCTTTGAAAAAAGAACTCCAGCTCTCTTTGAGAGTGTCTATTCTTCGGTCCCTTGAAGCAGAATGGCCTGATTATGAGCAATCAGAGCATCAATGACTTCATCAATATCACCATTCATAAAGCTTGGAAGGTTATAAATAGTGTAATTGATTCGGTGATCAGAGATTCTTCCCTGAGGGTAGTTATAAGTCCGGATACGTTCAGAACGGTCACCAGTCCCCACTAAACCTTTACGGGTGGCGGCTTCTTTAGCATGAGCTTCCTGAATCCGCAGGTCATATAACTTTGCCTTTAAAATCTTGAAGGCCTTATCTTTGTTTTTTAACTGAGAACGCTCATCTTGCATGGCAATCACAATACCGGAAGGCATGTGAGTCAAACGTACAGCTGAATCCGAAGTGTTAACGGACTGACCACCTGAACCACCCGAACGATAAACATCGATACGAATTTCGTTCATATCCAGAACAACATCCCCTACTTCATCAGCTTCCGGCATTACGGCCACCGTAATAGTAGAAGTATGAACTCGACCTTGGGCCTCTGTATCAGGAACTCGCTGAACCCGGTGAACACCAGACTCATACTTCATTCTGGAATAAACCTTATCCCCTGAGACGTTGACTACGATTTCTTTAAGACCGCGGTCGCCTTCAGAGATTGAAACCACTTCTGATCTCCATCCTTTAGTACCAAAATAGTTTCGGTACATACGCCAAACGTCGGCCACGAAGATAGAGGCTTCATCACCGCCAGCACCAGCACGAATTTCCAGGATAACGTTTCTGTCATCATTGGGATCCTTAGGTAATAGCAACAGTTTCAACTCTTGCTCAATGACAGGAAGCTTTGTCTCAAGTTCCGAGAGTTCTTCCTTGGCCATTTCACGCATCTCTTCATCTTTTTCATTATGAATGATGTCTTTATTGCCTTCGATGTCCGCGACCAGTTTTTTAAATTCTCTGAATTTAAAAACGATCGGCTCTATATTAGATCGCTCTTCATTGGTTTCTCGCAATTCCTGAGCACGATCATAGAGAGAGGGATCTGCTAATCTCTCAGTTAATATCTCATAACGTCTAACGACAGCTTCTAATTTATCGAACACGGAATTTTCCTTGGGGCTAAGCTACTCTAAGAATTCTTTGAGCGTTGAATTGGTGGATTCGATTTCATGTATTGTCTGAATATCGATTTCTTCTAGGTTGAGGATTTTGGCAGTTGCCTCTTTCAGATTGTACTTATTCTCCAGGAAGAGAACGGCCTTAATACTGGAGAGAGCAACCTCTAGCTGCTTTTCATCCGGCTCTTTTGTTGTCAACTTCTGCAACAGCATTCCCGGAGCACTCATGGCCCGGGCCCACCATTTATCAGAACACTTGCCCGCAGTTTTGATCAGTTCGTAACTGATTCCTGCAACTGGCAGCATCAAAGCAACTTTAAATAGAACGGCCACAACATGACGAAGTAGCGGAGGAAGGTTTACTCCGACCGGAATCATCGTAAAGACGGCCGAGAAAAGAATAATAGAAATTAGGATAAGAAAGAATATAAAACTGGTTCCACATCGAGGATGCAAGGTTGTGAACTTCTTAGCATTCTCAACAGTGAGATCCAGACCAGCTTCAAAAGTCGCAATCGATTTATGTTCAGCACCGTGATATTGAAAAACGCGATAAACATCTTTCATAAAAGAGATGCCCCAGATGTAGGCCACAAAAATGGCGGCCTTAACAACACCATCAACAGCGTGAAAAGCAAAACTGTCCAGAGTCCAGTTTTGTCCGAGAAGGTCACCAATGCCGAAAGCGACCATGTGAGGAAGAAAAACAAACAATCCAATTCCGAATGAAAAAGAAACTGCCATCGTTAAGAAAGTGGCAATATCCACTTTCTCTTTTTTCTTCTGACTGGCCTCAAACTCTTCAAGCGTCTTGCCCTTTTTGAGAGCTTTTTCTCGTTCTTCTTCTGCCATAGCGATATTGGCAGAATAGTTCAGTGAAACCAGACCATTGGCCATGGTTTCAATCAGCATGAGAATTCCACGTAAGAATGGTTTCTTCAAAAAATCTAATTTTTTAGAAAGCCCATACCACTGGTCCCGACGTAAACGTATTGATCCATCCGGCTTTCGAACGGCCACCACGAATGCATTGGGTGATCTCATCATCACACCCTCAATAACGGCTTGACCTCCGATAGAGGTGTATTGCTTCGTTGTTAAGAGAATGATGCGCTTTAAAGTTTTTTTCATTATCCGTTCATTTTATCCAAGAAAGCGATGTTGGTCTTGGTATCTCTCATGCGTTCAAGGATAAATTCCATGGAATCCATAGTATTCATTGGGTTAAGTACCCGACGAAGAACGAACACTCTCTGAAGATCTTTGTCGGCCATAAGGAGATCTTCCTTACGAGTCGAAGATTTGTTGATATCAAGACACGGGAATATTCTCTTCTCCATGAGCTTTCTATCCAACTGAACTTCTGAGTTACCGGTACCTTTGAATTCTTCAAAGATAACTTCATCCATTCTCGAACCAGTATCAATCAAGGCAGTTGCAATAATAGTTAATGATCCGCCGTTTTCGATATTACGGGCAGCTCCAAAGAATCTCTTCGGTTTATGGAGAGCATTTGAATCCACACCACCTGAAAGAATCTTACCTGACGGTGGAACCACAGTGTTATAAGCACGAGCTAGACGGGTGATTGAGTCAAGAAGAATGACTACATCCTGCTTGGCCTCTACCAGACGTTTCGCTTTTTCAATCACCATTTCGGCAACCTGAACGTGACGAGTAGCAGGTTCATCGAAGGTAGATGAAACAACTTCTGCGCGAACGTTACGTTTCATATCTGTTACTTCTTCCGGACGCTCATCGATCAGGAGAACGATAAGTTTAGCTTCCGGATGGTTGTCAGAAATTGAGTTGGCAATATCCTGCATAAGCATGGTTTTACCAGCTTTGGGAGGTGCCACGATCAAACAACGCTGGCCAAAACCTTGTGGAACAAAAAGATCAATCACTCGTGTTGAATAATTGGTTGGTTTTGATTCGAGGTTTATTTTTTTATCAGGGTAAAGCGGAGTTAAGTTATCGAAGAGAACTGTTGAGCGGTGTTGTTCCGGATCACGAAAGTTAATGTGATTAACTTTAAGTAATGCAAAGTACCGCTCACCCTCTTTAGGAGTACGGATCTGACCTTCAATCGTGTCTCCGGTACGAAGGCCGAAACGGCGAATCTGTGAAGGAGAAACATAAATATCATCCGCACCCGGAAGATAGTTATAAGACGGAGAACGAAGGAAACCAAAGCCATCAGGCAAAATTTCCAAAACGCCGTCCCCGAAAATTTCCTCATTATCTTTAGATTTTTTTGTGAGAAGGGAGAAGATCAGTTCGTGCTTTTTGAAACCGGCCGCATTTTCAATCTGGGCTTCTTCTGCCATTTTAGTTAGTTCTTCGATGTCTTTTTCGCGCAAAGCACTCAAATGCATTTTGACTCCACGGTGATGTTAAATAAGGTTCTGTATTTTTGGTTCTTCATGTAAAATTTTTTGGGATTTTTGGTCTCGATTACGAAGGCCGGTCGACTATCTGTATGATTCCCGACTATCTTAACCTGAATTGAATCAAAGTCAAATTCTAGTTTTAAACCACTTGAGTTAAAGCGTAATATCAGTAAGTTAAGTTTATTACGACTTGCAAAAAAGAACTAGCATTAACCGTAACATTTCCGTACAATACCCCATATGCGAAAAATAATTCACATAGATATGGACGCATTCTTTGCATCAGTAGAGATGAGAGACAACCCATCCCTACGAAATGTTCCCATGGCAGTAGGTGGTTCGAGTGATCGTAGAGGGGTGATTTCAACATCTAATTATGAGGCCCGAAAATACGGCGTCCGCTCTGCCATGGCTTCGGCCCACGCTTTAAAGCTTTGTCCTCATCTGGTCTTAGTCCGAGGACGCATGCATAAATATAAAGAAGCCTCTGAACAAATTTTTGAGATCTTTCATGAGTATACAGATTTAGTTGAAGGACTGTCTTGGGATGAAGCCTACTTGGATGTGACTGACTCTCCTCTGTTTAATAATTCAGCGACCCTGATAGCGCAGGAAATTCGAACAAAGATTTTTGAACGCACCGGCGGACTTACCGCTTCTGCTGGCATCGCACCCAATAAGCTAATAGCTAAAATGGCCAGCGACTTCAAGAAGCCTAACGGGCAGTTCACAATAGCTCCTCATAAGGTAGAGGAATTTATCAAAACAATCCCCATTGAAAAGCTTTGGGGAATCGGGAAAGTCACTTCCGCCCATATGCATGAGATGGGAATTAAGACCTGTCTGGACATGCAGCGCTACTCCCGTAGTGAGATGATTCATTATTTTGGAAAATTTGGTGATGCCTTGTTTGATTTCTGCCGGGGTGTTGATGAACGGGAAGTTGAAACAGAACATGAACGAAAATCTCTGGGAACAGAGGAGACTTTCGCCCAAGACATTAAGAATTATGAAGAAATGAAGGAACATATTGTTCGCATGGTAGGTGAAGTCAGAGATTCCCTTGCCCGTTACGAAGACCGAAGTATTAAAAATCTCCACGTGAAAATTAAATATTATGATTTTAAACAGACCACGATTGAACGGCAGATGCCTTTCAATGAAGAGAACTTTTTGCACCTTTTGGAAGAGAGATGGACTCAAGATCCCAGACCTGTTCGCCTCTTAGGAGTGGGAGTTAAATTTGAAGAGACAAAAGAGCTGGCCCAGCTTCCTCTTTTAACGTAAAAAAGCTTATGTCTGAATTCACCCTACCACCTCAACATCCTTTAAATTTAAAAAATATCCTGGCCATGGACTTTGGTGAAAAATTCATCGGTATTGCAACCTTCTGTGTGAATCGGGATCCTTTTCCGACCCCTTACGGAAGGATACAAAATACTGGCCCAGAAGCAGTGATCAAAGCTTTGAACAAAATCATTGATGATGAACTCATTGATCTGATCATTATCGGCTTACCCCACTTAACTGACGGTAAAAAAACCAGTACCACGGAGAAGGCCCAGAAATTCGTCAATTTTATAAGGGAGCATTTTACTCTGCCTATCGAAGAACAAGATGAAACCCTATCTACCTTTGAAGCTGAATCTCGAATGAAGAATTCTCCTCGCTATAATTTTCAAGTAGATCTGAAACAAATTGATGCCGTTGCGGCCAGTGTAATTTTAGAAGATTTTATTCGCCGCACGAAGCACCGTCCTGGTTTATAATCTAGGCATGAAAAAATCGCTATTCATTTTTTTTGTTGTTATCCCTCTTTTGCTTTTTGCTGGACTTGGCACTTACTTGACTATGGTTTTCAACCAAAGTTACACCGGTTCTGACAAAGTCTTCGTTGTCCATAATGGAGAAACTTTTGGTCGGATTAATCACCGCTTATTTTCTAACGGTTTAATTCCGGACAAGAGAATGTTTCACTACTATGCCAAGTATAAAGGTGTGATGACAAAGTTCCGCGCAGGAAGTTTTACCATCACCAAAGGTTCAAATCTAAGACAGGTATTGGACACTCTTGTCTATGGGCAGCCAAATCTGACCAGCATTACTATTCCGGAAGGAAAGAACATGTACGAGATTGCCAAACTTTTTGAAAATGCTGGCATTACCAGTGAACAGGAGTTTCTGAATGCCGTTCAACATCCAGATCTCATTTCAAAGCTAAGCATCCAAGCAACTAGCCTTGAAGGCTACCTGTACCCGGAAACTTACCGTTTTGCACCGAATACACCGGCCAAAGCTGTCGCGAAAAGCATGATTGATCTGTTTAATGAACGGACCAAAGACATCAATTTTGACCACCCATTCTTAAATAAACATCAGATCATTATTCTTGCTTCAGTGGTAGAAAAAGAAACCGGGGCCAAGGTAGAACGCCCGGCGATTGCTGGCGTTTTTACCAATAGACTTAAAAAAAGAATGAGACTCCAATCGGATCCAACTACCATTTATGGAATTTGGAGTCGATACAAAGGTAACATTCGTAAAGCTGATCTTCTGGAGGAAACTCCTTATAACACTTATAAAATCCCGGCCCTTCCAACGGGACCCATTTCGAATCCTAGCCTGGCCGCGATTGAGGCCGTTCTGAATCCGGAAGAACATAACTATCTTTATTTTGTAAGTAAGAACGACGGTACTCATGTCTTTTCTAAGAATTACCAGGATCATGAAAGAGCCGTACAGGATTATCAAAAAAATTCAAGGGCCCGCAAAGGTAAGAGCTGGAGAAACTTAAAGCAGTGAGGTTGAGCACTGTTCTGAAATATCAGGAAAAGAACGATTATCAATTCGATTCCACATCCAAACCATAGACTTTTTAATGGCCTTTAGTTGTTTCACAGAGAATTGAACAAAATATGGTTTGTGTGGTCCTTCTTCTACCATTCCAGAAACCCTGCCACTTCCATCCATAATTTTTTTGAACTTCACATTTGGAAGTTCAATATCAAAGACATAATTATTTCTTATGTTAAGCATAGGAAGCCAATTATTTAGCGGCTTAAAGCATTTGGGAAGCACATCTACATTCTGAACATTCCCATGAGTGGTAAGTTTCATGTCAAAATTAATGTACTGCGATTTCTCGAGTAATTGTTCCCTGAGTTTGAGCTTTGGCTCCCGGAAAAGAATATTAAAAGACGTCATTGAATCCCGGATACCTGCAATGTCCCTATCCGATAATTCTTTAAGACACTCCCTTTCATCCAATTTTTCATCATCATAAACGGTTGGAGCGCATCCCAGATTAGTTCCATGTGCCATTTCACGCAGAGGTTCCGACAGCCAACCAAACTTATGAATACTTGAAATGAGATTTTGTGAAATGCCTTTTGAAATCATGGCCCGGACCTTGCCATAATTATCTATAACAGGTGCACCTGTGCTACCGATGGTTAATCCACAATCAGCAAAAATCATATTTGGTGATGAATAACCAGTCACTAAGGGGTTCACATAGTTATTATGAACGGCCTGGCAGGTAGACTTTTTAATTAAAGCTGAAAAGTCACCCTGTTGATCTACCATCCATGTTGTAAACAGCCGATTATTAGGAACACCATCACGACTGATAGTTGCTTGTCTGCGGTAAGGTAAGGACTTGTTAAGTTGCAGGAAGCTTACGTCATCTCTCCAGAGATTTGGATCATTTCCATTCAAAGGAGAGAATTGAATGACTCTACTGCAACCAACTCTTTCCGCCAGCCGATTAGTTGTTCTGGGAAAGAAGATGAAAATATCACGACTGCAATCTTGCTGCTCTCTTCGCATAAGGGACGGCAGACAACTTGAGCTGGTAGCAATCGTATTTTCATCCGTTAAAAATCCAGTGCAGTAGCGATAAGAATTTACACCATCGACGACAACAATTTTTGCAATGTAATTAGGACAATAGGAATCGGTCTCACAAGCGACTGTTTGTTTTTCAAGAAAACGCTCAGTCACAGAAATGGGCTGCTGATAAGGCTCCGTCTGCATGACTTTAGTCTTTGTTTTTTTACCGCAACCAACCATGAGAGCACAAAGTCCCAAAAGCAGTAGTGAGCTAATTTTGATAGAGTGACGAAGAAGCATCAGTAATCGGCCCCTGACTTTCTAACATGGACAAGGGGCCTAGATTCCTCATTCATGACATAAGAAGAGAGAACTTTGGCGAAGACAATATCATGATCACCAGGCTTAATTGACTCAATAAGCTGACACTCAAAAGCAGATTTGGCCTGCTCCAGAATCACTCCCCCATTTTGTCCAGTTTGATGTGGTAATTCAGAAAAAGGATTTTGGGCCGGATCGTAGCCTTTCCAGAAATGTTTTAAATAAGACTTATCATGATCTCCGACAGTATTTATGGCAAAGATCTTACCAGATTTAATTAAGTCATAAGCTGGGCGGCCTGGCCTAATAGCAAGGGCCACAATTAATGGATTAAAAGAGACCTGCTGAACAAAGCTAGCAAGGTATCCATCTATAGAGTTGGTCGTTTCATCTTGAACGGCCACAATAAAAAGTCCTGACGGTATATGGCCCACAGAAGTAGCAATGTTGCTATGCAGCATAAGTCCTCGTTTTCTTTAGGGTCATCTTAAGAGCTTAACGAGGCATAACTATATTTGTCAATTATAGGACCTTAAAACTACCTTAATGCGGGGCATTTTTTTGAATTTCTGGTAAAATATTGCCGATAAGTCGGGTCACTTGAGTGTGTTCCCTTCAACCTCTAAAATAGAGTAGATGGGTACCTAACAGAGACTCATTATTATTGAACGTCCGAGGAGGATCCTGTGGATAAAAAGAAATTAGAACACTTCAAAGATTTGCTGCTAAAGCAAAGACAGCAGATTATGAATGTGGGCTTACTAAATAAATCTGAGGACTTACATGTAGCCGAAGAAGATCGCGCTGACGAAACAGATCTCGCCTCATCTCTTATTCAACAGCAGTTGAATTGCACGATCCGTGATCGTGAATATGCAAAGCTTCGTCGAATTGATGCGGCCTTGGATAGGATTGCTGAGGGAACTTACGGTCATTGTGAAGAGTGCGATGAAGAGATCACCGGTAAACGTTTGGAAAACCAGCCGTGGGCGGAACTTTGTATTCAGCACGCTGAAGAAAAAGAGCGTGAAGAATCACAGATTTGGCGCCAGGCCTAATCATTTAAAACCAGTACTTATCTAAAGGGCCCTAACCGGGCCCTTTTTTTTGATCAAAGTTTAGACAGTTCACAGAAATTCGACACCTCATCACTCTTAACCTCCCAAAAATCCATGGCCACTTTTGGCAAGTAGATTGCTTTACTTATTACACGGAAGCCTAAAGGTTCTCCTATACGAATTAAAACCGTGGTAAGGATTGGGAATGAAAAAAGCTGTTAAAACCCTACTCTCGATTGCTCTCAGCTTAAATCTATCAGTAGCATCAGCTGCTGGTCTTGCTTACAATCCAGAACTTTTAATCTCTCGATATGCTTCATGGGGAATTGATCCGGATAAGCACCTGGCCTCCATCAATTTGAAGCAATCATGGTCAATCTTTAAAAAGAATAAAGATATTATCGTTGCGGTTGTAGATACTGGTATTCAAGGTGACCACGCTTTTCTTGCTAAAAATATTTATGTTCCAGGCAAGAAAGCTTCAACCACCAACTACGGCGTAGACTTCTCTGGTAGCAAGGTTACCAATACTCCATCAGATGCTCATGGCCACGGCACTCACGTTGCCGGCATCGTAAAATCAATCTTCCCGGAAGTTAAAATTCTTGCTCTTAAATATTACAATCCTAAAGCTTCTGGTCAGGCAAATCTGGATGCTACTATCAAGGCTCTTCAGTACGCCGTTGATAACAACGTTGATGTTATTAATTACTCTGGCGGTGGTCCTGAAGCTTCAGTTGAAGAACTGCGTGTTCTTAAGCAAGCTGAGAAAAAAGGTATCTTAGTGATTGCAGCTGCTGGTAATGAGCGCTCAAACATTGACGAGAAGCGCCACGCTTACTACCCGGCTTCTTATGGTCTTTCAAATATCATAACAGTTGGTGCTCACGATGATGGTCTGAATATCATTCCATCTTCTAACTACGGTAAAAACTCTGTTGATATCGCAGCTCCAGGTCACCGTATCCGTTCTGCAATTCCAGGTAACGGTGCTGGATATATGACAGGAACTTCTCAAGCAACTGCATTTGTTACAGGTGTTGCTGCCATGATTAAGTCAAAATACCCTACAATGAAATATGATCAGATTAAAAACATCATTCTTTCATCTTCGCTCAAAGTGAAAAATTTTGAAGGCAAGATTCTGGGTGCTGGTAAACTTGATGCTGGTCGTGCCATCGAATTAGCTGATGAAGTTTCAAATAAACTTAAGTCTCCAGCAACTCGTGCTGTGGCAAACCGCTAAGATTTACCTTACAATGAAGAGATGAAACCTCTTCTTCTCTCATTATCCTTAACAACCATTGCCGGGGGCATTTACGCTCTTTCTTATCCCTCTTTTATTGGTTCGGGATGGCTACCTCTAGTATTTGTGGCGCTGCCATTCTTCTTATGGCGATTAGAAGTGGCCCCGACCGTAAAAAGTACTCTTCTTCACATTCTGGCCTATAACCTGGGATTAAATCTTGTCGGATATTACTGGATACCTCAGACCTTGCGGGAGTTCGGTCAGCTTCCTTACTTCATCTCGATCATTCTAGGATTAGTTTTTTCTTTTATCCTGCAGCCGCATTGGTGGTTGTATGTTTTATGGAAAAAGTATCGGCCGGAGTTTCAATGGTATTCGGAGAAAGGCGTTCTCATTACCGCCTTTGTGATGACCATTATGGAACGTTATTTTCCGCAACAATTCCCTTCATATGTGGGAAGTCCCTGGCTTAATCTGGCCCCTTATCTGGGACTAGCTCCTTATTTCGGAGTCGTGGTCTTTAGCTTTATCACATACTGGGTGGCCCTCGAAGTTTTCACTCAGCTTGCATTGAGAAAAATGAGACCACAAATCTGGATAATCTTCATGCTGTTTATTCTGACGAATGCCTTCCTTCCTTTAAAAGAAATTCAATCTGATAAAATTCTACCAGTGCGAATTGTTCAGGCGAACATCGGGAATTTTTTAAAAGTCTCGTCAGAAAAAGGTGATACAAATTCTTTTGAGGCCATTAATCAAACTTATGAAAATCTCTCCTCCGCTCAAAATGGATTTAAACCCAGGCTCATCGTATGGCCTGAGACGGCTTATCCCGAGAGCTTTTATGGTGAAAAAACCAAACTAGCTCCCATCTTTCTCAATATCATGCAAGCAACTGATTCAGAAATGTTAATCGGAGGTTATGATCAGGATACAACTAAGTCTCCCTTTGATTTTTTTGAAACGGTTTTTAACTCTTCCATTCTGTTAAGTGAAAATAAAGTAAAGACCAGTTATCATAAAAATATTTTGATCCCTTTTGGTGAGACATTGCCCTTCGGACCATTTAATCGCCAAATAGTTTCCATCGTTCCGGCAGTATCCTTGTTTGCACGAGGAGAAGGCACTCCCAAGATGGAGCTAGAGGGTGGTGAACGTTTTGTGACTCCCATCTGTTATGAAATTCTTGAATCTAATTACATGCGTACTCTTCTCAATCAGTGGGGTAATAATCACCTCATAATCAATCACACCAATGATTCCTGGTATGGTGATACGGCCGAACCTTTTCAGCATTTGTTCTTAACCAAATGGCGAGCACTGGAATTTCAGTTGCCGATTGTAAGGAGTACCAATACTGGTATTTCTTCTGTCATTTATCCTGATGGTTCAGAATCAAAAAGATTAAATGTTGGAGTTAAAGGCATTCTCGATGTGAATGTCCCACTGGGATCGGGCGAAGCCACTTTTTATCAGACTTATGGAGTGTTTCCATTAGTGGGTATGTTCTTCATTTTGTTGGTGGTGACTTATTTAAGAGAGCGGCGCCGAGGTTGAAAGCAATAGAGCGTTATTTACTCAAAGAAGAATTAAACCCGGCCTTGAATAAATCATGCAATCTCAAGACCCCTTGAAATACACCGGCATCTACCACAGGCGCGACATTGAGCTGTCTTTGGCCACTCTCCATGGTTTTCAGAGCATCGAAGGCAAGAGTTGAGGTTGTTAGTACAGTTGGATTTTTGGTCATGAGTTCTCTAACTGGAGTATTAATCGCATCGGCGCTCTTAGCGAAGGCCCTGCGAATGTCACCTTCAACTAAAATTCCAATGAGTTTATCATTTTCAATGACTGCACACATACCGACCGGTTTCTGGGTCATGGCCAGAATGGCATCTTGCAAAGTCGAGGCATCCGAAATATGCGGGCAATCTTTGGCCGGGATCATTAAGCGGTCAACTGTGAGAGAAAGAGATTTTCCTAATAGGCCAGCAGGATGATTAACGGCGAATTTTTCTTTGGAAACACCCATCACGTTTTCATAAAGCACTGCCATGGCATCACCGAACGCCAGAGCGACCGTCGTGCTGGTAGTAGGGGCCAGATCATTGATACAAGCTTCTTTTTCCACTGAAGCGTCCAACACAATTCCAGATTTATGGGAAATAGGAGAATCAGCTTTTCCCACCAGGGCAATAATTCTTTCCTTAGGAATAGAAACATACGGGAGCATGTTTAAAAGTTCTTCCGTCGTTCCGGATTTACTGATGAGAACGATAGCATCGGATTTTGTTACTCGTCCTAAGTCCCCATGCATGGCCTCAGTAGGATGCAGGAAAAAAGATGGGAGTCCCAGAGATGAGAATGTGGCCGCTATCTTTTGAGCAATTAGACCCGATTTCCCTACCCCTGAAATGATTAAACTGCCACCGGTGTGGGCAAGAATCTCAAAGAGCTTCACAAGTTTCTGGGCCTCTTGATCTTGAAAGCGGGCAGCCGCTTTAGTCAGCGCCTCAGCTTCAGTCAATAATACTTGGGTAAAGAGGTTTTTATGGTCCATAAGTTCATCCAAAAGAATTTCTTTTTATATGATTCATTGATAACATAAAAGTCATGAAATTTTATCTTTTAATCACTATGATGCTCTTTTTAAGCGGTTGCGCCAGTTATGAAAAGTTTCGTCAAGTGACTGAAGAACTTGAAATCCCGGTGAAAATCTACAAGGCCGATTACAATCAAACCTGGCAGGCCGTTATTCAGGTCATGCGAAAATTTGATATTGCACAACAGAATCAGGAAGCTGGTTTTATTAAAACTCGCTGGATGGATAATACTCTGGAAGTTAACTTCACAGACTCATTTGGATCTTCAGACGCCGTTAAGGCCGCCAAATTTAAGCTCGTAGTAAATGTGGTGAAGGGTTTCAGGAATGGAAGAGAAGTTACGAAGGTAACTATCTATAAACGACAATTAATAGAACAGGATTTTCTTCAGGGTTGGAAAGAAACCGCAGCTGATGGAATCACCGAGAAGACTCTTCTCTATCGTATAGAGCGACTCATCGCCACTGATAACAAGCTTAAAGAAATTGATCGGGCCCGTGAAAAAGAACAATTAGAAAATTCAGGCCTTTAGATTTTCTTACTCGAATTCAAGGCCACGTTGGACCAGAACTTTCTTCGTTGTTCGACAGAGTTCGGAGAAACTTCTCCGGTGATCTTTTCGAGCGAATAATCAAGATCATCAATCAAATCCTGATATTTCGGTTTTTGAATCAGTTTGGCGAGAGGCTTTCTCGCCTTCTCAAACCGTAAATCACCAATAGTCCGGATCACACTTTTAACAATTGATGTTCTTTTGCGTGCCCCCTTCTCACCAGTATAATTAGTCTGGTCATACATCATATTCCAGACATTCGGGGCAAGTTCAGCAATTTTTAATTGAGAGATATTATCCAAGGCCTGCACTCTAACGATAAGAGAAGGATCTTTAAGAGCTTTGGAATAAACAGCATGATAATCACCTTGTCTAAGACCTAAAAGCGCCTTCAACGAAGCAACTCGCATCATCCAGTGAGGATGATCTGAAAATTTAGCAATAAAAGGGGCAGATTTTTTTCCCATCACCTGGGCGAGCAACATGGTGGCGTGCCAACGGTTCTGTTCCGGGAATTTATTCTCTTTCATAACTTTGATTAATACCGGAACAGCTTTTTGCTTGTGCTTGAATGTCTGTCTCTTGAGCATTGCCTGAAGACCTGGGGTCCTGGCGTCCATGGTAAACATATTCTCAAGTCGCTCCAGAGTCACAATGTCTTCTTTTTGAAGACTTATGTCTTTACCACTTGGTGCTTTTAATAACTGTATTTTTTTTTCAATGGCCGCAAATGATGAAGTGCAGATTCCCATTAAGCAGATTAAGGAAACTAGTTTCATCTTTACCCCAACATTTTTTCAAACTCAGATAGAAGATCTTCAGGAGTCTTATCTGACTTAGGTTTATTATCACTTTCGGTTTCAGGACTTGATTCATTCATGGCGGCCAGCATGTCTGCCTCAGCAGTATCTTCGTCCACAGCTGGCTCAGGAGTTGAAAGAAAATCTTCCAATGCCTTATTATCCTCATTTTCAGGCGTTTCATTAGAACTAAGATCTTCCAGGAGATCAGAGACATCTGTTTGAGATAAGATGTTATCAGTGTCGATTTCCTTAGCGACAGTCTTAACTTCTGGCTCTGGTGTTGATGCTGATGCAGGAGCAGGCATGGCCCCGCCTTGAGCGGCCAGAGAACGTTTTAATTGCTCATTTTCTTGTTGCAGGCGTTTCAAATTCGCCAAATCATCAGAAATAATCTCGAATTCTCTTAGACGATCACGTATCTCATCTCTTTCTTTAGTGATCATTGAAATTTCAGTTTTCAGAGAAGCATCCCCTCCTCCATCTGATTTTCTTGCCGCAGCTAACAGAGCTTCCAGCTCTTTAATTTTACTTTCAGCTGACGATAAATGGGTTTGCGACTGACCTAGTTTAGCTTCAATTTCCCTCTGAGAACCTTGCGATGAAGATAATTGGGCTTCCAAGGATGCAATAAGAGCTTTCTTTTCATTAATTTCTTCCAGAAGTGCCGTCGAAGGAGCACCATTAACGGCAAGTCCTTCTCCGCCCATGAGATTAGTCAATGGCATCACTGATGGAATACCGTTAACTTCTGTACCGCCTCCTCTAAAAAGAGATGACTTTAAAGCGGTCGAATTTTGAATAATGGAATCAAGATAAGTCTTCACAACATTTGCAGGAATAGCATGTTTTAAATTGTGATATTTCCTACGATTAGAAAACCATAACCAAAGAAAAAGAGTTGAAAGGATAACAAGAAACCCGAACTGGATAACTAAAAGTTCTGGTCCAAACTTATCCATATAATTAATAACGGAATCGAACACAACCCCTCCGTGGATATGAGTTCTAGGCAGTACTTAAGCGCTGCTCTGACTATTATCTAACCCATCAGAATTCTTGTCAAAGTAAAGAAAATATTACTTGTTAAGGATCTTCCTCAAAGGAGTATAAAGAGTGGGATCCGCTGCAAGGACTGAAGATCCAAAAGGATCAAACTCCTCGCCCTTGATATTGGACAATTTCACTCCAGCTTCCTGACATATAAGACCCGCAGCGGCCATATCCCAAGGCTGAAGACGATATTCCCAATAGGCATCAAGCATTCCGGCCGCCACATAACTTAGTTCCAGGGCCGCACTTCCGAAGCGGCGCATGGCCCGAACTTCTGGGAAACTTTTCAAAAGATCCTTCTCTACACGTTTGCTGCTTAAATTGGCCGACAAAAGTGCTTCCTTGAAAGCTTTCTTTTTCTTAGTTGCCTTCAGTTTAATCCTAACTTCTTTATCACCAATTAATCGCACTAAGTAAGCTCCTCCGCCTTTAATGGCGTAAAAGAGCTCACAACTGACAGGATTATAAACAACTCCGGCAATGGTAGTGCTTCCTTTATTCAAGGCAAGGCTGACAGCAAAGAAAGGAACCCGGTTAAAATAATTATTGGTGCCATCGAGAGGATCAATGAGCCAAAGGTACTCATCCTCTTTGACTCCTTCCATTTTAAGTTCACGGGTAAAAGCATCTTCTTCCGAAAGAATTTTATGCTTGGGAAAATGCTTTTTAATTTCTTTCATCACGAAGGCTTCTGATAAAACATCAGCTTCAGTGGCCAATCCCTGCTTACCTTTATCAATCAGTTTTAAAGGTGTTTCATAAGAACGCACCAGATGAGCGTTGAGGATTTCTCCGCATTCAAAGGCCCATTCAATCATAAGATTGAGAACCTCTTCCTGGTTAATCTTCGTTTTTTTCTGTGGAGTCTTTTTCATGAACCAACTGCTCTAAGGTTTGAATTTCTTCTTCAGACAACTTTTCAACGGGAACTGCATAAGACTCTGATAACCACTCTCCCAGATCGATCAATCGGCATCTTTCTGAACAAAATGGCCTGAAATCCGAAGCGTAATAATTAAAACGTTTTTTACAAGTAGGACAAGTGACTTCAAGTTTTTTCATAAAAAACCTTGTTTTTCAATTTCATAAATTTATCAAGAAACTCGTCACTATACGTTATTTCATAGTCATCAATCCGGTCTACTAAAAATAGACCCCGAATTGAATTTGTCCCAAAAACAGCATTGGCCTTGAGCAACTGCTCCATAGTGGTTTCTGACTCAATGAAATCCGAAAAAAAATCAGGAGCAGCATCAATGACTTTTTTTCTCATAATCCCCTCAAGGACATTTGGTCCGGGAGGGGCCGTATAAAGTGTGTCATGCCTGACAATGAAAATATTGGCCACCGAAGACTCAAGTACAGTGTCACTGGGAGAAAGAAATAAAATATCATCGTCTTCGGCCGTTAAGTACTTCTTTTGGCACAAGATAGTTTCTAGATAATTTCCGGCCTTAAGATATGATGGCCACCAGTGAGGCTTGGTTGGACCTGGGCAGGTTCTTAGCTTAAACATTTTACTTTCAATTCTGGTGGTATCAAAAACGCTAGTGGCAAGGTGAAGTTTAAGGTCGAGAAAAGAAATCAAGCTAGAACGAAGCATTCCCCTGGCCTGTTCCCGATAAACAGTTAGCCTCAAGACTTTATCACCTGTCTCATTTTGAAATTTAGTTTCAAGACGATTTTTGAATAATGGCACCCAATCAGGTCCATCCGTAAAAGGCCCATAGAGAAATTCCACCCCATTCCGCAATCGTTCAAAGTGGTATCCCCAATCCTGGACAACTCCATCTACCATTCGCATCGTAGTGAAAACAGACTCTCCATACATAAAGGCACGATTCATACTTTCCGTCACAAGATCCCCTTAAAACTTGGCCAGTTTCACGCTTCTCATGATAGCTTTGATCAGGAGTTTCAAACTACTTATTTTTATGATGCGACTAACCATCATCGGTTTTGGGAATCAAGCGAAGGCGTGGTCACAAAATCTCAAAGATTCAGGATTCCCTATCAGAGTAGGCTTAAAGCCTAAAAGTCCTTCAATTGAGTTGGCACAAGAACAGGGGTTCGAGGTTGTCGAAATTGGAAGTAAAGATTTCTACACCGACCATGCTTTTGCACTCCTTACACCGGATCAAACACATCAGGGTTTTATGCAGGAGCACGGACCTTTTTTTCAAAAAGGCGCTGCCATTCTTTATGCTCATGGTTTTTCTTTAGTTAAATCAGAATTTCACAAAAAGTATCCACATCTGCAGCATATACTTTACGCTCCTAAATCAATTGGTTCTGAACTTAGAAGGCAGTTTGAATTAAAAGGTAAACTTGGTGCTGTCTATTCTCTAGAGCACTATCAAGGCAATCCAGAAGAATTCGAAAAATGGCTTTTAGGTTTGGCACTTGCGATGGGAATAAATATGGGGCCTTTCAAGGCCACATTTAAAACTGAAACCCAAGCTGACCTCTATTCTGAACAAGGTCTTCTCTGTTCTCTGATTCCTTATGCCGCAGGAGAAATGTTTCAACATTTGATAGAAACTGGCATAGAGCCAGAGCTTGCTTACTTTGAATGCTGGCACGAACTGAAATTAATAGTTAATGCCATGGTAGATAAGGGACCAGAGGGCTTTTTTGATCTCATTAGTCCCAACGCACTCATAGGCGCAGAAAAAGGGTTTCAGAAACTTTTCACCCCGGAATTCCATAAAAATCTCAGAGGCCTTCTAACTGACATCCAAAACGGAACCTTTAACCAGGAACTGGACAATACGGATGTAGAGGAAACCAGAAGAATCATACGGAAACGCTGGCAACAATCCGCCTTAATGAAATCCTTCAAGGATATTAATCAGGATAATAAATGAAAAAACTCAATCTTAGGGACATAAAAAAGTCTAAACAAGCAAAGTTGCAAATGCTTACTTGTTATGACTTCCAAACGGCTCAAATTTTAAATTCATCAAGTCTTGATATGATTCTTGTCGGTGATAGTTTAGGCAATGTCATTTTGGGCTATGAAACGACTGTTGAAGTGACGCTTTCGGATATGGAAACTTTTGGGAAAGCAGTCCGCCGTGGAGCTCCTGATAAGTTTCTTATCTTGGATCTGCCTTTTGGAACTTATTCTACGGTGGCCCAGGGAATTCATTCAGCTACAAAATTATTTCAAACAACAAAATGTGAAGCTATCAAACTGGAAGGTGCTTTCCCTTATCAGTTAAAATTGATTGAACGCCTTACCCAGACTGGCATTCCAGTTATGGGGCACATTGGTCTTACTCCTCAGTCTGTTCATCAATTGGGCGGATATTTTACTCATGGAAAGAATGAGGACGATGCCTCTCGTTTGCTTAGGGAGGCCCAGGCACTACAGGCAGCTGGATGTTTCTGTATTGTCCTAGAAATGGTGGAAGAAAGTGTTGCCACAAAAATTACTCAGGAGCTTGCCATACCAACAATTGGTATCGGAGCGGGGAAAAAAACAGATGGGCAGGTCTTGGTCATAAATGACCTTTTAAAGTTGGGATCACATACTCCTCCTAAGTTCTGTGTTCCAATTGCTGACCTCTTTCAACTCAAGAGCGACCTTATTAAACGATATCTAGAAGATCAGAGAAAATAAGATGCAAGGGTTAATCACACTCGATTTTGGTAATACCAATCCTCACGCCGGCCTTTTTCAAAAGTTAAAAGACCAATGGGAACTAATTAAAGTAGTTCCTTTAAACGAACTCCCCATTTATCTTACTCAACTTGAAATGAAGGCTGACAATACCAGCGTAGTTGTTTGTGAAGTAAAAGCTCGGGAAGACGAGATTCAACAGCTTCAAGCAATGGGATTTCTCATCACGCGCTTAAAGGACTATTGGCGTGGCACTAAGTTTGCGGGTATGCCGGTTCACTATGCTACTACTCTGGGCGAAGACCGATTAATTGAAGCTTATTATTGTTTTAAAAAGTATAAGACCCCTACCCTGGTAATTGATGCTGGAACTTTCGTCACAATTGATGTTGTGACAGAAAATGGGTTTCTTGGTGGCTATATCATTCCCGGTGTAGAAGCCTATTTCTCAGCCTATGAAAAGGGCGAGCAATTAAAATCCGTTCCCCTAAATTTATCCTTTAGTCATACCTTACCTACTGACACGGCCAGTGCCATTACTGAAAGTTATTCGGCTTTTGCAATCCTTGCCAAAAAACTCGTCACTGACCATCAAATCCAAAAGATTATTTTAACTGGTGGATTAACCTCTCTTTGGGAAGGACTCTTTCAGGATGAAGAAAAGAAGTTTGTGGTTGAAGGACAACCGAACTTAATACACTTAGCACTCCGATATTGGTTTACCACACAAATCGAGCCACTATGAATATTCTCTTAGGAATTACCGGTTCTATAGCCTGTTATAAAAGTTTTGATGTTGCCAGGCAGCTGGTTAAGAACGGCCACAAAGTTAAAGTGCTCCTTACTCGTGGGGCCTTAGAATTTATCAAACCAGATACTTTTCGTTATCTCGGTGTTGAAGCCGTTTATCTTCCGACGGATGATTTTAGGCCTGGTCATCTTAGTAAAGACTCAACTGTCCTGCATATTGAATTGGTTAAATGGGCCGATAAGTTGGCAATTGCACCGGCCAGTGCAAACACAATCTCTCGCCTGGCATCGGGAATTACGAATGATCTTTTGACCAGTGTTTTTCTCGCCCTGGGAAAGAAGCCTGTGCTTATTTTCCCAGCTATGAATACTGAAATGTGGGCCAATGAGCGCATTCAGGAACATAAAAAGAAATTAGAAAGCTTGTCACACGTTGGATTAATTAATCCTGCTTCTGGCCTTCTTGCTTGTGGGGATATAGGTGCAGGGAAATTCCCTGACGTCGGCGCAGTAGTCGATCTCATAGAGACATTTGATCCTACTCATAAGAAGTCCAAGAAAGTTGTCATCACAGCGGGGGCAACCGCTTCTCCTCTTGATCCTGTCAGATATCTTACCAATCCCTCAAGTGGTAAAATGGGAATGTCAGTCGCAAAAGCTTTTCTCGCATCAGGTTATGAAGTGACTGTTCTGGCCGGACATCAGTGTCTGCATGAAATTGAAAACCTAAAAGGACATCCAAACTTCAAACTTATAAAGACACCTACCACGGCCCTGATGAAAGAAGCTGCTCTCCGAACCTTCCCTGATTCTGATCTCTATATATCTACCGGAGCTATAGCTGATATTGAATTTGATCCTGCAAATATAAAGCTTAAAAAAGAAACTATGGGTCCTTCATTACCCTTTAAACAAGCCGCTGATATTCTTAAAGAAATCCTCATGATTAAAAAAGATCAGAAAATTATAAGTTTTGCAGCGGAAACGGAAACAACGGAAGCTGTTTTTATGGAAAAAATGAAACGTAAACCAGTGGACTTAATGATTGGTAATAAGGTTTCTAACGGCCTCATTGGTGGGCCTGAAATTCAGGGATTCCAAAAGTCTTCAGGAGAATACTATTTTGTCGAAACTCACTCGATTTCATCTCCGGTAAAACTTAGTAAGATAGAACTAGGCCAACGGTTAGTGGCATGGTTTGAAGGTAAACGCACATGGTAACTCTGATTCAGAAGACTCAAGAGTTAGTTGAAAAACGCGCGGCAGATTGTTTGGCCGCAGGCTTTGTTCCTACCATGGGCAATCTTCATCAGGGACATATCTCACTTTTAAAACAAGCACTGAAGGATTTTCCGATAGTCTATTTCTCTATATTTGTTAATCCTAAGCAATTTGGGCAGAATGAAGATTTCGCTCTTTACCCCAGAACTCTTGAGAATGACATAAATCTCATCAACCAAGCAGCAAAGGATTTTCCCAAATCACAAGTTGTAGTTTATGCTCCCAGTGATCCGAAGGAAGTTTTTCCTGAAGGCATGAATCATACCATTTCAGTACTAGGCATAACTGCCGACCTTGAGGGCCAAATCCGTCCAGGTCACTTTGATGGCATGGCGACAGTCGTATGGCGTTTATTTGATTTAATTAAACCTTGCACTGCTTATTTCGGTCTTAAAGATCTCCAACAGTATCATGTGGTAAAGCAAATGGTAAAAGACCTGGCCCTACCGATAAAAATTCAAGGTATGCCCATTGTCCGTGAAGATTCTGGTTTGGCACTTTCAAGTCGCAATCAATATTTAACACCAGAACAAAAAAAGGGATCTCTTATTTTATTCAATACACTAAATGAAATAAAAAAAATGCTTCTTAATGGAAAAGATCCTCAGGGTTTTATTCATGAGTTATTGAAGGATCCTCAATGGAATTATCTTGAGCTAAGAGATACTGAGTCATTTTCTAAAGATATTACACAATCTAAAAACATTTCAATCCTTGCCGTTTATCAGATGGGAAAAACTCGACTTCTGGATAATATGCAAGTGGAGGTTCAGTGAACCAAGACGATTACAAACTCCCCCTGGGCCAAAAAGCTTCTCTTGTATCCCTCGTATGCGATAAGTTTGAAAGCCATTCTACTATTTTAGAAACAAACAATTCTCTAAGAGAATTAAGAGAACTTCTTCGCACTCTCGGTATTGTTGATGGCGAGGAGTATGTTCAGAATAAAAAGCATCTCGATCCGGCCACCATGTTGGGAGAGGGAAAGCTTGAGGAGATAGCAGATGCCGCACGTGAGGAAGGATCTCAAATGCTGGTATTTGACTTTGAGTTGACTGCTTCACAGGCAAGAAATATCAAGGCCATAACCAAACTGGAAGTGGTTGATCGAAATACCGTCATTCTGGAAATTTTCGCTCACCACGCACGTACGAAAGAAGCAAAAATTCAGATCGAAATTTCACGCTTAAAATATTTATTGCCCCGCCTTACCAGCATGTGGGGTCACTTTTCCAAGCAACGTGCCGCCGGCGCCGCTATTGGTGGAGAAGGTGAGCAGCAGTTGGAACTTGACCGACGGATGATTCGGGAACGAATTGAATTTTATAAAAAACAATTGGAAGAAGTACAAAAATCACGGGAACAGCAGAGAAAGAAGCGCCAGAATCAGGCCGTCACTGCTGCCTTAGTAGGCTATACCAATGCCGGAAAGTCTTCACTTATGAACCGCTTATGTCGGGTCAATGTATTGGAGGAAAATAAACTTTTTGCGACGTTAGACTCCACTTTTAGAACCCTGAATCCAGATTCTAAACCACCGATGATTATGATTGATACCGTTGGATTTATTTCCAACTTACCAAATACTTTAATTCAAGGTTTTAAAACGACTCTTGAATCGGCGATGGAAGCGGATCTACTTCTCATTGTTTGTGATATCTCAGATCCAAATTACCAAAAACATCTAAGAGTCACTCAAGAAGTTTTAAAAGAGCTTAAGATTGAAGATAAGCAACAAATAATAGTCTTTAATAAAAAAGACCTATTAAATGATCCGGTTCGTGCTCGTATCATTATGCGTAACTTTCCCAATTCATTTCTCGTATCTTCGTATGATGAAGAGGATATGAAAAACTTACGAGATTATATTATTAATTTTTTCTTATCGAAGCAGGATCACTACGATTTATTTGTTCCTTATGAGGCCGGAGATGCTCATTCAAGAATTAGAGGTAATGCAAATATTCTAAACACGGTATCACATGAACAAGGTATTTTTTATCGAATCCGTATCCCAGATTTTATTTTTCAACAACTAGGACTTAATAATTTCATCCTTGCTCCGGCAGAAGCAAAAGAATGGGAGCAAAATCGCCCATCATTCTAAGAATTTAGTTGTCAGACAATTCGCTAAGAAATTAAGCTCCTTGGCTCATGAAAAAAAATCGGAATTTAAAATCACGCTGGACGCAAAGACAGGCCAGATTAAAAGAGAAAAGTCTGAACCTAGCACATCCAGTTGTGAAGGCTTCTTATATATGGTCAATTTTATCTGAACAGTTATGTGATGTTTTAGGACCGGAAGTTCATCATCAGTGGTTTAAACAAGTAAAACCTACCGTGATTTCTCATAATGTTTTAATTCTAGAAGTTCCCAATCATTTTTCTGCACAGTGGATTCATACTCATTATCACGAACTAGTTGATGTACTTTTATCTGTCATGGATAAAAAACTAACGTCATTTTTTGTCTCCCAGTCAGAGCGACACCATGCACCCAAAATAGCTGACGTGCTAACGGAAAGCGCCACTTCTGAAGTAAAGCGTCAAACCGAAGATGAGCAAGGTTAAAAATAGCCCTATAGTAATAATGACTTTGTCTCTATTCATAATTTAATAATATATCGAAATTTAATTTGTTGCTAGAAGTCGTTGTATCTTTTCGGGAATCTCAAATGGATCAAAAGGACGATCTATCTTACCTATGACATTACCTAAAAAATTCAATTCAAGGGCCTCTTCTATTAATATGACGGGAAGTCCTTGTAGCAACTCAGAAGCTTGATATTGCTGTTTAAGAGCTTCCAGGCCCGCAACAGCTGTTACACTGTCTAAAACAATCAATTCAGGTTTTAAGTCAGCTACCAAATATACAAAGTCTTGAACACTTGTAATGGTATAGAAACTCACGTTCTTTTTTTTGAAAACTTTTTCCAAAAGTCCAGTCGCGAATGTATTTTGATCAATCCACAGGATTAAACCCATGAGTTTGTATCCTTTGACAAAGAGGGTCTGTGATTACTACCATCGGACCATGGAAAAAGAAAAGCCCAAAATCCTGGTTCGAGATGTGCAGACTCAGCAAGTACTTTTTGAGTGTACTATTACTGAATCAGAAAAGGCCTGGCAATTTGCCGCAGAAATGGAAGAGATGGGACTGGATATTGAAGTCATATCCCCTACCCTGAGTGAAACTCTCTCTAATTCTCTAGGTCTGACGCAAGAAGAATTGCAGGCCTACAAAGAAAGCATGGAAGAAGAAATGGAAAACCACGCTGGTTCATGCTGTTTTACAAATGATGATGATAAAATCATTCAGTGATTTTAAAACCTGTGCCCATAGTGCATGAAAGCTGATCTCGGCATCATAGAATATCCGTAAAGTTCCTCATATTCGCGATCAAACAAATTTATCATCTGAATCCCATATTCATTTTTTCCGCTGGTAAGTCTGACCCCTAAATCAATGGTATCAAACTCATTTAGTTTAACAATATTACCACTCTCATCAATATCCTTGCGAGAATCATAAAACCGATACTTGCTGAAGAGCTCTAGATTCTCCCAGGGGAAATAGGCCAGTTCCAAACTGTATTGTTTTGAAGGTCTTCTCAAGATGGGATTTTCTTCTTCTTTAAATTCTTGAAGCATAAATGCAGGTCGAATATGCCATTCTTCTAAGCTCCAGGTTGCATTGGCCTCAACTCCTTGAGCGATAAATCTCCCTTGATTCTGATAACCCTGATTACTATAGGTGATTAAATTGGCCAAATGATTTTCAAAAAAAGTTACTTCCGTTTTCAACATTTCCCCCTCATGACTCCAGCGCACTTCATAAGCGTGATTACGCTCAGGCACCAGATCCTTATTTCCAACAGGAAAGCCAAAAACGGCAGGGCCATGAAGTTGATAAAGTGAAGGAGCTTTGAACCCCTGCGAGTATTGCAAAGATAAGGTTTCGGTCCCTAGGGTATAAGCAATGCCGGCCGCCCCTGTCTGAAAGTTTCCATAACGACTATGGTTTTCAGCTCTCACACCTAGTTGAGATTTGAAGCCATTTTTTTCAAATCCTGTCTGAAAAAATAGTGAATGAAGATTGGCCACCTTTTCAAATTGACTATCCTCAAAGGTCTCTTGTTCACTAGCAAGACCACTTAATAATTGAAAGGAACCACGCTCATAGTTATGTAAAAACTCGTTCTGAATCAAGTCACCGTCGTAAAGCTGGAATCCTACTGCCTGCGTTTTAATGAAACGCTGATGACGAGATAGACCGGTTCGCAGGGAAATTGCCGAATGGGCATTGAGGTCATGACCTGTCTTTTGCTGAATCATGTACTGATCATTTCGACTTTCATCATTATCATTATCCATCACAGCACCATCCAACTCATTACTTCCTCTTAAAAAAGAAAATAAGAAGTCGGTTTGCCAAGCCTCTGCCCAGGCATGTTGGGAAGAAGACGTAAGCTGAGTCATATGCGATCCATCTCTCTCTGTGGCATTAAAACGCTTTTGATTTAAGCGGGACAGACCATCGGTTCGCATGCTGGTCCAGGTGAGTGTTCCCTGATTTTTTTGTGACTTCCAGTCATGAGAAAGAGAAGAATCAAAGGTACCAAAACTCCCGCCATTGAGACTTAAACGGGTTTCAGGAGCATTCTCCCCTTTTCTGGTTTTCATATCAATCAGGCCGCCCATGGCATCAGATCCAAAAAGCACTGCCTGGGGACCTTTATAGAGAGTCACATTTTTTAAAAAAGCACTTGATAAGAAAGCTGAATCAAATTGCCTGTCAGTGTTGGAAGTATCGTTAATTCGCAAGCTATCGATCGTAAAGGAGACATGACGGGCCTCAGTTCCTCGAATGAAGTAAGAAACTCTTCCGCCTGGACCACCATTTTGACTAGGAGTCACTCCGCTTAAATTGCTAATTGAATTGGAAATAAGAGATGAATGTTGCCCTTGCAAATCTATTTCATCAAGAGATTCAGAACTGCCTAAACTGAAATGGGAAAGCTCTTTTTGGGCCTTAACTTCAATGGCCTCAAGCTCTTCCGAGAAGGCCGGTAACGTAATAAAGAGCAACAAGAAAAAAAAAGACATCATTATCCTCCACGGGAATGTCTAATCCTTAACGCCGTATCTGACTTTACAGTTGCGGGACAGTGCTGGAGTTACACCAGCTTCCGGTGTTTTAAGGAATGAATATGATTAATTGTAGTCGGTCATTAATCAAAAAGCATCTGTTTAAGTACTAGCTTGATTTGAATGATCTCTGAAATTCTGAGTTTAGAAAGTTTGTTCTTTAAGCGTTTTTTTGAAACCGTTCTGATTTGTTCGCAAATGGCCTGACCTTCTATTCCATCATGAAGTGTGTCTACTCTGGTGGGCCAGTCTTTTTTCTTAGTCGTTAATGGAATAACAATGATCGTATCTAGTTGCTCATTCATCGAATCTGGAGAAACAATCACACAAGGTCTTAGGCCTGCTTGTTCTGATCCTTTCGTCGGATCAAGTACGACATTCCAGATATCACCTCTATTTATTTCCTGATTCAAGCTTAGACTCCAACCATTCGATATCTTCTTTTGATAAGGCAGTATCTTTGAACTTCCATTTTGAATGATGAGGACGTTTCTTGACCAGCAGGATAACGCCTTTTTCAGCGATTATTTCGTAATCGAAAGTCTCATCGAACCCAGCAGCTTCAAGGTCTGCTTTTGAAACTCGAAAGCCAAGAGAATTACCAATTTTTTGAAGTTTTGCGTGACTCATACCCTGTCGTTATAACATGTTATAACCCTAGAAACAATCATAAAAAAGGGCCCGGAACGGACCCTCTGGAAGTTGATATTTTATTACACACTGCTTACGTAAAGGTGTGCTGGAACTTTTCTAAGCGGATTTTTCTTCGAGGTATTTATCGTAGAATTTCTCTTCATCCTTAATGCGTTCTTCAATCTCTTTGTATTTGGGAGACTGATAAGCATGAGAGTGCAGTTTGTTTCGTTTTTGATCTTTTTGTTTTTCAATTTGCCGTTCCATCTTCTCAACAACTAAATCCAGAGATTTATACATATTGTCGGCACAGGCCTTGGCAAAGAAATTGAATTTTGGTCCATGAACCTTGATTTCGGCCCAGTGTTCATCATTATGAACCCAGCAAAACCACTGAACATTGGTATTGCCCTGGAAATACTTCTCAAACTTTTCGGATTTTTCGTGAATACGCTGATCGAGTGCCGGTGTGTGTTCCAAATGCTTAAAGGAAATTTTTAATTTCATGATACGTGCCTCAAAAAAAATTTAATACTCGGACACCAAAAAATAAAAATCATTCTATGTCATGCGCTGACCTCCTCGTTTATTTCTTACGCTTCGATGATGGAGCGATTCCCATCATCTCACGATACTTGGCGACAGTACGTCGGGCGACAACGATATCTCTGGTGCTTAAAAGTTCAGAGATTTTCTGGTCTGAGAGCGGCCGTTTAGGGTCTTCATTCCCGACCATCTCTTTAATTTTAAGCTTCAGGCTCTCACCTGCAATATCGATCCCACCGTTTTTACCGCCGATACCGGCGTTGAAAAAATATTTAAGTTCAAATGTTCCAATTGGAGTGTGCATAAATTTATTGGTCGTCACTCGAGAAACTGTCGATTCATGCATACCAATTTCATTGGCAATATCTTTCAGGATCATAGGCTTAAGAAATGCCGGTCCTTTTTTGAAGAACTCCTGCTGAGTGCGGACAATTGAATTTGCGACTTTATAAATTGTCTTTTGACGGTTTTCAATCGATTTGATTAACCATAAAGCAGCTCTAAGTTTATCCTGCACAAATTCTTTGGCCTCAGTGTCTGACTGACCATTTTTAATCAATGATTTATAGAGGTTTGAAATCCGCAGACGAGGTACACCTTCGTCGTTAACTTGAACGACAAATTCTCCTCCAACTTCTGCCACAAATATATCAGGCACTACGTACTGAGTTTCATCGGCCGAGACTAATCGACCAGGCTTAGGGTTTAGACCCATTATGATCAATTCAGCGTCTTTGACTTTGTCTTTTGAAACAGCAAAATCTTTGGCAATTTTGGCATAATCTTTTTTCTCAAGATCATGGAGATTTCTTTCAATGATCAACTCAACTAAAGGCGAGCGCTCTGCCAGCATGCGGGCCTGAATTCCCAGGCATTCCTGAATATTCTGAGCACCACATCCAACTGGATCGAGATGCTGAACCATTCCAAGCATGCCTAAGGCTTCGTCCCGGTCTTCAATTTGAGATCTGGCAACGACTTCATCGAATGGAACTTCCAGATAACCGTCATCATCAATGTTACCAATCAGATCAAGACAAAAACTTAACTGATCGGCCGAGAGTGACTCCATTCTTAGTTGCCATTCAAGATGTTCCTGAAGGCTTTGTGATTTGGAAACCATGTTCTCATAAGAAGGCATATCATCCGGAGACTGACTCTCCTTCATATTGGGTGAAGAAGATGAAGTACTGTTGAATGACTCTGAGTAGGATTCCCAATCAAAAGTATCTTTTGAACCTTCAATTAATTCCGGTCCCGAAAAATTATCAGCAGTGGCTTCTCTGGCCTCCATCTCTTCGCGGGTATCTTCAACTGGACTGGCATCCATTTCGCCATCCATCTCCTCGAGCATCGGATTCTCAACCATCTCCTGTGAAATGAGTGTGGTCATTTCAAGGTGAGTAAGAGTCAGAAGCTTGATCGCTTGCTGAAGTTGAGGCGTGATCATGAGGCTTTGCGTTTGCTTTAGCCCTTGATGCATTTTAATCGCCATGAAAATTCCCCTACATCTTAAATTCTTCCCCTAAGTAAAACTTACGGGCGATTTCGTTATTTATGATCTCTTCCGGTGTCCCACTGACTAACAGTTCTCCCCGGCTCATAATGTACGCTCTGTCGACAATACCCAGCGTCTCTCTCACGTTGTGATCCGTGATCAGAACACCTATATTCTTCTGCTTTAAGCGTTTGATGATCGACTGGATATCACTGACGGCCAGCGGATCAACACCTGCAAAAGGTTCATCCAAAAGAACAAATTTAGGATCGAGGGCCAATGATCTGGCTATCTCTACCCTTCTCCTCTCTCCTCCGGATAATTCCCGACCTTTAGATTTACGGATATGATCCAACCCAAAATCGCGAATAAGATTATCCAGAGCGTTCTGTCTTTCCTTATCGGACAGATCTCTTACTTCCAGTACAGAAAAAATATTTTCTTCTACCGAAAGTTCCCTAAATACACTGGCTTCCTGAGGAAGATAACCAATGCCTTTCCTCGCTCTTACATGCAATGGCAGATCAGTCACGTTCTCATCAAGAAGATTTATTTGTCCCTGATCAGCTTTAACCAAACCCACCATCATATAAAATGATGTTGTTTTTCCAGCGCCGTTTGGTCCTAAAAGACCAACCACTTCACCTCTCTCAACATCAATGCTCACATTCTTGACAACCTCTCGGCCATTATATGTTTTCTTAAGATCACGTGCGTGAAAACTCGCATTCATCAAACTATTCCTTTAGTTTTTTGCGTTTAACCTGGACATCAGACATCGCATCATCAACTTCGATCAAATCCACATTTTCTCGAATAGTTATACGGTAACCTTTAATGACGTCTTCTCCCATTTCCACCCTTGGCGCACCCGAGAGGACCATTTTTTGCTCACGACCAAAACCTTCCAGTCTTTCTGCGAAAGCTTTTCGCATTTGGACTCCCTCCGGCGTTTGCATCCTCTCTGTCACCTTAACATCGTCATTCAGAACGAAATACTTGAGGCTTTTATTAAAGTTTTCCAGGAACATGTCAGCTTTTCCAGCTGTTATCAGATAATTATCCCGTTTCATCTCTACGTCACCTTCAAGGTGTGCCAGAGATTTTGAACCTTCCAACTCGAGTTCATTAGAAGAAAACACCATCCGTCCTTCATATTTTTTCTTTCTTTCTAAGGTTCCTTTCACATTTCCTTTGAACTCAGTCAGCTGAGCTTCGGGTTTTGCCCGCATACTATCTGCAAGAATAATCAGATGATCTTTTGTTTTAAGATCATCTCCTTCAAACTTCACATTACCGCTGCCAACAATTAGATCTTTCTTTAAGTAATATTTAACTTTATCTGCAAAATAGTTTGCCTCATCAGAGAAGAATTCCACTTTCCCTTCGAGGGCGAGAGTTTCTTTAGCCTTTTTATAAAGGCCAGAATCCGCACTGTAGCGAACTGTTTTATTTTTTTTCTGATAGTTATAAACTCCACGAGGATCACTGAAATCGGCCACTTCCTGTCCTTGCGAGCGCATGGCCAAGGCGGATAAAGACATCTGCGGAACCCCATCTTTCATGTGAAAATAATCAAGCTTTTCAATTTCCGTAAACTCAGGGGCCAGTTGTTTTGAAGAGGCAGATATTTCTGAGGACTCTGTTTTTTGGCCAAAAGAGGTCATCAGAATAAGTCCATTCATGACCAGGTATAGGGAAATAATTATTATTGATTTAGCGTCACGAATTTTCATACTTTCCATAATAACATTTTTCTTTAATTACAAACAGTTGAGGTTTTAATTTACCTGCTCCTGTAAGGCAAAAACAGGTGACGTCTTTTGTCGGTTTTTGTACCCTCAGGCCATGCAAAATCAAATGGTTCAAGAAAATCCGAGTCTAGCCGACCTCGTTGCCTCAGGTATTAAACTCACTCCCATGATGGAGCAGTATTATTCTGTAAAAAAACAGTATCCCGATATTCTGCTGATGTTCAGAATGGGTGACTTCTATGAAATGTTTTTTGAGGATGCCCGGGAAGCTTCCCGACTTTTGAATATTTCTCTTACCGTTCGAGGTAAACTTGGAGATGTTCCTATTCCCATGGCCGGTATTCCTCATCATGCGGCAGCGGCCTATGTTGACCGCATTTCCCAACATGGAAAAAAAGTCGTTATCTGTGAACAACTGGAAGATCCAAAATCAGTCAAAGGCATTGTTAAACGTGGAGTTACTCAAATTGTGAGTCCAGGTATGCCTTATGATCTGGATAAAACATCTGCTACTGAAAATAAATTTCTGGCAGCTGGTCTTCATGAAAATAATCATTTTATTCTGGTGTTGCTGGATTTCACGACTGGCGACTTCTATGGAGTCACTTTCAAAACGATTGAAGAGTTTTGCGAAAGACTCTTGATGGTCAGGCCAAAAGAGTTCATCTCTTATTTGGGTCAATGGGAAACACATCCACTGGTTGACGATTATCTGCAAAGCATTGATGTGCTTAAGACCCATCTGTCTCAAGAATACTTTGAAGAAAAACATACGGGTTTTTACATTCAAAAACTCATTCCCACTTATCAAAGAGATGGGATTATTGCACAGCTACCGGCGGTACTCGCCCCACTTGGTGCCTTAAGTTATTATGTCTCTTCGACTCAAACACTAGAAAAGATCAGCCATTTGCGTCCATTTCGTCTTCTGAATAATGAAGAAACGATGAAAGTGACTTACGCGACTCTTTCAGGACTTGAGATTTTTCCCCGTTCTCGTGAAACAGGTTCCAATTCAATTTTGGGTTTCATGGATAAAACCAGAACCTCCATGGGAACCCGACAACTTCGACAGTATTTTCAATCTCCACTGTGTGAGGCAGGCGCCATAGAAAAACGATTGGACTTAATTGAAGGGCTAATTAAGAAACCGGATTTCATCAAAAGTTTAAGGCATTCCCTTTCTGATGTTCGTGATATCGACCGGATTATGGCGAAAGTCTCGACCAAGAAAGTTGTAGCGGGAGACATTCTCAATCTGGCCTATGCTTTTGAAACGTTCATGCAAATTGAAAAAGATATGGAACGCGAAAGCTTCAGCTTCTTTCAAAAACTTCCTAAAAAAGATCTGGAATTTTTAAGTAAGCTTGCACTGGATATACGTGCCACCATCAGTGACGAAATGGGTGCCCATGCTGATAAGGGAAATCTCGTTAAGGCAGGAGCTCATAAAGAAAGAGACCGTCTGGCAAAACTTGCTAATTCCGCTTCAGATGAAATTCTGAAACTAGAAGCAAAGTATCGCTCGGATACAGGTATCGGAAATCTGAAAATCAAACACAATAATATTTCTGGCTACTTCATTGAAGTTTCTAATTCCCATGTCAGTAAAGTGCCAAAATCTTTTATGCGTCGTCAAACCCTGGTCAATAACGAGCGCTACGTGACTCAAGAGTTAGAGTTATTTGAGAAAGATGTTATAGAGGCCATGGATAAATTAATCCGGCTTGAAAAAGAGATCTTTGAAACATTCAGTTTAAGAATTGAAGAACAGGCGCACCTAGTATTGGATGTGGCCAAGAGAATGGCGCAAATTGATGTTTTTCAATCCCTTGCGTGGATTAGCCTTCAGGAGAATTTCATTCGTCCTGTACTCCATTCCGATAGAAGAATGGTTAAAGTCACAGGTGCCTGGCATCCACTGATTAAGGCCAATATTAAAGATAGTTTTATTACCCATAATATTACGCTGGATGAAAAGTGCTATTTTGGACTCATTACTGGTCCTAACATGGCAGGAAAAACGACTGTCATGCGAGAAGTTGCCATCATTCAATACCTCGCTCAATTGGGTTGTTTTGTACCTGCTCAGTATGCAGAACTAGGAATTTGCGATTATTTATTCTCGCGCTTAGGCGCCTCTGACGACATCATTAAAGGCCAGTCTACCTTTATGGTGGAGATGGCGGAAACAGCAGAAATTCTTCGCCATGCTTCTGAAAAATCTCTCATCATTCTCGACGAAATCGGACGTGGAACTTCGACTTACGATGGACTCTCCATTGCCTGGGCCTTGGTTGAGCATTTTGTGAAAAGACTTAAACCGATCACACTGTTTGCAACTCATTACCATGAATTAATTGAGCTGGTAGAAAGTATGCCTGAGGCCAAAAACTTTACGGTCAGAACGGAGCAGAAGAACGGTAAAGTTCAGTTTATGTACGAACTCATTGAGGCAGGAGCGACTCAAAGCTTTGGTATTCATGTGGCCGAATTAGCAGGATTACCAAAAGAAGTTTTAAAACGTTCACGGGAAATTTTAAAAGATTTAGAAGAAGCCCAGAACTCTAATGGCTCTACCCTTCTAGAGAACCAATTAACTTTCTTTACGGCAGCTACCGAGCTCCAGATTCCAGATTATTTAACCAGTCTGGAACATGATTTAAAGGCCTTAGACATATTGAATTTAACTCCTATTCAGGCCTTGCAAAAGCTTCAAGATTTAAAGACTCAGATTATTAACCATTAATTAAACTCTCACCTCTGGTTACCGATAAGGAAACCAGAGGTTTATATGAAATTAATCGATCTGGTCGTCTTCGCTGAGCACTCTCAAAAACTTCCTAGTCAATTTCTGGAACCACAAATTCCGAAAGAAAAATCTACCTGGAAAATCCTGGCCGTGCATTTCATTGATTTCATGGTCGTCTTTATGTTCACTAATATCGTATTGGCCATTTTTGCTAAATCAGTCGAAATGATTTTAGTAACAGAACGCTTACAATCAGCTTTTAAACTTGAGAAAATCCTTCATCTCTCTGAACCCTTATTACCTATGACTCTTTTTAGTTATTTTTTCTTCAGTTACTTTATGAATCATGGCCAGACATATGGCATGTTTCTCTTAAAGAAGAGAGTGGAACTCAGGTCCAAAAGTTTCCGAGAATGTTTCTCCTGGGCCCTACATTCATCTCTGGTTTGTTTTAGCTGCGGTTTAACTTATCTTCTTAAACGCTCTAAATGGAACAGTTTCAAGAGACATGATTATCTCTACCAGAGTCTGATGGATGTTAAAGAGAGTCCCTCAATTGATCTAGTGGCAAGAGTTGAAGAGTTTGAAAAAGAGAAGAAACAAGAGGCAATATACTGGCCTAAAGCAGCTTAAGACTTAAGTTTCTGATCAAAGACTGAAAAAACTTTCTTGAAGTGACCACAATCGTAATATTCACGGCCCCAGGTTATAAAATCAGTGATACTAGTTTCAATGTTTTCACCATCATCGATGAACTCGACTAAACTTTCCACAATAATAAAGAGGGCCGGGAGGTGGCCGATCCTGGTGGAATCAATACCTCTGGGAAAACCTTTACCTGTCTTTAACTCATGGTGCTGCAATATAATTTGATCAACGTCAGGAGATAGCGAGTCAATTGATCTGGCCATCTTAGAAGCCTCGAAAGGATGCATCCGGTATTTGATAGTTTCGGGAGATTTATCCGAAAAGTCCCCTGCTCTCCGGTTCCATTCCATGATGTCGTCATAATAAAAATCATCTACGGCCATGTCATGCATGAGTGCCGCCAAGGCAAGTTTGGTTTGTCCGGATTCTCCAATCCATCCCAAGGATGAGCAAAAAGAGCATACCAGATAAGTTAATAAGCTCATGTGACGGGTGTAGTTAGATTCAGGACCTTTTAAACGTCTCTTGAGTACTTTCAGAATATCCTGATTTTTAGAAAGTATTTTGAGAGCATGGGTGACACTCTTCTGAGCAGAAATTAAAACGGCCGGGGTCCACCCCAGACGTTTGGCAACTTTTTCAAATGCCTCAAGATTTTGAAGAGTAAGACAGACGTCGTCTAATGAATGAGTTTCAATACCTGCCATTTCATTCTCAAGTAATTTTAGAAACTCAGCGCTGTCATCTTTTTTTATAAAGAGTTCATCAATGCCTTTCTGAGATAATTTTTCAGCATCACTGTCAAAAAAGGGCTCTCCCTTATGAAGAATTTTTACAAAATTTGTTTCTGAGAGTTTTAAATAAAGATCAAAATGCCCCATGCCCATTCTAAGCAAAACAGGAATCTTAATGGGGATATGAGTTGGAACTTTGGGAGTAACAGTTGTGATGCTTTTTATGAGATAAGTAAAAGAATTTGTGCTTAATGGTTTTTCAATTACAGCGGTAATGGACGGATAATGACTCATTAGTTTATCGTCAATCGGAGGTGCGGCCGTAACTATCAGAGGCACAGCAATTTCTTCTGATTCAAGATGCAAATAAAATTCAGAATCATTAGCGGTGATAATCTTAGAATCGATGATGACTATTTCGGGAACCCCGTTATCCTTTAAACAACGGATGGCCTCTTTAGCATCCGAGTAGGCCCTTACCTCACCGCCGTAAAAGCAATTCAAGGCAGTGACCTGCAACTGGAGGATGCTGTCCTCTGATTCTAGTAGTAATAGATAAGTTGTCTTATTTTCCACTATCCCATTTTACCACTTCAAGGACCTAAAAATGAGAAGGCAAGAGTTGCTTGTAATTCAAAGAACTTACAGGGGCAGGTGTTAAACAGAACTTAATCTTTTACTTTTTAAGCCTTACTTTTTGGACATTTTCCTTAAGGACATCAAAAACCTTCTTAAAATTTCCCGAATTATAACGTTCAGTCCGCTCCTTTATGAAAAGATCAACTCTTTCATCAAAATCCTTAGAATCTCCAATGAAGTTAATTAAATCCTCAACAATAATGAAAACTGTGGCAAAGGGGCTAATACGACTTGAATTCAGGCCACGCGGGAATCCACTACCATCCTTTAATTCATGATGCTGAAGGATAATTTGATCAACATCTGGTGGTAGATTCTTGATGGTTAGAAGTAGATTAGCAGCATCAACGGGATGGTTTCGATATTTTATAACTTCAAAAGTTTTATTGGTGCTAGAGCAAGCCGCCTGATTCCATTCATTGATATTTTCATAGTACGAATCATCCAGGGTAATATCATGCATGAGGGCCGCCAGCCCTAACTTCATCTGGGAAGATTCGCTCGCCCACCCTAATTGATAACTAAAAGCACAGTTTAATAAGGCGAGAAGCCCGACATGATTTGAAAATTTTGAATGAGAATCATTTAACTTCTGTTTGAACAGCTTGAGTACATTTGGTTCAGTGCTAACTACCTCAATGGCAAGGTTAACGGCTTTCTTAGCAGCATCAACGACACCCTCTCTCCAACCAAGAGAATGCGCCAGTCGCTCAACTGACTCCAAAGATTCAAGAGACATGACGGCCAATTCCGACGGGCATCTCTCATGATCAGACGCACGTGAGATGCTTTGCTCAACTGAATTTAAATACTGTTCAGCATCCTCATTAGAAACATAAAGATGACTCAAGCCTTTTTTTAAAAATCTTTCGGCATCACTTGGTATGAAAGCTTCATCAGAATTCAGAACTTTTACGTACTTCTTATCAGAAAGTCTCATGAACAATTCAAAATGAACTGTACCTAAGCGTAGCAAAAATGAGATTCTAACCGGTACGTAACTTGGGGGGACTTCATGTTTTGTCACGACTGAATCCACCAGTTTAACAACTGAATCTATCACTTTAGGCTTTTCTATATAACCATGTATACCCGGGAATTTCCTTTGAAGAACTGCAACAGGATCAGTCGAACATATGACAAATGGCACATCTAACTTTTTTTCCGTTAGAGTTTTATAGAGATAAAGCCCGTCACCATCAGGCATACGAAGATCAGAAATAATGATTTCCGGCTTTCCTCTCTCTTGAATGATTGAGAGTGCTTCTGAACCAGAACCTGCCAACATGACATCCAAAGGAAATGCTCTTCGCAGAACCATTTCATAAATGTCCCGAATATCCTCTTCATCATCAACGATTAAAATATAATTCATTTCGCCCCTAAATTCTCAAGCCATTTAAATCCGAGTTCTTTAGTCTGAGCTTCACTCGGACGAGAGGGAGAGCTTGCCATTAAATCAGTGGCCGAAGCTGTTTTAGGAAAAGCAATCACGTCTCTAATAGAATCAGTTTTAGCTAATAACATGACTATACGGTCCATCCCAAATGCCATGCCAGCATGAGGAGGCGTTCCATATTTTAAGGCTTCGATAAAAAAACCAAACTGATGTTGGGCATCCTCAGGACTGAAGCCTAGAAGTTCAAACATTCGTGACTGTTGTTTATTGTCGAAGATTCTCATTGAGCCTCCTCCGATTTCATAACCATTACAAACGATGTCATAAGCATAGGCCTTAACATCCTTCACTTTTGATTTATCCTCAGAGTAATACAATTCAATGTCTTCATCTTTCGGACGAGTAAATGGATGGTGCTTGGCCCCCAAGGTATTCGCATCAGCATCGTAATCAAACAATGGAAAGTCATACACCCATAAGAAAGCGTATTTATCCGGATCAATTAATTTAAAGTGTTTTCCAAAATGTCTGCGAAGAGCATCAGCACAATCATGAGTTACATTGAAATTTTTATCAGCACAAAACAGCCACAAACCATCACCTTTCTCGGATGATTTTTCATAAAGAGAACTCAAAAGATTTGGATCTATGAATTTTGAAATACCACCTGAAACTTGAGAGTTTTCCACTTTGAACCAGGCAACACCCTTTCCACCATAAGGCTTTACAATTTCAACTAGTCCATCAATATCTTTACGTGCCAAAGTTCCCATCGAAGTGGGAATGAACATCGCTTTAATCATCCCATACTGAGCACTGGCCACTTCTGAGAAAGTGGCAAAGCTTGAATCCTTAAAGAGACTGGTTACATCCATCTGCTTTAATCCAAAACGCACATCTGGCTTATCAGAACCATAGTCTCGCATGACTTCATCATACGGAATGGACATGATTTCAAAATCCTCAGGCATATTAAACACATTCTTCACTAAGTGAGTTGCCAGATTTTTCATATACTCAAGAGTCGGAAAAGAAACCTCAATATCAATTTGAGTAAATTCCGGCTGCCGATCGGCACGCAAATCTTCGTCTCGAAAACAACGGCAAATTTGAAAATATTTATCAGTATTTCCAATCATCAAAAGCTGTTTCAGTGTTTGGGGAGACTGAGGAAGAGCGTACACCTTTCCGGGATGAACACGAGAGGGAACAATATAATCACGGGCCCCTTCCGGTGTGGTTTTATAAAGTATTGGTGTTTCAATTTCATTAAAGTCTAGCGCATATAGAGCTTCCCTCGCTTTACGGGTAGCATGGGAACGAAGTTGCAAAATATCCTGAAGCTTCTTAGAACGAAGATCTAGATAACGGTAACGAAGACGCAGATCTTCAGTTGCCTGAACCATACCATGGGGTAGAAATGGAACTTCTTCTGCCAGGGAGAGGAGTCGAATTTCTTCTACCTGAACTTCAACCATTCCTGTGACCATATTGGCATTCTGAGCAGAACCTGGTCGAGGGATAACTTTTCCTTTTGCAAGGATGACCGACTCAAGGGAAAACTTTCTTAGTTCTTCAATATCACCTTTGTAGGCCTCAAAACCTAACTGAGTAATTCCGTATTTATCGCGCAAATCAATGAAATGCAGGCTTCCCAGATTGCGGTATTTATTCATCCAGCCGCAGAGAGTAACTGTTTTTCCAATATCGCTCTCTCGAAGCTCTCCACAGTGATGAGTACGCATTGAACCTGGTAAATTTTTAGCCATTTGAAAACTCCTGAGGATCCCTTAAACTATTTCTAGTGATCATACCTGATTCAGGAATAAACTTCATGAGAAAATTTCTTACTATCGCTGTTCTCTTTGCTCTTGTGAGCTGCCAAAGTGTGTCACCAGATCCACTCAAAAAAGTTGAACTGGTTACTCCAAATGGAAGGAAGATTGAAACGACTTTGGCAATATCGACCGATGATCAAAATCAGGGCCTCTCAGGAATAAAATCGGAGGATTTTGCCGACAATCAGGGCATGTTATTTTTTTATCTTGATGATTTTGAAAAGTACTTCTGGATGCCTGATACATATTTTGATCTTGATCTCTTCTATATGGATAAAGAGCTAAAAATTATAGAAATTATCCGAAAGGCCCCACACTATGTAGGTCGAGCAAATCCTGATCTCATTCCTAGGATTAGAGGGGTTTGGTGCCGGCACGTACTGGAAATGAAAGCAACTTCCGATATTGCAAAATCCCTCAAGGTCGGTGACAAACTTACCTGGAAATCATCTATAAGCTTAAATGAAACAGAAGCTAAGGTTAGAGCTGGCGGGCAGCAGATTCAGTAGCTGTCTCGCCCGACTCACCTGCAAAAAGAATTAAAAACTCATCGGCCGCAATCACTCCAAGATGTTCCTTGGCCAATTGGCGCTGAAAATTCTTGTCGACTTGAATCCGTGAAATTTCGGTTTTGAGCTCACCGTTTTCACGATTAATAGATGAAAGCTCATTCTGCTTTTCTTTGATTACATTCTCAGTCGAAAAGTAATCCCAGACACCACGATCCATACAGATCAAACGTAAAACCAAAAGTCCTATGACGGACCAACCGATTTTACTTAAAAGATTCTTTTTTAACTTACTCTTTTTCTTGCTTGAGCTTGAGGTCGTTCGGGCGGGGCGTTTTTCAACTACTGGCCCTTCTTCATATTCTTCTTCTTCTTCTTCATCCAGATACTCAATTTCTGTATCAACCAATTCACTCTGGCGATGCTCTATTAAATCCGTATTGTCCGCATGGCCGATCGCCTTGCGGGTAGCAGTTGTTTCAAAATATGTAGGGGCTTGAGTAGTATCTGTGGCAAAAGGTCGGTTAAAGACGTTTTTCCGCGTCCTTAATCTTTCACGATGAGGAGGAGACTTTTTAGATGTTTTTGACGTGAAGGGCGATTCTACTTCTTCATATTCATCAAAAGAGGGTCGGTTCATTCTTAATTCCACGCAAAATACATCCTGTATTTTTAAGCACTATGCTGCCCAAGTCATTGGTATTCTAACCAATTTAACATAGGAAGCATAGTGCTATCAACTACTTATGGATAAGAACTTTTTTTCCTAGTAACGACCTCGGCTACCACCACCGTATGAACGGCCGCCTCGATCGCCCCCACGACTTCCACCACGGTAACCACCGCCGCCGCCTCCGCCAAATCCACGACCACCACCGCCTCCAACTGGAGCAGTAGCAAGTTCAATAGACACTCGACGATTGCCGAACATCTCACCTTTCAGACCCATGATGGCATCTGTTAAGTGAGCAGGGGCCTCAAGAAAAGCGAATTTTTCTTTAGAATCAATGCGGCCAATATCACGACCTGAAACTCCGGCGGTAGTTGAGACGAACTTTAATAGTTCACCAGCATTGGCCCCATCCATTGTTCCAAGGTTGATAAAGAATCTCTGCATTCCCGAAGTTACACGAACGCCTTGTGGACGCTCGCCCTGACCTCTTGGGGCCACATCAATTTCTTGAGCTTTCTGGTAACGTCTCAAAGTATTTTCGAACATAAATCCGTAGATACCTTTGATAATGTCTTCTTTTTCAAGCTCATCAAACTTAGCTTTGAAAGTATCATAATGAAGAACTTCTTCGTCCTGGAAGCTGGCAATATGGTCAGTGAAACGCTTGAGAGACTTCTCAAGAATTTTTTCACGGATTTCTTCTACTTTAGGAAGGAAAACTCTTTCGATTTTTGCTTTAGTCAGTCTTTCAATCTGCCCTACCCGGCCCTGCTCATTTGGCTCAATGATAGAAAGTGAAATTCCTTTTGAACCACCACGACCAGTACGACCGATACGGTGTACATAGGCTTCATTATCCTGAGGAAGACCGAAGTTGACAACATGAGTCAGATTGTTAACATCAATCCCACGAGCAGCAACATCAGTACAAACCAAAAGGTTAATTTTCTTTTCTTTGAATTTTTTCATGGTCATATCACGAGCTGCTTGATCCATGTCTCCATGAAGAGCATCTGTGGGATAACCACGGGCATTTAATTCATCAGTTAATTCTTTTGCACCTATTTTTGTTCTGGTGAAAATAATGGCGTACATATCATCTGAAAAATCCATGTAACGACAGAGAGCTTCGATGCCGTTTTCACGACGTACAACAACTGCTTTTTGTTCAACAGAATCAGCAGTTAAAACTTTCTTAGTCACACGAACAGTAACAGGATTTGAAAACTCTTTATTCACTAAGTTTGCAATCGGTCCTGGAAGAGTTGCCGAAAACATCCAGATTCTCTTTTCAGGAACCTGAGCGATGATATTAATAACGTCATCAAAGAACCCCATATCCAGCATTTCATCAGCTTCATCCAGGATTACAAATTTTGTAGCATCAAACTTCAGAACACCACGATCGATCAAATCCATCACTCGCCCCGGAGTTCCAGCGATGACCTGAGGTTTTTTCGACTTATAGTCTTTAATTTGAAGACCTACAGAAGTACCACCATAAACGGACATTGAACGGATGGGCTCAAAGGCCGAAAGCTTCTGAATTTCTTCGTTAATTTGGTTAGCAAGCTCTCTTGTAGGAGCGAGTATGATCGCCTGTAGAGAGGGCGATTTAAAATCAAGTTTTTCAAGTAATGGAAGAACAAAGGCGGCAGTTTTACCTGAACCTGTTTGTGCCTGACCGATAAAATCGACATCCCCTTGCATCAGCACAGGGATTGCCTGTGTCTGAATCTCTGATGGGTGTTCATATCCCATCTTGGTAATAGCTTTAAGTGAAGACTCTTTGAGTCCAAGATCAATAAAAGACATGCGTTTCTCCTTTCGAGAAATTAATTATTATGCGCATTTTGAATGTGGAAGAGGCCTGGTCTATGGTCTCTAAACTACCCCTAAGAACCACTTAGACCTGAGACAAAGACGACAGATCCGGGTGGGAGCAAGGTACAAAATAAACGACTGAGACACTACTATCACAAGTTTCTCTTGTCTGTAAATAGTGCGTTATGAACCTTAAGGAAAACATAAAATTTTTATATGATAACAAGGAATTGGATCTTGAGTTTTTTGGTAAAAAGTCAAAAAAAAGCCCCTCTTTGGAGGGGCCTTATGACTTATTTAATAGAGTAAGAAATCTGAGCACCGAACCAAACTGACTTATCAGTCACTGGACGGTCGTTAACGAAAACCGAGACGAAAGGAAAGACGTTTAACTTAGGAGTAAGATCTCTTCCGTATCCAATGTAAGCATTCTGCCAAACATCTTTGAAGACTGGACTCTTCCCGTTAACAGATTCCCAGCGACGAGAGTTCTCAAGCATATTCTCGTAGTAAACTTGGATCTTCGAAACATCATCAATCGTGTACTGAATATAAGGAGCAGTATAGATACGCATACGAGCATAAGTATAACGATCATCGTAAACCCAATTTCGAACTTGTCCAAAAACACCAAATTGCCAGGTTTTATCAAAATCATATGAAGGCAAGAAAGCTAGCTCAAGTTGATGGGTTGTGGCCCCAAATCCCCCGTTGCCAGAATTGCGACTAGGACGGCTGGTTGGAAGACGCATGCCGGGACGAATCCAGAGGTTAAACTTTTTATCCTCAGAAGCCAGCACTACACCTTGAAAACCTAGAAATAGATCTTCGATTTCAATGAATGATCTGTCTTCAGGCGCCTTCATATCTCTTCCGTTTGCAAGAGGAGTCATGAAACGCGGATTCACAACAAAGTTCATCTTGGCGCCAAAATTATAATTGAAGCTGATTTGATGCCAGATATTTGTAGGCCAAGTATCCTGGTTTTTATGCTCGCCTTTAGGAGCATTTCCGAACTCAGGGGAGATTGCAGCGTTTCTCCACTGACCTTTCTCAATATCATCGAGATGAGGAGTTGTGATGACTCCAAAATAACCAATTTTTAAACGATCGGAAAATTTTTGAAAGCTGGTCTTGTTGTGAAGATCAGCTGTCGTAGGTTTAGTGGTAATTTGTGCTAAGGCAACTGAAGTCGACGTAGCGGCCAGGATCAAGAATAGAAGAGAAATACTTTTCATAGTGATGTTGCCTTCCTTACAATCAATTAAAAACTTTTCAATAACTTTAATTCTAAGCAAAGTTATATAGAAAAGTATATTTGATTGTTCTCATGGACTTTAATATAAGACAAGATTAAAATATCGTGGTGCAATAGTGACACCAAAGGAACGCGAATGAGCTCTGAAAAACATCAAATTCTTACTTCTTTCTTTCAATCACTCGAGAAAATGGAATCTGAAAGCATGATGGAGATGGTTGAAAAACATCTTAAGGATGAAGATGTCGAAATTTTTGTTCAGCACATCGAAACTTTTTATGGCATCACTGATGATGAAGAGCTAGGCATGTTGGCGCAATTAATGGTCACTGGTTACCTTGCCGCCAAACATGAAGAAAGCCTGAAATCAACCAAGCATTAAGCGCTTTCAATTCCTGAATTAAGGTCAAACTGAATTTGAATCCAAAATCTACGCATGGCCGCCAGCTCTTGGAAGTAAAACCAAGTTGTCTGGAGAGATGATTGATGGGCCAACTGGCCTCCAAGGATCTTAAACAAATCCTGCATAGTTTCAGTAACAACACCAAACTCAAAAACATCTTTCAGTTCTTCGAGAATAAACTCTTCACAGTCAGTGAACTGGACCCGATTGGTCTCATTTTGAATATTCATCTCAATTCCAGCTGAAGTCACCAGCTCTTCCAATGTCTGAAAGTTTCTTAAAGCAAGCTCACGATCTCCCAATGGACCTAACTTGACAGTGTTAGCATCTGAAGCCACTGACATAGTAAAGGCCAGTTGGAACCCTTTCTCTTTTTTGGTCAGCCACCAACTAAAACCTGGATCCGAAAGATTACACATCATTTCCTCATGAATAGGAAACCTGCGATTGTGGATCTGATCATGAATGATTTCAGCTTGAGAAGGATTCTCGACTAGAAAGAATTTTAGACGCTCGGAAATATCCTCAGCACCTGCTTCGAGAAGCCGAAGACTCGGGTAATCCTCGGGTCTATCCATAATTTTATGAAAGTCTTCCCTGATGTTCTGAGAAACCATTGTTCGGACCACAAATACCGACGTGGCCTTCTGGATGTGATAAAGAACGCCTGCTTCATTTGGATATTCAGTTAAATCCTGATCTTCTTTCATCATCAACTCCGATCTGGGCTCTACGTGAGCAAAGTTTTGGTCGAAGTGTTTAAAAGTCTCATTTACCAGGTATTCAATGTCGTCCATGAGGTCCTTAGAGTAAGTACATTAGTATCTGAATTAGAACAATGAGGATCATCGGAGTAGGATCCAACGGTAAACCTTGAGGTAGCATTTCACGGATTGGTTTTTGAGGAACATCCGCAATCTGATGAAGCCTTCTGGCCCATTCTTGAGAACGAAGTTGAGGGAAATAACTTAAGATCACATCAATGATGAGAATATAAATGAAGATCCGTAGAAGATAATGAATTATAATCATAGATTTTATTTTGAGATGAATGAGAGAGATTGAAAAGAAAAAAGAAGGGGGATGACTCCCCCTTCACTTAGTTGCCAAATTTATAGTTGGCAGCGATCGAAGCAATCGTGAAAAGTATGATGGCAGCAAAATAAGCAATCTTTCCATACTTAGGAAAACGCTTTGAAACAATAGCTCCACCAATGGCAACTACAAACCAGATGCCCAGTTTTATTTGCACCCAGAGTGGCCATCCAGCAGTCTGACTGATTCCCAAGCGGGCCATCAGTCCCATTCCGCCCACTAAAGTTAAAAGACTCGCGATACCAGTCAGGATTTTAATGTGCTTGTACTGTCCGCCATAGAAGCTGATCGACAGTCCAGAAATAAGAATCATAATTGATACCAAATGGATAATTTTATAATTTTCGTAAGTAATCACAGTGACTCTCCTTTATAGAGCTTTTAAGACTTCTTTTAATAATTTCCAAAACGTTTCTACAGAAGGGATATGCACTCTTTCCTGAGGAGAATGGGCACCCATAATCGTTGGTCCGAAAGATACGGCATCGATTGGCCCAATTTTGTCCCTCAATATCCCACACTCAAGACCAGCGTGGATTGCAGTAATCTTCGCCTTCTTATTGAACAATGCTTCATATTTTCCTGCAACCAAATCCAGAAGTTTATTTTCTCTGACAGGCTTCCAGCTTGGATACTCACCATTTTTCTCATAATTCACAGAAAATCCCTTCGCTAAGGCCACAATTTGATTTTCCAGCGCAACACACTCGTCACGATCGAAAAAGCGAAGTGAGCTCTGTAAATAGAATTGACCACGCACCAGTAGCGAGATGGCCAGGTTATTACTAAGTGAAACTAGTTCCTTGTTGCTGGCCAGATCATAGGCATGAGCTCCATGAGGAAACGCCTGCAAAAATCCCAGAAGATTCATAAGATCTGATGGGTCCATAACTTCAGATATGTCCGAATCAAGAACTTCTACCTTAGTATAAAAATCACGATCTCCTTCAGGCATATACGACTTCCAGCGGGCCTCAACTTTTTTGGCGGCTTCCTCAGCAACTTTGACATCTTTCAAGGTCACTAAAGCAAAAGCATCCCGTGGAATAATATTATGCGCCTTACCTCCCCGCCATTCTGAGAGTTCATAACTTCCGACTGGAAGAGTCTGAAGCCAATCCATTAAAAATTTAATGGCATTGCCTCTTTGCTCATGAATATCCACACCTGAATGTCCTCCCAGAAAGCCACCGACAGTCAGCTTATATGAGGAATTCAATTTGGCAGGAACCATCCTCACTGTTTTTTTGAATTCATAATCAATCCCACCGGCACAACCGATGTAGAGGCTTCCCCATTCTTCCGTATCCAGATTGATCATCTTTCTACCGCTGAGCTTACTCGCCTGAACACCCCAGGCCCCTACTAGTCCGGTTTCTTCATCAGTGGTGAAGAGAAGTTCAAGTGGTGGATGCTCGATAGATGGATCAAGCATCAGTGCCAGGGCAGCAGCACAGCCTATTCCATTATCAGCACCTAGCGTGGTCCGATCCGCTTTAATCCAGTCACCATCCCTATAAGTCACGATAGGATCTTGATTAAAATTTATACTTCGGTCAGGGGTGGCATCAGTCACCATGTCCATATGGTTTTGGATAATCACCGTTTCATGAGTTTCAAGGCCTGAACTTGCTGGAACATAAACAATGACATTTCCAACATCATCAACATCTGTTTTAAGTTTTAAGCGCAAAGCCTCAGAAAGAATAAACTCTCGGAACTTTTCTTCTTTTTTTGAAGGTCTAGGGATTTGGTTGATTGCGTGAAAATAGCCCCAAATCGCACTTGGCTCTGCTGGGAAATGACTTGGTGTTTGCATGATGCACCTGCCTTTAACTTGGTAAAATTTATAGTCTTTTACCTTTGTTAAGGTACTTTGTCAGCCTCGCGAGTTGACAGGATGCCCCGGAGCTTTTTATAAGGAGGACAAATTATTGTGAATTCTACGGAGGTTTCTATGAAACTTAAGTCTCTTATCATTGCCAGCTTAGTTTGCTTATTTACCAGCTCTGCTTTTGCACAATGGTTTCCTGGGCAGGTTCAGGTTTCTATTCTTCCAGGACAGGTGGCGTTTCAGGTCATGAATCCTCACTACCAACCTATCATTTGTAATGGTCAAGTCTTCGGCCAAACAATTTATGGCCACGTCTTCACTAGCTATTTCACTGAACAGTTTATGCGAATCGGGGAATTTCGTTTTGCTTACGTTAATGCCATTCCTTATGCCCCCTTCTCCCATGGTTGGGCCAATATTCATTGCCGTTTTGCTGGTTGGTACTAGAACAAATAAAAAAAGCCCTCGTAAGAGGGCTTTTTCATTTGATTTTAATTTTTAAAAACTAGTTCAAGCCCTTGTCCAAAACCACATCATCAGGTGACCCATTGTAGAAATAGACGAAGTTATATCCCAAACCAGCAAGATCATCGGCGGCTTTGGCCGGATTCTCATCACCTTTATTCAGGCTATACACCACAACATTTTGGTTTTTATTAGGAAACTGGGAAGCGAACTCATTTTTAAATTCAGAACTGTAGTTAATGTGAACTACATTTTCAAATTTAACTGGTGTTTTATCAGCAGGAAGAAGATCAACAAAAACAAAGTTTAGGCGATCTCCAAGACGTTGTTTAAAAGCTTCACGGGGAATTTCATATTTCATACAGGCACCTTGATTGACAGTTTTAGACCCTTCAAAGATACTGCGAACTATCCAAAATGTTTAGAATTTTTTCTACGACGAGGTCGCGTCATATGGGGCAAAAAGTTAACTTTTTACCGGTTAGTTCTCACCTTAATTGGGATGAATACTTCATGCTTCAGGCAATGATGGCATCCTTTAAGAGTAAAGATCCCAATACGAAGGTTGGTTGTGTCTTTGTGGATGATCATAATCATCAGCTATCCATGGGTTACAATGGGCAACTGGCCGGAATTGATGAAAGTAAAATTCCCTGGGGAAATAATAAAACTGTTCCGCTTGATCAACAGAAATACGCTTACGTGGTTCACTCCGAAGCCAATGCCATACTTCATGCGAAGGCCAGCTTAGAAAACTCGCGATGTTATGTGACTCTATTTCCCTGCCATGAATGCGCCAAAATGATCGCAACTGTACGGGTAAAAGAGGTCGTCTTTCTTTCAGATAAATATCAGGACACTGTAGAAAACCAAATCGCTAAAAGAATCTTTGATATGTCTGGCATAAAGTATCGGGAACTCAAGCTGAATAAAGAAATCGTCGACGAGCTTTACTCCTACTTAACATCTATTATCCCTTGAAGAGATAAACATCCTCGCCTAGAAATTGACCCTGTTCCAACTGACAAATCAGGCTTAATTCCTGAAAGGCCCTTGGATTAAAGAACTGGACATGGGTCAGGTCTCGTTTATAAAACCACTGAGAAAAACTCTTAGGATCACCCGGATAAGTTTTAGTTTTAATGAAAAATCGCCCCCCTGGATTTAGGAGGCTTCTCAAGGCCAGCATATCCGTTCTTGGTGAGCGCAAATGCTCAATGACTTCCGATAAAATGATAAAGTCATACTTTTTAGTCAGTGCTACTCGCTGGGGATAAAAGTAGACATCATAAGATTCTGTCAAAAAGCCCATCTGATTTAAAATATTTTCCAAAACAAGAGTTCGACCACAGCCAAAATCCAGGCCAGTTTCACCTTTTTCTATAAAAGGTGCTGCCAGAGAAGCGAGCCTGAACAAATAGTTTTGATAAGCAGGATCGGTTTCGGAGTTTTGATGGGATTCATAGCGTTTTTTTTCTTCGATATCAGAAATCAGCTGATCTCTTCCTACAAAGACCAGCTCACAGACCTGACATTTGAAATAACTTCTGACTTTGTCCTGATTGAACAGCTCGGTTTTTTTACCAAAACAAAGTGGACACTCCATTTACCGGTTATCCTTCGCCTTAATCCAGGCAGTCACCGAAAGTTTGAGGGCCTGATCAACTGGGATATCAACTTTTTTGACCTTGTCTTTGGATATAAGAACCGTGATACCGCCTAACATGTAACTTAATGGCACATAAACGGAGATTAAATTGCTGCCAGGTAGCTCACTCAGTTCTTCATTGGTCACAAGACCTAAAACTTCTACCCCCATCGCCTCAAGGGGAACCAAAACGACTCTTTGTGGTTTATCTTTCTCGGAACTTCTTCCCGGAATCAAGGCCATCAAGTCCTTCAAAGGATTATAAATGACTTTAATAAGAGGAACTTTCTCTAAAGTGCGGGTGAGCCAGGAGAAAAATCTGCCGGTGATATAGTTATTTACCAGTAGTCCAACCAGAAAAATAAAGAGCAAGCTCACTACAATTCCGAGACCTGGAATATAAAGCCATTTTCCTATAATCATCTCCAGGGTTGAACCAAAGAGTGACTCTATTTTGTAACTGGCCCATATAAGAAGATAAAACGTCAGTGTAATAGGCAAGACAACAATCAGGCCTTTGAAGAAAATTTGATTTATGTATTTCATGAGATTGGTTTTTCCGAAAATCTTGGGTTTCCCCTAAGATAACACAGGTCATGAGATATGAGCAAAGAGAGGTGAGAAACAAAAAATAGGCAAAAAAAAAGCCCTCTTTCGAGGGCTTTTTAGCTCAGAAGATTACTTCTTTGCTGCTGCTTTTTTAGTAGCTTTTTTTGCTGCTTTCTTAGTAGCTTTCTTTGCTACTTTCTTAGTAGCTTTCTTTGCTACTTTCTTTGTTGCTTTCTTTGCTACTTTCTTTGTAGCTTTCTTTGCTACTTTTTTAGCCGCTTTCTTAGCCATAATTTCCTCCCAGGAAATAGTTGGTTAAACACTAGTATTTGACCTTTCTTATTTTAAGCTTAATCAGATTTTTCATCTAACGCAAACAAAAAATACAAATTTTATTCAATCTCTTCTTTTTTATTATCAATCAAGGTTTGCTGGAAGGTTTTTTGAAGACCCTCATGCACTTCAATTGATGTTCACAATTGTTATGCATGAGGATCGGATGGAATGAAAAATATATTTAGGAAAAAGTGAATTCGAGCTCATCGTTTTTGACGATGACGTTAACCCTTCCACCTTTTTCGAGCTTGCCGAAAAGAATTTCATGGGCAAGCGGCTTCTTAATCTTCTCATTGATAAGACGAGCAATTGGTCGCGCACCCAGTTTATCGTCATATCCCTTGCGTGCTAACCATTCACGGGCTTCGATTGAGACATCCATCTCAACTTTTTTCTCAACCAATTGGTTCTCAAGCTCCATCAAGAACTTGGTCACAACCATCTCGATATTCTTGTTGCCGAGCTTGTTAAAGCCAATGACAGCATCAAGGCGGTTTCGGAACTCAGGGGTGAAATAGTTCTTGATTGCCTGGTCACGTTTAGCGGAATTTATTTCCCCTCCTGGCATTTTAGCACTTAAACCAATGGATCCGGCCTCCATTTCTTTGGCGCCAGCATTTGATGTCATAATCAGGATCACATTTCTAAAATCTGATGACCTGCCATTAGAATCTGCCAGTGCCCCATGGTCCATCACCTGAAGGAGGATATTGAAAACATCTGGATGGGCCTTCTCAATCTCATCCAGTAGAAGAACAGAGTAAGGACTTTTATGGATAGCATCTGTTAAAACACCACCCTGATCAAAGCCTACATAACCTGGAGGGGCACCGATAAGTTTAGATACCGTATGCTTTTCCATGAACTCAGACATATCAATACGGATGAAATTAATGCCCATAATATGGGCCAATTGTTTGGCCAGCTCGGTTTTACCTACACCGGTAGGCCCGGTAAACAGGAAGTTCGCGATGGGTTTATCATTACTGCCAAGCCCTGATCTGGAAAGGATGAGTGCATTTGATACTTTATCAATCGCCTGATCCTGCCCAAAGATCATCATTTTCAGGTCACGTTCAAGAAAACGTAATTTCTCTTTCTCATTAATAGAGAGAGATTTTTGTGGAATTCGGGCAATCTTAGCAACAATATGCTCAATATCCTGCAGACTGACCTCAGTGCTACCGCCAACATTTTCAGGCTTTAACCTTAAATATGAGCCCACTTCATCAATCACATCAATTGCCTTATCCGGAAGCTTACGATCTGTTACGTGCTTATGGGAAAGTTCAACTGCTGCCCGGATGACATTATCCGGATACGTTACCTGATGATGTTCCTCAAATTTAGATTTAAGCCCTAAAAGGATTTTTACAGAATCTTCTACAGAAGGTTCCAGCACATCAACTTTTTGAAAACGTCGGTTCAAGGCCTGATCTTTTTCAAAATACTTTCGGTATTCATCAAAAGTTGTCGAACCCATACAACGGATCTGGCCTTTAGATAAAGCAGGTTTTAGAAGATTAGAAGCATCTAGGCTACCACCTGAAGTGGCCCCTGCACCTATAATGGTATGAATCTCATCAATAAAGAGGATGGATCCAGCGTCATCATTTTTCTTCTCGAGCGCTTGAAGTACTAATTTTAATCTCTCTTCAAAATCACCACGGAATTTTGTTCCCGCCAGTAAAGAGGCCATGTCTAAAGCATAGACAGTGGTTTTGCTTAGAGCACTTGGAACATTATTTTCAACAATGGCCTTGGCCAAGCCTTCGGCAATGGCAGTTTTACCGACACCGGAATCCCCTACCAGAAGCGGATTGTTTTTTCGGCGGCGACAAAGGATCTGGATAATTCTTTGAATTTCATCTTCCCGGCCAATAATCGGATCAATCTTACCCTCGCGGGCCAAATTGTTTAAATTTGTGGTGAATTCACTAAGCGCCTTCTCGTACTTCTCTTCTTTACGGAAAGTTTCTCCTGGAGCTTCGATGGTAGATGTCTCTTCCTGATGATTGACTGGTCGATCACTGGTATGAGCTATCTTCTCAACAATATCTATCCGATTAACTCCCTGATGCTCCAAAAAATAAGTGGCATGGGATTCTTTTTCAGAAAACATAGCTACCAATAGATTGATGGCCTGGATTGATTTCTTGCCTGAGCTTTGGATATGAATCGCGGCCCTTTGAATGACTCGCTGTAGACTGAGTGAGATTTCGGGTTGATAAAGAATACCATTTTCTCGGGCAATCTCTCTAAGCTGATCATTCCCAAATTGTTTACGGTTCAAATCCTGAATCTCATCTTCACTAAGTAAAGAGAAATTGGAGTCTTCATTTATAAAAGAAATCAATTCCTGTTTAAGATCTTCCAGATTAGCACCACAATCATTAAGGATCTCAATGACAGTCTCGTCTTCGAGCATGGATAACAGCACATTCTCTAAAGTGAGAAATTCGTGGCGTTTTTCATTGGCCCGTTTGATTGCTTTATTTAATATTTGTTCTAATTTTTGACTTATCATAAAAATATCCTCTCTGTGACATTATACAGAAGATGACAATGAATGGGAAAAAGGCAAGGTTTTGAAAGGAAACTTTCTCTTAGGAATCACTAGGTTCAGTACTGCACTTTAATGGGTGACCATTATCCCGGGCATACTTAGTTACTTTTGCGACTTTAGATTCAGCAACTTCATAGGTGTAAATACCGCAAATACCGAAACCTCTAGTATGGACTTCCAGCATTATGGTCTGAGATTCAGAAGCGGACTTGTTAAAAAACTTTTGCAGCACAAGAATAACAAATTCCATAGTTGTATAGTCATCATTATGCATGAGGACCTTATACATCTTGGGAGGCTGCAACTTTACTTTTTTAACGGTTGCAACGCCGGATTGTTCATCTTTATCAGTTTCTGAAGACATAAGTACACATCAGTTGTTAATATAGGGAGGATGCACTAATTCATCATGAAAGGCAATACTGTGAGCTCTGACCATACCGCACTCAAAAATCGTTTAATTAAAAACCAGAAAAAATTAAAGAGCTATCTGGCCAAAAACCAGATCGAAGCTTATCGCTTATATAATAAGGATATTCCCGAATACCCCTATTTGATAGATATCTATGGCAAACATGCTGTCATTTACGAGCAGGGAAAAAAACTTCAGGATGAAGATCAGAATTTGCGAGAAATTCATCAAGGGAATATCGAGACGGCCCTGACTGAAGTCATTGGAATTGAACCAGCTCTTCAGCACTTCAAGATTCGGGAAAAACAAAAAGGGAATGAACAATACCGCCCTCTAGATCCCAGATCTCAGGATTTTTTTGTCGTGAAGGAACCTCCTTTTAAATTTCTGGTAAATCTTGAGCGCTATCTTGATACAGGCCTATTCCTTGATCATCGCCCTCTTCGACAATTTCTGGTTAATAATTCTCACGGCAAAAAAGTTTTAAACTTATTCTGTTACACAGGATCTCTTAGCGTTGCTGCCGCCAAGGGTGGAGGCATCGTGACCTCGATTGACATGTCTAATACCTATCTAGACTGGGCCTATGAGAATTTTCTTATAAACGAGCTGGATCCTAAACAACATGTGTTCTATCAGGCCGATGTCCTGAAGGAACTTCTGATCAGAAAAGAAAACAACGAGCTGTTTGATTTAATCATTCTGGATCCACCCAGTTTTTCCAACTCCAAGAGAATGGAGGAAGATCTGGATATCGAAAGAGATCATCCGCTTCTCGTCAGGGACTCAATGGCCTTACTCGCCCCAGGTGGCACACTCTATTTTTCTACAAATAAAAGAAAATTTGAGCTTCATAACGTCATAACCCAGCATTATAAGGTGAAAGAAATCTCTCAATGGTCCATCCCTCAGGACTTTCATCAAACTAATATTCATCGGGCCTTCATGATTGAAAGGCGCTAAATATTAGCTACTCTTATAACAATTATTATTACAACTTATAACACTTCATTATTCCTTGAACCTCTTAAGCCTTGTAATTATTTATAATCACTGAGTTTAAGAGGTCATCCTGTAAAAAAAACCTACCCCCCTCTAAATATTGACCAATCGTTTCTTTAGCTGATAAAAGGATCGGCAAATCAGATGACTGCCAAATATCAGGCAACCATTCTTAGGGGGGAAAATGAAAAAATTGCTTTTGATCTCTACATTGATCCTATCGAACTCTCTTATTGCTGCTCCTAATATCCTAGCAAGTGAACAATTAGGCCCACTGGAGATCACTGAAGTTTCTTCCGCTGAATATAAAGCTCTCAATGGTCCAGGTCTAAATGGTGGACTTGATGGCGGTTTTGCTGGTGGTGAAGAACCATCCAAACCAACAGTTGGTGATCGAGTTGAAACCACTGGTAAAGTTATTCAAGCTGCCAGAGACATGGTGGCCCTAGGTGAAGCTATTTATGAATTGGTTAAGAAAGGCCGCCCTACCAACATAACTGAATATGCTCCGATCAGCGTAGTTCCTAGAGATCCAGAAACGAAAGAACATGTTGATCCATTTGAACTTGAAGGCTTCTCTATACCGGTTGAAAAAAACTTCACTGCTAAAATCAAAAACGGCGCAGGAAAAGAAGTGGTTTCTTTCACTTACCGAGTGATCTACTCATACGGTGGTTCTTTCAATGGAACAGGAAAATACTTAACTGGAGTGAACATCATCCCTGGTTCAGTTAAAACTTCTTACGGCTGGGACTTTAATGCTTCAATGAAGCTTTCAGGCATCATGAACCACGGTTCTAAGCTTGATCCAGTTGCTGGTGTCATGATTACTGTTAAGTACCAGATGAACTCATGGTCTAACGCTTTTGAGCGTAACGATACTATGCACATCACTGGTCGTGGTGAGCTAAAGAGCTACGTCGTTCAGTAAACTTCATTTTCCGATTTAAATACTTATAAGGCCCTCGCAAGAGGGCCTTATTTTATTTGAAATACTTATAAAACTTAACTGCAAATTCCTGAACCCCGTCTGTGAGATAACTAACATGTGATCCTCCTACTCCATAACTCGTATTTGAGTAGCGAACCTCATTTAAGAATCTTGATTCATTCCAAGGATATCCCCGCCATTCCAGAACCGTATGTAGTTTTAGAGCTGAAGTAAACTCAGTTAACATTCCAAGATCTGCTCCGTATCCCACTTTAACTTTATGCTCTTTTTCAGAGACATAAGAAGTTTCCAGATGGGCCAATAGATATGGAGTGAACAGGCCATATTCGTAACTCAGACCATAGCCGCCTTGAAATCCCTGGCTGGTCAGATCATTCTGTTTGAGACGTGTTTGCCATTGACCTAATTTTACTTTCCAGGAAGGCGACTGATTAAAGAAATCCCGCTTCCCAAGAAGCATCGTATCTATAATAGATAAATCTCTTAGTTGATAGTTCACCCCATCTGTTCTAAGTGTTCCTTTCATTATATCCATTCGGGTCTTAGGGGGAAAACCAAGACTATTGTCTAAAAAGTCATGGAAAGCAAAACGCCACTCCAAATCGAACAAACTGCTTGAATCTTTATTAATATAAGAAATAGCCAGACGCTTTTGACCATGTCCGAGATGAGGTCCTTCTTGTAGTTTTTTTGAAAAATCCAGTTCGGGACTTCGCACCGGTATTTTTGAGCGGGCGATTAAAAGAGGCTTTTTTATTTCTTGAGCTTCGGCATTTCCTTTAAGAATCAACTTAGCATACTTAAAATCGACTAAACTAAGGGTAGTGTCATAAATAAGTGCTTTTCTTTCAGCATCCATACTTTCAGGTAATTTTTTATTCAGTAAAAGTTTATTTATTTCAGTTCTTTCATCTTCTTTTAGTAAATCTAACTGGTGATAGAAGAGAGTGCTGGGGGCCGGTCTGAAGGTGATATTTTTAACTAGCTTTTCAGCTTCCAAGGCCTTTAAAGTTTCTGATGGTATTGTATAAAGTCTCGGCAAGCGTGCATGTAAGTTAATACTGGGTCTGGCGGCTTCAAGAATACTTAGAACATGGTAAGCACAATTTTCAGTCAAAAAATAATAATCAAACCTGGTATTTCCCAACTCCCAAATATGATCAACTATCAAATCAATTTCTTCCTGGGTGAAGTCTAATTGATAACTCCATAGATCCCGAGTTTCAAAATCATTATATTCTCTTACTTTATAGTAATAAGGAATGGCATTGTAATTTCCTGAAAAAAATCCCGATAGACCACCGAGAGCATAAACAAGAGCATTCGCTCCGTCAGTCAGCGCCCCATAGTTAATGCCTGTATCCAACAGTTCAGTGGTTGTTTTATCAGCAATTCGTTGATCAAGAGTATCTTTTCCCAAGCGGATAAAAGTGTGTCCGAAACTGGAACCTGGATTATTCATGTAATAAGATGAAAAAACGACTGAGATGGATTTTGCAGATAAACGCCTACGAAAAGCGTCCCGGGCCTTGCACTCAACCGATGAGTCGGGAATTTCCCTAAACTTTTTTAGCCAACGTATCCTGGCAGGAAAACGACAATGGACATTCTTCTTTTCTTCAGGATCATCATTCTTCAAAGCTTCAACCAATGCCTTGAACTCTTGTTCCGGTGATGTCTTGCCCAGTTTGCTGATGAAGAAAGACTGATGATCAGCTTCCGAAATATTATTACGATAAAGGACTAAACGTTGCCATTGGAGATCGTTCCATTCATTGGCAAAAAGTGAAAATGAGCAAAAAAAAAGGGCCCCCATAAGGGTGCCCCTGAATTTATAAAAACTAGATAGCATTAGCACAATTAGAATTCAATTTCTCAGAATCTTCAATAACGTTATTTATATTAACCATTACTTTCATAGCATCTTCATTTGAAGCTGTGACTTTTTCGTAATTTGACTTCATTTCTGTAGCAAATACATCCATGTCGCAGCCATAGAAATTTGAAAGGGTTTTAATAGAATCGCCCTGACCCTTGGCCATATCTGTTACGATACTCGCATAATTGGCTTCGATGAAATTTTTAATCATTGCGGTTTGTTCAGTTGCTGTAACACAGTTGGAAGTTCCAGAAGAAATCCCAAAAGTTTGTGTCCCAGAAGAGCCATTGGTGGTAGCGGCCAGAACCTGATTACCTTCCTTGCCCATCATTTGTGATCCCCATCCACAACCGGCCATTCCGTAAGGTTTTGCCGCAAAAGAACTTAAGTTCATCAAAGTTAAAGAAATTAAAAGAATGTATTTCATAATTTGGACCTTTAATTAAAGTTTACAGTTTTCAAGAAGGTATCTGTCAGATGTAACGGTGTTGAACATATTGTCCGAAACGGCAATATCTTCTTTAGCGTTAAAAATATCTTCATAACGAGATTGAAGTTTAGCACCTAGGTAAGAAGCATCAGTGCATCCCATGATATTGGAGATGGTCACGATCGTTTCGCCATTGCTTTTAACAATATCATTAGCAAGAGCTTCACGATTGGCGGCCACAAACATATCTACATTTTTTTTAATTTGAGCAGTTTTAGCTGATTTTTCAGGAACACAGTTTGAGGTGCCCGAAGACATACCAAAGGTATGGTTGGAATAAAATCCGTTGGTAGTCGCGGCCAAAATCTGGCCTCCACGATTTTCAGACTCTCCAAACAAGACCGAACCAAGGCCGCAACCACTCATTCCGTAATAACCTTGATCGGCCTTATCCATAGAACTACCAATCAGTCCCTTATTACGGGCCTGACCAAATACGGGTGCAGTCATCAATGCCAAAATCGCCACAATAGACAAATGTCTCAAACCTTCCTCCTTGAGAATAAAAATACAATGGTTCAAGCTTAAGAAGTCTTGAGTTAATTGCAACTTAATTACGAGCTAACGCATAGCAACTGATTAACTTTTGAGAAGCTTTTGGGAAGAGAAATAAAATCTTTGATAAAAAAGCCGAATGATAAAACTGTTTTATCACCCCATCGATAGCGCCATTCTTATTTACTTCAGATTCATGGCCGGCATTCTCATGTCACAAGAATTGATCAACGCTCTATTCATAGGAAAATTTAATGAATACACCACTCCTAAGTTTCATTTCTCCTATCTTTTTTTTGATTGGATCAAACCTTGGCCTTATGAAGGAATGATTCTTCACTACGGATTAACCATTCTGGCAGGATTAGGAGTGGCCTTTAACTTTCATTATCGAATTTCATCCGTCATTTTGTTTCTGGGGTACACGTTACTGTTTCTCATGGAGCAAACCGAATACATTAACCATGCTTATCTCTATTGTTTGATCAGTTTCTGGATGATGGTTCTCCCTTTGGATAAAAATAAAAAACTCATGCCGGCCTGGATGCTATATCTCTTTCTATTTCATATGGGTCTGGCCTATTTTTTCGGTGGTATAGCTAAACTGAATCCTGACTGGCTAAGCGGCCGGCCTATGAACATTTTCCTCGAAGCCAGAAGGAATTATCCTTTAGGCTTTATTTATTCAGCAGATTGGGCGCCTAAGGCTTTTGCTTATGGGGGTCTGTTCTTTGATTTATTAATTGTTCCTCTCATGATCTTTAGAGCGACCAGGTACTGGGGCCTTCTACTCTCTATTATCTTCCATCTCTCAAATGTAATGATGTTTGGCCTTGCAACTTTCCCCTGGTTCTCACTCCTCTTGACAACTATGTTTTTAAATCCTTCCTGGCCCAGACGCATTCCCTACTTCTCTCGCTTCTTACCAAAAAATGGGCCGGAGCTTTTTCCTTCACCACGACCGGTATTAATTCCTCTAATTGCGATTTACGCTCTTATTCATCTGGTGCTTCCGCTTCGGCATTGGATTTATCCTGGCAATGTGGCCTGGACTGAAGAGGGCCATATGTTCTCCTGGCGCATGATGCTTCGGCATAAAAAAGGCAGTCTTAATTTCCTGGTCCAAAATAAGTCGACACTTCAGGGGCTAATAGTGAATCCGCTGGAGTTTCTAACCGAACGGCAATTTCAGGACATTATTGGTAAGCCGGATTTAATTCTACATTTCGCTCATTATCTTAGGGATCATTATCAAAAAGAATGGAAGTCAAATGTTGCAGTCTACGCCAGTTCAAGAGTCAGTCTTAACGGTAGGGCCGAGCAGGAAATGATAAAACCTGGAACAGATTTAGCGCAGGAATCAAGAAGCCTCATGCCATATGCCTGGATTCTTCCCATGAATGAAGACAAAAAAAAGGCCCGCATTTCTGCGGGCCCTGGTCATCCATAAATAGCGGGATGGGAGTTTTTTAAAGTTGATTAAACTTTGAAGCCTTTAAGCTTGTCAGCAAGCGTAGATGGCTGGGCCACTTCATGCTTGTAGTTCGACTTATACTCACCAGAAGCTACCGCTTTCATAGAAAGGGCGATCTTCTTAGCAGCTTTGTCGATAGAGATTACGATTGCCTTAACTCGGTCGCCTTTAGCAACTTTATCAGACGGCTTCTCTACGCGCTCTTCAGAGATTTCAGAGATATGAACCAGACCTTCGATACCAGTCTCAAGTTCAACGAAAACGCCGAACTCAGTGATACGAACTGCTTCACCTTCAACAGGTGAACCAACAGGCATACGCTCTTCAATTTTCTTCCATGGATCTTCCTCAAGCTGTTTAAGGCCTAGGCAGAACTTTTGGTTTTCAGCATCAACAGTTACCACAGCAGCTTTAACTTTCTGACCAACTTTGAACTCATCAGCTGGGTTCACGTTTTTCTTAGTCCAAGAAAGATCTGATACGTGGATAAGAGCATCTACTTCTTCACCAAGATCAAGGAATAGACCGAAGTCTACGATTGCTTTAACAGTACCTTCAACAGTCTTACCTGTTGGGTATTTGTTAACTAAATCATCCCAAGGATTTGGCATAAGTTGTTTAAGACCAAGAGAAATTCTCTTGTTCTCAACGTCTACTTCAAGAACTACAGCTTCAACTTTTTCGCCTACGTTGTAAGTTTTGTTAGCAGATTTTTTGTTCGTCCAGCTCATTTCTGAAACGTGGATCAAACCTTCGATACCGTCAGAAAGCTCAACGAAGATACCGTAGTCTTTAACAGATACGATTTCTCCAGAAACTTTCGATCCTGGCATATATTTATCTTTAGCAGATTCCCAAGGATTAGCTTGAACTTGCTTAAGACCTAGAGATACGCGCTCTTTAGAAGCATCATACTTAAGGATCTTAACATCTACTTCATCACCAACACCAAGAAGGTTAGAAGGATGCTTCACGCGGCCCCATGACATATCTGTGATGTGGAGAAGTCCATCAACCCCACCAAGATCAATGAACGCACCGTAATCAGTAATGTTCTTCACAATACCTTTCACGATCATGCCTTCTTGAATCTGAGTAAGTGTCTCATCTCTCATCTTACCGCGCTCTTCAGCGAGGATTGCACGACGAGAAAGGACAATGTTTCCACGTTTCTTGTTGAATTTAATAACTTTGAATTCCATTGTTTTACCAATGTACTTATCAAGGTTCTTAACAGGACGGATGTCAATTTGCGAACCAGGAAGGAACGCTTTAACACCGATATCAACAGAAAGACCGCCCTTAACTTTAGCGATAACGGTACCTTCAACAGGTTCACCTTTTTCGCAAGCTTCAGAGATCTTATCCCAAGCCTTAAGAATTTCCGCTTTGTCTTTAGAGAGAACAAGGTTCCCCATTTGAGACTCAAGCTTCTCAAGATAAACTTGGATTTCTTCGCCGACTTTCACTTTCATGGTTCCGTCGTAGTTACGGAATTCACGAGCTAAAACAAGACCTTCTTGTTTGTAGCCGATGTCGACAGTTACGAATTCATCGTTCATAGCAACGACTCTACCCATAAAGACTTCGCCTTCAGCGAAATTCTTTGCAGATGAAGAGTTGATTAGATCTCCAAATTCAGTTTTAGCTTTTTGTTCTGGAACGTCTCCCATTTCGAAGTCGAACCCTTTGATCCAAGCTGGGATTTCAAAGTTAGGTTTAGAGGCAGATGCAGTTTTTGTGGTGGCCATAATATAGCCCCCCTTTTCTAGACATTAATTCTCCTACTGGAGAGCGTTTGTTATAAATGATTTTAGTCGTTTAAGCTAATCTTTTTTGCTTTTGGCTATAACGGAGACGCTGTGTGTAAAGTTTTTCATAGTGAGCATAGAGCTCTTCGGCATATCTCTCGAAATGGTGCTGCTCTTGAAGTTCCAATTCCACCCCGTTGAGTTCCTCTAAGTATTCAGGATAATTAAGGAGAATCTTGGCAAGCTTATCCTTTAGCTCCCTTCCGTCCTCTGGATGATAGGTTTCTCCAAACTTCCCCTGTTTCACAAGATGTTGACGGGTGGATGTCCGAGGTAAAAGAACGGGGGTTTGGGTAACCAGGGCATAGAGATCCTGATCTGTGAATAATTCCGGAAGAGGAAGGCCCACAAAAATATCACAGTCCTGGAAACTGGATGAGGCCAGTGGTCTGGTCTCAAAACTTATATGCATTTCCAGATGACGTTCAAGAATCATACGCTTAATGCCATCGTAGATTGAATGGGTATACCAGGAGATGTCAGTCAAAAAGGTAAAAATCAATCTTTGATGAAATCCCAAGGAATTCAAATGATGAAGTAGTGGTGGAATAGCATCAACTAGCAGACGGACATTTTTCAGGTCATCTTCATTTCTCGGAATGAAGGCCATGATCTTTCTTTTTTCATCAGCATGGACGGAACGAATAATCTTGGCCGGGAAATCAATCCCCGCACCGGTCACATGAATCTTCCTTGGGCTCACAGGAAATGTTTCAGTCGCAATCTCTCTGATATTGGGAGAAAAGGTAAAAATTGAATCAGTTCTCGAGATAAACCACTTATCCAGAAGATTATTTTTTTTCCAGGGAATATTTTCATTGAAAGTAAACACCATTGGAATATGAGGCATTCCCTTCAACATCATCCCTAGTGGATGCAGGGACTCATAGTTATAGGAATGAATGATATCGACTTGTTGTTTTTGGAGAATATGCTGAATTTGAAAATAGAAATTAAGCTTGGTTCGCCACCCCTTCAAGTCATTTTGAAAATGAAGCCGCGGTATATCCTCTTTCTCAGCTTCCATGTCTACCAGAGATTTTTCATGACATAAAATAAATGATGCCCCTCCAATATTCCGGAAATAACTGGCGTCAGCAATGCAACGCCTTTCAATTGTCCCCCATTCCTCAGACAGACATACATAGAGGACAGTAAGATCGGAGAGCCGGATTTTCTCTCTCATTAATTGTCCACGATATCGGCCGTAACAGATCCAATTTTAATTTTTGCCTGGGCCTTAACAAGGGTGTGTTTTCCATCATCACTGAACCAAAAATACAGATCTCCGCTTTTGAGTGTCTCTCCGGTATATTTGGTAGTGGCATGAAGCCGAATGGCGTTGATAGTGCCCTTAGGTGTCGAAATTTTTTCCCGTCCCTCTACCACTGATCGTAAGATTAAAATTTTGCCCTTATTGATGATAGGAATTTCGTAAATATCGTTATTTTTTAGCGGTAGCCCCTGATAAAAGAAGAGTACTGAGAAAGGATCAATGCTGTAATAAGGAATCGGCTTTTCTTCTTTTTTATCCTTTTTGCTGCCATCGGATTTCTTACGATGATAAAACCAGAAAGTCTTATACAGATCCCGATCATGTAGCTGCAAATCATCTATATCTTGCTTGGTTTCTCTTTGGATTAAACTATATCTGGTGGAGAGGAATTTGTCCGTGGTGACATAAGTGTCGACAGTATCATCGAGTTCATAAATGTTACTATAGAAAGGAGCAGACTTGAACTTGGCATGAAAATGCCAAACTTCTTTATCATTGATCATTTTCTTACCCTTATTCATGACCATGATTTTACCAACAGTCATTCCAAGATAATTGATGTTCAAATACGTCTTCTCACCAACCCGATGATTTGGTCGATATTGTTCCCAAACCTTTTTAGCTTTTTGATTTATAGTTATGAGTTCAGGTGGGTAATCTTTGGGAAGTGGCTTAATCGCAGGGATAACCGGATCAGGTGTAGGAACGACGACAGGTACTTTCACCGTTTCTTTTTTAGAATCTCTAATGATGACTCTTTTTTTAAAGACGGTCTTAGGTTTTATCGGAGCTTTCTTTTCAATCTTAGTTTCATCTACAGGCTGAACTTCGAATTTCTCAAGAATTTTTTCTTCTTTTTTAGTCGCCACCACTTTGGGTTGGGCTTCTTCCGTAGGCTTATTTAATTCTTTTTCAAAGTCTTTTTGTTCCCATGACGAACAACTCGCCAGAAAAAAAAGACTTAGCATGACAATTTTCACAACTAATCCTTCGTAAACGCTTAATAAGATTGTAGTTTACTGGGGAGAAGAATCAAGTCGGAGAACTTTGCTTAAAGCATCCAGAAGTTCACTTTCCCCACTCATAAACTCAACTTTGACTTTAGTGAAGAGAATCCGGCCATCTAATGACACCCTTTTCATTTTCACCATGTCTTTTTCAGAGCAAAGAATGATGGCAGATTGTTGTGAAGCTTTGATCAGTAATTCATTTACATCTTCTGGTGAGAAAAAATAGTGGTCAGGAAAGCTCACCTTTTCCGTGATTTCCACTCCAAAATTTTCCAAAGATTTATAATAAGACTCAGGTGAAGCAATGGCCGTTACTGCAATGACTTTCAGACCTTTTAACTCATGTACTGAAAAAATGTACTTATCATGTACATCAAAAACGCCCAGAGGCTGGTAACAAGTTAGGGCCAGTGGTGGCCGATGGTGAACATGCTCTGAAATGGAACTGATTAGTTTATCCAGTTTTTCCTTAGTCACCATGTCTGAACGGGAAACAATAATGGCATCAGCATCTTTTAAGGCCGATAATCCTTCCCTTAAATATCCCAAAGGAGCGACTTTATAAAGTTGCAAGGCCATAGTGGCGTCAAACAGCACAATATTAAATGAGCGGAAAATCTGGAGATGTTGAAAACCATCATCCAATAAAACCACATCTGGATGAACTTCAGAAAAGTATTTAAGCAGGTTTTCGGCCCTTTTCTTACCGACGATAACCGCACCTTTTTTCATTTTATTTGAAATCATTAAAGGTTCATCACCGTAATCAAACGGATTAAGGCGAAATTTCTGCCCAGATTTTAGAAGTCCCGAAGAGTGCTCCAGCTGCCCTTTATAACCACGAGTGAGCACTACTGGTGTTAAACCTTTTTCGATCAACCAGTCTGCCAACCAGACAATTGTGGGAGTCTTTCCGGTTCCGCCAAAAGAGAGGTTCCCCACAGAAATAACAGGAACCTTGAAGGTCGTTTTTTTAAATACACCATACTCATAAAAAGAACGGCGGATTCGATATACCCACTCCCAAGCAACACTTAGAGGAGTTAGAGCAGTCGCTTTAAGGATTGACTTAAAACGCAAACGATTCTTTTGAATTAATTCATTCATGAATAACCCGTGCCATGTACTCAGGGACTGAGAATTGTTCTCCGGAAAGGAGGTTTTTAGTTTCTCTGAGAGTGGACTTTAATTCATTATAGATCTTTTCATTCAGAGTCCAAGTTCTAATTATTGCTGCCAGGCGAGCTGGATCAACTTCGTTTTGAATAAATTCTGGGAAGATGATCTTATTATGAATGATATTGGTAAGAGATATTGGGCCCTTATAATTAATAAAATTATTGAAGATAAATACATTCAATAGATCTGCCTTATAGCAGACGATAGTGGGGAGTTCAAAAAGACCAGTGCTTAAGGTCACTGTTCCACTGGCCGCTAGGGAGATATGACACTCCTTCATAGCAATAGTTAGCTCTTCAGAGCCATAAAAGACGTCGATATCGTTTTGATAAAGATCATAAAAAGCTGGATTGATATGGGCCACCCGAACCAGGTGGACTTCAATTGACATGGTCTTTCTAAGTATCCTGATCGCTTTAATAAATTCCGGCAAAAGATTATAAACCTCAAATCTTCTGCTTCCAGGAAGAAGCAGGATTTTTAGTTTATCTCCCCATACTCCAAATGGCTTTGGTGGCAGGGATGAAAGTTGATCTTTATAGGTCAGCATCAATGGATGAGGAATAGATTTAATCTGCTTCACTCCTCGCGAACCAAACCATTCTTTTTCAAAAGGCAAAATTGTAAATAGAGTGTGGGCCACTTGAGAAAGCGTTTCGGCACGTTTCGCCTTCCAGACCCAGGCCTGAGGGGCCACGTAATAAAGGATCTTAACTCCACGTTTGGATAATTTTCGGGCAAGACGTAAATTGAAGTCCTGGAAATCCACAACAATGGCGGTTTTTGTTCCACGTCGGATGACTTCATCTTCAAGATTCTTCAGGGCCTTAAAATAGAAAGGAATCTTATGAATGACTTCTGAAAAGCCCATGCTGGAAAAATTTTTCAGGTGATAGAGTAATTCCATACCTTCTGCTTCCAGAAGATCTCCCCCTACTCCGTAAAACTTTACGTCAGGACAGAGTCTTGCGAGCTCAGGAAAAAAGCTCATCGCATGTTCTTCGCCGGATTTTTCACCGGCGATAAGGAGACAACTAGCCAAGCTTCACCATTACAGCAGATGAAGATTCCATTGCCTTTAAAGTACAGTCCACCAAATGAACAGCATTCGTTCCATCTTTAAGACCAATGACAGCAGGTAGTGATTCTAAAATTGAATGATAAAAATTCTTATGTTCAAGCAGAAGATGATCTCGCTTGGCATAAGCTTCTTCTTTTACAAAAGTTCCATCTTCAAACTGGGAAGATGTCGCCTCGTAAATTTTATTGGCAAAAAGATCTACCGTTATCATTCCGTTTTTCGATATGACTTCCAGATCACGCATTTCTTTAACTGCGTTTCTTCCCACCACTACCATCGCTTCACACTTATCTTCAAGAGTGATCTGAATACTGGCGTGATCCCAGTTATTGGTCCGGATTTTATATCCGTGGGCACTGATTGAAATTGGCCTTTGCTTAAACAAATAAAGCAGTAGATCCAGATCATGAATGGCCAGATCCTGAACCACATCAACATCAGTGGCGCGACCTTTGAAAGGTGCAACACGATTGATTCTTACACTGAAAGGAGTTGGTAGAGTTTGAAATTTTTCACGTAGCTTTTCCCATGACTCATGAAAACGCTCACTGTGTCCGACTTGCAGGATAATCGATTTCTTCGCGGCAATTTCTTTTAGTTTCTGAGCTTCAAGATCATTAGAGCATAACGGCTTCTCACAAAAAACATGCTTTTCATGCTCCATGAGTTCTTTTACCAGCTCAAAGTGAGTAGAGGTTGGAGTAACAACAAATGCAGCATCGATCTCATGGATAATATCCTTGAGGTCACTTACAACTTTCACGTGGGGATGATTACTGCGGGCAGCTTCCTGTCCTGCCGGAAATTTCTCCACAATAGCAACAAACTCGGCGACTTCAGAATGGGCCTCAACTTTCTGGCAATGCCATTTACCTAAGTGCCCATAACCTAAAACTGCTACTCGAACTTTTCTCATGATTAACCGGCCATGAATGGAGCGATTCCAATTTCAGATTTTTTAATAAACTCAGAAATTTCTTGAATCACAATATTGTTTTTATAATCTTCCATTAATTCAGGATGAGAAACGAATGCTCTGGGAGCAAGGGCGGAAGCCTCCATCGTACGGTAAAAATCCACCACCTCAGAGACAGCATCTCTGCTATGCCCCTGGCGTTTAAGACCAATGATATTAATACCTTTAAGACGAATACGATTACCATAAGCCGTGCAGAAATCCGGAACATCGCGATCAATACCTGAACCACCGCCAATGTAAGCACCCTTTCCAAGCGTCACATACTGAGAAATACCAGTGTTACCACCTATAATAACTCTATCCCCGATATTTACATGTCCTGCAAGGTTAACAGAGTTGGCGAAAGTCAAATAACTCCCCAGTGTACAATCATGAGCAATGTGACAATAGGCCATGAATAAGGAGTTTGATCCAATGATGGTTTTCTTATCCTGCTTCAAAGTTCCACGGTGAATAGAAACATATTCACGGAAAGTATTATTGTCTCCTATGATCGTTTCAGTAGGTTCATTTTTGTATGAATTATCCTGAGGAGGAGCTCCGATTGAACCAAACTGAAAAAACTTATTACCTTTTCCGATTTTAGTAAAACCATCGATCACAACATTTGAATGCAATAAACAATCATCACCAATTTCAACATTTGCTCCGATCACACAAAAAGGACCGATCTTAACATTGTTTCCAATTTTGGCCTCAGGGTGAATGAAGGCCATTGGATGAGCTTCGTAGTTTTTCGTCATATCTTTTTCCTTATTCTATTTTAAGTGATGCCATAACACTGCACTGGGAGATCAACTCTCCCTCTGAGTAAATTTCACAATCGTACATCTGAAAAGGGCCACGCACTTTGGTTAAAGTTGCATGAATTTCAAGGTTCATAGGCGGAATTATTGGTTTTCTAAATCTGGCCGAATCAACCGATATTAAGGCAACGGTGATTTTTGTTTCTTCAATTGGCTTTTCCAGACAATTAAGACAAAGAAATGAGGCTGCCTGGGCCATCATTTCAATCTGAACAACTCCTGGAAGAATCGGATTCCCAGGAAAATGGCCCTCTAAAACTTTAACGGATTCATCGACTTTAAAATGGCAGATGCTTTTACATCCGATTAATTGCGAAGGTATAAGTGGTCGCGGCAGACTTTTGGATTCTTCAGTCATCACTATTTCTTTTACTGAATCAATGAAAAGAAAAGGATCACGATGAGGAAGATACTTCATGACCTGATTTTTATCCATTAGCATGCGAACTCCTTATTTTTTTTCTCTTAATGACATCGTTCGAACATAGGCCAGACCCTTCATCCACTCTTTCAAATCCCTGGCAGGGTGTCCTCCGAGTTTAGAGCCAGCAGGCCATATACCGCCCTCGGTTACTTTTGCACCACCAGCTACTTGAGTACCCATTCCTAGATGGCAATCAGGTCCGATGGCCGCTCTTCCACCCAGAACAACATAATCATCAAGGACAGCACTACCAGCAATACCTGATTGTCCACAAACGATACAACCTTTCCCGAGTTTTACGTTATGAGCTATTTGTACCAGATTGTCGATTCGTGTTCCCTTACCGATGACAGTTGGCGAGAAAGTCCCGGCATCAACCGAACAGTTAGATCCCAGTTCAACATCGTCCTGAATAATCACTCCGCCCATATGCCAGATTTTAAGATGATTACCTTGGTGAAAAGTATAACCAAAACCATCTGAACCAATCACTGTTCCGGCATGAATTCTGCAATTCATACCAATTTTAGTAAAAGGATAAATACTGACGTTGGAATAAATTTTGGTGTTATCCCCAATTTCAGAGTGAGAATGGATGATAGAGCCTGGCATGATTTCAGCGTTGGCCCCAATCCTCACATACTCACCAATAAAAACATTTTGGGCTACCATGGCACTTGGATCAATCTCAACTGTTCCCATTTGTCTTCCGTCGACTTGGGTATTAAGTCCTTTCATTTTCATTTCATAAAAAGGTTTAGAAAGGATGGTCAGGGATAGTGCCACGTTGGGAGAAGTTAGGAGCCAGGGCAACTTCTCAATTTCTGTTTTAAATTCAGGTTTCATGGACTCAAAATATTTCTCGTCCACAACGGCACCAATTTTTAAATTCAATGCCTGTTCAAGATGTGGAAGAAATTTCTCCATGAACTTGGCATTCTTGATAAAAACCAAACTATGAGATGTCATGCCATCTAAAGAAGAAATGGCCAGAATTTCTTCTGGCCATTCACTATTTTTGACGAATTTAAGACTTGAATCAATTGCTTTAAGAGTCTGAAGATTCATATGGGGCTCCCTCTAAGGGTCTATTTCCCTGGGTACTTCTTGTCGTAAGCCTTAATGACTTCATCAGTAAGATCTTTTTTGCTTTCAGCATAGACAATCGGAGCAGCGGAAAGTTCAAAGGTCATGTCTACTTTATTGGCCTTAGATACTTCATCGATGATTGGACGAAGCTTTTCAAGAATTGGCTTTTTCATGTCCTGCTCCATCTTTTGGATGTCACGCTGATACTCCATCGTTTTATTTTGGAGTTTCATCATCATCTCCTGCATTTCACGCTCTTTATTAGCACGAGCAGCTTCCGCCAAGACCATCGACTGTTTTTTATAATCTTCCTGAGCTTTTTTAATCTTATCTTCATCTTTTTTCAGCAAAGCTTTTTTATCATTGAAAGATTTCTCAAGAGTCTTTTGGACTCCCTTTCCTTCTTTGATAGTCGTGATGATTTTTTGAATATCAACCAGTCCGATTAAAGTCGCGGAAAATGAAGAGAAGCTAAAAGTTAATAGCAATAACCCTAGAACTAGTTTCATAAGTATCTCCTTAGAGCAAAAACTCTATCACAAAATTAAAATAATTGTCCTATGTCAAAGTTAAACTGGTTAGAAGCTTCTTCCTCACGTGGATTGATCGGGAATCCGAATTCAAACCGGAGAACACCGATCGGTGAGAACCAACGGAAGCCAAAACCATAGTTACTTCGTAAAGCATAGTTACCATCTTCACCAATGCGTTTTTCATAAACGTTTCCGGCATCATAGAAAACAACCCATTTAAGGCCGGCTTCCTTGATCAGCGGATGTTCAAATTCCAGGGTACCTAATAAACTGAAAAGACCCCCAAAGTTAAAGTCTTCTAATTCACCAGTATCCGTGTTTCGCGCCAGTTTTATAGGACCAATATCCTCGAGATTAAAACCCCGCATATTACGCGCGCCACCCATTGAGAACTTCTCAACTCTTGGGATGTCTCTGTTAGTGGTTTTAAATAACTGAGCGGCCTGCATACGGGAACGCAAGACCAGATCTCCAATGACCGGACGATAGTAACGCCCTTCAACCTCAGCCTTCATCCAGCGCATAGTTCCACCTAAACCGGTATATTCCAGTGAAGTTGAAGCATAGTAACCATTAGAAGGCTCAAAGATATTGTTACGTTTATCGCGGATAATTGAAGCTTGAATAGAAGAGGATGAACCATTCTCTATCTTAGGATCAATGGCATCATTGATAACATCATCTACTTTATTGTCTTCATAACGATAAGTCAGGAAGAGGCGGGTGTATTCAAAGATAGGATGGCCAACCCGAACATCTCCCCCATGCTTACGATAAGCAAATGAGCGGATAAAATAAGAAACAGTCTGATAGTAATCGGCTCCTGCCGTCCATTTCGTATCGAAGAGATAGGGCTCAGTGAAACCTAAGTTATAAATCTGCTGCTTGTCCGAATAAGACAAGTTCATATTAATATTTTGCCCAAGACCGCGGAAGTTATTCTGAGCAACTGAGGCCTGAACAAAACCGTTAGTGGCAGTTGAGTAACCGGCACCTAGAGAGATTTGACCAGTAGGACGCTCTTTAATGGATACCTCAACATCAAGGACATTATCCGTTCCCTTACGAGTGATGGTATTAAAGACCACACTTTCCGGCTGGAAGAAACCAAGTCTGTTCACATTGTCTTTGGAAGTACGCAGTTTGGAGCCCGAATACATTTCACCTTCGTGAATTTTTAATTCACGACGAATAACTTTATCACGTGTTTTGGTATTGCCTTTCATGGTGATTTTACCAAAATAAGCAATTACACCTTTTTCAAATGAGAAGATGACATCTACTTTATTCTCGCCCGGCACGACTTCCAAAGTTCTCAGAACGTTGGCAAAAGCATATCCCTTATCCTGATACATCTCAGTTAGGCTTTGAATATCAAGACGAAGATTCTCTTCATTATAGATGTCGTCGGTTTTCAGTTTAAGTTTTTCCATCATTTCATTTTCAGTGAAAAGAAGCTCACCGTTGAATGAAATATTGTTAACTGAAAACTGAGGACCTTCCTGCATTCTGACTGTAATGAAGATCCACTTCTTATCTTCTGAAGCTGTGACTTCAGGATTTTGTACATTGATTTGTAAATAACCACGAGTTTTATAAAAGTACTTAAGTCGTTCTATATCCGTCTGAAAATTTATTTCTTTGAAATTTCCGGAACCAGATAAAAAAGAGAAGTAAGACTCCTCACGAGTCTGCATAAAGTTTTTGAGCTCTTCATCAGGGATGGCCTTGTTACCAAGAAAGGTAATTTTTTTAACTCGAACTTTATCCCATTCTTTAATTTTAAACTTTACCTCAACCGAACCATTGGCATTATCAGTCAGGCTATAGGTAGCCAGGGCCAGAAAATAACCCTTTTCTTCATAATGTTTCTGAAGAAGAAGGACATCGTTTTTGATGGTTGAGATATCCAGGATGTTAAATTCTTTAGTTTTAATCTGTTCTTTCAAATCATCATCATTAATTTCATCATTACCTGAGAAACTAATTTTTGAAATAATAGGCTTTTCTTTTAATTTGAAGAGAAGAATATTTTTATCACTATAGACCTTGTGATAGGCCTCTACTTCTTCAAAATACTTCATCTCATATATACGAGAGAGGTCTTTGCGAAGAAGATAGTTATCAAGCATCATGTCCTGACGAGTACCAAGTTTTTCCAGAATAGCTTCTGATTCAACCTTACGGTTGCCCTCAAATTCAATGGAATCCACTCGGAACATTTCCTTAATGGGACCTATGATCTCTTGAGCAAAAGCTGAATTAAGCCCAATCAGAAAACAAAATATAAAAAGAACGAAATGCGCTTTTTTCAACCCAAGATTCCTTAACGCGAAAAGCTATGTAATTAATTTTATTTGCGGAGAAATTCTAGCCAATTATCTGACCATCTTCAATGACTATTTTACGTGGAAAGAAAGAAGCAACCTTATCATCATGAGTTACAACCAACAAAGTAGCGGCAAAATCAGCTGCAAGATTCTTAAGTAATGTTGTAACTTTCTCAGAGTTTTTTGAATCCAAGTTTCCAGTTGGTTCATCACAAAGTAGAATTTTTGGCCTTAAGGATAAGGCGCGGATAATATTAACGCGTTGCTGCTCACCGCCTGAAATTTCAAATGGAAACTTTGGTAAACAATGGGTAACTCCCAGTATACGCGCCAATTCCTCCACATCTTTTTCAACTTTTTTCGTTTCCTTCCCACCAATTCTGGCAGGTAAAAGAATGTTGTCTCTACATGTCATTGAGGGAAGAAGAAAATGAAACTGAAAAACAAACCCAACATGAGAATTTCTGAAGTGGGCCAAGGCTTCATCACTCATAGATGTAAGATTCTTACCGTCAATAGTAACCTTCCCTGAAGTGGGATGATCTAAACCACCGAGCAAATAGAGAAGTGTGGATTTACCGGAACCGGAAGCTCCCCGAATGGCCACAAGTTCTCTTGCCTCAATCTCAATGTTAAGCCCTCTTAACACCTTCGTTTTACCAAATGATTTCTCAACATTCGAAAGTTCAATAAAGCTCATGCACTAAACTCCTGTCTAAGTCCTTCAATGATGGGCTTCTTTTTCAGTTTAAGATAACCAACAAAGGCCGCAATCAATATCCAAAGCAAGGATACTCCATAGACAGTCACATATGCCATGAAATCAAGCTTGATATTAAGAGAGGATAAAACGTAAATTTCCCCAGGAATCTGGAGAAAAGAAACATTCTGGAGACACCAATTAAATAATTGAGAAAGTAAGTGTGCACCCACACAAGATACACTCCAGATGATCACAACTGAAATAAACCAAAAGCGGTTAAGGCTTGTCAGCGAAAGTCCGACTGCTCTTAAGAAGAAGAAATCCTGAGCCTTTTTTTCCATAATATAAATAACAAACGCAATAATATTAAAGACCGCTACCACAACAATGAGTTGAAGAATAAGAGAGATGGAGAATTTTTCCACTCTTACTGCCTCAATTAAAAAATCATACTCATTCCAAAAAGGGCGGACCAGATATTCGGAACCCAATTTCCCTTTCAAAGTTTTCTGCTGGGCTTTTATAGATTCCAGGGTTTGAAGGGGTTTATTGATTGGTTGAGTGGCGAGGATCACAAGGTTTACTTTATTATTTAGCCCCATAAGCTCAGCTAATTCCAAACGGTTTAAATAAACAAATCTCAAGTCTTTCTGATAGATACCGTGCTTGATGATTCCACCAACAGTAAAGAGCTGAATCATAGGAAGAGACTCTCCTGATTCATTGCCTCTTCCGAAAGTAAGGGCCAGTGGGTCACCCTTTTTTACTCTCAGTTGCTTGGCCAGTTCATTCCCAATAACTATCTCGCCTTGTGATAAGTTAATAGTCAGGCCGGTTGCTGCTGAAAAATTCCCACCCTCGATTCCACGAACGAGAACCCCCTTACTGACTTCATTTCTTAGTGCAAAAGCCTCCGTTTGAATAACAGGTGCCACGGCCTCAGGTTTTACTGTTTTTAAAATATCCTGAAGTTCCGGAGTAAGATTAAAAAAACCTTTTCGACTAGTTATAAGAAGATCACCCGATGAGTGTCTCAAGCCTGATTTTAATAAGTGATCAAAGCCATCCATTAGACCAAAAGTGCAAAGAATGACGGCAATGGAGAAAGTAAAACTTAATATAGTCGCCAGCAGGATTTTTCCTGCTGAACGACCATGAAGGACAATTTTAAGAATAGATAGGTATGACTTCATTCTTCTTCAGAGAAGAAATGCTCTTTCTTAAGTAATGGGAAAATGATCACTTCACGGATAGTTGGACTATCAGTCAGGATCATAACCAGACGATCAATGCCAATCCCCTGTCCAGCTGTAGGCGGCATACCGTATTCCAAAGCGCGAACGAAGTCGTAATCCACATCGGAAGCTTCGTCATCCCCGGCCTCTTTTTGTCTTGCCTGTTCAGCGAAACGCTCAAGCTGATCCGTTGGATTATTAAGCTCCGAGAAGGCATTCCCCACTTCCCAACCATTCATGAAAAATTCAAAACGATCGACGAACTCAGGGTTTGCATCATTACGTCTTGAAAGCGGAGATACTTCAGTTGGATACTCTGTAATAAAGGTTGGCTGAATGAGTTTAGACTCAACCAATTCCTCAAAAGCCAGAACCAACAAACGCCCCCATGAAAGAGCTTGAACCTTTTTTGGATCCTGATCAACGTCTTTAAGAAGACCCAGAAGGTGGGTGCGGTCGTTAACTTGATCAATTGTCGAGTTGGTATACTTCGCAACGGCCTCTCTCATTGTGAGACGGGCATAAGGGCCTTTTAGATTAATTTCATTTTCGCCGAATTTAACAACTTCAGACTTGATCACGTGTTGTGCAATTCCTGAAATTAGTTCTTCAGTGAAGTCCATAAGATCAAGATAGGTAGCATAGGCCCAATAGAATTCAATCGTTGTGAACTCAGGATTATGTTTAAGTGAAAGACCTTCGTTACGGAAACAACGGTTCATCTCAAAAACTTTATTATATCCACCAACGATCAAACGCTTTAAATGAAGTTCAGGCGCAATACGCATGAAGAGTTCCATGTTAAGTGCATTGTGATGAGTGTTGAATGGTTTAGCTGTTGCTCCACCGGCCACCGAGTGCATCATTGGAGTTTCAACTTCCAGGAAGTCATTCTTGTAAAAATATTCACGGATATAACGAACGATTTCAGAACGCATTTTAAGTTTAGCTCGAACTTCCGGATCCATAATCATATCCACATAGCGCATACGATAACGAAGTTCAGCATCGGTTAGACCGTGAAATTTCTCAGGAAGTGGACGGATGGATTTAGTAAGAATCGTCATATCCTTAACGTTTAAGGCAAGTTCGCCTTTCATCGTTTTAAAGACATCTCCTTCTGCATAAACGATATCGCCATAATCAAGTAGCTTGTATTCAGCGAAACCTTTTTCAGAGGTAACCTCTTTTTTTACATATAACTGAAAACGTGAAGAGCCATCATCACACTGGAGGAAAGCAGCTTTCCCGAAATCACGCACCATCATTACCCGGCCCGCAACTTTATAAGTTGGTGTTTCACCGATATCTTCCTTGGCCTTTTCACCATACTGCTCAGTCAGATATTTAAAAGACGTATTTGGCGTGAAGCCGTTCTTATATGGACTAGATCCTGACTCTTCCAGCTTCTTACGTTTATCAAGACGTACTTCCATCTGTTCAGAAAAGAGTTCAGTCCAGCGGCTTACGTGTTTGTCTGTCATAATTTTCCCCGAGGTAGTTAATTTCTCATCCATTATAAATCATCCATTCCTGTATCTTGTACTTCTCCGCCAAGTGATTTCCACTGGAGGTAAGCTTTCATAAAATCATCTAAGTCTCCATCCAGAACAGTGGCGGCCTGGGAAGAACTAAATCCAGTTCGGTGGTCTTTTACTAATTGGTAAGGGTGAAGAACATAAGATCTGACCTGAGATCCCCAGGCGATATCTTTTTTAGTGTTCTCAATTTTATCCTGAGCTTCCTTACGCTTTTGAAGCTCGTAATCGTATAGACGCGATTTCAAAATTTTCATTGCCATCGCCCGGTTTTGGATCTGGGAGCGCTCGTTCTGACAGGCAACCACAATACCAGTTGGTAAGTGAGTCAAACGAACTGCTGAGTCGGCCGTGTTAACGGACTGACCGCCAGCACCACCCGAGCGATAAATATCAACCCTGAGGTCCTTATCCAGCACTTCAATTTCAATCGTGTCATCCACTTCCGCGCTCACAAAGATAGAAGCAAAAGAAGTGTGTCTTCGGGCATTGGAATCAAAAGGAGAAATTCTCACCAGACGATGAACGCCAATTTCAGATTTTAATAACCCGTAGGCATAATTTCCTGAGACCATTAATGTGGCAGATTTAATTCCCGCCGAATCTCCATATTGGAAATCCATGACCTGGGTCTTAAAACCTTTACGTTCACACCAACGGGTAACCATTCTTAAGAGCATTCCGGCCCAATCACAGGACTCAGTCCCCCCGGCCCCGGAGTTAATGGTGACGATTGCATTATTAGGATCGGTTTCTCCTGAAAGCAGGGCCTTCTTTTCAGCTTCAGAAAGGGCACTTTCAAGCTTAGGAAAAAGTTCAAGCGCTTCTTTGGCGGAAGACTCATCCCCTTCATCACTCATCTCGCACAATACTTCAAAATCATCTGAAAGAGATCTGACCTTAGAGTAAAGTTTGATCACGTCCTCTAGTAGAGCACGTTCTTTTTGAATTTTAGAAGCGTTTTGGGAATCGTTCCAGAAACCATCTAAGGCTTCGAGTTCAGTTATCTCTCTGAGTCGGTTTTTCTTTCGATCGACGTCAAAGCGACCTCCGAATTGTTTCGAGAGTAGATTTGATTTCAGCAAATCGAGATTTATAATCTGTGAGCTTAAGGCTCAGTGAGTCATCCATGCAGTACCTTCCGGAAAACCACACTGTAACAAAGAGGAATGAACTTTGAAAAGAGGTTCTTACCCCCCGAAGGGAGTAAGCACCTGATAATTAATCCGCGAGATGAAGATAAGGGGTCAAAAGATAGCTGTAATCAGGTCTGAGATCTTTAACCGGAGCTGAAGGTTGAGGATTGCGAGGAATAGCATCCGGATTTCTGAGTAAATTACAGTTAAACTGGGGACTGGTATCCATGATTTTATTTTGCTCGCCGATTGCCACCAAAAGAGAAGCAATGGTTTTGCGGTTGGCCGGCGCTTTTTTGTCAAAACTCATCAGGAATTTGATGAACTTCCAGATGCTTCCGTAATCTTTTTCATCAGGAATCTTTTCATATTTGATCATGTACTGATAAATCTGCTTTTTGAAACTCTTGATAAGCGGACTCTTATCTTTAAGGAATCCATCCAAGGCAGGAGAATAAATCGAATAAGCGTTATCAACTTCTTTGGCATCCATGATGTTATTAAAGTTTGTGTCCCAACGAAGGACCGTCGTTTCAACATGCATAAGAGCAATCATGATCGTCATGAAATCACTCTTTGAATAAGGAATCTCTTCTTTTTCCCCATCAGAATAATAGTCGCAAGTCCGAGCTGCCTGAATCGCGCGATCAAGGAAAAGGGCAGTGGCTTCAGTGTTCACGAAATCGTTATTCTTACACCAATTCTCAGAAATGTTCATTGAACTAAACATCAGAGGGAACTCTTTTTGATAGTTTTTACAAAGCCCATTCCAGAAATTGGCACGAACACAGGCCGGCTCAAAACGATCAAACTGATCTTTCGGGCAATTTTGTTCTTCCAGATAGAGATACAGGTCATCGGCAACATTGAGTGATGAAAATAAACTTACGGCAAACTCAGTCCCTTCATTAACATCCAGGAATCCATTCTTATCAGACTGATACTGAAAGAGTGTTCCAAGAAGGGAGACGTTATCGGCCGTACCATTCACCCTTTGAGGCAATAGGATATTTAACTCAATCAATTCGTTTTCAAAGTCTGCAACAATCTGTCTCATTTGCTTCTGATCAACTGAATAGCCGCCTACCGCATCAGCATTTGGACTTGGTTTGCCATAATGAGCAAAGAAAAGTTTCATCGCATACTCAATCAGAGCAATTTCAAAAACTCCATCAGAATTCCGCTTATAACCACGGATATAATAAGAAGAAAGAAAACGCCCCTTCATGAAACGGTACTTTTTAACAATTCGCTCGAACTGGTCTAATTCCGCCTGATGTTCAGGATAAGTATGACGATATTCTTCAAAATTAATGGTCACAGGTTCAGGGCTTTCCAACTGAGCGCTGAATTTGTCATAGATACGGTGAAAAACCGTACCCGTCTGAAGTAGTGACTTGGCATGGGCAAACAAGGCCTTTAATTCAGAACCCTTAACCTCTTCTCCATTACCTTTCAGGGCGATGATCTTAGCTTCTGAGATCAGTTTTCTGAACTGTTCGATGTCAAAGTCTTCAATTTCGATAAAAAGTTTAACTGCATTAATGGCCTGATTTAAAGTGAAAAGAACTTCATTGTCACGGTCATTAAGTGAACCTTGAGTAACAATTTTGTAAAGATCATTCACATCAGTTTTTAGCATTTGCAGAATGGAATTCTGATCAAGCTGGATGAATTTATATCGAACGATATCAAATCCAATTAATACTAAATGATCAAAATTAAGAATGAGTCTTTCTAATTCCTGGTGAGTAATGATTTCTTCTTCACCACCTAAAAGAATTTTCTTCAGGAATAGAACTTTTTTAGCTTTCTCCAGAGTTTCACGATTTGATTCCGTTGAGAAGCTATCAATTAATTGAAGAATATTAAGTTTATGGGTTTGTCCCTGACGATCCTGATTAAAAATCACCCTTAGGCCCTGGATGATGGCCTTATTAGAGCCGGAGATTTCTCCCCTTTGGATGTTATGCAAAGTCCACGAAGCTGTATTTTCGTCTTTAAATCGCTCTCCCAAGATCAGGGCAGATTCACGATTAAAAATGATACCAAAATCAATAACTTTATCTACGGTAGTTTTAGAGATGTAATCCGGATCTTCACCGGTAATTAAGTGACCGATATCAAAAATAGATTTTAGTGCTTTAACCACTTCAGGTTTTACATCGGGACGGTAGTCGGCCAGATAACGTTCAAGCTCAACGCGGGATAAATAGCCAGGTTTCCCAGATTTCACAATCTTAATGAAAAAATTTAGATTTTCACCGAGACAACGAATTTGATTTTCGATGTTTTCATTCATGATTTCATTGAAGCGTTCAACGTCCAGCTCACACTGGATTGCGTTCTGCAGACCTTCAAGCTGACGTTTATTAACTTTGGATCCGAGTAGATCCCCACATCCTGAAAGGATGAGCATCATGCAAAGAGTAAGAAGAAAAGTTATTTGTCTAAAAGACATATCTTAACCCACCGTAAATAGCATCGTTATTTGTATATGGTGACCAGAACGATTTCCCATCTGTGGGAGTTCCGATCATATTCACACCAAGATTCATTTGAAGATCCCGGGATACATTATAATTTCCTCGCACCATGACTAATCTGTCTGTTGTCAGCATGTCAAATTTCACATCGCCGGAAAGACTGAAATGGCGACCAAAGTTTCTGGACGCAATTAAATTTATGGCCTGATTCCAACGAGGATCCAAAGCGAGGTCATCTTTCTCTCTATCAAAAGGACTCAAACGGGCAACATAGTTAAAAGCGAGTGTATAAAGATCATTTGACTTGGAAATTCCACCGCCAACATAATCTTCACGCTGCTTTTTGCTTTTGATTTCAGTGTAACGAACCTGTTCGTCAACATCAGGATACTCATTAGGACGAATCGCAATGCCTGAGACATACATCTCTAAATCTTTATTTCTGTATTTCAGAGTGGAACCATAAACATCGTGATAATAAAAACGCGGATCAATCGCAGCAGTCACAACTCCTTCAGTGAAACTAACGTTTACATCTACATTTGGAGTAAGTGTGTTTTCCGGCTTTCTCATGATGAAGTTATCGAGAACCCAGTGTTTACTCTCGAAGCCAATATTAGCGCCAACAGTATAACGATAGATAACTTCTGAAATTTCAGGATAATCAACATCATACTTAACCGGCATCTGACGGCCTTCAACATCAGCACTACTCGCCGGAGCATCGGCCCAATGACTGCGGCTGGTAATTGTTCGCTCTTTTTTATCAATATCAAGAGAAGGATTTAGTTCAGGAACATATAATCCTGATACAAATCCCCGATAGCGCATTCCGTTTGAAGATTTTCTTTCATATGAAAGACCAATCAGCCCTTCTTGCCCTGGCGTGAAGTAATCAAAGTTACGACGATTGTTTAACTTTCCGAAACCCCAGGTATGGTCAATTTGGGACCAATTTAGGATCTGACGACCGAGCCTTAGGTGATCCTTAGATGTAAGATTTCCACCTATATAAGCTTCTTGGAGCGAATACATGGTTAAACTTTGATCATTAACCATGGCAGCCGCAGTAAAGCGGCTCTCTAAACCTCTTCTATATGAAGTCGTAGGATTACGATGAAAATCAAATTCAAAGTCAGCATTATACCTGTTACCTGGGACATTCCCTACCTGCTCACTGACTTGATTACTAAGCGCGCCAAGATGACCTTGGATATAATCGGAAGCCCCATAACCAGTACAAGTTATGAAAACTAAGCTAAGTGAGGCACATTTCTGAAAGGTACTAACCACTGGGTAACCCATCCTTCATCTATTTCTTAAGATTAATTCTTTATAATTATCTCTGAAATCTGACTTTTCTATTAACGCATCATATCAAGGCAAGGGTGGACACTCCCACTACCATGTAAAGCTTACAGTCCCCTGTCAGGCCAAGCGACATCTGTAAACTCTTCAAAAGACAGAAGTTTTTAATTGCCCAGAACAAGGTCAAAAGTTAATATCCAGCCGTACCTTTTCACTCAACTAAAAGGATTCTGTCCAATGAAAAAGCTAAGTACTGGAATTTTAATGGGTCTAATCGCAGTTCTAGGCTCTGCGCATGCCGAAATTAACCGTTACCACCCAAATCACCTCTTCATCAAAATGAAGGCCGGTGAAACACTGGTAGAGTCACCTCTTATCAAGAGCTCTAAGAAAATATTTGGTAGCCTTTACCTCGTAAATACCACCAATGCTGACCAGTTAGCGGCAAAGCTTGCCGACTCTGCATCGATTGAGTACATCCAGAAAGATTTCTATGCTGGCAAAAAATCAATGCCTAAGCATGAAGTTCTGAATGAAGGTGGACTGCTCATGAAGCAACTTCAGAATTTTGATTTCTCAACTTCATTCAATGATCCAGCGGCTTCAAGACTTTGGGCCTTTGCTGAAAAAAACGGAATGGATATTTTGGGCGCTTATGATTCATTGCCAGCTCACACAGCTAAAGAAATCATAGTTGCCGTGGCCGATACTGGTGTTGATCATAATCACGAAGATCTTAAAGATATTATGTGGTCAAATGAAAAAGAGATTCCAGGAAATGGAATTGATGACGACAACAACGGCTATATTGATGACATCCATGGTATCAACACTCTAGTAAGAGATGCTCAAGGTCGCGCTACCATGAACACGATGGCCTCTCACTGGCATGGAACTCACGTTGCCGGAACAATCGCAGCGACTCAAAACAACGGTGTAGGTATTGCTGGTGTTGCTCACAACGTAAAAATCATGGCAATCAGAGTTGTGCCTGACGATGCTGATGAACTAGATTCAGACATTGTTGAAGGCTACCTATATGCTGCCAATAATGGTGCTAAAATCATCAACTGCTCTTTCGGTAAGAAAAATAACGAAGGCGGCATGGTTGTAAGAGACACTATCAATGCAATTGCTAAGAAGGGTGTTTTGGTAGTGGTATCAGCGGGTAACGATTCTATGGGCCCTTTTAGCTGGCACGATATTGATACTAACCTGAAATACCCAGCTTCATTTGATTCAGCTAACATGATTGTTATCGCTTCGACTCAAAGTGATGGTAAAATGTCTTCATTCTCTAATATTGGTAAGGTTGGCGTTGATGTTGCTTCTCCTGGATCAAACATCTACTCAACTATAAATAACGGCCAATACTCAATGGCTTCTGGAACATCAATGGCAGCTCCAAATGCCTCTGGTGTTGCGGCGATGGTTATGGGTTACTACCCTAACCTTAAAGTAAACTCGATTAAGAAGATTCTTATGAATACAGTGACTCCAGTTCCAGCTTTCAAAAACCAGCTGGTCTCTGGCGGACGTATTAATCTTAAGGCCGCTTTGGAAAAAGCTAAGTCAGTTAGACGTTAATCAACTAAAAATGAAAGGGCCCTTTACTGGGCCCTTTTTTTTATCTCACTAAATTTCTTTAAAGCTTCCTGTTCCCATCTCTCCATTAATTTTTCTTCCTTTAAACTTAACTCATGATCAAAACCCATCAGGTGGATGACTCCATGGAAAAAGAGATGAATGAATTCATCGAAATAACCAATATTAAATTTCTTGGCCTGACGTTTAGTTTGAGGATGGCAGATCGCCAGGTCCCCCAGGAATAAGACTTGTTCAGAAAAGACGCCTTTGCGCAGATTCTCATGGGCAGGAAAGGACAAAACATCGGTGACTTTATCTTTATGCCGGTACTCATGATTAAGCTCACGAATCCGGGCATCTCCACAAATTAAAAGGGAGACATGAAGACTCTTGAGTTTTTTGGTCTTAATGATTTTATTCTGCAGCATGAATTGTAATACATCCCCTGCCATAAAGAGCCATTGATCGAGCTGACGCTCTTCAGAAGGCTTAAATTTAACTGTCGAATGATAATCCACCAGGAGGAAAGGATGTTTCTTCATAAAGGCCATGTTATCCTTTTGGTAAATCTTCTGCAATATAAGGAGTTGTCATGTCCCGTCCTGAGCTTGATCGATGTATTGAGGTGATCAAAAGCCTTCGTCATCCAAAAACTGGATGCCCCTGGGATCTGGAACAGACTCATGAATCCCTCTTAAAATATCTGATAGAGGAAGCTTATGAATTCGTAGAAGCGGTTGAAAACCAGGATCCTGAGCATATGGAGGAAGAAATCGGCGATGTGCTATTTCAAGTTCTACTCCATACCAATATGGGCGAAGAAAGTGGCAAATTCACGCTTGAATCGGCCGCTAAAAAACTGGCCGATAAACTTATCCGGCGACACCCTCATGTTTTTAATCAAGACAGTAATTCTCTAACTTCAGAAGAGGTGGTTGAAAACTGGCAAAAAATAAAAAATATTGAAAAGGGTGAAAAGCAGTACAGCATTGATGAAAAACTCCTCCATGCTCCAGCTTTGGAATCGGCCTTTAAAATCGGCAAAAAATCAACGACTGTAAATTTTGACTGGGAAGATTATCAGCAAGTAGTGATGAAAGTTGAAGAGGAATGGCAAGAAGTAAAAGAAGAACTACCTCCAACCGGAAAATATAATAGCGAAAGAGTGAAAGAAGAAATCGGTGATCTTCTATTTAGTGTGGCCCAACTCGCAAGGCACTTAGGATTAAACCCAGAAGAATGCCTTAGGGATGCCAATAAGAAATTTATCGGAAGATTTAAAAAAGTTGAAGACTTGGCCAAAGAATCAGGGCGGACTTTATCAGAGACAACCCAACAAGAGTTGGAAGAGTACTGGATAAAAGTGAAAAGAAAATGAAAAAGCTTAAATCCAAATTTTATAAGTTAAAGCCTCAGGAGCGTCTGTACCAATACGACAGGCCCTTAGTAGCGATTACGGGTGGAATCGCTACCGGTAAAAGCACGGTAACCAGAATACTGGAACAAAAGGGCCTTAAGATCATTGATGCTGATCAGTTGGTTAAGTCTATTTATTCACTTCAAGAAACCAGAAAGTATATTCAGACTGAGTTCCCTGAAGTCTGGGAAAATAATGAAATAAACTTCATTAAACTTCGTGCTTTGTTTTTTCAGAATCAAAAAGTGAAAGAATCCATTGAGGCCTATCTCTATAAGCGATTACCAGATGCTTTTCAAAAGGCAGCTCAACAGGTACTTGATCAGGATTTTTATCTTTATGATGTCCCCCTGCTATTTGAAAGGAACCTTCACCAGCAAGTGGATCTTACCATTGTGGTTTATGCACCTGAAAATATCCAACTAGCTCGTTTGATCGATCGGGATCAGATGAAACAGGACGCTGCAATCAGAATACTTAAGGCACAAATGGACATCGAAGAAAAAAAAGGATTAGCAGATTTTGTCATTAACAATTCAGGAACTTTAGTAGAATTAGCAGCAGAAATTGATTCACTTCTGCTGCAGATTATTGATTAATTATCGAGAACATTTACCTATGGCGGTGAAGAAAAAACTTTCAGCACTGACAGTTTTACAGCGAAGTCCTTTATCGCACTTTAACTCAAAACCACCGCCTGATACGCGACGCCCATACTTATTGTAGACTGGACATAACTGACCTTGCCGTCCTCTAAGCTCGCACGCCATATATTTTTCTTTAGCATTCTCAACACATCGGGGGACAGAGTTTCTTTTGACATAAGAGCTAAGACTGTTGAACCATTTATTGCAATGGGAATCGACGGCACATTGAGTTTTAGGATGTGAGAAACTAAGTCCTGAAACTACATTTTTCATCATGACATTAAGAGAATTTGCAACGGAGAGATTATTAGTAATCCGGGCCTTTAAAAAACTGTCATGGCACAGATCAGATAATAATTTATAGTTCATCAACTTGCCGTCAATGACTTCAGGAACGGCCACTCTACGGGAAATCAAATTCACTGTATTGGAATATATTTTGGCAACGTTTACGGCACCGCCCACACCCATCACGCTGAAGCCACCCGAACCAGAATAATCTGTTGAAAAATTCAGTGCAGCTTCACAAGCAAATGAGATGAATCTTTTCTGTGGCTTTCCATTCTTATAGACAACATTTCCTGATTTATCACGCTTTGAAAAATCAAAACGGCCTTCCGGACTAAGCGCTGGATGAAGACCATCTGAGAGCAGGTCAAAATTTGTAATGTATTGTCGGTTAAAACTGATGGTAGGTCCTGCCTCAACAGCAATTCCTAAAAAGTTAACTTTCACCTGGAGACTAATTTTTGCATCAACCTTAGTCACATTAGTTGATTTAAGATTGGTATGGGAAGTCAGAGGTCTTCGAGCATTCTCCCCGTCTGAAACCAGGGAATCCAGAATTTCCTTCTGATCTTTATAATTAACTTTCTCATTACTGATAGTCGATTTATGAAGACCAAGTTCCTGGTTTAAATATTCCGATCGGCTTTTTACTGCCGGCAGCATATTAGATTGAAGATTTTGAAGATCATCCGTAGGAGTGATCTCTCCTCTTTGAACATTATCCAAGGTTCTAAGAGCTAATTCCCGTAAATCTTCCTGCAAAGAGATATCAATCAGAACAATGTCTTTTTCAATTTCTCTGCGTATTTCTTCCGCAGCTTCCTGTGAGTTACCTGTTTCTTCCAATGCTTTTTCATAAGCACTGATTACCTGAAGTTTGATTTTTTCCGCCAGAAGCTGGGCTTCATTTTCGGCCCGCTTTTTAAGGGTGAGGCCACTTTCTTCATATTTCAATTCACGTCTGAATGCTTCTATGTTCATCGATGTAGCGGTTTTACTTAGTTCTTCAAGGTATTCGATTCTGACCTGCTTTTCGTTCAGGTCGACTGCTCCTAAAGCCGGAAAAGAGCACAGAGCTGCTAAAAACAAACATCGATAATTAAACATATAAATCTCCAAATAGCGCTTTGCGTTAAATGTACTGGCAATATGAATTAAAATCTAAGGGAAGACCCTGAAAGGGTAAAATTTATAGTGTTCATGGCCTTTAAAGCTTGTTTTACTATTTAAATTACAATGAGTTAAGGCTGAGTACAGGATCAAGTGAGAAAGTTTGCACCTTGAGAGACCATGGATCTGTGAATGAAAGAGATGAGGCAACCAGCTTTAATCCTTCTCGATTTTTATTACCTTTACCGTATTTTGGGTCACCCATTACGGGATGACCGATGAAATCCAGGTGTCGCCGGATTTGATGAAGACGACCGGTTTCAATCATAACCCTCAAATGGCTTCGATTATTCTTTGAATCAAGAACTTCGATGTGGGTAATGGCCTCTTTATCATCAAGGGAGGCCTTAATCGTTTCTTTATGACCAATTTCCATTTCGCCCAAGACGATGGCCTCATATTCTTTTTTAATCTCATTTTTTAAAAAGAAATGACTGAGTAAGGCGGCCGCCTTGGAATCATAAGCAACCAGCATCAGCCCCAAGGTTTCTCGGTCCAGACGATGAACCAGGTAGACCTCTTTCTTTTTTGCTTTCTCCACATAACGTAGGACTGAGGCATGATCACCTGCTTGAGATCCCTGAGGTACGACTCCCGCTGGTTTAATCCAGACACCGTAATGAGAACTTTCAAAGACTGCTTCAAGCTGGGAGACTTCAGGAAGTTTAAGGACTTTTGGATCATAAAAAAGTTGAATGATATCTTCCTGAGAGACTCTCTCTTGAAGATTTCTAATCCGCAGAATTTTCCCTTTTCCACGTCGCTGCACCCATACGGCACCCTTGGCAGCAGCATCGCTTAGTTCTGCCGTGGTGAGATTAGTGAGCTTGGTAAGGAAATCCCCTAGCCTTGCGCCCTGGGGAAAAAATTTACTGACTGCGGATTTGTAAGTTTTCATTAAGAGAGAAAAGCCTCTAAATTTTCCGAAGCTGATTCACGGGCCTCATGAACTTTATTGAGATCTTTTTTCATCAAAACATGGAGATTCTTAAAATTCTCGATAATTTTTGATTCCTCCAAGCCTTGAGATTTCTGAAGTGAAAGCAAGGTATCCTTTAACTCATGATCTTTCTGGGATGTTTGAAAATTGAAATGTGTTTGTTCTACTGGTGACTTCTCATGCATCATTTGAAGTTTTGCCAAAAGAACATCAAGTTGCGAGAGTTTTTTATCCAGCGTTGTCACATTAAAATCTAACCGCGCCAACTCATCTTTATAACGGGTGGCCAGCTTCTGCTGAACTTCATCAAAAGGTGGTAATTGTCCAAAGAGGGAATTATTGATGGAAATGAGTTTTGCCTTAACTTCCAACAGTTCGAATTTAAGTTTTTTATAATCAGTCTTAACGAATTCAAGTTGACCCATGATATCCAAAGTTTCCTTCGTTTTTTTAGTCAACTCAATGGAAATTTGCTGCATTTTTTGAGCATCCGTTTTCAAATCATCATTTTGCTGAAGAATGGTTCGATTAATATGCATCAGGGATTCTATCCTCTCGACTGAACCCAGAAAAGATGAACGAAGTTCATTCGTTAACTGAAATTCCTGACGGATGATGCTGATTTTTTCTTCTTCAATAACTTTCATTTCACTTATGGTTTCCTGATAGGTGTTATTTTCTTTTTCCAGGTCATTGATCGTCCGAAGGCATTCATTTTTCTCTCCACTAACCCGTTCATAGAGAGTCACTAATTCTGAATACATTTCATTCAGATCATTGTTCTTAAAATCTTTTTCAAGTAAGCGGATCTGATCTTCATCCATAGAATCATTATTCCAATGACCAATGAAGCGGGTCATGGCATCTGTAGCTAAACTCACCTGCTCATTAATCGCCTCTTGGACGGAAACCAGAGGATAGAAAAAGATCATCACACGGTCTTCACGGTTAACATTAATAGGTGTGACATACATCTCGTAAGGCTGAGCAGGAGCAAACTCATCCTGTTTCACTTTAACCGGATAAATGCCGGCAATTTTATTTACCAAGGCCTGATAGACCGGATCTTCATCCATATTGAGATAATCACGAAGATAGTCCCAATTAAAAGCATCAGACCTGACTTCTTCCTCACTAAGATAGAACTGCTCCAGGAATAAATGATTGTTCCAGGTTAATTTAAAATTAGTGTCCACCATACATCCGGCAAATGGAAGACCGGTATGTAACATGGTTCCAAGATTGAGTTTAATTTTTAATTCATCTAATAAACGAATAATATCATCCCGGGTAAGATCAGAATAATGATCCATCATGAAACGTTGGTCTCCCATGATACCTTTTTCAATCACCCCTTTAACTTCCATCTCAACTTGCTCACCAATTCGCAGTTTCTGCCAGCGAAAAAGATAGGCCAGTCCCATCCAGGCAACGATCATAAAACCTACCATCCCGGCCAGCATCAGCACCAGTTGATTTTGTTTCTGAAAACGAATTCCCTGGAGGTCAGATGCTTTTTTCTCTACATCTATCATCCACTGTGAAAGAGCAAGGGAAGCTTGAGTGACATGTGCTTTAATATCGCGGGCCTGAGAATTCAGATTGCTAAGCAATTCAATTTCGGCCTGCATGGAATTGAATCTTGAATTAAGTGCATCCTTCTCATTGTCCGTAAGGGATGATCCGGCGACAACCTGTTGCAAGCGTTTTAAATCTGAGCGGAGGTAACTGACTTGAATAGAACTACCGACGTTCTTCGGAGTCAGCTGGTCTAATCGTGCCAACATCTTTCCTGAGATAGATAAAACTGTTGAATATTTTTTTAATTCAGCAAAATCATTTAAACTGGAAACTTTATTACGAAAAACTTTAAGTGCATCAGAAGGATCTGACATCCCGGAAGTATTATTTATGAGACGATTAAAAGTTCTCATACCCAGACTCAAATCTTTTGATGATTTAATTTCCAGTAATTCTTCCGTCTCTGCAATTTTCTGTGAAAGTTCACGAATTTTATCATTGGCCTTATCGGCTTCAGTCCATGAAAGAAGCTTCCCAATTTTTTCAAAGCTCATGTCTTTCTTGAAATGATGAATAAGGGAATTAATCTTCAATCCCCTTTCTTCTTCCGTACTCTGCAAATGATTTAAACGTAAAGCGAAGACCGTCGAGCCCACACCAAAGACCACAGCGATAATAAAGATACCGTGTATGACCCACTGCCCACGATTAAAGGTTTTTATCCAATCCATTGAAGTCACCCTTTTAAGTAAATTCCGATAGTTAATTTTCTGACAATAAGAGGTGGATTGAAAAGAGTTTAGACGAAAGTCCTGAAAATAAAAAAAGCCCGAGCTTGTGGCTCGGGCTTTTAAGAGGAAATTTGAAAAGTTTATCTTAGCTTGCCAGATCTTCGTAAGAATCAAATTGATTTCGGAGTTTGGCCTTAAGCTTTAGAATCGCCTGCGTATGCAGCTGAGAGACACGTGACTCAGTCACATCTAACACCTGGCCGATTTCTTTCAGGTTAAGGTCTTCAAAATAATATAGAGAAAGAACCAGACGCTGTTTTTCAGGAAGGGTTTTAATACCGTCCTTAATGATTTCCTGGGCACGCTTATAACCTACGGCCGTTTGAGGATTCGCTCCACGGGAAGTCTCCATCAGAGACACCATAAGCTTCTTATCACCCTTACTCATCGCTGCAGCATCATCTATATTCATGAGAGAGACTGATTTCGATTTATTGATCAGCTCATGAAACTCTTCCATTGAGCACTGAAGATGCTCACACATCTCTTCATCAGAGGCCGGACGACCAAAGTCTTTTTCAAGCTTGGCATAGGCCTTCTCTACAATTTTTGCTTTTTCACGGACAGAACGAGGGACCCAGTCCTGAGAACGAAGTTCATCGAGGATAGCACCACGAATACGGAATTCAGCATATGTTTTAAATTTATTATCACGGGTAGGATCGAACTTCTCGATGGCATCCATCAAACCGATCACTCCACAAGAAATCATATCATCCAGCTCGATGTTCGGCGGAAGGCGCGAAGCGATCTTCTGAGCGATATAGCGAACTAATGGAGCATACTCTAAAATAATCTCGTCTTTAACCTTAGGTTCAACAGTCGAGCGGTAGTCTTTTAAATTTTTTAATTTGGCCGTGAGTGATGACATTGAGAGCTCTCCTTAGCATTTCCGTTTAGTGAACATCTTGTTCATAGGCCAACTGATGTATTCCATTTTTAGGAACATTCAGCGGTCCACCTACTTTTTCGGTGAACCCATATAAAAGTTTAGCGAAGTTCCGCTGAAACTCATTTTTGTTCTCAGAGAGGAAAAAAGTATCAAATCCCTCGGCAGAAACATCCACTTTCTGGATGCCGCCCAGGATATGCGTCCTGGCGCCCAGGAAATTCTCGATTGTTTCACTCAGGGTAAGCACGACTTTTTGAAACTGTTTTTCAGACTGGTACATGTTCACCAGGAGATGATTCTCCTTGATCCCAAAACGAGTTGAGAGCAGTTTTACCAGTGAATAAGAATCTGTGATGGAAGATTTATCAGGAGTCACTACAATCCAGCGGTGATCACAATAAGCGTTTAAAGTAAGCACTTCCCGACCGGCACCGGCAGGGCAATCCAGAAGGATGTAATCATACTCATGTTCATGAGAAGAAATGATATCGATGATGATTTCATCAAAATTTAATTTTGATTCAAAAACTTCGACTGAGCCATTGCAGGCAGGCAGAAGATGAAAGTTACCCCTTTGAATTAGACATTCCTGAAAAGAAGCTTCTCCGGAAAGTATTTTTTCAAATTTATTATCAAGAGGTAAACCAAGTTTTATGGCGGTGTTTGAGAGATTAGAATCACAATCGATCAGCAGAGTGCGGAAGCCTGCCAGTGCCAGTTCCTTTGCGGTTCGAAGAGCAATAGAGGTTTTACCCACTCCGCCCTTTCCACCTGTAATGGAAACTTTAGTACAGGCAAAATCACTGGCCCGGCGTAACTCAGATTGTTGAATCGGGTTATTGCTGGTGCTAAAAGACTGTAACCATTCGCTGGTCTTGTGCATATCCCTCCTGGAACACTCTACCTGACATCCTGTCTGGTAGTTTGAGAACTAGAGCTTTAAATTAGAACTGAAAGAGACCCGACATCAACCTTTCAGCGGTTGCTCCTTCGATATCATCCGGAACGACTGGGCCTGTTCCGAAAAATTTGAGAGGAAGCTTATTGTGGGCCTTGTGAACATTGAAGAGAGCTCCAAAGTTCATACAGAGATCCACATGTGAAATGATAACACCGTCTACAACGTCCTTGTATCGGGCAATTATTTTTCGGTTATAAAGTTCAGAGTGAATCGCTGAAAGTGTGCATAAGACTTCTACATGCTGGAAACCACGTTTAAGAGTCTCAATGAATTTTTTTGTTTCATCTGAGAATCTACTGTTGAGGCGAACATCCACCAGGACAGATTTGCCGGCTTCCACTGCTTTCCGACATAGGCCTACGACTTCTGAGAAGTTTTGAACCTTCTCAACCTTGATTCCAAATACCTGGGCAGCAAAATCTGTTGAGGCATTATTCTGGGCATCCTGAGAGTACTGAATAAGTACGACGTCTTTCTTTAAGACTGCAATCTTAGTTCCCATCGTGCTCTGACCAGAAGCTGCTTCCGAAACGAGTACCGTGATCACAGAATCACCATTTTCAATTTTAGCAAACAGAGGAATGCTGGTGTTAATTGAACTTGCCATTTCCTGAAGGGCAAATTCAAAAATGATGTCAGGATTTTCTAAATCCTCTTTCGATAATTCGTAATTAGCTTTTTTAATCAGCTCTAAGATATGTGATTCATCCACATCCAATGTCTTCAAAGTCGTACGAAGTTGAAAAATGCCTTTGGCTTCATTGAGATGTTTTTGATTGAATTGATAATTCTGAGAGAGTTCCTGAAGCTTTTGTTCTAAAAGTTCCATTTTATGCTGTGTGGTTCTGAGTTCTTGCTTAAGTTCATTATAGGCTTCACGGCTGACGATGCTGGCTTGCGATGGTGCTGGGGCCGGTTCCCGCAACGGATTACGGGTGATATCAACCGTATCATCAACTTGAGGTCTTTGAGGGCGCGCCTGTCTGATCGGAGCTTCTCTCAGAGGTGGTTCAGCGTACTTGCCGCGGTTTTGCGACCGGGGTGCAGGCATTGGAGTATCATCGGTTGAATCAATATCAAAACCTGAATCTTCGTTATCAGTCAAAAAATCATCCAGACTATTCTTAATCATGGATGAAGTTTTGGTAGTCATATCGGCCAGTCCAGCAGACCCCTTGGCAAGAGTATTTACAACCTTATTCAACCCCATACTCCCGTATCCTCCGGATTGAGTTTCAAATCCATTGTACTTGGTGATGGTTTCTTTAATTGAAGAGGCAGACTTTTGATAAAAAGCTTCTTTTTGTTCATTATTCAAAACTTTATCCACCTTTGCCTTCTTCTCAAAACTTCGCTCTGAGATGGCCGCTGTGATTTCAATGCGCTTCTTTTTGAAGGCACCTTTGAAACCGTTGTTGGTGATGGTTTTAAGAATGATGGCATCAGGACCGAGCTCAACCTTAACAGCTTTCAGGGCTTCTTCTAATGTGTCAGCTTCGAACTTCTTTACGAACATTCTTTACAACCTCACGGTACCGAGAGATCTGATATTGACTTCTGGACTAAGTTCATTATGGCTCACCACTATCATGTTGGGAATGAATTTTTCAGTCAACTTCTTGAAATGACGGCGGATGACTGGTGAACAAAGAACGACCATTTTCTCTCCTTGCGAAGTAGCTTCTTCAATTTTTTCATTGAGTGAAGCCAGGATGGTTTGAGTCACTTTCGGATCTAAGTTTAATTGGGAACCATGATCGGTGTGGATGATAGAGCGGGCCACTGCTTCCTCAAGACCTCGGTCCAGAGTGAATAAGGGAACGTCACCTTGAGAACCTTTGATTCTTTCCGTGATGGTTCTATAGAGCGCCTGTCTGACATATTCTGTAAGGGCTTCCGGATCTTTTGAAGCTGATCCGAATTCGGCCAGAGTTTCAAGAATAGTTCGTAAATCCCGAACTGAGACACCTTCACGCAAAAGACTCTGCAGAACCTTAAGCACCGTACCAAGCGGCATGATGTCCGGAACGAGATCAGAAACAATTTTAGGATTTTCTTCTTTAAAGTTATCCAGAACTTTAACCAATTCCTGACGGCCAAAAAGTTCGGAAAGATTTGTTTTAAGAACTTCAGTTAAATGGGTTGCTACAATGGTTGAAAGATCTACCACGGTATAACCGTTATATTGTGCTTCATCCTTCCGATCATCAGTAATCCAGATGGCAGGAAGTCCAAAGACCGGTTCCTTGGTTTCAACACCGTCCATGTTCTCAATCACTGTTCCAGGATCCATGGCCATCATATGATCAGGCATCAGTTCACCCTTGGCGATTTCAATTCCTTTGAGCTTGATGGAATATCCACCCGGTCTGAGTTCCAGGTTATCCTTAATTCGAACTGAAGGGATAATAATCCCCCAATCCAGAGCAAACTGCTTACGAATATGAGAAATCCTCTCGAGAAGATCGCCATTTTGTTCAGCATCGACAATGCTGACAATTCCGTATCCTACTTCCAGTTGAACCAATTCAACTGGTAACAGTGATTCAAGAGTTTCTTTTGGTTTCGCTTCAGATACTGCATTACTTACTTCAGCGGCCGTCACCATTTCCTTATTCTTCTCAATCCGGAATCCAGCAAAACCAATCAGGGCCCCGATCATCATAAACGGCAAACCTGGAAATCCTGGGATTAAACCAAAAACTGTAATCGCTGCAGCTGTAATATAAAAGGCCTTAGGATGAGCGCTGAACTCTTTATTAACCTGGTTTCCAAGAGCTTCTGAACTCGTGTTACGGGTTGTGATAATACCGGCAGCAGTTGAGATAATCAGGGCCGGAATCTGAGCAATCAGACCATCCCCCACAGTTAAGAGAGTAAAGGTTCGGGCAGCATCAGAGAAGGTCATATCATTCTGGGCCACACCTACAATGATCCCTCCAATGATGTTAATGGCAGTGATAAGAATCCCCGCAATAGCATCTCCTCGTACGAACTTAGAAGCACCATCCATCGAACCGTAGAAGTCAGCTTCTTGTCCCACTTCAGCACGACGACGTTTAGCTTCTTTATCATCAATCAATCCGGCATTTAAATCAGCGTCAATCGCCATTTGTTTACCAGGCATTGCATCTAAGGTGAATCGAGCACTTACTTCAGCAACTCGTCCAGCACCTTTAGTAATAACGATAAAGTTAATGACCACCAAAATTAGAAAAATGATGATACCAACAGCATAATTACCACCGACCACAAATTCACCGAAAGCTTCGATGATATGCCCGGCAGCCTTGGTTCCGTCTGCAGCTCCCTTCAAAAGGATATTACGTGTTGAGGCCACGTTTAGAGAAAGCCTTAATAAAGTCGTGATCAAAAGGATGGAAGGAAAAGTCGAGAAATCCAGTGGCTTTCTGGCATAAACCGACATCAATAAAATACCGACTGAAATCGCGATTGATAAGGCCAGGAATAAATCCAGAATCACTGGAGGCAACGGAACAATCATCACACCTAAGATGATGATTAAACCGAGGGCCAGCGCTAATTCTGAATTTTGAGAAAAGACTTTGAGCTTTTCAAAAAACCTATCCATGGTATCTCCTCAAAAGAGTCGCTCATCCTGAGCTAAAAATTATTTCAGAGCTTTCTGTTTACGTTTCAATTTGTAAACGAAGCTCAGTATTTCTGCTACGGCCTTATACAGTGTTCTAGGAACTCCATGTCCCACCTTCACCGTTTTATATAAAGTCCGCGCTAGCATGATGTTTTCTACAATCGGAATATCATTTTCCTTGGCAATCTCTCGAATGCGAAGGGCCAAATGATCGGCACCTTTTGCCATCACCGATGGGGCCACCATCGTCTGACCATCATACTTCAATGCTACACTAATATGAGTTGGATTTGTAACAATTACGTCTGCTTTCTTTACATCATCCATCATCCGTTTCTGGGCCATTTGCCTTTGAATCTGACGGATCTTTTGCTTCACTTCCGGATTTCCATCTTTCTCTTTGGCTTCTTCTTTGGCCTGTTGCTTGGTCATCATCATCTTCTGACGGTAGGACCACTTTTCCCATGCAAAATCGGCCAGTGCCACTACCGCTAAACCAAGCAAGATAGAAAAACCAAGTTTTGCCATCAGGTACTTACCGAACATCAAGCTTTGACCGGCATCAGAATGCAGGAATCCCAGGAATGATCCGACGTTATCCCTCATCACTGAATAAGTGATGAGGATTACCACCGTGAATTTAAAAACACCTTTAATCGCCTCAACGACCGCTTTCTTGGAAAACAGTTTCCCAAAACCTTTAATCGGATTCAATCGTTCTATGTCAGCATTTAAAATTTCCGGCGAATAAAGAAAACCGATTTGCATAAATTGAGATAAGACTCCCAGACAAACAGAAGCACCGAAGGAAGGGGCCACACATTTAACCAATGTCCAGATAGTGTGTCGAAAAATATCCGTGAATTTTTCCTGAGAATAGGCCGTTCTGAAGTCCTGGCGATAAAGCCAATCGATATATTCCGTGAACTGCTCATAAATAAAAACACCACAGATGATTAATGTGAGTAAGGATCCAGTAAGAATCAATACGGATGAAAGCTCTTTGGAAGAAGCAACATCACCCTTCTTACGAGATTCATCAATCTTGTGTTGGGAGGGTTCTTCGGTTTTTTCGTCGTCGTTCTCGTCGGCCATCCTATGCCTTTATGATGGGACTAAGGTGAAAGGAATTGAAACCAGTACCCTAGTTTTTCAACATATAAATCAAAACTCACCTGGAAAAACTCCTCTGATATTCCTAAAAAGAGCAGAAGTCCCAGACCTATGTTCACTACGAAACTCACCATTAACACGTTCATTTGAGGAACAGTTCTGGCGACAATTCCCATTACCAGGTTCATGAGTAAGTTTGCAAATATCAGTGGTCCGGCCAGAAGGATCGAAGCACTGAAAGCTGACTTAAAGAATAACACGAAATATTCCGGCGTTTTGAGCATTTTATCTGCGTTTAAGAAATTGACAGAATAAAACGACTGAAACACTCCTTTAAACATGGGAACCAGGGCCCCGGAAGTAAGAATCAAGATAAGCAAAGTCCATTCAATCAACCGTTCGAATGGACCTATCTGTTGACCCTGAGTGGGATCAAAATAGCTCACAGATGCAAAACCAATCTGCTGAGTCAGAATGCTACCAGCTGATACAAATAGAGTCATAATGCTTTTCACCAAAAATCCAATAATTAGACCGGTAGTGGTATGAAACATCAGGAGAATCCAAATGTTATCCACTCCGACCATATTAATTTCTGCAACAAGCGTGCCGCGAAGATCAGGAAAAAAAGCAAAGGAGATGACGAAACTTGCAAGAACTTTAACCAGATTTGGTACGGCCACATTATCGAACAGTGGTAACTGAAAGAGAACCGCGATCCATCGGGAAAAACTCAGCCAGAAGGCCAAGAAGGCTGTGTGATCGGCAATGGTAAAATTCATTAACGCCTAATCAATTCCGGAATACTTGTGAAAAGGTCCTGGGTGTAAGTCACCATGGTTTCCATCATCCAGGGACTGAAGATAACCAGCGCCACGATGATCACAAGGATCTTTGGTATAAATGATAAAGTTTGTTCATTAATCTGAGTCACGGCCTGAAATATCGAAACAAGAATACCCACTACCAGAGCACCAATGAGCATTGGTGCCGCCAGCAAAAGAGTGACTTTAATCGCCTGGTTAACCACTTCAACGGCAAATTCATTTTCCACTTGAAGACTCCCTAAGTATTAAATGATCTGAGGATTGCACCTGTCACCAGCTGCCAACCATCGACCAATACAAAAAGTAACAGTTTAAAAGGCATGGAAACCAGCATTGGAGGAAGCATCATCATCCCCATGGCCATAAGTACTGATGCCACCACCATATCCAGTACAATAAATGGAATATAAAGCAGGAACCCGATTTGGAAGGCCGTTTTAAGTTCTGAAATAATAAAGGCCGGTATCAAATAATGAGTGGGCACAGCTTTAATATCCGCTGGGGCAGCTGCATTGGTCACATCATAAAAAAGACCAATATCGGCTTTTCTCACATGCTTTTCCATGAAAGCACGTAAATCAGTTTCTAAACCTGTGATCGCCTGAGTGGCATCAATTTGTTTGGCCTGATACGGCTTTATTGTGTTCTCATAAATTGATTTCCCAGTCGGCATCATGACAAAAACCGAAAGGAACAAGGCAAAGCCAATCAAAAGCTGATTGGGTGGCATGTTCTGGGTTCCCAGGGCTTGCCTCATAAATGAGAGAACAACTACGATACGAGTAAAAGAAGTACAAAGAATAATAATTGCTGGAGCGAGGGTAAGGATCGTAAAGAGGAGAAGGACTTCAAGTGTGTCGACAAGATTTGTTCCTTGGCCAAAGTTTACGGCCACCCCTGGAAGGTTGGCCTGTTGTGAAAAAGCGGACTGGGACGCTACCAGCGCAAGAAGTGCGAGAGAAAACTGAGAGAATCTTTTCATTAGTTAAACTCAATCGGCTTAAGCTTCTTGGCCTTCTTCTTTAACTCATCAGAAAACTTAACGATATCTTTGGCAGATAGAGCAGCAATTCCCTTCTCTTCCGGAACAGGAGTTGATTCATTAATATTTTCTTTTATTTTAAACTCTGGAGCAGTTGATGAATTCTCAGCTGTCCCCAGATTTAAATCAAAATTAGTTCCTGTTACAAACTTTTCCCCCTCTTTGATCAGACCCGTTGTATCCGTCATTTCTGACAGAAACGTCAGTCCGCTTTCAGAGTTGGCCACTAGAAAGATCTGATTATGGGCCTTAACAACCATAAGTGAACGCTTAGGTGCCACATAAGTAGTGCTTAAAACCTGAATCAATTGTGTGTTATTTAAAAAACCTAGTTTCCCACGGTTAAAGACACCTTTTTTCAAAAGCTGAACCACTCCATAAAACAGACCCAAGACCATTGCTAAGAAAATCCCAAACTTAACAGCGTATCCGGCAAAAGAAAAATTATCATTGGCCGGAATTTCAGTTCGCGCAATCGCCGCCTGGTTCACTTTAACTTCGTCTTTTTTTATTTCATTAGGCTTCGGAATATCAGTATCACGTCGAGCAGTTTTGGCAGTTTCTTCTTTTACCAGATTATTAAGATAATCCTCGTTTAGAGTTTCTTTTGCGACTGTACTCTTTTCTATTTTTGCCAAAACTTTATTTTCAGTTTTCTTAGGAGCTGCTGGTTTAGTCGGAATAACCGGCTTGTCACTTTCTACCCGGGCAACAGTACCTCTTGGGAAAATGACTTCAATGTTCTTATTCTTCCATCCAAGGTTCACGCCTTCAGCTTTCACTTCATAAGGCAGAACGATTTTGATAACGGCCTTACCATTTAAAACATTCGCAGAAAGTTGAGCACCACTTACATTCCTATAAATGCCATTAAAGGCTTCAGCGTCACTGAGTGTAACTTCAATTGTTTTACCAGTGACTTTATAATCAGGAAGTTCGCCAGAGCGGCCTTCCAGGGCTATATTAAAATATCCATTTGAACCGTTGGTTTTCAGATTAAGAGACGTCACTTTGACACCGGCCTGGGCACTTAATGATGCCAGAGTCAAAAGGATGAGAGTAATGAGCTTCCTATTCATAGAGTAATCCTTCCTGGTTTACTACCGAAAAATCCAACAGTTACTTAAGCGATTCAATACGTTCAAGAGGACTAATAATATCTGTGAGTCGGATTCCGAATTTCTCGTTCACCACCACGACTTCCCCTCTTGCAACCAGCTTGCCATTTACCAGAACCTCTAAAGGTTCACCGGCCAGCTTATCCAGTTCCAGGACAGATCCCTGACCTAATTGTAATAAATCTTTAATGATCACTTTGGCCCTTCCAAGTTCCACACTCACCTTAAGTGGAATATCCAGGATAAAGTCAAGGTTCTGAACCTTAAGCTTATTAAGAGCATCATCACCCGCTTTAATCTGGTCCGCGAGTTCGCGAATAGCATCTTTGTTGTTCTCTGACATTTCTGATGACGTCATGTTCTTGTCCTTTATGTGATTCTACGGGTGACTTGAACAGCGCGGTTGCCCTTGTATACGCCGATCAAACATTTTAGTTTTTTTGCATCTTCAATCTCTAAATCCAGTTCGCCGGAAACTTCCTGAGACAAAGGAATGATATCACCGACCTGAAGGCCGATAAGATCTCCAATTGTCATTTCTGTTTCACCCAGTTTTACGACTGCTGTTGCATGGGCATGTTGAACATGTTCCTGCATTGAACGAGTCCAGAGAGTATCCACAACATCATTATCAGTCTGATAACTTGATGAAAGTTTTTGTTTAATCGGCTCGATGGTTGAGTAAGGGATAACCACCATGATGGTACCTGAAGCAGATTCAAACTCTACTTCGAAGGTAGTCGTGATAATTACGTCTGAAGGAGGAACCACACCCACAAACTGCGGGTTAATTTCAGTACGTACGTATTGAGCATCAATTCTGTGAACTGGCGCCCAAGCTTCTTCCAGATCATTAATGGCCATATCCATTACACGTCTCATGAAAGAAAGTTCAATGGAGGTAAATTCTTTTCCTTCAATTTTAGTGAAAGGTCGATCCGTTCCGCCGAAGTATGAATCAATGATCGCATAGGCAAGTTTTGATTCAAATACGATCAGAGCAGGGCCGCGTAATTCGTTAAAACGCATGATACACATGCAAGAAGGAATCGGAAGAGTATTTACAAATTCACCAAACTTTAAAAGATCGGTAGAAATCATTGAGATCGTTGAGATTTTGCGAAGGGAGTTTGAGAGAGACACACGAAACTGACGAATGAATCGCTCGTAAATAATTTCAAGGATCGGCATTCGGCCGCGGATAACTCGATCCTGGTTAGTCAGGTCATAAGGCTGGATATTGGCATCGTTCTCTTCGACTTCACCAAATCCATCCATCCCACCAGAATCACCAGAGGAACCCGAATCTCCATCATCGTTGACGGCATTTAATAATGCGTCTACTTCGTCTTGGCTCAGTACTTGGGCCATGATTTCCCCTCCTGGGACTTAAACTAAGAAGCGTCCTGCTAGTTAGTTGATTTGGAAGCTGATGTAGTAAATATCTTCCACTTTTCCATCAATCAAAAATGAATTGATAGAAGCTTTAATCTCTTCTTTTAAAAAACTCTTACCTTCTTTTTTAAGAAGGTCTTCCGGTCTTTTTGTGTTCAGAATACTGATGATGGTGTCGCGAATCTGGGGTTTTCTCGCAACAAATTCTGCATTCTGAGCATCGTCACTCATTTTTAAAACAGCATCGAGACGAACATAGCGTCGTGGTCCATCCCCTTGAGCGAGATTCACCGTAAAGTTATCAAGCGTAAGTAGATTATCCTGCTTTACCGTCTCAACTTTTTTCTGTTCGCCAGCTGCATCTTCCGATGCACCTGAAGAAGAGTTGCTTTCTTTCAGGAGTGTTGTGAGTTCCGGACGCTTGGATTCCATATCCATAAAGCGCCATTGGAAATAAGCGACTGTGCCCATTGCAACGATGTTCACAATCATAAGTATTGTGAGTAAGGGGTTTTTAGAGGAGGGTGGAACCTGTCCTGGATTATTTTCTTCAGCCATTGTTACCTTTAAGAAAAATGCCCAATCCTTGGGCTTAGTCAAAATTATAACTTCCATTGGCATTTGAATCAAGGATTGCCCCTGGGATTGGGTACAATTTGCCGTTTTGGGCGATTCCACTGTCATTGCCGTGACTTTCGGCAAATTCTGCCGTTAAAAATGGACCACCGTTTTACTCGGATCAAGCTCGGATACAAAAAAAAGGCCCGGCAAAGCCGGGCCTGATGAAATCTCAATATAAGAGATATTTCTTAAAGACTAATTTTTCCGCGTTTTTTTAGCTCTTCAATAATTCCATCAAAATGGCTTGCAGGATAAGCACCTTTAACTGGAATACCATTTAAAAGGAATCCAGGAGTTCCCTGAAAACCAAATTTAGCGGCTTCTGCCATGTCTGCATCAATACGCTTTTGAACAACTTCTGACTTGATGTCTTTTTCAAGTTTCTTCATGTCAACTTTAAGATCTTTCGCAATTGACTTCAAGAAAGCTTCACCATTTTGAAGTTTACGTTGATCGTTATAAATACGGTCATGGAATTCCCAGGCCTTCTTAGGATCTTGCAGACGGATGGCTTCATAGTACTGAGAAGCAGGCATCGCCTGTGGATGGAAACTAAGAGGAAGATGTTTATAAACAAAACGGATTTTTCCGTCATACTTTTTCATAAGTTCTGTAACAGTATTGTAACCACGAGCACAGAATGGACATTCAAAGTCAGAATATTCAACTAATGTGATCGGAGCATCTTTGTTACCGCGGAAACTTTCATCAGAACGAATTTCGGCCTGAAGTGGATTATTGAAACTTTCTTCCAGAGCTTTCTTCTCTTCATCTTCACGTCTTTTGCCTTCGCCTTCCTGAGCGGCCTTGACAGCATTATTTAAAGCATCGATGAATTTATTTGGATTCGCTTCAATGGCTTCAGTAATAATATCCGGATTCTCTTTAAGCATCTTTTTAAGATCGTCTTTTGACGTACAAGCAGTTGCAAGAATCAATGCAGCTGCAAGAAAAATCATTCTTTTCATGTCATTCCTTTTCTACCATTAGGTTAGTTTTCAGTAATAAATTATCATAAATTGGAATTCTTGGCCTTGTTCTTACTTAAATTCTTTTCAATATAGTCTAAGTATTTGTTCAATTTCCTGGTGTAATCCCGAACATAGGCAAAACCCACTAGATGTACCCGACTAGAATGGTTCCCTTTCATAAAAGCACGCATCGTAGAAAAAATACCAAATGCTGCTCCCGAAACTTTAGCATAAAGATGAAATCCTAAAAGAATGTAGCTAAAGGCCAGGAGGATAATAGTTAGCCACACAATATCGTCCAGAATAAACATCTGCTGTCCAAAAAATTGTCCCACAGCCTTGGATTCTGGTAAGGAAGTGGTGGCAAGTTCAATCATCGACATATAAATCGAAGAGGCATTCTCAATAATAAACAGCCCGCTGGTCAAAGAGACAATGACCAGCAGGATTCCAAAATGCAGCATGAATATCTTGTCAAATACCGGCTTATGAATCCTTGAGTATTGAGGAGGAATACTGTTAGAAATTATTTCATTTTTCTTGCGGGACTCTCTTAAAAACTCAAAGAAGAATTCGGAGAAACGGGTTAAAAGATTATAGGTACTAAATTCCTCTACCCGATAAACCGCATTGGGATTTTCAATGACCGCCTCACAATATTCAGAGATGATTCTGAACGGTCTGAGGATCAACCACCCTGCATAGGCCCCGATGAAAAACAAAAAAATGTGAAAACTAAACAAGAGAGTGGCATTCTCTAAAGCTTCTTGAATAACAAAATCATAAAAAAAGCTTTCATCACTTAGTTCAATAAAACCATGGGCCTGAAAAAAAGCATGATTTAGACGAATGACTTCAAATAAAAAAGAGTAAACAATCAGCGTCACCCCAAAAGAGATGCTGGAAATCTTTAAACCTACGATGGCAATGAACCGACTGTCTTCAGTTTTGAAGACCCGTTTGAGTTGAGAAATGGGATAAGTTATAATTTTTGGTCGCACCCCTCTTATCATAAAGGATTTCTAAACTCTTAAAACTAGGCAGTTTTAGGCTTTAAAACCTGAGCTATACCTGACTATTTGGTACCGTTTTCAAAAAAAGCTAAAGTCACAAGGGGGTAGTAACCGATAGGAGACGAGAATCGTCTAAGACGAAGGAGTCTTATCATGAAATCTATAGGCCTAGGGCTATTACATCTCACTCTCTTAACCATGCTTATTGCCTGTGGTAAGGAAAATGAGTCTGGGAAGAAAGATTCCTGGAATTATAATAACCCTTATACCAGTCCATATGGCGTGAATTATACCAATATAAATTCGCCCTATTCTTATGGAAATTTAAAAGTGGCCGATGTCATGAACCAGAATCCCTGTCGAAGCAGTACAGGACAATTCACTAATCAGCGACTTCAAATTCAGATTCCATTAACTCAATTCCCAACCGTCATTCCGGCAGGTGATATTTATGTTGGTGTGACTTCTTACGGCGACGTTGCAGTTCTGGCCGGTCAGGCCACAGGACAACCTCCACTTTTTGTGGGTTATATGTGTCAACGTTCATTTGCACCAAATGGTCAGGGACAACTTCTGGGTGTTAAAATCGGATCATACTCACGTTGTAGCTTCAAACCTATTACAGCAGCGACAGTTATGTTCCCAGGTGGGGCCACTGCCGAGTTTAGATGGATGGATGGCGGATCTTCACAAGGAACCCGTTTCCCTGCTCCACTCTGCCTCTAATTTTTAAATTTAATTAAGCATTTTAGAGAACCCACATCTTGTATGTGGGTTTTTTATTTTTGGGCCTTAATAAAGGCCAGAACACCGGAAGAGATAGCTTTGGCCATCTCATTTAAGAATTTCTCTTCCCGAACTTTTTTTAACTCTTTATGATTTGAAACAAATCCCACTTCCACTAAAAGTCCTGGACGCTTTGACAGCGCCAGCACATAGAAAAGACCAGGCTTAACCCCTCTGTCATCTATTTTATGCCGTCGGATGACAGGTTTTACATGTTCATGAACCGCTCCGGCCAGCTGCTTAGAATGAGTCACCGTTTGCTGAACCACCAGATCGACCAGAATCTGATTTACAATTAACTCTTCACCTTGAAGATTTAAGTTTTCCGCACGTTCAACCTTATTGGCGGCAACATTGGAGTTATTGTCGAGGTAATAAAGTTCAAAGCCGTGGCTTCTGGAATTCGGCGAAGAATTGAAATGAATAGATAAGAATAAATCCGCTTTTACCAGATCGGCCAGATCAGCACGTTCCTGCAAGCTGACAGTCCGGTCAACACTTCGGGTTAAGTACGCTGAGGTGCTTTTGCTTAGTTCGTCTTTAATTTTTTTAGACAAGCGGAGGGACAATTCCTTCTCATAAACTTTCTTTCTTTTATTGCCATCCAGATGCCCAATCGCTCCAACTTCTTCTCCTCCATGGCCAGGATCAATTAATACCACTTTGGAAAAACAAGGAAGACTGAGAAAAATAAAAAGTAAGATAAGTGAGCGCATGATTAATAAGCTTTTTTCATTTTATGGCGTGGAAAATAATGGGACAGAATCTGACGATAGTTATAACCGCGTTTGGCCAGCTCCAGAGCTCCCAATTGACAAAGACCCACTCCGTGGCCGTAACCTTGTCCTTTCACATGAACCTCTTCATTATTCATTGTCATAACAAAATTATTTGAAGGCAATAATTCACGACCGGCCAGATTCCTGAGATAAGATTTTTTAATGATATGCAGGCGATCACCAACATAAAGTCTTAGCTCGGAATTTTCAGTTGAGTCCGGCATTAACTTTATCTCACTTCCAACTGTCTGATCGGCGTAATAACGTTTCAAAACTTTATCCACCATAGTTGTTAGCTTCTCGCCTTTCATATGATGTTTCCAGTCTTTCATTCCGGTTTTATTGCAAAATGTGCAATTTACCGATCGGTAACCTTCTTCAACTCCACCCCAAACCTGATCTGGCCTTAGGGTTTTACCACCGCACTTAGAGTGAAAAAAAACAGGGGCAATTTTCCCGGAAGGTCCAACTAAAATCTCTCCATGAGTTTCCCGTGCAGCTTTCATGGTGTTGGCAGTAACATCCATAAATGTCCCTGAGACTTGATCTTTTTCTGAAGATTCCAGATGATAAAGTTTATCCTCAGCTTCTATGCCCTGACCTTTTCTGATTCTGTCATAAGCATAAGTTCGGGCAGCTACAGCTTGGGCCTTTAAGGCTTCCACTGGCCAGGTTCCATTCATCTCTTTAGAAAGCAAGGTCGTGAGATATGCTTCCATGGGAATTAAATTCACCAGATCACAACTCTCCATTCCCGGATTGGTTAGAAGCTGTAATTCACCGTTATATTTATTTTTGCCCCAGGAGATGAGTCCGGTAGGGGAACTTAAGGAAGCTACTAATAAAGGGCTTTTGGGGAAGTTTTTCCGGGTAGTGCTACTGGGTCTGCAGTCAAAAGAGATACTCTTTCTTCCGCGATATTGTTGAGACCTGTTTTGTGTATGAATCGTTTTCTGGAGATCAATTCCCTCAACTATGATTTTTTTTAGTGATTTAGCGATCAGAACTTTGACCGAAGGAACAGCTGCCATAACTGGCGCTGCCATGAAAATTGAAAGAACCAAACATCCTGTCTTCAGCATTAATTCCCTTATCCTTGGAAATTAAAAAAATATCCTCCATCATTTAACCACAATTTAGCTGAATTTATGGGAGTTTTTTCAGATGCTTCATTATTTTCTGCATATCGGCCCAGGCAGTTTTTTTCATGTTCTGATTTGTTTCAATGATACTGGGATGAAAAAGGGGGACGACTTGAAAATTACCTCTCTCCCCCATTCGACGATTGAAAAACTGGCCATGCACTAGAGATAACCGATCATTATTCTTAAGTATTTTATGAGTCGCTTTTGCGCCCAAGGTGATGATGACTTCTGGTTGATAGAAAGCTGCTATTTCCATGACATCTTTGGCGAAATCAATTTCATTTTCCCCTTCAACCGGATAAATCAGAACCTCGGAAGCTTCTAGTTTCATGGCACGAATCATGCGCTCAAATAATTCAGCAGTCTTAAGAGGAAAACCTGCCAGAAGCTCGTCGATCAAACCCGACTTAAGTTCAGGAGAAACCTCTTCCCAAGAGCGAAAAGTTTCCGACACAAACAAAGCTTTCACGATCTTAGGGCGCTTTCCATTTAAAATAATCTCCAGAAGTCTTGGATCCAGCTTCAAATGAGTTTTCAGATTCTCAGCTGTTTCAAAGTGCTCAAGATCATCCCACCCCGGTTCCGATCGGACATGAAGTTCTCCGCCATCGAGCTTAATAATATTGGTCTGCAGTTCAGTTGTTTTCTCCTGAGCAAAGCGTTCCAGTGACTCGATCACCTGAACTTTCTCAGAGTAAGTCTCTTTGGAAGGGGCCTTCATCAAGTTTGATTTAACGGCATCTTTTTTGATCCAGGAAGTTTCCCCCAGCAAGGCCTCACCAAAAGATTTTGGTGTTCCAGGGTTCCTGAGACTCAATAATTTTTGCTTAAAAAGAGCATCCATACCCTTTTTCTAACATGAAGAGGCCCTTCTTTCCTAGTGATAAAAATCTTTTAAACTCACAAATCCTTTAAGCCGAAAAGTAGTAGGTAAGTGAGGAGAAACATATGTCTGATGTAGATTTTAAATTTGAGAGTTTTGAAGAATATTTTGGTGGGGCGGAACAAGTAAAGAAAACCATAGATGAATGTAAAGTCTGCGGTTCTAAGCTTCTTTTATCCCATATGCCGGATTACAAAAATCTTCTGGTACAGGAAACGGCCCGCTGTATGGATTGCGGTTGCGGAAACCGCAGAGTGATTCATATCCTGAACTAATTTTCAGAAACATCTGAATCCTCATGTAAATGCGTCCAAAGCGCTTTTGCCTGAGGATTTTTTATTCCAAAATAATTCATCAAATCATTCACTGTATAGGCCTTAAGTTCAGTCTTGGACATTGATAGACTTGTCAGTATTTTCTTTTTCGTTTCCTCTCCCAACCCCTTCACATCATCCAACCAAGTTGCCAAGACTCTCTTTGATTCAGCTTTATGGTGAAGTTTTCTGGAAAAACGATGGGCCTCATCACGCATAGATACAATGATTTTAAATAATGGAGGACACTTAGTTAAAATGTAGGGATTCGTTCTGCCAGGTATAATCAAACGCTCTTCAGACCGCTCAACCTCAACAGATTTAAAATCTGTCAAATCACGGCTTTTTGCAATCCCCACGACACAAATTTCGACATTGAATTCTTTTAAGACAGCAGTAACCGTATTAACCTGAGCGACTCCACCGTCGATGACCAAGACATCAGGCAGATCGCCATTATCCAGCCTTCTGGAAATAACTTCTCTCATCATAGCAAAGTCATTATTCCCTTCAGGCCTGGTTTCCAGATGATAATACCGGTATTTCTTTTTATTCGGTTTTCCCTCTTCAAACACCACTTGTGAAGCCGTTGGTGATAGACCCTGCCAGATGGCCACATCATAACATTCAAGCACTCGAGGTCGCTCTTTCATACTTAAAAGATCTTTCAGTTTATGCAGTCCCATATAGACACTGTCAGCATTAGCTATACGTATTCGCTGGGACTCTTCTGCGTGCTTCCGGCACATCTCAATTAAAGGATAGTACTTTTTGGAAAGTCCTAAAACCTTCATCTCTCCGAAGGTATTTAAAGCGATGCTGACATCTTTAATTTCTTCTTCCTCAAAATCCAAGACCAAGATATCCGGATTCATCTCTTCAGGATCAGAGTAATACTGAACAATCTTCTGCAAAATTTCATCGCTCAATTCTTCGATCAACTCACCTTTCACGAAATGGAAATTCTTCTGTCCTAAAAGTAAACCGGAACGAATCATATACAAGGAGATATCCACTTCCTCATCACCATTCCAGTAAGACCAGACATCAATATTCTTATCGCTCTGAATGCTTTCAACTTTTTGGTCGTAACTCTTTTGAAGAAAATCATCCAGAAGTTGAATATGATCACGGATGATACCGGCCATTTCAAATTCTTCTGCCTCTGCATACTGATGCATCTTTTCCTGAAGTTTTTGAATGGTTCTTCTGGCCTTAATCGGACCTTGAAAAAAACTCACAGCACTTTGCAAATCATTCTCATATTCGGCCGCTGAACGCAGCCCTACACATGGAGCACTACATTGCTTCATCTGATATAACAAACAGGGAGTTTTCCTGGACTTAAATTCACTCAAGCTACAGTCTCTTAAACCAAATGATTTAGTTAACACCCTCATGATCATGGAGATATTAGAGCCTGGAGGATATGGTCCAAATAGCTCTTTCCCTTTAGTCCTCTTAGGCCTTCTGACATATTCCAACCGTGGAAAAGGTTCATTCCAATTAACCTGAAGATAAGGATAAGATTTGTCGTCACGCAGCCGGATATTATATTTAGGCGAATGCTCCTTAATCAGATTATTTTCTAAAACGTAAGACTCAGCGTCAGAGCGCGTAATGATAAAATCAAAATGATCAACATGACTGACCATGTAATCAGTCTTGTATCCTTTAACTGACTTATTAAAATAAGAGGTTACTCGTGCTTTAAGTTTTTTGGCCTTACCCACATAAATCACCCGACTATTTTTATCTTTCATTAGATAACAACCAGGTTGCTGTGGCAGGGAGTTAGCTTTCTCGAGTAATTCTTCAGTCTTCTTCATAGAGGAGTTCACTTTACGTAACGATGTGCAATGGGCTACAATAGATGGGTTGTCGTTACTCTCTGATCTGATTCTAAATCAAAAGGAAAAATATGTCCCAGTTAACGGTAGGCAAGGATGTGCTTTCATACTGCACGAAATGTAAACTAAACCTTGGTCATACCATCGTTGCTATGAAAGATTCCAAGCATATTGCTAAGGTAAAATGCAATACCTGCAATACAATGCAGGCATATAAAGATCCTTCAGTATCTTCTAAGCAAAATAAAACACGAACTCGTAAAACAGCATCCGCTCCTTCTAAGGCCATTTCTGTTTCCGATCTGTGGATGGAAAAAATGTCGAGTACCAAGAAGAAATCTACTCCATACGCCATTGATGGAAAATTTCATCAAGGTGATATTATCGATCATCTTAAATTTGGTCCCGGTATTGTAGAAAAAGTCGTGGATGATAAAATTGAAGTCATCTTTCGGCATGAAATAAAAACACTGGTTCATAACAAACCATAAAAAAAGGGAGCTTAAAGCTCCCTTTTTTATTTCTACACGTAAGTCTCGTACAAAATAATTAGTACATTCCGAAACTTCCGCCAATTCCAATTCCTACTTGTCCACTGAGGCCGATACCTAAATTAGATGGGTACATTCCAGCTTGAGTGTTGTAACCACCATTGTAACCACCAAGTCCACCCATACCCATCTGGTAAGAGGCACCTTGCTGTTGCATCATACGGTCATAGTTAGCTGCTTGCTGACTTCCGGCCAGATCACCACCGAAACCACCACCAGCATATCCGCCAGCATAGCCTCCCGGGTATCCACCAGTGTAACCGCCGCCGTATCCACCGCCAACTTGTCCACCACCCATATATCCGCCTGGGTATCCACCAATTCCACCGCCGACGCCACCTGCATAACCAGGGTATCCGCCGCCGATTCCACCACCGATTGAAATACCACCTACCATGCCGCCGCCAGGATAACCGCCGATTCCACCACCAACACCACCAGCATAACCAGGGTATCCGCCGATTCCTCCACCGACACCACCAGCATAACCAGGGTATCCGCCGATTCCGCCAGCATAACCACCTGGGTATCCACCGGTCATTCCGCCGACTCCACCACCTGCATAACCACCTGGGTATCCGCCAGCGTAGCCACCATTGATTCCACCAGCGATTGAAATACCGTTTACGTATCCGCCAGCCATTCCGCCAGGGTATCCGCCGGCCATCCCGCCATTCATGCCACCGGCGTATCCACCAACAGCACCGCCTACGTAACCGCCTCCACCATATGGATTATAGCCACCGTAAGGTCCCATCATCCCACCAATAAAGCCGGGAGTATAACCAGCGCCGTAGTATCCACCAAGACCTGGATTTTGAAGACCAGCATAACCACCCAACTGGAACCCATTACAGTTCATTTGAGATTGTTGAGCTGGAGTTAGGCCTGGTAACTCATTCGAAGATAGATACTGCAAATAATTCGCTTGATTCAATCGACACTGCTCAAAGCCTGCTTCTGCAGCTCCGGCCCATGCTTCATTTGATCTTTGATAGGCCTTAGCACCTACATAGGCCGAACCAAACTGCGCCAGTGGTGGAGCAATGGCACCTACTATTTCTGCAATTCCAGAAAGAGTACTTTGCTGACGAGATCCAACTCCGCAATTCACACAATTTTGAGTGTCATAACGGGCCGAGATTTCATTATATTCGCTACCCATACAAAGCGATGGATTTCCACTTGAAGAGCAAAGGAAGCGCTTGTTAGCTTGCATCCATGCACTACACTTATCGATATCTTTTTGTTTTGTAGAGTGACAGTAAGCAGGAAGTTGAACTCCTCCGCCAATGCCAATGCTTCCACCGACACCAACTCCATTACCGCTACCACCAACGGCTCCACCAACGGCGCCGCCACCAATGACAAGTGTTCCACCGCTGCCGCTTCCAGCACCGCCAGTTACAAGAGTCGTTCCAGTAGGACAAGAGGTCCCGTTAACATTAACAATATTACCTTTGCTATCTTTACAGACGATCACACCAGTTTTAACAGTCACACCTCTTCCGAGATCTACACTGACATCACCGATGACTCTGCCATCTTTACCGACCGGTAAAAATTCACGTTTAACTCGATACACCCCTGGATACTTCAAGAGACACTCAACACACGATGCTCTTTCAAAGCCTGATTTCTTTTGTGTCCAAAGTGTTTTCCAATCACGCTTAGGTTTACATTCATTATAACAAAGACTGCCTGGCAAAATTCGACCTTCACCTTCAAGTTCTTCGCAGTAATAAGCATCACCTGAGCCAGAGCCTGAGCCAGAAGTCGCTCCACCGGCCGAACCCGAACCAGAAGTTGCTCCACCAGTCGAACCTGAACCCGAAGTTGCTCCACCGGTTGAACCAGAACCAGAAGTTGCTCCACCGGTTGAACCAGAACCAGAAGTTGATCCTGAACCAGACGAGTTGCCAGAACCGGCAGTATCAAAGTTCCCATCCACAACAGATTTTTTCACACAAACCCGTTTAGTGGCCTCAACGTTGGCCTCAGGACCTTTATCGCCTTCCTTCAGCTCATATTTGTCAGAGGTCGTTTTCTTACAGATAACTTGTCTGCAGTAATTCTCCCCTTCTTCCACCATGCTTCCCATGGAGTAAGAACCACCTTTGGAGCGACAGAATTCAACCGCCTCATCCGTGAAGGTGTCAGCAAATGCTCCCGTTAGAGGAAACATTAAGCCCAAGAAAAGAGGGATAAACTTATTCATAGTGTCCTACCCAATATTGATCTCCCTACCCGGGGAGAATTCTAATTAACATGATAACACTTGATCAGAATGGGACTATGTTAGGCAAAATTGTCCAACCTTAAGGCCCACGACGTTTCACTATCGGAAGAAATCAGAAGAAACTTTAGCTTTACCTATGCTATAGTCTCGGGCAGTTATGGATATTTTTTCGAACCACATTTTTGATTGGCTAATGCTCTTGGGGGTTCTGGGGGCAGCTTTTTATACCTTAAAAGTTATCGGACAAGAAAAGACCACCTTTAAGGAAGAGTCCTATGAGGTTCAATTTGGTAACCTCTCCCTTGATATTCCCAGTTGGTGGACATTAGTTGAGCAGAATAATACACAACTGCGTTTTGAGCGGACCGACACTAAGTATGAATGGTACGCCCTTTATACCTACATTCCCGATCATCAGGGAAAAAGCATGCCTGACCTCCTGGAAGATAAACTCAATTTGGAAAAAATTGAATTTGATATGGATGTGGTGTTTGAAACTGATTCAAGGGTGGCATTTAGAGATCCCAAGATTCAGGAGTATTTTCAGGAAATGATCAGGGTTGAAGGAAAAGGCTCTAAAAATGAAGTGGACCGGATTTATTACGATATTTATTTAATGAGAGGACTAGATGACTCTGGTTATTTTATCTTTGAAAGTAAGAGTTCAGTTTTAAACGGAGCACTTGAAGGCCCCTATTTTGAAGAGAGCCTTGCCTGCTTAAGTTTCATCCGTGAATCCCAAGCAGGAAAAGCTTAATTACGCTTAGGCGCAAATCCGCGAATTTTATCAATAGTAAAATCAATTAACTCTTCATCAGAGGCAAAAACGTCTTCGATCAGATCATTTGAAAGAAGAAAGTTTTTTACACGGATAGCGATATTATGGAGAGATTCCATAAGATAAAGCCCACCAATGTTCTCGCCATTGAATGACTTGATGATTTCTTTACGAGCGTGATTGAACATTTCTGTTTCAGTAATGTCGCCAGGGATATCTTCGCCGAATTTTTCTTCAACTTCTTCAATCGCCTGCTCTTTAATGTTCTCGTCAGTCGCAAAACTTACACCATACTCAGTAGCAAGTGCTTCAATCAATTCAGCACGGCAGTCAGCAGCAAACTCGATCATCTCAGCTTGTTTGAGATGGTTAATCGTGTATGTGGACAGCGCTTTAAGCGTTTCAAAATCAGTTTTCATCAAAACTTCCTTAAATAGGTATTTCATTAACAGGATAACTAAAAAGGCCCTGTGATACAAGATAAAGCGTTGATTTATTTTACTTTCGCTTTAACTTTTTTGAGATTTTCTCTAGAAGTGCGTTGACGGCGCTCCGCTCTCCCATCAGCAGTAAGAATGTTAGGTATAGAGTAGCAATTGCGAGTATTTGAAGTCCTAAATATAAACATTTAACCAATAATGGTTGAGATAAAAAATCTACTTTGAGAAGGGTTTCCGCTATGATGGCGGAACCGAGCGTTGCTCCAACCACCTTAAAAATACGTTTCGAAAAGAAAAATCCCCATGAAAGATTTAGGTCTTTCTTTAAAATCCAACTTTGAAAGGCAGAATTCACTAAGACCGAAAGAGTGGTTCCTAAGGCCAGGATTTTAAATCCAAAGAAAGGTGTCAGGAGTAAACAAAAAGCAATATTAAAGGCAATGGAGAAGATAGAGGCCAGAACAGGAATTTTTTGGCGGTCAAGGGCGTAAAAAGTGGGAACCCAAATTTTATAAAGACCATAAAAAGGCAGTCCCAGAGCATACATCCTTAAGGCTTCGGCCGTCATGAGGGTGCTTTCCCGGGAAAACCTTCCCCGCTCAAAAATCAGATTCACAATTTCCTCAGATAAACAAAAGAGAATCACCAGCGCGGGCATGACCGTTAAAAAAGAAAGATAGTAACTCTGCTGTAAGGAAGCCTTGGCCCCCGCAATATCTTTTTTCTTCCAGGCCTCAGAGAAGTGAACCAGATTGGAATTACCGATGGAAACCGAAAGAATCCCCACGGGAAGCTGAAATAATCTAAAACTATAGTTAAGCCATGAAGTCGCCCCGATAATGGGAGTGGCGAGTATAGTGGTAATGAGTAAGTTCACCTGAGTCGCTGCAAAACCAATGAGTCCCGGCCCCAGGAGTTTAAAGACTTTTGTCGAGCGCGGAGTCCAGAATTTTTTAGGCCACAGGGGTTTGAAACCTTTGCGCCAAATCAGTGGCAGTTGCACGATCGCCTGCATGAAACCACCCAACATTGCTCCAATGCCGAGAGAGTAAATCGGATGATAACCCATCTTATGAAGGACCCCGGAAAGTCCCACCATAGAAAGAATGCTCATCACATTATAAGAAGCCGGGGCCAGGGCCGGCACAAAAAATATTTTCAAAGAATTAAGGGCACCCATGAATAAGGCGGCCAGAGAAACAAAGGTTAAAAAAGGGGCCATGATTCGGGTCAGATTAACTGTGATTTGAAATTTCTCAGGATCCTTAATAAAAGCGGGAGCAAAAAGTGAAATCAATTCTGGAGCAAAGATCATAGTCGCAAGACAAATGGTTCCAGTAATAAAAAATAGCATCCAGAATAGGGCCCACAAAAGCTGGCGGGATTCGTTTTGTGACTCTTGATTGGCCTCAACAAAGGTGGGTACGAAGGCAGAGGAAAAAGCGCCTTCAGCAAAAAGATCACGCAGTAAATTGGGAATTCGGTAGGCCACCAGGAATGCATCCGTCACTCCGGAAGCACCAAAATAAGCTGCCATCACCTGTTCTCTGACGAGTCCCAGGATACGAGAACAAAAAGTAGCAATCGCCATTTTAATGCTAGAACGAATAACCGACATAGAACTCCTATGCAGGGTAGTTTCGCTCGAAGAAGAATTTTTGGAAACACAAACATTTAAAGTTTTTCACTCAGGATTTGGTCCTATTTCGCCCCTACCACTGATAGGGGCAAGTCCTCAGAACTTCAGAAACAGTTGAGCAAGTCCCTTTTTGACTCTACTTCACTCTGTCTTTCTCTCTAAAACAGATGAGTTGATGTTAGTGAAATTCTCGTTACAATCGTAGGGGCATAAGGAATCCTTAAGATAAGCAGGATGCGAGAAAGGTCATCCGGATCTCTAGGATGGGGACGCTGTGGATGACCTTCCAAACACACACACGGAATTAGATCGACAAGATGTCGCATCTTTCGCGAGAGCAAGGAGGTCCCTTATGTTTCTGGCCATCGCAGTGGAATCAAAACAGCACCCCAAAAATCAGAATGATTATCGAGTCTGGTATCTGGAGATCGACTCAAGCGGGCAAGTGGTTGGAGTCGGTGTCAAGACCAAACAGGAAATGGTGGAGAACCTTTTCGATAATTATAGAAAGACAGGAAAATCCAACTGGCGCGCCTTTCAAAAAGGCCATGAGAAATCAACACCAGTGGAAATTTTTGATTTTGTTTCGATGAACATGCATGAGAACACTCATTTCGGTAACTTGCCTTCTCTGAGTGAATTCCAGACTGTTCTCGACACATTGCAAAGTCGTTTAGAACTCAGATCGATAGCCTAAACATTATTCCTCCCAGGTGTGTTTAGGCCTTTCCCGGGGGAGAAATGGAAACATTTCTCCCTCTTTTTATTTGAAATCGGCCAGAGTATAGTGCTGCTTCCTCCCAAGAAAAAGAAAGGCTTATCACTATGCAAACTATGGCGATTATTGGTGCTCAATGGGGCGATGAAGGTAAAGGTAAAATTACCGATCTTCTGGCCGAAAAATGCGACATGGTTGTTCGCTATCAAGGTGGACACAATGCCGGTCACACTATCTGGGTGAATGGCCAAAAAACAGTTCTTCACGTTATCCCAAGCGGAGTACTACATTCACACTGTCTCTCTGTCATCGGACATGGTGTGGTGCTTGAACCGGAAAACTTTCTCAAAGAGCTTGCCACCATTAAAGGTGTAACCAACGTGACTCCTGAGAATTTAAAACTCTCCTCAGCTACCACTGTTATCACCAGCTACCATAAACTCCTCGATGCTGCCCGTGAGTCTCAAGGTCCGGAAAAAATCGGTACTACCGGTAAAGGCATCGGCCCGGCCTACGAAGATAAAGTCAGTCGCCGAGCGATTAAAGTTAAAGATCTTCTCGATAAAGACACTCTGGTTCGTCGCCTCTCCAGTGGCTACGCGGAAAAGGCCATCTTATTTAAGCATCTTTACCAAATTGAAATTCCTGCCATTGAAGAAGAAGTCGAACGCCTTTACCGCTTCGGTGAATCGCTTAAACCTTTTGTCACTGACACCTTCAGTTTAATTGATGAAAAACTTTCTCAAGGTAAACGAGTCCTTTATGAAGGCGCTCAGGGAATTCTTCTGGATATTGACTACGGTACATATCCATATGTCACTTCTTCCTCAACTGCTGGAGCCGGTATTTATACAGGTGCTGGCATCCCGGGTAAAAAGCTCGAGGAAGTTATTGGTGTTGCTAAGGCCTACACCACTCGAGTTGGAGAAGGTCCTTTTCCAACTGAACTCTTTGATGAAATGGGTGAAGAGATTCAGATTAAGGGCAAAGAAATTGGAGCAACCACTGGTCGCAAGCGTCGTTGTGGCTGGTTAGATATCCCTCTTCTTCGCTACTCGGTGAAATGTTCGCAGTTAACTTCAATTGCTTTAACTAAACTAGATATCTTGAGCAACTTGAAAGAGCTCAAAGTTTGTTACGCTTATGAAGTAAACGGAAAAGTGGTTGATTGCGCTTATCCAGGAATCAATCTGTACAATGCTAAACCGCTTTATAAAGAGTTCAAACCTTTCACTGATGACTTTGCTGGTGGAAAATCTTCCGCTGAGTTTGAAGCTTATCTGAACTTCATACAAGACGCCTTGGGTATCCCTGTAGGTATCTACGCCTATGGACCTGATAGAAGTCAGGTTATCTTCCGCCAAAAATACAGCTAAGCAAATCTTACCTTCTTCGTATGTCTTCAACCTTAAGACATAATGAAGAAGGTAGGATTTTTATGAACGTATTAAAACTTAGTTTTCTCTTTCTTATATCGCTTTCAAGTGGCGCCTTCGCTGCTAATTGTGAAATCTTTCAGGGCCATCAATTAAAAGAAAAGCTTTGTTGGAGTCAATCAATCCGCGGCTGGATCACAGCTTCTTGTCTGGATGAAGGTCAAACCTGCCAGGCGAAAAAACTTTTCTTATCGAAAATCAGTATGCCTACTCGCCCATTAGGTATCAATGGACAAAATCCCGCTGCACTGATTTGCCATCAATTGAAGTTAGAAGTTCTCATCCTTAAAGATTCTCTCAATCAAGAACAATCATTCTGCAGGTTCAAAGACCAGTCGATGATAGATGCCAATGCCATAGAGAGAAATGTTAAATGAAAATGATCATTCTTCTTTTTATCTTTACGGTGACTTCGAGTTGGGCACAAAATAGCTGCGCTCCTTTAAATCTCATCACTCAAAAAGATTCGCCTTTTAATAAAATTCCGGTCTTTGATCAGGATGGTCTGGGAATTTGTTATTCTTACACTGCTTCTCAGTTGATAGATTATCAACTCATGAAGAAAGGGAACAAGGACAGGATTGTTCATCCTTTATGGGGAGCTCTGAAATTTGCCGATTCTGCTAAACAGGAAAGCATTTCTTCCGGAACCACTTATTATGCCATTAAGGCCATTCAAGATGCAGGAAACTGCCACTTAAAATCCTTTGATGAGGCCATCAGTACCTGGACAAAAAAAACCAATGCTTCTGAGTCTGAAATCATGGGACTGGTCGAGAAGCTGGCACCTAAACTTGGGCTCTTAAATACCAAGGTTCATCAGGATGTTGTTGATGAGATGATTGCAACAGCGATTGAAGAACATTCGCCTTATTGTTCAACCAATATCAGTTGGAATCAATTAATGCCTGAGCTCAGGTCCTTAAGCTTACTCAGCTCCCGAAAGCTTCTTAGCAATCTGGTCCTGCCTGTTTGTAATAAGCCTTCTCGCATTTCCATAACGAATCCTCGGTTTAACTTACCGGCCCAGGATGAACAGTGGATTCCAGCGATAGATTCTAAGCTCGATGAACTTAATGCACCTATTGCTGTCTCGTATTGCGCCCGAGGGCTTTATGATGAGAGCTATGATGGTGTGAATCGGAAAACTGCCACTACTCCACTAGGAGTTAAACCTGATTGCTCAAATCATGAATCCATTATTGCCGGAAAAAAACAAATTAACGGCAAATGCCATTTTCTTCTGCGCAATTCATGGGGAAGCGGATTTCATTCATCCAATAAAGACCGTAAGTGCCTTTGTAAAAGTCGTAAGACGGGTAAGTTTTTGGATGACTGCCAGGAAGAGCTTCACAATGATGGTGACAATATCGTTGAGGCCTGCTGGATCAGTGAGGATGTGTTCTCTAAAAATGCCTTTGGTCTGACTTATCTCGATAAAAAATAGAACCCCTTAGAATCTTGAGAAAGCCTTAGTTTAAGCAGAGTAAATGGGTAAAAAATCTTGGTTTAGTCCGAAAAAAAATAACATTTTTCCTATTTTTGTGTTTGACAAAATTCTTCAGAAACAATAATTTGTAGACCTTCGATTCTAAAGTGGTCTCTTAGCTCAGTTGGTTAGAGCATCTCCCTTTTAAGGAGAGGGTCCTGCGTTCAAGTCGCAGAGAGATCACCATTTTTTGAAAACATTTTGAGCAAAATCCGGTTACGCTCCCATCGTCTAGCCCGGTCTAGGACATCGCCTTTTCACGGCGGTAACAGGGGTTCGAATCCCCTTGGGAGTACCAAATTTATAAGAAGCCTCTGGAAACAGAGGCTTTTTTTTTGTCACTTAAATTTCACTTTTAGTTAATCGGCCTGTTTGAAGATCTGTATTTCGGGCCTGAACATATACTACATATAAATGTCGATCTTTGGGGTTCTCACAATAAAATACGGAATTGCCCAGAATGACGAGTTTTGAAAAAAACAGATTACTTTCAAGAATAGCTCCGGCAAGAGGATTCTGAGAAAGCAAAGACTCGACTTGATCAATTATTTCATTAACTGTTTCAATTGCAAGGTCAACATTGAAGTTCTCTGCAATATGCTCTCTGATACTATCCAAGTCTTGTTCGGACTTGGGTGTCCACCTAACCATACTTTGCTCTTAGCTTTTTTTCTTTCTCTTTCATTTTGATTTTAAGATCATTCGTTGAGATACCTTCTCCACGCATCGCTTGAGCATACCCAATTGCTAAGTTCTTATGCAGCTCAATCTCTCTTTCCATTTCCTCAATTTTCGAAAGAGAAATTAATGCCACGGCATTTCCACTCTTGTGAGTAATTATCTGAGACTCACCTGATAAAACTTCATCAAATGTTTCGAACAAACTACTTCTTAGCTCAGTAATCGTTTTACGCTTAAATGGTTTCATCTTAATCTCCTCTTTTATCACCCTTTAAGTGTACATTAAAACGTACATACGGGCAACTTCCCCAGCTAACCAAATGATATTGCTTTTTGTAGGGCTTTTTATTTCTCCTTTAGTCCATTTATGCTAAAAAATCACCCATCTATTAAACTTCCTAGTCAGCTGAAGCCTGGTGAAATTCCAGCACTGTCCCGCAACGGTAAAGTCCGATCGCCCTAGGATTACAACACGAGGTATGTATGTCACTCGATTCTAGAATTGCAAGTTCACGCACCCGAGTTTTTAAAACAGTATTTCCAGGCGATACAAACCATTATGACACTCTTTTTGGCGGCACTGCACTTCAGTGGATGGATGAAGCAGCTTTCATTGCGGCCACTCGGTTCACACGAGAAAAGATGGTGACTGTCAGTAGCGATAAAGTGAACTTCAAAATACCCATCCTGAGTGGCAGTATCGTGGAGTTAGATGCCCAAGTCGTAAGAGTGGGAAATACAAGTCTCGAAATTAATGTCGATGTTTATAGAGAAGACATGTACTCAGAAAGCCGAGTACTTGCCTTACATGGAAGCTTCGTGTTTGTATCAATCAATAAATCAAAAAAAGAAGTTTGAAAGATGTTAAATAGTATTGAAGAGAATCCAGTTTGGGATAAAGAAAAAGAACTGATTATCAAAGAGCAGTCATTCACTTCATTTCATTTCGATTCTATACCAAATATTGGTGACCCTCTAGAAAATCAAATTTGGATACGATTTCATCAGGATGACAAGCTGATAGGTTTTGGCTGGATAGAAACGCATGAAGACCGGAGAGGCGAAATATCATTAGCAGTGGAAGAGTCAATGCGAGGGAATCATTTTGCCAAATCCATTATCAAATCTCTTGAGGAAAAATGTGAAAGTCTGAATTTAGAACCTTATGGGATAATTCAACCTGAGAATCCATCTAGAGAATCGGTGCTCAAAATCATGTTGGAATGTCATTATCGTATCAGTGGTGTCTCCTGCGAGAGACAAATCACTCATGCCAGGACGTTATGGAATATACCATTAACAGTGGAACTGAGCAGAACATAATTATTCATTTAGCGGTTCCGACGTTGAAAGCAATAGCGCAGCATTTTTGCAGTGTAAAGATATCTTATGAAACTCATGCAAGCCCCTTAAAATACGAACCACTCTTCACCCATTTTACATCCAGAGATTTATTCGGTAACTAGGTCGCACTCAGGAGTTCTGTCTATGATGAGAATGTATGCTTATCTACTTCTTCTACTCGTTTTAAGCTGTGGTAAGGCCCCGAAAGAGCCTACCTTTCACACTGATGCTTCAGGTAATCCAATTGTGACGCCGGAAGCGATTGTTGGAAAGAGCAAGGCCGAAATTCTCAAGTTAAAATACAATGATCAAATCTCACTCAAATGTCAGGTAGAAGTGAATTCTCAACTCGTTGATCAGTTCGTATGGGATATTCCCCATGAGATGTCTTTGCTCAAGATTTTGAAATACAAGGTTAATGAGAAGGAAATTTCTTTTCTCGTCAGAATCGGTGAGCCGGTGGAATTTAAGGACCGGGTTTCCCACACTGATGAAAATCAGACCGAATACTATATGGAGTATTCACCTGTTATGAGCATCCTTTATCAAAGGGCCAATAAAAAGGTGCTGCAAGATGGCTCAGTTCATGACCTGAGTAAGTATCAAGAAAAAACTTTCTTTGAGAATGTTGAAGGTGTTGTTCATCAAACTGCTTTTGAAGAAGTTAGGTGCACACTTAACACTCAAGCGCGAGCTGGTTTTGAACATCAGTGGATGATCGTTAAATAATCGTCATACTTTTCTGATAGAATAGTAATCATTCGGAACATACACTCCTCGTCTGACGATTTTTTCTGTCATGATCGTTTCTTTCAAAAAGAAAATAGATATAAGGAAAGCGGCACTATTGCCCAACAGAAGAGGGGCAATACCAAAACTTGTACCGGTTACTTCTAAAGCAAACACGGTAGAAGTTAACACGGCCCTGGTTGCTCCTGAAAACATGGATGACATACAAACCAATGCTGTTACTTGAGTCGCAATGCCTATTTCAGGAAAAAAATATTGACCGACAATACTTAAAACCACGCCTAGGCTGCTTCCAAAAGTTAAAAGTGGAGCGAGTGTTCCCCCGGATGTCCCACTGCCAAGAGCAATCGCCCATGAGAGGAATTTGAAAACTAAAAGAGTCAGGGCAGGAATTAAAAGAAGCTTACCTTGAAGAGCATCAGTAATATTACTGTATCCAACTCCCAAAGTTCGCGGATCATAATATCCAATGATCCCGACGAAAATTCCCCCAAGCATGGGCCACCACATCCAATGAATCGGTAATTTCTCGAAGGTATCTTCGATCCATATGACTAGCTTAGAGACAACAATTGAAACACCACCAGCGAAGGCACCGGCACAGAAATAGAAAAGCGAATTCCATCCACCAACTACTTCTTGATAATCTCCAATAGGAAATTCAGGGCCGACGTGACCACTTGCCAGTCTGACCGAATAGGCAGTTGAAACTGCGATGAGAACAGGAATGAATGATTTTGCACTGAATTCAAATAGGAGGAGTTCAATACAAATAAATACTGCTGCAAGTGGAGTACCGAAGATAGATGTCATTCCGGCCGCAGCACCTGCGGCCAATAAAATTTTTCTCTCATATTCTTTGAAATAGAGATGTCTTCCCAACCAAGAACCCAAGGAACTTCCTGTCGCAATAATGGGACCTTCCGCACCAAATGGTCCACCAGAGCCAATAGAAATGGCAGCGGATAAAGGTTTTAAGAAGGTCATTCTTCTTGGAATTTTACTTTCTTTAGTCAGAATATTTTCCATTACCTCGGGGATACCATGACCCCTGATGGCCTTACTGCCAAAGCGGGCCATCATTCCCACCAACAGGCCTCCAAGAACAGGAACAAGGATATAAATGGGAGAAAATTGGTGATTAACTAATTCAATGGGTTTTAAGGAAAACTCATGAAACCAAAAGAGGTGAGTGACAAAATTTATGGAGGCCAACAAAACTTTCGCAATCACAGTCGACAAGAGTCCAAGTAAACATCCGACTAAACTCAAAATAAGCATCTTGCGACGATTCAAATCATTCTTCTTATACATTAAGGTCCTTTTGGCTGACCTTAATCAGTTTTGAACCATGCAGCAACAAGCGCCGTATCGAAACGACGCGTCAAACCTACCCCGTGGTCAACATCCCACAAGCAATTCCAGTTACCGTTTCCCGTAACAGGACATGATCCTTTCTCTCTAAGGCAAGTTTCTGAATCACATTCAGTGGATGAATCATACTGGAGCGAAAATAAATACTCTCCCCTAACCACGGTCTAAACCACGTAAAATCTTTTTGGCCGCTGATCTCTTGAAAGAAAGCGACACTGAGTTCAAATTCTTTTGTAATCTTTTCTCTCCACAATTTTTTCTCTTCTAGCTCGAGACCTGAATGCTCCAAATGAAAATTCCATACACCCATTTCAACCTTGGCCAGTGTGAAGCCAAGATTTTTAATATAAGACTGCATCAAGGGTGAGCCTTGGAAATACTTCCCAACTCTTTTTTTATCGCTCTGAGAAAGTCCGGCCCACGCTTTGCCTGTTCCCCACCAAATGGGAAGGAGAAGCCGAGTTTGGGTCCAACACAGGATCCAGGGAATGGCCCTCAAACCAAAAGTCCCTTTGGCCGAACGTTTAGCCGGTCTTGAACCAATTTTTAAAAGGTTCAGATAATCATAGGGAGTGGCAAGCGTTGTGAGTTTTTGAAAGTCAGGATCATGCACCAGCTCCCGATAGGAGCTTTGAATACTACCAGAGAACGACTTCATCTCAGGATGGTCTTTCCATTTCTTGGGTTTGAACTCCTGATAGCCTTCAACTACTTTCCCCACCTGAGAGCGCATGATCAAGGGGTTATTAAAATTACGCTGAACCATCTCACCTTGTATGGTGACTTTAAAAATATTTAAAGCGGTTTGGGGCCACCAGGCAATCTGCTCGAGAACGGTTCCTCCACCTCGACTGGTGCTGCCCCCTGAACCGTGAAAAAAGACCGGGATGAGTTTTTTCTTCAAGAGAAATGTTTCCAGTTCAAACAGCGCTTTCTCAATCATCAGGCGGGCCGGCAATACCCCGTTCTCTTTACTGGAATCCGAATAACCAACCATGACTTCAAAACGTTTGCCCCATTTTTCCTTATGCTCTTTTTGAAAAGGAGACGCTTTAAAAGATTCTTCCAGAATACTTGAGCCATTTAAAAGCCCCTGCTCATTTTCAAATAGAGGAATAACCGGAATAAGTAAGGAGCCCAGGGTTCGACGAGTAATGGTGGTTGCGGCCAGCATATCCTCGGCTGCCTGGCACATGCTGATCACAAATCCCCTCACATACCATTTTGGCTCAAGACCCTGGGAGACTGATTTTAAGGTCGCCAGCATCTTTAAGATGGGTTCGCTTTTAACATTAAGTGCGTTTTTAATTTTCTCACTGTCTTCCCGGATTTCCAAAGGCAGCACCAGTGCTGGAAAAAACCAAATAAGTTTTTCGATATCGGTGATAAAAGGCGCCATCAGTTGATGTTTATCACTCACCTTCCTGAGATCTTCTAAACTCTTTTTAAGCTTAACTACCCGTTTCCCATCACCAGATGAGATTTTCTTTAAAGCGTGCAAAGCCTCTTTAAATTGAGAGAGTTCTTTTTTGATGAACTGACCCTCTTCAATCAGAATAATTTCTTGCTGAAACTTCTTTAATTCGTGATGAATAAAGCTCAATAGTTTTTGACGGGATAAATTAAAACTCTCAATCATAGTAGAGCTTCCCACCTTGGGATGACCGTCTTTATCTCCACCTACCCAGGTTCTGAAGCTGATATTTAATCCTTTCTTATTAAGATTTATTTGCTCTCTAAGAATGGCCGGATCCAATACGGTATGAAACACCTGTTCCATTTCATCCCGCACCTCAGGCCTTCGGTTATTGGCCAGGTTTAAGCGCACCGAAAGTTTCAGAAAATAATAAAGCCTTTCTCGGATTGATTCGAAATCTTCCTCTAGTGATTCAATTAAAAGCTCTTCAATGGAACCCATGAGCTTCAAAAACTTCTGACTGCGGGATTCAGTTGGATGGCTGGTAAAGACATAAATGATCGCCTCGGGCCTAACCTTAGCGTTGATTTTATAATGGCCTAAGCGATGAGAACGATAGGCCGCTTCACAAGAATTAATCAACTCCAGCATAAGAGAGAAGGCCTTGGCCTTATGATGAAGATCTTCGCTGGAATTCTTACTTAGCTTCTTATAAACCTGCTCCAGCGCCTTCTGGACCACTGCAGGTTCTTTTCCTCTGACCTTCTTCATCTCTTGTCTTAAAGCTTCTATCTCCAGATATAATCTTTTCCCATGGACTTCCCTTAAAGCTTCACCGAGAAGTTTAACGGACTGGGAAACAAGTTGTTTCAAGTCAGTTTGAATAAGCATTCTAGGCCCGGCCTTCAATCAGTTCAATTTTGTATCCATTCGGGTCTTCAATGAAAGCGATGACGGTTGTTCCATGCTTCATGGGACCCGGTTCTCTGACAACCTTGTACCCCATTGCCCTGACTTTTTCGCAAGTCGCTTTAATGTCCGGAGTTCCCAGAGCAATATGACCAAAAGCATTTCCCAGCTCATAAGAATGTTTTCCATAATTATAAGTCAGTTCGATACATGGATCATTTTTACTCGTGCCGTAACTTAAAAAGACGAGAGTAAACTCGCCTTCAGGATAATCATTTTTAGAGATCACATTCATTTCAAGGGCATTGGTATAAAAATCCACTGATTCATCTAAATTATTAACTCTGATCATGGTGTGTAAGAATTTCATTTATCGATCTCCTAAAAAAATTAATCCAAGCCTATAACCTGAAAACCCATATCGGCCAGACATTGATTCACTAAGCGCTGCTCTAAACACAATGCAGCGGTAAATTGTCATCATTATAACATGGTCAAAAAGAGCAATCTTGGAGAATATTTAAAACGAAGTTCGTATAGAGGAGTTTTATGTTTGAACTAACAGTCGCAAATCTAACTTCCCTGGTGACATTGACGGCCATGGAAACTGTTCTGGGAATAGATAATATTATATTCATCGCCATTTTGGTGGCACGACTGCCTGCCGAATCGCAAGCGAGAACCCGTAACATTGGTCTATTTTTAGCTCTACTCATCAGGATCATATTACTATTCTCGATCAGCTGGATCATGACATTAAAAGAACCTCTGTTCGAGGTCTTGGATCATGCTTTCTCCGGACGTGATTTAATTCTTCTGGTCGGTGGTCTCTTCCTTTTAGGAAAATCAACTTTTGAAATTCATCATAAGGTCGAAGGCGATCCGCAGATTCATTTGCATGAAGCTGAGCATATGAATAAAAAGAAAAAGGCCAGTGTCGGTATGATGCTGGCGCAGATTCTGGTGCTTGATATTGTCTTCTCACTTGACTCAGTTATCACCGCCGTAGGAATGGCCAATCAGGTTTCCATCATGGTGGCGGCCATGATTATTTCCATGATCATCATGTTGGTCTCTGCCGGCAGGATAAGCTCATTCGTGGAAAGACATCCAACGATCAAAATTCTTGCTCTTTCATTCCTACTCTTAATTGGTGTGATGTTGGTAGCTGAAGGCATGGGGGCCCATGTATCCAAAGGGTATATCTACTTTGCGATGGCCTTCTCTCTTACGGTAGAGCTTTTAAATATGCGCTACCGTAAGAAGAGCACTGTTACTGGTACTCTTTAGGAAATAAATCCGCGTTTAGATGTCTTAAGACTTGAAGGACTTTGGCCAGATGAAGATTTTCATCTCCACCTTCAAGTCTTTTCAAAAAGGCCAATCCTACACCTGAGCTTTTTGCGAGCTGCTCCTGCGTGAACCCCTGGTCCTTTCTCTTTTTACGAATAAAATAAGCAACTGTTCCTATTTCTCTTTCAATTTCAGCATTACTTCTTCGGACAACTTCCATGTCGCCTCCCTTTCCTATTTATTCTAATGCTAAAAGCATTTTGCGCAAGCATCAATGAAAGGGCCGGGATTTGATACTAAAAGAAGTTGAGTCTTTAACTTTTAGTATTGAATATGAGCTTTAATCAGCAAACTCCGAGAACTCAGCAGTTTCTGTAGCCTCCAAGGGACGCTCTTCCGGCTCGATTAAGGCCGAATAGTCTACGATTTGATCCTTAGGAATTTTACGCTTTTTATAGAAATCCGGAACAGGTGTTGCGGAAGCCACTTTCCTGGATTCAAAAGATTCTGCAAAGGCCAATAAGGCCGCATCTTTCTTTTTCTTCAAAATGCCCAGGGCCGTTAGACCCCTTCCATCTTTAAGATTAAAATCGGCTTTTTGATCTTTCCAATATGAAAGCATCGGGAGGCAATCATTCTGAGCGGCCAGGGTCAACGGAGTAGAACCATCTTTAGCTTTAAGGTTCCAGTTCAATTGTCCTTTTTCATGAAGGATGGCCGTCAGCTTATGTGAACAGGCCGCACTTGCAACATGCAAAAGAGACCACTCTTTTTTTCCATAGGTAAATTTAAAATCTGGTTTTTCAAGTACAAGTTGATTCAGTAGTTCGGGATTATTCTTGGCAATTGCCAGAGTCATAATATCGAATTCTTTGCCCTTGGTTTGTTTGACATAAGAAATCTTTTTGGATTGAACATGCTTCATGAAAGTAACCCTGTCAAAATAGGCCATACCTTCAGCGATGGTGTAGATTTGACCATCAATTAATGGAAGCGAATTATGCAGCTTACCACCAGCTGATATAAAGCTTTCAAAAGCTTTTTGATCATTCTTAATCAGTGCAAGCAAGGCTTCATCACTTAAGTTTCTTTCTTCAACCTGGACGGTTTTTGGATTGGCCAGGAGCCATACAGCTGAGACAGTAACAACGGCCAATAGACATGCAGCCGAGATAATGGCCTGTTTATTTTTCACAAGATCCCCCCGTGGAAGTAGTGCTAAACGCGTTCATTCTACGCCAATTGCAAAAGAAGAAAGAAAATAATGAAGAAAACGCATGAATCCAAAGGTTTGTTTAAAAAGGTGAACAAAGATGCCTAGAAAGTCTGCCATCAAGAATTGGCAGATAAGAATATTCAGCTACAATAATTCAATGAGATATACTCTCGCCTTGCTTTTTCTCCTATCAACTAATTCAGTCTTTTCTTCTCCTGCGGAAGAACGGGAAGATGGCGGTATTCCCATTCTGGAGACGGCCCAGGAGTTATTTGGTGTCCGTGCCAATCAAGTTGCCAACCGCCTGGACTCCTTTTTTGCTACCGAGCGTGCCGATGATGAATTTGGACGAAGTCGGATACGCATTCGTTCCCAATTTAAGCTAAGAGAACGGGCCATTTCAGATCTAGATAATCAGTACCGGATTAACCTGCGCCTTCCGCATCTTGAACAAAAATTTAAATATGAATATTACCAGGATGAAAAAGATAAGACCGAAGATGAGGCAAAAGAGAAGATAAAGAAAAATCGGATCAAATCCAGCTGGCTCTTCAACGCTGACATGGGTGTGAGTGCTGCCATTCCTCCCAAATTAATTACCCGTGCCCGGGTCAGAAAATCATTTACGACTGGAACATTTATTCACCGTTTTGCGGAACAATTAACCTACATCACAGATGAAAGTGGATTGGTGGAAGAGACAACTTTTGATTCGGATCACGTATTCAGCGATTCTTTGGTTTTTCGTTTCATTAATAATAAACGCTGGCAGGTTCTCAAAAAAGATTTCGAAACCAACCATGGGCCAACTCTGCTTCATCAAGTAAGTGAGGATGAAGCCCTGGGCTACTCGACTACTCTCCATTCAGTCATAGATAATGGAATCTGGTTTGTAGATAATTATCAGATAGCAGTCGATTTCCGGAGAAATCTTTATAAGCAATGGATCTACTTAGATGTTATTACCGGCCTGGATTTCCCTAAGGTCTGGTCCTTCAGAAGAACACCTTTCATTACGTTCCAGCTTGAAGTCTTATTTGGTGGTTAAGTAAAAAAAAAAGCCACCCGAAGGTGGCCTTAAGTATCAGTTTTAAAGAAGAGCGATTAGAGGAGCGATGAGGAGTGAAACTACCGACATCACCTTGATAAGGATCGCAATACCTGGACCAGAAGTATCCTTGAACGGATCTCCCACCATATCACCAACCACAGCAGCTTTATGAGTGTCAGTTCCCTTCTTCTCACCAGCTAAGTGACCTTTCTCAATGTATTTTTTAGCGTTATCCCAAGCGCCACCAGCGTTCGCCATGAAAAGCGACATAGTAGCACCAACCGCAAGAGATCCGGCCAAGAGACCAGCGAGTGAAGCCGGGCCCATGAAGAATCCAACAAGTACCGGAGCAAGAATTGCAATCATACCTGGAAGAATCATTTCTCTTAGAGCTGCAGTAGTTGCGATATCCACAATTTTCTTCGGCTCAGGCTCTGCCTTAAGTTCCATTAAACCTGGAATCTCTCTGAACTGACGACCAATCTCGACAACGATAGCACCAGCAGCTTTACCTACAGCAAGCATTGTTGTTGAACCAACAAGGAAAGGCAGAATAGAACCCAGTAGAATACCGATTAGAATCTTAGGATCAGTTAAAACCAATTCAACAGCGCCTAAACCACTCATTGAACGAACATGGTTAATTTCAATGTTAAATGCTGAGAAGAGGGCCAGCACTGTTAGAATCGCTGAACCAATAGCGTAACCCTTACCGATAGCAGCAGTTGTGTTACCAACCATATCAAGCTCATCGGTGATGGCACGAACTTCAGGACCTAGACCTGACATCTCAGAAATACCACCAGCATTATCTGAGATTGGGCCGTAGGCATCAACAGTCATAACAACCGCTGTACCACCAAGCATACCAACCGCGGAAAGCGCAATACCATAAAGACCTAAATATTTATTAGCAAGGAAGGCCACAACAGCAACCACGATCATAGGAATCGCAACAGATTCCATTCCCACTGCCAAACCTTGAATCACGTTTGTACCGGCACCTGTTCTGGCCGATTCAGCAATACGAGCAACAGGAGTTGAAGAGGTATAGTAGTCTGTTACCAGACCGATAATTGTACCGCCGATAGCACCAAAAGTAAGAATCGCTGTCACGGACTGAGTGATATCAAGCGAGGCCATGATGATATAAGAAGCAATTGCCAGAGCAACTGGAGGAAGAATCAAAGCACCACGAAGAACTTTAGCTGGATCAAAATTTTTCATTGCTCGAGCGGCAAAGATACAAAGAATTGAAACCGCTAAGCCCACAGCTGAAAGAACCAGTGGAAGTCCAACGGCAACCATTTTATTGATTGAAGCATCTACATTCGCCATAAGAACCGGAAGCTCAGATGATGTGATCGCAATCGCCATGGCAGCTACAATTGCAGCAACCATAGATTCATAAATATCCGCACCCATACCTGCCACGTCACCAACGTTATCACCGACGTTATCAGCGATAACACCCGGGTTACGAGGATCATCTTCAGGAATATTTTCAATTACTTTACCAGCAATATCCGAACCAACGTCAGCGGCCTTAGTATAGATACCACCACCGATACGAGCAAAAAGAGCAATCGATGAAGCACCCACTGCAAAAGAGTGAAGAACCGTAGAAAGAACTTTATCACTTTCTTTTTCAAAGATCAGATAAAGAACACCAAGTCCGATAGCTCCCAGACCGGCCACAGAAAGACCCATAACCGCACCACCATCCAGAGCAGTTAGAAGTGCCAAAGGTCTTGAACCTGTACGGGCAGCTTGAGTTGTTTTTACGTTAGCGTAAGTTGCAGCCTTCATGCCGATAAAACCAGCAAGAAGAGAAAGGAAAGCGCCCAGGATGAAAGATCCGGCAGCAAGACCTCCTAAACCGTAACCAATAAGAGCAGCAACAACCACACCATAAATGGCGAGAACTTTGTACTGTCTGAACAAGAAGGCCATAGCACCTTCACGGATATAACCCGCGATACGCTCCATTGTGTCTGTTCCTCTTCCAAGTCGCATAACTTGAAAATAGAAATAGGCAGCGATAACCAACCCAACAACGCCAAAGATCACAGGCGTTTTAATCCACATCAACCAAGATTCCATCATGCTGATCTCCCTAAAAAGTAGCCAAAAAAAAATGTATAGAGTTTTGTACTAAATCTGACCTTTTTAGTAAATCTGAAATGACTCAAAAAAAAATAATTATATATGCTGCATCAACTCAATTATCCCAAACACTTGACGTAATTTGCTCACTGCCATAATGTGCCTTTTTATGACACGACCAAATAGACGTGAGCTATTAATTAAGAAGATGGAGGACCTTGAGGCCCAGGAAATGGGATGCCGAGGATGTAAGGGAACCTGTTGTACCTTTGAGGCCAACTCCATGATGCTGACTCCACTGGAAGCGCTGGAGCTCATCACTTATCTTAAAGAAAATTACCTGCTAAATGATGAATTAAAAAATAAGCTTCAGAAAAACATCTCTGATTATCGACTTGAGCCTAAATATCTCAATGGACGCCGTTCTTATTTACGCAAAACTTATACTTGTCCCTTTTTTGGATTTATTGAGCTGGGCTGTCCTCTCCCGCGAGAAATTAAGCCTTATGGTTGCCTGGCCTTTGATTCTCATCATCCGACCCTTAAGGCCGGAGAACACTGCTATTCGGAAAAAGATGTTTTGATTGAAAGAGAAAAGCTTCATCCCGAAGAAGTGGAGATGAATCACCAAATTCGCGAGGAATTTAAACTAGATTGGGAAAAGTCACCTATCCCCTTAGCTCTTCTTGCTCTCTGGGATAAAATTTAGGGAATCTTGGTTGCAAGCGCTTTGATTTCTTCTGAAACCTGGGCATCTGAGATTGGAAGAAATATTTTCCATTCAATGATTTGCGAAGTGGTTCTTTTCCAGCAAAGGGCCCTGATAGCGGGCAAAAGTTCATCATTTTCAGCGCAACTCTTAAAGAATTTAAGCGTCTCTTCTCTTCGTTTGGGATTAACCTGAGCAGCTTCATGCATACGGCCGATCAGGATACCACCCTCTTTTACCATCATGGGTGTGTGATGAACCTCTTCATCGGCCAGGTCTTTTAGATCTGAAACTTTCGGTAAGGCCTTCATTTTTTCAGAAAGCTCTTCTTCCAGTTTATTCGTTTTAACTTCCTCTGGAGTGATTTCAGGTTCAGTTTCGACTTTTGTTAGAATCTCTTTATTCTGATTGACCTTAACAGTCTCAACATCTTCTTCAACTTTAGTCTCGGTAGCTGATCTATCATTTATAAAAATCATCACCCCGATAGTCAGGGTGATGATTATGAGTAGTAAAAGCTTTTGATTCTTCATTATTTCTCTAAAGATCTATTCATTAGTTTAATTGATTTTTTCAAGGCCAGTTCACTATATTTACCTTCAGGCGTTGGGTCTAGCGGAAGATTTACTGGCTTAACATCTTTCAGGGCCTCAAGTTCTACACTGAGGAGTTCTAATTTTGTTTTTAGCTTTTTAATTTCAGCTTCAAATATTTCTCTGACTTCAGGAACAGTTGATCCAATCATCATGCCTTCATAAGTCTTTATCAATTCCCCGTAAGTTTTGATTTCTGACTCAAGAACAGCTCTTTTTGAACTTAGGTTAAAATCAACGACGCGGCTAAAACCATCTGCCACTCCAGCAGAGAGGGCTGCCAATTCAGGGACACTACAAGAAGCACAATTTTGCAGAAGATTTCTTTCTGCCACTGCTCCTAATGAATAAGAACCATTGCTTGAAGTTTCACAAGCAGCGTGACCTTCATAAGCATGACCTGATGGACAAATATCATGAGTGAATCCTGTATGAGCGCTATTACCATCACTATGACGGGCCTCATGGAAAAGTGTTCCCAATCTTGAGACTGAGTTTGCAGGAGCATTCAGATCTTTATTTAAACGGAATCTTTCCAGAAAGAGACCCTTACCTACTTGCAGAATTCCTACACGTGATGATTTAGCGTAAACTTTGTCACCATCGAGCTTAAGACCGAATAAAAGATCTTCTTTTTTCCCAACCAGATATAAGGCCGTCCCAATATTGGACATGATCGTGGTAACTTCTTCTTTTCCAGATACTTCTTTGAAAGCATCAGGTAGCGGTGTTTTAGGGAAGCTATGGAATAGCCAAACAGCGATGTTTTCTTCATTTAGTTCGAAGCCCTCACCAATAATGTGTTTAACTCGATTCACCAGCCAGTTGTGCATATTAGCTCCATCAGCAACTGGCAGACCACTCATGGCCAGAAATTCGGGATCAGACTTTGTGACCGGATTTTGATAAAGATAACTAATATCAACTTTTAGTGCATCTACCTGCTCCTGAGGAACGGATGAATGAAATGAGATTCCCCCAAACTCCTGGGCCGCAAAAGCGGTTGACATGGTTAGGGCGAGAGATAGAACTGCTAGGGTTTTCATATATTCTCCTGGATAGTGGAGAAGAAATAACACGGAACGTTATTTACCAACAGATTTAATGTTGACCCATAAAAAGGTTACAGGGCTAGCGCCGTTGATCGACTACCAACCCTATTTTTCCAGTTCTGGGATTTCGAGGAATTTCCCCAGAGGCCACCGCTTTGATTAACACATCTTTCTTAAACTCTTGAAATTTAAGGGTGTCTTTGAGGTCACGAGACCGCTGATAGATATCAATCAGGAGCATTTCGACATCAACTTCGGAATGAGGTTTCTCATAAGTAATCTGGAGCTTTTCACGGACTAAATTGGCCTCACGGGCCTCGGTAATAGTTAATTGAAAAGTCAGGATACCTTTGTCATTCATGGCGGATTCAACATCACTGGTGAGTAAACGACAGGACCAGATTTGAATCACATTATCGATTCTTCCTAAAAGCTTGAAGCGCTTATCTTCACTTCCGCACTGACATTTTTCGATCCATTCAATCCTGTCACCTGTGCGATAGTTTTTAACCCCCATACTCTCACGGGCCAAACTGGTAACAACGGCCTCATCTTCCAGAATATTCAATTCTATTAAATCACTGAAGACGTGATGTTCACCCGGTCCGCAAGAGGGACACTGATAACCAATCACTCCGGCATCAACGGAAGCGTAACCGGCAGAAGCAAAGACTTTTGTTCCCCAAACATTTTCCAGATAATCCCGGCGAATTTCAGAAAGTGCCTCTCCGGCATAAAAGACCATTGGGATTTCCAGCTTTTCGCCACTAGTCTCCATGTACTCTGCGTTCATCACAAGCATTGAAGGAATGCCCATGATTACTTGAGGTTTGAATTTCTTCAGATAAAGCAGGACATTGTCACTGGAGCAAATTCCTCCTATGGGTAACTGAATCGCACCAACTTTTTCCAATGCCTTTTCTACACATAAAAAAGAAGACCAGAGATTTCCGGCAACAAACAGATTGGCCACTGTCATCCCGGGACGAACCCCATGACGGATGAAATTTTCTGCCAGCATATCACTCATATAATCGAATTCTTCATAACTGAAGTGTAGAAACTTTGGCTCTCCGGTGGTTCCTCCAGAAGAGAAGATATATCCTCTGGGGTGAGGAGTATTTTCAAAGTGCGACCTCAAAATGGTTGAATTAGTAACAGTCTGAATTTTTTCTCCATAGTCCTGGATTCTTCTTTCATCTCCTATAAAATGAACTAATTCTCTTAAAACAAAACGCCCGTCATGAGGTGCTCCTTCCATGCCCCAGGTAATGGTACCCAGAGGTGCAAACCGTTTGAGACCTGTCATAGCGAGGTACTCAAGATAAGTTTCCCGTTCATTATCTCCAAGAAGATAAGAACAAGATTGGAGATAGTATGAAAATGGTTCTAAGACAGAGTAAAGTTCAGTCAGGTCATTGTAACGTTTAATAATAAGCGAACGATGAAGCGGAGACGGTTTTAAGAGTTTATTAGTCTCCAAATGCAGCAGAAACTCAGAACCCGAGGCCACACTACCGCCTTCCATTAGTTCTGAATAATAACCCCGATATTTTTCTTTAAGAATCTCTGTCGCCTCATCTTCAGAAATGTCACCACGTATGGGAGCTTCCTGAAAAGCTTTTTCCAATTCCTGCAATAATTCACTCTCGTTAATTCCTTCTTGCAAATAGAGATTCTGAGGAGAAGCGCAGGCCGACTGATCCCAAGGAACAATATCTGAAACAATCTTTTGAGCGACTTTTCTTAAATTCTTATTGAGAAGTCCTTCTTGCGAAATCACTTGCAGAGAAATCTTTGGGCCAAAATCCAAAAACTTGATATGTGAAGGTAAATCCTTTTTATAAGAAGAGATCATCTCTTCTCCACCCCAGGCGATGATCGAATGGACTTTGGATTTAATAAAAGTTTCTGCCTGAAGATCTCCACCTTTCCAGTGAAGAATGGCAAATTTATCTGATAAAATTTTATTCTTATCAAAAGCCTTTAATTTTTCAGCGAAGAAAGTGGGAAAGAATTTATTCTGACTACTCACTTTAACCACAGAAAGATTCTTGGTTAAAAAACCCATGATCAGAGAATCAATGCAGCTTAAAAAAACATTTCCTGCCGTCACGTGGAGGATAATCCCCTGAGGAACGGCACGGGTTTTGGCCAGGGCATGGGGAAGTTTGGTGAATTGGTCCAAAACTTCCGGGTGAATAAATTCGGCCTTAACTCTTTTTTCCAAATTCTCTTTTTTAAGAAGTCCGGGCAAGAGAGCGAGAGTTTTACGGGTCTCAACTTCTGAGAATCCAGATTCCTTGATCAGTTCCGGAAGTGCCTCCAGAAAAGAAGTCTTTCCAAAAGCATCTAATAAATCAATGATGCTTTCAAGCTTCGTGCGAGAAAATGCCTGACGTTTGAAAGTCAGATCTTTCCATAATTCCGGATTCTGCCAGTTAAAATTGACTGAAAGATCTTTCCCAAACCAGTACATTAGTTTTTCTCCAATAGTTCAAGCGCCTTCAAAGCGCATCCCTTATGCTTGGAAACTCCCGCCCGGCCTTCCAGAATGAGGATGTCAGTTCCAAGCCCACAATCACATTCACCTATTCTTCCATAATCTGTTGTGAGTAAACTCGGAGCGGGATAGCTGAAATTATACGAGCATAAAAAATGAAGCAGACCGCGCTCTCCTTTAGGTCTCAAAGATAAATCAAAAGGTGACCGGATATAAACCCGCGCATAATTTGGAATATGCAGGTTTCCTTTATCGCAGTCGACGTAAGGGATACCGTGTTCAACCATTCCAAAAAGATCTCTTTGATTTTTCTCAGGAATTCCCAAATGTTTAAAAATAAACTGTCTGAATTCTTTTTTAGGAATTTCTTTATCGGCCTTACCTTTCCATCCGCCACCGGTTTGAAGCCAGGAATCATCTCCCAGCTTTAACTCGATTTGATGTTTTTCAATCACCTCATACAGAAGAGCGGGAAATCCCAGTATTCGGGTAGGAATTCCGGATGCGGCAAAACGTTTTAAGGTCTCCACCACCCCTTCATCATTTAAAACAAAATCATTCAGCTTAGGATCAAACTGAATGGCATAATAGACTTCTTTTTTTCCTGTAAAATTGGTCAAAAGCTCATCGGTAAAGGCAGTTCCTAAATCATTGGCGACCGCAGGATCATAAGTAAAACACAGGTAGTTATATTCTTTAGGACTCGCCATTCCCAGAGATTGATGAATTGCCAGAGCAAGCTTCTTCACATTATCCAGGCTTTTTTGATCCAAAAACTGCCGGGACTTTTGGCCGCCCGTGCCTGAGCTGGTCAAGGTCAGCACCAGCTCTTCCCTGGGGACGGAGCAGAATTCATGCTCTTTAAACAAGTGAACCATGGTTCCAGGCACTAAAGATAGATCATCTTCCGTTAACAACTGATCAGGGTGAAAGCCTAGCTTATTCCAAAGCTTTCGAGTGAACTCATGTTTTTTATAATGATGAAGAGCATTCTCTTTGAAGCTCTTAAGAAATAGTTCTTTTGCTTCCAAAGATTTGTCGAAGGGATCGGAGTTTAATAAATCCTGAGTGAAGTGGGTATTCATACTTTTAGTAGTTTAGGATTTAAAGACATGCGCTTCCAGGCCTTAAAGTATTCTTCCAGATAAACCTGATTCATGCCTTTGAGTTTCACATTCTGAAAATCAAAGATTTCAAAGGAGCGGCTAAAGACTGCAAAGTCATAACGTTTATCTCCAATTTGTTGGAAAGAGGGAAAGAGGCCACAAGGAATGAACTTCGCCCGGAGAACACTCTCCAGAATTTTGGGACGATCTGACCTTACAATGACCTCGATATAACGTGCTCCCGCATCTCTTAATAATTTATTAGCGCTTAAAAAGAGTTCCGTAAAATCCTGATTAGGAGGCATTTTACCACCCACGATGACACAATAACCGTCGACCGCAGAGAGATGACAAAAGAGTTCAATCGATTGATCAGGTGAGATAATCATCAAATTAGGCTGATGAAATGGAAAAAACTCAAATTCCAATTTTTTATCAGCCTTCAAATGATTGTAACGATAAGTGACAAACTTCGGTGATTTGACCACCTCAAGCTCTCCCGGTGGCAACAACACCTTAGAAGGCTTTTCTGGAATAATCGACTCCAAAGGATCCAAACCGACTTCGTTTTGGACAACATTATACAGAGAGGCCAGTTCATGATGAATTTTATAGTTCGTATGCCTTTTTGCCAGGGCCGAAGGATAAACAATCGCCGTGAGACAATGTGTCTCATAATCATTGGTTCGGTGGGCATTGGGGAAGATACCCAATTTTTTAAATCCTAATTTTTCCGTTAGTGTTTGAGCGGCCTCATTAACCGTTCTAGTGGTGGAGTAAATAACATCCACACCTTGAGTTTTCTCTCTCAGAAAATTAATCCCAAAAGAAAGAAGCTCTTCCATGACACCATGACCCCGGCACTCGTTTCTCACGACTGCACCAAAGGCCTTGGCAATTAAATTTTCTTTATCGTAGGCCGCAAGAACCGAGGCCACGACCTCTTGCTTTTCATTTTTAGTGATAAACCAGAAGCCCGCTTCCGATTTAATAAATTCCCGAATGAGAAAAAAATCCTTCATCAAAGGATCGGGATAAGTTCCCTGATACACATCAAAATAGAGCTGAGAAATCTGGAAAACATCTTCCTCAGTGGCCAATTGTACTTTCATGGGCTTGAGACTACCATTCTGCGGATTAAGCACAAGCATACCTCTACCTTTTTACAAGGTGTTTGACGGTGAAAAGCTTGAAAGTGTAATCTCACTGACCTGATATGAAGAATAACCAGACTCCCACAGGCCTATATTACCAGTTTCCTTTTATTGATCGGAAAGACCGGGCAGAACTATTGGCGTGGCTTGAGACTTTGCATCCCTTGTGGGAGATGCGTTTTTCCGAGAATAATCCACCACCTCAAGGTGATGAACAGCGTCCGCTCTTAAGACCCGTATACTGGTTAGGGAACTGGCAATTTGCCTGTCTGGATTATTACCATCCACCTAAAGGGATTCTACATCGATGCCTTAAGGGCGAGCCCTATCCTCCTTTATTACAAAAACTAGTCGACCGGATAGAATTCACTGCTAAAAGACGTTTTCCCAAAAGTTTTTTTCCAGAGAAATGGAAACTCAACACCTGTCTTATTAATTTCTACGGGAATAAATTTGAAGAAGACAAATGGGTCGATCGGGCCCGGGTGGGAGAGCATAAAGATTTTGAACCAGGGCCTGTGGGCTCACTCTCCTTAGGTGATCGCGCCTTCTTCCAGTTTGTGAACGGCAAATCAACTTTGAAAGAAGAAAACATTGTTTACTCTCAATGGTTAGAAGATTCATCTCTCCAGATTTTTGGTGGAGATAAGTGGAAGACCAAAACCTTCCATCGGGTTCAAAGAGTAGAAGATAAAAGAAAAGAAAAACTCGGTCCTCAGATCGAGGGCTTTCAAACCCGCAGGATCAATTTCACTTTCCGGTATGTCCCGGAAGAACATATCTATCCTCTAGAACAACTGCCGGCCCCCCAAAAAAATGATATCGCCCAGTACCTGCAAACTCTGGCAGTCCATTCTCCCTACTATCGAAAGCTCCTAAGTCATCTAAATTAGACCGTTTCGACTTTTTTACTCAAGTTCTTTTAATTCCTGACGAAAAGACTCCAACGCCAAAAACAAGCTAGCTAGGAGAGGGTCTTACCTCATGTCGAGAAAATTAATATTTCTCGTGGGAATGTTTTGTGTCTTAACTACCAGTTGGGCCGGAGCTGATCACGAACTGATTAAAAACCTGGATTCTCGACTCCATTCTCTTCCGGAAGGCAGAGGCTCACTTATCAAAAGTTTCACTAATCACTCGCAAAGTTATATTTATGATCAGGCCTTAGCAATCATAGCCTTTACCAAAAATAATGATCAGATCACGGCCCGAAAACTTCTCACTGGACTTGAATCCTTACAGCGAGAAGATGGCTCCCTCTATTTTTCTTATTACTTGAACGGAAAATCACCTTATCCTGAAGAAGGTGATAAAAGATTTGCTGGGGCCATTGCCTGGGTCGCTCTATCGGCCGTTCACTATCAACATAAGTTTAAGAGCAAAGAGTTTCTGAACTTCAACTTTCGTATTCTTAGTTATCTCGAGTCGCAGATGCATCCCCTCAAAGTCAATGGAGTTCAAACGCGTGCCATTAGCTTTTCTCCGGTTGATGTGGCCTCCACTGCCTGGAAAGAAAATGATGTGGCGGCATTAGAACATAATCTTGATGCCTATGCGGCCTTCCAGCAGTTTGCCGAAATTAATAATCATAAAAAATGGTTGGGAGAAATTCAGCAGCTAAAAAAATTCATTCTGGCGATGTGGGATAAGAATCAATCTCATTTCTGGTCAGGCGCTAGTTTCAAAACCGGCCAGATCAATAAAAGTGAACTCTATCTGGATAATCAGAGCTGGAGTCTATTGGCACTGGATCATAAAACATTACAAAAGATAAAACCTGATGAAGCCTTGAATTTAAATTGTGATGCCTTTTATGTTAAGCATGAAGGAGTAAATGGCTTTATGGACTCTAAACCTGTTCGCCGTCCGGCCTCATCAAAATTTGTCTGGTCAGAGGGAACTCTGGGACAGGTCCTGGCCATGAGTAAGATTACTAAAATAAATAAGAAAGCTCTCCACTGCCAGGGAAAAAGCTCGGTGGATTATCTTAAGAGTATTAAGAAAATGAAAAAGTCAGATGGTGGGATAGCTTATTCAACCACGACACCAAATCCCGACTTCACAAATGCCTCTTCTGTAGCGGGGACTGCCTGGTTATATTTTGCGGCCAATGATTTTAATCCCTTTCATATAGAAGGATTAAACTAGACTTCCAGGGCCCTTAGTTTTCCTTCATAATTCTGAAAGATCTCGTCATGATTAAGAGTCACTTCTGTTAACTCTTCGAAAGCATCGTCAACTCGTTTTCGGACTGATCCCAGTCGTTGGGCGTTTTCCTGAATTTTTTTAGAATCTCCACTGCTGGCAAGATCAATTAAGGCAGCTTCAAGTTTTTCCTGCTCTTCTTCAAGCTTCATGATTTCTTTTTCTAAAGATTCCATTTTCTTTTTAAGAGGATTAAGTTCCCTGCCTCTTTCAATAATCATCTCAGAACGAAGTCTCTTGATTTCCTGACGATTGGGTTTGTCCTGAGTTTTAACCGACGTGGTCGCCCCTTCTTCTTCTTCCCAACCAATTTTTTTCAAGAAGTCATCATAGGTCTCAGTAAGGAATTCAACTTTGTCATGATGAAACACCACAAGCTTCTGGGCCACTTCACGGAGCATGGATTCACTGTGAGTCACAATGACAACGGCCCCAGGATAATTTTGTAACTCCAGGGTCAATGACTCAACTGACTCCTGATCCAGATGGTTGGTAGGTTCATCCAGCAGTAATAAGTTACTGGGCTTGGCGAGTAGCTTACCTAAAAGCACCCGGGCCCTTTCTCCCCCGGACAAGACCTTAATCTTTTTCTTACCCAGGTCCCCGGAAAACATCATCGTCCCTGCAATGGATCTTGCCCGTTGTGCACCCATCATGGGGTTAACCGAAAGAATTTCTTCCTCAATAGTATTTTCAAGACTTAGTCGATTGATATTAGTCTGACCGAAGTGACCAATTAAAAGATTCACATTCTTATTAATTTCACCGGAAGTTGGTTGAAGCTCTCCCGCCAACAGATTTAAAAGAGTGGATTTTCCTTTACCATTTTTTCCTATGATAGCGATCTTATCACCTCGCAGGATAGGAAAACTCAGATGATCAATCAGTGACTGCTCCGTATAACCAAAAGAAATATCCCTGGCCTCCATCAAAACTTTTCCAGGACACTCCTGATGATTAAATTCAAAATCCAGATTGGCCATCATGCTTAAGGCTTCCAGTTCCGGCATTTTTTCTAAAAGTTTTAACCGGGACTGGGCCTGGGCGGCCTTACTGGCCTTGGCCTTGAAGCGATTGACGAAATCTTCCAGATCTTTTCTTTTACGATCGGTATTCTGACGTGTCTTTTCATAAATTTCTTCTTCCAGAATAATCTGTTCAAAGTATTTAGAAGAACCACCAGGAATCTTAACCAGTTTTTGTCTCCAGATTCCCATGGTATGGGTCGTCACTTCATCCATGAATCCTCGGTCATGGGTAATGAGGATCATTTCACCTTTAAATTCCCGTAAAAATTTTGAGAGCCATCGCATTGAAACAATATCAAGATAGTTGGTAGGTTCATCCAGTAATAAACAATCTGGTTCTGCAATTAAAACCTTGGCGAGGTTTAAACGAATCTGATAACCGCCGGAGAAATCTGAAGGTGGCCGGTTAAAATCAGATGTTTTAAAACCCAGACCTAAAAGCATCTTCTCCACTTTATATTGCTCAAAAGCCGCGTTCTCTCCTCGCAAAGCGGTCATGCATTCTTCTAAGATAGTGGGTTTCGTAAAAATCAGATGCTGCTTTAACGTTCCAATAAGATAGTTTTTTGGAAAGATCACTTCACCTTTATCGGGAAATTCCTCACCTAAAAGGATTTTAAAAAGTGTCGTCTTCCCAGTACCATTTCTTCCCACCAGACCAACTCTTTCGCCCTTGCCCAGAGTAAAAGTCACATCCTGAAAAAGGACCTGGGTGGCAAAGCCTTTCTCAAGACCTACTACTTGAATCATGGGGAAGCCTCTTCATCTTCATTTCCGCTTTCTTCAACTTGAGGAGAGGGGGGCGGAGCAATCTTGGATATTTCCAGACTAAGTACGAGTAAACAATTGGTGGCCAGGTTCTTTTGAACAGCATCTATACCAGTTTTAGCAAGAAATGCTTTAAGCGTATCTTCTCTGCCATAATATTCATTCAATCTTTCTTCTTCTGGAATGCTGTCTCCGAAAGTCGTGATAATCATGCAGTTAGTGTCTTTAGTCCGAGAATAAGCTGCCAAGAAATTTTCCATGTCTATTTCCATCCATAGAGCAAAGAAACGTTTGACCATGGCCTGGTTTTCACCTTGCAGTATATTCAGGAGTTCCAAGAGGAACTGAACCATCTCAGGCTCATTACTATGGAGAAGATCTCTCCACCTGAAAACCTGGGCTTCCAGCTCCGGATCAAGCTTCTGGGAAAACATCGTTGGATGATTTTTAAAAACTTCCAAGGCCATTTCACGTACGGATTTATCTGGTGAGATTCGGAAACTTCCTAAGAGTGAGAGAAAAATCTCACGAGGAGTTTGTTTTAAATTCTGATCCTTGGAAACAGGAATAAGAGCCTGACCTGGTCTTGAGATTGAAGACTCTATCTCTGGAGGAGCAGGCGTGAATCTTTTAGCCGTTTTTTCAATGAGTCCTAGAAAAAAATCGATACGGACAAGAAAGACGACAATAGTCAGGACGACAATATATTTCATAGCAAAAGTTTAATCCAAAACATATAATCATGCCATGGTTTCCCAATCTACTTTGTTGCAATTTCTCAATCTCACTGATTGGATAGTTTTTTTCGGCATTCTACTGCTGACTTTGATCTGTGTGATCTGGGGCCAGCGCTTAAAGGGCCGCCTCTCAAAATCAGATCAGATGAGTACAGTTGAGCTTCTCTTGATGGGACGAAGATTGACCCTTCCTCTCTTCGTGGCAACTTTAGTTGCTACTTGGTATGGTGGCATTTTTGGGGTAACTGCTCTAACTTTTGAGAAAGGGATTTATAATCTTTTAACTCAAGGTATTTTCTGGTACGGCACTTATCTGCTGTTTGCTTTTTTTCTGGTTAAAAAAATCCGTAACTATAATGTCATGACCATTCCCGAGATGGCCGAGAAAATTTTTGGGCCTAAGGCGGGTAAACTAACGGCCGGTTTGAACTTTTTAAATCTGCTACCTCTGGCCTATACCATCAGTCTGGGGCTTTTTCTCAAGAGCGTTTTTGGTGGTTCTCTGTTTCTCAATACCACTATTGGTGTCACACTGGTTGCTGCCTGGTCTTGGTGGGGTGGATTCCGAGCAGTTGTCTTTTCAGACATTGTTCAATTCTTCTTCATGATCCTTGCTGTTTTTTTAGTCGTGGTCTTTGCCTGGATTCAAATGGGTTCTCCGATTGAGCTTATGGCCCAGTTGCCTCCGTCTCATCTGGACTGGACTGGCGGAGAAACCCTCAGCACTATTTTAGTGTGGGGTTTTATCGCTCTTTCAACTCTGGTGGATCCTAATTTTTATCAACGTGTTTTAGCTGCAGACAGTGAAAAAACCGCCAAGCGTGGAATCATCTTTTCTACCATGATTTGGTTTGTCTTTGATTGCTGTACTACTCTAGGGGCCTTGTACGCTCGAGTGGCCATGCCAGAGGCCAATCCCCAAGATGCCTACTTGCAGTTTTCCATTCAGTTAGTTCCCCATGGTGTGCGCGGACTCATACTTGCTGGAATTCTGGCAGTCATTCTCTCCACTTTGGATTCTTACTTATTTAATGCGGCCACATCTGTGAGTTATGACTTTTTTAATTTCAAAGAAAGATTCAAAGTCTGGCATCACCACATGGCCTTAGCGGCAGTCAGTGTCGTTTCAGTACTCCTGGGACTTCACTTTGAAGGAAACGTGGTTGAAGTTTGGAAAACGTTGGGAAGCCTATCGGCCGCTTGCCTTTTGTTTCCTATACTCATTGGCCAGTGGAGACCTGGAACAATTTCAGATTCACGTTTTTGTTGGGCCGTATCAATTGGTTGTCTTGGCATTGTGTCATGGAGAATACTCAATAAACTTTACGGTTTTTCTGAAGTAGATGAGTTTTATGTCGGGCTTCTGCTTACAACTATCCCTTTAATCCCCACTCTCCTCCTGAAAAAAGCCTAATTCTCCTTTTTGTCTCAATGCATTCAAGGTGTCTTTTCGTCTAAAAACTGTTATCTTCGTCTCACAATTTTTAGCCATTTTTGCTAACAAAAGGATGACGTGTGAGTACACCGAAAAATGAAACGACGTCGGCCGACGAAAAGTACCGCCTGGCCCTTGATTACCATGCTCACGGGCGTGCTGGTAAAATCGAAATTACTCCGACTAAACCGTGTCTGACTGCAAGAGATCTTTCACTGGCCTACTCACCAGGTGTTGCAGCACCTTGCTTAGAAATCGCAAAAAATCCTGAGGATGTTTACAAATATACTGCTAAAGGAAACCTGGTAGCAGTTCTCTCAAATGGTACGGCCGTTCTTGGTCTTGGTGACATTGGTCCATTGGCCGGTAAACCAGTCATGGAAGGTAAGGGTGTACTCTTTAAGCGTTTTGCAGACATTGATGTATTTGACATTGAAATCAACAACCGCACTGTAGAAGACATTGTCCGAACAGTTAAATCCCTTGAACCAACATTCGGTGGAATTAATCTGGAAGATATTAAAGCTCCAGAATGTTTTGAAGTTGAAAAACAACTTCAAGAGATCATGGACATTCCTGTATTCCATGATGACCAACATGGTACGGCGATTATCGGTGGCGCGGCTTTTATTAATGCTTGCGAGATTACTGGAAGAGATATTTCTAAAACTTCTGTTGTCGTTTCAGGAGCTGGAGCAGCCGCCATTGCAACTGCTACGTTTTTGCTTGAACTAGGTGTAAAAAAAGAAAACGTCATCATGTGTGATTCTAAAGGCGTGATCCATAAGGGTCGTGTTGATGGAATGAACAAGTATAAAGAAATTTTTGCCAATGATACCAAGGCAAGAACTTTAGCCGATGCTATGAAAGGCGCAGATTCTTTCATTGGTTGTTCGGCCAAAGGTCTTGTTTCAAAAGACATGGTTAAATCCATGGCAAAAAATCCGATTATCTTTGCAATGGCAAACCCAGATCCGGAAATCACGCCGGAAGAAGTCGCCGAAGTTCGTGATGATGCCATCATGGCAACTGGTCGTTCGGATTATCCAAATCAGGTGAATAACGTTCTTGGTTTCCCATACATCTTCCGTGGTGCCCTTGATGTTCGCGCCCGCAAGATTAATGAGGAAATGAAAAAAGCGGCGGCTTTGGCCCTTGCTGCTTTAGCGAAAGAAGAAGTTCCTGATGATGTGAAACGCGCTTATGGAAATGAAGAATTTACTTTTGGTCGTAACTACCTCATTCCCAAACCTTTTGATAAGCGAGTGCTCACTCGTGTCGCTCCCGCTGTGGCCAAAGCTGCCATGGATTCAGGAGTGGCCAGAATTCAAATCGAAGATTTGAATGCCTACGCAACATCGCTGCAGGAACGACTGGGTCAGACCGGTTCCATCATGAGAAATATTCGTTCTCGTCTGCCTGGTGCTGATAAACCGAAAATCGTTTTCCCTGAAGGCACCAATGCCCGAATTCTAAAAGCAGTTTCCATTCTTCGTGATGAAGGTCTCATTCAACCAATTCTTCTAGGGAACAAGAAAACCATTCATCGCAAGATGGATGAATTAGGTGTGTCCAATCTTAAGGATCTGGAAATTATCTATCCGGAAGAATCCGCTCATTATGAAAGTTTTGTGAAGGAATTTTTCACACAAAGACAACGTAAAGGTGTTTCATATTCATTTGCCAAAGATACTTTGAAGCGCGGAAATTATTTCGGCTCAATGATGGTGAAACTTGGTCAAGCCGACGGGATGATTACCGGTGCGACTCAGAACTATCCAGAATGTATCCGTCCGATCATGAAAGTCATCGGCACTCAGTCTCCTAACCGTGCCAAAGTTGCAGGGATCATGATGCTCGTCTTTAAATCACGGGTAATCTTTCTGGCAGACTGTACTGTTCAGATGAATCCGGATGCTAATGACCTGGCCGACATTGCAATATCTGCTGCTCAATTATACCGAAACGTCATGAAGCAAGAGCCACGTGTGGCCTTCCTATCTTACTCCAACTTCGGATCCAACCGTGATCCACAAGCTGTTAAGATGGCAGAAGCCGTGAAAATTGCAAAGGCAAAGGATACTAATCTCATCGCTGATGGTGAAATGCAGGCCGATGTTGCAACCAACACGGATATCATGAAAAACCTTTTTGATTTCTGCTCATTGGATAAAGCGGCCGACGTTCTGATATTCCCAGATTTAGGATCTGCCAATATCAGTTATAAGTTATTGGCACAGCTGGGTGGGGCCACTCCAATTGGACCAATCCTTCTACCACTTAAATATGCGATTAATATTGTTCAGCGAACTTCAACGGTTGATGAAATTGTGAATATGTCACACCTGACGGCGCTTATTTCTCAGGAGATTAAGGCCTACAGAACTCAACAACCAAAAAATTAGGAGAAGACCATGTCATTTGAAAAAACAATTATTGCGACTGATAAGGCCCCTGCAGCAGTCGGTACTTACTCTCAAGGTGTATTCCACAACGGCGTTTATTATTTTTCAGGACAGATTGGTCTTGATGCAAAAACCGGTGAAATGCCTTCAGGCTTTGATGCTCAGTTGGAAAATGTTCTAAAAAACATTGATGGTCTTCTTCAATCTCAGGATTTGAACCGCACTAATATTATTAAGACCACCATTTTCATGACTGATCTGGCCCAGTTTGGAAAAGTGAATGAAGCCTATACTAATTTCTTCACAGCCCCTTACCCTGCCCGTTCAACTGTTCAAGTTTCTGCTCTCCCTAAAGGAGCGGTAGTGGAAATTGAGGTTATCGCTGCTAAATAATATGTTTGGACCTAAGTACGTTTTTGAAACTAAATCGACTCGATTGCGCCGCTTAATTATAAGTGGCGCATTTCTTTTCGGTTTAACCGTAACTCTCATAGTAACTTTTATTGTTTATATCCCTATCTATGCAAAGATGCAGAAAAGCCGTGCCGCGGATGCTTTTTTTGAGCGCTCACCTGATATCATCGCTGTCTTTACCGGTGATAAGGGAAGAATTGCTTATGCTATGGAGCTCTTAAAGAAAAATCCAACTTCCAAGCTCTTTATCTCAGGAGTTTATGCGACAAACTCTTTTCAGACCTTACTGAATAAACAAGTCGGCCCTGACAACAAAGAGTTGGACAGTCACGATATGCAAGTTGATCTGGATTACGAATCAAAAAACACCTTTGAAAATGTTCGAGAAACTGTTCAATACTTGAAGGCCAATCCTGATTTAAAGAATGTACTGATTATTTCCAGTGACTATCACATTATGCGGATTAAACTTATTATTTCACATTTTATGGATGACGAAAAACCAGAGTTTTACTTTGATAGTGTGCCAAGTACCTACTCTTCATGGAATGAGACAAGGAAACTCTTGAAAGAAGCCGTTAAGATAACCAGAACTTTTGTGTTGATTAAAATATTCCGTGAAGAGATTGTTCAGGAAGATTAAATATCCAGATTCCAACCAGTCGGTTCAGCAGTTAAACAATCATTCAAATCAATTTTAAAGCCTTCAACATTCCTCTGTTTTGAGAAACGATACGCCTCAGTGGAATCTAATGAACAAAAGTTTTGAGAGTACAGATTTGAATCACTCCAATCTTCAGAAGTGAAAGTAACTGTGCTATTTTTCGGAGTCGTCGTATAATTCTTGGTAGTTCCAACAGGTCGATCTTCACTGTCTTGAACTTTTAAATTCCGCGAAATATTGAAAGATCCCAGATAGGCCAGAGTTCCAAAAGATAGAGTGTAAGTATCCTTATAAACCTCATCATTCGGGGCCTTAGGCAGTTCATAATCATTTACAATGGTTAATGGTCCATTGGTCCCAACACTAGAAGTATAAATGACCGGTCGAGAACAATGAGCAACCTGAAGATCACTGATGATCTTTTCATTGTCTGATTTGAGTACTCTTAGAAAATAATCAAAAGCTGCTTTTGAATCTGAAACGATAAAATAGACTGCATCGGCCGTCTGCTTCCAGACTTTTAATTCCACAGTCTTAACAACAGTTTCGCCTTCTTTAAATTCGTAAGTAAAAACCTTACCTCTTGAAAAAGCTGAGCTGGTAAATGATTTATTAGATTCTGTTTTAAATCGATTGAAAATGGGAGTTGCTTGATCTTCACAAAGCTTGGTTCCACGGGCACGGATGTTCTCACGCTCTTGCTCGGTGAGTGAGTCGTAGCCATTTATTTCTTCCTGCTTACAGGCAACTGTTAAGAGAAGAATAAAAGCGATGAGAATGGTATTTTTCAAAACTTATAGCCCCCGCCGATGGCGTATGTCATGGTTGGGTCCATTTTAACAGTTTTGTCAGTAATATCTATCAATTCAATAGGCTGACCGTTGGGCTGTGAAAAACCTACACTCTTTCTTTTAGGAATGTCGAATTTATTGACAGTGGCCTTCATGAAAAAGAAATACCCCTCACTTGAAGTGAAGTTAATTCCTGCTCCTATTTTAGAGTTAATGATCTGATCAGTTACTCTAAGTCGATAGGCTTCCTGGGCCGCTGTTGGGGTACTTCCGGTATCATAATTATAATTCAATCGATTATAGGCCGAAGCAAAGCCAATACCTATCTCGACATATGGCTCTACAGTGAGGTAACTCCATTCCTCTAGAAACGGATTCTTGGTTTTCATATCAAAAATAAAACCCAGGGCCTGAGATGCATCTATACCATAAACCTGGCCGGTTCTTTTGGTGAAAGCAAAGTCGACACTGTCATCCTCAGGACCGCCATTAACCACTCGTGAAAAAAGCGTTCCCACATAATAGCCTTCCACTTTGGTTGTTGTGGTGATCCCGCCACCCAGATAAATTTCTTCTCCAATGCCGATTCGCCCACCCCAAAGTTCCTGATCTCTTGGCGAGAAGGTTTGACGAGCACCTCTGAAATTAAAAGGAACTTCATACTTCAAACCTTCAAAACCGAAATAGGTAATAAAGTGGCTTTCATAGGGATTGTATTTCTTTTCTACCTCAGGGGATTCCATCATGAGAACCTGGGCAAAAGAAGGAGCAGATAACAAGAGAGCAAAGAGGATTAATTTATTCATAGAATAATTATGCTTCCCGCTATCAACTATTGTCAAAAATTAAACTTTAAGCGCGGTTCACACTAATGACTTCTTCCATCTGCTCAATGGCACTGATTGTCCGAAGGAGCTCAGAATAATCTTTAACCTCAACCTCGAAGATAAAGTTACCTTTTTGGTCAGGCATTGATCTGGCAATAGCAGAACGAATATTGATGCCGGCATTATTGATTGATTTGGAGATTTTAGACAAAATTCCCGGTTTATCGTGAGTCGTAACCTTGATATTCACTGGATGACTGAAAGTATAGTGCTTATTCCACTCCACTTGCACGTGACGGGAGTTTTCGATTTCAATTATCCGGTTACATCCTATGGCATGGACAGTAATCCCCCTGCCTCGGGTTATGATACCGGTAATGGGATCTCCTGGAATCGGATTACAACAACGACCCATCTTAACCAGAATATCATCCAGCCCATCTACGATCACAGCATTATCATTGCTAGTGCTCTTTCTGGCAGTCTTTTGAGTCCGCTTATAAAAGCTTTCAAGTTCCTTATCTTCTTCTTTAAAGTCGATCTCATCAGTTTCAGAGAAACTAATGGATGGTATTCCAATCAGAACTTCCTTAATAGGAAGATGGTTTGAGCCAATATTTACAAAAAGCTCTTCCATGTTTTTATAGTGGTACTTCTCCAGCAGGGCCCGGAATTCATGTTTTTTATCTAAATGCTTGATAGAGGTTTCAAACTTCTTGAGGGCCTTTTCTAAAATCTCTTCTCCAATATTTCTATGCTCATCACGTTCAATTTTCATCAAATACTGACGAATTTTAGTGATGGCCCGAGAGGTCTTGCAGATTTTAAGCCAATCTTTAGATGGAGTCTGAGTTTTGGAAGTCAAAATCTCAACCGTATCACCGGACTTAAGACGGTACTTTAGCGGCACCATTTTTCCATTAACTTTGGCACCTACCGTTTTATTACCTACTTCAGTATGGACGGCGTAAGCAAAATCCAGAGGAGTTGCACCATAACGAAGTTCTTTTACATCACCGGTCGGGGTGAAAATAAACACGCCTCCAACATCCAGGTCATTTTTAACCACATCCATGAATTCAGATGAACTCGTGACATTCTGGTTAAATTCCATGAGTTCTTCAACCCACTTTAGCTTGGAAGTGGCGTCTGCCTTATTCCTTTCTTTATATTTCCAGTGAGCGGCCACTCCACGTTCGGCCACTTCATGCATTTCAAAAGTACGTATCTGAATTTCAATTCGTTCGGCCTTAGGCCCAATGACCGTGGTATGCAGTGACTGATAATTATTGACCTTAGGAATGGCAATATAATCTTTAAAGCGGCCTGGTACCGGGGTGAAGGCTGAGTGAATGATCCCCAGCACTTTATAACATTCAGTTATGTTGTTCACCAGAATACGAAAGGCCAGGAGATCCTGGATCTGTTCAAAGTCCACATCCCGTTGCTGCATTTTTCGATAAATAGAAAAGAAGTGCTTCGGTCGTCCGGTGACTTCACCCACTACCGAGTACTCAAGCATTTTTTCTTCCACGAGACCCAGAGTCTCTTCAATGTAAGATTCGCGTTCGCGTTTTTTCATCGCGATTTTTTCAGCGAGACGATAGTAGATATCAGGGTGGATATAGCGCAGGCATAGATCTTCGAGATCGGCCTTAACTGAGTTAATCCCAAGACGTGAAGCCAGTGGCACGTAGATATCCAGGGTCTCCTGGGCTTTGGCCTGCTGCTTTTCTTTAGTCATATATTGCAGAGTACGCATGTTATGCATGCGATCCGAGAGCTTCACGATGATGACACGAAGATCCTGGGCCATGGCCACAACCATCTTCCGGAAGTTCTCGGCCTGGGATTCTTCTTTTGTTTTAAACTTAATCTTGGAAATTTTGGTACAGCCGACCACGATCTGAGCAACACTTTGCCCGAACATCTTGGCGATATCTTCCGGAGAGACATCACAATCTTCTACAGTGTCATGTAACAGACCGGCCATGATGGAATCCAGATCCATTTTAAGTTTGATCAAAGTCGCAGCAACATTCAGTGGATGAATGATATAGGGTTCACCAGATGAACGCTTAACACCTGCGTGCATTTTTTCAGCGAACTCATAACATTTACGAAGTATTGATAAATCAGTGTCAGGCAGTAAAACTTCTGCCCTTTTAACGAGTTCATCAACCGTTAGATTTGCTTCATGTGTAAAATCGATCCGTTCCGCGAACATAGCTATTTTAAAATCCTTTCAACAACGGCCTTAAGTTTCTGATAGGCACGATCCACATCATCATTCAAAATGAGATGGTCATATTTTTCTTTTTGCTCTAATTCACGGCGGGCATTACTGATTCGTTCAGCAATGACCTCTTTGGAATCAGTTCCACGTGCCAAAAGACGTTTCTCCAGTTCTTCAATGGAAGGAGGTTCAATGAATATCACCTGGGCATCATCACCATAAATACGTTTCATGGCATCAGCACCTTGGACATCCAGATCAAACAGCATATTCCAGCCTTGTGCCAGACCTTCGTTCACGAAACGTTTAGAAGTTCCGTAATAGTTAGAATGAACTTTGGCATATTCAATGAATTCATCATCAGCAATTTGCTTTTCAAAAGTTTCCCGCTTAATGAAATAATAATCCTTACCATGTGTTTCGCCGTTCCTTATAGGACGGGTCGTACATGAGACTGACCATACTAGGTCAGGGATATCGGCCTTAAGCCGATTTAATAATGTCGATTTACCCGTACCGGAAGGGGCACAGATAACGATCATAGTGCCAGACATGGTTTATTCCAAATTTAGGGCCTGTTCGCGTATCTTCTCTAATTGTACTTTCATCTCAACAACATTTGAGGAAATTTCTGGATGGGCAGATTTTGATCCCATGGTATTGGTTTCACGCCCTAATTCCTGCAAAAGGAAGTCGATTTGACGACCAATCTCGCCCGAAGACTTAAGAACAGTTTTGAGTTTGATAAGATGAATCTTTGCCCGATTGATTTCCTCGTCTATTTCCAGTTTTTCGAGGTAGTACACTACTTCCTGAAGAAAGCGGGATTCATCGATTTTGATATCTTTTAATTTCTCGTTCAACTTACTGGTGAGCTTGTCTTTCATCATTTCCGGATACTGGGCCTTAAGAACCTCAACATGACCAAGACAAGTTTCATAAATGGCCAGATGTTCATGGAGTTTATCAACGAGCTTCTGACCTTCATGAGAGCGGGAAATTTTAAGTGCTTCTACCGCTTTCTCAAATGATGCCACGGCCAGAGGTTCGAGCTCTTTATCTTTTTGGTCATCTTCATCTTTATTAAAATCATTTCTTAAAAACTCAGTCGGACTAACCTGAAAGGGAATCTGGTTTTTCTCAAAGATAGGTTTCATAAGATTCAAATAAGCTTCCACTTTTTTTGGATCAATTTGAAACTCAGTAATCGCTTTTTCATTCCTCTTATAAGTAACGCTGACTTCAAAACTTCCCCGACGGAAATCCTGTTCTAGTTTCGATCTGAGATCAAGCTCAAGAGCATTGAACAAAGAACTCATTCTAAATTTAAAATCTTTAAAACGGTTATTCACAGTTTTAATTTCTGTAGTGATAGTAAAGTTTGGGCCAACTGCCTCACCTTTACCAAAGCCTGTCATTGAATAAACGCTCATCTTAACCTTTCACTTCGTCAGAGTTATCAATTGTCAGAGTGAGGTTTCCCATCTGACGAAACTTTTCAAAACGTTTCTGCATCACCACATCGAGGTCTTCTTTCTGAAGGCCTTCAAGGCTGGATAAAATAGCTTCCTTAACCAGTTCTACTGCTTTCTCAGGATGCCTGTGAGCTCCACCGGCAGGCTCTTTAATGATGCCATCAATGACTTTGAGCTCTAGGGCCTTATTAGGAGAAAGCTGAAGTGAGTTGGCCGCAGTTTCTGCCATCTTAGGATCAGACCAAAGAATGGAAGCGCATGATTCAGGAGAAATCACAGAGTAAACTGAGTACTCCATCATGAAGACTCTATCGGCAACGGCAATACCTAAAGCACCGCCGGAACCGCCTTCACCAATGACGATTGAGATAATTGGAGATTTGATATTGAACATCTCTTCGAGATTTTCTGCAATGGCAAGTGCCTGACCGCGCTCTTCGGCGCCAATTCCTGGATAAGCGCCTGGAGTATCAACAAAAGTCACAACCGGAATCTGAAACTGAGAAGCCAGCTGCATCACCCGAAGAGCTTTTCTGTAGCCCTCAGGATTGGCCATCCCAAAATTGCGTTTAATTTTTTCCTGCGTCTTACGGCCTTTTTCAATTCCAATCACGGCAACTTTTTTACCACCGATGAAACCAAAACCTGTGATCATGGAAGGATCATCTGAAAAACGTCGGTCTCCATGAACTTCATGAAAGTCGGTTACAATTTTCTCAATGTAATCCAAAGCATGAGGACGAAGCTGATGACGAGACAATTGAGTCCGCTGCCAAGGCGAAAGTTTTGTATAGATCTCATCCAGCATGCGATTGACTTTGGCCTGGAGGGCCTCGATCTCATGAGAAATGTCGATGTTTTGATTTGAGGCCTGTTTTAATTCACGAATCTGATTTTCTAATTCAGAAACCGGACGTTCGAACTCTAATGTAAAATCCATCAAAACCCTCGGGGCTCTAGTTGATATTTAAGACTTGAAAATGTGGAGTTAAATTACCTTGAACGAGAGGAAATTGCACGAATTTCCTCTCACCGTGGACCGCTAAATACCTGAAAACTAGTGCTTATTCCCAGCCCTGGACTTCGCCAGACTCAAAGTAGATGTACTTTGATGCGCCATTCATACGATAAAGCCATCTTTCATTCTCATTCCTCGGATTCCCGGCAACCTCTACCTGAAGGGGTTTTCCCCAAGATCCCAGGACATCATCTTTAGTCATGCCCATCATGATGTCTTGTTTTTCAATGGCAAACATCCGTTCATTGGCAGTTGCTAACTGTCCTTTAGGCTCAGCAATGAAGCCACGCCCTATTAAATAATCACGACGTTCGTAAGGAGGTAGTTTTAGAAAATAAATTTTTTCAGAAACAGTACGAAGTTGGTGCTTATGCTCGTCATAAAACTGAAGGCTTCTTTCTGACTGTATCCCTTCAAGCTCCCTTAACTCTTGCCGCAATAAGCGGGCAATTCGATCTTGTGAATACTCTTCCTTGGAGGCCGGAGTACGGGCCCGTTGTTCCTCTTCAGTATTCCAGGTACGTCCTGAGTCACCGGCCATGATAGGGAAATCTTCTGAAGGATTAAAAAAGCGAGAATCATCATGTTCCATTTCGGTCAGATAGGTTCTACCGGTTTGAAACTGGGTACAGCTCATAGGTAATATTAAAAGAAACGACAATATGATAAGTCGATGTGACATAAAACCTTCCTTTGCTCCATCGTCAAAAGCCTCATCGGAAGGTCTTCTTCCAGGCGTAAGTCTCTAGACTTAAGGGAAATTTTTTCCTTATTCCTGACTAGAGAGCTTTTTATTCATTTGTCCGGATAAATGACCGAAAAGAAGTCTGATGAACTTATTTTCTAAACTTGAAAATGCCATTAACTTTCTTCTGATCAAGCTCGGTGAGCTGATGCTGAAAGCTGTGCCTATGCCTATCCGGATATTTTTTAGAAAAATATCTCTTTGGTATGGGCGGCTGATTGAACAAGTTAAAAGCTTGCCGGCCAAATCAATTCCTTTTTTACTAAATCTTATTGGAGTCCTTAAAAAGGCCATTGCTAGTTTTAATTTTAAAGCGGCCTTAAGTGAGACTTACCAAAAAGCAATGACTCAATATCAGCTGGGTAAAGCTAAGCAGACTGGAGTGTTTAAGAAACTTCTACTTACGCCTTTTTTGATGTTCAGTCAGTGGTTGCAAGGACTCACGCCTGGTCAATCGCTGCTCCTTATGACTTTTACTGCTGGATCTTTTCTTGCTGTTCTAGGCATCGGCTTTTCAGGTCAGAGGATGATAGGCAGTCACTCTGAAAAAAATCGTACTCCGGCAAGTGCCGAAGAGATTCACTATGAACGACCTGATTATTATAAAGAAGAAAAACGTCATTTTGACTTAACTAATTTCCGTCTTCCCGTTTATGTGGCAGAAGTAAATGAAATACGTTCAATTGATATAGACTTCACTGCGACTTTATCCAACCGCAATAGCCGATTATACCTGGAAAAGAGTGATTCTTACTTACGTGATTACCTTCTCATGCAGTTAGAGCCGTCCGTGGCTTCCTTTCCACTGAATGCGGAAGGTAAGGATATCATCCGTGATAAGCTCATGAGAGAAATTAATGATTTCCTTAAAACCAATGCCATTGATGGACATGTGATTGAACTCAAAATCACCTACATTCTCGCTAACTAATACTACTTAAGATTGTTTTAATTGTTTTCTCTGTCACATGCAGCTTTTTTGCAGTCAAAGAGATATTTCCTTCACATAAATTAACAGCTTTCTTAACATAGTCTTCCTTAAATTCTTTCATTGAAATCAATTCAGCTGTTCCTGCAAGACTCATGAGATCAGAGCTCTGTAGAAGCAGCTCTTCATCCAGTTTATCAAAGTCGAGTTTGATTGATCGGGAAAGAATTTTCTTTTTATCCAGATGTCCAAAAAGCTGTCTTAAATTACCGGGCCATGCCAGGGTTTCATAAAACTCGGTCAGGCGCCGGGATAACACGATGTCATTTTTAAGAGAATAATACTGACAAGCATCCCTGATTTTAAAAACATCATTACGAAGAGAACCTAAATCAATCGTATGCCCAGACTTTAATCTAAAGTAAAAATCTCTTCGAAAACTACCTTGCTGAACCAATGCTTCCAGTGGTTTCCCAGAAGCAAAAATCAGTCGGGCGTTAATGCTACTTTCTTTTGTCTCACCCACTCGGCGAAATTTATTATTATCGAGAAAAGTAAGAAGCTTCGTTTGAAGATCCATGGGCAAAGAATCAATCTCATCTAAAAAAAGGGTTCCATTTTCAGCAGCTCTAAAAGCTCCCCATTTTTCCTGTACTGCCCCGGTGAAAGCTCCTTTTTTATGCCCAAAGAGCTCTGACTCAATTAACTGAGAATTAAAAGAAGAAAGATTAACAGCTACAAATTCCCCAATCCTCCCACTTTTCTCATGAATTTTACGCGCCAGATGAGTTTTACCTGTACCAGTTTCTCCTTGAATAAGAATCTTTAAATTTGAAGCAACAAGATTTTGTTCCATCAAAACTGGGTGATCAAAATGACGATTCAAAATCTCTTTCAAATCAAACGGATCAAAATTCACTTTGTTATCATCAATAAATAATCGGTCCAGCCTTTCAATATAGGCCTCTCTGGCGGCGGAACCATTTAACCAAAAAGCATTCCCCTTTATGGTTTTTAAGACAAAGCGTCCTTCCGTTTTCGCCTGGTCAAGCTCCAGGCGGTAATGAAAGTGACCAACATCTGTATTGGGAAGCTCGATGTAGCTCAAGGACAAATCATCCGGCCGATAATGAGAGGAAATCAGATCAATGCAGTGACGATTCAAGGTAAAAGCTTTCTTCCTTCCCTGAGCAGGAAAAATGCTGCAGCTGTCTCCCAGTCGGACCCCACTCAATTCAATCTGTTTTTGCATTAATTTTCTTTGGTACATATCTGAACTCCCTTTAAATTAAAGACGCATTCACCCTTTTCTGCTAAGATGGGACGAAATGAAAACTAAAGACCTGGAATAAATGCATGAACATTCAGAAAGGAAAAACCGAATTCTTAATGGGCATTGACACTGTCGAACAACTTCAGCAGTGGCTTAATGAACACACTTTCGCTAATGGAATTGCTTTCATTGGGCGATCCAATGTCGGAAAATCATCACTCATTAATTCCTTATTTGGAAAATCAACTGCCCGCGTTTCAAAAACTCCCGGGCGTACCCGCCAAATCAATATTTTTGATTTTGTCGTGGAAAATAAAGAAACTAAGTCACTGGAACATTTTTATCTCTTTGATGTTCCAGGTTATGGTCATGCAGAAGTTTCCAAGGAGATGGCAAGAAATTGGCAAGTCTTATTGGATACTTTTTTCCAACTTTGCAGTGAAAAAATACTGCTGCTCAATATTCAGGATTCACGTCATCCGTTGCAAGAAAGTGACATGGTCTTTCATGACTATATTAAAAGTTTTGATCTTGAGACTTATGTACTCTTCAACAAAATTGATAAACTTAAAACCCAAAGCGAACGGGCAAAACTTAAAGCACGCATGCCGGCCATATATAATAAGTTTAAGTGGGTTAAACAGATTCATTTCACTTCAGCAGAAAAAGGTGATGGTATTCCTGAAGTGGAACTCTCCATCATTAACTTCGTGAAGCGCAACAGTGACATGAAGGGATTTAATTGACCGAATTGCTCTTGAAAGAATTGTTCTCTAGAGAATGGCCTCATCACGGGTTATGATGATTGGACTATGTTGAACCTTGAGCACCTCCTCCTTTCAGCTGAGGACGATTTAAAAATAAACCAGATCTTTCATCACCTTCGTGAGAAGTATAAGGATTATCAGGACCCTTGGGGCCTGAATCTTGAATTGTGTGAAAAAGCACTTCGTAAGCTCGTCCCGGTTTATCGCTCTTATTTCAAAGTCAGAGTTTTTGGCGCCGAGAACGTAAAAGACCATTCTTATATTGTGACTTCTAATCATACCGGTCAGCTGCCAATCGATGGCATGATGATCACCATCGCGTTCTTAATGGATGTATCTCCTCCACGTATTCTTCGTGTCATGGTTGAAAGATTTATGGCACAACTTCCATTCATCGGGGATTTAAGTGCCCAGACCGGAGCGATTATGGGCGACAGAAATAACTGCGCCTTCCTGATTGATCATGGAGAATCTATCTTAGTCTTCCCTGAAGGTGTGCGTGGCATTTCCAAGAACACTTCAGATTTTTATAAGCTAAGAACTTTCTCTGAAGGCTTCTATCGCATGGCCCTTCAGAAAAAAACGCCCATTCTTCCGGTGTGTGTGATAGGCGCTGAAGAAATGTTTCCTTTTGTCTTTCATTCCAAGAAACTGGCCCGACTGCTGAAAGTTCCGGCCTTACCTATAACGGCCAATCTAATGCCGCTGCCTTCTCCCATAGACATTTACATCGGTCCCGAAATTCCGGTACCGGTCCATCTTGAGGCCGAGGCGACTGAAAAAGAAATAAAAGAGAATGTTTTCCACATTGAGAACACAATTAAGCGCATGCTAATCACTGGTTTAAAAAATCGCCGCCCTTTCTTTGATATTATCCGGAAACCGATTTCAAAGTTTGTGATCAAAGAATTTAAGAATAAGGGGCACAAATGAATGAGATGAAAAAAATTCTCATCATAGGGATTGCCGGCGGACTTGCTCAAATGACTGCAAGACTCATTCTAACGGAACATCCGGACTGGGAAATTATCGGGATCGATTCAAGAGACGTTTCAAAACTTCCTCAACTCCCGAACCTGACACTTCTTAATTTAAAATATTCCCGCGGTAACTTTGAAAATCTCTTCCGTACCCATAAATTTGATGTGGTCTACCACCTGGGAAGAATCAGCCACTCTTCCAATGAACAAAATGTATTGGCCAAACGAATTGATCTCTCGGTCATGGGTACCAACCGCATTCTGGATCTATGTGAAAGATCTGAGGTAAAAAAAGTCATTATACTTTCAACCTTTCACGTTTATGGTGCCCTTCCGGATAATTCCATTTTCCTGACAGAAGACGCTCCCTTGAGGGCAAGTATCCGTCATCCGGAACTGAGGGATGTTATTGAAATGGATCAGATGTGCACGAACTGGATGTGGAAAAATCAAAATACTATTTCCACCATTGTTCTTCGTCCCTGCAATATCATCGGAACTCAGATTCAGAACTCTATGACTAAGTTCCTCTCAGGTCCTGTGGCCTTAAGTCCCATGGACTATAATCCTTTCTTTCAGTTCATTCATGAGTTTGATATGGCCCATGTGTTGTATCAATCCCTGACCAAGCTCCCGATCGGAACCTACAATGTGGCCGGTAATGACTTTATTTCTTTGCGAGAGGCCCTGAAAGTCGTAGGTACCAAAGGAGTTCCCTTCCCTATGATGCTGGGTGGAGGGCTTAATCGCTTGCTTAAACGCTTTAATATCGAAGTTCCGGAGTACCTGCTGGATTACCTGAAATTTTCATGTCTAATTTCAAACTCAGAACTCAAAAAACACCTTGGTCCCAATTTTCTGAGGTTTTCCATAAAAGAGGCCCTGGAATTAATTAAATTGCGCTAAGCGTTTCATTGACTAATAAGCTTCTTCTCATTAAAATCGTTAGCTCAAGTGGCTTCCTGACGGAATGGTAGACGTAGCGGATTCAAAATCCGCCGCTCGCAAGGGTGTCCGAGTTCGAGTCTCGGGGGAGCCACCACTTTTCAAAAATTCTTTGTGAGGTCTCATGTCACAACCAGATATAAGATGGAAGCAAAGACTCAAAAACTTTTCTCGTGCTCTCGTCCAACTTGAAAATGCAGTAAAGCTGGCCGAAGAGAGGAAGCTCTCTGATTTAGAGAAACAAGGCCTAATTCAAGCATTTGAGTTCACCCATGAACTTAGCTGGAATGTGATGAAGGACTACTTTGAATATCAAGGCGCAGCCGATTTAATAACAGGTTCAAGGGATGCTACGAAAGAAGCATTTAATAAAGGCATCATCCATAAAGGTGAAGAATGGATGGACATGATCAAAAGTCGTAATAAAACTTCCCATACTTATGATCTCAATGTCGCTGATAGTATTGTCGAAAAAATATTAAATTCCTATTTTTCTCAATTCAAAAATTTTGAACAGAAAATGACAGAGTTATCATCAAGATGAATTCTGATCAATTTGGACTAAGCCTAAACACAATTCAATCTATTCGATCAATTCTTCTGAAATATCCTCAAATTAAAGAAGTCATTCTGTATGGCTCAAGGGCCAAAGGCAATTTTAAAGAAGGTTCCGATATTGATCTTGTTATGAAAGCTCCTGAATTGACCATGAGTGACTTACTCAGAATAGAGAATGAAATTGAAGAGCTCATGCTCCCTTATAAAGTTGATTTATCCTTATTCCACCAAATTGAAAATACTAGTCTTCTTGAACATATTGAAAGGGTGGGAATAACTTTCTATTAATCCTTGTATTAACAACTACTTTCTTCTTTAAAATCCCTTAACAGACCAACGATATTTAGACGCAGCGGCTTCAAAACTATTGAAGGCCCAATAATTGCATAATTCACGATTAGACAGGAGACTTCTCATGAAAAAAATAATTCTCTCAATTTTAGTTTACTCGTTATTTCCGCTCGCTTTTGCAGATGATCACATCATGAAACAGCCTAATGAACTGGAATGGAAAGATGGTCCTGCATCACTTCCCTCTGGGGCAAAAGTATCGCTAGTAGAGGGCGATCCCGCTCAGCCGGGGCCTTTCACCTTACGGCTTCAATTACCACCAAACTATAAAATACCCCCGCACTGGCATCCAGCAATCGAGCATATAACTGTCTTAGATGGTGAATTTGCCATGGGTGCTGGAGAGAAATTTGATAAAGCGAAAGCAACTATTTTGCCTCAAGGCGGAATTGCCGTTATGCCTATAAAATTTAAACACTACGCCTTCACATTAGACCAACTCACAATCGTCCAACTTCATGGCATTGGTCCATGGGATATTATCTATGTGAATCCCTCTGATGATCCTCGGAAGAAGAAGTGATCATCATTTAAAACTGAAAATCTGTAATCAGCTTATGCCCTATCGGATTCGCGATATTTCTTTTACCAGCAACTAACCAAACTTCGTCCTGAATTTCACTAATTTCCTTTAGGATATAGAGCTGCTTATTTTTTACATAACTTTCAATGGCCTCCTTTAGGATAGGGATAACTCCGTTGCCCGAAATGGCCATATTCTTTTGAACGATCGTATCATCTGCTTCCCCTACTATGTTCATCTCAACATTATGTTGGCTAAAATAGTGCTCGATAGAATGCCTGATGGAACTTTGAGCGGTAGGTAGAATCAAAGGAACAGTGGCAAAAGCCGAGATAGGTTTATTCTTTAAGTGAATAAACTCTTTTGAAGCTGCAAGAACGATCGGGGAGTTCAATATCCTCTTGGAGTATAAAATTGTTTTATCCGAAATTACTGGTCGGCGATTCAAGACGGCAATGTCCAGTTTGTGAGTGATTACGCCAAGAGTAACCTCATCCAGAGTTCCATCATAGATTGAGATTACTGAATTAAAATGTTTATAAATATAAGAAGTAAGTTGAGAAATCAGATTTTTAGGGACTGAGCTCTGGATACCAATCTGAATTTTAATATGATTGTACTCCCGATCATTCAGCGTCGAGAGCATCTCATTTCCCAGGTTAAAGATTTGTGAAGCATACTCATAAACAATTTGGCCGGTCTCCGTCAGGATGAGCTTCTTATGCATTCTTTCAAAAAGTTGCTTATTTAAATAATCTTCGAGAGTCTTGATCTGCATGCTGATAGCAGGCTGGCCAATTCTAAGTACTTCAGAAGCTTTTGCAATACTCCCGTGATCAACTACTTGCTTGAAGTAATAGAGGTGATGATAGTTAAGCCAGTTCATAAGCTTCCTTGGTTCAATTATACTGAATCAATACTACATTTTTATATAGTTTATCAAAACCAAAAAATGGCTAGAATGACTCCATAGATAACAAACTCATTGGAGATAATCATGAAAACCCTAACCAAAAACCTGCAAGATCAAATTAGTCCCCTCCAAGGGATTGAACTCCTTAAGGCGGGTAATGAGAGATTCGTTAATAATTTAAAATTCAACCGTAATCTCCTCCAACAGGCCAACGAAACTTCAGATGGACAGCATCCCTTCGCTGTCATTATTAGTTGTATGGATTCCCGAACTTCGGCAGAAATTGTTTTTGACCAAGGACTCGGAGATATTTTTAGCATCAGGATAGCCGGTAATGTAATCAATGAAGATATTATTGGAAGTGCTGAATTTGGATGTAAGGCAGTAGGCGCTAAAGTTATCCTGGTTTTAGGTCATACCAATTGCGGTGCGATTAAGGGCGCTGTTAAAAATGTGGAGCTGGGACATCTCCATTTCATCACTCATAAGATTCAACGATGTCTCCCAAGAATTAAACAAGAGCATCCTCATTTACATGAAGATGAATTATGTCAAAAGGCGACTAAAGAGAACGTCCTGCAAGGGATTATTGATTTAAAGTATAAATCCACGATCCTGGCAGACATGGTTTATAAAGGTGAAATCAAAATCGTAGGCGGGATTTATGACCTATCCAGTGGTCTTGTGGAATTCTTTGAAGCCGAAACATAAGCGGAGTTAACATTGATACATTCCGAAAATATTTCTGAAGTTTACGCCAAAAGAAATATTCCATTGTGGCTGATCTCTTCCTTTAAGGCCGGCTTTATTAATTCTGCGGGTTTTCTTGTTACAGGTAAATTCGTCTCTCATGTGACAGGATTCGGTACACAAGTGGGAATTGCTGTTGGCCATGAGGATTATTTCTTCGGAGCAGAGTTATTTATTATACCGATCTCCTTCATTTTGGGAGGAGTCATTACGTCATATTTTCTGGATAAAAAATATGACATGGGTGAAACTCCGCCTTACTGGAAAGTTCAGAGTCTAATCACTTTTTTACTTTTGATCATCATCAGCTTAGGTGAGATGGGAATGGTCAAGTCAGGGATACAGTTTGATAAAGACTTCAAATATGATTATGTTGAATTCTCAATCATTGCCATGCTCTGTTTAATTTGTGGTTTAAAAAATGGCTTAGTCACCTGGAGTACTTTTGGTAAAGTGCGAGTCACGCATCTGACAGGCCTATCAACAGATATTGGGCTTAATTTAATAAGAACATTCAATAAAGAACAACCAAGTCCAAGATTTAAGGAAGAAAGAAAAGTAAATATTCTTAGAATGCTTACCTTCGCTTTCTTTTCGACCGGAGCTCTCATTTCTGCTTTGATTTTTCCCAAATTAGGATTAAAAACTTTTTTTATTCCTCTTATGATTTCTATTGGAATGTCGATTATCTCAATTATCGACTGCAAGGTCAGAATGAAGAAAAACCTTCTAGTCCTAAAAGATGAATTTATTTAGCAATCAAAGTGATAACCGGTTTAAAACCACCATAGATCATTCTCTTTCCATCAAACGGCATCATCTCTGGACCCATATCCTTAATCCGTGGATCAGCCATCACTTTCTTAAGTATACGGTCACGTTGGGACCGGGATTTATAAACGATCCACGAGAAGAAGACGACTTCATCAGCTTTAAGTTTAACACTTTGAGGAAATGAAGTGACTTTTCCGGGCTTCACATCATCACCCATACACTCATAATATTCGAGAGCTCCATATTCCAGCCACACTTTGGCAGCGAGCTTGGCAACCTTTTTATATTTATCCACGTTTTTCTTAGGAACTGGTAATACAAAGCCGTCCACATAATTTGCCATAATATTTCCTTTTCAATTAATTCAGGTAACTTTTCCAGTAAGCATTATAAGAGTAGCTCATAGAGAAGGCCTGACCCAAAGCCTAATCAGGACTTAAGTCTTTCCCTGCAGAAACACGGCGAATTGTCCCCACAACGCGAGGGCACTATCCTGAATAATGAATATTTTTTCCAGGAGAATATTATGGTCAATTTAAACATTAATTCAGGTAGAAGCAATCTTCCTCTTGAATCCGATTTGGTGAATCCCCATGCACTCATAAGTTGGCGCTCAATTGTGGCCGGACTACTACTGGCTTTCTTTACCATGACTGGTCTTATTGGACTGGGCCTGGCCTTCGGTGGGATTGGCCTTGATGACGAAACCAGTGCTCGAGGAGCAGGAATATTTACCGGGATATGGTTTGTTGTCTCGGCCCTCATCTCAATTTTTGTCGGGAGTTATTTTGCCGCAAGAATTTCAAAATTCCGGACAGGAAGAATTGGTTCGGCCCAGGGTTTAGTCATCGCAGCTTTGTTTGTCGGATTTTTCCTTTATCAAACGATGGCCACCATTGGCATGGCAGGTCAGGCAATGGGCGGCATGATCAAAGGTTCAGGTGGTATGATCGCACAAGGGGTGGATAAAGCAACTGAGAGTCCTGTTATCAATAATGCAGTTTCAAGTGTTGCTGAAGATGCTATTGGGGATTTAAATCTAAAATCCGACATAAGAACCGTTGGTACAGCTGTGGCCTCTCGGCTAGTAAGAGGAGACTCCGAAGGTGCTAAGAACTACCTTTCAATGCAAGCAGGCATTACTCCCGCCGAAGCAGACACTCGCATTGCCCAAATGAAGACAAGGGTTGATAAAATTATCGAAGATGCCAGAGAAGGAACAGCCGCGGCCTTAAAATCCATTGGATGGTCGCTCTTTCTTTTGACACTGCTAGGCTCTTTGGCAGCAGTAGCTGGAGGAGCGATGGGTTCAGTCGCCAATTTCAGAAAGCCACTAATTCGGCAGGAGGGAATTGGATTAGGAAGACAAGCGTCAGTTTAATAACATGACCATAGTGCCAAATCAAACCAGTCAAAATGCACCTTGCACTATGTAATGTACTTAATAATGTATCAATCAACATTGGCATTCATGTTGCACTAAAAAACTTTAATCAAAAAACTCTACAGGATTGGGGCCAAAATGAAATTGTTCTTACTCTCATTGCTATTGCTATCGGTTAATGTTTTCGCTCAAACTTTGGAAATTGAAATCCAAGGCGTCAGGCACTCTTGCACACCAATAGGTAATGGTTCAGGTGCAGTTAGCTGTGTCGATCTCGCCTATCGTGGGCCATTTAGTAAAGAAGAAGCTTTCAGACTATGTCAGGGGGCCTATAACGAAATGCCTGCCCGTTGTGCTACTCGTGCTTATAATGGCTCTTTTTCAAAAGAAGAAGCGTTACAAATGTGTACTCGAGCTACTTCTGAAGGTGTAGTCGATTGTGCTGAAGCGGCCTATCGGGGACCTTTTTCAAAAGAAGAATCTCTGCGACTTTGTTCACACCCTAGGGCGACTCTTCAAACTGCACAATGTGCTTTAGAGGCTTATCGTGGAGCATACTCTAAAGAAGAGGCCATTCGTTTATGTCAAATCCCTAGACGACGAGATCATTTAAAAGGAACTTCTTTAAATGCTTCTAAAGATCAGTTAGATGAATTAATTAAAGAGGCCAATCTCAAAGCTTTCAGATTGAATGAATACAAATAAGTAAATAACTTCAAGCTGATCTTATCTTAAGGATAGGATCAGCTACTTACCTTTCCAAACAACGCTATAGAGATCATGACGTCTATCCTTGAGATTCCGAACCGTGCCATTGTTTCTGACTTTAATCAGATCACTCATACTTAAATCAGCAATCGCCACCATCTCGGCATTCGTATCGGTATCGGCAGCAATCCCATCCTTAGCAAAAGGAAAATCCGAAGGAGTCAGGATGCAGCTTTGGGCGTAGTTAATATCCATATTCTGAACACGTGGCAGATTTCCCGTATTACCTGAAAGAACAAAATAACATTGATTTTCAATAGTCCGGGCCTGACAACAGTAGCGGACTCGCAAGTACCCTTGACGAGTGTCCGTGGCAAAAGGAACAAAGATTATTTTTGCGCCTTGATCAGTTAAGTGTCGTGAAAGTTCAGGAAATTCTGAATCATAACAAATTAAAATTCCGATGGGTCCTCGATCAGTATTTATAACGGATAGCTGATCTCCACCACGAATATCCCACCAATCTTTTTCGGAGGGTGTGGGATGAATTTTTTCCTGCTGGTGCATGGCCCCGTCTCGCAAAAAGACGTGACAAGTATTTTTCATAAATCCTTGAGCGTCTTTCATCATGTGAGTGCCGCCAATAATATTTATATTGTATCTTACTGCGGCTTCATTCATGAATTTGATGAATGGCTCAGTAAACTGACCTAAATGTTCCAGAGATTGAACTGGGTCTAATTTTCTGTTGATAATTGAAAGGAGCGACATCGTCACAAATTCAGGGAAGACAACAAAATCGCAGCTGTAGTCGGCCGCCACACCAATGAAATATTCAGCAATGGATTGAAACTCCTCAAATGAAGAGATTTTCCGCTGTTCAAAGTTTATCGTGCAAATTCTGACATTATCTTTTTGATCTTCAATGTAGGGCTGATTCCCCTGGGGATCTATGAGTGGATTCTCCCAGCGCATCAGCACAGCGTAGCCTTGAGAATCTTGGTCAGAGGGTAAATAATCCTTCAAAATGCTTACTGGTTGGAATCCATTATTCATCTGGAAACTTACGGTAGGGTCTTTGATTGTTTTTGATTTTACTGCTTCCAGATATAACTCAGGCGTAGGATAAGTTTTCTTTTTCTTTGCAAAGCCCGGAATCCTGGCCCCAAAAAGAATGCCTTTTAGGCCAAAGTTTTCGCATAAGCGTCTTCGTTCATTATAAATACGCTCGCCTATTTTTTTCCCACGATAATCAGGGTCCACACAAATATCCATTCCGTACAAGAAGTCCCCTAAAGGATCGTGACGGCTAGCAAATGATGACCCGGTGATCTCTTTCCAGGTATGAGGGCGCATCGCCTCAGCCTCAGAAATGATAAATGTAATACAAAAGCCAACAATCTTCCCTTCATATTCAACAACAATCTGACCTTCCGGAAAGTGATTGATGTGAGCACGTAAAGCATCCAAGGGATAAGGTGGCACTCCAGGATAACACTTACTAACCACTTCATTAATAAAGGGAGCATCGCTAAAGCGAGTCTTTCTAACGTTAACTTTCTTTTTAGTTGAACCTGCCATTACCCTTCCTTGTAACATTTAATAAAGCGGCTCCACATGATATTTGCATCCCCGCTATAACCAATACTAAAACGCAATAAGCCTTCGGCCAGACCCATCTTATTTCTTTCTTCCTCTGGGATTTCACTTGAGGTACTTTTTGCTGAACAACTCATCAAAGTACGGGAGAAGCCCAGAGAGACAGCATACAACCCAAACTTATCATTCTGAAGTTTAGTTGAAAGCAATCTGGCCGCGTAGGAGTCCTTACATTCTAAAGTCAGAATTCCACCGTAACCAAACTCTCCTCCCCCACCTAGCTCTTTTAGTAGTGAATGCTGAGGATGATCTCTCAGGCCAGGGTAAATAACGGGCATTCCCTCTTCTTTCATTTTTTCGGCCAGGAATAAGGCCATTTTGGAATGAGCTGCCATACGAATTCCTAAATGATCCATACGTAAATATAATTCATGGGCCACACGTGGATCCATTACCGGACCTGTCAGCATAACAGTCCCATGATTTACATCTATCAATGAAGAGATGAATTCATGACTACCCGCAATCGCTCCTGCAATGAAATCGCTTGAGCCAGAGATATATTTGGTACAAGAGTGAACCACAACATCTGCACCATGAAGTAGTGGCTGAACAATCATTGGGGTGAAAGTATTATCTACCACCAATTTCAAGTGATGTTTTTTGCTTAACTGTGACAAAGCCTTGATGTCGCTGACCGCGAGTAAAGGGTTACTCATGGTCTCAGCATAAATTAATTTGGTCCCAGGAGTAATAGCTGCGGCTACCGCCTGAAGATCGGTCGTATCTACGAAAGTAACCGCTATACCGCGCTTTGAAAGAATATTCTTTAAAAGAGCGTAAGTTCCGCCGTACAAAGTCTGCGATGCTATTAAATGCCCGCGGGGCTCACCTTCATTCAAAAAAATCTGATCTATCGTACATGAAATGGCCGCCATCCCGCTGGCAACTCCAAGGGCTGCTTCTGCACTTTCCATAGCAGCTATTTTCTTGCCAAAAATATTCACGGTTGGATTAGAGTGTCGACTGTAAAGATAGCAGCCTTGCAGTTCTCCGGTAAAAGTTTTCTCCATGTCCTGAGGATCCATAAAAGTTGAAGTCGAGGCCACATCAATGACTGGCACGACTCCTCCTTCTTCCCCAAAATGTTGTATGTCTCTGATCGCTTGATCTGGATTAAAATTTTTCATGCTAAGATGCTAAAATACTTGAAGTGAGAATGATAGACGCATGGAGAATGATTAAAAAGGTCGGATAATATTCTTTGGTGTAAAATTCCCAAGATGATAACGCTGCTTCTAAGCTAGAATGCTTAAATGCTTATTTCTTTATTTTTTTTCATTTTAACTTTGCTCCTGGTCCCTCTTAGAGTGGAAGCAAATGAAATCTGCGATCTATTAGATTTGAAAAATTGTGCTGGAGTAACGAAACAAGGCCGGCGCAGTAGTCTTTTGTCACTTCCCTCACCTACGACTTCCACTATCCTCAATCCAGCGACAGTCAGTTTTGACCGAGGTTTAGGAGTTGAAGTCATTCATCAAAGTGGTAATCCTCTCGTTTTCAGTCTGGCCTCCGGCACCGGGAAGATTGGAGGAGCACTCATAAGCTCTAGTCTTGAGAATACATTTTTTGGAAATCGCGTGTATGAAGCCACAGAGGATTATTTCAGACGAAATGAAGAAAAAAAGCAGTACAGGACGAATAAAATGAATCTCGCCTTGGGTGCTAAGTTAATTAGAAAAAAGAATGTTGCCCTGGATGTTGGTCTTATTCTGAAACGACATTCTGAAATTAAGAAAATAAATCCTGGTGTAGGTCTTTCTGGCAGACTTGGCCCACTTACACTAGGAGCATCTCTGTATCAGGATGATTTTTATATAAAAGACATCGATTATTCTGAGAAATTTTCAGTGGCCACATATTCAGTTGGAACTAAATATCGGAATTTTTCAGTTGATGCCGGAGTGATCAAAACCAGATATGAACGGGATGAAATGGATACAACGATTCATCTCTATGCAGGATCTTACGTCTATCGAAATATCATGTTCAATCTGGCCTACCGAAATGAAATCTCTCCCACAGTAAAATATATTGATGGAAAACTAGAAGAGAAGAAAAGCACAGGTGATTATTTCGCCGGCGTTCAGACTTCACTGGGAAGGCACCTGATAGTGGGTATTAATTACAATTATTTCCTTTTAGGCGAAACTTCCCTCTCAGGGACCATTTTTTTCTAATAAACGTCAGGTTATCTGTGTAAACTTTAGCTATTTATCAATTTTCTTAATTTAACCTTTAGAGAAAGTGGACAATATGCGCCTATTCATAATAGATACGGGTTCTTATTTCTTAAAAATTCAACTGAATAGGATCTTATGAAGCTCTACAGTGTTCTCACAATTCTTCTTCTTATTTTTACCCAAATGGTCTGGGGTGCCAGTGATTGTAAATCAGAACGCACGCTTTCTGCGGCCGAGCAGATAGCAACACTAGATCCAAGTTTTGACCTGGATCTGGTTGATCTGGATATCTTTCCAGGTGGCAGCATTGTAGGTGGATATGAATACGAAGTAGAGCCGGCACATACTGATGGACTTTATGAGCGTACTGATAGTTGGCAAGTTGGATTTAAAGCAATCCCAGGAATTGATCTGGGTGATATCATCAGTTCACGTCTTAATGCCGGAGTACAAAGTAAAACGGAAGCCACCTTTATTCGATTTTTCAAAGACCCATGTAAAGCAATGCTGGCAAAGCCTTATTCTTTGAAAAGAATTCCACTTAAGGCCAAAACGGCTTTGGGGTCAAAGTTTAATATCGGCGATTATTTTGTTTTCCGCGGCTCACTTGGTTTCGTAGCGAGTGCAGAAATTTTCAGCATGCTTGGTTCTTCTTTCTGGGGTGTAGGACTGTCAGGGAGTTACGTGGTCGATGGCTTTTATCAAGTCCATGTCGTAAGAATTGATGAGAGCCATTTACGTCTTAAAATAGTTGCTTATCGCGGAAAGGGCTATGGGGCTTCTCTGGGACTAGGATATGAAAATGAATTTGATATTTTCAGTGTCGATAGACTTAATAGTCATCTCGAACGATTCCTGAACACTAAACCTGTTAAATTGAAGGCAAATATCAATAATGCAAAGGTCTTCATGGTGGATTATGTCCTCGATCTGACGGATCCTGAAGTTACGGAAGCCTATGAAAATTTACTTCCCAAGGCGAAAGACTTCAGAAATCTGGAGTTATTATCTCCTTTTAAAAACGTAAAAAATCTTGAGGCCAATCTCCTGTTGGATCTTACTGCTCTTGAGGAGATTTACCGAAAAGACTTTCTTGCTGGTCAGGTTGGCCGGTTAAAAAGAAACTTAAAAAGTTCTTCTGAGCAAGATTCCTATGGTTTCGGACTAGACGTTGGAAATAAAATCCTGGGCTTTAAACTGAACAAAGGCACTTCCAGTGCCAATATGAGTGTTCCGCGGGAAGATGATTTTATCGAAAGGTATTTACTAAAATCATGGGAGGGAAAATTCGAAAGTCGGTTTCTTTACTCCGTGTCACGTACCAAAAACTCAGAAGGTCTTCGCGCACTTTTTCATGCAGATGAAACTTTTGAAAAACTTGAACCTATCAATATCGTAAAGTACATCCACAACAAAAAGAATCGATTCTCATATAGGAACTTCAAAGACCTTAAATTAAGAATGCGTAAATCATTACCCACAGAGATTTACAATCAGATTCCATGGACAGAATGGAATCAAAGCCCGGGTAAGAAATTTCTTAACTATGGTTTAAGATATGAACTTATGATGGCGCCTGAAAGCATCCTAAAGGCACCTCAATTGAGTGAAAAAGAAATTGTTGTTCTTTATCGTGACCATCTTTTGAGTAAAGGTCTTACTGCCGATGATTTCTTTGCAACTTCTCCATTTAATGATGATATGAATGCACCAGTCCAGACAGCTGAAGATACTTTCACCATGAGTTTAAATCACCTGGCAAAACTTTTAAGCCAGGCACTTAATCCTCAGCTTCCAGCTTCGGAAAGAATTGAAATGATTACCAAGCTAAGAAGAAACGTCATATTTGATGATACCGGTATCAGCTTCATTATGGCCCTCAATCCGGACAAAATCAGAAGTTGGTATCATCTAGATCTTAACATTTCATCTAACAAAGCGACGATTGATTTCTCTTACGGAGATAATGAACTTTCATCTCTCTATAAAAAGATTCTGACAATCAAGGCCGCACTAGATGACGATGGCCTTGATCTGCGCCGTGAGGCCGAATCAATCTCATTGCCTACTCGACTCTATTAATGGAGTTCCAGTTCCATCGGAAAGCATGGAATTGGAACACCTTTCATTTCAATACTCGTATCACTGGCAATTTGCAAAAAGCCAAGAGCTTCATAAAAGCTCTTGGCAGTTTTAGTGGCATGAAGGCTTATTTTTTTAAGATGATGTTTTCTTGCAACATTTAAAAATTCTAAAAAAAGTTTTTTACCAAGTCCTTTTCCTAATATTTCAGGGGTCAAATAAAGACCCATGACCTCACCTTCAAATTCAGACATGACGGCAAAGTGTCCAAAACCCTGAATAGTACCTTGGGATTCTATGACCCATAAAAAATCACGTTCAATGGACTGGCATATGAAGTCGGCACGAAAGTTCCTTCCTGACCAGGCAGTAATTTCGAGACTGGTATAATCTTTGGAACAGACTTCACGAATTGAACGCATATGAGCAGTAAATATCCCCAATGCATCTTCTGCCGTAGCCCTTCTAATAGTAGTGCTCATTATTCAAGCTTAACGACTGAATCAGTACCTCTCAAGCATTTTTTCCAGCACATTCAAATGCTGCTGGCAATTCTCCAGATTATGGGAAATTTCATGTTTCATTAGCGATTGCTTAAACTCTAAGGACTTTCTCAAATTCAATAATTCAATTTTCATAGAAGTAAGAGGTAAAGTCAGATCCTGCAAGTTAATCTGAGTTTGCTCCATTTTTTTGGCACCAATCATATTGAGAAACTGGAGTTCTACAATTTTCCTCATCAGCTCACGTGAGGTCTGGCTTTCTATTACACCTTCTGCCGGCAGAACATGAGAATGACAATTACAAATATCTATAAAGGAAACACCATCCTTTTCTTCACAGAGAGCATCCATCGAGTAAGCGCAGAGAAGAGTGACATTTTTATTTTCCAAACAACTATTCCAAAGCTTTTCAAGCTCATGAGCGGCAATGTGCCTACCTTGTTGCCACAAGACATTTACCATTTCACCGAAAGCTTTGATTGTTTCATAACGAGGTCCTATTTCAACCAATAGGCCACCAACGACAGCATCAAACTTAACGGGATCAATCTGATCATGACTCATAATTTGTTTAAGAATGAATTCTGCATCCAACATTTTCAGCTGCCCCATCTCAATAAACTCCTCTGGTGGTAGTTGGAGTTCTTGCAGGGAGGATTTAAGAATCCTTAAGTGCTGTTCAGTAGCAATAAGGACTACTCCTTCGCCACATAACAAGGCAGGTGCAATAAAATTGATTACTGTTTTAAGGAGAAATTCTTCACCGTCATAGAATTGAACAAGGTGATCATGGGCCTTCAACTTCTCGGGGAACTCAAGGAGACTACGACTAAGATTAGACATCTAAACCTCAAAGCAAATGTTGAGCAACCATTAGCAAAGTGCTCACGTTTCTTCACCTAAAGGTATTCTGTATTTTCGTTTAATCGTTGCTGTAGAATTCTCTCGCCTTCTTAACCAGATCCGTAAGAAAAGGTCTCATCCTTACCCTCGTTTCCTTAGAAGCAGCTTCCAGCAACTGAACCGTCTCACCTTGATAGTAAATAAGCTTTTGGGTATGAGCATCCCATTTAATCGTTTCTGTATCAGTCACTTTCATGGATAAATTGGGAATACCATCACTAAACATCAATGTTAAATAACGGATGTCTCGTTGCGCTTCAAAAGCGGCTTGGGTCAGTAACTTTTCATCCCTAACTTTTGATTTTCTAAGATCAAATAAAGAAACTAACTCTTGAGATAAATCTCGATTTTTTGGATCTGCCATTTAATCCTCCTGATGTTATGCAGACAACCTTTTTGCCACAGTCAGGGTACGAGTAAAGCGGAAATTTGTGCCGAAACAATTCGCTCAATGCCAAGGTTCCACACTTTTTACACATTCTGGAGATTCCCACTAGGACTCTCATTAATTATCAATTACTTAAGCCACAAAAGGTGAACAGATTGAGCAGAAAAGTTAAGTGTAATTTTATTTAAAATCACCCGATAAGCTAGAGGGAGTCTCAATGAAAATTCTAATTGTTCTATCTTTTTTAATGTCCTTCAATTGCTGGAGTTTTTCCGGGAAAGAGGCATGGAAACTTTCCAATACCCGTGGGAAAGTTGATCTACTCAATGAATATAAGGCCTTTTATAAACATTATGATTCCTTAAGCATTACTCCCCTGGATGAAATTAATGATTCCAAGACCTCCTTCTCCTTTTCAATTCTAGATCAGGCATGGGCATCTTCAGAAATGGATTGCATTTATGCTGGGTGGCCAAGTCGCAGAGTGAGCAATTTGTGTTCATCTCCTGCACGTCATAATCCCGATTACCAGAATGGCCAATGTGCAAAAAATCAAATGCAGTGCCAGCCACTTTTTTTTGGTAAGGGGTTATGTGTCCCAACTTCAACCAGTCAGCAGCGATCACTGGCCTTTAGTACTTGTGATAAAAAGTTTCTGGCCTCAAAAAAAACTCCCGAAGAAATCGTCAAAGAAGTCAGAGCAGATGGAAAAGAAGCGGCTCTTTTTGAATTGATGGATTTTGCGGATAAAATCTGCAGAGAGGGAAAGCAGGCCGGCACTGGTATGTGTAAACGACTACAGGCCGCAGTTGATCGGATGAGGCACTTTAAAAAATCAGAGAAGAAAGAAACTATTGTGGTAAAAGAAGAATCTTCTGACGACTCAGTCGTTAGTCCGATTGTTATTTTAGATAATAAAAAAACGACTGATGAAAATGTAAAAAAAGGCCTTATCCAATCTATCATTACTGCCAATCGGGGCATTAGTCAGATTACTTCAGAAGAAGATTGTGAAGTGACCCTGGATGGCACACCTTTTGACAGGGATGAACCCCGGCCTCTGGACTTTGACTTTACTACAACCCGCTCAAATCCAGGCGGTTGGGATTATACTTTTATAAGCGATAAAAAAGATGGTTTAAGAGAAACTGGCTTTAGAGTGGCAAATGCAGGGCCTAATTCAATTGCAGGAGACCCCATTGATCCCTCTGAGAAAGTTGAAAGAGAATGGCGTTTTGTTTCAACTGATAACTCTAAACGTGAAGCTTATCTATGGATTACAGATGACGCCGGCTCAGGATATTTGTCACAACTAATGGAGTCGGTCATCCTGATAGTTCCAAGAAAAATGAAACCAACCATTGAATCCAAAAACGGTGACTTGCATGTAACCCTCACGACTGGTGAGAAAGTCATCTATGATGGTGAAACAAAAATGATTAAGGCCGGTGTTCTCAAAGAGGGCAAAGTAGATTTGAATCCTAATCGTTTTAATCGTAAGTTTGCTCCAATTGATTATAGTGGAACCGGCATCAGCATTCGTGTTGATAAACGTGGAGGAGATCCCCGTCTGGTCACGGGCAACGCTGTAATTACCCAAAATGGAAGAAAATGTCAGGTACGTGCCTCAGAACTATGGATTGAAGAAGATTTTCGTTACTCTGATGATTCAAAACTCGTTAACTTCCTGAATAAGAAGTGTGGAAACAAATTCACACTATAAAGTCTGCAGTACTGGCACTATACTTAGAGCAAATGTTAAGTTTATTACTCCTTGTTATTTCAATTTCTGCTGGATTTCTTGGCTCCCTTCTTGGTTTAGGAGGGGGAATCATAGTTGTACCCGTTCTTACTCTCTTTTTCGGTATTGATATCCGCTACGCAGTTGCTGCAAGCCTTATTTCGATAATTGCAACTTCTTCAGGCGCTGCAGCTGGATTCCTTAAAGATCATCTCACCAATGTGCGCTTAGCCGTTTTACTCGAATTAGGAACTGTTGGTGGTGCGATTACTGGTTTTCTTATTTCTTCCCATATAAATTCTTCCTGGCTATTTCTTCTCTTCGGAGGCTTTCTTTTTTTCTCGGCCATAATGATGTTCCGTAAAAAAGGTGATGCGCGCTCAGAAATAGATCATCCATGGTCCCAAAAATTAAAACTAGCGGGTTCTTATCCCAATGAAAAAGGCGAACTAACTTTTTATAAAGTCGCACAAGTTCCACTGGGTTTAATCAGTATGTATTTTGCCGGTATTCTTTCTGCTCTACTCGGCATTGGTAGCGGAATTTTCAAAGTTATGGCGATGGATGGGGCCATGAAATTGCCGATGAAAGTCTCTTCTGCCACTTCTAACTTTATGATAGGGGTTACTGCTTCTGCCAGTGCAGGGGCCTATTTAATGAAAGGTGATATTCGCCCCGAGATTGCTTCCCCTGTAGCGTTGGGGATTATAGTAGGCTCTTGGATTGGGGCAAAAGTCATGACCCGTATGCCGGCCGCTCACATCCGGAAAATTTTCGTGGTTGTTCTGATGGTCATTTCCCTTCAAATGATGATGAGAGGTTTGAAATAGTGAAAGAAAACATTGAAGATCTTGAATATAGGATCGCAAAATTTTTACGGTATGGAGTTATCCTGGCAGGAATTGTTATTCTTAGTGGCTGGCTAACCTTATTTAAGTTCTCTAATACTTTCTATACATTTAAATTTTACGACAAGCTCCCTCTCATTGATATTATCCCTTTCCATATTTATCGAGGAAACTGGGGGATACTTCTTGCATATCTAGGATTAATTATCCTCATCAGCTTACCGCTGATCAGGGTCGTTCTCACTGCAGTTTTATTTATTAAACAAAAAGAATACGCTCTTGCGACCATTGCCATCATCGTCTCTATTTCCCTGATATTCAGTATGCTCCTGGGAATTGAGCTTTAAAGTCCGGAAATTCCGGCCCTATTCCCTGGTTTCAATTCATGCTAAAATAGTCAAAATACTCCAGGATGGAGGTAGTATGAGACTTATTACAACTCTCCTTTTATTCAGTATCACAAGTTGTGCTCACCATAGAATCTCTCCCTCTGAAGCAGATAGGAATGTTGCAACTGACTCCATGGCCGATGGGAAAATCAAGGGGACAGCAATCAGAAAGATCAAAGGCCAGCAACTTTGTTTTGACGTCACCTTGAAACTTCAGGATGTTGAGCAGGAAATAGCTGAAGCGGCCAATTGGACACTTGCCTGGATGGATGCACAGAACAGGTATTACCTTTTAAGCTTACAACAGCGTACGCCGGCATCGTCCCCTAAAGGCGGAGTCGAGGAATGGACGAATACTTTTCAAATCTGTGAACCTAAGAAAAGCTTAGAAGGCATAAACTCATTGCTGCTCACGCCTAAAATACTTCCCTTCAAAGAAACAGACGGATTAAGATTTCAATGGAACTAAAAAATTCAACACACTCTATACCTTTAGGTTACATCATATGGATCTTTGGATTCATGGGGGCCCACCGTTTTTACTACGGTAGAGTCTGGACCGGAATTCTGTATTTCTTTACCTTCGGCTTTTTCTTAATCGGATGGATCATAGACTTTTTTCTGATTCCCTCTATGGAACAGGAATCAAAACGTCGTTATTCTCCAGGTCGCTATGACTACAGCGTCGCTTGGCTACTTCTGACTTTCCTGGGCTTCTTTGGCATTCACCGCTTTTATCTGGGAAAATGGATCACTGGTATTATTTGGCTTTGCACCGGGGGTCTGTTTACTCTTGGATATCTGTATGACTTCATCAAGATCAATGACATCGTCTCTGAACGAAATCTTTTAACATAAAAAAGGGCCCCTTAGGGCCCTTTCCAATTAACCAATTAATTTCTTTTTCTTGTGATTGCTGATAACAGAGGCCAGAACCGACCCCAGTAAAACCAGGAAAATCACGGCCATGGTAACGGCCACTGGCATGTGATACCAGTGAGTAATCAACATCTTGATCCCGATAAACATCAAAATAATTGCCAGACCATATTTCAGATAGTGAAACATATCGGCAAAACCCTTTAGAGCAAAATAAAGAGAACGCAACCCAAGAATGGCGAAAACGTTGGAAGTAAAAACCAGGAATGGATCATTGGTTATCCCAATGATTGCAGGAATTGAGTCAATGGCAAAGACCAGATCCGAAAACTCCACAAAGATCAGCGTGATAAAAAGTGGAGTTATCATCCAGGTTCCATTTAACTTCACAAAAAATTTGTCATCATGGAAATGAGGAGAAGTTGGAAAGAGCTTTTTAGTCCAGGTTATCACCCAGCTTTTCTCAAGATCATGCTCATCACTTTGTGGCATGAGCATTTTGATTCCGGAGAAAACCAGAAAGGCCCCAAAGATGTAAATAACCCAGGTAAATTTATCGAGGATCGCAATCCCTGCCCAGATAAAGAAGGCACGCATAATGAGAGCGCCAAGAATTCCATAAAATAGAACCTTATGCTGGTACTGATTAGGTATTTTGAAATACCCAAAAATCAGAAGGAATACAAAGAGGTTATCCACCGATAATGACTTTTCGATCACGTAACCGGTTAAGAAAAGCATAAAGTCTTCCTGGCCTCTCCAATAAAGAATAACTACGTTAAAGGCCATGGCCAAAGCAATCCAGACTCCAGACCAAATAATTGATTCTTTAAAACCTACGGTATGAGATTTCTTATGGAAGACTCCAAGATCAAGCAATAGGACCAGCAGGATAAAGACAACAAATCCAATCCAGATAGCGAGAGATGTTTCATGATGCATAATGATTTCCTCAATTCTTTGTTGTCTGTTATTCTATAGGCCATTTACGGGCCTTGACAATCAATGACACAGTCAAAACCTGGGCAAATTAATATATATTCGTTTAAGAGCATATTCATATAAAATGAACTTGTTATTAACCATGGATTAAGACTCATGAGCGATCGACTCATAAAAGCATTGGAAGACGTTCGCGACCTTCCGCATATTACGCTGGGAAAAATCGTGGAACACGTTGAAGGCGAAGCTCTTTTAATCCTGTCATTAATATCCATCCTGCCATTTATGCAGCCCATACCAATTCCTGGACTTTCCAGTGTTTTGGGATTGATCGTCCTCCTCCAGGGACTGGGCCTGATGTTCTGGAGTAAGCCTTTACTGACAAAGAGAATGAAGAATCTGAATATTACTCATGAAAGGTTTGAATACATCTATAAAGCTGCTCTGAAATTCAGTGCTTTTACCTCAAAAATTTCCGCTTTCAAACATCCTCTGACTAACACTCGGGGTTCGCACATCATATGTGGATTTGCCATTATTCTATCTTCCGCTTTTCTCTCTTTGCCCTTGCCTATTCCCTTCTCGAATTTAATTCCGGCCTTAAGTATTTTTTTAATTTGTGTGGGTTTACTTGAAGAAGATTTGATCTTAATTCTGATGGGATTGGGAATAACTGTGTCCGTGATATGGATGGCGATGTTCTCCTATCACATTATCACGGAACAGTTTCAAAACTATTTGCTGTAAGTCACTTTAGTAACTTCACTTCCCTTGACAGATTCTTTCACTCTTAATTTAACTGTGAAATCACCTGAGGTAGAATAACAAGCGTATTTTACTGAATAATAACAAAGACGGGCCTCATAAGAAGCAGGACCAGTGCAGAAATTAAAAGCACTAACTCCTGTACGAGAGCATACAGCATCTTTATTAGATTCAATTTTAGCGATGGTAGAATTAATACCAGCACTAAAGGCCGAGAAAGAAGAAAGTGCAATAAGCGCAACTGCTAAAAATTTCATAGGTACTCCTTAGAAGAAAATAGATGGCCTTACATACCACATTCTCAACTAAAGATAGCCACTTACATAAATTTTACAGTGTTTTACTCTTCTAAAGTACAGCCGGTATTACCCGATAAACTGATGGTTTCTTCTTTAATTTCAATTGGCTTTTTCGCTTTATCGTCGCAGTCTTCTTCGACTGCTGTAACTTCAGAAGCCTTAACTGTCTCAGTTGCTTTAGGAACTGGTGTTGAATCCATACAACTCACTAAAAAAAACATTCCTACTAAAACGAATTTCATACTAATCCTTGCTGTAATTAATTGCTTTAAAACTCATCAGTGCACGGTACCAGGTACGTGGAAGCATACCCATGATCCGGACAATCGTTGAAAAGAAAAAAGGAAAGGCATAAATCATTTTCTTTTTTTCAATCGCGCGAGCAATCTGGGCCGCAGCCTTCGGTGCCTTAACGATAAAGGGCATCATATGATCATTTGTCTGAGTCAAAGGGGTATCCACAAAGCCCGGACATATAGTTGTTACATCAATATTAAACTGCTTTAAATCCAGATGCAGAGACTCGCAGTATTTCTGAACGGCAGCCTTGGTGGCGCTATAAGCGGAAACTCCCGGTAGTCCGTTATAACCGGCAATGGAAGACATCGCCACTAACTGTCCTTTACTCCTGGGTATCATCACATCCAGAGCGGCCTCAAAGGCATACATCACTCCCAAAAGATTGACGTGAACCATCCGGTAGCTCCATTCAAAATCTGGAACCTTGGTTTTGTAGGCATACCCAATTCCGGCGTTAGCGATCAAAAGATCCAGGCCTATTGATTTAGAAAAATCACCAATAGCTTTTTTTATTTCATCCCGATTGGCCACATCCACCTGATAGAAAGTGACGTTGTCTCTTCCAACCTGAAAGCTCGCTTCAAATTTCAGTTTATCCCGACCGCAAACCCCGACTTTCCAGCCCTTATTGGCATAGAGTTTCGCTAACTCCATCCCAATACCAGTCGTTCCACCTGTAATAAAAACGGTCTTCATTCAACTTCCTTTTAAGTCACAAAATAGTAGCACAGGTCCTGATTCTGAACCACTCATGACGCGAAACGGAAAAAGATTTTTTAAGTAATAATTCTTGACGGGGAAGCATCATGTCTTTATATTTGGTGAACATTTACACTCCGGGGGAGTAGTTAAGTTGGTTATAACGTCTGCCTGTCACGCAGAAGGCCGCGGGTTCGAGTCCCGTCTCTCCCGCCACTTTTTATCTCATTTTACATTCAATCATTGGTTCGAGACTTCTGGTTTCCGGTGCAGCCTTTGGCCGCAATGGTCTTCTCCACTTTACTTATTACCGTTCAGGTTAAGGCGCATGGCCTAGTTTTCTCAAATAAAATTGTTAGTTTAAGCTGAGCAAGTCTTTGACAGTAAAGAGTATGATCCATGTTCAAATCACCGACAGAGACAAAAAAATTTTGGCTTAGATATATTAGTGCATTTGTTATAACTGCATTTGCTTTAATTGCTCAAAGTTGGCTTCACCCTTTAGTTAAAGAAATTACTTTTTTATTGTTCTATCCCGCAATCTTTTTTAGTTCATGGGTAGGTGGTTTAGGACCAGGAGTATTCAGCACACTATTATCAACCCTACTGGTATTGTATTATTTCATTCCACCAATGGGGCTGTCCTTCCAGGGTACCGGGTATCTCATTCGATTAGTAATCTTTCTCAGCATGGGTCTCCTGTTTAGCCTTTTTAATGAAATTTTAAGAAAAAGAAATCAGAAACTGCTTCAATCTGAAAAAGAATATAGAGACTTTTTTAATCTGGCAGGAACAGGCGTAGAGCAAGTAGACCCTGTTTCTAAACGATACCTAAAGGTGAATGAAAAACTTTGCCAAATAACAGGGTACACGGAAGAAGAGTTATTGCAAAAAACGTTTATGGACATTACGCATGTTGGTGATCGGGCAAGAGAACTCAAACTTTATGAAAATTTATTAACTGGCAACGAAACGAGCTGGTCTATTGAAAAAAGATATCAGCGTAAAGATGGTGAAAATATCTGGGTCTGTGTAACAGGTACAATTGTAAGAAATCAAAAAGAAATTCCAATTTATTCAATCGCAACCGTTCAAGATATTGATGAACAAAAAAAATCAAAGGAAGAACTTACCTATCAGAGGAATATTCTAAAAGCAGTTACAGATAATATGACCTCTGCACTCCTCATGATGGATGAAAAAGGGCATCCTACTTTTTTAAACCCTGCAGGTGAAAAAATCACCGGGTTCAAATTAGAGGAAATAAAGGGGAAGCCTACGCATTACTCTATTCACGATAAGAAACCTGATGGGAGCTTTTATCCCATGGAAGAATGTCCTATTGATAATGGACAAGCTAAATTAACTGCTCTTCAAAACCAGGAAGAGATATTCGTGCACAAAGATGGACACCTTTATCCAGTTAATTTCTCGGTAGCACCATTGGAGCGCGATAAAAGACCGATAGGTGCAGTCATTGAGTTTCGTGACATAACGACTGAGAAGGAAATTCACAAGAGGCTAGAAGAGAGGGAAGCAGAATCAAGAAGACTGGCCATCGAAAGGAAACGATTGCTACAAATTTCAGAATTTGAACGAAGACGTTTTGAAACAGCGATGTCTCAGATTCCAGCTTCAGTCATAATAGGAGAATCTCCAGATGGAAAATTTATCTTTTCAAATAGCAAGGTTGAAGAAGTTTGGGGGCACCCACTCATTCCTACAAAGCACATAGATGAATACCATAAGTGGCAAGGTCTTCATCTGGATGGAACACCATATAAATCAGAAGAATGGCCACTTGCCAGATCGATAACTAAAGGTGAGATCGTACAGAATGAAGATTGCATTGTACCACAGATCAATGGCAGTCAAAAAATTATCCGTCTAAGTTCATCACCAGTAAGGGATGCAGAAGGCAATATCATTGCTGGGGTCGTTATTAGTCAGGACATTACAGAACTAGTTGATGCAATTAAAATCAGAGATGAATTTTTAATCATTGCCTCTCATGAACTTAAAACACCTATTACTTCCTTGAAACTTAATCTACAAATGACTCATAGACGCTCCCTAAAGGAGCCAGACTCATTGCCAGATTATATCAAGACAAGTCTTGCAAGCAGTATGAATCAAGTTGATCGCCTTGTAAGACTAATAGAAGATCTCTTGGATGTTTCCAGAATGAGCTCCGGTAAATTAGAAGTTCACTGTGAAGAATTTAACTTAGTAGAATTAATTGAAGACGTTATCGATAATCACCGGGAAAATTTTCAAGACATTGGCCCTACTATTACATTCAGCTGTGATAAAAGAATTATTGCATGCGTAGATCGATCAAGATTTGAACAAGTGATCAATAACATCCTGTCGAATGCTGCAAAATATGGAGGTGGTAAGCCTATTGAAGTCTCCCTTTTAGAGTGCGGTAATGAAGTCCATATTCTAGTGAAAGATTCAGGCATCGGCATTGGCAAGGAGTTTCATGACAAAATTTTCCAAAGATTTGAACGTGCTATTTCAGCGAAGTACATAAGCGGTCTTGGAGTTGGTCTCTATATCTCACGAGAAATCATTTCGGCCCATAAAGGGAAAATACTCGTACAAAGTGAAGCTGGAAAGGGAACGACTTTCACAATTATTTTACCATTGGTACGATAATGTATGTTCTCTTCTAACGTAACGACCGATCCTCAAAAACATTGATGTCTTTCAAGCTGGCCGAATCATAAAAGATCTCAATTTTATAAGATCCGACCCAAACGCCACCAATAATTAAAAAATTTCCGAATGTGGTATCTGATTCAGTTGCAATATGATGAACACCGCCATCATATTCACCAAAGGCGATTTGTCGGATTTGAATAGGTTTTCCATCTTTTGATAATAACTGGTCAACAATTGTTAATTTATTCGCACGAACTAATCTTTGTTTTGCAGTTAAGAAGACTTGATCAGGAGTAACTACCAGTTCAGCTCCTTCATCTCCGTAGCTAAGATAAATCATTCCGGCCATATGAGTATGTGGTCCAGTCCCAGTTGAGAATGCCACTCTCTCCTCGGAAAAAGATATGGAGTCTGGCGTACTTCCATTTTCCAAAACAGAAACCTCATCTCCTACCTGAATGTTCTCAATTAATTTAATACCATCCTCAATCTGGACCCGGCCACCATAGGCAAAGGAAGCAAAGGCTTGTGACGAGAAAAATAAAGAGAAGAATGCGGCTAGAGTTATCTTGATCATGAGATTTCCTTGGTGTTAGCATCATGGCATGAAAAATATGAATATTATAGTCCTTATCCTAACTCCCCTTTTCTTAATTTCTTGTGCGACAAAGAAAAAGACAATTTTTCCCAAACAATCGGAGCAGGAAGAACTTTCGAAAAATTTCGAAAAAAATCCAGAAGGTAAAAAATCTTTCTCTGAATACTTAGTTCATAAGACTCAACATTCGGCATCTACGATTTGTGTGGATAGTGACCATGATGACATTGGACACTGGGAAATCTATTCCAAAGATGCACCAAAAAAACCTCTCGCTGTTACCATGCAGATGGAAAATCATCGTTTTCAATGTGCGACGGTTCCGGCTGGAGCAAAGAATCTATTTTTAAAAGTCGAAGCTTTTGGGAAGGATGGCATCTACCACTGCAAGGTTAAAGTAAGAATTGGTGATCACGTGAAAGTCCATACAACAGGTCATCACTTAGTATGTGGAACAGAGAAAGGTGAAAAAGTAACTTATAAGAGGTAACGCGCTGATTTGGTTAAGGTTAAACCGGTCTCAAAATGCCACCACGTAAACATTATCCTATAGCATTTTCTGTCTTCGTCTTGACGATTTATCGTGATACTTGGATTCTCAATCTAGGTCCCACGAAAGGAGAAAAGATGAGGAAGTTTTTGTCAGTTGTACTTGTAGGTTTAAGTTTCAGTGCCATGGCACAAGTTGATAGATTAGAGCAAAAAATTGAAACTCGACTTCAGAGACTAAATCAGCTCGTCGCAATCGAGAAGGCCCATCTCTACCTGACTCCTCAGGAACAGAGGGAAGTTCTTCGTAACGTTAATGAGGCGATCCAGCTGCTTCGTCGTGAAGGCCCAACAAATCCAGGTCCAAATCCTGGGCCAACTCCATATCCACCTTATCCTCCTTATCCACAACCTGAGCCTCAGTCACAGCTGACTTGCTCAAAGAGAAGCAACGGTCTTTACTATCCAACAAGTCGTCAGACTTTTGAGATTGTCGGATCTTCAAGCTATCAGGCAGGATACAGCGATTTCCAGACTTGTGAATCTTCTCTTCCAGGTCCATATGAAACTCGCTCATGCTTTAAACAGTCAAATGGCCTCTTCTATCCATCTAATTCACAAAATGGACAAATCGTAGGCTCAACTTCATACCAGGCAGGCTATGGCAGTCTTCCTGAGTGTAAACAGTCACTTCCACGTGAGTATGCCGAGTATGCTTGTGCTAAACAATCGAACGCTCTTTTCTACCCTGTAGATGTGGCCACTTTCAGCATCGTAGGCTCAACTTCTTATCAGGCCGGCCACTCAAATCAAAGTGAGTGCTCGAAGACCCTTCCAGTGCGTGGTGAGAATTTGGTCTGTTTCAAACAATCAAACGCTCTCTACTACCCGTTTGATCTTCGTACACGATCCATTATGGGAGATTCTAGCTACAATGCCGGCTATAGTGATCTTGCCAGCTGTGAAAGAATCGTAAGACGGGTATATCAGTAAAAAGAAATAATCATCAAGGCCACCTTCTGGGTGGCCTTTTTATTTTGTGGGAATTCAATTAAAGCATTATCCAGAAAAAGAAAGCCGCAAGATCCCTGTCCTGAATGCTTTCTGCATAAAGAGCGTTGTATTTGTGCAAATTTCCCAACTCTCTCTCTCAAAACTAAAATCTCCTTAGTTATCCATGCCAAAGAATTAAAACGCACAACCAATACTGGAAGGCTTGCTCTGAAGGCCTTGATAAATAGTGAGATGAGAATTCGTGGTAAAGAGCATGAAGCCTTGGATCTAAGTGATCTTCTCAGTTCTTCCTATCGCACTCTCTTATTCTATCCTTCTCAAAATGCCTTGGAACTTGATGAGAAGTTGGTAAAAGAGGATCCTCGACCAATTCAGCTTATCGTTCCGGATGGCAACTGGCGCCAGGCGAGTAAAGTACATTATCGCCATCATGAGCTTCAAAGCGTACCTCGTGTAAAGATCAGTACTCCCAATACAGCAAAGTCTCATATTAGGGCCGAGACCACTGAGGCCGGTATGGCAACCCTGGAGGCCATAGCGATGGCACTGGGGATCATTGAGGGAGAGCAGGTAAAGAACACCTTAATGGATATATTTCAGAAAAAACTCGACGGAACTCTACTAGGTCGTGGTCGCATTCTCTAAGGAATCATAGTTAAGAACCTGATCACATAAGTCCTGTCGGCCAGAAAGGAATTAACAGGCATCCCTCTTGCAATCGTTTTGGAAATACCAATTCGGTGTTATTAAGCAGGAGGTTCATATGGGATTAGATTTCTTCAAAGATAAGGGAACTCCCCTCGAAAAACAAAAATTTACATGGCGTGACCTGGTCCAAAAGCCAATCAGTAAGCTCAATGATGACGCTTTTACCAGAGTCCGAATTATCCTCATGAATGGGATTGAATTGGAGGCGAACCGTTTCAGTCATTCCTTTGCCAGGATGAATAAAGAAATGCAGTTGCCGCTAGCTAACATTCGACGGGTGGAGCAGCATCAGGCCACAATGATTAATTGGTTATTAGGAGCAGACCATTCGCCTTTGGAAACAACGATTGGTTATGAACAGGTTGCCATTGAAGTCACTGCAGCTGTGGCACAGCAGGAACCAAATGAATACTTCGCACAGGTATACCGTTACGGGCTACTGGAAGACTTCGATCATATGTATAGATACACGGCCCTACTCGATAGGTTAGAAGGAAAAGATGCCAATAACATTCTTCAAAGTTATACAGACATTATTCCGGGAAGACCGACCATCGTAGAACATCGTGCTCCGGAAGATGACTTACGACATCACTATGACCGAACTAAATCAGAAGTTTTAACTAAATTTCATGCACTGACTATTATGGCAGGTGAACAGCAGACTCATAATTATTACATGAATATTGGCCCGTTGTTTGCTGATCCAACGGCCCGTCAGCTTTATGCAGAGATTGCTTCAATTGAAGAGCAGCACGTAACTCAATATGAATCAATCATTGATCCATCTGAATCATTTATGGAGAAGTGGCTCATTCATGAAGCAAATGAAGTATATAATTACTACAGTTGTGTGGCCTACGAAAGTAATCCTCGAATTAAAGCAATCTGGGAAAGATTTCTGGAATATGAGTTAGGCCAATTGCAAATGGTTATGGAACTTTTCAAGAAAGTTGAAAAAAGAGATCCAGCTGAGATTCTGCCCAACAAGATTCCAGCTCCTATCGAATATAAGAGCCAACGTAATTTTGTTCGTGATGTACTTTCTAAGGAAGTAGATTACCGTTCAGTTGGTAAAGACTTTGTTCAAAGCCCGGATCAGGAAAGCGAAGCATCCAGAAATTACCGTGATCAAATGAATTCAGAAGGCTCTCCTACTGAAACAGTTTCTGCCGGCTATATCTGGAAACCGGGAACTGAGCTTAACAACTTAGAAACAATGATTAAACAATAGGAGTCTTCCATGGATAATCAAATGACAAGTGAAGTAGGAATGAATCGGACAGGGGCTAAAATGTCTCCTAAAGATGCCATTAAATCAGCTGAGGGTTCAAGAAAACTGACTTCCCCCTCTGTCGGCAATGCAAATGCCCTTGGTGAAAATAGAATCGATTTTATGATAGATTCAGATCCAGTGGGAACTGTCCCCATGCCAGGTAGCCTTAAAGGGGCATTCGCAGCGCTCAAAGAGAAGATCATGCAAGGCGACCATACCTTCATGGATAAGCTTGGGGAAAGGATTGCTTTTGAACGATCAGGAACACGTCTATATGAAGCATTAATTAGTAAGCATAAAGGTTCACAAGGTAATGAAGATTTTCCCGAGCTATCGATACTCGAAAGATTTCATCTTGAAGAATACCAACATTTCCTGATGGTCTCAGAAGCGATGGAAGAATTAGGTGGAGATGCAACTGCCATGACTCCATCCGCGGATGTTGCAGGAGTAGCGGGATTTGGTTGGATTCAGGCCATATCTGATCCACGAGTCACTTTTAAGCAGTCACTGGAAATTATCCTGCAAGCGGAATTAGTGGATAACAATTGCTGGGAGACGTTAGTCGAACTTGCAAATGGAGTGGGACTCAGTAAGATGGCAGAAAGGTTTCAGAAGGCAAAAGAAGAAGAAGATATACACCTTCAGACCATCAAGCAGTGGGTTTTAGAAATGAATACTAATGGTGGAAAAGTATTATCAAGGCAAATTCAATAATGCAGAAACGGCCATTATTCATTCATTTGAACAATAGCCGTTTCTTTAACTAGTTCCTTAAAGCAGCTTGACCCTCTTCTCGATGATAGAAACGCAGGGCCTGCTCTTTTTGACGAGGATTAGAGAAACTACTCACTCGCTTTAAATATCCTATGATCCTGGTTCCATAATCAATGTCGGAAGTGCCGCACTTTGAACAATTTTTCAAAGTCCGCTTATCAATGTGTTCACATTGATTACAAATTGTGATTTTCACATTTGTGCAGAAATAGTTACATCCTGTCTTAGCCGATAGTTTTAAGATGCTAAGAAATCCTTCTTTGGTTAAATTTTCATCAAGATTTAAATGAAGCGCTGATCCTCCATCGAGATATTGGTTAATCTTGCTTCCATGAAGAATAAACTTATCGATAACATTAGTCGCTTCATCTTCGACCACATAAAAATAAGAATTATAACAATCCCGATTCACTTGATAACCGTCTTTAAGGTCCCAACTGGCGTTTTTCACACCTAAGTTTTCAGCAGGAACAAACTCTGTATTAAACATATAACCAGTTTCTTTTTTTGCCTTTAGATTTTCATCATAAATAACCTTTAAAAGACTTGAGACAAAGTTAATGTAGCTTTCATTATTGTCCGGTTTAATCCCTTGAGATTCCGCGGCTTCTACCATGCCATTAATACCGATGGTTAAAAATTGTTTATTCAGTGAGATGTACCCTGCCTGATAGACAGGTAACATACCCTTCGAATGGAATTCTTCCATGATTTTTCGGTATGCAATCTGGTACTTATGAATTTTCTGCACCTCAGTTTTAAGATTGCGTTTATCTTGAACTAATCGATTCATATTTAATGTAATGACATTAATGGATCCAGTTGATACTCCCCCCGCTCCTAAAGAATAACTGAAAGTATTATCGCTAATCTCATTTCTTAACCGGCAACAACTCGCAAGGCTATCAGCACTCGTTGATTGATAGATGAAAAATGAATTCCCTTCGGCTAAATCCTGGGAGCAATTAACTGCGAATTCTACATCGCAGGGCCCCGACTGATCGACTAACATGGCAGCAGTAATTACAGGAAAAGTCAGGACAGATTTTTTTCTTTCTTGATTGAACCATTTCATGAAATATTTCTGGAGGTTTTTGATGCTTTCATAATTAGGCTTGTCAAAATCAGGAAAGACGAACTCTCCGAAAAGACTATCAAAATATTTCTCGTCATAAATGGAAATATTCCAGAATACCGATTGATATCCCCTAGCTGCAGCAGGTTGATTAATGGAATAAACGATATGCTGAAGATGGTTATCAATGATTCTCGAATGAGTCTTTAAATAATCAGTGCCATAGTCTTTTCGGGCAAAATGATCAAAGTATAATAAAAACTCAACAGTAGCGATGGCCCCTGCAAATTGGGCGGAAACGGCAAAAATTAAATTAATGAATGATCCACAAAAACTCTCCAGATGCTCAGGAGCATGTGATTCTCCACCCAAATCCCTTATCCCATTAAGTAAAAATGGATACATGCTGATAGAGGCGCAGTATGGCTTTAGAGAGGTCTCATCATGAACATAAATTTCATGATCCTGAATTTGGCGAACATATTCCTCTGCTAGTTCCTCACCAAAGAGGCTTTTTATTTTTAAATAAACCAATCTACGATTGACTTGAATATTGATGTCTTTATTTAACTCAGCCTCCAAAGTCGCTATATTTTTAAAAGAAACATTGGCATTCGAATCGAATAGAGAGCCAGATGCTGCGTTATTGGCCTCTATATAGTTCTCAATGAAGTTAATTTTACCCTGAATTTGATCTGAAGTAAGTTTAAGCATGTGAAGTCACTCCTTGTGTGTGTTGGAATAAGTGATTTAGACATTTTCCACTATCTAAATTTATGAAACGTTGATTGGTCGTAGTGGCATAAAGTCCCCCTAACTCTTCTTTCCACGGACCTATTTTTAAATAATTTAAGTATGTTTTTAGTTTCGACGAAATTGAATCTGCTCCCGTATAGAGGCAAGTCTTGTAACCTGATTCCCTAACGAAGCTCAATAGTCCAGCAAGAGTATCCTCATCACTTTCCCCACCGAAAAAGCACACACAACTAAAGAGTTTTTCATATCTCTTCATTTCAATCAGGAGTTTTTCGACTGTTAGTAAGGTCCCTTCACTGGCCCATAATTCAGGTGAGTGACAACCAGGACAACGATGAGGGCATTCTGAAATGAGAAACACCAGGGAGATTTCTCCCGGAACTTCTTGCAAGGACACTTTACAACTTAGATATTTCATCATCCCTCACTGATCTCGAGGAGAAGGATGAAGGGTTACATAAGTGGAACTGAAGAATTAATTATTTTTCTTCAACTATGACTTATTCCTTCTCTGCCTCGGAGAATGAACAATTAATAAAAACGACTGAGAGAGACCGGACTTGCAATAAATTGCTTACCGTTGCGGGACAGTGTCGGATTCTCACCGACTTCATCTATGCCTCAGACCGTTAATCTCATTATCATTACTTGATTTGTCTTCTGTCAAAATCAATATCATAAACACAGAATAAGCTGACCACTGTCATATAGTTTCTATCTTTACAATAATATGAACATGGTTTGTCACTTGCAGAGCAAGTAGATATCTCTGTTCCTTATTGTATTATGGGGCAACTATGGAGGATATCTATGGCGACTGCAGACAATCTTCTCAACACAACACAGAACTTTCTCACTCCTGATTGCGTAAGGAAATTCAGCAGCATTCTTGGTCAGCCTGCAGATAAAATTCAAATAGGTTTACGCTCAGTTATTCCAACTTTCCTTTCAGCTTTGGTTCGAAAAGGTTCCTCAAGTGAAGGCGCTGCCAGTCTGATTGCCATTGCTGAAAATGATGGTGTTGAAAATGCTGATCCATCAGTTTCCCTGAGCGATCCACATTATCTTCGCAAAGGTGAAGATGCTATAAATCAGATATTTGGAAATCGACTGATATCAGTCACTGATTCTTTAAGTACAACCACCGGTATGAATTCATCCGTAGTAACAAAAATAATGAGTATGATTGCACCTATCGTTATGGGTTCAATCAAAAGAAAAATTAATCATGACAAGCTTAAGACAGATGGAATCATGAGCTTTCTTGATCAGCAAAAAAAAGTTCTTATTGGCTTTCAGACCGGTGGACAAAATGACATAGGAAGGAAGGAACTCGCTGGAACACGCGCGGCGCTGGGACCTGTTGCCCATAAGCTGCGAGGGGCAATCGATAAGTCCGAAGGTCATTATAATTCAAGGGAAAGAGTTGTAGCTGATTATAATCGTCCTGCTTCAAGACCATGGTTTTGGATTGCTACATCAACTTTATTATTTCTAACGGCCCTATGGTGGTTTCTAAATCAAAACTTAAGCTATCTTTCTGAAGAAGATACTGTCGTCGGACAATCTTCCCCGACTTCATCCACATTGATAACGTCCGAAGGATCATCAGTAGAGAGCTTAGACGCCTTAAAGTCATTTCTAAGGGATGGTTCTATAGAAGAGCTACCGAAGAGGTTTACGTTTCAAGAATTGAATTTCCTGGCAGATTCAACAGCTTTAATAAAAGGCTCTCAAAATGAAATCGATGAACTTGCCAATGCGCTAAAAGAATTCCCCGAAACGATAATTATGATTGAAAGCTATAATGATAACTTAGAACTATCAAACGATCGAGCACTAGCAATAAAAGAAGAATTAAAGGCCAGGGGAATTGATGAAACGCGAGTAAGAGCAGTTGGTAAAGGAAGTAATAAAGGTATGCCAGGAAGTAGTATCGAATTCATCATTACAAACATGAGATAATGGTTAAAATAGATAAGTGTATTGAAAAGCGTATCTATTTCCTAAAGGAAGAAAAACAAAAGACTGACTTGAATCCAAATTCATAAGTGTATCATATACAACTCCACTGACGAATGAACCAAATGCATATCCGGCAAGTACATCCGTTGGATAATGTCTCTTACCTTCCACTCTCGCCCAAACCGTACCCATCGACATAGCTGTATTTAAAACATTAATCCCGACTTTCAATTGTACTGGGGCCATGTCAATTGCCTCCACGCCTTTTCCAATTATTGTTCTACGTGAGCCGGCTTCAGCAGCGTGCCCTGATGGCAAACTCTTATAATCCATGTTATTCGGTCTTTTTCGATGAACAACTTTTCTTACCTGATCCACTGAAAACCGGCTGGAAGAGGAAGCAATATTAACGGCCAAACCTCCCCTCAACTTATTCTTCAGGTATCCTGTGAAGGATCTATCTTCATCATATGAAGGTGTGAATAAAATCATCGCATACATTTCATATTTTTGAATATTGTTAAAGTTGTCACTCCAATTGTCGGCCGCTTGAACATTCTTGTATACACTTCCTTCATGGTGGACCCAATTAGAAATTCGGGCATCGGTATTTGAAGCAAAGATAACTCCTGCTCCCACTAAAGGACCCCAGACATGTGGTGAAGAGGCATTAACTTGCACGGCCTCCAGGAACTTTCCAGTCCGCAAAGGATATAAGGCATTTTTCCCCCAGGATCCCTCTTTATTCAATAGAGCACAGGATTGAAACTGAATCAGGATCAAAATAAGAAACCAAGGTTGGAAATGCACGAGCTAACTCCCGCGATTCCAAAGCAAGTTAAAACCTATTTTAACTTCATCATTAATTTGAATTCCAAATAATGAAGGTCGATCAATGTGATGCTCTTCGAGTTTAATGATTAAGTTTACCGCTGTATTAAAGTTTTTCTTATTGATTACCTGAGCATGATATTTTTTCTTAATACCATGAAAATCTATCTCCACTGGCAATTCCCACCGTTCTTGCATCATGTAAGCAGAAGGAAATTTCCCTTTTGCAGTAGTTAATGGGAATTTCGAGGCCTCAACAATATTCTGCATATTCAAATCACGATTACTGTCACCGGAATTAAAAGTATTTAAAGGTATTGCTACGAGAAACTCACACTCAGTTTCAGCACAAACAATTTTGCCCTTTAACTTGTTACTTTCACCGCTAACTCTTTTAATTAAATGTTTTATTTCATAGATAGCGCTACCAGACTCCAATGAGTAAGACTGGGCAAAACTTTGAAAGCTGAAGACGAAAAAAAAGCTAAAGATGATTAAATGCATAATATATCCCCTTAAAATTCGAGGACCATTAAGGTTGCTGATAAAGCAAAGGAGCCATATAAAATACCTGCGACTGTAGAATGATGTTTTTCTAAGCCTGTGTGTTTCTGACCATTCTCTTCATGCTTTTTATACATATAGCCGAGGTAAGGGGCGATGATCATGGCGGGAAGATGAATCCAAGCGAGGCTTTTATGCCATTTGATCCTGCCTTTATCGATCACTCCTGAGGGTTTAGGTGCAGTAAAAGCATAGTATGCAGTGGCCGCATAGAGGGCCCCAGTCGCCACACCCAAATACATATGCAGATCATTGTCCATCGCCGAACCGCCAGTAAACATAGTGGCGGTCATTGCACCCAAAGTTACTAATCCAAGAACTTCATGACGTTTGAGTTTCTTCGTACGCTCAGAAAATTCTTTCTTAGTTAAGGTTGGGTTGTCAGAACTCACTTGTGGCCCTATACCCAAATCATTTAGATTAATTTCGGCGTGAGCAGTAATGGAAAGAAAACCAAGAATTAAAAACCAGAGCTTCATACAACTTCCCTCTTGAAAATGTTCTTGAATGATTTTCAAAGAAGGCATAGAAATATTCAATCCGACAAATGCCGGATCGAAGGCTAAGGTTGTGAAATGATATCTTCCAGAAAGAAGGCCGCTAATTCCTGACGACCGGAAATATTGGCCTTGCGGTAGATATTAGTTGCATGCTGACGAACCGTTTTTTCATGACTCGTTCTTATTTCAGCAATTTCCTTCATACTCAGGCCCTTAATGAGAAGAAGAGCAATATCCTTTTCGCTGGCCGAAAGGCACCAGCTATTAAATTGCTGATCAATCATGTTACGTATTTCGTGGGCCGATTGTTTGCTTCTTTGTTGCCACTCCCGATAGGAGTCCTTAGTTTCCAACAATTCTTTTTCAACATGCTTGATATGCCGATCTTTTTTTAACAACAGTTTGAACTGCCAAGCAGTTGCAGCCAGGGACAAACAGAAGAGCAAGCCTTCATGCCAAATATGCGACAGTGGAATGTTATCTTTTAAATCAACATAGATATCGACGAAAAAAGAAACCGAAAAAATCAGGAATAATAACAAGCTCTTCATTTGAAAAAGTTTGATCGATCGGAAGGAATATTGCAATGAGATAATAAAATATCCAGGGAGGTTACCCTCCCCGGATTAAAAAATTTTAGAGTACGCGACCAAGGATAGTCAGACCCACCGTTGTTGTTTCATTTCGAATATCTCTTTCATCCACGAAGCGGAGAAAAGGGATAAAAGTGAGGTCTCGAATAGGAGAATAACCGACACCAAAATCTAAGTAATGATGGTATCTTTTCATATAACTAAAGTCGCGGTGTTTTGGATGGGATACGTCTTTTTTGTTTCTATGCTGAAGATCTAAGGTATGCATGAACTGAAGTAACCATTTATCAGTCAGGGTGTAGTTAAATAGAGTCGTGAAGTTAATCCGATGTCTCTCAATAGTCGATTTCTCATTGTAAGCGTAGTAACGATAAGTATTCCAATGAATGATTCGCAGTTCATTTGAAACTTTATAGGTCAAGTCATGTTGCCATTCAATTTGGGAATCAATGTGCTCATTCTTGGATTTCTTACTAAATGGAGCACGGTGAGTAAGCCGCTGATTGTACTGAAAATTTGAGGTTTTTAAAAAATTGTAAAAAAATCCAAACTGCCAATCATCCATCCGAACAGCGTGTTGGTCATAGTATTCAGGTAACTCAGATCGATTTCCAAGAACTGTAGAAAATCTTGAACTCATGAATAAATTAAACTTTTCAGTTAGAAGATATCGCGAGTTAAAAGAGTGATACATGGTGATAGGATCGTCTTTTAAAGTCCCATCATCATCTAACTCATTATCTTCCCACTTCTTAATAGATGGTCCTAATGTCTGGCTAAAATAACTGATCTTGAATTTTTCTTTCAATCTCATTAGCGACAAAGTGGAACTATCAGACTGGGAAGTGTTAACGGCAGAGGAAGAAGAGGTCTGAGCAAAAGTTTGCGAGGAGAGAACTAGGAGGATCAGAAACATTTTCATGAAAAACCGGCCCTGATGAATGATTAATGTTCTTTCACCTTTAACCATTAAAACTCTTTCATGGAAGAAAAATTTTCAGAATTAACTGAACTTGGACAAATTCAAATAAATTCTACAGAGTCGGTGTCAAGTTGACATCGGCTGAACGACCTTAATTATTCCAAAAGTAAGGTTCTTAAGCGTCTTCGAACTAAAAGTACTTTTTTAGACACTGCAAAAAACAAACTCTAATATCAACAAGATACAATGCAAAATATAAAGTCTAACGAATAAACTATTTCCCGGATGACATTCTCTCTCGCTCTTCGTACAACCCTGTAAAAATTACCGGAGGCCGACTCTATGAAAGCTATCACCTTATTATTATTAATTATTGTCTCTCTGACAGCGAGCGCGGCTGATCAAAAATTAACGGACTATAATTGGACTCTAACGGACATTGCGGGCCGTGGTCTTAGTAAAGAAACTCTTTTTTCAAGAATGGACCGGGACTTCATCAAAACTAAAAGCTCTATTTGCTCTAACCGTGCACTGATGTGGGCAAATGATTTTAAAAGAAAATATGATCTTAATACTGCTAAAGTCTTCCTCTTCTTCACGAAAGAAGAAACACCGGAAGGCGAAATCAATATTAGCTTCCGCAGAACCTGGTGGTACCATGTGGCCCCAGTTATAAATGAGAATAACCAACTCTGGGTTATGGATGCAGGTTTTAAATACATCAAAAACCCATATACGATTGAACAATGGACTGAGAAATTTGCTTTCAGCAAGAACTGTAAAGAAATCAAAGCATCTGAAAATGAATTGGTTGAGCTAATATTCAAAGAGAAAGTCTTCCCTCGCAATACGGCCTACGGCCAACATACTTGTTACTACAAGATTGTTCCCCACACTATTTGGACTCCGGAAGTCCTTGCCAAGAATCTCTTAGGAGTTGATGCGAGTGGAACGCCAGTCAGGGTTGAACGTTCAGAAATTAATAAAGATGAGCTCTATCAGGCCTGTGTTGAAGCCACTGCATCTAAAATCGGAAGAGCTTTGGGAAGCAGTAAGAAACCATGTGAAGAATACGTAAATCTTTAAGAAATTTTATCGCTCCCCGAATCTACGGGGAGCCACTATTAAGCTTTTAAAAAATCCAATGTCTTTTTCCAGGCAACTTTAGCAGCTTCCGGATCATAACTCTTTCGTTCATTACAAAAAAAACCATGATTGGATTGTGGGAATATCACCACTTCAAAAGGAACTTTGGCTTCAGTCATTTTCTTTTCAATCAGCTTAACCTCATCGTCGGGAATGCTGGCGTCTTGGCCTCCGAAAAAGAACAAACTTTTAGACTTAATCAACTTTAACTCATCCACTAAAGGAGTAAGTGCAATCCCTTCCCTGGCGTGTACAATGCCTGCCCCGTAAAAAGCGATCATCTTATTAAGTTTAAGCTTAGTCGCACAAAGTGTGGAGGCAAACCCTCCTACACAAAATCCAACAGTACTGACTGATGACAGATCCGTTTTGGGAAGGTTTTCCAGAAAATTAATTGTCACGCGTACATCATCCAAAATCCCTTTATTCGTGAGTTTGCCCATCAGAGGCATAAACTCCTTACGTTCACCGTATTCGACAGTGAGATGTCGTCCTTCACGATGGTAAAGCTCAGGAGCTGCGGCCACAAAGCCTTCTTCCGCCAGTCTATGGCAGATATCTTTTATGTGCTGATTAACACCAAAAGCTTCCTGGAGGACGATGACGACTGGATACTTGTCACCAGTTACAGGACTTGCAACATAGACATCCATGAGACCAGAAGCAGTTTCAGCAGTGAGAAAATTTCCCTGAATATTCATTTTATCTCCAAGACATAGGAACAACAGAGTTTCATGTGGAAAATCTTACGTCACTATTTATATGGTGAGGAGAAACAGAATTTAACTTAATGAATACTTAATTTGAGAGGAGAGAAATTGAGGAGGACAATGTCCTCCTCATAGCATAATCAAGCTGCTTTTTTATTCTGTTGATCACGAAAAGCATTAATGTCCACGACATTAGAATTCTGGCCACCCTTTGATGCCATCAATTTGGCATGGTTTTGGGCCTTTAATTCTTTTTTCGTCAGCTTTTTCTTCTGATTGTTGTTACCGTGCTTATTACTCATACGTACCTCCAGTGAAAGCACTCTACATGATGAGAGCTTAAAGAATTATCGGCATTCTGACTAAGAATCTTGAGTTTTTTAATCAACATAAAGCTTTCGATTAAACTCCGAAATTCAACCAGTTATATCCATATATTTTCTGTAGGTCTCAAGATTGGGGGTATATAATATGACAAATACGAGGATGAAAATTATGACAAAAAATCCAGTGGATACAAAAGTAGATAATTCAATTGCAGCTATTTGGTCGATGATGCTTCCTGGATTGGGCCAGTTAATGAAAGGTCAAACCATGCCAGGTATTTTCTGGGCCATATTTGTGGGAGCTGGATACTTTGCTTTTTTCTGGCCAGGTTTGATCCTCCATACTTTTTGCATACTGGATGCAGCTTTCAATAAAGGGCAAAATTCCTGGATCGGATTTGATAGTGTTTATAAAAAAATGGCCTTCGTGGCCTTGATCCTTTCACTACTTACATACATCGTTATTAGAAATTTCTAAGGATTAGTCCAAACGACTTCGTAGTTGATGGATAAAAGTAGATTTCAGTTCTAAAGGGATGAAGTCGTAACTTGAAAAGATTTCATCTTCGATAATATCAATATCCTTCAAACTCAGGCTTTGAAAATCTGGTCTTTTATCCCAGCCATTGTTCCATTTCATTTTAGGATATTTGATAGGTGAATAGGAACCTGCTCTGACTGCCAGATATATGATTCGGGACTGATGGAAACTACCCGTATCTGCAACACAGTTTCTTAATCTAAGATCGGCCTCTAAGCGGTCGACCTTACTTCCACCGGCCCAAAAAAACATGTCGTGCATGAGACAGCAATGCTTCCATAGCTCAGGTTTTTCCTGAGTGCCTTCCGGATAGTTGGTACAAAAATCAGTTTCAAAGGAAGCTATTTCAGTTTCCTTTGACCAGACTTCTGTATGCAATACCAACAAGCTCATCAGTATCAGAATTTTCATATAATTATTCTATGTACAGGTTCAATACATGGGCCAGAAAATATCTGGACCTGCCAGTTTTAGTAAGACAGTATTAAAACATGAAACGTCTAAGCCTTTTTATTTTGCTAATTGGATGCTCTCAACTTCCCTCTAAGAAGAAGGAAAATCTGGTGTCCCTGAATGCGGCACTTAACCAGGCACAAGCTTCTTACTTAAAGGGCTGTGTCATTGCCTTGAAAGACCTAAAGATTCCGGCAGCCTTCGCCAGTTGCCGTGATAAGGCGATGCTTCACAGGCAAGAGCTCGACCAGATGTTGGGTCAAGAAATTAATGAGATGAACTAACGTTTCAGATTAGTCATATTTTCAGGCCGAACCCATAAATCAAATTCTTCCCTTGTGACATATCCTAATTCAACGGCAGCTTCCTTCAAGGTCTTGTCTTCCTTATGTGCTTTTTTTGCAATCTGGGCGGCCTTATCATAACCGATATGAGGATTTAAGGCCGTAACCAACATCAGTGAATGATTTAGATGCTCATCTATCTTTTTATAACGAGGCTCGATGCCTCTGATACAAAATTCTTCGAATGAATGACAACCATCTGAAAGAAGTCTCACGCTTTGAAGAAAGTTGTGAATCATCAGTGGTTTGAAAACATTAAGTTCAAAATTTCCTGAAGCCCCACCGATAGAGATAGCAGCATCATTTCCCATAACCTGAGCACATAACATAGTCATGGCCTCACATTGAGTTGGATTTACTTTTCCAGGCATTATGCTAGATCCTGGTTCGTTTTCAGGAAGAGATATTTCCCCTAATCCACTACGTGGACCACTGGCCAGCCAACGAATGTCATTAGCAATTTTAAACAAAGAAACTGCTAATCCTTTAAGTGCTCCATGAGCAACTACTAAGGCATCATTGGCAGCAAGAGCTTCGAACTTATTTGGAGCAGACTTAAACGGCAGACCTGTGTATTTAGTCAGCACCTCTGCTATTCTTTCAGCAAATCCCGCTGGCGCATTAAGGCCAGTTCCGACGGCCGTTCCACCTAATGCTAATTCTTGTAAATGTAAAAGTGTCGCTTCAATATGTTTAAGTGAATGATCAAGTTGTGAAACATAACCTGAGAATTCCTGACCTAAGGTGATGGGTGTTGCATCCATCAAATGGGTACGTCCAATCTTGGTGATCTCCCAAAAGTTTTTAGATTTTTCTTCCAAACAATCCCGCAATTTATGTACGGCAGGAAAAAGATCAAAGATGATAACTTTAGTGGAAGCTAAACTCATGGCCGTAGGGAATACGTCGTTGGAACTTTGGCTTTTATTTACATCGTCGTTAGGATGAACAAGCCTGTTCTCCCCTCGCTCTCCGCCCATGATTTCACTGGCAAGGTTGGCGAGGACTTCGTTTACATTCATGTTGGTTTGAGTACCACTACCTGTTTGCCAGACCGAAAGTGGAAATTCCTCGAAGTGATGGCCTTTCAGGATTTCGTCTGCGGCGCCCTTAATCGCTAGTGTTTTCGCAAGCGGAAGAGCTTTGATTTCTTCATTTACCTGAGCTGCTGCTTTTTTGATGAGAACTATTGAACGGATGAGCTCAGCATCCATTTTTTCAGTAGAAATTTTAAAGTGATGAAGGGATCGTTCAGTTTGAGCTCCCCAGTAATGTTTCTGGGGAACTCGTATTTCACCGAATGTATCTTTTTCCAACCGATAGTCATTATCCATACATTAATATTAGCGATTAAGATCCATCTTACAGCGCTTTTTTTCTCCATGATAAGAAACATCTACTTTGGGAGGATTGCCTTCAACCATGCTAGGTTGAATAAATGTGTAACTGACATCCGACTTCTCAGTAGAGCGGTACTCTTTGGTAGTCATCGCATCTTCTTTGAAACTTGAACCATCTTTTGCATAAAGTTTTGTTCTCTCATCTCCATGGACCGCAAGAACATACTTTTCTCCTGCTTTGCCTAAAATCTGGATTTTCTCTGCACAAGATGTCGTTTCAGCGATGACCTTCCAATCTTCTTGGGCAAAAGAAATCGTAGTCATCGCCATGATTGTTATGAAAAAGATTTGTTTCATTTCTATCTCCTAGGAGGGTTGAATAGCGGGAGAAAGATAACGTAACTAAAGAACGAGGTCTTTAACCGTAGTGTCAGATAGACCTTAATTCTACCTTGAGATCTGACTATTTCAATACTTGCAAGGCATTCTTAATTCTCAAAACAGCCTCACGAATAATCTCTTCTGAGGTGGCGTAAGATAAGCGGATATAATTTGGTGCTCCAAATGCACCACCAGGAGTGAGAGCAACATGGGCCTCATTTAGAAGATACATACAAAGGTCTTTAGCATCTTTAATGGTTTGATCTCCAAAATTTTTACCAAAATAAAAAGAGACTTCCGGAAATAGATAGAAGGCACCACCAGGGTTATTCACTTTTACGTGGGGAACTTCTTTCATTAGAGAGATCAACAAATCACGTCTTTTTTGGAAAGCATCCTGCATCGTTTTAACTACGGCCGGATCGGCCTTAACCGCTTCCAGGGCGGCCCGCTGAGAAATGGAACTTGCACCCGAAGTATATTGCCCTTGAATTTTAACACAGGCTTTAGCGATTTCTTCCGGAGCTCCCAGGTAGCCCAATCGCCAGCCGGTCATTGCAAAACCTTTCGATAATCCATTCACAGTTACCACGCGTTCTTTCAATTCAGGAATAGTTCCAATAGAAAACATTTTCTCTGCAAATGAGATATATTCATAAATTTCATCGGAAACAATAAGTACTTGTTTATGCTGCTTGAAAACTTCGCCTAAAGCGCGCAGTTCTTTTTCAGTATACAAAGTTCCCGTAGGATTACAGGGATTAGAAAAAAGAAACATTTTAGTCTTAGGAGTTATCGACCGTGCTAACTGTTCAGGAGTGATTTTAAAATCGGATTGATAATCAGTTTCGAGCTTAACAACCTTCCCTTCATTTAATTGAATCATCTCTGAGTAGCTAACCCAATAGGGAGTTGGCAGGATAACTTCATCACCTGGATTAATAGTGGCCATCACGACATTGATGATTGACTGCTTAGCACCGGTAGATACCACGATCTGTGAAGGGTTAAAGTCCAGACCATTATCCCGCTTAAATTTTTGGGCAATGGCCACTTGGAGATCTTTGTAACCAGGTACGGGAGTATAATAAGAGAAATCTTTATCAATCGCTTCTTTTGCAGCTTTTTTTACAAACTCTGGAGTTGTGAAATCAGGTTCCCCTAAACTCATGTTAATAACATTTACACCCTTCTCTTTTAATTCATTTCCTAAACGGGCCATGGCCAGGGTTTCAGATTCAACTAATTTTAAAACTCTTTCTGATAAAAAACTCATGAAGAATGCCCTCGGGAGAAATGTTACTCTCCCAAGGGTATCAGATATGGCCGCATTTGTGGATGAGGAAAGAAGTGCAAAACTACTTAAAGGTCACTTGAACCGGACAGTGATCAGAAACCGCTTCAAAGCTTGGGCCTAATTCTTCTGGTGTCGCAGGACGACAGTCCATTTTGGCGCAATGAGAACCAACCTTAACTTCTTCTACTGAGCTGACGTTCTTGTCTTGAATGACAATGTGATCAAGAATCGATGACTGAAACTCATTTCCACCAGCAGTGCCAGTCCAATAGTTAGTACAGCCCAAACTTTCCGTCATTGTTCTCATTTTAGATTGATCGATGAAGTCCTCAAATCTCTGAAAATCTTCATCTTTAATATTATAGCCAGTTGAATTAAAGTCACCCAGAAGAATGAGATTTTTATTAGCGTAACGCTTAGATAAGTTCTTTAACTTTAAGTACTGTTCCCAACGTTGAGCGTAAGCCCGATCATTTCCACCGGCCTTTAAATGAACAACACCAAAAGTGTAGATCTTTTTAGATTCTTTATGGAGTAAGTCTACCAAGAGTACGGGTCTTAATGAGCCGCAGTTACTACTACCACTTCCGCTGAAGGTTCTATCCTCAACCTGACTTACAAACTCGAAAGTTTTTAAGTTGTAGGCAACTGCAAGTTGTTGTTTACCGCCCCCACCGCACTTAGAAACTTCATAGGAATAACCAGGGAGATTTTTTTTGACCAGAGTTTCAAAAGCTTTAACGTTCACGACTTCTTCAAAGGCCATGACATCACTTTGAACACTCTTGATGATCCGAGCTAATTCTTCAAGGTCAGTTTTACCGGCCCGAAAATCGTTGTCAAAATTTCTGATATTGTAAGTAGTCACACTCCACTTGGCCCATCCGGGAAAACTCAAAAGGAGAATAAGGATCAGGGAAAACTTCATTTACACATCCATGTTGAAAGTTTTTTTCCCTTAGATTGAAAGATGCCACCACTTAATTGGCAATCTTTATTTAAGCTCAAGGCAATTCTTAATGAAATTCTAACAGAGGCTTACAGCGAAAGCAGTTGGGCCTTTATGATTTTGATTAGTTCATCCCTTTCTTGTGGAGACACTTTGGCACTTTCAAAGAGGTGCATCTGTAGCCATGGTGGATTTTTAAAATCAGGATCACTCTCATAACGCGGAAAGAAATGCCAATGTACATGATCGACAACATTCCCTAAGCTACACATATTCATTTTTTTTGGACGAAATACTTTTTCCAGTGCCAGATGGGCCTTCATCATTTCTTTAAACAGGGCCTCCCGTTTAACTTCTGGTAGGTCAGTCATCTCCCGAAAATGCTCTTTGGTAACCAACACAGAGTAGCCACGGTAAAACTGATGTTCCCCGAGATACAAATAAGAATTTTCAAATTCAAAGATGAGATAGGGGTATTGGTTTTCTTGGGTATGAGTCACTCGTGCACATAAAGAACAATTCATAAGGCTTTCCTGAATAATTTAATCAACTATTCGGGCAAATTTATCACCCGATTGTAAGCATCGCACATTACGAGGAGAATAAAATATATCCTCAAAAGGAGTTTATATGAAAAGTATTATTTTACTGGCGACTTTGCTTTCCTCAACCGGAGCGCTGGCAAACTGGAAAACGGAAGCAAGAGCGGTTCTTCGTGAATATAAAAATGAGTGTCGAAGCGCAGTTGTTACCGTTGAAGAGATTGTGAAAGATTCCCACATTAAAGGACGCGTGACAGGACTTCCCACTGATGCTTACGAGAAGTTCAAGGTCATTTTTTATGTGAAGACTAACCGCTGGTATGTCCATCCTTACACTCATTACGAAGGCCAGGAGGAGGGTTATAGCTACTCTAATCTAAATGAGAATGGTGAATTTAGAGTCAGAACAGTTTTACGCAAAGTTCCTTCTAAGGAATTAGTTGCGGCGGTAGTTCCTAAATCACATAAGATATATTCTCAAAAATTCTGGTTAAGACCGCTATTTGGAATTTTTGGAGGGGTACTAAAATACGAGTGTAGCCACACTCATGTTAACGGCAACGGCGATTTTTTCATGTGATATTACCCGAGGCCTTCAACTTTGAAGGCCTCGATTTTTCTTCTAAGAATCATTCCCAACATAACAGCCACTACCGCTAAAGAGATGGCCAGACCAATCCAGAAGCCCTGAGCTTCAAGGCCAGCATAAAATCCAAGATAGTACCCTAGAGGGATTCCAATCATCCAATAACCGAAGAATATGGCGTAGGAAGGAGCTTTTGTGATTGAGAGCCCACGTAAAATTCCGGCGATCGTCACCTGTGCACCATCGAATAATTGAAAGCAGGCCACCCAGAAAAGTAATTTCTTCCCCCAGTCGATAACCAGAACATCATCGGTATAAAGAGAAATCACTGCATGAGGAAAAAAATAAAACAAGCATCCCATTAAAAAAGTAAAACAAAAGGAAACAAATAAGCTCACCTGACTATAAGTTAGAATGGAGTGAAAATTTCTTTCTCCATAAGCATGACCAACTTTAACACCTACAGCTGCCGAGATGGAAAGCGGTATCATGAAAGAGAGAGAACCAATATTTAAGGCGAGGTTATTGGCCGCGGTTTGAATTTCAGCAAATTTACCCACAAATAAAGTCACCGAACAGAAGGCCATAATTTCAAAAAATAGAGTCAGACTAATTGGACCTCCAAGCTTAGACATCTCTTTTATAAAATCCCAGCGGATTTTTTTTGAAGAAGACCAGTACCTGGTGGTTAATAAAAGCAAAGATATGGCCATGAACGCTCTGACACCTAGGCTGGCCCAGGCCAGTCCCGCTTCCTTCAATTCAGGCATTCCCAATTTCCCAAAAACAAAAGCGTAATTAAAAAGTAAATTCACTCCCACAGCAATCAAGGCAATGATATTGGCGGCCATGGTTTTTTCTTGAGACTGATAAAATTCTTTGAGTCCCTGATATAGGCAAAGTCCAAAAGCTGAAAAGCTTGTGATAAGTAGATATTCTACAATGATGGCATTTAAATCATTCCCATAGTTAAGCCAGGGAACAAGATAAATACTTAAATAAGTCAGGCCACAAGAAACAATTGATACCAGCATGCTATAGAACATAATGGTCCAGAAATAATCATCAATTTTCTCTCCATTGCCTCTCTTTTGAGCAAGTAGAGGAGAAATGGAGAATTGAAATCCTAACAACGATATCATAATGGGATTAGCAATTGCGATTGCCAAACCAATTGCGGCCAGACACTCTCTGGAGTACCGTCCGGCAATAATCATATCCCCGGTTCCAATTAGCATGATACCAAGATGGCCAAAGATAATAGGAAGAGAAAAAATTAATAGTTCTTTTAAGGCAAAGCTTTTGGTGGGAGCAATAATTGTCACGGGGTAGGCCGCTCCTGAATGAATTCTTCGAATTCTTCCTGATAAGATAAGAGTTTAGGATCTTTTACCTTATCTACGTAAAGAACACCATCGAGATGATCGAGTTCATGCTGAAGAACGGTCGCAAGGAAGCCTTCGGCAATAATTTGTTTGTCTTCACCTTTTTCATTCATATAACTCACGCGGATTTTCTTAGGACGTTCTACAAAGCCGCGGAGCCCTGGAACTGAGAGGCAACCTTCCCAAAATCCTTGCAGATCTTGTGTTAAAAATTCAATACGTGGATTAATAAAGGTCGTAAGGGGCAGATTAACTTCCTCCCCATAACGGTTAAAGCCTATGAGTTCAATGAGAGCAATCTGCCACTCTATCCCAATTTGAGGCGCAGCAATGCCAATACCTCCATAGTGCTTCATAGAATCATGCAGATCCCGAAGTATTTGACCAAACTCATCAGTCTTCAGAAAGGTTTTAGGCACTTCCAGTGATTTTTTCCTTAAAATCGGATTGCCCATACGGCATATTGACCGAATCATAAGTGCACCTTAGGCAAATTTTGCTTAAAACTTAGCTTTTTACTCATGTTCACCTGTCAATATCCGATAAGTATGATCGAACAAAGGTATATTAATATGATTCATACAGTTTCAAAATTTTTATTCGTTCTGGGGCTCAATCTTATCATCTCTATCCCTCTGTATGCCAAGGTTGTTGAGCAAAAAGAAATAAATTTTCCGGTTAAAAGTGAGGATCTCATGAAAGGTGAGATTCATTACTTCTTTAAAGTTCTATCTCCGCGCAAACTCGTGGTGAAGTATCCTGAATTATTTGATCTGGATTCCCTCTCTTTAATACAAGAAAGTAATGTCATGATGATTGTTAATAAGTCTGTATCGGTAGTGAACCGACCTGTAGGCTTTTTCGATGATAAGCAAGTGACTGATGAGAAATTTGTAACTTTCATCATGGGCGAACAAAAAGTTAGAAAGAGCGGGCAAGACACTTTTTTCGTTTCTATTCCGGGAGAAGATAAAGTCACTTATAAGATGCAATCTTTTTTTGATGCAGATGATGTAAGTACCTTGCCCAATTCAAAAGTAATTCGGGCCGTTTCAGCAGCCAAGAAACTCGACATTATTTCTCAAGGTGCAACGACCATTAAGTTTACTGAAAAAACTCATTTTTCAAAGTTTGCGGAAGGTGCTGTTTCAGCTTCCTCCTACATTCCCTTAAAAGAAAATAAAACCCTGGTTATAACCTATAACCTATGGGCGATTAAAAAGCCCGTTGGTGACTTAAGACAAATGGAAGAAAATTTTACTTCCGAATTGAAAGCGGTAAATAATTTAATTGAAAACTATAAATAGTTGCTCCTTTTACAAGGAGCAACCGTAAGGAAGATTAGGCGACTTCAGAAGTTTTAAGTGAAAAGTACCTTTTATTGATTTTATCCTTAATTTTACGTTTATGCTCCCCTAAGGAGCGGCCAGCTTTCTCCATGGCCAGTGAAAAAGATTCATATAAATTCTGGCCTTCACCTGTAAATGCATAATCCTGATTCATGTTATGGATGGCAAGACTAGTTATGTAATGCTTATTTTCCAACTTTAAATGAATTTGGACAGCTGCCGCGTTGTTAAGATACCGATTAAGTTTAGACAATCGACTGTTAATGAATTGATCCATCCACGGAGAATTGTCTAATCCTTGATAATGAACTTGGACTTGCATAGTGAACTCCTTTCTATTAGCCATGAATCAATAGTACAAAGATATAGTTCTTTAATATATTCAGTAAAATTGAAGGGTGACTTAAGTAAGGCTTACTTATGAGAGAGAGTAAAATTCTTCATAGCAAATAAAGCAAGTGGATTTAGGAGTTTTCGTTTCCCCACAATCATCCAGACTTCTTCCTGTAGCTGGTTTAAGGTGGCAATTTCTATAAGTGTCTTATCCTTGAGAAACTTAATTACATTACTTTTCATGACTGCAATCAAGCCATTCCCATTCAATGCCAGATCAATCTCAGTTGCTTTATCCTCAACCTCAGCGATCACGTCAATCATGACATTGTTCTCCTTGAAATATAGATCCAGTTTTTGTCTGGATGAAGAATCATATGTTGGAAGAATAAAAGGTGCTTCTTTTAACGTTTTAAGACCCTTGAATTTAGGATGACCGACAATAATAAGTTCTTCCCGACACAGTAGTTTTGTTTCAAAGATAGAGGAATCCTTCACCTGGGGAACAGAATTAGTTAAAATCAAATCCAACTTGAATTCGTTTTGCATCCGGAGCAGTTCTTCTCGATTTCCTTCTCTCAAAATGACTTTACAGGCCTTCTTTTCAATTAAAAAAGTAAGCAATTGATCCGCCACATTCTTAGATATGGAGTCCTGGCAGCCAATTTCAATTCGGGCCCGCTCTTTTCCATGACTTCGATCGGCCAAGGTGTCTTTAAGTTCAAAACCAAGTTTAAAAATATCCCTGGCATACTCGTAAACGATAGTCCCGGCTTCCGTTAGAACTAATTTTTTTCCCACTCTAGCAAACAAGGGAGTTCCAAGTCCCTCCTCCAGCTCTTTGAGCTGCATAGAGAGCGCGGGGGAACTAATCAGAACATTCTTAGACGCCAAGGCAATTGAGCCTAGTTCGGCAATCTTATAGAAGTAGTAAAGCTGGTTGTAATTTAAAGGAACCATAGATCATCAGAATATAATTGGAATTGAAAAGTGACTAGAGAATAGACAGTTGTCTAGGAAGGAGGGGCTTCCTTCACACCTAACCCCCTGAATTCAAAAGCCTCCTTTTGGCATCCCGCTTGTATTAAGAAAGCCACGAGGGATGACTGCAGGATGAAGTCATTTTTTATAATAACAGGGGGAAAACATGAAAACAAAAACACTATCACTTTCAACCGTTCTCGGATTTTTTGGCCTTATTTTAATGATTCACGCCTTTAGTTCGCATGCTTCTACCGGAGCAATCATTTGCTCCACCGCTTTTGGTGAAAAAACTTTCACTATCGAGAACGAAAGAATTTCTTTCCAGAAAGAAGATGAAATGGGCGTCAGCCGTTCCATCTCTTCAATTGATGCTGAATCAGTCAGAACTCATAAAAAACATCTGGGTTTTTCTAAAACGCTTTACATCGATGGCAATAAACATCGAATTAATGTTCAGAATGCCAATGCATTCTCAGATGTTAATGACTACCTTTCAATTACGTCCCCTAAAGGGCATGAGATGACATACCCCCTCAATTGTCATTCTGTCTGATAGTGGTAATACCCCCCTGTAAAAAGGGACTAGCGCCGGATGCGTGAGGTCCCTTTTTTTTACTTACCCGACAATAGCACTCACCTTCTAATCCCAATCTGATTTTTACCGATAATATCCTTTGAATACTTTTTTAAAGGAAGCTTCATGAAACTCCTCCTTTCTCTTTTCCTATTATGTTCCTTCCAACAAGCGTGGGCCCAGAAAGCGGAAGTCCTCATACTCGATGAGGACATTGATGGAAAAGAACTTGAGCGGAATTTTAATGTGCGTAGAGGCAGTACCCATGTCAGCTCTCTTCCTGATCGAGATATAAGAGAAGAGGCTTTGGCAGGCATACCTGAAATAAAAAACTGGGATGAACTTAAAAAAGACATCTTTTTCATGGACTTGAAAGCAAAAACTCTTTCTCAATTAAAGAAAAAATATCCTGAGTTAAAAACCAAAGATCTTAAATACCTAAAAGAGCAGAGATAACCATGAAGCATATAATCTATTGCCTTGCCCTTTCACTTCCATTTGTAGTTGAGGCCAGCTGTAATAAAAAAATTGATGATAGCAAGGTTATGCTTTTTGTTGATACCAATAATTCCGAGTTGGAAATCAAAACCTCTGAGAAAGCGGCCTGTGAAAGAGGAGAAAAGCTGGTCATTGTTCCAAAAAACTATCAAGAATATTCAAAGTACACCAGTGCCATAAATGAAAACCAAAAAAAGTTTAATCGCTGTTCAAAAGCGGGAAAAGATTGTAGTTCGCTAGAGCAGGATTATTATGCATCTGTTGACAAGCTAGAAAAGTTCAAAATGGCACAACCAAGTATTGAGGAAGGAATAAAAGAAGCACTTTCTCAAATTAAAGAAAAGAAAGGTAAACTTCAAAACTTCACTATCTCAGGTCATGATGGTGGAGGCTCTTTTGGCGGAAATAAAGGTGGCTTTGACCGATTTCAATTGGCGGAAATGATCGGTGAATATCAGGACATCAATGAAGTTTCCTCAGTACTTTTGCTGGGATGTTATACCGGTGTGCAGAATGAAATTTACGCCTGGAAAAAAATCTTCCCTAAGGCTCGTCTCATTGCCGGTTACGATGGGTCCGCTCCGCTGGCCGATCGTCCTCAAGGCCATGAGTATCTTTCCGATATTTTGTTAAAAGAAAAAGATCTTCTAAAAAACGCTGATGAAAAAAAGCTCCTGTCTTATACCAAGTCCAATATCAAAAGCTTAAATCAATTGCATGCGGCAATGTACCTGGACTGTGATGAAAACAATGAATTCTATTATGGTGCCGATGGCGGTTCTAAAAAGTTCAGACCTTTTGACATGAAAGAATGTGAGAAGAAAAAGCCTGAAATGGAAGCCATTGTTAAGGCCATGGCCAAGTATGAATCAGGAGAGATGGATCCACCTAGCAACACAGCTACCGGCGAGATCAGGCAGTTATATATACAGTCCCGTAGACTGGAACACTGTAATGCCATTATTGGTCCTGAGAATGGAGTCAATACCAACAATGTTTTCAACCTTCTTTTTTATGAAGGAGTCAAAGAGAGCTTTGCCTCATATTACAAGGATGACCTTCAAAAGGCTGAATCAATTATTTCGGAACTGGACTTAGCTGCCATTGAAAAAGGCATGGAAGACTATCAAAAACAACAAGACCAGATTATCAAGACTCTCTCTGACAAAGTTCAACTGATGGAAAAAGATCCCGAGGGCTACCTTGCTCAGGAAAAAGAGAAACTGGATAAACTTGCGGCCGAAAAAGATAAACTTCTCAGTGATCCTGAATTCGCCTCTGTTGCCAGATTTTTTACTGAGGATGGCTTGTTTAACTATAATTTCCAACCTACTCCTGAAGAGATAGATAAGCTGCAAAAACTAATGCCTATTATTACAGGTTATAGTTTCACCAAACAAAACTATGAAATCGAGAAAAACCATTTCAGCGAAGCTCTTACTGAAAAGAAACGTATACTTGAAGCTACGAAAACATATCATGAAGCATATACGGCCCCATTAATTGAAGTTAAAAAGAGAATTGCCAATAAGGAAAAACTCGTCTGGTCTCCAACTTTTGAAAACCTGAACAGGAAGTCCCGCAAAGAGACGCTGGATAACATTCATCAGATGAATGCCCTGATGGCCTTGCCAGGTCTTCCACAAAAACAAAGGAAGGCGATGCAATGGTTATCACAGGTCTCTACGAATCACTTAGTCCATTTCCAAAATCCCTTTAGCTGGCATGAATTCACCGGCAAAGCTGAACAACCGATGTTTTCGATTGGACTTAACCAAGTCATGGAAGGAACGTTTATGCCCTACTCATCTGGCTATTCGACACCTCTTCCGGGCATGATAGGTGGGGGGTTCGGTGGAACTGTCGGCGGTATGGGTAACGGATATTAATTAACGCACCTCGAACCTCTTTAAAAGAAGAACAAATTCCATTAAGCTGTTAACTCACTCCAAGTGAAGGAAAACAGCTTATGGAATACAATTTTTCAGAGATCGAACCCAAGTGGCAAAAATACTGGGAAGATCACCAAACTTTCAAAACACTCGAAGATTTTTCAAAACCAAAATATTACGTGCTTGATATGTTTCCCTACCCATCAGGTGCGGGTCTCCACGTAGGCCATCCGGAAGGTTATACGGCCACGGATATCATGGCCCGCTATAAAAGAATGAAAGGCTTTAATGTCCTTCATCCCATGGGATGGGATTCTTTCGGCTTACCTGCAGAAAACCATGCGGTTAAAACCGGCATTCACCCCAACATCACCACTCAGGATAATATCAAGACCTTTAAGCGCCAGCTAAAAATGTTGGGCTTCTCCTATGACTGGGATCGAGAAGTTGCAACTTCCAATGTTGATTACTACCGTTGGACTCAGTGGATTTTTGTTCAGTTGTATAATAAGGGTCTCGCCTACGAGTCTCACATGATGGTGAATTGGTGCCCGAATCTTAAAACGGTTCTTGCCAATGAGGAAGTCATCAACGGTAAATCTGAAGTCGGAGGTCATCCGGTCATCAGAAAACCCATGAAGCAGTGGATGCTGAAAATTACTCAGTATGCAGAACGTCTCTTGCAGGATCTCGAGCTTCTGGACTGGCCTGAATCCGTTAAAGAGATGCAAAGAGTCTGGATTGGAAAATCTGAAGGCGCCTTGATAAGTTTTAATGTGGAAGGTAAATCTGACTCCATTCAAGTTTTCACTTCACGTCCGGATACCTTGTTTGGTGCAACTTATATGGTATTGGCACCTGAGCATGCACTGGTTGATGTGATCACCACTGAAGCTCATAAAGCTGAAATTGCCAAATACCGTGAAGTCACTGCCCTGAAATCGGATCTAGAGAGAACCGAGCTTAACAAAGATAAGTCAGGTGCATTCACTGGCGCTTATGCGATTAATCCTGCTACTCAACAAAAAATTCCGGTGTATATCGCTGACTACGTTCTGAACACTTATGGAACCGGTGCTATCATGTCAGTTCCGGCCCATGATGAACGTGATCATGAATTTGCGCTGAAATTCAATTTACCAATTGTTGAAGTGGTTAAAGGTGGCAATGTAGAGGAAGCTGCCTTCACTGAAGATGGCGAGCACGTCAATTCTGATTTTTTGAATGGACTGGGTAAGACAGATGCCATTAAGAAAATGATCAGCTGGTTGGAAGAGAAAAAGATTGGTTCTAAAAAAATTAACTACAAACTTCGGGATTGGTTATTCTCACGCCAACGCTATTGGGGAGAGCCCTTCCCTATCCTTAAATTTGAAGATGGAACTGTACGATGTCTGGATGCTGATGAACTACCGGTAGTGTTGCCGGCGGTTGAAAAATATGAACCTTCCGGCACGGGAGAATCTCCCCTGGCCACCATTGATGAATGGTTAAACGTGGTTGATCCTAAAACTGGTAAGAAGGCCAAGCGAGAAACCAATACCATGCCACAATGGGCAGGATCTTGTTGGTACTATCTGCGTTTTTGTGATCCTCAAAACAAAACAGAACCTTGGAATTCAAAAATAGAAAACTACTGGATGCCAGTAGATTTGTATGTTGGTGGAGCTGAGCATGCGGTCCTTCACCTGCTTTATTCACGTTTTTGGCACAAAGTTCTTTATGATCTGGGACTGGTTTCCACTAAAGAGCCGTTTCACAAACTTGTGAACCAAGGAATGATTCTGGGTGAAGATGGCGAGAAGATGAGTAAGTCTCGCGGAAACGTCATTAATCCTGATCTAGTTGTGAAAGAATACGGTGCCGATACTCTGCGTTTATACGAAATGTTCATGGGCCCGCTTGAGAAAACTAAGCCTTGGTCAATGAATGGTGTGAAAGGCGTATATAACTTTCTTAACCGGGTTAATCGCTTCTTTTTGGACAAGGCCAATTACATTGAAGACGCTAAAGAAGATACCTCAAACCTGAAAGAACTTCATAAGATGATTAAGAAAGTGACTGAAGACATTGATAATATGCGCTTCAACACAGGTATTTCCCAGATGATGATTTTTGTAAACCACATCTACAAAACAGGAAAAATATCACATCTGACGGCCGAAAAGTTTGCGCTGACACTTTCTCCTTACGCTCCTCATTTAGCGGAAGAACTTTGGTCTTTTTTAGGTCATGAGAAAACTCTGGTATTCGAAAAGTGGCCGGAGTTTAATCCGGAATTAGCTAAGGATGATCTCATTACCATGGCGGTTCAAATCAATGGTAAGACTCGTGGCACCTTTGAAGTGGCAGCAGATATCTCCAAAGAAGATCTGATGGCCATCGTTAAGGCCGATGAAAAGATTGCCAAGTACCTTGCAGGAACTATCGTCAAAGAAATTTATGTACCCGGAAAAATTTGTAACTTTGTTGTGAAAGAATAAAAAAAGGCCAGCTTCAAGCTGGCCTTTTTTTTGTATTAAGGAAAGACTACAATGTAATGATTGAGAAGAGTTAATCCCAACCCGGATAAAACGGGTATGGTGAGATTATCATCAATATTGAAGGCCGAAATTAATTCAGAAGCGGCCCCAATGACTCCAGCAATAATTGAAAAAACCAGTATATGAGTTCCCAGAGTAGATGAGTTCATTGCATAAAAAAGTGTGATCAAGTAGCAAGTAAAGAATCCCGCTACTGCCCCTTGCAATGATTTATTAGGTAGAATTTTATCTTTTCCATAAAGCACGCCAAAAAAAGAAGACAATGGATCAGAGAAAACAAGAAACATACTAGAAACGATGGCAATGTCCCGAGAATAGAAAAATAAAGATAAAGAAACTCCTAGAGCATAAAACGGCAGTCCACTGACACCCTCTCTCTCTGAGCGACGCATTAAAGGTCCCATCAATTTAATCACCAGGGAATTAAAGGCCGGGATTCTATTTCGAATAAAGTCTGCAGAAAATCCTGCAACGGCGATTCCCATAATTATAGAAGCCCAAACGGTCTGGGACATTTCTGAGTTGATAAACAGAAAGAGACCTAATGAACCAGTCGAAATATGCCAAAGTTTCCTAAGTATATGAAGATCTGACCGTTTATGAAGGACAGTCTCAAAAGAAGAATCGTATTTTTGGCCCTGGGCTGCAGCCATTCCTGCTCCTTAACAAATGTAAACTAAGGCTCCAATTTAATGGATTCGGCTTATCTCGTCTAGCTCTGGCCGAAAAAGGATGATAAATCCGCATATCTCTAAGAAATCATTAATGAATATACCTTTCCAAACCCTGATCTAGCTTCATATAATTTGAGCATATGAATACGGAGTTTGCGGACATTCCGCTCCAAAACATGAAAAAGATTTGGGCCATTGGTGGTGGTAAGGGTGGCGTGGGTAAGAGTTTAGTCTCGGCCAACGTGGCGATTTGCCTGGCGCTTATGGGCAACAAGGTTGTAGCAGTCGATCTCGATTTGGGTGGGGCCAATCTTCATACCTGTCTGGGTTTACCTATCCCTCAAACGACTTTGTCTGATTACGTTTCAAAAAAAGTAACCAATTTTGAAGATCTACTGGTCGATACCCCTATTCAAAACTTAAAAATTATCAGTGGCGCTCAGGATGAACTTGGCATGGCGAACTTAAAGCACATGCACAAAAATCAAATCATCCGAAAACTGCATGAGCTGGATGCTGATTACATTCTTTTTGACCTCGGGGCAGGCACGGCCTTTAACACTATCGATTTTTTTATCACAGCTGATAAGGGAGTTTTAGTTGTACTGCCAGAACCGACTTCCATTGAAAACACTTATCGTTTTATTAAATCCGTTTTCTACCGTCGTTTAAAAATGGTGGAAGGTGTTGCCGAACTTGAGCCTTTCATCAATGAGGCCATGAACGCGAAATTAACTAATGGGGGAACTACTTCTCCCTCAGACTTAATAAAAAGAATAACTGAAATAAATCCAGAGGTAGGGTTACGAGTAAAAAATGAGATGGCCCTTTTTAGACCAAACCTCATTATCAACCAAGTTCGTTCTCAAGCAGATATAGATATTGGATATTCCATTCAGAGTATTTGCCGAAAATATTTTGGTATTGAAATGACCTTTCCGGGTTATCTTGATTACGATCAATCAGTATGGCAAAGCGTTCGTAAACGTAAGCCATTACTCATTGAGTACCCGAATTCAAAGCTGGTTAATAATTTTGACCGCATTGTTAACCGACTCATAGAATCTTAGGGGATATTATGGATTTGGAAAAAAAGAACTATTACGAAGTCCTCGAGATTGAAACAAATTCCAATCCACAACAAATAGAAAATGCTTATATCAGATGCCGCAATGCCTATTCCAGCGACAGTGTCGCTCTCTATTCTTTGATGACCAAAGAAGAATGTGCTGCCATCTTGAATCTAATCGAAGAAGCTTATTCAGTTCTGGGTTTTCCAGAGAAACGCCGCGAGTACGATCGCCTTCGAGGATTTAACCAAACTTCTCCTACTGTTGGACGTTCAGATAAAATGCCGGCCGATCAAAAAGGAAATGAAGTTCTTCAATATGAAGATTTCTCCTCAAACCTGATTGAAGCAAAAGTCTCTAAGATTTCTGCCCAGAAAAAGTTCGGTCTGGAGTTTGAAGAAAACTCTGAGATGGATCGAAAAATTAATGAATGCAATGAATTCACAGGACCATTCTTAAAAGAAGTAAGAATTTATAAAAACGTCACAGTTGAACGTATGGCGGAAATGACCCGAATTTCTAAAACCCATATTAGGGCCATTGAAGATGAAGAACTATCTAAGCTTCCGGCCGATGTTTATGTAAGGGGTTATGTTTATCAAATTGCTAAAGTCTTAAAGCTCAATCCTGATCAAGTGGCCAATAGTTATATTTTCTACTTTAAAAAATTAAAAAATCAAAAATAATGGTTTCAGAAATTATCGCGGACGAAACACAGAATTTTACTGTCACTGTTACCAATGAAGACAGAGAAGCCTTCAAGCGTCTGGATATCTATCTGGCCCAGAAATTGCCTCAATTCTCCCGCTCTACCATTAAGCGTTTATTTGAAGATGAAGAAATATCCAGTGATATTAAAATTAGTTTAAATAAAATGCCCCCGGCCGGAACAGTGATTGAAGTAGAAGTTCCACCACCTGTTGAAACTGACCTCATCGCTGAGAATATACCGCTGGAGATTCTCTTTGAGGATTCACATCTGATTGTGATCAATAAACCTGCAGGTTTGGTGGTTCACCCTGCTCCTGGACACTATACGGGAACTTTAGTGAATGCTGTTCTTTATCATTGTCCGGACTTAAAAGGCATTGGTGCAGAAAAACGACCAGGAATCGTTCATCGACTTGATATGGGCACTTCAGGCGTGATGGTTGTTGCAAAAGATCAGGCCACCCATGAGGGTCTGGTTAGCCTTTTTTCTATCCATGACATTGAAAGAAAATATGAGGCTTTAGTGGGAGGGGTTCCTTCCACTCACTCAGGAACGATCACGACTACCATTGGCAGGCATCCTACTAACCGTCACAAGATGGCGGCCAATGTTAAGAATGGTAAAAATGCGGTGACACATTATAAAACCATAAAGCAGTATGCCGGAGCTGCCCATCTTGAGCTCAGGCTACAAACAGGAAGAACTCATCAGATTCGAGTTCATCTCTCTCAGATGCTGCACACTCCTGTTTTATGTGACCCTGTATATGGTGGAAGTGATTCACATCTTAAAAGGACTCCTCTCTCTATCAGGCAGAGACTAATTGATTATCCCTATCAACTGCTACATGCAAAAGAGTTAGGATTCATTCATCCAATCACTAAAGAAAAGCTCCACTTCACTGCACCTCCTCCGGAAATATTCCAAGCTGCATTACAGGCTTTATCAGAGTAAAATTTAGGGCTACAATAAGCCCATGGAAATTCCATTCAGTGAAAATTTAAATTACGGCCGCTTTGAGACCTGGACTAAAAAACCTGAGATGCTGGTGGAACATGCCACGCAAATTCATGGAATAGATATTGTTTCAATTGAAACCCTTCCTACTGAAGCGGATGGACTCCTGGTTTCCTGGGAGAAATTTGATAAACCTTTAGCGATCAAAACAGCTGATTGTTTGCCTATTGTGATTGAAGGTCAAAAAGGTGCTGTTTTCCTCCATGCGGGCTGGCGGGGACTTGCTCATGGAATTCTTCAGCGACCAGAGATCTCTTTGATTCAACCTCAAAGAGTATTTATTGGCCCCAGTATCCATGAATGTTGCTTCGAAGTTTCGGCCGATTTTGGTTTAAACTTTCCCAAGAGTCCATTCTTTAAAGAAGACAACGGAAAATATTATTTTAATCTTCAGGAAGAAACTAAACGACAATTGAGAGAGAGCTTCAGCTCGCTCCTCATTAGTTATGCTCCCGTGTGTACTTCCTGTAATAAAGCATTTCATAGTTATAGAAGAGATAAAACGACTGAACGAAACTGGAATTTATATATCAAAGGATGAATCTCATGGACCAAAAGAAGAGTCTTACCCTTCAGGGTATTAGTGGACTTAATTTTCTCTTTATTCTAAATGCCGCCGCAATGATCGGTGTCAGTATATATCTTACGACCCACTTTTATGAGGTGCTTTATCCAACCCAATTGGGCGGTTCATCCACTCTATGTAATCTCTCCACTTTCTTTAACTGTGATGCAGCGACCTACTCAAAGATCTCAAATATTGCCGGCGTCCCGATTTCTTTCTTTGGCATAATCGTCGGTCTGCTCTTTTTATTCAGCAGTTTAATGCCAAGTCCGGCATTAGAAAAAACTTCCAGCGCCATTTCAAAATATAACTTTATCGGTTGTGTGGTGCTGTTTATTTTCTCACTGGTTTCACTGGGAAGTTTATGTCCTTTCTGCACGCTCTATTACGTTCTCTCGGGAGTAGCAGCATTTCTCCTTTGGAAACACGGAATTAATAGTTGGACGCCTGATTTAAAGCTAACCGGTATGTGGGGAGCTCTTTTGATTATTGGCTCATTTTTTATGTACCAGAACACAAAGAGTAAAGAAGACTACAGCTCTAAAATGAGTGCCAGTGTAATCGAGCAGTTCAAAAGACTTCCATCGATGGGCGATCCGGATGTTGAATCTCCTTACAAGATTCACATGGCCACACCAAATTTTTCTGAAGCCCCTATCCGTATCACGGTTTTTTCCGATTTCCAGTGTCCGTTTTGTAAAGTTGTGGCCGATCAAATGCCTGAATTAATCAGACGTTATCCTAAACAGGTAAGTGTTCAGTACATTTTCTACCCACTAGATGCAAAATGTAACTCAAGTGTTACTTCACGCATGCATCCCTTCGCGTGTGACGCCGCCGCTCTAGCCGCTTGTGACGAAAAGAAATTTCTTTCTGTGCATGATGAGATTTTTGCTAATCAGGACAAGCTGAGTGATAGCAAACTCAATGACATTGCTAAACAACACGGCTTAGTGGGATGCCTGAATAACACTTCGGTGACAAATAAAGTGATTGAAGGAATTAATCAGGGAACAAAATATAATTTAAAATCGACTCCAACAATTATCATTAATGGGAAGAAAATCGAGGGGACAATACCTAATCGTCAATTCTTTGCTATTTTTGACCATATTTTAAGTGAAAAATAATGCTGATTGAAACTCACTGCCATCTTGATTATTTAAAGGCCGAACCTCTGGAAGAAATTCGTCAGAAAATTTCAGAGGCAGGCATATCAAAAGTCATAACTATTGGAGTAGATCCGAATAACCTGGATCGGGTGAAAGAACTTTCAGAAATTTTTCCGGAAGTATATTTCACTCAAGGCATTCATCCCCATGATGCCAAAGAAGCGACTGAAACTGAATTTAATAAAATTTCAACTCGAGCAGCTCTTCCTAAAATGGTGGCAGTTGGAGAAATCGGCCTTGATTATCACTACAACAATTCGCCTCAGTATATCCAGAAAACCGTTTTCGAGAAACAACTCCAGCTGGCCTGTGATCATGATCTGCCGGTCGTAATACATACCCGGGAAGCGGACGAAGACACCAAAGCAATCATAAAAAACTTCTCCAGATATTTGAAACGAAAAGGGGTACTCCATAGTTTTACTTCCAGCATAGAGCTAGCGGAATTTGTATTGAATGAAGGCTTTTATCTGGGCTTTAATGGCATCATCACTTTTAAAAAAGCTGAGAACGTCCAGAATGTTGTAAAGATTACTCCTCCTTCAAGAATTCTTTTTGAAACTGATTCGCCCTTCTTAACTCCTGTCCCTCATAGGGGAAAAGAGAACGCCCCTTACTATTTGCCTTTTATTGCCAGTAAGATTGCAGAATTGAAAAATCTAAATCTTGAGGAATTGAAAAAACAGGTTTGGGAAAACTCGTTCAACTGCTTTTATAAGCTTCGTTAAGCTCTAACTCATTATCCTGAAAATCTTATGCAGAAGAGTATCCTGAGGGTGCTGTCCCAGCAGGAAAGCTTTTATATCATTTAATTCCAGTTGATACAGTTCATAATATTCGGCAGGGATTTCTTCAGGACTTCTTCCATCTAAGCGCAAAAAATAAATTTCAAGAATTTTTGATCTTTCAAATTTCTCTAAAACTGTTCGAATCCAAAGAGCATCTTTAGTACAAACTTCTTTTTCTGACAGTCCTTCAGATAATGCTGCTGGTATCATAAAATCCTTCTTTGATGGTGACCCAATGGCTCACTGGTATCAACTTGCTTCATTTTTAAATGAGATTTCAAGCATCTTATTTAAAAAACCCATTCCAGGGATTAGCACAACTGTTTTACTGCAAATTGACTGACAACGAAATGCTTGTCATTCAATGTTAGATTCTTACACCCACATCTTTAGATACGCTTGCGGTAAATATTTTAAGTCTTAAAGCAATCGAAATAAAAATATAGCTGTGAGTGTCTTTCAAAAAAATCATAAGAATGCTTTTTTCTCATTCGACTATTTTTCAACAGGAGGCTTGATGAAATTCCTTATTCTTTTTTGTTTTATATTAGGAACTGCTTTCGCTGAATGTGACATTGAACCTCTCCAAAATGAGATCATCACTGAATACAAGACAAATCTTCCAGTCAAAAACGAAAAAGGTGAAATCGGACATGCCAAAGCAAGAAATTTCAAAGTTGCTGATTATCTCATGAAATTAAAAAATGAAAACTTACTCATTGCTAACTTTGATCTCGATATCAAATGGATGAATGGAAAAAAACAGACTGTAAAATCTTTAGTCGTGGCAACTGTGAATCCTCATACTTGTGCTATAGAAAATTTTGATAACAAAAGTACGTCAAACCCTTCCATGGCCCAAAAATGAAGAAGGGGTCTAATGCCCCTTCTCCTTATTCTTCAATTTTTATCTTTCCAAGCATTTTACCAAGACTGGTAGTGGGCTCGGTCACAGTTTTTTTCCGAGGCTCAGCTTTTTCTTTTTCTTCATGATGAAACTCTTCATCCTGAATATACTCCGGGTAAAAAGGAAGTTCAGATTTATAGACAATCCTGTCAAGATGCTTAACAAAGCCTGACCAATGACCAGTAGTCGAATCAGTCTTACGAACAATCTCCAGGGATCCCATTTTTGAATCCATCAAATCTATCAGATGGACCAGATAGGCTTCAGAAGTTTGAGGGATTTTTGGTGATCCATATTCGTACTCTCCATGATGGGATAGAAGAATATGTTTGATATGCATTTTAGTATAATGAGGGAAGTTTTTAATTCGGTAGGAAAAACGATCCACAATCTCAAGGCCCTTCACTAAATGACCTACTAGTTTTCCCTCTTCAGTGTATTCGACATTCACACCATCGGTTAATTCATAAATCTTGCACAAATCATGAAGCACACAACCGGCGACCACATAGTTTTCATTAACCCGGTAATGTTTCGAGAGAGTCAGTGCCAGCTCAGTGCAAGACAAGATGTGCTCAAGCAAGCCTGATTTATAAGCATGATGAATCGATTTACCGGCCTGCCAGATTTTTAAACGTCGAGCGATTTCTCCATCAGTGATGACACTTCTGAGTAAATCCCTAATGTAGACATCAGTCAGGTCATCGACGATTTTAAGCAGTCTTCTATACATGATTTCAGGATCGGATTGAGATTTCATGATGAAATCATCCAGGTTCACATCATTTTGGGCCAGTTTTTCAATCTGAGTGATGATGAACTGCTTTCTTCCTTGATAGTAATTAAGCTTTCCTCTCACTCGTACAAAAGAGCCTTTAGAGACATCTTTTTCCACTTCGGCGGAATAATGCCATAAGCGGGCCTCTAGATCCCCGCTTGAGTCGGTTAGGATGATATTGAAGTATTTCTTACCGTCTTTGCCTTCCATGGTATTAAAGATCTTTACCAAGAAGACAGATGTGATTTCTTCTTTACCCTGTAAATCGGAAATAAATAGTTTTGACATGTGGGGCTCGTGCGTTAAGTGCTTAAAATAAGGATTTCAGACTACACGGAAAGACGGGAATCCGCTACACAAAACCTCTCGCTTGGAGTATGTTCTAAACGCCTAAAATATCTTAGTTTTGAATCATATCGATAGTCACTTCCAGTGACATGAGGAGTCTTATGAAAACAGTGAAAATTGGCGTCAACGGTGTTGGTCGTATTGGTAGAACAATACTTCGTGCCTACTTTGACAGAATTGACCGTGGTCTTGATACACACATTGAAGTAGTTGGGATTAATAATCCTGGAGATGCGACTCCTTACATTCATCTCCTGAAATATGATTCTCTTCATGGAAAATTAAAAGGTGATTTCTCTTTCAATGCTGAGGCACGCGAAATTTCTTATAACGGCCGGAAAATTAAATTCTTTGATTGCCGTAACCCTGAAGAAATTCCCTGGAGTTCATTAGAAACTCAGGTTGTTATAGATTGTACTGGAGTCTTCAAAGACAAAGCTAAACTTGGTCTTCATATGAGAGATACTGTGAAGAAAGTTATTATGTGCGCTCCAGGCAAAGATCTTGATGGCACTTTCGTCATTGGAATCAACACTGATAAATATGATAGTTCAAAACATCATGTGATTTCCAATGCCTCATGTACCACTAACTGTCTGGCCCCAGTCGTTAAGGTTCTGAATGACAATTTCGGAATTGTTAACGGCCTTATGACAACTGTCCATGCTTATACTTCTGACCAAAACCTTCTTGATAATTCACATTCTGATCTTCGTCGTGCCCGTGCCGCTGCCATGAGCATGATCCCGACATCCACTGGTGCTGCTAAGGCCTTGGGCGAAGTGATCCCGGAAATGCTGGGCAAACTTGATGGATATGCCGTGCGCGTGCCTACTCCGGATGTTTCAATGGTTGATTTAACTGTAAATCTTGAAAAGAAAGCGACTAAGCAGGAAATCAATGAAGCCATGAAGAAAGCCGCGAATGGTAATCTAAAAGGTATTCTTGGATATACTGAAGAAGAACTCGTTTCAATCGATTATATGGGTGCCACTGAATCATCTTATTTCGATTCAAAACTTACCAACGTCATTGGTAATACTGCCAAAATCGTCAGCTGGTATGATAACGAAGTTGGCTTCTCAAATCGTGTTATCGATTTAGCAAATTTCGTCGGTCAAAAACTTTAAGGATTAAACATGCAGCTTAAATCACTTCAGGATGCAGATCTCAAAGGTAAGAAAGTTCTTATACGTTTTGATTTCAACGTTCCACTTACTAAAACTGAACCAAGAACAATTACGGATTCAAGCAGAATTGATCTGGCCATTCCTACAATCAGAATGATCCTTGAAAAAGGGGCTTCCAAGATAATCATGATGAGCCATTTAGGCCGCCCTGATGGAAAGCCAAATCCTAAGTACTCACTGGAGCCTATCGCAGAATACCTTGCTTCTAAATTGAACATGGATGTCATCCTTTCTGAATCGGCCATTGAAAATGGGGTAAAAAACCTTCTTCAATTGCCTGAAACAAAAATTGTTCTTCTGGAAAATGTCCGTTTTCTTCCTGGCGAAGAGAAAAATGACATGGATCTGGCCGAGAAGCTTTCTCAGTACGGTGATGTTTATGTGAACGATGCCTTTGGTGCCGCTCATCGCAAGCACTCCTCTACTTATGGGATCAATGCTTTTTTTAAAGGCCGCACTTATGCCGGACTTTTAATGCAAAAAGAAATTGAATCATTAAGCACCCTGCTTGAAAAACCTGCCAAACCTTTTGTAGCAGTCATTGGTGGGGCCAAGGTCTCGGATAAGATTAAGACCATTGAACGCATGATCGTCATGGTTGATACCCTCTTAATTGGTGGGGCCATGGCCTATCCTTTCTTGAAGGCCAAAGGTGCTTCAGTTGGAAATTCACTTTGCGGTGATGAAGATGTGGCCTTGGCACGTCAACTTCTTGCCTCTGATAAGGGCGGAAAAATCCAACTACCAAAAGATCATATCGTAGCCGATGGTGTGGAAGGAAATCCGGAACACAATCATGGAGTCAGTATCCCTGAAGGTAAGATGGGACTCGATATTGGGCCCGATACTATCAGGGCCTTCTCTGACCATTTGAAAACTGCCAAAACTATTTTTTGGAATGGCCCGATGGGATTATTTGAATCCAAAAATTTTGCCAAAGGCACCATGGCCATTGCTCATACAATCGCTGAAACCCAAGCCTTCTCGGTTGTAGGTGGCGGCGATTCCGTAGCAGCAGTAGGCCAGTCAGGTGAATCAGATAAGTTCTCTCACGTCTCTACTGGAGGTGGAGCTTCTCTGGAATATATCGAGAAAGGTGAACTTCCAGGCATTCAGGCCCTTAAATACGGAGTATAAACATGAAAAAGCTCATGGTAGGAAATTGGAAAATGAATAAGACAGTCAAAGGCTGTGCTGAATTTTTTGAAGCCTTCAATAAAAGCTTCACTCATAAGTGTGATGCGTGGATCGCTTCTCAGTCCATTCACTTCCCTTTAGTTGAAGAACTAAAGACCCCGACCATGAAAGCAGGATTGCAAAACTGCTCAGAGCATGTTGAAGGGGCCTATACTGGTGAAGTTTCACCACGCGCCCTTAAAGATATGAACGGTCATTTTGTTATTTTGGGCCACTCTGAACGCAGACAATATTTTGGTGAAACCTCTAGAAGTTTAAATGCCAAAGTCAGAACGGCTTTAAATGAAGGTCTGGTAGTCATCTACTGCGTCGGTGAAACACTGGCCGAGCGGGATGCTAATCAAACTCTATCTTTGATCGAAGACCAACTTCATCAAGGATTAAACGACCTCTCACGAGCCAACCTTGATAATCTAGTGATCGCTTATGAGCCAGTGTGGGCGATTGGTACCGGTAAAACCGCAACTCCTGCCCAGGCCCAGGAAGTTCATGCTCATATTAGGAATATCCTTAAAACTAAGTTCCCGGCCTTTGGGGCCAAAACCAGAATTCTATATGGTGGCAGCGTAAAACCTGATAACGTTCAAGAATTACTGGCCCAGAAGGACATTGATGGCGGATTAGTTGGAGGAGCAAGTCTTAAGGCCAAGGACTTTTTAGCGCTCTGCGGAGATAAGTAAAGGTTTTTGATTTGCAAGCCTACGTAATTCTGTTAAAAATAATGTCTTAATTGGAGACTACCTTTTTATGATCACTTTCTTAATCGTTCTACACGTAATCATCTGTGTTCTCTTAGTTGTGACTGTTCTACTTCAGTTTGGTAAAGGCGCTGAAATGGGTGCCATTATGGGCGGAGGTTCATCGCAAGCTGTTTTCTCAAGCTCGGCGAAGGGAAACTTCATGACGAAATTGACCACAATACTCGCGGTTGGATTCATGTTGAATTCTATCGTTCTTTCAACAATTAAATCGAGAGAAGCTAAGCGTTCTCTTTTTGATAGTGAAGCTCCTGTAGCTGCGCCTTTGAACTCTGATGTTCAGGCACTTGATACAAAAGCGATTGAAACTGCTCCTGCTGAAGACGGCGCTGTTCCGGCCGCAACTAATGAAGCGGCCGATCCTAATGCTCCGGTTCCCGCAACACGACCTACTACTAATCAATAAAAAAAAGCCCCTTTCAAAAGGGGCTTTTTTTTATGCTTTTTTATCTTTCTTCTTATTTGCTTCCACAACTTTGATTTTACCGAAGTCCATTTCCTTCTCAAATTTCTTAATTTCTTCGATAGGTAATTTAGCATAAGGCAGGGTTGGATCAAAGGAATCTGAGAGGCGCAGATCCCGGGCATATTCGGCCCTAATGTAACGAACATGCTGATCAAAAATATCAAAGATATCCGGATCAAGTTTAATCCCGCGAAATTTTCTCATGGTATTCATGGCATCAGGAATGGCCAGAACTTCGTTATAGGAACGTTTGGTGGTGATGGCATCAAAAAAATCGGCAATGGTACAAACCCGGGCAAGTAAATGGATCTCTTCTTTACCTTTTAATTTTTTAGGATATCCGGTGCCATCAAAATTTTCATGATGTTCATGAACTACTCTGGCAACAATCTTAAGATCAATATCAGCACTGACTTCACAGTGACCATTCACCAAAAGATCCAGACCGAAGTCAGGATGTTTTTTAATCGTCTGATAGTCCTCATTTGAGAGTCCGCCGGGATTATTCAAAATGTGAGTAGGTATCTTAATTTTTCCCAGATCATGCAAGAGCCCGCCCAGGCCCGCATGCATCAGTTCACGACGACTGGCCTTGGGATTAATCGTTTTATAGATCTGGATACAATACATGGATACATTGATTGAATGATCATAGGTATAAAAGTCATGAAAGCTTAAATTACCAATGAGATTTCGAAGGGAATCAATATTGTGATGGTCCAAAACATCGACCATACTCTCGACCACTTCCCTACAACCTTCAATATTTTTTGAAAGGACTTCAGTCGAAAATTCCTTATCTTTATCAAAAATATTGTGAAGATATTCCAGAGCTGCATCTTTAATAACAGTCGTCTTTTCAACATCATCAAAATCTGATTTCACCAAGTACTTAAGATAGTTCTTTCGCTGATCTTCCAGAATGTAGAGCTGAAAGTATTTGCGGTGAAATTCCTCTAACTCATCCTTGGCCAAGGTTCCGCCCAAAGGAAATATCCTGACAAACTTCTCCTTGCCTTCTACTACAGAGGAATTAACAAAGAGATCAAACAATAGGGGCTGATCGGTCTGAATCAGATCGTACCGAATCGAGAAATAACTGGGCTTCGTGTCCATGGTAGGATTGTACCACTTTCAAGTTCTGTGTGGGCGAGACTATTTTTTTCCCAATAAAAAGGCCCACTTACGTGGGCCTATTTATCAACTAATATGATCTTAGGACTAGAATGGGATATCATCAGCAGCAAATGAAGCGTCTGAAGAAATCTGATATTCCTGGGCCGGAGCAGCTGCCGGTGCCTGAGAATAAGAAGAATCAATGTTGGCCCCATTATTTGAAGCTGTCGCTCCACCAATGAATTGAACTGTTGATGCCAGGATTTCAGTTGTATAGCGCTTGTTTCCGTCTTTATCGTCCCAAGAACGAGTTTGAAGACGGCCTTCAAGGAAGGCCTGACGGCCCTTCGCTAAGTATTGATTACAAAGCTCGGCCAGTTTTCCCCAAACAACAATTCGGTGCCATTCAGTTTTTTCTTGTTTCTGACCTTGTTTGTCAGTCCACGCTTCAGTAGTAGCGAGTGAGAAGTTACACACGGCCGATCCGCCCGGTGTGTACTTAAGTTCTGGATCTTGTCCAAGTCTTCCCAGTAAAATAACTTTGTTTACGCTCATAATTTCTCCTTGTAGTCGCCTGGGAGGCGAAAATAAAAACACTCTTTCGAAGTATTCACTTTTCTACCTCATGTTGAAGTTAGTTGGAAAAGGTTTTTCCTATCCTTTCCTAACTCTCTTAAAGGAAAAATCGTGCCAACGAATGACTGAATTAAGTCATGGAAATTGATGAAGTGTAATGCGATCCAGAAAAATTAATTTAATGAAGAAAAGGTAGTTTCTTCCGAACGCTTTTGTTTAAAGACAGGACTTCCCGGATTTTGTTTAAGGAATTCCTCAACTTTTTGGCGAGCGAGCTTCACATCTTTTTTGTACCATTTAGGATCAAAGCCGCAATAAGGACATTTTAAATCTTTGCGATAAAGAGACTTGTGAATGCTCTCAAACAATCCCCAGATTAAAGGAAGCGAAGCGATTCCACGCCACCCTAACCAAGGAAAGCTTCCAGCTGAAAATACCACTGTCAAAATTAGAATTTGCAAATAGTGCTGACCACTCAGGTAACGGGAGTAGCGAAGCTTTCTGGGTGATCGGCAAAGGGCACAGAAACAATCTTTTGAACTTTTTTTCATTCACACTCCTCTTGCTATTAGATCATATCTCCCTTCATGCTAGATCCCTGCAGTTTTTGCCGATAAGACTTCCAGACGTGCCTCTAGGCATCCCGCGATGCCTAGGGTAGTGAAATTTTTGGAAGGGCAAAAACAAGGTGGGGAAAGCTAGGAGAGGATTACCGAGTTCTGCGAACGTGCCACTTCCAAAGATCGGTACCCTTTGGATTGCTTTACACCTTACAAACGCCGTACCAAAATAAGAGTACGTAATATTCAATACTTTAACTGACTAAAATGGTGCCAGTGGCAAAACGAAACCCCACAATGACCCCGGCCAAAGATGAACGGGGACAAATCAGTATCTTCTTTTCCGCCTCATTGGTGGTAATGATCACCATTGTGGCCTTCACCATTAATGTGGGTCTGTTTGTTAAGGCCAAGATCAATCTTCAAAATGCCACCGATGCGGCAGCTTTCTCAGGGGCGGCCGTTCAGGCGAGGCAACTGACAAAAATTGCTTATCTTAACTGGGAAATGCGTAACATCTATAAAGAGTGGATGTATAAGTACTACGTCATTGGAAATCTCAATATTCAAAACGTAGAGAATCCAGCGACAGTCACCGGTAATGTCATGAAGTTCAATCTTCTGGAAGACCGTAACCCGCTAACCGGAAGTGTGACTAAAGATCCCTTTAATATTCCTGCCGTCTGTATCCACATTGCCGGTTCAAAAACTAATATCTGTAAACGCTACTCAATTCCCGGTCTGCCTGAATTTGGTTCTTCTAACCTTCCCGGAGCAGAAGAAGCTTCACGTGCCTTCATGGATACGTTGATTGCCACCAAGGTAAATGACTGCGTTGATCGCACCCGCTTGAATATGTTAGTGGCCAATACCTGGACCTATAATGTTCTTTCAACCAATATGGATCAATCCTTAGCAGGAAGAGGTCCGGCGATCCTGGCCGATCGACAAGGTGCCTGGCCCAAAGCTGTGGAAGTGGCCATTCGAATCCGGAATTTAGAAAAGATCATGAACCGTCAGGCCTTGGAAGGTAAGGTTTGTCATTCAGGTTCTACCAGTGCAGCTCTGACTGGTTGTACCAGGGGTATCAGCGATATCATGGAGGAAAGACAACTCGGTAACGAACGGATTGTGAAGGCCTTCTATTCTGGCTATCGCAATTTAGGAAATGATCAAGACAGTGAAATGAAAACTTCTTTCACTCTGACAGAAATTCCCCCTACTCCTGTTAAAAATGATAATCCAACCAATGCCAGTAATCTTCTTGTCCCAAGAGTTTATGAAAAGCAGTGGGTGGATCTAAAACTCATGATGGTGAACTACGCCATCTTTTATGCGGCCATGATCCCAAGAGCTGATACTAAAACTTCTGGTGCTTGTGATGTTTCCAAAGTGGCCATTCCTGTTCCTGGTTATCCGATGGGTTTTTATAAAGATCCGGATGTGGTGACTTATTATGCCGTCAGAGGTGAAGCTGAATTTACCGGCATGTTCAATCCCTTCAAGGAAGATGCGGTTAAAATGACGGCCTATGCTGCCGCCAAACCATTCGGTGGAAGAATCGGGCCGATGCTATTTGTTCAAAAACCAAACCAAGACTATTTTGTGGGAAGAACAGATTCAGCTAAGTACCGTTCTGTTCCTTACATCACTTCTTATAACTTCAATGGAGCTCAATTAAGGGCGGGAGAAGTTTATAGTTCGGCCGTGGATCTTTTTAGACCTGGGCTTCCACTGCCTGCCAATTCAAAACAAAATCCAGGCTCATTTTGGCTTGAGACACCCAATAGTCCTCTGGGGGGATTAATTGCTGATCCTTCGGCGATTCAATTCGGAGTCCCTAATTTAGTGTATGAATACGATGCTCCCTGGACAACGGCCGGTTACACCACTGCGGAAGAGCAAATAAATCGAATTTCTTCGGATGATCCTTCCACTGAGAAGGCAGTAGGACTTTTTAGTAAATCTCAGTTTGCCAAGTTTCGTGGAAATGATTTAACTGCCAGCATCGGTCCTCAAGCTTTGGATCAGGAAATTGCCCGTGTTCGTGCTCCCACTCAGTATGAAGCGGCCAATTATTTAATTCCATCACCCTATAAATTTAATGTGGTTAATGGTTTAGATTCGTTTGGATTTTTTAGTGGTGAAGAAGAGCCACTGGATAACGGTATTCTTCGTTACACAACCGACATCTACGCACCTCTTTACCGGGCCAATGACCAAAACGATGTCCTGTTTAATACGCCTCAAGAAGTAGTCGCAGCTATTCATGATTTCATGCGTGCCCAGGAATCAGGGATGATTAAGTACAAAATGGCCTTAAACAAAGCGGCCTACAATGTCTGGAGCCAAAAAGGCAAAGTGGCAGGGGGAGCGGTGAATTCCGGACCTGGTTATGAAAGAGCGGCACGAGGGATTTCAGACATTAATTTTTCGGGACCAGAAAACCTGACCCAGAACCCAGCGACATGTAATAGCATTGCAGGCCAGTTTCTCTCTTTCTATTATGAATCCGTCCTGCCTGGACAAACCCCGGCCAGCCAGGCAGGTTGTCCTAAATCTTTAGGGGTCCTCATTCAGGAATATTTCGCCGGATCAGCTGATGATGGAGCATTTGATCCAACTTACTACCGAATGAAATTAAGCTGGCCAAAAGATGCGGGCCATAAGTATCTGTCGGGTTATACTCCTGGTCCTCATACTGGGGTTGGACAAGATGGAACTTGGAACAATCCCATTGCCGGTTCCGATATTCCGCCCGATGTAATGAGGCGCAATTTCTACTCAACTAAACTCATCCCCCTTGACTCGGTGCAGGCGTCTGGAGGTTATAACCAAAATGCGGCCAACTTTGTCATCTATTCCGAGGGCAGTCCCAACCAAAGTGCCTCTGATTCTGCTCAGAGAAACTTCAGAAATATACTAAATCCAACAGCTGTCGATGCTGATCTTTCCACAATTAAGTATTAATACTTAAGAGACTTGAAAAGAGCCCCTTTGCCCCTCTATAATAGTGGAGTCTAACAACACCTTTCACTTCATCAAAAGGATCTTTTGTGGCTAAGAAAAAGACCAAAAAAGTAACAAAAAAAGCACCAGCTAAAGTAGCGAAGAAAGCTGCTCCTAAAAAGGCTGCTGCAAAAAAAGTAACCAAAAAAGCTGCTGCTAAAAAAGTAACAAAGAAAGCCGCTCCTAAAAAAGCTGCTGCAAAAAAAGTAACAAAGAAAGTGGCCCCTAAAAAAGCTGCTGCAAAAAAAGTAACAAAGAAAGCGGCCCCTAAAAAAGAAGCTCCCAAAAAAGTTACCAAGAAAGCAGCCCCTAAGGCCAAGGCAACTAAAGAGAAAAAAGTTATCGTTCCTGAGGTTGTTACTGAAAAAACTCCAGCTCATGCAGCGTCTACTTTCAATGATGATTATACGGCTGATTCATTAAATGATGATTTCGATGCTGAGTTTGATTCAGATGAAGAGGAAGAAGGAGCGGCAAAGCCACTAGAAGAAGTAACTGAAGAAGATGAAGAAGGTAGCTACGGCTATGGCTGGGGCTACGAAGAAGGTCTCGATTCTCCTGAAGAAGTAGATGATGAGGATGAAGAGGACGAAGACATTGAATACGTTAAAGGTCCGAAGAAAAAACCTGCCAAGGCAATTGAAGATGACCTGGATGACGATGAATTAGATGAAGATGAAGACGAAGAAGAAGATGATTTCTAAATGCTAATAGAATGGCTCCGTGAGGAGCCATTTTTGTTTGAGAGGTCTATATGAAAAAGTTAGAACTTTATTACTTTCCTCAGTGTCCCTACTGCCAGATTGTTATGTCGGCCTTAAGAGTAACTGGTCTGGAAAATAGTGTAGAATATTATGATATTCATGACGAACCTCAAAGAAGAGAGAAGTTAATAAAAGATACTGGTCGCTCGACTGTTCCTTGTATGTATATAGATGGAAAACCAATGCACGAATCGAAAGATATTGCGGCCTGGATCCATGACTATGCCAAGAGCATTCAAGACACTGGTCCAAAGAAAGAGGAATCGCGTGGAAATTAGAGACCCCGTCCATGGCTCCATACCCATCCACGACGCAGAAATTGAAATTCTCGAGCATCCTTTTTTTCAACGCTTAAGAAATATCAAGCAACTGGGATTTTCAGAATATGTTTTCCCGGGAGCGACTCATACCCGTTACCTCCATTCAATCGGAGTGATGAATGTCGCGACCTTAGTCTTTAACAGTTTATTCAAAGATCAGAACTCAAAAGACATTTTGAGGTTAAAAGAAAGTTTGAGATTGGGTTGCCTGCTTCATGACATAGGCCATGCTCCTTTGAGCCATTCTACGGAATCAGTGATGCCGATGGTGAGTGCCCTGAAACTTCCCAAACAATTTGTGAAGGGAGAAAGACAAGCGTCTCATGAAGACTACACTATCAAATCGATCACGGATTCTTCATTCACAAAGGCCTTTAAAGGTGTGACCAAGGAATTTGGAGTTGATCCCAAGGCGATAGCTGAACTGGTCATCGGTGAAACCACAGATGCAACCTATTTCACAGTGGGCGGGATTAATTATTTCCCTCTTCTCCATCAATTGGTTTCCAGTGAAATGGATTGCGACCGGATGGATTATCTCCTAAGAGATAGTTATTTCTGTGGGGTGAGTTACGGGAAGTTTGATCTGGACTGGATCATCGATAATTTAAAAATATGTATAGAAGACAATAAGGCTTACCTGGGAATCTCGGAAAGAGCGATCTCAACTTTTGATGATTTCCTACTTTCACGTTTTCACATGTTCATGATGGTTTACTTCCATTACCGCGCTGTCTGTCTTGAACAGATGCTTCTGCGCTATTTTGAAAGTGCCAGAGAAGAATACTCCATTCCTGCAGAGATTGAAGCTTATCAGAAACACGATGATTCCTTTCTTTATCGTATCCTGAAGAAATCTGACAATGTTTGGGCAAAACGCATTGTCATGAATAATATCCCTAAAAAGATTCTGGAAACATTCGGTACAGTTCATCTGGCCCAGATGCATGATCTTGAAAACTATCTGAAGAATAACGGCATTGATTACATTAAGTGCTCATCCACCGGTCGCTTATCGAAATACTACAGCGAAAACTCTCCTCAAAATATTTATCCGATGAAGGTTATGCGGGAATCCGCCCTGTCAAAACATCATCATACGATAAAAAATATTCAGGAAGCGACCGATCTCTTTCAAAAGTATAGTGAATCCCACGCGGTCAACCGAATACATTGTGACTTTGATGAGCTGGAGCCAAAACATAAGAATGAGATTCTAAAAATCATCCAGGCATAATATGTATAAGTTTTTCCTTTATGCCATGCTGATCATCATTTACCTGGGACTGGCCAAAGCACTCTCCCCGTCTGAAATTGGCATTCATTACCTTCAAAATGAACGGGGGTTTTCAAAACTCATTAAAGGTGAAATCGCCACAGTGATCCTGGTGGATACGCATGCCACTGGTTTTTTGATTAAGACTTATTATCAAAAGTACAGAGTGATTTCCGGTTATGACAACGTGGAAGAACTCATTGTTCGCACCAGTAAAGAATTTGCTCAAAAAAATCTCAAACATATTGGACTTTCCCTCTACCGGAAGACTGATACGAGTGAAGAATTTCTGCCGCTGCCGCCGGGATCAATTTATATGAACACTCGAGAATTTGGCGATTGGAGCAAGAACAAAAAAGGCGAAAGTCGCTGGATTTTTCATAAAGCTTTCAAGAATTTTCCACGCTACCTGGGCTGGGGAACTTTCAGGCCAACTCGGGAGTTCTACCAGGAACTGAGATCAAAAGTTTCCTTAAATCAGCCTTTTTATGGTTTGAATGGCGAATTCGGACCAAACGGTAAAGTGACCCGGGAAAATTTCCCTCAGTTTTTTAAAGATGAAAGAATGAAAAAAGTTGAAATGAAAACTCTGTTGATTGAATACTTCAAAGAGAATTTTTAAGGATCGTTATGGCCGAAATTTTTGACCGCTTAGTAATTAGACTACTTTTGGCATTATTTGTGTGTCTGATGATCTATGCCTATCGTTATGCCCATGTGATTTTTTATCCGACGGTTAAGCGGCAGGTTTTAAAGAAAATCAATCCGGCAGAGAATCCGGCGGATTCATTGCACTTGTTTTCCAGAATTGTCGGGATCGCTCTTATTTTTTCCTCCATTACCTTCAATGAAACCTCAGGGTTCTTTCTGAGCATTTTTCATTTTGCCGTGTGGGGTACGCTGGCCATCATCCTCTACCTTCTCTCGCTTTATATTATTGAGTCGATTGTGTTCTATAATTTTGATTACACTGACGAGATATTAAAGCGTAAGAACATGAGTTATGCCGTCATTAGCTTCTGTCATGCCATCGTGATTGCTTATCTCACGAGAACCGTCATGATCGAAGCGGAGAATTCACTGGTGATCTTGCTAGTGCTATGGCTCTATATGCTGGTGATTGTTGGCTTTTCCGTTAAGTACTACACCTTTATCAGTAAACTCACCTTTAATAGGCTTCTGATTCAAAAGAATCTATCCCTATGCTTCTCTTATGGTGGCTTTTCTCTGGGTGCGGGTCTGGTGATTGCTTCTTGTTTTGATCAAGAACACTATGACATCACCGTTTATTGCATTCAGGTTCTCCTAAAAACCATACTCTCCCTGATCATCTTCCCTATCTTCAAAAAAGGTTTAGTGCGGATTTTCCCCATAAAACTGGGCGAAGAACGGGCCCTGGAGGGACGAATCGACACGGATATGCAGAGTTTAGGTTATGGATTTTATGAAGGCTCGGTCTTCATTGCTGGCGCTATCCTGACTACAATGATCGTCAATCGCATCCAATTCGGTACAATTTACCCATTTTTTTAGACGGCCTTCCCTCTGGTAGAATGATTATCAGAGGGACTAATGGCAACAAAACTTCATAACATCTTTGCTCAGATCCAGACCTTTGAGAATCAGATTGAATCTCTTGAAGGAAAAATTCTGGAGCTGGAACAACGAATCGAAAAGCTTATCCAGATTGAAAGAAATCATCTTATTCGAGTGAAAAATCATGAAGAACTCTCTGATGACTTCATTCAAAACGGGAGACGTTATCAGGACCTGACACCGGAGAAGGCATGGAAACTCTACTGCAATAAAGATTACGATTTTATTATAATCGACGTCTCTTCAGTGGACTTTGAAGCCCCCTGCAAAATTCCGGAAGCCTTGCATATTCCTTGGGAAGATTTTAAAGAACGCTCAATCGAAATTCAGAACAAAACCACACCCATTCTTATTATCTCTGAAGATGGTGCCAATTCTATTCTCGCCTGTGAATTTCTTGTGATGCGAGGGTACTATAACTGCAATAATATTTCTGGCGGATATAAGCACTGGAAAGGTCAAATGCTTAAAGAAGTGCGAAATCTCACGGCCTAAATGAGACTTCCTTTACGTTGATTCTCAAGCAGTTCACGGTACAAGTTATCCAACATCAACTCTACCCGGTCCAACTCGACTTCCCCTAGTTTAGAAGTATATTGTCGTTCCAGATCATTAGTTACCTGAAGTAACTTCAATTTAAACTTCTCACCATAATCAGTCAGAAAGACTAGTTGCTCACGCTTATCCTGTTCAGAATGAGAGCGTTTAATATAACCGCGCTTTTCTAACTCGTTTAAATGAGAAGTCATGGTTTGTTTTTTTAAACCGCAGGCCTTGCCGATCATCTTAATGGAAGGACCGTCGTTTTCAGATAAGAACATGAGAATTTCCAGGAAGCTTGGCCGCAAATCATTGAAGCCACTGGATTGAAGCTCTTTGATGAGCTCAATGCTGTAGACCCGGTAAATTTTTTTAAGCATGCTTCCAATATTGGCAATTCTTTTCATATAGTATGACTATCATACTATGAGCCTGGAAAACTTGGTATTAGATTTTTCTAAGAGGACGCTCAATTTCTTCTAAAAGCGGCTGCCTTTTGATTTCTTCCTTCTTTTTAACCACTGGCCTCTCCTCGATTCCAAAAGACCATAAGTGCAGACGTAAACGCTCCTTCATGCTCATGAAAGGTGAAGCTTGGGCGGTAAAAGAAGTCAGAAGCAGGGCAAATAAAAAAAATCGCATGGGTTTCCTTTAGTTGCTGGGAATATCGCAAGCCACGGGCCAAGTTTATGCTTGAAAATTCAAGTACATAAAGGTCTTAGAGCGTTTAAATCTTAGACAGTTGATTAGTTGAAGAAGTTTCTGGAATTTGAAATTGAGGTCGCAATTCCTACTCCCACTCCAAAAGTCAGCATGCTGGATCCACCATAACTCATGAGAGGAAGTGGGATTCCCACAATTGGTAAAAGTCCCGAAACCATCGCCATATTGATAAAGGAGTGCCAGAAGAAAATGGACATAATACCTATAATCAAAACGGAATCAAAAAATCTCTGAACCGATGAGGCGAGCCAAATGAGTCGCATAAAGAAAACCAGGTAGAGAATAATCAGAAAGACTGAACCAAAAAAACCATGCTCTTCATTAAAAATGGCAAACACAAAATCGGTATGGTTTTCCGGCAAGTAACTGAGGGAAGCCTGAGAAGAGTTCTTAAAGCCTTTACCAAAAAGGCGACCTGAACCGATCGCAATTTCAGACTGAATAGCATTGTAGCCTGAGCCTTTAGCATCTTCATAAGGATCAATAAAAGTATGAATACGCTTTTTTTGGTATTCTCTGAGACCGAAGTTATACATTAAAACTCCGGAGACCAGCCCTATCATCCCCAGGCTGACGATAGTTTTCCATTTAAGTCTTTTATAAAAAATCATCATGCTGAAAATGAAGAGCAAAAGAAGACCAGTTCCCAAGTCGGGCTGAATGACCACCATGACTGTGGGAATCCCCATAATAAGTCCTGGGATAATCAAATCCTTAAAACCAAGCTGCCGCTCAGGATAAACTTTGGTGAAATAGCGAGCGAGTGCGAGCACCAGACCCAATTTCATGAACTCAGAAGGCTGCATCCGGATGGGACCTACCACAAGCCATCGTTGGGCACCCATTCCGACTTTACCCATTAGTAAAACCAGTAGAACTAAAAACAAGGTACCGATATAACCGAAATAAGCGAAACGCTCGAACGTCTTAGGATTGATAAAACTAATCGCAATGGCGACAGTTGCTGAGAGGATGAACCAGCCAATCTGCGATTTATACAAAAGATCCAACCCACCGTGAGTATCAGCATGAGTGGATGAATACAAATTCAAGACGCCAACTAAAAATATGGCAGACATACTTCCCAAGAAGCTAAAATCATATCTCTTAAGAAACTGAACAATGGTTTGGTTCAAACTTAAACTCCGTTTATCGCTTATTCATCGCTGGGTTCAGCAGGTTGAGAAGCCCGAAGAGATCTGATCCAACTATCCTTGATCTCTTTATCTTTATCTAAATTCTTTAAATATATTTCAGGTTGATACTTCTTCATATACTGAGTGATTACGGCCTCTGCTACGGGAGTGGCCGCACTTGATCCATGACATCCATGTTCAACAATAACGGCCGCGGCAATTTTAGGATTATCATACGGAGCAAACCCGACAAATAGTCCATGGTGACGGGATTCATAATCCATATTTTCACAGCGCTGATAAATTTTATCAGCACTGGCACTTTTAACCTGAGAAGTACCGGTCTTCCCGGCCATGAGAATTCCCTGACCACGACGGTAGAAGGCAGTTCCTTTTGGATTGTTTACTACCTGGAAAAGACCTTCCCTGACGAACTTCAATGTTTTCGGATTCTTCATCTGTACTTCCGAGAGAAGCTCAGGAGTAAAAGTTTTAACCAACTCACCCTCAGAGTCGTAAATATCTTTTACGACGAATGGACGATAAATTTTTCCACCGTTAGCAATCGCTGCATACGAGATGGCCATCTGAATAGTTGAAGCTAATACATATGATTGACCGATAGCAATTGAAAGAGTCTCCCCTGCTTGCCACTCTTGACCATATCTTTTCTTTTTCCATTCTTTAGTAGGAATCAGTCCAGAGACTTCCCGTGGCAATGAGATTCCCGTGCGTGAACCAAGTCCAAAAGCTTTGGCGTACTTGGCAATATCATCAATATCCATTCTATTGGCAGTTTTCTGGAAATAGACATTACATGATTCTCGAATGGCCTTGATCAGATTAACCGGACCATGACCACCTTTTTTCCAGCAGTGATAAACTTTTCGTCCAAGACGGAAAGTACCATTACAGTGAATTTCAGTATGCTCATCAATCTCACCTTGCTCAAAGGCCGCAATCGCACTAAAGGCCTTAAAGGTTGAACCGGGAGAGAAGTGTTCCTGAATGTTTCGATCTCTTAGAGGATGCTCTTTATTTCCAACAAGGCTTCTCCAATACTCGGGAGTTAGTCCCCGTGAAAATTGCGATGGATCAAATGACGGTCTTGAAACCATCGTAAGCACTTCACCGGAATCAATATCGACTGCAATAACTCCACCAACTTTACCTTCCAGGGCCTTATAGGCAGCAATCTGCATATCCCGATCGATGGTCAGTTTAACATTCATGCCTGAAAGTGGTTTTTCGTCTTCAATCCCTTTAAACAGGTTATCGGTGTTGATGTAACGTTTTCTTCTGCCTCGAGCATCAACTTCCACGAATTCGTGACCGTTCTCACCACGCAAGTATTTATCTAACTGTTCTTCAATTCCAAACTGACCGATAAAATCGCCCAGGCGATATTCAGTCTTATCCCGCTCCCGCAGTTTAGGTAGCTGAACTTGCGAGATTTCAGAAATATAACCCAATAAGTGAGCGCCAATTTCTTTGTCCCGGTATTCACGGGAAATGAATGTATCCACACTGATGCCCGGTAGATCAGCATTTTGAGTTTCAATTTGGGCCAGCTCACCAAAGGAGATATTCTTTTTTATAATAAAAGGCCGGTAACGGGCCTGATTGGAATTCTTCTTAATAATCGCTTCAATTGAGGCCACATCAGTCTGAAGAATCTTGGCAAGTTTTGCCAGCGTCTCTTCTTTATCCAAAAGAAACTGCGGAGTTAAAATGGCATCAAAGCGAGGGATATTGTCCACTAACAACTGATCATCTCGTGAGTAGATCAAACCTCTCGGGGCCCAAACCACTTCTTTTCGAAGCCGATTCTGGATTGAATAGTTATGAAGAGTCTCTCCCTTATAAACCTGCAGATACCATAAACGAGCGAGAACCAGCCCGAAGGCCGCCGTAATGATATAAGAGATGAGAGTGGCACGCTCTTTATGAATCTTGACGAGTTCTTCTTCACCGAACATAGCTAAATCTCTACTCCTCTAGGACCAGAGTCGGAAGGCACTCGCCATATTTGTTCTAGAACCCAGAAGATTAAAGGGGAGATAAGGGAAAGCAGAATGCTACCTGGGATAAAGCTCCAGATAATCATTCCAAATTTATCAAAATTTGAAATCTTAAGACAGATAATCAGAGTTACGGTCACGTACCAGATCATCTGAAACAGTTGCACCGTAATCATCGTCATGATCGCCGTCGTTAAATGGAGAAGATCCTTCAGATAATTAGCAGAGGTCATCACGATCAGACCGGCCAATGTTCCTAAGGCCCATCCTTCGATTGAGAAAACAGAATGGATCATCTGAAGCGCCATGATCATCCATGGAACCGCTGGAGAATCCAGACGAATGGCCAGGAAAAGAATGATTAAAACATTAAAGGTCAGACGGTACTCATGCCATCCAAGTGCCGGAAGGATAGTTGAAGTGACAACCTCAAGTCCGATCAGGAGTGCCGCAGATAGGGCAAAAGATATAAGGATTTGTGAAAGACGCATTCTCATATTTTCTTCTCCACGGCCGGAGCCGCTGGTGTGACATTTTGTGCCTGAACCCCTTCTATAGGAATCAGTACCAGGACTTCTTCAAGTTTATCGAAATCCACGCTCGGAACGACTTCTACTGATAGGGTCATTCCAAAGTTCTCCTTAGCAATATCGGTAATCATCCCCACCTTGATACCCTTAGGATATATTCCGCCCACGCCGGCAGTTATGAGTTTGTCCCCCACCTCTACCGCCTCATTTCGCATGATGTATTTCAGCGCACATTTGAAATTAAAGACACCTTCGACAATTCCGTGGGTGCGGGTTCTTTCAACCACAATATCAACTCTGTTATTTTGGTCGAGGATGGTTAGAACATCTGAATAGTTTTCCGTGACACGGTAAACATAACCCACCAGTCCATGATCGGTGATAACTGGCGCCATGGTTTTAATTCCATGCCTGGAACCTTTATTGAGACGAATCACCTTAAATTCATTGGCCGAATCCCAACCGACCACCCGGGCCATAACTCTTTGATGGGAAAGTTCATCGGAGAAGTTTAAAAGACGCTTCAAGCGAAGATTTTCTTTTCTCATCTCTTCCATGGAGGTTAAATCACTCTCAAGTCGGGAGATTTGTTTTTTCAGGATGTTATTTTCTTTGCTGGTATCGACAATCGAAATGTAGTTTTCCCAGAGTGAAGACATGCTTTCTTTAGAGCTAGCAAGCCCTTCCTGTACGGGGGAAATGACTTCAGTCACAATCCGGTGAAAAAGTGACGGCTGATCAAGTTTAAATTGTTTTTGCGAAATGCCATAAATCGCAAGCATGCTCACAATCAGATTACTGACAATTTTAGTCTTTGAAGACTCTTGGATTAGTTTCAAAAGATGACCCTTATTTTACTTATCCCTTAAGATTAAACGAAGTTCCTGCCTGATGCCAACGAAGTTTCGAGATAAAGTCTTTGACCGGAACAACTCTTCCCCGATAAAATGACTTGCATTTATTTTGTTAAAAGGAATTTCATGAAAAACGCATTTGCGGGCAAAGTTTCGTATTTTATTTTGACGTTCATCTTTCTCATTATCATTGCCAGTTTCCTCTTTACTGGTTTTGACAACTTCTCAATGGGAACAGCACAAAACGTTGCTGCAGTCGATGGAACTCCAATCACTATCAAAGAATATCAAACGGCGCTTAACCGTCAGGTTGAATTCTTTAATCAGATGATGGGTGGCGGAGGCATGACTCAAAAGCAGATGGAAGACATGGGAATCAAGCAGTCAGTCTTAAACGGTCTGATTCAACAGAAGTTGATCCTCAATGCTGCTGACGAACTCGGATTCGTTGTGTCATTAGAAGAAATCAAAAATGAAATTAAATCCATGCCTTATTTCAAGACCAATAATCAGTTTGACGTGAATTTGTACCGCAACATGCTGCAGGGCAACGGATATATCCCGACACAATTTGAAGAACTGGTTGGGAATGATCTTAAGCAAAAGAAAATTGATGAGCTTTTTAATACAATGATCATCTCTGAGAACTATATCCAGGACATCACCAAGTTCAAAAATAATCAGGTGACAGTACAAGGGGTTAAAATTGGACGTCAGGCACTGGCCCCTCTGGTTTCAGTAACTGAGCAGGAAATCAAGGATTACCTGGCCAAGGCTGAAAATCAAAAGGCATTGGAAAGCGCTTATAACGATAACCTTTCAAAATACAACAAGCCTGAGGAAGTGAAGGCCCGTCACATCCTGATTGCTGGCGATGATGCTAAAAGCCTGGAAAAAATCAAGGCGATCAAAGCTAAGGTAAACACTAAGAACTTTGCAGAAATTGCTAAAAAAGAAACAGAAGATCCAACAGGTAAAGAAAACGGTGGAGACCTTGGTTGGTTCTCTGCTGGCAGAATGGTTCCTGAATTTGAAAAAGTGGCCTTCGGGATGAAAGAAGGTCAAATCTCTGAACCGGTGAAAACTCAGTTTGGTTATCACATCATCATGGTAGAAGGTAAAAAAGCTGCCGATGTACAATCTCTTGAAAGTGTTAAATCTGAACTGGCCCAAATTGCTCTTCAAAAAACCAAGGCCCAGGATTTGGATAAACTCTTGAAATCAACCGCTGACCAGATTCAAGCTGCTTTGGAAAAAGGCGACTTTGCAACTGTTGAGGCCCTGGCGAAGAAAGTTGATGGTCAGGTTTATAAAAATGCTGATGTAAACCAGTACGATCAGAATTTAATCGCGACTAATCTTTCCCCAACGGAAGCTGATCAGATTTTTAAAGCAGCACCGGGAACGATTCTAAATTTTGGAAATCCGGGAACCATTTTCCTGGTAAAAGTGCTGGGCAAGAAGACTGCTCCAGAAAAAACGGCAGAACAATTAAAAGCTGAAATTGCCTCTCAAAATCAACTATTCTCACGTAAAGTTCGCGAGGAATTGATTAAGACCATGAACAATAAAGCAAAGGTTGTCACAAACCAAAGTTTGTTATAAATTGAGGCTCCGCAGGAGCAAAATATGGCAGATAAAGACGCACGCTTTAAAGAAAACGTACCGGGTAAATACTTTGTAGATGATTCTTGTATTGCGTGCGACGCCTGTTGTGTGGAAGCTCCTAAGTTCTTTGCCATGAATGATAACGACGGACATGCCTACGTTATGCTTCAACCGCAAACCCCAGAAGAAATTCAAGATGCTGAAAATGCCTTGGCCGCTTGTCCGGTCGAGGCCATTGGCAATAACGGTTAGTGGCTTCTGCCCTTTCGTTCTCTGAAAGTTAATGATTCCTACAAGATAATCTTTCGAACGAGCATTCCGGGAAACTTGTTTCCCGGTATGTCACATAAAAGTTTTAAGTATTGAAATCACTCATCCGACCTCTTTCTTCCTGCTCTTCCTGCTTTTCAATGTTTTCCTGACGTTCCTGCCATTCCGGATCTCTGGTTTTATCATCTTTCGGTTGATCACATGCGGTTGAAATGAATGTCAGGGCAATGATGAAAAATAAAGCTTTCATGACTGCCTCCTTATGACAATTTTACGCCTCTGCCTGGAAGATGATTGTGAAGAGATCCTGAAGAATAACTGACCAAGTAAATGAGAGGGCAATAAAAAAGGGCAACCTTGCGGCTGCCCTTTCTGGAGTATTAAGTTCTAGGAGTCAGGTGTTATCTATTATCTCTTAATATTAAGCACTTCTTGCAACATCTGATCAGATGTAGTGATCGTTCTGGTGTTGGCCTGGAAGTTACGTTGAGCTGCCATCAAGCTAATGAACTCATTGGCGATATCAACGTTTGATTGCTCAATTGATTTAGCAAGGACTTCACCTCGTCCATCAGCACCTGGCTTACCAAGAGCTGCCTGGCCGGATTTACGAGTTTCTTTGAAGAGGTTCTTACCAGTTTTGAAAAGGCCTTCGTTGTTTTCGAACTTAGCGATAGCAACTTGTCCAAGTTCACGTTGCTGGCCATTATCGTATACCGCAGTAAGGACACCATCATCATTGAAAGACATTGAAGAAAGTGTAGCTGCAGAAGAACCATCGGCATTGTGACGAGACACAGATGATTTAGAACCAAATTGTGTAGCAGCATCAAGACCTGTTCCGCCTTCTTTGATTGTTTCGCCGAAGTTGAAAGCAATTTGCTGATTTGGAAGAGCACCTTTATTGAAGTTGAATGCGTTCTGGCCTGGAATTTCTTCCTGAAGAACACCTTTTTGGTCGAACTTCAACTGACCGTTACCCATTTCAACCAACTGGCCTGGAACGCCGTTAGCAGCGTCAGCACCGTCAACCATGGCATGGTATTCCCAAGTTGCGCCATCAGCTTGCTTGTTGAAATAAAGAGTTACCAGACGAGCAGAACCTACTGAATCGAAAACAGTAACAGATGTATTGAAGTTTGAAGACTTGTCCGGATTAGCTGGATCAAAAACTTTTACGCTGTCACGAGAATCAAGGTTCATTCTCATTTTAACTTCTGAAGTCGGAGTTGCAGGAATATTTGTATTACCTAGTTTAATTGAATCTTTTTTATTCGTGATATTACCTTTATCGTCCGGCATGAAGCCTTGAACTTTGTAACCATCACCGTTAACCATGTATCCATCTTTATCGAAGTGGAAAGCACCATCACGAGTATAACCCTTACCAAACGGTGCATCTACTTCGAAGAAGCCGTTACCGTTAATGGCAAGATCCGTGATGTTCTGAGTGCGCGCTACAGTTCCTTGTGTGAACTGAGGAGTAATGTGAGCTAGTTTTGTACCAGAACCCATTTGGTCACCGCCATCGATCCCTTTAAGAGAGTTGGCAAGCATGTCCTGGAATTCTGCGCGAGAAGATTTGAAACCGTTAGTACCGGCGTTGGCGATGTTATCACCCACGACTCCCATTGAAGAGCCGGCAGCGTTAAGACCTGTTACACCGATGTTAAATGACGAAAGAATACTCATACTTGTCCCTCCTAGAGCCTGGTGAGGGGATTTGAAGACTACAGCTTCTCATCCAATGGCCTCCAGAAAAGGACCGGCCAACCTCATTCCAAATTAATATTAAAACACCTATGTTTCTCTACTCACTCCTAAGTAGATTTACATCATAAAGATCGTCGAATCGATTTTAGTAAATACGTTCTCGTTCATGTTGTTCTTATCCACTGCTGTGACTACCGTGTTTTTATCCACGTCGACGACATAGGCCGCCTTGTTCGTAATCACGAGGGAATCATGTCCACCCTTCGTACGTAATTTACCAATCGCTTCTTTAAGCTTCATGTACTCATTTCCATCAAGCTCTATATTTCTCTCCTGCAATCTTTTCATTGCATGAGATGAAACAGTTACATCTTGTCCAACCTGACTCTTACCAACTTGCGGTTGGCGAAGATCCTGCTGAGACAGTTGATCAACCAGTCCTTTGAACTCGCTCTTCTCACCCTGCTTGAGTGCGTTTGACTTCTCTGCCTTCTGGACATCAGAAGGAAGCGAAGAAACGTTAGGGATCAAGAATGAATTCACTTTACTCATTAATCGTAAATTCCTGTGTTCTCAGAATAGGCGTTCATCGCTTGTTCTGTGGGAACACTTTTCGCATTAGCTGTGTTATTATTAAATTGTATCGAACCGTTTTGCCCCGACAAGCCGGAATTTACTGCCTGTGCTGCATTTTGTGTATGAGTAAGAGAATCCGCCGTGTGAAAACTTTGAACATCTCTTAAATAAACTTTTTGTCCGTTAACAGTAAGTACAGGTTCACCTTCATCAAACATCACTGATTGAACAACACCTGTAGCTTCTGTTCTTGTTCCGATTTCATTACCCATGTTATCCCAAGCTTTCACTTGAGCGCGGTAAGTTCCCTTCACTGCCGGAGACCCATCGAGGGCGACTCCATCCCAAGTCACTTGATGTGAACCTTGTGACATGCCGTCTTTCCAGATTTCACCCATGACGTTGTTTTTCTCATCCAAGACACGAACCATCACTTTGGAAGCATCACCATCGAGTTTAAAAAGAACGTCTCCAGGATCACCGGAATTTTTTAAGTGGATTGAAGAACCAGCTGTAACGATTTTTTTACCGACGAAAGAAGCGGCATAGAACTTATCCTGCATGCCTTGAGCTTTATTCCCTTCATCGAATTTTTTATTCAAGTTTGAAAGCTGCTCTAATTGTGAGAACTGAGCAAGTTCACCAGTCATTTTACTTTGATCCATTGGATTCATAGGATCTTGATGCTGAAGCTGGAAAGTAAGAAGTTTAAGAAACTCATCCTTACCCATCTGATTATGCGCGCCCTCTTTGAACACTTCGTTCTTAGGCTTATAACCCGTGGCCTTATTGATGATGTCCTCACGAATCTGTTTCTCAGATTTGTTCTGACCAGCAAGGCTTTTAGGTCCCATTGTGACCTGTTGGTACTGCATTTGCTGAGGTGTGACCGGACGTCCGATTTCAGGCATTAGGCCGCTTCCTTGTTAAGAAGTTTCCAAAGATCCTGTCGGCGCTCCTGATCATGGCGACGCTGATTCTGTTCTGATCCAAATTGTTTTTCCGATCCATGCTGGTTTTTGCCAGACTGTGAACCGAAGTCAAAATCATTCTTCGCCGTTTGTGTTGGAGTTTCCACTTTGACGTCAGAAATATTGATACCCGCATTTGTTAAATGCGTGAACAGATCTTTTGAGTTTTGCTGGAAGAAGTTTTTCCCTTCAAGCGAATGAGCTCCGATATTAACTGCGACTAGCTCATTATTCACACCGGTCTTACTGACAGTGATGTCAATCATCCCCAGGTCTTCATGATTAACCCGCATATTAACCGTTGGCTCTTTAGCAGCTTTGGCCTGAACCACATAATCAGTGATCTGATTAATGACTTCATTGGCATTACCCGTTTTGATATTCGACATATCAAAAACTTTTGGCGCGGCTTGCGTTTCATTTACTTGTGGCGTGCCCTGCTCATTCATCATGTTCAAAATGAACTGCTGAGAATTAACCGCAGAACCGTCAACTGCTGAGGTCTCTTGAACCACTTGAGTCGACTTAAGGCCATTTTCAAGAGCTATCTTCTGCTGCTCAGGAGAAACAACTTTCATCCCGTAAGCATTGGGAAGTGACTTCTTCGTTGCCAGATTCTTCTGAACAACAAAGTCTTCCATATTCATTAGTTGTGGATCAATTTCAGATTGAGCAAATTCAATTGCCGGAGCACGCCCAGTCATTGTTCCAGGAGCGACCGCAACTTTCGGAGTCTTAAGCATTGCCTGAGCAATCTCGCCCTTAACTTCCTCAGTCACAACTTCGCCGTTGGCGAGTGCTAGAACCTGAGCATCAGTAAGTGGAACCGCTGCCACCGTAGCAACTCCGACTTCCGGAGATACAGGAACCGCAACTTCAGTTGTTTGTGGTTGAATAAGTTTTTCCACACCCTTGGTCAGGGCCGGATCAAAAACTTTTGGTGAGCCACTAGGATCGATGTTCTCTTCAGTTTGAATGAAAGTGGAAGGCATCTTAAGCATTTGATCAGCTGAAACTTCAACCGGCTTAACTTTCGTATCAACCGAAAGACTCGCCTCTAACTCACTGGCGAATTCATTGGCCTCAGCAGATCCTTCTGGATCGACCGCGCCGTTCTTCGCTTGAGTCTTAATCTTACCTTCTACTTTCGCAGTAGCTTTTGGTTCGATCGTTATTGGTTGAGAAGCCTGAATCATTTATGCCTTTAGCGTTTTATCGCTTAGTGGTCCTACCACTCTATTGTTCCACAATTACTCCATACTTTTGAAGCCGGGCAATATATTCCAAAACCTTTAGGATTAAAGTGGGAACGGCAATATTTGCCGGAAAAAGGGGTAAGGGATGCCTGTTTGTTTAGGGGATTCTGAAGGAATCAAGAAATCTTGTTTTAGGTTGGGCGGTCTTTAAGTCGAACTAGGTTGAACACTTTACAAAGGCTACAGTCGAATTGAACAAATCAAAAAGGCTTAAGAAAAATTATAAAAGCAAAGAACATTTGGCACTAGCTACTTTCATTCACAAAATTGATCTTAAGTTTAAAGCGATAGCTATTAACAATAAGGTGATAACAAATGATTTAAGAATTCTCTTTTCATAGAAAAATAAGTTTGAGTCGATACTGCCAAAACCTTAAGAGAAACTGCATGAAAATTTCTACGTTGATAATATTTGGTCTCTTTATTATTGGTTCTGCACAAGGGGAATCAAAAAAAGCTTCAGACAACGAGGTTAAATTAACCAAAACATTATTAAAGAAGAAATTCACGCAGTCTAAGAAGGAGAGCGGAAATATTAAAAGATCAGAATTTGACATTACTCCCTTAAACTCTCCAGTTAAAGAGAGTGTGGCAAAATTTCTTTTAAAAACTCCAAAAGATTTTATTATTACAAGCATCAAATTCAAAATCAAAAACGCTTTTGATCTCTTTTCGAAAGAAAAAGATTATTCTCCTACTAACTTAATCGAAGGTCCTAAAGGTAAAGAACTGCACATTCCAATGAAGGATGCTAAAACTGGATTCTACAGACTATATGTCAAAGTCAAAACGAAGAAAGATAAGAATATCTATCATCACTTTCATTCCTCCTATGTTGATCATGTAAAATTTGTATACGAGAAGAACTTGACTGAGGTCCCACAACCAGATCCTGCAATTAATAATTCAACGATACTGGGAATCGACTCAGACAATGACGGAATTCGAGATGATGTTCAGAATTGGATTAATAAAAATGCATCAAGCGAGACTATTAGGCTTGCACTGAGACAGTATGCGACGGGAATAAGAAATAAATATGCAAATAAAGACAATAAAGAGGAATCAATTCTTGCAACCCATGAATCATTAAAAGCTCAAGATTGTCTTCGGTATAAACAACGAGAAGCTCAAGAGAAAAATACTCTTTCTCTTGAGCTAGAAGCGTTCCACAGGAATACAAAAGCAAGAATTATAGCCTCAGATCAAATTAGCTCCAACTTTCATGGTCAACTTATGGAGAGAGTAGATAAAGAAATTGCTTGTAATTTTTAAAAATAACCCAAGGTAATAATGAGAACAATATTTTTAATGCTATCAATATTAGTTTCATCACAGGCTTTTGGATTAAGCCCACGACAACTCACATGTTCTTTTAAGGGAACAGATATTGTTTATGTGAATGGTATAAGTTGGAGTGAAGATTATGTAAGGCATACCACTGAAGAATATTTAGTTACAAATGAATTGGATCATAGGTTACTAGACAGTTCTGTATTAACCACTTGGCCGGGAATCATTCCATATCCCAAAATAAAAATTTCTTACAATCAGCAAGAGGCTTTTTAAGAGATTTAATTGAATCGGCTGCTCAAAAGCTAAGCTTGTCTTTTAAAATCCCACAAGAGGCAACATATGTATTGGCATATTTTACTTTTTATCCAACGCTACTGAATCCTAGTTTCATTGATAGTATCACATACATCACAGATCTTAAGTATTCAGACGCTCTCATTTCTATTCAAGCTGCTTTTAACCCTGATGATTATATTGAAGGAGCAGCGTCAGACTATTCCGTGATGCAAGCCGACCTAACAGACTTAAAGCTACATATTTCAAACAGTCTACTCCAAGATAAAAAGTTAATTCTTATATCGGAATCTCAAGGAAATCTCTTTGTAAACAAAGCGGTAGAGGAATTAAAAGCAACATCACTCAGGATGGGAGATATTACAAAAGATATTAGAGACTATGAATCTGGCAATCTTCAAATTGCAACTCCTGTTTATTCGAATATAACTAAGAATAAAGTGGTGTTAAATGATGATGATATTATAAGAATCGTTTTCTTTGATAGACCATCCTCTACATTTAAGGACTTCAGTGATCCTGAAATAGGCAGAAGGCATTGGTTAGATAAACATCTTGATCACTTCGTAGATGGTACTTATCTAAATGCTTATGGATCTAGTGAACCACTACCTAGTTTAAAAGAGTTCACTTTGCAATCTCTTATCGATACAGCCTCCTTGCTTGAATCAAACTGTCCAGTTGCAGTTCTAAATTTTGATTATTCAGCTGAGAATCTCACCGTTAATTTCGATTCTACAGATCCAGAGAATCCTGGAATTAATGACCTCATATATGAATGGGATTTTGGTGATGGCAATACTGAGATTACATACAATAAACTAATTAAACATACATACCTTGCGCCAGGTAAATATCACGTAACCTTAAGGGTAACTAACTCGGAAGGCAGGGACTTTGGAGAACCGGCAGCAACTCAAAAAGAAGTTACTCTTACTGATACTACCATTGGCTGCGATGGTTCCGAAGGTCAGCTCCGCATTAATTACGATGGAACTTTAGGTGGCTTTATCGCTAAAACCGCTCACGTAGATGGAAGTGTAATTATCAGTGAAAATATTGAAGTTTGCGGAGAATCTGAAATATATGGTTCAACTATCATTCGTAGCGGAATGATTAAAGACTTTCGAATTGAAAACAGTACTATCAGAGATTCTAGTCTCGAAATGGATTCCTACGTTATTTATGGGAGTGGCTGGATTTCAAATTCAATCATCGAGAATACAACGGCCACTTATGCTAAATCTTTTTATATTGAAAATAGTTCAATTAAAAACTCAAATTTCGGGGGTGATCTAGTGTCTGTGGCAAGTACAATTGAAAATACTTCAGGACTACGTGCTTATATAGATAACAGTACGTTCAGAAATGTATCTACAGTACATGATATATGGACAATGAATAGTGCTGTAACTGACTCCTATTTAAATTTTAACGGAAGCTCGTTATCTGGTGACATCAGAAATAGTACAATAACAAACTCTACAATCCAAATAGGAGGTAGGGTCTTTAGGATACATAGCAGTAATGTTTTAAATTCTTCCATCGTTTTTACAAAAAATTATTACACTAATGATGGGCGCGGAATTTATTACAGCACACTCGATGGATTTAACCTTGTGGTCGATGAGTTCTATGTGTACCAGAACATTATGACAATTTATTATCCTTCAGGTGAAAAATATGTGGGACCAGTCTCAGAATTTCCTTACTAAAGAAACTATGGGGATAACTAATTTTAGTTATCTCCAATCTCATATTACTATTCGAGATTTATGCACTATTTCTTCATCAAAAGATACTGCTTCTGCAGCTTCGCTGAAACTTCTTTATCCATGAAGTTAAAAATCTTAGATGCCTTCTTCGCATCAATCATCTGAAGAATCTTAACTGCAATTTCAGAATCCTGAACTGACAGAACTTCTGCCGCTTTCTGAGGCTTCATGTTAGAAACCATCTCAACCAATTGCCCAATCCTCGCCTTGCCTTCATCTTCGTTTTTTTCTACGCAGCCGATGAAGTTTTTTTGTTTTTGAGAGAGGTCGGAGTATCTTTTGGCGATGTCAGTTTCGGAGACTTTCAGGGAGTCCTGGAGCTTTTGCAATTCTAGTTCGCGGAGTTTTAGCTTCTCTTCTTTGTCCAGCAGTTCGCGGGTCAGTTCGGAGACGGATTGGTTTTTGATGGAATCGACGCGTTTTTTGACTTCTTCGTTGAGTTGCTTGATGAATTCTTCTTCGGTATAGGTCTTGGCGGCCATGGCGGAAGCAGTGGAGAAAACCAGCATGAGTGAGAGTAATGTTTTCATCTTTTTTCCTTATTCAGTAGCCAGTTCTGAGTTTGTTCTTCAACTTTCTGATCCACTTCTTTGTTGTAGGCCTTGCGGTACTCGTCGTAGTTTTTTTCTTTTAGGTTTTCCATCACCTTCAGATCACCTCGGAGTTGGGCCAGTTCCTGCTTTTTTTCGGCAACCAGGGCTTCTTGTTTTGTCTTGTCTCGCAGGAGAAGTTCGATATTGCGGTCTTTGCCTGCGATCAGCATGGGGAAGGCCTGCAGTTGACCGGCCCGTACTCCGGTCTTGAGAGAGCCTTCCTGGATCTTATAGTAGTTCTCAATCTCACTTCTGTCGTGCTTAAGTTGATCTTCGATCTGGTTAAGTTGGGACAGGAGTTGCCCCAGCTCCAGTCGGCAGTTTTCTTCTTTGAGCTTTCTAAGTTTTAGTACCGGTTCAAGCCGGAAGGAATATTTCTTCATGCTTATCTAAAATTTGGATCAGTCGCCTGCTCTGCTTTGCGGGCGATCTCAAGCATCCGATCAAAGAGTTCTTCGATTGTATAAGACTCTTCAACTTGTTGCCGGAGAAGATTAATCAAGTCATCGTAAATGACAATCGCCTTATCCACTTTGGGATTTGAGCCTCGGGCATAAGCACCTACGGTGATCAGGTCTTCAGACTCTTTGTAGGCCGCCAGAAGATCTCGTAAGTGGGAAGCCACGATCTTATGTTCTTTACTTGAAACTTTGGGCATGACCCGCGAAATCGAGGCCAGGACATCAATCGCCGGATAATGGTTTCGGGCGGCCAGTTGACGGGATAAAACGATGTGACCGTCGGAGATACCTCGAACGGCATCGGCGATGGGTTCATCCATGTCGCCACCTTCAACTAAGACGGTGTAGATTCCAGTAATGGAGCCAGCACCTTTTTTGGTACCAGCGCGTTCCATGAGTTTTGGTAATTTAGCGAACACACTTGGAGTGTAACCTTTTTGTCCTGGAGGTTCACCGGTGGAGAGAGCGATCTCACGGTTGGCCATGGCAAAACGTGTGATGGAATCCATCATGAGGAGAATATCGTGACCCTGGTCACGGAAAAATTCAGCGATGGTGGTTGCAGTGTAAGCGGCCTTCATACGAATAAGAGCAGAAGTATCGGAAGTAGCACAAACCACGACTGAGCGTTTAAGGCCTTCTTCTCCCAGATCTGATTGAATGAATTCTAAAACCTCGCGACCTCGTTCACCGATTAGGGCAATGACGTTAATGTCAGCGTTGGTGTTTCTGGCGATCATACCCATTAGAACTGACTTACCCACACCTGAACCGGCCATGATGGCCAAACGCTGACCCTTACCGGCGGTAATGAAGCAATTGATGGAATTAATTCCAGTATCCAGTGGTTCGCGGATCGGTGGACGATCAAGCGGGTTAAGAGGCACGCCGAAGATTGAGCGTTTCTCATAAGGGCCTTCTATTGGACCTTTATTGTCTAAGGGATTTCCCTGGAAATCGATCACTCTCCCCAACATGTTGGGAGAGATTCGGATTTCAGTCACAATATCTTTTAGATGAATTTTTGTTTCAGAGTTAATGCCGGAGATTTCATTATAAGGCATGACCATACAATTCTGGCCCTGGATCGCCACAACTTCACCCATGGAGCGCTCGCCATTTTCGGCCACGAACTCCACATTGGATCCTAAAACGGCACGAGGAACCGATGCCTCATAGACCATTCCACGGGAACCGAGGATTTTACCTATTTTTTCATAAGGAACTTTATTTTCAATGTGACGAAGGATTTGATTGAGATTCAGATCACTCATGTTTGGTCACCTGCTCGAAGATCTTGTCGATGTTTTCAAAAACACCTTCCATTGATCCATCGGTCAAGCCGTTTTCACTTTCCAGGATAATGCCCGGATGATTAATTTCCGGAACAATTTCAATACGAACATTACTCAGCTGACCCAATCGGGCCTCAACAGTCTGGATGATCTCCGGCATCTGTGCAAAATTGGCCTTGCCGATTTTGATAATGAGATTTTTTCTGGCATTCATTTCCAGAATAAGTTTTTCTAAAAGTGTTTCAAGATAGACTTTTTCATTGATTTCTTTCAGGATGATCCACTTCGTGAAACGTTTCACGAAGTCATAAATTTCAAGGCGATTTTTTTCGAGAACTTTATCCGTTTGACCCTGAACCTGAGCGATCACTTGTCCAAAGTCTTCTACTTTTTGTCCCATCGCCGCATGATACTCCGTCATAGCAGCTTCTTTGCCTTCCTCACGTCCTTTCTCAAGACCTTCTGTATAAGCTTCCTGATAGGCGGTTTCCAGACGACGAGTCACCTCGGCCTGAATCTTTTGTTCCAAATCAGCTTGTTCCTGACGAGACAAACCGCGATAATCACGGACGATATCATCTACTTTAAAATTATTTTTCTGAGCAAATTTTCTTTCTGAACGGATCTCTTCTTCAGAAACTTTTTCTGCCGTTACAGTTTCTCCATTCAGGGTTTTAAATTCAAAAGACTGAAACTGAGTCTGGGAAACGACATGGCTTCCCTGAAGATCAGAGAATTCAAAGGTTTTAATTTCGGCCGTACGGTACTTTTGCATTTATCACTAAACCTTTTAGACGAACGCGTCGCCTTCTCCACCGCGGGAAATAATCGCTTTGCCTTTAGCTTCCAGATCTTTAAGCTGCTGAACAATTTCTTGCTGAGCTTTCTCCACATCGGAAATCTTGGTCGGTCCCATAGCATCCAGATCTTCTTTGAGAAGAGTGGCAGCACGGTTGGACATATTCTTGAAGAGCTTCGCCTTAACATCATCAGGAGCTGTTTTAAGCGAGATAACAAGTTTCTGGTTATCCACGATTTTAAGAAGCTCTTGAATACCACGATCGTCAACGTAGATAACATCTTCGAAGACAAACATAAGTTTTCTGATTTCTTCAGCAAGTTCAGGATCTTTTTCCTCAACTCGGGCCATGATGTTTTTCTCAGAGTTTTTATCCATGAGATTGAGCATATCGGCGATAGGCTCGATACCACCAAGCTGTTGAGTATCGATTGAGCCAAGAGTTGAAAGTTCAGTTTTAAGCACATCATCCAATTGAGCGATAAGTTCAGGAGAGACGAAATCGAGATTCGCCACACGAAGAACCACTTCTGCCTGAAGCCCTTCAGGAAGTTTTCTGAGCACATCGACTTTTTTCTCAACCGGTAAATGGGCACAGATTAAAGCGATGGTCTGAGGATGTTCATTGATAAGGAAGTTCGCCAAAGTTCTGGTATCAACCAGTTCCAGCGATTCAAGTGTATTGGACTGGCCCACGTCCACAATCTGACCCAGGAGCTGCTTGGCACGGTCTTCGCCCAGAGTTCCAAGGATGAAATCACGGCCTTTATTTTCTGAGAACAAGAGTTCTGAATCTTCATTAATGGAGGAATAGAATTCTTCTAAAACTTTTTTCACCATCCAAATAGGAGATTTAGAAAGTGAAGACATGGTGTTAATCATGCGTTTAACATCATTGTCTTTCATGTGCTTAAAAATAAGCTTAGTAGTCGTAGGACCTAAGGCAGAAAGAAGGATTGCTGCCTTCTCCTGGCCTGATAGAAGTGCATATTGCACATCAGGTTCTAATGATTTGTTATCTTCGGCCACTCTCAACTCCTACTTACGCAATCTCTTTATGTGTATCTGCCACGTGGATCATTTCATGCACCACTTGGGCGGCCTTACCAGGGTTTGCTTCTACCAGAGATATAATTTTCTCTCTCAGCATATTCCCTTCAATCTTCTCAGGGTTAAGTTTATCTTCCATGGATGGAAGAACATCCTCTAAACCCGGCAGACGTTGATTGGCCTGAATCTTCTCCAGCTCTTCAATCGTTTTAGGAAGGAAGTCTTCAATCGATTCAACCGAGTTCTCGGTAAGCCACTGGATGAAAGGACGAACAACCATGAAGAAGAACAATGAAATTATAGCACCGATCATGAGGTACTTTGTGATATTTTTCATAAGCTCACGGTTCTCACGCGCTCTCATGATAGCTTCCATTTCCGACAGATCTTCTTTGGCAAATTCCATGTTTTTAATGACAAGTTTATCACCACGGGCAACATTAATTCCCAGAGACGATCCGACGATCTGTTGGAAGTTTTGAAGCTCTTCCTCAGACCAGGCCTGATACTTAGTAACGTTAACACCGTCTTCATTAACCAGAGGAACACCCTCTTTATCCAGAACCGGAACTTTCTTACCATCAACCATTACCGCCACAGACATGCTGGAGATTTCGGCCGTGGGTTTTTTAGACTTGGTCACAACAGTTGGAACCGCCATATTTCTCGTAACTAACGACTTATCCACATCATTGCGGGTTTCAGGAATGCCCGGCTGTGGAGCTTCACCCGGAAGATTAGAACGAGCTCCCGGAATGCCTTGGGGAGAAGGTCTTACTCCTACCATTTTCTGTTCATTTCGAACTTCAGAAACCACTGCTGCGTTTTCTGAATCGTAAGTCGTCTGAGTTTCAAATTTTTCAGTGAAATCCATTTTCAAAGCAACTTTTGCAATGACTTTACCTTCACCGATGACACGGGAAAGAATTTCTTCCACTTTCTTTTCATATTGTGAGTTTAACTTGGTCTCGAGAGCGATGCGGTTAGCAGTCTCCGTAGACATGTTATCCCCATCGTTCTCAGATAGCTTTTTACCCCGAGAATCTATGACAACAACATTATGAGAACGCATACCATCAACCGAAGAACTGACGAGGGACTGGATGCCTTTTACTTCATCATTCGTCATCGATACACCACGCTCTATATCAAGAACGATCGATGCACTTGGTGGCTTTCGCTCAGAGACAAATGGAGAAGACTCAGGGATAGATAAGTGTATACGAGCGCGAGTGACGCCTTTAAGGTGCATGATGGTTTTAACCAACTCTCCCTCAAGGGCCCTCTGCTTATTAATTTTTTGAACAAAGGAGGTTGTTCCAAAGGCTTGTTTATCGAAAACTTCGTAACCGACAGTGCCGGTGAAGTTAACCCCTTTCTTGGCAATTTCCAGACGCCAGATTTCAACCTGATCTTCCGGAACCATGATGGTTTTACCATCATCTTTTACTTGATAAGAAATTTTACCTTCTTCAAGCATCCGGGCGATTACGGCCGAATCATCTTTAGTCAGATCGGTGTACATGACTTTGTAATCTGTCTTACTTGACCAGACGACAATTCCTGTCATGGTAGCGACCAGGAGACCGGCCACAGCAATTAATCCAAGTCTTCTGGTCATATCGAGTGACCGGAAGAAATCGACAAAGTTTTGCATGGTCTGCGCGAAGAAATTATTCAAAGAATCCTCCTGATTCTATGTTCACTAACTCATCCTAAGTTAGATCTGCATCTTCATGATTTCACGGTAAGCATCAATGACTTTCGTACGAACCTGATTCATGGTTCGGAAAGCGATGTCAGCTTTTTCTACCGCTAAAAGTGTTTCATGCAAGTTCTGGCTTTCGCCGCTTGCGAGTTTTTCCATGGAAACGTTAGCGTCCTGCTGAAGGGCATTCACTTTACCAATGGAATCCTGTAAAAATTCACCGAAAGTTTTTCCACTTTCTGAGGTTCCACCCACTCCCGGAGTTTCAATCCCAAATTGACCACCAAAATCATTATCGACCTTACGTGACCAACCTCGGGCATCATTGGTCCCAAGAGTTTGTTGAAAACCTGCAATATCTTTAATCGACATTAGTTACCTCTTCCGATTTCTAATGTTTTCATTGCCATCTGTTTTGTGGTGTTAATTGCTGTTACGTTTGATTCATAAGCTCTTTGAGCTTCAATCATGTTCGCCATCTCAACCATAGGATTGATGTCAGGCATGGCCACGTATCCTTCAGAGTTAGCATCAGGATGGGCTGGATCATGTTTATAAATGACTTTGTCTGAATGCACGACTTCAGTGGCATGCACTGTTTGGGCATTTTCCGCCAACTCCCCTTCCAGAATTTCTGAAAAGGCTTCACGTGCCGGCTCAGATCCGAAGACCACTTCTTTACGACGGTAAGGACCGCCCTCAGCAGTTCGGGTGGTCTGAGCGTTTGCAATGTTCGAAGAATGGGCTTCCATCCTCTTTCTTTGGGCCGCAAGACCTGAGGAACTGATTCTAAGAGATGAGAGTAAATCCATTCTTTATTCCTACTTCTCAGAGTTGATGGCGTACTTCATGATACCCATCTTTTTGTTAATCAACTGAACAAGCGCATCGTACATCAGCTTGTTTTCGGCCATGGTTGCCATTTCAGCTTCCACGTCCACGGTATTTCCATTTTCTGAAACCACACCGTTTGGATTATCGTAAATCTCAGGTTCTAAATTATTGAAGCCACCGTTACCTACAGTATGATGTCGTCCATCAATGACATTCATCTGCATCTGACCATCAACATCCAAAGCACGTGCCAACGCTTCTTCGAAATCCATCTTCTTGGCCTTAAAGCCCGGAGTGTTGGCATTGGCGACGTTAGATGAGATGAGCTCTTGGCGCATCTCACGGAAATTCAACGCCGTCGTTAATGCTTTTAATGTTTTGTCATTTACATCCATTCTGATGGCCCCAACAATTTATACTAAAAATAAACTAGCGTAAGTTAACAAAGTAGCTGGCACCTTCAGATCTGTACTCATTGATTTTGTTTCTCAAAGTACGGATAGAAACACCCAGGATTTTTGCGGCCTGAGTTCTATTTTCTGAAGTGAAGACCAGAGCTTTTTTGATAAGAAGTTTTTCGGCATCTTTCAAAGACATAAGTTTAAGACCATCTTCATCTGTTTCATGAGATGAGAATTCTACCTTACGCTCACCGTTCTCAATCGCCTGAAGGTCAAGTGTTGAGCCTTCCATGTTTGAGAGAGTTTTACGGATGAAAGAACGAAGTTCAGAAAGATTGTTGTTCCAGTTGTAGTCAGTCAGCTTGCGGGCAGCCTCAGCACATAATGAGATATCACCAGCTTCATTTTCAGCTGCGAATTCTTCAATGAAGTGACGAGCGATCAATTCCACGTCTGTTCCTCTTTCACGAAGGGCGATCATGTCGATCGTTGCCCCGTTGAAGTAAGTATAAAGTGCGCGTGAGAACTTACCTGCACCGACCAGCTTAGAGAGATTTTTCGAAGTGGTAGCAAGGATACGGACGTCTAACTCATAGTCTGGCAGCTCTTGTAGGATAGTATAGATGCGTTTCTGGAAATTTTCATCCAGTGCATCAATGTTGGCAAATATTACCGTACCACCGTTGGCAACTTCCAGGACACCACGATTGAAACGGCCTGTTTCATCATCTCGGTAACCAAGGACGATCTTCTCAACAGTTTGTGAATCAAAGCTACAGTCCACGATTTCCAGACGAGCATTTTTTCTCACTGAATTGTTGTGGATGTACGCACCCAGGGCCTTCTTTCCAGAGCCTGCTTCGCCTGAAATCAGAACTGGTGTCTTAGTGACAGCAACATTACGTGCAGTCTCAAGAGCGTTGTTGAATTTTGGGTGATTGCCTACAAGTGTTAAACCTTGAGATAACATTAGACCTCCTGTCCGTTGTTAGTTGGTTTCCGTTATAATTTTTTTTCTATCAATTCTAGTGTCGCCAATTCACTTCTACACATTTCCTTAATATGAGAAGGAACATCTTTATCATTCGTTAAAAGCGTAAATACCTCACGCCCTTCTGGCACCTTGGCATTCTTTATTAATGATAACCCATAAAGGTATCCAATTCGTGCAGTGTAAGGAGATTTTTGATATTTTTCCCGGAACGCCTTTGTCATCACTTCGAGCTCCTTCCATTCAGGATTAGACTCCCCCGCATAGGCTTCTATGAGGAGATAGTTGATTCGCTCGGAGATATTCAAGATTGGTGCCGACTTTGAGCGACCTATATCATCGTTCAGGGCCCGGACCACAGTCTTGAAGCGTTCCTGGTCTTTTAACTGGTATAAAGACTCCACATAACCCATTAAAAGATCAGCAGTTTGTCGTGGAGTAAGCTGGTTAGCAGGGTTCTGTTTTACCAGTACTTTTTCAAACTCTAAGACCGAATCTGAGTACTTTTTCTGGTTAAAATGAATCAATCCCCGGTAGAACGGGTAGTTCAAAGAGTCCCTAAGTGACACTGGATAAGAGGCCAACTTGGCTTCAGCTTCAGGCCAATTGGCGTCTGCTACCAAACGGATAAGATTTAATTCTTCAATCATCTGGGCCAGATTATTTGTCTTCAAACGCTCAACCCACACTGGAAAAGTGCGTGCTTCTTCATTCTGGACATTTTTAAAACTCGCCAGGGCACGATCATAACTTTTATAAAGTCCAAGTTTAATGAAGGCATCACAAACAACAAAGTTCATATAGATGTTCTTGGCCACTTTAGACTCATACTTCTCTTTATAAACTTCCCAAATTTTGACCACTTTGGCGTAGTCTTCTTTTAAGTAAGCATCCTGGATAATGCCATATACAATTTCCGCTCCGTCACCTTCAAAGACCCGTCTTTCAGCAGGCTTCAGAGTATCCAAAGGTATCGAAGTTAAATAGGAGAGGGCCTTATCGTAATCTTTGATTGAAATAAATAAACGCAAACGAACAAGCCAAAGAAGTTTTTTTAGATTTTGATCCAGCGCCTTGGTCTCATCCGGTGACTGCTCAAGGAAAACTTCCATTTCTTTATCAGCAGCAGTCGGTTTGAACTTGCGGGTTAAATTCATCGCCACATAACGAAGCTTGGCTTCATACCGAATGGCAGGAGAGGTTGAACGATCAATCGCATTTTTATAGAGAACCAGATTCTCGCTGGCGGGACGATCTAAGAGCTCATAGGCAGTAGCAAGTCTCAGGCGAGCATGTGGTGCCTGCAATAAATACGAATAAGAGGCAATGAATTCATCAAAGGCCTTGATGGCCCCTTCATAATCTGCATGTCTAAACAAACTTTCGCCAAGATTATAAAGAATTGCAGGATGAACTGGTCTCACCAGAGATTTTTCAACTGCCCGATATCTCTTTATGAGTTCTTTAGTCTCACCTTTTGAAAGTAAGGCAAAACTCATATAGGCCATACTCATCTGAGGTGGAAGGATACTGTCGATTTTCTTATTTTTTTCTTCTTTGAGGAATTCCTCGATACCAGCAGGTTGGCGGAGTTCAGCTAAAGAATGAAGAATCGTGAGGGCCGATTGAATGACAATATTCTGATCAAAATCGCCACGGGCCTCGACATATAGTTCCTTGGCGAGTTCTAAAGTTTTCACATGGTCTTTTAAATCTACATTATGCTGGATCAGGTAACGGAGGATGGCCGACTTTAATTCATATTCCTGCGCCATATCTTTAATGTTTGAGAGCATGACCATCGCCGTCTGTGTGATACCGCGATTAGGTTTCGTCAAATTGCCTTTTAAGAGAGCATTGGCCTTAAGAAATTCATTGTGAACATGGTTGGAGTCTCTGCCGTATTTCTTTTCATAAAGTGAAATTGATTTATTCAGTAGCCCCCATTTTTCTTCACGGTAGAAGTTAATGGAAAGTTGCATATGAGCTTCTTTAGCATCATCCAGATTAACCCGATCTTTTATAGGATAAAGAGCATCCGGAGTCTTGGACTGAAGATTAATATCTTTTTCCAATTGCGGTATCATGGGTTCATAGTCCCATAAGAAGCTCGCCCCATAACGAAAGTCACGATAAGTGGGATTGATTGATTTTTCTTTTGTATCTGTAAAAGCCACTTCAACTGTTGGTTGAATAACACTCTTTCTTGTTAGAAGAGCATTCTTGGCAGGCGAAGCTTTCTTCATCACCATCGCTGGTTTATTTTCAACCGGCACCGGTAATGGCTTTTTAAAGCCAGAAGATTTTTCAGCGACTAAGTCGGCGTTAATCCAAAAGTCCAGAATGTATTTCTTGTCAGCATCACGATAGAAAGAGAAAAGCTCGACTGAAGGATCTTTCAGTTTCACTGCTATGGTGGCAGGTTTGGCCGGGAAATTATCTTTTGAATACTGGATTTTCTCAACATACTGACCATTTGTTTTAAGCTTGGCCATTTCGCCAGACAAGGCTTCAAACATTTCCAGATTAACCGTCTCTATATAAAGCGTCTCGCCCCGCTTCACAATATAGAATTGATCACGTGGTACGACCAAATTCCAACGCAGGTGAGTTTTTAAATTTTCTTGATTAATGATGTCAGCTAAGACAGACGTTGCAGTCAGCGCACTGGCCACACAAATAGTCATTATAAAAGCTGATAAGATTCTCATTCGTGAAGACTTCCTGTCTTTACTGAGGCTGCAGAGTTTAAATCTGCGACCACTTCATGTGGTCTTTTTTACCTACTGTTTTCATTGTAACGTCATTTTTGATTTGGAAAAGACAAATTTTACCCATCGGCAAAATAGTCCAGTCGAACCTTTGACACATTCATCATTTCCAGAAGGAATACAATAACTTAAAATATTGCTAACTATTACCCGCTGAAAATGGTTCGTTATGAAGGTGCTGGTTACTGTTCTCTTTTTATCAAGTTGTTCATTCTTTATAAAAGGGAATGAAGGTCCAAAATCCGCCAAGGGTTCCTCTTATTCCATTCATTTTTCTAAACCCTACTGGGTCTACACCAAAGATAAACGCTCTGATTACATCTATGAAAATAGTAAGGATGGCCGCATTCTTCTCTCTAACAGCTTTTGTGATGAGTTTCAGGAACAACCACTTGAGCAGCTGGCCCATAAAACTTTCAAAACGGTAAAAAATTTCAAAGTGGTGGTTCAGGAATATACCACTTTTCAAAACAGAGAAGCTTATAAACTCGAAGGAAGTGGATTAGTAGACGGAGTAAAAGTTGGTTTACGCCTTCTCAATACCCGCAGAAATAACTGCTACTTTGATTTTGTATCCATCAATCCTGAAGGATCCGAGAAGAAGGATGAAGATTTTGGGGACTTCTTAAAAACAGTGGTCTTTAAATGATCAAGGCCCATGTGACTCATAACTTAAAAGTTCTGGGCGAGATTGTGGTTTTAACGAAAGACTGTTTTTGTTGTACATTCACACGTCCTTTCTATTGGGGCAGGCTTTTTGAGCAAATCATAAATCTTGGTGTAGGTTCCCTCTCAATCACGATCGTCATAGGCGTGGTAACAGGTCTGGTTATGACGTTGCAGTTTGGTTATGGATTGGCAAAATTTGGCGGAACTTTATATGTTCCGGCAATTGTCTCGCTCTCTTTAATGAGAGAATTGGCCCCCATTTTCACTTCTCTGCTTATAGCAGGCAGAATCGGTTCAGGCATTAGTGCTGAGATTGCAGCGATGAATGTTACCCAACAGATTGATGCTATTCGGGCGCTAGGAACCAACCCTGTAAGAGTATTGGTTGTTCCCCGGGTGCTTGCGACCATTTTTTCTCTTCCATTATTGGCCACTCTTTCCGCCTTTATGGGAATTATTGGAGGCCTATCCATTGCTTATTCGGAATTCGCCATGCCTGCGGGGTTCTACATCAATAAGGTCTTATCAACTGTTCAATTCACTGATGTATTTGGCTCAATGTTTAAGTGTGCGTTCTTTGGTTTTATCATTTCCATCGTGGCCTGCTATCGGGGATTTCAAACCACGGAAGGAACCAAAGGAGTTGGGGCCGCCACCACATGGGTAGTAGTTACAACATCCATCATTATTCTTATTTCCGATTTTTTCTTAAGCAAACTCTTAATCCTGATCTTTGATTAAACATATGATGAACATTTTAGAAGTGAAGAATTTAGTAAAGAGTTTCGATGAAAAAATCATTCATCGTGGAATTAGCTTTTCTTTAGAAGTGGGAGAAACCATTGGTCTTTTAGGACATTCAGGAACAGGGAAATCCGTTCTTCTTCGTTCACTGATAGGCCTGGAGCATATTGATGAAGGTGAAGTTTATTTCCATCAAAAAAGAATCGATCATTTAACTGAGCAGCAGTTGTATGCAATTCGTACAAAAATTTCTTACTCCTTCCAAAACGCTGCACTGTTTGACTCAATATCGGTTTTTGAAAATATCGCCTATCCCCTCTTTGAACATACTAAGTTAACTGAAGAACAGGTTGAGGTGCGTGTCAGGGATATTCTTAAGACGGTGAATATGGAAGATGCTATAGAATTAATGCCATCCGACTTATCAGGCGGGATGCAAAAAAGAGTTGGGCTTGCGCGTTCCATGGTTTTGAATCCAGAAATACTGCTTTATGATGAACCCACGGCGGGCCTTGATCCGGTAAACGTTGAAATGGTTTTGGAAGTGATGAATCGCTTCAAAAGTAAGGGATTATCCGGCATTCTCGTGACTCATGATATTCCGACTGCGAGAAAAATTTGCGACAGGATACTTATTCTTAAAGAAGGTACAATTGGTTTTAATGGAACCATTGAAGATTTTGACAAGAGCGATGATCCATTTGTACAAAGTTTTTTGTTAGGACAATGAGGATAGAATGATAGTCAGAAAAAAAGATAAGATCAACTTGGTAAAAGTGGGGGCCTTTGTGGCCGGCCTTACTTTAATCCTGATGATCATCATCGCCAGCATTGGTAAAGAAAGTGCCATATTTGAACCCAAGATTGATATCAAGGCCCGCGTAGCAAGTGTTTCAAATCTTAAACCCGGCTCATATGTTGAGTTAAAAGGTATTCGGGTTGGGTCTGTGACGGAAGTGGAAATTATCTCTGAAGATGAAGTGGAAATCATCATGACGATTCTTGAAAAAGAACTTCGTTGGATCAAGCAAGATTCCAAAGTATCCATCTCTACTGCCGGTCTGGTTGGAGATAAATTTGTTGAAATCTATAATGGTACAAAAGATGCTCCAATTTTTAATCCAAACAAAGACATCCTGATCTCTGAGGATCTGACAGATCTTAAAAAAATTATTACCAAGGGTGATTCTATTGCCACGGTAACGGAGAGAATCTTAAATAAGCTGGATCATATTCTGGTTAAATTGGGTGATGGGAAAACCATCATCGATGCCATGAATTCCCTGAATAAGGCTTCTGGCAATCTTGAATCAGTCACCTCTGAATTAAAAGCTGCCCAGATGGGCAAGATGATTTCAAATGTTAATATGAGCATGGCCAATTTAAATAAAGCTTCGGCTTCCATGGACCGGATACTCACCAGAGTAGAGAAAGGGCCTGGTACTATGAATTCAGTTATCTATGATGATAGCTTGCATGATGAGCTTCGCGCTCTTCTCGGCGGGGCCCAGAGAAATAAAGTTATAAAATATTTCATCAGAGAATCTATAAAGAATTCAGAACAAAGAGAATGATTGCCTCCATTTCTGGAGGCAATCGATATTTCCTTAGTACTTAAGCACTACTTGAAAACGGGTACCTTTATTCGTCCTAACTCGCTTTGATTCTAGAAGACAGTTACCATTTAACTTTAATACCGGAAGTTTAAAAACTCTGGTTATGCCCATTGTTCCACAAGTCACAGAAGTTCCATCAATATCCAGGATCAGATCGTCACCCACCATAGAGAGTTCGGGAACAATTGATTCAAAACTTGTTACTTGAATTCGAGGATGTTTGCGAGGTCTTATTTTCTTAAAAGTTGCAGAAACACCTGCAGTCCCTTCCTTCAAGTTAACTTCAAATTTAGTGTCAACATGTCCGTAAGGCATTTTAGTAGATGGCACATCGATTACTTTCAACTCTCCAGCTGAAACGGCCAGGGATGCAAATAAACTAGCAACTAAAATCAAACTTCTCATCAGGTCCTCCTTAAAGGGTGTTAAATTTCATAGCAGCGGAATCTAGGGAAATTTAAAACTCCTGTCAAAGGTGCTTTTTGACACTGGTTCTTGATTACTATTAATACTTGATAAACAACTGAAAGCGTCGTCCCTGAGAGGTCTTAACTCTTCGGCTGTCTAAATCACAATTACCGTTGAGGTTCAAAACCGGGCGCTTAAAGATACGAGTAACTCCCATAGTTCCACAATTAACTATAGTACCATCGACATATAAAGAAAGGGTTCCATCAACCATGGACAATTCAGGAACCATATTTTCACGAGTGTGAGTATATGTTGTACCGCCGCCTCGTCCCGGTTTTCTTCTGGTCACAGTCGCAGAAACTCCGGCCGTACCAGAATTAAGATCAATCTCGAATCTGGAAGTCACATGACCATGGGACATTTCTAATGATGGTAGATCCATAACTTTTAACTCTCCAGCTGAAGCGACAAGAGAAGTAATTAAACTGGTGAAAAAAACTAATTTTTTCATAAGGGTCTCCTTAGATGAATTAAGAGACAGGAGTATAAGCGCTTGAGGAAGTGATGAGGAAATGAATAGAAAATCTTTGTAGCAAATCAAGTGCAACGATTTAACTTAGCAGTTTAAGACTCATGACTAAAAATGTGAGCATGATAAAGCAAACCCATAAAACAGAATTCATATTCATTTCTCCATTTCTTTTAAAAGTAAGGGAGAATAGAAATATCGTCAAAGGTGCTTTTTGACCTCGAAACGAAGTAAGAATACCTTTTGAGAAAAGGTATTCTTACTTTCAAAGGTGGTCAAAATAACACCAGTTAAAATTTGGTAAGGAGCTAGATTTCCAGATTCTTCTTTTTCATTTTTTCTATCAGCGTAGTGCGATTAAGAGTCAAAAGCTTAGACGCTTGATTCTTATTACCTTGAGTCCGGTTCATGGCCTGTCGAATGAGTGAGTCTTCAATATCAGATAGAATCTGCTTCAGGTCCACACCAACTTCAGGCAATTCAAAGAGCGTCTTATACTGATTAGTCGCCAGAGGATTAGAGCGGAAAATTTTGGCCGGTAAGTCCTCAGGAAGAATTTCATATCCTCCACGCAGGATAACCAGTCGTTCAATAACGTTCTCAAGTTCTCGAACGTTTCCAGGCCAATCGTAGCCCATCAGAAGGTCCATGGTAAGTGGAGCAAAGCTAATCTCATTTGATCGGTCAGCAGAAACAAAACGATCCAGGAAGTGGGAGATAAGAAGTGGTATATCTTCCCTTCTCTCTTTTAAGGCCGGCATTCTGATTGGGATTACATTTAATCGATAGAAAAGATCTTCGCGGAACCTTCCTTCCTGAACAGCTTTTTCCAAATCTCTGTGGGTAGCGGCAATCACTCTCACATCAATATTCAGGTTCTCAGAAGATCCAACTGGCTCAATCTGTCTTTCCTGTAAAACCCTTAAAAGTTTTACCTGAAGAAGCTGAGGCATATCTCCGATTTCATCCAGAAAGATGGTTCCACCCTGAGCAAGTTCAAAACGGCCTTTTCGATTTGAGATGGCGCCGGTGAAGGCCCCTTTAACATGCCCAAAAAGTTCACTCTCAAGTAGCTCAGCTGGAATTGCTCCGCAATTTACAGAGATTCTATTTTTTTGTCCACGGCTGGAAAGTTTATGGATCGCTGAAGCCACTAACTCTTTACCCGTGCCTGATGGGCCCATGATGAGAATGGTGGAATCAGTCTTAGCTACTTTTCCTATTCTTTCAAAAACATCTTTCATGGCGCGAGAGCGGCCAATCATGCCTTCAAATGAATCCTCTACAGTAGGACGTTCCGTTTTTAATTTAGAAGGAATTCGGAACCGGTGAGAATCAGCAAAGACCCCTTCACCTTCACTTATTATCTCTCTCGGGAAAACCGTTGAGAGTTTTGTTTGCAATGCCTGAATGACGAGCTTTTTTAAATTCTCGAGTTCAAAGGGTTTTGTCAGATAGTGGAAGACGCCTTTCTTTGTGGCCGCAATAGCAGTCTCAACACTGGCAAAACCGGTCATGGCAATTGATACAAACTCAAAACCGCGATCCTTTAGAATATCAATCAGGAGTAGACCATCCGATCCCTGCTCAAGACTAATATCTGTTACCAAGCAGAAAGGAGTTTCTTTAGGATGAGATTGTCCAAAATAATTTAGACACTCTTCCGAACTCGAAAACAGGAGCACTTTTAATTTTAATGTCTGTTCGAGGTATTTTTTAAGAGAGATCCCCAAAAGCTTATCATCTTCGACAATGATGATAGGCGGAAAATTCGCAAGAAGTGATCCATCAAAACTCTGATGCAGGAAATTCATATCGTCCATTAGATCCTCCGAAGAAGAACAATTTACAAGAGTCCGAGTCTTAGTGTCAATTTTCAGACCCTGACTATTCTCAATGATTTCCTAAACTTAATTTATAGGTGTCAATTGTAAGACAATTTTTGATGCTACTTACTGATGATCGCGGTGCAGCTTTTTTAAGATCTTCACCGACTTCTCAGGTCCTCCCGCCCAAACATAAAATGTGGTGGCAGAAATACCAATGAAAGCGATGATTAAACAAAAAGTGACGGAAGCTTTTTTTCTTTTTAACCAAAAGAGATAAGCAAACTCCGCACTTAATACAACAAGTGGAATGGCCCAAAAGGGAGTGTGACGAGCTAGAAAATAGATTTCCTGCATAACAGATATCTTAATGCGAAATGAAAGTTATGGGTAAAAAAAAAGGCCCTCCGGAGAGGGCCTTTGAAATTTGATTAGAAGAAGCCTTTAAGAGCGTCAACCATGTCCAGTCTTTCCCAAGTGAATCCTTGAGCAGAAGTACGACCAAAGTGTCCGTAAGCAGCTGTTTCAGAATAAATTGGACGAAGAAGATCAAGACGTTGAATGATCGCTTTCGGTCTCATGTCGAAAAGTTCATTGATTGCTGCAGTTAATTTTGCTTCATCAACTTTAGCAGTACCAAATGTATCAATCAAAAGAGACATAGGTTTAGCAACACCAATGGCATAAGCAACTTGAACCAACGCGCGGTCAGCAAGTCCCGCAGCAACTACGTTCTTAGCAATGTGACGGGCAGCATAGGCAGCTGAGCGGTCAACTTTCGAAGGATCCTTACCAGAGAATGCTCCACCACCGTGAGCACCATGACCACCGTAAGTATCAACGATGATTTTACGACCTGTAAGACCAGCATCCCCCATAGGTCCACCAATAACAAAGCGACCAGTTGGGTTGATGAAGTATTTAGTATTTTTATCGATTAAATGAGATGGAACAGTCTTCTTAATGACTTCTTCCATGATCCCTTCTTCAATTTGTTTTTGAGTCATGCTCTCAGCGTGTTGAGTAGAAACCACGATCGCATCCAAGCGAGAAAGTTTTCCATCAATATATTGAGCTGTAACTTGAGTCTTACCATCAGCGCGAAGATCTTTGAGAATTCCGTTGTGGCGGACTTCAGAAAGTTTCTGGGCCAATCGATGAGATAGATCGATAGTGATTGGCATGTGCGAATCTGTTTCATTGATCGCATAACCAAACATCAGACCCTGGTCACCGGCACCTTGATCAAGGAATTTGCCTTCGCCTTCATTTACTCCAACAGCAATATCCTGAGACTGTTTTCCAACAGCAATTGTTACACCACAAGTATTGGCATCAAAGCCTTTATCTGAATGGTCATAACCAATTTTTCTGATGGTCTTACGAACAGTATCGTTGATGTCAACGTTAGCACCAGTTGTGATCTCACCAGCAACTACAACTAAACCAGTAGTGATGAGGGTTTCACAGGCAACACGTGACTTAGGATCCTGAGCAAGCATAGCGTCCAGGACTGCATCAGAAATCTGATCAGCAATCTTATCCGGGTGACCCTCAGTTACTGATTCAGAGGTAAACATATAATCTTTCAACATAAGCGTAGCTCCTGGTATCTAAACAAATAATAATCTAATGGGCGTTTTATACCGTGGTTGCCGCGTTTTATCAAAAAGAATTTTATGAATAATTAAACTTAAATAAAAGCCGACTATTGAGGACCAATTTCAGTCTTGGTGAAATATTTAAAATAGTGAGGATTACGATGCCCAAAAAAGAGTTTGATACCGTTTTTCTCACCCAAAGCATAATTTCGACCGTTTATTTCAACCACCTGATACAGCTCGAAGGCGGGATCTTTAAAAGAATAAAGGTAAGTGTATTCGCCTTTATTAAAAGCGCTTAAAAGTCTCTCCTGACCCTCTGCCAGTAATCCCGGTCGCTCTGGATACGGAATGTAATCTTCCCAGATAGAGTCCATATGGATCCTTCCGATCATACTGGCCCGGGAAAAATAACGGGTGGTTTGAAAGGAGGTGTTTTCCTCTTTTAGAACCTGAAGGGCAATTTCCACGTTCTTTTTGCGTAGTTTTTTGGCATTAGGAGACATGTCTGGACAGAAAATTTTCGCTACTCCACTCATATAATAATAAGTGAAAGAAAACTCACCCTGCTTAAATAAAGCATTCAGCCATCTTTCATTTTTTATATGAAAATCGGATGTCACTTTTTTCAGATAAGGATAAATGAATTCCTTATTCCCAATGGACAAGTACTTCGGTTTATCCAGACGATTCATCACCACTCGGGCAACATCCATTCTTTCCAAGGCTTCATCGCCATCAACACCTCCGACTTCATTTAGTAGGATCGTTTCTAAAACAAAAATGGCCCGGGGTAATTCCGGTTGATTAAGCCAGTAATTATATACTTCCGCTTGTTTACTATAAACAAACTCTTTCAAACGATTGGTCGCCTTATTATGCTCTCGAATGAGCTGTCGATTGGCAGTACTGGATTTATCCCCGGCAATGGAAGGCACTTGATTCTCGGGGAGTGTCAGTGAACGGTAAAAATCCAACGTCCTTCCGGTTCTTTGCTCCCATTCGGTAAGTCTCTCGATGATGCGATCTTTACCTTTGGATAATTCTGATTCAATTTTAGAGAGGACGAAATCCAAATCATAACGAGCGTCTTCAGTTAGATAAAATCCATGAGAATTTAATTCAAAATGCAGAGTATCCAGAGTAGTCCTGAGATAAATATCAGAACCAGTGTGATCCTTATTGTAAGCACCGTCTTCCAGAAGCTTCCTGTAAAGGAAAGTGTAATTGGCTATCTTCACAGACTCAAGGTCTTCTTTGTCCCTAAATCCATCATGGACCTTACGGTTTTTCAGATGATCCACCGGATATTGAAAACTAGAAAGAAAGGAAACATCTGTGACCAGTTTTTCATAGGTCTTGAGCAAGCGACTTAAAAGCTTTAATGATGCCTTACGGGAAGCCACTTTTTTTTCTTCATCAGTGTTCAATTCCGTCTTTTTTAGATCCAGAAGCTCTTTCAGGATTTTTTTAGCATTTGCTGTTACAGCATTTTTAGGAAAAGGCTTTTTCTTAACCTGCTCTTTTTGATTTTTGATCCAGGCAAGTTTTTTTTCCATCTGCGGAAGTAAGGCCTTAATGCTCTCAACATCCACATCTTCATTAAGTTCCGGAATCCAGTAACCCTGCCCACGGTAATCCCTGAGGTACTGCTCAAAAATGCTTTCAGCTTTTGGCACACAAATCTTGCTGTTAAACTTTTTTAGCGCCTTCTGGTAAGAAGAGGCGTGATCAGAAATCTTCCCCTCCCACTTTACAGAGTGAGCGCATGAGTTGAGTGAGAAGCAAAAAAGTGTGAGGTAAAGACTCTTAAGTCTTAAGTTCTTGAACAAAGTTCGACTCCCAAAGTCCTAAACAGGTGCGGTTACTTAATACCAATAGAACTGAATCCTTATCTGCGCTCTCATCGATAGTGTGCCTTAATTCTTCGAGCTTACTGACACAAACTGTTGGTTTCCCCATTCCGGAGATTTCCCGGGCCAGCTTATCCACATCCAGATCTTTGCCATTTATTGCAGTCGTTGGAATGCTCGCCTTCGCAATAATCACTTTATCTGACAGTGCCAGTGAATCCCTGAATTCACTTTGAAAAATAGCACTCCGGGCAGTCGCCGATATCGGTTCGAAGATAGTGATAATTTTTTTATTTTTAAAACGGGCACGAATAGCATCTAAGGTCACAGTGATGGCCCGTGGATGATGGGCGAAATCATCAATCACTACCATATCCCGGTATCTTCCACGTACTTCCTGACGACGTTTTACCATTCCAATTTCCAGGGATGCTTTTTGAACGTCAGTAATTGAAAATCCCTCGGACAAGAGGAAGATCACACAACTGGCAAGGTTAAGAACATTATGCTGACCGATAACACTTGATTCGAAAGACACTTTCTCGCCCTTCCAAATTAAAGTGAAACTGGAGCCATTTTCAAAAGTTCTGACATCGTGAGGACCAATTTCCGAACCTTCGCCATAGAGGTACCACTTCTGCTCGGGATTCTTACCGAAGTATTCATTAAAAAGTTTCATGGCGGAGGCATACTCTTGGTTAAAAATCAGGGTTGATTTCATACCAGGAATGACATCTCTGAATTCATCTTCAATTTTTTCAACTGAAGAAAAGATATCGGCATGATCAAACTCAAGTGAAGTTAAAATCATGCTTTTTAATTCGTATAAACGAAACTTGGAAATTTTATGAAAATAAGCGGAATCATATTCATCACTCTCAATGACAAAGTACTTATCACCTAATTTGGCAGGCTCACGCCCTTCAATAATACCACCTACAAGGTACCCTGGATTCTGTCCCAGTTTCTCCAGCATTTGAGTCATGAAATAGGTCGTAGTGGTCTTGCCATGAGTCCCGGCGATACCAATTACGTTCTTGTTTTTAAGTACCAGTGACCCAAGTGCGGAAGGGAATGAAGTAAAGGGCACTCCCACCTTCTCAATCATTCGCGCCACTTCGGCTTTGCCAGAAACAGAATTACCAACCACGATTAAATCATATTGCTTCAGAAATTCAGGAGTGGCTTCTTCTAACTTAAATAAAGGAATTCCGGTTGTTTCCAGAAAAGTGCTCATTGGAGGATAAAAAGCTGAGTCAGCACCATGCACATCGTAGCCCGCTTGTTTAACCAACACAGCAGCAGGTCCCATGCCGGCCCCACAAATCCGATAGAAAAAAACTTTTTTTATCTGCCTACTACGTTTAATTAACTCTTCTTGAGAGATCAGATTCGAGAGATCCATTCACATTCCTTTTTACAGTTCGTGCTACTATTCTAGCAGACTGCAATAAGGATTGAAGAGTTTTACGGGAGAATATTAACTGACTGTCTTACTCTACAGGCAGCTGTGAGTTTCTGGACCAGGGCACGGGCATCGTTAGAAAAATCGGTCTCATACTGCCACTGCCACACATGATAAGTGGTAGGACATTTAGCTTTTTTAGGAAAGATATACTCTGTTCTAACTTCTTTTATCAGCTTATCCAAAGCCGTCTTGACCCAACTGTAACCCATTCGGCCTGCCTCATACTCTCTTAAGAAAAGATCAAAACTAGTGTAATAGGTGGTGAGGGATTTTTTCTTTTTTAAAGGCCTGCCATTAATAACCCGGATGTATACATCGAGAATACGGTTAGGATAAAGGCCGGCAATAGCGCTATAAACCTCGGGATCTTCCCCTAAATCATCACCAATTAAAATAAAATCATCAGTACTCGCGTCCAGGATGCGTTTAATTTCACGTAATTTAAAATCGAATTTATCTTCCAGGATACTTTCTCTTAAAGTCAGGCTCTTAAACCTGATAACATGCTTATGTAAGACATGAGTGACATGGCCCCGGATGAGTTCTGGTGAAGCCGAAAGAACGTGCAATTCATTGGAGTAGTCTTTTGTGGCCCGGAAAAAATCCGGTATGGCCGTAAAAACTTTATCTCCTAATAAATCTCCCACACTGCCGCTGGATTGAGTTATTTTTATGGTGTCATCTAAATCGCTCAATATGGCAATGGAAGCAAAGGTGTTTAAGGAAAAGAAAACAAGGAAGGTAAAAATAAAATTTTTCATGACAGGAATTAGAACTAATTCCTGTCATATACGAAACTTTAAACTTCTTACTTTTTGATGAATGCCAATAAATTCTTCCAATAGAGATCATAATTTTCGACCTGCGGCATATGCCCTAGCCCCGGAAGCTCCACTAATGTTCCTTGAGGGATGCTCTTTATTACTTCTTTCCCCAATAGGTCATAGCGGCCCATTTGCTCTTTGATTTCAGCAGAAGCCCAGCCCTTACCTAAGGCCGTACGATCCCTGGTGCCTAAGAGGAGCAAGGTTGGCATTTGCAGATTTTTGAATTCATAGACAACAGGTTGGGTAAAAATCATATCTGCGGTCAAGGCAGCATTCCAGGCTATGCGGGGATAATCCTTATGCATGGTCCAGCCAACCAGGATTTCAATTCCCTTTTCATATTCAGCTTTCCACTTGTTATCAAAATAACTGGCCTTCTGGTAATTCCTGATTTTCTCTTCGTTGTTTTTCAGCTCTGACTGATAAAGTTCGGTCACTGGTTTATAAGAAACCAGTGTTTTCCAATCTTCCAGACCAATTGGGTTAACCAGAATGAGCTTCTGAATTTCTTCGGGGTACATTAAGGCCATCCTGGTTGCCAGCATGCCTCCCATGGAATGCCCTACCACAATATATTTCTTCAAATTTTGCTGACTCATGAGTTTATGAGTGAAAGTGGCCAATAATTGAAAGGTATAAGGAAACATTTCAGGTTTACTGGATTTTCCAAATCCTATTTGATCCGGCATAAGGACCCGATAACCTTCTTTAACTAAATCCTTAGCTGTTTTCTCCCAATAGTTTCCCGAGAAATTTTTCCCATGAAGGAGAAGAATATTTCCTCTAATCTGGCCCTCAGGTTTGAGATCCATGTAGGCCATTTTATACTTTTCATTTTTGACTTTGACCTCAAGAAACTCGACAGGAAAAGGATAAGGATAATTCTTTAACTCCGGATCGAGAGGTTTAAAAGCAGCAAGTGCAAAACTGATGAGACTGGCCAGGAAAAGGGGTAACATTTTATCTTCCTTGAAAAGTTTTGATTCATAATGAAGTCTTCAATGACGACATTATTTTACCTATTTTAAATGTTTTGTCTTTTTAATCATCCCATTCATGTAAGCAGTACTCAGTGAGTTTATTGTTAAGAGCTGACGCATCAGCAGAATATGATGCTTCTCTAAACGATGCATTATTCGAACGTTCCGTAGGGCAATAGGAAAATTCAGGAAAAACTGATTCTAATTCACGGACATTGAAGATGGAATTGATGACATCACTAACATTCTCTTCGGCCAGACGACCAGCTTGATGCTCCAAAATGGCAAGATCAAGCGTCGTAAAATATTTGATGGCGGTTGCTGGGACGGTACGATTTTTTACAATGTGAATATAACTGGCCAGAATCCGGGATGGGTAAAGTTTAATGATAGCATCATAAATTTCCGGATCTTCTCCAACATCATCTCCCATAAGAATAAAATTGTCGGTAGAAGCCTCGAGCATAGCTTTAATCGCATTCGTCTTATATTCTGTATGTCCGGGACGATTGAAGTTTCGGTTTAATACTATGTTTTCAGTTTGAATTTCATGTTTTCTAAGAAGGTTTTTAACCTGATACTTCAAAATTCGAGGTGAAGAAGATATGACATTCAAGGCATTCACATAAGAGCGTGAAGCGGCCAGAAATTCCGGCATTCCAGCGTAAACTTTTCTGCGAGCACTTCCATAGCCAATTGACTCCCAGAGATTACCTGAATTGGTGATCTTTATTGTATCATCCAAATCACTGATGATTTGAATTCCCGCCAAGGAGTTAAAGGATACCAGTAGTGAAAGGAGTATAAGTTTTTTCATGAAAAATACCTTTTAATTTATCTGTTGCTTTCAATAATAATATTTAATAAGCGCACTCGATTCTCCATTGCCTCTTTAAGTTCACCTAATTCTTCTAATAGTAGTGTCTCGGCAATGGTTTTAATGTCATTGGTGTGATTTTTAAGTTGAAGCAGGACTTCATCAATCTTTTCCTGGGGAATTTCTGAAAATTCCTCTTCCAGAGGTATTCCATATCCCGCTTTAATATAATTTTCGGCAGAAAGTTCTTTATAAAGTTTTTGTATGATGATGATTTTTTCTGCTAAATCACTATCTTTAAGTCTAGGATCAGGTTCATCTCCAAAAACTTTAGCCCCTAATTCTTTGGTGAAGCGGATTTCTAAAGATTTTACGATCAGATCTTCTAACCGTAAGGCATTGGCAGCGGTTTTAGTTTTATTGGTGGATTTGGCCAAGGCAGCCTCATACAAAGATCTTCTTTTTAGAGAATCATTATCTTCAACAAATTTGGCAAATTTCACTTTTTTAAGACCTAATGCTTCCATGGAAGGCCCCAGCTTTTCACCAGCAGATGGAAAGTAAAGGCCCTTGCTTATGGCCAGTGCTTTATCCTCCAGGACAGATGCATCGCCTATTTTGGATTTAATTAGATAGTTGTACATCGCAAGTGGAGTATTAATATTTTTAGTCTGAACCTTAGAATGATCTTTCAGGGCCACTCTAAGCAAATTCATAGATTCTGAAGCACAGTTATTTGTGAAGAAGTAGTATTTACCTTTATAGCTCCAGTACATCTCAGTACTTCTTAGCAGGAATCTTTCTTTCTCTTCATCGGTTAAGTTCAACGGAAGAGAAAACACTTCCCGGAACTCGCCCTTGTTATATTCTTCCAGAACATCTGTAAGGGATAAAAAGAATAACATCGAAGGATATTTGCCTTTTATGCCGTCTGCATAATCCATCTTCAAATCTTCTATGTTGGCACGAAAACTAATAACAATATGGTGAGAAATATCATTAAGGCACGAAGGACCAATTTCTTTACCTGGAGCGCACATCACTAGTCTGAACATGGAGTGGCCCCAGCGACTCATCACTGCCTCGCCTTTCCCAGCAAACAAGTAATGAACCTGATAAAGCCGATTCATATCCAAAGACCGGGTCATCACTCTTCCCTCTACTCCCTGAGAAGACATCGTGATCTTTTTATTACTCTCACAATTTGAATCTAAATGTGGTGTGACCTTTAGTTTCTCCGCTAGATAATCATAATAGACCGGTCTTCTGCATTTATAGCTAGGATCGTAAATAAAGTGCTCAAAATTAACAGCAATGCTTTCAGTCGAGTTTTTAAATTCATAACGATCTGGGGAGCGTGATTCTAATTGATTTAAATTCGTTCTACTCTTTATCACAAGTCCCTGGGCCACAAAACCGGCCAGGTTTAAAAAGGACTTATCTTTAGATAGCTTTTTTTGGTTATCATAAAGATGAAAAATTTCATGAATGATAGTTGCTTTCACATACTGATGATTCGTTGGATGAGCACAGGATATTTTACGTAGCGGCTTATTCCATTCGGACATGTGAACGTAGTCAACTTCGATTAAGGACTGATTCCTTCTTCTGACCTTGGCCAGAGTGAGCTTTTCTGTGCAATTTTCGCTGAATTGCTCAATATGCTTTTCATTTAAGTGCGAGAATTTGATGATAATTTCACGATCAAGGGTATCTTTGACTTCTTCTGGCAAATCAGCCTTAATTTCCTTCAAGGCCGATTGGAAATGCGATTCCTCATTAGGATTAACGATCTTTAAATCAAATTCTGCAAATGCACTAAAGGCATTTATCAGGATCAAAGCTGGGAAAATCAGAAAGGTAGCTTTCATGTCAGGTCCAAGTTTAAATATTATTGGGATTAATATGCAAAACCGGGACCAACGTGCTGACGAAATCAAATCCTTAGAGGGTGAATAAGTGTCTATCTTTTAGACATGTGATGATAAAAAGAAGGCTCCTGTTAAGGAGCCTTCTTTGGCAAGATTTAAAAATCAGATTATTCAGCAGCAGATACAATCAAGGCGGCAATCTGCTTATCAGACATTCCATTTAGTTCCTGAAATTCAGAACGTAGTGCCTGGATAGAAGCTGAAAGCATTTCTGAAGCTTCAGATTCATCTGCCAAGAAGTTCAGGGCGTCCGTACGAACTGCAGCCATTTGCTCTTTAGCTTGAACAGAAGCTGTAGTTGAAGCGAATGGAGAAAGTGCAGTGACAAGAACTGACCTTACAACTTCTACCACTGTATACACTGGTGAAAGGGTGATATCAGCGGCCAAGGCCTGAAAAGATCCCATAATCAAAAGCGCTGTTATAAATTTTTTCATAAATCTCCTGTTGAGTTTGTCCTGATTTATTCAGTACGGTCGTTTTGTAATTTTCCGATTATGGAATAAATCCACGGACTCAAACAGGCTTTAGAACAATTTACAGAATGGTGTAAAAAAAATGTACACCAGGATGTCTACAAGAGGGCCATGAAAATTCAACTTAGATCTAACTGCTATTTTTTTTATTAAACCATATGAAAAAACCTGAAATGGGTAGTGATGTACCAATCAGGCAAGTAATGAAATAGATACTTTTAGATATAATCCCCATAAACTCCCCGGTATGAAGAGGCTTGATAAGAGAGGCTATTTTCTGACCTAAAGGTTTATCACTGAATTTTTGGTGTTTGAGAACTTTTCCAGAATACGGATCCAGTTCAAATTTATCACTGGAAGAAATGATAAACATTCCTTCAGTGTATTTAAAAACTGTTAAAGCAGACCCTTCATTTTGAGGTAATACCACCGTGGTCTTACCTTCTGGAGGGAGCTTATTCAGAACATCAGAAATAGGTAGCTTCGTACCGGAAGAAGGAACTTCTAAAGGCTTACTTCCATGATCAAAAACTTTTGTCTGCAGAACAGCTGAACCCAGATTCCGATACCATTCAAAGGACCAAAATAGACCAGTCAAAGACATCACTAAAAGAACTCCCAAAGAATAGAATCCCATTGAGTTGTGAAGATCGTAATTAATACGCTTCCAGTTCCCTTTAAATCTTATCCTTAAGGAATTTTTCAAATGAACAGGGTTTTTAGGCCACCATAAATACAGTCCACTTAAAAGAAGAAATGTGAAAATTATGGTGGCCACGCCAACAATGGGTCGCCCTATCTCAGGATCTAAGAGAAGCCAGCGGTGCATCCGGAAAAAGAGAAAGAACCACTCTGACCTCGAATCCGGATTATTTAATATTTCAGCGTTATAAGGGTTTATATAATGAGTCCTTCCGCGGCGATCAGTAGGTTTTGTTTTTACAATGAATTGATAAGGACGATCTTTTACGGAAGGAATGGTGAAGCTGGAAACTTTTCCTTTTGAATGGATTTCAAGCTGATGAATAAGATCATCCACCTGCAAAGGGCGGCGGGAAGTTTGAGGGGCAAGGTGATAGGTCTCAGGATGAATTAGTTCTTCAATTTCATGCTGAAAAGTAAGAATAGTTCCACTGAGACAAATTAGAAAAAGGATGAGGGAGCTGGTTAAACCGAGCCAAAGATGTAGCTGATGGATGATTCTCTTCATTTGTTTGATATATCAAACAAATGTATCACCATCAATACAAATTAAGAGAAACTGCCTCTTGATTAGGGTTGAGTTGGTGGATCTGAAAATAATTCCAATAAGATATCGCTGACGCTAACCCCCGTAAAAACACTCGCGGCCTGTATGGAAGTAATAGCAGTCGTGCCTGTGACTAACGGATCCAAACCAATTCTTCTACCGGCCAATCTGGCTGCGGCCTGGGCACTATTTTGTCCACTATGCAAATCTTCACCGGCCGCTCCGGCCCGTCGGGCCTTGGTAATGACAATATAGGGTCTCCCGTCAATGATAGTTTTCTTTGAACTCTCAATGACAATATCTCCAAAAGGTCCTTTATACTGTCCGGCCGCATTTTTTAATCCACTATAGAGACCGGTGATCTCATGGGGTTTAAACAGACCTGCTGCTTCAGGAGTAAAAATGAATGTTCCTTCCTTATCTCCAAAGACTCCAGTTTTAACTTTATCCCATTTGGTTTCGGCCGGTCTTGCGGCCGCGTAGACACTGCCTTCAGTACTACCCCAAATTTTTCCAGAGTTCATAATATCATCCACATTATCCTGTCTGGTGATGATGAGTAAGGGCGGATTTCTTTCTTTTATTAATTTGGAAAGCTTGATTAAGTCCTGAGGAGAAACATCTTGCTTCAGAAAAAGTTTATCCAGCGTCTGTGTCGCAAAACTTTTATCGGCCGGGGAAACTCCTTTCACCAGGAGTTTTTCCAATGGATTTTTTTCTTTTAGTTTATTCAACAGGAGCAGCTCTTCACTCTTAGATAGACTCTGACCAGATCTGATTTTGGAAGTTAAGGCGTTGATCTCCGAATGAGGTAGTGTAACTTTTGGTAAATGCCTGGCAAGCCGTAAACTTTCAGCTGCCATGGGAGTCATAAGGGCCGCAGAAATAAGCGCTTGAGTAATACATCGGGCATTATTACTGTTATTCACAAGAATACGGTCCATGTTCTCACAGGACATTTTATGTTGACCGGCCCCTAGTTTACCAAATTCTTTAATCTCTTGTTGGCACTGATCAAATTCCTTTAAATTATAATAACCACCATATCCAATATTGGCAGCAAGCCCTGTTTTAGCAGTAAGGTTCTCGGCACGGGTAACTTTGGAAGTGATGCTGGCCGTTCTGGCCAGAGTTGCTGCAAGTTTAACTCCATTGACTATTGCATAGGGAGTTAATGTTAAGGCCAGATTGATTCCGGCATCGTTTAAGATGACATCTGCATCGTTACGGGCCTCTTTTACACTCTCCGTGCACTGGTGAAGAGTAGAAGTAAAAGCGAGCTCCTTTGCATTCGGATAAATTGTTCCACGATTTTGATATTGCGCCTGCTTAATCACATGATCAAAGTTATCACAGTCTTGGCGAGTGCCATTTAAACATGAATAGGCACCGTTAAATTCTTTTAGTTTTTTATTAATTTCATTTTGTGAAATCTGTAATTGGCCCTTAACGGCATCCTGGATCTCTTTTTGTGAAGACTTAACTTTCAGAAGCTTTTTAAACTTCTCGCCTTTAAGAAGAGGACTTAGCTCTTTTATCCTTTCCATATCTTCTTCTATTACCCGGGCCTCCTGTCGATTCAAAGAACTAAGTTTCCCTGTGCCATCCATTAGTTTGTTATATTCTTTTTGCAATAGTTGATGGGCCTTTAAGGCCATTTCAACTTCTTCCGTTTTTACTTTCAGAAAGTGTTCTTTACTTGCAGGACTCTGACATTGATTGAGTTCCAGGCAATGATCTTTCACTTTCCCAAAGAGAAATTCATTACAATTAGGTTTAGGTCCAGGAATGATGAGACTGATTTGGGCATTTGAATCCAATAGGTCCTTCATCGCCTGTTTGATGGCCTCACTCTTAATATTAAAATCATAGGCCATATAGGCCTGGGCCATATTTAAATCAGTTTTACTAAATTCCCGACTTATGAATTGATCGGCGCCTCTTGAACAGTTTTGGGTAAATTCAAAGAGCTGAGGGTTTTCCGGGAAATTCTTTTGAAGCTGATGATTAAGTTTTTGGATATCTACTTTCTGAACATACGCAGCACTGCTGGAGCAAACCGAACGGGGATTTTTTAGATGACCATCTGAAATAATGGCATTAATTGTTCCAGCTGTTCCCTTGCGATAAATTTCTTGAAAGCTCTTTTGTAATACCTGAGGACAGGCCCGCTCTAAACTTTGCTCAGAACATGATTCCGAAAGTTGCTGAGGAATCTCCCTCATTGATTGATTCGCAAATTTAACAGCTTGGATAAGAGCTTCATCACCGCCAAAGGCAGGTGATTGCAGCAGAAAAATAGCTGTAAAAAGTCTTAAGGTCTGGATTATCACCTTAATATAATCGGTTATTTGAGCAATTAACTTTAGTAAGATCCCGACCAGACCAGCTCGCCCACGGCTCGCCGAATATGATTGAGATTATCCTTATCAAACCAGTGAAATTTCGTGGAGTTAGAGAGAATAATATGGCCCTTCATTTGATCCGGATCAATCCAAATGGAAGTTCCTGTAAAACCTAAATGGCCAAAAGTATGGGGACCACAACCAAGGCCTGCCAGAGTTTCTTGAGGATTGATCACCCGATCCCAACCATAGACAAAGCGGTTATGACTCTTCACCATTTCAGATTTAACTTGGGAAATAAAATCAGTCTTCGCCTGGTAATTAAGTAGCGTCCGGCAGAGGCCGTCGGCCGTAGAGAATAATCCGGCATGACTGCAAAACTTTTTTATCGTCCAGGCATTAGGATCATGAACTTCACCGAAATTAGGAAATCCTCTCTTGAAACCAAACTGTAAAGTTGGGTACCAAGGTGGTAAATCGGTCCAGTAAAGAGTTTCCTTATCCCAGACATCCTGACAGATTTTTTTTTGATCAATGCCTTTTTTAGCAAGTTCCAGTGTCACTCTTAAAGCAGAGAAATCTGAATAGAGCGTTTCAGATTCTTTTACAGGGTAGCTAAGAATCTGTTCCTGCCATCCTTGTCGAGGAAGAATTCCCCATGAAGGTAGGCCAGCGCGATGATTTAAGCATAAAAGAAGGTTGGGATCGAAGGCATCTGGTCTCAGAAAGTATGCCAGGGAATTTGTCAGCGGTTTTGTTAAAGAAGCCAGGTCAAAATAAAGTGTCGGTTCGGTTTTTAATTTAACTTCTGTTTCAAAGTAATTGGCCTCGAAGGCCTCATAGCTTTTATTTTCAAAATCAATTACACCTACGCCTATGGCATCCATAGGGCCAAAAGGCAAAAGGGATGAAACTACTTTTATGATTTTATTCATCTCATCCCTTTAAAATACTTAAGCTCTTAAAACGGCCTGGGCAGCTGCCAGACGGGCAATTGGTACTCTGAATGGTGAGCAGCTCACATAATCAAGACCAATGTTGTGACAGAACTCAACTGACTGAGGTTCGCCACCGTGCTCGCCGCAAATACCTGCATGAATGTGAGCATTGGTTTTTTTACCTTCGCTTACAGCGTGCTTCATCAAAAAGCCAACACCTTGCTGATCAATTGAGACAAATGGATCACGCGGATAAATGCCCAGTTGTGTATAGCTTGGAAGAAATTTCCCGGCATCATCACGGGATAAACCAAAAGTTGTCTGAGTTAAATCATTGGTACCGAAAGAAAAGAATTCAGCTTCACGGGCAATTTCTCCTGCCATGATACACGCGCGAGGAAGCTCAATCATCGTTCCCATCTTATATTTAACGGTATGGTTTTTCTCTTTAAAGACCTTTTCAATTTCTTCCTTACAAACATCCTTGATCATTGAATACTCTTTGAGTTCGGTTGTCAGGGGTATCATAATCTCCGGAAAGACTTTAATGCCGGCCTTATCTGACTCTATGGCAGCTTCAATGATTGCTCTTACCTGCATGATATAAATCTCTGGATATGTGACGGCCAGACGGCAACCACGGTGACCCAGCATAGGGTTGAACTCATGAAGTGAATCATTTCTTTCTTTAATTTGCTTAAGACTCAAACCTAAAACCGTCGCCAATTCTTCCTGGTCTTTTTCATTATGAGGCAAGAATTCATGGAGAGGTGGATCAAGCAAACGGATATTAACCGGAAGACCATTCATTTCCCTGAAGAGACCCGTAAAGTCCGTACGCTGAAATGGGAGAAGTTTATCCAAGGCCTTTTTACGATTAATTTCGTTCTCAGCAAAAATCATTTCACGAACAGCGAGAATTCTTTCAGGAGCAAAGAACATATGCTCAGTACGGCACAGACCAATACCTTCTGCACCAAATTGAATGGCCGTCTTGGCATCTTCAGGAGTGTCAGCATTGGTTCTCACTCGAAGCTTACGGGTAGCATCGGCCCATTTCATAAAAGTCGCAAAGTCAGCAGTGATGGATGCCTCAATTGTTGGCACAATCCCTTCGTACACTTCGCCGTTGGCGCCATCGAAAGTAATGAAGTCACCCTCTTTATAAACTTTGCCTTTAACCGTTAAGGTTCTTTCTTTTTCATTAATCACCAGAGCAGTGCAACCAGCGACACAAGGTTTTCCCATCCCACGGGCAACAACTGCGGCGTGAGAAGTCATGCCACCCCGGGCAGTAAGAATCCCGCTGGAAGCAACCATTCCACCAATGTCTTCGGGAGAAGTTTCTGCCCGAACAAGAACAACTTTTTTACCAAGCTTATGCCACTCTTCTGCGTGAGCTGAAGTGAAGACCATTTGTCCGGAAGCAGCTCCCGGAGAGGCCGGCAGACCAGTTGCGATAATTGTTTTCTTCGCCTTAGGATCCAGACGTGGATGCAGGAGTTGATTTAAATCTTCCGGAGAAATGCGCAAGATGGCCTCATCAGAGGTAATCATCCCTTCGGCAACTAAATCAACCGCCACTTTAAGAGCAGCATTCACCGTACGCTTGGCATTTCGTGTTTGCAGAATCCAGAGTTTTCCATTCTCAATGGTAAACTCGATGTCCTGCATATCTTTATAGTGCTTCTCAAGCATGTGATAATCTTCAACCAGATCAGCGTAAGCAGCAGGCATAATCTCTTCAAGCGTTTTATGATGCTTATTGGATTCCATCTTAGAAGCATCATTAATAGGCTGAGGAGTTCTGATTCCCGCCACAACATCTTCACCTTGAGCATTAACTAAAAACTCTCCAAAGAATTTTTTCTCACCAGTTGATGGGTCACGGGTAAAGCATACCCCGGTTGCACAAGTATCCCCCATGTTTCCAAATACCATCGACTGAATATTAACGGCCGTTCCCCAATCATGAGGAATGTTATTCATTTCGCGATATTTAGTTGCACGGTTATTGAACCAAGACCCAAAAACGGCTGCAACCGCTTTCCATAGTTGCTCCATAGGGTCTTGCGGGAAAACGATGCCATGATCTTCTAATAAGACTGATTTATAGACTTTAACTAGCTCTTCTAAATCAGAAGCTGTCAGTTGAGTATCTTCATGAACCCCGCGGGCCTCTTTCAAATCTTCCATATTGCTTTCAAGGTGAGAAGTATTCACTCCCAAAACAACGTTCGAATACATTTGAATAAAGCGGCGGTATGAATCCCAGGCAAAACGCGGATTATTGGTTTTCTTCGCCATCCCCAGAACAGTTTTATCATTGAGACCTAAATTCAGTACCGTATCCATCATTCCCGGCATGGAAGCACGGGCACCTGAACGAACAGAGAAGAGAAGTGGATTTTCCACATCTCCAAATTTCTTACCAGTCAGTTTCTCAACCCATGCCAGAGATTCAGTGATCTGGTCACGAATCTCTTTGGAAATTTCTTTATTGGTTTTATAAAAGTCCAAACAAGCTTCAGTTGAAACCGTAAAGCCTGGAGGAACTGAAAGTTTCATGGCACACATCTCGGCGAGGTTTGCACCTTTACCGCCAAGCAGACCTTTCATGTCTTTGTTTCCGTCAGTTAATTCGGCAGAAAACTTGTAAACCCATTTTTTCATTTGAACGTTCTCCTTAGAGAGAAAATTTTTCTTTAATGTATGACTTCACTTTATCCAGAGAAACCCGCTCCTGAACCATGGTATCGCGGTCACGGACTGTTACTGCATGATCAGTCAGCGTATCAAAGTCGACTGTGATACAGGCCGGAGTTCCGATCTCATCCTGACGACGGTAACGCTTACCAATTGAACCGGAGGTATCGTACTCACACTTAAAGTCTTTTTGTAAGTCATGAAGAAGTTTTGTCGCAGGCCCTTCCAGGTCCGGTTTTTTCATGAGTGGCATGATGGCAGCTTTGATCGGAGCAAGAGTTGGTTTGAATCGCATCACCACTCTTTCTTTCTCAGCATCACCCGGGAACTCTGTCCGGTAAGCATCACTCATTACCGCGAGCATACAACGATCACAGCCGACGGAAGTTTCCAGAACGTATGGAAGATACTTTTTGTTACCATCCATCTGGTCAACATAGTTAAGATTCTTTCCAGAAAATTCCTGATGTTGTTTCAAATCAAAATCTGTACGGGAGTGGATTCCTTCCATCTCGCCCCAACCGTGCGCAAATTGATATTCAATATCAAAAGCCGCATCAGCGTAGTGAGCAAGAGCATCGTGCTTTTTCCACTGAAGCTTTTCTTTACGAAGGCCATTGGCAAGGTGCCAGTTCCAGCGAAGTTCTTTCCACTGCTCCATGGCTTCGGCTTGAGTGCCCGGCTTGATGAAGTATTGCATCTCCATTTGTTCAAACTCGCGGGTTCTAAAAATAAAGTTCCCAGGCGTAATTTCATTCCGGAAAGCTTTCCCGATCTGAGCAATACCAAAAGGAAGCTTTCTTCTCATGGTTGATTGAACGTTCAAAAAGTTCACAAAAATTCCCTGAGCGGTTTCCGGTCGAAGATAAACCAGTGCAGAAGAATCTTCTACCGGACCCATTTGGGTCTTAAACATCAAGTTGAAATTTCTTGGCTCGGTATAAGAATCCTTCGCCTTACACACCGGACAAGGTGCTGTGAGATCAATATTGTCCGCACGAAAACGACTCTTACAAGATTTACAATCAACCATTGGATCCGTGAAATTATCCACGTGTCCGGATGCCTTCCAAACTGTTGGATGCATAAGGATAGCAGCATCAACTCCTTCAATATCATCACGGAAAGTCATCGCCTTCCACCACGATTGTTTAATATTATTTTTGAGCTCAACACCAAGAGGTCCCATATCCCAACAGGAGCCAAGTCCACCGTAAATTTCTGAACTTTGAAAAATGAAACCACGATGTTTTGAATGGGCCACTAAATCGGCCATGGACTTCAGATTCTCTTCTGACACAATGCACTCCTGATGATAGAAATAAAGAATATAAACGCCGAAATTTTACCATATTGAACGGGTTCGTGACTAAGCCAAAATCAATTGACGCATTCTAAATTGATGAGAAGTGATGCTGCAGGACAATAGTTTCTAGTTTCTTTGGGAGAGCTCATATAATTTTCGGTATTCGCCATTCTGTGCGATCAGCTCAGGGTGACTTCCCTCTTCGACTTTTACCCCGTCTTTCATCACAATAATCCGATTGAAGTCTTGCAAAGTAGACAATCTGTGAGCAACCGCCACAACTGTCTTATGGCCTGCAACCCGCTCCAATGCTGCTTGAACAATCTTTTCAGATTCATTGTCGAGGGCCGAGGTTGCCTCATCAAATAGAAGGACATCACGATTTTTTAAGAAAGCACGAGCAATGGTTATCCGCTGGCTTTGTCCGCCGGAAAGCCTGACTCCCCTGTCACCAATGGAAGTTTCAAGTTTAGCTGGAAGATCTTTGACAAATTCCCATGCGTAAGAAATTTCTAAGGCGTGACGGATTTCTTCTTCTGTATGCTCATCACCCGTGCAAAGATTTTCCCGGATAGTGTCGTTAAATAAAAAGATATCCTGACTGACTAAACCAAAAATTTTCCGGACAGAGATAAGGCTGTACTCATTGATATCCACTCCATCAATTAAGATTTGGCCTTCGGTAACTTCATATAAGCGAAGCAGGAGGCTTACCAGGGTCGATTTTCCTGAGCCCGAAAGACCAACCAGACCAACTTTCTCACCTTTTTTGATGATCAGGTTAAAATTTTTCAAAACCGGACCTTCTCCATAAGAGAAGGTGACATTCTTAAATTCAATTGTACTTTCAAAAGTTTTGAGTTCTTTTAAGCTTGCTTCAGGCTCTTCTTCAACATCTAACAATCCAAAAATCCTGACTGCCGCTGCCTGGGCCTGGTTTAATTTAGCATTTGCTTTACTGAATCGGCGGACCGGATCCATGAACATGGCCAGGGCCGCGACGAATGAAATAAATCCACCTGTAGTAAGAGCACCGGTTGAAATCCGGTAGTGGGCAAAAATAATCACTCCCCCGAAAGCAATGGAACCAATTAGTTCAACCAGGGGATGAGAATGCTCTTCGGCAGAGTTACTTTTCGTTCTGTGCGCTATTAAGAGATCCTGAGCTTTTTCAAAACGTGAAACGATATAATCTCTTAAACCAAAGGCTTTAATAATCTTCTGACCACCCAAAGCCTCGCTCACAGTATGGGTCATTTCAGCATTATCTTGTTGAGCGAGTTTCACGTATTTACGTATGCGTTTCCCAGTAAAGTGAAAAGTGACAATAAATAAGGGAGCGGTAGCAAAAATAATCAGGGTTAACTGCCAATCATGATAAAAGGCCACACCAAGCAGAGCAATGGCCGTCACTGGCTCACGCACAACTTCCAATGAGTTTTTAAAAGCTTCCGAGAATACCTGAGTATCACTCATGATTGTTGAGATCAGGTTTCCCTGTTTCTGCTGGGAATAATACTTAGCCGGTAGATTTTGAAACTTTAAGTAGATTCGGGAACGGATAAGACGAGTTGAAGCATCTACAATTTGTCTTAAACCAAAATAATGAAAATAGCGAAGGGGATAGTTTATTAAACCCAGACCAATCAGGATGCAGGCAAGATAGATGGCATCCTGAGATGAAGAACCCGCGGCAAAGCCTTTATCAAAGATATCTTTTACCAGGTAAGCTTCGTAAGCTTTGATTCCAGCCAGAGGAAAGGCCAGAAGAGACGCAAAGACGGCCTGCTTCCAAAAAGGACGAAGATATGGGAACATTAACTTAAGCACTTTGAGCATGAGCCATATTAAGCTTTAACGGAGGCTAAGTAAATTAAAACACGGAAAGCTATCTTCCTTGATCGTGATGGGACTTTGATTTTGGATAAGAACTATTTATCACGGGTCGAAGAACTGGAATATTTCCCGGACACGATCAAAGCATTGCAAGTGTTTCAGAATCTAGGTTTTGATCTATTTTTGGTTACTAACCAGTCAGGTGTAGGCAGAGGTTATTTTTCCCTTGAAGCGGTTTACGTTATTCATAAACAAATTCAAAATGATATGCGAGAACAAAAGCTGGCCCCCTTCAAAGATTTTGCGATTTGCCCTCACTCTCCCGATGATAAATGTGAATGTCGAAAACCTTCAGGCAAGATGATCCAGGATCTTATTGAAAAGTACCATATTAGTCCTGAACATTCCTACATGGTAGGGGATAAACTACTGGACGCTGAGGCCGGAAAGAATGCGGGAGTTCAGGGAGTTTTAGTGAGACATGCCCATAATTCTGACTTCCCTTTCTTCAAGACTTTGTTGGATTTTGCGCATTCACTTAAAAAGTAATGAATAGGACTTAAGTTCCACAGGGCGTAGGTGATATTGATGACAAAAGTATTGAATCAATTTATCGCATTCCGAGAAATTTGTTCCTAAGAAAGCCTGATAGTCCTGATACTTTGTCTGATAACCCTTCTTGATGCGTAATAAAAAACCTTTTTCATTTTCGCCACTGGAACATGACTGACAGGCAAACTGACCGTTAGCAGGAATGAAAACGACCGCTTCATTCTCCAGAAGATCCACCTGGCAATAGGAACAGTTATCTGTGTCCGGCATAATCCCCAGATGAAATAAAAGTTTCACCATAAATAAAGTCAAATGTTGATGGGCATTGAATTGCTTTTTGACCAGAGCATCTTCCATATAGAAGAGAGCATTACTGACGACTGAGAAAATGCCTTCCTGGTCCTGATTGTGATAGTCGCTGGTACCTTGTTGAAAGGGCATGGAAAATTTTTGTATAAGCTCGAAGTAAAGACAAACCAGATAAAAAGCTTTGATATCGTGACGTACCGATTGAGGTTCCCACAAGCGCTGATGTTCAGTGGAAATCATAAGGTCTGAAGTGTCTAGCTTGATCCGTTGATCTTTAATCATCATTCGCATCATGCAGCCAAGTTCAAATACAGTTGGCTTGTGTTTTTTACCGCCACCTTGTCCGCCATAGATGTAAAAGCTTCCAACCAGTCCATTTCGCAGTAAGATCTTCACGATCAAATCGCGTTCTTTATAAGGCAAACGATGGATGACTAGACCTTCAAAAATCATTCCTCATTCTATTCAACTAATTCTTAACCGTCATACTTTTCTGTTGTTTTTCTTTGAGAAACTTCATGACTTGATCAGTTTCATCCCGGAACATTTTCTCATCCATGTGCTGACCATTTATAACTGTGCTCCATTGTCTGGTTATTCCGGCCATGGCAACCGCTTCCAATAACTCATCCTTATTAGCCCCATTGAAGATAGCCGTTTGCGTATGAAAGTAAGTGCAGTAGCTGCAGGGAATCTGAGAGGCGACGGCCAGACCGATTAGTTCCTTGTATTTGCCCGGTATGGCAGTGGCCGGATTCAATTCAATTCCTTTCATTTCTTTCCAGGCACCTATAATACTTTGTTGGGGATAATTTCTCATGTAAGCGGGAACAAAACCCAGAGTTCTTTCAATATCAGCGTATGCGTCCTGGGGAGTTTTCATCTCCACGACCACTGGTTTCTCTTCCATCGCCTGTCGATTCTTATTCTTATTTTGAATACTCAGCAACTGATCTACCTCTCTTCGAAATTCAGCTTCATTTGTCTGCGTACCGGACAGGATAGTGCTCCACCTTCTGGTAGTGGCCGCCATCGCCACAGCTTCTTTAATTTCCTGCTCAGTCGCACCATTTAATATGGCCGCTTGAGTATGGAAATAGACACAATAACTACAAGGTACTTGAGCCGAGACGGCCAATCCTATCAACTCCTTATATTTTCCCGAAATATTAGTGTTAGGATTTAATTGCAGATTTTTCATATCCAACCAGGCACCACTAATTCCCTCCTGAGGAAAATCTTTTAAGAATGTCGGAACTGATCCTAAGGTCATTTTGATATCGTCATAAGTCTTCTTTGCTTCGGGACTCATGGTTTGGCCCTGGGACCAGACGGAAAAATTAAAAAGCAAAGTTATGGTTAAGAGAATTAGTTTGTTCATACATACCTCCCGGAAAATGTATGACCTCATAGTGCAGAGAAACTAAGAATGTTTCATCTAAAGTTAACCAAAATCAAAGGAGGAAGAAAATAATGTTCGACGGGAGAACTTTTGTTTTAAGCTTAGCCATGCAACAAGTAAGAGGTTAATCAACGGGTTCCATTTTAATACATGTGGTTTTTCTAAAGCATAGACTTTATATTCCTCCCCTCTTCGTCCGCCTCTAGCTACCATCTGAATCCAGAAATCCAAATTCTGCACTTGATAGGTGAAGTATATCTTTTTGATATTGGGTAAATTGACTCCATGACTTAAAACGGTAGTGCTGATGATAAAATCAGGAGCTGGGACTTTTTTTAAATTTTCCGCCATGTATTTTGATTCGCCCCCTACACAGGAAAGACAAACATAGCCTGAATCAGTTAATTCTTTTTCCAGAGAGAAAACCTCCTCCCGATATTTACAGAAAATAAGGTTCACATCAGTTCTTGGAACTGTTGTTTTAATCTGATTAATCAGCCAATTCCTGCCTGGGGCCTTAATGTATCTGGTAGGAGAGAATTTAAGGATCTGATTACCTTGATTAAACCAAAAGATCTGATCAAACTGCGCACTAAAGTGCCTCACCTCGTTTTGCATATCAAGTGACAAGGTCGCCGTTAAAAGAAAAACTATTTCTGCACTTTGTGAAATTTCAAAAAACACTTCCCACATCAAAGGTCTAAAAGTATCGCCCCAATAAAAGAAAAGATGGAATTCATCAAAAATAACCAGTCGATGAAGGGGTTTTTTCACCAGCCACTCTTCAGGAGTCATAAATTCCATTTTTTCAACCCAGCGCTCACGACATTCATCGGCCAGGGCGCGCAAGGGGGAAATGATCAGCAATTTTTCATGAGGGATTTCTTCTTGAAAAGAATTGATCCAATAGGTTTTTCCTGAGGCCGGAGGAGAAGTCAGAATGATTAAATTTTGGTTTTTCATGATTAGGTTGTATTAGAAGACCTCATACAAATTAGAAAAGTATTGATATCCTTTTGCCCTTAAAAACTTCCTTTTAGAATAAACAAGCCTAGTTTCCAACTATTTCATCTGGCCATTAAGTTGAGAAAGCGATTAAATCTATCAATCATGAAGTATGGAATTTATTTCTTAATGACTCTTGGGCTTATTTTTGCAGCGTACCAAACAGCTCAAAATCAAATCTCACGCCCTTTAAATTTAAGCTCTATAAGCTTAGGTATGACCGTTCCTGAAATTAATAAACATTTTGGAACTCCTTCTGCCTTGATCAGAAATCACTACACATATATTTTATCTGACGGTTCTGAGCTTAATTTCACTTTAAGGGACGGAAAAGTTTCTAGTGCCAATGTTAAATTTCACCGCAAAATCCAAATCCAAGACCCAGAAATGCGAAAACTTTCATTAGTTCAAATGGAAGATCACAGTTCCGAAAACAAGCGCCCTAGTTGGTTTTTTGCTGGCAGTCCGGAAGAAGGTTTAATTTATAAGATTACTTCTGAAGGTGTGATTGAAAGTTTAACTTGGGTTCCACCATTCTCCTATAAAAACAACCGACCTAAACACTTACAGGCCTTGCTCATGGATTTTCAGAACCAGCAAGTTTCTAACTTGTGATATAGTAACTTTATGATTACCCAAATTGAAAAATTATTCGACCAACAAATTCGTCCTGCTCTCGCTCAACATGGCGGAAATGTCGAAGTGGTGGATGTTGATAACAATATCTTATTTGTGAAATTCTTTGGCGGCTGCCAAGGATGCTCCAGTTCCAAGGCCACCTTAAAAGGCGGCATTGAGCAACTCATCAAACAAAATTTTCCTGACATCAAAGAAGTTGTCGATGTGACTGATCACACAAGTGGTACTAATCCTTATATGTAGCTTTTAGTTCTTAGGATTACGTAAAACGTTCAATCTGGAACGGATGGACTCCAATTTCTCTATTTCCAATTCACCATAGATAATTTTCTCACCTTCACCAGCATCAGCTAGAACTTCCCCCCAAGGATCCACAATCAGAGAATGACCAAAGGTACTCATTTTTTCATTGTGCTGACCCCATTGGGCCGAGGCAATGACATAACATTGATTTTCAATCGCTCGTGCCCGAAGAAGCGTATGCCAATGGGCCTTGCCAGTTGGTACGGTAAAGGCAGAAGAAATCGAAAGGACGTTAGCTCCCTGATATGAATAGTTCCGGAAAAGTTCAGGAAACCTTAAATCAAAACAAATAGAAAGGCCGATATTAAATTCTTTAAGTGGGAGTATTTTTGGAGTATTTCCGGCAGTATAAACCCTGGTCTCATCGACCACTGTATTACTGGGATGTTTGGATAAATCCACTGTAAAGAGATTTATTTTATCGTAGGTCATTAGCTCTGTTCCATCAGGAGCAAAGTTATATGAACGGTTCATCACTTTGCCATCTACCAGGGTTGCAGCTGAGCCACCAAGAATATACAGACCAAAATCAGTAGCAAGGCTTCTAATTGCTTCATAATGCTCATTTTTTCCTTCAACTAAATAAGGAGTTGGTTTGGTCCCGTCTGAGATTGAATAAAAAACTTCCGGCAAGAATACGGCCTGCACCTTCTGAGCATTCGCTTCCTTGAGAAATTTTCTAATGGTCGCAAGGTTCTGTGATGGATCCAATACGGATTGAAGTTGAATGACTGCTATCTTCATAAGGCCCTCAATAATAAATTTACCTATTCAGAGACCAGTTATAAGATCAATATGCCATGCTGAAAACAATTTTCATAAATACTCTAAAAATCCTGGTGGCCGGTGCTTTAATTTACTGGCTCATTTCATCGGGTAAACTTGATTTTAAACTGCTTATGGGTCTTAAGGATCATCCTTGGGCCGTGGCATCGGCCATTATCTTAAGCATCTTAAACTTTGTTCTTATTTCTTACCGTTGGGAAACGATTCTCCGCGCGCGAAGTCAGGTTAAGATCCCCATTTCCGGTCTACTTAAAATCACCTGGATCGGCCAGTTCTTCAGTTCGGTTCTTCCAGGCAGTGTAAGTGGAGATTTGGTAAAAATACTTTACGTACAGAAATTTGATGGAAATTTTTCAAAGAAATTTGTTTTTGCTTCCATTCTTATCGACCGAGTCATGGGACTCTCAGGACTCATTCTTTTAGTTGGAATTAGTTCGCTGTTATTTGGTCAGCATATTATGGAAAATGCCCCTGCCATGAGACCTCTTTTAAATATGAACTACATACTGGCAGTCTTAGTCATTTCTTCATTCTCAATATTTTTCTTTTTCCATCACCTTATTAGAGAACTTTTAAGGAGATGTGAGAGCATTGGTCTTCCAAAAATATTTCAAAAAATTATCTTGCTATGGGATGACCTGGTTTTAATTAAGTCTCATATGCTTAAGGCTATTGGAGTGTCCCTTATTGTGCAATTTATGGGGGTCTTGATTTTCTGGTCTTTAATCAGACCTTTTGTCGGAAGTAACATGGATTTTGTTCAAGCACTGGCATTCATCCCTTTAGGATTGATGACCCTTGCCCTACCCGTGGCACCTTCTGGTTTAGGTGTAGGACATGCTATTTTTCAAAAATTATTTGAGTTTTCAGGAATCGAAAACGGGGCTTCACTGTTTAATCTGTATTTTGTAGTGACGTTAGCCGTTAATATCTGCGGAGTTATTCCTTACATCCTGACCAAAGCTAAAAAATAAAAATTTTGGCCGGATCAATATGTGAATAGTGCATGGCCTTAGTCTTAAGCGCTTCAAGCTGAAGCAAGAACCGAAGTTCCTCTTCAAAGCTGTTTAACTTTCTTACTTTTTTTGACTGTTTTTTCAGAATGGATTTTACAGATTGAGGCAAAGTACAAACGCCTCTTAACAGATAATATTCACCCTTGTACTTAATCACTCTTCCAGTGAAGACATCACCTTCTACCAGACTGATATTGGGATGATCTTTCTTCAAAGTGATTTTTTCATCATGAAGAATATCTTTCAAAATGATTTGTTTTCTAAAGCTGGTTTTATGAAATTCATAAAGAGAATGGTTCACATTCAAAAGTGCCTGGGAGAGGTCCTCCTCCAACTCATGATTGCGGATGTATTCTTCAATGACTTTTGACCCATCTTTTTGGCGGTATTGGAAAATATACCAGTCATTGAACGAATTCATTCTGGATTCAAATTCCTCTTTATCTTCATCTAATTTTCCAGTTAACGAAAAATAAGTATCTTTCGCTTCTTTCAAATCAGAGAAGTACTCACCCTGGGTGTATTGGCCTAAAACTTTGTCTAAATATTCATGAACTACTTCGAGCATAAAGGGTATTCTACTCTTCAGTCTTTAAGACTGCCAAGAAGGCTTCTTGAGGAATTTCTACGTTCCCGACCATTTTCATACGTTTTTTCCCTTCTTTCTGTTTCTCTAAAAGCTTACGCTTACGGGAAACGTCACCACCATAACATTTGGCCAGAACGTTTTTACGAAGGGCCTTAATGGTTTCACGGGCCACAACTTTAGCTCCAATCGCCGCTTGAATTGCGATATCAAACTGCTGACGATCAATCACTTTCATTAAACGGTGAGTAAGATCCTTACCTTTTTGCTGGGAAGTACTTCGGTGTGTAATGACTGAAAGTGCATCAACCTTGTCTCCATTCAAAAGTACATCCAACTTAACCATATCTGATTCCATGTATTCATGGAGTTCATAATCCATGGAAGCATAACCCTTTGATAGGGATTTTAACTGATCATAAAAATCAAACATCATTTCTGATAGAGGAAGGATGTAGATTAATTGGACCCGGTCTTCAGTTATATAATTGATGGCCTGTTGACGACCACGGCGGTCTTCACACAGTTTAATAATCTTTCCGACAAATTCATTAGGAAGGTGAATGGATAATTTGACTGTCGGTTCAAGAATCGTATCGATCATTCCTGGATCCGGAAGTTTGGCCGGATTGTCTACAATGACTTTAGTTCCCGAATTTGTAATCACTTCATAACTACACGAAGGTGCAGTTGAGATAAGTGACAGATTGAATTCCCGCTCTAGTCTGGTTTGAATGATATCCATGTGTAAAAGACCCAGAAATCCACAACGGAATCCAAAGCCCAAGGCCTGAGAAACTTCCGGCTCATAAGTGAATGAAGAATCATTCAAGGCCAGTTTCTCCAGGGCTTCTTTTAATATCTCATATTCTTCTGAATCAACTGGAAAGATACCGCAAAAAACCATCGGCTTGATTTCTTTATAGCCAGCAAGGGTTGGGGTTTGCTCTTTTTTATCGGAATGAACAATCGTATCCCCGACTTTCACATCGCGAACAGTTTTAATTCCGCAAACAATCATGCCAACTTCTCCAGCTCCCAATTCAGGAACTTCCAGATAAAATGGCTGATTGACCGCAAGTTTAAGAACTTCATAATCCATACCGGAAAATTTGAAGTTAATTTTATCTTTTACTTTAAGTGTTCCTTCCATGATACGGGCCAGAACCACCACCCCTCTATAGGGATCAAACCAGGAGTCAAAAATGAGGGCCTGCAGAAGATTTGTTGCCACGCCTTTCGGAGGTGGAATTTTTTTAACAATTTCTTCCAGCAGTACATCAACCCCGATGCCTGATTTTCCAGAAACCAAAGGTGCTTCTGAAGCATCCAGACCAATCACATCTTCAATTTCTTTTTTTACTTTCTCGGGATCAGCGTGAGGAAGATCAATTTTATTGATCACAGGAATGATTTCCAGATTATTCTCAAGCGCCATATAAACGTTAGCGAGAGTCTGAGCTTCAATTCCTTGAGAAGCATCAACAATCAACAAGGCCCCTTCACAGGAAGCCAGTGAGCGTGAAACTTCATAGGTAAAATCCACATGTCCCGGAGTATCGATTAGATTAAAGAAATAAATTTTTCCATCCTGGGCCTTATACTGCAAACGTACTGTTTGGGCCTTGATGGTAATTCCGCGCTCTTTCTCAAGATCCATGTTATCCAAAAGACGATCCGACTTTTCACGATCAGTAATCGATTTGGTCATTTCAATGATTCGATCAGCGAGGGTAGATTTCCCATGATCAATGTGAGCAATAATTGAAAAATTTCTAATGAGACTAATGTCCATAAATACTTGTAAACCTTGAATTTGTGAGGCTCAACTATAACCTATTTTAATCGAAGCTACACCCAAGATTTTAGGCCGATTGGGAAGAATCAACTCTTTGCGCCAGAAGGACTAAAATGCTTTTCTGGGTATTTAGGCTACTTGGCTCCCTTTCGACGTCGTAAATTACACTAAATTTGATAGAATTGAGTAAGAAGGAGAAATTTTCCGTTCAGGGAGAGAAATCACGGCACGTAGGTACAGACTTTCTTTACGCACCTAACTTTTCCGCTACAGTTCATTTTACACATCGGACCTCTATCGTGATCGCAGTTTAAAAGGTCTTGATATTTATTAAGTTTTTCTTTTGAAACGCCTTCACCACAACTACATGAACATTGTGTTCTAACCGTTTCACAATCTAAATCTGTGAGGCAGTTTCGATCAGATGCTGATATTTTAATCTTATTACGCGAGTCGGATGGAATACAAGATGCCAACACTGAACACAAAACAATAAAAAGAACATTATTCATAAATATACTTCTATATTTAGTGCTCAAAACCGGGCCTTTGTATTAAACGAAAACCTCTTTTGAAATAATCATCATGTAGTAATCCAAATTCGACTCTTTGGCCCGGATCGGAATCACGTTGGCATAACCCTGGTAGGCTTCCTCGGTGTCCTCGAAAATGTACTCTCCGGTAACCGGATCGATCACTTTCTTACGTTTAGGGATCATGATTTCGGCATTTTCAATTTTTGAGCGGCGTTTAATTGCCAATTCGAAGGTTTCAACAATCGAGTCAGGCATCAGGGTGTCCGTAATATTCTTGTTAAGAACGTCTTCGGATTGCATTTCCAAAGTTCCGTACATGGTATTATTCATATAAATCAACTCGCCCTTGGCATTGGCGATCATGATGTTCTTTTTCACCATGTTGGCCAGGGTATCGAATTTCCGGTGCTCTACTGAAATCCGGTCCGTCCTGAGCTGCTCGAATTTTTTCATGTTAATGATCATTTTGTTGAGCTCTTTTGCTAGCTCACCGATCTCGTCATCCTGATCATAATAGATAGAAACATCAAAGTTCACATCCTGAAGTTCACGAACGGCGTCCATGATTTTTTTAAAAGGCATGGCAATTTTACCGGGAACAACGAGTGATAAAAGGATGGTTCCAAGAAATGTAATAATGAGAGTTATCAACATATTTCGCCGGGTTTCCCCGATGATGGCCTTAACTTGTTTATCTCTTTGTTCATTCTGAAAATACTGAATATCCTGAAATTCAGAGAAGGCTTCCAGAATTTTATCCGTCAACTCATTGATCGTGGATAAACCTTCACCATCTCGATAGAAAAGTGAAGATTTACTTACAATGGTCTTGAGGGAATCAACATAGCCCTGCATCTTGGAAATGATCTTTTTCGCCTCAACCTCGGTATAAAAACTATCAAGCCGCTGAAGTTGAGACTGAAAACCTTCGCACAGGTTCTCCAGACGTTTCAGGTCTTCGCCGGTAGGTCTACTGGTCAGGATTTTCTTCTGCATTTTAAGAATAGAAACCGCGGATATCCTTACCTCATCAGTGAGAAGTGAAATTTTATTGGAATTCACTGTGATGGTTGAAATTTGAGTATTCAGGGAATCTAAAAAGAAAAAAACAGTAAAGCCCATCACTAAAACAACAACGTTTGCGATGATGAAACTTGTGGCCACACGCCGTTTAAGGGACAGCTGCATATTTACTCCGTATTAAACTTCTTCTAAGTCCTGGAACAATCGGTCCAGGTTTTTTTCACTACCTACCAGAACCACAATATCATCGGCTTCAATCACATCCATAGGGAGTGGAGAATCATTGATCACAACCCGGTAAGCGGCTTTGCCTTCTTCAGAGATATAGGGAACTCTTTTTTGAAGAGCAACAATGTTTAAGGAATAGTTCTGGCGAATCTGCGATTCAACCAGGGTTTTGCCTTCAAAAGATTTACCCAGTTTTAGTTCTACGATTGAGTATCCGGCAGCGAAATTGTAGCGCTGAAGAACGTGAGGAGCGGCAATTTTACTCGCTACAATCTCTCCCATCTCTTCTTCCACTTTAATAATTTCGGAAGCTCCAATTTCTCGTAAAACATGTTCATGCAATTGAGTCGTAGCACGAGCGACAATCCTGCCCACTCCCAACTTACGGAGCATCGCTACTGACATGATACTCATTTCAATGTTATCACCGATCGCGACAATCGCCGTATCGACATCAGAAATACTGACCGCACGAAGAGATCTTTCCTGAGTCACATCAATACAAACAGCGTGAGAAACCTTATCTTTAATCCGGTCAACCAGTTCAGGATTTGAATCAATGGCCAGAACCTCTGCCCCTTTTTCAAATAACCTGACAGCTGTTTTTGCTCCGAATGTCCCTAAACCGATTACTGCTACAATCATATAACTATCCTATTAAAATTTTACCTTCTGGATATTCAACTTTTCTTGGAACAACAGCGCGGCTTCCTACGGCCAGCACCAGGGTAAGACCTCCTACCCTTCCGACAAACATGAGAATTGAGATCATGACCTTCCCACTCATAGTGAGAAAAGGAGTTATCCCCAAAGATAATCCGGTAGTGGCAAAAGCGCTGGTGACTTCAAAAAAGACTGCCAGAAAACTTTTATCCGGTTCAAGCCGCATCATGATTAAGACACCACTACTTACCACAATCAAAGACACAATAAAAATGGCAATGGACTTAACAACGGTTGCAGCAGGTACTTTTCTTTCAAAAAATTCCACGCTGGACTTACCTTTTAAGGTCGCCGTCACAGATTGAAGTAAAACAGCAAAAGTCGTGGTCTTCACTCCACCTCCGGTTGAACCAGGAGAAGCTCCGATGAACATCATTAGAATCATCATATAAAGAGTATGTGGATGAAGAGAATTTAGATTTACTGTATTAAATCCGGCGGTACGAGTGGTAACAGACTGGAAAAAAGAGACCTGGAGTCGCTCCCCCATTCCCATTTCCTGAAAGGCGTTTAAGAATTCACCGAAGAAAAGATAGATGGTCCCAAAAGCGAGTAATAGGACATTGATTGAGAGAACTATTTTAGTATGCACAGACAAGGTTCTTAAAGACCTTTTGGACTTAATGGTAGTAACCATATCTTTCATGACTGAAAAACCGATTCCTCCCAGTAGAATCATGACAATGATAGTTAAATGAATGACAGGTTCGAATTTAAAATCTTCCAGACTGTTATTAAATAAAGCGAATCCGGCATTACAAAAAGCCGTTATAGCATGGAAAAAGCCGAAATAAAGGGCCTGACCAATTTCAAAACCTTCCTGGTAGAAACCAATGGTAAGAATAATCGCTCCTACAAATTCAATCACAAAGGTATACCGGATAATATCAACAATCAGACTCAAAAGTTCCTGAGAATTGGACGTATCCAGTACATCCTGCATAATAACCTGTTCTCTCATCTGCAAGTTCTTCCCCATGATGACTGCCATGGAGCTTGAAAGGGTCATAATCCCCAATCCGCCAACTTGAACCAGGATTAAGATCATCATTTGACCGAAGACACTAAAATCATCAGTCAAAGAAATTGTTGAGAGACCTGTCACACAGGTCGCAGAGGTGGCCATAAAAAGTGCATCAATATAAGCTATGTTCTTACCGGCCGCTGCCGAGACCGGCAGAATTAAGATGAGCGAGCCTAAAAGGATCCATCCGCCGAAAGATAAAAGCACAACCTGAGCTGGAGCGAGTTTTAATCGAAATAAAAAGCTACTGGTGCTGACATAGGTATTAGGTGTGACTTCATCCTTTTCGTAAAAGGATATGATGGTTGAGAACAAGTGAACGGCCGAAAGCCAATAAACAAATTCGATATCACCAAAGGTGATGGCCATTGGAACAAAGATGATTAGGGAGAAGATGTAACGCCGGAAAAAATCTTCAAATCCCGCACTCTTCAAAAAATTTGAAGCAAGGGTAATAAAAAGAATTAAGGGAACTACCCAGACGGCGTAATCTAAAATAAGCTCCATTGGAAGCTTTGCTAAAAGATCCGGTGCCTGACCAACTTTTTGTAATGTGTAGATGAGGACAAAAAAGCCATTGATGAAAATTTCAAGCATCAAGGGCAATCTTCCCATAATATAATTCATGACCCTGATTTTACGCTCTTTTTTTAATATTCCTAGGATTTGTTCATGCGACAAAAACGTACAATCCCTTTTGAGATATCCAGCATGGATAGCTTGGGACAGGGAGTTAGCAAGATTACAGATAAAGTGACTTTTATCCCCAAGACCGCGGTTGGAGATAAGGGTGAAGCGACCATCCTCTCTGAGAAAAAGGGAGTGGCATTTGCCAGGTTAAATCATCTGACTCAGCCATCAGACCAGCGGATCATTCCAGAGTGTGTGCATTTTGGAACCTGTCCCTCATGCCACTATCTACACGTTGATTACGCTCAGGAACTATCTTTTAAAAAAGAAAGCTTCCAGAGACTTTTTAGAAAGCTTCCTTTACCCGAGGTAGAAGTCATTGGGGCCAAACGTCGTTTTTCTTATCGCAACCGGATTCAGCTGCATTATAGTCTCAAATCTAAGCTATTAGGCATGAAAGACCCTCAAACTTTTCAACTAACCCCGATTCCCCAATGCCTGATCGCAGTGCCCGAAGTCCTCAGCGAACTGAAGCGACTATATGAAAACGATCAATGGCAAAAGGAAGCACCACCTGCCCCGATGGAAGGGCATGTTGAGATTTATTGGAAATCCAATCAACTTCAGGTTAATTGGAATAAGAGTTATGCTGAAGGGGGTTTCACTCAGGTTTTCGAAGAAATGAATCAAAAACTCAAAACTGTCTTGCAGGAAAATTGGAGTTACGAACAACCGACAGTCTTACTCGACTTATTTGGTGGGAATGGTAATCTTTCGGAACCTTTAAATTATTCTAAGCGCTTATGCGTTGATATGTACCAACACTTACCTGGAGAAGACTTCCTGTCCCAGGATCTTTATGAGGATCGGGCCCTTAGAAATGTTCTGAATGAACTAAGAAGAAGATCCATGAAGGTTGATTGCTTACTTCTCGATCCTCCCAGATCAGGTTTGAAGAACCTGCTTGAGTGGATTGAGGCACTCAAACCGCGTGAAGTGGCCTATGTCAGCTGCGATCCCCACACATTGGCCCGGGATCTTCAGAACATCCAGGGCTACCGCTTTAAAAAAGCTTTTTTAATTGATTTTTTCCCTTCAACCTTTCACTTTGAGAGTTTCATCATTCTCGAGAGGATTAGCTGAATAGGATTTTACAAAAATGATCCCCTTACATAGAATAAAATAACTCTTATTTTTATCAGGAGGAGCCATGCTCTCACTAGGCCAGTTCAGAACTCACTTATTGCTTGTAGTTGCTATGCTCCTGGTAACAGCTTGTGCTTCCAAAAATAACCTTAAAGCAAAACAGGCAGAAATATATTTTGGGGCCGGTACTCAAAGTTTGATGGATAAGCAGTACACAGATGCTTTGAAAAATCTTCTTGAGGCAAACAAATTAGATCCAAACAATTCTGAAATATTAAATAATCTGGGAATGGCCTATTACTTCAAAGGCGAAAACGAACTGGCGATTAAACATTTATTTCAGGCCTTGAAACTAAATGAAGATAATTCTGATGCAAAGATTAATCTTGCTTCCATTTATTATAAGGCCGGAAAAATCCAGGAAGCTGAAAAACTCTATAAAAAAGTTTTGAAAGATCTGACATATGACAAGCAGGCCAGGACTTATTTTAATTTAGGTCTGATTGAACTAAACGAACGCAAGAATAATGTGGCAGCCGAGAATTATTTTAAGAAATCAATAAAAGAAGATGATAACTATTGTCCGGCCTATTATCATCTGGGTCTGATTCAGTACAACCGTCGTCAGTTTAATTCATCATTGCGAAATTTCAAAGAAGCGTCTATGGGGGTTTGTTATGAGTCCCCAGCACCTCATTACTATCAGGCCCTCTCTATGATTGAGTTAAGACGTTATGAAGATGCCAGAATAAAATTAGATGAAATTGATACCCGTTTTAAAAACTCACAGTACTCAGCTAAAGCACGGGCAAAATCAATTGAATTAAATCATATTGAAAATCAAAGATCTCAAGAGTCACATGCATCACGGAAGGTGCTTGAATCTCCAGATTTCTAATACACCAAGGATGGCGTAAATGGATATGCAAAATACAAATGACAATAATCCTCAAAATCCTGGCGTGAGCTTATTGGGTGATTATTTAAAGCAGAAAAGGGTTGAAAAGAATTACACTCTTGAAAAACTATCTCAGAAAACTAAAATCAGTGTAAACATTCTTAAAGCTCTTGAGGCCAATGATTATAAGAATCTTCCTAGTCCGGCCTACATAAAGGGATTTGTAACCACTTATGTGAAAATCTTAGGTATTCCAAAAGATGAAGCCATTACTAAGATGGAATACACCCATTTAAAAGTTTTAGGTAAACCCTTTCCTGCTCTAAACCATACAAAACTAATGACCACAGGTACTGGTGATGTCGGGTCTCCGAAAGCACCTGAAGAAGTTAAGGCCACTCCTCATGAAGTTATTGAAAGTGGTGATTCCCTAATTGAAAGTACTAAATCAATTCTTCCCATTCTTATATTTGGAGCAGTGATCCTGCTTTTTGTAGGTGGGTATAAATTAGTTTCATCAGTCGTTGAAAGTGAAGTAAACACTCAGAAACCGAAAGATCACGGCCCCAAGATTGAATCAAGTTCGGCTTTGGTGAATCAACCGGCCAAACCTGAAGAGAAAAAGGAAGAGCCTAAGGTTACTGAGACTCCTGCTGCCACTCCTGTCGCTGAAGAAAAGAAAGTCGAAGTTAAACCAGCTCCCGAACTTCGCCGTAACTTTCCTCACATTGACTTCAAGCCGATCAGAGGAAAGCTGTTCACAGTCAGAACTGATGCTCCCGAAAACATGGATGAAACTATTCTGCCTAGACCGATTAAAGATTCCATGAATTCCAATCTCCAGAACGTTTATATTAAAGCTATAGATGGTAACACCTGGTTAAGTTATAAAATCGACACCAATCCGATTGAAAGTGTCATCATCAATAAAGGCAGTGATCTATTTCTTCAGGGGTCTGAAATCAGAATTTTTCTGGGTAACGTTAATGTTACGAAAATCTTTTATAACAACTACCTAATCAATACACCTACTAAATCCGGAGTTAAGAGCCTCGTCTTCCCGGAAGACAGCAATGCTAAGTACAAGTTGCCACTTTTTCCTAAGGCGAGCGATGACATCTTGTATACGGCCGAAGATTATCAAAAGCGTATGCAACTTGAAGAGGATGAATTGAAGAAAAGACAAGAAGCCCAGTAGTCTATGACTGCCAGTCTAATTTTCTATAAAACCAAACGCCAAGAACGGACATGACTGTTATCGGGAAAAAAACCGCCAAAGGAATGGGGATAGTCCCCTTTTTGGCGAATCCAACCAGAGAGAAGTACAATCCATAATATAGAAGCAGGCATAATAGACCCATTATGCCTGAGTTTTTACTCTTGCCTCGGTTGCCGGTAATACCCAAAGCAAAACCCAGAAAACAAAAAACGAAACAAATAAATGCACCATTTTTTCGGTTCCAGAATTCATACTTCGCATTAAAAAATTCTTTCTTATTAAAACCATATGTTTTTTCAGCTTCAGCTTCAGTCATCTTAAGAACACCTTCCAGCTCATGGGAAGTCAGCATCGTTTCCTTAATGCTAAAACGGTTATCAAATTGTTGCTGAGAAATAGGAAAAATGTATTTCTCAAAAAGAATTTTCTCTAAGTTGGATTCTTTAGATTGGCCGATAATATTGCCATTATAGAGAGTCAGGGTCAGCTTCTCGGAAAGGGTTTCCGGTGATCTTTCAAAAATCAACTCGCCCTTTTCTGCCTGAATAACCTTATGAGAATTTTCATTCTCCTTTAAATGCAGGAATACCTCCTGAAGGTTTCTTCCATACTTTGTGGAGCGAGTTGCGAACAAGGTTAGATTAGGGATCAACGTAAAAAATTGACCCTCTTTAATCCCTGCCAGGAGACCACTGGAAGTCAGGAAATTAATTTTCTGGCGGAAGGCCTTATTTGAATGAGGAATGACATTTTGGTTTAACTGATAAACGCTTGCAGTTAGTACACCCGCAATCAGCAGAAAGGGTACAAGAATTCGCCCTTTCGTCAGCCCACCTGCACGCATGGCAATATATTCAGAATCACTGGAAAGACGATTCAGGCAATAAATAGTTGAGAAGAACACTGCAATTGGCAGTGAAAGGGGAATAAAAGTCAAAGCGATATTTCCCATGAGTTTCAAGGTAAACCAGATGGAAATATCCCGGGTAACCAGGAGTTCGGTTAGTCTGAAAAGTTCAAAAGTCAGCAAAAAGCTGATGAAAAAGAAAGTACTCACCACTAGCGGCAGGATAAATTGTGCGGCCAGATATCTTTGGAGCAAAAGTTTCATAAATAACAAGTTACTCTAGATTCACCTTTCCATCAAGAAATGGCAGAATAGAATGACTTAATAAAGGAGCTTCCATGCAGATTAAACTCGACACAGTCGGGGATCAATTCCTCAGTGCTGAACTAAAAATTTTAACGGCTTTCCAGAAAACTAATACCTCTAAGCCTACAGCTAAAAAGAAAAAGACAGAGGATAAGGCCGACTCTTCAGTTTCAATCGACCATTGGTCTGATAAAGGTCTAAAAGAAGAGTATGATAATTTAAAGGCGACTAAAAATTATAAAGCCGCTAAGGATGAAACGCTTTCTTTTACCGGAGCAACGGGTGAAAGCGTTTGGGTTATTGGCCTTGGTGATAAATCAAAAATTACTGCCGAAGATATCCGTAAATCAGTGGCAAAGGCTTTTAAGGCCGCTAAAGCTGCAAAATTTGAAACGATTGCATTTGATGTGACAGGATTTAATGCCCTAAGAGATGAGGCCCTGACTTCTCAACTCATCGCTGAAGCTATCTATTTATCTGACTATTCATTTGAAATCTACAAGTCTAAAAAAAGCGAGAAGCTTTCTATGACGGTGGTTCTTGGACATGTCGAAAAGAAAAACTCTCAAAAAATTGAAAAAGCGCTGACCTCAGCTAAAAACATCTGTAACTCCATCTCAGTAATTAAGGACTTTATCAATGAAGTACCAAACGTACTTAATTCTGAAGAATATGCCAGAAGAGTTGAAGCAGATGCTAAGAAAAATCTGAAAGGTGTAAAAGTTAAAATTCTAAATAAAGCTGCAATTCAAAAAGAAAAAATGGGCATGCTTTTGTCAGTTAACTCTGGTTCAGCTTATGAACCTCGTATTGTTCATTTAACTTATGAACCTGCCAAGTCCACTTCTAAAACTAAACACATTGCTTTAGTTGGAAAAGGGATCACCTTTGATACCGGAGGGTACTCACTTAAGCCCGGCGGCAGTATGATGAATATGAAAAATGACATGGGTGGATCGGCCACTGTTTATGGGGCTTTTCGTGCAGCAGTTCTGGAAAAAGCACCTGTTAAAATCACCTGCATTCTGGCCATGACAGACAATGCTGTTAATGAATATGCCACTATGCCTGATTCTGTGGTGACTGCCCGTAATGGTAAAACGGTGGAAATTCTCAATACGGATGCTGAAGGAAGACTTATTCTTGGTGATGCTCTCGATTATGCTTGTGATCTGAATCCTGATTGCATCATCGATGCGGCAACTCTCACAGGTGCTTGTCTCGTAGCACTCGGCAATCAAGTTTGTGCCATCCTCGGAAATGATCAGAAATGGATCGGCGAAGTTCTTAGTGCTGCCAAAGATCAAGATGAATATATGTGGCAACTTCCAATCATTAATGAATGGCGCCAGGACCTTAAGTCAAAAGTTGCTGATCTTAAAAACATTGGAACACCAATGAGAGCGGGAACTCCGTTGGGTGCTGCATTTCTGGAAGAGTTCATTAAAAACGATATCAAATGGGCCCACTTAGACATTGCAGGGGTTGTAGATTCTCAATCTCATCTCCCTTACTGCACTTCACATGGTGCTTCTGGTTTGATTGTTCGCACTCTGACCCATTTACTTGTTAATGCAAAATAAGCCTAAATTCAAAATCGTCTTGTTTGCGCCTGAAATTCCCGGTAACACCGGGAGTATCGGGCGCACCTGCGTGGCACTAAATCTTGAGCTTATACTGATTAAACCTTATGGATTTGAGATTGATGAAAAGGCGGTGAGAAGAGCAGGTTTGGATTATTGGAAACACGTTAAACTCAAGGAGTTTGATTCCTGGGAAGATTTCCTGATCCGAGAAAACCCTCCTCGGGAAAAATTATTCTTTTATGAGAATAACGGTGAGAAGCTTCATTATGAAGCCCCCTACTCTGAAGGTTGTTATTTAATTTTTGGAGGAGAAACTCGGGGAATTCCTTATGAAGTGGAGCAAGAGTATCATTCTCAGATTTATCAACTTCCAATGTTTTCAACTGAAATTCGTTCATTAAATCTCTCAAACGTGGCCACTGCTGTTGCCTATGAGTGCTTACGTCATCTGATTTAGTCTTTCTCCCAGCTTAGTGCTGCTGATTTCTCTGCTTCATACTGATCAAGGCTAATTACTTTCATCATTCGCATCTTCATCAGGATGACATTGATTCGCTTTTTTGCAAAATCCGTAAGTTCTCTTTTCTTAAAAGACTGATAGTAGCGCTTCGGACTCGGCAATAGCATTGCCAGGAACGCTGCTTCCTTGGGAGTTAGCCATCGTGGATGCTTCTTGAAATAGTGGTAAGAAGCCTTTTTTATACCAAAAAGGTCAGGACCAAACTCAATGCGATTTAAATAAAGTTCAAGTATCCGATCTTTAGTTAAAACCTTCTCTACTTTTTGAGTCAAAATGATTTCATGCAACTTTCTCCATAAGGTTTTGTCCTGATAGAGAAAGATATTTTTAACCATCTGCTGAGTAATGGTGCTGGCCCCACGAAATTTTTGTTCTTCTATCATATCGCCTAAGGCAACTTTTATTTGATTAAGATCAATTCCGCTATGTTGATAGAAGCCCCAGTCTTCGGACAAAACGATTGCCCATTTACCATATTTTGAAATTTCACTCAAAGTGACCCAGTCCTGCGGTCGGGGCTTTTTCATTTCATACTGAGGATATCCTTCTTTGGCCCCGACAGCATGTGGATACTGCGTCCGCAGAACTTCAACATCGTGTGAGAAATACATAAATAGTGGAGTCAAAAGGAGAGCTACAATACTTAGGTAAAGTACGCTGAGGCCAATTGTCTTTAATTGAGAAGCTTTCATAATATAAGAATCCAAGTATGATTATACTGCATGAAGACTTTTTGCAGTTATTATAATCAAGACATTTGTAGATCCTGTGATTTAATCTCACTGGATTATTCCGATCAAATCCTCTTAAAAGAAAAAGCTCTAGAGACGGCCTTGGCTGATTTGGATTATCCAAAATTTCTCTCCCCCATCCATTCCGCTCCTACTGCATTCAGGAATAAGGCCAAGATGGTCGTTACCGGTACTCTGAATGAACCTATTATCGGTCTCTGGGGAGAAAGTGACCTGGACCGTGGTCGGGAGCTTCATCATTGTCCTCTGCATGTAACTCAAATTAATGAAATGCTTCCGGCCCTTAAGGATTTTATTAAAACGGCAAAGCTAGTGCCTTATCACATTGGCTCCAAAACCGGAGAGCTCAAAGGTATCATTCTTTTTCACTCTGAACAAAGTCATGAGACATACTTGCGGTTTGTTCTCAGGTCAAAAGAGTCACTTGATCGCATTCGGAAAAATCAGAATATCCTTCTTCAGGAATTTTCGCACCTTCAATGCATTTCAGTTAATATACAGCCTGTTGCACATGCACTTTTAGAAGGTGAAGAAGAAATTTTTATCACGGATAAAAAATCGATCCTACATCAACTGGGTGAAACCAATTTTATGCTTGGACCCCGGGCCTTTGTTCAAACCAATCAGGAAGTGGCCACCAAACTCTATGAAACGGCTGCCTTATGGGTAAAGGAAACAAAACTTAGAAAGTTTATGGAACTTTACTGTGGGCAGGGTGCCTTCAGTTTTTTTGCCTCTCCATATATTGAGCAGGGTATGGGTGTAGAAATAAACGAAGAGGCAATTAAAGAGGCAAATCGTACTGCAGAAGCTTTCGGACACACTCATTTAAAATTTAAGAGTGCGGATGCGGCCTTGATTGAACTTGAAATTAAAAGTTTTGAGCCTGATATAATTTTAGTCAATCCCCCACGGAGAGGATTAGCGCAGGCAATTAAATTGCTCTTGCAGTATAGGCCTGAGATTATTATTTATTCAAGCTGCAATCATGAGACTCTTTGCCAGGATCTACAGAAACTTGCAATCTATTATCATATTACCAAGATTAAAATCTTCGACATGTTCCCCAATACAAATCACTTTGAGACTTTGGTTCAACTAGATCTTAAATCTATTTAGGGTTTTGATGGCCGGAAAGATCAATTCAGATCTTGGACTTCCTTCTTTTATCAAGGAATTATTCAGAACTTCAATCGATGAGTTGTTCTTAAAATCCAGAATTTTAAAATGTCCTTTTTCCGAAAGAAGTAACCAATCTCTGCCAGCTTGAGACAAGGGATAACCAAGACCGGTTAAGCTGAAAGCATTTTTACAATTCCACATATCATTTATAAGCGAAGGCATAAGATCGTAATGAGAAGTAGGATGATTGAAATATCCTTTTTTACGCTGAGGAGTGATATGCAAAAGAGGAATGTTATTATGAGCGCTACCTGAAGATCCTCCAGTGAGTACAATATGTGTATTAGTGAGCATATTTACTTTCAACAAGATCAGAATTACATCTTGAATAACTCTATCAGCTTCACTGACGGCCAAATCCAACACCATCGATAAAAAATAAGGTTGTTTATTTGTTCTCTCTTGAGACCAGCTCAAAAATTTATTAAAAACCTCAGAATGATTTCTGCCTAGATCCAGAACTTCATAGTTCCGCTTATTCATTTCATGCAGGTAAAAAGGCTTTATATTGAGAACTATAGGTTCATAAGCCGCAGGAACAGAATAGAAAAGTGAGAACAAACCGCCTTGATCGTTGAAGGACACATCAAGATGGTTATCGTAATTAACGGCATGATCCTTCATATGATAAACATGAGGCATACTTTCTTCATTCAGCTGATTTTTATTCCATTCTTTCAAAGCAATCACAACCAAGTTAGGATTTTGAGTTCCCTGGCATGTAAGGGTTGAAGGATAATAAAATTTCCGGCCATCATCAGAAGATGATTCTTTTTTAGGATAAAAATCCAACGGCAAAAGAGTTGTTAGTTCCGGCCGAATACTTCCAAAGTAAAATAAGACCTTACTCAGCATTACAAAAAGTAAGACGAGAATTAAATACCAATTTTTAATCGGATTACTGAATCTTGCCTGCATCGCTCGCCAATGAGTCTCGCCTCGAATCCAGACAAATAAGGCAAAAGCTAAAAAACTAACAGCAACCAAAATCACCACAAGTTGTGAAGTCAGTAGGTGCTCGAGGCCTTCGTCCCAAAAAATTTTTCCCAAAAAGCTAGAGAGGTGCATTTGATACTGAGCAAATGAGACAGCATCAAGCAGAATAAATATGTTCAATGCCAAGATCAGAGTAAGTGACCAGAAACGAGAGATATAGTAACCAGGTATGAGTAAGACGAGAGGACAATAGAGAACAAAATAAACTACGGCATTCATCAAACCCAGATGACCAACAAGATTGAAAGTGAAATAAAGCCACTCACTTGTTGAACCCGGCAGAATGGAACTTTTAAGTGAAACGAGGGCCAGAAGAATTGATAGAGGCCAAGAAATACCAAAAAAAAGTTTTCGACCCCAAGAAAGAACAAATTTTCTACGGTTCATTAAGTCCTCATTTATTATGCTTTAATTCTAATCACTGCAGGGTTCTATTACAACTAGCGGCGTAGGTAAGTTCCTAAGTTTCCTAGAAATTTCAAAAGATTTAAAATCAATGTTTGATATATCAAACAATTGTATTACAATACAGACAGAGGGCCATTTTTATGATTATTCATCACTCTATTAAGCTGCTGGAACAACTCACTGAAATTGAAAGTCTAATTAGTAGAATTGAAAATTATATAGAAGAAAATAAACTTGAAGTAGATCGGGAAAAAATCCTGGAAGCCGTAATAGCTTCCAGGAAATTCAAAGAATCTTAGAAAAGAAAGTCTACGCCAAGACCGAAGAAGTTTTCACGACGATTTTTAAGCTCTTCGTTACTGCCTTGATCTTTAATGTCGTAATCAGCATTACGAGACATTCCGTAGTTTAAACGAGCAATAAAGTTATCAGTAATAAGGTACTTCACATTAAAGCGGAAATCTAAATCCATGTGAGAGTCAGATTTGATTTTGCCACCATTTTTAACATCAGATTCTGCTTCGCCTACCTGAGTGGCCTGAGCAGAAATTGACATCATAAACTCATTAACTGGACGATACTGATAAGCTGCACGCACGAAAAGATCAAAAGATGAATCATCTTCAAGCTCTGTTTCGCCAGCAATATTCTTCAAGGTAGTTTCACCTTCAGTGAAATAAATTGCACCGGCCGCTAACTGCCATTCATTGGCAATATCAAACTTGCGTCCCATACGGGCATTAAGTTCAAGAGAGCTTCTGCTATCAACAAAATTACCATCTTTACTATTTTGTCCGACAGAATCACCTCTTTCAGCATCTTGGATGTTGATTCGAGCAACGGCCCCAAAATCGATGTTATAGCTAGCATCATTTTGATTCATCAAACGATAATTTGCTCCGATGAAAGGATTACTTAAACCATCATTATAAACATCCGCGTTTGAGCCAGTTGTCTTATCTTCAGTCTCTCGGTCATAAGCATAATCCAGACCAAGGAATGTGTTGAATTGATCATTATAAGCATAAGCAAATTGAGTCGAGAAGATCACACCACGAGTTTCAAGTGTGGTGCTGTTATATTTATTCTTCTCGTAACTTTGGTTCACATCAGCAGAAACATTGAACTGACCTTCTTTTAAGAAGTAGTTAATATCACCAAATTTAAGTTCTTCTGCAGCGTGAGCAGAGGTAACGGCCAGAACGGCTGCCACAGCAATCATTTTTCTCATTGTTGAGACTCCTTATTGTTTCAAAAAATTGTACAAGAAAAGAATAGAAAAAACCTCTGGATTTTCCTGACAAGGAGCTCTCAAATGAAAAAAGTGGGGTCAATTTGGGACTTAAAAATGAAAAAGGCCCGGATTACTCCGGGCCCACTATCATTTCGTCTTAAGAAAAGATTAGAAACGGTAAGTCATAGAAACGCGAGACATTAAGTTATCAGTACGAAGTGTTCCGTTACCAGCAGCAGTATTTTCACCTGCAACTGCAGTAGTAGCATCACCATTACCAATTACACCATCAACTGAAAGTTCACCGAACTTCAGAGTAGCACCAGCATTGATTTTAGTTGAATTAGCGATTGTACGCTCATCATTTTTGTCTTCCTCAGAACCCCAAACAACGTGAGCAACTGAAGCACGAAGAGTTAGCCAAGTAGCAGCTTCTGTTTCAACACCAACAACAACTGGAACTCTCATAGTTTCGTATTCTTCACAAGCTAGAACAGAACTAGTTCCTGCTGTACATCCTGCACCACCGAAAACGTTTCCAGCAGTACGCTCGTTATCAACTTTAGCATTGAAAAGTGAAGCTTTTGCAAAAAGGTTTGTTTTGTCGTTCAGACGCTCAACACGACCAATACCTAGCTCAGCTTGCATAAGAGAGACATCTTTCTTATTAGCCGCTTCAGATTCAGCATCAAAAGAACGGTAATCAAAAAATAGAGTGTTACCTTCCCAAGCGTGGATCGCACCAACTTGATAGCCTAGCTCACCATTAAATTTAACACCGTTAGTGCCTTTTGCATTATTGATAAGATTTACGTTAGCGTAAACTTGAGTATCACCCATGATCACACCAAGACGACTTCTCATAGATTCAGCAGTTAATGGAGAAGACTCATCAGCAGTCTTTGCATAACCAAGGTTAGCACCCCATTTCATACCAGCATCGCCACCGATGAAAAGATCAATGTTGTTATCTTCGTCAGCTCCAGCTAGGCCAGCAGCTGCACGCATGCCGTTAGCAGTGTTTGAAGCTCCACCGAAGTGAGCACCATAAACAAAGTTACCGTGAGCTTTATAAACGCCACCTTCGCCACGAGCATTTTGAGCAGAATCAGTTGTCTGATTTCCACCGAACTCATAAGTCACAAGGTCTTTGTGATTGTTGATTTGAGCAGCGTTAAGCCAGATATTACGGTTGTCGTTGATGTACGCAGACCCGTAAGAATCTTCACCTAGTGCCTGAAGACGAGCTTTAGAAGCGAAAACCGGTGTTGCAAGAACAGCAAGTCCAAGTGCAACTGTTAGCTGTTTTTTCATGAAATCTCCTTTTAAAAAATGACGTTCTGTCATTCCAATCCATGGTTAGCTAAATCAAATAAAATTCTAATTAGTATAAGTCTCACCAAGCCAGATTCTTTTGGCAATACCTTTTTATTGAATGAAGATTTAGTGTAGGACCAAAAAGAGGTTCTATGAGTATCAATTTTTTGACGTTTTGTGCCCCTATCATAGGGAGGCAATGAAACAAGAAGGCCACCCAGAGGTGGCCTTTTGGACTAGAAAAGAATGTCGAACTTTAAAAAGTTTATCTTAATTTCGTTACCTGATCTGAAATAATCATCACGGATATCACCGCCGTAACGCTTGAAAGTGAAGCTAAAAGAAGGTGCATAAGCAATGTTAACCACTGAATATTGGCCTAGATCAAAACGTTTACCAGCTTCCAGGTCAGTAAAGATATTGAATCCTGACTGATCGTCCTGATTACCAATTTCATATGTGGCCCTTTCAATACCAAGCATAGCGCTGGCAAAGAAAGATTCTTTCATATTCTCTGACTGAAAGTTATAAAGGAAACCAGCGGCACCACCCCAGCGAGTCTCTTTATAGTCATCACTGCCAAAATCAACGTCTTCACGGTTAATATAAGCACGTCCCTTCCACATAAGACCAACATAACGCTCCCAATTTTGAGCATAGTTGAGATTTAAACGAAAGGTTGTTTCGTCACGATCCGGGCCTTCTCCATTATCAGACTTGATAAGAAGTCCACCTGTATAAGTGAAATCGAAAGCATCAATCGTTACAATTTTTGATTGTGCGGAAGCTAAACTAACTGACATAAGAACAAGAATAGCGATGAGTAGTTTCATGTTATCTCCCTTTTAAGAATATAATTACAACTAATTCAATAAGACTCGTGAAAGAAACTTTTCCTGGCCCAATTCGGCTGGCACTGGGCTGACCTGACCAAGAAAGCGTAATGTTGGATAATCAAATGAAAGTTGCTCGATGACAGCGTCTTTAACCCCAGAGATAAACATCTCTTCGTCAAAGCGGATATATTCCTTGGTGATGTGTTTTTCAATGTCCGTAAACACACGGTCAAGCACTCTCTTCATTAACTTTATTTTGCTGCCTAAATCTTCTGTTTGAGGTTCTTCGTCATGAATTAAGAATAAGACATGGCAAAGTTGTTCTTTTCTCTGATGGTTATAACTTTCAAATTCTGTAATAAAATGGCCCCACTCATGAGTCATGCTCTGAGGTATAAAGAGTGTTTTTTCTTCTGTGAAAATTTCTTTATTCAGCTTAAATGTAACAGAAATCGCTGCTTGAACATTTACTGAAGTGCAAACATCAATAAATTCAGGAGTAAGTTTTTCTTTGTTATGAATCAGATTTAAAAATCTTTTTGGGGACATGGAGACATTTAGATTCTCGCAGGTGATTCGCGCGAAATCTTTAAAGGTTAATAGCCATTCTTGTTTTTCCACCAAATCTACTGGAGTAGTTTTTTCAATGGATTCAAAAATTCGAATTTCTGAATGATCTTTAAGAATTGAATCAAACTGCTCCCACTCCTCAGTAGTAAAGAAGCCGGCGAGCTCAAAACGGTAGCCTTTATTGATGAAAAACTCTTCTCCGCTTTGAAGCTCCATGGATTTAGCTCGGCCGCTGAATTCATGAAACTTGCCATCTTTATAGAAAACAGGTTCTCCTGTCTGAGGAAGAATCTTTGCGTCATGATATTTTCTATAGATATTTTCGACTGCAGTTGCTGATCTGAGTTGAGACACGCCAAATTCATAGTTCTCAATTAACATTTGCCGGGTAACTGAGCGGGTAGAAATAAGTCTCACCGACTCTGATGGTCTTGTTCTCTTTAACTCCATCAGTTTCAATATGGCGCCCAGATCATGACCTAGGATGACATGTTGAAAGTGTTTAGAAGTCGTAGTGTTAGCGTTGCCGCTCTTATTGTCTTTAAAGTGCTTTAATAATCCGAAACTCATGGGCTGATATTAAAATAAAAAACCCACTCTTGCGAGTGGGTTTTTCAATCAGTAACTTTAAATGAGATTTAACGAATGGCCAGTCGATCACCCGGAAGAATTTGACGACGCTTAATGATATGGCGGTTGGTTCTGATGATTGTACCCATTGGAACCCCGGTTCTCTGGGCCACGCGCCAAAGACTATCACCTTTTCGAACTGTATAATAGACTGTCGGATTTTTAATTAGTTTTCCTTTCTTTTCATAAGAACTGATCACGCGCTGATAATTGCGCTGTCTGACCACTCTCTTTCGTGGCTTCTCATAGATATCAGCATACATGCTGGCCTTAAGGGAATGATCTTCACGGAAAGGCAAATAAACGACAGTTTTGGGTGTAAGAGAACCTTTTGCTATTTCCGGATTCAGGGTTTGAAGGACATTAACCGGAACTTTGAACTTGCGTGAGATATTGCTCAAAGATGAGCGACCATTGGTTACGTAGGTCTTATAACTGTCAGCGATGACTGAATCTTTTTCTGCATAAGATTCCCAGGCATCTTTAGCTCCAACCGGTACTCTTAAAGTGTAGTTTTCCAGGTAAGGTGGAATTTGCCAACGGACGATTTCAGGATTGTAGCGCTTTACTTCTTCAAAATCCAATTCCAGGACTTCTGCCACTTCATATAAGTCAGCATTTCCTTTCACCATGATTTCTTCGTAATCCAGGGCCTTCTCAAATTCAATATCAGTAAATCCGAAAACATCTAAGTTCTTACCAATGATGGCGAGTGCCATGATTTTAGGGACATAATTTTTAGTTTCAGGACGAAGATAACGACCCTTCGACATTTTCCAGAAGTCTTTGGTGCGATACATTTTTATTGCCCGACCAATTTTTCCTTCACCTGCATTGTACCCGGCAGTAGCCAGTTCCCATGAGCCAAAAAGGCCATGGAGCGTTTTAAGATAATTAGCGGCAGCAATCGTTGCCTTAAGGGGATCTCTTCTTTCATCAACATACCAATCAATATTCAGACCGAACTTCTTCCCGGTGGCAGGCATGAATTGCCAAGGTCCAACGGCTTTTGCCCATGAACGAGCATGATTTTGGAAACCAGACTCGGCCATTGCAAGATAAATCAAATCCCGTGGCAATCCATTGTCTGCCATGATCTTAGAAAGTACCGGAGCATAACGTCCGGCTCTTTGAGTATAATTGATAAAATGGCGGCGGCCTCTGCCAGTGAAGAACTTCACCCACATAGCAGTTTGTTTATTCCAGGTAATAGGAATATCAAATTCAGTATTCTGAAGCCCTAACTCTGCTGCAGCTTCTGGTGAAATTACATATGTTTTTAAAGGTGCAGTAAAAGTAAGTTTATGGGCGCTTCCATGAATACACCCTTGGCAGTTAGGAAGATCTTTTTCGATTAACTGTTCCTGCACCCGATAGTACTCGGCTTGCTCGGAAACTGTCGGATTGTATTGATTGCTTGCCACTTGCTTTTTAACAGTAGTGGAACATGCCGAAACAAGAAACAAAAACCCAAGCGGCAAAACGGCCATCTTATTTATCATCATTCCATCCCTTAATCTTCCTGAAGCAAGTAGAATACTTCATGTCTCTAATTAGAATAAACCAACTAGATATCCTACCCAAGAAGGCAAAATAATTTTGTCCCGATGAGTAACAAATAGAGTTAAAACAACTATTTGTAGGCCTCACACGATAGGACCAATAACATGCTTTACTTAAACAACAATCTTTGCTTTTTGCAAAGGCTGAGCGTCTTAGTCAATCATTGGCATTTACGAACCTATCGGCACTTTTCGATGCTAAGATTAATGCATGTTAAAACTCTTATTCATCTTGCCATGCCTCCTACTCATGTTTCAACACATAAACGCAAAAGTTGAGACCCCCAATTACAATTTCAGCATTGAGGCCTTGAAAGATTTTTTTCCGGATAATGCCTCGCTTGAACTGGAGAAAAAGTATGGCAAGGGTGAAGTCATGAGTGAAGAAAGTGGGATTAAGACTTTAAAGTTCTATGTCGCTCACATGAGATATAAGTTTCCGGTTCTGGTTCAAATTCGAGAAGGAGTAATCCTGGACTTTTATGCCAGACTTCCGAATTACTTTCTCCACGACCTTTTTTTTCAATCTCTTACTAATCGGTTAGGTAAACAAACCTCCTACAAGAAAATTGGGGAAGAAGCTGTCTATACTTGGGAGGCCAAACCTCTTAAGCACATCTATAATGCCGCATGTACAATTACATGCTTCCCTATCTTTTATGCAGTTGAAAAAGAAAATGCAAGTCAGACAAGCCTTCTACAAAAAATGAAGAAGGCCAATTCTTCGAATTAAGTTTTACGAGATGCCACTAACGGATTCGGAACATTCGCTTTTTCGGCAATCTTATAAATAAAATATGAAAGGATGATCATTCCCAGACAAAGGATCTGACCCATCGTTAAATACCCGAAATAAAAACCTAATTGTGAATCAGGTTCTCTGAAGAATTCTACGCCAAAGCGAAAGATACCATAACTTAATAAGAAGACCGCGCTGACAATCCCATAAAAACGCTGACGTTTATGAAGATAAAATAGAATAAAGAAGAGAACGATACCCTCCAAAACTCCTTCATACAATTGAGAAGGGTGCCTAGGAAATGGTCCGCCTCCTGGGAAAACGATTCCTGCCCATGAGTCAGTCACGCGACCGTAGAGTTCGCCATTAATGAAGTTACCCATTCGTCCAAAGAATAACCCTGGACCTCCGGCCACTGCCAGGCAGTCGGCAATCTGAAAGAAGTGCAGCTTGTGTTTTCGAGCAAATAACAGCGTCGAAATACACATTCCAAAGACGGCCCCATGGAAAGATAAACCGCCTTTCCAGACGGCAAAAATATCAACCAAATTCACTGAGTAGTATTCCCAATTATAGAGGAAGACGTAGAAAAGTCTTGCTCCCAGAAACATGCCAATGATGAGCCAGGTTACATATTTATCGATAGCTTCTTTAGGAAGAGGCCAGAATTTTTTGTCATATAAGTATTTTAAGATGGCACTGCCTACGATGAAGCCCAGCACATACATAGCGCCATACCACCGGACTTGTAACGGGCCAATAGAAAAGATAACGGGGTCAATCCATGCTTGATTCATTGAATTAGCTTATAAGACTAATCAGGTGAAGACAACTAGAGATTAACTGCGTTTTCACTGGAAGCATAAGAGCCACTGACATTGGAACTGAGTTCGTAAATCGCCTTTTTCATAGAAGGGGTAATCCCATTGAAACTTAATAAACAGGTGCTGACACTTAAGAACCCAATGACATCTTCACGGGACATGACTCTTGAAGAGCTCACCTCTTTATCCTTCCGGATGATCTTCAGGGAAGAGCCTAATTTGATTTCTCCTCCATTAGAAAAGATAACCTTTTTATTAATATCAATTAAAACAGCTTCGCCAAATGATTGAAGCTGCTTCATGACAATCACAGCATCATCTTTCACTGTGCCCCAGTAACAAAGTACCCCTTGCTCTGCCAGCGCCTGAGACAAATACCTCACGAGAATAACCCTTAATCCAACCATTTGATCTGTGTGTGATAAATCAGGATGAAGAGCGAGGTCCCATAATGTTTTTGTAAGGGGAAGCCCCATGACTCCAACTTTTCGATAGGTATAAACCGGCATTCCCATCTGGAGAGAAAGTGACTCTGGCCCATATTTTTCCATAAGGTCAGAACCATTGATTTGAAGCTGTAATCTTGTGTTAGCATTTTGTATTGTTAGCATTCGGGTCTGGGCCCGCTGGAGCGAAATTTTCCTGGATTCAATTTCTGATAACATTAAAAAGCCCATCTCATTTAAAAGATGTGAAAATTTCGGATTTAATTCGTCCTGTTTAAAACGGATGTAAATGGGATAATTATGATTCTTACGATACTGAAAATAATTCCATTTGGCCGTTTCCATGTAGACTCCTTGTCTGCATGGCTTTTCGGTTTACCTGGTAAAAATATGAGGGAAGTCTTAATCTTTTCGAGTGTCAAAAATTTAGACACTTTCTATGGATTTGAACAATCTTTATAGCTGCAAACCCATTTAAGGCCTCCGGTCTTGGCATCTGACTTGCTAATTAGTCAGCATGGATAACAACCAATTACCGCTTTCAATCAGGACTCAAGTTGAGGAGGACTCCCATAAAGATTCCTTTAAGTACTTTGCCCGTCCAATGACTTCCAAGCTTTTGGAAACGATGGAACTTACCAAGCATTTCCACCATGGTGAAGGCGACTATCTCTATTATAATCAAAACAACAAGCTTTATAAGGTACTTGATTTAACTGGTGGTTATGGAGCAAACATCCTGGGCCACCGGCACCCGTCAATACTGGCCAAAGTCCAGGCGTGGTCGGAGCAAGGAACGCCTTCACTTACTCAAGGAAGTAATCGAAAAGAAGCTGGCAAACTTGCCAAACGACTATCTGATACTTTGACTGATGAAACAGGTGAAGGTCCCTGGATCACCACTTTAACGAATTCAGGAACCGAAGCAGTGGAAGCTGCCTATAAACATTGCCTTATCTTTTTTAAACATAAGATGATTGCACTCGGCCAAGAGATTGAAAAAGAAATCAATCTGGCATTAATGACGATCAATAGAACAGATGAGCTTTTAAAAAATAAACTTGTCCACAATCTTAGGTCCAGTCTGATTGAGAAGATAAGCTTATTAAATATGAATGATGAAAGGAAGTCCTACTTTCTGCATCAGGTTGCGCATTCTCACGGGATAAATGAACTTATCTCTTTAGTAAGAGAAATCAATAAGAAACAACTTTCACAAAGACCGTCTTTTATTGCTTTGGAGAAAGCCTTCCATGGAAAGACCATGGGTTCATTAAGTCTTACTTTTAATGAAGGTTTTAGAGATTCATTTTATCTGGGAAGTGATCAAAATGAATTCACTCATTTTATTTCACAATATATTGGCCAGGAAGAATTTGAAAAACTCATCCAATCTACCAGGCAAGATCTGATTCTTTTAAGTAATACCTCCCATGGCGTAAATTGGGCCCGTCATTCTTTCTCATTATTGGCAGGAGCTTTCGTTGAACCCATTCAAGGCGAAGCTGGAGTGATCAGCATTAATAACAGCTTTCTTGCCAACCTAAAGAAGTATTCCCTCCAGGAAGATTTCCTCTTGGTTTTTGATGAAATCCAGGCCGGAATGTACCGCACTGGAAAACTGGCATCAGCATCTCATACTGATATCACACCGGATATTTATACATTTTCAAAATCACTGGGTGGCGGGGTAGCGAAGATAGCTGCAACTTCAGTTAATAAAAGAAAGTATATTGAAGAATTCGGTTTCCTCCATACCTCAACTTTTAGTGATGATGATTTTTCTTCTTCAATTGCTCTTGAAGTTCTAGACATCCTACAAGGTGAAAATTCACCAGTGGCATCAGGAATGCAAACGGCCGATTATCTTTCAGTACGTTTAGATACTTTGAAAAATCAATTTCCAGAAGTAATAAAAGAAATTCGCGGGAAAGGCTTAATGCTTGCAATCGAGTTCACAGATATTCTTGCCAACATGGGTTTTGAGTTTAAAACCATTTGCGATTCAAACATGCAGGGTTATATGATGGCTTCGGTACTCCTCAATCATGAGGGTGTGCGAATGAGTCCATCCTTGTCTAATAGTCTGACTCTCAGGATTCAACCCAGCATGTATTTCTCTATCATTCAAGTTGAAGAAATGATGGCGGCGTTAACAAATCTATGCAAAGCACTGCGAGACAAAAACATAGCTTATTTTTTGTCGGCAATTTATCCTAATCAATCAGTAACAAATGACCAGACACCTGAATTAAATATCAGCCTTGAACTTGGTCAAAGACCTTTAAGCGTATTTCTTTGCCACTTAATTGATGAATCCCATGTAAGAAAAGTTACACGTGCCCTAAGAGGTGTTGAGGGCGACCTATTGATGGACAAACTTGCACAAACAAAAGACTTGGCAGAATTTGAAGTTTATCATGCTCAAACAATCATTGATTCGACCGGAAAAGAAATGGACATTGTCATGCTCGGGATTCCGGTTTCTTCGGAAGAACTAAAAAAGACATTCATTTCAAAGAATAAATACAAAGTTGTTCAGAAAGTTCAAAATGCACTCGATTTTGCCAAGGAACTGGGTGCCACGACTGTAGGCCTTGGACAGTTTACTTCAATTATTTCAGGTAATGGTTTATATCTTAATTCCCATGGAATGAATTTAACGACGGGTAATGCTTTTACTATCGGCTTAACCGTTCAATCGGCGCTAAAGTCAGCAGCGGATAAAAATGTTGATTTATCCAACGCTACTGTGGCCTTAATTGGAGCGGCCGGAAACATTATGTCGGTAGCTACAAGTCTTATGGCAGATCATGTAGGAAAGATCCTCATGATTCATCACACTCCGATTGAATCAAGCTTAAAATATCAGCAAGCGACCAAGAAAGTCCTGTGTGAGATTGCTGAGTCGGATTCCGACTCCAGAGTTGTGAAGACCATTAAAAAGTTTTGGAATAAAGATCTTGATCTACTTCAATTCCTGGAGCTTCCGGAAGTGAAGAACGTTTTTATCGCAACATCTGATATCACCCAAATTAAGGAATCAGATATTGTTCTCTGCGGAGCGAGTGCATCCAATGGTTTTTTAAGCCTTGACCTCTTTAAACAGGATGCTGTCATTGTTGATGTTGCTGTTCCTCCATCCATTAAACCCGAGATGCTTAACTTAATCGAAACACAAAGACCTGACCTCACCTATCACTTGGGTGGAGTAGCCCAAATCCCTCATAATCAGTCGATTGATTTCTTCATCTTTCCACTGGCAAAAAATGAATGCTATGCCTGCATGGCCGAAACTTTTTCATTAGGCTTCAGTGGCAAGAGGCATCTATTGAACATTGGTGATTTAAACAAAAAAATTGTCCTGGAAGTTCAAGAATTTGCAAATCAGGCCGGCTTCATCCTGGGTAATTTCAAAAAGAAATGTTCACTCTAGTTCAATACCATAAAGAACGTACTGGGCATAAGGATCCTGCAGATTCGGATCAAAAGATCTCCGTGAAGGTGAATTCACATTCTGAAAAGTTACTAATACTTTTCTCATGGGTGTAATAAAAAACTGAATCCTCTTGGAAACCTGGATTTGCACACCCTTAATTTCTTCTCCGTTTGGTCCGGGGATTTTACCCACATGAGAAATTAAAAAGCAGGACTGGTTGAGTCTTAGTTTGGCCAGTAGAACAGCTTTCTGTAATAGGTTTAACTTTTTTCCCTTAACTTTTGCCAAAACCGGTAAAGGATCAGCAAAATTTATGCTGAATCCAACTGGTTTCCCTCTGAGTTCTACGATGTACGCAAGCCACGGATTCAGAATGTATTTAAAATCATCATAAACAACTTTGAATTGTTCAAAAGAGATAGGTTCATATTCAGGCATACTACTATAGGCCGATGAAAATAAATCGTGGATAATTTTAAGTTCACTATCCCATTCACTCATCTTCACGCATCTAATAGTGGTTTTTAAGTTTTTGTCTTTTGCTTTGTCATGACTGCCATCAGGTTTCTTTGCCAGTAGCTTTCGTTTAAACAAGTAATCCTTAATACCTTCCCATTTCCGAATTTGATAAGTATCCCAACGTCCAACTTCAACAAACCCGGTTTTAGCAAAAAGTTCATGATAATAATCCGGATATACCGGTTCTCCCCAAAAAGGTTCTCTTCCCCCTGGGACACGAATGCGGTATTTTACAAAAAAGTTTAAATCAACCGGTGTCTTAATGCTTTTTAAAGATTGTTTTTTAGCAGAAGTAAGAATTTCAGAAATGAGAAGTTGTGCCGCATCCGAATGGTTTTCCCAATCCAAGAATCCCAGATTGCCAGAGGCACTGCCTTTTCTCCAACAAAGAATGGCCTTCGCAAGTACGAGTTCTCCCTCTTTGATCATGAAGGCTCTCCAATTAAAATCCTCGGCAAAGGGTGATGTTTGAGCAAAGTAGCGTGAATAATCATTCAATTCTTCAGGAAAGCTAGTGACTATGTCCCGATGAATTTTATTTCTAAATTCCAAAAACTCTTGAAAAAATGTTTCTTCCCATAAAGAAATCGATTCAACTTTCACTTCGTCTCCTGAATTCCATCATGATGTTAGTGGTGGGACGAAGAGTGATGCCGGCCTCACTTTGCTGATCTTCCTCTTTAAGTATGCTCCAGTCAAAATGGTGAACTAAAGCCGCCAGAATAATTCTTGCTTCCATACCGGCAAAGTAGGCCCCAATGCAGGCCCGAGGTCCGAGTCCAAATGGATAAAACACTCCCGGAGGAATTTTCTTTTTGGCTTCTGGTAAAAATCTCTCGGGCATAAATTTCTCTGGTTTTGTCCAGAAATCAGAAGATCGATGGCTTAAAAATGGGGCAAGAACCACGTTGGCCTTCGGAGGAATCTTTAAATCTCCGATTATGTCTTCTTGCTCGGCTTGCCTCATAAAAACCCATACCGGAGGCCATAAGCGCATCACTTCATCAATGACTGCACCATGCCAAGGCAGCGAATTAAATTCTTCAAAGTTTTTGTGCTGAAAAAGTAGATCTGACTCCTTTCGCAGATTCTTTATGCAATCAGGATTTTTGGCCACTTCAATCAGAATCCATGTCATCGAATTAGTAATGGTCTCGTGACCTGCCATGAGGAAAGTCATGATTTCATCTCTTATTTCATGATCGGTCATTTGGGCCGTTCCTTCTTCTTGAGCGTCTATTAACAGCTGAAGAAGATCATCTTTCTTCACTCCCTTTCTGCGTCCATCAATCAGATTATAAACATAATCATCAAATTTTTTGATGATCATTTTCATTCTAAGATTATTCTTTGTTGGAATCCAGAATGGTGTAGGGATGGATGAACGTGTTTTTGAAGTTATCATTTGCATTAATTCAAGAATCTCCCCCAACCAATCATCCATCTGGGTGGTTATATCCTGAGAAAATAAAGTTTTAAGAATTATTCTCCAGGTGAGCCGGTTCATCTCTTTGAAGCCATTCAATTCTTTTTGTTTCACAAACTCAGGTATAAATTCGACGGAAGTGTTAAAAATTTTCGGTGCAAGACCGTAAACACTTTTCAAGTTCATTATGGGCCGGATGAGACGATGTTGTTTGCGCCAGGAGTCTCCTTCATTAGTGATGAGTCCACTTCCTAAAAACTGCCTTAGAGCTCGGGTCGTGCGTCCTTTAGTGTAGGCCGAATGATTATTCTTTAACACATGCAAGACATCCGTTGGGTGACTGACAATAAATAGCTTTTTACCAAAGATGTTAAGGCTTACCCTGTGACCTTGTTCTTGATGCATTTTAACAATAAAGGCCAGAGGATCACGACGATATTCTTTCAATGTCCGGTAGGATTTAATTAGTCTCATAAAATTTCTATCGTCCCTTTAGTAGCATCTATTCTCAGCCTATCACCGCTTTTAATTTTTTGAGTGGCAAGTTTAACTCCAACAATAGTTGGAATGTTAAGTTCTCTTCCAATGATGGCCGTGTGACTAAGTAAAGAGCCTTTTTCAGAAATAAGCCCCTGGCTTCTGGACATTATATATACCCAGGCGGGATCAGTATTTTTAGTGACTAAAATAAAGTTTTTCAAAGACGATGACAGGGCCTCATTGGGACTTTCGAGAACCAGCGCTACTCCTTCTGTCACTCCTGGTGAAACACCCTGCCCTTCCAGTGAACCGGTTGTAATAGTCAGATTTAACTCCGGCAATTGCTCAGTTTCAACCCAAGGAATGATTTCGGGATAATGTCTTTTTTTTCCCTGCCAAAGACGACGTTTAACCATGAGATTCTGAATCTCCGATTTGTTTATTTCATTTAAGGCAAATTTCTTCCACTCATGATGGTCTATAGAAAAGAAATCAAGTAAGGAATAATTTTTCCAGGAAGCATCTTCCAGTTTTAAGCTCTCACCGATATTTAAAACCAGCTGCCGCAACAAATGATAAAACTTACCTCGCCAAAGGCGGGTCGACTCCCGATAGGCAATGGACTCTCGGGTAAACTTAACAATTTTCTTTTCATGCCAGTTTAAATCGATATTGGTAGATTGGGAGGAAACATTTTTGATGATGGAAGGATTCGTTTTTGCCCACAGAAGCAAGTCTTTCATTAGCGCCGGATTATTCTTCATTGGAAGGCTTTCCAGCTTCAGTTCTTCAAAAGAACGATCGCCATACGTCCTCAGGAAATGACTTAATTTTTTTACTTCTTCTCCCCAACCCTGGTTTTGAAGATTTTTAAAGATCTGTTCAAAAGGATTTAGCCCCACTTCGTGCTTTTCATTAGAGAATGCCTGAATAAATTTTTCATCCAATTCTCCGACCAGATGATTGAAATGTTCGAGAGGTTTAACGGATTCAACTCCTTCGGTAGTTTTAAGCAGATCAATTACTTGCTCTGGCCGTAAACCCTTTTTACGAAGCGAACGGCCAAGGAGGCCCAGACCAATCATGATGAAAATATCATTTACAACAGTCAGACCAAATCCCAAAGGACGATTAAGTAAATGATTGAGATATAAGATGGTGGCCTTTGAACCCTTGATCTTCTTTATGTCCAGTTCAATATCAGCTTTAACCTGTTCCAGATCTTTTAATAAAAGTTTGAATGTTTTATTTCGAGTAATAGATAATTTTAAAAGTGATACGACAGTAGTGAATGTTTCCAGAGAGTTTAACTTTGTCTGATGATAAGGAATGTCATGCCCAATAATTTTCCCACCTATCATCTGGTGCCAATTTTCAATATTCTTTTCCCCTCCCGGAAGGGCCCTTAAAACCGCATAGTAGTGCTCGAGGTTGTAATAAAGGTGATCATCAACACAACTGATGAGCTTTTTATAATGGAACCCTAATTTTTCCAGGGCCTGGCCGTGGGCCCCCATAATAATTGCCGATTCTTTGAAAACATTCTCATAAGCCTTTTGCACAAAACTAGCAGTAAAAGGACTTACTGTGCCGGGATAAGATTCGGAAAGATTTGTATCAACGAAATATGTCAAAGGCTTAAATGAACGGGTTATTGGCCTGATTTGGAATATATATAGCTTATTATTTTTATGACCCCACTCTATATCACAAGGAGATCCGAGTTTTTTTTCCAGTTGTAGTGAAATCTCTACTAATTCCTGACGTTCACCACTACTTAGAACCTCTTTTGAATAATGAGATCGAACTTGAATCAGATCCATGGTTCTGGTTAATTGATAGTGGTCTACATCCGTTAATCCAGAGACGACACCTTCTCCCATTCCAAAAGCAGCATCAATGGCAATTGCACTCGTAGGTTCAACGGGAGAACGGGTAAAAAGAACACCGCTTTTTTCGACAGGAATTAATTCCTGAGCAACCACGGCCATCTCCAGTTCAACCACCAGGTTTTTGCGCGAAATATACTCTTTAACCCTATCAGAAGATACAGATGCAAATATTTTTATAAGCGATTCTTTCCAGTTTTCTTTATTAACATCCAGGAGCGTTTCAAAGAGTCCAGCAAAACTTGAATCAGCATGGTCCTCTGAAATCATAGAGCTTCTTAGCGCAATAAAAGGGTGTTCTTTGAGGAATATTGAAAACCTATCTTCAACCTCATCAGGCAAAGACTGATGATCCTTAAAATACTTAAAGCCAGCTGTTGTAATGATAAAAAAAGGAGGTACTGGTGCTCCCCACGAAGCCAATTTTTGGAGATGAGCCCCTTTGCCGCCCACCACATCAGTTTTACCGGTTTCAGTCGCTTCACTTATATAGTTCATAGTAGGGCGGCAGTCAGAAGCGTTCCCACTATAACCAGAATTTGAGCTTCGGCATAAGGCTTAAGGGAACGATTTAATTTTAAAGTTACCAAGAAGTAAACAGATGGTGCTACTAAAAGAAGTTGCACCAATCCAAACAAAAGTCGGATCCAAGTTAAGGTTTCAAGTTTCTGAAAGATAACAAACACACTCGTAATAAAAATCAATTGAAGAAGAATCGCAATTAGGATGGCCGTTCTAGGTCCAAGTATTTTGGAATAGGTCGTATAATCCGTTTCCTGTTCAGGAGCTCTGATTTTTCTAACAATTTCCCAGTTAGTAAAGATAAGACAAATTGGCAGGATGTAAAAAGCCTTCTCAAAAGTAACTCTGGGATCCATTTGCATACAGGCAATAATCAAATAGACAAAGTTAAAGAGAACAATCGGGTGATGGGTAATAAAAGCTAAAGGAAGATTTTTTCTCATGATGTCTTCAATAAAAAACCATTTCAGCATGAGACCGGAAAAAACCAGAGTTGCTAATCCCCACAGTAAAAGAGGCATCGAAGTCATACTTAAAAAGATCACTACCATCACACAGAAAATCCCCAAGGATAAGAGGTCTTTCCGGTTTACTTTTCCAGACGGTAAGGGGCGATTGGGAAAATTTAAGAGATCGTCCTGATAATCCTTGAATTCATCCATTATACGTATGAGCAAGGATATGCAGGTGAGAACCAGTGCTGGAATGATGAGCGGTAAGTAGCTCTCGATCCGGATATCAAAAAGTCTTAGATAAGTCAGTTGAATCGCCACAGCAGTCAGGATTGAACCCAGGAATGCCGAAAGCGGAAACATTTCATTCAAGTAAATACCAATACGTTTAATCATAACTTCCTTAAAATGGATTTTTACGGATCCCTATGGAATACAACAAGACATTAATCATGAGATGCAGGATCGTACCGAAAACAATGGTAATGATCACTATTGTCCAAGAAACCGGTAAAAGGAGCCAGTAAACCAGAAGACATCCAATGGCAGAATCTGCCTGATCTAAAATGACAAAGCCCCATTTATTTTTATCTGAAGTTTGGCCCTCTTTAATACCCATTCGTCGTTTCATATAAGAATTTGGTAACTCGGCCAGGCAATAGCCAAGTCCCAAGAGCAACGCGAGCAACCAGGAAGGCCAAAGTGAAAGAAGTGGCGTATTTAACTCAATTATCCGTTCCAGGGCCTGGGCCAAAAGCACTCCCGGCCAGGTGGCCACAGGCATTATGATGAATCCACGCCATGTTTTGTTTAACCCAAACCACCTTTGATGAATCGGCTTCTTAAAGTAAGATAAGATATCTACTTTTACTGCAATCATATGAAAGATCCCTCCGACAATCAGAGGAATCGAAAGTAGAAAAACTTGAAGCCATTCATCAGAAGGCAAAATTGAATTCATGAGTAGATTATATGCTGAACAATGAAAATCGCTACCTTTTCAAATTTGCCTGGAAAAGCATCCGACGAAATGCCGGACGAAGTTTTTTTATCGGCTTCTCAGTCTCTCTGGCGGTAGTCATTGCAGTCTGGGTCATTGCCTTTTTTGATGGCATGAATTCACAAATTGAAAAGGCCGTGGTTAACACCAATACAGGATTCTTTCAAATTCAGGATCCTTTGTATGCCCGCTCTACTGATTCATCAAACCCAATGGAATATACCAGGGAGCTTGCCAGCAAACTCTCTATTGCTCCGGTCACTGCGGCCTCTCCAGAACTCGTCTTGGATGGAAACATTTCAACTCCGGAAGGTTCCGCCGGGCTCATGGTCATTGGGATGGAACCCTCGCTCCATAAATCCCTTATTCCGATAAGTAAGAAAATTATCAGTGGAGACTATCTCTCAGAAAAAGATGAAACCGCTGTCATGATTGGAAAAGAATTGGCCGATTTATTTAAGTTTAAAACAGGTGATCAACTCGTCTTAAACTATCAGGATCAATTGGGTGAACTGCGTTCAGAGATTCTCAATATTAAGGGCATCTATCACTATAACAGCCGTGGATTTGAGAAGAAATTTATTTATGTAAATCAAAAAACCTGGCAACAACTATTTCTAAAAGAAACAACCGAAAAAATTCTATTCAATCGTATAACAGTTCTCACCCCAGGACTTATTTACGGGCCAGTGATTCAAGACAAGATCAAAGACACTCCATTGATCCTGAAAAGTTGGAAACAGTTAAATCCAGAAATGGCAGTGGTCCTTGAATTTCATGATGGCATGATTCGTTTTTTTTTCCTAATCATCGCCATGACAATCACTATGACCATACTCACTCCTGTGCGAATGCTCTGGCAGGAGCGGTTTAAAGAACTTAAAATGATGAGTATCATCGGTGTTTCCGTCAGTAAATTCTGGAAAATTGGAATTTACGAGGTCATTCTGATGATTGGCCTTTCGGCACTATTTTCGACGATATTTCTCATCGCAATCATTGGAAGTCAGTCCCAAACAGGTATTAACTTTAAGTTTTTAAATGATGGGGTCCCAATTGAAAGAGCTGGTATCAAGCTACCAGGTATTATTTATCCTGAGCTGAATGCTGAACAATTGTTAATCACTTTCCTCTTTGTCGTATTTGTATTGGGTATTAGTTACATCTTTTCTATCTACAGGACCTTACGGAAGCTTGAGGCAGAGTTATGAGAAAATTTGCCTTCCAATTAAAGTTTGCTTATCGAAATCTTTGGCGTTCACCCAAAAGAACCATCATCATGCTTCTTAGTTTGAGTCTTGGTACGGGATTTATTATTTGGGATCTGAATTTCGCTAATTCAGGCTCGCGAGAAGTAATGAAAGAGTTTCTCACTCAATACGCCGGTCAATACCACATTTCACATAAAGATTATTACGATCCAGAGAATAAAAAAGAATTTAATAATTATAAAACCTTAAAAGATGAACTGATTCAGGATAAGTCACTTTTCACTAATTCAACCCAGAGAATCACCGCACCGGTCTTTGTTTCAGGTGAAAAGAAAACACTTGGAATTTTACTGACAGGTCTGGAAACAGAAAAAGAAATGCGCCTGACGACGCTTGCCCGGGCAGTCACAGTCGGAAAATTTCTTGATCCATATGGAGAAAGAGAAATTATTTTAGGTAAGCGGCTGGCACAAAGAATCAATGCAAAAATTGGGGATGAAGTCGCTATTATCGGCCAGGCACTGGATGGTTCTGTTGCTAATGAGCTGATGAAAGTTGTCGGTCTTCTGGATTTTGGTGGTGGCGATTTGGAAGAGTCACTGGCCTTCACTCAAATTAAGTCTGCCCGCGAACTCATGGCAATGGATGATGATCAGTACCACTTACGGGTGAGCTTTGATATGGAGAATGAAACACTTCCTGTTTTGCCCGGCCTTGCTGTTACCAAGTGGACCGAACTTTTACCTGAAATCAGTGTTTCCATAAGGTTCATTGACCACTTTACCTGGGTCGTAACCTTTATCATTGTTCTAGTCATAAGCCTTGGTCTTTCGAACACCCTGATGATCACTTTTTTTGAAAGAGAGCAGGAGTTTCAGAGCCTCAACATTATTGGTGCTCAAACCAGTTGGGTCACGATGACACTCTTACTTGAAGTTTTCATGATGGGAACAGTTGCGATCGTAACTGGGGCAATCATAGGACATATCGTTACGACTTATTGTTATTATTTCCCGATTAACATACAACTGTTCACCGGCGGGAAGCCCATCATTATGGGTGGTATGATCATTCAACCTCTCGTCAGGATATATCCCGTCATGGAGTATTACTGGAAAGTTCCGCTTCTGGTTTATCTTTTCCTTGGCTCTACCATGATCTATCCCCTTATCCGAGTGGTTCGTAGGAGTAAAAATGCAATTTGAACTTATCAATGTCGAAAAATTTTATCAGGCATCGGAAGAAAATAAAGTTTATGGCGCCCGGAATGTGAATCTATGCATCCCGGAAGGTGAATTTATGGCATTGGTTGGCCCCTCAGGATCAGGAAAAACCACCGTTTTAAATTTAATTGCCGGACTCATCCTTCCTACAGGTGGTTCACTTAAGCATGGTGGAAGTGACATTACTTCCCTGTCTTTGGAAGAAAGAACGCAGCATCGTCTCGATTATATGGGTTTTATATTTCAGGACTATCAGCTCCTTCCTATCTTAACTGCTGAAGAAAATATTGAGTTTCCTCTTCAGCTTAAAGGTTTTACTCAACAAGAAATTAAAGAACGTGTTTCCTGGGCGCTGAAACAAGTAGGTCTGGAAAAAATGGGAAAGCGTTTTCCTAAGCAACTCTCTGGGGGACAACAACAACGTGTTTCCATAGCCCGGGCAATTGCTGGCAAACCTCAATTGATCCTGGCAGATGAACCTACCGCTAACCTTGACTCTAAAACCGCACAGGAGATCATCGAACTCTTCCTGAAACTCAATAAGGATTTTAAGCTGACTTTTGTCTTTTCAACCCATGATCAACGTTTAATTGATCAGGTCAGAACAGTTCTCTACATTAAAGATGGCCAGATAACAGAAACAAGGACTCACAATGTTTAAAAACATCCTACGAAAAGATTTTGTATTATGTGTAGCACTTGGCGCCAATGTTAATAATGCTGATGAATGGCTAAAGTATGCTGAAAAGGAAATGCGCGGAGACCGCTCAAGTGCAGAAATGGTTATGACCATTCAAACTCCTAACTGGACCCGCACACTGGAAATTGAATCAGATGTGGAAGGCAAGAAGCAAGCCCTTTCTACAATCAAAGCGCCCGCCAAAGAAAAAGGTATCAGGACCCTGCGAATTGAAAATAATATGTGGAACTACTTTCCAAAATTAAAAAGGAAAGTCGCAGTTTCATCTTCCATGCTTCTGGCAAGCTGGATGGGCTCAGACTTTACCAATGATGATATCCTAAAAGCTTCCTCCATGGCCGAAGACTATTCTCATAAATTCACTAAAGACGAACAAGTTGGTGGCGAAACCTACAAAGTCATTGAGAATATTGCCAAGACCAATTCAAAAGTCATGTGGCCAAAGATTCTGACGTACGCTTCCAAGAAAGACTGTTTACCCAGAATTTATCGCTATTACGACAAAGAAGGAAAACTTCGTCGAACACTAACCTTCAGTGACATCAAAACTTTTGATGGCCATAAAATCCCTACTCACTGGGAAATGATTCCTGAAGATGATAAAAGCAAAAAAACAGTAATTGATTATAAATCAATTAAATTCAATACACGTTTTAAACCAAACCATTTCTCCCAGAAAAATCTAACAGGTAAGTAATGAAGTTTTTATCCTGTCTGCTCATGGTCTGCTTTTCTTCATCCACGTTGGCCGCGTTGGACGTAGATTTATCCGGAAATATTGAAGGTCAGGTAAGGCACACCAACAACAATCCGGAAGCCCAAGATGATCTCTTTCAGGATTGGGAAGAAGAGAATTTTTATCTTCTTTATGGAAACTTGAACGGTAAAATCGAAAAAGACAATTCCCGCATTGAGGCCAACTGGTTTCTGCGTTATTCCCAGTCAAAGCTCTATGATCCTACGCCGACTCTCTTTGGGGAAAGGGACCCATACTTTGTCACAACCATCTTCACCTTCCCTAGTCAGTTAGTGGCACGTGACATGTTTAAACTTCAGTACAAAAGACAAGATGGGGATCATCAAACAGAATCAATCCTGAATAAGTTCTATTATGAACATGATTTTGATAAATACCGTATTATGCTGGGCCGGATGTATGTCAATTACGGTCTGGGAGAAATTTTTAATCCCGTTAATCCCTTCAATCAACCAACTGGTCTCACTTCCATCTCTCAGGTGGCCCAAGGAAATGACGGTGCTTCGGTTACTTACTTTTTAAGTGATGTTCATACCATTCAGTTTCTTCTTCTGGGTGACAAAAGTATTAATGACTATGAAGGGAAGATTGATTCTACTGTTTGGGCCCATGGAGAATATCAATACAGTGATAAGCTGCAATTAGACTATGTACTAGGTGAAGATCAAAATCGGTATAAATTCGGAAGCCAGGTAAGCTACCGCTTAGACGAGGCCATGGTTTTCTCACAACTGCTCTATCGTTCTGAAACATCGGGAAACAAACCTTCACATAATTTATGGGACGTTCTGTTGGGCTATGATCAGCAATTAACCAATAAATGGCATATTCGTTTTGAAGGCGGATATCAGAAACAAAACCGTTATCTTGCCCTAAACAATTTTGGTGAACGTTTTTTACCAACTGAGTATTTTGCAGCTCTAGCTAATGTGTATGAGTTTCATCCCTTATTTAAGGCCAGTGGCACCATCATCAATGACCTGAAGTCGGGATTTACTTACTTTATTGCTAAGGGAACTTACGATTTAGGCAATAGCATGGAAGCGGAACTGTTCGGCTTCACCCCTGTCTCAAAAGGTGATGATACCGACAATGTCGCTCAAAAGCTGGTCACAACCGATGTCGGATTAGCCCTGAGGGCCTTTTTCTAAAATCTCAACCACACCAGTTTTACCATTCATCTTAATTAAATCTCCGTCACCAATCAGTTCAGTTGCTTTGATGAGATTAAGGATCGCGGGTATGCCATATTCTCTGCCAATGACCGCGGCATGAGAGAGAAGACCTCCTACCTCAGTCACAACTCCACCAACCCTTGCCAATACGGGAGTCCATCCCGGATCAGTAAAAAGGGTAATCAAAATATCATTTTTAGTGAGTTCATGAGTTTCATGGATATTCAGAATGATTCGCGCCCTACCCGTGATTTCTCCCGGACTGCACCCTAAACCTTTTAAGGCGCCTGAGGTCACTGCCGATTGCATGGCCTTAATCTTCCCTCCAAACTCATTGGGAGGTGAAAAATTTCTATATCCCTCATAAAATAATTTCCGATCAGATATGTCTGGCAGCTTAAAAGCAGAATCTATCAATCGACCCTTCACTTCCAGAACATCCAGCATGAAGACATCATTCTCGTTAAAATGAAATCGGCGTGCAAATTCCAGGAGCCCCTGTCTTAATAAATAATAGGCACGGGTAGAGTAGGCCCTCATTTCCTCTCGGATCCTTAAAAAATTACGGGAGTCCTTGGTTAAGGAAATGAATTTACTTCTCTTTAGATAATTCATTCTTCCGCAAAGTCGGGCAAAGGTTTCCTGATATAAGCGACGTTCAGAAACTGGGACAGGGTTAAAACTTTTCACCAGTTCATCAATCCACTCTTTCTTCTCACCCCAGCGAGGAACCTTGAGATCCAGCTCGGCCGGACCATGATGGTAATGGACTTTCAGGAACTCTTCGCGTTTCAAAAAGTATTCCTTGGAATCAAATCCACGCTGAGCTGCCACTTCGCAAAGTTTTGCCAGTCCACCCTGAACATCCAGATGGGAGACTCCATGAAGTTCCACCATGAGATCTATCTCATCGCCTTCCTGGTAGGCCGGAATCTTTTTAAGAAAGTTTTTATATTCACTCTGAAAATTTGAATTGTTATAGATAGTACGAAAGTAATTCTTCTCTGTTTCATTCTGAAACATGATCACTTCATAAAACCATTGATCGTATTCCTGGAAGGATAAGTCTGATAAATTTTTGAGCTTTCGCTTTAATCTTTCATCACACCTCTCAAATCTTTCCCTGAAATGATCAATCATCGTCCGACAATCTGCAAATTCACGGTGCATGCCGATTAAAACCGGAATGGCCGATGCAATACCACCGACACTCACCGGAGTAATGTGAGGACCTGATTCACCATAATCCTTTTGCACGCCTAAATCTCGGTCAAAGGACTCTTCTTTAAAGCCTGGAATTTTTTTTAGCCCCTCTTTGACCGCTTCAGCATTCCAATAAACTCTCCCATAGTGATAATGAATCCACTGAACTTTTTCATCATTGGGAATCAGATGAATTTTTTTGAAATAGTCTCCCATGGAAATTTTGAGAGCTTCCCGATAGATCGAAAACATGAACGGTGTGCATACTCGTGCTGAAACTCCCCCATCTTTAAAATCTGCATTGGTTAGTTCAGGACGGTCTTCACGAGGAGAAAAGGTCGTAATTGGACGGGACTGCAGGATATAGAGTTTATCATCGGCCCCAACCGCCCATTCAATATCCTGAGGTCTTCCATAATAGGCCTGAATCTTTGCCGAGAGAGTTACCAGCTCTTTTAAATGAGCTTCAGAAATGACAGAACCTTCGGCATTGATATCCTCAGATAACTTTTTGCCCGTTAGCCAATGGCAGGTAATGCGGGAAGGAGTCACGTGTCCGGACACCAACCTCTCACCCACACCCTGGCAAAATTCCAGATAGCATTCTTCTTCTCTGCCATTGGTAGGATTTAAGGTAAAAAGCACGCCTGCAATTTTAGCATCCACCATCTTTTGAACCAGGACACTCATGGTTAAGTCCTGAGGCCTAAATTTTATATTTTTTGTTCTCAGGTAATCCTGAACTCGTTCGGAATTTTTTGAATCAAAACATTTGGAAATGGAAACATAGAGCTCTTCAAAATTTCTTATAAAGAGAAAGGTTTCATACAAACCTGCAAAGCTGGCATTAGGCAAATCTTCCAAAGATCCGCTGGATCGAACCGCCACTGGGAATCCACCGATCTTCTCAATCGACTCTTCCAGCTGACTTTGATTGGCCAGCAGTACAAACCCCTCAGGGACCGGAAAATTTGCTTGAGATAACCGGGCAAGACTGGCAGCTTTTCCGCCCATTTTAGTCAAGTCAGACTCAGAGGGGTCTAAGTCCTTTAAATACATAACTTTCATATGAAGCCTCGGAAGCAGTGAGTCGTGTGTCTTAAGGAGCTGTTTTTCTTAATTGAAATATTTTATCAAAACTCCGAAAAATGGGGATATTTCCTCACTGGGCCACCGGGCCATAGGAATTGACTTTTCCACAATTTACCCTTACAACTGACCTTCAAATTAACTCACCTAGGGACCAAAGAAGGACATTGTCCTCCCCGGCAGGTGGTATCTCTTAAGGAGTTCTCATGTATACGGTTGTTGAAATCAAAGGACACCAGTACAAGCTTGCAGCTGGCGATCTTATTGACGTAGAAAAAATTGAAGCTGAAGTTGGTTCAACTGTAAGTTTCGATCAAGTTCTATTTATCGGTGGTGCTAAAACTATCGTTGGTGCCCCGGTTGTTGGTGGTGCTAAAGTTACTGCTAAAGTTGTTAAACAAGGTCGTACTCGTAAGATTTTAGTTCTTAAGCGTAAGCCAGGTGCTTACCGTAAGAAAAATGGTCACCGTCAATGTTTCACTGGTCTTTTGATCACTGAAATCAATGATGGCCAAGGTGGCGTAACAAAAGCTGAAGCAAAAGCTAAAAAGTAATTAACAAGAATTCAAAAGTTTAGGAGAGCTATTATATGGCACATAAGAAATCGGGTGGTAGTACCAGTAACGGTCGTGACTCTAACCCAAAAATGCGTGGTGTAAAAAAATTCGGTGGTGAAGTTGTTGAAACTGGCATGATCATCGTTCGTCAAAAGGGCACTAAATTTCACCCTGGAACTAACGTAAAAATGGGTCGTGATTTCACGATCTATGCTATGTGCCCAGGTAAAGTAAAATTTGGTTTTTACAATAAGTCGACAAAAACTATCTCAGTTGTTCCAGCTTAATTGATCTTTAAAGATCTTTATTATAAAGAGGGAGCCTAAACAGCTCCCTCTTTTTTATTTTACGGCCGTGAGGCGGAATTGGTTTTATGAAATTTATAGATGAAGTAGATATTGAAGTAATCTCGGGCGAAGGCGGCAAAGGCTTTGTAGGATATCGACGTGAAAAATACGTTCCTATGGGTGGTCCTGACGGCGGTGATGGTGGTGAAGGCGGAAACATTTGTTTCCAGGGGGATGAGGGTTTAAATACTCTACTCCATTTTAGAGGACTCAAGACCTTTAAGGCCGAAGCTGGTGGTAACGGTGCGGGTTCAAATATGCAGGGAGCCTGCGGAAATGATCTCATTCTTAAAGTTCCGGTTGGAACACTCATTTATCATAAAGAAACTGGTGATCTTCTCTGTGACGTTACAGAGCATGGTCAAATTTATAAAGCTGCCGAGGGAGGCCGTGGTGGAAAGGGCAATGCCCATTTCAAATCCTCAACTCATCAGACTCCCCGCTTTGCTCAAAATGGTGAACCGGGAACATCTATTCCCATTCATCTAGAATTAAAGCTTCTCGCTGATATTGCACTGATTGGCTTGCCGAATGCCGGTAAATCAACTCTGATCAGCGCTATAAGTGCGGCAAGACCTAAGATTGCTGATTACCCTTTCACCACCCTGGAGCCAAATCTTGGTGTGGTAGAATTAGGCGAAAAGACAATTGTTGTAACCGACATTCCTGGATTAATTGAAGGTGCCGCCGACGGTAAAGGGCTGGGCATCAAGTTCCTAAAGCATATTGAACGCACTTCTGCTTTGGTCCACCTGATCGATTGTTCAATGTTCCTAGAGGAATATGAAGCGATTGAGGCCTATGTCACCGTTCGCTCTGAGCTTGAGAAGTTTAATCCTGAGCTTTTGAATAAAAAAGAAATCGTCTGTTTGACCAAGATTGATGCCATGACTGAAGATGAAATTGAGAAATTCCGGTCTAGTATGGAAGAACAATTGGACCGCAGGGTATTGCCGATCTCGGGCATTTCAGGGCGTAATATTGATATCCTGAAGCAACTTATGTTAAAAACCAAAGAACAAATTTTAGAAGAACAGAAAGAGGCAACTCATGGCAATAAATGAATACATTCAAAATGAAGTTAACAAAGTTATTACTAACACTTCATTTGAATTCCCTTTAAATCATGCAATGGCCTCGGCCTGGATTTTGGCCAATTTCAAGGGCGATAACTTAAAGATTTTCGACATGAGAAAATCCACTTCACTTTGTGATTATGCCATTATCGCCACTTCTCAAAACGCGACTCAGGCCCGGGCCATGATAGATGAAGTCTCGGCCAATTTAAAAAATCAAGGTGCCAACATTGTTTCTTACGAAGGATATGAGTCTGCAGACTGGATTCTTCTTGATACAGGTGACGTCATGGTTCACGTTTTTAACGGACCTGCCCGTGATGTTTATGACCTGGATATGATCTATGGAAGAAATCCTCAGGTTAAAATCCCTGAAGAGTTCTACTTTGCTAAACCGACAGCAACCTCTTCAGAGAAGCCGGATCTTAAAGGTTTCTTCTAAATCATGGCCCGCCAGCTCCATTTAATAGTGGTGGGCAAACTAAAAGACTCCCATCTTGAAGCTATTGAGAACGATTATCTCAAGCGCATCAATAATCCTGAACTTATTATTCATGAAGTGAAGGCTTCGGCAGAAAATAAAGACGCTGAAGGCGAAGCCATTTTAAAAAAAATTCGTGATGTTTCTCAAAGTGGTGGTAGTCATCTGATCGCTTTGACGGAATGGGGTAAACGCAGCACATCAGTGGCCTTTGCTGAGTGGACCAAATCACTTATTGAGCGTCCTGCAAAAATTTTCTTCATTATAGCCGGAGCAGAGGGTTTCTCTGATGAGCTTCTAAGGAATTGCCAGGAGCGCATTTCTCTTTCAGAGCTGACTTTCCCCCATAAGTTGGCCAGAATACTTCTGGTAGAACAACTTTACCGTGCCCAGACGATCAGATCAGGACACCCTTACCATAACTAGGGGCATTTCATGCAGACCATTCAAGGCTTAAGCCCACGCGTTCTCTTAGTCATCATGGATGGCTACGGAATGAATCAAAGTGATTATAAAAATGCTATTAAGGCCGCGCATAAACCTACCATCGACCATCTCTTTAAGCATTATCCACTTACCACCATACAACCCGGTGGTGAAGCGGTAGGACTACCTAAAGGTGTTGCAGGAAATTCGGAAGTGGGCCACTTAAACTTGGGTGCGGGAAGGCCTGTTCGGCAGGACCTCGTTCGTATCAATGAGGCCATTGATAAAAATACCTTGCGAGATATGCCGAAATTTAAAGAGATGATTGCGAAGGCCCAGGCTGGTAATAAGCGTCTACATCTCATGGGGCTTCTCTCAGACGGTGGCGTTCATGCACACATCGATCACCTTAAGGCGATACTGAAAATTCTCTCTGAACATCCTCAGATCAGAGTCTATCTTCATGCCTTTATGGATGGCAGGGATACTTCCAAGGATAAGGGAGTCCACTACACCAAAGAAATTCTTCAGCAACCAGGGTTTGTTTTTGCCAGCATGCAGGGCCGCTCCATTGGCATGGACCGTGACCGTCGTTGGGAAAAAATTCACCATGCTTATAAAACCATCACAGGTCAGGGTGAAAAGACCAAAGTGAAGCCACAAGAATATATTCTCGAAGAATATAAGAAAGGCATTTATGATGAATTCATCACACCTGTTCTTTTCTCAGATGATGGTGCCATTCAAAATGATGATACTGTTTTCTTTTTTAACTACCGACCGGATCGGGCACGTCAAATCACGATTGCTCTGAATGATCCGAAATTTTCCGAATTCCCTGTTACGGTTCGTCCGGGATATTTTCTGTGCATGACTCCTTATGTAGCCGAGGAGTTACCAAATCTGCCAGTGCTGTTTGATAAAGAAAAAATTCAGGGAACTTTATCCAAGTATCTCTCAACACTCGGAAAAAAACAGTTCAAGATAGCAGAAACTGAAAAATACGCTCACGTCACTTATTTTTTCAATGGTGGAGAAGAAACTCCCTTTCCAGGCGAAGAAAGATTTCTGGTGCCTTCACCGAGAGAAGTGGCAACTTACGATCAAAAGCCTGAAATGAGTGCTGTGGAAGTCACAGATAATCTTATTAAGGCCCTGGATGATAATTCATTTAGTTTTTATCTCGTTAATTTCGCCAACGCGGATATGGTGGGACATACCGGAAACTTTGAAGCAGCAGTAAAAGCCGTGGAGGCCTTAGATGGTTGCATCGCGCGACTGCATAAAAAATGCGAAGAACAGAATGTAACCCTTATACTGACTGCCGATCATGGAAATGCCGATCAAATGATCTATGAAGAAGGTGGCCAGCATACCTCTCACTCTGATTCGGAAGTTCCATTCTGTGTGATTCATACCAAGCTGAAAGATCAGAACATTATGGTGAATCAAGAGAATAAAGTACAAGCACTTAAAGATGTTGCACCAACTGTACTTAAGATATTAAATATTCCTAAGCCCAAGGATTTTACGGGCAATCCGATTTTCGCTTAAAGGATTTATTATGGCTTTTACTCACATAGGTTTACTTTGCTCTGGCGGTGATTCTCCCGGGATGAATTGTGCTATACGTGCCATTGTCAGATCTGCGATTTTTCATGGCATTCAGGTCACAGGTATTAAGCGTGGTTATGCCGGACTTCTTCGTGGAGAATTCCAGAGTATGAACCTCTCGAGCGTAGGAAATATCATTCAGCGTGGAGGAACGATACTTCAGACTTCCCGCTCTCCAGAATTTATTAAACCTGAATTTAGAAAAAAAGCTGTGGATATTCTTAAAGCACAAGGCATCCAGGCTTTAATCGTTATTGGTGGAGACGGTTCTTTTAACGGGGCAATGGCGCTTTGGAATGAGCACAACTTTCCAGTCATGGGTATTCCCGGAACGATTGATAACGACATCTCTAACACTGAATATACCATTGGTTTTGATACTGCCGTTCAAACTGCCATTGAAGCAGTTGATAGAATTCGTGATACTGCCCACTCCCACGCCAGAACTTTCTTAGTTGAAGTCATGGGACGAAATTCTTCGGCGATTGCTCTTAAGGTTGGGGTTTGCACAGGTGCCGAAAATATTCTGTTGCCCCATGAGAAAGTGAATCATCAAAAGTTGGCCGATGATATTCAACGTGGGATTGCTCGCGGCAAAGAATCTTCCATCATTATTGTAGCTGAAGGTCCGGTAGCTGGCCGCAGTTATGAAATTCAACATGTCCTGAAAGACCTTTATCATCTGGATGCTCACGTCGCGATATTGGGCCATATTCAGCGAGGCGGCTCCCCTAATGCGGATGACCGCTTTATCGCTTCTCAAATGGGAAATATGGCAGTCGAATGCCTGATTGCCGATAAGTATCCTTCAGTCACCGTAGTTCAGCATGGCAAGGTCGTATTAACCGATATGGCGAACTGTACGACTAAAGAAGACCATAACTTTATCCAATACCAGAAGCTGGCACAGACTCTCTCCATCTAAAATCCAGCTGAGTCACAGCTCCGAACAGATCCTTGCCATCTATCACACCCAGTGGACTATTCATTCCACCGGTTGATGCAATTAAGTGAAGTTCAAACTCCTCACACAATTTCATCACCAGATCATTGAGTGGTTCCTCTACAATTCCACTAGGAGTGAGAGAACCCACGGCAAGACAATTATCCAGTTTAGTTATGGGGAGAAGACCTGCCAGATACCAATAATGAAGCAGCAAGGGGTACTCCAGCCATTTAACAGAGGAACTTTCCAGGTCACCCAGGTCATCACTGATCTCAACATTTAGGACAAATCTTTTAAGCGGAATTTGCAAAGAGCGGGTGCGAGTGACGAAGATAATTTTCTCTTTTATCGCCTTTCCATATTTTCCAAGGCCATTGATTTCAAGTCCTGGCACACTCTTAGTGGCATAACCAAAAAGCGTCACTAATGAGGGGCCTTTTTTTGTGAAGTAACAAGTTTGTAATTGGGTTTCCATGAACACCTCCTGAAGTGGCTTCTGCGATTTGCATGCCACTCTGGAGAATGTTAAGGGATTGAATTTTTTGACGACTTTTGCAGGGTTCTAAATTAATTACTGTTTTTTACAATAAACTTCACTATCTTCAATAACCACCAATAACTCAGGGCCCTTCTTCTTAAGTATCCAGAAAGCACCATACTCATTATCACCGGGAAAGTACTGAGCATGTACAATCTTTTGACCACCTATAATGTAGTATTCTAAAGTTCCCGCTAAAGATCCTACTCGTCCCTCCCACATATCCAGGAAAGCATTCAAAGCTGCTGTCTGGGTATAATCACTCTGCCAACTCTGTAAAAGGATCGTTGCATGAATGATTTTTTTCTCATTATCAGTAAAACCGGTTTTGTGAGTGGAAGTCTTATAAGAATGTATATTGGCCTGATATAAGTCTTGTTGAAGTTCGGCCACATCCTGATAGTCACAGAGATTAATGGCAAAAGCGTTGGTTGTTACAAGTAATGCGGCAATTAAAAATGATTTCATAGTAACTCTCCTTAAAATAAAGTTGAGCCAAATTATGACAGTTGTTGGAAGGTGACTAATCTAAAAAAAGTATGATGGTTAAATAGATTTTTCAGCTAAGGGTAGTGATTCAAAAAAACAATTTAACTGCTTAATACCTTTTTCGTTCTTGATGAAAGAGGAATGAACCATGTCCAGGCGCTTGGCCAGTTTATCCTGAATATGCTGACAACTTTTCTGGGCCTCTTGGGAACACAAAATCTTGTCGCTTAACTTTACACAGAGGTACTTAAACAGAACTTTTTTCCCCGATACACAAATGACTTCTTTCTTCTCCTTATCAATGTAAGCGCGAAGATAATAAGGATCAGCTGCCGTTTCTTTTTCGCAGAATTTTCCCACGGACACTTTTTTTCCCATACAATCGAGTTCAGTTCCAGAAACTATCTCGATGAGAGGCGATTCATGGGCCACAAGTTTTGAACAGACTGTGTGAAGTGCATAGCGGGTTTTATCAGTGATAGATACATCATCCTGAATAATGTGAGCATACGAGAATAAAGGAAACAAGATAAAGGCTAAGATCATTCTACCATTCTAAAGGCAGACGATATCACTGTCACGGATTTCGGCCAGAAGCTGAAAAGCGCTGTTCTTCATTTCAAAGAAAGCACCGAACTCATTATCGCCGGGCCAATAACGGACCAGGGCAATCCGTCTGCCATTAAAATCAAAATACTGAATTTCACCATCACTAGAACCTTCAGTAAATATTTCCAAAGCCTCCGCCTTAGAGCTTCCGCTTAACCAGTCTTGAAGAGTTACAGTTAAATGAATCATCTGCTTCTCAATGAAGCGGAACTTTTTTGGGTTTTTAGAAATTGCTGTCGCTGTTTTACTCTGGGCCTTAAGGTCTTCAAAAAAGTTCCAGGTATCCGGATAAGAACAAGGTTCGAAGGCAAAAGCGTTAGTGGTGAAGAGGAGAACGATCAAGAGGAAGGTTTTCATGAGCGTAAAGTAAGCTAAAAAAAACTATCTTGGAAATCGAAAGAACATAGGTCTCTTATCTAATTAATAGATAAGAGACCTAGAGAAGAGAATAACTTATTAGCCTGGCCACATTCCACGAAGTCTCATGGCAGCTTCGATGTTCTTAAGTGAAGTAATAAAAGCCGCTTGCTTCATATTCACTTTGTACACATCAGCATTTTTCCAAACCTTATCAAAGGCTTGCTTCATGATGTCATGGAGTTTTTTATTAACGGTATCAAGATCCCAGAAGAACATTTGAAGGCCTTGTACCCACTCAAAGTAGGAAACAATAACACCACCAGCATTACAAAGAATGTCTGGAATAATCAGGCCACCGTTGGCCGTAATCATGTCAACAGCTTCATGAGTTAGAGGTCCGTTGGCCCCTTCAGCAATAAGCCGAGCTCTCACTTTAGGAGCGTTATCCTTGGTGATAACACCATCAATTGCAGCAGGAATCAGGATATCCACATCAAGCTCAAGTAACTCTTCGTTTGAGATATGCTCTGCTCCCGGCATATCACGAAGATACTGACGGTTCTTTACCCACTCAACACATTGAGGAATGTTTAGACCATCTTTATTGTAGATCGCACCTGAAACATCTGAAATGGCCACAATCTTAGCACCTTGTGCATGAAGATCATGAGCGGCAGGCATACCCACTTTACCAAAACCGTGGATCGCTACAGTAGTTGTAGAGCCCACTGTTTTATTAAGTTTTTCATAGGCAAAATTAATACAGAAGACCACACCTTTACCGGTTGATTCCGCACGGCCTAAAGATCCACCAATGGCAATTGGCTTACCAGTTACCACACCTGGAATGGCGTAACCTTTGAGCTGAGAGTAGGTATCCATCATCCAGGCCATAGTCTGGCCATCAGTACCGATATCAGGCGCCGGAATATCTTTATCCGGACCAATGATCATAGAAATTTCTGTTGTGTAACGACGAGTAAGGGCCTGAAGCTCTGCTCGTGAAAGATCATTCGGATCGACTTTAATTCCACCTTTGGCCCCACCAAGTGGTAGACCAACCAGGGCGCACTTAAAAGTCATCAACATGGCAAGGGCGGCTGTCTCGGATAATGAAACGTGTGGGTGGAAACGAACTCCACCTTTGCCGGGGCCTAAGGTCATGTTGTGCTGAACGCGGTAACCTTCAAAAACTTTGACGGTACCATCGTCGAGACGAACGGGAACAGAAACCTGAAGAGCACGTTTAGGATATTTCAAACGCTCAAGAACGTTTGGATCCATCTTCATCGTGGTTCCGGCAGATTCAAGTTGAGAAAACGCATCTTGGAAAAATGGAGACTCGAAGAGACTCATGACAACTCCAATTTAGGGTTAAATTTGTGGCCCTAGTCTACTCTCGGAGGCATTTGTCGGCTAGAGAAATTGCGGTTAGAACTGTTTTGCGTATAGCAGCATTATGGTATTATCCTGCTCAACTTCACCTTTGGCCACTTCGGGATTCTTGATACTTGTCACTCGAGCATAGAGATTATCCGCCAAGCGCTGATCAAGGGAAGTAAAGTAGCGTCCGGTATGAGCATAATAGTTGTACATTAAACGAAATCCGATTGAATCAATGCTGTGTTGAACGTTTACCTCAGTTTCGCCATTGGCCCCTACCCAGGCACGGGCATAAGCAACTGGACCTTTAATCCCAATAATGACCAGACCCTGATCTAGGCGGGGTTGGAAAATAAATTTGGTCTTTTTCCACAGACTTACTTCTTTTTGTCTAAGTGAATCCGGCAGATCTTTACCGGAAAGACTTTTATCTGAAGTATTTTTGAAACGGGACTCCATTTCATCGATGGTATCCACTTCATTAGACGCACGATAATCCTGGTACCAGCTCTTTGGAGCATCTTTTAACGGTTGCTCGCCTTTACGACGAAGGTAGCGCATATATTTATCTTTAAAGTATTCAAATTTTTCTTCGGCCGTTGGTACAAAGTAAGAAGAACCAGTCAAAGTGGAATCCATACCATACTGATCAGCGAACGCCTGATTGTCGTTCCAGATTTTTATCTGGTTTCGAGAATTTATCACGTCACGACTTTTATCTGATGCCACATATTGCTGATAAAATGAAAGCTGATTATCGACTGGTTTTACAATGACATCATCATCAGGAATATAACTCGCAGGTTCACGGGATAATGAAACCTTAGGGGTAACTTGCCCCTCAGCCTTTGCTGCAACAATGATCAAAGCTAAAACGACAAAGTGTCTAAAGCTTGGATACTGAAGTTTTTGTGACCAAATATTAAACATTTTATTTCCCCTCTGATTCCCTAACCCCTCGAAATTCCAATCTTCAATTAAGGTTAGTTCCTCTTGTACTTAATATAAGAGCAAAGGAGATGCCAAAAAAAGGGTCCCCGAAGAGACCCTTTGTCATTTAGTTAATAAGTTCTGCCATTAAGGCCTTAGCACGGGCCTGAAGCTTGGGATCTTTCATTTGGGTCTTTAAAACCTTCATTAATTTCTCAACCGAATCATCTTTCTTCTTCTTCTTAGGCTTCTCAATTTTTAACTGAGAAATCAGGCGGCTAAGCTGAAGACGTTTCGTAATGTCGCCAGAGAGAATCCGGCCCTTGATTTCTTCTTTAAATTCATTCTTAGGAAGTTCATTCCATTCAAGAAGAACATACTTCTCAGTGTTGAACGTTTTTGCAGCTTCTTTAATGTCTCTTGGAAGTTTTGCAATCATCAGGCAACGATGAACTTCTGATTTAGAAATACCCAGTGCTGCAGTAATTTTTCTTTCAGAAGTACCTGTTAATTTTTGATAGCCATAGATGGAATCGGCCTGATCAATATAGTGAAGGTCTTCACGGGCCTGGTTCTCGGAGAACTGAATGGCCATTAACTCTTCCTTGGTCTTATTCTCAAGAATAAAACAAGGAGCTTCTTCCATGCCAATCAATGTCATTGCGCGGAAACGTCTTTCACCACAAATCAAAACAAATTTATTGCCTTCACGGTGAATAACCAATGGCTGAATAAGACCATTGACCTTGATGTTTTCGCCAAGCTCACGAAGTGACTCATCATTGAACTTAGTTCTAACCTGATCACGAACTACAATTGTATTAAGAGCGATAGTAGCTAACTGAGCTCCACGTAGAAGCTTTTGATCGTTAGCTCTCAGGATTTTTTCATCAATCCCAACAGTAATGTCAGTCACTTTGCGCTCACGTTTCGAAACACGTGCGGAAAATTCCTTGGCCATGGCCTCTCCTTAAACGTCTATATGAGTTCTAATTAATTTAAACCTAAAGAATCCCAAAGCGCCTGATAGTCATGTTTACCTTTTGAGTTGTTGTTAAACATGAATACAGGTTTTTTAAGAGCAACTGATTCCTGCATGTCTACCAGGTTCCTGATAGTCGGAGTCACGTTAAAAGACTGACTAAGCTCCTCGAGACGGAGTCTTTCAATTTTTCTTCTTGGGTTAACCATGGAAGGAATAATGGAAAATTCCAGACTAGGATTTTCAGTTTCTTTGATGATTTCAAAAGTATCCATAAGCTCTTCTAAACCATCAATGGAGTAGTCCTGAGCTTGGGTCGGAATAAGAATGAGATCGGAAGCAACTAAAGACATGATGAGCTCATCTCCAAGCATTGGAGGGGTATCAATCACGACATAATCAAACTGAGTAGCAAGTTCTTTTAAACGCATCTTCATTAGTCGTTCTTTGCGACCGGCAGTTTTACGAACTTCTGATTCCGAAAGGATTAAAAGTTTTGCAAGATTTGCCATATGACGGGAACTGGCAATGAGTTTGATATTCTTGTAGAAATCATATTCACCCGAAGCATCAGAAAGAATTTCGTCAGCTGTTACATCCCCGATTAACCACTCAGGAATCAGAGTTCGCTGAATGTTCACCCCTAAGGTTGAACTTAGATTGGCCTGGGAATCTAAATCGATAGCGAGGACGCGATGGCCTAAGTTGGCGAGATGACAAACTAGCTGGTAACACTGCATAGTTTTGCCTACGCCACCCTTGTTATTACCAATGGTGATAATTTTCATAACCTTATCTCCTAAAAAAGAGTCCGTGGTCGTGGTCCTTTAAATGGTCCTATTAATAAAAGTCTAGGGAAATGGTCACACTTCGTCAAAGGGCCAAGTGAATATAATTAAATAGATTTTTGCTGCGCGGCCAAATAAACTATCCTTGGCCCGACGCGCAACAGCTAAGCTTGCTCCTTTTTAACCAAAAATGTAATGTGTGAGAAAAAATTTTAAAGGTTCATTATGATCGACATATACGATGATTTAGACAGCAAAGATCACCTACCGGAAATTCCTGAATCTGAACTCTCCGATGACAAAGTTCTCGAGGAATTGACGGCAATTAAAAAGCGCTTAGGTTCAAAGGTGGTGGTTCTAGGACACCACTATCAGCAAGACGATGTCATAGCTTTCGCAGATATCACTGGTGACTCATTAGAGTTGGCCCGCAAAGCTTCTGAGATTAAAGAAGCCGAATTCATCATGTTTTGCGGAGTTCACTTCATGGCCGAGACAGCAGACATGCTGACACGGGAAGATCAAAAAGTTATTTTGCCTGATTTGCGCGCTGGATGTTCCATGGCCGACATGGCCAATCGTCGTGAGATAGATGTGGCGTGGAAGTACATGACGGAATGTACTTCGGATAAAATTGTTCCCATCACTTATATTAATTGTACGGCAGCACTTAAAAGTTTTGTCGGAGAAAATGATGGTTCGATTTGTACGTCATCTAATGCTGAAAAGGTTATTACCTGGGGACTCGCTCAAGGCGAAAAATTACTTTTCTTCCCGGATCAGCATTTAGGACGTAATACCTGTTCAAAACTTGGCATTAAACTGGATGAAATGGTTGTCTACAATCCTCATCAACGTTTTGGTGGGCTGACTCCCGAGCAAATCCAGAAGGCCAAAGTCATCCTGTGGTATGGCTTTTGTTCCGTTCACCAGGGTTTTAATGCCAGTCACATCACTGAATGGAGAAAGAATGATCCGGAAAGAATTCTGATTGTTCACCCTGAATGCAGCTATGAGGTAGTGCAGGGTTCAGATTTGGCCGGCTCAACTTCTTATATTATCAATCAAATTAAGGCCGCTAGTCCTGGAACTAAATTTGCTGTAGGTACTGAAATTAATCTCGTGAACCGTCTGGCACGGCAATACCCTCATCTGGATATTACTTCTCTCTCTCCCTATCAATGTTTATGTACTACCATGTATCGTGTTCGCCCTCGCTGGCTTCTGGAAAGCTTCCGGGCGATTGAACGTAATCAACCAATCAATGTAATTAAAGTCGATGATGTGACCAAGAAATTTGCGCTTAAAGCTCTTGATCAAATGCTCACCATCTCATAGGAAAAAAAATGATTTACGCTGACTATAATGGCTCTGCTCCGCTTTCTGAACCGGTCAAAGTCTATTTAAGAAAAAGACTGGAAAGTGATCTTTATGCCAATCCCAATGCCATTCATTCCATAGGCCAGAAAGTCTTTAAAGGAATTGAAAAATGCCGAGAGATCATAGCCCATGTGGTTGGATGTTACCCTGATCAGGTTTATTTTAATTCCGGCGCTTCAGAAGGGATCTCTCATATTTTTCATTCCATACTGGATCAAGCGCCGGCAGATAAAAAAATCATCATCTCAAGTCCCCTTGAACACTCTGTCATACCAAACGCTCTTGAATATTATAAAAATAAACGCGGTTTTATTATAAAGTACGTAGAAATTGATAAGGAAGGCCGGGTCCTTCCAGCAAGTCTGGAAAAACTCTTAAAAGAGAATCCTTCAAAAGTTGCTATGGTTACAGTCATGGCAGTGAACAATGAAACTGGTGTGATTCAGCCTTATTCAGAGCTGGCCGAAATCTGCCGTAAGCATCAAGTTGAGTTTTTTTGCGATACAACGCAACTCATTGGTAAAGGCGGATTTAATTTTGAACTCTCCGGACTCGATTATGCAGTTTGTTCAGGTCATAAGATTGGAGCTCTTTCGGGTTCAGGTTTCCTGATCGTAAGAGAACCACCCAAAATGCAATCCTTGGTTTTCGGCAGTACTCAGGAAAAAGGACTTCGTGGTGGAACTCAACATTACATTGGGATAGAAACTTTGGCCGTGGCCATGAATGACTTCAAGGAGAATGCTCATAAGCTGGCCGACCTTGAAGCCGCAAAATTAAAATTTGAAAATGAGATCCAGCAGGAATTTCCAGAAGCAGTTATTGTAGGCGGTGGAGCTCCACGGTTGGCAGGAACTACACTTATCGGTTATCCCGGTATTCATGGCCAGGCGGTTCAAATTGAACTTGAATCCAATGATATTTTTGTGACCACTTCCGCTGCTTGCACAGATAACCAGCCCGAAACCTCGAAAGTATTAAAAGCTATGGGTATTAATGATCAAATTGGACGTGGTGTGATCAGAATCAGCCTGAGCTTTTGCCAGGGTGCCAAGGAGTACGAGATTCTGGCCTTGGCCCTTAAAGCTGCTTATAACAAATTAGCAAGAATCCAGGCCTATTAAGCTGCCTCAGAATCCGAATCAGAATCTGAACGACCAGAAACTCTTAATGCCGTTGCAGATGTTGAATGATCAGCATCTGCAACCTTACCTTCAATTAAACGAGCTATTTCTTTAGAATGTGTTTGAACTTTTTCGGCCTGATCAACCATCTTTTCAACCGAAGCTGCTACTTCCACTGAAGCCTTAGCATTTGAGTGTGAAGTCGCATCAAGTTGCAGGATGGCCTTTTTAATCTGGTCAAAACCAATTCGCTGCTCCTGGCAGCTGCTGGAAATTTGATTGGCCATTTCAACCATGCCAGAGACTTGGGATAAGATTTTATCAAAGACCGATTCACAACTTTTTACGACCACAGTTCCTTCTTCAACTAATTTACCTGCCGAAGAAATGATATTTCTCGACTGGGACAAATCTTCTTTAATGATAGATTCAACTTGGGTAATACTTTGGGCCAGGCTGGTTTCAATATCCTTGGCAGCCTCACCTGACATTTGGGCCAGTTTCCCTACTTCTTCTGCCACTACGGAAAAGCCCTTGCCTGCTTCACCCGCACGGGCCGCTTCCACGGAGGCATTGAATGAGAGAAGTTTAGTCTGGAAAACGATATCGTTAATGACCTGCGTTTTATCACTGATATCTTTAATGACACCGATAATGTCAGAAATTCGCTTTGCCGAATGTTGGTTCTGATCTAATACATCTTTATTACTTCGGGAAATATCACCCATGCATGACATGGCCTTTTCAACAATCTTCTTACCTTCGCGAGTGGCCTTAAGGCATTCGTCGGCTGAAGTCTGAGTTTGGGCAGAATTATCCGCATTTTTCTGAGACATAAGTCCAATCTCTTCCATTGATGCAGATGTTTCAGTGATGCTTGAGGCTGATTCTGAAACCCCCTCGGACACGGTGTGGCCAGTTACGGCCAGGAGTGAGCTGAGAGAAGTCATCTCTGAGCCTGCAAGATCCAGAGATTGAAGGGCCTTTCTTAAACTTGCGACTAATCTTTGTGAAAAGACGATGGTGCCAATACAGGAAAGCAATGCTGCCAAACCTAATCCACCATAAATGGCCAGTCTCAAAGAAGAGACGGTTGCACGGATTGTATCAAAATAAATTCCATTACCAGTCACCCAGCCCCATGGTTTAAAGACTTTCACATAAGAGAATTTCTCAACCGGCACATCACTGCCTGGTTTAGGCCACATATACGGAACGAAGGCGTCACCAGTTTGTGCCGAGGCCCGGTTCATTTCAGCAAAAAGTGCTAACCCCGTAGGGTCCTTCATATTGGAAACATCAGTGCCATCTAATTTGGCTGAAACTGCATGCATTACCATTTTTAGTTCCAGATTATGAATCCAAAAATATTCTTTCTCATTATATCGAAGGGCCTTAATAGCATTCATGGCCTGCTTTTTAGCTTCTTCTTGTGAAAATTCACCTTTCTCGGCCCGGGAATGAAAATCAATAATCAGATGATCCGCAATTTCAACTGCGTTCCTTATCTTCATTTTGTAACTTTCAATGAACATATCTTCAATTACCGGGAAGACATAGAAGTGGACCAAACTGAAAATAAAGATCAGGGAAGTTAAATTCAAAAGAATCAACTTGTGAGCTAGGGGAGCTTTTTTTATTTTGTTAAACATAGGAATCCTCGAAATGACTTAATTTGAGACTCCTTAATCGGCATATATGAAATATATCTTAAAAAAAATTAAGGTTTCTTGAGAATATTCCGACTGTCCTAAATCCTCGTCGGTACAATAATTTTTATTTCCTTGAACCCGAAATGAACAACATAGCTCAAAAGTTAAAAAGATCTTATACTTTTGGCATGAGAAAATTTTTATGGATGATCCTACTTATTTCCGCTGCTTGCTCCTTTAAAAAAGGCCAATTAGAAAATCAAACCTTAAAAGGACATGAAAAGTTATATTCAGAGCCTGATGCGCCTAAACTCTCTGAATTGGCCCCTAATGAAAAACGCATTGTCATCGCTGCCACTAATGATACCCATGGTCAGTACCGCCCTCAATTGATTACTTTTAAAGATGAACATCAAAAAAATTTGCAAAATACCAGAATTGGCGGAGTCGATGTCATCAATAGTTATTATAAAATTCTACGAGAAAATTACCCCAATCTTGTAATGGTGGATTCCGGAGATATTTTTAACAGCGCAGATACTATAAACACCACTCGTGATTTTTATTCGTTACTTAAGTACGATGGTCTATCTGTTGGTCTGCGTGATTTTAATCTGAAGGTTCCGGCCTCAATTGGAAACAGCTCAAATCTCTTTCAAAAATTTGCCAAGATCTCCGATGTTCCGCTGATCATCAGTAATCTCTATGATCTAAAAACTGCTCGTGGAGTTGAATGGGAAGGGGCCAAGTCTCATCACATCAAGGACGTAGGTGGTGTGCGGGTAGGAATAATCGGACTCATTCCTGATGATATTGTCGAACAGACTCCAGTAAACAACCGCATTGGCTTATTTGTGGAGAACATGCTTCAATCAACACTTCGGCATGCGAGACTTCTTCGCTCTTTAGGTGCTGATGTGATCGTTGTTCTGACTCATCAAGGTTTAGACTGCTATAGCGAGCTAGCTTCAAGAACTAAACTTCATCCCATGAAATTGAACTTCGAGCCTTTCAAAGATGGCATTTGTGACACTAAAAGTCCTTTGGGCCAATATCTGGAAAGACTTCCACCCCAATTGATTGATGTCGTTATAGCGGGCAGAAATCATCAAAAGGTGGCCAACGAAGTAAATGGTACGCTGGTATTAAGTGGTTTTCCTGACGGTAAAAGTTTCAGCTATACTGAGCTGGTTGTGGACACTAAGAATAATAAAATCGTTCCTGCAAAAACCGTTGTCCATCAGCCAGTACTTTTCTGCCATGAATTTTTTAAAGAGACTAATGACTGTTTCACCGAAGATACTTCTGTAAATCATAAAGAAAGAATTCCGGCCACTTTCTTAGGCAAACCAATCGAGCGTGATTTAACTTTAGAAAAAAAATTCCCAGGACTCAAAGAAGACCAGTTATCACAGACTTTAAATCCCTTTGATGTTTCCAAAAGCTTAGTTAGTTTCAACGCAGATCTTTCCTTTGTTCCTGAAAGTAGCGGTGAATCTCAGCTCTATGTTTTGGTCTTAACAGGTCGGGATCTTTTGAGAATCTTGGAAGAAGACTATAATCTGAACCGCAAAGACAACTGGCAACCTTCACCCTTCATACTCAAGGATGAAGAACTTTCCATTTCTATCTCAGGGCTGGAGTTGGAGGCCAATAAAGAATATCGCATTCTGACTGACCTTGAATCCTTGCAAAAGCATCCCCTCTTAATCAGTCAATTTGGAAAAATTAAATCAGAGTCTTTAGCTAACTATTCCTGGTCTTCCATCCATAATACTGACTATATCTCATCTTCGATGGCAGCTCAGGTTCGTTAACGGCAGAAGGCCTTCTGGCCTTCACATTGAACAGACAGACCTTTCTGACAATAAGCAAAACTAGAATCTATCCTGCAGTCAAATTTACTATCTCGCCTTTGCCAGACCATGCCTCTTCTACATGCCGGTTTACCTTTTGAACCACAACTATGATGGCCACAGAATTTTGGACCTTGTAAGCAGCCGTTTGGTATTTCATACCAGCCTTCCGGACACTGGTCGCAAACCGAAGGTTTAACTTCTTCACAATATTCGCTTATTTGATGACACTGAAAATCAGCTTTTAGTAAACCCGCTTTAGAGGCGACGATCACTGAACTATGTGGAGCTAACAGTAACGTTTTTGGTGATTTAAATTCTGCAGAGGATAAATTCATCGCCGGAGATGGTTTTGTGAAAGCTTTTTGAAATTTGGCCAACCACTTCTCACTTCGATAATTTTTGAAACTAATATCAAAGGTCACAATATTTTCATGAATATTGAACTGGAGAGATTTGATATCCGGCCATTCTTTATCTCCCGCTCGCAGCACATAATCATCACATTTATCAAAAGCATAAATGGTCTTGATTTTAAGTGTACCCAGGCCCTCACCGGGTACTTTGTAAAAAACACAGTCTTTAAGTTGTTTCAAGTCCCGATCAAGATAAGAGAAAGTGAATAAATTTTGCCAGGATTCTTTCGGTTTTAAGATCGGTTCATTTATTTTATAAAACTCATGTTGATGTGACAGCTCTATGAGATATCCCCAGTGTATTGGTTGAGCCGCCTGTGCAGATAAAGTTGAAATTATAAGCATGATCCAGATCATGGTGCCACCTCTTCATAGCACCTAAAGGCCACGGGTAATTTTTTTTCCTGAACCCCATTCCAATTTGAGAGTACGCCTAATTCGTGCCACTCAGATGCTGGCAGAAAAAAGCGCGAAGACATTTTCAGATTTTTGGAAGGTTCTATAAAATTTCTAAGCGATTCTGGATAAAAACCCAATGAATAATGTAGGCCCATCCAGGTCGCGGAGTCGGTAGAAAAATACCGTTCATGGCAACCTTGCACTTGTGCCAGTTGACAATCAAGAGGGGCGAGTTGGTAATCAGGGTTGATCCTTGCCATACCTAAGAACGAACGGGAATGATCTCTCTGCCAGGGAGTCTCGGGACGCAATACTCGAGATGGTTTTGGATCTTTCAAATCTGCCGGTGACATACTGGCAGCATCAAATAGTTTTGCTTCCAACAATCTTTTTCCATAAAAATGACAGTATTTGATCTGATCTTTCAGGGATAAAAGTGCGGGTTTTGGCCACTGGCCTCTATTAATTTCTATTTTGGAAGGTTCCCCATTGAGAATTCTCCATTCATTGACCTGGCGGTTCGTTACATAAAATTTATCAATGAAGAGATTTCTTCCAAAGTTATCCCAGATAAAACCTTCGTCTTTTTCATCCTTCACTTTACCGTAACCATAGATCCGTTCCGGAAGATAGGTATCACGACAAGTATCGGCCAGAAGCATAGGTTGTGAGAGTCCCGGAATTTCTTTGACGATGAGCTCAACCATATAGCCATAGTTGAGATGGAGGCCTAATTCTGATCTTTTAAAAAGATCATAGTAGCGAGGATTTTGTGAAAAGGCCGGAATGGGTGCAAAAGCTGCTTTGGCCACCACATGAAACGTCTGACCAGAAAGCTCTACTTCAAGGGCAGGTCCTTCTTTAACACCACCTTGCCAGTAACATTGCCAGAAATGAGGATTGCACTGGTAATAGCTTCGGCCCACTGTATTATCATGCTGAATTTCTTCTTCACAGCGGGTTCCCTCTTTAGGAAAATAGCGATCACCCTCTTCCCAGAGCTTCAAAATTTTCTTTTGGGATGCTTCAATCACTTGAGTAAAAAGCTTCTCAGGCGGATCGATGTGCTTAACCCTCACCGGAGCGAGAGGTCGTGGGCGCATGAAGAGCAAAATTATGCCTAAAACGCTAAGAGTACCCAAGATCACGATGATCTTTGGTATAATGGACTTATCAGAATGTCTCTTCACAGGATCAGGTTATATGAAATGGATGGAAGAAGTAAATAAAGAAGAAGGTCGCTACCAAAACGTATTGGCCTTCGATGATTACATGAAACTCTTCGAGAAGAATCCGGAGAAGGAACTGCGTCCGACCAATATCTATCTTAGAGATATGTTCGACTATTACGGCACTAATGAAAACGGCAGCTACAACCTCTTTACACGAGAGCATGCGGATGCCCCTCCTGTGCATGGACAGGTTAAGACTCAAAGAAAGATTCATCAATACCTTCAAAACTTTATGGAAGAAGGTTACAACAATAAATTCATTCTACTCATCGGGCCTAATGGTTCTTCGAAGTCCAGCTTAATTAAGAAGATCATGCTTTCTGCGGAAGATTATTCTTTTACTGATGAAGGTGCTCTTTTTAGCTTCAGCTGGATATTTCCAATAGATCAGTTTGTAAAAGGCTCTCTCGGTCTATCCAGCGTCAGTGGTGGAGAGAGGAACATTAATTCCTATGCTTTCCTGGAAGATAAAGACATTTCTGCTATCATGACATCCGAATTAAAAGATCATCCCCTACTGCTTCTTCCGATTAAAACCCGTCAGAAACTGATAGAAGATGCATTTAAAAATGATGGCTCAAGACTTGAAACGATTCGTAAGTCTTATCTTTATAATGGAGATCTCTCGCAAAGAAATCGCCTGATCTTCGATGCCCTTTTGAAAAATTATAAAGGCAGCTACCAGGAAGTCTTTAAGCACATTCGGGTGGAGCGACTCTTCATTAACCGTCGCTATTCCATTGGTGCTACTACCATTGAGCCTCAGCTGCATGTTGATGCTAATCTCCAACAGATCACAATGGATCGTCGTCTGGCCTCCTTGCCACCAAGTCTTCAGTCCTTAAATTTATTCTCCCTCTCGGGTGAAGTGGTTCTCGCTAATCGCGGAATCCTGGAATTTTCCGATTTGTTGAAAAGGCCTTTGGATACTTTTAAATACCTACTCATGACCATGGAATCAAAGACCATTAATCTCCACGGCATTCTGACTGAGCTGGATATTTTCTTCATTGGTTCATCCAATGAAATTCATTTCTCGGCCTTCAAGCAGCATCCGGATTTTAATTCCTTTAAAGGACGCTTTAATTTCCTGCGGGTGCCTTACCTCATGAACTACCGCGAGGAAGAAAAAATATATGCGGAACAAATTTCCAAATTAAAAGAAGAGGCCACTTTTGAGCCTCATGCCCTGACCTCACTGTGTTTTTGGTCAGTCATGACCAGAATGCGCGCCCCTGTGGCCAAGAATTTTCACGATGAAAAACTGGGTAAGATTGCCGAAGCGCTTTCTCCTTTGGAAAAATGTCTGCTTTATGCGGATAAAGAAACACCAGATGCTTTTGATTCTGAATCCCGTCAAATTCTGAAGATGGCAGTGGAAGATGTTCAGAATGAGTATGAAAATGATTCAATGTACGAAGGTAAATTCGGGATATCTCCTCGCGAAGTAAAACAGATCATTTATGATCTGGCCTATAACCATAAGGCCGTGACTTTCGTGGAAGTACTGGATTACTTAAATGATTTAAATGAAAAAAAAGCCGAATACGATTTTTTAAATATTTCTCATCAGGGCGAATATCACAACCCCAGTAAGTTCATTGACCTGATTGAAACCTGGAACCTGGATAAACTCGACAATGAAGTACGTGAATCATTAGGTCTGGTAGATGAGCGCTCTTATGAGGACTATATCTCCAAATATATTCTTTCTATCAATGCCGTCATTAAAGGCGAGAAAGTGAAGAACACTGTAACAGGAAAATTTGAAGCACCTGATTCTTACTTTATTAATGAGTTCGAATCCAATGTGCATATGAATGAAGTTCCTGAAAAATTCCGCTCTAACCTAATTGCCAGATTGGGTGCCTACGCTTTAGATAATCGTGGTAAGCCGATTGTTTACTCCGAAGTGTTTTTGGATTTGGTTCATCTTTTGCAGGAATCTTTCCGTAAAGAGCAGAAAAAGATCATCGATAAGATCGGGCGCAATCTGGTGCTGTATCTGGCCGAGAAGAAAGGCGGACATCATAACGTTGAAAAAGAAGTCAGGGACATGATTATTAATATTATCAGGACCCTTCAGGAGAAATATCATTATAGTGAGAATGGAGCGATCTCTTCACTTCAATATCTATTAAAAATGCGCTATGACACTCAGAAATGAGTGAAATAGAAAAATCCTTCAGCACCGAAAAATATGTTGTGACCCATCCTGTTCAACTTGAACAGGATGGCATACGCCTCGATCAATTTGTTCAAAAGTGCATGCCTACTCTCTCTCGCCAGTTTCTTAAAAAGAAAATTGAAAAAGGTGACGTGGTCATTTCCGGCAGGAAACCGCCTCATAAACCTAGTGTGAAAGTTCACCACGGTGAAAAAGTCACCATCACAACTCACAATGACGGAATGATTGAAGAAGAGTTCTGGTATGGGGAAGTGGTACCTAAGACTGAAAAACCCACCATCATTTTTGAAGATCAAGAACTTTTGGTTATCAATAAACCACCTTACATGATCACCCATCCGGCCGGTAAAAATCTCTTTTATTGTGCAACGGTCTTCTTTGAAACCATTTATAAAAAAACCATCCATTCCATTCATCGACTGGATCGTGAAACCACCGGAATATTGTTACTGGGTAAAAATCCCCGGGTCTCTCAAAGGGTGGCGGCCTTGTTTGAGGATGACAAAGTCCGGAAGTGTTATTTTTTTATTGCCCGCAAACAAGAACAGGCAACTCCCTTTCCTTTTACTGCCAAAGAACGCATGGATCGTGAAGAGGATGCTATCCCTCGTGGAATCATGTTCCATTATCCGGAGGATTCCCAGAAGGGTAAGGAGTCGGAAACCCATTTTGAATTGCTCTTAGAAAAAGATAATTATGTTCTGGCCCTGGCATTTCCACTCACAGGTCGCCAGCATCAAATCCGGGTCCATGCTTCTTGCCATGGCTATCCCTTGTTAGGCGATAAACTCTACAGTGGCGATCCAACTATTTTCATGCGTTTTAAAGACCACGCTGCAACTGATTCTGATCATGAAAAGATGGAAATCCCACGTCAGGCCTTGCATGCTGTAGCGATTAAACTCGCCTACCCCACTGAAAAGATGAATCATTTCATTGCTCCTTTGCCTCGTGATCTTTCTGATTGGTTAGATAAAAAACTGGGTCTTCCACATGAGGATGTGGAAAAGTTAATAAAAGTTAAAGTGGATCAATTTTTGGATTAGTCTGACCAGACAAACTGGAGTCCATACTTAGTGGGCGACCAAAGAGGATGCTTTAATCCCACTTCCGCCAAAACCTCTGAAGTCCAGTAATTGCAAGTTCGGAAGATGGAATATGATCCTTCAGCTTCATAAAAGTTATCACTACCTGAATAGCCCTTACCCGGCAGTAAAATGGGTTTGCCCTCTTTTTTAATAAAGCGTGAAGTGAGTTCACTGACTAATTTTCGATACGTCTCGCGAGAAATCATGATTTTTTGAGCACTCGAGTATTGCTCGGGATGAACGTCCAGATAATTTACGTGGATGACGGCCGGATCAGGATAAAATAAAGCATCCGCAGCCAAAGCAAAAGTAAACTTATCCCAAGTCGGCATTTCAAAATAAAACTGGCGGTCACCCCAGCCAATTTCAATCCAGCCACTAGGACGAGCTTCATAATCATTGGGATCCAGAAAAGTTTCCCAGTCAAAAACTTCATTTTTTACCGGAATAGCAAAGTCAGTGTGAATGTCATTGGAAATAAGATAGATCGCCATCTCGGGATTTGGATCAGTTGAACCGACCGGGATAAAAGTCAAACATGCTAGAAGAAGAAATAATGAAAAGGCCCCAAAAACGAGCTTTTTTAGCACAGGCCCTTCACATAATTGAGCACACCTTTAGGCCCGATATTCTCTTCACCCTCAAGTATAATTCTTGGTTTATGCTTCAAGCGGTCCAGGCAATGCTCGATATTACTTACACCAACTGAGTTATGAAAAAGCTCAAACATACTTTCATCATTGGGAGCATCTCCAAAAAACCAGGCATCCTTCTGAGTAAGTCCCGGACGATAATGATGGAGGAAGTGTTTTACTCCCAGATATTTAGAAATATTACCGCACCAAAAATTGATATGAACATTGGATTTAGAAAAATTGATTTTCTCTTTTTCCATGTAAACCATAACGTCCGAGATCCACTGCTCATCCATTAAATGAAACTCAATAGCCCGATCGGTCAATCGCCCAAAGCTATCCGCCGAGAGTGGGACATGAGGAAAATGATGTTTTAACTGGCCCGTAAAATGCGTCAGTCTTTCGAGCTCAACGTTTGGCACCAGTGGCTCCTGAACAATTTCTCCGCGCTCATCACGATGTAGAACAACTCCCCCTCCTTCCATAATGCAGGCCTTGAGTGGAAAATGAGTCAAAAAGAAATGGCCCCATGAAAGTGAACGACCAGAAACAATCACCAGTTCATGATTGTGTTTGTGAATGTAATCAATGATTTCAAAAAAATCGCGAGTCAGCTCGCCATTTGTCGTGAGAGTCCCATCAAAGTCAGAAAAAAAGATCATATTATTTCCAAACCCAAGAGACTAAGCATCCAACATAATCAGATGTAGATCCCATGTCCTTATTGCCTTCCACTGAAAGAAGGACTTTGTCATTATTCGCTCCGGGGAAAGGCAAGCTCATCCCAAAAGTCGCAGAGGCATAATAAACAAACTCATCCGTAGTGCTATCAATTTTCATACCACTGGGAATGGCCAGGTAAGGAAAGAATTCCTGCCCATGTACACTGAAGCCTTTCCTGATGGTTGGGGCAGCTCCAATTAAATTGGAAGTTTCGTCTTCAAATTTCTGATACTGCACGTAGGGCTTTAAGGAAATCCGAGGCTGAGAAACATCTTCACTTAATAATTCAAAGTCCATTCCGGTACCCAAAGTGAGACCGCGAGAATCTTGTCCACCAGAAGCTGAAAAATCCAAAATTCGGTGACGATCCACTTCCTGAGTGTAGCGAAGGCCCGCACCCATTTCATTTCGCTGACTCATATAACCGGTCATTTCGGCCGAAAAAACCCGGCCCTCATCATTTAACGGATGAGTGGAGATACCAATCACCGAGGCCATGAGGGAACTTGCTTGTAATAGAATAAAAATAAGAGCGTATTTCATTCTAATATTATCGGAGACAACCCAAAAAAGTGCAACATTTACAGCGGTGCACAAGCGTGCTATTAACCTCCATGGGCGAAATTGAGAAATCCTTCACCACTGAAAAGTATACTGCGAGTTATCCCGTTCATACGGAACACGATAATATGCGCCTGGATCAGTTCGTTCAGTCATGTCTGCCAGGTCTTTCGCGTCAGTTCTTAAAAAAGAAAATTGAAAAAGGTGAAGTGGTCATTTCAGGCCGCACCCCTCCTCATAAATCCAGCGTGAAAGTCCATTTTGGTGAACGCGTAACGGTGACGACACATAATGACGGTTTAATTGACGAAGAGCTTTGGCATGGCGAGCCGGTTCCAAGAGATATGGAGCCTTCGATCGTGTTTGAAGATCAAGATTTATTAGTGATCAATAAGCCACCTTTCATGATCACTCATCCCGCTGGTAAAAATCTCTTCTACTGCGCGACGGTTTTTTATGAAACCATTTACAAGCACACCATGCATTCCGTGCATCGCCTCGATAAAGAAACTTCCGGACTTCTGCTCTTAGGAAAAAATCCTAAGGTTTCACAAAAAATGAGTCTGTTGTTTGAAGAAGATAAAGTTCGCAAATGCTATTTTCTGATCGCCCATAAAACACCGGATGCTAAAACTTTTCCTTTCACGGCCAAGCAACGTCTGGGTCGAAATGAGAATGCGATTCCAGAAGGAATGATCACTTCTTACGATGAAACTTCTCTTGAAGGAAAAGAAGCCGAAACTCATTTTGAATTACTGCTAGAAAAAGATAATTATGTTATCGCTTTGGCATTTCCCATCACCGGACGCCAACACCAAATCCGCGTGCACGCAGCCTGTAATGGTTTTCCTTTACTCGGTGATAAACTCTATAACGGTAATTCGAGTATTTTTCTGCGCTTTAAAGATTCGACAGCGACTGCTGAAGACCATGAGAAAATGCAGATTCCTCGTCAGGCCCTGCATGCCGTGGCCTTGCGGATGAGTTATCCCGCGGACAAGGAAACGAAGTTTATTGCTCCCCTCCCACTGGATTTGGCCAATTGGCTGGAAAATGTCCTAAAAGTCGAGCCTAAGAGTGTAATCAAGCAGATAGAAGAGCGTTTAAGCACGGCATTATCTTACTTTTAAGCAGGAATTCATTGACGAAATGATGACCTGTCCTATAAATTCACTGACTGAGTATCAATGGTGACCGTAGTTCAGTTGGTAGAGCGCTAGATTGTGATTCTGGTTGTCGTGGGTTCGAGCCCCATCGGTCACCCCACTTTTTACTCAAAATAAATTCAGTCGTGATCTTCGAAAGAAGTGAAAGATACTAAAGCCCTGTTTAACCCACAGGGCTTTTTTTATTTCTAGACCTCTACTTTACCCTCAGACCAATTTTTCTTCTCTTTTGCGGCAAAACAGGTCTTTCAGACTCAAGATCATCTAGCCGTTCAAAAACAACTTTGAACATGCGATTTGTATCGTTCTTGATCTCTCCAATTTTTCTTGCCACATCCTTTTCCAACATGTGAAAGCTCCTTAACCGAGTAAAGATTCTCATGATTGAAATATTCACTCTAATAGCTTCTTTGCTATTCAAAACACTAGAAAGCATAGCTACACCATTCTCGGTAAAAACAAGCGGCAATTTTTGTTTTCCACCTCGGCCATCTTTTGAAGTCGCAATTTGCGACTTCAAAAACTCGTATTCTTCTGCGTTTAGCTGAAACATAAAATCCTCTGGAAAGCGGTCTGTATTCCTACGAACTTGTTCATTGAGTCTTTTGGTTTCAACTTTATATAGTTTCGCCAAATCACTATCGATCATGACTTTCTGACCACGGATCAAATAAATCATATGCTCAATTGTTTTTAATTCGAATTCCATATTTCCTCCAAAGGTTTATGCCATAGCAATATAGACCTGCAGACGAAATGAATATCCGAAAAGATTGAAAGGGAATTTCAATTCTGAAATGTATAACTTGAAAAATTTTAGATATGACGACTATTTAACCCACAGGGCTTTTTTTATTACCAATTTTTATAACGGTAGCCCGTTTCAAGATAAATTTTCAACAAGGTAAGAAATTCGGCCCATCCAGCAGAACAGTCCATAAACATGAATTCACCTTTCTCTGTTTGAGTATAACCTTCATCTTTAACTGTTACGATTGTACCTTCACCCTTATCGGTCAATTCGAAATTTACTCGTGTAGGCTCAGGCAAACTTTCATTGTGCCATGAGAAACTCATTCGTTTGTTTTCTTCGAATTCCACGTTAGTTCCCACCGTTTCCGCATTGATCTTCTCAGGCCCTAAATCTTTCCAACGAAAGTGAATAGTCTTCTTATATAAATCAATAGATGCTCCAGTGGTAAAGCATCCATTCCATCCATCCATAGAAATAAGTGACTGGTAAACATCAGAACGGGTCTTATGGATGTATGTTGAAAATTCAATAGGTCTAAATTTCTTCATCATTATTCCTTTGCTTAAGTAAACACCCATAAAATACCACGACACAAAGGTCATATGCTACTGAGATGACGAGTATTTATTTTTTGTGGTGTATCGGTTCACGATTGTCTGCAGTCGTGATCTTCGAAAGAAGTGCAATCATAATATTAATGGTAGGTATCTCCCGCATTTATCTCGGAGTTCATTATCCGACTGATGTTTTGGCGGGTCTTGCTGGAGGAGTTGCCTGGGGTCTTCTCGTTTCCACTGGATTCGAAATGCATGCTCAGATCAAATCCGTCTAAGCTATTATCTTACTAAAGTCATAACTGTCTTCAATTCCAAACCGCTTTAAATACATTTGAAACTCACTCTGATTTTTAATCTCAGAATCTTCTCTTTCGCCTTTCTCAATTTTGGTATAAGTCTTTCCACTAATAAATTCGATAAGGTCGTGCTCGACTCTGGTTACGATTAAATCTTTCACAAATTTTGAATCAGGGTGAGTATTCGTGTAGTAATTCCCGAGGTCAAAGTCGGATTCTTGGTAGCGGCCATCATCAAACGAATATAAATCAATCAAGGTATCACTCTTAAGTAATTGCAGTCGATAGAGATCATCTTTCATGATGACTTGATGGCCTGAGTTTTGGTGAATTCCAATTTTCAATGCTCGCGTTGGAACATCTCGCCCAAATCCAACATCAGCGAGATATCTTTCCCCTTCAATTGTTACAATTGTCATACGGTGGGTGCGAGGAACGTCTCCCGGATTATTGTAGAGAACACGCGCAGCTTTAGCTTCGACTTTAAAACCTAATTCTTTTAATAAATAATAAATAACTTTATTGTTCTCAAAGCAGTACCCGCCTTCTCCTCGGAGAATGACTTTTTCATAAAGCGCGTCTACCTTTAAATTGAGTATTTGTCCCGGTCGGTAGTATACTGAAAGATTATTAAAGCTAATTGTTTTTTGATGCGCAGAAATGATCTCATTTAAAAATTCTAGTGTAGGGTTCTTTGCTTTGAGATTAATCTTTTTTAAATATTGATCAATATTCATAGTCTGCCTTAAAATAGTTCTATCGCGTCTAACGCCTCGACACAGTGAATCTTATATTTTTTCAGTAAATGGCGCTATTCCATAATTTACTCATAAAAGATTCTGACTTCGATTACTCTTAAACCATAACTCGGTATAATTCACACGTGAATACCGAACAAGAATTCCGTTCAGAAAAATTCTTACCTTCATTACCCCTATCCGTTCTGTGCAATGCAGTTTCAGAAGGTATTTTGATTCTGGATGATATTGGAACAATCATTTACCATAATTCGGCTGCGCTGGATGTTCTTAATCTTCATGGTAAATATATTCAAGGCATGAAAGATTCTGAACTTCCTATATCATGGATCAACGAAGATTTAAAATCTACCTCCCTAGGTAACTTACTCAGGGCCTCTATACAAAAACAGAGCAAAAAGATTCTGGGATTGAAGACTGTCAATGGTATGATCAACTGGCTATGCATCAGTACAGAGTCTATCGATACTATTCAAGGTCCATATTCCTGTGCGACTTTAGTTGATATCACCTCTTTTAAGCTGGCCCAGGAAAAGACGGAAGTCTTACAAAAAGAAATTCAAAAACGTGAGTCCTTTCTCCACCATACCTTAAATTCTCTTCCTGAACTTGTGAGCTACATAGACAAAGATTATACTTATCAGTTTGTGAATACCTCCTACGAGAAATGGTTTTCTGTTTCGAAAGAATACACCTTAGGAAAAAGTATCGTTGAAATTCTGGGAGAGCGAGCAGTTAAGATTGTTCGCCCTTATATGAAGATGGCACTGGAGGGAAAGGCACAGAAGTTTAATCGCAAGGTTCCTTATCAGAGCGCGGGAGAGCGTTCGGTAGAGGTCCAGTATATTCCGGATAAAACGCCAGATGGAGTACAAGGCTTCTACGCAATAATTCATGATGTGTCGGATTTGGTGAGGATTCAAGATGAAATTAAAAAGAAAGAACAAGATCTTAACCGGATATTGGATGCAGTACCCGCACTCATTGGCCACTGGAGTAAAGAGCTCATTAATATTCACGCCAACCGAGCGTACTCCGAGTATTTCGACAAAACACCGGAGGAAATTCAGGGTAAACATATTAAAGAACTATTAGGATCCATGCTCTATGAAAAAAACCTCCCATATATAAAAGAAGTCCTTAAAGGCAAGGCCCAGACCTTTGAAAGAGAAATTCCTCTTCCGCACGGAGGAATAAAGCACACCATCGCACATTACTTACCTGAAGTATCAGATGGTAAAGTTGTAGGTTTTTTTGTGATCGTGAGTGATGTTACAGCACTTAAAAATAGCGAACGCCAGAAATCAGATTTTCTGGAAAAAGAGAGGCATGCAAGGAAAATTGCTGAAGACGCAACCCGAATGCGTGACGAAATGCTCGCTGTTGTTTCGCATGATCTGCGAAATCCACTCAGCGTAATCCTGGGCACGGCCGATCTACTTCTACGGAAAAAAGATATAGACCAGAAGAGTGCACTTCTCCTCGAGAGAACTCGAAAATCGGTTAAATTTATGTTGAATATGATAAAAGATCTCTTGGACGTCCACAAAATCGATCAAGGCGAATTCAGTATAGAAGAAGGAATGTCTAGACAGAATATTTCAAGGCTACTTACGGAAATTATAGAAACACAAGAGACACTTTCCAAGAATAAGAACATCCGATTGGAACTTGATATTGGTGAAGATTTACCAGATGTTTATATAAACATCGAACAGATTCAACGTGTTTTTCAAAATATTATCGGGAATGCCATCAAATTTACACAGGAAGGTGGGACGATACGCCTATCGGTCAAGCCTGTTTCAGAGTACATCCAGTTCTGTATTGAAGATAATGGTCAAGGGATTGATCCAGAGTTGATGCCAAGAATTTTTGATCGCTTTGCGCAAGCAAAGAAAACAGCATCTCTAGGAACGGGACTTGGTCTTGCCATCGCAAAAGGAATTGTTGAGGCCCACGGTGGACGAATTTGGGTAGAGAGCGCAATCAACAAAGGTAGTAAATTCTATTTTACGCTTCCTTTCAATTTATAACTTCGGATGAACTTAAAACTAAAACCATTTAGAAAACTCTTCAGCTTCCTCTTTTCGTAGGGTTAATATTTCGTAACCGTTATCCGTCACAAGGACTGTATGTTCCCACTGAGCAGATAATTTCCCGTCTTTTGTTACGACTGTCCAATCATCCGCTAGATGCGCTATCTGTCTTGAACCCTGGTTAATCATAGGTTCAATGGTAAAAGTCATACCTTTCTTAAGTACCTGTCCCTTACCTTTTGTTCCATAATGGGCAATTTGAGGATCTTCATGCATCTTTTGTCCTATACCGTGTCCACAGTACTCCCGAACAACCGTATGATCGTTTCGAGTTGCATGTCTCTGAATGGCGTGGCCAATATCTCCAACAGTATTACCTGGACGAACTTGTTCGATGCCTTTCCACATGCATTCATGAGCCACTTTACATAAATGGCGAGCTTCTGGAGTGACTTCACCCACTTTATACATGCGGGAAGTGTCAGCTATGAAGCCGTGCTTTTTAACAGTTAAATCAAGATTTATAATATCCCCGTCTTTAAGCACATCATCTTTTGAAGGAACGCCGTGGCAGATCACATTATTGATAGAACTATTGAGCGCAAACTTAAAATCATACTGGCCAATAGATGATGGTATGGCCTGATACTTATTGATGATTAAATCTTCAGCATATTTTGCAAGCGTATAAGTATCAACTCCCGCCTTCACATGGTCTTTAAGGATGGTTAGAATCTCTGCGGCTATTTTACCAGTCTCCCGATAAAGTATAATATCTTGCTCTGATTTTATATTGATCATTTCTTCTTGGCCCTTTTGAGAATACTTTCGATTGAAAGATTATCATTTTCAAAAAGAATGTTTCTTAATTCTTCGTATGACTTGTCTCGATATAATTCACTTAGCATACCAATTTTTAACCAGTGCTCAGCTTGAGAATTGAGAGATCGATCAAGAGCTTTTGAAGCTTTTCTGAGTTGAGAGTGAATTTCATCTGATATTTTAACTATGCCCATGGCTAATCTGTATACGTTTTAGAGCATATTGTATACTCGTTTTGTAATTTCTTCCCTCTGCCTGACTAATGTCAGTTTCTGGGTATCTGTGCAAAAGGTCTTAGTTTGTTCATAATTCGGGGATGATTAATCTATTAATATCAATGCTACTTATGTCATGTGCCTTGGCCGATATCGAAATCCACGACCTGAGATCGGGTGAAAAGATAGATAGAGAAACTCTACTTCAACGTACACCCGCTAAAGGTACTATCGTCTTTGGAGAAGAACATTACTCCTTGGCGATACAAAAAGCTGAGGAAGATCTTATTAAATGGATTGTTGAGCATCATCGAACTGAAGGAAGGCATTCCGCTACATGGGAATTTTTGGATTATCCAGACCAAAAGCGAGTAGACCTGGCACTTGAACAGTGGAAAAGTGGTGAGAGTACCTCCGATGATTTTCTACTGGACCTTTTTAAAAACGAAAACACTGCAAGTAAACATCGAGTCTACCTGCCCTTTCTTGAAAGTCTGAAACTTTTCGACGGAACACTCATTGCCGGCAACGCTCCACGAGAATGGAAAAGAATAATTACTCAGCAAGGCCTCTCGGCCCTTAACCCCGAATTGATTCCTGAGCACTGTATGAGGCCCGGTGATAATTACTGGGAGCGATTCGCAATCGCTATGCAGGATCATGTGTCCTTAGAGGAACTAAAGCGATATTATGAAGCACAGTACTTCACGGATTGTGTTCTTGGCAAAGTTATGAGTAGCGTATCGAAAGAAGAGCAAAAATTTCTCATAGTTGGTTCCTTTCACAGTGACTATAATGAAGGTGTCATCCCTCGGCTCAAGCTGTATGGAGAAGAAAAAGTTGTTTCGATAAAACTAATCGATGCCAGCAGGCTTTCCAGTGAACATATTGAAACGTTACTAAAACCTCATCCTAAGTATGGCAGAATCGCAGACTTCATTTACTTGATTCGAAATCTATAGATAGAGTCCCTATTTTATCAGCACGAGTGGAGTTCCCCGAATATTATCAACCACTGAAATTGAACGCATTCCTCCAAGAATTTTTCGTGCTTCATTTAAGGGATTTACACCGTGATTCTGTAGATCGCGCAGTAAGATATAAGCAGATCCATGAGGTTTAAGTGTGTTATCAATCGCCTCTATAAGATTTTTAAAGTCCGAATCGATGAAAAAGCGACATCGGTTTTTAAACCCTGAAGGAGAGAGTATACCTTGATTAACTCTGAAATATGGGGGATTACTCACTATGAGATCATAACGATGTTGATTAGACTCATCTTTCAGGATTTCATAATTCTGGTTTAGAAAATTAATTAAAGGTAATTTGGAACCAAATTCAAGGAGATTTTTTTTGAAATATTCATGGTAAATACTCTGAACTTCTAAAAAATCAAAACTCGCCGGCATTATTTTTCCAGCAGACTTACAATGATAAAGAAAATCGAGACCAACTATCCCGCAACCTGCACATAGATCTAAAGCTGAAAATCCTTCTAATTCCCCTGGAAACAACTCGAACACTTTACGAGCAAGAAAAACTGAATCGTGAGAAAATCGATATTCTTCTGGTTGGGTATAGTTGAATGTGAAATATGGATTAATCGAATTCATGAGACCACTTTTACCCTGGTCTTCTTAGATTGTAAAAATGATCACTTCCTAAATCTATCCAATAGAGTTTGAACCCATTTTGACGGCCACCAAGGCTCTACACGGTCTTTATAAATGATATGTTCATCTTGTTCGGAGACGACTTCTTCCTGCCGCTCTTGTTCAGTTTCAGGTTGGGATTCATCAAAAACATTAACTTCGGTATCAATGTACCTTAAAGAATAACCAATCCGCTTCGGATTATGGGGCTCCCATCTAAGAACCACAAATCCAGATCTACCTCCGCTGCGATTTTCTCCACCGGCACCACTAATCAACATGCGTGTTTTCTCATCCCTGCCATCATCGACTAAGACATGAACATGTCCGGCAACATGTATATCAAACTTACCGATTATATAAGTCTCAAGAAAAGCTTTCAATGGCCCGGTCGCACCTTCCCAGTCATCGGTTTTGTCATAGCCATTACCTTTAAGCGGGTGATGTGTAACGGCAACTTTTACTTCACAATCTTTTAGCCTGGATTGTAATTGAAAAAGCCAGCTTGCCTGTTCTGTAGCTTCAAGAACTTTTTCAGTGTAATAATAAAAGCTGGTATCAAGTGCCACCAGACAGAGGCCTCCATAGTCAATCATGTAATAATAGTTGGGGAAAAAGAAACCTTCATAACGCTTACTTACATCTTTCCAGGCCGAAGGGTCTTTTTTGTGATCATGATTGCCAAGGACCAAAGGGATAATCAGATTCGGATCTTGATCTAATAAAGGTTTATAATAATCCAAGAACTTCTTTTCGAATTCGGGATCATCCACGGAACTAATCCCTTTTGGATAGACCAGATCACCTAAGAAAAAGATTCGATGACATTCTTCCCTGCCTAAAGCATCAGCCATAATTTGCTGGTGGGGCGAATCCTTTCCTAAATCGCCTATAAAACAAAGCTTAACTACCTCTTCTTGTGCCAAACGCTTATCTTCAAAAACTGTGGCCTTTGGTTTCGAACAATTTTGAAAAATAAAAATAGAGAGAAAAAGTAAAGTTAAAGTTCTCATACACTTAATGGTATGCCCTATAGCTAACTTTAAACATCCTCCATAACTGAATTAAGAATGATTTAGGGTTGGTTGCTCGATGCAAACCAATATGATGCAACTAATTTGGCACTACGGCCGGATAGTGATATCAAAGCACATGGTGAAGTTTTTTTTATGCCTTACCATTTTTCTTTCATTCTCAAGTTGTAAGTACAAACTTTCAACTTATTCAGCAGATACGCCAAAACAAAAACTTAACGCCGTTAATCTGGCACGAATTGAAATACAAGAAGCCACAGAATCTCCTAATTTCAAAATCGCTCTGATTGCTGATACTCATAATTACTATGAAGAACTGGCAGATATGATTGACACGATCAATTCCCGTGGTCCATTCAGTTTTGTCATAGTGGCAGGAGACATAACAAACCTCGGACTTCTCGAGGAATACGATAATTCACGACGTTTTTTAAATAAGCTTATATATCCTTACCTAGTGGCAGTGGGTAATCACGACCTTCTTGCCAATGGGGATCCCATTTATAAAAAAATGTTTGGGCATCGAGATTTCGCTTTCTCCTATAAGGGGATCCAGTTCATCATTTTTGACAATAACAACTGGGAAAATTCCGGAACGGTACCTGACACCGCATGGGTAGAAGCTCGCCTTTTTGAATCAAACGCGAGTGAACGTATCCTCATAGCCCATGTGCCACCCAATGATCGAGATAGATTCACTGACGATCAAATCAAAAGATGGCAAGAGCTGGTCGATTTTCATAACATTCACTATTTCTTCACAGGCCACAACCATACGCCGGAAGAATCGACCTTTGGAAGGGCCACTCACATAACAATAGGAGCTCCCTCAAAGGGCTCCTATTTCGAGTTAATGATCGGGCCAGGAGGAATTCAACATCAAAAAGTGGATTTTTAGCCTTGGCATGCTTCTCTCAATTCAGGCCAATGCCTTAACTTATATCAATCACTTTAATTCACAGTTTGCTGGTGAAGTGGGACTTATCTCCCTTGGACTTGGGAAAGAATTTTCTCGTTATTCCATTGGTGGTATGTATGGATTTGTACCATCAGAGGTTTCTGGCGGGCCACTCATCGAAACAGTTACCTTGAGACAAACTTATGAATTCTTCCACTGGAAACGAATCGCCATGCACGCTGGATTAAATGTGTTTCATGTATTGGGAATTAAATATCACACTCATGATTATGGGACAGCTCCGGATAGTTACTATCCCATAGGTTCAATACGTGGGCTTTTGAATCTGGGAATAACCGTGGCCTATAATAAAAAAGAATCAAAACTTTTTTATATGGAAGCTGGCATAAATGATATCACTATCGTCAATTTATTTAATAACAGCAGAGTTATTAATCCTCAGGATGAAGTCTCCCTCGCTCTAGGTTTCAAACAAAGATTTTAAAATCCATGAATATAGGACAGAAATATCAAATTCTGGATCGAGTCACCATCAAAACTCGATTTTCCATTAACAAAATAACTGCTGCGTCTAAGCTCATATCCTAATTCTACTAATGACCATTCACTTAAAGGTCTTTTAATTCCCAGTTGAAAGCGGCTTCCTGTCCCTTCCTGAATTTCACGTTTTTCACCCAGCCGGTCAGATATTTCCTGGACGGTACGGTATTCAAATCCCACCCCTGCATTTAAGAAAAGCCATGGATTAATCCGGTACTGACCAACGAAGAAATAATTGAAGATACTGAATGAGCCTAAGTCGTGTTTAATTTTAGTAAACTCATTATGTTCTTCTCCTTCATCAAAAAATGTATAGTCTAGATTATTGCTGAATTCCCATTCGTTCTCATGCATTCCGTGATTAATCCTCGCAGTAAAAGAATTCCCACCGTTCAAACGATTAGCTGAGCTTTTTCCAATTTCCCTTGAACCGTAACTATCAGAAAAAGAAAGGTACAAATCGATATTACCTTTGTTTTCATGCTGCTCTCGCAAGCGAGTTTTCAGGAAGAAAGCAGGCTCCTTGAAACCTTGGCTGGAAAATCTGTCTTTTGAGGGAATTCCATAATTAGCGGCACTCTCTGATGCCACTTCATATAAGACTGTTGTCCCTATAAATAGCCATTTCAATTTATGAGCGTACGTTAAATTAAATATATTTCTGTAGTTTCGTACTTCACTACTTCTCAAAGTATTATTCGGTGTACTGATAAAATGAGTTTTATAAGAATAATCAACTTCAACATAGGCCTTAACTTTCGGATAAAAATTAATCCTTTCAAGTTCATATTTGGTTTGAGCTTGCGAATTGAAATGGAAGAATATTAACAGGCCCGCTAGTAAGCTCTTCATTCAGGTATGGTTATAGTGCTTTGAGTGCATGAGGTGAAGACACTCCTGGTTAATGAAGTATTACTATAAGCATTAAAGTTCGAAGCTGTAGTTTCCGATAATTGAAAAATGAAAATGACATTGCTTTTCTTAAGTTTTTTAATAGTTGGTTGTTCAACCTTTGAATCTAAATTTACGAGCCACGTTGGGTGTCCTGAAGAAGAAATTCAGGTTGTTAAGCGGGATAATACCTTAATTGGAGTGCAATCTCATACTATCAGTTGTAGAGGACAAGTTTATCACTGCACTGAAAAGATGGCCGACTTTGTTCCTACTGAACTTCGTTGCAAAAAAGCACTTAACCAAATACGTATATCGAATAGAAAATAAAAACTGCTTTTTCTTAAGTCAAAATTTAACAACGGCTTGATTCTTAACGATTAAAATGAAGCGTTATGGATCATCAATTTGAGCATCATTCTTTTCGTGAAAACATTCTAGCAACTGATCTCTTAAAAGATCAGGATAAGTTAACAGAAAAATCCAAGGCCATTATTGCCAAAGTGGATGACATATTGGACTTATGGAAAACCTATGTAAGACAGAGGATTGCTAAGGCAAACAATGTCCCGGATCCTATATTGACAAATACCATCCCCGCTTTCATTGTAAATTTCGCAGAAGTATTAAGTCCTAATTATCCTCGCAGAAATGTGAATGAATCAAATACCCTGTCTTTTGAGCATGGTGGTGAGCGCGCCCGTCTGACTGTTTACACTCCAGAAAGTTTAATTATTGAATATAAATGCTTACGAAGAGCTTTTTTCAATATTCTTTCCAAAGCACACATCGAATTATCCGAGGATGAGGCCGAAAATATTCATTCGGCAATTGATGATGCTATGACTAATGCAGCGATGGGATTTAGCTTAGTAAAGACAGAAATTAAAGAGCAATTTGTCGCAACCCTCACACATGACCTGAGGAATCCTCTTAATGCTGCCAGCATTGCGGCCGATATGATTTTAAGGAATCCAACTAATCCCAAGGTGGTGACCTATGCCCAAAGGATCAAAGATAATCACCGTCGGATAGATCAAATGATTGGTCAGCTGCTGGACTCTCTCACTCTCAAATATGGTCAGAAGCTTTTTCTTAAACTCAGTTATTGTGACATTTACACTATTACACAAGAACTGCTTGTAGAATTCAAAGCCCAACAAGGGGATAGGTTTGAATTAGTTGGAGAAAAGACTGAAGGTTACTGGGATCAGGAAGCATTGAAACGTACCCTCGAGAATTTGCTTTCCAATGCAATCAAGTATGGAAATCCAGGGACAAAAATCACGGTAAATATTATCGCGAAGGATGGTAGGATGATTCTTCGAGTACATAATTGGGGACCTCCTATTCCGGCCAATGAACAAGAAACCATATTTCAAATTTATCGACGGGCCTTAAAAGCTAAACGAGAGAACAAGAAAGGCTGGGGATTGGGGTTGGCCTTCGTTCGAGGTGTGGCCGAAGCTCATGGAGGATCGGTAGGCCTAGACAGTGATTTTAAACGTGGAACAACTTTCACTTTGGACATTCCAGTGGATGCCAGACCCTTTCAAGACTCACCAAGTCTTATGGAAGGATAAGAAGGATTTATGTTTGAAAATAATCAGCTTAAATATGAGCAGCTCGAAAAGGCGGTAAAAAAGAACTGGCCTGAGATCACTGATGAAGAATTTTCAAGTACTAAGGGAGATCTCCATAAGATCCTGATTCTGGTGACTGAAAAAATTCATATACCCACAGATATGGTGCTTAAACAAATCAGGAATTCTATCAATGAGCATGATCTGGACTTACCATTAAAAGAAACGCCCAGTGGAATCATTGATCCCCAAGAACCCGAGAATAAGGAGTGGCGCGCTCGAGAATCTCAAAATAATCAGGGATGATCTTGACTCAATCTTAATGCTTTTTGCCAGTTGAATATGATATTCAGCCACTTAAATCAAACCAAAGGTGGCCATATGAAATTTTTCATTGCTCTTTCAATGCTTTTTTCAATGAGTAGTTTTGCTTGTTCAACTTACGAAGCCCAGTTTTCCAGCGTCGTTAAACAAGTTCTTACTAATGTTGATGATCCCTATTTTTGTTTGATCAAATTGGATATTAACCTTTCCCAAGCAGGTCAAAGCTGGCAGCCTCATATGATGTGTCCACTCGATGTTGAGTTCGTGCTTGATCAATATATCTCGGTAAAACATTGTGGGTTCAAAACCGGAGACAAGATCTCTGGATACATACTCAAAACAGAAAACGGTTTAGAGCTGGAATAATTAATTTACCTGGGACTACAGTTCAATGTGTCCCAGGATACTTTTCTTCGATGGGTCGATGACGGCTTTTTTCGTATTCTCATGAATTGGACCTGCAAGACCAAAGTCATTATCATTCACAAAAAACAACATACCCCCTTCAGTCAAAGCAAGCCCTTCCACCTTATCAGCGAAGTCATACCCAATTTTCACCAGATCGATAAGAAGTCTTTTTTGAAGTAGTTTCTCATTTGTCATTTTAACTTCAAAAACTTTATGAAAACTTTCTGGACCGACTTCACTGTTTTGTTCCAAAACCAGCAAACGATCTCCTTTAAAGACCATATCCCCTATTTTATCTGCATCTTTATCCATTGGATAAAAAAGCACCTTACTCACCACTTCCATTTCCGGGTCAAACTCTATAATAATTGTCTTTTTACCATCTTCAGCCAGAGGAGTTTGCAGACCGGCATAAAGCTTATCTTTAGAGCAGGCAATGCCTTCAAATCCACGATTAAGCTTCCGCCTCATCAAAACTTCTGGCAGCACTTCTCTTAAAACTTCACTTTGTTTTCCAAAGTATCCTTGTGGTAAATACCTTTTAATTAATCTCCCCTTTTGATTGAACTTCAAAATTGATGGGCCATACTCTTCTACCATCCAAAAGTGTTCACCTTGCTTACATAGTCCTTCCGGATCAATTCCCATAGAATCAAAGGCGAGTTTAATATTTCCCAACGTCACCGGAGTCTCATCGCCGGTACGATTTTTCTTCGCAGGTAGATTTGGAAGTCCCGTAATTGCTCTCCCGTTAGGTAGAGTTAATCCAATTTCTTCTTTGTACTGAATTTGATTCTTCTTGGGGCTATAGACAAATTTAATCCATCGCGGTTGGTAGCCAGGTTCTACAAAAGGTCGATAAGTCAGTCCGGTGTTTTTATCCTTAAAACTATCTGCATTGGGACCCCGGTCCGAATGTGTCCAGAAAATTAACTCTCCGTCAGAATTAACTCCTTCATAAAAGAGTCCTGAGAAAGCTTCTGTTTTTCCTGATGGGAAACTGGTTACTATTAACTTCGGCACTGACTTATGACTGCAACCATTGATCATCAAAAGAATAGCAAGCCAGATTGAAGCTTTTAAAATTATTCGCATTTCATTTCACCTGTAAAAAAATTTGATAATGGAATTATTATACTCAATGTTTAGGAAAATGAGGATGTTCTTGATGTAAATCGAAATGGGGAAAATTTCTACCGGGGATTTGAAATTCCACATGCACTGGGTATGCTGCAGTAATGGCATTCGCTTCAAAGGCATCCTTCAATCGCAAAATTATATCATTGAGTGCGATCAAATAACTGGTGGGATCTGACTTTTCAATCCACACCAATGCCCGAAAGGTCGTCACACTGTCCACAACTGATCTATAATAGACTTCCGGCTTGAGATCAAGCACTCTTCCTTCTACTCCCTTTAACGCCTCCAAAGCAATATCTCTTGCTTTCCTTAAATCTTGTCCATAATAAACTCCAATATCAAGTTCAACTCGTCTTTGGGGAATAAAAGTTAAATTAGTAACGGCCGAAGTGAACATGTCTTTATTAGGTATCATCACGTCCATGCCATCAACGGTCATAATTCGGGTGGTCCTTAAGTCAACATCATGAATTTCACCTTCATAACCTTTCACTTTGACGATATCACCAATTTTAAAGGGCTTTCTAAATGCAATAAAAACTCCTGATAAAAAATTTGAAGCAATCTCCTGAAAAGCAAAACCAATCGCAAGACCCACCACTCCAGCTCCCGCCAGCAGAGAGGTCACGGTTTTATGCAAATTCAAAATACCTAATGCTATAAAGAAACCAGACAAGACAGTGATCCCTTGAAAAATCCCCGCTAATAGATGGGCCACGGGAATGTTCAATGAAAATCGTAGAACTAAATGGGAAACACTCGTGCGGACTACTTTTGCCAGATACCAAAAAGTGACAGCAACTATGGCGGCCGCAACCACATTAGGCAGTGAAGCAACAAACCCCAGGAACCAACTCTCAAGAGTGTTATATAGAATATTCAGAATTTCATTATAGTCAAAATTCATACTTAAAAATCATAGCAAAAAAATCGGGCCCACCCACTTGGCGATCCGTCATGATGACTCTGGCACCAAGCTTGCTAGATTTAAAAGCATGATCAATAAAGGAGTTATCATGAAAAGATCAGCAACATCTCATTGGCAGGGTAATCTTAAGCAAGGAAATGGAACACTTAGTACAGAGAGCGGAGTGTTGGATAAAGTACCTTATTCGTTTGCAAAAAGATTTGAGAATGAACGGGGTACTAATCCAGAAGAACTGATTGGAGCTGCCCACTCAGGTTGTTTTGCGATGGCCCTGGCAGGAGAATTCGAAAAGAAAAAATTAAGAGCTGAATCAATTGATGTTAGGGCAGAAGTCACATTGGAAGATTTAAAGATCTCTGCTGTTCATTTGTCAGTTACTCTCAATGTCCCCGATGCAAATAAAAATCAAATTGAGGAGGCCACTCAAATCGCAAAAAATAATTGCCCGGTTTCACGACTTTTAAAGGCAGAAATAACCATGGAAGTTGATCTCCTATCATCCGCTTCTGAAATGACCATGTCATAAACTTTCAACAAAAATAGTTGACCATGGCCATCTTCCTCTCTTATTTCAAGCCTTATAAAGGCTTGAAATCTCATTTCCAATCTAGGTATTTTTTTCCGAAAATTCCCCGCACAAACTTTACCTAAGTCACTGAAAAGAAATCCCCAAAAGTGCCGATAAGCCTTTATGAAGTACTTGGTTATTAAAAGTCTGGAGAGGAAGCGTAATTAAATAAATATGAAATATATTTTAATTATTCTCACATTATTGAGTCTTTTAGCGGGATGTAATGAAGGTCCTGCTGTCAAAGCTACGGGCACCCAGGCCAGTGAAACTCCATCTGATAATTTTCAAAACAATGCACCATCCACTTTTAATATCCTCTCTGCTACTGCCTCCAATACGGCAGCGGCCATTTCATGGTCCACAAGTTCATATGCAGAATTTTACGAATTAAAATATAGGGCGCACTCAACTAACGTATCTAGCTCGGTTCAAGTCTATTCAACCTCCTATGTCTTAACTGGTCTAACCAACGGGGAAACATATTCAGTCGTTGTTATTGCAAAAAATTCAAATGGCCAGGCCCAGTCAAATTCAGTTCAGATTTCACCTGCTCAAGCAGTTCCCCTCGCGCCTGTGGCCCAGAATCTTTCTGTATCAATTAGCGAGGACACTGAAAGACTTATTAAGCTTAATTACAGCGATGATAATGGAGATCTTGCGACTTCATGTACTGTTTCAAATTTAACCAACATCACACTTACTCAACCCTGTACTTGTACACTGGGTATTTGTAAAATTGGCATTAAATCTTTGCCAGAATATTTCGGTCCTGCGAGTTTCAACTTCAATGTCACGAATGGTCTGACTTCAAATACCGCATTAGCATCTTTGATAGTCACTCCAGTGAATGATTCTCCTGTCGCCTATACAATTACTCCTGCCAATATAAGCATTGGAGTAGAAAGCACCATTTCTTTACCTTATACCGATATCGATAATGATCTCGCTTCTCAGTGCTTTGTTTCAAATGTTTCCAATGCATCAGTGACTACCGCCTGCTCATGTGGTGGTGGGGCCTGTACTGTGGGAATCACCAGTTATACTTACGGAACTGGTATTGCTCAGTTTAGCTATGAAGTGATAGCGAACTCTTCCATCTCAAACCTGGGCTCAGCTACCCTTTCTTTAACCGCTCGTCCAATTCTCAGTTATGCTGCGGCCCTTGGGACAACGATCGGTCTTGGAAGTAGTTTCAATGTCGCACCAACTCTAATCGTTGCTAATGGACCGGCCATTAGCAGTTGTACCAGTTCTCCTGCACTTCCTGCAGGGATCACGATTAATCCAACCACCTGTGTAATTAGCGGAACACCTTCGACCACGATGGGAACAACTCATTATACAATTACTGCTACCAGTCCGTTGGGTTCATCCTTAGGTGCCACTGTCAGTCTTAGAGTGGTTCCATCCGCTCCGATTCTAAGTTATCTGGGAGCAACAGGAACAGTTGGAACAGTAGGAGTGGCCATGTCGGTTACACCTACAACTTTAATCACCAATGGAACGCCGATTACAGGTTGTACAGTCACACCTGCTCTGCCTTCCTGGGCGACACTTCATCCTGGAACTTGTGTTATCTCAGGGACTCCAACTTCAGCTTTAAGTATTACTAACTATGTTGTTACTGCCAATAATGCTGCAGGTTCATCAACAGGGGCCACAGTCACCTTAAGTGCCAATGCAGCCCCTCCAACTATTAGTTATGCCACCTCCACTGGTAAAACAGTGGTTTTGGGTAACGCTTTAAGTGTCGTGCCTTCAACTCTTATCGCAAATGGTTCGGCCATTACAAGTTGCTCCAGCACGCCATCACTTCCAGTTTGGGCCACTCTGAATCCTGCTACTTGTAGAATTTCAGGAACTCCGACAACTATTTTAAGTGCCACAACTTATAGTATTACAGCTACCAATGCGATGGGATCATCAAGTGCCAATGTCACTTTGACGGTGAATCCCGCAGTTCCAACTCTTAGTTATGTCGGGTCGCTCGGAACTCATGGTGCCGTTGGTGTACCAATGTCAGTCATTCCAACGATTGTCAGTGCCAATGGATCCGCTATCTCTAGTTGTACGAGTACTCCAGGCCTTCCAGCATGGGCCGTATTAAATGCAAATACATGTCGGATCACTGGTACGCCAACAGCAGTTTCAGTTGCAACGACTTATACCATCCGCGCAACTAATACTGCCGGTACTTCAATTGGTGCCAATGTTACTTTAAGTGTAGGAGCTTCTGCTCCAATTATAAGTTATATTGGGGCCACAGGGACCATCGGTTCTTTCGGTGTTCCGATGAGTGTGAGTCCTACAACTTTAATAGATAATGGGGCCGCTGTCAGCAGCTGTACTGTCACTCCAAGTCTCCCTTACTGGGCCACCATAAACCCGAATACTTGTGTTATTTCAGGAACGCCTGCTACAACATTACCTTCAACCACATATAGTGTACGCGCTCTAAACTCGGCAGGTCTCTCGGTTGCGGCCAGTGTGACTTTAAGAGTGAATGCTCTGGCACCCGTCATTAGTTACGCCGGTGCAAGTGGTACTTCCGGAACTTTCGGTGTGGCAATGACAGTGACACCAACCACTCTGAATAATAAAGGTGCCGCAATCTCAAGCTGTACCAGCTCACCTGCTCTGCCAGCATGGGCCAGCATCAACGCCACAACCTGTGTGATCTCGGGAACACCGAATAATTCTCTTTCTAATACGACTTATACGATCACGGCAGTTAACTCTGCTGGTTCAACGTCGACCACTGTTACACTGGGAGTCTCGGCTAAAGTTCCTACTTTAAGCTACATTGGATCAACTGGCACCACCGGTTATTTGAATAATCCAATGAGCATTACTCCAACCACATTAAATGCAAACGGCTCCATCATTAATGGCTGTACAGCTTCTCCTGCACTTCCAAGCTGGGCAACTTTGAATCCTAATACTTGTGCAATCACAGGGACACCGGATGCAGAAAGTAATTCGACCTATATTATTACCGCCTCTAACTTGATTGGTAACTCAAGTGGGGCCGTCGTTTCAATTGAAGTTAAGTTTGTAGCCGCTCCCACAGTGAGTTACGTTGGCACTACAGGAACAACTGGGACTTATGGTTCTCCCATGGTGGTTACACCAACAACACTTAATCCAAATGGATCATCCATATCAACTTGTTATAGTTCACCAATGTTGCCGGCTTGGGCAACACTTAATCTTACAACTTGTGCCATTACTGGGACGCCAAATACACTTCTATCGGCGACAACTTTTACCATCACAGCAACCAATGCCATTGGTTCAAGTTCAACCACAGTTTCTATTACCGTGAATCCGGCAGTTCCAACTCTTAGTTATGCCGGCGCTACTGGTAAGACTGGTAGTTTTGGTTCTCCTATGTCGATTACACCGACAACTCGTTCAAGTAATGGTGCTTCTATTACGAGTTGTACAGCTTCACCGGCCTTACCTGCCGGTTTAACAATTAACCCAACCACTTGTGTAATTTCCGGAACACCGACCGTGGCGGCACCGGCAACAACCTATACCATCACAGCTACTAACTCAGCTGGTCCTTCAACTGGTTCTACGCTAATTATTACAGTTAATCCGATTGCACCAACATTAAGTTATGCAGGGGCCACTGGAACGACGGGAACCTATGGTTCGGCCATGTCAGTCAGTCCGACTACGATCGCGGCCAATGGCGCTAGCATTTCTAGCTGTACCAGCTCACCTGGTTTGCCAGCATGGGCCACGCTTAATTCTTCAACCTGTACGATCACAGGTACACCAAATGCAGTTTTAGCTGCCACAACTTATTCTATTACTGCAACTAACTCCGCAGGCACTTCAGCTGCTGCGAGTGTAACCTTATCGGTCAATGCAACAACTCCAAGCTTAAGTTACTCGGGTGCCATCGGAACAACCGGTGCTATTGGTTATGCCATGACAGTCACTCCGACGACCTTGTCTGACAATGGTTCACCAATTAGTAGCTGTGCCATTTCTCCGGGACTTCCAGGTTGGGCTTCATTAAATCTTCTCACTTGTGTGATCTCGGGTACACCAAACGCCACATTACCTTCGACTACATTTACAGTGACTGCGACTAACGGGCTGGGAACTTCAACTCCAGCAACAGTCACATTAGCAGTACAGAACCTGGCACCACCGACACTAAGTTATTCAGGAGCAACTGGAACAACAGGAACATTTAATGTTCCGATGACAGTGACGCCTACTACTCTCATTGATAATGGGGCCGCAGTTACAACTTGTACCGCTTCTCCCGGACTTCCAGTTTGGGCCACTTTGAATGCTAGTACATGTGTCATTACCGGAACCCCGACTCAAGCATTAAGTCCCACCGTATTTACGATTACGGCAGGTAATACTCAGGGATTCTCAACGGGAGCGGCAGTTACTTTGAGCGTGAGTGCTGTTGTCCCTGACATAAGTTATAGCGGAGCTACCGGGACACTCGGAAACTTTGGAGTGGCGATGTCTGTTGCGCCAACCACTTTAAATGCCAATGGAGCGGCGATCTCAGCTTGTACTGCATCTCCCGGACTTCCAGGATGGGCAACACTTAATCCTTTAACTTGTGTCATCTCAGGAACGCCAAATGCAACTCTTCCGGCGACAACTTATACTATAACAGCAACAAACTCTGCCGGAACTTCTACGGGTGCCACAGTCACTCTCACAGTAAATGCTGCTGTTCCGACGATCAGTTTTGCCGGTGCCGCTGGCACCAGTGGACTCTATGGCAATGCTATGTCGATCACGCCAACAACTTTAAATGATAATGGTGATCCGGTAAATAATTGTACCGTCTCTCCTCCTCTTCCTGGATGGGCCACACTTAATCCTTTAACCTGTATCATTACCGGTACCCCAACATCAGCTCAAGCAAGTACTGCTTACACTATTACTGCTCACAACAATTCAGGTCCTTCATCCGGTGCAGTCGTTAATATAACTGTTGGGGCCAAGGCACCGACTTTAAGTTATGTAGGTTCAACCGGAACTAACGGCGGTATTGGTGGAGCGATGTTAGTGACACCATCGACTTTTAATAATGGTGGGGCGGCCCTCACACAATGTAATGTGACGCCGGCATTACCTCTGTGGGCAAATTTAAATTCTTCAAATTGTGTTATCTCAGGTACACCGGACGCGCCACTACCGACAACCACATATTCAATTACCGCTGTTAACCCAATGGGCTCATCAGCAGTAGCTCAAGTTACACTCTCCGTAGATTCAGATGCACCAACACTTAGTTATGTAGGTTCTCTCGGAACAAATGGAACTTTTGGCGTTCCGATGAACGTCACACCATCAGCTTTTAATGACAACGGAATTGCCATCGTCAGCTGTACCAGCACTCCGGCACTTCCTTTATGGGCCACTTTAAGTCCAACCAACTGTTCGATTACTGGAACTCCTGACGAAGCTTCCATGGCAACGATCTACACGATTAAGGCAACTAACAGTTCAGGTAATTTTACAGATGCCACTGTAACTATCAGTGTTGCGGCTTCAGCTCCGCTACTCAGTTACTCCGGAGCTGATGCTCATGGTGAAACGATTGGCTCTCCAATGACTGTTACACCAACCATTTTAAATGATCAGGGAAGTGTCATTCAAGCTTGTACCGCCGATCCGATTCTTCCTGGTTGGGCAAGCATCAATGCAACAACTTGTGTAATCACAGGTACGCCTCCAGGAAATTATAAAGCGGCCCACTTAATCACTGTCACCAACTCTATTGGTTCCGCTTCCTATAACTTACTTCTTACGGCCGGCCAACAGGTACCGGTTCTGAGCTATTCGGGTTCAACGGGAACGACGATTAATTATACTGGTAGTTTGAATGTCATTCCAACCACACTGGAAAAGTTTGGCGAAAATCTCATGTCATGTACTGCTTCACCTGCTCTGCCGGCTTGGATAACACTCGATGCTGCAACTTGTACGCTCACTGGTACTCCCAATGCATCTCTTCCAACGACGACTTATACGATTACCGCCGAAAACTCAGTGGGATTTTCCACTGGAGCGGCCCTTACACTTACGGTTAATGCTGAAGTGCCGGTGATCAGTTATGCCGGAGCCTCGGTTAGTGGAGATATCGGAGTCCCAATGACTGTGACTCCTACCACACTCATCGCTAATGGTGATCCTATCAATGGCTGTACGTCCTCACCTGCTCTTCCTGCATGGCTATCACTTGATATTAATACTTGCGTGATTACCGGAACGCCATCTGGCGCTCTACCGGCAACAACCTTTAACATTACCGCTAAGAATAATATTGGTGATTCAATATCGACGCCGGTCACGATTTCAGTGGATCAAGCGGTTCCAGTCATCAGTTATGCTGGCGCCACAGGAACGACGGCCGGTATCAATCAAGCCATGACTGTGACTCCAACAACTCTGAATGATAATGGAGACCCCATTCAATCTTGTACAGTGACGCCAGCTCTTCCAACTGGTTTATCACTCAATAATACCACTTGTGTGATCTCGGGAACTCCAACTGTAACGAAGGCCGCAACTAACTACATTGTGACTGCGACTAACTCCGTTGGACCTTCAAATGGTGCATACGTAACTCTTACTATAAATGCAACAGCTCCAACTTTAAGTTATGATGCTTCTCTTGGCACCAATGGAAATATCGGCGTTCCTATGTCGGTGTCTCCTTCGACATTAAATGATAACGGTGCCAACATCACGAACTGTACGACTTCGCCAGCTCTTCCAACCGGATTATCGCTCAATCCTTCGAACTGCGCGATCACAGGTACTCCAAGTGTCGTAACTGTTGCTTCTATCTATACCATTTCTGTTACCAATTCTGCCGGTACAACTAATGCCAACGTAACATTAAGTGTAGGGGCTTCAGCACCACAAATTAGTTATGCGGGAGCTGCAGGAACCACAATCGGAATCAAAACGGCCTTAAGTGTGACTCCTACCACTTTAAATGATAACGGTGCGGCCATTGGTGGTTGTACTGCTTCTCCAGGCCTTCCTGTATGGGCCAGTATCCATCCTAATACTTGTGTGATTTCTGGTACACCTACTGATTCACTGGCAGCAACCACTTATAATATCACCGCCACGAACCCTGCTGGCTCAAATACAACCACAGTGGTTTTAACAGTAAATCCTGCTATTCCCGAAATTAGTTATGGTGGTGCTGCGATCACTGCAAATATGGGGACACCTGTTACCATTACACCGACCTCATTAGTCGCAAACGGTGCCACAGTCACTGAATGTATTATTTCTCCTACTTTACCTGCCTGGGCAATAATTAATCATGCCACTTGTGAAATCACAGGTACCCCAGATCAATTCCAGGCGAATACTAATTACTCCGCTTCAGCAAAAAATAGTGTTGGTGTCTCATTAAGTGCCAATTTTGCATTAGCAATTAATTCAGCTGCACCAACTTTAAGTTATGCCGGAGCTGCTGGAACTAACGGAACTTATGGTCTCATGATGACAGTGAATCCGACAGTCTTAACGGCCAACGGTTCCGCTATAAGTGGTTGTACCAGTTCACCAATGTTACCGACATGGGCCTCACTTAATGCTACAACTTGTGCCATTACCGGATTTCCGGATGCCAATTTACCACCAACCGTTTTCAATATTACTGTGATTAACGGAATTGGTTCGACCACTTCACCTGTTACTCTCTCTGTCGGAAATACTGTACCCGATCTTAGCTACTCAGGAGCTGCTGGAACCACTGGTAACATCGGTGTTGCCATGAATGTAGCCCCGACAAGTTTGAATCAGAATGGATCAGCGATCAGTAACTGTACTTCAACTCCATCACTGCCAAGCGGACTCATCATTAATGGGACGACCTGTGTGATCTCAGGAACACCAACTGGTTATCTCGCAGCGACTACTTTTAATATCACCGCTACCAACTCTTCCGGAACTTCCGCTGCCGCTCCTGTAACTCTGTCTGTGAATTCAACTGTTCCAACAATTAGTTATGCCGGAGCTTCAGGCACCAATGGAACCGCCGGAGCGTTAATGACAGTCAGTCCAACCACATTAAATGATAATGGTTCCAATATCATTTCTTGTACCGCAACTCCAGGTCTTCCAGGCTGGGCAAGCATCAATGGCACCACTTGTGTAATCTCAGGAACACCGCCGAGTGATTCAAGCTCTGTCGTTTACACCATCACTGTTGAAAATGGACTTGGAACTTCTAGTGCAAACGTCACATTATCGGTTGGACAATCCGTTCCAGATTTAAGTTATGTTGGATCCTTAGGAACCAATGCTGTATTCGGGGCACCAGTAACCATTCAACCAACAACATTAAATACCAATGGTTCTTCACTTGTCAGTTGTACACCAACTCCAAGTCTGCCTTTATGGGCAACCCTCAATCAGGGAACTTGTACCATTACCGGAACACCAGATACTGTTCAGCCGGCCACCATCTACTCAATCGTGGCCAAAAACGCTACGGGAGATTCAGCTGCCGCCGATGTCACAATCAGTGTCAGCGCTTCCGCTCCTGAATTAAGCTACACCGGTGCTGCCGGAACAAATGGAGATATTGGATTTCCAATGACTGTGAATCCAACCTTACTTAATGATCACGGCGCCGCCATTGATTCTTGTACCATTTCTCCCGCTCTTCCTTTATGGGCGAGCATCAATGCTACAACTTGCGTAATCTCAGGAACTCCTGATGCTAATTTACCGGCCACAACTTATAATGTGACGGTTGGCAATAATGTCGGAAGTTTTGTGGCCTCGGTTACATTATCGGCCGGAGTTGCAGTGCCTAATCTGAGTTATGCGGGAGCTGCCGGAACGACTGTTGAAATTGATACGGCCATGCTGGTAACCCCAACAACTCTTGAAACTAATGGTTCAGCTATTAGTCAGTGTACGGCCACACCAGGTCTTCCTCTGTGGGCCACTTTAAATCAAACAACCTGTGAAATCTCCGGTGTGCCAGATGCTCAAATGAGTGCCACCACTTATAGTATTGTAGCGAAGAATGCTTCGGGTGATTCAGCTGCGGCCAGTGTGACTCTGACTGTGACCGCTGGAGTTCCAGTATTAAGTTATGTTGGCTCACCTTCCAGCGGGATTTTTGGTGTACCACTTACCATTACGCCGATGTCACTTGATAATAAAGGTTCACCGATTACAAACTGTCTGGTAACACCTGGGCTTCCTCTTTGGGCCACTCTTAATCCTAACACCTGTGAAATCACCGGAACCCCTGATGATGTAATGATGGCAACAATCTTTACCGTACAGGCCTATAACTCAGCAGGAGCTTCGGCCGGTGCAGATGTAACCATCACCATTTCTGCTTCTGCTCCTCAAATTAGTTATGCGGGAGCAACTGGTACCTCTGGTCAGATCGGCGTCGCTATGACCATAACCCCCACAACTCTTAACGGAAATGGTGCTGCCATTAGCGCTTGTACATCGACACCGCTTCTGCCAACGGGACTCGTGATTGATGCAAACACTTGTGTGATCTCCGGGACTCCGACTGCTAACCAGGCAGCAACTGAATACACCATTACTGCCACCAACAATGAAGGTCAGGGTACTAGCACCGTTTCAATCAACGTAGGTGAAACACCACCTACTCTAAGTTATATAGGATCAACCGGAACTACCATTAACTATAATCAAAACTTAAACGTTGTTCCGACAACCTTAAATGAAAATGGCGCTACCATTACCAATTGCCAGGTTGTTTCAACACCGGCACCACCAGCTTGGATGACCCTTGATCCGATTACTTGTGTGTTCTCTGGAATAGCCTCTGAGACGGTGGACGAGATCTATACTGTTGTGGCAACTAATAATGCTGGGAATTCTGATCCGGCCTATGTTGCGATTAAAGTCATTGGTGATGTTCCTGAGTTAGATTATGGTGCGCCAAATATTACTGTAAGTGTCGGTACAACCATTAACCCAACCATTGATCCAATCGTATTTAACTTCAACGGTGCTGCAGTTTTAAGCTGTGTAAGTACCCCTGCACTAGCTGATGGACTAAGTATTGATCAACAAACCTGTATCATCTCAGGTGCTCCTAATGTTGTATTGAATAACCAGGTATACTCAATTGTTGCTACTAATAGTGAAGGTCCATCTGATCCGGCGATTGTAACGATTACGGCCACCGCCGACAAACCAACTCTCGATTATACTGGCTCCAAAGGCTTCCCAGGCTATATCAATTCCGCCATGACTGGGCTTCCAGCAATCCTTAAAGACAATGGGTCCCCTATTACTTTATGTGAAGTTACTCCGGGGCTACCTACCTGGGCAACACTTAATACTTTAACTTGTGAAATCACCGGAATTCCGGATGCTCTAATGGCGCCGGAAGTATTTACTGTCACTGTAACCAATTCAGTGGGATTCACTACTGCCAACGTCACACTGGAAGTAAAAACTTGTCCAGATGGTTTTGTGGAAGTTCCAGCTTGGGATGATACGGCAACTGTCCCTGGTGCGCCGGTAGTGAATGACCGCTTCTGCGTTATGCAGTATGAGGCCAAAAAAGTAGGAATCGAAGAAAAAGCAGTCTCTCAACCTGCAGACGCTCCTTGGACTCAAATCACCATTGGTGACGCTCAGGCGAAGTGTGCAGACTTAGGTTACGCTAATCAAAATCATTTCGATTTAATTTCTAACCAAGAGTGGATGTCGATTGCCCGCCAAGTTGAAGCCCATTTACCCAACTGGTTAGATGATGGTGTTCAACGAATGCTCCCAACTGGTAACAGTAATGGCAATTCGACGACTCCTCCTAAACAAGTGTCTGATCCATTGGATCCGTATACTGATACCAATGACAGTGCAGCTGAAGCTATTGGCCAAGGTAAGGAGCAAAAACGAACACTAGAACTCGCCAATGGTACAGTGATCTGGGATATGGCGGCCAATGCCTGGGAATGGGTTGATTGGAATAAAAATACCTTAGGCTTAGACTCCCCACCTGTTTGTGAACCCGCCAATATAGCAGAAGAAATTAATGAAGTGATTGTAGCAAATTGTCCTGGTTGGAGCGAAGCTGATTATATGCCGGCGGATCCACTTCTGGATTCAGCTAATGGAGTTGGTTTCTTCCAAGGTGAAGCCATTAGTGTGCAAATGAACCGTGGTGGTGACCCAGAGGAAGGTGGTGGTATCTTTACTGTCGGTCGCGAAAATGATCTAAACATTGCCGATCCACTAGTTGGTTTCCGCTGTGTCTTCCGACCTTAACCATTCAGGCGGAGTAAGGTTTCTTAACCGGGTCTGCATAGGCCGGGGAAGTTCTTTTAGTCCTAATTGATAAGAAGCATTCATCCATCCAAATCCTTCCAACGTGATATAAGAAAATTTGGTTCCAACATTACCATATTCAGAAAAGACCTTGTGGGACATGGAGACCACATTATATTTTTCTGGAATGGTGCCATGATAGTCCCTGAAATTTCGGGTAATCATATAGAGCCATTTATAAATCAGACGGTGAGCATCCTGATTAAATCCATACTCCTTTAAACCAATCCAGGAGAGAATTTGATGAGGAGCCCAACCATTGGGATAATCCCATTGGCGTTCACTCTTTGAGTCTCCAAACCTTTTTAAAGAAACTTCAGCTGTAGCAGATAGTCCGCCATTTTGTTCTAACTCTTTTAAGGCATTTGTGAGTAAGCGCTTCGCCTCGGGCAGAGAGAGAAGTTTAAAACGAGCTTCATGACCATGGCCAGCCCAGAGAGGATAGAGAGTGGTAGCACTTAAATATGAGGAAATCTTTCCCTCTTTCCAGTTGTAATCAAAAAAAAGTCCCTTTTCTTTATTCCATAGAAACTTCTTCATCAATTCTCTCCGCTTCAGAGCGGCTTGATAAAAATGCTGAGCGGTCTGTTGTTCGAAAACACCTTCAAAATACTGATCGATCAAGAGAGCGATATCAAGCTCATACTTGTACAAAAGAGAGTTAAGATCTACAGTCACAAAATCCGCCGCCCGATCCTTGCCTCCTGTGCGAAAACGAAAAGTGGTATCATGACCGGATTCCCTCAAGGCACGGTCTTGATAAAAAAACTCCTTGAGTTCAGGGTCCTGAATTTTACCACGATTAAACTCTTCCATTAAAACCGGAATCGTTTTTTTATGTTTTAAAGCAAAAGGTTTTAGTACCTCATTAAAATGACCAGGCTCGACTTCGGGTGGAATGCCCTCATCGAATCCGGCATATCGACTTAGACCGGTGGGAGTCAATCGATCCTTTCCCATCCAGACAGTTTCATATTCTTTAATGGCAGCTTTTAAGGCATGGCCTAACCACTCAAGGCTTTTTTTGTCTTGAGGTAATCCGGGATAAACCGCTCGGATCATGGATGTTAAAAAAGGTGGTTGAGATCTGGAAAGATAATAAGTTCTATTGGCATTCAGAATTTTTCCATAATGATTGATCTGGTAAACCATATTTTCAACCATACCTCGTGCCAGATCAACTCTTCCATCATTCATGGTTCCGAGAGTATGAAAAAAACTATCCCAACCATACATTTCATTAAAGCGTCCACCCGGAACGACATAAGGAACTCCTTGGCCATCTTTTAAGGCCAGACTTAACAGGCCTTGTTTTTTTCCCAATGAAAGAATGAAACCTGAAGGAATTTCCTGAGGCAGTTTGACCACCTCCAGCTTAGGGCCCGCTAATTTCTTGTAGTAGTTGTAAGTGGTTTCGTCACTGAAAGGAACATAAAGATATTTTTTTTCAGATTTAATTTTTGGATCTTCAATAACCTGATCTAAAGTTGAAGCATCAATCCGTCGGGTAAGACCATTCCAGAAACGCTCTTTGATCACATAAGAAATCCTATCAACCGGGTTGATGAATATTTCCCGGCCGTTTAATTCAGCTCCGGTTAGTTGAGCTATTTTCAGTTCTTGAGCAAGATTAGAAAGAGGATAGGTTCCTTGGACAGAAAGTTTTTTTTCTCCAGACGTAGTTAAAATAAAAAGTGAATTCTCAGGAATTTTATCCTCAACGGTAATCTTTTTATCCTGGTCCCGGTCGAACCGCTTAAATAATGAACTAAGTTCCTGAGTAGGTTTTACCTCAAAAGCAAGGAGGTTAATTGAAAGTAGAAGCAAGCTGCAGGAAAATAGAATGAACTTAATCATGAAATGATTTTGTCGGAGGATTTAAGAAATGAAAGCCTGCACCACACAATGATGCTTCATCCTGAAAGGTGAAGCACCTGTTCAGGATGAAAGTAGTTATAACACTTCGTTTATCGAACGCGCGACGTTTTGACCGTTTTAATGGCCTGAAACGTGATCACAGATAAAGTGAGCAAAAGAATGGGTGCCACAATATAAGTCATACCGGCTTTATAATTTTCAAAGTAGGCATGATCAGTTGCATTTAGAATAAGAAAGATAGTGTAAAGAATGTACGTCCCCAGGAACATGTAGCCTTCCCAACGATTAATTTTAAAACCTGCAATAAAGATAGGCAGGCAAGCAACAGAAGCTCCTATCATAAAGGGCAAATCAAACACGAAAAGATCATTGGCCACATTGAGACCAGAAGGTGTCAGCATTGAACTTAAACCAAGGATTGCCAGAATGTTATAAACATTACTTCCAACCACATTACCAATGGCAATATCTCTCTCCCCTTTTAGAGTGGCGAGTAAAGAAGTCACCACTTCCGGTAAAGAAGTACCAATCGCAACGATTGTTAATCCAATCACAGTGTCTGAAACTCCCAAGGCCTTCGCCAGATCAATCGCTGCACTTACAAACCAGCCGCCACCTAAAATGAGTAATCCTAAACCTGCTCCAATAAAGAAAAGATTCAACAATACAACTTGTGAAGTCATAGGAACGACTTCATCCTCAGTATTTTTATTAGCGTTCGTTTCTTTCCGACTCTTATAAATAAGGAAGATGGTATAAATAACCAAAATGGAAAAGAGGCCAGCTCCTTCAAAAAAACTGATATTTTGGTCTAAGGAAAAAAAGAGCATTAACAGCGAAGCTCCGACCATGATCGGAACATCCAAACGAACCAGCTGAGATGAAACGATTAAAGGAGCAAACGCCGCACAGGCCCCAAGGATAAAAAGAATATTAAAAATATTACTTCCAACTACGTTGGCAACCGCCAAATCGGCTTGCCCTGCCATACTGGCCTTAAGACTGACTACTAGTTCAGGGGCACTGGTTCCGAAGGCCACGATGGTTAAACCAATGACTAAAGAAGACACACCCATGGCAGCGGCCAGTTTTGAGGCCCCCCTAATCAGTAATTCGCCACCTACAACCAAGGCCACTAAACCACCAATGAGGTACAAAAAAATCATTACATTCATAATTTAAAACCACCTATAATGTTTAAAAAACAGCTTCTTTTACCCTTAAGTCTTTGAAATTTCAACAGCTTAAATATTCAGAATTTGTGATAAAATATAAGCAGTTATTTTTGTCTTTTTTGGGGGGGCCATGAAAACGTTCATCATTTCTTCACTATTCATTTTTTCAGTATCTTTGGCCCACGCCCAAGCACCCATTGAGCAAGCAGAAACCAAACCGGAACAGGAAACAGCTCCGGCAACCCCGGCCAAGCCTATCGAGATTGTGAATACTTCACCTTATGTACCCGGAGGAGTGGTGGTGGTTGATTCCAAAACAGAGTTAAAAGTGAAGTCAGCAGAAAACACCTTAGTTGAGATCTTTCTGGATTCTAATGGAAAGTTAGAAAAAGCTTCCGGCGGTTCAATTGAAAAAGAGTTATTCACACCGGGTGATGGAATGCTTGATTTATCAGCAGCAGTGGCCGCCGCCAAAAAACTAGATAAAGATATCAAGGGTCAATGGGCCTTTGAAAAAGATACGAAAGGTAATTGGATTTATGAGCTTGAAGGTAAAATCAAAGAAGAAGGCATTGAAAAAGAAATTGAATTAACGATCGATGCCAAAACTGGCCGCCTCTTAAACGAAGAGATCGATGAATAGTTATAAATCCTGAATCAGAATTTTAAGGGAATGATAAGTCGCCCAACCTAGAACGATGGTATAAACAAATCTTTCTGGTGTTAAATTTGGTGCTCTATTTTTTCTTCGCATTTTTCACTCACAAACAGGTCATACCCTATCGAAAATTTTTATCTTTTTTTTTAGATAAATTTAAAAATTTTTGCGATAAAGCGCGTGATATTTTTTATCCTCCTGATCTTTCTCGGATTTAAATAAAACAATACTAGATACAATAAAATCTCTGTGGGGTAATTCCCTTGTGGATAAACCTAAGGCCAAGTCATCATATTCATAACGTTGCCAGCGTTTTACTGTGATATGAGGAATAAAGGGTTTGCTTTCAGGCCTCACCCACTCCGAGAAACTCTCATCGATAAGGTTTTTTAGTTTAAGCAGTTCAGCTGAAGGCCGAATTCCCAGGTACATGATTCTTCGATTAAAAAAATAAAATTTATCCAGGGTTAATAAAAAGGGAGCAAAAGAAAATTGTTTAAGTCGAAGCTTAATCTGTTCCAGGACGGTTTCCGAAGTTTCTCCGATAAATAGAAGTGTCTGGTGATAATCATGTGGATTTTCCCAGCCTTTTTGAGATTTCTGCAGGGGTCTGAGAAAATGATCAATCTCAGTTTTAATTTCTACTGGAATGTCGATTCCAAGGAAGAGTCGCATACTCTAAACTAAAGGAATCTACCGTCCAGAGTAAAAGCCTGTTGCATAAAGAAGTGCTTTAATCCGTCAGGCATTCGGTGCCTACCAAATACTTACCGTTTAACCAATCCCTCATTTCCTGAGCGCCAGGATCGTTCATTTGCTTTAACTCCTGCAACCAACTTTCCCGCTCAGCAGGACTGATAGCATCTAAACCCTGATTTAAAAAACTATCCTGGTGCCGCAAAATAAATGCTTTAAATTCAGGAGTACAAAGTTCACTGAGAGCTTTTTCAAAGGCCTGTTTGCTCTCGGTAGCATTTTTCAGTACTTCACTCGATGCTAAGAATAAAATTTTTGATAACTCTGGTTGATTCATAAGATTAAAAGCAAAAGCTTCCGTTTCCGAAAATACCCGGTCTCTTCCAGAAAAATCCTTCAGCTTTAAAAATTTACAATTTCGGGGACCATCATTGGCAAAAAGATTTTCCCAAATGAAAGGTTTCCTTTTAAGGACTTCTCTTACTTGAGTTAAATGAGCTTGATCGATAACTGGTGAGATGACCTTGGGGCCAGTCCAGGCGATCGCTACATCCAAGGGAAGGCCTTCAGCGATATCTTCCAGATAATGTTCAGGCCGCTGTCCGAAAACTTTATCAAGGATAGGATCCGGAGTGTAAAAAGATGGGCAGAAGATAATTTTTTTGTGAAAGCTTTTTTTAATTTCTTGATAAGCTTCTATTTGTGTCCGGGCAAGATTTGCATTAATGGGCATATCATCAAAAAATAATCCCAGCATATCAATGCCGATGTTATTCATAATCCCAAGCTTCTCTTTTAAAGAAATTCGGTCTTCGGAAGATAAAGTTTCTCCTAGCCCGAAGGGGCTAAATCCCATTCCAAATTGAATTTTATGAGAATGAAAACACTGCGCCAGGTCTGCCAATTCTTGAATATAAGCTTCTTCCCATTTAGCTCTCCACCCCTTACGCAGATGGTAATCTTGTTTGGGAGCATAAATATAAAAGTCTCCTCCATAGTGAGAAAGAAACTCTGCATAGCTTTTACGATCGTTTTTTGGCCAAGCAGGACCGAAAAAACCTTCTACCACTCCAATTTTTTGCATCTGTTAAAAATAACTCAAGTCTTTTAGACATTAAAGGTTTTTAAAAATAAGATGTCATTTGATAAGGCTACTCAAATAAGGATTCGTCGTGAAAATGCTCACTATATTAACCCTGTTAGTATTCTCTTTTGGGATTTTGGCCCAGGAGGAATCTCCTTTGGAAGAATCGCTCAGTTATTTTAAAAACGGAGTGGTGCTAGAACATAAACCGACTCACTTTAAAACCCAGTTTCGTTTTAGAGTTCAAAGCCGGTTTACTTATCAGTCAGAGGAAGCCGAGAAATACTCGGCTGAAGTGGCAGACTTTACAGTGCGCAGAACTCGGTTGCGCCTGGAAGGACATGTCCTGGATCCTCGGCTTTTATATAAACTTCAATTTTCTTTCACTCGTGGCGACTTTGATTATGATCGCACGAATTATCCCAATGTTTTAAGGGATGCGGCCGTGGGATGGAGATTAACTGATGCCACTACTTTCTGGTACGGACAAACCAAGCTACCGGGTAATCGTCAGCGAATTATTTCTTCGGCCAGTCAGCAGTTTGTTGACCGCTCATTAGTGAATGCCATCTTTAATGTTGATCGAGATTTAGGTGCGCAAGTTTATCACCGTGTAGGAGAGAGTAAACCCTTCTGGCTAAAACTTGCTATCTCAAATGGCGAAGGCCGCGCAACCGAGAATAAGGATGACGGACTTGCCTATACTTCCCGAATTGAATGGCTGCCCTTAGGGGAATTTACTAATGATGGTGACTATTTTGAAGCTGACCTGGCACGTGAACCTGAACCTAAGTTTTCAATCGGTGCCGCTTATTCAGTGAACAAAAAAACAACCCGGCCAGGTGGACAGTTAGGTAGACAATTTACGACTGAAGGCCTAAACCGCGACATGGAAACTTATTTTGCCGATGCGCTTTATAAATACCGGGGTTTTTCGTGGTCAGCCGAATATGCCAGACGCTGGGCCAATGATCCGGTTTTCATGGATGGTCCTGACGAAGTCACCATCTACAAAGGTTATGGTATAAATACTCAGGCCGGATATGTTTTTGAAAATAATATTGAACCGGCCATCCGCTTAACTCAAATCAGAGCAGATAAGGAAACACTGGCCGGAGAGAATGATCAAAACCAATACACGATGGTGCTAAGTAAGTACTTCAACCAGCATCTGGTAAAAGTACAAACCGATTTAACTTTTTCCGAAGAGAAGAATCGATTAGATAATCTTTATTCTAGTCACTGGATTTATCGTTTGCAGTTAGAAATTGGTATTTAAACTTATCATTCTGGTAAATATTCTTTGCCACATTTTTCCAGGATGACGGTGTAAGCATCTTCATCCCGGATAAATTTAAACTTAGGAAAACCATCCTGAGTCCAAAAAGCCTCACCTGCAATTTTACAGGCAGGAAGCCCACTTTTTAGCACTTGAACGTTCTTAGCTAATCTTGGATCCGCACCCCAGGCGTCAGACCGGATGATAATACCCGTACCGGAATAAGTGATCTGGGCATGCTTTCTTTGAGCTCGGTCAGGATGAAGGTCTAGTGGGGCTTCTTCTAACACACCACCATTTAAGGTTTTATACTTCGTAAAAAAACTCACTTCTTCACCCGTGCTTAATGTCACTAATAAGGAATCGTTTTTTTCTTCAACATGAAACTGATTATGACGAGGTAAAAAGAATAAAATTGTCTCTGCGAAATCTGAGATACGACCGGAGCCATTGTAATCTGTCACCCAGATATAAGTGTCACGACGAGCACGATCATCTGTCCCAAAATAATAATCCCTGCCCGGATTTTCTAAATTCTGGGGAATGGTAGGTACGATATGATTTGGTCCCAAATTTTGAATGCCGAAGCCACGAAAATAGAGCTCGCCCCGATTATCTGCTCCAAACATATTCCGAAAATGTTTAGACTCCCGGTTATTGGAGGTGATGTAGTCATATTTCTCTACTCTTGGTTCATCTCTTTCAAAAGGAATAATCGTCGCGGCCCCAAGGCTGGTTATAAGAAATGGTAGAACAAAAAAAGATTTAAACATAAGGACTCCTAATCATCTTAGGCTAACCTCCCTCTGGATTCTGATCAATCAAACCTCTATGACAATTCCTTGCATGAGAAGACTAAAACTATCGGAGATAGCCGGATTGAGTTAGACTTTTAAAATGAAATCAACAATCCTCTCAGCAGGAGTCGTGCCTATCCGAAAAACAGGTAACGACTGGGAATTTCTCATCTTGAGGGCCTTTAATTATTGGGATTTTCCCAAAGGCATGGTGGAAGCAGATGAAGATCCATGGAATGCTGCTATCCGCGAATTGGAAGAAGAAACCGGTCTCATCAACTTTACGGCACCTCATGGTAAAGCCTTTGTAGAAACCGAACCCTACGGGAAAGGAAAAATTGCCCGATATTATATTCTGGAAATAAACGAAAGCGGCCCTATTGAGTTAAAACCCAATCCATTAACCGGTGTGATTGAGCACCATGAATATCGTTGGCTTTCTTATGAAGAAGCCTACAGTCTCATGGTTCCCAGAATTAAAAAGGTATTAGACTGGGCCAAGGGCCAGCTTCACTCATAGTTCAAGTCTTCCGGCCAGGATTCGTCTTCAAACACCTCTTCTTCATCTTCTTCCAGAAAATCATTACCCAGGGCTTCTTTACCATCTAATAAGGGATTACTGCCTTCCGGAACACGATCAGCCAGATTACTTCCTGGATACTCATCGTTTCCCAGATAATGGGTTACATTCTCGCCATCGTTATAGTCAGTTAATCCCTTCCGGAAATTAGCGTGTGAGTTTCTGTCTTTAGCAGGAATCTTTTCCATACTCATCCCCTTTTAGCTAAGATGAAGCAGGAAGTGTGCCAAGAATGAAATACTATACTAAAGAACATTTTAAAACCATGCCCTGGAAAAATGGCGGTGGCCGGACAGTTGAGCTTTTCCGTTTTCCCCCAACTGGGGATTTCCTTTTTCGTCTTTCAAAGGCAGACGTCAAACAAGACGGTGAATTTTCGCTTTTTCCCGGAATAGATCGGTACCTGATGATTTTAAAAGGTCAAGGTTGTGAGCTCATTTTTAAAGACCGCAAAACCTTACTACGACCTCAAGCTGAAGCCTTCTTATTTCAAGGAGAAGAAAGCGTTTTCTGTAAACTACTAGCAGGACCTATACAAGATTATAACGTCATGATCAATCGGAACTGGGGTGAGGCCAGAGTGGAAGTCAAAAGGGGGAATCAGGAGGAGATGATTAATTGCGCTGAGGACTTTCTGTATGTTTATGACCCAGAAGAAGAAAGGCTGATAGAGTTACAAAAGGATGAGTCGATAAAATTACTATCAACTCATCTGATCATTACGCGACTGAGGCTATTTTAATTTCAGATAAACATAAGGCTGATTCACCGTCATCGTAGCACTTTCTTTTTTCTTTAGTTCCTCAAATACTTTTCCAGTAATGTTCAAAAAACCGAACTTAACTTCAGCTATTTTAATGGTGAGTTTCCCTGAGGCGACATCATAACTCATGGAACCGGAACTTTTAACTTTACCTGAAATATCGGCCTTAAGATCGGCGGCTAAGGCATATTTCCCCGAGCTAATTTTCAAATCTAGTGAATTAACGCCAATACTACCTTGAGGAGCTGCTTCCATTAAAGCATTCACAAGAACTTCTTGGGCTCCTTGCGAAGAGAATTTTGATGTTTTTAAAGTCAGATTCTGAAGACATCCTACAATCAATTGATCCATGACTTCTTTTTTGTTGGCATCACGAGCGCAATCCAGACTGACTCCATCGAGAGCAAGTGAATCTTCTCTAGAATGAAATCGTCCTTGTGTTAAGCTTAAACTGACCTTTTGATTCAAGCCTAAATTAAAACCAGAGATAGTCATGGTTTCAGCTTCTGTCATAAAAGAAGGCGCGTTCTCAAAAACAAATTCCTGAGTTTCAGCACCGGAAACATTCAGGTGAAAATTATTATCGACTTTATCCACTCGGACAAAGACTCCTTGGTCTATGATTTGATTACGAGAAAAAGAACTCGCCGAACCTTCACCATATGGGCTGGTGTATTTGAAATTGAAGTTTTTTACATTAACCGAGAGATTTCCGGCAAGGGCGAGGTCTGCCACTAATACCAATCCAAACAATAAGCTTTTCATAAAATTCCTTTTCGTAATTTTTAGACTTTTCGGAATTAAAGGCGGCAGGATTGACAAAACCTGGTGGCATCCCTGAGAGAGGGAAAATTTGCCCCTTTTAGCTTTGAGCATGACGATCTAAGGCTAAAGGTTTTAACCCATTAATAATCCAACTCCCAATCTTCAGAAGGAGTCATTTTCTGCCAGGCTCTTCTTCTTTATAGAAATAGGAGAAAATAAAAGAGCTTTCACCTTAGGTAAGCTGCCTCTAAGATTAAGGGGACAATTTCAATGATTAGTTTTCAGGAGAATCGCATGAGTCACTTTGTTAGAAGTATGGGGCTGGCACTTGTCCTCATCACCAACGCCAACGCTGCTAAGATGAGTACATCGCAAAAATACACCAGCTATAAAATACCGGTTATCCCAGAAACTTCTTTTGAGGACCCGGCTTACCAGAAAGAAAAAAAAGAGTGGGTTAAACTAAAACGCAAACTTGCCAATGCTTCTAGTTATAGCGGGAGTGATTTAAGTCCGGATTTTAAAAAGTTAAGAGATGAGTGGTTGCAGGTTAAAAGTGGCGATCAAATGGAAGCACTCTTAAGTAAATCTCATAACAACTATAAATCTTACTCGGAAGACACTAAATATTTCCTGGCGCAAATGCATGTGGCCCTCCCTTTAAGAGGAATCGTATGGCGATTACGGCCTCTATTTGAAAACAGTAAAGGTTTTTTAGGAAATAAATCCACTCATGTGATTGCCGTTCAGGCAGTACGCAATACAATTACCTCTCTTAAAATGTTTTTACCTACTAATCAAACTGATGCTGCCATTCAGTATTTCACTGAACCATCAGTTGAAATGTCAAAACAGGACCAATTTAAGAGCATCGCTGAATTCCAAAAATTTATGGTGGATGCCTTGGTGCCAGCGCTTAATGAATCTGCTGGCCGTATCACGGCTTTAGCAAAAAACAGCTCAGATAAAGTTTTTGTCTGGGATAACAAGATGGCCTTCGGTCGGGGAACATTTGAAGATGAAATGAATCGTTTTGTTGGAAATGGGCCGGCAGAAATAAATTTTGCCATAGCTACTCTTTATCGCGCGGCCCATAACATCCTGGTTTATTGTGCTTACAATCAGGATCATTCCATTAAGATGGCGGGTGAAATCGGTTCACATTTTGGAATTGACTCAAGTATTTTCTCCTCTCGGAAAAATGATTTAGGAATGACAGATCAGGAAAAAATTAAATTATTCCGATCTGCCATTCAAAAGAATCATTATCTGGAATTAAGAAATTATGATGGCTCCCAATATGGAAGTCTGCTTTTAAAACAGGCCTATACTGCACTTAAAAACTCAGTAGTCTTTTCTGAGCGATCATATGAGTATCTACAAGGTCAGGACAGCTCAAAGAGCATGAGCTTAAACCCCATCCTCTTTCAGCCAGAAATTGCTCCTAAGCTCGATAAGGGTCTTAAAAATATTAAGGCGGTAGTAAGCGGGCCAGCTGAGGTCCGCGATCCAGTCACTGGTGATACAGTCACATTGAATCTTCCTGCATTCTATAAAGAGCCACCTCAATCATTGGGTCAATTAATGGCCACAGATTTTGAATCCGGGGATATTGATAAAAAAATTCAAAATAAAAAAGGTGAGACTCTGGTTGTTCGTAACTATCTTCATGGCCGCTCAATTGCCTGGGATAATTCGGCTTGGAAGAAGTATGTTCCGAGTGCTGCCGACAAAAAGCCAAATTACATGTCAGAGGCCCGTCGAATCATTAACTACAGCTTGGGCACCTCTATGGTTTTCGGCCTTCCTGAACTTTTCGTCCACTAACACACCAAGTGGCCCTCGAATATCCGAGGGCCACTTTTTAATCCAGATTAAATACGTCAGCCTCGCTTGCATCAATTTTGCCACATTGTAAAAGATCCCAGCGGCCCATAAAATTATCCTTATATGGCCTACTTTGAAAAAATCAAAAAGTTCGGTGTTAGCGGTTTTGTTCCTGAAGGGTGGTACTGGCTGGTCCGCTCAACCGAAATAAAACAGGGAAAAGCTTATCCTGCTAAATTCCTCAATACCGAGCTGGTGCTCTACCGAGGAGATGACGGAAAGATTAGATCCTTTGATGCCCATTGTCCCCATATGGGTGCTCATCTATGCGATGGATTTGTAGAAGGTAATTCAATTCGTTGCCCTTTTCACTACTGGAAGTATGACGAAAATGGCCATTGCACAGAAATCCCGGCCCAGAAAGATATCGGTAATATTCCAACCCTGAATTCCCATAAAATCAAAGAGGCCTACGGCCTGGTATGGTTATGGACCGGACATAAGGATGATCAGGAAGAAGTGCCTGTCATTCCAGAACTGGTAGGTCTTCCTTTGGACTATCAATTAGGCTCGCATTTCATCAAGGGATGTCACCCTAACGTAGTCATGATCAATGCTATCGATGTTCAACACTTTCGTTCTGTTCATCAGCTGGTAGTGGATCTGGAAATGAAGGTTACCCCCCTGTCAGATCGCTGCATTCAGTTCTCAAATATCACTCCGCTGCCTGAAAAAAATATATTCTTAAAATACATCAAGCGCTTTTATCAGAAGGCCCTGACCTATGAAATGACATACTGGTGGGGTCATACTGGCTCAGTCATGGTAGGTCCTGATTTTCTGCATTTCTATATAATATTTGCTCTTCGTCCCACGACTGATGGGCAGACAGAAGGCCAGACGATTCTTGTAACCAAAAAGCGTAAGGGGCTCATGGGATTGATAGTTAATCCGGTGATACTTTTTGCCACCAAACTGGTTGGTAATTATTTTGCCAAAGGTGACACCATCATCTTTAGTCGCATTAATTTTAAATTTCAAACTCCTATTCGGGCCGATAAGGCCATAATCGATTTTGTAGAACATTATGAAGCTCAAAATCCCACGGCCAAATATTAGGATCAATCATGAATAGAAACTTAAGCCAACGCTATAACATTTCTCTTGCTGATGATCCAAAGACCATGAAGCGCATTGAGCTTGCTTTAAAACGTAGTAAAGAGCTGGATCAAACGGCCATGATGGAACTCTCGGCTAAAGAGTTTAACTATGAAACCTGTAAAGATGAAATGTGGAACCCGGAAAGGTTCTCACTGCTGTATAAAACCTGGATTTGGGAGCAATCAACTCCCGAGCAGAAAATAAAACTCAATCAGTTATTCTGGGTCGCCTATTATTCCCAGATTATTTCGGCCGAGATCGCGACCCTCTTTTATAACCAGACTAGTGCTGCCGCTCTATATGGAATCGAAGATTTTAAGGTGGTCTGTGATACACTTGATCTCGAATCGGCCCAGGAGAGGGCCCACATCCATGCCTTCAAGATGATTGGTGAAAAGTTTGAACAGGAAAACTTCGGAGAAAGGGTTTTTACTTATCCGATGAGAACCCCTTTTGAAAAAACCATGTTGTATTCTGATCTGGGAAAAATTAAGCAATGGTTAAGAAAGTGTCAGCTGCAGGCCTTTACCATGATCTCTGCCAATTCTCCCTTCATTGGTTGTCAGTATTTTACTGTCCGCGGACTTCGGACATTAAACGGTAAGATCGTTCAACATCAGTTATCCCGCTATTATAACGAACATGAGGATAAGTATAACTCTCCTATCCCCTCAAAAGTCAGCTACTACCATTTTATCGATGAGTCTTTTCATTTCAATACCTCTACCGTAGTAGGTCATGATGTGATTAACTCTTTACCCAAGCCTTCAAAGCTTGAGATGCTAATCGGCAATATGGCCATCCGGGGCTGCCAGATGGATCACTACAACTTCTCAACTGCTATCAATGGCATCTTCTGGTATGACCCTGCCCTTTATCCGAATATTTATAAGATCCTGCGCTCCAAGATCTTTAGCATGGATCATAATGAAGCTCTGGAGGCGATGAGAAAATCGTTTTGTGAAGAAAGCGAAGGCATGATGGCAAGCTATAAAACCCATCGTGAATCAGTCGACAGCTACAAGGCCTATCTTCAGGATTTTCAATACATCACCAAGGAAAATAAAGAACTGGCCTTCATGGCAAGTAACAATTTAGAAAAACACCTTCGGACTAATAGGAATGCCTTTTCGACTTTCAAAAGGAAGGTCGCCTAATGAGCTTTCGAGTAGAGTTTAGTGATTCTGATAAAGAAGCGGTGGAGCTCCAGGAAGGCGATTGCCTATCTGAGAAACTTACTATTCAGAATTCCCCTATTCTCTTTGGTTGCCGGATTGGTATTTGTGGAACATGTGCCATTGAAGTTTTAGAAGAGAAGGGAGACCCACTACATCCCAGAACTCATGATGAAACCGAATTTCTGGGGACAATGGCACCAGGTAGGAATGAAGTCAGACTTGCCTGCCAAATTCATATCAATACTAATATAAAAATTAAAAAAACTGAGATCTGATGAAGCAAGAAGATTTCTGGTATATCGTCGCTGAAGGGCACGAGCTTAAAAAGAATCAAGTCATCTCTCGCTCTATCTTGGGAGAATGGTTGGCCGTTTTTCGCGACAGTAGCGGAAATGTGTCCGCCTTACAGGATAAGTGCCTTCACCGAACGGCACAAATCTCGCGTGGAAAAGTCACGGATGGAAAACTGCAATGTCCTTATCACGGCTGGACTTATAATCAGACGGGAGAAGTCACCGCTATACCTTCCATGGGTGAGAGCTTTAAACCTGGATCAAAATGCGCCAAGACCTATGAGGTGATTGAGCAGGAAGATTATATTTATGTCAGACTCGCAAGTGGAAATCCTCAAACCAGGCCTTTTTCCATGCCTTGTTACAAGGCCCCTGGTTACACCACGATCCGCTTGCAGAATCTTTTTAAAAACAATGTCACAAACTGTGCTGAGAACTTTGTAGATATTCCCCATACCACTTTTGTTCACCCTAAGATTTTTCGTGATGCCAAACATGAAAAGTTCGGGGCCCATATCCTTCGGGAAGAAGGTAGAGTTAAAGTCACTTATAAAAACGAGACAAAAAACTTCGGTTGGTTCTCATGGTTTCTTAATCCAACGGGCGAAGAAATCGGTCATACTGATGAATTCTTCGTGCCTAATATTACCAGTGTACACTACCGCTTCGGTGGGCAGAATCATTTCATTATCACTTCTCAGTCAATTCCAATAAACGATGAGGAAACTCTGGTGTACACGGATCTGACTTATAACTATGGTATCTGGACCCGACTCAGCCGACCTCTGGTCAGATGGCAGGCACAAACGATTATTGATCAGGATGTCGAGATTCTGAATAATCAAATGAAAACGATTAAAAAATATGGTGCTCATTTTCAGAACTCTCCGGCAGATATTATTCATACCTGGATCGAATCCATTCAATCGGAAGTGGCCCAAGGCCGGGATCCCAAACTGCTCCCGCGAAAAGAAACGGAGATTGAGTTTTGGGTATAAATACCATCCTCCTCTTTATCACTTTCTCACTGCTCATCATTCTGGGTTTATTGAATGAGGAAAGAAGACAGGCCACCTTCTCCCGCTCACAAAATGAATGGACCGTAGATATCATGGGTCTTCTGATTCAAGGAGTTTTGATTCCCGCCTTTCCTTTTATTATGGTGCCTATATTAAGTTCATTTTTTCCGGACCATAAGGGAATATTTGATCTTCATCCGATACTTGGATTCTCACTCAGCTTCCTATTGGTGGATTATCTTTATTACTGGAATCATCGCCTCTTTCATCGCCGGAGTTACTGGCCAATTCACCGTCTGCATCATAGTTCCCGGCAACTGGATATTTTTGCAACTTCACGCAATTCAGTCATAACTTCTTTTCTTTTTATTTATGTCTGGTCACAGATTCTGGGAATGTTCCTTTTAAAAGACAGCACTCCCTACATGCTGGGTTTGGGTCTGACTTTTGCCCTGGACCTCTGGCGACATAGTGGAATGAAACAGCCGCAGTGGATGCATTTCACTCTGGGTAAAATCCTCATCATGCCGGAGCAGCATGTTCTCCACCATTCTTTGACGGGAAGAACCAAAAACTATGGAGCGAACTTTTGTTGGTGGGATCAGCTTCATGGAACTTACTCACAGAGTTTGATTGAAAATAAGAATCTGGAAAATCTCAATGGAAAAAATATCTGGCGGGAACTATTCATTCCCTGGAAGGTGGGACGATGACCATCGGCGGAAAAATCATCTCCTTATTTCCCCTGTTCTATTTAATAAGTGTTTTAAGCTGGCTATTTAAAATGTTCTGGCACTTTGAATATTATGATTTTCTGATCCTGCCAGGAATCATTTATCTCTTTCCACTCATTCTTCACCGAATCCATTTTATGGTTTTCCCTTTTGATGAAGGCTATTGGGTATTGTCCGAGAGAAAATACAATCCCTGGTGGGCCTCGCACATGTTTCAGTTTCCCTTCATCGCTTGCCCCTGGATTGAGAGTTTGATTCATTTTATTCCCGGTCTGTATTCAGTCTGGCTAAGGGCCTGGGGCAGTAAGATTGGGAAAGGTGTCTTTTGGACTCCTCGAGTAGAAGTTATCGACCGAGGTTTGATAGAAGTCGGTGATTATGTTGTCTTTGGGCATATCAGCGCTTTGTGCTCACATATGGTGGCTGAGATAGAAGGAAAACCTTCTTTGGTCATAAAAAAAATTCGCATTGGTGATAAGGCCTTCATTGGGGCCGACTCCCAGTTGGGACCGGGCGCAGAAGTTCCATCACACACTATTCTAAAAGTTAAGACCAGACTCTTCTGGCGTGGTGAGTGGAAGTGAGTCTTTCCTTTTCCTTGGTTAAAATTATTCTTTCAGTTTTGGGAAACAGAAGAAGGCAAGATTTCATCCGGGCCTGTCAAAATCCGGCCAAAACCCAAGAAGAATTAAAAAATAAAATTCTAAAAAATTCACTCAAAGCTTTTCCTGACAGACCCACAACATACCTTGATTATGAAGGGATTACTTCTCTAACCAAAGAAGCTATCGCATTTAAAGAGACAACTTCCGGCTCAACGGGAAACAAAAAACAGATTCCCTATACCAAATCACTACTTAAATCTTTTGAACATATGTTCCTTCTGTGGGCCCATGACCTGATTTTCCATACAGGTCTTGGAATCAAGAAAGGAAAATTCTTTATGAGTGTTTCTCCCCAAATCGGAGAAAAGCCGGGGGATGATCGAAAATACTTATCCCCGATTTTGAGTTTTCTCTTAACACCTTTTCTGGTTTCCAATCCTGATAAGCATAAGGCCCAAACTTCCGAGGAATTCCTGATGAATATTTCACGGGAACTACTGCGTGCACGAGATTTAGAAATTATATCTATCTGGAGTCCCACTTATCTCTTAAGCCTCATGGACTTTATTGAGAAGAATAAACAGCAACTTGGATTAAAAAACGAAGTTATCCACTGGGATAGGATCTGGCCTGAACTTAAACTCATCTCTTGCTGGACAGAAGCTCAGGCGGAGAAGTCGGCAGGTCGACTAAAAGAAAAACTTCCGGGCGTATTTATTCAAGGTAAGGGTCTACTTTCAACCGAAGCCCCGGTGACAATCCCCTGGAGTTTCGCTAGCGGAAATGTTCCATTACTGACTGAGACTTACCTGGAGTTTCTGGATAAAGACAAACAAATTTTGAAACTCCATGAATTAACCCTCGGCGAGAGCTATGTGGTTTTAACCAGTCAGTTTAATGGTTATCTTCGTTACAATACACAGGATGAAGTGCTGGTCACAGGATTTTATCATCATACTCCTATCCTAAGCTTTCTGGGACGCACCGGGCAGTACTCAGATCTTGCAGGAGAAAAACTCTCTGAGAGTATACTTAAGCGACTCTACTCAAATACGAACGCTTCATTTTTAATTGTCCCGGATGAATCCCATGATTTTCCTCATTATGTGATCTATGTGGATGCCGCTTTTCCTGGAAAAGATATGGATTGGGAAAAACCCTTGATGGAAAACTATCATTACCAACTTGCTCGAAGCTTGGGCCAGTTAAGTCCGGCGCAAGTGATCACTCTTCCGGAACTAAATCAGAAAATTCTGAGATTCTATCAAAATCAAGGGATGGCCTTGGGTGATATCAAAGAAAAACTTCTCATCACAAGGCCCCTGGAAGCGCAAAAGTTTAAAGAATGGATTGAGCTAGAACTTGAGTCATCTCTTTAAGACTCAGAGGTTTTAATATTCCCTTCTCCCGAATAGACTTCATCACTTCATCCGGTAAGCTCTTACGAAGTAATTGTTCAAGGACCTCAAGCTTTTCAGTGGTTTTACTAACAGCTTCAGTTTCCGTGAGGAGGGTTTCTAATTTCTCAGGAGTACCTTGGACACCCAACTGCTTAAAAATCTCTTCACAAGACCCGTAGGGACCAATTCTCACCATAAAGGCAATCCTCTCGAGATAATCCATGAATTCGGCAACCTCGCCTGAGGTTAAACCAAGCTGAGTTTTATGAGAGGAAAAAAGAAGAACCCCTGCCGAGTGATGGCGAATCTCATCTTTAAGAATACTTTTAAAAGCATTGGCCACAACCTCATCCATGGAAGCTTTGGCCAGACTCTTATAATAGTGCAGTCCCCATCCTTCCAATAAAATCTGAATCAGAAGAAGGTGTGAAGGTTTACTTGCTTCCTGGATAATCTCTCCAATTAACAGTGCAAAGGAAGGGATGTCGGACAGAGAAGTATTGAAAATAGTCAGTGATCCAATCAGGCGTAAATGTTTGGCCTCTTCTTCTCCAACAAAACAAAAGAAAGCGCGCTCTTCTTTTGTTTTTGCGGCGAGGTTCATTTTTCCGGCATAGGCCATACCCGCACATTCAATAAAGTAAGCTTCTTGTAAAATTTTCTGGCTTAACCTGACCAGAACCTGTTTTTTCTTTTCATCAGTCAGAGATTTCCAGATAGAAGAATTACTTAAATGGAAAAAGTCTTCATTCCAAAAAGCCTGATCGGCCTTACCCACCGCCTGTCGATTCTCCCCATGAACTTTGGCAGTTAAATCCAGTAGATTTAAAAACTCCTTATTATCACGGGCCAGATTCTCCAGGAATAGATTGGAAAGTTTCAAGCCGGACCTCGCAGAAAAACTTTACTGAACACTTTATCCATCAAGCGGAAGTACAAACCCGAAGGTAAACAGCGTTTTAAAAAATGAGAGAGTTTCCCATCCTGCCCAAAAACCTTTCTCATAGGTAAATGAGATTTCAATGACAGTTTTAATACTCCCTCTGCCACTTCAATTGGTTGCTGAGGTTTTCGCTGAGAAATTTTTGTATGTAGCTCTTTATAGTTATTAAACTGCCTGCGATAGATGGAGTCCGAATTTTCCTGACTCCATAAAAGGTTACTCCCAAAGTTTGTTCGGTATCCACCCGGTTCAATAATACATACTTGCACTCCATGGGGAGCAAGTTCTCCCCGGAGAGATTCTGATAAACCTTCAACAGCGTATTTACTGGCACAATAAAGGCTAGTCAGGGGAAATCCCATGAAGCCAAAAACAGAAGAGAAGTTAAAAACCTTACCGTGGCTTTTTCTTAACATCGGAAGAAAGGCCCGGGTCACATTAATCGTACCAAAGAAATTAACTTCCATCTGATAACGGATTTCTTCTTCCCGCAAATCCTCCAGAGCACCAAATAATCCATACCCAGCGGCATTGATTAAAATATCCACTTTACCGAAGTTACTTTCAATCAATTTTCCGGCCACTGCCACTTCTTCTTTATTCGCGACATCCATCGTGACTTCCAGTAGTTTTTCCTTATAGTTTGCCCTTTCTTGCTCAAAAATCTCCTGGCGTCTGGATAAATTCCTGCCCGTTGCAACGACGGTATCACCATTTTTCAAGAAAGCTTCAACCATCAACTTACCAAAGCCGGAAGTTGAACCAGTGATCAGAACTATTCGCATTTTTTTCTCGCTTTAAATGTTTTTTTCAAGGCATATTTAACAGGCATCCATACCGTCATTTTAGCAATACATGTCAGTTCATGCCCTTGTGACCATTCAGGATTTTTTTCCTGAAAGAAGGAAACCTTGGGATCTTGCAGTAACTCGGGAGTGATATCAGCAATCTTTTCTTTTAAAGCACAGGATTTACCATGATGAATGATTAAATCCCTCCCTGGATGATAGTAATCACCAAATTTTAAAGTATAAAAATCATTCATGAGTTTTTTATATTCAGGTGGGGTCAGCTGATCATGACGAGGATAATGGGTACTAAAGTTTTTTGCCATTAACAAATAGGTTTTATATCCCTTAGAGATTAAGAACCAATACACCGCCGTACCTGGCCGTTTCATTTTAAGTTTCCAAAGATATTTAAGAAATTCAATTCCCAAGGCGGACGATCCCCAATAATCCCTGTTAATTACCGTATCACCACTGTAAACACCGATGACTTTTTTGCCGGATTTTTTCAAAGGCACTCGGAGCAGGGTTGAAAATCCCTGGATGATGCGCGATTTTTTGTCCCGCAGAAGAATAACGTGATTTTTTTCAATCAGATCCTGTTCAAAGTTTTGTAGAGAATGATTTTCATAATATTCTGAAAATAGTTCATACATACGGTCAATATCAGATCGCTTGATCTTCTTCACCCTCACCGTACTCGCTTTAAGTCCATTCTTCATGAAAGTTTCCAAGGCGAAGACTTAAGTTTGTTCACATACTGAATGTACTGACTGATAGGTCGGTCAATGGGCAAAAGATTGGCCGGGTAAAATCGCATGTTTTCATAGACTGCTCCATCTTCACCTTGCAAGGCGAAGAAGGCCCTTTTTGTCAGCCATAATAAAAATGCCGAAATAAAGGGGCCCAAAAGACCTGTTCTTCTCTTTGTGACATAAATCGGCTGCACCATCATCCGCCCTTTTTCCAAAGGTCGATAGGCAAAAATCATGTGCAGGGTTGGCCATTTATGGCCTAAGAAAGCAACATCCTTCATCAGGGTCAGAAAGCCATTGTTGCCATGATCATATCTCATAGAATAAGAATACTCAGGACCCAGGAAAAAACGAGCTAACCTCTCCCGGATTTTCCCTTCCCCTATTTTTCCGGTGAGGGTGATATCAATTCGGTTCCCATCTTCCGGTTCAGCTATATCAACCTTCATTTCTATTTCCAGATCATGCACCGTTTTTAGATGTTGCGGATCTATGCCATTGATCATTGTGACGTGATGATGGCAGGAACGCTCATAGCTCTTACCAAACTCGATAATAATTTTTTCGGTGGAGGACATATCCTGAAAATCCACCAAAGGATGAGTAGGATTCCTCGATGGATAGATCCAGATGGATTCAAACTTTTCACAGACTGAATAGGCCGGAACTTTTATTTTTTCCGGGATATCTTCCTGGCAGGGAATTTGGGTGCAACGACCTTCGGAATTAAACTGCCAATGATGGAAAAAACATTGGACCGTATTTTGGACAACTTTACCTTTAGCTAAATGAGTACCCATGTGAGGACAATAAGCATCTAAAGCGGCTACCTTACCATCAGTTCCGCGAAATAATACTAATTCTTGTCCGCAAAAATCCAACGCCTTTACTTCATTTAAAGATAACTCTTTTGAAGGCATGGCAAAATACCAACCATAAGCAACCTCATCCCAATTATTGAAGACAGGGAAATCCTGAATGGGTTGAGTCGATTGATTTTTTACTTTGTACATCTTTTAAATTTTAAGGGGGAAGGCCATGGCCGTCGAGAAGGGGTCGATTTTAACAATGATGGAGTATTTTGGTTCACTCCAAGCTGGCTTTTGAGTTGCAAGACCACAAGCAAGTGTTTCCCACGGTCAAGGAGGCTTATATGCTATGGACTTTAATTGTTGGACTTATTGTCGGCGCGATTGCGAAATTTTTAATGCCGGGTCGTGATCCAGGCGGATTTATTGTAACCATGCTTCTAGGTGTCGCCGGAGCTTTTGTGGCCTACTTTATCGGTAATTCCCTAGGATGGTACACAGAAGGAGAACCCGCAGGTTTTGTTGCTTCAGTTATTGGGGCAATTATCCTACTTGCTATTTATCGTGCCGTCGTCAATAAGCGGCAGATTACCCATCGGGGGGTTTGATTCCTCCCAGAAGTATCTGATGTCGTTCAGAATGCTTTTTGAAACCAGTTCCCGGGGTGATTCCCGGAACCAATCAAGAGGCAAAGACTGGCCGTAACTTTTTTCCAGGAAGCGGTCATCCATGAGAATGATAACCCCTTTATCAGTTTCAGAGCGGATGACCCTTCCCGCGGCCTGAACGGCTTTTGCCATGGCAGGAAAGGTATAGGCATAATCAAAACCCGACTGATAAGAAGTTTCATAATAATCTTTCATGCGTTCCCGTTCATAATCAAAGCCCGGAAGTGGCGGACCCACTACAAAAGCTCCAATCACCATATCTCCCGCATAATCCACTCCTTCAGAGAATACTCCGCCCTGGACCGCAAAAAGTATCATAGGAGATGTCTGCGATTTAAGCAGATCTAATGTGGACTCAACTTCTTCATTCCTCATGAAGCGATTTTGCTTTAAAACTTTCACCCCTTTGGGCGCCTGAAAGAGGTTTAAGACTTTTTCCATGAAATCAAAACTTGGGAAAAAGGCCAGATAGTTGCCGGTTTTTAAGCTCATGATCCGATTTATGGTTTCAGCAATTTTGGGGTAGTTTTGTTCCCGAACAGAATATTTAGTAGAGATCTGAGGAATGATTAAAACTTTGCGATTACCTTTAGCAAAGGGAGACTCAAATTCTTCCTGAATTAAATGCTCCGGGTTCAATCCCGCCAGACGTGAATAATAATCAAAGGGTTTTAAAGTGGCGGAAAAGACCACCAGGTTTTGAAAGTACTCATACCGTTCTTTAATTAATTCCGAAGCATCACAACAAGTTATTTTAACCGTGTGATTCTTTCCATCATTTTGCCCGGTGACGAAAAATTGGGTTTGCCGAGGCGAAAGGTTTGCCAGGATTTCTGTAAACTCTCCCCAATAAAAAACCATTCTCAAAACAACATCTCGGGCCTTGATTTCAGCATCGGAATCCAGGTAGGCGGACAGAAAAGATTTTAGTTCTTCATTAACTGCTACAAAAACCTCAGCTTCCAGAACCAATTTTCTGGTTTCGCGCTCTGAAGGAGTCACGTCCTTTAAAGTCTCAAGACACAGGTCCAGGAGTTCCTCCCCTTCATGTTTAAACCGTTTTGGTAGTCCTTCAAAATCTTTTCGCATGCTATGGAGCGTAGCACTCGAGAGCACAGGAGAAAAATTCCCCATGGTCCGGGAAGGAAGGTTATGGGCCTCATCTATGACCAAATTAGGTTTTCCCTGTTGTTCAAAACCGCTGGCACTGATTTTTCCTAAAACACCTTCGTGACCAAAAACATAGTTGTAGTCACAAATCACCGTATCAGCTTCCGGAATCGCTTCGAGCTGTAACTCGAAAGGGCATACCTCATATTTCATCCCGAGATTTTTCATCACCCGGGAAGTCAGTTTCTTTTTTCTACTCAGCTCATTTTTTAAGTCATGGATGATTAATTTATCATAGTAATCCCTGGCAAACTCACAGTACTCAGGATTACATAGGGGTTCGGCCTTAAGGCACATCTTACTTTTAGCGGTAATGGTTAAAGACTTGGTAGTACAGCCTTTGGCCTGAAGCTTTTCCACCGCTTCTTCCGCCACACTTTGCTGGCTGTTTTTAGGTGTGAGATAAATCACTCTTTGTCCGCGTTTTAAGGCTTCTTTCAAAGAGGGATAAAGCACACCCATTGTTTTCCCTAAACCGGTAGGTGCTTGCAACATCATTTTCTTCCCAAGACTCATACCTTTTTCAATAAAGTCTATGAGCTCCATCTGACCGGAGCGTGGCCTTGGAAAAGGAAAAGGCATATTTTCTGAAAGCCTGGTTCTTCTAAGAAACCTTTTTTCGGCCTTAATGGCTTCTTTCACCAGCTCATTTAAACGGTGGGTAAGCCACTCTTCGTATTCTTTCAAATCCCAATAAACATCTACATCCATACTCTCTTCACGTCGGGAGGAGATGAGATGAAAACTCAGAACTGGCTTTTGAGAGTTCTCCATCCAATAGAGGTAACCATAAGTCAAAAGCTGCAAATAATAAGGGTGATCGAGTCTTTTATCTTTTAATTTTCTTGAGAGTTCAAAGATATTGAAGCTGGATTTGATTTCTTCAATGTGTGGTTTATCACCCGGAATGAAACCATCCAACCGTCCATGAATTTCAAAACGATATTGATCTTTCTCAAAAACCCACGAGAGTGGCAGTTCGCTTTGATAATCGGGAATTTCAAGCTTGCGGGCCTTTTGCACTTTTTGATGAAGTTCCATCCCCTGTTGTAGGGATGTTCCCATACCAGAGGAAGGTTCGATACTTCCTCTCATAGGAGTCGGAACTGCAAATTCCTGAACGGAAAGCCTGATGACTTTCATATCAAAACCAGATTTTCACCAGGCTTCGGAGTGAATAATTCAATATCAAGATCTGCAATCGGATGGGCCTCAATGCCTTGGCGTTTAAGATGGCGAACCAACGCCCCATCCCGATGTTGTACGTACACTTTTTTAGCACCTGTTTCTTTGATGGTGAGGTTAAGATCATTCCAGTCAGCGTGATCAGACATCACAAAACCACGGTCATAACCACCCCGACCGGAATTTTGCATCCAGCCCGAAGCGAAAGCGGTTTTATACTCCCCCAACAGATGAATCCAATTTTCTTTAAGGATAGAAGGTGGTGCCAGGATTAATTCACCTGTGAGTTTTCTCTCATTTAAGACTTCAGTTCTTGCCATATTTCTCATCTGCCTTCGGTAACAGTCAGTCAGTTCATCAATCGTGTGGTGAATGATTACTGGTTTATGAGCGAAGGGATGGAGTTCAGCCAGAATTCTTTGGGCCTTACCTAAGGAATATCCAAATAGAATTGAATTGATTCCTTGCTTTTCATTTTCGAGCCACCAATCATGCATCATCTGCCCATGGTTGATGTTTTTCTGCCAGACAAATTTTGGAGTTCCAAAAGTGGCTTCAGTAATAAATGTATCACAGGCCACAGATTCAAAAGGATCACAGCTGGGATCCCGATCCCTTTTATAATCCCCGGAGGCGACCCAAACTTCACCATCCAGCTCCACCCTGACCTGAGCAGATCCCAGAATGTGGCCAGCGGAATGAAGACTGATTTTAACTTTACCCAGGTGAAAACTCTCACCGTATTGATAAGTCTCAACTTCAATTTTTTTACCAAGCCTGGTTTTTAAAAGTTCTGCGCCACTTTCCACGCAAATATATTTTTTACTTCCGCGACGGGCGTGATCAGAATGGGCATGGGTGACGATCGCAACATCCACAGCGCGATGAGGATCAATATAAAAATCTCCGGCAGCACAATAGAGTCCCTTGGGAGTCCAGGTGATGAGAGGAATTTTGGGGAAAAACATAAACGGATTTTTACATAACGGAGAATGAAACTCAAGGAACCTTGTGCATTAAGGCCGGAAGAACAGGTGATTCATGACGGAAGCACTCCTGAATGACTCCACTGGCATTCACAGGAACTTCATTCTATCAAATACTTGTCTGGAGATTGATCAAGGAGCCTTCCATGAAAATCCATCATTTGAACTGTGCCACCTGCTGTCCGCTGGGAGGTCACCTGATGGATGGTATTACTCCTGGAATAGGGCCCGCTAAATTAGTCTGTCATACGCTTTTAATTGAAAGTGAACAGGGTTTGATTTTAATCGACACTGGTTTAGGTCTGCATGATGTTCATTATCCTAAAGAACGAATCAGTGGTTTTTTCAGAAAAGTATTAAGACCCATGCTACTGGAAAGTGAGACCGCCGCTTATCAGATTAAGCAATTAGGATTTGATTCGTCCGATGTCCGCCATATAATCCTGACTCATCTGGATTTTGATCATGCTGGTGGTATTGATGATTTTCCTAATGCCACTGTACACCTGATGCATGCCGAGCGGCTCGCTTCCATGAAAAGAAATACGTTTATCTCCAAAGGTCGTTACAGGCCTTCACAATTAAAAAACTCGAAACAGTGGATAACCTATTATCCGGAAGGTGAACGTTGGTATGATTTCCAATGTGTCAGAGAATTAAAAGGTTTGCCTCCACAAATTCTCTTGGTCCCTTTAGTTGGACACACCGAAGGTCACACTGGAGTGGCAATTGAAACTGATAAAGGGTGGCTCCTTCATGCAGGAGACGCTTACTTTTACCGAGGCGAACTCGATAAAAAATATCACTGCACTCCTGGGCTCAATGCTTATCAAAAAATGATGGAAGTGAACCGGGACATGCGCCTCATGAATCAACAACGCCTTCGTCATCTTGCACAGAACTATGCGCATGAGATAACAATCTTTTCTGCTCATGATGCTATTGAATATTTGTCCCTGAGGGAAAGTGGTGAAAGTTACATGCTCTCAACTGCTCATAAGCCTCAGAATTTAAACGATGATTTAGCGGGATTAGGTTTGAGTTGAACTTATTACTCACCTTCTCCTTAAGAATATTTTAAGTGTGCTTTCTAAAATTTATAGTGTTACTTAGCTTTAGTCGTGTCGAGTATCTTGTGTAATTCCACCCATGGTCCTCTTTACGCTAAATAAGCCTTAGGAGGTTTTATGGGTAAGAAAATTTATGTTGGTAATCTTCCATTCACAGCAACTAGCGAATCACTTTCAGAAGTCTTCGGAGCTTACGGTGCTGTTGATTCATCAAAAATCATCACAGACAGAGATACTGGTCGTTCAAAAGGTTTCGGCTTTATTGAAATGAGTGATTCAGCTGCAGCTGACACTGCCATTGAAAAACTTAATGGTTCAGATCTTGGAGGCCGTTCATTGACTGTAAATGAGGCCCGTCCAATGGAAAAGCGTGAAGGCGGATTCAGCGGAGGTCGTGGCGGTAACGGTGGAAACCGGGATCGTGATAGCCGTCAATCTGGTGGCCGTTGGTAATTTTTTCTCACATTTAAAAAGCCCGGAAGCCCTCCTTTTGGAGGGCTTCTTATTTAAAAAACAGCAACTCCTTGGATTCAATGACATTTTGCGCCGTTTCCCGAAATAGGGAAATTAAATGGTTTAAGGCCTTTTCTTAAAAATACCTTTAAATTTTATAACCCTTTAAAATTGTGCTATGCTTAGATCAGATTTTAGTGCTATTTATTTCTCAATTATTGTCGCTGTAAGTGTTCTTCGAGCGGGTTGCTCATGATCCTCTGAAAGCGCGTCCCTGGCCTTAAGGAGGTTTTTATGGGTAACAAAATTTACGTTGGTAACTTACCGTTCTCTGCTACTAGCGAATCACTAAACGAAATGTTCTCAAAATTCGGTACAGTTGATTCTGCAAAAATCGTTATGGACAGAGACACTGGCCGTTCAAAAGGCTTCGGCTTTGTTGAAATGTCTTCTGGTGACGAAGCTGCAGCAGCTATCGAAAAACTAAATGGTTCAGACCTTGGTGGTCGTTCATTGGTTGTTAACGAAGCTCGTCCTATGGAGCCACGTACTGGTGGTTTCGGCGGCGGCCGTGGCGGCGATCGTGGTGGAGACCGCGGTGGACGTGGTGGTTTCGGTGGAGGCCGTGGTGGCGATCGCGGTGGAGACCGTGGTGGAAACCGTTGGTAATCCCAAGTTTCAATTAAATTGAAAAAAATTAGGCCCTCGCAAGAGGGCCTTTTTTTTTGTAACGTTACTCTATGATAAGTAACGATCTTCTCCCGAATAGGGATTTTGCCTGGTATGACGTTCAAGAACCCCGAAGTGAAGACTTCGAAGCGCTTTCTGTAAAATTCAATCTACCAACCCTTCTGCTACAAGATACTCTAAGACCTGAGCATTTACCTAAGTACGAATGTACCGATGAAGATCATTTCTTACTGATGAGAAGTTTTGATCCGGAAAGTGAGTCTGAGGCCACCAGTGTGCAGGATCTCACCCGGAAAATTGCTTTTTACATTACTAAAGACCGTTTACTGACAATTCACCGAGTGAAACTTGATTATGTGGACACGACAGTTGAAAAAAATAAAAAGTTAACAACCACACAATCCATCCACAGCCTGGTTCATCAACTGGCCTTGGCGATCATTCGCACTTATGAAATGCCGATCAGTAATCTTCAGGATCAATATGATGAATTTGAATCTGATATACTCTCTAAAAAGCTTGAGCATCTGGGGACTACCCGGATATATCATTTTCGCCGTCAGCTTTTTGTACTTAAGCGAATTATAAAACAGACCAACGACGCTCTTTATCGCTCAAAAGACTTCTGGGAAGAAGATTACAATTCTATGCTCCAGGATTTGAAAGAAAATCTGGACCAGATTTACTTTCAGCTCGATGAAATCTCAGATAATTTTGAACACCTTTTTCAATTGCATATTGCCCTGAATGATCAGCGGGCCAATGGTGTAATGAAAGTTCTGACGGTTTTCTCGACAGTCTTACTGCCTTTGAACTTTCTGGCCTCCTTTTATGGGATGAACTTTACTCAGCTTCCAGGTCTGGAATCCTGGCACGCGCTCTTATTCCTGACCTTTATCATGGTTTCTATGAGTCTAATTGCTATTTGGTATTTTAAAAGAAAGGGTTGGTTTACAACCGCACGTGAATAAATATGAATCGAATTAAAGAACTTATCCCCTTGGTGAAACCTTATTATCAATCACCGGATCCCGCCCATGACTGGGCCCATGTAGGTAGAGTCGTAAGAACCGCCCGTGAACTTGCCAAGGACATGGATGTGAATCTTCCCTGTGTTCTGGCCGGTGTCTACTGCCACGATCTGATTAATCTTCCTAAGGATCATCCTGACCGTAAAAATGCTTCATCCTTGTCCGCTATTGAAGCGAGACTTCTGCTGATTAAAGTTGGTTTTAATGAAAGTGAAATCGAAATCATCACCAAGGCCATCGTTGAACATAGTTTCTCAAAAGGTTTAAGACCCTCTTGTCTTGAAGCTGAGATCGTTCAGGATGCCGACCGTCTGGACGCACTGGGATCTATTGGCATCCTCCGTTGTGCTGCCGTTAATGCTCAGATGGGCTCAGCTTTTTATGATCCCTTTGATCCTTTAGCGCAAATGCGGGAACTCGATGATGGATCATTTATGCTAGACCATTACTTCGTGAAACTCTTCAAGCTTCCGGATCTCATGAATACCCCTAAGGCCCGCGCCCTGGGACATGCTCGGGTTGAATTCATGAAGAAGTTTATTGATGAGTTAATCAGTGAAATCCGGGATTAAGCTGCTTTATTTTGAATTTCAACTTCAGCTAATGGACATCTAACCTCGTCTTCTTTTTTAAAGAAGCTGTAATACAAAATAATGGCCAATGCATAAAAGCCACCGGCCACATAGAAAGTGGGGCCGAAAGAATAGGCCTCAATCAGATATCCACCCAAACGGGTACTACTGGTATAAACCAGATGATAAAAGAACAGAATCACCGCGGATGCAAATACGCATTCCTTCTCCCGCACATGTTCCATTTCAAACATACTGGTAATGGGACTCGACATATTCATCAGCATCCCCCGCATGAAAAAGCAGCTGAGGACGAGACCGATGTTTCCAGTCAGTCCCATGGCCACCATAAAGGGAATGGAAAGGAGGGAGGTGAGCATAATAAACCGCAGCTGTGTTGTTTTTTTAATCAGGGCGGGAGTGATAAAGATCCCCGCGAAGATAAAAAACTGCAGGAGTGCGTAGGAGATCCCAATCATTTGGGTCGAGAGTTTAAACTTTTCTTTTAAATATAAATTCATGAACGGAACAATTAGCCCTCCTCCGAAGGCAAAACATAATTTGGGCAGGATGAGCTTTGCCAAAATGTTCCACTCCTTCTCTTTTAAGCCTTCAAACAGGCGCTTTTTAATTCTAGGTATGGGCACCCGCTCAATACGTACAAACATTAAGTTCGAAGAAAAAACCAAGGACAATGCGATCATGATTGAGGCACGAAAGACTTCAATTTTTGAGAGCGCCGGATATAGGTAGTGCACCAGTTCCGGAAGATATCCACCTATGAGATAACCCACCATATGGGCCGCCATATTAAGGGCGGAGTTCAAAGTAAAAAGATGCACTCGCACTTCAGGAGTGGAGTTACGTAGATAAAAAGGCGAAACCGAAATATTAAACAGGGCCTGAAACATACTTGCCATCAAACCGAAGGCGAAGAGTGATGCTTCTTCCACAAACAGAATCTGCATGAAATAAAAAAGTGATGAACACAGAAGACCCGTCATCACTAAATGCTTCACGTGAAATTTTTCAATGATCAAAGCTGCCGGAATGGCGATGAGTGAAATTCCCAGAGACGTGGTTGAGATTAAATTCCCAATGGTCGTTTCACCGAATCCTAATTCCTTAAGATACAAGTTAAACAAGAGTCCATAGATGGAGAGCCCCATTCCTTGAACTGCATTACCGATCAAGAAAACTTTTACGTTGTTTGAAAGATGTTGAAAATGTGAACGATAGACGCCAACCATGCTTCATCTTAACGGTAATTTTGATTCCCCGATATTCGGTAAATTTTTTATTTTTCGCAGAACACAAAATGAAATTTGTTTGTACTATCAAACGGCCGAAGATATGATCCGGGGAATTTCACAAAAGGGGATCCTCATATGAAATACCTCGTACTTTTTGGTCTACTGGCCTCATGCTCAACCTTCGCAGACTTTGTTTATATGAAAGAAGATGCTCAAGGTAAGTCAGTACAATTACAAACTGTCGGTGATGCTCCTATCACTTTAAACAATACTGCCAGCAAACAGTGGGCGCTTTATCCCGACATCACTCCTGATGGAAATGAGTTCATCTATTCCGAAGGTGAATCTCAGGACAATCTTCATCTGACGTATGTTAATAAAAAGAAAAACCTGACTCAAAGATTCAACCTTTCAGAGAAAGGCATGTTGATTCATCCTAAGTTTTCTAAAAATGGTCAGTGGATCTTCTACTCTGCTCCAGGGCCTAAAGGTAAAAACACCATTTTCTTTTTTGAGCGTGCCTCCCTTGTGAGCGCTCAAGGCACTCACTTAAACGATTACTCTCTGGCCCAGGCCCAAATGCTGGTACCGGAAGATGAGGCCTTTTTCCCTCGTCCTTCTTCTGACGGGAACTTCGTGGTCTATCAAAGAAATCTCCCGGGAAAAAAAGAGATCGTTTTATTTGACCGCTTAGAGAATACCAAAAAAGTTTTAGTTGAAGGTATGTCGCCTGCCCTTTCTTTTGATGAGAGATTAATTGCTTTCACTTCTAAAAAAGACGGCAACTGGAACGTTTACGTCATTGACCGCGTGAGTGGCCAAATCACTCAGATGACGAGTGATTTAAAGGATGAAATGGCCCCAACGTTCATGCCTGATAACACTTTGGTTTTTGCTTCTAATAAAAGCGGTCATTACCGATTGTTCAAATTACAAGACACCAAATGGATGCAAATCGTAGAGGCTCCGCTGCAAGCTGAAGTGGATTTTTACTCTCCAAACTTTTCAGGTGAGACAAACTTCAAGCAGGCCCAGCGCGCTCCCTTTATCGGAAACCCACGCTCATCCTTCGGTACAGTTTCTCACGACGGAAAAATCTACATGGCCGGCGGTCACCAGGGTGCAGAGCACACTTATCCACCTGAATCTTTCACGGATACTTTTTTAGCTTACGATATAAGCACTAATGAGTGGACCGAGCTTGCGCCACGCCCTCACAAGGCCCACGGCTATCAATTAGCGGCTTTTGGGAACTACATCTATGCTTTCGGTGGGTTCGCCTATTCGGCCGTTCACAAGCCAAAATGGAAGTCTCTGACCTCTATTGACCGTTACGACATTAAACTAAATGTCTGGGAAACGATTGGCCACCTCGCCTCTCCTCGTTCTTCCAACGTTGCTGTGACCATTGATGACAAAGTCTACCTGGCCGGTGGTTGGAACAGCACTCCAAAATTTGACAACGACGCTGACGGCATTTTCCATGACACCATCGAGATCTTTGACCTTAAGTCAGAAAAAATCTCAACTGCTCCGTACAAACTCCCAGCGCCAAAACGCCGCGCCCTAACAGGCATCTCCCATAACGGCAAAATCGTTATGGTGGGTGGAATCGGGGAAGGTGCTTCTCACTTTGATCTCCTGACTAACGTAACGGCCATTGACCCAAAAGATGGCTCATCAGTTGAAATGCAACCTCTGCCTTTTGCTACCTTTGCCCCAGCAGCTGAGATCCTTAAAAACGAACTCATGGTCTTCGGTGGAATGTTTAAGACGGGCCCCATGAATTACGAATACGTTTCTCACATCTATTCACTTAATTTGAATAAAACTCAGTGGAGACACACGGGAAGATTCTTAAAAGAAACCAAAGGTTTCTCGCAAGTCTTTCATGTGGATGAGAAGACGTTGGGTATATTAGGTGGACATCACTATTTTCAAGGGATGGATTCGCCAGTTAGTACCTTTGAGACAATTTCAAAGTAACGGTTCCAGCACACTTTTACGTAAACAGCATGTTATTTTCTGCCAAAAGGTAAGTGACACCTTTTGGCAGGGCCCCAAATTAAGAATAATTAAGAACGCTTCATATATCTAATTCCCAATAGTTCCAAAGCTAACCTGATGTCTCAATAATTCTTAAGTGTTTCATTTCCTTTTGTGACCGATTAGTCGTCAATAAAAGGATTCCTATGAAACTATTCTTCATTCTCTTGCTCATCTCTTCTCACGCATTCGCTCGCTGGGCCACGAAAGCGGATCTTGAGTATGTCCTCTTAAAGGAAGAATCAATCGTTAAAGTTAAAAAGAATGGATCAAATACAATGATTCAAAGTTTGGAGTATGAGCTTTTAAAAGATTCTGCCAAGGAACGCTTTTCAATTTATAAAATTCCCTATCGATCAAACACCACTTCTATCAAAATTTTATCGGTTAAAGTCATCAATGGAAATAATGTTTATGAAGTAGCAAAAGACAAGATTGTTGATCGCAGTGTTTCTCAAGATAAAGGCATCGATGACACTAAGGAAATTCAGATTCCTCTTCCAAACATTCAAGTCAATTCCAGAATTATCATTAAATATCAGCAAGATGTTCAGAAAGTAGTTGTCTCTGGGCACTTCTCCACAAGTTATCAAATGGGTGAAGGGGGTCAGGCAGATGAATCATTTCTGAGTATAGAGTCGGAACTACCACTTTATTATGAGAAGAATGATCCATTCAATGTTCTTGAAGTCATGGAGACAAAAGATTCAAAAAAACATCTCCTGACAATGAAGCTGAACAAACCTTATCTAAAAAAAACGGTAGAAGAATTTGGAGTTCTCAATTTATCAAAGATGACTTTCCTGAATGTGAGTACAGAGAAAGACTGGGTTAAAATTGGATCTAACTTAAAAAGGCGTTTTGATAACGTGTTAGTGCAAGACTTACCAAAAAGTCTTGGGCCAATAGTAAAAGAGACCAGGGTACTTAAAACTCTGGATGAGAAAGTGAATCATCTGGTTGCTTATATTACTCAAAACTATAACTATGTTGGTGATTGGCGCACATTGAAAGGGGCATTTTCTCCAAGGGATATCAAGGAAATAGTTGGAACCAGATATGGTGACTGTAAAGACTTCTCGACTCTTCTGACACTACTTTTAAGAAAAGTCGATATCAAAGCGGATGTGGCCACCGTCTATCGTTCCTCCTCTGCTCAAGCAGGTGTATTAAAATACGGATTACCAAGCATAGGACTTTTCAACCATGCCATTGTCCGATTACAGGCCAATGGAAAAAACTATTGGATAGATCCTACTAATAAAGTCTCTTATGGACTAAATCATAGAGATGATATTGCAGGAAAGTCTGCCCTCATCTTAGACGGATCACATTCTCTTGCAACCATACCGCTTGTTAATGATGAACCAAATGAACTCAAAGTAGAGAAAATTATCACTTTTGATTCGGAGACTAGTGGATCAGCTGAGACGAAAATTGCCCTGAAAGGAAATCTCGCTTTGGCCTTAACAGGGTTAGAGGTAAATGTGCCGAAAGATAAGCTTGAAGCTGCATTCCTGGGCATGGCCTCTTCCGGAGAAGAGCCTATCGTGCCTGAATTTACACCCTATGATCTGAAATCATTTAAATATAAACCGCTCAACTTACACTTTAAATATACGGCAGGGAAAATTAGTTTCAAGGAAGAAGAAAAACATTACGCTAAATTCTATGGGATGGAGAAATTCCTGGGACTTTTAAACAGTAATTTCAAACATTGGGAAAGTGACTTGTTTTTAGGTGAACCTTTCTTAGTGGAACGAAGTCTCTTTCTTAAGAATGTGTATGCAGAGGTAAGACCCAAAGGATGTAGTCTATCTACAGAATGGATAGATATAAAACGTGAATTTGATTTTCACTCCGAAGGCCTAAAGATCACAGACAAGCTTCATTTCAAGAAGAATATAATTCCCAATAGTAGTTTCAAATCAACCGACTTTGAACTTCTTGGATATGGCCTTTCTTCTTGTTTTTCAGAAAGCTTCGTCAAATTTAACTTTAAAAATAAAACTCATGCAGAATCAGAGGCGGATGTTGAGGCACGTTTCGCCAAGCTGCCTCCAAATGAAAGAGTTTTAAAACGAACAGAATTTGTGAGAGATATTCTGAACAAAACCATTAAAACGGGTTTTAAAAATATTGATCTCGTCTACTTCCTGAAAAAAAATCTTGAAGATGATCCCACACATCCCAAATCATATAAATACATGGCCTCAATTATTCTCCATGATGGATATTTAAATAATGAAAAATTCAATAAAGCTAATATCCTTCAGGCCAAGGAGATTATTGCCAATGGATTAAAATATAATCCGAAACATCAGGGTCTTCTGTTAGATGATCTAGAATTAAATTCCTATATGCGAGATCTTGAATCCGTAAAAAAAGGAATTCCTGAAGTTTTAGCTTTAGGAGAACTCCAGGAGGTCAATGACCTGACTACTCTTAGTAGGTTATACAAACGGCTGGGAGATAAATCAAAGGCGATTGCCGCCTTGAAATCAGCTGAAAAGATTGCCAAGACCGACATCGAAAAAAAGAGAGTTTGGTTTGTTTTTGCTACATTGTATTCACACTACCAACAACCCGCTCAGTGCGTTCAAGCCTACAATCAAGTTCTGAAATATGATCCAAAAGATAGCTACACCCACATAAATGTCATTTCATGCCTAATTAATTTAAAAAAATATGATGAAGCAGTAGAACGCGCTAAGGCCGGTCGAGAAGTCACCACAGCGGGAATGATGATGTGGATGTCTTCTTTAGCTTTAATCAGTAGGGGCCACCATCTGGCCCATGAAGGAAAAGTTGACGAAGCAGAAAAAGATTTTAAAGAATCTTTACAGTACCGTAATGATTCCGATGCCTATGTTGGTCTCGCAGGCATTGCAGCAGCAAAGAATAATTATGATCGAGCTTTATCCTTACTCATGGAAGGTGCGAAATACTATGAGGGTGATAAACATGAGTTCCTCGGAAGATATGGTACTCTTTTCAAGAATGATCCGGAATCCCATGTAAAATTTATGAGTTTAGTACTTGATCACATTAATGATCCGGCAACAAGGCTTTTGGCCTACATCAATACTGGAACGAGCTTAATCACCTTAAAGAGAAAAAAAGAATTCAATGAAAATATGGAAAAGGCCATCACCTATGGTGAGAGTTTGATTCAATCAAGTCCAAAAGATTTCAGAATCCTCTCTACCCTCGGATATGTTTATGAATTCCATGGCAAAGAATCCCAAAAGAAAGATCTACTGGAAAAGGCTAAAAAATGTCTCGCACTTGCTCTTGAAGTTAACAAGGGTGATATAAATACCACCTCAAAATTAAACGACCTCACAAGAGTGATTAAGGAAATGGGTGAGGGAAGAATGCCTGCATCGGTAGGTGATGTTAGAGTTAAGTATCCCCGGGAGAAAAATAATTGACTCAGGGATGAACCATGAACACTTATACTTCCACCGGCGGAACCGCAAAATCCATGTTAAAAGGTAGGTGACACCTTTCGACTAAACCCCAGACTTCCCATAATTCGGAAGCACTCTCGCCGAAGGATCGGCCACGTTACAGTTCGACCATTCTTTATTGGGCATCCAGAAATCTTTTATATGTCCGCTCTGACCTTTAAAATGTTTCTCAAAGATATCACGATACAAAAGAGACTCTTTAGTAAAGGGAGTGCCGTGAGGATATTTCTCGCGAGCATTCGCCACGTCGGCATCAGTGTACTGGGAATCAGCGAATTCTTTTAAGTAATCAACCATCGAGTGCCCAACGGCATCTGAGAAGGCAGCCTTCTCACGCCAGAGGATTTCGTCCGGGATAAAGTTAGTGCCATCGAAAGCTTTGCGCAGGAGCCACTTGCCCATGCCGGTGGTGTTCATTTTAAACTCAGGATGAATTTCCATCACAGTTTGGACGAAGTCCAGGTCTCCGAAAGGCACTCGGGCCTCAAGGGAGTTAGCGGCGATACAGCGATCGGCGCGAAGGACGTCATACATATGGAGTTCGTCGACACGCTTTTTGGATTCTTTTTGGAAAGCTTCCGGAGAAGGTGCGAAGTCGGTGTACTTATAGCCGAAGAGTTCATCGGAGATCTCGCCGGTTAATACGACTTTAATGGGAGTCTTCTCGTGGATGTATTTACATACCAGATGCATACCGATTGAGGCCCTGATGGTGGTGATGTCCCACGTCTCAAGATGCCAGATAAGTTTATCTAAAACACCGAGAGTGTCTTGTTTATTAAAATAGACTTCGTGGTGAATGGTTTTCAGATGGTCGGCAACAATCTTGGCATAACCAATATCAATTGGATTATGATCCAGCCCCACTGAAAAAGTAGTGATAGGTTTTTTCATCAGATCATGAGCGATACCGCACACGAGACTTGAATCCAGTCCACCCGAGAGGAGAAATCCCACAGGAACGTCGGCAACTAAACGCTTACGAACGCCTTCTACTAATTTTTCACGGATATCTTTTAGATGTTTGTCTAAATCTTTAGGTGCGTAGTGAACGACAGTGGTTAAATCCTTATACTGAACAAACTTTTCGCCATCAAAATAATGACCAGGAGGAAAGGATTCCACTTTCTGGCAGTAAGGAGTCAGGACCTTAATCTCAGAGGCGAACATGATTTTGTTTTCCGAAGAGTATCCATAAAATAAAGGACGGATACCGATAGGATCACGGCCTGCCACCATTTTCTTTTTAACATTATCCCAAATGACCAAAGCAAATTCAGCATCGAGGTGCTGGCACATGCCTTCAATTCCCAGGTCACGATACATCGGTACCAGCACTTCACAGTCCGAGTGGGACTTGAATTTATAGGTGGCCTCGTAGTCGTGTTTTAGAATTTCGTAGTTGTAGATCTCGCCGTTACAGATGGCAATATTGCCGTTGGAGTCATCAACAAAAGGTTGATGGCCTTTTTGAGTCGGGTCCATGATGGCCAGACGATGAAAACACATGGTGGCGTCATTGGAATCAGTTTTTAAAATTTCAGTGTCGTCCGGACCGCGGTGCCTTAGTTGATTAAAGGTCGTTTCAAAATCTGGAAGTTGATGAACATCTCCAAAGTAGGCGAGCAAACCACACATAATTGAATCCTGAAGCTTGGGGGGAGGAATTTCCCGAGCTCCAGATATAATACCCCATAAGAAAAGTCATCTGTGAGAGGGTGAAATTTGCCTATGCTTTGGCGGCGAGGCCATTGAATTTAGGTGGCATTAGGCCGTATCATCAAACGATGGACCTAAACCTTGATGCATTCAAAAGTATTGTGATTTTAACCGGTGCCGGTATTTCGGCCGAATCGGGACTCAATACTTTCCGAAATTCTAATGGTCTGTGGGAGCAGCACCGCATGGAAGATGTGGCAACTCCCGAAGCTTTCATCCGAGATCCTCAACTAGTGTGGCGCTTTTATTCCATGAGAAGACTGCAGGCCGCTGCGGCCGAACCCAACCTCGCTCATAAGGCCTTAGTGAAGTTTGCTGAAACCAGAAAGCATAATGTTTCTCTTATTACTCAAAATGTGGATGTTCTTCATCACCGGGCCGATCAGCTAGACCATCTTCCGCCAATTTGCATGCATGGCTCTCTTAATCAGTCCCGCTGCACCCATTGTGGAGTGGTGTACTTTGATGACTACGCCTACTTTAATTTAAAAGGTGATTACGCTCCTCAACCGACCATTCTTTGCAATGCCGGTGAGAAGGCTTCCATCGATTATCTTCACCACTATAAGCTGGATTATAAAAACTTTTTACCACTCTCCCCTTGCTGTAAAGCGGAGATCCGTCCCCATATCGTGTGGTTTGGTGAAATCCCATTACAGATGAGTAAGATTGATAAACTATTAAATGAAGCTGATCTGTTTGTGAGTATTGGGACGAGTGGTTCTGTCTATCCGGCAGCAGGTTTTCTTCAAACGGCAAAAAGTCATGGGGCCCGAACAGTGTGTATCAATCTCGAAGAAATTCCTCAGTCAAAATGGATTGATGAATTCATCCAAGGCCCGGCCTCCGTCAAGATTCCGGAATTTTTTAAGAGTTCACAGGTATATTAAACCGTCGGAGTTCTTCTTGCGCGAGAATCTTTGCCCTCTCTCGGGCCTTTTTTAAAAAATGGGGTCTGTGAGCGGGAAGCTCAACTTCAAATGATTTTCCAACATATTCCTTCTTCCATACATTCATCACTTTGATGGTTACGTAATAAGTATGCTTTTGAGACTTATAACCATACTCCTCGAGAGCAACAAATTGGCCTTTAGGGGAAGCGCCCAGAGTATCAATCATCTGGTGTTCTGAGGCCAAACTAAGCCCAGATAGAGTTAAAAGCCCTAAAAACAATAAGTATTTATTCATATGTACCTCAGGATCTTAAGGAGCAAGCCTGAGGCCAGATGCATCAGCAGATTCTGGGAAGTTAGGAATGAGGATTGTGAGACTTCTCGGACCGCTGTCTAGTTTTTAGACACTAATGAGTTTCCACATAAGGATGCGGGAGCGATCTAATAAATTAAGATTGGCCTTCTGATAAATGACTTCAAAAATCCTTCGTTGTTTTTCTTCAATTAAAAGGCGGTTTAAGAGCCGTAAGAATTTTCGGTCTGATTCAATTTCATTTCGATAAGTGGCCACTACTTCTCTTAGCTCTCCAAAACGAAAGCTGGTATTAATCATCTTATCGATGAGCTTGGCGGCACTTCCGACTTCACAACCAGTTGTATCATGGAAAATACCTGCTAAGTTAATCACCCGTCCTTCCTGCCTGAATACCGGTCTGGAAGTTGGAAGCAAAGTCACACTAGTTTCTTCTTTAATCACTTTATGAATTTTCCAACCATAACTAGCGAGAGTTTCACTCAAAGCTCTTCGCATTTCATCCAGATTTAAATTCTTATCATTGGAATACCAAAAATCTTTGATAAGTAAATTTCGTGGAGAAAGCGGCAAATAATAAAGATTTCTGGGGCAATCTTTTTGCATGACTTCTTCATTGTATAAAACCGGAGACTCGACTCCGTGATCTTCCAGACATTCAACCTCAAGCGAAAGACACTTCCTATATCCAGTCTTCCGAAAATGACAAATATTCCGCGTATCGATCACAAAGCTTCCCTCCTGGAGAGCAAGCTCAGTACTGATTTGATTATTAAGCTTAAGCGCACCGGCCGGAAGTTTCTGAATCAGAAGATCATGAAGTTTTTTTGAATCTAAGAGATGATAAGGAGTCAGGATATCTCTTTTACCAGAGTTAAACTTCACTTGATACTGGCGCCAGGACTTGGTCACTAGTGGTCTTAACCAATTTAAGGCCTTGCCACAATCACTCTCCCGGAAGGACCACATTTCATGCCTTCCAAGTGTTGAAGATTCCTCATACAGAATAAAATCCACTAAAGGGAGGACCTCCTTGAGCCTATAGGCCAGAAGACTACCCCAAAGACCACCACCAAGAATGATTACTGGTTTACTCATATTGTGCCACCAAGGATGCAGGAGAATACCTGCGGAGGTAGATACTAGAGAAAGAAATGAAAGTTATAAAATAACTTTAAATGACACTTAGATTGATTTTTTCTAAAGAAACTTATAAGTTTGGCCCTTATCCCTATCCCAGGAGCCCTTATGCACCCATTTGAATCCCATATCCGGAATATCCCTGATTTTCCGAAGCAAGGAATCATTTTTAAAGACATCACTCCCTTGCTTCAGGAACGTTTTTCTGAAGTGATAGAAGCTATGTCCCAAAATATTGACTGGTCGCAAATCGATTATGTAGTGGGAATTGAGGCCCGTGGATTTATTTTAGGTGCTGCTATGGCCCAATTAAAAGGGAAAGGCTTCATTCCGATGAGAAAGAAAGGCAAACTTCCTCCTCCGGTGATTGCTGAAACTTATCAGCTTGAATATGGTACTGACACCCTCGAGATGATTAAAGAAGATAAACCAGGCCGAGTGGTGCTGGTCGATGATGTACTGGCCACTGGCGGAACTCTTAAGGCCGCGGCGAACTTGTGCGCCAAAAACAATTTGGAAGTCAAGGCCATGTCCCTACTCATTAACCTGACTTTTTTAAATCAGTTTAAAGAACAAGGTCTTCCGGTAGTTTCTGTCCTCAATTACTAAACTCTTTTAATCCTCCCGAAATCGATTACACTTAAATTTATGTGGATCATTTTGGGAGTTCTTTTTTCTTTCTCTGCTCTAGCACTTGAGCCCTTTGAAAGATTAACTAACGTAAAAATTCTTCGAGTCTTACCAGACAATATCGTAATGCTTAACCGAGGCATTGAAGACGGTATTCTTCGCAATGACCACGCTAAACTTTCAAGCGATACCGTGGGCCACGCTGCCCGGGCCATTTGCCTAAAGGTGACATCGGAAGTTTCTTACTGGCGGGTTTACCGCGTTCCTAATGCAGAAGCTTTTTCACTGGATTATTTTTACACCATCACAGGTCTGGCCGACCGTGAGATACCGATTCCGATCGCTGATCTTAGAAATCAAAGGCACTCCATTGATGAGCCTGTGAAAAAAGTGAGTCCCGGTCCCGATCCTTTCTTGGTTAAATCTGATCTTCCCCAAAGATTAACTGAGCGGGATTTAATTAAGACCGTGGGACCTGAGAGGAGAAAACTCTTTATTGAAAAGACCCTGAATAAGGATCAACTCGAAAGAGACTTAAGAGATTACCGCATCTCACTTTATGCTTCGCCCTTCACTCGCCAGTCAATTAACGAAGGTGAGAGCTTACGTTATGGATTACGAGGGGGGAATATTGCTTCCAAGTACCGTCTTCAGACTCAGTTTGAACAACAACAGACTAAACTCAAAGATCCGGTGACTAAAGAATCCATTTCAACCAGAAGTACCACGGGACAAGCACAGTTTGTGATTCATCACCTGACTTCTTCCATCTCATCTTTATCTCTGGTGAACTATAATTCTCAGCGCTTCAGTGAATTCGCTACCCCTAAGCATCATTGGCAAGTGGGCCCGATTGGTTTTACCTGGCACTTGTATGAATCCGATACCTGGGAATACATGGACCTCTCCTACATTCCCCTCTATGACATGCGCGAGACAGATGTTGTTGCGGCCGATGGCACTGAGAGTGTGAAAGAAACCAATGGCCTTCGCCATGGCCTACGTTTAGCTTTCAAGACTCGAATCAACGAACGCGTGGCCTTTGAAAATCTTTTATGGGTGCGACCTTTTCAGGATCTCGCTTCCTGGGAACTTAAAGGCGACGATTTAAATCTCTCCAATGATATGAAGCTCATCTTTAATCTCAGCCAGAATCTTTTCTTTGATTACAACTTCGTTTATCAAAAAGATAAACTTTGGAAAACTTTGAGCGATCTGCCAGAGAGCAATACCATCAATTCACTGAATGTTCGTTACGATTTTGATTTCTAGGGTCTGGTAAACCAGCTCAGGAATTCTTTATTACCAAGCTTGCCTTCAATCGGTGAATCAATCGTGCCATGATGAATCCAGCCATTCTGAATAGCAAAGCTCACCACTTCATCCAGAATCGTCTTTTGAAGTTTGGCATCCTTAATCACATTGTCTTTAGGCAGCCGCTCACGACCAGCTTCAAACTGCGGCTTAATCAGCACAATCAAATCACTACCCGGTTTTAAAAGAGTTTTAACCGCATCCAAAACTTTAGTAATAGAGATAAAGGATAAATCCATGACCGCTCCATCAGCTAACTCCGGTAGACCATTCAGCTCGCGAATGTTAGTGCCTTCCATATTAATCACTCGAGGATCAGCTCTTAACTTTTGCGCGAGCTGATCATGTCCTACATCGATAGCAAATACTTTGCGTGCCCCGTGATTGAGAAGCACTTCTGTAAAACCACCAGTGCTGGCACCTACGTCTGCAAAAATCTTATCTTGAACGGAAATTTTAAATTCACTCAAGGCCTTCTCAAGCTTCAAGGCCCCACGGCCCACAAACTGAACAGAGGTGACTTCAATTTTGGCCTCAGGATCAATCTGTTCACCGGCCTTCTTAATCACAACACCGTTAACAGTCACGTCCCCATTTTCAATCATGCTCTTGGCCTGTGAGCGACTACTCACCAGTCCCTTATCGGCCAGGACTTTATCAATCCGCTCTTTCACAGATAAAACTCGCCTTGAAAACAGGCCGTCACTTCCCCTGAATAATAAACCTTATCCCCAATGAAGACTCTCTGAGTTCCGCCCAAAGTCTTAAGCGTGATATTTTCTTTCCAGCCATTCCAGAAATTAAGCGCCATCCCTGCCGCCGTTAATCCCGTGCCACAAGAATGAGTTTCATCTTCCACCCCTCGCTCATAAGTGCGCACATAGGCCACCTGATCACCTTCCAGGATCTGAACAAAACTCACGTTGGTTCCATTAGGGAAGAGTTTATGAAAGCGGTACTGAGGAGCGCGGGATTTGATATCAATGCGTTTTACATCATGAACCAAGAACACCAAGTGTGGTACGCCAGTATTGATGTAAAAGGCCCGGTTGTACTCATTAAAGAGGGAAAGATCATAAAGATTTTTATCCTTAATCTCAGACATCTCAACAGCGAAGGCACCATCCCTACGAGTGACCTCATAAAGTCCGTTCATGGTTTTAATCTTATAAATGTCTTTCTTGGCCTTCTGCAGGTGATCCAGATAAGTCACCAGACAACGAATACCATTGCCACACATCTCGGCCTCTCCACCATCAGCATTGAAGATTTGCATGCACCCATCAACACCTTCGGCCGAAGTTAAAACCAAAACCCCATCTGCCCCCACACCAAAGTGCCGGTCACACAGAGATTTAACTAATTCCGAGGTAACTTCATAAGTCGGATGGTCCAAAACCACGAAGTCGTTCCCATTTCCAGAGTATTTGTGAAATTGAATTGTTGTTTTCATTTCCTAGTTCTAACACAGCCGAGAGGCGAAATCTCGCCCAAAGCCTTGAAATAGCGCGTCTTAAGCCATTTTATACCCAGAAAAAGCCAAAACTGATTCTTGGCAAGAGTTAGTGGATCAAGTAAATTAAAGTCTCGATTTTTATGTGGGACTATAGCTCAACTGGTTAGAGCTCCCGGCTCATAACCGGGTGGTTACAGGTTCAAGTCCTGTTAGTCCCACCATCTTATTTTTCCCAACGGATTTCATACGTATTTAGATTCGACGGATATGTATATTTAATATTTAAGCTTTTACATGTACCGTGTTCGATAGTCTTTACTGTGTGACCAGAAGAAACCATCTTTTTTTCAACATTCCATGGGCATTTAATTTTATCTTTAAAGATTTCAAATTCACTCTCCTCAAGAAAGATAAATTGAATGATAAGTTGATTGGCCTCATTAAAAAAATGACCGCTCTTCGGATAATTGAAAGTCGGAAATGAGTAAGTAATGCCGCTAGGAGCGATCTGATAATTAGTTCCTAAAGCTGAGATCACTTCTGATTTATTTGCTTTATTTTGCCATAAATCATTCATTACTTCATATCTATCCTTACTAGACAATGAATTATTTGACGTGCAAGAAACAACAAATAGGAATAGCCAGAAAGTCAGTCTCATAAAGGATACCTCTGCTTAAAAAAATCATAGAGTTTCGGATAAGAAGCTTTATATGATTTTGGATTTTGATAATTACTCTCTATGTGATTAGCAAAATCTTCGTCTTTTTCTGATGCTGAATCTGGCAATATTAACTTTTTTTGAGGGGATTCATATACTTTCCCATCTGGAGTTACTTCAACAACCCACCCAGACATGCTTAACCACATCAGAAACCGATACCTTACTCTGCCACCACTCGCACTCCACTGAGTAAGCTTTGGGAATGAATAAAATAAGAAATAACTTCATTTTAACTTAACCAGCCTTGTTAAGTTTGCCGGGTAGCTCACTGTCTCTCATCTCATTCTGAGCATCAAATAGATTTACAGTAAGCTGAGCATTCAACCAAAACTCAGGAGAAGTATCAAAAGCCGAAGCAAGTTTTAATGCCAGTTCGGAGGAAACAGATGTCTTCCCATTCACAAGACGATTAATTACTTTGATATCAATTCCAAGGTGATCAGCAACAATCTTTTGAGTCAGTCCAAGAGGAATAAGATATTCTTCTTTAAGAATTTCTCCAGGAGTAGTGGGTCTTCTAGTAAAACGTTTTATCTTCATAAAATCCTCGTTAATGGTAATCAACTATGTCCACTTCAGTCGGCCCCTGACTTGTCCATTGAAAAATAATTCTCCATTGGTCAATGATTCTAATGCTGTAGAATCCTTTCAAGTTACCTTTTAATTCTTCAAGACGATTACCCGGGGGAGAGCGTAAATCCAACAAGACATGGGAGTAATGGAGCATGTCCAGTTTTCTTCTAACTATAGAGTTAACAGATCTCCATCCAGCCTTAGGTGGGATTTTACCTGTATAAAAGAATTCTTGAATCTTATCATCTGCAAAACCAGCAATCGCCATGCCTCAATATACCACCAAAAGGTATACCCGTCAACGGTCATTCGCTCAAGAATTTTTACTTCTATCTCTCTGACTGTTTTAGAATACCACTGTCCATCACACGTTCGTTTGCCATCTTCCATAGATAGAAAAAATTAGCGACACTTCGAAAAATTTCATCTCACCGATTCCTATCTCTACCATGTTAACTTCAGTTCCTGCTCCTTCAGATAATTTGACTTAAAGACTGCCTCATCCTGAAGCTAAACTTCTCAGCATGGAGCAACTGAACTCACGCAAACATTAAATTTGAGAACAATCAAATCCTCGTCGCCTTGATCGTAATGATATATTTGAATAAGAGTCGAATCAATTAGATGAAACAAAGTAATAAAAGGTATCGAGTACCTTTCGGCCCGCTAATTTCTCCTATTACTCTAATGAAACCTGATTAATCCTCTCAAAAACTACCTGTCCAATATCATCTTTTTCAACCTTAAGAGAACCTCAAGATTCCTCGAAAAGAGTTAAGTAAAACAATTTAAAAGGAATTTCTGAATGAAAAATATAAGTCTTAAATGGAAAATCGTTTTCATTGCCTTTCTCCCCTTTCTTTGTTTCGCGCTGGTATCGCTCTACCAGATGAATGACATCCTGAATGTTTATCAGGACGCCTCTCAGGTCAGTAAAAAAGTCCTGCTCTACAGTAAGGCTTCACCTTTGATTCATCAGATGCAAATAGAGAGAGGAATGAGTTTTGCCTTTTCTTCAGGGGCGATTGATGCCGCTAAGCTTCGTCAACAATGGGAAGCCACAGATATTAAAATCAATGATTATAAAAATGTTCTCTTTCTTGCGAACCTTCCAGAGAATTTAAGACAAGAGTTAGAGGCCAGTCTTAAGGAGCACTCAGCGATAAGAGAACTTGTACTAGGGAAAAACATAGCTGATCCCCTTATTATGGAAAAATATAAAGCTTTTATCACTCGCCTGATTAAGATTGGACTGGATTCGGCCAACGATACTAATTTGACAAAAATTGCAATTGGGCTGAAGTCACATGCTGCCTTGGAGGAAGTTAAAGATAACACTGGCCTTCTGCGGGCCCAGATGAATAAAGTTCTCGCAAATAACAAGGGAATTACTTCTGATATTTCAGATGGAATTCTGATCTTGAAGAGTTCAGTTGATTCGACCTTAATTTCACGAACTCTCGTCTTGGATGCCAAGGCCACCGAACTATTGGAAAATTTCCAGCGCTCTGGCGAATGGACGGAAATAACAAGAGCACTAAAAGTAATTCTAAAAAATGGCAATCAGGGAAATTTCGGAATCAATCCAAATGATTTTTTTGCAGAGGCTACAGTGGCGGTCAACAAGCTTGGAGCATTGATTGATTATCAAACCAACTTCTTATTAAATGAAGTCCAGGAAACCCACGCTCAATCTGAAAAAAAACTATGGTACATGGGAGGGAGTCTTCTTCTCATCACAATTTTGCTCTCAGTAATCGTGTTTCAAATGGTATCCAATATAAATAAATCTCTCCGCACAGTGGCGAGTAACCTCTTGGTTGGATCCAAGCATGTAGCAACCGCTTCATACGACATCGAAAAAAGTGCGGTCATTCTTTCAGAAGCTTCTAACGAACAAGCGTCAAGCCTCCAGCAAACTTCAGCTGCAATTGACGAGATAAATGCCATGGTTGGAAAAAATTCAGATGCTGCTCAAAACTCAAAGAATGAATCGGCCAAGAGTCAGAAAGCTTCTGCCAGAGGAAAACAAACTGTTGAGGAGATGCTTGAGTCAATTCAGGAAATTGGAAGAAGCAACCGGGAAATCATGGAGCAAATGGAGGAAAGCAACAAAGAATTTTCAGAGATTGCCACAGTCATTGCCACGATTGGTGAAAGGACCAAGGTCATTAATGAAATCGTCTTTCAAACGAAGCTCCTATCCTTTAATGCATCCGTAGAAGCTGCTAGAGCAGGAGAACATGGACAAGGTTTTTCGGTGGTGGCAGATGAAATTGGAAACCTTGCTTCAATGTCAGGCAAAGCAGCAACCGAAATATCCTCTATTCTTGATCAAAGTATATCAAAAGTAGGAAACATCATTACTAACAATCAAAGCCGAATTAAAGTTCTGGTAGAAACAGGGAAAGAGAAACTCTCCATTGGGATTAAAACTGCCGAAAAATGCGATATGGTCTTAGACGAAATTCTGGAAAACGTGAGTAAGGTTGATAGCATGGTTATGGAAATTGCCACTGCTTCCAAGGAACAATCAAAAGGGGTGCAGGAAATCACTTCAGCTATGTCTCAACTAGACCAGGCCAATCAACAGAATACAAATATTTCTCAGAATTCATCAGTGGCAGCCACTGAATTAAGTAAGCAGGCCCTGGAACTTGAACATGTGGCCAGTGAGCTAGTGGCCTTAATCGAAGGTTCCTCAATGGAAACAGTCGCTTAGGACTGCATGTAATCCTTATGGAGTAGTTACTTTCAGCATGATCATTGAACTTAAATCATGTAAATCAAGATCATGCTGAATGTCCTCTTACTGCTACTATTTATAAATCTCCACATATCTGCTCAAACAGAAGGGGCTTCACGCCTTATTATAGAAAACGCGCAAGGTCTCCGTGTTGATCAAAAACTACTGAATAAATACTTTATACAGGCCTATAATTTTTTTGAAAAAGAAATAGGCCCCTTAAGTCAAGACATTACAGTTTCAATTGGGGAGGCCAATTGTTTACGTACAGGTTTTAATTTTATTCATAATAAAGTTCATTTCTGTTCAAATCAACGAGTCAAAGATTATGGACTTCAGTCCATTGATGTCATTAATCACGAACTCTTTCATGCTTTCCTTTGCCAGTATAGGTCCGATCTATGTGGCCCAGAAATGCGGGCCGATGTACATGAAGCTCTCGCCGATTACTTTTCCTACTTACTTTCACCAGACGAATTTTTTGGTGAAGATTTTTATCAGGATCAGGCCTTCGTTCGAAGGTATAAAACTTATTGGCGAGCGGGATTAGTTCAAGGGGAGCACACTCGTGGGAATGCCCTTGCCAGTCAATTAATTAAGAATCGAGTAAGTTTAAAAGATTCACTGTCACTGTTTAAAGTTCCAGTCATCGAAGAAGTTACGGACAAAGTGACAGGGATGCCTAAATCTCACTTAAATCGCTATCGTTTAGATTCTAATGAGGTCATGCAGATCGAGTTTGATTTTTCACCTGAAGTTCAGGTTTCCCAGGTAATTTGGCAAAAAGTCCCAGGAATTAGTATTGAAAGAGTATCTGAAAACATATTTCACATTCAGGTCAAAACTAAACCTGCCAGTCCCAAAATGCTTGTTCGCTTTCTCTCCTTAGACGGTCGGGAATTAGGTCAAAGAGTCTATTATTTTGGGTCTAAACACTAGTTAGGATCTGAGTTATAATTATGTAATGAAAAGCAAACTTGTTCCTGAATACTCCCGAATAGTGCCGTCAAAAGATTTGCACCAGATGCATCTGGAACGCCAGCAACTTTATCCCGCAGAAAAATTTGAAACTTATAATGATTGGTTTTATTTTATTCACGTGGATCCCATTATCCGTTGGTGGCATGCCATTGGTATGATGATTGGACTTTTCTTCTACATCATTGCTGCCTATGAAACCTGGATTTTTGGATTAGGACTCAAGGTTATACTGGAGGTTTTAATCGGTGTTTTCTTTTTTTTCTTCCTCCCCTTAATAAGCCACTATGTTTATGATGGAGGTGGTACAAAATCCACTCCTGACAAATTTCACTCCACTCTTATTCCAGTAATCCACATTAATTTATTAACTCTCACGGGACGCTATGACAGGTGGCTAAGAAAATTCATACTGAAATACCCTTTCACCATGAAGGCCTGGAAGCTCCATGAAAAGGAAGGTTGATTAAGATTTTGTAAGCAGTCCTTTCAGGCCAAAGACGTCCCCGATGATATTGATCAAAAAACCAATCATAAATAAAACTCCCAGAATTTTCATGGGCCAGAGGGTGTGCAGTAAGAATAAGGAACTTCCTAGCATCATCACCAGTGCAATAACCAAACTCGCACGTGAGCGATTAGCAATGGCCTGTTGTAAATTCCCTTCAGGCACCAGTATATATTGAATGGCATTATCCCCTGCCTGACCAACCATCACTGCCAGGAAGATGGAGGTGACCAAGGTCACCGGTATTTGAAATAAAGCGATAAGGGTTAGGGTAATCAAAGGACCCATCAAGGCCGATATAGTAACGGCCCAAAAATGATGACTATGTCCTGTTTTCCAAAGTAAAAAACCAATAATACTAATAACCAAGACAAGGCTTACGGCAAAGCTTTCGATCATGGTCCTGGCAATCTTTTCTCCATACTCCAGATACACAATTCTCTGCCCGGCCAGACGACATTTATCGTGACAAATCCTCTCTACTGCACTTCTTAGGTTACGTAAGGAATGAAGATCCTGCTCTGTTAAATATAAAGGAACACGTAAAGTTCCGGCATTTGAGTAATACCTTTCCCACAAAGGAGTCATGCTCAATTCCCGTCGTATGAGATCCTGTCTGAGTGGGGACAGGCCTTTGGACCATTCATCGGCCAACTCTTCCGGGTTTTCAACCTTATACACAAGCTTTAATCCCGAGATATCGTTTAGGATTTGATCATAATTTTTTTCATCCAATTTTTGAGGAAAATAAAGATAGGCCTGTCCCTGCCATTCAAACTTTTTTTGAAAATCCTCATAAGCTTGTCTTAAAACATGATCCTTCGGGAGATTTTTCACGGGAGAATCTTGATCGTTTAAATAAAAGAATGCTGGTAGCGATAAAACTGTTAGTAAAACGAGAATGCGAATCATAAGTGGCGAAAGTTTTATCGCTTCAATTTTATCAATCCATTTCCCACGATAACTTTGAGAAGGATTAACCCAAACTTTATCTTGTTTCGTGACTTTGAGCCATGCCGGAAGAAACAGAAACATCATGAGCCACTCAACCAATGCTCCTAAGGCGGCACCATTTCCAAATCTTTGAATGATACTTAAGTCAGAGGTGTTTAAAGATAGAAAGCCGATCAGAGTGGTAAAGGTGGTAAAAAAACAGGGTACAATCAGTCGTTTGAAACTGTCCTGATAATTTCCTGACATTTGATACTGGCTGACAAAAATATAATCGGCCGTCCCTGCAACTGCCGTCATAAGAAACAGATTATTCGTTAAAATATCAATCGAGACTCCCGACAATGCTAAAACCCCATAAAGAATAACCGTAGTACCAGTCAGGGTCATAACCAGGAACATCCCACTCTTCCATGTACCAAAGATGATCCTCATAAAAAAAAAGATCACTAGTAGAATAAGGGCGCTATAAATACTGTCTTTCTGAATGATCTTTTTGAAGTAGTAACGAAAACCTGCAAGACCCAGGTATCTGACTTTTACTTCAGGCAAATCTTTCTTTAAGAAGCTATTGGTTTGATCCATCAATTCTTCAATTTGTGAAATATCAGAACTCTTATTGGAAAATGAAATATCGAAAACCAGATCATTGGTGCCAGTCTGAGAGATCAGATGACGAAAGAAAGAAGAGGTCAGAGCATCTGTGAGTCTTACCCTATCAGATGAACTCATCAGACAAGGATCCTGCTGTACCCTGGGATACCAGAGCTTGCCTGTTTGAGACTTAGGGGCCCGAATCGACCATAAAGATGACACACCTTTTATGTCCTTATCCCTTGAAAGCTCTCGACTCCACTCCAGCAATTTACAAATTTCGGAAGCTTTAGGCTGAGCGGTGAATTCAAAGGCGACAAGCACCTGAGACTGGTCATCGAAATCTGCTTTCATTTCAGCAAGATCATGACTACTTTGAAAGTTTGGATCATAGACATCATAGATATCCAACTCCAGACGACTAAATTGAAGACCCCAGAAGGCAAAAGCAAATAACAGAAAAAATATACCGACGGTAAGTGGAGCTTTGTTTTGTACAAAATTAAGGAGACTATGCTTTATTTTCGGCACTCATAAATTATGCCACTAACTGGCGTTTTCTGATAATTCTAAAAACTGATCAACCATATAGGGAAGGGTTCCGCTTGATTCAGCGGCTTCAAAAGATGCGTAAATGGCAAGATCCGACTTCGGAGTCTTCACTAATCGTGTGGATTTAATACCTTTAGAAGTGTCACATTGAGAGGCATCCCCCAAGACAACATTAGTCCGACAGACAGAAGGACGATCCTCATAAACGGAACAGGCGCCAGAATCTCCTAAAAAAATACATTTTCGGTCCTGATATTTTAGTTTGAAGAAAGCAGCACTATCGTTCCCAACTGCTGCTTGTTTGCTCAGTCGTTCCCGATTGACCTCCACCCCATCTTCAATCAGCTTCACCAGAAGTTGGGCTTCATCATCCGTGACGCTTACTTGGGTGTGACAACAGGCCGTACAACCTAACTTACAGGGACTTAATTCATGAACTAATGGATGGGAAAAACTTTCATTATTAAATTCATCAACTACTGCATGAATCAGCTTGGCCCTAACGAATTTGTCAGTTAATCGCAGGAGATTTTCTAAAACAAAATTATAAATCACCATGTATTCCGGCACGCCTTTGAGCTCTTCATAAGTCCTTTTAGCAATGGCGGGTACATTCATGACTATCTCACTTTCCTAATTATTCTTTTATTTTTCTAATCCTGATAACTCCATCTTTTATTCTTGTCCTACTAACAGCATGACATAAATATGAATTTCATCAAAATAAATTATTTAATACTCGAGAATTTAAGTTTTAATAAAACCTTAATCTTTAGAACATTTAGAGTTCCTATGCCTGTTGGGTCACTGATTCAATGAAGGGGTTTTTCATCTGGTAGAGATGCCAGAAACATTAGTCCTAAAAACAGGAGGTCTCGATGAAAAGATTACTTTGTACAATGGCCGCTTTAATGCTCGCTATTCCACTTTACGCCAATACTGGAACTAGTTCAGTCCAAGAAGAAGAGGAGTCAATGCAAAGAACCCCTTCGACTAGTACCACAGACAGCACTAGTACTGACATTCAGATGCAGGAAGAGTCAACGACAACGACTCCTTCTACAACTACTGATCCGCAGATGCAGGAAGATTCAACAACAACTACTCCTTCTACATCTACTGATATGGAAGAACAGGAAGAGACGCCATCAAACATGGACACAACTGTGCCTGCTGAAGAGATGGAAGACATGGAAGCAACTGAAGAATAGAACTTGGGTGGATCAGGGACTCAAGTCTCTGATCCTTTTTTTATATTAAAAGAAAATTCCAAAGAGACCGGACTTCAAGCTACGTCCATCCTGGGATTCTGAACTAGAACCTGCAGGACCTCGAGCTGGGTTTGTAATATCCGGTTCAAAGAAACCATAGACAGTAAACTCACCTGAAAATTCCCGCACATTTGAAAGCACTGCCGAAGCCTGTGAAACATCGGCCTGGAAGTATTCAAAGTCAGAAAGATTAATTTTTGTCGTTGAACACGCATACAGTGGAGTCGCATAATTCTTGTTAACCACGTAACTGGTGATGTAGTTATCACCATAAGTCAGGTGGCCAACACTAAATGGAATCTTTACCTGTTTGGAAAGTGCAATAGCCGACATATCAAGTGGTGACATAACCACCGCTGGAGCTGGTGCAGGCAGAGAAACATAATTGGTCACAATTTCTTCACAGTCTGCAGAACCTGGATTATTGGATTTTAAACTGATCTGACCCATTTCAAAGTTCAATTTCTCAAAGTCATTACTCTTTAATAAGCTTACACCCGAGAGTTGAGTCGTCTGGTAAAAAGTCTGAGCGTGACTTACCTGAATATCAGGCAAAGTGTTGTTGATGGTATAAGACAACTCAGTGACTGTTGAAGATTTACCAAGTGAAGAAGATTCTCCATAAAAACTTAAACAATAACTTCCCGAATCTGCACCTACGATAACATTTGAAGTGAAGGAAGTTCCGGAAGTTTTAGGATCACAACAAGCTCCCTGACTTAGACAGTATTTAATTTGTGCCGTAGATGAACATGTAAGTCCAACTGCAATGGGATTTGCATAGGCCCCGCCGCCTTTGTTACTAGAACAAGTCAACGATGCAACGTCGTCTTTTGCATCTTCGTCATCATCGTTATCATCATCATTATCATCTTGAGGAAGATCATTAGGTGTTGAAGGTGGAAGAGGCAGTCCGCCTCCACCATAAATGACAGGACTTGAAGTCGAGGCAGTTGAACTTCCAGAATCAGATGAGCTCGAACTACTCCCCGAAGAAGACCTGCCAGAAGAACTGTATCCAGAACCTGATCGCCCTCCCCCATAAGAATATCCACTCGAGATATAACTCGGCTGAGCTACACTCTCGCCACCGGATGGTGATCCATAATCTTCAACCGGCATCTCTGGTTCCGGGGCTTCATATCTTGGAGGTTCAGGACGGTATTGTTCGTAGGATTTAGCAGGAGGTGCCACAGTCTTTTTAGCAACTGAAGCGGGAGCACGGGCCTTTTTGGCCTTTCTGACTTTCTTAGGGCGAAGATCCTCATCATCGAAAGCGACTTCAGGCTTCTTCTCCAACTTCACGTTGATAGAGTAAAAGAGGGCCAGAATTCCAAGTGCGAGTGCCGTTAACCTAACCATGCTATTTGTTCCATGTTGCAGATATAGTTAAAAACCATATCGGCTAAGCGGAGCAAAAAGATTAGGTATTACTTAATTTTTGACCTAAGTCGCTGATTTTTAAGCTTAGGAGCAAAACTTCGACGGTTAAAGCTCGGGCTTAAAGGGTTGTAAGTAAAGCCTTCTTTATCCTTCACAATTTCTGGCACAAAAGTATGAACATGAGGAGATGAAACCGTCACCTCTCCCTTATAGACATCCAAATCAATCGAGTTGTTATCTAGCCATGAAACTTCAAAGTCAGAAGCCTGGGCCTCGAAGGCCACACCATTGGCCTGAACTTTAGAATCCTTCAAGGCCTTAAGTCTGATGATGCCTTTAAAGAGATCGATCATTTCCTTAGTTAATTTAAGCTGGGTGTTTTTACCTATATTCAATTGAGTACCTGAAGTAAGACGAATGAGTACTTCAGCGTTCTCAGAAAAGACTTCGTCACCATTGTCCAGTTTCAATTCTTTCGTCAGCATGACCTTGGCGCTTTCTCGCTTAATATAAGCGTCTTTAGTTCCTATGAGTTCAGTCACCTGACCTAACTGGGCCCAAGCAGAATTGATCATCATAAGTAGTCCCAAAATCCAATACCGCATAAAGCTTCCTTGATTAAGTTAACTTAGTGTAATCAAGAGGAATCCCAGCTGTCTACTTACTGGACACCCCTTGAAAGTATTTCTCTTGGACTAGAGTCGCGGCTTAATGACGATTATGCTAAGTAAAAATCATTTGAGGTAAATATGAAAAAATCAATGACGACTACGCTTCTGGCCATGACTCTTTCGCTCACTAGTTTAAATGCACTCGCCCAAAGTGGAGAGAAAAAGCTATTTACTATGGAAAAAGATCATAACGAAGAGAACGTAATGATGATTCACACTCAGACTGATGCTGATTGTAAATTTGTGACCAGCAATAAGAATGCTGAAAAAAATTATATGGAATTTTATTGGATCATGAACAATGGTAAAGACACCAAAGAAGTTCATTCAATGATTCGTTCCAGTATTAAAGAGCGAGTGAAATTTCAAGGCATTAATGCTTCAAGAGATTCATTTAAAATTAAACTTAATGACCTTTCTGAACTTAAACATGATTTAACTGAAACAACGATGGAAATTAACAGTGAAATGGTTAATGGTAAATGCGAAGTGAAATCAGTACTGACTTTGGGGGCCTCAGGCCGCTACCGGAAGATAGATTTAAATCGTACATTTTGTAATGTGAGCAAGAATCTTATTGGTGTGCCAAATGGATGCAATTTTATTGAGCTTGAAGGTTCTGACATCAATACTGGTGAGACCATCAAAGTTAAATTTAAGAAGAAATAATTAAGTCAAAAAATTCTGGATAAGATTTTTCTACAGCGGTGACGGGGGCCAGTGTCCCCCCACCATGATGAAGCAAAAACAATGCTCCCACCATGACCATGCGATGATCATTAGGTAAACTCAAATCTATTTTTTCTGTGATCCGATTTTTATCCCCTTTGATAAATAAAGATTTACCATCCGTGTGGGCCTCTCGGTCAAAAACTTTTAATAGTTTAATGATTTCTCCCAAGCGATCACTTTCTTTATGGATCAGGTTTTGAATTCCATTTAATTCATGAAGGCCTTCAATGTGGGCAAGAAAATAACCAAGCGTCGGAACCAAATCCAGAGCATCAGAGACATCGAACTTTAAAGAGTGATGCTCGTCCAAAGGAATGACTGCAATGCCATTCTCATTCAGAGTTACTGCCTGAAATTGCTCCAGAATCTGAAAGAACTTAGCATCGGCCTGAAGCTCATCCGGAAATAGTCCAGGGAAATCCATCTTCTGATTTAGGGCCCCAAAAGCAAGTGGATAACTGGCACTACTCCAGTCCAGAGGTATCGAGTAACTCTCCATTCCCGCCATTGCCTTAACCATTTTTTCGGTCATTGCCCAATAACTTTGAGAAGAACTCAGATGGAGTGGAATAACTTTAGCCTTTGTGTTTACGCTAATTAAATCAAAGGCCGAAGCAAACTGAGTAGTTTTTGAACAATCAATTTTAAGTTCTACAGGTAACTGAATTGGACCCTGAAGGCTTAAAACATTGTCCTTCAGATTTGCTTTCCCACCCAGAGAGCCCACGAGTTCAATGAATTCCTGCCAAGGCCTCGCTTTGAGTCTCTGCCCTAAAATCAATTGATAAGGCATCTTTCCCAATAGAAGCAAAGCTGCCAGAAAACGCGCGGTAGTCCCCCCTTCACCAACCTCAATCTCTGCACCTGTTATTTCACAGGCCGGGAAAGAATTAGTGATGAGAATATCTCCATCAGCTTTCTCAATGTTAAGTCCCACTTTTTCCAGGGCCTTAAGCAATATTGTGACATCTGTTGCGAGCGGAAGATCTTTTAACAAGGGAGCATTGTCCAGGAGTGCTGAAAGTATCAAGGCCCGATTAGCGTAGGATTTTGAAGAAGGTACATGGACCTTCTCTCTCATCATTCCTTTATTAAGGCTTAAACTCTGCATAGGATTGAATCTTTGTTTTAAAGTCTTTCATCGGGACTTCTTCAACATAACAAAAACCAATATCCTTGACGAGAACTAACCTGATTTTTGAGTCAACCTTCTTCTTGTCATGATCCAGAAAATTCAAAAAAGTCTTCAGGTCAAAATGAGAATAATGAGCAATTTCCATTTTCTCCGCAGGAAGGTTAAGTGCCTTTACCATCTCGCTCCATTCTCCATGAGATTGGTTAAGTTCCATCACCTTAAATATATATTTAAGCCCCATGGCCACGGCCTGGCCATGAGGGATCTTTAAGTGAGATTCAAAGGCGTGTCCTAAGGTATGACCCAGATTAAGATGAATTCTCTCTCCCTGTTCTTTGAAATCTTTTTGAATTACTTCATTCTTAAACTTGGCACAGGCCACAGCAATATCTTCAATCGCAGACTTCTTCAAAATCATGTCATGAATTTCCTTGGATAGAAATCCGTATTTCATGACTTCACCCTTACCTGAAATCCATTCACTGGCTGGAAGAGAGGTTAGAAAGTCACCACAAATATAAACGTTATCCGGGGCATGGAAAGCACCCACCAGATTCTTGCCCTGAGGCATATTCAAGGCAACCTTGCCCCCTATAGAGCCATCAATCATGGCCAATAAAGTAGTTGGAATGGCAACCCACTTTACTCCCCGAAGGATTGTGGAAGCCACAAAACCGGCAAAATCCGTGGTAGCACCACCGCCGATAGCGTAAATAGTAGATGCACGGGTAATTCCCTGCTTGAGAAAAAACTCAACGGCCCGTTGATAGACCTCCAAAGTCTTCTCTTCTTCCGGACTTTTTAACCAGAAGATATGAGGAGAAAAAGAGATCCACTGTGGAAGATGGTTTTTGACTTTCTGGTCAGCAATGGCAAAGAATTGGCCTTCTTTGAAATTATCCAGTTCCTTGAACAGTTCGAGTTTTTTGAGGTAAGTTAGATTGGATTTCATGGTGCACCTATTATCGTCGAAATCGAAGGAAAATGAAGTGAGTGTTGACTGGTTTTTAAAATTAAAAGAAATAGATTCTCTGACTAAGATGAGAATCAATTACTTGAAGTCCAAGAGTGAGCAAGAAGATCGAGTATCCAAGCTAAACGAGAGGCGTCAAGAGACTTTAATGCAAACTGCAAAGCTCAAGCAGGATGGATTTGCCTTAAATCATGAACTCGCAGAAGTCGAAAAGAAGCTAAAGACTGCTTCCGAGCAAAAACAACGCCTGATGGATATGGGCGGAGATGAGAAAAAAATCCATCAATATCTATTAGACATTAATCAGGCCGAAGAACAGGGTCTGGAATTATTATCTCAGTTGGAAGAAATTGAAACTCAAACTCAGGACCACAAAACTTTTTTAGCCGGATTGGAAAAAACCATAAAAGAGATTGAGCAAGATGTTCTCCCTGAAGTCGACAAATTAAATAATGAAGTTATAAACATTGATTTAAGACTTAAACTTCTGCTGGAAGAATTGCCATCTGATTTTCGATCTACTTTACAAAAAATCTCCGCTAAAAATCTGGCCCATGGTCCTTTTACCCGTATAGATCAGGGAAGTTGTTACTTTTGCCGCTATAAAATCTCTCGTTTAGATGAGTCCGAAATCGACATGCAAAAGAACCTAAAAACTTGCCCGCAGTGCTCCCGTATCTTCTTGCCTTACGGGGCTTGAGGGCGTTATATAATCTTTAACCGAGATCAGGGGACTATCGCCGGTCGCAAGACGGGAGGAAAGTCCGGACACCATAGAGCATCGTAGCGGGTAATGCCCGTCCGTCGTGAGGCGAGGACAAGTGCAACAGAAAGTATGTATGGCCCAGGGAAACTTGGGTGCGTAGTGAAACCAGGTAAACTCTACGAGGTGCAAGCCCATGTAGGTGAGCGTTGAGTCTGCTCGAGGAGCTCACGGGTAGGGTGCAAGAGGTCTGGAGTAATTCAGATCCTAGAGGAATGATAGTTTAATACAGAATCCGGCTTATTCCTGATCTCGGTTTTTTTGTAATAGGGATAAAATCTTTTTCACTCTATCCCTGTTTTTTTGAAATCTATTTTAAATTTACTTGAATTGGACGTCCAAGAGCATCGTTGAATTGTTCTAAAGTAGAGACTCTTCTATTGTTGTAAACATAGTCATTAGTCGCAAACGGCAGATTTTTAACCGAGCAATAAGAAAGAAGGGAATAAGTATCCTCACCTCTTTCAAACTGAATTTTGAAATCTTTAAATTCGGCTTTGATAATGACACAAACGTGCCCTTTACGAGATGTTGAAAATTTAATGAGTGCGTCTTTTTCTAGTACAAATTTATTCTTACCAATCTTCCTTAATTCAATTGATGGTGAATAATAAGGAGGCTTAACACCATTAACTTTAAAGTCATTACATTCTGTGTATTCTTTCAGACCGTTATTTAATTGCTCTAAAATGCCCGCTTTGCGAAGACATCTAATTCCTAAAGTCGCAGTATTAATTTCTACGTCTTTATTCACGTTAAATTCTACTTGATTTGCATTAATCCTCACTTCAGCAGAGAATGCTGAAAATGTTCCTATCAAAAGAAAAAAGCTGAATATTTTTTTCATAAAGATTCCTTTAAAATGTGTGCCCCTCACGTAGCACTATGGGAGAAACCTTTCAATCCTCTGAGAAAACCACTATAAATTTTACAGACCCAAAATCCATGTAATCCTCAAACATTTCTAACTCAATTCTAACAATAGAATTCACTAAACCATGTTAGAAAACCGGCAAGTTATTAAATAGGTCTCAATTTAAAGGAGCATTCGATGAAAGCTTTCACTGTATCTCTACTTGCCGTTCTAAGTTTCTCTGCCATGGCGGAAATTGAAAATTCCAAGTTCGTAAAAAGACATCAGGACGTCATTGAAAAGGCCGTTCAATTAAAGTGTGATGTACCTAATGGCCGTCTGATTGAAATCAGCAACAAGACCACTCGTCATCAAGTTGATCAGGGTATCGTTGATTATACCTATGAAACAGTTATTGAAGTTGAAGGTAACGGCGTTATTACTGTTATGAGCGCTTACTACGATGGTTACGATCACCAAGACCAAGATTGGGGCACGTACACTGTTGAATCAATTCTTGGTTGCAACTAAGAAAAATTGTCGAAAATGCGAAAAGGTACCAGCTACCTTTTCGCATTAAGAAAAAACTTCTCTCTCGATTGGAATAAATTTCTCTGCATTGTGCCGCCCTCCCTTTGATTTCCAGCAATTAATCTTCTTCTACATGGCCCAAAGTTTTGCATACAGATTCCTTCAACGAGGAGAATGGAAATGATCAATGCTTTGAAGTATACTGAGAATCTAGAAGAAGTTGGCTTTTCTTCAGATCAGGCCAAAGAAGTTGTAAAAAGCTGGATTGAACTTATGGATTCCAAATTTGCTACGAAAAGTGATCTAAAGGATCTGGAGTATTCTCTTCGGGAGTTGATTCTTATTAATCAAGCTGAGATCAGGACCCTTGATACAAATTTCCGTTTTTTACTAGACTCGAAAGAAAGTTCAATCTTGGCCATAATAAACAGAGGGGATCATTCTCTTCATACATCGATGAAAGAAATTGAAAACTCACTCCGTTCAGAAATGAAAGAAATGGAAAACTCACTTCGCTCAGAAATGAAAGCAATGGAGTATCGCCTTACCATTAAACTTGGAAGCTTAATGGCAATGGGGCTAGGGCTGATTGCCATCTTGATTAAATTTTAATTTATTTTGGCCAAGGCCTTAAGGGTGGCAGTGGAAAAGTTAGATGAGGCTTCATGAATTGATCGCCACTGAGTTTCGACCTTAAATCCCATTTGCAAAAAAGCTTTTTCACTTAGAACCAGAACGTGATTGGAAATTTTATATTTTGTAATTGACGTTTTAAAACTAGTCACAAATTCTTGAGGTATTTCCGTTTTGATTATTGGGTACTGTCTTAATTTTTCATCACTGGTTTTCAGGATGAAGGTAGGAACTTCAAATTGCCCCGAAAGCCATTCATTCTGGGCCTTCTGATAAACCAAAAGCTTTTCCTTTTTCTTCACAATCACTCGGAGCAGATGGAGTTCGTGTTCACTCTTCCTGGCTTCATTTTCATCATTCACAGGAAACTTCAGGGGTGTTCCCAACTCAAAAGCTTTGCATGTTTTTTTTAAAGCGCAGAGCTCACAGCTCGCCTTCCTCGCCTGACAAAACGTTCGTCCCAGATCCATTAAAGCTTCATTGAGTCCCCGAAAGGAAACTTTCTCATTAAAAATCAATTTCTGGATGAAGAGGTTTTGAATTTCTTTTTGAAGCTTAGGACCTTTTTTTGTCTTAAGACCAAAGAGCCGGGCAATAACTCGCTCCAGGTTAGCATCCACTGCCAAGGCCCGTTTATTCATTCCAATTCCAATTAAAGCGTTGGCCGTGTAAGGACCGATGCCGGAAATTTCCTGAAGAGCTTCAAGATCATGAGGGAATTCTCCTCCATGATTATTTACCAGTGTCTCTGCAATTTTTTTCAAGTTTCGTGCACGCCGGTAATAACCCAGACCTTTCCAAGCAATGATTAACTCCTCTTCTGAAGCTTGGGCAAGACTCTCGAGTGTTGGAAAACGCACCAGGAAGCGCTCAAAATGATTCATCACAGTTCCCACGGTCGTTTGCTGAAGCATGATTTCAGAAACCAACGTCCGATACAAAGAGCGATTATTGCGCCAGGGAAGATGGGTGAATTCCTGCTCGGACCACAGGAGAAGTGCTTTAAGATTCATGAGGGGATTTTGTTATTACTTGCAGCTTTTGGCAAGTTCATCAACCAGATCAAGCATTTGTTTAGCCGTCAGGGCATCTTTATCACCACGAAGTTTCCCGTGCTTACTTTCGATGAAGTCTGAGAAATCTTTATGAAATTCATAGATATCAGTGATAACGATAAGTTTTTTAGCGTCTGAGCGCTCAATCCAGTCCATTAATCGTTTATAATCATTGAGCCCCTGGTTATGGCACATTTGATCCATGCTTCCGGCCTGTTTAATAGAAGTATCAAACATCATAACGTTAACTTTCTGATTAAAACCACAAGTCTCATCCAATCTGCTCACTAGACTTTTTCTAAAGCAGCCACCTTCTTTATCAGTATAATCAAACTCTTTCATCGAAGATGATGTATCTATCCACAGATCTAGCTTAGCGCTCTCTCGTTTGGTCTCGGCCCGTGCCTTTCCACAAAAAATATCAAAATAATTGTTAGGATCGCAGTTGATGAGATTTCGATCGACTGATTTTGCCGAAGGAATCTCGGGACCTTTTTCTTTAGTTATCTCGCCGGCATCAACTTCTAAATTAGCATCATCTTTTTTATACAGACCGTATTGAGGATCAAAACAATAATCCCCCATCTCCTGACATTCTAGTTTCGCAACTGGTGCCCTATAAACGTACTGAGGACGATTTAAAAGTTCATTAAGCTGAGTAACCTTAGCATTGGATAAAAACCACACCTCAATCTCTTTAGGTGCAGCATATGATGCGGTTGAAATTAAAAGCAGGATAACAATAACAATCAAAATTCCACATTCCTTTGGCGAAAGTAGCGGAAGATAGCGTCACCTAAATCCACAATCAAATCGCGATCATTAATATCCAAATTCAGAAAGTCATTTAAGTAGGCCTTCTGTCTTGGTGAGAGCGTTTCCAGTTTTTCTCGAATCGAGATATCTGTTCGCGTAGTTCCCACAGCACCCGTCTCACCAAATGGCATCTGCTGCCTACGACCACCAACATTTATTGTGGCCTGGGTCTTCGTTCGGGTCTCAGGTTGCTTGGCCCCTTCATCATCACCAAGTTTCTGATCGGCGGCTTTTTGATCTTTATAAAATTGCACCAGGCGTTTGAAGGTCTCAGTGGAATCTTCTTCCACGCCATCAATGATTTCATGCAAGGGAATACCTAGCGTGGCGATGATATTGGCAACCAATTGCTCGTCGACATTACTGGTTTTCAAATTGAGAAATCGACTCATGGTGGAAATCCCCACATTCATCATTTCAGATAGGTCTTTTTGCGTCAGTCCTCCTCGCAATTGCATATACTTACGAACGACAGCGAGAAAGTTTTCCAAAAAGTCTGGACTAAAGCGGATCATAATCCACCCCCTTGAATTTCTTATCGGATTGCAAAATAATTTCTTAATGCAATTTTATATCTTGACGCAAATCGTCAAATTGCATATCATTGCAGTCAGGAACTATACGCGGCGGAGGGGCCACATGTTCACACAAACAATTGAAAAGACTCAATTAGAATCATCAGAAAGCTACCAGCTGATTAAGGATGAGCAGCTAGCTTCGGTCGTCATCTCCTCTCAAATCCTGGCCGGCTCACGCATCCTTTTGAGCACCTACCGGCAAGTGGTTTTCTCCGATTGCGTGTTCTATGCTTGCGATTTTCAAGGGGTTAGCTTCGAGAACTGTGTTTTTGAGAATTGCAGCTTCGAATTCTCGCATATTAAGAAGTGCAATTTCAAGAACTGCAACTTTACGGATTGCAACTGGGTGGCCAGTAGCTCAACAAATTCTAATTATGAAGATTGTGATTTAGGACCAAAACAGGTGGCCTTGCTGCAAACCGGCCGCAATCGCCTTCAGTCAGGTCCTCGTGATTACACCACTGATATCTATATTGAACTGGCCATGGCCTGTTAGAAATAAGGAGCAGTTATGAATCTGAGTTTTTATGGCCTGACACTAATGATTAATATTTTTGGTTTGGCGGTCCTGATAAAGGCCTACGGGATTTAGCCAAAGTTCGAGATCCCTACCCAAAGACCCTCAGGAGAACGCGACTTCTGGGGGTTTTTCTTTTTTAAGAAAAATTCATTTCGAAGTCAGCACTAATTAAGGTTTAGTTACCTCCGTCTTTTTAATCAAGGAGGTATTATGAAGAAAACTTTTCTCACTGCAGTGGCCCTGGTTATCATGAGTACATCGGCATTGGCCGAATGTCCTTCCTTTGAGGCCCAGTATGAAGAATGTAGCTCACGCTCCAGAATAAGTGCCTTTCAAATTTCAAAAGTTTCAGTTCGTGAACGCATCCCCTATTACCGATTTCTCATCAAAACGCCTTCAGGATTTAAGCACCTCAAATTTGTGGCCGATGGGGAGCCGGAAGAAATTACAATTCAAACGAATGAAGGCAGCGAACTTACTTATACTCAAAAAGCCTACTGTTTAGATAACAAGGTTCATCTGGATGTGATGAGTGAGGAGAATTTTGGGAAAGAAAGTTATGAGTTCTCTACTGTAGGTAGTGACCTCAAAATCAGAATATTTCTTAATAACATCATGATTAATGAGGTCAACTGCAAAGAATCACTAACTCTTTAGTTCTTGATAACTTTAGTGTTTGCCGAAGGCTTAAAAGTAAAATTACCTGGAGGGAATGAAACATTTTCCTTCAGGTCAATTAGCTTGATGTTGGTTTTACTACCATTGATATGCTTTAAGGTAATTTTATCAAAACCACTGATTTCTTTTATCTCTTTGGCATTTTTGTCAGTATGAAGAACAACCTCCACAAACCCCATCTCTTTTTGGATGGTCTTAACAAATGTCAAAGTCAGATCATTCTTGCCATATTTAGTGGCAAAGATTTTCGAGTCTTCAATACCATTCTTAACTGAGTCCAAAAATTTAATCAGAGGCAGATCCGCAGAATCCTGAACGGAGACCTGATCTTTTTCACCTTTTACGTGAGAAGGCTGATACAGCCAGCTTTTCTTAGGATTAACCACAAAAAGAGTTGGCACCGGTGACGTCACTTCAAAGCGTAGGTTACCAGGAAATTTATAATCAATTTTTCCAAAACTCTTTTTCTCTTTACCTGTAGCTAGAGAAACAACTGTTTCTTCGTAGTTTGCGGAAAATGAATTAGGGACAAAGCTTTTTGCAAAAGTAAGGTTCGGGATGAGGGCGAGAAGAAGGAGGAATTTCATATTGTTCCTTTTTTAAAAAAAGGGGAAAGCTTCCTCTTACTGAAGTTACTTTTCCCCTGTCCACAAACCTTAATGGAGTTGCACTGAGACGGCCTTAGAGACGCCCGGCTCCTGCATGGTCACACCGTAAAGTGTGTCATTCAGTTCCATGGTTTTCTTATTATGCGTAATTAAAATAAATTGTGATTCAGAGCTCATCTCACGCAGAAGTTCATTAAATCGACCAACGTTAGCATCATCCAGTGGAGCATCAACCTCATCCAGTAAACAGAATGGAGATGGTTTCACCAGGAAGATTGAGAAGATCAACGAGACTGCTGTCATCGCCTTTTCACCACCTGACATAAGAGTGATTGACTGCATCTTCTTACCAGGAGGTTTTGCGATAATATCCACACCACACTCAATAGAATCAAGATCACCGGTGACTTCCAGCTTCGCTTCCCCACCACCGAAGATGATCGGGAAAACTTTCGAGAAGCGCTCATTCACTTCCATAAAGGCTTCTTTGAAACGCTCTTTGGATTTCTCATCAATGTGAGCAATGGCGGTTTGGAGATCGGTCAGAGACTTCTTAAGTTCTTCTTCCTGAGTTTTCAGGAAGTCGTAACGAAGTTTCTGACGGTCATATTCTTCAATTGCGGCCCAATTGATTTCACCTAAGCGGTTAAAATCGGACTTATACTCTTTGAATTTTTCTTTTGCTTCTTTGATCTGGCCTGGGAAACGCTTCTCGAATTCATATTCGAGGACTTCAATTTCTTTCGGGCCATCTTCTGTTTCCATGACATACATCGGAGAAAGATCTTTAAGGTCAACGATCTTGTCAGAAGTAATCTCAAGATGCTTCATCATGACTGAACGAAGATCGATTTTGTAGCGCTCAAAAATATCTTTCACCAGAAGTTCTTCTTCCTGGATGATCTGAGCAGTTTTAAGTTCCAACTCAACATTTTCTTTTTCAATCTTGTTGATACGGTTATTGATCTCTTTTAATTCAGACTCTTTTTCCTGCATCGAAAGAAGGACTTGAGCTATCTGATCTTTCAGAAGATTCAAGTAAGATTCTTTCTCAGAAAGAACTTCGGATAGATCGCGGTTAGAAGCTTCAACTGTTTCCGCTTCCGTCTGAGCGTTTTCGATGTCGGTCTGAAAGTTTTCTAATAGCTCCAGGTTCGCCTGCTGTTTTTCATGATAACGATCAATCTGTGCATTCACATCCTCAATCTGGGATTTAAGGGATGTTAACTGCTGCTGGTAACTCTGAGCTTTCACTTTGAGTTCCATCATTTCGTCACGCTCATTTTCAAAGCTGACTTTGAGTTCCTGATAACGGGATTCAATATCAGCGACATCGCTGGATAATTCTTTCACCTTGGCATCAAACTCTTCTTTAGCGTTGATCAAAGTCTCATCACTCTCCAGAAGAGTCAGGCGGGAACTAGAAATTTCAGACTTACGGCCCTGAAGGATCTGAAGTCTTGAAGAATTAGAGGATTGATTCGATTCTTTTGATTCCAGTGCAGCTTTAGTGGCCGCATAAATCATATTAATCTCATTAAACTCTTTAGACTTCTCTTCCAGAATGGTTCTCTTCTCAGAAAGTGAAGTTTCAATCTGTTTAATATTGGTTTCAAGAATGGCAAGTTCAGCTTGCTTGGATTCAAGCTGAATACCCATTTCCTGAATCAGATTGTTTCTTTGAACAATCCCCTGAGCTTCTGAGGCTCCGTCATTACGGACTCCGTAGAGAATGGAGTTACCGACTTTTTTGATGAGAACTTTTCCATCCTTAGAAACAAGTCCTTTAAACTGGATCTCTGGGTTAATTTTAGAGGCCAGCTCCGTGGTTAAGTTCTCTACAACAAAGAAACCGTTAAGAATCTTTGAAAGTTTAGCTGCATATTCTTGATTATTAATTCTTACGATATCGGTCAGGGCCTTCATGTTCTGGCAACCCTGAGTTTCAAGGCGTCCAATCGACTCAGTCGAAATCGATGATTCCTGAGGCCATAATACGTCGACCGTGGCTTCAAAATCCGTCATAAGAGAAGCGAAGGCTTCTTTTCCACCGGTTGAAAGGACCACGTCCAGTGATTCTCCAATGAGCTGCTCAACGGCTACGGCATATTCAGGATCACATTCAATGAGTTTCCCTAAAACTTCCAGCGTGCCATCGTTAACCTTACCAACAAGCTCAATAGCACCGGCGCGACGACCTTCAGCTGAGTTGTTGATCTCAATTAATGACTGGCGCTTGGATTCAAGCTGGATCACTTCACGTGAAAGTTCACGATAAGTCACATCATGGGACTTTAATTCCTGGTTCAGACTATCCACTTCTTCTTTAAGGGCAGGCAGTGCGGCCTTAAGTTCTTCCACCTTGGCACCAGAAGATTTAACAGTGGCACGATCTTTCATAAGATCGTCGGTGAAATTGGAAGTGGTTTTTTCCAGGGTTTCAATTTCGGCCGTTAAATCTTGAAGAAGGCGTGAGTATTCTTCAAGTTTTGAAGAATTTTTGAAAGCTTCATTATCTAAAGACTGAAGTCTTTCTTTAGAAGCATTAAGCTCACGACGTTTTTCTCCGAGTTCTTCCTCAAGATCAAACATCTGAGACTTTAAAAGCTCAACTTTTTCTTCCAGATTAGAGAAATCCATCTGCTCATAGTTATTAGCTTCCAGATCTTCTAGCTGGGCCGTTAGGGCCTCTAATCTTTCTGAACGTTTTTCGATATCAATATTGAGCTCTTCGTTTTCACGCTGGGCCCGGTCAATTTGTTTTTCTTTTTCAATCAGGGATTTTTTAAGATGCTTCACACGCTCTTCAGCAGCAGCGAGTTCCTTTGAGTGATCATTGAAATCATCCTGAGCGACATCGATTCTTTCCATCATGTCAGTCTTCTGGATTTTTTCATCTTCTAACAGCAGATCTAACTGAGACTTACGAAGGGTCAAATTCTCATGTTCGGTCTGGCGGGACTCAAGCATGGTGCTGGCGTTAGTGAAGTCTTGTAGATAGTCATGCTCACGATGACTTTCTACGATCAGTTCATATTTCTTAATACGTTCTCGAAGAGTTTTGGCCTTTTCAGCTTTCTCTGCCTGACGTTCAAGATTTTTAAGATTCTTGTAAATTTCATTCTGAAGATCTTCCAGACGGATCAGATTAGACTGAGTCTGTTCAATCTTCTTAAGAGATTCTTTTTTACGAAGTTTAAACTTTGTAATCCCCGCAACTTCTTCAATCATTACCCGGCGCTCTTCCGGCTTGGCCTGAACGAGCTTGTTAATTTCTCCCTGAGCAATAATTGAATAAGACTTGGCACCGGCACCAGTATCCATGAAAACTTCATGAATATCTTTCAGACGAGCTGGCTCACCATTGATACGGTATTCAGTTTCGCCGTTACGATAAAGTTTACGAGTCAGGTGGATTTCGGCCGGTTTTGCCACTGTTCCACTGATGTGAATGTGTTTGCCGTTAACGTTATCCAAAACTAAAGTCACTTCTGCAAATGAAGCAGGCGTGTATCGGGAAGATCCGGCGAAAATAAGATCTTTCATGGAAGTCCCACGAAGGTGCTTTGCCGACTGCTCTCCCATAACCCAGAATAAAGCATCAACGATGTTGGACTTACCACAACCGTTAGGACCTACGATCCCTGTAATACCTTCATCAAAAATAATGACTGTCTTGTCTTTAAAGGATTTAAAACCCTGAATGATGAGCCTGTTAAGCCTCATGTGCTGACCTCTCGTAAGTGTTTGTGTGTATCTTTAAAAACAAAGTAAGCTTCTGCATCTTGCATCCGTTTTACTCAGCTATATTTAAAGATCACTCATCTTCCCCTATGAGAGAGCGGCCTGTCTAGAAATTTTGGGCTTACTTTCCCTCACAGAGGAGTCAATGACTCAACACCCCATGCGGTGGCACCCTTCATGCTAAATAAGCTTTGGTCCAAGGAGGGATTTATGAATAGGCATTTCTTTAAGAATAAAATGAAAGAGGTCCGGAATTTTATGAGGATTATGCGAGGAAGGGCCAAGCGAGATCACCACGAGCGCATTAAGGGTGCCGAGAGTGCCCTTCGGACAGTGGAAGAAGAAAAGAAAGAATACTTGAAAGAAAAGCAAGATGCAGAAAATAAAGTTCTCCGGGAGGCCGGAGGGCAGGATATTTCAGCTATCTAAATCGGTTGCCTTTTATGGGGCAGGGGGCGAAATAGTTGGGGGAGGACATGCTGGTCCGGATACACTGACGGCCCGACAGGTCTTGTATTTATTGGTTATGGACATTGGAAGCTTAGAATAGGTTATATTCTGAAAAGTGAATGGAAGTTTTGTTTCCATTAGCTTGGTATATAAGCAGGCGTTTGCTGGTTCTGAATCTTCATTTGTCATTGGAAGCTTTTTCACCTCAAAGGTTTTTGTTTCATCCTGATCACAAACATAATAAGTGCAACTTCCATCACAAGGTGGAGAGCATGAAGATGGTGAACAAGTGACTAGTGCTTGAACAATATTCATTTGCAACAAAGTCATTAAAGCAATTAGCATTTTCATAACGGCACCTTATTTTCAGTTATTTTCCAGAATATGGATTCGTCTTCTCAAGGCCTCATTTTCTTTTTTTAACTCTTTAATCGCTTCAACGATCAGACCTACAGAGTGAGAATAATCCACTGTTTTCGTACCATCCTCCCTTTGTTTTACTAATTCAGGCAGGACTTTTTCTACGTCCTGGGCAATCAGACCAACTTGCCTTTCTTCAGTGTAAAAGGTTCCGGCCTTATTTTTATCCCAGTAGTAATAGACTCCATTCAACTTACTGATCTTATCTAAGGGACGATCAATACGGACAATCCTGGTTTTCAAGTTCTTGTCAGAAGGTGTATGAAAATTAGTGGCCAGAACATCCCCGCCAACTTTCAAATGATAAGAGCTATCTGCAGTTGAATTAATCGACATGCGACCGTTATTGGAAATGGAGGCCACTCCAACGTGGTTGACATTAAAAATGATATTATTATCTTTAACTGCAAGACCTGTCTTCTGATCGCTTTTACCTACGACATCGGCAAAAGTGGAGCTAACAAGATTTCCCCCGTCGACTAAAAAACCTGAAGCATCAGAAACAAAGTTATTAAGAGTTTTCGCGGCCACCAGTTTTGTACACTCTGTAGTACCAGCGGTTGAATTTGCATCAGAGCTATTGATATTTTTAGTATTCTGGTACCAGCCATAGCCACCACTCTTTTTAGCTAGTCTGCGGCAGCATCCTTTTTTACCAGGTCCCGCCTGTTCCCCCGGCTGAATACATGCTGACTGGTTACAGGCAACCTGATTATTATTTGATCGAATACATCTTAGTGGTTCTTCATCTAATTCCAGAAATCGAGCGTCAGAAATGATGACTTCTTCATCCTGAACTTGCGAGGGATTATTTCCGAACGCAACACCCCCGCGGCAAACATGCGAATTTTTGCCATGTACCCACCACTTACCGTTATACCCCTTTTTAGGGTTTTCTAAAATTCGACAATAGTTCGCATCTTGCGAATCTCCCGAGCAGGGTTTACTCCCAGTCGGAATCCCTAAGGCCGTTACATTATAATAACAATTCATGGGCGCTTTCCCGGCCACATAAACAGCATTACCTGTCCAGGGACCTTTGGAACCAGCGATTTGTTTAAGGGTGCTATCATTTTGATAATCTGGAACTAATTTATATTCAACCCCGTTGTCACATGAGATCTTGGGAGTAAATGTATATTTCCCCGATTTCTTGTCCAGCTTAAGATTTCCTCGCTTCCAACTCTTTGAACTTGAAGAACCATTATCATCATACAAACAAACACCATTCACCGACACTTTCAGCGTGGGATCGAATTGCACACACAGAGCGGAAGATGGTTTCTTGCCTTTATTGTATTTACACTCCATGGGCACAACAACATCCTCAGCGAAGCTTAAAGAACTAAGAAAGAAGATGAATGATAAAAGTAAGAATTTCATAAAACCCTCTTTAATTTAAAACCGAAGATGTACGATATTTATTAATACTGGAACCATTGGTGCAGTCGTGATCAGGATTGCAAAGACCCCCATCGGCATCGTTACTATTGACTGAGACTTTACAACTAAACTCTTCTTCATCCCATTCAGCGGAGAGACTGTTGCCGCCATCAATCGACTGACAGGATTCTTGAGCATGTTTAACCTCTGGAATACTCCTACAGCTGGTAATTTTATTTCCATTGTCATGATCAAGAGTAAGGATAACCGGAAAGCGTAAAATAATAAGACCTTGATTATTATCAGCTCCAGCAGGCTTTTTAAAACGCAGGCGGATTTCCGAAGAATAGTTATTGGAAGTTCCAATTTTGACGTAGCTGCCAGCTTGGGCGACTAAGGCTGGATCAACTTGTGAACGAGAATCCATAAGATGACCCATATTAGTTAAAGGAGAAATGGTAATTGAATTGGTATCGCTAAGCTTCAGTTTACCATAATGGCCATTCCCACCCTTGCTTATGACTTTTCCCTGAAGACCAATTAAGCCTTCAGTTATTTCAATTTCATTTTTACTGTTTGGATCAAGGGAACCCAGTGCTCCCACATCCCTGATGCCACAGGAGTCTGAATTAATAAAGGTCAGTGCTAACTCATCAAATAGGGTCCTCGACTCTTGTTTTGCGTTTAAGGCCGATTCTTGTTTAAAAGCATTGGAGAACATTGTCATCAATCCTAAGCTTAAAGCTCCAAGGACTGCGACACCAATAAGAGCTTCGATCAAAGAAAAACCCTGCTGCTTCAATTGCATACCATTACCTCAACATATTAAAGAATATGATGATTATAGTGGCAGCATAAAATGGCCCATAATCAATTTTACTTTTTGTGCTCCAGAAATAAAAAGGATCAGGGTCTTAAGGTATTATTGAAGAGAACAACGCTCTTTAATCGTTGGCAGTGGAATCCCTTTCATTCTGACTTTTTGGATGATCTCAAGCTGATCATTTTTTAACTGATAAGTGGTTTTTGAAACCTGGCGGGCAATCGCAGAACCTTCATACATAATTGTGGCCGTGAAATCCACAGTTAGTTTGTTGCCCTGACAATGACTCTTATATTTTCCATCTTTCATGCTGTCAGTATCCGGCAATGTCTGAATGGTCGTGCCATCTGTAATGTAATCATTAGTATGAGCGCCATTTGTCATACGAAAACCACCAGGAATAACTTCAATTGAACGGAAAGTAGTTTGATTGTTTCTTAAGCAGGCATACTCTCCGGAAATATCCGGGCAGGCCACTGCAGAAAGAGAAATAAAAAGGCTGAACAAGATTAAATATCTCATGGAATTCCTTTATAAGGGTTAATAAAAATATCTAATCAATCAATTCAAAATAAGTCCAGAGGAAGCGAAATTGAAAGCATATACGCTTCATAGTCTGTATCCTGGGAAATGTTTACTCCGTTCTGACGATACTTATCAAAAGTCCCGTTTCGATACTCAAGATTAATGTCTAAAAATGGCAAAGGAGTTAACCCCACTCCTAGTTTAAATCCATTTCCATCTTTGAGATCGGTAGAAACATTATTCAGTTCAGTTTCGCCTTCAGCTGAAAAAATATAACCTGCATAGCCTCTTAGAAGAATTGGGAATTCCATACCCACAAACGCCGCCCATTCAGTAATATCTGCATTCTCGTCAAAATCACTGCTATTCATATCAATACTGCTCTTGAGATAGTCTGCTCCAATTTGCCAAGGACCTGTCTGGTATCCCAAGCGCCCCCCATAAGACATTCCCCTGCCTCCGTCGTATTCCTTCAGCCCGTCTATATCAAGTTTCTGGCCTACGGTGTAACCCAATACCGGTTCCACCAATAAACCGGCCTCGGAAGACAGCGGAAAAAGACCAAGACCTAAAATCATTGAAAAGATTAACTTTTTCATAGATCCACCTCCTGTAAAAGGCATTTTAAAGTCTTTTCAAGACACTGTAGTGACCTGCCATTTCATGACCGGAGTATTTTAGTAAATTCCTCTAAATTCCGATAAGACATCCATGTGGAAAGCCCTTATTTTCATCCTGTTCCTAACTCCGGTCTATGCTCAAGTCTTTACTCAGGACATCTCTAAAATTGCTCATCACATTAGTGAAAATCAACTCGAAAACTTCACTCAAAAACCAACAGCAGAAGGTCTGCCGGCCGACTATTTAAAATCAATGGTGAGTTATAAGTATCTTGACCCCCTGACCAATTGTCCGGATGAAGAATCATTGTATCGTCCGGAGAAAGTCCGGTATGAAGTCTTGATGATCAGTGAGGATGTACCTAAGGCCAAAACAACAGTGGTTGTGGCCAAGTATAAAATTCATGAAGAAGATCACGTCATTGTACAGACGGCAAAAAAGATTCTTGAATCACAGGCCTCTCATCCCGGAAAATTCAAGGCCAACTTCTCACAAGGCGCGGGAAAAAAAATCATTCATTATGTGAATCCCAACACCTCTGTGAAATTAAATTCAGAAGTCAGGGGTGAGAACGCTTACTCAGTTGATGTGGAAAAAATGAAGTCAGCACCTGCTCCCATAGATACTACTCTTAAAGTTGATATCGTTAATCGTCTCGACATCACTCAAGTCATTTCTTCAGACACTGAAATTAAAGGCTCTCTGGAAGCTCTCCACACCACTGGAACAAGAGACCTGAAAGCTTTAGATGGTGTGACCTTTCATCTGGATAAAGTCAAGGCCAACGCCCGATTGGATCAGAAACTTAGCTCGAATGTGAAGAGTTTTACTGAGGTTAAATATTCAGGAAATAATTTTGAACAAGATGTGAGTGTGACTGCCGGACTTGATATCCAGGCACCCAACAATGCTGAGATTCTGGTCTTTACAGGGTATACGTCAAGACAACAGGGACTCAAGACCAGAAGTCTTGCCAGTAACCAAGAAGAAGCAGAGATCGGCATCAAATATAAAACGAAGAGTGGAGTTAAATTTTTCGGAAGAGTGCGTGAAGGTGATGAGAAGAGTGGAACGACTTATGAGACCGGACTTGAAGTTGATTTCGGGAAATGAAAATATTTTGCGAAAAAAAGTGGTCGGGGTGATTGGATTCGAACCAACGACCACCTGCTCCCAAAGCAGATACGCTACCAGACTGCGCTACACCCCGATCATTGTTGAGACCAATATATTTAAGGCTTCTTACGTGATTTGTCCATTGATTCTTTAAAGAAGTGTAAGGCCGCTTGACTGGCCTTGGCCCTGTGCGAAAACTCGTTCTTCCACTCAGGAAGTTCCGCTAAACTCTTCCCATCCTGCTCTTTTCTCTCCGGAATAAAAATTGGATCGTAACCAAAACCCTGATCACCTTTTAAGGCAAAACCGATGGTTCCATGAACCCGGCCTTCAAAAAAGTAGACTTCATCTGGCGAGATATAAAAGCAAAGGACACAGACAAAATAGGCATTGCGATTGTCTTTACCAGCTAAGAGTTCGATGACTTTTTTACATTTATCAGAATATTCAGAAAGTTCAGGAGCAAAGCGTGCACTTTGAACGCCAAGAATTTCAGGCAAGACTTCGATGTTGAGACCTGAATCATCGGCCAAGGCAGGCGCATGATAGGTTTCATAATAGGCCCGGGCCTTGAGATAAGCGTTTTCAGTATAGGTCTTGCCACTTTCATCAACCTCAAGGGTTTTAGGGGCTGGACTCACCGTCAAGACACCTTGAAAGAGATCTTTGAACTCTTCCGCTTTGTGAGCATTACCTGATGCCAGAATAAAAGAAGTCATCTTATAGCTTTTCCAATATGGCACGTTGTTCTTTTATCACAACTTGCAGGGCCGTTTGAGCACAGCCTAAGAGTGCCTGTAAATGATCCATTGAAAAGGGCTCACCTTCAGCAGTTCCCTGGACTTCCACAAATTTTCCACTGGCAGTCATCACGATATTCATATCAGTCCCACATGAAGAATCCTCTTCATAGTTTAAGTCAGCGATCACTTCATCGTTTTTATTAATTCCAATAGAGATCGCGGCCAGTCCGTCTTTAATTGGATTCTCAAGTAGAAGGCCATCTTTCATGAGTTTTCTTACTGCCATTTCAAGTGCAATATAAGCACCGGAAATAGAAGTCGTACGAGTTCCACCATCGGCCACAATCACATCACAATCAATCAGGATGGATCTTTCACCTAATTTTTTTAAATCCACAATCGAGCGCAGAGCACGTCCAATCAGGCGCTGAATCTCTTGAGTTCGCCCTGAGGCCCCTTTTCTTTCCCGGTCACAACGGGTATGAGTAGAAGAAGGAAGCATGGCATATTCCGCAGTTACCCAGCCTTGACCTTTACCTTTCAGGAAGGGAGGAACTGATTCCTGAACAGCAGCAGTGATATGAACTTTTGTATTTCCAAATTCTGCCATGACAGAACCATGAGCATACGGATTAATTCCTGGAGTAAACTTGATAGGGCGTGGAGTACTTCTTTTGATTAAAGACATAGGAACCTCGAATGATTAAACAAATACATGTAATTGAATGTGATTCTACACAAGATGTACTTAAAGAACAATTAAAGCAGGTGGAGCATACTCACTTGCTGGTAAGTTGTGAGAATCAAAAATCAGGCCGGGGACGAGGAGATAAAAAATGGAGTGGAATGCCAGGTACTCTCTGTTTTTCGTTTAATTTAAGGCCTCATAAAGTTTTGAGTTATACCGCTTTGGAACTTTCCGTCATTGTGGCCATGTATTTTGAGAAAAAAGGAAAGCACCTCAAGCTCAAATGGCCAAATGATTTATGGGATGAACAATCTAAAAAATGCGGAGGCATTCTGGTTCAAGGAAGCCAAAACGAAATGCTTGCAGGAATTGGCATCAATTTATTCTCAAACGAGGATGAATACGGAGCTATTTATGAAGCTCCCTTTGAAATGGATAAAAAAAGCCTGGCCTTAGAAATTGCGGAATTCATTCATCACAATCGTTTTGAAGATACGAATAGTTTAAGAAAAGAGTGGTTGTTAAGATGTGGCCACTTAAATCAAATGGTAAAAGTTTCAGAAGGTGCAGAGGTTTTTGAAGGTATCTTTCAGGGACTCGGTATTCATGGCGAAGCCGAAATCTGTTGTGATGCTCAGATCACACGTCTCTATAACGGCAGCCTGAGATTAAGCTCTCAGGCCTGATCATCCAAAATCTTATTGGAGATTTTTGAAAGTTCCTTACGGATAAGATTTTCCGCCAAATCTGGAATAACTTCCCAGGCAACCTTCTCAGTGCTCTTCTGAAAATGCTGGTCCATATACTCTTTAACGTATTTCTTAACCATCTCTTCCATTTCACTTCTTAAAGCATCCACGTTCAACGTTTGAGCATTATTTTCTGCAGCGGCTTCATGGAAAGTGTGGCCCGACTCCTGCCAATCAATGGATTCATTCTCATCCAGAGGCTTGAACAGAGATTCGTCAAAATCATTGATAGAAGGTTGGAAGTTATGTTGAACTTCTTCTATTTTTTGTGAAACTTCTTTTTTCAGATCTTCAAACTCGTCAGCATGCCAGAGATTCTCTTCTACTTCATCACGGATCTGGGCTTCAATATTTGATACATCTGATTCATCCGGTACGTATGAGCCTTCAATTTCCATTTCTAGTGGTTTGTCATTGAAAGAATCAATTGAAATTAACTTTGAGGCCGGAGCCGGGGTCGGGATTTCGGTTTTGGGCGGAGCTACTTCTTCAATAGTTGGATAATCAAGATCATCACTTTGAGGAAATTTAGTTTCAAAGAGATCTTTCCGGGCCGGAGTATCCTGAGCAGCTTTAACTTCTCCAATGACCGGTGGAAGATCAATCATCTTATCATGTGATTCATGATCATTAATGATGTTAGGAACACTCATTCCCCAATCAGAAACTTCTTTAACCAGAGGATTCTGAATGTTTGGGAAAGAGTTATCCAGTTCCTTTTCAGGAGCTGCAAACTTCTGCTCTGTAGAATGGCTAACAGTCCACTGATCTTCTTCACTCTCAGACATAAGAGGAGCATCTTCAGTTTTACTTTCCGGATAAGGGATCTCATCATCAGCAAAAGTTTCAATGAGCTGCTTACAGATCGCGATGAACTTGTTTGAATCGAAGGGCTTAACGATTTTATCGGATGCCCCACACTTCTCCATCGCTGCTTCATCAACCGTATCAAAAGTGCCTAAAAGTAAAAGCACCTTGGTTGCAGGAGAGATTGACTTGATTTTAGTGGTGAGTTCATAGCCAGTGTATTTCTCAGAAAGATTGAAATCTAAAAAAACAAGCTTGGGTTGCTCAAGTGTGAGCTGATGAAAAAGTTCTTCTTCAGTTGAGCAATCAGTAATGTCATAAGGTTGATTGGCCAAAGTGATCTTAATAACTTTCTGAATGGTAAGGCTATCATCCGCCAAAAGTACTTTATGGTTCATCCCTGAATCTCTCCTTATGAGCTACAAGAAAAATTATAGTGGCCCATTGGTCCATATGGGAATGAAAAAGTGTTAAAACTCGAGAATCACTGCTGTTTGGTTATCAGTATTGCCTCGAGAATTGGATAGTTTTAGTAGGCTATTAACTCTTTCATTAGCATCCGGAGAAGCTTTATTAAGAGTGTATAGGAGTTCATCTTCATTGACTTGGGCATAAATCCCATCAGTCAAAAGCACGATTTTATCCCCTTCTGCCAGACGAACTTCACGCAGTTGATGACCCATTTCCGGGTACATTCCAAGGGCATTCATTGGAGAAGTTCGAAAACGGGATTCAAATTGATCTTTGGAAAGGTTCTGAAAAGTGTCTTCTACGATAATTTTAGAAAGTTTACCCTGACGGAAATGATAGGCCGAACAGTTTCCAACTCCAACCAGAACCAAGAGACTGTCAGCTTTAACGGCCACAATCGCACTCGCCCCTGCCCTTTGATTAACCGGTTTTTCCAGATTCGTTTTCAAAAGATTCTGATGAGCACTCATCATGGAGTTTAGGATGGCATTTCCCTCAAGCAGATTCCGAGGATTATAATAAAGCGGCATGGTAGCATTGGGATCGTCTGAGATTTGAGTATAAAAAGTCTTAATTTCCTGTTTGAGCTTCTCAACCGTCCGGTCACCCAGACCTGAGCCACCAAAGCCATCAAAGATCATAAAAAGTTCATTTTCAAAATCAAAATCATACCCATCTTCATTAACCTGAAGATAAGGACCCTGATGAGTCTGTGCTGCATAAGCTTTTAAACGCATATCACTCCAGATAATTTCTTAATTTCTCACTCGCCTTCTTATAGTACTCACTATCTGTTGGAGAGATCTGCTGCACTTCCTGAAATTTCTCTTTGGCATCACCAAAAAGACTTAGGGATTCTGCTATAATGGCTTCCCGGTAAATTCTCTTGGAACGAGATTCCAGCTGATTCTTAATATCATCCGCTTCGTTCAAAGCTTCGGTATTTGTTGGTTCAATTTTAAGGATATCCAGAAAAGTTTCATAAGCACTCTTCAGGTCCTGGCCCTCTTTTAATGAACGGGCCTTCCCCAGTAGCGGTCCTAAATCCGAGGCTAATTGATTCTTGGAATCACTTAGCATATCTGAAGCTTCTTTCACCAGGTCTTCATCAATTCCTTTAGTCCTAAGAAATTCCTCCAGCTTCAAAATTGCCCGGTACCATTCTTTTTTTAGATAAAAAGTTTTTCCAGGATTCAAGGCATCAATCATCTTTTTTCTGGCGGCATTCTTAGCGGCAAGCTCAAGGGCCTTACGCTCTTCTTCTTTTTGCCATGATTCAAGCTCAAGTTTCAACTGTTGAACTTCTATATTTTCCGGATCTTTTTCAGTAATCTGGGAAAAGTAACTTTCGGCTACAGTCACATTATGCTCTTTTACAGCTTCACGTGCCTTGATCATTAATTCATCTATCAACTTTTTGGTTTTAATTCTGTCTTCTTCGGCACGCTTCTGGGCTTCCAGGTCATCCAGGCGTTTCAGGCCGATTTTTGTCTGCTCAAGGTAAGTCTGGACCTTTTTATATTCAGGATCAATTCCCACAACTATCTGAAACTGATTTAATGCTTCGAAATACTTATTCTGCTCAAAAAAACTAACTCCTAACTCATAGGCCATATTCCTACTGTTTTCTAATTCTGGTGCGAGAACCTTTTTATTTTTATCATTGGCCTTCGGGGCTTCTTTGGCGATTTTAGGCTTATCCTGTACAGGCGCTTCATCCGGAACCAGAAAAAGATATCCCAGAACAAGTCCGGCACCAATATAGATTGCTTTCTTTCTTTGAGCGGGATTCTTCCAGATCCGTTTAATGATGCTCTTTTCAGGAGGAGCATCTGAATCAAAGTTAATATCGCCATTTTCATCAATCGAAACTTCTTCTTCTTCAATTTCTTCTGTTTCAATTGTTTGCCCTGATTCTACAGGCATCAAACGATCGGATTCAGACTCAAGCAGATCTGACCTTACTTCAAGAGTAAAACTGGTGCTTCCGATAACGAATTCATCTCCGGCAGTAATTTGGGCCTTATTGATTCTTTCGCCATTTAAGATGGTGCCGTTAGAGGAATTAAGATCCTCCAGCGTAATTTCAATATTAGTTTTTTTAATCACCGCATGAACTGATGAAACTTCAGGGTCATTCAATATAATCTGGCATTTTTTGGTATCTCGCCCGATAAAGATCTCTTCCTGATCTATTTGAAATCGGTCGTAAGGAGCGTGCTCCCCAAAAAGTACCAATTGATAATTTACAAAGGCCTTAAAAAAACGGGTGCTTTCTTCAGGCTCAATCGCTGCAAGTCCAAATTGGTCATCACCAGATTCAGTATCACTGTTAAATTCATTATTGCTGTCTACTAAATCTCCACCAAAACTATCTACGGATTCCAAATCATTTGATTCATTCTCATCACTGGAGAAATCAATGGAGTCGACCTCTGGTTCAGATTTCTCAAGATCATCCAGCGACTCGAAGCCTTCCATCTCTTCGTTTAAATCATGAGCTTCTTCTGCAACGTGCTCAACAGGTTCATGAGTTACTGGAGGTGCCACAATTTGTGTTTCTTCCTGAACCATTAAGGCAGGAGTAGCAGTCGGCATGTCCTGAAGACCGGGACTAAATGTTGGCAGGCCTGTGATGATGACTGAATAGGCCCCACACTTGATCTCATCTCCGTTTTGAACCGGATTTTTGATCACTAAAGCGCCATTCAAAGTCACAACACCTAATTGAGTTAGTTTTTCACAATACCAAGTGGAATCCTGGTTCTTTAGGACAAAATGGTGCCTCGAGATCAAAGGATCATCAATTTTCACATGACAGTCTTCAGATCGACCGACATAAATTTCGTACATCTCATGAAGATCAGTGGTTTCTACTGATACTTCATCTAGTGGCACGTTGTTTTTTAAGACAATCAGTTTCACCGGTTTCAAATCCTAGTTTAGACTCCAATTCATTAATCTGCCGGATGGCATTTTTATGTCTCGGATCGTCTGGAACAGTATATAAAAGTCTTATAATCGAGCAGTAAGATACAATTGAACTTTGGAACTTCAGAGATTCTTCATCCCTTTGTGCCTTGGCGGTAAAGCCTTCAATTTCTTTATCCAACTCCTCTTTAGTTTTACGTAAATAATACTCCGCTTGTGAATCTCCAGGCGCAATAATCAAGGCCAGATTAAATTCATGGATGGCCCGATAGTAATTTCTTTCTCTTAGCTCCCGCAGACCACGCTGATAGATGACATTGAGCTTTTCCTTGGTTTGCTTGTTTTCATTGGCCTGCCGCTTTTGTATTGCAGTCACAAACTCATTGTTGGCATCCTGATAAGTCCGGACATTGGGTCTGGTCTCAGTTACTTCCTTTTTTTCATTATCATCAAACAAGAATAACCCGGCGAAGATAATCACTAAAATCAAGAATGGAATAAAACTCTTGTTCGGACCACTTTCTTCAGTATCTTCTTTGATGACCTTGCCTTTGGAGGCAACCTCAACTTTGGCAAATTTAAAAACCGTATGGCCAACAATCAGCTTATCTCCTTCAACCAATGGCTGTTGAGTAATTTTCTTATCGTTAACAACCACTCCATTCTGCGAACCAAGATCGGTGGCGTACCAGCTATCACCGACTTTTGTGACTTCAGCATGCTCACGGCTGGCCTTCGTATCATTGAGCCGAATATCGGCCTTATCAGATCTTCCAATGACAATTCTGTTCCCCATAAGCACATATGACTCACCCTTGTTGCCTCCTGTAAGGCAAACCAGCCGGTAGTAAACTCCGGCCTCTTTTGGTGATTCAAAATGTTTAAGAACCAGAACGTTCTTCGCCATTAATCATTTCTCACAAATGTTATGTAAAAACCTTTCGCAAAACGATCTTTACCTATTAAAGCATTGACGTTGATTTCCATCTGCTTACCGCCAATCTCATACACTTCTTTCTGATTACAACCTTCGTTGTTGGCCGATTGATCACAAAGATCAATGATCGTTGCCGCAAATCCCTGGTCTCTTGCTGTATCCAGAATACTCAAACCGGCCGAAGCCGTTTCCCTGAGACCTACCAGATCTTCTGCTTCAGGATTAATGTGTTGAATAATCTTTTCTGAATTAAGGATCATTACCGGCCCCTGAGCACCTGCCATAAATTCAACCAATGAACGAAGATAAGGACCATCTTCTTCCAGCGTCTGAACTTCACCCGATTCGGTATTTTGCAGTTCCTTTATCCGCATCAGAATACTGTTGATTGTATTTCTTAGTGGATGGATTTCTTTGAATAACGTCTTTGATTCCAATTCCTTCTGTCGACCCCTTAAAACCCTTTCTATCTGGTTTCGCATTTCTTCAAGTGGACGGATGGTCATGTAATAGAGCATTCCGAAAAAAATGATAGCGACCATGCCTGAAGTAACCAATGACTCAAGATATGCCTTGGAATTGTTGGCGGCTTCAGTTGCAAGTGAGGTCGGCGAAAAATTAATGGAAATAACAGCCACGACCACATCTCTTCCGAGATTTTTATCATGGGCCTTCACGGCACGGGCAACCCGGACAATATTTCCCTGAAGTTCAATTTTCTCACGATCTTGATTTTTTTCATCACGATAAAATCTTAAAGATTCTACGGCAAAAGGATCGTTCACGATGGTATTTAACTCGGCTACCGGACGATAGACCCGTCCTTCGATATCAAATAGTTTATAGCTTTGAACGCCCTCGGCGTCTTCACCTTCCAGAAACCCTGTATAAACTTGATCCAGGTTCTTATCCCTCAGATACACGTTATTTAATCTATCCACTTCGGCGGCATATTGCTTGGCCCGCAAGGCCACTTCCCGTATCAACAGGATTTTACTGTCACGTAATACCGGTAAGATGGTAAGGGAAATGTTAATTGCAATGAATACAAATAAAAGGATCCCCACCAAGGCGGCCCATTCGTACTGTTCATTAAAACTATAAACGATTGGCATGATCTTGTTTTTGAAAAACCAGATGGGCTTTGCAATCAGGCTGGCAGGTACTGGTTCGGTTTGATTAAGATCATCATAAGTGTCTTGTTCAGACTCTCCACCCTTGAAGACTTTCTTTTTAATGATGACTTTTTTCTCAAGAACATAAACGACTTGCAAGATGAGATTAGGCAGGGCAATTTTGTCGCCATCTTTAATAGTCATTCGCTTAATGATTTTTCCATTTACTAAAGTTCCGTTGGAACTTCCCAGATCTTCAGCAAACGCTGTTTCTCCATTAACAGTCACTTTCAGGTGCTTCTTGGAAACTCCTTCGACAGCTACCTGAACATCGTTCTCAGCTCCCCGACCGATGACATTTTCACCGTCGTTAAGAACATATTCTTTTCCTCGGAGCTTACCACCGACAACTACCAGCTTAAACATTCTGAACCTCCAGAATGTCTCCTACCTTAATGTCAGCAGGAAGATTTCCTGCGGGAAGTTCCAGTGTTTTCCTCGCCTTAAAATAAATCAGTGTCATCCTCCATGGCCTAAGGTGCCTGATGATTTTCACCACTTCATTTGTTTTACTAAGAAAGACGATATCCAGCGGATAACGCATAAAAAAAGTATGAATTGAATTACAAGGCTCAAGAATCAATCCATCAGAATCCAGCGGTTTTTTTCTGAACATCAGACCAATTATCCGAGTCAGCGGATTATCCGCCACTAAAATATTATTTGAAAGAACCTTACCTTGATATTTAATCTGTATTTTCATCCTTTACCCGCCATCATCTTCAAGAGCATAGGTGCAAAGATCGCAACCAGAACTGCAGGTAGAATAAAAAAGATCATTGGAATAAGAATCTTAGTCGCTGCAGTTGCTCCTTGTTGCTCGGCCCGTGAAGAACGTTTTACTCGTAACTCAGTCGATAACTGCTTTAGTAATGGTCCGATCGAGGCACCCACTGAATCAGCAGCAATCAAAGTGGCACAAAAAGAATTGATCTCAATAACGTTAACCCTCCAACCAAGTTGTCTTAAACCCTCTGAACGGGAGGAACCGATTTTGGTCTCTTTAATCAAAGTTTCAAATTCTTCCACTAATGGGCTCATCGGCGCTTTTTCAATAACTCTTTGAATTGCGGCCATAAAATCCAATCCGGCTTCCACAGACAGGGCTAACATATCCACGATAAATGGCATGGCACGGATAACTTCATCCGCTCGACGCTTAATCACACCATCCAACCAAATGTTAGGATAGAAGTATCCCACCAGCCCCATCACCGGAGTAATGGTTAAAGGCCAGTTCTCAGACATAATCCACCTGACAGCAAGAAAGGCGAAAGGTCCCCCGATAATCATAAAGAATTTCAGGGCCATGAACTCTTCCGGGGACATCTCTTTTAGAAGACCAGCATTAGCCAGCTTTTGTCGGTACTTATTCCGGAATCCCTGTTTGTTCTTGGAACTTTGGACAATCGGGAGGAAGTATCGTTTATAAAATGGTTTTGTGATCTTAATAAAGAACGCTTGTTGTTTTACGTTCTTGTTACTCTCAGCATCTTCCAATACTTCCTGAGTTTTATATTTATCCTGATCTTCCATGAAAACCCGGACAATAATAAAGATCGCCACAAAAATCAGAACTAAGGGTGCCAGAAAGAGAGCGAGATTTTCTTCTTTAAAACCTCTCTCCTCAGTAGAGCCTTTTTTGAAAATAACGATCTTAGAATCTTTAGTTATTTCCAGATAACAAGCGGCCTTGGAATCACTGGAAAGTTCATCCTGAGTTTTACGGCCAAGTCTTTCCTGCAGGCTTTTCGCCTCATCAAGCTTGCCTTCTTTTTTTAGCGCTTCTATTTTATTGCGTGCTCTCTCCTCCGGACTGATCTTCATCAGAATCAAAGCGGAAAGCCCTTCACGATCGAGATAAATTTTATCATTCAACCAATGATTCTTGCCCGGTCTGATCGAAAGCGAAGTATTGGGAGTGAAGGTTGAACCGTTACCATAAGTGATTGCTTCAAAAGCGACTGAACATTCTTTGGTAGAACTACTTACACTGGATAAGACTCGCATCTTACCTGTTTCACCACCGGCCGTTTTATAAAATAGAATAGAGCCTGGTGTAAGTGATGAAACGGGAATTGGTTTGTCTGAATATTTTGGATTAGCAGCAGTAATACATCTTATCGATATTTCAGAGAACTCTGAAGGGCACACGGATTGCGCCCAAGCAGCATTGCCCAGCAAAATAAATGCTAAGAAGATAATAGTACTTAAAGCTCTCATAAACCTCGAACTCACAATTGAGACTACTTTAAGAATAACAATGAATTGCTAAGCGTTGAAAATTTCAAGAAATGGGAAAAATTGTCCGGTTATATCAGACCTTACCAGTCTGAAAGGCCTGGTATTGATCCATAATTTTTTTGGCGTCCAGAGTGTTGAAAGCTTCACTGATTTTAGGAATGTAAATAGGCTGGTAATTAGAGAAGTACTCTTTTTTACAACGCTCCACCCGCCCTAACTTTTCGAGCAGGCCTTCTTTTTTGATAACCCGTTTTTTAGTGGCCTCACGAATGGCGTTTAAGGCCTTCTTAGCATCATCCATAAATCGATATAACAGCATATCGGTACCGGCCGTCATTGCCAGCACAGCTGCTTCTTCAATACTAAAACGATCAGCTATTGCTTTCATTTCCATATCATCGGTAATAACGATCTTGGTAAATTTCGTTTCATTCCTTAAAAAGTCATAGGCCTTAGCACTGAGACTGGTAGGCAGTTTATCATCCAGGGCATCCACCATTAAATGGGCCATCATCATAAATTCCACACGGGACTTGGAAGCTTTTACAAAAGGAATCAATTCTCTCTGGCGCATCTGTTGCAAGCTGGTTTTAACCAGAGGTAGATCAAAATGCGAGTCTTGAGTAGTTCCACCATGTCCGGGGAAATGTTTAGCGCAGGCAAGAACCCCGTTGGTTTGTAATCCACGAATCGCAGCGCTGATATACTTCTCAACTGTTTCTGCATCAGTTCCATAAGCTCGGTCGCCAATGACAGTATTTTCAGGGTTTGTCAGTATGTCGCAACAAGGTGAATAACTCAGGTTGATTCCACAGGCCGCAAGTTCTTTTGCCAGAATCTGGTGAACTTCAAAAACGAGTTTTGGTGAATCCATCCGGGCCAGATCTAACATTGCTGGAAACTGAGTGAAATGCTTTTTAAAGCGAATGATTCTTCCGCCTTCCTGATCAACAGAGATAAATAAAGGGTACTCATCACGAAGTTTTTGAATGGAATTAACCAGTTCGGCCAATTGAGCAGGATCCTCAAAATTGTGGGCAAAGAAAATAATTCCACCGAGTTTTTCATTTTTAATGAATTCAATTTCCTCAGGGAGAAGCGCTGTCCCCTTAATCCCTGAAATAATCAATTGTCCGTAATTATCCAAACTCAAAAATAACCTCACTCATCAACAATTTCCTCACCAGGAGGAACAATCGTTATTCCTTGGGCGATCCAGGCGATTCTCGCCAGATCATAGGACTTCGTAAAAGTATAAAGAATCATCTGCCCTTCTACCTCTACAATATATCGTAATTGTTTTTTAAATTCTCCATCATATTTTACTGTCGCTGCTGCAAATAAGTTTTTCCCCACATAATTGTACTGATCTTGGAGGAAGGGATAACTATCCCAGATTATAAAAAAAATGAATTTTTGGTTTTCGTTCTTATTGGCCAAAGGCAGAAGATAATTATGATAAAGACACTCCGGTATTTGATTAAAAAAGCAAAAGTACTTTCCTTTTGGAAAAGCAATCTCCTTACTTCCCTGCCATTTGCTCTCCGGACTATTGAGAGTAACCCTCATGGTTTTATTTGAAGTATTAAGCTGCATTTTAGAGCTATATTTTTTTCCTTCTAACCACACCACGAACTCGGAAGCCAGAGGTCTAACTGTCAGCAGCCGGCCACTTTTAGATTTGATGGAACCAACTTGAGAAACCAATATGCTCTTTTCCAGTACTTTAGACTGACCACTTTTACTATCAATTAACTGATTACGGGTAATAATTTTTTTTTCAATCTGTTTGGACTCTCGTACCAATCTGTATCCGCCACTGGCATCAGCATAGGAGTAAGAACTTTTACCTTCTCGGGGAGTTCCTTTATAAGAAGAACAACTGGTCAGGAGAATCAGAGAAATCAGAATTTTCACTTGATGAAATTCTCAAAATCTTTATTAAAATCATTTTCTCTAAGAAGACGGTTGATTTTTTTACCAATCAAATCATCAGTGGCGGCCGGAAGATTAGGAAAATGAAGCCCTACCTTGTATTTCTTGATGTTCTTGTCGCTGGAAATGTAGTCCACGACATAAACGACTTTAACTTCAGGAATCAAAATGAACTCATCAGTGAACTTGATTTTTACTCTTTGGAAGATAAAGTTTTTCTCGAAGTACTTTCTTTCAAGTTCTCCTATGTGCAAGGCCAATCCAGTCGTGGATAAATCTTGAACACGGATTTTGAACTTATTCCCTTCATCACCATTATTTTTGTCATCCAGTAATTGAAGAAAGTTTTTGAAAAGTCCTGTTTGATTGGTTCGGGACTTCATATCCACAACTTTCCCGCCTTCATAAACTTCACCCAAATCAAATTCGGCCCAAACTTCATAAAGAGGATAAGTCAGCAAACGATAGCTCGAACGTCTCTCAGATTTAAACAACGTGTTTTTAACCTGCAAGACATTAAAACCGCTGATACTTTCCTGAAAGATAACTTCTGAAAAGAAGTTCATTCCGCGCAGCTCAAAGGTGCATAGGACTGTCTGCCCAGGAGTAAAAATTCTGTCCTTAGCATCCAGAACAATTTCCATGCGGTCTTTATCAAACTTAAAAACGGTATAATTATGTTTGTCTTTATTGCCCTTAATCCAGAGAGTAACAACTCCTCGAGAAGAACCTAGCAGAGATAATCTGCTAAGCTTTTCAGAAGGATCTTGTTTGCTGAAAAAGGTTTGTGACATATTAGCTTAGTGTCGTCACCTGACGAAGAAGCGAAATTGATTCGAGGGCCATTCCACATCCACGTACAACACAAGTAAGTGGATCTTCAGCCAAAGATACCGGTAGACCTGTTTTTTCTTTGATCAAAATATCCAGATTCGCCAGTAATGAACCACCACCAGCAAGAATGATACCGTTATCCACAATATCAGCTGCCAATTCAGGAGGAGTTTTTTCAAGTGAAATTTTAATCGCTTCAACAACTTCTGAAATAGGATCAGCTAGTGCTTCACGAATTTCATCTGAAGTAACTTCAATGGTCTTAGGTGCGCCCGCAATTAAGTCACGACCTTTCACTTCATAAGTCTTCACTTCATCATCAAACGGATAAGCATTACCGATTGAAATCTTAATCATCTCAGCAGTTCTTTCACCGATAAGAAGTGAATATTTTTTCTTAATGTACGAGACAATGGCCTCATCAAATTTATCACCAGCAACACGCACTGATTTAGAGTAAACGATACCACCGAGAGAGATCACGGCCACTTCTGTTGTACCACCGCCGATGTCAACAATCATGTTACCCGATGGATCAGTGATAGGAAGTCCTGCTCCAATAGCAGCGGCCATTGGTTCTTCGATCAGATAAACTTCTCGAGCACCAGCTTGTTCTGCTGATTCTTTAACAGCACGTTTTTCAACTTGAGTGATCCCAAAAGGAATACAGATAATAATTCTTGGTTTAATTAGTTTAGAACCATTAAGTGATTTTTGAATAAAGTACTTAAGCATTGCTTGGGTGACTTCAAAATCCGCAATCACCCCGTCTTTCATTGGACGAATGGCCTTGATGGAACCCGGAGTACGACCAAGCATTTCTTTGGCTTCTCTTCCAACGGCAAGAACTTTTTGTTCCCCTCGAAACCCTTGATGAACGGCCACAACGGACGGTTCATTTACGATAATGCCGCGATCTTTGGCGTAAACCAGAGTATTGGCAGTACCTAAATCGATGGCCAGGTCATTTGAGAACCAATCAAGCATTTTTTTAAACATATATATCCTTTAACAACAGCTGTACTTTTTCCAAGGTGATACGGGCCTGCTTCCAGCAAGAAAACTAATAATGAGCGCCAGAGGCAGTATCTAAAAAATTTATCACTTAGCCCTGTTATGGACAAGAATTTAAACAAGTTTCTTTTTCCGATCAAAACCATCGGCTATGTAAGAATTGCACCTGACGTTTTCAAACGGTAAGATGTCTTACTAACTAAGGATCAAGTATGGCCGATGAAAAAAATAAGTTTCCCTCTACCTTCGTCTCTTCTCAATTTGTGAAGTATATCGATTCCAAAGAGATCAAAGGCATTGTGGAGACATTGGGAAATACTCTTTCTCAAAAATATCAAGGTCAGGACCTGGTTTTAATTGGTGTACTTAAAGGCAGCATGGTCTTTCTTGCCGATCTGGTCAGAGAAATCAAGGGCGTTAAGGTTTACGTGGATTTTGTGAAGCTTCAGGCCGTAGGTCGCAGCAAAGAAAATCACGGAACCATTACCATCAGTAAAGACATTTCAACTAACTTAATGGACCGCAATGTTGTGATCGTGGAAGAAATCGTGGATACCGGACGGGCCTTAAGTTTTCTTAAGAAAAGAATTTTGCTCAGTTCACCCCGGTCACTTGAAGTTATTACCTTATTTGATAAACCATATAAAAGAACGGTGAATATTCAGCCGGATTTGACTGGTAAAAAGATCGAAGATCAGTTCATTGTGGGCTACGGCCTGGATCTGGAAGACTTCGGCCGTAACTTTGAGCAGCTCTATTATTTAAAATATCCAAACTAATTACTGATTAGCTTCTGATTTGAACAGCTTCACAATCTCACCTCTGGTGATGGCCATGGCATTCATGTGCTTAAGCCATACGCCGTCTTTGTATTCCCATTCAGTACTTAGACCTTTAAGTTTACCTTGAGACTTAATCTTAGAATCAAATTCATCCCGTCCTTTGACATCTCCACTGGCATGTAAGGCTTCGGCCCCTAATTTCATTGCATCGAGGCCCAAGATTTCAATCAGGCCGGCAGGTTTGCCATATATTTCTCTGAACTTGGCCAGCATCTCCTGATTAAGATCTTCTGGATCATCACCTACGAAATAAAGTGTCCCCAAATTCTTTTGTTCTTTAACTAAAGATTTAGATACCCAACTTGGACCACCGATGACTTTTATGCGGTTAGCATCATAATACCCAAGAGTCGGGATGAGTTGAGTCGCCTCATGAGGATATGTTGCAAGAAAGACCCAATCAAAATCCAGAACAGGTGGAAGGGTTTGAACTCTTCGAATAGAAGTTTTTTCCAAAGAATAAACGTCATCCAGAATTTTTAACTCTTCTGAGCGCTCACGTGGATACTTTAGACCCAGGAAGAGCTGAGCGGTATCTCGATAATCGTGAGTATTTTTAGGAAAGCTTGCCACACTGGTTACTTTCAATGATTTCTGGGAAGCTTTTCTCCAGATCTCATCTACGTAAGCTTTTCCTCCTTCATTATCCGGGAAGATAACCCCGATTCGTGGACCAAACTTATTAATCATTTCATCTGACAATAAAGCCTCAACTTGAGATTCAATGGAACCCTGAACCTCAATTAAGTGATGATTTTTTTCTTCTTTCGGAAGATTGATCTGTGACAAAGAAATATAGAGAACACCATACTTGCGGGCCTCCAGATACTCGGCTTTGGCACTCTCCGGAAACAATCCTCCAATGATGAATGATACTTTTTCCTCCCGGATTAGTTCCAGTACCGCCTGAGCAGCCTGGGCCGGAGAATCAATGGAATCTTTCGTATGAATTTTAACACTCTCATTTAACCCTAAAACTTTGAGTCCTGTATCGACACCACTTAAAGCTTTTTGACCAAAGCTTGCCTTCTCTCCTGAAAGAGGAAGGACCAGGCCTATGTCAGAGATGCTGATACGAGATGAGTTTTCCAGACGCAGCTGAAACTCTTTGGCAAACTTCTGAACTTCTTCATTGTCCCCATATTCCCCTCTTAACCACTGAACCACATCCTCCGCACCACCTTTGTCTCCGGCGAGGTATCTTTCATCAGCTTCAATCTGTGCGAGAACAGCAATGGCGAGATTGTTTGAATCGTTGAAGTCTTCCAAAAGATCAATCTTTTGACCCTGACTTAATTTTGCAAACGATTCTTTCATCGGAGGGAATAGACTTGATGCATGGATATCAGAAAATGTTTTTCCCTGATCAAGTAAGTAGACACTGGAGCTCACGATCATTAAATGGTTTTGAACCTTGTTTCCGTAGGCCAGTCCAAGCTGAGCATATTTTTTTATTTCAGTATCAGTTAATTGTCTTTTATCAATTTTACTTAAACGATCTTTTAATTCATTAAACTGGTTAAGCTTAAAATGCGCACTCGCCATGTTAAGTTGAATTTGGCTGAATAGTTGAGTCTCTTTAGGAGCATACTTTTCAGAAACTTCAAAATTCAAGAGGGCCTTGTCGACTTCACCCATATTGAACAAGGTCACGCCTTTTAAATTGTACTTAAGTGATTTCTCAACCGGCGTGAGAATATTATCATTTAATTCAGAAAGTTTAGTAATGGCCGGCCGGTACTGACTGGCCTTAATAAGATCCCGGGCCGCATCCAATTTTTGACGAGTGATGGGCGAAATTTGTGATTCATCTATCTTGGTAACTGTCTTCATTTGAGTACATGAAGCCACTGCCAGGAGCACTAGTAGGAGAATTCGCATAAGTAACCTTTGATAAGAATAACTGGCTTAGATTTTAACTCTGGTGGGTATAATTGTCACGGAGGCAGGTCAGGGCGTTTTTTCGTCCTGACCTGAAGAAATCTATTGAAATAGTTCGCGTACTCGGTCAAAAAAACCCTTCGTCATAGGATTTGAAGAGTTTTGCTCTAGCTCAGAGAGTCGAGCGAACAACTCGCGTTGCTCTTTATTAAGTTTAGTCGGCGTTTCGACATGGATGGTAATAATTTGATCACCAAAACCATAGCCGCCTAGTTTAGTAATACCTTTGTTTCTTAGCTTCATTTTCTGGCCTGATTGAGTCCCTTCAGGGATTTTCATAGACACTCGTCCACCCAAGGTAGGTACTTCTACTTCTGTTCCTAAGGCCGCTTGTGAAAAGCTGATAGGCACATCACAAATCACATCGTAGTCTTCGCGTTTGAAAAATTCATGTGGCTCGATATGAATCAACACAAATAAATCGCCGGCCGGACCGCCATGCAAACCAGAATCTCCCTGACCCGTAAGTTTTAAGCGCTGGCCTTCATCAATACCGGCAGGAACTTTAACAGAAAGTTTTTCACGTTTTTTATTCCGACCACGACCATGACAAGTTTCGCAGACATCTTTAATGATCTGACCGGAGCCATGACATTTTGGACAAGGTTGAGCAATGGTGAAGAAGCCTTGTTGACGACGAACTTCTCCATGTCCTTGACACATGTCACAAGTAACCGGACCAGAACCTTTCTTGGCACCAGAACCGTGACAGTCACCACAAGCAACTGAACGATTAATGTGGATTTCTTTTTCCACACCAAAAGCTGCTTCTTCAAAAGTAGTGAAGAGTTCCGTTTGAAGATCATCACCGGCCTGAGCACGGGATCTTCCACCTCGACGTCCGCCGCCGCGTCCTCTCTGGCCACCCAGAATATCTCCGAAAATGTCTCCAAAGATATCTCCAAGATCACCAAAGTCTCCGGAAAATCCACCCTGGAATCCGCCTCCGCCCATTCCACCTTGTTCAGCAGAATGCCCAACTCGGTCATACATAGCGCGTTTTTGATCATCCATTAAAATATCGGCCGCGTGGGAAGCTTCTTTAAATTTGGCTTCAGCTTCTGTATTTCCAGGATTTTTATCAGGATGGTATTGCATCGCTAGTTTGCGATAGGCCTTTTTTATTTCATCTTTCGAAGCGGTTTTAGAGATTCCCAATACTTCGTAATAATCTCGTTTGCTCATAACAATCAATCATCCTAATTTATAAAAGGCCCCTTATTGCTAAGGGGCCTTTACTTTTTTTAATTTTGGGCCAATTAAACTTCTTTATAATCAGCGTCTACCACGTCGTCTCCATCATCCTTCTTCTTCGATTCCGACTGTTCCGCATCCTGTGCTCCTGCACCTGGACCGGCACCGGCGCCAGCTCCCTCGGCTCCAGTTCCTTGATACATGAACTGGGCAAGGCTATGAGCGACGTTTTGAAGTCTTTCAGTCGCTGCTTTAATTTCGTCCAAAGATTCGGATGTGAGTTTTGTTTTGGCTTCACTAATCGCTCCTTCGATTTCAGCTTTTTTATCAGCTGGAACTTTATCGCCGGCATCTTTGATTCCTTTTTCAGAAGCAAAAACCAGGCTATCCAAGTTATTTCGGGCATCAACTACTTCGCGACGTTTTTTATCAGCGTCACGGTTCTTTTCTGCGTCCTGAACCATACGTTTAATTTCTTCCTCAGATAAACCTGAGTTAGAAGTGATCACGATATTTTGAGATTTACCAGTGGCCTTATCAGTAGAAGTTACGTGAACGATACCGTTAGCATCGATATCAAAAGTAACTTCAATCTGAGGAACTCCACGTGGAGCTGGTGCAATACCAGTCAGGTCAAAACGACCAAGTGTTTTGTTATCGGCCGAGAATTCGCGCTCACCTTGCTGAACGTGAATCGAAACTGCCGGCTGATTATCAACTGCTGTTGAGAACACCTGGGATTTCTTAGTCGGAATCGTTGTATTCTTCTCAATGATCTTCGTGAAAACACCACCAAGGGTTTCGATACCAAGAGAAAGTGGAGTTACGTCAAGGAGTAGAACGTCTTTAACGTCACCACCAAGAACACCACCTTGAATAGCAGCACCGGCCGCAACCACTTCATCCGGGTTCACACCTTTATGAGCTTCTTTACCGAAGATTTCTTTTACTTTGGCCTGAACGATTGGAGTACGAGTTGCACCACCAACCAGGATCACATCCTGAATTTCACTCAGAGAAAGTCCAGAATCTTTGATCGCAGTTTTACATGGAGCTACCAGTCTCTCAACCAGGTCAGCAATAAGAGACTCAAACTTAGCTCGTGAAAGATTTAAGTTTAAGTGTCTAGGACCTGTTGCATCCATGGTGATGAATGGAAGGTTAATGTCAGTTTGGACCACTGAAGAAAGTTCATGTTTAGCTTTCTCAGCAGCTTCTTTCAGACGTTGTAATGCCATCTTATCATTCTTAAGATCGATACCGGTTTCTTTCTTAAATTCTTCCGCTAACCAGTTAATGATTCGGTAATCGAAGTCTTCACCACCAAGGAAAGTATCCCCGTTAGTTGACTTAACTTCAAATACACCATCAGAAGTGATTTCAAGAATTGATACGTCGAAAGTACCACCACCTAAGTCGAAAACCGCGATGTTTTTATCTTTCTTAACGTCCTGACCATAAGCAAGAGCTGCTGCTGTTGGCTCGTTGATGATACGTTTCACATCAAGACCAGCAATACGACCGGCATCTTTTGTTGCCTGTCTTTGAGCATCGCTGAAGTAAGCTGGAACAGTAATAACTGCTTCAGTAACCGGTTGACCAAGATAATCCTCGGCAGCTTTTTTCATTTTCTCTAATACTTTGGCCGAGATTTCTTGCGGAGAATATTCTTTACCATCCACTTTTACCCAAGCATCACCATTTTTGTTGGCGAAGATTTCAAAAGGGGCCACTTCATGGAAGTGAGACACTTCTTTATCACTATGCTTACGACCAATGAGTCGCTTGATACCAAAGAGAGTTTTTGTTGGATTGGTAACTGCCTGGCGTTTTGCCACTTGACCAACAAGGATCTCTCCATTGTTAGCAAAACCAATTACGGAAGGGGTCGTGTTGTGACCTTCAGCATTTGGAATAATTTTATAAGTGCCGTTTTCCATTACAGATACACATGAGTTTGTTGTACCTAAGTCAATTCCGATAATTTTTCCCATATAATTCTCCTTATTTTATTGATTACTGTTTATCGCTCGCAACTACAACTTTGGCAGGTCTTAATAAACGGCCATTTAAGAGGTAGCCCTTTTGGAACTCTTTAATCACTTCATTTGGCTTTTTGCCTTCAGCATATTCCTGAGCTAGAGCTTCATGATAGTTAGGATCAAAATCCTTGCCAATCGATTCTACCGGACTTAGTCCGTGTTTAGCTAAAGTGTCCTCAAAAAGTTTTTTCACCATATCTAAACCAGTCACTATATTTTTGATTTTCTGATCCTGATCAGGTGCCAGCATACTGATTGTTCTTTCAAAGTTATCCAGAACATCAACCAAATCCGAAAGTACACGTTCATTGCCGTACTTCAGGAGATTATCTTTTTCCCGCTCCATACGCTTACGGTAGTTATCCATTTCAGCGGCGATATAAAAATATTTTGATTTATAATCAACTTCGTCTTTTTTAGTTTCATTCGCTGCCGCTTCTTGATTTTCTTGGGCTTCTGCTTTCTGAGTTTCTTCTGCCGGCTTTTCGTTGTTTTCGTTCGATTCCATGTTCACGCTCACTGTCAGTTAGTATTAATTTAAAGATGGTATCGAATGGAAAAGTGTCAATGTTAGGCGGGGAAAAAAAGTGGCCTATTTTTCAAGTTAATCGCTTATTTTGACTCATGGAAACATTGGTAGTGATTTTAAATATTTACAGTTCTCTTTTGAGCTGCTTCCCACCGAAAGAGATCATCCATTAATGAATCCAGCATTAAAAATCCGAGGGAAGTTAAATGAACACGATCTTGTTTTATCTCAGCGTAGTTTTGGCCGACCCACTGACTCACGAGTTCCTCTGATCCCGGATAGGCCTTCCAGCCATCTGAAGTACGAAGAGATAAATACGTTTTCTCCAGCAAAAGCTCCTCGGTTCCTAGTTTTTCAATTTCCATCTCCGCCACTGAAACTTTCCATTTATAACGAATGGCCTCATTTTGAGCAAAAGCAAGATAACCAGTGCCAGTGGGACCCAAGGCCGCCACATTTTCTCCCCGCCAATATTTTTGATTGTGACGGGATTCAAATCCTGGCAGAGCGAAGTTTGAAACTTCATAATGATGAAAGCCGCGGGCCTTCAGATATTCACTCACAAATAAGTATTCTTCCCGAATGAATTCATCATCCGGCATATCCTGAATGTGAGGGTACTTAGATCTGGCATTTAAAATATAAAGGCTTATGTGTTTAGGAGAATATTTGAGCAGGAGTTCCAGTTCTTTTTGAATGTCACGCTTTCTCTCTCGAGAAAAAGGAATTCCTAGAAGGAAATCCAATGAGAAATTCCAGTCATCTTTCTGCATGACATCCAGAAAACTCAGACTGTCTTCCAGTGAATGAACCCGATCCATCACTTTTAAAAAGCCCGGATCCAGAGTTTGAGTGCCAATGGAAATTCGATTAAGTCCAATGTCCTTCCAGGCCTTGAGCATCTCCGGGGTCCAGGTTCCAGGATCCACTTCCATCGTGAATTCAGCATCAGCAGTGATTCCCATTTTAAGAATCTGCTGCTGAAAAAATTCTGCTCCCTTTGCTCCCCACAGAGAAGGAGTGCCTCCACCGAGGTAGATGGTATCTAAGGGGGCCCAGGAAAAATGATGCTCTTTTAGTAATTCAGAGTGACGTATGAAAGATTCGGCTAAAAACTGATGAAAATCCTCAAACTGTTTTTCAGCAGCATCCAGCTTTCTTTTATAAAAGTCACAGTAGTTGCACAGGTGCATACAGAAGGGAACGTGTAAATATAAACTGGACACCTGAGTCATTAGTGAGAAAGTCCTTCAAAAAGAAATGGTCTGAAGTGATAATAGAACGAATAAAACGATGTCTCAAATAAGGAAGTTATGAAAATCGATCAAGTCCAGTTAGATAACGAACTAAATACCCTATTCATACATTCTCCTGGTTGTTCGGCCGGTACAGTCCAAATGTGGTTCAGAGCTGGTTCGGCCCTGGAAGTCACAGATAACGAAGGGATTGCTCATTTTTTAGAGCATATGTTTTTTAAAGGCACTCCTAAACGCCCTGGTCCTCAGCTGGCCCACGATATTGAAACCTACGGTGGTGAAGTCAATGCCTTCACTTCTTTTGACTACACTTGCTACTACATCAACACTCCCAGCCTCTTTTTGGATAAGTCAGTTGATATTCTCTTAGATATGGTGGCGAACCCTCTTTTTGGTGAAGAAGAAATTCCTTCTGAGCGCCAGGTGGTATTTGAAGAATATCGTCGGGCCATGGATAATCCTTCACAGTACAACTTCATTCAATTACAGAAAGCTTCTTTTGATAAAGGTTACGCTCATCCCATTTTAGGTCGGGAAGATACCATTCAGAATTTCTCCCAAGAACAAATTAAGCATTTCAGGGAATCTTACTACAATCTGGAAAACGCCTTATTAGTAGTGGCGGGGGATTTAACTCAGCGGGAAGAGCTTGAGAAAAAAATCCGTTCTTTCAGGCTCCCTCATGGCCAGAAGTCTGAATTTGGTCCTTTTAAAATTAAAGAAAAAGAATCAGTAAACATTCACGATAAAGATATCCGTCAGGCAACACTCACTCTGTGTTTGCAGTCACCGGATTATTCTCATGAAAAAGCTGCCGCGGAAGATCTCGCCATCAATTGCCTGGCCCACGGTGAAACTTCACGCTTTTATCAGGCACTCGTGGCCAAGACATCTTTGTGTAACGGAATTGCTGGATCAACCATGTACTTCGCTAATGGCGGAGTTCATATGCTCAGAATGAGTTTTCCGGTAGAGAACTTGGCCAAGATTTCAAAAACCTTTTTAAGCACTTTAACCGAAGCCTTAACTAATGGCTTTAAAGTCGAAGAGCTCACAAAAATTAAAAATCAGTACATCTCTTCCAAAATTTACGAAAGAGAATCCATCGAGTCTTACGCTTTTAGCTTAGGCCACGGCTTCGCTCAATCCGGAAACATTTTCTGTGAAGATGAATTCATTGAAAAAATCCGGGTGACTTCAGTCGATGAGGTTTGGGAAGGTCTGCTTAATATTATGAAGCAGTCTTCGCATTTCACACTACAAGTCCCTAAGGGAACCAAGACAGCTCCCATTGAGAAAGAACTCAAAAAATGGCAATCCGATCTTAAGAAAGTAGCGACCAAGAGTAAGGCAAAATTAACCAAAGTTAAACTTACTACCTCCACTCATGATAGCGCCGTTAAAGTCGTTGAGTTAAAACCTGGCATCAAGCTGATTTATCGCCAGAACAAACTCACTCCGACCTTTGTTATGCATGCCTATATGAAAGGGGGCCAGACCAATGAAACCTCTAAGAACATGGGAATTCATCATCTTTTAAGTCGCCTGGTGTCCTATGGGCACAAGGGCTGCGGTTATGAAAAACTTAAAAATGAACTTGAGTCCCTTTCATCATCTCTTAACGGTTTTTCTGGTAAGAATGCCTATGGTTTAACTCTCCATGGTCAATCACGGGATTTTGAAAAATTATCTCAGCATTTTAATGGCACTCTTTTCACGCCGGAGATCCCTAAGAAGTTTTTTGACCATGAAAAGAAAGTTATTCTGCGAGCACTGGATAATCAAAAAGAAGATGCCATGAAGCAGGCCTTCAAGGCCTTCTATAAAATGGTCTTCAATCAGCATCCTTACTCACTGGATCTGGCCGGTACTCCGGAGACAATTAAAACCTTCTCACCTCTGGCACTAAAGAAACTGCATGCCAGTCATTTAAAAAATTCTGAGATTGTTTTCACTTACTGCGGCGATCAGGACTTCTCAGTCATTCATCATCATATGCTGGAAGTGGTGAAGAATCTGAATCCAAGAACTCCTGTAAAGAAGGCTAAGAAAAAAGCCAAAGCGATTACAGGTAAAAAAGTGAAACTCGATTTTGAACGTGAACAAACCCAGATTGTGATTGGAACTCAGGCCTATCCGATCGGTCAGAAAGAAGACCTTTATCTTAAAATGATTACCGCCCATCTTTCAGGACAAAGCTCGGATCTTTTTGTAGAAGTCCGCGACCGCCAGGGTCTGTGTTATTCAGTTTCACCGATCCATGTTTCCGCTCTTGAGGCCGGTTGTTGGGGCATTTATATTGGTTCAGGCCACGATAAAACCGAAGCCGCCATCAATGCCATCATGGGAATCATTAATGGTCTGAAAGAAAATGGCATTAAGCGGGAAGAATTTGAACGCATTAAGACCATGATTGATGGCCAGAATCTTCTCGGCATCCAAACAAATGAAGACTACGCCCAGTTCTATTCCATTCCAGTTCTTCACGGTCTTGGGGTTGATTTCCCTCATAAAAATAATGAGATGATCAGAAACGCCAAGTACGAAGACTTCCAGGCATTCCTGAAGAAGTTCTTTGGCAGCAAATGGAATATTGTAGAGGCCGGAAGAAAAATCTAAGAAACTTTTTTGGTGAGTGTGGGAATAACCCCGCTCACCAGCATTTCTTTTTCAGAGACCGGTGTATCCTTTAAAATCTTATTGAATATCAGATTCCCTTCAATCCCGTTACGATCTTTAGTTGCCATAATCGTCATCAAAGTCGTGAGCGACTCAAAACAAGTCGCGACCATGCCGTAAAAACTTGGGATATCCAAAAAACTGGGAATAACATTGTTAAGATGTGAATAGGCCATACGACCAAGCTGTGAGTAATACTGAGTGTCCACAATCTTTTTATTCACTGATTCAGAAAAATAACCACAGACCAGTAGAGACATGTCCCCAACTTCTTTATACACCCGCTTCTGCTCTTCACGAGTAAACTGAGTGGCCTCAAGAAGTTTCATGCCGAGAATCTTCTCGCGCACTTTCCCATCAGAGACTTCAAAGAAATCTTCCGACAGTGCAAATTTATCCAGGACATCACTTGAGTAATAGATCACGGACTCAGGGATAGGGCAGAGCGACTTTTTATTCAGCTCTGATAGTCCGTCAAAGAAAAAACCTTTCAGGTTTGTAGATAAGATAATCTTGTTTTGCATGAGTTATCTCCTCCTCTCTACTTTATCATAACTTAAAAACCTGACTTATTTGTCCCCTGAATATTTTGCCTCCCACAGATAAATCATGGAATAATAGGCACATGAAACGTTTAAAAGTCTTCTTTGCCCTCATTCTTTTGTTACTTGCCCTACCCTTTTGGCGCTTTAGCGACATCCTGGCGATAATCTCGCCTTTTCACTGGCCCCTCTCCCTGGCCCTGACTTGCACCTTTGCTTTTTTTGTCATGATCCCTTTAAAGCTCCTGCTGCCTAAAATTAAAACCTATCTCTTAATTATTTTGATTCTGTGTTTTGGAAGTCTCAGCTGGTGGGCCAATCCTTTTTCTAAAATGGCGACCACTGAACCCACTTTCAATCATTGTGGAGCGATGACTTATACTGGTATGTTCTATCCCATAAGTAGCATTCTATCCGATGCCCACCGGGATGATCTTGAGGCCCGCAATCAAATGTGCTGGATAAGAAAAATGATCTCCAAAGTTCCACCACGCTTTGATACCACTCATGAAGTTGAAACCTATACTAAGCTCATAGAAGATAAACTCCTAAGACCTGAAATTAAATATCGGGCCGCACTTCCGCTGGTAGCGATTTTGTATTTTCAGATCAATGTTTCTTCGGTTGATTCGTTAGGTACAAAAAAGATCTATGACTCTCTTCATTTTTGGATCAATCACTACACGGAAGAAATTAGTAATCGTGAGTACTCGGCCTGGAACTGGCCTCATTCAGTGTATATAAAATTTGAGTATGGGTTGGTTGAGAAGAATTGGCAGAGTTTGATTGATAGTATTGTGTTTGAAAACTAAAAAGGGAGTCCAGACCTCCCTTTTTAAATGAAATTTATTCTTCTACTTCCACCATCAAAAAGCCCGCCTCAAGCGCCTGACCTTCTTTAACATTAATAGACTTAACCTTCCCATCAACACCCGCTTTAATTTCATTTTCCATTTTCATGGCCTCTAAAATTAAGACGGTCTCGCCTTTGACTACAGTGTCGCCCTCTTTCTTAAAGAGTTTAACCACCTTGCCCGGCATTTGGGTGATGAGAGCTCCAGCTCCGCCTTTATTTAAACCAGAGGGTTTAAAGCCGCGATAAACCTTATAGACTTCGGAGTGAGAAACTAAGGTTTCATTCACGCCTAGGGCCGCTAATTTTTTCCAGGCAATGCCGTCGAAAGAATAGAAATGTTTTCCGGCGAGGTTTCGAACTTTTAGGGTTTTCTTTGTCCCCTCATGATTGAACTCCATGACCTGGTTTGGGTGAACTTCAACATCAATGGCAATCTCTTGCATCTCTTGATTCATGAAATAGTATCTCACGCCTTACCTCCCATTTGATTGAGCTCAATGGCGGCAATCTTTAGCATGAAGGCCTCGATATCCTCTTTAGGCGCCACTTGTTCTTGGGGCTTCACTGTTCCAATGTAGTTGGTTGAGTACTTGCCCTTGCGGAAATTTTCTTCATTTAAAATCACCCGGTGAAGAGCAATGTTGGTTTTAATTCCGTCAATCACCAGACCGTCCAGAGCATTCTGTACCTTACGAAGGGCAACTTCACGGTTAAAACCCTTAGCGATAAGTTTTCCAATCATCGGATCAAAATCCGGGGTGATGGTGAACTTAGGAAAGATACAGTGATCAAAACGGATGCCTTGAGGGAAAGTGGTTTCAAAGCCCACAATTTTCCCTGGGGCCGGCAGCATGGTAACTGGGTCTTCCGCACAGATACGAAGTTCAATAGCGTGACCCTGGATTTTAATATCACTTTGAGATTTAAAATCCAGTGGCTCATCAAAGGCGACTTTAATCATGTTGGCCACCAGATCAACTCCGGTGATTTCTTCTGTGATGGGATGTTCAACCTGAATACGGGTGTTCATTTCAAGAAAGTAAAATTTCTTATCTTCCCCCATGATGAATTCAACCGTTCCGGCGGAATCATAGTTCACGGCCTTGGCACACTTAACGGCGGTCTCGCAAATTGACTTTCGAAGGGCCTCATCATCCCCAATGAATGGAGATGGAGCTTCTTCAATAATTTTCTGGTGACGACGTTGAACCGAGCATTCACGCTCAAACACGTGATACACATTGCCTTTTTTATCGGCAAGGATCTGCACCTCAATGTGATGAGGATTTAAAACATATTTTTCAACTAAAAGAGCTGCGTAACCAAAGCTTGAAAGAGCTTCTCTTTGCACCGCAGAGAAATTCTCTTTCACATCATTCTCATTGTAACAAGGACGCATGCCCTTACCACCACCACCAGCTACGGCCTTAAGAAGAATCGGGTAACCAATCTCAGTGGCAATCTTCATCGCTTCTTCGACGGTCTCAACTTCTCCAGTGGATCCAGGCACAACTGGAACTCCCGCCTCTTTCGCGATCTGTTTTGAAATATCCTTCGCTCCCATTTTATAAACGGCAGTTGGATTGGGACCGATGAAAACGATCCCTTTCTTCGCCAGAGCTTCTGAGAATTCCCGGTTCTCAGACAAAAATCCGTAACCCGGATGAACCCCATCAATTTTATAATCATCAATGAGCTTCATGATCTTCGGTATATCGAGATAAGTTTCTTTGTTGTTATTTCCAGCAAGATGCACCCATTCCTGGCAGAATTCCAGATGAGGTGGTTCTGTTTCATTATCAGTCCACACTCCCACTGAAACCAGGCCAAGCTCATTTAGGGCCTTGGCGACACGAATGGCGATCTCACCACGATTAATGATTAAAACGCGTTTACCTTTCATAGTGGAATGTTCCCGTGTTTACGATCTGGTCTTGCGACTTGTTTATGCTCAAGGGCCTTCAGATATTGATACAAGCGCTGTCTGGTAATTTCCGGATTGATGATTTCATCCACATAACCCAGTTCAGCTGCCCGGTAAGGGTTAGCAAAGTTATTTTCGTAGTTTTCCACAAGACTTGCTTTCTTCTTGTTGAAATCTTCGCCTTTTAATCCGTTCAAATCATTTCGGAAAATAATATTCACGGCACCTTCGGCCCCCATCACTGCAATCTCTGCAGTTGGATAAGCCAGGTTAATGTCAGCACGGATGTGTTTAGACGCCATAACGTCATAAGCACCACCGTAAGCTTTTCTGGTAATCAAAGTAATCAGGGGAACGGTCGCCTCTGAATAAGCGTAAAGAAGTTTGGCCCCGTGGCGGATAATCCCACCATACTCCTGAACCGTACCCGGTAAAAATCCTGGAACATCCACTAAGGTGATAATTGGAATATTAAAAGCATCACAGAAGCGCACAAATCTTGCCGCCTTAACAGATGAATCAATATCCAGACAACCGGCCAAAAAGTTTGGCTGATTACCTACGATCCCAACTTTAATTCCACCTACGGAAGCAAAACCCGTGATGATATTTTTAGCAAAGCCCGCATGCACTTCTAAAAACTGCTGATCATCAATAACTTCGAGGATCAACTCATGCATGTCATATGGTTTTTTTGAATTATCCGGAACAAAGTTTTTAAGTTTGTTGTTTTGTCTTACCACAGAGTCAGTTGTGAGTTTTAAAGTATGCTTGGCCTTATTGCAGGCAGGGATAAAGGAAAGAAGTTCTCTTACCCGCTCCAGACAATCATCTTCATCGTCAGTCAGAAAGTGGGCCACACCCGACTTTTCGTTGTGAGTATGAGCTCCACCCAAAGCGTCTTTGGTCACTTCTTCATGAGTCACCGTTTTAATAACATCAGGGCCCGTCACGAACATGTAAGAGGTTTTATCAACCATGAAAATGAAATCGGTCATGGCCGGAGAATAAACCGCTCCGCCTGCACAAGGTCCCATGATAAGTGAAATCTGAGGAATAACTCCTGAGGCCTGAACGTTTCGGTAGAAAATCTCAGCATAACCCGCCAGGGACTCAACACCTTCCTGTATACGAGCCCCACCAGAATCATTGATTCCAATGACCGGGATTTTATTTTCCAAGGCAAAGTCCATGACCTTACAAATTTTCTTAGCGTAGGCCATCCCCAGCGCTCCACCCCAACAGGTAAAGTCCTGAGAGAAGATAGCAACCTGCTGACCATTGATTCTACCAATTCCGGTCACCACGCCATCGCCTAGATATTTAGTTTTTTCCATCCCAAAAGATTCGCAGCGATGAACCACGAATTTATCAAATTCAATGAAGCTTTCGGGATCTAGAAGTTTATTGATTCTTTCGCGAGCAGTGTATTTACCCTGCTCATGTTGTTTATTGATTCTTTCAACGCCGCCACCGAGTTCAGCTTGCTTGCTGAGAGTAGCGAGTTGATCACGTCGTTGATCATTGGTCAGCATAGACCCTCCTGAAATAGATTCAGAAGTTATACCTTGTCTATCTTTCAGGGTAAAGAAATGACACTCTCCGTAAACAAAAAAGGCTCCTTTCGGAGCCTCTTTCTCTATTCACCCGCCGCTCTTTTAAGCGCACGTTTATCTAATCCATATTTTTCCACTTTCATAATCAGCCCTGCTCGAGAAATGCCTAATTCCTTAGCGAGTTTTGACTTATTAAAAGCACAACGCTTCAGACCCTCACGGATCATCATAATCTCCAGTTCCTCCAAAGCATCTTTTAAAGACCCATTGGTGTTAATGCCTTTTAAGACACCGCCACTTGAGTGTGAGCGCTGATGCCCACTATTCGACTCTCCACTCTCTAAAATTCTGGCCGAAAGCATATCAGGAGTGATGGTTTTATCATCACCGGCAATGACCACTAAACGTTCTACTTCGTTTTGAAGCTCGCGCACGTTACCAGGCCAGGTGTGATCCAGCATTTTCTCCAAACATTTTTTAGAAAAGGTCTTAAGCGGCAAACCAGCTTCTTCACAACGCTTTTGCAGGAAAAAATCCATCAAAACCGGAATATCTTCCGGACGCTCACGAAGTGCCGGCAAGGCCACGTTAATAACGTTAATTCTATAATAGAGATCTTCCCGGAACTCACCTTTAGCAATCATCTCTTTGAGATTTTTATTGGTGGCCGCAATCACGCGCACACTTACTTTCTTAGGCGTAGTCGCACCCACTGGCATATAAGTGCCTTCTTGCAGAATACGTAGCAGTTTTACCTGCATCGAAGGAGAAGTATCCCCGATCTCATCCAAAAAGAGTGTTCCGCCATTGGCCACTTCAAACACACCTTTCTTATCTTTAATGGCACCTGTAAAAGCACCTTTCACGTGACCAAATAGTTCCGAATCAAGAAGATTGTCGTTGAAGGCCGAACAGTTGACTGCCGAGAAAACCGCATCTTTTCGAGGAGAATTATAATGAATCGCCTTAGCGACCATTTCTTTACCAGTACCGTTTTCACCTTGAATCATGATGGTTGATTCAGAGTTCGCAACCTTAGAGAGCAAATGGTAAACTTGCTGCATCTTCTTCGATTTACCGATAATGTTGTGATAACGGTATTTATTTCCCAGCTCTGAATTCAGATCCATGATCCGAGCTTCACGCTTACTGATTTCGGAGTGAAAAGTTTCAACCTCGTCGGCCACAATTGCAACCAGCTCTTTCATCTCAGTGTAAAAACGGCCCGAGAATTTTTTAACTTTTGAAACCGCGGTCTTAGCATCTTCTGCATCAATGCCACATTCAACCATCTTATGAACAACGTTTGCCAACTCTTCTGAAGTTGAAGTGTCTTTGAAATAAGGATAAGCGATCACCACTCCACAAAACTCTCCATCCACTTCTACCTTATGGGAATAACCATAAGTCCCAGGGAAGAAAGCATTAAACTCAAAACTCATTTCATGAGATGAATTATAAAATTCGAATACTTTTTCAACATCCACTTCCAGCCAGTCATGACCAAATGAATGTGCCATTTGCAGTTTTAACAGAGGTGACTTGAATGAATAGTTAGGGTCTTGAATTAATTGCACACGCCCCTGCGTATCTGCATAAATGATATCTAGCCCATACCAATTGCCGATGATCTTTTCCAAGCTCATTGTTGTATGTAGATCTTTAATCGCTTTCCAATCAATCATAGACGTATCTCCTGTAGCAAATGTCCATTCCATGAACATTCTTTTTGTGATCGTCTAACTTATCGGCAGTTTGTCAGTTTTCTTGACAGGCGAAATGATGGATTGAGGATTTTATTTACAATTTACGGGAAGAGATCTGAAGAAACTCGTCAAAAGTTTGGAAAAACATGGTCTTATTCCACTCTTGGGGGCCCACATACTTACGAAGATTGGTTTTATCCGACGAAAACACATAGGTTTCAGGCACCCGGGTCGTCCCATAGGTGTCCCGATGGATGTTGGCATTATCCAGCAACCAAGTAATAGAAGCTTTTGGAATTCCCAGGGACTTCAAGTGCTTTTTAACTTTCACTACTTCATCGTTAACTGCAACTAAAAGAAATTTAACTTCTGGACGCCCCTCAAATCGTTTTATAAAGGCAAGCAGCTCCGGGAGCTCAGCTTCACATGGGCCACACCAAGTTCCCCAATAATGAACAACCAGAAGCCCCACTTGCTCTTTCTCATAAAAGTCATGCACATTAAACGGTTCGCCATCCAATGTCTGAAAGATACCCTGTGGAAGCTTCGCTAACACTGCAGTTGGAGTTGAGACTAGCTGTGTTTCCAATGATTTTTTTTGATAGATTGAGTAGGCAACTGTCGCTGCAATAATAATGAGGATTATGAGGATACGATTTAGCATACTTAAAACTAAAAAACCTTCCCAGCAGATACTGGGAAGGTTTTGAATAGCGAGTTTTCTTTTAAATTACTCAACGAAAGCAATGAAAGCTTCTTTAGCGCCATCACCAAGACGACCTTCAGAAAGTTTCAACAGACGAGTATATCCGCCTGGACGTTGCTTGAATTTTGGAGCAACGTTTTCGAAAAGAGCTTTTACAGCATCTTTGTTGTTAAGTCTTGTGAATGCAAGACGACGATTAGCAATCGTATCATTCTTAGCAAGAGTCACAAGCTTTTCAACGAAAGGCTTAATAGCTTTAGCTTTGATTTCAGTTGTTCTGATTTTTCCATGAGTGATTAGCTCAATGCAAAGATTCTGAACCAGAGCTTTTCTGTGTTGAGGCTTAACGCCTAATTTGTATTTGTGGTTACCATGTCTCATAAATTCTCCTGACTAGCACTTGGAAAACGCATGCGTTTTCTATTCAGCGTGCTGAACTTGCTTCATTATGTTGTCGACTTTCATACCAAGACCAAGTCCCATTGACGTAAGAATCTCTTTAATTTCGTTAAGAGATTTACGGCCAAAGTTCTTAGTTCTGAGCATTTCGCCTTCTGTTTTAGAAACGAGTTCGTAAATATATTTAATGTTAGCATTCTGTAAACAGTTAGCTGAACGAACAGACAACTCAAGCTCAGAAACTGGCTTAAGAAGAGCTTCGTTAGCAACGCCACCAGAAGTAGCAGCCGCAGTTGGCTTAACTTCAGCAGGAGCGTCTTTATCTTCAAAGTTAAGGAAAACAGAAAGCTGATCACGAAGGATTTTTGCCGAGATAGCCACAGCATCAACCGGATCAATACCAGCGTTTGTCCAAACCTCAAGAGTCAATTTATCAAAATCAGTTCTCTTACCAACACGACTGTTAGTTACAGTGTAATTCACACGGTGAACTGGTGAGAAAAGTGTATCAATATAGATCCAACCAATTGGTAGATCAAAAGCATCTTTATTATCAAGTGCAGTTACATAGCCTTTACCACGAGCAATCTTAAGCTCCATACGGATTGATCCGCCTGAAGAAACGTTACAGATTGTATGATCAGGGTTTAAAACTTGAACGTGATTGTTTTCCTGAATATCAGAAGCTTTTACAGCTCCTTCAGAATTCTTCTCAAGAACAAGAGTAACTTCTTCTTTATCAGTGATTTTGAAACGAATTTCTTTCAAGTTAAGAATAATTTCTGAAACTTCTTCCTTGATGTTATTGATTGTGCCGAATTCATGGTCAACACCATCAACTTTAACAGCAACAATACCAGCACCCTGGAGTGAAGAAAGAAGAACTCTTCTTAAAGAGTTACCAAGTGTAAGTCCATAACCGCGCTCAAGTGGCTTAGCTGTGAATTTACCGTAGTTCGTTTTAAGACCTTCTGTATCTACTTCTAATGCAGCCGGACGAATCATCCCAGCCCAATTTTTACTCATAAAAGAATTCATCAATAACTCCTAATTGCTAGCAGTGAATCGGAAACGCGTAGCTTAAACTCTTCTTCTCTTTGGAGCGCGACAGCCATTGTGTGGCATAGGGCTCATGTCAGCAACAGAAGTGATTCTGAGGCCAGCAGCAAGAAGAGCGCGGATAGCGTTTTCACGACCAGCGCCTGGACCTTTAACCTTAACATCAACTGAGTTAAGTCCATGTTCAGCAGCTTTCTTCGCAGCTTCTTGAGAAGCTACTTGAGCAGCGAATGGAGTAGATTTTTTTGAACCGCGGAAACCTAAGCCACCAGCAGAAGCCCAAACAACAGCATTACCGTCAGCATCACTGATTGTAACGATTGTATTATTGAACGAAGCATGGATGTGACATACGCCGTGATTTAAATTCTTACGAACTTTTTTCTTCGTAGATTTACCGCCAGATTTTGACTGAGCAGCTTGAGCATTAGTTTGTGCCATATATTCCTACCTTAAATTATTTCATTGCCTTAATAGATTTCTTACCTGCAATTGCAACAGCAGGACCCTTACGTGTGCGTGCATTTGTATGCGTACGCTGTCCACGAACTGGAAGACCTCTACGGTGACGAATACCACGGTAACAACCAAGGTCCTTAAGACGCTTGACATTGAGCGCTACTTCACGACGAAGATCACCCTCTACTGTATAATTCTCAAGAGCAGTACGAATTTGCTGTACTTCTTCTTCAGTTATTTCGTTAGAGCTTCTGTTTCCATCTATTCCAACTGCGATTAAAACCTCAGCTGCAACTTTAGGACCCACACCATAGATTGCTCTAAGAGCGATGCTCATTTTTTTATTTCTTGGTAAATCTACACCTAATAAACGTGCCATATCTTTCCCCTACTACCCTTGTTTTTGCTTATGCTTTGGATTTACTTTGCAAATTACGCGCAAAACACCTTGGCGTTTTACAACTTTGCAATCTTTACAAATTGGTTTTACAGAAGATCTAACTTTCATAATTTTTAACCCTTGCTTCTAAAAATGATTCGACCTTTATCAAGGTCATATTTACTAATCTCAATCACCACCTTATCTCCAGGTAGGATCTTGATAAAATTCATTCTCATCTTCCCACTGATATGTGCTAAAACCACATGTCCATTGGGAAGTTTAACTCTAAATCTCGTGTTAGGTAAAAGTTCGAGAACTTCTCCTTCCACTTCTATTGTGTCAGTAGACTCAGCCATGCCCTTCCTAAAAAGTAAGTGACTATATATAAAAATAAAAACTATAAGACAATAATTTTAATTCTGAAACGTCACACTTTTGACGAAATCAAATTAAAGATTTCATCAACAGACCCTTCAGCATCAACTCTCACCAAACGACCCAGATCTTGATAGTACTTAATGACTGGATTTACAGTGTCTTGGAACACTTGGAGGCGACTTTTAATCACCTCTTCCTTGTCATCAGCTCTTTGTACGAGCTCGGTACCACCGCACTTGTCGCATATGCCCATTACCTTAGGCTTTTTTGAGATGAGATTATATATAGCACCACAGTTCTTACATGTCCTGCGATTTGTTAGTCTTTCGACCAACTTGGCTATATCAATATCAAAATAGACTGCCAATGAAGGCGATCCCTTTAACACTTCTCTATCTAAGGTCTCGGCTTGAGCTATATTCCGAGGATAACCATCAAAAATATACTGCGAAGCTACGAGATCAATATTTGCCTGAAGTAACCTAATAACTAGTTCATCAGAAACTAACTGGCCTTCGTCCATGACTTTTTTAACTTCAAGCCCAAGAGGAGATTGCTTAGCTATTTCAGAGCGAAGTAAATCACCTGTTGAAATATGCTTAAAAGCTTTCTCCGAAACGAGTCGACTGGCCTGCGTACCTTTACCGGAGCCTGGTGCTCCTATGAAAATAAGGTGCGACTTCAAAATCTCTTCACTCCCGAATACTTCCCTTTAACTTTATAGGCAGTATCCAATCTCTGTGAAATCATGAAACCTTCAGCTTGTGCCATGGTGTCAATTGCTACACCCACAAGAATTAGAAGTGATGTTCCACCGAAGTAAAATGGCACTTTAGCGTAATCAAATAGAATCATTGGCATAATACAAATTAATGCAATGTAAATCGCACCAACAAGAGTCAGGCGGCTGACTACATTATCTAAGAAACTAGCAGTTTGATCTCCAGGACGAATCCCAGGTATGAACCCACCGTTCTTTTTAAGAGACTCTGAAACATCTCCAGTTTTGAACTGGATAGTTGAATAAAAATAAGCAAAGAAAATAATTAGTGCTACGAAAACGCAGTTATAAAGCATCTTCCCTGGCATAAATAGTTGCTCAATATTAGAAAAATATACTTTGAGCGGACTTTCTTGAGGAACAAACTGAGAGATCGTAGTCGGGAATCCAAGTAATGCACTCGCAAAAATTGGAGGCATAACACCGGAAATATTAACTTTAATCGGTAAATGAGAAGATTGACCTCCAAATACACGATTATTCACAACACGCTTAGCATATTGTACAGGGACCTTTCTGAAAGCTCTCTCTACAAATATAATGAAGTAGAATGAGGCCAGCATAATCACGCCAACAATAATCAAATTGATTAAACTCATTTCACCGTTTTGTAACAAATTAAAGGTATCACGAACCCCACTTGGAATTCCTGCAGCAATACCAGCAAAAATGATGAGAGAAATACCGTTACCGATACCTCTTTCAGTTATCTGTTCACCAAGCCACATTACAAACATTGTACCAGCAGTTAAACTGATTACAGTCATAAGCCTGAAGGCCATTCCTGGATCAATCACAATTGGTAAACCATTTGGGGATTTGATGTTTTCAAGACCTACGGCTAATCCGTAACCTTGGAAGAAACACAATAATACAGTTGCATATCTTGTGTATTGAGAGATCTTTTTATGACCATCAGGTTCTTTTTGAAGCTCACCCAATGCAGGGATCGAGTACGAAAGAAGACTAAAAATGATCGAGGAAGTAATGTAGGGCATGATTCCCAGCGCAAGCACTGAGAATCTTTCTAGGGCGCCACCTGAGAAAGTATTGAAAACGCTGAAAAGTGAGCCCTTCATTCCATCAAAAAATGAAGAAAGGGCAGCTCCATCAACTCCCGGTGTAGGGACTTGAGTAGCTACCCGATAAATTCCGAGCATTAGAATAGTAAAGAAAACACGTTTTTTTAGCTCTTCAAGCTTTGAAACATTCGATGACATCCCTGTATCCTTCTCTTAATTAAGCATTCTCGACTTTGCCGCCAGCTTTTTTAATCAATTCTAAAGCTTTAGCAGAGAACTTTTCAATGCCTTTAAAGGAAAGGGCCTTATTAAGTTCGCCTTTTGCCAAGATTTTGATTGGCATAGACTTATTAATACCGCTTAAGAAGCCTTTATCGATAAGAGTTTCACGCGTAACAACTTCAGTATCATACTTAGCTGCTAGTTTCTCAAGGTTAAGTACTGCGTATTCAGTTTTGAAAGCAGCATTTGAGAAACCGACTTTTGGTAAACGTCTGTAAAGTGGCATTTGACCACCCTCGAAACCGATACGGATACCGCCGCCACTACGAGCTTTTTGCCCTTTGTGACCTTTACCAGCTTGAGTACCTTGACCAGAACCTTGTCCACGGCCGATACGCTTAGTATTTTTATTGGTGCCTCTAGGGCTTTTTAGTGTTCTAAGAGTTAACATATACAACCTCTAATTATTTTGAGATCTCAAGCCATTGGATCATAGCTTTAATCATTCCACGAACAGCTGGAGTATTCTCTAGCGTTTTAGAGTGATTAATTCTTCTTAGACCCAGGCCCTTGATTGTGGCTTTTTGCTTATCAGTACAACCGATAACACTTTTTTTAAGTTTAACAGTAATTTGATTACTCATACATTCACCTTAAGCTTTTGTAGCTTTAGCCTTCATACGAAGACCTTTAGTGTTTACACCACGAACAGCCGCTACTTCTTCAAGAGAGCGAAGGTTCTTAAGTGCTTTGAAAGTTGCTTTCACGATGTTGTGTGGGTTAGATCCACGTACTGACTTAGTCAGAACGTTCTTAACGCCAGCAAGCTCAAGGATTGAACGGCATGCACCAGCAGCCTTAATCCCTGTACCGTCTCCAGCAGGTTTAAGAAGAACTTCACCTGCACCAAAAAGACCAAGTACTTCGTGAGGGATTGTTCCGTTCTCGATTGATACTTTGATCATGCGCTTAGAAGCTTTCATACCAGCCTTACGGATAGCATCAGGAACTTCTTTTGCTTTTCCAAGTCCGTAACCAACTTTGCCGTTCTTATCGCCAACAACGATTAGAGCTGCGAAAGAGAATCTACGTCCACCTTTAACAACTTTAGCTACGCGGTTAACGGCAACAACTCTTTCTTCGAGATCAGGATTAATTCCGTCTTGAACTGGTTTCTTTTCTTGGCGTGGAGCACGTTGAGGACGTTTTCCACCCTTCTTATCAGCTTTCGCTTCTGTTTCGTTTTCTGTGTTTGCGTTTGTATTTTCTTCGCTCATAAAGTCCCCTAATTAAATTTGGATACCGTTTTCACGGATAGAGTCAGCAAGTGCTTTAATTACACCTGTATACTGTTTTCCGCTTCTATCAAAAACGGCTTTGCTTAGGTTGTTCTTCTTAAGCGTAGCAGCTACTTCAGCACCAACTTTCTTGGCACCCTCAGCATTACAGCTATTAGCAACCTTAGTTTTCCCGTAAGTTTGAACAGAGAACAATGTTACTGATTTAACATCGTCAACGATCTGAACACGAAGGTGTTTGTTTGACTTAGTTACAGCCAAACGAGGTTTTTCACCAGAACCGACGACTTTCTTTCTGATAGAAAGCTTACGACGGTATTCTTTCGCTTTCGACTCATTTTTGATTTTTGCAATATTTTTTCTCATAACTCACCTATTATTTTTTAGCACCTGTTTTACCGGCCTTACGGATGATTTTCTCATCTGTATACTTCAAGCCTTTACCCTTATATGGTTCAGGCTCTCTGAAAGAGCGGACTTGAGCAGCAACGAAGCCAACAAGTTCTTTATCACAACCATGGAATTCAATCACGTTCTTATTAACTTTTGCTTCAACCCCTTTCGGAAGTTTGTAGTCAATAGGGTGAGAGTATCCAAGGTTAAGAGTTAGAGTGCTACCAGAAACAGCAGCCTTGTAACCTACACCATTGAACTCAAGAGATTTTACGAAACCAGTTGTTACACCAGTTACCATGTTACCAAGGAGGGTTCTAGATAATCCCCAAAGAGCACGAGCAGTTGTCGACTCATCAACAGGACTTACATTTAGAACTTTTTCAGCTTTTTCTACTTTCACTTCTTTGCGAAATGTATAAGAAAGCTGACCCTTAGGGCCTTTTACGTCAACGTGTGAACCGTCAACTTTTACTTCTACTTTATCAGGAATGCCAATTGGCTGTTTACCTATACGTGACATAAGTCGCTCCAATTACCAAATGTTACAAATGATTTCGCCACCAAGTTTCAGAGAGGCTGCTTTGCGGGAAGAAATAATTCCTGCAGAAGTGGAAACAATTGAAACACCAAGTCCTGAAAGAACTCGTGGCATTTCAGTATAGCCTTTATAAACTCTTAATCCCGGTGATGAGATTCTTTTAATTCCAACAATAGCACCTTCTTTAAGACCAATTTTGATCACGATTTCAGAAGGTGACTTTGCAGCAATTTTAAAAGAACGGATATAACCCTCTTCTTTTAATACGCGGCAAATATTAGCCTTGATTTTGCTGGCCGGAAGCTCAAGCTTATCAAGACCCGCTTTATTAGCGTTACGAATTCTAGTTAGCATATCTGCGATAGGATCTGTCATCATAAAATGTTTCCCTTTCCTTACCAGCTAGCTTTAGTCACACCAGGGATGAGACCATTGTTAGCAAGTTCACGGAATTTATTTCTGCTTAGTTTAAAATCACGGTATACAGCACGAGGTCTTCCAGTTAATTCGCAACGATTACGTACGCGATTTGGATTACCATTACGTGGAATAGCCTGAAGCTTAAGTCTTGCCGCATCTCTTTCTTCATCAGAAAGCTTCATATCTACAGCTTTTTTTCTTAGCAAAGCAGCTTTAGGGCCAAATTTCTTAGCTAATTTTTCTCTTTTCTTATTTTTTACGACTGCGCTTAATCGTGCCATATGTTCCTCTTATTTCTCTCTGAAAGGCATGCCGAACTGCTTAAGCAACTCGCGGCCTTCTTCGTTATTGGTAGCTGTAGTCACAAAGCTAATCCCCATACCACGAATCTTATCGATTTTATCGTAGTCAATTTCCGGGAAAATGATTTGTTCTTTCAGGCCCATCGTATAGTTACCCTTACCATCAAAACCTTTTGGAGAAAGACCACGAAAGTCTTTAACGCGAGGAAGAGAAAGGTTAATCAAACGATCAAGGAATTCATACATTTGCTCGCCACGAAGTGTAACGAAAGCACCAAGTGCTTGATCCTGACGGAGTTTGAATGATGCAATTGACTTCTTAGCTCTAGAAATAACTGGCTTTTGACCAGTGATTGCAGCGAGATCAGTAACAATGCTATCAACAACTTTACCGTTAGAAACTGCATCACGAGTAACACAGTTAACAATGATTTTTTCTAATTTAGGAATCTGATGAACGTTCGTGTATTTGAACTTTTCATTCAGCTTCTTTTTTACCTCTGATTCATACAGAGCTTTCAAACGTGCCATATGTTTCCCTCAGCTTACTTAAGTTCGGATTTGCTTTTTGTGGCAACTCTTACGTTTTTGCCATCAACTTTAACAACGGAGACTCTTGTTGGTTTTCCAGATTTTGGATCCAATAGAGCAACGTTACTGATATGGATGGCTTTTTCCATATCCACAATTCCGCCCTGCTGGTTCTGCTGGCTTGGCTTAATTGCTTTTTTAACAATGTTAACACCCTCAACAACAACACGATTAGTCTTGAAGTTAATGGTTTTGATTTTGCCTTGCTTGCCTTTATCTTTGCCTGCAAGGATTTGAACGGTATCGTTCACTTTCAGCTTTTGCATTTTTCCTCTCTTTACACGCTGATTAAAGCACTTCGTGAGCGAGTGAACAGATCTTCGAAAAGTTCTTGTTTCTTAACTCTCTCGCTACAGGCCCGAAAATACGTGTACCTACTGGTTCATTATTTGCTGAAATAATGACCACGCTGTTTGTATCGAAATTAATATATGAACCATCTTCGCGACGAACTGGATAAACAGTACGTACGATTACGGCTTTTTTGACATCACCTTTCTTAACTTTGCCACCAGAAATTGCTTGCTGTACGGCTACGACGATAACGTCGCCTACATTGGCACTCATATGCTTTGAACCGCCCAGAACTTTAATACACTGAACTGTTTTCGCACCTGAGTTATCGGCTACATCTAGGATCGTTTGTTGCTGAATCATATTTACTCCACTACTTAACGATAGAAACTAATTCCCATCTCTTTAACTTAGAGTGAGGCTTAGATTCGATAATGGTGACAAGGTTACCAACAGAAGCCAGCTCTTTTTCATCATGAGCATGGTACTTCTTAGAAGTAGTCACAAATTTGTTATACTTAGGGTGCATAGTTTTTCTTTCGACCTTAACAACAACAGTTTTTGCTGATTTGTCGCTAACTACTTCACCAGTCAGTGTTCTTTTTACTTTATTAACTGTTTCGCTCATATATCACCTTATTGTTTAGCGTTCTTAAATGTTAAGAGACGGGCAATATCTTTCTTAAGCTGTTTCACAAGGTGTGGCTTATCAGCACCCGTTGTGTACTTTGTGAACTTGTTGTTAAAAAGTTCTGCTTTAAGAGTTGCAACCTTCTCGGTCAATTCTTTTGCGCTAAGTTTTGAAATTTCGCTGGTTTTTAACATAACTACCTCTACTAATCCAGTTTATTCCGCAGATTTTGGAGCAGCATCAGCTGATTCCAAATCCGCTTTAGATACGATTTTCGTTCTAACTGGAAGTTTATACTTTGCTAATCTAAGGGCTGCGTCAGCAGTAGCCTTATCTACACCACCGATTTCAAAAAGAATACGGCCTGGCTTGATAACTGCTACCCACTCTTCCGGAGATCCCTTACCTTTACCCATACGAACTTCGGCTGGCTTTTTGGTAAGTGATTTATCTGGAAAAATTTTAATCCACATATTACCACCACGCTTAGTTTCGCGTGAGATTGCAATACGGGCTGCTTCGATCTGACGGTTAGTTATATAACCGCAAGTAGTTGCTTGAAGACCGTATTCACCAAAAGTGAGGGTGTTACCTGTGTGGGCAGCACCAGTCATACGACCTTTTTGCATCTTTCTATGTTTTACTCGTTTAGGACTTAACATATAATACCTCTAAGTACTTATTATTATTTGTAGATCTCGCCTTTATAAACCCATACTTTAACACCAATGATGCCGTATGTAGTTTTGGCTTGAGCTGTGTTGTAATCGATATCAGCACGAAGTGTATGAAGAGGAACTTTCTTCTCTGCATATCCTTCTGTACGAGCGATTTCAGCTCCACCTAATCGGCCAGAACATTTAATCTTGATTCCTTTAACACCTGAACGGAATGCTGAAGTCATCACTTTCTTCATAGCGCGACGGAAGGCCACACGCTTCTCAAGTTGTTGAGCGATGTTTTCTGCAATTAGCTTGGCTTCAGAATCAGGACGTTTTACTTCTGCAATGTTAAAAAACAAAGGGCAGTTTGTAATTTTTTTAAGGTCATTACGGATTTTTTCGATCCCTGTGCCTTTTTTACCAATCGCTACACCTGGTTTAGCAGAGTAAACTGTAACTTTTACCTGGTCTGCAGTACGAGTGATCTCAGTTTTTGCAATTGCAGCCTGAGATAATTCCGTATCGATATAGTTACGGATAGCAAGATCTTGCTGGAAAATATCTGCATAATTGTTTTTTACGTACCAGTTAGAGTGCCAGGTTTTGATGTAACCTAATCTGAAACCGTACGGATTAACTTTTTGTCCCATTTTAGTCTTTCCCTTGATTAAGCTTCTTTAAGCGATAGAGTGATGTAACTTGACTTCTTACTGATGCGGTAAGCACGGCCTTGAGCACGTGGCATAATTCGCTTCAGGGAAGGACCTTCGTCTACCTTAACAATATCAATGATCAGATTATCTAAGTCATATTTCTTAGAATCTGCAGCGATCGCAAGACCACTGTTGATAAGTTTAGTAACAACGATTGCAGTCTCTTTCTTTTCGCAGAAACGAAGGATCTTTAGAGCTTCCTCAACTTTCTTTCTACGGATCAAGTCACAAACTTGTCTAACCTTACGAGCTGATGTTCCGACATTATTGTTTTTTACAGTAATCATAATTTCCTCTTACTTCTTTTTATCGCCAGCGCCGTGACCGGTATAAGTACGAGTTACAGCGAATTCGCCGAACTTGTGCCCAACCATATTATCAGTCACGTAAACCGGAATAAACTTTTTGCCGTTATGAACAGCGAAAGTTAAGCCAATAAAATCTGGAGTGATCGTAGAACGACGAGACCAGGTCTTAATTACGGTATTACCTTTAGTATTTTTCTTGGCCTCTTCAGCTTTTTTGTAGAGGTAATTATCTACAAACGGACCTTTTTTAATTGAACGTGCCATTATTTACCCCTATTACTTTCTTCTCTTAACGATGAACTTATTTGTTCTCTTGTTCTTCCTGGTCTTATAACCACGAGTTGGTAGACCCCAAGGAGATACTGGGTGACGACCACCACTTGTACGACCTTCACCACCACCATGCGGGTGATCTACTGGGTTCATTACCACACCACGAACAGTTGGACGAATACCGCGGTGACGGTTTTTACCAGCTTTACCGATGTTAGCAAGTTCGTGCTCGATCTTACCAACTTGACCGATAGTAGCTCGGCAATCCGACTTAACTTTTCTAAGCTCACCAGAAGGGAGACGAAGAAGAGCATATTCGCCTTCTTTGGCCATAAGCTGAGCGTAAGCACCAGCTGAACGGGCCATCTGTCCACCACGTTTAGGATTTAATTCAACGTTATGAACAAGAGTACCAACAGGTATATCTTTAAGAAGTTTAGAGTTACCAGCTTTGATGTCTGCATTATCAGATGAAATTACAACATCACCGACTTTCAAACCAACTGGAGCAATAATGTATGTTTTTACACCATCAGCATAGACTACCAAGGCAATATTACATGTTCTGTTTGGATCATGCTCAATCGACTTAACAGTTGCAGGAATATCAAGCTTAGAACGTTTGAAATCGATCAAACGATACTTTTGCTTAACTCCACCACCGTGGTGACGAACAGTAATCTTACCAGAAGAGTTACGACCGCCGTTTTTCTTGATTGGGGACAATAGAGATTTCTCTGGTGCCACACCTTTAGTTACATCACCAGTCACTACTACCATCTCACGCTGAGATGGGGTGATAGGTCTGAATTTTTTTAAAGTTGCCATAGTTTTAAGCCTTTACCTTAAATGCCTTTGAAGAATTCAATCTTCTGGCCGTCTTGGAGTTGAACATAAGCTTTTTTAGAAGCCGATGACTTCTTCTGCCCTTTACCCGCACGCTTTGTCTTCCCAGGAAGAACAGAAGTACGCACGCTAACAACCTTTACATCAAAGAACTTCTCTACAGCGCTCTTGATTTGGTTTTTGTTCGACTTAACATTCACTACGAAAGCGTAGCGATTGAAAGCTTCAGTCTCTTTTGACGTTTTTTCAGTTAATAGTGGTTTAATTAATACGTTTTCTAAACCTAACATCTTACACCAGCCTGCTGATTAATTTTTCGAAAGCTGCTTTTTCAATGATTAGGTTTTCGAATTTGATTGCTTCGTAAACGCTAAATCCATCAACTGGAGCATATTTCGCTTTTTCAAGATTTCCTACGGCACGAGACACTTGCTCGTTCACTTCAGCTGTGATCACAAGAGCTGGAAGCAGCTTTCTTGAATCAAGAGCTTTGAACATATCTTTTGTCTTACCAGTAGTTTCTAATTTTTCTACGATATGAAGTTTCCCTGCCTGATGTTTGTCAGCAAGTACAGAAGAGATAGCAACAAGCATCATCTTCTTATTTACTTTCTGAGTATAATCACGAGGCTGAGGTCCAAATACAGTACCGCCTCCAGGCATAAGAGGTGAACGAGTAGAACCCTGACGAGCGTTACCAGTACCTTTTTGCTTGAATGGTTTTTTACCGCCACCTGAAACTAAAGCTTTAGTCTTAGTCATGGCCGTACCTTGACGGCGACCAGCTAGAGTAGCTTTAACAACTTGGTGAACAACTGTTTCATTGATTGCCTCAACTGAGAAATCAACGCTGGCCTTTAGTGAGCCAGATTTTTCAAATTTTGTATTTAATACTGCTAATTCAGTCATAATTACCTACCTTACGCTTTCTTAACAGACTTCGCGATTTTCACGAATCCGTTCTTTGAGCCAGGGATTGAGCCTTTTATAAGCATGTATCCAGCTTCTAAATTAACTTCTACCACTTGGATGTTTTGTACTGTTGAAGTTTCAACCCCTAAGTGACCAGGCATTTTTTTGTTCGCGAATACACGTGCTGGAGTAGCACGACATCCGATTGAACCTGGACGACGATGGAAGTGTGAACCGTGAGCAGCAGGACCACCTTGGAAGTTATAACGCTTCATAACCCCGGCGAAACCTTTACCTTTAGAAGGTGCAGTCACGTCGATGTAAGTAGCAACAGGGAACTGATCCAAAGAAGCTTCTTTACCTAAAGCATCAGCTGAAACTTCATTAACTTGAATTTCGGAAAATTCAGAGAATGTTTTTTCGATTGCGGCTTTCTTAAGATGGCCTTTAACTGGAGAAGTAATAAGAGATTCACGCTTTTCGTTGTAAGCAACTTGATAAGCAGTGTAACCGTCTTTTTCTGCAGTTTTGACTTGAGAAATAACGTTCGGAATTAGTTTAACTACAGTGACCGGAACGTGGTTACCGTTCTGATCAAAGATTCTGGTCATGCCAGCTTTAATTCCGTAAAAAGCAGGCAGACTAACTTTAGCGTCTGACATTCGCCCTCCACAGCATCACCCTCTCTCAGGGATGCATTCATGGTTAATAAAATAAACTATGTAACAAATAAAAAGCGTTTGAGCTTTATACTAGTACTTGATTTCTACGTCAACACCGGCCGAAAGATCGAGCTTCATAAGGCTATCAACGGTCTGTTGAGTCGGCTCAACGATGTCGATTAGGCGCTTATGAGTACGCATTTCGAACTGCTCACGTGATTTTTTATCGATGTGAGGTGAACGAAGTACTGTATAGCGATTGATTTCAGTAGGAAGAGGCACTGGTCCAGCGACGCGAGCGCCTGTATTTTTAGCTGTTTGAACAATTTCCTGAACAGAAGCGTCTAGGATATTGTAGTCATAAGCACGAAGCTTAATTCTCAGTTTGTTCACTTTCATTGAAGTCTCCAAAAAATATTTTTGTCAAAGTAGAAAAAGAATGGGCCTTTGTAAAGCCCATTCTGTTAATTTTTTGACGTTTTAAGCAATAATGTCTGAAACGGTACCAGCACCGATCGTACGACCACCCTCACGGATAGCAAAACGAAGACCTTTCTCCATAGCGATTGGAGCAATAAGCTCAACTGCAAATGAAGTATTGTCGCCCGGCATGATCATTTC